>NZ_JAAFYS010000004.1 GCF_012070395.1 Pseudoroseicyclus tamaricis | reverse complement strand
GGTGCGGCTCCGCCTGCCGGGCGCGGCCGGCGGGCTGGCGCGGCTCGGCGCGCAGGCCGCCCTCCACCGGGGTCGGGCGGGGCGGCGGCGGCATGACATGGCGGCGGGCGGGCGCGCTGGCGACCGGCGCGTCGTAATCATCGTCGTCGTAGCCGCCTTCGAAGACCTCGTCGTCGTCGTCCTCCTCCTCGATCACCGGCGCCGGAACCTGCGCGCGGGCCGGGCGGGAGACGCGGACGCGGCGCTCGGGCACCAGACGCTCCGCCTCGTCCTCCTCCGCCCATTCGGCGGCGCGGGCCTCCGCCGCCTGCCGGCGCTCGGCCATCGCTTCGCGGGCGCGGGTGCCGGCGATGCTCACGCCGCGAAAGCTGGCGGCGGCGCCGTGGCCGGCGACCCGCAGGATCAGCGCGTAGACCATGACGATGGCCCAGACGAGCAGCCGCCAGGCGCGCGCCAGCTCCACCCGGGTCAGGCCCATCACCCAGCCGACGAGCACCAGTGAGGCGACGCCGGTGATCAGCGAGAGCAGCTTGACGCCGAAGTTCGCCCCGATGGGCAGCGCCGTCAGCAGCACCGCCACGATCGTGTCGCCGAAGAGCCCGCCGAGGCCGAACTGGTGCGGCCAGGTCGCCGGCGGCGCCAGCGTGGAGAAGTGGACGGAGGCGAGCGCCACCGCGAAGGGCGTGAAGACGAGGCCCCAGAGCGCCCATTCCTCGCGCCAGTGCCCGGCGAGGCGGACGCCCCAGACGATCAGCGCCAGCGGCAGCACCCAGGCGCCGCGGCCGCAGATCATGATCAGCGGATGCGCCAGCGAGGCGCCGAGCCGGCCCATCATGTTCTGCACCGGCGCGTCGGAGGCGACGAGCCAGTTGGGATCGTCAGGCGTGTAGGAGAAGAGCATCGCGGCGGCGGCCAGCCCCAGCCCGACCAGCACGATACCGATGAGCTCGCGCCCCCGCTTCTCGATCGCCGCCTGCATGTTGCTGTCGAAGAGCGGGTCCCGCCCTCGTGCCTGATACGCCATGTTACCTCGCCTCACGTCTACTACTGAAGGCAGTCGCGGAGCCGCTCGAGCCCGCGCTGCATTTCGTCTTTTGGGGCCACTATCGCGACCCGGATGTATCCGGTGCCGGGATTGCCGCCCGTCACCTCTCGGCCCAGATAGGCGCCGGGCAGGACCTTCAGCCCCGCCTCCTGCCAGAGCCGCAGCGCCGCCGCCTCGCCATCCTCCACCGGCAGCCAGAGGAAGAAGCCTGCCTCCGGTGCCCTGTAGCCCGGCAGCTTGCCGAGAATGCGGTCGGCGGCGAGATATTTCTCGCCGTAGAGCGCCCGGTTCGCGGCGACATTCGCCTCGTCATCCCAGGCGCGGGCCGAGACGGCCTGCAGCGGCAGCGGCAGCGGCGCCCCGGCGAAGGAGCGCAGTTGCCGCAGCCGCGCGATGGCCTGCCGCCCGCCGACGGCGAAGCCGGAGCGCAGGCCCGGCAGGTTCGACCGCTTGGAGAGCGAGTGGAAGGCGACGACCCGCTCCGGGTCCGCCCCCTCCTCGCGCACCACCTCGAGGATGCCGGTCGGCGGCGCGTCTCGGTAGATCTCCGAATAGCACTCGTCGGCCAGGATGATGAAATCGTGGCGTTCGGCAAGGCGCAGCAGGCGCGCCCAGTAATCGCGCCCCGCCACCGCGCCCTGCGGGTTGGAGGGGGAGCAGATGTAGACCAGCGCCGTGCGATCCAGCACCTCGGCCGGCAGCGCGCCGTAATCGGGCAGGAAGCCAGTCTCCTCCGTGGCGGAGACGTAGACGGGCTCGGCCGAGGCCGCGAGCGCGGCGACGGCATAGACCTGGTAGAAGGGGTTGGGCGTCAGCACCACGGGGCGCTGGCCGTTCTTCTCCTCGGGGCAAAGCGCGAGGCCGGCCGCGAACAGCCCCTCGCGCGTGCCGTTGAGGGCGATGAGGTTCTCCGGCGTCAGCTCCTCAGCGCCATAGCGGCGGGCCAGCCAGCCGAGAATGGCGGAGAGCAGCTCCGGCGTGCCCTCGTTGACGGGATATTTCGCGAATCCGCCGAGGTTGGCCTGCAGCACCTCGGCAAGGAACTCCGGCATGGCATGGGTGGGCTCACCGATGGACATGGCGATGGGCTCGCCGCCCGGCACGTGGCCGTCCAGCAGCGCCCGCAGACGCGGGAACGCGTAGGGAGGGAGCTGCGAAAAGCGCTCGGGAAATGCCATCTCTGCCTCTGGTCCGGGGTCGTCCACGCCCCGTTTGGTGACCAGACTAGCCGGCGGGGGCGCGCAGTGTCCAGATTTCAAAGGATTCAGATCGGCCCCGGCGGGCGCTTGTGGCATTTGGGCCAAGGGGATGGCCGCCGAAACCGGCGCGCCGTCCCCGCCGATCAATCCGGCGCCAGCAGGTATCCGGCGCCCCGGACCGTCTGCAGGTAGCGGGGCTGGCGGGGGTCACTCTCGATCTTGCGGCGCAGGCGGGTGATCTGCACGTCCACCGCGCGCTCCTGCGCCTGCCCTCCGGCGCGGCCCAGCTCTTCCACCAGATGCGCGCGGGTGAGCACCTCTCCGACGCGGGCGGAGAAGATGCGCATCAGCTGGCTCTCCGTCGCCGTCAGGCGCACCGGGTCGTCGCCGGCCCACATCTCGCCCCGGTCGGTATCGTAGCGGATGCCACCGAGATGCAGCACCTTCGGCCGCACCGGCGCCGGCTCCGCGCTCGGCGTGCGGCGCAGGATGGCGTTGATCCGCAGGAGGAGCTCCTTGGGTTCGAACGGCTTGCCGAGGTAATCGTCGGCCCCCGCCTCCAGCCCGCTGATCCTGTCGCCCGTCTCCGCCTTGGCGGTCAGCAGCAGGATCGGCGTGCCCAGCTCGGCGCGCAGAGACTTGCACAGGCTCACCCCGTCCTCCCCCGGCATCATGACGTCGAGGATGATCAGGTCGAACTCCAGCCCCTCCAGCAGCCGCCGCGCGTGGGCGGCCTCGCGCGCCGTCGTCACGATGAAGCCGTGGCGCATCAGGAACTTCTGCAGGAGCTGCCGGATCCGCTCGTCATCGTCGACGAGCAGCAGATGCGCCGCGTCGCTCATTTCCGCCCTCCCTCGGTGAGGCGTTCGTACTGGCGGCGCATGTCCTCGTCCATCATCGCCTCCAGTACCTGCCGGAAGCCGGCGACGGCCTCGGGCCCGGCGGTGCGGTAGGCGGCGCGCATCCGCTCGCGCTGCGCGTCGGAGAGCTCGCGCTCCAGCTCCTGCCCCGTTGTCGTGAGGTAGAGGTTCCGCTCCCGCTTGTCACTGCGCCCCACCCGGCTCTCCACCAGCCCGTCCTCGATGAGACTGCGCAGCACCCGGTTGAGCGACTGCTTGGTGACGCCGAGCGTCGCGAGCAGGTTGTTGACCGTGGTGCCGGGCGAGCGGTGGATGAAATGGATGGCGCGGTGATGGGCGCGGCCGTAAGACTTCTCCGCCAGGATACGGTCAGGATCGGCCGTGAAGCCGCGATAGGCGAAGAACATCGCCTCGATCCCCTTGCGCAGCTGCTCGTCCGTCAGGAACAGCAGCGATTGCCCGCCGGCACCTTCAGCCATGTCTCCCTCCCCTGTCTTGCATCACAGAATATGTCAGCCTTGTTGACATTCCAAGACGCGACTGGTAGCCGAGTTGCAGAAATTGCGCAACTTTATGTCCGGTTCGGACCTACTTGCGAAAGAAGTGGAAAGCGGAGGAGACGATCATGGTCGGGGCCTATGACGATCGCGATGGCAAGATCTGGATGGACGGCAAGCTGGTGGAGTGGCGCGACGCGCAGGTGCACATCCTGACGCACGGTCTGCACTACGCCTCCTCCGTCTTCGAGGGCGAGCGCTGCTACGGCGGCAAGATCTTCAAGGGCGTCGAGCATTCCAAGCGCCTGAAGCGCTCCGCCAACCTTCTCGATTTCGAGATCCCCTACACGGTGGAGGAGATCGAGGCCGCCAAGTACGCCATGCTCGAGGCCAACGGCTGGACGGACGCCTATGTCCGCGCCATCGCCTGGCGCGGCGCCGGCCCCGATATGGGCGTCAGCGCCTCCCGCAACCCCGTCCGCCTCGCGGTGGCCGGCTGGGAGTGGGGCAACTACTACGGCGACGCCAAGATGAAGGGCGCGAAGCTCGCCCTCTCCAAGTGGAAGCGCCCGAGCCCCGAGACCATCCCGAGCGAGGCCAAGGCCGCCGGGCTCTACATGATCTGCACCATGTCCAAGCACGAGGCCGAGGCGAAGGGCTGCTCCGACGCCATGATGCTCGACTACCGCGGCTACGTGGCCGAGGCGACGGGCGCCAACGTCTTCTTCGTGAAGGATGGCGAGGTCCACACGCCGCTGCCGGACTGCTTCCTCAACGGGCTCACCCGGCAGACGGTCGTCGGCATGCTGAAGGAGCGCGGCATCACGGTGCACGAGCGCCACATCATGCCGGAGGAGCTGGAAGGCTTCGAGCAATGCTGGCTGACGGGCACCGCGGCGGAAGTGACGCCGGTGGGCCAGATCGGCGACTTCACCTTCGAGGTCGGCGCCCTGACCCGCGACATCGCGGAGAGCTACGAGGCGCTGGTGCGGAGCTGACCGGCCGGGCGTCAGCCCGCCGCCAGACCCGACAGGGCCGAGAAGATCAGGCGGCGGCTCTCCGGCCAGAGGAGGGCCGCCGCCAGCACCACCTGCAGCCAGAAGATGAGGGTGAGCGTGCCGCTGAACGGCTGCTTGCGGGTCTTGTGGCGGAAGACCCGGCGGGCAATGACCCCGCCGAGCGCCCCGCCGAAGACGGCCCAGCCCAGCAGCGTCGCCTCCGGCACCCGCCACTCGCGGCGGATGGCGGCCCGCTTGTCCCAGAAGAACAGCCCGTAGGTGATGGCGTTGATCGTCAGGTAGGCGAAGGCCGCCCAGGCCCAGAGCGGCGTCGTCTCCGCCGGCATCAATGCGGCCCGCCCGGCCGCGATGCCCGCCGCTCCCGTGCGCGCTTCAGGCCGAGGTGCCGCTCTCGCAGGATCACCCCCACCCCGGCGAGAACGATCAGCCCGGCGCCGAAGAGCACCGTCGCCGTCGGCACCTCCGCAAAGAGGAAGAAGCCGACGAGCAGCGCCAGCAGCATCGAGGCGTAGTCGAAGGGCGCGATGAGTGAGGCGTCGGCGAAGCGGTAGCTGGAGGTCAGGCAGATCTGCCCGAACCCGCCGAGCAAGCCGCCCAGCACCAGCAGGCCGAAGGCGGTTGGGCTCGGCATCCGCCAGCCCCAGGGGAGGGTCAGCAGCGACAGGCAAGTCGCGGTGACGGAGAACCAGAAGACGATGGTCGCAGTCCCCTCCACCTGCACCAGCCGCCGCACCTGGATCTGCGCCAGCGCCGCGCAGAAGGCGCCGGTCAGCGCCACCATGGCCCCCAGCCCCTCCTGCCCGCCGATGCCCCCGCTGGCGACGGAGAGGTTCGGCGCCAGCACGATGACCACGCCGACCATCCCCAGCGCGACGGTGGAAAGCCGGAAGACCCCCACCTTCTCGCGCAGGATCAGCGCCGCAAGCACCACCACGAGGAGCGGCGCCGCGTAGCCGATGGCCGTCGCCTCCGGCAGCGGCAAGAGGCCCAGCGCCGTGAAGCTGAGCGCCATGGCCGAGGTGCCGATGACCCCGCGCCAGATATGTCCGAGGGGCCGCGTCGTCTTCATGCCGGTCGACAGCTGCCCCTGCAGCGTCAGCCATCCCAGAATGACGGGAATCGCGAAGAGGGAGCGGAAGAAGACCGCCTCGCCGGGCGGCACCTCCCCGGCCGTCGCCTTCACGATGGTCGCCATGCCGACGAACAGCGTGACGGAGAGAAGCTTGAGGAGGATGCCGCGAAGCGGTTGCATGGGGACGCCCCGGAAGAGGGGCGCCAGCCCTTGTGCCGGCGCCCCGGGGACACGCCCCAGTCGGGGCGCGACCCTAGCGACGCGGGCGGTGAGGTAAAGACTGCCCCGGGGGCGGCCTCTCTTCGGCGCCCCTTAGCGGTGGGGGCGCCGGTCGATCCGTACCGGCACCGGCACGGGGGCCGGGCGTGTCACCGCGGCGAACAGGTCCGCCAGACGGGCAATGAGGTTATCGATCATGAGGGCCTCCCTTCAGGTGCAGCATGACACAAGTGCGGGACAGATGTGTTAAATTCCCGGCGTCATGCGCAGCACGGACCCGTCTTCCTGGTCCACCAGCAGAAGAAGTGACCCATCCGGCGCCATGTGCACATCACGGATGCGCCCCAGGTCCTGCCGGATGCGCTCTTCCCCCGTCACCCGGTTGTCCTCGATCTCGAGACGGACGACACCGCCGGGCGTCAGCGAGCCGATCAGCAGGTCGCCCTGCCATTCCTCGAAGCTGCCGTCGTAGAAGGTCATTCCGGCCGGAGCGATCACCGGATCCCAGTAGTAGACCGGTTCCTCAAAGCCCTCGGCCCTCGCCTCGCCGGAGCCGACGGGCTCGCCGTTGTAGCGCTGGCCGTAGCTGACCACGGGCCAGCCGTAGTTCTCGCCGGGCTCGGGCAGATTCAGCTCGTCACCGCCCGCCGGGCCGTGCTCGATCGTCCAGAGCTCGCCGGAGGGGCCGGTGGCTGCGCCCTGGATGTTGCGGTGGCCGAGCGACCAGATCTCCGGCCGGGCGCCCTCCTGCTCGACGAAGGGGTTGTCGGCGGGCACGCTGCCGTCATGCGTCAGGCGCACGACCTTGCCGTAGGTGGTGTCCAGCTCCTGCGCGAGCTGCCGGTCGGAGACGGAGAAGTGCTCGCCGGTGGTCACGTAGAGATAAGGCCCGTCGAAGACGAGGCGGCTGCCGTAGTGCATGGCGTTGGAGGAGGGCGGCGTCTGGGTGAAGATCTCCTCCACCTCAGTCACCTCCGAGCGGTCCTCGCTCAGCACGCCACGGGCAGCGGCTGTAACGGTGCCGCCGGAGACGCGCTTGGCGTAGGTCCAATAAATCAGCCTGCTCTCGGCGAAATCCGGGCCGGCGGCCACGTCGAGGAGGCCACCCTGGTCGCGGGCATCCACCTCGGGCAGGCCGCTGACGGGATCGGAGAGCGAGCCGTCCGCGCGCAGCACGCGCAGGCGGCCGGGCCGCTCCGTCACCAGCCAGTCGCCATCCGGCAGGGGCGTGATGCCCCACGGGTGGACGAGGCCGTCGGCGACGGTCGTCACGGTGACGGCGGAGGACTCGAGCGCCGGGGCGCGGGTCTGGTTCTCGAACGCGGGTTGGAAATCTGCATTGGCCGGGCCCTGTTCCACCTGCGCAAAGGCGGCAAGAGGGGCAACGGCGACGACGGCGGGCAGGATAAGATGTTTCATGCACCCTTACGTAAGGCGGCCCCCGCTCTCGCCCACTACACCAAGGCGTGAGAGCGCCCAGGCGGCGGCATCGCGCACCGCCGGATCCTCGCTCTGCAGATGCGGCCGCGCCGCCTCCGCCAGGTGAGCAGCGCCGGAATTGCCGATGGCGTAGAGCACGTTACGCATCAGGCGCGCGTGCCCCAGTCGCCGCAGCGGCATGCCCTTGAAGCGCTCGCGGAAGGCGAGCTCGTCCATCGCCGCCAGCTCCGCCAGCGGCGGCGCCGCCTCCCCCGCATAGCGGGTCTCGCGCGCCTGAGCGGCAAACTTGTTCCACGGGCAGATGGCGAGGCAATCGTCGCAGCCGAAGATGCGGTTGCCCAGCGCGGCGCGGAATTCCTCCGGCACCTCCCCGTGATGCTCGATGGTCAGGTAAGAGATGCAACGCCGCGCATCGAGCTGGAAGGGCGCGGGGAAGGCGTTCGTCGGGCAGATGTCGAGGCAGGCGGTGCAGGAGCCGCAATGCTCGCCCTCCGGCGCATCGGGCTCCAGCTCCAGCGTCGTGAAGATGGCACCGAGGAAGAACCAGTTGCCAAGGCTCCGGCTGAGCAGGTTCGTGTGCTTGCCCTGCCACCCCAGCCCCGCCGCCTCGGCCAGCGGCTTCTCCATCACCGGCGCGGTATCGACGAAGACCTTGATCTCCTCGCCCTCCGGCGCCTGCTCCAGCAGCCAGCGCCCGACGCGTTTGAGCCGCTTCTTGACGATGTCGTGGTAGTCCTTGCCGCGCGCATAGCCGGCGACGATCCCCCGCTCGCGCTCCCCCAGCAGCGCCAGCGAATCCTCCGGCTGGTAGACCTCCGCCAGCATCACCACGCTGCGCGCCTCAGGCCAGAGCGCCGCCGGGTCACCGCGCCAATGCGCGCGCTCCTCCAGCCAGCTCATCTGCCCCTGCCGGCCCTCGCCCAGAAAGGCGCCGAGCCGCTCCTTCGCCTGCGGAATCGCATCCGGCCGGCAGATCCCCATAGAGGAAAACCCGGCTTCCAGGGCAAAGCTGCGCAGGGCCTCTTTCACTCCGCCCCCCATTCATCTGGCCGAAAATACCTCAGGGGTTGCCATTGGTAGCGCCATTGGTTCAAGCCGCCAATGGCGACGGGCAGCGCCCCGGGTCCCTCAATCAGAAATCGAGGTCGGCATAATGCGGCGCCGGCTGAAAGCCCGGCACCGTGTCGGCGAGGATGCCGCGGAAGGCCGGGCGCGACTTGATCTTGGCGTACCAGTCCTTGACCGTCTCCGAGAGGTTCCAGTCCACGTCCGAGATGTAGTCGAGGCAGGAGATGTGGGCCGCCGCCGAGAAATCGGCGAGCGTCATCTCCCCGCCCGCCAGCCAGCGGCGCTGCTCCAGCAGGTGCTCCATGTAGCGCAGGTGCCACTTGATGGCCTTGGCGCCGGATTTGACGTTCCCGGAATCGGGATAGCCGGTGCCCATGATCTTGCGGAAGACCCGCTCGCCGACGAGCTTCTCCGTCACCTCGCGGTGGAACTTGTCGTCGAACCAGCCGACCAGCCGGCGCACCTCGTACCGCGCCTCGGGGCTCTTCGGCATCAGCAGCGGCTCGGGATGCGTCTCGTCGAGATACTCGCAGATCGCGGTGCTCTCGGACATCATGCGACTGCCCAAGCGGAGCACCGGCACCTTGCCGGCGGGATTGCGGCGCAGGAACTCCGCCTCCTTCTCCCAATATCGCTCTTCCACGAGCTCGACCTCGATGCGCTTCTCGGCCAGCACGAGGCGAACCTTCCGGCTGAAAGGCGAGAGCGGGTAGTGATAAAGGCGGATGGTGGGGCGGTCCTGAGCCATGCCCCTCATTAGGGGGAAGGCGTGGTCGCCCGCAAGCGTCTCACGCCTCACGGCGGCGGGCACCGGCGGGCCTCCGCGCCCCGCCCCGCCGCGTCAGGGCGCTCAGAAGCAGGCCGCCCGCCCGTCGCCGGCGATCGTCGCGGCACCGTCCTGGATGGAGGCGGCGCGGCGCAGCATCATCGTCGTCAGGTTGGCGGCGTCGCGCGTCTGCGGGCTGGGGAGGACAGCCGCCAGCCGCGCCGCCTCCCCAGCCGTCAGGTTGGCCGCCGGCTTGCCGAAGTAATGCTCCGCCGCCGCACCGACGCCGAAGATGCCGGGGCCGAACTCGATCATGTTGAGGTAGACCTCGAGGATCCGCTCCTTCGACCAGATCACTTCCATCAGCGGCGTGATCCCCGCCTCCAGGCTCTTCCTCAGCCACGAGCGTCCCTGCCAGAGATAGACGTTCTTCACCGTCTGCTGGGAGATGGTCGAGGCGCCGCGCGTCGCACCAGCCTCCAGCGCGATGCGGATGGCGTCGAGATCGAGCCCCCAGTGCAGGCAGAAGTTGGCATCCTCGGCGGCGACGGCGGCGCGGGCCATGACCGGCGCGATCTCCTCCATGTCGACCCACTCGTGCTGCAGCGCACCGAGCCGCTGCCGCTCCTGCAGCATGTAGGGCGTCGTCGGCGGGTCGATGACCGCGTAGGCGCCGAGCGCCGCGAAGAGAAGGACGACCGCGAGGAGCGCGAGCCGGAAGATCCAGCCGAAGAGCCAGCGGATCGGGCGGATGCGCCGGCGGGGCGTCGCCCCCTCCTCGCCCCTGCGCCGCCGGCCCCTGCCGCCTCGCTCGCCCTTTGCCGCCCGTGCCATGGCGCCATAGGCCATGCCACGGCGCCACGGGTCAACATCTGCGGCGCCTGTCCCTCAGCACGCCGCGCTAACAGCCGGCTCGGGGTCCCTTTTCATCTGGCAGGAAATACCTCGGGGGTGCGGGGGCAGAGCCCCCGCGTGGCGCCGGGGTTCCCCCGGCGCCACCCACCGCCTCATTCCGCCGGCATCGCCGCCTGTTCCACCACCAGCGGATGCTCCAGCTTGCCGAGCATCTCCTTGGGGCAGACCTGCAGGAAGTGCGGCAGCTCGGCCTCCCAGTGGGTGAGGATCTCGCCGGCCTTGCGGCTGCCGGTCTCGCGCTCGTGGCGCTCCACCAGATCCTTCAGCTGGCCCAGCCAGTGGTCGACCGTCACCGGGCAGGTGACGAGCGTGTCCATGTTGATCAGCTGCTCGGCCTTCCCCTCGGGATCGTAGAGATAGGCCATGCCGCCGGTCATCCCGGCGCCGAAGTTGGCGCCGATCTCGCCGAGGATCACGGCCACGCCGCCGGTCATGTACTCACAGCCGTTGGAGCCGCAGCCCTCGATCACCACGCTGGCGCCGGAGTTGCGGACAGCGAAGCGCTCCCCCGCCCGGCCGGCGGCGAAGAGGTAGCCGTCGGTGGCGCCGTAGAGCACCGTGTTGCCGATGATGGTGTTGTCCTCCGCCACCAGCGGCGAGGCCATCGGCGGGCGCACCACGATGGTGCCGCCGGAGAGGCCCTTGCCCACGTAGTCGTTGGCATCCCCAGAGACCTCCAGCTTCAGCCCCGGCGCCGCGAAGGCGCCGAGAGACTGGCCGGCGGAGCCCTTGAGCTTCACCGTCAGGTGCCCCGGCTGCAGGTCGTTGCGCATGCCGAAGCGGGCGACGATGTGGCTCGTCGTGCGCGTGCCGATGGTGCGGTGCGTGTTCTGCACCGCGTATTCCAGCTGCATCTTCTCGCCGTCCTGCAGGAAGCGGGCGGCGTCCTTGACGATCTCCGCATCCAGCGTGTCGAGCACCGGGTTGCGCGGCTTGTTGCGGTCGTAGCGGATCTGGTGCGCGCCATCGACGGTGATGAGCAGCGGGTTGAGATCCAGATCGTCGAGATGGGCGGAGCCGCGGGAGACCTGCGTGAGCAGGTCGGCCCGGCCGATCACGTCGTCTAGCGACCGCGCGCCGATGGAGGCGAGGATCTCGCGCACCTCGGTGGCGTAGAAGGTGATGAGGTTCACCACCTTGTCGGCATTGCCGGTGAACTTGTCCCTCAGCGCCTCGTCCTGCGTGCACACGCCGACGGGGCAGGTGTTGCTCTGGCACTGGCGCACCATGATGCAGCCCATGGCGATCAGCGCCGCGGTGCCGATGCCGTATTCCTCGGCCCCCAGCATCGCCGCCATGACGATATCGCGCCCGGTGCGCAGGCCACCGTCGGTGCGCAGCGTCACCCGCTCGCGCAGGTGGTTCATGGCGAGCACCTGGTGCGCCTCGGTCAGGCCCATCTCCCACGGCAGGCCGGCATACTTGATGGAGGTCGCCGGAGACGCCCCCGTGCCGCCGTTATGGCCGGAGATGAGGATGACATCCGCCTTCGCCTTCGCGACGCCCGCGGCGATGGTGCCGACGCCCGACGACGCCACCAGCTTCACCGTCACCTTGCAGCGCGGGTTGATCTGCTTGAGATCGTAGATCAGCTGCGCGAGGTCCTCGATGGAGTAGATGTCGTGGTGCGGCGGCGGGGAGATGAGCGTCACCCCCGGCGTCGAGTGCCGCAGCCGGGCGATCAGCTCGGTCACCTTCATGCCGGGCAGCTGGCCGCCCTCGCCGGGCTTGGCGCCCTGCGCGACCTTGATCTCCAGCTCCTCGCACTGGTTGAGGTATTCCGCCGTCACGCCGAAGCGCCCGGAGGCCACCTGCTTGATCTTCGCCGACGGGTTATCGCCGTTGGACTCGGGCACGAAATGCGCCGGGTCCTCGCCGCCCTCGCCGGAGTCCGACTTCGCGCCGATCCGGTTCATCGCGACGTTCAGCGTCTTGTGCGCCTCGGGGCTGAGCGCCCCCAGCGACATGCCCGGGGTCACGAACCGCTTGCGGATCGAGGTGATGCTCTCGACTTCCTCGATCGGCACCGGCTCGCCCAGCGGCTTGATGGCCAGAAGGTCGCGCAGGTGGATCGGCGGGTTCGACTGAATCGCCTTGGAGTATTGCTGCCAGATCTCGTAGCTCGCCCGGTCGCAGGCGCTCTGCATCAGGTGCATCACCGTCGCGCCCCAGGCGTGGGTCTCCCCCCGCCGGCGGGACTTGTAGAAGCCCCCGATGGGCAGCACGTCGGTGCCGTGCAGCCAGCCCTTGGCGTGCACCTCTTCCAGCTTCTTCTGGATGCCCGCCGTGCCGATGCCGGAGATGCGGGAATGCATGCCCGGGAAGTACTCGGCGCACATGGCGCGGGAGAGGCCCACGGCCTCGAAGTTCAGCCCGCCCCGGTAGGAGGAGATGATGGAGATGCCCATCTTCGACATGATCTTGAGAAGGCCGGCATCCACCGCGTCGCGGTAGCGGCGCATGGCATCCTCTAGGCTCCCCTCGATGAGCCCGCGGCGAATGCGGTCGGCCACCGAATCCTCGGCGAGGTAGGCGTTCACCGTTGTGGCACCCGAGGAGATGAGCACCGCGAAGTAATGCGGATCGATGCACTCGGCGGAGCGGACGTTGAGCGAGCAGAACGTCCGCAGCCCCTGCTTCGTCAGCCAGGAGTGCACGGCGGAGGTGGCGAGGATCATCGGCATCGGCACCTTCTCGGCGCCCTGATGCTGATCGGTCAGCACGATGTGCCCGGCGCCGGAGCGCACGGCATCCTCCGCCTCCTCGCGAATGCGGGAGAGCCCCTCCTTCAGGGCATCATGCACCGCGCCGGCGGGGAAGGTGCAGTCGATCACCGCCACCTGATCGCCGAACTGCTCGACCATCACGTCGAACTCGGCATTCGCCACGAAGGGCGATTCCAGCACGAGGATCTCCGTCTGCGACGAATCCTCGTCGAGCACGTTCTTGAGGTTCCCGAACCGCGTCTTCAGGCTCATCACCCGCTGCTCGCGCAGGGAGTCGATGGGCGGGTTGGTCACCTGGCTGAAGTTCTGCCGGAAGTAGTGGCTCAGCGGCCGGTACTGGGAGGAGAGCACGGCGGCGGGCGTGTCATCGCCCATCGAGGCGATCATCTCCTTGCCGTCCTCGGCCATCGGCGCGAGCACCTGCTCCAGCTCTTCCAGCGTGTAGCCGGCGGCGACCTGGCGGCGGCGCAACTCCTCACCCTCGAACATCGGCGCCTCGGGGACGTCCTTCAGGATGGCGTTGAGGTCGATGACCTTCTCGATCCAGTCCTGGTAGGGCAGCGCGGCGGCGAGTTTGTCCTTGATCTCGCGGTCATGGTAGAGACGCCCCTCTTCCATATCGACGGCGATCATCTGGCCCGGGCCGAGCGCGCCCTTCTCCTTTACGCGGGTCTCGTCGACCGGGACCATGCCGGCCTCCGATCCCGCGATCAGCAGGCCGTCGCCGGTGACGGTGTAGCGCATGGGGCGCAGGCCGTTGCGGTCGAGCCCGCCGCAGACCCAGCGGCCATCGGTCATCGCCAGCGCGGCGGGGCCGTCCCACGGCTCCATCACCGCGTTGCAATAGGCGTACATGTCCATCCACGGCTGCGGCAGCTCGGCGGCGGACTTGCTCCATGCCTCGGGCACCAGCATCGTCTTGGCCATCGGGGCGGAGCGCCCGGCGCGAACCATCATCTCGAACACGGCATCGAGCGCGGCGCTGTCGGACGAGCCCTGCGCGACGATGGGTTTGATGTCCTCGGCCATGTCCCCGAAGGTGGAGGAGGCCATGCGGATCTCGTGGCTCTTCATCCAGTTGAGGTTGCCCTTGAGCGTGTTGATCTCGCCGTTATGGGCGAGCATGCGGAAGGGCTGGGCCAGCCACCATTGCGGGAAGGTGTTGGTGGAATAGCGCTGGTGATAAAGCGCGAAGGCGCTCTCGAACCGCTTGTCGAGCAGGTCGGGATAGAACTCGGCGACGTCCTGCGCGAGCATCATGCCCTTGTAGATGATCGACCGGCAGGAGAGCGAGGCGAGGTAGAGCGTCGGCACGCCGGCGGCGGCCGCGGCCTTCTCGATCCGGCGGCGGATGATGTAGAGCTCGCGCTCGAACGTCTCCTTGTCGATGTCCTTCTCGCAGCGGATCAGGATCTGCTCGATCTCCGGCCGCGTCGCGTTGGCCTTTTCGCCGAGGACGTTGATGTTCACCGGGACGTGCCGCCAGCCATAGATGTAGTGGCCCATGCGCAGCACTTCGCTTTCCACGATGGTGCGGCACTTCTCCTGCGCGCCGAAATCGGTGCGCGGCAGGAAGACCTGGCCGACGGCGATCAGCTTGTCGGGGCGGGGCTCATGCCCGCAGCGGCGGATCTGCTCGTAGAAGAACGGCAGCGGGATCTGCACGTGAATGCCGGCGCCGTCGCCCGTCTTGCCATCGGCATCGACGGCGCCGCGGTGCCAGATGGCCTTCAGCGCGCTGATGCCCTTCTCGACGACGTCGCGGCTGGCCTTGCCGTCGATCGACACGACGAGCCCCACACCGCAGGAGGCATGCTCGTCCTCCTCGCGGAACATGGAGTTCTCGTTCATCCACTTGCGCTTGGCCTCTTCGGCGGCAACCCAGGATTCGTCGTAGCTCATGGTCTTGCTCCTTCCGAGGAGGCGGCCCCGCCGCCCGTGTTGAGGTTCTCGTGGCTGGCGTCGTATTCCGCCTGGCTCTGGGTCTTGAGGCCCGCAAGGCTGAAGCCACGCGGCGCCCGGTCGGCGTAGACGATCTGTGTCAGCGTGGCGCCCGCCGCGCCATCGAAGAGGCCGGGCGAGAGCTCGAGGTAGCCCTTGTCGGGCCCCTCGACATATCGAAACCAGACTGGCGAGCCGCAGCTGTCGCACCACGCCCGCTCGGCGAGCCGGGACGAGCGATGCGTCTTCACCGGGCCGGTTACGTGTAGCGCCGCCGGGTCGGCCTCGATGCTCATCTGGATGCCCCCGCCGGCGCGGGCGCAGAGCGCGCAGAAACAGCCGGTGATCTCGGAGGCGAGCGTGCCCGCCTCCACCACCACCGCCCCGCAGAGGCAGCGCCCGGTCGTCATGACGGGTCGAACGAGGGCATCACCTCGGCCCGGGTGCGGCGCGGATGATCGCCCGCGAAGTCAAAGCCCGCCGGCTTGAAATCGATGAAGATTTCCTTGGTCAGCGGGATGTCGTCCTGCTCGTCGAACAGGCCGAGCGGCACCTCGTAGTGGCCGCTGCCATCCTCGCCCTTGTCGTAGCGGTACCACAGCGGCGAGCCGCAGCTGCCGCAGTTCGAGCGGCTCGCCCAGCCCGAGGTGCGGCGCGTGACCACGTGGTCGCTGCCGGTCACCGCCATGGCCGCCTCGGGCACGGTGACGCCAAGCAGCGGCCCGCCCGTCCAGCGCTGGCACGAGGTGCAATGGCAGGCCCCGAGCGTGCCGATCTCGGAGGCGACGAACTGCACGGCGCCGCAGAAGCACGATCCGGTCTTGGTCATACCGCCTCCGTATGCGGGTGAGCGGCCTCGTATTCGGCCGCGCTCAGGCGCTTGTGGTCGCCGGCGAGGCGCAAGACATCCGGCGCGGCGTCGACGTAATTCTCGTTGTTGAGCGGCCAGCCCGACGCGGCGGGAAACTGGCCGATGGCGAACTCGTAATCGCCGCCATCCTCGCGAAACCAGAGCGGCGCGCCGCAGGTCTCGCAGGAGGCGCGCTCGCCGAAGCTCGACGAGCGGAAGCGGCGCACCGGGCCCTCGACGACAACGCCTGCCTCGGGCGCCGAGAAGCCCACGAAGACGCCGCCCGTCCAGTGGCGGCAGAGACTGCAATGGCAGGCGAACAGCAGCTCGCGGCCGGGCGTGGCCGTCATGGTGACGGCGCCGCAGAGGCAGCGGCCCTCTATCCGCGCGCTCATTCGCCGCCCTCCGGGACGAATTGCTCGCGCGCCTCGTAGTCGGCCCGGCTCCACCGGTCATGGTCGCCGGCGAAGGCGTAGCCCTCGGGGCATTGATCGGCATAGACCTCGCGGACCAGCCGCGCGCCGCCGGCATTCTCGAAGAGGCCGGGGCAAAGCTCGACCGTGCCGACGTTCTTGCCCTTGGTGTCGCGGAACCAGAGCGCCGAGCCGCAGGTCGGGCACCAGGCCCGCTCGGCGAAGGAGGAGGAGGCGTAGGTCTGCACCTCGCCCGTCACGCTCAGCTCTTCTTCCGGGACGGGCAGGCCCATGCCGACAGAGCCGCTCCACTTGCGGCACATCTCGCAATGGCAGGCCGACATCTCCGCCGGCAGCTGCGCGGCGGTGACCGTCACGGCCCCGCAGAGGCAGCGGCCGGTGACGCTCATTCGTCGGGACTCCACGACGAGCTGACGACGTTGCAGCCGAAGAGCGGCTCGACCGCGAGGAAGCCGGGGTCGCCGGGGAAGGAGATCTCCACCGGGCTGTCATCGCTCGGGAAGGTCTCGCCATCCACCGTCGTGGTGCCGGGGCCGGAGAGGAACAGCCGGTTCTCGCGGTTGATGTACTCGTTGCCCTCGGATTCCCACAGGATCTCGCCCTCCGGGCTGATCGCCTGGATGCGGTAATCCGTCTCCTCCAGCAGCAGCCCGTTGATCGTGCGCGTCTCGCCCGTCAGCTCGTCGCGCCCGACGAAGCGCGTCTCGCCCTGCTCGGGGGAGATGGTGCGGAAGTCGTAGCTGTCGCGGCCCGTCTCCGTCAGCTCGGTGAAGCTGGCGGGGTCGTTCGGGTCGGGCGCCAGCGTCTCGGAATGGCCGGAGAGAACGTGGAAGCTCTCCACCCACTGCGTCTCGCTGTCGACGGCGCCGGCATAGGTGATGCCCTGCGGATCGAGGTCGATCCGCCGCTGCCAGCCCTCCGGGTCGGAGGAGCATGTGAAGTGGTGGCTGATCGAGCAGGCCCGCGTCTGCACGGTCATGTAACCGGTGCAATCCGCCGGCAGCGAGAAGGTCTGCTGCGCGAGAAGAGGGGCGGCCGGCGCCACGAGGGCGAGGGCGAGCGGGGCGGCGAGGATCTTGGTCTTCATTGGCTGGCTCCGGGCAACGCCGATTCGATGACGCCGCAATCATATTGAGGGCTGGTCGAGAAGAACCCGGGCTCACCGGGATAGATGAAGTCGACTGGGCTCGCCTCCAGCACCTCCTCCGGCGTGTCCCGCTGCCAGGACCGGCCAAGGAGGAAAAGGCGGTGACGCTCGGAGACGTATTGCTCGCCGACGCCGGAATAGGTGATCTCGCCGTCGGCCGTGACGACATCGTAGGAATAGGTGGTGGCGAGCAGCGGCTCGCCGTCGATCTCCACTTCCTCGCCCGTCAGCCGGTCGACGCCGACGACCCGCTCCGCCGGGGCGCCGTCATCGGAGGTGGTGGTGAAGTCGTAGCTGTCACGCCCCGTCTCCAGCAGCTCCGACAGGCTGCCCGGGTCGGGCGCCGGCAGCTCCATCGTCTCCACCCTGTCGGGGTAGAAGGTGGTGAGCCACTGGAAGTCCTCGTCCACCTTCTTCACCTGGAAGGGCCCGCCGACGCCGAAGAGGGCGACCCATTGCTCGCCCGGCGCATCGGCCTCGCATTCCCAGACATTTACGACGAGGCAGGCGCGCTGCTGCACCGTCAGCGTGCCGACGCACCCCTCGGGCGGCGCGAAATCCTGCGCGGCAACGCTGCCGGCCGCGAGGCCGAGGAGCGTGGCCAGCACGGGGGCCACCAGAGGGGCGCGAGCGATCATTCCGCCGCCACCACGGTGGCCGCGGCGCCGAGGTGCTGCAGAATCGCGTCGGCACAGTCGCGCCCGTCGCGGATCGCCCAGACGACGAGCGAGGCGCCGCGCACGATATCCCCGGCGGCGAAGACGCCATCCAGAGAGGTGCGGCCCGTGCCGTAATCGGCGCGGATGGTGCCCCAGCGCGTCACATCGAGCCCCGAGACGCCCCAGAGCTTCGGCAGCTCCTCCGGCTCGAAGCCGAGCGCCTTGATGACGAGATCGGCGTCTTCGAGGTAGTCGGCGCCCTCGATCACCTCGGGGAAGCGCCGGCCGGAGGCATCGGGCGCGCCGAGCCGCATCTTGGAGATGGTGACGCCCGCCACCGTCTCCTCGCCCTCGAAGCCGGCGGGGGCGGAGAGCCAGACGAACTCCACGCCCTCCTCCTCGGCATTCTGCACCTCGCGCTGGCTCCCTGGCATGTTCGCCCTGTCACGCCGGTAGAGGCACTTCACGCTGGTCGCGCCCTGCCGGATGGCGGTGCGCACGCAATCCATCGCCGTGTCGCCGCCGCCGATGACGACGACCTTCTTGCCCTCGGCGTTCAGCTCACCCGACTCGAACTCCGGCACCTCGTCGCCGAAGCTCTTGCGGTTGGAGCAGGTCAGATAGTCCAGCGCCCGCACGATCCCGGCGGCGCCGGAGCCCGGCGCATCGAGGTCACGGCTCTTGTAGACGCCGGTGGCGATGAGCACCGCGTCATGCTTGCCGCGGATCGCGTCGAAGGAGAGGTCATCGCCGACATTGCAGCTGGTGACGAACTCCACGCCCGATTCCTCGAGGAGGTGGACGCGGCGCATCACCACCTCCTTCTCCAGCTTGAAGCCGGGGATGCCGTAGGTCATCAGGCCGCCGGCGCGGTCATGGCGGTCATAGACCGTCACCTGCACCCCGGCGCGGCGCAGCGCCTCCGCCGCGGCGAGGCCCGCCGGGCCAGCGCCGATGATGCCGACGCTCTCCTCCCGCTCGTGCGAGGGCAGCGAGGGCTTCACCCAGCCACGCTCGAAGGCGGTGTCAGTGATGTATTTCTCGACGGAGCCGATGGTGACGGTGCCGTGGCCCGACTGCTCGATGACGCAATTGCCTTCGCAGAGACGATCCTGCGGGCAGATGCGACCGCAGATCTCCGGAAAGGTGTTGGTCGACTGGGAGATGGCATAGGCCTCCTCCAGCCGGCCTTCCGCCGTCATGCGCAGCCAGTCGGGGATGTTGTTGTGCAGCGGGCAATGCGTCTGGCAATAGGGCACGCCGCACTGGCTGCATCGGCCCGATTGCTCCTCCGCCTTGGCATCGGCGAACTCGGCGTAAATCTCCATGAAATCGTCGCGACGATCCTCCGCCTGCCGCTTCGGCGGCATGTCCCGGGGGATGGTGACGAATTTGAGCATGCGCTGTTGCGTGGCCAAGGGCGGTCTCCCGTCTGTTCGGGAATACCACTACCCCGTTACGCAGGGGAATAAAAGTCAGCCGTGCTGACCTAAAATGCCAAAATATGCTGGCTGGCGGAAGAGCGGTGCGATTTCCGCCCTTTATTGGGTCAACTTGGCTGACCTACCACTATCCTTGGATCAGCAGAGCGATCAGGGCCGCCCCGCCGACGAGGATTCGCCAGTAGCCGAACAGCGCGTAGCCGTGGCGGGAGACGAAGCCGAGCAACCAGCGCACCACCAGCAGCGCCACCACGAAAGCGGCAACGAAGCCGATAGCGATCTCGCCCCAGGCCGACAGGTCCAGCTCGTTGCGGGTGGCATAGATGTCGTAGGCCACCGCCCCCGCCATCGTCGGCATGGAGAGGAAGAAGGAGAACTCCGCCGCCGCGCGCTTCGACACGCCCAGCATCAGCGCACCCACGATGGTCGCCCCCGAGCGGGAGACGCCGGGCACCATGGCGAGGCACTGGCAGAGGCCCACGGCGAAGGCTTTGCGCAGCGGCAGCGCCTCGGCGTCGTCCACCGTCGGCTCCGGCGCGATACGCTCGAAGAAGATCAGTATCACCCCGCCGATCACCAGCATCGAGGCGATGAGCAGCGGCGTCTCGAAGAAGACGTTCTTGATCAGGTCATGCAGGATGACGCCAAGCACCGCCGCCGGCAGGAAGGCCAGCAGGACGGAGGCGATGAACCGCCGCGCGCCCGGATCGTGCGGCGCGTTGCGGAACACCTCCCACAGGCGCCCGGCATAGACGAAGAGCAGCGCAAAGATGGCGCCGAGCTGGATGACGACCTCGAAGGTCTTTCCCGCCGCCTCGAAGCCGAGGAAGTGCCCGGCGAGCAGCAGGTGCCCGGTGGAGGAGACGGGGATGAACTCGGTCAGCCCCTCGAGGATCCCGAGGAGCAGGGCGATCAGCGCGGTATCAGCCATGCGTCAGGATTTCCGCAGTCCCTTGGCCGAATCCTTGATGGCCAGGTACTGGCCCGAGGGCCGGAAGCGCCACATGTAGCTCGGCAGGACAACCTCCATCGCCGTCGGCGTCAGCCCCAGCTCGGCGAAGCCCTTGGCCCCCTCCGGCACGACCGAGTCGCTGGAGAGCGCGCGCAGCTCGTCGCTGGTGATCGGCGCCTTGATGATGCCGAGCGACAGCACCTGCACGATGCCGCCGGCCCAGGCCACCGGCCGGGCGAGCCAGTCGGGCAGGCCGAAGAGCACGCGGCGGCGGCGGATCAGCGTGCAGATCGCCTCCATCACCTCGCGCTGGGTCATCACCTCCGGCCCGCCGAGCGCATAGGTGCCGCCCGGCGCCCGGCCGCTGGCGCCCAGCGCCGCCGCGGCGGCCACGTCATCGACATAGACGGGCTGCAGGCGGGTATGCTGCTTCGGCAGCGGGATCACCGGCAGCATGCGCGCCATGTTGCCCAGCCGGTTGAAGAAGGTGTCATCGGGGCCGAAGAGCGGCGCCGGCCGCAGGATCATCGCCCCCGGAAAGATCTCGCGCACCGCCTGCTCGCCGTCGGCCTTGGTGCGCAGGTAGCTGCTCTCGCTGTCCGCATCGGCGCCGAGGCCCGAGAGGTGGACGAGATGCTTGATGCCCATCTCCTTCGACACCCGCGCGATGCGGGCGGCGCCATCCTCGTTGATCGCTTTCAGCGTGTTGCGCCCGTTGTCGGCGAGGATGCCGACGCAGTTGATGGCGGCATCCGCCCCCGCCAGCGCCGCGGCCACCGAATCGTCGTCGCGGATGTTGCAGAAGACCGGCATGACCTGGCCGACGACGCCGTATTGCCGGACGAACCCCGCCGCCGCGACCTCACGGACGGCGACACGGACGCGCCAGCCCTCCTTGGCCAGCCGCCGGGCGATGTGCCGCCCGAGAAACCCCGATCCGCCGAAGATGGTGACGAGCCCTGCCATGGTCGCTCCGTCCTTCACTGCTGTCGGGCCCGGGTTTAGTCTCGGCGCGGTGAGCGGGCAAGGCGAAAGGGGCGCATCCCCGCCAGCCATCCCGCACACCGCCGCGCGACGCCTGAATTCCACGCATCGAAACCCGTTGACACCCCCCGGCCGAACCCGTAGAGCCACGCGGCACACCGGCCCAGGTGGCGGAATTGGTAGACGCGCTGGCTTCAGGTGCCAGTGATCGCAAGGTCGTGGAGGTTCGAGTCCTCTCCTGGGCACCATTGCTCCCATAAAGATCTATTTTGGTCAGCCACTTGCTCCGCGTGAAAGCAGTGTGTCCACCTTTGTGTCCACCCTTCTCCGCTGCAGCACGCGGGCTCAGTTCCCGCTCAACATCCGGCTAAGCAGTCTGATCTCTTTGTTGGAGCGAACTGTACCGTCGGTATCCGGCATGCCTTGATTGATCATTCTGTTGGACCGCCCTGTTTTGCGCACCGGGTGCGCTATGAACAGTCAGCGCACCTAGCTAGCCAATTGGTTGTGCTTGCCAAACGTGGGCGTGGGCAGGGAGCGGCCCGTCGCTGCATCAGCAATCCCGACCCTGAGGGGCGCCGGAAGTGCGAATCCATCGCTACGCTTCGTTGCTCGTCCCTGACCGAGTGTCGTCAGAGCAACCCAAAAGGGCTTAGCCCGAAGGGGCTGCTCAAAAGATCCAAGAACACCTCAAGTGACTACTCGTCAGATGTAGGAAGCGCCGCCAATCTATCTGTAGCTACCCACCTCAGGGCGCTTGTCGGTCCACAGAGACTGCCGGCGACCGTGCCGGCTCCGACTTTAGAATCTTTCAGCCTGATGTCGTCCGGGGCGGAGAACGCGACCCCTTGTCGCGGCGGGGAGCGTCGTGTTCCTTGCGAAGGAGATGAAATCATCCGCAAACATATGGCCAGTCGCCGACGTCGATCCCCGAGGAGCATGCGCTGCGTGAGCAACCTTCCTCGATTCTTTGGGCCGGCGGGCACATGAAGTTCATTGACCTCTTTGCAGGGCTCGGCGGCTTCCATAGGGCGCTCGCTAACCTCGGGCACGAATGCGTCATGGCCTCCGAGCTCGATCCCCTCCTCGTGGATCTCTATGAGCGCAACCACGGCCTGCGCCCACGGGGGGACGTGACCTCGATCCCGCTCGACGAGGTTCCTGAGCACGACGTGCTCTGCGCCGGCTTCCCGTGCCAGCCATTCTCCAAGGCTGGGGCGCAACTAGGCCGAGACTACCCGGGCTCCGGAACGCTGTTCGACAACGTTTTGAGAATTCTGCGCAAACGTCGACCTGGTCATCTCATCCTGGAGAACGTCCCCAACCTCCTACGTCACGACCAGGGACGGACCTGGGCAGCAATGGAGCGACAGCTTGCAATGATCGGTTACGACGTCCGATCGAAGCTCCTATCACCCCACATGTTCGGGGTACCTCAGGTCCGCGACAGGGCGATCATCGTCGCCAAGCAAGGCAGGGGCGCGCTTGCTGAGTTCGAGTGGCCGGGTCGGAAGCGTCCTCGCGACGAACTCGACATTCACGACGTGCTCGACGAACGACCGAACGACGCGAAGGCGCTGCCAAGCACCTTCCTTAAATACCTCGATGCGTGGCAGCGCTTCCTCGACGCATACCCGGACGACGTTCCTCTGCCTTCCTTTCCCATCTGGGCAATGGAGTTCGGTGCCACCTATCCATACGTCGGACACACGCCTGCCTCCTTGCCACCCAATGCTCTCAAGGGGCTGAAGGGCGCCTTCGGAGAACCGCTGACGGGGAGCCACGATCAAAACTTCGCTTTGCTGCCTCCATACGCGCAGGAGAGCAAGCCGCGCTTCGCCGGTTGGAAGGAGCGCTTCATTTCGCAGAACCGCGAACTCTACGGCTTCTCGCCTGGGGCCTTCGACGCCTGGCTCCCGTCCATCCGCGGCTTTGCCCCTAGTTTTCAGAAGCTGGAATGGAACTGGAAGGATGGGCCGCGCGACATTCGAAAGGGGATCATCCAGTTCCGCGCCTCCGGCATCCGAGTGAAGCGACCAACCGTCGCCCCTTCCCTCGTCGCCCTGACCACGAGCCAGGTTCCGGTTGTAGGTTGGGAGGAGCGCTACATGACCGTCCGTGAGTGCGCCCGGC
The DNA here is from genome assembly GCF_012070395.1 of Pseudoroseicyclus tamaricis. GTDB lineage: Bacteria > Pseudomonadota > Alphaproteobacteria > Rhodobacterales > Rhodobacteraceae > Pseudoroseicyclus_A > Pseudoroseicyclus_A tamaricis. The sequence continues at coordinate 495,423 of NZ_JAAFYS010000004.1, read as the reverse complement.
TCCAGAGCATGGGGGACTTCCAGTACATGCCTCACACGCGTCAGGCCGCCTACAAGGCGCTCGGCAACGCGGTGAACGTTGGCGTAATCCAGGCGGTCGCCGCGCGCCTGCTCGGCCAGGACGATCCTGCGCCCACCATCCATTGAGGTCGGGGGGATGAGCGGCCCGAAAGTACCGATCAATCCTGGCGTCAGCGTCCTCGGCGTCCTGAAGCACCTCAACTACAAAGAGTGGTTCGCTATCGCGGAGTTCGTGGACAACTCCGTTCAGAGCTTCCGCTCTAACCGCGAGGCGCTAGGGGCAGTTGGATCCGACACGCTGACCGTACGCGTCCTCATTGAGGATGAGGGCATCATCCGGATCGAGGACAACGCAGCCGGGATCCCGCTTTCTGAATTCCCCCGTGCCTTCCGCCCCGCGCAGGCACCGTCAGATGCCTCAGGACTTTCGGAGTTCGGAATGGGCATGAAGTCCGCGGCCTGCTGGTTCGCGCCCCGATGGTCCGTCCGAACCAAGGCCTTGGGCGAAGATGTCGAGCGCATCGTCGAACTTGACGTCGCTACCATCGTCGATCTCTCCCTCGACGAACTCCACGCCGAAGAGAATGCAGCGAGGAGAGACGCGCATTATACGGTCGTCGAGCTTTTCGACGTAACCCGGCTTCCTCGGATGAAAACCCTTACGAAAATTAGGGAGCACTTGGCGGACATCTACCGGCAGTTTCTCAGAGAGGGTTGGCTCCGCCTGGAGGTAAAGGGTGAGGCGCTGTCCTATGACGATCCGGACGTGCTGCTTCAGCCGCCTGAATGGGATAAAGCGGCGGAGCCGATTAGTTGGCGCAAGGAGATCGACTTCGATTTTGGCGAAGGGAAAAGCGCAAAGGGTTTCGCGGCTCTCTTTGCCACGGCGAGCACCCGTCGCGCCGGCTTCGCCCTGTTCCGGCGTGGTAGGTTGATCCAGGGCAGTGCCGACGAGGGCTTCAAGCCGCACACAATCTTTGGCAGCGCCAATAGCTTCCGTCGCCAGAGGCTCTTCGGGGAGTTGAACCTCGAAGGATTCCAAGTCTCGCATACCAAGGACGGTTTCCAGTGGGAAGAAGAGGAGCAGGAGGCGTTCCTCGAATTGCTCAAGGAACGGTTGGCGCAGGATCCGATCCCACTCCTGAAGCAGGCAGACGAGTTCCGGGCTCGGAAGGCCAAGGAGGAACTCGAAGACGTCGCGCGCAAGGCCGCCAAGGAGACCGCGCGTGATGCAGAGAAGGGATTCACCGCTGCGTCGACCGGGCGGGCGCAGGACGACGCGGCAGAGGAGCCCGAGGCGGAGGCAGCCGTCCGCACACTTGCGGATGAGGTCTTCGTTGCCCGGATAGATGGGCAAGCGTGGGAGGTTCACGTCCAGCCGACAATGGACGACGCTGAGCGCGATTGGCTTCGTGTGCTCAACACCGAGCTGCAAGATGGCACCCGGAAGGTCGTCATCCGCGTGTCAGCGCACCATCCTTTCAATGTCCGCTTCGTCGACGACGACGAGCGGGCCTGGCAGGCCATGCTCCGGACGGCTGCCGCCGTGGCGATTGGGCAGGTCCTGGCCAGAACGGGGAGTAAGGATGCCGCGATAGGCGCCTCGGCGACGGTACGCGGTATCAACAAGGCCTTGAAGGGGATGAGCGAATGACGGAACGCGCCGGAACCGCAACGATCAATAGGACCGCGCCGCGAGGAGGCTCCTGGTGCCCTGTAGAGGGGGACGAGACCGGCGAACTCCTGTATCGTACTTTCCCGGATGAAGCGGAGGCACGAGGGCGCCTCGCAGAGGCCTCCAGAGCGATCCTCTCCCGCTGCGCCGAGCCAGGCGGCCCGGTCAGGGGCGACGCCGGACTGACGATTGGGTACGTCCAAAGCGGGAAGACTCTTTCGTTCACGACCGTCGCCGCTCTGGCCCGCGACAACGGCTATTCGATGGTGGTCCTGATCGGTGGCACGTCGAAGTATCTTCTCGAACAGACAGAGGGCAGGCTCGCGAAGGATCTCGCCATCGGCGAGAAGCGAACGTGGCTGCACATTCGGGGGCCGCGCCAAGGTATCAAACCGGCGCAACGCGCGGCCGATGTCCGGACGATGCAGGCCGCGCTGGACAAATGGCAGGACGACGACTTCGACCAATCGGCGTGCCCGACTGTTATCGTTACGGTGATGAAGCATGCCGGCAACCTCTCGAAGCTTGCCGACATGATCGCGGAGCTTCGCCCACCGCCTGCACCGGCCCTCATTATCGACGACGAAGCGGATCAGGCTAGCCTCGACGCGAACGCGGCATCTGATACCCAAACTAATCCTACTAAGACCTACGCCGCAATTTCGCGCCTTCGGCAAGCGATGGCCACGAATGGGGTTAGCCATACTTTCCTGCAGTACACAGCCACGCCCCAGGCCAACCTCCTCATCGAAATAAGCGACGCGCTCTCGCCGAGCTTCGTCCAGGTTCTGGAGCCGGGGGGCGCCTATGTCGGCGGTAAGGAGCTTTTCATTGAGAAGGCTGCTGCGCATGTCCGGTCGGTGCCAGCCGCCGAGATGGAGGATGCCTTAGAGGCTCAGGAGGGGCCTCCAGAGAGTTTGCGTGCGGCCTTAGCATCCTTCCTCGTCGGAATAGGGGCGGACCACCATTCGGGCTTCGCAGGAAGTCCTCGATCGAACCGATCAATGCTCATACATCCGTCGCGGTTGACTGGGGACCATTCGCGCCTCCGTGAATGGATTGATCGGATGAAGGCCGACTGGTCCGAGCTTCTGCAGGAAGAGGCGGCATCGACCGCGCCAGAAGAGCGGGAGTTTTTGCTGGCATTCCTTCGCAAAGCCCATCGCGACCTCTCTACGACGGATCCGGGGCTACCGTCCTTTGATGAACTGATCCGTCCGATGCGCGTGGCCCTCAAGGATACGCAGGTCCTAGAATTAAACCGCGGCGCGCCGCCCGTGCCCTGGAGCAGGCACTTCTCCTTCATCCTCATCGGTGGGCAGGCCATCGAACGCGGGTTCACGGTCGAGGGGCTTACGACGACGCACCTCGCGCGCAGCCTCGGTCAGCGTCTGGCCGACTCGATCCAGCAACGAGCTCGATTCTTCGGGTACAAGCGTGGTTACCTCGGTCGGATCCGCATTTGGACGGACGACGACACGCGTAGCGCCTTCAGGGAGTACGCTGAGCATGAGGAGGCACTTCGCGAGCAGCTCAAGCCGGTCGCCGAGGAGGGACGGCCTCTGCGGGACTGGAGGCGACAGTTCCTTCTCAGCCCATCGCTGCGTCCCACGCGGCGTAGCGTGCTGACGCAAGCCGTGAAGCAGCGCCGTCTGTCGGACGACTGGCTGATGTTGGATCGGCCGGCAATTCTCGGATCCGACCTCGACGATAACCGATCGCTTCTGAACCGCGTCCAATCGTCAGTGATGTTGGACGAGGATACGGGGCATGAAGCGCGGACGGCCGAGCAGCGGCACCTCGTTTCCACTGGCCTACCCATCGCGCAGCTTCTGGAGGTGCTAGCGGACATCCGAGTGGCGGACGCGGATCAACGCGACATGCTGTACGGCGCAATGCTGCAACTGGACGAGTTCGTGGGCCAGCCCGGACGGTCGGCGCGCATTTACCTTATGGGAAAAGGGCGCCTGCGGGAACGGAAGATCGAGGCCGGCAAAGTAGCTCAACTCCACCAAGGCCGGAATCCCCGGACTGGTACCCCGGTCTATCCAGGCGATCGTGAGATCATGATCCGTGACGAGCCGTCCTTGCAGATCCACGTGCTCCGAACGAAGGATGGCAGACTCAAGGACGTCCCGGCCTTCGCCCTATGGATGCCAGTTCGGTACGCAGGCCAAGGCACCGCAGTGCAGTCGAGCGCCTGATGGTCGCTCCGGGGACACTTCGCGCGCGTCTCGCCGGGCTGAAACCGCCCTCGGCGGCCACTTTCAGCGTCGTTGAGATCAGTTCCTCCCCCGCAGCTTACGCAGCGATCGATGGTCATGGACGCCCTGCAGTCCTCGTCGAGACGTTGAGCACGACGTCGCGCGAGATGGTGCGACGTGGTCTACGCCTGCAGCATCGCGCAAAGTGCCATGTTGAGATCGGAGGTATCTTTAGGACAGTCACGGCTTCTCTCGTTGCGTGCGAAACCGACGATCCCGCGCTCCAAGAGGCCTTTGTCTCTATCGGTGATATCCTGCTAGCTCGCCTTTCCGTCGCCACAGAAGCAGAGGTCGTGGCAATCCTGGAGGAACTTGTCGAACTTCTCGAACGACCTGGCGAGCCGAGCCGGGAAGGTGCTATCGGACTTTTCGCCGAACTCTTGGTGCTTTCCCTCGCCAGAGATCCAGTAGCAGCGGTGCATGCCTGGCGCATCGGCGCTGGGGATCGCTACGACTTCGTTCTCGGCACCGGTCGGATCGAGGTGAAAGCGTCTGGAACAAGAGAGCGGAGACACCGTTTCTCGCTGGAGCAGTGCTTGCCAGACGCGGGAACCAAAGCGTTTGTTGCATCCACGCTGGTACTCGAAGGGTCAGGCGGTACAGGCGTACGCGACCTCGCAGCGCGAGTTCAGGCGATGGTGCAGAAAGAGGTGGACCTGACCATGAAGATCCAGCGCGCGATCCTCTCCGTCATGGGCCTGCCTAGGTCCGGCGAGCCAATCTTCGACGAGGCACATGCCGTGACAAAGCTACGTTGGTACGATGTTCGAGATATGCCCGCGGTACGCGCCGTGCCGGAGGGAGTCGATCAAGTACGCTTTAGGGTGAACCTAGAAGGTATGAAACCGCTCACCCTGCAGGACCTTGAAGTAAGAGGAGAACAGATCTCCCCCTGCCTTCCGCCCCTCGAAAACTAAGAAACGTTTGTAGAAACCGAGGGGCCGGCTCGCCAGGTGCCTCTTCGTGAGATCTTGGGTCAGTACCGACAACTCGCGCGGTTGACAGCGACTACAGGATAAGTCGCGAGAAATTCACAATCTTTTTCCATCCACCGCCAATGCGGTATCTCAGAACTAGTACATATCGGAGGGGTGGGCGGACCAATTAAAAGAGCTTTTACCACGCCCACTTGCCGAAGCCCGCGTTAGCCGAGGTACTGCTACAAGCTGTCCCCAACAGCACATCATGAAACGTCTTCGCCGCTAAGGAGGCGGACCCTGTTCCTTGCCTTAGCCCTCATCGCCTCCATTCTTTTTCTGTGGAAGCGCTGCCGGCATTCCAATGCCACGAAAGCACAGACGAACGCTCTGTGCTCCTTCGCAACCCGGTCTATCACTCTATCAACTTCACTGATCGAACTAGCCTCTGCAATGTCCCGATAACCGGTGGCACGAATTTTTCGTGCTTTCTCGTAGTTTGCGTCCGAAAGTGAAACCGTAAGTCGGCCGCCATCCTTGTGGAGACGGCATCCTAAGAATTCGAACTCCTCATAATTTCCTAGTGTCTGAAACTTGTGTCCCAGGAGCGGCCCGGCAGGGTGGTTGCGGAGTCCGTCGCCCAGGCTAGGCACAGCATCACCCAGCACACGACTGGACCTCGATTGCAGGAGAAAGTTGTCTGCGTAGCACGTCACCTGCACGTCCCCGCAATCCGCGAGATTCAAGCGTGCTAATGTCAGCATCCATTCCGCAACGAGCGGTGACACCATGCTTCCTGTGCTCAGACCCTGCCGGACCTTGGAATTCGCGTCAGCAACTGCCTCACGAGTTCCAGAGGGACAGGTGTCTACCATAGGAGACACAATGTTGGCAGCTTCCGCTGAGAGTACATTGAAAGCCACCTCTTCATCTAGGCCCAGTAGCTCAGCCACCAGGTCCACGTTGAAGCTCGCATAGCACTCTTTCACATCCAGCTGAGCAACTTGCTGATAGCCAGCGTCGAAGAGGCTCTTTATTCTCCCGATAGCGGCAGGCGCACCGCCGTGAAATAGCATGTGGTCGCCCGGGGTAAGACCGTGCATTGCTCTGATCAGGTTCCGGACCAGTGCTTGTCGTGTGCGGTTCGCCATCCCAAAGGACAAGATTTGCCGCTCGCCGCCGCCTAACTTCTTCTCGATGATATGACGGACGGGCTCATCACAGGTTCTGTAAACATCGACATATCGCGCAATGTCTTCTAGACGATCACATAGCTGCCCTTTGTAGCGCTTTCTGGCTTCATTGGCGGCAACCAGCTTACAATTATAGCTCTCCAAGTAGCGCCGCTTCGCCTCCAGCTCAGCATCAATGGCGGCATCAAGCTTTGCCGCGATTTTGTCCCCTCCGCGGAGGCGATCGAGAAGCTCCCTGATGCCACAGCAAACGACGCCTTCCTCCGCTTGCTCCCTTTGCTGAACAGCAGCACGAACCTGCTTCGCGAGCTTCCTCTCGTGCCTTTCTGCCTGCCGCATCGCCCTGCTACTCGGCATCCGAACGCACCCGGTGCGTTGGCGTACGGTTCCGCCATCCTCCGAAGCCTCGTGGTGACTAAAGCCCTGTTCCGACGCGTCGATTGATGTAGCGGAGCGCTTCCGCAGCCGGCGGGCAGAGGACGAAAGTACGTTACTGGCTGCGCTAGCGCCGGCAATGTACTGCAGACGGCGGTTCATGATTGCTACCTCAGCATTGAATTTCACAGGAGCGCCTTAACGGAATGACTAGCGGCCGGGGCCTTTGGGAGCCTGCCCTTGGCACAGCTATTTCTCACGCGTCGCTAGGAGGCCCGCCCTTCGCGCCGTGATTTCAACTCCGCAAGGAACTCCGACAGCTCGCTCTCTGGCCATCGAGTAAGGCGTCCCAAGCGAATGGGTTCTGGAAGGTTGCCTTCAGCGGTTTGACGCCACACCGTTGCTTTCGAGCAGCTCAGACGTGCGGCAACTTCCGAGACGTTTAGCAGACGATCAATACCCATTGCCTTCTCCTTCTATGAGAAGACGCTGCATGAGGTTGAGCCGGAATTATAGCTATCGCTTTTGTACAGAATCTCTACCTACGTCGGATCCGACACGATCTCGACGCGAGAGATTCCGAGATTTTCGAATGTAGAGGGACGAATTGCTTCTAGGTCCCACGAAAGATAATCGACTTGCTTCCTGGTGAGCCGGTCGACCGAATAAATACTTGCAGTCCGCGCCGACTTATAGTCAACCGCGATGGTGTCCGCTCCAGCCTGCGCCCAAGTTTGCTTTAGGATATGGTGTACAATTTCAGATGCCTTCTTTTCCTGGTCGGTCATAGACGAAGGTGACCATTTCTCGATACCGACCTGCACTTCCACTCTCTCTAGCGCCTCCGCGAACTCGCAATGAAATGGCGACCCTTTGTAACCTTCCTTCCCGCGCTCATATGCCAGCACCTCTCTCATCAGCTTCATTCTCTGCTGGAGCGCGAGATGCTTTCTCTCCATTTTGAAATGATGATCTGAAACAGGGCTCTCCCCGCGGCGGTAGGTGACTGACGCAAGGATTTCGGCCGTCCTGCTAGCCAGCCAGCGGGGCAGGGTAAGCTGGTGCTCCTGACATATATCGATGCCGTCCAAGATTGCCGCCAAGCTACCAAACTCCGCACGCAACTTCGCCCGGAATAACTCTATATCGTAGGACTCTATCATGTTTTTGGGGAGGAGTTCAGAATTTGGCCGAGCGTTTGCCTCGGCCGCTCGGGAGATGGCCAACTCCCCATCATGCGAGATGTGATAGTGATGTACACTACGGTCACCTATAGCGCACCGGGTGCGTAGCTCCCGAAGCAGCCTGTCGCGAGGCGCTAGATCGTCCCAAAATTCACTCACCTCTTCTTCGGTTGGATCGGCACCAAGTATTATCTCTAGATGCCGGCGCTGACGGTCTGAGAGCGCGCCTCCATCCGCCATTCTATCCTCTCCCGTCGCTTTCCAACCGACGAGCACCGCCAAGAGAGATCACATCCCCTCCTCCCTCCACAACAAAGCTGGCCCAGCGCTCCATCAACGCCGAACGTTTCTCAAGAAGATCCGTCCGCCTATAGGCTCGCTCAACCTGAGAACCCACTGCGTGGCCGAGCGCCATCTCTGCGATGTCCGGCGGGGTTTCGGTCGCCTCAGCGCACCAAGTGCGAAAACTCGTCCGGAAGCCGTGCGGCCGGCTTTCAAGGCCCCGACGCTCCATGTGCCTGGCCATAGTGGCGTCTGAGATGACCCCTTTGCGCGCGTTGTGGAAGATGTAGCCATCTCGCTCGAACGGCTTCGATGCGTCGATTACCGCAAGGGCCTCTCTAGAAAGCGGGACTCGGAAGTCGCGCACCTGTCCTCGACGGCCTTTCATAATCTCAGCTGGCACGGTCCAAATGCTGCCGCTGATCTGGTCAAGGCGACAGAAGCGAACAGGAGCGGAACGAAGCGCCGTCAGGATTAGCAAGCGGAGAGCTAAATGGGTGATCGTCCCCTCGGATAGGCTGGCATAGAAGGCCGGGACCTCTTGCCAAGGCATTGCCGGAATGTGAGTCGGCTCATGGCGAGACTTGCCCAACAGAGCCTTGGCCTTATCCACAGCTTGCAGATCAACTTCGAGACCTAGGGCTGCTGCGTGCCTCATGACGATGTTCAGCCGGTTCATCGCTTTCCGCGCAGTGTCCGCCTTTTCATGCCAAATCGGCTGCATCACATCGCGGATGCTCCGTTGGTCAATGTCTGAGACAGGGAGGCGGCCTAGCTTCGGAAGAACATGTAGCTCCAAGGGAGAGAACCAACGGCCCGCCTTGCCTCCGTCCTTTAACTCGGCTTTCCGTGCATCGAACGCTTCTGCGGCAACCTCAGCCAGGGTGGAGCGGCGGGCTCCGGCTTCCCGCTTGAGCCGATCTCGCTCCACAATCGGGTCACGGCCCGCGCGAGCCCACCTTCGGTACCGCTGAGCAGCCTCCCGAGCCTCCTTCAGGCTAACATCGTTCACTGAGCCTAGGCCCATCTCTCTGCGGCGGGCCCCTATCGTCAGCCGGAGGAACCACTGGGCGCCACCATCCTTGCGCAAGTGCAGCCAGAGGCCGCCGCCGTCTGAGTACTTGCCAGGAGGCAGATTCTTGATCTTGAGCGAGGAAAGCTTGTGAAGAGCGCGCATTCTGTCCACCTTTCTGTCCACCCCAACATGTAGGACCGGCTGATGTCAACTGCGACGCCCTGAGACGCAGATTTGCTGATTTACTTCAGCAGCACGGGCGGGATGCGCTCCCATGAAATCTCCAGATATTGTTGTTCAATGCCTCTCCTGGGCACCATTGCTCCCGAACATTGAGATCGCGTTGCCTCGCGGGGCCATTGGCCGGCCCGGGCGACACGCCGCCGGATTGTGCAACCGCCCCGCCGGCGCGGCGCCACCGGCCGCCTCCACTTGAACATCCGCCTCTTCTGAAAGATGGTTCGCTGCAATTGCAGCATGGCGCGCCCCGGCCTGCCGGAGCCCCGCTTTCCGCCGCCATTCCAGACCACAATACATTCGAAAAGAGGGTCCATTCATGAAAATCGCCGCTGCAGGCATCGGCTATGTCGGCCTGTCCAACGCCGTCCTCCTCGCCCAGTCCCACGATGTCGTGGCGATGGACATCTCCCAGGCCCGCGTCGACATGGTCAACGCCGGCAAGGCCCCCTTCGAGGACAAGGAGATCGAGGAGTATCTCTCAGAGAAGCCCCTCAAGCTGCGCGCCACGACGGACCCCGAGGATGCCTATATCGGCGCCGAGTTCGTCATCGTCGCCACGCCCACGAATTACGACCCCGAGACGAACCGCTTCGACACCTCCTCCGTCGAGGCCGTCATCCGGCAGGTCAACTCGCTGAACCCCGACGCCACGATCGTCATCAAGTCGACGATCCCCGTCGGCTTCACCGAATATGCCCGCGCCGAGCTCGGCGCGCCGAACGTCATCTTCAGCCCGGAATTCCTCCGCGAGGGCCGGGCGCTCTATGACAGCCTCTATCCCAGCCGCATCATCGTCGGCGAGGACAGCGAGCGCGGCCGCACCTTTGCGCGGCTGCTGCAGGAGGGCGCGATCAAGAAGGATATCGAGACGCTCTTCACCGGGCCGTCCGAGGCCGAGGCGATCAAGCTCTTCGCCAACACCTTCCTCGCCATGCGCGTCGCCTATTTCAACGAGCTCGACAGCTACGCCCTCGCCCACGGGCTGGAGGCGCGGCACATCATCGACGGCGTGAGCCTAGATCCGCGCATCGGCGGCCACTACAACAACCCCTCCTTCGGCTACGGCGGCTACTGCCTGCCGAAGGACACGCGCCAGCTCCTCGCCAACTACCAGGCGGTGCCGCAGAACCTGATGCGTGCCATCGTGGACGCGAACACGACGCGGAAGGATTTCATCGCCGAGCGGATCGTGGCGATGTCGCCGAAGGTGGTCGGCGTCCACCGGCTGGTGATGAAGGCGGGCTCCGACAACTTCCGCGATTCGTCGATCCAGGGGATCATGAAGCGGATCAAGGCCAAGGGCATCGAAGTCATCGTCTACGAGCCGAACCTGCCGGACGAGACCTTCTTCAACTCCCGGGTCATCCGCGACCTCGACGCCTTCAAGGGCGAGGCGGATGTCATCGTCGCCAATCGCCGCACCTCCGAGCTGGCCGACGTGGCGGACAAGGTCTTCACCCGCGATCTCTTCGGCTCCGACTGACGCCTCCAGGGGGCGGGCCGACGCCCTCCGCGAGCGAGACGCGCCCGCAAGGGAGCGGCGAGCGGCCCGCAAACGGTTTGAAATCCCCCGCCAATCCCGTAACGTCCGCGGGCAAAACCGGGAGGTGCGATATGCGAACCAAGGCCGCCGTGGCGCTGGAAGCGGGCAAGCCGCTGGAGGTGATGGACGTGAACCTCGAGGGCCCCCGGCCCGGCGAGGTCCTGGTGGAGATCAAGGCCACCGGCATCTGCCACACCGATGAATTCACCCTCTCGGGCGCCGACCCGGAGGGCCTCTTCCCCGCCATCCTCGGCCACGAGGGCGCCGGCGTGGTGATGGAGGTGGGCGAGGGCGTCACCTCACTGAAGCCGGGGGACCATGTCATCCCGCTCTACACGCCCGAGTGCCGCGAGTGCCCCTCCTGCCTCAGCCAGAAGACCAACCTGTGCACCTCGATCCGCTCGACGCAGGGGCAGGGGGTCATGCCCGACGGCACCTCCCGCTTCACGACGCTCGATGTCGATCCGATCCTGCACTACATGGGCTGCTCGACCTTCTCCAACCACACCGTCCTGCCGGAGATCGCGCTGGCGAAGGTCCGGGAAGACGCGCCGTTCGACAAGATCTGCTACATCGGCTGCGGCGTCACCACCGGCGTCGGCGCCGTCATCAACACCGCTCAGGTGGAGGAGGGGGCGACCGCCGTCGTCTTCGGCCTCGGCGGCATCGGCCTCAACGTGATCCAGGGCCTGCGCCTCGCCGGCGCCGACATGATCATCGGGGTGGATCTCAACAACTCCAAGAAGGAGTGGGGCGAACGTTTCGGGATGACGCATTTCGTCAACCCCAAGGAAATCGGGGAGGATATCGTCCCCTACCTCGTCAACCTCACCAAGCGCCGGGGCGACCAGATCGGCGGCGCCGACTACACCTTCGACTGCACGGGCAACGTCACCGTCATGCGGCAGGCGCTGGAATGTGCCCACCGCGGCTGGGGCGTCTCCACCGTCATCGGCGTGGCGCCGGCCGGGGCGGAGATCGCGACGCGCCCCTTCCAGCTCGTCACCGGCCGCACCTGGAAGGGCACGGCCTTCGGCGGCGCCCGCGGGCGGACGGACGTGCCGAAGATCGTCGACTGGTACATGGACGGCAAGATCGAGATCGACCCGATGATCACCCACACGCTGTCGCTGGGCGAGATCAACAAGGGCTTCGACCTCATGCATGCCGGCGAGAGCATCCGCTCCGTCGTCGTCTACTGACCCTCCGGCGGGGCCCCCGGGCCCCGCCACCCTTTCCCCATGGCCGCCCGGGCCGCAGCCCTCTCCGCGAAGCCCTCGTCCGTGCCGTCGGTGAAGCAGGCCACCGTCAGCGCCCCCGGCTGATCGGGGAAGTGATAGACGGCATTGACGCTGAACGGCCCGCCGCCCGAGTGGCCGATGGCCCGCCCGGCCTCTCCCATCTCTCCGCTCATCAACCCCAGCGCGTAGCCATGGGACGTCCACGGCCGTCCGGGGAGCGCGCCGCCCAGCGGGTGCGGCCGCGTCATCTCCCGCAGCATCTCCGCGCCCAGAAGCCGGCCGGCGAAGAGCCCGTGCAGCAGGCGCGCCGCATCTCCCGCCGTGCCGATCAGGCAGCCGTGGTAGACCCAGCCCGGATGGTAGTGCCGCGCCTCGGGCCAGTGCACACGCTGAAAGTCCTCCCGCCGCGTGGCGAGCTCAACGCTCCCCAGCCCAAGCGGCCCGGCGACCCTCCTCGCGACCATCTCCGCCAGCGGCGCGCCGGCAACCTCCTCGATGTACTGCCGCGCCAGCATCGAGCCGATGTTGGAATAGGCCCAGCCTTCTCCCGGGGCGAAGAGCGGTGCCGTCCGTGCCCGCTTCAGCATCTCGCCCGGCGGCCAGGGCTCCTCGTCCCTCGCGACCGCCGCGCGATACTCCGGCAAGGCATAGTAGTCCGGCAGGCCGGCGGTGTGCCCCAGCAACTGGCGCAGCGTGAACCCTTCGCCCGGCAAAGGCGCGTCCAACTCCGCCCGCCCCTCTTCCACGAGGGACAGCGCGCAGATGGCGATGACAGTCTTGGTGACGCTCCACCACGGGAAGATCTCGCCGCCCCCGCCGGCGACCCTGCCGTCCCCGTCGATCCGAAAGGTATGAAGCTCACCCGTCTCCGCCATCTGCCAACGATACCACCCGCACCACCCTGCGGGAACGTCCTCCCAGCCTCCACCGCTGTTGCAAGCAGGCCCCAAGGCGCCTAGTGCGAGGCAAACCCGATCGGAAGGCCCTATGCCCGACAGCCGCCCCCTCCTCGCCGTCCTCATCGACGCCGACAATTCCTCCCCCGCCAAGGCGCGTGCCGTCTTCGCGGAGATCGCCTCGCTCGGCGAGGCCTCCGTCCGCCGCTGCTACGGCGACTTCTCGTCCCAGCGGATGGCGGGGTGGAGCAAGATGCAGGCCGAGCTCGGCCTCGTGCCGCACCACGCCCCGGCGAACACCGTGGGCAAGAACGCCTCCGACATCTCCCTCGTCATCGACGCGATGGATCTGCTGCACACCGGCCGCTTCGACGGCTTCGTGCTGGTCAGCTCGGATTCCGACTTCACCCGCCTCGCCTCCCGCATCCGCGAGCAGGGGATGGATGTCTTCGGCATCGGCCAGAAGAAGACGCCGGAGGCCTTCCGCAAGGCCTGCAAGCGCTTCATCTTCGTCGAGAACCTCGGCGAGGGCGCCGAGGAGCCGGTGCAGCAGAACGCCCCGGCCAGCGCGCCGGAGCTGGAGGAGGGGCCGAAGGGCACCCCGGACGAGGCCCGCCGCCTGATCACCGGGGCGATGGAGGCGATCGAGCAGGAGGACGAGTGGTACACCCTCTCCCAGCTCGGCCAGTACATCACCTCCGCCAACCCCGATTTCGACACGCGGACCTACGGCAAGCGCAAGCTCTCCGACCTCATCCGCGAGCTGAAGGTGTTCGAGACGAAGACGGGCCCCGGCAACCAGCTCCTCGTCCGCCGGCGGGACTGAGGGGGGCACTCAGGCCGCGCCCACCTCCTCGTCCGACATGATCCGGCGAAGCGTGCTCCGCCCCAGCGCCACCATCCCCGGATGGCTCTTCTCGTAGTACCAGACGAGCCCCAGCGCCTGCTGGAAGGCCCAGACCGCACCGCGCCGCCACTCGGCCTCGTCGCAGCCGAGCCGGGTGCGGATCAGAGCGCGTCCCTCCGCCTCCAGGTGGTGCCACGCGGCCACGAGATCGAGCGCCGGGTCGGCCGGCCCGAAGCCGCCGCCATCGAGCACACCCACCAGCCGCTCGCCCTCCACGAGCAGGTTGGCCGGAATGAGATCCTTGTGGCACATCGCAAGCCGCGTGGGCGGCGCAAGCACCCGGAACGCCTGCCAGAGCCGCCGCAGCGGCGGGATGTCCAGCAGCCCCCCGCTCCGCTGCAAGCAGGTCGCCATCCACGCGTCATGCTCCATCAGCGTCCCGCCCCGCCCCTGCGCCGCGAAGGGGCGGCCCTTCGTCTCCGCCCGGCGCAGAGCCCCGATCAGGGCGGCGAGGTCCCCCGCGAAGGCCGCGGAGGAGCCCAGCCCTTCCGGCGTCGCCATGGCCCCCTCCACCCAGCTCTCCAATGCCCAGGGCAGGGGATGGCCGCCCCCCGGTTCGCCGAAGCCCAGGGGCCGCGGCGTCGCCACGGGGCAATGGGCGGCAAGCTCCTCCTTCGCCTCGGCCTCCCGACCCAGCGCCTCCGCCCCCTCCGCCCGCAACGGAAAGCGGGCGGTCGCGCGGCGCCCGATCCGGAAGAGCGCATTGTCGGTCCCGCCCCCCAGCGCCGCGACCTCCTCACCTCGGAAATCCGGAAACTGCGCATCGATCAGCGCGCGCGCGGCCCCGGCGCTCACCCGCGTCTCGTCCTCATGCAGCATGGCCCCCTCCCGATCTCGCCGGCCCGAATCTCGCACATCGCGGCGCCCCGTGAACAGCCGGCAAAGCCCCGCCCCCGCATCACGCACCTTGGCAGACGCCGCCGCCCCGGCTATCTGCGCCAGCCATGACCGAGACCCTTCTCCCCGATGCCGCCGGCCTCGCCCGCGCGGCGGCGCTCCTGCGGGAGGGGCAGCTCGTCGCCTTCCCGACGGAGACGGTCTACGGCCTCGGCGCCGACGCGACGAACGGCGCCGCCGTCGCCGGCATCTACGCCGCCAAGGGCCGGCCCAGCTTCAACCCGCTGATCGTCCACGTCGCCTCTCTGGCGCAGGCGGCCCGGCTGGTGGAGATCGGCCCGGAGGCGGAGCGCCTCGCCAGCGCCTTCTGGCCCGGCGCGCTCACGCTCGTGCTGCCCGCCCGCGCCGACAACGGCATCGCCTCCCTCGCCTCCGCCGGCCTGCCGACGCTCGGCATCCGCCTGCCGGCCCACCCCGTCGCCCGGCAGCTCCTAGAGGCGACGGGCCGCCCCGTCGCCGCCCCCTCGGCCAATCCCTCGGGCCGCGTCTCCCCCACGACGGCGGCGCATGTGCTCTCCGGCCTCTCGGGGCAGATCTCGGCCGTCCTCGATGGCGGCCCCTGCCCGGTGGGCGTCGAATCCACCATCCTCGGCCTCACCGGCGCGCCGACGCTCCTGCGGGCCGGCGGCATTCCGGCGGAGGCGATCGAGGCCTGCCTCGGCGCCCCGCTCGCCGCCCCGCCGGCGTATGACACGCCCAGCTCTCCCGGCCAGCTCGCCTCGCATTACGCGCCCTCCGGCACCCTGCGCCTGAACGCCGCCGCGCCGCGCCCGGGAGAGACGCTCCTCGGCTTCGGCCCCGTCGACGCCCCCCTCAACCTCTCCCCCTCCGGCGACCTCACGGAGGCCGCCGCCACTCTCTTCTCCCACCTCCACGCGCTCGACGCGCAGGGCGCCACCCACATCGCCGTCTCCCCGATCCCCGATCACGGCCTCGGCCGCGCCATCAACGACCGCCTCCGCCGCGCCGCCGCCCCCCGCCGGTGACCGGCGCCTGACCGGCCCTCTCGCCCTTTTGCTAAATACCTCTCGGGGGGCTCCGGGGGGCAGACAGCCCCCCGGCCTCTCCACCCGCGCCGACGTCAGCCCCCTGACGTCAGCACCACCTCCACGCGCCGGTTCTCCTCCCGCCCCGCCTCGGTGAGGTTGCTGGCCACCGGCGCGAGGTAGCCCATCCCCTCCGCCGCCATCTGCGCCCTCGGGATACCGTAGCGCCCCGCCAGCCGCTCCAGCACCGAGCCGGCGCGCCGGCGGGAGAGGGTGATGTTGGCCTCCAGCCCGCCCTCCGTGTCCGTATGGCCGACGAGCGCCACCCGCCGCTCCGGCCGGTCCGAGAGGTAGCGGGCCAGCGCCTGCAGGGAGGCATAAGGGCCGGGGCCGAGCTGGGCGGAACCGGTCTCGAAGCTCAGATCGGTGAGGATCACCCGCCCCGTCCCCTCCAGCTCCCCGGCGAAGTCGCCCGGCGGTGCGGCGGCCGGCCGCTCCGCCACTGCCGCCGGGGCTCCGGTGGCGGAGAGGGGTCCGGCGGCGGGGCCGATGCGCACCACGTGGGCATAGGCCGCGCGCCCGGTGCCGGAGGCGAGGAGGAAGATCACCTCCCGCTCGCCCCCCGGCAACAGCCGCTCGGCCGTCACGGCGCGGAAGTCGCCGAGGTCGAACCAGAAGTCCGGCGCCGGCAGAAGCTCCACCGCGCGGCGGAAGTCGAAGCCGCCGCAGGCTTCGGTCTCGCAGTCGAGCAGCGGCGCGAAGCCCTCCGCCTCCAGCTGAGCGCGCAGCGGCGCGAGCAGCTCCAGCGTCGACAGCTCCGCCCCCACCCGCCACGCCTGCGCGCGCACCTCGCCCTCCTCGATCCGCAGCGGCACCTCGCCCGCCTCCGCCGGCCCGACGGGGACGGCGTAGCTGCCGGCCTCCTCCAGCCGCTCGGCGGTCATCACGGCATTGGCGGGGAAGTCGAGCACCTGCGCGGCGGCAGGGGCGGCGGCGAGGCAGAGGATCAGGGCCGGCGCCCTCACCGCGGCGCCTCGCGGTAATGGTAGCCGCCGAGCTCCGCCATCCCGAGCCCGCTATAGAGCGCGTTGGCGCCCCCGTTGGCGCGGGTGACGAGCAGCGTGAGCAGGCTCGCCCCCTCCGCCTCCGCCCAGCCCGCGGCCGCCTGCACCAGCCGGCGGGCGAGGCCCCGCCGGCGGTTGGCGGCCAGCACCTCCAGCGCGTGCAGCATGGCGATGTCGTCGTCCATCGCCACGAAGGCAGTGCCGGCGGGGCTGCCGGCCTCTTTTGCCAGCAGCGCCACCTTCGGCCCGGCGGCGCGGGCCATGACGGCCACCCGCTCCGGCCCGATGCCTCCCGCGGCCCAGATCGCCTCCGCCTCCGGCCCCGGCGGCCAACGGCCGGTGACGTCCGTCCGGGCCGCCAGCTCCGCCGGCGGCGCGGCCCATGTCACCACCGGGTCCTTCACCGCGTAGCCGCGCGCCGCCAGCTCTTCGTCCAGCGCCTCCTGTCCGGCGCGGATCATCACCAGCGGGTGCTGCCCCAGCGCCCGCATCGCCGCCTCGGCCTCGTCGATGCCGCCCGGCGCGCCCTCCAGCGTCGCCGCGCTCACCCGGCTGCCGCCGCCTCCGCCCCGCCGGATCGTCCAGCCCCCGCGTCGCTCCGTCGCCAAGGGGGGCCAGGTCGCCTCGATCACGTCGTAGAGCCGGGCCGGCTCGATCACCCGAAGAGCTCCTGCAGCCGCACCATCGCGGCGCCGACGCCCGCCCCGTCCTGCCCGCGCACCACGAGGTTGACGCCGTGGCTGCCATCGGGCCGCGTGAAGGGGTAGGAGCCGAAGGAGAGCGCCGGGAACTCCGCCGCCACCTCGCCCAGCGCCTGCGCGATATCCCCCTCGCCGCGATCCACGCCCAGCGACTGGCTGAGCACCGGCGCCCCGCCGGCGAGCCGGGGCAGCAGCCCCGCCAGCATCGCCTCGAAGATCTGCGGCACGCCGGCCATGACGTGGACATTGCCGAGCGTGAACCCCGGCGCGGCGGAGACAGGGTTGTCGATCAGCGTCGCCCCCTCCGGCACGCGCGCCATGCGGAGCCGCGCCTCGTTCAGCTCCTGCCCGCGGCGGGTGTAATGGGCGGCGAGGATGGCACGGGCATCGTCCCGCACCCCGATCGCGGCGCCCATCGCCTCCGCCACGGCTTCCGCCGTGATGTCGTCATGCGTGGGCCCGATGCCGCCGGAGGTGAAGAGATGGTCATGCCCCTCCGCCAGCGCCCGGACGGCGGCGACGATGGTCTCATGCCCATCGGCCACCACCCGGATCTCCCGCAGGTCGATCCCCACCCGCGTCAGCTCGCCGGCAAGATGGTGGGCATTGCCCTCGCGCGTGCGCCCGGAGAGGATCTCGTCGCCGATGACGAGCATGGCTGCAGTGGGGTTGGTCATTGTCCCTCCTCACGATCCCGGGTCCGGCCCGTTCCCGGCCCGGTCCCGGACTGGAAACTCCGGTTCTTTTGTCCTAGTTGAACAGCATTAGGAGGGCTTTTGAACTTGGACAAGACGCGGGGCAGACTGACGCGGGACGGGATCCGCATCTATGAGCCGGCCGATTTCGCCGGAATGGCGGCGGCCGGGCGGGTGACGGCCGACATTCTCGACCGGATCGCCGCCCATGTGCAGCCCGGTGTCACCACCGGCGAGATCGACGCCGAGATCGAGCGCATGGTGAAGGAAGCCGGCGCCACGTCGGCCACCATCGGCTACAAGGGCTACCAGCACGCCTCGTGCATCTCGATCAACCACGTCGTGTGCCACGGCATCCCGGGCACCAAGAAGCTGAAGGATGGCGACATCCTCAATATCGACGTCACCGTCATCCTCGATGGCTGGTACGGCGATTCCAGCCGCATGTACGTCGCCGGCAAGCTCGCCAAGAAGGCCGAGCGGCTGATCGACGTGACGCATGACGCCCTGATGAAGGGGATCGAGGCGGCGCGGGCCGGCAACACCTTCGGGGATATCGGCGCGGCCATCCAGAGCTACGTCGAAGGCAACCGGATGAGCGTAGTCCGCGATTTCTGCGGCCACGGGCTCGGCCGGGTCTTCCACGCGCCGCCGAACGTCCTCCACTACGGCCGGCCCGGCACGGGGCCGATGCTGGAGGAGGGGATGTTCTTCACCATCGAACCGATGGTGAACCTCGGCAACGCGGCGACCAAGGTCCTCTCCGACGACTGGACGGCGGTGACGCGGGATCGCTCCCTCTCAGCCCAGTTCGAGCATTCGGTGGGGATCGGGCCGGACGGGCCGGAGATCTTCACCCTCTCCCCCGCCGGCAAGTTCCACCCGACCTGGGGCTGAGCCCCGGTCGGGGCGGCGATTTCCATATGGAAATCACGCGCGGAAACCATATGGTTTCCGCCGCCCTCAGTCCTCCGCGCCGTCCATCCGCTTCCAGAGCAGGGAGAGCAGCGTCTCGCCGTGCAGCGGCGTCGCGCAGTCGCTCATCAGCAGCGGCGCGGTCGCGGGCAGGGCCGGCGGCGCGGGCATCGTGACGCTCTCGCGGCGGGCGCGGGAGAAGAGCGGCGGGGCGAGGCTGGTGAACATGACGCTAGGGTAGCGCGGTGCGGGACGGTGGCAAGATGGCGCGGCGCTCTGCGTCCTCGAAGACTACTCGGTCGCCGTCGCCCCGTAGGGTGGGTTTCCAACCCACCACCCCGCCCTCCACCGGGCACACCACCCGCAGGCGCAGGGCGAGCGCCGGCCCGTGGGGTGGCGCACCGACGATCCCGCTGTGCGCTTTATGCTCGCCAAGCCCCTCCCTCTCTCTGCGACGCACATAGCCCAACCAGAGCGCCAGCCCGCCGGGACGGGCCGGCGCCCGCCCTGCGCCTTTGGCGCGTACCGGGCGGGGGGAGAGCGGAGATGTCGCGCCGGTGGGTTACAAACCCACCCTACGGGCGCTTCACCCCGCCGCCCGGAGCAACGTCAGATGCGCCACGCCCGCCCGCCGATGCTCGGCCAGCGTGAAGCCCGGCGGCGGGGGCTGCGGGGCCGCCTCCTCCCAGACGACCAGCGCTTCAGGGGCCACCCAGCCGCCCGCCCGCGCCGCTGCCAGCGCCGGGGCGCCGAGCGCGCGGCCATAGGGCGGGTCGAGGAAGATCAGCGTTGCCGCCGCGCCCTCCCGTGCCGGCAGCTTCAGCGCATCCGCGGCCAGCAGCCGCGCCTCTCCGCCGCGACTCGCCCGCTTGAGGTTCTCCCGGATCAGCCGCTGCCCGACGCGCCCGCTCTCCACGAAGGTCGCCTCCTCCGCCCCACGGGAGAGCGCCTCCAGCCCCAGCGCCCCCGTCCCGGCGAAGAGATCCAGCACCACGGCCTCGCGCACCGGCGTGCCGTAGCGGCCGCCTTCCAGCAGGTTGAAGATCGTCTCCCGCAGCCGGTCGGAGGTCGGGCGGAGCGCCGCGGCGGCATCGCCCTCGCCCACCTCCGCGAGCCTCAGCCCGCGGTTCTGGCCGGCGATGATCCTCACGCCGTCATCAGCGCCTTGAGGTCGCTCCCGGCGTCGCCCACCACCTCCGGGTCGGGGGACTTGCCGGCCTCGATCAGCCGCTTGCCGATCATGTAGCCGCGCGGGTCGTTCATCGCGTCCACCGCGATGAGCCGCCCGCCGCAATAGTACCAGTGGGATCGGGCCGCGCCGCCGTCTCGCACCACCACCCGGTCATAGCCCCGGTTCAGGCCGGCGATCTGCAGCTTGCACTCGTACTGGTCGCTCCAGAACCACGGCTTCGCCGCGTAGGCCTCCTCGCCGCCCATCATCGCCAGCGCCGCCGCCTCGCCCATGTCGATGGCGTTGCCGACGCTCTCCAGCCGGATCCGCTCCCCCGCCCAAGGGAAGGAGGCGCAGTCCCCGGCGGCGAAGATATCCGCCTCGGAGGTGCGGCAGAGCTCGTCCACCCGGATGCCGTTCTCGACGGCGAGGCCGGCGCTCTCGGCAAGAATGGTGTTCGGCACGATGCCGATGCCGGTGATGGCGAAGTCGATCTCCAGCACCCGGCCATCGGCGAGGACGGCGCGCTCCACCGCGTCCTCTCCCTCCAGCCGCTCGAGCCCGACATTCTCGATCACCTCGACGCCGTGGCTGCGGTGCAGGTCGCGGAAGAAATCCGCCGTCTCCTCGGAGGCGACGCGGCCGAGGATGCGCTGGGCGGCCTCCACCACCGTCACGCGCAGGCCCCGTTTCGCGGCGACCGCCGCCGCCTCCAGCCCGATATAGCCGCCGCCGATGACGAGCACATGCGCGCCCTCCACCATCAGCGGCGCCATCCGGTCGGCATCGGCGAGGTCGCGCATCGTCAGCACGCCATCGAGGTCGCCGCCGACGGCGGAGGGCAGCTGCCGCGGCTCCGCCCCCGTGCAGAGGGCGAGCCGGTCGTAGGCGAGCGGCTCGTCGCCCTGCAGCAGGATGCGGTGCTCCGCCGGATCGATCTCCACCACCCTTGTGCCCGTCATCAAGCGGATGCCGGCGGTCTCGTAGAAGTCGGCGGGGCGCAGGTAGAGCCGCGCCTCCTCCATCTCCCCGAGGAGGTACTTCTTGGAGAGGGGCGGGCGCTGGTAGGGCGGCACCGGCTCCGCGCCGATGAGCGTCACCTCCCCCTCGAACCCGCTGCTGCGAAGTTTGGCGACGAGCGAGGCGCCGGCCTGCCCGGCGCCGATGACGACGAAATGGCTCATGACTCCCCTTCCGCTTGCGCCCGGCGAGACTATCCTTTCCGCTGACCAAGGCAAATCAGGAAAGGACGCATCATGGCCATTGCCGCAGGAGACCGCCTGCCCGACGGCACCTTCCTCGTCATGGGCGAGGACGGGCCGGAGCCCTTCACCCTCGACACCGCCGGCCGCAAGGTGGTGATCTTCGGCCTGCCCGGCCCCTTCACCGGCACCTGCACCACGGCCCATGTGCCGAGCTTCCAGCGGACGGCGGATGACTTCACCGCCAAGGGGGTGGACGCGATCTACTGCGTCGCCGTCGCCGACCCCTTCGTCATGAAGGCCTGGCAGGAGAGCATGGGGGCGGACAAGATCACCTTCCTCGCCGATCCCTCGTCGGATTTCACCACCGCCATTGGCCTCAACTTCACCGCCCCGCCGGTTGGCTTCTACGACCGCTCGAAGCGCTACTCGATGCTGGTGGAGGACGGTGTGGTGAATTCAGTCAACCTCGAGGAGAGCCCCGGCACCTGCGACACCTCCGGCGGCGAGGCCCTGCTGGAGACGGTCTGACCCCGGAGCGGCGAAAACCATATGGTTTTCGCCGCCCTCGGTCGGCCGGTCGGCCATGTCACGAGCTTTGAGGTCGCAAACTGCAACCTCAAGCCTACTCCGCCGCGTCCTGCCGGCCGTGGGCATCCTTTGGGTTGTCGTAGACGAGCGTGCGCGTCGGGAAGGGGATCGGCACACCGTTGGCGTCCAGCGCCTCCTTCACCCGGCGGGTCATGTCCGTCTGGAAGCCGTAGGCCTCGGAGTTGTCGCACCAGACCCGCACCTGGAAATCCACGCTCGAATCGTTGAGCTTGTTCACTTGGATGAACGGCTCCGGCTCCGCGTGGGCGCGGGGATCGCTCATGATCGTCTGCCGGATCACCCGCTCGGCATCGGCGAGGTTGGCGCCGTAGCCGACGCCGAAGCTCCACTCCACCCGGCGGGTGCTGTAGCGCGAGTAGTTCTGGATGGTGTTCCCCCAGACCTCGCTGTTGGGGATGATGAACTGCACGTTCTGCAGGTCCGCCAGCTCGGTATAATTGAGGGAGATGTCCTTCACCGTGCCCATCACCCCGTTGATCACCACGAAGTCGCCGATGCGGATCGGGCGGAAGAATATCAGCATCACCCCCGCCGCGATGTTGCTCAGCGTGCCCTGCAGCGCCAGGCCGATGGCGAGGCCGGCGGCACCGATGGCCGCGACGATGGAGGTCGTCTGCACGCCGAAGGTGTTGAGCACGATGATGATCGAGAAGGCGATGATCGCGTAGCGCGCCAGATCGCCGAGGAAGCCGAAGAGCGCGTTGTCCAGATGGGCGTTGCGCGTGCCGATCCCCTCGATCCGCCGCTTCACCCAGCCGGCGAACAGGAAGCCCACGACGAGGATGAGGATCGCCGCCACGACACTGCCGAGGATCCCGGCCAGGAACTGGATGGTCAGCAACTCGCCCAGGGTATTGCCGCCCCAGAGCTCGGTATTCATCAAGTCTTGCATCTAGCCCTTCGCCAGCTGGTCCATTTTCCGGGCGAGTTTAGCGTCAAGGGCGGTCAGACCGCCAGTGTCGTGGGTCGACAGCTTCACGTCGACCGTCTTGTAGCTGTTCGCCCAGTCGGGGTGGTGGTTCCACTTCTCCGCGAAGAGGGCCGAGCGGGTCATGAAGCCGAAGGCCTCCACGAAGTTCCTGAACTCGAACCGCTTCTCCAGCGCCGTGCCCTCGTCGGCCAGCACCCAGCCGCGCTCGATGGCCTCGGCGCGCTCCTCTTCGGTGATCGGATCGCTCATTCCGCTTCCTCCCTGTTGTCGCGGCGGAACGGCCCGTAGGAGGTGAGGATCTCGATCTCCTCGTCCACGGCCTCCGCCTCGGCCTGCAGATATCGCGCCACCGCGTCGCGGAAACCCTTGTCGCCGATCCAGTGCAGCGAGTGGATCTCAACCGGCAGATAGCCGCGCGCCAGCTTGTGCTCCCCCTGCGCCCCGGCCTCGACGCGCGAGAGCCCGTGCGCCAGCGCGAAGTCGATGGCCTGGTAGTAGCACAGCTCGAAGTGCAGGCAGGGGTGATGCTCGGTGCAGCCCCAGTAGCGGCCGTAGAGCACGTCGCGCCCGATGAAGTTGAGCGCGCCGGCCACCGGCCGCCCGTCCCGCATCGCGAGGCAGAGCAGCACGTCGTCGGCCATCCGCTCGTGCAGGAGGTCGAAGAAGGCGCGCGTCAGGTAGGGCGAGCCCCATTTGCGCATCCCGGTGTCCTGATAGAAGCGCCAGAAGGCGTCCCAGTGCTCGGGCCTGAGGTCATCGCCCGTCAGGCTGACGATCTCGCCCCCGAAGGCCTGCGCGGTCTGCCGCTCCTTCCTCAGCGTCTTGCGCTTGCGGGAGGAGAGGGCGCCGAGGAATCCGTCGAAATCGCCATACCCTTGGTCATGCCAGTGAAACTGCTGGGTCACCCGGTGCAGCAGCCCCATCTGCTCGCCCGCCACCGCCTCGCCCTCCGTGCAGAAGGTGGCGTGGAGGGAGGACATCCGGTTCTGCGCGGCGAGGCTCACGCCCCCCTGCACCAGCGCCGCCATCCCCTCCGCCTCATGGCCCGGCTTCGTCAGGAAGCGCCGGCCGGTGGCGGGGGTGAAGGGCACCGCGATCTGCAGCTTGGGGTAATACTCGCCGCCGGCATTCTCGTAGGCATGCGCCCAGTTGAAGTCGAAGATGTACTCGCCCTGGCTGTGCGCCTTGGCATAGAGCGGCGCCACCGCGATCAGCTCCCCGGCCTTGCGCGCCATCAGGTAATGCGGCTCCCACCCCGTCCCCCGCCCGACGGATGCGCTCTCCTCCAGCGCGAGGAGGAAGCGGTGCGTGGTGAAGGGGTCCGCCGGCCGGCCGCCATCCGCCGCCTCGGGCGCAGCGCAGGCATCCCACTCGGCGGCGTCGATGCCGCTGAGGGAGGAGAGGGTGGAGACCTCGATCTCGACGTCGTCGCTCACGGCGCGAACCCCTCGAAGGTGATGTTGTCCGCGATGGCCCTCGCCTCCGTCGCCTGCGCCTCGGAGCGGATGGTCCAGCACAGCACCGGGTGCCCCTCCGCCTTCACCCGCGCCACTGGGGCGGAGGAGAGGTCCGCCGCCTCGTGGCTGATGAAGCTCGCCCCCACCCGCGCGAAATCCGGCATCTCCCGCAGCCGCGCGCGCAACTCCGCCGGCAGCCCCGGCCAGCTCTCCTCGCGAAAGGCAGAGGTGGTCAGCCCCCGCGCCACCCCGGGCGCCAGCTCGGCCATCAGGCCGACGCTGTGCGGGTTGAAGGACATGAAGGCCAGCGGCCCGGCATAGCCGTCGGCTGCCCGCGCCGCCGCTTCTTCCAGCGGGCCGACATCGCCGCCCATCTGCCCGTCCTGATCCTTGATCTCCACCAGCAGCGGCACCCGTCCGGCGACCAGCGCCAGCACTTCGGCGAAGGTGGGGATGCCCGCCTCGCTCCCGGTCAGCGGGATCTGCCTCAGTTCCTGCGCCGTCCGCCCGGCCACCGGCCCGGCTTTGCCGGTCAGCCGGTCCAGAACGGCATCATGGAAGACCATCGCCTCCCCGTCGGCGGAGAGCTGTAGGTCCACCTCGATCCCGTAGCCGGCGTCGATGGCCGCCCGCACGGCCTCCACCGAATTCTCCGGCCGGCCGGGCCCGTGCAGGGCCCGGTGCGCCAGCGGGCGGTGGAGGAAGGCGGGCGGCAAGCGGGTCATCGGACCTCGAAGATCCCCTCGAT
This sequence comes from Pseudoroseicyclus tamaricis, assembly GCF_012070395.1. Lineage (GTDB taxonomy): Bacteria > Pseudomonadota > Alphaproteobacteria > Rhodobacterales > Rhodobacteraceae > Pseudoroseicyclus_A > Pseudoroseicyclus_A tamaricis. Next base: position 470,292 of record NZ_JAAFYS010000004.1, on the reverse strand, counting down.
CTCCACCGCGACGCCCAGCGGCAGCTCCGCCACGCCGACGGCGGAGCGGGCGTGCCGCCCGGCATCGCCCAGCAGCGCCACCAGGAGGTCGGAGGCGCCGTTGACCACCTTCGGCTGCTCGTGGAAGCCCGGCGCCGAGGCGACGAAGCCGGTCAGCTTCACCACCCGCACCAGCCGCGAAAGGTCACCGCCCAGCGCCGCCTTGACCTGCGCCAGGAGCGCCAGCGCGCAGGTCTCCGCCGCCTTGGCGCCCTCCTCGGAGGCCATCGTCTCGCCCAGCTTGCCGAGGATCGGCCCGCCGGTGCCCGACGAGATCTGCCCGGAGACGTAGAGCATCGAGCCCGATTGCACGTAAGGCACGTAGTTGGCGGCCGGCGCCGGCGCGTCGGGAAGGCTCAGCCCGCGCTCGGCGAGCTTGTCATCGATATCATTCATGAAATTTGCCCCGGAGGTTGCGTTGCCCCAAGGCTAGAGCGCCCCCTGCCCCGCCTCAAGGCCCCGCCCATCACGACTTGCCGCGCCCGCCCCCGGCGCACCGCGGCCGGACACAGGCTGCCCTGTCTTTGGTCCTCAAAATCCTCGGGGGGGCGGCCTTCGGCCGCGGGGGGCAGACAGCCCCCCTCCCCGGCATCCGGTTCGCGACTCAGGCCAGGTCGGCGATCAGCCGGTCGAGGCTGCCGCCGCGCGCATCGAGCATCGCCAACACTTCCTGTCGCTCGGAGAGCAGCATGTTCACGCCCTCGATGATGAGGTTGAAGAACAAGGGTCGGCCCGTGGAATCCTCCACGTGGAAGTCGACTCGGAAGGGCGACTGCCCGCGCAGGAGCGCCCGCGTCTCCACCTCCACGCCGCGCGGCAGGTCCCGCGCCGTCACCACCTCCACCTCGCCGCCGATGAACTCGCGGAAGCGGCCGCCGTACTTGCGGGCGACATAGGCGGAATAGGCCTGCATGAAGGCCTGCATCTGCGCCGGCGTGGCGGCGCGGCGCGCCGGGCCGAGCACGTAGGCCGCGATGGTCGGCACGTCGGCATGGCGCAGGAAGATGCGCTCGAACTCCGCCAGCATCGCCCCCTCGGGCTGGCCGGAAGCGATGACGGCATTCACCTCGGCGACGAGCTGGCCGACGAGCTGCGTCGCTGCCTGCTGCGTCACGGCGAAGGCCGGCAGCGGGGCGGTGAGGCCCAGGGCAGCGGCGGAGGCGAGGAGGGTACGGCGGGTGATCATGGTCTACTCCAGATCGGCAAAGGGATCGACGAAGTCGGGATAGGCATCGGCGGCGGGCGCGGCGGCGCCCTCATCGGCGAAAGGATCGACGAAGCCGTCCGCCTGCGCCGCCCCGCCGCCCGCACCGGAGGCCGGGCCGAGCTGGAAGCGGCGGTTCTGCAGGTAGGCCAGCCGTGCCTGCGCGTAGCTGTCGGCGCTCTCGTAGAGCAGGCCGTCCACGGTGCCCATGAACTGCCCGCGCTCGACGATCTGCTCGCCCACGTAGGCGGCGGTGCCGTAGCGGCGATAGGCCTCCACGGCGTCGGAGCCGACCCATTCCAGCGGGTCGAGGAGGATATCCACCAGCTCGCCGGCCGCGTCCCGCTCCGTCGAGGGGCCGAGGAGCGGCAGCTCGAGGTAGGCGCCTTCGGGCGCGCCCCAGACAGCCAGCGTCTCACCGAAATCGGTGTCGCGCTCGTAGAGCCCGATCTCCGCCGCCGGGTCGCCGAAGCCGAGGAAGCCGAAGAGGGTGTTGAAGACGAAGCGCCCGGAGTTGACCGCCGCATCCTCGATGTTGCCCTGCAGCAGCCCGTTCAGCGCCATGCCCGGCAGCGACGCGTTGTCGGAGAAGGTGACGATGGCCGCGCCGATCCCCTCCGGCACCACCGCGTTGGCCGCCTGCCCCAGCGGGCGCAGGGCCACCGTGTCCGCCTTTATGTTGAAGGCGTGGACGGCGCGGTTGCGGGCCTCATAGGGGTCATGCACCTGCGTGCCCGGCGGGGCGGGGGTGCAGGCGGCGAGGGCAAGCAGAGCTGCGGGGACGAGCGCGGCGGGGCGGGCGAGGGATCTGGCTCTCATCGGGGCGGTGGGTCCTCTCGCGGCCGGTCGGTATCCGTTGCGCCCTGTTTACGGAAATCGACCCGCCGGGCAAGCGACGCATCTGCCGGCCGGCTCACAGCCCCGCGAGTCGGCGCCTCCCCGCCGCCCCCGCCCAATCTCTCCCCCTAAACCGCGCCTCTCCCCGGCCACGCCCGCGTGAGCGGGGCGGCGCCGTTATGGCAATCTTCGCCGACGCCGGGTAAACCGATCCCCCAAGAGGAGCATCGGATAAAGCGCATCATGGCGAGGGACGAGGCGACAGCGCGGGGCCGGGAGGAGCTTCGGTCGGCGCGGGCGGAGAGCCGCCCGCTCTACTGGGCCGTCGGCCTCTTCAGCTTCTTCGTCAACGCGCTGATGCTGACCGGCCCGCTCTACATGCTCAACGTCTACGACCGGGTGCTCGGCTCCCGCAGCCTCGAGACGCTCCTCGCGCTCACCGCCATCGTCGCCTTTCTCTTCCTGATGATGGGCATCCTCGACAATGTGCGCGGCCGGCTGATGGGCCGCATCGCCGCCCGCTTCCAGGCCCGGCTCGACCGGCGTGTCTTCTCCGCCGCGCTGCGCGGAACCAGCTCCGGCCGGTCGGATCATGCCGCCGCCACCGCCCTGCGCGATCTGGAAAGCGTGCAGCGGCTGCTCGGCTCTCCCGCTCTGGCGGCGCTGTTCGATCTGCCGTTCTCGCCGCTCTTCTTCCTCGGCATCTTCCTCTTCCACCCGTGGCTCGGCATCCTCGCCCTGATCGGCGCGGCGATCCTCGTCTCGCTGGCCATCGCCAACCAGATCTACGCCCGCCAGCCCCTCTCCACCGCCAACGCGGCAACGCTGAAGGCGGAGACGGAGGGCGCCCAGATCCGGCAGGAGGCGGAGCTGGTGCAGGCGCTCGGCATGCGCGGCGCGGCGTTCGACCGCTGGAAGGTGGCGCGGAACGGCGCGCTCACCGCCACCGTCGGCGCGACGGACCGGACTGGCGGCTTCACCGCCACCACCCGCGCCTTCCGCCTCTTCATCCAGTCGGCGATGCTCGGCCTCGGGGCCTACCTCGTGCTCCAGCAGCAGGTGACGCCGGGCGCGATGATCGCCGCCTCCATCCTCATGGGCCGGGCGCTGGCTCCGGTGGAGCAGCTCGTCGGCCAGGCGGCCGCCTTCCAGCGGGCGCGCGAAGGCTGGCGCCGGCTCTCGACGCTGCTCGGCGAGGTGCCCGAGCAGCAGCTGCGCACCGCCCTGCCCCGCCCCAAGGCGCGGCTGGAGGTGGAGCAGGTCACCATCATCCCCCCGGGGGAGAGCGTCGCCGCCCTGCGCATGATGTCCTTCAAGCTGGAGCCGGGGCATGCGCTGGGCGTCATCGGCACCTCCGGCGCCGGCAAGTCCACCCTTGCCCGCGCCCTCACCGGCGTCTGGAAGCCGGCGGCCGGCCGGGTCCGCCTCGATGGCGCCGCGCTCGACCAGTATGACGCCGACGTACTCGGCCGGTACATCGGCTACCTGCCGCAGCGGATCAGCCTCTTCGACGGCACGATCGCCGAGAATATCGCCCGCCTCGAGTCCAAGCCCGACCCCGCCAAGGTCGTCCGCGCCGCCGAGCGGGCGGGGGCGCACGAGATGATCAAGGCCCTGCCCGAGGGCTACGATACCCGCGTCACGCAATCGGGCGGGCGCCTTTCCGGCGGGCAGATGCAGCGGATCGGGCTGGCCCGGGCGATGTATGGCGACCCGGTGCTCTTGGTGCTCGACGAGCCCAATTCCAACCTCGACAACGAGGGCAGCCAGGCGCTCAACAACGCCATCCGCCAGCTCAAGGCCGACGGGGCGGCGATCCTCATCATGGCGCACCGCCCCGCCGCCATCCAGGAATGCGACATGCTGCTGATGATCGAGAACGGCGGCCGCCGCGCCTTCGGCCCGAAGGAGGAGGTGCTGCGCGAGATGGTCCGCAACCACCAGGAAATCGCCCAAGCCGGCTCCGCCGGCGGAGGTGTCTCGTGACCGGCTGGCCCGTCCGCGGCCCGCTCATGGGCGGGCTCATCGCCATCCTGCTGCTCGTCGGCGGCTTCGGCGGCTGGGCGGTCGCCAGCCAGATCACCGGCGCCGTCATCGCCATGGGCCGCATCGAGGTGGAGCAGAACCGCCAGATCGTCCAGCATCCCGACGGCGGCGTGGTGGAGGAGATCCTCGTCTCGGAGGGCTCCACGGTCGAGGCCGGCGACCTGCTCATCCGCCTCGACGAGGAGGAGCTGCGCTCCGAGCTCGCCTCCGTCGAGGGCCAGCTCTTCGAGATCCTCGCCCGCCGCGCCCGCTTCGAGGCGGAGGTGGACAACGCGGAGGATCTCGACTTCGACCCCCTGCTGCTGGAGGCGGAGAGCCCCCTCGCCGGCGAACTGATGGACGGCCAGCGCCGCCTCTACGCCGCCCGCCGCGTCTCCGAGGCGCAGGTGCGGGACCAGCTGCAACGCCGCATCGAGCAGATCGAGGCGCAGATCGAGGGGATCGAGGCGCAGAAACAGGCGATCACCCAGCAGATCGCTTTCCTGCAGAGCGAGCTGGACAGCCAGCAATCCCTGCTCGACCGTGGCCTCGCCCAATCCGCCCGTGTGCTGGCGCTGGAGCGTGAGAAGGCCGATCTCGAGGGCCGCCACGGCGAGCTGACCGCCGCCGCCGCCCAGGCGCAGGGGCGGATCACGGAGACGGAGATCGAGATCATCAAGATCGACGCCACCCGCGGCGAAGAGGCCATCTCCACCCTCCGCGACCTGCAATACACGCAGATCGACCTTGCCGAGCGTCGCCACCAGCTTCTCAACCGGATCGACCGGCTGGACATCCGCGCCCCCGCCTCCGGCGTCGTCTACGGGCTCCGTGTCTTCGCGCCCCGCTCGGTCATCGTCGCCGCCGACCCGCTGCTCTACGTCATCCCGCAGGACCGCCCGCTGGTGATCACCGCGCAGGTGCAGCCGCAGGACATCGACCAGATCTTCGTCGGCCAGCCCGCCGGCCTGCGCTTCTCGGCCTTCGACCAGCGCCAGACGCCGGAGCTCGACGGCCGCGTCATGCAGGTCTCCGCCGATGCGTTCACCGATGAGGCATCCGGCCTCAGCTTCTACCGCGCCGAGATCGCCCTCAACGACGGCGAGATCGAGCGCCTGCCCCCGGGCATGGCCCTCCTCCCCGGCATGCCGGTGGAGGCCTTCATCGCCACCGCCGCCCGCAGCCCGATGGCCTACTTCCTCAAGCCCTTCACCGACTACTTCGCGAAGGCCTTCCGGGAGACGTGAGGGCTTCAGAGGACGTCAGACCCCGTGAAGGAGCATGTCGAGCGCCCGGGTGATCTCCTCCGACTGCGGCGCCAGTGATTCGACGGGGGGCCGCAAGCTGGAGCGACGGACGCCCGAGAGGAACTGGACCATCAGCACATATCGCTGCCCGCCGATCAGGAAGGTGGGGTTGAGCCACCGCGCCGGCGTAGGGCCTGAGTGTTCCGGCATGAGTGGCACCACCACTCTCGTCGCCAGATCGCCGATAAGATCAGACTGGACATCGACGAGAAACCCGTCGCCATCGAGCGCCGGATGAACGTCATATTGAGGCATTCAGAAGAGGCGATGGCTTTCGAGCGGCAGAGGGTTCTCTTCCACCCATGCGTTGAAGTCCTCGATGGCAGCCGCGTTCTCCTGCCGCCACGCCTCGGCGCGCGCTGCCCGAACAGCTCTGCGCAACCCGTCCTCGGCCGCCTTGCCAGGATCGACGCCCAGCGCCTCGGCCTCATCGACGAGCAACCCGTCGAGCCGGATCGATGTGGAACTGCGAACGTCCATCGGCGCCTCCTCTGAACTCGAATATGGGCGAACCTGCCGCTTCGGGCAAGCTCACGCCCGCGCCGGCTTCGGGTTCAGCCCCTTGTTGTAGGGCCGCCAATCCTCGATGTCGGGGTAGAAGCGCTGGCGCCACGCGCGCACCCGGGGGTTCATTACCCGCTTCCACAGGCGCGGATACATCGCGATGGCCCCCATGATCGTGTAGCCGTAGGGCAGCTGCGGGGCCTCCGTCTCGTCGTAGGTCTGCAGGAGCGGGAAGCGCCGGTCGGGCTTGTAGTGATGGTCCGAGTGGCGCTGCAGGTTGATCAGCAGCCAGTTGGAGACGCGGTGCGCGGCGTTCCAGCTGTGATGCGGCATCTGGTGCTCGTAGCGGCCCTCTCCGAGATGCCGGCGCGTCAGCCCGTAATGCTCCACGTAATTCGTCAGCTCCAGCTGCCAGATGGCGTAGAAGGCCTGCGTGCAGAAGAGGAACAGCCCCTCCCACCCGGCGATCAGCATCGCCAGCGCGAGGAACGCCGCCTGCAGCGCCGCGTATCGCCAGAAGGGGTTGCTCCGGTGCCACCACGGCAGCTTCCGCCGCGCCAGCATCGCCTGCTCGGCGCGGAAGGCGGAGACGGGCGCCTCGCGCAGCACGCGCGGGAAGAAGCGGTGGAAGCCCTCTCCGTAGCGGGCCGTCACCGCGTCTCGCGGCGTGCCGACCCAGAGGTGGTGGACGCGCAGATGCTCCGACCGGAAGTGCCCGTAGAGCACCATGCACATCAGCAGATCGCCCAGCCACCGCTCCCACGCCGGCTTCTGGTGCATCAGCTCATGCGCGTAGACGATGCCGATGGTCCCCGAGGGCACCCCGATCCCGGCGAAGAGCGCCCATTTCTCGAAGAGCGACAGGTGGTCGGTGTGGGAGACGTACCAGAGCGTCCCGAAGATGATCACCGCCTGGATCGGTACCCAGACGGCGGTGAGGGCGCGGTACCAGAAGAGCTCCTCCTCCGCCGTCTCGGTGTCGGGGTTGGCCGTGTTCAGCCCCGCCGCCCAGTCGATCAGGCTGAAGAACCACAGCGTCGCCGCCGGCAGCGTCAGCACCCACCAGCCGCCCATGTAAGCCGACCACGCGGCCAGCGGCAGGAGCAGCAGCGACAGCGCGAAGGGCAGCGCGGCGGAGAAGCGTGAGATGTCGGGCGATGTGGTGGCGTCGGTCATGGGAGGCTCCCCTGCAGCGACGCTATAATACAGCGCAAATTGTCTCAATCATGGCGGAGCGCCGCGGCGGCGATGGCGTGGACCTTGCGCATGAGCGTCGGCAGGTCCTTCGGGTTCAGCGGCTGGAAGCGGCCGCGCGCCGGCTCTGCCCCCATCGGCAGCTCCGCCACGAGCACCTCCAGCCGCAGGTGGAAATGGGTGAAGGTGTGCCGCGCCTCGACGCCCGTCTCCCGCCACTCGGCCTCTGCCGGCGGTGCCGGCTCGGGCGGGGCATCGGCCCAGTCGCTGCCGGGCCAGCCGAGCATCCCGCCAAGGAGGCCCTTGTCCGGCCGCGTCTCCAGCAGCCACGCCCCGTCCTCCCGCCGCCCGGCATAGGCTATGCCGTGCCGCGTCGGCTTCGCCTTCTTCGGCGCCGGCACCGGCCGCTCGGCTTGCGTCCCCCGTGCGCGGGCGAGGCAGGGCTCGCGCCACGGGCAGATGCCGCAGGCGGGGGAGCGGGGGGTGCAGATGGTGGCGCCGAGGTCCATCACGCCCTGCGCGTAATCGCCCGGGCGGGCGCGCGGCGTCAGCTCCGCCGCGCGGGCCTTCATCTCGGCCTTGGCGCCCGGCAGGGGCTCGTCGATATCGTAGAGGCGGGCCATCACCCGCTCGACATTGCCGTCCACCACCGGCTCGGGCCTGTCGAAGGCGATCGCCGCCACGGCGCCGGCCGTGTAGGGGCCGATGCCGGGCAGTTCCCTCAGGCCCTCCGCGCTGTCGGGGAAGCGCCCGCCCCGCTCCCCCGCCACGACGCGGGCACATTTGAGCAGGTTGCGGGCGCGGGCGTAGTAGCCAAGGCCCGCCCAGGCGGCCATGACCTCGGCATCCTGCGCCGCCGCGAGCGCCTCCACTGTCGGCCAGCGGGTCGTGAAGGCCTCGAAATAGGGCTTCACGGCCGGCACCGTCGTCTGCTGCAGCATGATCTCAGAGAGCCAGACGCGATAAGGCTCCGCCCGATGCGCCGCGCCCGGCGGCACGCGCCACGGCAGCGCCCGCGCGTGCCGGTCGTACCACGCCAGCAGGGCGCCCGGATCGGGGCCCTCGCCGGGCCCGGAAGCTCCGCCGCCGTCACGCATCTTTTATGGGTCGTTGCAAAGGTTTCCGTGGCCTCGCCATCGCCGGAAGTTAAGATGCCGCGACATGAGCGAAAAGCCCAGACGCCACGGCACGACCTACGGCCTGAAGAAGGTCGACGCGATCCTCGCCCCCGATATCCGGAAGGGCGCGGAGTCGCGCGGCTTTTCCGTGGCGCGCCTCGTCACCCACTGGGAGGAGGTCGCCGGCGAAAGCCTCGCCCGCCTCTGCCGCCCGGTGGAGGTGAGCTATGCCCGCGGCGGCATGGGTGCCACGCTCGTCCTGCTCGTGCAGGGCGCCAATGCCCCGGTGCTGGAGATGGAGAAGGAGCGGCTGCGCGCCCGCGTCAACGCCTGCTACGGGTGGAACGCCATCGCCCGTGTCCGCCTCACCCAGACGGCGCCGACCGGCTTCGCCGAGGGGCAGACGCCCTTCTCGCCGAAGCCGAAGCCCGCCGCGCCCGACCCCGCCGCCCGCACCAGCGCCGAAGCGCTGACCGAGGGCGTGAAAGACCCGGGCCTGCGCGCCGCCCTTGCGGCGCTCGGCTCAAACGTATTGACCAAGTCCAAACGAATATCGGGAGAGACCTCATGAACAGGCGCACCGCCATCACCCTTCTCGCCGGCACCGCTGCCGTCGGCGGCTCCTGGGCCTTCATGCAGCCCCGGCCCGGCCAGACGGACTTCGCCCTGCCCGGCGCCGCCAACGCGCAGGAGGGTGCGGCCACCGAGCTCGACACCTCCTCCATCCAGGAGATGGCGCTCGGCGAGGCCGACGCGCCGGTGACGATGATCGAGTACGGCTCCTTCACCTGCCCGCATTGCGCGGCCTTCCACGCCGACCAGTATCAGCAGCTGAAGCGCGACTACATCGACACCGGCAAGGTGAGGTTCATCTTCCGCGAAGTGTATTTCGACCGCTTCGGCCTCTGGGCCTCGATGGTCGCGCGCTGCGGGGGCGAGATGCGCTTCTTCGGCATCCACGACATGATCTACGAGACGCAGACGGACTGGATCGCCGGCGGCCGCGACCCGGCGGCCATCGCCGAGAACCTGCGCAAGATCGGCATCCAGGCCGGGCTCGACGCCGAGGAGGTCGACGCCTGCCTCTCCGACGGCACCATGGCGGAGACGCTGGTCGCCTGGTTCCAGGAGAACGCGGAGGCCGACGAGGTGCAGGCCACTCCGACGCTGATGATCCAGGGCGAGAAGTACTCGAACATGGCCTACGGCGACCTCGCCGCCGTCATCGACGAGCAGCTCGAAGAGGCCGGAGCGGAGTAACCCGCCCTCCCCGTCCGGACAGATCGAAGCGGCGCCCCATGCGGGCGCCGTTTTCGTAGGGTGCGTGCTCGCCACGCACCATCCCGCCCGAAGGATCCTCCCCGAACCCGCGGGACCCGGTAGGATGGGCTCCACGACCCCGTAGGGTGGGTTTCCAACCCACCACCCCGCCAACACCCCGCACACCACCCGCCGGCGCAGGGCGAGCGCCGGCCCGTGGGGTGGCGCACCAGCGTTCCCGTGGGTGCGCTTTATCGCGCCACCACCTCCCCGCCCCGATCTGCGCGTCAACGTCACCCGAGCGCCAGCCCGCGGGACGGGCCGGCGCTCGCCCTGCGCCTCTGGCGCGCACCGGGCGGGGAAAAGCTCAACCGTCGTCCTGCGCCCCTACAACAACCCCTCCGCCCGGAACGACAGCTCCCGCTGCCGCCCGATCACCAGATGATCGTGGATCGTCAGCCCCAGCGCCCGCGCCGCCTCCGCAATTGCGGCGGTCATCTGGATGTCGGCGTCGCTCGGTGTCGGGTCACCGGAGGGATGATTGTGCACGAGGATCAGCGCGGAGGCGTTGAGCTCCAGCGCCCGTTTGACCACCTCTCGCGGGTAGACGGGCACGTGATCCACCGTGCCCCGGGCCTGCTCTTCGTCGGCGATCAGCACGTTCTTCCGGTCGAGGAAGAGGATGCGGAACTGCTCCGTCTCACGGTGGGCCATCGTCGTGTGGCAGTAATCCAGCACCTGGTCCCAGGAGGAGATGACGGGCCGCTGCAGCACCCGGGCGCGCGCCATCCGGTGTGCCGCCGCCTCCGCCACCTTCAGCTCGCAGATCACCGCCTCGCCGACGCCCTCGACCTTCGCGAGCCGCACCGTAGGTGCGGAGAGCACGGCCCCCAGATCACCGAATCGCTCGATCAGCCGCCTCGCCAGCGGCTTCACGTCCTGCCTCGGGATCGCGCGGAAAAGCAGCAGCTCCAGCAGCTCGTAATCCGGCATCGCCGCCGCCCCGCCCTCCATGAAGCGGGCGCGGAGCCGGCGCCGGTGATCGGCCATGTAGGAGGGGACCTTGCCCTTCGGCAGCGGCTCCACCGCCGCCACCTCGTCCCCCCCGAAAGGGGCGGCAACATCCTGAAATGACAGCTGGGGCGACTCGCTCATATCCCCGAGCGTGCCATTCCATGGTTGATGATCCCTTAAGATCCCCCGGCCTTCGCCCTCCGCCTGTCGTAGGTGGCGACCTGGTAGAGGTAGAAGGCCACGATGCCGCCGATCACGACCCAGGTGACAGGGTCCAGCCAGCCGGACACGGCCTCGTAGCCCGATTCCAGCCAGTAGCCGGCCATCGCCAGCAGCGTCGTCCAGCCCACGGTGCCGACGGCGGAATAGGCGAGGAACTTCGGCAGCGGCATGTCCGTCAGCCCCGCCGGCACCGAGATCAGCGTGCGCACCGTCGGGATCAGGCGCCCGATCAGCACCGCGACCCCGCCGCGCCGCTCGAACCAGCGCTGCGCCTTGTCGAGATCCTCGGGCGTGATCCCCGTCCACCGCCCGTGCCGCTCGGAGAAGCGGCGCAGCCGCTCCTGCCCCACCTTCCGCGCCAGCCAGTACCAGAGCCATGCCCCGGCCAGCGACCCGATGGAGCCAGACAGGATGATCAGCGGCAGGCTCATGTCGCCGCGGGCGGCGTTGAAGCCGGCCAGCGGCATGATGAGCTCGGAGGGGATGGGCGGAAAGACGTTCTCGAGGAACATCAGCAGGCCGACGCCTATGGCGCCCATGGAATCGACGATTCCGGTGATCCAGTCGAACATGCGCCACCCCTCAAGGACTACTTTCAGAGAACGGCGGCAGCGCCGATGCGTTCCAGCCCCGACAAACGAAAAGGGCGCCCCGGTCGGGGCGCCCTTCTAGAACCGCGTCAGCCCTTCATCGAATCCCAGAAGCCCTTGACGGACTTGAAGAACCCCGCGCTCTGCGGGTTGTTCTCCTCGCTGAGCTTGTCGAACTCGCGCAGAAGCTCCTTCTGCCGGGCCGAAAGCTTCACCGGTGTCTCCACCGCCAGCTCGATGAACATGTCACCCGGCGGGCCGCCTCGCAGCGCCGGCATGCCCTTGGCGCGCAGGCGCATCTGGCGCCCGCTCTGCGAGCCTTCGGGGATCTTCACCCGGCTCTTGCCGCCGTCGATCGTCGGCACGTCGATCTCTCCGCCGAGCGCGGCCGTCGCCATGCTCACCGGCACGCGGCAATGCAGATGCGTGCCGTCGCGCTGGAAGAGCGCGTGCTCCTTCACATCGATGAAGATGTAGAGGTCGCCCGCCGGCCCGCCGCGCACGCCCGCCTCGCCCTCTCCGGCGAGCCGGATGCGCGTGCCCGTCTCCACCCCCGCGGGGATGTTGACGGAGAGCGAGCGGTCCTTCTCGACCCGGCCGGCACCGCCGCAATTGCGGCAGGGGTTCTTGATCGTCTGGCCGAGGCCGTTGCAGGTGGGGCAGGTGCGCTCCACCGTGAAGAAGCCCTGCTGCGCGCGCACCTTGCCGAGGCCCGAACAGGTCGGGCAGGTCTGCGGCTCGCTGCCGCCGGCGGCGCCCGAGCCGTCACAGACGTCGCAGGTGACGGAGGTCGGCACGTTCAGCGTCTTCGTCATGCCGCTGAAGGCATCCTCCAGCGTCACCCGAAGGTTGTAGCGCAGGTCATTGCCGCGCGTGGCGCGGGCGCGGGCCGCTCCGGCGCCGCGCTGCTGTCCCATGAAATCGCCGAAGAGGTCGTCGAACACATCGGAGAAGGCGGAGGCGAAGTCGCCCTGCCCCGGCCCGCCGGGCCGGAAGCCACCGCCGCCGGGCCGCGCCCCGCCACCCATGCCGCCCTCGAAGGCGGCGTGGCCGAAGCGGTCATAGGCGGCCTTCTTGTCCGGATCCTTCAGGACGTCGTAGGCCTCGTTCGCTTCCTTGAACTGGGCCTCGGCATCCGGGTTGTCGGAGTTGCGGTCGGGGTGGAGTTCCTTGGCCTTGGTCCGATAGGCCTTCTTGATCTCTTCGGGGCTGGCACCCTTGGCGATGCCCAGCACATCGTAAAAATCGCGTTTTGCCATCGTCAGTCATGTCCCCTCTGGAACGGCGGAGGCCGGCCCCGCAAGGAGGCCGGCCCGGCGCCTGGTCAGGAGGTCACTGACCCCGCTTGTCGTCCTCGCCGAGATCTTCGAAATCAGCGTCGACAATGGTGTCGTCACCTTCCTCGTCGGCGCCCTTCATCTCGGGCTCCGCATCGCCGCTGTCTTCCTGGCCGGCCTTGTAGATGGCCTCGCCAAGCCGCATCGACGCCTCGGTGACGTTGTTGATGCCGGCGCGGATCTTGTCGGCGTCGTCACCTTCCAGCTCGTCCCGCAGCGCGGCCAGCGCCAGCTCGATCGCCTCGACGGTGGAGGGATCGACCTTGTCGCCATGCTCCTCGATCGACTTCTCGGTCGAGTGGATGAGGCTCTCGGCCTGGTTCTTGGCATCGACCAGCCCGCGGCGCTTCTTGTCGGACTCGGCGTTGTCCTCCGCGTCCTTCACCATGCGCTCGATATCGTCGTCCGAGAGGCCGCCGGAGGCCTGGATGGTGATCTTCTGCTCCTTGCCCGTCCCCTTGTCCTTGGCGGAGACGTTGACGATGCCGTTGGCGTCGATGTCGAAGGTGACCTCGATCTGCGGCATGCCGCGCGGCGCCGGCGGGATGTCCTCCAGGTTGAACTGGCCGAGCATCTTGTTGTCCGCCGCCATTTCGCGCTCACCCTGGAAGACGCGGATGGTCACGGCGTTCTGGTGATCCTCGGCCGTGGAGAAGACTTGCGACTTCTTGGTCGGGATCGTCGTGTTGCGGTCGATCAGGCGGGTGAAGACACCGCCCAGCGTCTCGATGCCGAGCGACAGGGGCGTGACGTCGAGCAGCACGACGTCCTTGACGTCACCCTGCAGCACGCCGGCCTGGATAGCGGCGCCGAGGGCCACGACCTCATCGGGGTTCACGCCCTTGTGGGGCTCCTTGCCGAAGAACTTGGTCACCTCTTCGACGACCTTTGGCATGCGGGTCATACCGCCGACGAGCACGACCTCGTCGATGTCGCCCACGTTGACGCCGGCATCCTTCAGCGCGGCCTGGCACGGCTTGATCGACTTCTTGATCAGGTCGCCCACGAGGCTTTCCAGCTTGGCGCGGGTCAGCTTCATGACCATGTGCAGCGGCTGGCCGTTGGCGCCCATCGAGATGAACGGCTGGTTGATCTCGGTCTGCGTCGAGGAGGAGAGCTCGATCTTGGCCTTCTCAGCCGCCTCTTTCAGGCGCTGGAGGGCCATCTTGTCCTTCGTCAGGTCGACGGAGTGCTCTTTCTTGAACTCGTCCGCGAGGTAGTGGACGATCCGCATGTCGAAGTCTTCACCGCCGAGGAACGTGTCGCCGTTGGTGGACTTCACCTCGAAGAGGCCGTCGTCGATCTCGAGGATGGTCACGTCGAAGGTGCCGCCGCCGAGGTCGTAGACGGCGATCGTGCGGCTTTCCTTCTTGTCGAGGCCATAGGCCAGCGCGGCGGCCGTCGGCTCGTTGATGATGCGCAGTACTTCGAGCCCGGCGATCTTCCCGGCGTCTTTTGTCGCCTGGCGCTGGGCGTCGTTGAAGTAGGCGGGCACGGTGATGACGGCCTGCGTCACTTCCTCGCCGAGGTAGCTCTCGGCGGTTTCCTTCATCTTGCCGAGGATGAACGCGGAGATCTGGCTGGGCGAGTAGCGCTCGTCCCGCGCCTTGACCCAGGCGTCGCCGTTGCCGCCATCCACGATGGAATAGGGGACAAGCTTGCGGTCCTTGTCCACGGCGGCATCATCCGTCCGCCGGCCGATGAGGCGCTTGACGGCGAAGATGGTGTTGTCGGGGTTGGTGACGGCCTGCCGCTTGGCGGGCTGGCCGACGAGCCGCTCTTCTTCGGTGAAGGCGACGATGGAGGGCGTGGTCCGCGCCCCCTCGGAGTTCTCGATCACGCGCGGTTGCGAGCCATCCATGATGGCGACGCAAGAGTTCGTGGTTCCAAGGTCGATACCGATGACTTTGGCCATGTGTTCAAATCCCTATGCTTCAGGCGGTTTGAGCGGCGGGGCCCGGATGGCGGCACCCCGGCCAGGTGATGAATTGGTGACGATCCGATGACGGGTCGTTCGACCTGCAGCTATATAGGAAGGGGCAATCGGGGCTGCAACCACGGCCGATGGGGGTTTCACAAATGCAAATGATAGACCTGCGCGGCGTCGCCATCTGGCCCGGCCGTCTGGACGAGGCCGTCCAGCGCGCCCTTCTGGCCGAGCTAAGAGAGGTGGTGACCGCCGCCCCGCTCTTCCGCCCGGAGACGCGCCGGGGCCAGAAGATGAGCGTGCAGATGACCTCCGCGGGCCGCTTCGGCTGGGTCAGCGACAGGCGCGGCTACCGCTATGAGGAGCGCCACCCCGTCACCGGCGCCCCCTGGCCGCCGATCCCCCCGGCGGCGCTGGCGCTCTGGCGGGCGGTGGCCCCCGATGCGCGAGAGCCGGAGAGCTGCCTCGTCAACCTCTACCGCGAGGGCGCCCGCATGGGCCTGCACCAGGATCGCGACGAGGCGGACCTGTCGCAGCCCGTCCTCTCCATCTCCCTCGGCGACGACGCCCTCTTCCGCGTCGGCAACATCGAGCGCGGCGGCAAGACGGAGAGCCACTGGCTGAAATCCGGCGACGTCGCCCTCATCGCCGGCGACGCCCGCCTCGTCCACCACGGCGTGGACCGCGTGCGCGAGGGCTCCTCCACGTTGCTTGACGGCGGCGGCCGCATCAACGTCACGATGCGCGTGGTCACCTGAGACGGCGGGCGGGCACCTTTCGCGGCGCGGTCACCTTTCGCGGCGCGCGGTCAGCGGACGTTCGCCCGTAGGGTGGGTTTCCAACCCACCTCAAGCCGGTCACCGGAGAGGGGTCCTACATCCCCGAAATGACCCCGCGCTCACACTCCGTAGGGTGGGTTTCCAACCCACCACCCGGCCCGCCACCCCGCACTCCCGTTGCAGGCGCAGGGCGGGCGCCTGCCCGTGGGGTGGCGCCGCGACGGCCCCGCTGCACTCTTTATTCCCGCCAAACCCCTCCCCGTCCTCCGCTGAGCACCAAGCTTCACCAGAGCGCCAGCCCGCGGGACGGGCAGGCGCTCGCCCTGCGCCTTTGGCCCGCATCGGGCGGGGGCACAGCTCAGGCCGGTCGCTGGATGGGCCGCCGACAGAACCCCGAGCTCACGCCCCGTATGGTGGGTTTCCAACCCACCTCCCCCCTCGCCACCCCCCACTCCCGTTGCTGGCGCAGGGCGGGCGCCTGCCCGTGGGGTGGCGCCCCGACGGGCGAGCTGTGCACTTTATGCCAGCCAAGCCCCTCCCCGCCCTCCGCTGAGCACCAAGCCCCGCCAGAGCGCCAGCCCGCCGGGACGGGCAGGCGCTCGCCCTGCGCCTTTGGCGCGCGCCGGGCGGGGGGCACAGCTCAGGCCGGGCGCCTTCGTAAAACGAGGCCGGCGCCCAGACCCGTAGGGTGGGTTTCCAACCCACCACCCCCCTCTCCACCCGGCACTCCCGTTGCAGGCGCAGGGCGAGCGCCTGCCCGTGGGGTGGCGCCTCGACGGTCCCGCTGCACTCTTTATGCCCGCCAAGCCCCTCCCCGGCCCGAGCGAGGGACCAAGCCCCACCGGAGCGCCAGCCCGCGGGACGGGCAGGCGCTCGCCCTGCGCCTTTGGCGCGCACCGGGCGGGGGCACAGCTCAGGCCGGTCGCCGAATGGGCCGCACACCGCCGACAGAACCCCGAGCTCACGCCCCGTAGGCCGGGTTTCCAACCCACCGCCCCTCACTCCACCAGCGAGCAGCATCCCGTCCGCAGCACCGCCCCGCCTTCCGCCGTCACCAACGCGGCGGAGAGGCCGAACAGCCGGTCCGACATCCCGTCCGAGCAGCTCTCGCGAGCCACCACCAGCGCCCCCGCGCCGTCCTCGCCGAGCCATGCGAAGACCCCCGGCCGCCCCATCGGATCGGCCGGCAGGCCCGGCGCCCAGGAGACGGCCGGCTCGCCCGGCAGCGTCACCTGCCAGCCGTCGCCCGTCTCCTCAAGCCTCCAGAACGGCTCCGTCCCGAAGCACGCGGCAATCCCCGGCGGAAAGCTGTCATACTGCCCCGGTTGCCGCTCCAGGTAGGCCATCGAGGCCCAGCCGCTCCGGCCCTCCACGTTGACCCTGCCCCAGCCGCCATCCTCGCTGAGCGCCGTCACCTCCACGCTCTCCGCGCCCGGCGCCAGCTCCCCGATCACCGCGTGCTCTACCCCCGGACCTTCGCGCAGGTTCAGCACGTCGTCCGCCGCGACTCCGGCCACGTCGTAGAGCGCCGGCAGCGCCTCCTCCGTCGTCGCCCCGGCCATCCCGGCCCAGAGCGTCAGCAGCAGCGCCAGCCACCTCACCGGCCGGCCCCCCAGCTCTTCGAGGCGTGCTGGCGGGTGTAGAACTCCCCCATCATGCCGATGACGATCAGCGCCAGACTCACCTTCAACGGGTATCCCCAGGAGGTGAAATGCGGCGTGTAATTGAGGAAGATGAACCCCCTCGCCTGATCGATGATGTGGAACAGGGGGTTCCACGCGAAGAGCGCCAGCATGTAGCCGGGCAGCGTGTTGGCGACGAACATCTTGCCCGAGGCCACCATGTTCGCCCGGTTCCAGATCGTCCCGGCGACGTTGGCGAAGTTGGGCGCCCAGGGTTTGAGCGCCAGCAGCATCATCCCGATCGCCACCCCGCAGAACCACGCGAGGCCGACCATGCACAGCGCCCCGAAGGGATCGTTGATGCTGATCGGCGTGAAGAGCACGTGGTAGAAGAAGAGGATGACGAAGATCGACAGCACCTGCAGGTAGAGCGAGGCGAGCGCCGCCGCGGTGATCGTCACCGTCGTGTTGAGCGGCGCGTGCTGCATCAGCGGCGAGGTCGGCCCCTCGGCGCGGGTGACGGCGGAGACCGTCTTGATATGCACCATGAAGAGGAAGACGCCCGACATGATGTAGAGCAGGAAGTCCCCGCGGATGGCGGGGGTGAAGCTCTGCCGCATGCCGAAAAACTGGAACATCGCGTAAAAGGTGGCGATGAACAGCACGTTCTGCAGGATGTTCATGAACAGCCCGCCCAGCGCCGAGCGATGCGTCTTGCGCACGTTGCGGACGGTCGAATGATAGATCAGCTCGACGAGGTTGAAGGCACTCTCGATCGCGCTGCGCTTGCGGCCGGTCTGAAACATCTCGCTCCCTTCGGGCAGCGGCGGTCGGCAGGGGCTCTTGCGGCCTGCCGGTCATGAACAGCATAAGTGGCGCGCCCGGCACGATCAACGCGCGGCGTGGGGGACGGGTCCGGGCCGCCATCTATAGAGGAAAAGCCATTGGATTTTGACAAACTTGTGTCGGTGATGCGCCGTCTCGCCCTCGAGGCCGGGGACGCCATCATGGAGGTCTACAATTCCGACGATTTCGAGGTGAAGTCGAAGAGCGACGAGAGCCCCGTCACCGAAGCCGACGAGAAGGCCGACGCGCTCATCTCCGCCGGCCTGCGCGAGGCCTTCCCCGGCATCGCCCTCGTGACGGAGGAGCAGGCCGCCAGCCACGGGCAGGAGGTCTCCACCTTCCTCATCGTCGACCCGCTGGACGGCACCAAGGAGTTCGTGCAGCGCCGCGGCGATTTCACGGTCAACATCGCCTATGTCGAAGACGGCGTGCCGATCCGCGGCATCGTCTACGCCCCCGCCAAGAACCGCCTCTTCTACACCCGTGCCGACGGCGTCTCGGTCGAGGAGACGGGCGGCTTCGACAAGGAGGCCCCCGGCCCGGTCGGCGAGATCCACGTCTCCACCCCCGACAACGGCGCGCTGATGGTCGTCGCCTCCAAGTCCCACCGGGACCAGGCGACGGACGATTACATCGCCAAATACGCCGTGAAGGACATGACCTCCGCCGGCTCCTCCCTCAAGTTCTGCCTGATCGCGGCGGGCGAGGCGGATCTCTACCCCCGCCTCGGCCGCACGATGGAATGGGATACGGCCGCGGCCGATGCCGTCCTGCGCGGCGCCGGCGGGCAGATGGTGCGCTTCGAGGATCACGCGCCCTTCACCTACGGCAAACCCGGCTTCGCCAACCCCTTCTTCATCGCCTACGCCCCGGGCGTGGAGCTGAAAGAGGCCTGAGATGACGTCGGGCGCAAAGCTCCGCGCCCGGCCCATGGCCGAATCGTGGCCATCCCCCCGATTCGCCCGGGCGCGCCTCTAGGATGCGCACCAGCGTCATCGTCGTCAGCCACGGGCGCTCTCAGGCGCTCGCCCGGGCGCTGACGGCACTCGAGCAGCTGACGACGCCGGAGTTCGAGCTGGTCGTGGTCGCCGACGGGCCGGGAATCGCCGCCGCCGGCCGCGCCGGTCGGATCAAGGCGATCCGCTTCGACGAGGCCAACATCTCCGCCGCCCGCAACCTCGGGCTGGCGGCGGCGGCGGGCGAGGCGGTCGCCTTCCTCGATGACGACGCGGTCCCCCTGCCCGACTGGCTGGACAGGCTCGTGGCGCCCCTCTCCGCCGGCGCCGCGGCCTCCACCGGCTACGTCATCGGCCGCAACGGCTTCACCTTCCAGCACCGGGCCCGCCGCATACGGGCGGATGCGACTCACCTGCCGCTGCCGGATGCCCCCGGCCTCTACCCGCCCGAGGACGGCGCCCCGGTGAAGACCGAGGGCACCAACATGGCCTTCCGCCGCGCGGCCCTCGCCGCCATCGGCGGCTTCGATCCGGCCTATCGTTTCTACCTCGACGAGGCGGACGTGAACCTGCGCCTCATGGCGCCCACCGCCGTGGTGCCCGAGGCCATCGTCCACCATGGCTTCATGGCCTCCGCCCGCCGCCGGGACGATCGCGTGCCGCTCGACCTCACGGAGATCGGCGCCTCCCTCGTCGTCTTCCTGCGCCGCCACGGGGCCGACGAGGCGACCATGGCGCGCCGCATCTTCGACCAGCTGGCCGAGGAGCAATCCCGCATCTTCCGCCACCTGCGCGCGCGCCGCATCTCCCGCCGCAAGGCGCGGGAGATCGTGCAGGGATTCGTCGCCGGCACCGATGCCGGCAAGGCGTGCCCCCTGCCTCCGCTCGCCCCGCTCACCGAGGTGCCGCCCCCCTGGCTACCCTTCCATCCCGCCTGCACAGGCGCCACGCGGCGCTTTTCCGGGCGGCCCTGGTCGCTCCCGGCGCTCCGAAAAGAGGCAGCTGCCGCCGTGGCAGGCGGTCACCGGGCGGAGCTCTTTGTCTTTTCTCCGAGCACGCTCTATCATCGCCTGAGTTTCACGGGGGCCGGTGTTTGGGAGCAGCGCGGCGGCCTCTGGGGTAAGGCAGGGCGGAATGACCCGCTCGTGCAGGTTGCCACGTTCGCCACTCGCCTGAGGCGAGAATCCGCGAAAGCTCCACTTCGGGCTGCTGACTGATGAGCAATTGTCTTTTTGGGGCCATGAAACTGCCCGATATAAAGGGCGTTCGCTTGTTAGGCGTTAATAAAACGTTAGGATCCGGCGCCATTGCTGTTGCGCCACGGACAGAAAGGACTTCTCGATGACCAAACGTGTCACCAAGGCAATTTTCCCGGTCGCTGGCCTTGGGACCCGGTTTCTTCCGGCCACGAAGGCGGTGCCGAAAGAAATCATGACTCTCGTCGACCGCCCCCTGATTCAATATGCAATTGACGAAGCCCGCGCAGCCGGGATCGAGGAATTCATTTTCGTCACCTCGCGCGGCAAATCCGCGCTCGAAGATTATTTCGACCACGCCCCCGAGCTGGAGGCGAAGCTGGAGCGCGACGGCAAGGACAAGCTGCTCGAAGTGCTCAAGACGACCTACATGGAATCCGGCGCCATCGCCTACATCCGCCAGCACAAGGCGCTCGGCCTCGGCCATGCCGTCTGGTGCGCCAAGCGGCTGGTGGGCGACGAGCCCTTTGCCGTCATCCTCCCCGATGACGTGATCGCCGCCGAGAAGCCCTGCCTCAAGCAGATGGTCGAGGCGCATCAGGAGACGGGCGGCTGCATGGTCGCCGCGATGGAGGTGCCGGAGGACAAGGCGAGCTCCTACGGCCTTCTCGATGTCGAGAAGAACGAGGGCGCCACGATGCGCGTGAAAGGCATGGTGGAGAAGCCGCCGATCGAGGAGGCGCCGTCCAACCTCGCCGTCATCGGGCGCTACATCCTGACCCCGCAGGTCATGGAATCGCTGACGCACACCAAGCCGGGCGCCGGCGGCGAGCTGCAGCTCACCGATGCCATCGCCGCGCAGATGGACACGCCCGAGGGCGTCCATGGCTTCCGCTTCCAGGGCCAGCGCTTCGACTGCGGCTCCAAGGCGGGCTTCCTGCAGGCGACCGTCGCCTTCGGCCTCGCCCGCGAGGAGCTGCGCGACGAGTTCTCCGCCTACCTGCAGGACATGGTGCCGCTTCCCCGCGCCGCCGAGTAACGGGCCATGCCCTCCGCCCGGCTCCTCGATGTCAGCCGGCTGGTCTCACGGGCCGGCCGGGTGCTCACCGGGGTCGACCGGGTGGAGGCGGCCTACCTTCGGGCGCTGCTCGCGGCGCCCGAACCGCTCTTCGGGCTGGTCCGGACGCCCCTCGGCTACCTCCTGCTGGACGAGGCCGGGCTGCGCGCCAGCCTGCCCGCTCTTGTCGCGGGCGCCGACTGGGGCCGTGCCGGCCCGCTTGCCCGCCTGACCCGCCCCGGCGCGCCGGAGCGGGCGGCGGCAGAGGCGACGCTCCGCCGCCGCGCCATCGCCCGCGCGCCCCATGCCCGCCTCGCCAGCCTCCTCACGCGCCGCCTGCCCCATGGCACGGCCTGCCTGCTGGTCGGGCACACCGGCCTGACGGAGGAGGCGCTGTCGGCGATGAAGTCCGTCCCCGGCGCCATCGTCACCGCCTTCATCCACGACACGATCCCGCTGGATCACCCGGAATACTGCCGCCCCGGCACCGCCCAGCGCTTCACCGAGATGCTGGCGGCCACCGCCGCTCATGCCGATCTCATCCTCACCTCCACCGGCGCCGCCGCCACCTCCATCCGCCGCCGCCTGCCGGTGCCGCTGCCCGTCCGCGGCGTGCCGCTCGGTGTCGATCTGGCGCCGCCGGAGCCGCTGCCGGACGGCCTCTCCCCCACCGCGCCCTACTTCATCGCCATCGGCACGCTGGAGCCTCGCAAGAACCTCGGCCTCCTCCTCGATGTCTGGGAGGAGCTGGCCGAGCGCCCGCAGCTCTACCTCTGCGGCACGCGCGGCTGGGAGAACCCCGTCTTCTTCGCCCGGCTCGACGAGGCCCCGGCGGAGGTGATCGAGCGCCCCGGCCTCACCGACGGCCAGCTCGCCACCCTCCTCTCCGGTGCACGTGCCCTCCTGATGCCCTCTCTGGCGGAGGGCTTCGGCCTGCCGGCGCATGAGGCGCTGGCGCGAGGCGTACCCGTGGTGGCGCTCGACCTGCCCGTCTGGCGCGAGTCGCTCGGCGACAGACCCGTTTACCTGCGCGAATCGGATGCCTATCAATGGCGGGCGAGCGTCAGCGCGCTGGCCGCCGACGCGGGCGGCGGGGCGCCGCCATACGAGCCGCCGGACTGGGCGTCGCACTTCAAGGTCGTCTTAAGCATGACCTGATAGGCGCGGCCCCGCCCGAAGGCGGGCAGATGAGGGTTGGGCCTTGGGGTTCAGGCAGGCATACCGGCTGAGGCTGCGCCGCAAGCGCTGGCGCCTGCGCGCCCTCCGCAAACGCCGGGAGCTGACCTCCGTCGTCGACCGCACGGGGGCCATTCGCCGCTCCGACCTCCTCGTCTGCTCCACCTTCCGGAACGAGAACCTGCGACTGCCGCATTTCCTCGATTACTACCGGCAGATGGGCATCGGCCATTTCATCATGGTCGACAACGGCTCCACCGATGGCGGGCTGGAGTACCTCTCCGAGCAGCCCGACGTCTCGCTCTGGACGACCGGCGCCAGCTACAAGCGCGCCCGCTTCGGGATGGACTGGCTCAACTGGCTGCTCATGCGCCACGGCCCCGGCCACTGGTGCCTGACGGTGGACCCCGACGAGCTCTTCGTCTTCCCCTTTTGCGACACGCGCCCCCTCCGTGCGCTGACCGACTGGCTGGATGCCGGCTCGATCAAGAGCCTCTCCGCCATGCTGCTTGACATGTACCCCAAGGGCGGCGAGAGCGCCCGCCCCTACCAGCGCGGCGATGACCCGCTTCAGATCGCCTGCTGGTTCGACAGCGGCAATTACACGATCGAGCGCAACCACAAGCTCGGCAACCTGTGGATCCAGGGAGGCCCCCGCGCCCGCACCTTCTTCCCGGAAGAGCCGTACCACGCCCCGGCGCTCAACAAGATCCCGCTGGTGAAGTGGGACCGCTCCTGCATCTACGACAATTCCACGCACGCGCTGCTGCCCCGCGGGCTCAATGCCGTCTTCGACGAGTGGGGCGGCGAGAAGGCCTCCGGCCTGCTCCTGCACACCAAGTTTCTCGGCACCTTCGCGGCCAAGGCGGCGGAGGAGATGGCGCGCGGCCAGCACTACGCCGCCAGCCGCGAATACCGCGCCTACGCCACCGGCGGCGAGACGGCGGAGCCGGACCTGTGGTGCCCGTGGAGCGAGACCTACATCAACTGGCGCCAGCTGGAGATTCTCGGCCTCATGTCCAAGGGCAACTGGGCGTGAGGGCCCCGCTCGCGAGGCCACCGCGATGAGGCTGGGCGTCATCATGCTCGTCCACACGGCGCTCCACCGCGCCGAGGCGGTCATCCGCCGGTGGACGGCGGCCGACTGCCCCGTCGTCGTCCATGTCGACAAGGCCACCCCCCGCGAGGAGGTGGAGCGCTTCACCGCCGCTCTGGCCGACCTCGGCGAGATGGTCAGCTTCGCCCGCCGCCACCGCTGCGAATGGGGCACCTGGGGGCTGGTCGCCGCCACGCAGGACGCCGCCGAGCAGATGCTGCTGAAGCACCGCGACGTCGGCCATGTCTACCTCGCCTCCGGCTCCTGCCTGCCCCTCCGGCCCGTCGAGGAGCTGAAGGCCTACCTCGCCGCCCGGCCGGAGGCGGACTTCATCGAAAGCGCCACCACCGCCGACGTCCCCTGGACGGTCGGAGGCCTCTCCGATGAACGCTTCACCCTGCGCTTCCCCTTCTCGTGGAAGCGCCGCCGCAAGCTCTTCGACGGTTACGTCAATTTCCAGCGCCGCATCGGCTTCCGCCGCCGCATCCCCGCCGGCATCGTACCGCACATGGGCAGCCAGTGGTGGTGCCTCTCCCGGCGCACCCTCTCCGCCATCCTGACGGACCCGCTGCGCCTGGTGCATGACCGCTACTTCCGCCGCGTGTGGATCCCGGACGAGAGCTACTTCCAGACGCTGGTGCGCCTCTATTCCACCAACGTCGAAAGCCGGTCGCTGACCCTCTCGAAGTTCGATTTCCAGGGCAAACCGCACATCTTCTACGACGATCACCTTGAGCTGCTCCGCCGCTCCGACTGCTTCGTCGCCCGCAAGATCTGGCCCCATGCGGATCTGCTCTACGAGACCTTCCTCGGCCCCCTGCCGGCGAAGGAGGCGGAGCCGAACCCCGGCAAGATCGACCGTGTCTTCGCCAAGGCCGTCGAGCGCCGCACGCGCGGGCGGCCCGGGCTCTACATGCAGTCCCGCTTCCCCAACGCGGGGTGGGAGAATGGCGTCACCAGCGCCCGCTACTGCGTCTTCGAGGGCCTCGATGAGCTCTTCGAGGATTTCGCCCCGTGGCTCGCCCGCCTCTCCGGCGCCAAGGTGCATGGCCACCTCTTCGCGCCCGAGGGGGCGGAGTTCGAGGGCGGGCAGGCGCATGTCGCCGGCGCCCTCTCCGCCGCGCCGGGGCTGCGGGATCGCAACCCGCGCATGTTCCTGACGAACCTCATCTGGAACGCCCGGGGCGAGCGGCAGTGCTTCTCCTTCGGCCCGGCGGACAACCAGGCGATCAGCTGGGATATCGCGAAGGACCCGAGCGCCGACATCTCCGTCGTCTCCGGCGCCTGGGCCGTCTCGCTCTTCCGCTCCGGCGCGCCGTTCGAGGTGATCCGCGCCCGGGCCGCGCGCCTGCAGAAGCTTGAGGCGGACCACATCGCCGCCCTCCGCTCCCCCTACGCCAAGGCGGCCGTGAAGGTCTGGACGATGGCGGAGTTCGTGGAGGCCCCGATGGAGGTGCTCCAGCACGCGGCGGAGGCGGCGGCGCCGCAGGCAGGCACCGGCCGGCTGACAGAGGTGCCCAAGATGGCCGATCTCGCCGGCTTCGGCCGCTTCCTGCAGCAGCTCAAGAACGAGGGGATGCACCCGCACCTGATGGGCGACTATCCCGTCGACCCGGCCCCCCTCGGCAAGCGGCGCAGCGTCCGCAAGCCCTATCTGGTGCGCTGATGGCGTTCGAGGCCTTCGTCGTCTTTGCCGAGATGCGCACCGGCTCCAACTTCCTTGAATCGAACCTCAACGCCCTGCCCGGCGTCACCTGCCACGGCGAGGCCTTCAACACCTGGCTGATCGGCGATCATTCCCGCAGCGAGATCCTCGGCATCACCCAGGCGGCGCGGGACGAGAACCCCATGCGCCTCGTCCATGCCATCCGCCGCGCCGAGGGGCTCAACGGCTTTCGCTACTTCCACAACCACGACCCCCGCGTCCTGTCCCCGGTGCTGGCCGACAAGCGCATCGGCAAGGTCATCCTCACCCGCAACCCGGTGGAGGCCTTCGTCTCCCGCCAGACGGCCAAGGCCACCGGCTACTGGCGGGCGCTGGATGCCGAAGGCACGCAGGTCCGCGCGAAGATCACCTTCGATCCCGAGTGGTTCGCCCGCTACACGGAAGGTCTGCTGGCCTTCCAGCGGCAGCTCTCCCACGCCCTGCAGACGACGGGGCAGGCGGCCTACTGGCTCGACTACGAGGATCTCTTCGATCTCGACGTGCTCAACGGCCTCGCCGCCTTCCTCGGCACCGAGTCGCGGCTGGAGGGCTTCGACCAGACGCTGAAGAAGCAGAACCCCGAACCCCTGTCCGAGCGGGTGGAGAATTTCGCGGAGATGCAGGCGGCGCTCGCGGGGTGGGACAGGTTCGACCTCTCCCGCCTGCCGAATTTCGAGCCCCGCCGCGGCCCCGCCGTCCCCAGCTGGCTGGCCGCGTCCGGCGCGCCGCTGCTCTACCTGCCCATCGCCGGCGGCCCGGTCCCGGCCCTCCGCCGCTGGCTGCGTGACCTCGGCGATGTCCCGCCACAGAAGGGCTTCACCGCCCGCACCCTCAAGGAGTGGCTCGCGGCGAATCCCGGCCGGCGCAGCTTCACCGTGCTGCGCCACCCGCTCGCCCGCGCGCACGCCACCTATTGCGAGCGCATCGCCCCCGGCGGCCCCGCCGCCCATGACGAGCTGCGCCGTGTCCTCTCCCGGGAATACGGCTTCGATGCCGGGGCCGACCCGGCGGACGAGGCCGCCCACCGCGCCAACCTCCTCAGCTTCCTGCGGTTCGTGCGCGCCAACCTCGGCGGCCAGACCGCCCAGCGCATCGACCCGGCCTGGGCGGGCCAGGCGACCACGCTGCAGGGCTTCTCCGCCTGGGCCATGCCGGATCTGGTGCTGCGCGAGGAGGATCTGCCGGTGGACCTGCCCCGCCTCGCCGCCCATACCGGCCGCTCCAGCCCGCCGCTGGCGGAGACGGATCCGCACGCCCCCCGCCTCGCCGCCATCCTCGACGACGAGCTGCAGGAGGCGGCGCGGGCCGCCTACCTTCGCGATTACGAGCTTCTGGGGTTCGGCGAGCTGCGGCCGCCCACCACGCCTTAGGCGGCCTGGTGGGCGTGCGTCTCAGTCAGGATGGCGTAAAGCGTCGCCGGGTCGGTGTTGGCCCGGAGCTTGGCGCAGGTGCTGCCATTGCGCAGCGTCCGTGAGACGAGCGCCAGCGCCTTGAGGTGATCCACCCCCGGCGCGTCGGGGGCGATGAGCGCGAAGACGAGGTCCACCGGCTGGCGATCCACCGCGTCGAAGTCGAGCGGCTTCTCCAGCCGCAGGAACAACCCCACGACATGGTCGAGCTGGCGCAGCCGCGCATGCGGCAGCGCCACGCCATTGCCAAAGCCGGTCGGCCCCAGCCCCTCGCGATCGAGCAGCGCTTCCGTCACCTCTGCCGCCGGCAGCCCGTGACAGGCCGACGCCGACTCCCCGAGGTCGTGAAACAGCCGTTTCTTGCTCGAGACCGCGCTGACAACGCGCACGGCCTCGGGCCTTAGAATCTGGGTAAGATCCATTCCACCGTCCAAATTGGCAGGCCGGGCGCTTCTTTATGCCTCAGCTCGTGACTTTCGGGTCGATCCAGCCAATGTTCCCGTCGTCGCGCTTGTGCACGACATTGATCTGCCCGTGTTTCTCATTGCGGAATACCAGAACGCTCGCGTGGGACAGCTCCATCTGCATCACGGCCTCACCGACCGAGAGAGAAGGAACCTGCGTCTCCATCTCGGCGACGATTACCGGCGCCCAGCCGTTTGCGTCTGTCTCACCCGCCTCGTCTTCGTCATCTTCTGACGGGGCGAGGATATAGGAGCCTGCCGCCATAAGTTCAACAGGCGTGACCCGCTCCTTGTGATGATCCTTCAACCTGCGCTTGTAGCGGCGCAGCTGCTTGTCCATCTTTTCGTTCGCGGCGTCGAAGGCGGCATAAATTTCCGCCGCCGCCCCCTTGGCGGACACATTCAAACCCGTCGACAGATGCACCACGGCCTCACAGGTGTACTCGTGGCCCGATTTCGAGAAGACCACGTTCGCATCGGTGGGCCGCCCGGGATACTTTCCCACGGTCTCGTCGATCCGGGTCGACACGTGCGACTGCAGGGATTCGCCGATGTCGATTTGCTTGCCGCTGATCTGGTAGCGCATCGTCACTCCTTACCATTGCCCGGGCGCGAGACCGGCCGCGCTCCATGGCGCGTCGGCGGGTCGTTCGGCCGGTCGGGGGGATGATGGGGCCCGATCCGACCCCGGGGCAGCGCCGCCATGGCGCCGCTCACCCTGCCTGGTCTGATGGATCGGGAGCGTCATCAACCTCCATTCTGCCCGTATCGGGCGAGGTCTTGTCAAGCTCGGCATCCGCGGAGCGCCCTCAACCGACACGGAAGGTTTGCCCGAGGTAAACGCGGCGCACATTCTCGTCTCGCACCACCTCGTCCGCCGTGCCGCTCATCAGGACCCGCCCGTCGTGGAGGATGTAGGCACGATCCACGATCTCCAGCGTCTCGCGCACGTTGTGATCGGTGATCAGCACGCCGAGGCCCCGCGACTTCAGCTGGGTCACCAGCTCGCGGATCTCGCCGACGGCGATCGGGTCCACCCCCGCGAAGGGCTCGTCGAGCAGCACGTAGGAGGGGTTCGCGGCGAGGCAGCGGGCGATCTCCACCCGCCGCCGCTCCCCGCCGGAGAGGGCCAGCGCCGGCGTGCGGCGCAGGTGCTCGATGGAAAACTCGGTCAGCAGCTCCTCCAGCCGCTCGCGGCGGGCGTGGGGATCGTGCTCGGCGATCTCGAGGATCGCCATGATGTTCTTCTCGACGGAGAGGCCGCGGAATATGCTCATCTCCTGCGGCAGGTAGCCGATCCCCAGCTTGGCGCGGCGATACATCGGCAGGGCGGAGACATCCCGCCCGTCGAGGATCACCTGCCCGCCCTCCGGCAGCACCAGCCCGGCGATGGCGTAGAAGCAGGTGGTCTTGCCCGAGCCGTTGGGCCCCAGCAGCGCCGCCACCTCGCCCCGCTGCAATTCCAGCGAGACATCGCGGATCACCGGGCGCTTGCGGTAGCTCTTGCGCAGGCTGACGACACGCAGCCCCGCCTCGCCCTCGGTGACCGTCAGGCGAGACATCACTCGCCGCCGCCGGGTGTCTGCCCCAGCACGGTGCGCACCTGCCCCTCCATCCGGGCGGTGCCGGCGCCAAGGTCGATCACCGCGCGCTCGGCGCCGATGGCGCTCTGCCCCTGCTGGAGCAGCACGTCCCCGGTGAGGGTGAGCAGCTGGGAGCCGATGTCATACTCCGCCGCCTGCGCCTCCGCCGCCTCGGTGGGCGTGGCGAAGGTGACACCGCCGGACAGGTCGAGCCGGGTGATGTCCCCGGTCTCGTCGCTGTAATTCACCCTCACCTCGCCGGCGGAGATGCGCATCTCCCCCTGCCCGACGACGACGTTGCCGGAGAAGACGGCCGTCCCGTCCTCCTGGCTGATCTCGAGGCTGTCGGCGGTCACCTCCACCTGCGCGGAGGGGTCTACGTCGATCTGGCCGAGGTCGAAGCTCGATTGCGCGGCGGCAGGGCCGGCAAGCGCGAGGCACAGGATGGCGGCAAGGCGGGTGGATCTCATGGCGGGGCTACTCCTCCTCGGGCGCGGCGGTCTGCGGCGCGGGGTCTGCGGGCGCCGCCGCATCATCCGGGGGGTCATATAGCAGCCGCACCCCTTCAGAGAAGATCAGTTTGCCGGCATCCGTTCCGCCATAGGCCATCCTGCCCGCCTCCAGCTCTCCGAACGGCGCCCGCACCGCCAGCCGCCCGGTCGATTCGACGCGGCCGGAGGCGAGGTCCGCCGTCACCCCCTCCGTCTCCATCGCGTAGCCATTGGTGGTGACGAGCCGGGCGAGGCCCCGCAGCTCGGCGCTGTTGCCCGGCACGTCCAGCGTCCCGGCGCCGGCGGAGATGCGCATGCCGGTGCCGTCCGCCGCGTCGATCTGGGCGCGCGGGCGCAGGATGGCGAAGCGCTCCTCCCCGTCGGGGCTGATCTCCTCCGCCGCGATGGCGATGGCCGAGCCGTCGGTGGCCACGCCGGCGTAGGAGGGGTTGGCCAGCCGCTGCTCGCGCGCGATCTCTTCCAGCTCGGCGACGGGCACGGAGACCGGCTCCTCCCTCCGGGTGAAGAGAAAGAGCGTCGAGAGCAGGCCGAGCGCGATCAGTGGCAGGACGATCTTCGACCACGAGACGAAGACGGAATAGGGGTTGTCCGCCGCCGGCCGTATGGGGCGGCGCGCCACGGCCCTAGTGGGCGAAGATGTCGGTGTCGGGCCAGCCGGCGAGGTCGAGCTTCGCCCGCGTGGGCAGGAAGTCGAACGCCGCCTGCGCCAGCTCCGTCCGCCCCTCGCGGGCGAGCATCCTGTCCAGCTCCGCCTTCAGGCGGTGCAGGTGGAGGACGTCGGAGGCCGCGTAATCGAGCTGCGCCTCCGTCAGCTCCGGCGCGCCCCAGTCGCTCTGCTGCTGGTGCTTGGAGATGTCGACGCCCAGCATCTCCTGCAGCAGCACCTTCAGCCCGTGCCGGTCGGTGAAGGTCCTCACCAGCTTGCTGGCGATCTTCGTGCAGTAGACGGGCGCCGCGAGGGCGCCGAAGGCATGTTCCATCACCGCGATGTCGAAGCGGCCGAAATGGAAGAGCTTCAGCACCGCCGGATCCTCCAGCAGGCGACTGAGGTTCGGCGCCTCGCTCTGGCCGGGGGCGACCTGTATCAGATGGCACTCCCCGTCGCCGCCCGACATCTGGATCAGGCAGAGCCGGTCGCGATGCGGGATGAGGCCCATGGTCTCGCAATCGATGGCCACGACAGGGCCGAGGTCCAGCCCGTCCGGCAGGTCACGCTGGTAGAGATGGTTGGCCATGGGGCGCCTCCTTGCTTGCGCGCGGATGTAAGGGGCGGTGGGGGCGCTGTCCACTCCGGCGGGGCGGGGAGGAGAGGGCAGGAGCGGGGGCCAGCCCCCGCACCCCCGGGATATTTCGAGAAAAGCGAGGAGGGGCGGGGGCGCCGGTTTCGCGGTGCACGCCCGGTGCACGCGCTGTGCACGGCCTGTGCGGGCGCCGCGGGAGGCCCGGCCCCGGCCGGAGGCGGCCCCCGGCCGTGCTGGGACGGTGGCGTAAGGAGGGCGCCGGAAGAGCACGGCGGCGAGGGCTTGCCGGACGCGGCGGGGGCGGTAATGTATACATTCAGGCGGAGGGGGAGCGATGGCGCCGCGGGCGAAGGACAATCAGGAGGGGCGGGCGCTGCTGACGCTGCGCGAGCGCATCCTCGGCGGCGTGCTGCCGGGGGGCACCCGGCTCTTCGAGGTGCCGCTGGCGGAGGAGATGCGCATCTCCCGCACCCCCCTCCGCGCCGCCATGTCCCGCCTCGCCGAGGAGGGGCTGCTGGAGCGGGCGCGCGGCGGCGGCTTTCTCGTCCGCGCCTTCACGGTGGCCGACGTGATCGACGCCATCGAGCTGCGCGGCGTGCTGGAGGGGACGGCGGCGCGGCTGGCGGCGGAGCGGGGCGTGCCGGAGGCGCGGCTGGCCGAGATGCGGGCGCTGCTGGAGACGCTCGAGGGCTGCTTCGGCGCCGGCCGCGCCGTCGCCTTCGAGCGCTACGCGGGGCTCAACGGCGCCTTTCACGACGCGCTCCAGCACCTGCCGGGCAGCGAGATCATCGCGCGCGAGCTGCAGCGCACCAAGACGCTGCCCTTCGCCTCGCCCTCCGCCTTCCTGCCCGACGAGGCGGCCCACGCCGCCTTCGAGCATTCGCTCTTCTATGCCCAGGCGCAGCACCGGGCGCTGGTGGAGGCGATCTCGGCGCGGGAGGGCGCGCGGGCGGAGGCCATCGCCCGCGAACATGCCCGCCTCGCGCGGCGCAACCTCGATCACCTGATCCGCACCAAGGCCCCGGGCGCCCCCATCTCCCCCGCCCTCGCGCTCGTCATCGACTGACGGGCGCTGCGGCGCGGCGAGAAAGCGCTCTTGCCACAGGGCCGGAATCAGGCCAGCAATGACGGCGAATGTATACATTTATCCTTGGGAGGAGGAATCCATGGCCGCCACATCGCTGCAAGACGTGATCGACAAAGCCGGCAACCCCGTCGACGTGCTGCGCAACAGCAAGATCGGCATGTATGTCTACCCGGTCGTTGCCCCCGAGTTCGTCAACTGGCGCGACGAGCAACGGGCCTGGCGCGACAGCGCGGTGCTCTTCGACCAGTCGCACCACATGGACGAGTTGATCGTCGAGGGGCCGCAGGCGACGGAGTTCCTCTCCTACCACGGCATCAACTCGTTCTCGAACTTCGATCTCAACCGCGCCAAGCACTTCGTGCCCGTGACGCCGGCCGGCAACGTCATCGGCGACCACATCATCTTCCGCGAGCACGAGCAGAAGTACATCCTCGTCGGCCGCGCGCCGACCTCCAACTGGCTGCAGTTCTGCGCCGCCTACGGCAAGTGGAACGTGCGCATCAAGCACGACCCCCGCTCCCCCAGCCGGCCCGAGGGCGAGCGCGTGCTGCGCACCCATTACCGCTACCAGATCCAGGGCCCCGACGCGCCGAAGATCTTCGAGAAGATGAACGGCGGGCCGATCCCCGACATCAAGTTCTTCCACGTCGACTGGATCAACGTGGGCGGCAAGAAGGTGCAGGCGCTGCGTCACGGCATGTCCGGCGCGCCGGGCCTGGAGATCTGGGGCCCCTATGCCGACAAGCATTACGTGCACAGTGCGATCATGCAGGCGGCGAAGGATGCCGGCGTCGATCTGGTGCAGTGCGGCAGCCGCGCCTACTCGACCAACACGCTGGAATCGGGCTGGATCCCGAGCCCGCTGCCGGCGATCTACACCGGCGACGGCATGCTGGAAGAGTATCGCCAGTGGCTGGGCGCCGATGCCTACGAGGCCGGCGGCGCCATCGGTGGCTCCTTCGTCTCCGACAATATCGAAGACTACTACGTGAACCCCTTCGAGCTCGGCTACGACTTCTACATCGGCTGGAAGAAGGACGACTTCATCGGCAAGGACGCGCTGAAGAAGATCAAGGAGGAGGGCCCGAAGCGCAAGAAGGTCACCTTCGAGTGGAACCGCGACGACGTGCTGAAGGTCATCGCCTCCGCCTTCGAGCAGGGCACGCCCTACAAGTGGATCGACTTCCCGCAGCCGAACTACGCCTCGACCAGCGCCGACATGGTGCTCAACGAGGCGGGCGACATGGTCGGCATGTCCATGTTCAACGGCTACAGCTTCAACGAGCGCTGCGTGCTCTCGCTCGGCGTCGTGGGCATGGATGTGCAGGAGGGCGACGTGCTGACGATGAAGTGGGGTGAGCCGGAGAAGACCGGCAAGACCTCCACCGAAGAGCACAAGCAGACGGACATCCGCGTGCGGGTCTCGCCGACGCCCTACTCGGCCGAAGCGCGGACGAACTACGCCGACAGCTGGCGCAGCCGCAAGTGAGCCGTTTCACTTAAGCCAGTGTCCGGGGCGAGGGCAGATCATTGCTTTCGCCCCGGAATGCCTCATGATGAGGCGACCCCGCAGCTTGGAGGAGGTGCGGGCGAGACATACAGGGAGGAATGCCATGTTCTTGAAGACAATCGCCGCCGCCACAGCCGTGGCCGCGCTGGCCGCCCCCGCCGCGGCCGAAACGCTGAAGCTCGCCCACTGGGTGCCGCCGCAGCACACGCTCACCGCCTCCACCGTCGAGCCGCTCAAGAACGGCGTCGAAGAGGCAACGGGCGGAGAGCTGACCATCGACGTCTATCCCGGCGGTGAGCTGGGCGCCGGCCCGCTGGAGCAATACGTGCGAGTGGTGCAGGGCGTGGCCGATATCGTCTGGGGCCTGCAGGGCTACACCTCCAGCCAGTTCCCCCGCACGATGATCGCCGAGCTGCCCGGTGTCGTCACCGAGGACCGCCCCGGCTACGAGGCGATCTGGGATGCCATCGACGCCGGCTACCTGATGGAGGAATATCCGCAGACCAAGCCGCTCGCGCTTTGGACGTCGGAGCCCAACGTCTTCATCATGAAGGACCATGACATCCGCACGCCCGCCGATGTGGAAGGCCTGAAGATCCGCGTCTCCGGCTCCGTCGCCGCCGACCTGATCGAAACGCTGGGCGGTATTCCCGTGCAGATGCCCGCGGGCGAGATGTACAACGCGCTCGACACCGGCCTGATCGACGGCATCGTCACCGGCGCCTCGGCGATCGGCGACTTCCGCCTCGACGAGGTAGCCAATTCCTACACGACGAACGTGCCGCTCGGCCGCATCACCTTCTACCTCGTGATGAACCAGGGCGTGTATGACGGGCTGTCGCCCGAGATGCAGGCCGCCATCGACGAGAACTCGGGCCGCAGCCTGAGCCAGAGTGCCGAGGAAGGCTGGTACGCCACCACCGACCGCGTGCTGGAAAGCATCGCCGCGACCGGTGACAACACGATCATCGAGCTGACGGATGCCGAGGCCGAGGCCTTCGGCGAGCTGACGATCCCGGTCACGCAGACCGTCGTGAACGACCTGGGCGCCGAGGATATCCTCGCGGTCATGGAAGGCGAGTGACGCCGCGATGCTCGTCACGCTGCGACGGATTGCGGACGGGCTGATCAACCTTGCCGCCGTGATCGGGGCGATTGCCCTGATCGTGGTGGCGCTGGTGATCCTCGTGGATGTGGTGGGGCGCTATTTCGGCGCCCCCCTCACCGGCGCTCAGGATGTATCCACGATGGGGCTGGCCGTGCTCGTCTTCGGCGGCATGGCGCTGTGCGACCGGGTCGGCGGGCATGTCTCCGTCGACATCTTCGAGCGGAACTTCCCCGAGGGGCTCAACCGCGCCGCCGATATCATCGGGGCGCTGCTGGGCGCCGTCTTCTTCGGCGGCATCGCCTGGACGATGTGGGATTCCTCGCAGCTCAGCCAGATGCTGAACCTCAAGACCAATATCATCGACCTTCCCAAATGGTACTTCCAGTGGGCCATCGCCGCCTTCTCGATCATCACCGCGCTCGGCATGGCGCTGCGCGTGGTGGAGCTCTCGCTCGGCGGGCCACGCCCCGGCCACGAGAGAGACGGCGCGACGCCCGGAGCCTCTGAATGAGCCCCGAACTGATCGGCCTGCTCGGCATCCTCGTCCTCTTCGTGCTGCTGATCCTGCGGATCCCCGTCGCCATCGCGCTGGCGGTGGTCGGCTTCGTCGGCGTCTGGGTGCTGAACTCGTGGAACGCCGCGCTCTCCACCCTCTCCACCGAGGCCTTCACCGTGGCCTCCAAGAGCGAGCTGGTCGTGGTTCCGCTCTTCATCCTCATGGGCAACGTGGCGGGCGAGACGGGCATGTCCCGCCGGCTCTACGATGCCGCCTACGCGGTGATCGGGCAGCTGCGGGGCGGGCTCGCCTCCGCCACCATCATCGGCTGCGGGGGCTTCGCGGCGCTCTCCGGCTCCTCCGTCGCCTCGGCGCTGACGATGGGCAAGGTGAGCCTCGCGGAGATGGACCGGTTCAACTACGCGCCCTCGCTCTCGACCGGCGCGGTGGCGGCGGGGGGCACGCTGGGCATCCTCATCCCGCCCTCCACCGGCTTCGTGATCTACGCCATCCTCGCGCAGGAGAGCATCGGGAGGCTGTTCCTCGCCGGGGTGCTGCCGGGGCTGCTGCTCCTCGGCCTCTTCGTGCTCACCATCACCATCCTCTGCTCCATCTGGCCGGCCCTCGGCCCGGCCGGCCCGCACACCACGTGGCGGGAAAAGGCGCGCAAGATGGTTGGCGCCGGGCCCATCGTGCTGGTGATCCTGCTCACCATCGGCGGCATCTACGGGGGCATCTTCTCCCCGGTGGAGGCGGCGGCGGTCGGCGCGGGCCTCGTGATCCTCGGCGGGATCATCGAGCGCAAGCTCTCCCTCGCCGCGCTCTGGCGCGCGTGCCGGGACAGCGTGGTGACGACGGCGACGGTGATGCTGATCCTCATCTCCGCCTCGCTCATCAACCCGTTCCTCGCCCTCAGCCAGGTGCCGGCGCTGGTGGGCACTTTCCTCGGCGGGCTGGACGTGGCGCCGGTGGTGGTGCTCGGCCTGATCCTGCTGAGCTACCTCATCCTCGGCTGCTTCCTCGAGGGCTTCGCCATGCTGGTGCTGACGATGCCCATCTACTTCCCCGTCATCACCGCCCTGGGGATCGACCCGATCCTCTTCGGCGTGCTGGTGGTGCTGGTGCTGGAGATGGGGCTGATCTCGCCGCCGGTGGGCGTGAACGTCTTCATCGTGAAGTCCGTCGCGCCCAAGGTCCCCTTGGGGACGATCTTCCGCGGGGTGATGCCCTTCTGGCTGGCGATGCTCGTCTGCACGGCGCTGATCATCGCCTTCCCGCAGATCGCGCTGATCCTCCCGACCACGATGATCCAGTGAGGCACCCTTGATCCGCATCGGTTTTCTCGGCTTCGGCGAAGCGGGCGAGGCCTTCGCCCGCTCCCTCGCCGGGCGGGCGGAGATGCGGGCCACCGACCTGCGCGCGGAGCGGATGGCGGCAGCGGAGGCGGCGGGGGTAGAGGCCGTGGCGCCGGAGGGGCTGGCGGAGGCCGACTGGCTCATCTCCGCCGTCACCGCCGATGCCAGCCTGACGGCGCTGGAGGGGCAGGCGGAGCATCTGCGCCCGGGGCAGCTTGTGATCGACATCAATTCCGTCTCCCCCGTCCGCAAGCGCGCCTCCCGCGCTCTCGCGGAGGGGCGCGGGGCCAGCTACCTCGACATGGCCGTCATGGCGCCCGTCCATCCGCGCGGCCATGCGACACCGGTGCTCGTCGCCGGCCCGGCGCCGGAGGCGGAACTGACGGAGCTCGGCTTCGACTGGCGGAGCGTCGGGGCGGAGCCGGGGCAGGCGACCGCCATCAAGATGGTGCGCTCGCTCTTCGTGAAGGGGCTGGAGGCGATCACGGTGGAGACGCTGCTCGCCGCCGAAGCCTCCGGCTGCGCGGAGGAGATCCTCGCCTCGCTGGGCAAGAGCTACCCGGGCCTCGGCTTCCCCGGCCTCGCCGACTACCAGTTCGAGCGGACGCTCGTGCACGGCGCGCGGCGCGCCGCAGAGATGCGCGAGAGCGCCGCGACGATCGACGAGCTGGGGCTGACGGGGGCGCTCGCGGCCGCCATCGCCGAGGTGCAGGAGCGTCAGGCCCGGGCGCAGGTCGCGTCCGATGCCCCGCTGGCGGACAGGCTGGCGGCGCGCCTCAAGCCGTAGGGCGTGGCCCTACCCCGGCCACCGCGCGAAGACCGCCGCCGCCGCCTCGCGGCAGGCGGGCACCACCGCCTCCGGCACAAGCGCGTCCCAGTCCACCGGCGCATCGGTCAGCCGCCGCAGCGCCGGCACCAGAGGCTCCTCCGCCCTGGCCGCCCGTTTCACCAGCGCCTGCGCCTCGGCCCGGCCCATGTGCGGCGCCAGCGCGAAGCTCGCCGCCTCGGCCAGGGCCGCGCCGTCGGTCAGCGGCGCCCTCAGCGCCTCGGCATTCGGGCGCAGCGTCTCCGCCAGCGTCGCCGCGTGGGCCAGCGCCGCGCCCGTCGCCTCGAGCATCTGCGGCAGCACCAGCCATTCCAGCGCCCAGGCCGCGCCGTCCCGCTCCTCCGCATGGGGGGTCGAGAGCGCAGGCGCCAGCGTCGCCACCAGCCGCGAGAGCGTCAGCACCGCCTCGGCGGCGACGGGATTGGCCTTCTGCGGCATCGTGGAGGAGCCGCCGCCCTCCCCGGCGCTCGCCTCGCTCGTGCGCCCCATCAGCACCAGATCCTGCGCGAATTTGCCCAGCCCCGCCGTCAGCCGCACCGCCCACTGGCCCAGCGCCTGCACGGCGCCCCGATCCGTGTGCCACGCCGGCCCGTCCGAAAGGCCCAGCCGCGCCGCGAGCGCGGCGGAAATCGCCGGCCCGTGCGGGGCGACGGCCGTCCCCGCCCCCGAGGCGCCGCCGAACTGGACCGTCATCCGCGCCCGCACCTCCGGCAACGCCAGCCCCTCGGCGATCAGCGGCTGCGCCCAGCGGGCGGCCCGCAGGCCGAAGGTCACCGGCGTCGCCACCTGGCTGCGGGTGCGGGCGGCCATGACCAGCTCGTCATGCCTCTCCGACGCCGCCTTCAGTGCACCGATGGTCCGCGCCAGCCGCGCCTCCAGCACCTCCAGCGCCGCGCCGAATTGCAGCACCAGCGCGCCATCCACGATGTCCTGCGAGGTTGCGCCCCAGTGGAGCCACTCCGCCGCCGCCTCGGGCAGCGCGGCGCGGAGGGCCTTCACCAACGCCGGCACCGGCACCCCGGCGGAGGCGGTGCCCTCCGCCAGCAAAGCCGGGTCCACCTGCAGCCCCGCCAGCACCCGGGCGATCTCCGCCCCGGCCTCCGCCGGGATCACGCCCACTTCGGCCTCCGCCTCCGCCAGCGCCGCCTCGACGCGCGTCATCGCCGCCGTCAGCGCGCCGGCCGAGAAGAGCCCCCCGACCTCCGCATCCGCGAAGAGGGCGCCGAGGGGGGCGGCGATCACGCGGGGACGCTCTCGGGCAGGCCGAGGATGCCTCGCGCCTGCTGCCAGCTGGCCACC
Organism: Pseudoroseicyclus tamaricis; assembly: GCF_012070395.1. GTDB lineage: Bacteria > Pseudomonadota > Alphaproteobacteria > Rhodobacterales > Rhodobacteraceae > Pseudoroseicyclus_A > Pseudoroseicyclus_A tamaricis. The sequence continues at coordinate 432,391 of NZ_JAAFYS010000004.1, read as the reverse complement.
GGGCGCTCGTACCTGTCGCAGAGCTCCGTCACCCGGGTCACGAGGGCGGCGTTCGACGGCGCCAGCGTCTCCCGGTCGATGCGCACGTTGTCCTCCAGCCCAGTCCGGGCGTGGCCGCCCTTCCTGACGGACCATTCGTTGAGGACGATCTGCTGCGGCCCGATCCCCGCGGCGCACCATTGCGCATCGGGGGCGAGGCGCTTCAGCGTCTCGATATAGAAGTCGAAGATCGGCTCATCCGCCGGCATGGCGTTCTTCACGCCCATGACAAACTGCACGTAGAGCGGGCCCTTGAGGCGCCCGTCCTCCGCCATCTTCGCCGCCTGCACGATGTGGGAGAGATCGAAGGCCTCCACCTCCGGCTTGATGCCGTAGGTCAGCATCTCGCTCGCCAGCCAGTCCACCAGATCCGGCGGGTTCTCGTAGACGCGGGTAGGGAAGTTGTTGGACCCCACGGTCAGCGAGGCCATGTCGGGCTTCAGCGGCAGCATCCCGCCCCGCACCTGCCCGGCGCCGGAGCGGCCGCCGGTGGAGAATTGTACGATCATGCCCGGGCAATGCTCCCGCAGCCCCTCCAGCAGCCGGCCGAAGCGCTCCGGATCCGAGGAGGGGGTGCCGTCGTCGTTGCGCACGTGGCAATGGGCGATGGTGGCGCCGGCCTCGAACGCCTCCTGCGTGCTCTCCACCTGCTCGGCCACGGTGATCGGCACCGCGGGATTGTTCGCCTTGGTGGGCAGCGAGCCGGTGATGGCGACGCAGATGATGCAGGGGTTGGACATTTGGCTCCTCCGGGACGTTACAGGTCGAGGAACACTGTTTCACCCTCGCCCTGCAAGCGGATGTCGAACCGGTATTCGGATTCGCCGATCTTGGTTGCGATCAGCGTATCTACCCGGGGCCGCTGCTCGATCCGGGCGAGGAGCGGATCGTCCCAATTGTCCTCGTCGTCGAAGTAGAGGCGGGTGTTCAGGCCGATGTTGATGCCGCGCGCCACGATCCAGAGCGAGATGTGCGGCGCCTGGTAGCCGCCGCCGCGCATGGGCACGGGGCCGGGCTTGACGGTCCTGAGCTCCCACACCCCCGTCTCCTTGTCGGCGGCGAAGCGGGCGAAGCCGGAGACGTTCGGGTCCGCCCCCTCCTGCTCGGGGAAGAGGCCGTTGGCATCGGCCTGCCAGCTCTCCAGCATGGCGTCGCGGAAGGCCCAGCCGGTGCCGTCGTAGACCTCGCCGCGGATGGTGACGATCTCGCCCTTGGCGCCATCGGAGATGGGCGAGGCGCCGAGATCCTGCGGGTAGATGCTGGTGATGCCCGTGAAGCTGGGCATGCAGCCGATGTGCACGTAGGGGCCGGCGGTCTGCGAGGGCGTTTCCTGCAGGGTGTCGAGCTTCTGGACCATCACATGCCCTCCGGCTTGTTCTCGAACATCGTCTGACGGCGGCCGCGGAGGACGATGTCGAACTTGTAGGCGAGAAAGTCGTGCGGCCGCGACTTGGAGAAATCGAGCGGCGCGACGAGGCGGTCGAGCTGCGAGCGGTCCTTGATCGTGGCCGCGATGGGGCAGAGGTCGATCAGCGGGTCGCCCTCGAAATAGCTCTGCGTGATGAGGCGCTGGCCGAAGGAATGGCCGAAGACCGAGTAGTGGATATGCATCGGCCGCCAGTCATTCGCCCGGTTGGGCCAGGGGTAGGCGCCGGGGCGGATGGTGAGGAACTCGTAGTAGCCATTCTCATCGGTGATCGTGCGCCCGCAGCCACCGAAGTTGGGGTCGAGCGGGGCGAAGTAGGTGTCCTTCACGTGCCGGTAGCGACCGCCGGCATTGGCCTGCCAGATCTCCACGAGGGTGTTCGGGACGGGGCGGGCGTTCTCGTCGAGCACGCGGCCATGGACGAGGATGCGCTCGCCCACGGCGAGGCTCTCGCCGCCGGTGAAGTTGGCGATGAGGTTGTTGTCGAGCGGGCCGATCAGGGAGTGGCCGAAGCGCGGGCCGGTCTCCTCCGACGGGGTGGATTCCATCGACAGGAGCGGCAACCGGGGGCTGCGCGTGAGGGTCGTCTTGTAGTCGGGGTCATGGGGGACCGGATGGATCGCCCGGTTGCGGGGGATCAGCGGCCCCAAATCCTGCATGTCCTTGGCCATGCGCTCCTCCTCGCCTGTGGTGGCGACCATATGGGCCCCCGAGAGCCGGGATGCCAAGGGAGGAACGGTGCAGCGGGGCAGGACGATCCGCGCATGTGTGGGCGGGACGCCTTGACGCGGAGGCGTGGGGCGGGTGCCCGGCGCAACGGCCGGGTCTTCGGTTGCGTTCGCGTGGGCCGGGAGGCGCTTCCACAAGCGCCACCCTCGCAGGCCGGCCCGTGGGATGGCGCTCCGACGCCGCCGCTGCGCGCTTTATGCCAGCCAGGCCCCTCCCCGACCCGAGCGACGCACCAAGCTCAGCCAGAGCGCCAGCCCGCCGGGACGGGCCGGCGCTCGCGCGGCGCCTGCGGCTTGATTCCGCGCGGTGGAAGGAGCGGCGATGTTTGGCACGGAAGTCCGCCGCTCCGGTGGATCCCGCCCTCGTAGGGTGGGTTTGTAACCCACCATGCCCGGCACGACACAAGTGACGCCCTCTCACGCCGGCCCGTGGGGTGGCGCTCCGACACCGCCGCTGCGCACTTTATGCCCGCCAAGCCCCTCCTCGCTCTCCGCGAAGCACCAAGCTCAGCCAGAGCGCCAGCCTGCCGCGACGGGCCGGCGCTCGCGCGGCGCCTGCGGCTTGATTCCGCTCGGCGAAGAGCGGCGGCGTACCGCAAGGCGGGGGGATGGTGGGTTACAAACCCACCTTACTCCGCAGCGTAGCGGGCGGGAGCGGCGCCCGAGCTCTGGAGGTAGCGGAAGGAGTTGATCAGCGTCTCCAGCTCCTCGGCGTTCTGCTTGAGGCCCTGGGTGGCGGCCTGCGTCTCTTCCGCCATGGCGGCGTTGTTCTGCGTCACCGTGCCCAGCTCGGCCGTCGCCTGATTGACCTCGCCGATGGAGCCGGCCTGCTCCGTCGCCGAGCTGGCGATCTCGGAGACGAGGCCGGAGACCTCGGAGACGCCCTTCACGATCTCCCCCAGACGTTCGCTGACCTGGGCGCCCTTCTCCACCCCGTCCTGGATGATCTTGGTGTTATTGCCGATCAGCGCGCGGATCTCCTTGGCGGCCTCGGCGGAGCGCTCCGCGAGGCTGCGCACCTCGCTGGCGACGACAGCGAAGCCCTTGCCCGCCTCGCCGGCGCGAGCCGCCTCGACCCCCGCGTTGAGGGCGAGGAGGTTGGTCTGGAAGGCGATGTCGTCGATCACCCGCACCTTCTGGCCCATCTCGGCCGAGGAGGCCTCGATCTTCGACAGCGCCTCCACTGCCGCCGCGACGGCATCGCTGCTGGATTCGGCGCCCCGGCTCGTCTCGCCGATGCGGTTGTCGACCTTCGCCGCCCGCTCCGCCGTCTCGCGAACGTTGTCCGTCAGCGTCTGCATGGCGGCGACCGTCTCCTCGATGGTGGCGGCCTGGCTTTCCGTGCGCAGGCTGAGGTCGGCGGCGTTGCCCGAGATCTCGCCCGTCAGCGAGTTGAGCGAGGCGACGGCGCGGGCGATGATGCCCATCGCGTCGGAGAGGGAGTGCACGGCGGCGTTATAATCCTCACGGATATAGCCGAACTTGGGCGGGAAGCCCGTCTCCGCGATTTCCTGCCCGAAGTTGCGGCTCGCGAAGCGCTTTAGCCCGTCGGCGACATGGCCGATGGCGGCCTCGGCCTCATGCTTCTGCCGGGCCTCGAAATAGGCGTCGATCACCAGCTCCATGTCGAGCTGGAAGGACCGGTCGACGGCGCAGACGAGATCGGCGAGGGCGACGCGGTTGCCGAAGGCACCGGAGCGGCGGATCAGCAGCTCCCGCACCTCGGAAGAGACGCGGGCGTAGCCGGCGAAGTAGAAGGTGAAGGGCAGCTGGATCCGGTAATGCGCCTCGCCGAGCCGCTGGCACGATTCAAGGTAGTCCGCAGAGAACTCGCCGGAGAGCATCCTGCCCCAGTGCTTGCGCTGCGACTCGCGGGCGTGGCGGAGGATCGTCTCGTCCGGGAAGAAGGCGGCGAACTCGGGCGTCGCGCGGCAGAACTGGTAGAAGCGGTCGAGAATGGCCTCGAATTCAGGGGCGATCAGGCGCTGCGCCTTCTTCAGAAGGTCCCGCTCCCGCTCCCCCAGCTTGAAATACTGAAGCCGCTTGTCGATCTTCACGCTCATGTCTGCCCCTAACCCTCGATGGTCAGGGGCAAGGCTAGCGGCCAATGGTCTACAAGGCGTGAAGCGCCGCGGCCCCCGGCCGACCGCCCGTCATGGAGCGGGCCGCCCGGGGCCACGGGTAAAGCTCAGAAGTCGTTCAGGAAATCGAGGTCGCCGACGTCACCGCCGCCGAGGTCCATCGTGTAGTTCAGGTAGGTCTCGTGGCAGGAGGTGCAGCCGTCCCACAGCGCCATGGTGGCACCGTGCAGGGCGGCGGGGTCACTCTCCACCGCCGCTTCCAGCGCCAGCGTGTGGATGCTGTCGGCGAAGGCGGCGAAGCTCTCCTCGTCGTCCCAGATGGCCGGCTGCGCGTCGGTCGTCACCTGCGATCCGGCGGCGGCGAGCGCGTCGGGGGAGGTCCCCTCGCCGAAGAGGTGGGGGAAGGCGCCGAGAATGGCGGCGATGATCGCCAGATCCTGCTGGACGCGGGGCACGTCGACCTCGCCGCTGCCGTCGCCGACCAGCGCCTCGACCTCGGCCCTGAGCCCCGCGACCTGCGCCTTGAGCCCCTGCCGGGCCAGGACCTCGGCCTCGGGGGAGAGGAAGCTCTCCTGCCCGGTCGCGGGCCCGGTCAGGCTGAGCGCGAGGCATAGCCCTCCCGCCGCCGCTCCCCACATCTGTGACAGCGTCATGCGATCCCTCCTTGAATCGTGCCCCGATCGGGGCCTTGCGCTATGGTCGTTCCTTGCCGTCGCGCAGAAGGCGGCGGCGGGTCGGGAACAGCTCGATCCCCGTGCGCTCGGTGAAGATCCCCCACAGCCCCTGCGGGGCGAAGAGCATCATCACGATGGCAAGGGCGCCGAGGAACATCAGGTACCAGGGGCCAAAATCGGCGAGGAACGTCTCGAGCAGGACGAAGACGATGGCGCCGACGATGGGGCCCATGATCGTCCCCAGCCCGCCGATGACGACGATGAAGATGACGTAGGCCGTCCAGTCGATCACCGAGAAGGCGGAGTTCGGGTCGATCGTGCCCTTCTGCAGGTGGTAGAGCGCGCCGAAGAGCGCCGCGCCGGCCCCCGCGAAGACATAGACGATGAACTTGCTGCGCGTGATGTCCACGCCCACGCTTTCGGCGGCGACCTCGTCATCCTTGATGGCCATCAGCGCCAGCCCCCGGCTGGAGCGGAGCATGTAGTAGGCGCCGATCACCACGACGAGCATCGCCAGCAGCATGGCCCAGTAGATGACCACCTCGCGCGAGGTGGAGGAGCGCATGTCGAACAGCGTCGCCGTCGCCTCGATGCCGAACATCTCGCTGGTGGCGCTGCGCGGCAGGCCGGTGCCGGTGCCGCCGCCGAGCCCCGGGTAGATCGAGGCGAGGATGCGGAATACCTCCGCCACCACCCAGGTCATCACCGCGAAATAGGCGCCCTGCATCCGGAAGGTCAGCAGCCCGATGGGGACGGAGATGATCGCCCCGCCCACCGTTGCCGCGAGGACGGCGACGAGCGGGTCCATCCCGACGTAGATGATGCAGTAGAACATGAAGTAGGCGCCGAGCCCCACGAAGGCCTGCTGGCCGACGGAGATCAGGCCACCGTAGCCCGCCAGCAGGTTCCAGCACTGGGCGAGGCCGATCAGCAGCATGATCTGCATCATGTCGCGGATCTGGCTGCGGCCCACGAAGGCCGGCGCCGCGATCAGGCCGATGATCAACAGAGCGAAGACCACCATGGCGATGCGGAAGGTCCGGGTGCCGACGGCGACGGAATAGCCATCCGTCCCGCTCCTGAAGGCCTTCTTGGCGGCGCTGGTATCGAGATGCGTATCGCTCATGTGGGCGGCCTATTGCTTCGAGAACAGGCCGTTGGGCCTGACGAGGATGATGAGGAGGAACACGAGGTGCCCGGCCAGCACCTGATACTGGGGGGAAATCGTCGCCCCCAGCTCCTGCGCGACGCCGAGGATGATGCCACCCCCCAGCGTGCCCCAGAGCGAGCCGAGGCCGCCGATCACCACCGCCTCGAAGGCGAAGAGCAGGCGCGCCGGGCCGACCGACGGGTCGAAGTTGGCGCGCGCGCCCATGAAGAAGCCGGCGACGGCGATCACCACGAAGGAGATACCCATGGCGATGGCGAAGATGTTGCGCGGGTTGATCCCGACGATCTGCGCGAAGACGGGCGAATCCGAGGTGGCCCTGAGCCGGCGGCCGAGCTTCGTGCGGTAGAACAGCGCGTTCAGCCCGCCGATGACGACCAGCGCCGCGAGGAAGGTCAGCAGCGGCATGACCCCCATGGAAATGCCGGCGATGGTGATCGACGCCGTCTCGATGGGCCCCAGCTGGATGCGCACGCTGTCGGCCGAGAAGGCCTCCAGCAGGCCGTTCTGCACGATGATCTGCAAGCCGAAGGTCACCAGCAGCGGCACCAGCAGGTTCGACTGCACGGTGCGGTTGAGGATGTACTTCTGCAGCGCCCAGCCGAGCGCGAAGAGGAAGGGCGCCGCGATCATGAAGGCGACGACGGGCGGCAGGAAGGTGAAGGACGACAGCGCGAGGATCACGTAGGCGGCCAGCACGATGAAGTCGCCGTGGGCGAGGTTCACCAGCCGCATGACGCCGAAGATCAGCGACAGGCCGGCGGCGTAGAGCGCGTAGAGTCCGCCGAGCAGGAGGCCCTGGATGATGGTGTTTACGTAACTCATGCGTCGCTCATTCCGAAATAGGCGTGCTGGATCTGGTCTTTCGTCAGCTCGTCCGGGCGGCCCGTCAGCGTGACGCGGCCTTCCATGAAGCAATAGACCCGGTCGGCGGCACCGAGGGCGGCGGAGAGATCCTGCTCGACGAGCAGGACCGTGGTGCCGCGGGCCTGGATCTCCTTCACCGCGGCGTAGACGTCCTTCACGATGGTGGGGGCGAGGCCGAGGCTGATCTCGTCGCAGAGCAGCACCTTGGGGTTGGCCATCAGCGCCCGCCCGATGGAGACCTGCTGCTGCTGACCGCCCGAGAGGGTGGTCGACATCTGCTTGGCGCGCTCCTTCAGGATCGGGAAGAGGCGGTAGATCTCGTCGAGGTTCCAGCCCCGGTCGACCGTCTTGCCGTCGGCGCCGATGAGCAGGTTCTCCTCCACCGTCAGCGAGGGGTAGAGCTTGCGCCCCTCGGGGACGAGGGCGATGCCCTTCTTGACCATCTCGTAGGCCGGGGTGCCACCGACGGGCTTGCCGTCGAGGGTGATGGCATCGGGCTTCGACGGCGTGATGCCGGCGAGCGCGTTGAGGAAGGAGCTCTTCCCGGCGCCGTTGGCGCCGATGATGGCGACGGTCTCGCCCTCCTCCACCGAGACGTCGATGCCGAAGACGGCCTGGAAGTCGCCGTAGAAGACCTCGATTTCGTGGGTTTCAAGCAGCGCCATCAGGCGACCTCCTCGTCCATGTCGTCGTCGATGCCGAGGTAGGAGCGCTTCACCTCCGGGTCGTTCATCACGGCCTTGGGCTCGCCCTGCGCGATGATCTTGCCGCGCTCCAGCACGATGAGGCGGGAGACGACGGAGAGCAGCGCGTGCACGATGTGCTCGATCCAGACGATGGTGACGCCCTGCGCGTTGAGATCCTTGATGAGCTCCACCAGCTCGTGGCACTCGCCCTCCGTCAGGCCGCCGGCGATCTCGTCGAGCAGAAGCAGGTCGGGCGTGGTGGCCAGCGCGCGGGCCAGCTCCAGCCGCTTGCGGTTGAGCAGGGTGAGCTTGCCGGCCTCGGTGTTGGCCTTGTCGGCGAGGCCCGTGATCTCGAGGATGCGGGCCGTCTCGCCGATGGAGCGGCGATCGTCCTTGCAGCCGAACTCGGCGGCGGTGAGCAGGTTCTCGAAGACCGTCAGGCTCTCGAACGGCTTGGGGATCTGGAAGGACCGGCCCATGCCCTCGCGGCAGCGCTCGCGCACGGAGGCGCGGGTCACGTCGTGCCCGTGGAACTTGATCTCCCCCGAATCCGCCTTGAGCACGCCCGTGCACAGGTTGAACAGGCTCGACTTGCCGGCGCCGTTGGCGCCGATGATGCCCAGCGCCTCGCCCTTCTCGACATGCATGGTGACATCGTCGGCGGCGACGACGGCGCCGAAGCGCTTGTTGACGCCCGTCAGCTGAAGAAGCATGTGCCCCCCTTTTCTCAGGCCGCCCCGAAGCCGCCGGCGGCGAGCATCGAGAACATCAGGTTATCAAGGTCGATGTCGATTGGCGCGTCGAAATCGAAGCCTTTCGTGTAGCCGATCCAGCGGCCGAGGAAGATCACCGCCGTCCACAGCGAGATGGAGAGCACGCCGGCCAGCCGCGCCCTGTCGGGCGGCGGGCAGGTGGCATCCCAGTGGGAGACGGTCTTCATGGTGCGCAGCTCGAAGAACATCATGTTCAGCCCGGCGAGCACGATGGTGCCCATCTTGAACCAGAAGATCTTGTTCACGTAGAACTCGGTCGCGTTGGCCGTCAGCATCAGCAGGCCCGAGATCAGCGCGCCCGCGAAGCCGACCCAGGTGAAGCGCAGCAGCTCCTGCGAAACGCGCGTGAAGGTGCGGGTGCGCGCCAGGACCCCGATCAGCCGCAGGTCGACCGTGATGAGCGAGCCGAAGAGCACCACGACGGAGACGACGTGCAGCGCGTTGATGAAGGGCAGCGCGTAGACCGAGTCGCGCATCCACGCGCCGACGTCGGAATTCTCGAGCCACTGGAAGAGTGCGTAAAAGTCCATCTGCCTGTTTCCTCCCTTGTCCTCGCCTCAGGCGGCGAAGGACCAAGACCCCCAGATTGTCGTGTCCCAGGCGATGAAGCGGCCGAGCACCATGATGCAGACCCAGATCACGAAGGAGCCCACGGCGAGGCGCCGCGCCCCGGCGGGCGCCGTCGTGCCCTCGCCCCACGCCCCCGCGCCGCGCCGGATGCGCAGCTGGAAGGAGGCGACGATGATCATGCCGATCAGGAGCAGCGTCATCTTCGCCCAGAAGGAGAAGGCCAGCAGCTCACGCGCCGGCTCGGCGATGATCAGCAGGCCCCCCGTCAGAGCGAGCAGGATGATGGCGCCCCAGATCCAGCCCTCGTAGCGCTTCGAGACGACCTGCAGCGGCTCCTCGCTGGCGAAGAGGCCGGCGATCTTGAGGTTGAAGACCAGAAGGGCGCCGGTGAGCGCGCCGACGGCGACGATGTGGAAGCACTGGATCAGCGGAACGGCCCAGCCCGCGCTCCCTATGGCGATGCTGAGGTCGCTGAGGCTCAGCCAGGTAATGAAATCACGCATCTCGTCCTCCCAACGCGTGTCGGTGGATCATCCCGCTCTGGATTGTCGGGGTAGCTGTTCTGGATGGCCCGCCGCGTCTGGGCCGAAACTGCGACGCGGCGGGCCCTAGACCCGGAGTGGGGCTCAGCCGTCGGCCTCGCCACCCTCCTCGGCGTCCTCGGTGTAGTCCTGGCCCGGCACGAAGGGCTGATCGAGCTCCAGGTCGTTGACCGGGATCTCGCCTTCGCCGTGCTGGGTGGCGCCGTCGACGCTGTCACACATCTGGCCGGGGGCCGGAGGCGTGTTCGCCGGGCACTTCCACAGGCCCATGTTCCCGCGGTCCCCGCCCGGCTGGCCGTTGCGCAGCGGGTAGAGGCCGACGGAGAAGATGGTCCCCGGCGCGAAGTTGTTCACCGTAATGCCCTCGGCCGCCGCCTGGGCGGAGCCGGCCATCTCGACGGCCCAGATGATGGGGTCGCCCGCCTCATCGCGCACGACGGTCGTATGCTCGTCGTTCAGCGGCGCGAAGAAGATCTGCAGGTGGTTGGCGTCGGGGTTGATCCGCGTCACCACGCCGGTGAACACGCGGACCTGCGTGTTGTCGAACATGGCGAACGAGTGGTGCGCGTAGGCGGCGCTCCCGACGCTCAGGCTCAGGCCCGTGGCCATGACGGCCGCGGTCTTCACCAGTCTCCTCAAACCGAAAGTCATCAGTCTTTTCCTCCCTAAAGCGCACCTTCCTCCTCAGGTGCTGTTTCGATGTAATCCCGTCCCCGGTCCGGTCTCCTCAGACGTTCTCCCGGGCCTGGGCCGCACCGTCCGGCGTGGTCCCGGCCGCCGGCTGAAGGGCCGGCCAGCCGGAGCCGTCGCGCAGGCTCTGGCGGATTGCGTCCCCGTCGGCATTGAGACGGGGCGCGGGACGGATCGAGGTGGCGCGCGACCGGTTGATCGTCACGGCCGGGCGGACCGCATGATCCGCCGCATCCTCGCCATCGGGCTCCACATCGACGATGAGCCCCATGTGCTTGACCTGCGGGTCTTCGACCACTTCCTCGACCTCGTTGATCGGGGCGAAGGGCACGTCGGACCCTCCCATGATCTCCACCCATTCATCGCGGGTCTTTGTCTGCGTGATCTTCGTCAGCTCCTCGCCGAGCACCTCGTAATTGTCGATGCGGGCAAGGCGGGTGTTGAAGCGCTCGTCCTCGTGCATCCAGCCGGCGTCGAGCGCCTCGACGAGCTGGTCCCAGAATTTCTCGGGGCTGGAGAGGTGCAGCGCGACGAGCTTGTCGTCCTTCGTGCGCAGGATATGGGCCTGCGCGAGGCGGGGCCGGTCGAGGCCCTTGGGCGCTTGGCCGAGCGTGAAGAGCGCCGTGAAGGGCTCGATGGCGAAGTGCGTCATCGCCTCCAGCATGGAGACCTCGATGAGCGCGCCCGTGCCGGTGGAGCCGCGGCTGACGAGCCCGCCGAGGATGCCGTAGGCGGCGTAGATGCCGGTGATGGCATCGGCCAGCGCCGGGCCGAGGAAGCGCGGGTTGTCGCGGTCGGTCACGATGCCGAGGAAGCCGGAGAGGGCCTGCGCCACGCTGTCGTAGGACGGGCGGTCACGGTAGGGCCCGTCGGGGCCGAACCCGTTGATCGAGCAATAGACGAGGTTCGGGTTGATCGCCTTGAGCTGCTCGTAGCCGGCACCGAGGCGCTCGGCCGCGCCGGGCCGGAAGTTCTGGATGAAGACGTCGGCCTCGGCGATCAGCTTCTCGAACACCGCCTTGTCCTCCTCCTCCTTGAGGTTGAGGGCGATGGAGCGCTTGTTGCGGTTGTAGGCCTGGAAGTGGGGCGAATAGAGCCCCTCCTGGTAGGTGCGGTAGGGGTCCCCCGTATTGGGAGACTCGATCTTCACGACGTCGGCGCCGAGATCGGCCAGCATCATCCCCGCGCAGGGGCCGGTGATGAAGGTCCCCTGCTCGACCACTTTTATATTCTTGAGCATTCCGTTCATCATGGCTCTTTCCTGCGGCCGCTCGGGCCATGTGTCTTTGCGTTCTGCCGCGGGGGCCCAGCCTCCGTGATCCGGGGCAGACCATGCGTCACACCCGTCTCACCGTGCCGCTGCCCCTGGCAGTCGTTTCGCCCAGCGAAAGTTTTTTCGGGTTTCATTGTGACGGGTTCCCCAAGTGTGTCAAGCGCGCGCGATATTCCCAAATGGCCGAGAAGATTGAAATTATTCAGGTGCGGCGGTTGGCCCCGCGCCGAGGGGCGCGGGACCGGTGCCACGGGGCTACCCGATCAGGTGATCGGCTCCATCACGCCGCCGGTCGGGATGGCGGGGAAGGTGGTGTTGTCGACGATGACGATCTCGTAGCCGTCGCCATCCTCCTTCAGCCGCCACTGGCCGCCCACGAGCGGCGCGGTGGAGACGTTCTTGGCCGCGAACTCCGGCACGCCGGTGCCGTTCCACGCGACGGGGCCAATGATCGTCTCCATGTTGGTCTCGGCGATCGCCTGGACCATCGCGTCGCGATCCTTCGGGTCTGCCGCGCGTGAGATGACGTTCAGCGCCACCTCGAACAGGGCGTGGATGTAGCCGATCGGCTGCGTCCACGGACGGCCCGTGGCCTCCTCGAAGGCCGCGCCCAGCTCCGACGCGGACTGGCCGGTGAGGGAGGAGGTGAACGGGTGGGACGTGGACCACCACACCTCGCAGGACAGGTTGTGCCCGGTGTCGCCCAGCGCCTCGACGGCGGAGGGGAACAGGATGGCGCGGCCCATCGTGCAGATCTTCGGCTTGTAGCCCTGCTGGATCGACTGGGTCCAGTAGGTGGTGAAGTCCGGCGGGATCATGAGGCCGGTGATCACGTCGATGTCGGCCTCCTGGAATGTCGCGATCTGGCTGGCGAAGCTGTCGGTGCCGTTCGGGAACCGGCCGGGATCGACCAGCTCGTAGCCGGCGGCCTCCAGCACCGGCGGGAAGCCGGCGTTCGGATCGGCGAAGGCGTTGCCGTCGGCATCGTTCGGCCACAGGGCGCCGACCGTGTCACCGTGCTCCAGCTGGCTCCACATGTTCAGGGTCACGGCGTAGTAGTCGGCGCCGCCCCAGAAGAAGTGGTAGGTCCAGTCGAACTGCTCCCAGGTGGAGGGATCGCCCGGGTTGGCCTGACGGCCGACATACCAGGCATCCCAGGGCGCCATGGTCGAGATGCAGGGCTGCTCCTCGATCTCGCACTGGGTGGAGACGGGGTTGGTGGTGTCGGGCGTGGAGGCGACGACCATCAGGTCGACCTCTTCATCCACGATCAGGTCCAGCGCCACTTCGGCGGCCCGGTTCGGGTTCGACTGGCTGTCGGCGACGATGACCTCGATGTTGTAGGTCGTGCCGTTGACCTCGATACCGTTGGCGAAGGTCTCCTGCAGCTGCTGGATGGTGAAGTCGTCGGCCTCGGCGAAACCGGCGAGCGGGCCGGATTGCGGGGTGACGTAACCGATCTTGACCGTGCGCTCCTGCGCATGGACGGCCGGCGCGTAGAGCCCGGCGGCCGCTGTCCCCCCGGCTGCGGCCGAGGTCTTGATGAAGTTCCGACGCGTCACGCCGCGGCGCGGCTGAATGAGCTTGGACATTCTAGGTCTCCTCCCTGAATTGGTGGCTCTCCCCCGAGCGCTCGGATTGGAAGCGTCCACCTGCTTTGCGTCAACGATAAACCGGTATGGGAGAGTCAGACCTCTTCTGCCGGTATGTCGAAGATACGAATCCTGATATTAACCCCCTCCCGGGGTGGACGGGCCGGACGTCCTCTCGCCCGGCCCAGCCAGTATCAGAGCGTCGCCTTGGCCTTCTTCGGCTGATCCAGCGGCGGCTCGGTCTTGAGCGTGCCGTCGGGGCGGCGGGGGTTTTCGATCGGCGTCAGCTCACGCTCCAGACGGGCGCGCAGCGGCTCGACCCGCTTGGAGAGCGCGAGACGCTCGCCCAGCTCTTCCTTCGGCTGGTCGACGAGGAAGCCGGGGCCCTTCGAGGTCAGCTCGATGATGCCGCCCGGCGTCTGCGCGTAGCAGCTGTCGAAGACGTGGTGATCGTAGATCGGCGTCGTCGGCACGGGGCCGGCGTCCGAGTAGTCACGCCAGCCGGAGAGATCCTCGTCGGCGTCGAAGGCGAGGTGGTGCCAGACGCCGATGGCGGCTTCCTGGAAGGGCAGATCTTCCGGCACGGGCGCCGTGTACCAGCGCGACGTCTTGGAATCGCCTTCCATCTCGAAGCGCTGCAGGGCCTCGTTGTAGGTGAAGCCCATGTGCTCGGCGTAGGGCTTGAGATCCTGCACGGAGACGTTGGAGCGGATGCCCTCGATGCCGGTGATCTGGAACTCCGGCGGAATGTCGGAGGCCGGGAAGGCCAGCGGCTTGTCGGCGGCGTCGGAAACAATCAGCTCGACCTTGTGATCCTCGAAGTCGTGGAACACGAGCCGGCGCGGCACCGTCGGGTTGAGACGGTAGAGTTCGGAGAAGATCTGGTTGTCCGTCAGGCGGTCCATCCAGAAATCCAGCGCCTCGTTGGAGCGCACGCGCAGGACGGCGGAGTGGTGGTTGCCCTTGCCGGCCGGGGCCTTCGGGGCATCGTTGAATTCCAGGAACGTCACGACGGAGCCGAGCGAGCCGTCGGTGTCGCCGAAGTAGGTGTGGTAGCGGAACGTCGTCTCGAAGTTCAGCGTCTTCTTGACGAAGCGCAGACCCATGATGCGCGACCAGAAGTCGACGTTGGCCACGACATCGCCGGTGATCCCGGTGATGTGGTGATTGCCGTCCAGCCGCTTGGCCGGCTTGTTGGTTTTCGGTTGTTCAGGCACTTGTTTCTCCTCCTGCTTTAGTAACTTGCCCCGCCCCGCCAATCTCGGGGGAGGCGAGGGTCAGGGTGTCAGCTGGTCCACCAGCTCCCTGAGACGGTTTATTTCCGCCGGGCGGACGACGTGGTCCGCGTCGGGGAACATTTCCAGGTGCACGCTCGCGCCGAGGCGCGTCAGCACGGCCTCCGTCGCCAGCAGATCGGCCAGTGGCAGCCAGGCATCGGCGGCCCCGCCGGAGACGACGACGGGCAGCTCGGCTAGGTCCCGCTCGGGCAGGCCCCGGCCGGTCATCGCCAGCGGGGTGCCGGTGAAGATCGCCGCGGCCGCGGGGCGCGTGCGCCCGTCGATGAGGTACTCTGTCACGAGGCAGCCGCCCTGGCTGAAACCGGCGAGCACGACCCGCTCGGGACCGAAGCCATGCTCCGCGGCGAGGCGGAAGGCAGCATCGATCTCGTCCATCCCGCGGGCGACGCCCTCGGCATTCTCGGCGAGCGGCGCATCGTAGCGGCCGGGGTACCACGTCTTGCTTTCGGTGTAGGGCGCGAGGACGCGGAGCCGCGCGGCCAGAGAGTCGCCCAGCAGGCGGAACATTTCCTCCGGCTCGCGGTCCCGTCCGTGGACCAGCACCAGAACCGCCTGGGCGGAGTCCCAGCCGGCCCCGTACTGGGCCAGCCCGTAGCCGACCCGCGCAGCAGTGCCGGCGCCCTCATGTGCGCTGCCTTGCGTCATCCTCTTCCTCCCTCGGATCAGCCCTCTTTTGGGGTTGATTATTTTCGCCCAGCGAAGCTATATCCGATAGGCGAACATCTTAGGGGAGGAGTGGAACATGTCAAGCGTTCTGGATGGCGGCGTGATCGACGAGAAGGAGTTCAACTCGGCGATCGCCCGGGGCTTCGCGGTGCTGGAATGCTTCGACCAGACCCACACGGAAATGACCCTGAGCCAGGTTGCCGCACGCACCGGCCTTTCCCCCGCCACGGCCCGCCGCTGCCTCTACACGCTGCGGGTTCTCGGCTACGTCCGGCAGGACGGACGCAAGTTCACGCTGGGCGCACGGGTGCTGACGCTCTCCTCTTCCTACATGCGCTCCAGCCAGATCGACGAGTTCCTCCTGCCCGAAGTGCGCAACCTCGTGGAGGCCTTCGGCGACGCCGCCTCGGTGGCGATCCTCGACGAGGGCAAGGCGCTCTACCTCGCCCACACCACCCGGCAGAGCGCGGTGCGACCCACCGCCGCAGTCGGTGTCCGCTACCCGGCGCACGCCACCTCGCTGGGCAAGGTCCTCCTCGCCAACGCTGATTCGGTGACGCTGAACCGCTATGTCGGACAGGCCCCCTTCACCGCGCTGACGGACAGGACGCTGACCGGCAAGAAGGAGCTTCTTGCCTGTCTGCAGGAGGTGAAGCGCCTCGGCTACGCCATCGCGGTGGACGAGCTGGATTACGGCATCGCCTCCATCGCCTGCCCGATCTGCGATGCGGAGGGCCGTGTCGTCGCCGCCATCAACTCCTCCGGCTTCTCCGGCCGGCTCACCCGCGACGTCCTCGTCGAGGAGCGGCTGCCGCGGCTCATCCAGGCCTCGCGCAACATCACGGCGAAACTGTCGCAGTACCCCGTCCTTGTGCGCACGGCGCTGACACCGCAAAGCGCCCAGCGCGTCGGCCCGATCTAGGGCCGCGCCTTTCCCCGCCCCGCACGCGGGGCTCACTGCCACCAACACGTCCGGGAGGATTACATGGTAAAGATTCTGGTATTCTACTATTCGAGCTTCGGCCACATGGAGCAGATGGCCAACGCGGCCGCCGAAGGCGCCCGCGAGGCCGGCGCCGAGGTGACGATCAAGCGCGCGCCCGAGCTGGTGCCCGAAGAGGTCGCCAAGAACGCCTACTACAAGCTCGATCAGGACGCCGAGGTGCTCACCGATGTCACCGAACTGACGGAGTACGACGGCTTCATCTTCGGCATCAACACGCGCTTCGGCATGATGTCCTCTCAGATGAAGAACGTGCTCGACCAGACGGGCGGGATCTGGGCCCAGGGTGCGCTGGTCGGCAAGGTCGCGACGGTCATGTCCTCCTCCGCCGCGCAGCACGGCGGGCAGGAGATCGCCATCGTCACCACGCAGATGGCACTGCAGCATCACGGCATCATCACCGTGCCGCTCGGCTATGCCTATCAGGAGCAGATGGGCGTCGATGTCGTGCGCGGCGGCTCCCCCTACGGGATGACCACCACCACGCTCTCCGACGGCTCCCGCCAGCCCTCCGAGCAGGAGCTCGAAGGCGCGAAGTTCCAGGGCAAGACCCTCGCCGAGGTGACCAAGAAGCTCCACGGCTGAGCCAAATCCCCCGGCGCGCCGCCCCCGTAGCGGCGCGCCAACCCCCGCCGGCGAAGCGGGACAACCCTGACGCGACCCGCTCCCGAAAGGCTTGACAAGGCGCCTCCCCGCCTGAGACCATTCGCCATGCGGAGTATTTTTCGCTAGGCGAACATTTCGCCGACAAGGGAGGAAAATCACATGAAATTGGACCTGACTCTCAAGTCAGCATTGCTCACCTGTGTCTTCAGCGGCCTGTCGGCCGGCGCGGCCTTCGCGCAGGACGAGACGGAGAGCGTCGGCCGTGGTGCGC
The DNA here is from genome assembly GCF_012070395.1 of Pseudoroseicyclus tamaricis. Classification (GTDB taxonomy): domain Bacteria; phylum Pseudomonadota; class Alphaproteobacteria; order Rhodobacterales; family Rhodobacteraceae; genus Pseudoroseicyclus_A; species Pseudoroseicyclus_A tamaricis. The sequence goes on along the minus strand of NZ_JAAFYS010000004.1, from coordinate 415,438 downwards.
CCATGGCCAACCAGCAGGGCGAGACGGTCGTCGGTGCCGGCACCGGCGGTGCGTTCTACGGAGAAGCCATCGCCGCCCGGAACGGCGAGGTGCCCGAAGGCGTCGAGCCGCTCGAGGTGGACATCTTCACGTCGGAAGACTTCTACGCCGACGAAGAGCTGTGGAGCGACCCGCGCTACTTCCGTTGCAACTCGCCCATGGGCCTCGAATCGCAGTGGGGAGGCTACGGTTCGGAAATCATCGGTGACGATCCGCCGGCCTCTGGCGCCTGGGGCTTCTGCGACGCCGATTACTCGGCCGATAACATCGTCAGCCCCTACGGCTTCGCGACTGCCGAAGAGCATTACAACGCTCTGATGGAAGAGACAGTCGCGAATGGCGGGCCGACCGAATACAGCTTCGACAACATGCCGCCCGACTGGAACGGCCGCTACAACGACAGCAGCGAAAACTGGTTCTGGGGCCGCATCATCCAGGCCTCGACCGAAATCTCGCTGCTGACGCCGGAATACCAGAAGCGCGCCGTACAGATGCACTATCACCAGGCGAACACCAACGCCGCCCAGTGGCAGTCGCAATATTGCTGGCCCGAAGGGTTCCTGCGCCGCTGGCACGAGCATGCGGTGCGTGACCACCAGATCCTGACGAACCCCGAGGTGATGCAGATCCTCACCGGCGTGGCGGACAACATCCTCACGCAGGTCTTCATCGGCCGCGAGTTCAACATGGAAGGCGCCGTCCCCCGCCTCGGCGAGGACGTGCCGCGCTGGTACGGCGAGACCATCGGCTTCTGGGATGACGAGACGCTCATCACCTGGACGTCGAACATCCAGGGCTGGACGGTTCACGCCGGCTTCGAGTTCTCGAACCAGATGCAGACGGTGGAAATCTACTCCGCCAACCGCGACGATGATGGCAACGTCACCGGCATCCACCACGAGGCGATCTTCTACGATCCCGAGGCGCTGAACGAGCCGATCCGCATGGTGCGCGACCTCGAGAAGATCGGCGAACTTGTGGAAAGCGACCCCTATATCTTCGTGAACTGCGTGCAGACCATCTTCCCGATGGACGGCTACGCCACGCCGGTCTCGCCGGGCGCCACGATCGAGTACACCGTGCCCGACATGTACGGCCGCCCGTGGGCGCAGATCTGGGAGGAATACTTCGAGGAGGGCATGACCCGGCCCGAGGCCGAAGGCCTCTTCGGCTTCGATTGATCCTCGCCTGACAAGGAGGCCCGGGGCACCGCCCCGGGCCTCTTGCGACAAACAGAATGTCTTTGCAGGCGGGGGAGGAGCCCGCCTCGGGAGGAGAAAGACATGACCATCCGCACAGCCCGCCGGGCGGCGGCGCTCGGCCTGCTGGCCGGCAGCGCCCTCGCCCCGCTCGCCAGCGCTCAGGCGCTGCAGGGCATCGAGGCGGACCACGGCGTGATCGCGGTGACGCCGATCCGCCACGCCTCCCTCGTCCTCAGCCAGAACGGCATCGCCATCTATGCCGACCCCATCGGCGGCGCCGCCCTCTATGACGGGCTGCCGGCGCCGGCGCTGATCCTCATCACCAATGCCCATGGCGACCATCTGGAGCCGGAGACGCTCACCGCTCTCGCCGGGCCGGCGACGCAGATCGTCGCCCCCGCCAGCGTGGCGATGCCGGAGGGGCTGGCGAACATCACCGCCATGAGCGCGGGCGAGACGGCCACACTCACCGGCGGCATCGGGGTGGAGGCGATCCCGGCGGAGAACACCTCCGAGGGCCGCCTGCATCACAACCCGCCGGGCGAGGGGCTCGGATACGTGATCACCTTCGACGGCGCGCGCATCTATGTTGCGGGGGATACCCAGGCGACGGAGGCGATGCTGGCCCTGCGGGACATCGACGCCGCCTTCCTGCCGATGACATGGCCCGACACCATGTCCCCCACCGAGGCGGCTGAGGCGGCGGGCGCGTTCCACCCCGCCGTCGTCTACCCCTACCACTACTGGGGCAACGATATCTGGAACTTCTCGGCCGTCGTCGAGGAGCGCACCGACATCGACGTGAGGGTCGCCAATTGGTACTGAGGCTCGCCCTGCTGCTGGCGCTGATCGCCCCCACCGCCGCCATCGCCCACGGCGTCGCCGGCGGCGATGCGGAGTTCATGGCAGCCACGACGGGGGTGGATTTCTGGCCCTATGTCTACCTCGGCGCCAAGCACATGGTGACAGGCTACGACCACCTCGCCTTCCTCGTCGGGGTGATCTTCTTCCTCTACGGGATGCGCCACATCGCGCTCTACGTGACGCTTTTCTCCATCGGCCACTCGCTGACGCTGCTCTTCGGGGTGCTCTCCGGCATCCATGTCAGCGCCCATCTCGTCGATGCCATCATCGGCCTTTCCGTCATCTGGAAGGCGCTCGACAACCTCGGCGCCTTCCGCACGCTCTTCGGCTGGCAGCCGGGGCAGAAGGCGCCGGTGCTGATCTTCGGCCTCTTCCACGGCTTCGGCCTCGCCACCAAGCTGCAGGAGGTGAACCTCTCCGGCGACGGGCTCGTCGCCAACATGCTCGCCTTCAACATCGGGGTGGAGCTGGGGCAGATCCTCGCGCTCACCCTCGTGCTGGCGCTGATGACGCTCTGGCGCGCGACGCCCAGCTTCAACCGCCACGCGATGGCAGCCAACGTGGTGCTGGCGGGGGTGGGGCTGGTGCTCTTTCAGATGCAGATGGTCGGCTTCCTACAGGAGATCTCCGCATGAGCCTCTTCGACCGGTACGACAGCCTGCCCCGCGCCGCCACGGAGACGCGCCATGGCGCCGGCGCCGGGCCCGCGCCCGAGCGGCCCCGCCTGCTCCGTCAGCTCGGCATCGCCGCCCTTGCCGCCACCGCGGTCACGGTGCTCTTCGTGCTGCCGGCGGAATACGGGATCGACCCGACAGGCGTGGGCGGCGCCACCGGCCTCACCCGCATCTCCGAGCCGCAGGAGCTCGTCGTCACCCCCGTCTCCGACGTGCCGTTCGAGATCGCCCGCTCCCACGCCGTACCCTATCGGGAGGATACGATCATGGTCCGCGTCGGCGGGCTCGACGAGTTCTACGGGCAGGTCGAGTACAAGCTGACGATGCAGGCCGGCGACACGCTGCTCTATTCGTGGTCTTCGCCGGAGGAGCTGTACTACGAGTTCCACGGCCACGACGACCCGAACGCCCATGATCCCGGCGCCGGCCCGATGGAGGTGATGGAGTACGAGAACGGCCGCGCCACCGAGGCCTCCGGCGTGCTCACCGCCCCCATCGACGGCATCCACGGCTGGTTCCTCGCCAACCGGAAGATGGAGCCGGTGATGATGGAGCTGCACCTCGCCGGCTGGTACGAGCTCGGCCCCGGCCTCATCGCCCTCTCCCGGCAGGAGTGACCGCCGCCAGCTGATCCTTTCGCACGGCGGAGACCCACAGCTCCCCTGCCCTGCCCCCGGGCAAGGGCAGATCGACGCAGGCTTGCTCGCCCCAATTTATCAATCAAAATCAATGCCTTGTGCGGTAACTTTCGCCGCCATGCGCCTTGACAGGGCCTGAGTCGGCCGCCTAACCTGTTTTCGCCAAACGGATAACTTTTCGCTATGCGAAGACCCGCGATCATCGGGGCCGTTGGCTTTGAGACCCAAGGGAGGATCAAGAATGACAATGACCAAGGCACTGGGCCGACTCGCCCTGCCCGCCACCGCCGCCGCGGCGCTGATGGCTGCCTCCGGCGCCTATGCGCAGGACGTCCCGCCGATGCCGCAGGTGGAGGGCCCCGTCGCCACCACCCTCGGCAACATGGCTCACCCCAGCCGCCGGGGCCCGACGCTCGGGCAGAACCCGCCGATGGACTGGCCGGCCGACCGCGAGCCCGCCTTCTTCGACTACGTGGAGGACGAGTTCTTCGTCACCGGCGAGGCCAACGGCGCCCCCTACACCACGCGCTACGTCTTCCGTCACCCGGCCGATCCGGAGGCCTTCTCCGGCTTCGTCGCCATCGAGACGCTGCACCCGGCGCAATCCGCGCAGATGTGGATGGCCAGCCGCGTCGGCGGCATGATGAACGGCCACGGCTACGTGGAGGTCGTCAACACGCCCGGCCTCATCGGCTCCCTCCAAGCCTACAACGCGAACCGCTACGAGGATCTCTCCATCGAGGGCGCCGTGACGGAACAGGGCGCGGCCGATCCGGCGCAGAACGAGATCATCGCGCAGATCGCCAACCTCGTGCAGACGGCCAACCCGCTCGGGGAGGAGTGGAACGCCGAGTACCTCGTGATGTCCGGCGCCTCCGCCACCTCGCGCACCGCCATGAACTTCATGGAGCAGGAGAACGGCGCCAACGCGTGGACGGCCGAAGACGGCTCGCCGATCATCGACGCCATGTATGTCTGGGATACCGATGGCCCGACGCAGGACGTGCTCGACAGCACCTACCACGTGCCGGTCATCATCCTGTCGACCCAGACCGAGTTCATGGATGGCCCGCGCACCTTCGCCGAAGACAGCGACGAAGAGGGCAGCCAGTTCCGCCTGTATCAGGTGGCCGGCATGCCGCACCTGGAAAGCCGCGAGATGTACGAGGCCGGCTGGAGCGACTGCACCGCCCCGATCGACGATTTCTGGTACAATGCCATGGTCTTCCAGGGCATGGACTGGATGTACAACTGGCTCGCCAATGGCGACGCCCCGCCGATGGCCGACAAGATCGAGTACGAGTCCGACGAGGTGGATGCCGCCATCGTCACCGACCAGTACGGCAACGCCATGGGCGGCGTGCGCTCGCCGCAGGTCGACGTGCCGCGCGAGACCTTCACCACGCCGAACGCCGGCGGCTTCGTCTGTGGCCTGATGGGTGTGGTCGAACCGCTCCCGCAGGAGGTGCTGGACACGCTCTACACGAGCCCCGGCGACTACGCCAAGCAGCTGACCGAGGCGACGGTCGACCTGATCGAGCAGGGCTATTTCCCCGAGGAATACGTCTTCGAGATCACCGAAGAGGTCGAGCGCTACGCCGAGCAGGTCGGCGCGATGTAAGCCATCCGCCCCCTCGGGGGTGGTTATGTCCCTCCCTGGACAGGATTCCCCGCCGGAGCGATCCGGCGGGGTTTCTCTTTTCCGGGGGCCGCCTCACGGGGCCGGCTCGGGGCTCAGGCCGCGGGCGTCAGCCCCAGCACCTGCTCGGACCGCGCCCAGAGCGCCCGGGCCAGCGCCGCGTCCCGCGTCTGCCGGTTGATGCGCCGCGCCGGCTTGCGCTTCTCGTAGTACTGGCCCGACTCCCAGCCTTCGCCCGCCGGCGTGCTTGCCAACCAGACAAGCTGGTCCGCGCCCTGCTCGTTCGTGCGCATGAAGCTGCGGGCGAGGCGGCTGGCGTAGACCTTGCCCATCAGGTCCGTCGAGCTTCCGGCGAAGCTGCTGGCGACGACGCCCGGGTGGAAGGCGGCGGAGGAGAGGCCGCGCTCGTGGAAGCGGCGGTGCAGCTCCTGCGTGAAGAGGATGTTCTCCAGCTTGGCGGTGCCATAGGCGCGCATGGGCGCGTAGCCCTTGGCGAAGCCGAGATTGCCCAGATCCACCTTTCCGGCCCGGTTGCCGACAGAGGATGTCTGGATGACGCTCGCGTTCGACTCCATCAGCCGGTCCAGCAGCAGGTGGGTGAGCAGGAAGGGCGCGAGGTGGTTCACCTGGAACGTCATCTCGAAGCCGTCCACCGTCTCCCGCCGCTCCTGGAAGACGCCGCCGGCGTTGTTCGCCAGCACGTCGATCGGGCCGTATTGCTTCAGCTCATCGGCCAGCCGGCGGACCTCGTCGAGCCGCGCAAAATCGGCGAGGTGATGGGGCGCGCCCGTCTCCTCCGCCACGGCTTTGGTCTTCTCGGGCGAGCGGCCGACGAGGATGACGTTGTGGCCGTCCCTCACCAGCTGGCGGGCGGCGGCGGCGCCGATGCCATCGCTGGCCCCCGTGATGATGATTCTCCGCGACATGCCGGGGCCTCTCTGCTGGGGACGGGTATGACAGGATGTGATCATCCCGCCCCCCATCGGCAAGGCCGGCGGGGTGGAGCGCCGGCTGACAGCAAAAACGCCCCTCCGGATGTCTCCGGCGAGGCGTTTGCATCGGCAGAGCGGGCGGATCAGTCCCGCTCGGTCACGCCGTCGTAGCTGATCGCCTCGTCAGCGTTGTTCGACATGATGAAGCCGATGGAGCGCTGCGATTCCTCGAAGAGGTGGGCGACGAGCCCGGCGGCGCGGGCGAGGAGCGGCACGCCCTTCATCGCCTCGATGGGCCAGCCGGCGTCCAGCATCGCCGCCGGGATGGCGCCGGAGACGTTGATCGGCAGCGGGCGGTTGATGATGCCCGGCGCGTGCTCGGCGAGGCATTCCAGCACCTGGAAATACTCGCCCTTCACGCCCAGCCGCTCCGCCTCCGCCGCCAGCGCATGCGCGCGCGGATCGCCGGCGGAGTGCTGCGGGTGGCCGAGGCCGGGGACCTTCTTCTTCGCCACCTTCAGCCCCTCGAGGCTCTCCTTGCAGACCTCGTCGAGCGGCCGGCCGGAGCTCTTCCACTCCTGATGCACTTCGACGAGGTAGCGCCCCGCCGTCTCCGACGAGCCGGCGACGACGGTGCCCATGCCGAGGAGGCCGGCGGACATGGCGCCCTGCCACGCCTCGGGCCCGGCGGCGAGCGTCATGCGGGCGGCCTGCACGCTGGGGACCAGCCCGTGCTCGGCGATGGCGACGAGGCAGGCGTCGGTCATCCCGCGCTGGGCCTCCGTCGGCTTCTCGCCCAGCACCAGCAGCCAGAAGTAATCGGTGAAGCCGATCTTGCCGATCAGCTGCGAGCAGAGGTCGTAGCCCCTGACGGTGACACTCTCTGCGTCCGAGGCGCAGATGGCCGTAAAGGCCTGATCCTGCTTGCCAATCCTCATAGATCCTCCCACACTTTTTCGTTCGGCGAAATCTTTTTCTCGAAGCGAAAGATGCCTTGGATGGGCGGCGGAAGTCAAGGCGAGCGGCCCTTTGCCTCGGGGCCGGCGGCATGGCAGAGTGGCCGCGCCCGGAAGTTGGGGAGCAGGAAGACATGACCGACAGACTGCGCGGCAAGCGCGCCCTCGTCACCGCCGCCGGCGCCGGGATCGGCCGCGCCAGCGCGCTCGCCATGGCCGCCGAGGGCGCCGAGGTGCTGGCGACCGACATCGACGCCGCGGCGCTTGAGGAGCTGGCCGCGCAAGGCATCGCCACCCGCAGGCTCGACGTCACCGACAAGGCCGCCGTCGCCGCTCTGGCGGAGGAGATCGCGGCGCCGAACGTCCTCTTCAACTGCGCCGGCATGGTGCCGAACGGCACGATCCTCGACTGCGACGAGGAGCAGTGGGAGCGGGCCGTGAGCCTCAACCTCACCGCCATGTACCGGATGCTGCGCGCTCTCCTGCCCGGCATGATCGCGGGGGGCGGCGGCTCGATCATCAACATGGCCTCCGTCGCCTCCTCCGTCATCGCGGCGCCGAACCGCTTCGCCTACGGGGCGACGAAGGCGGGCGTCATCGGGCTGACGAAGAGCATCGCGGCGGATTTCATCACCCAAGGCATCCGCGCCAACGCCATCTGCCCCGGCACCGTCGACAGCCCCTCGCTGCAGGCGCGGCTGCATGCCACGGGCGATTACGAGGCGGCGCGGGCCGCCTTCATCGCCCGCCAGCCCATCGGCCGCATCGGCACGCCGGAGGAGGTCGCGGCGCTGGTCGTGCACCTCGCCTCCGACGAAAGCAGCTACACCACCGGGGTCGCCCACGTGATCGACGGCGGCTGGGCCAACATCTGACGGAACAAGCACCGGCCCCGGGCGCTTGCGTCTCACCCTCAACCCGAAAGGCTACCACCATGCGCCTCTCCTTCGCCCTCGTCGCCGGCCTCGCCGTGACGCTCCCCCTCGCCGCCTGTGACATGCCCGCCGGCCCCGCCCCCTCGGGCGAGCTGACATCCTGCGGCGCCGATGCCTACCAGGCGCTGATCGGCGCGCCCCGCGCCGATGCCGAGGCCGCCCTCTCCGGCCGGGTCGCCGACGGCACGGCCCGGCTCATCGGCCCGAATACCGTGGTGACGATGGATTACGTCGACACCCGCCTGAACGTGGAGCTGGACAGCGCCGGCACCATCACGCGGATCTACTGCGGATGAGACGGGTCGGGCGCCCGGCGGCTTTCCGTCTGCCCCTCCTCCTTCTGCCGCTTCTCGCGGCCTGCGCCGGCGCCCCGCCGCCGGCGCCTCCCCCGCCGCCGCTGCCGGCGCCGGAGGTGGACAGCTGCAACGCGGCGGCCCGGTCGGGGCTGATCGGGCGGGAGCGGGAGGCGCTGGAGCGCCAGCTGATCCTCGCCCCGGTGCGGGTCATCGACCCGGGCGACGCGGTGACGGAGGATCTGATGCCGGGGCGGATCAACTTCTACATCGACGCGGGCGGGCGCATCGCGCGCATCACCTGCGGATGAGTAAGGCTCCAGGCGGCGCACCCACCGCACGGGTGGGGGCAATTATGGGGCGGGCGCACCGCCTGTCACCGTAAGGGCGACATTGCCCCCCGATCGCGGCGGAAAGGCGGCAACGGCCGGCCCGGGATGCGGCAATCCCGTGCCATTCAAGGATAACGGCGCCGCGCGGAGGGAAAGTGAGGCGGCGCGGGGTTGATTTGCCCCGGCGCCGGCGCAATTCTCTGACCCATGAGCATGGCGTCACAGCCCGGGCAGGGTGTCATCACCGCCGATCAGGTGGCTTTCCACCGCACCGAGCTCGGCCCCATCCTGTCGCTCTACGGCCGGATGGTCGCCGCGGGCGAATGGCGCGACTACGGCATCTCCTGCCTGCGCGACGTCGCCATCTTCTCCATCTTCCGCCGCACCGCCGAAGTGCCGATCTACCGGATCGAGAAGCGCCCCAAGCTGCGCCTGCGGCAGGGGCAATACGCCGTCTTCGGCCCCGAGGGGCAGGTGCTCAAGCGCGGCCACGAGCTGGCGCAGGTCCTCCGCGTGCTGGAGCCGCGGCGCCTGCGCGTGGTCGACTAGGCGAGAGCCCGCGCGACTTTAGCCACCCGCCCCGCCCGAAATCCCGTTTGGGACTTTTCGCCCCCTGCCGCCGCCCGTAAGGTCCCCCGCATGGAGACATGGGGCGCATCGGAGCTGGCCGGCGAGGCCGAAACGGCGGCCGCCGCACGCCGGCTGGCGCCGCTTCTGCGCCCCGGCGACTGCCTGCTCCTCTCCGGCGAGATCGGCGCGGGCAAGAGCACCTTTGCCCGCGCCCTGATCCGCGCCGCGCTGGGCGACGAGGAGGCGGAGGTCCCCTCCCCCACCTTCACGCTCGTGCAGCCCTACGCCGCCCCGGTGGCGGAGATCTGGCACGCCGATCTCTACCGGCTGGGCGACCCCGGCGAGGTGGCGGAGCTGGGGCTCTGGGAGGCGCTGGAGGACGGCGCGATCTGCCTGATCGAATGGCCCGAGCGGCTGGAGGGGTCGACGCCCGTGGGCGCCCTGCACCTGCACCTGCAGGCAGGCGAGCACGCCCACCGGCTGGCCCTCTCCGGCCCTCAGGCGTGGCGCGACCGGCTGGAGGCGGCGTTTGACCCCGTCTGAGCTCTCCCCCCCGAACGAGGCCGCCGTCGGCCCCCCGCTCCCCGCGGCCGAGCCCGGCTCCGCCGAGGCGGTGGAGGCGTGGCGGCAGGAGACGCCCTTCGCCGACTGGGCCGCGACGCCCCTGCCCGGCGACGCCTCCACCCGCCGCTACTGGCGCCTCTCCCGCCGCGGCGAGACAGCGCTGCTGATGGTGGCACCGCCGGGGCTGCTGCCGCCCTTCCTCTCCATGGCCGCGCATCTGCGCCTCCTCGGCCTTGCCGCCCCCGAGGTGCACGAGGTGGAGGAGGAGGCGGGCCTCGCCATCATCGAGGATCTGGGGCCGGAGACGCTGGCCGCCCGCCTCTCCCGCAAGCCGCGGGTGGAGGGGAAGGCGACGGCGCTCGTCGCCGACCTCCTCGCCTTCCTCGCCCGCACCGCGCCACCGCCGCTGCCGGCGCTCGGCCCAGCGGAGGGCGCCGCCCAGCTGGAGCCGCTCTTCCGCCACTACGGCGCCGCCCCGCCCGAGGCGGCGGAGGCCCTGCGCGAGGGCCTCTCCCACCGCCTGACGGAGATCGGCTGCGTGCCCGACCGCCTGTCCTTGCGCGATTTCCACGCCGAGAACCTGATCTGGCGGGGCGAGGAGAGCGGGCTGCGCAAGCTCGGCCTCATCGACTTCCAGGATGCCGTCCTCGCCCCGCGCGCCTACGACCTCGCCTCCTGGCTGACGGATGCGCGGCGCGACGCCGCCCCCGGGCTGGCGGAGGAGGTCACCGCCCGCTTCGCCCGCGCGCTGGAGGTGCCGGAGCGGCAGGTGGCGGCGGAGGCGGCGGCGCTGGGGCTGATGCGGTCGCTGCGCATCCTCGGCATCTTCGCGCGGCTGGCGCAGGAGGGGCGGAGGCGTTACCTCGGCTACGTGCCGCGCGTCTACGATCATATCGAGCTGGCGCTGACCCACCCCGCCGTCGCCCCGCTGGCGCCGCTGGTCCGCGCCGCCGCCCCGCCGCCCGAAGAGCTGCTCGGCCGAGGCGCGCGTTGACCCCGACCTCCGCCATGATCCTCGCCGCCGGGCGCGGTACCCGCATGGGCCCGCTCACCGAGAGCCGCCCCAAGCCGCTGATCGAGGTCGCCGGCCGGCCGCTGATCGAGCATGCGCTGGCGCTGACGGAGCCGCTGATGCCGCTCACCCGCGTGGTGAACCTGCATTATCGCGGCGCCCAGATCCGCGCCCATCTCGGTGACCGCGTCGTCTATTCCGAGGAGCCGGAGCTGCTGGAATCCGGCGGCGGCCTGCGCGCCGCCCTGCCCCTTCTTGGCCCCGCCCCCTGCTTCGTCCTCAACGCCGACGCGGCGTGGGAGCGGCAGACGGCCCTCGCCGAGCTCGCCGCGACGTGGGACGCGGAGCGGATGGATGCCCTCCTGCTCCTGATCCCCCGCGCCAACGCCACCGGCCACCCCGGCAAGGGCGATTTCGATCTCGCGGCGGACGGGCGCATCACCCGCGGCACCGGCTACATCTATCCCGGCGCTCACATCACGCGGACGGAGGGGCTGGCGGGGATCCCCGAGGCGGCCTTCTCGCTCAACGTCCTGTGGGACCGGATGATCGCCGCAGGCCGGCTCTACGGGCTCGTCCATCACGGTGGTTGGGTCGATGTCGGCCAGCCGGGCTCGCTGCCGCTGGCCGAGGAGCTGCTCGCCCGTGTCTGAGCCCCTCTTCGACCGGCCGGGACTCTTCACCCTGCCCCCCGGCGTCGATTTCGCCCGACAGGTGCTGGAGGGGCTCGATGCCCGCCTCGGCGATGCCCCGCCGGAGGCGCGCGCGCGGGTGACCATCTGGGTCAACACCAACCGCATGGCGCGGCGGATGAAGGACATCGCGGCGGAGGGCGGCGCCCAGCTTCTCCCCCGCATCCGCACCCTGAGCGACCTCGCCCTGATGCCCGAGGCGGGGGCCGTCGCCGCCGCCCCGCCGCTGCGCCGCAAGCTGGAACTGACGCGCCTGACCGCCGCGCTCATCCACGCCCGGCCGGAGGTGGCGCCCCGCTCTGCCCTCTTCGACCTCGCCGATTCGCTCTACGCCATCCTTGCCGAGATGGAGGGCGAGGGTGTCCCCGCCTCCGCCATCGCGGAGCTCGACGTCTCCGACCTCTCGGGCCACTGGGCGCTGGCGCAGGAGTTCCTCTCCATCGCCACTGGCTTCCTAGACGCGACCGATGCGCCCCCCGGCCCCGAGGGACGGATGCGGGCCGCCGTCCTGCGGCTGGCAAAGCGGTGGGAGACGGAGCCGCCGGCCGACCCGGTGATCGTCGCCGGCTCCACCGGCTCGCGCGGGGCGGCGGCGCTGCTGATCGCGGCGGTGGCAAGGCTGCCGAACGGGGCGGCGATCCTCCCCGGCTTCGACCATCACCTGCCGCAGGCGGTGTGGGACGGGATGGGCGGCCCGCTCTCGGGCGAGGATCACCCGCAGTACCGCTTCCGCCGCCTCGCGCGGGAGGTGGGCGCCTCCGAGACCGCCCTGCCCCGCTGGAGCGACACCCCGCCCCCGGCGCCGGAGCGCAACGCGCTCCTCTCCCTCGCCCTGCGCCCCGCGCCGGTCACCGACGCCTGGCTGGCGGAGGGCCCGCGCCTCGCGGGGCTGGAGGAGGCGACGGCCAGCCTCACCCTCCTCGAAGCGCCGGACCCGCGGCACGAGGCGGAGGCCATCGCCATTCGCCTGCGCCGCGCGGCGGAGGAGGGTCAGTCGGCGGCGCTCATCACGCCCGACCGGATGCTCACGCGCCGCGTCTCCGCCGCCCTCTCCCGCTGGAACATCACGCCCGACGATTCCGCCGGCGTGCCGCTGCCGCTGACGGCGCCGGGGCGCTTCCTGCGGATGGTGGCGGAGCTCTTCGTCCGCCCGCCGGGGGCGGCGCAACTGCTCGCGCTGCTCAAGCACCCGTTCACGCTCTCCGACGGGCGCGACCGGGGCAATCACGTGCGCCGCACCGCCGCGCTGGAGCGGATGCTCCGCCACGACGGCCCGCCCTCCCCCGGGCCCGGTGCCTTCCGCCGCATGTCCGAAAAGGGGCTGAAGGACGATGACCGCCTGCGCGTCTGGGCCGAGTGGCTGGAGGATTGCCTGACCCTCGGCCCCCCCGGCCCCATGCCGCTGGCCGATCACGTCGCCCGCCACGTCTCCCTCGCCGAGCGGCTCGCCGCCGGGCCGGGGCAGGAGGGTACCGGCGAGCTCTGGGACGAGGAGCCCGGCCGCCGCGCCCACGCGGTGATGGAGGCGCTCGCTGCCCATGCCGACGCCGCCGGCGAGGTGGATGCGGCGGAATATGCCGCCCTGCTCGAGGGTGTCCTCTCCGGGGAGGAGGCGCGCAACCCAGAGGCCGGGCACCCGCTGATCCGCATCTGGGGCACGCTGGAGGCGCGGGTGCAGGGGGCGGACCTGATGATCCTCGCCGGCCTCAACGAGGCGAGCTGGCCCAAGCCGCCAGCGGCAGACCCCTGGCTCAACCGGCGGATGCGGGCGGAGGCGGGGCTGCTGCTCCCCGAGCGGCGCATCGGCCTCTCCGCGCACGACTTCCAGCAGGCGGCGGCGGGGCGCGAGGTCTGGCTCACCCGCTCGCTGCGCTCCGACGAGGCGGAGACGGTGCCCTCGCGCTGGCTCAACCGGCTGACCAACCTGCTCGGCGGGCTGGAGCGGGGCAAGCCCGCGCTGGCCGCCATGCGCCAGCGCGGCCACGAGGCGCTGGCGCTCGCCGAACGGCTGGAGCGCCCCTCCGGCCCGCCGCGCCCGGCCCCGCGTCCGGCGCCGCGCCCGCCGGTCGCCCAGCGCCCGACGCGGCTGTCGGTGACCGATGTCGGCCGGCTCTACAGCGACCCCTACGCCATCTATGCCCGCAAGGTGCTGAACCTCCGCCCGCTCGACCCGCTGACGCCGGAGCCCGATGCCCGCCTGCGCGGCGAGATCCTGCACCGCGTCTTCGAGCGGTTCGTGAAGGACGGCCCGCCCGCCGCCGCCCCCACGGCGGAGGCGGAGCTGATGCGCTTCGCTGAGGCTGTGCTCGATGCCGATTGCCCCTGGCCCTCGATGCGCCGCCTCTGGCTGGCCCGCATCGCCCGCGTCGCGCCCGCCTTCCTCGCCGGAGAGATCGGCCGGCAGGCGCGCGCCCTGCCCGGCATCTTCGAGCAGACGGGCGGCGCGCCGGTGGGGGCGACGGGGATCACGCTGATCGCCAAGGCCGACCGGATCGACGTTGCCGATGGCGGCGCCGGGGTGTGGGTCTATGACTACAAGACGGGCCCGCCGCCCTCCGTCAACGCGCAGAAGAAGAGCGAGCGGCAGCTCCTCCTCGAAGCGGCGCTGATCGAGGAGGGCGGCTTCCCCGAGCTCGGCCCCGTGCCGGTGCGCGGGGCGGAGTACATCGGGCTCGGCACCAACCCGAAGGTCGTGCAAGCCCCGCTGGCGGAGCTGACGCCGGAGAGCGTCTGGGCCTCGCTGGAGGCGGTGCTGTCGAGCTGGATGCGCCCGGGGCGGGGCTACGTCTCCCGCCGCCGCGCCGGCAGCTACGACGGCGATTACGATCACCTCGCCCGCTACGGCGAATGGGACGAAAGCGATCCGCCGGCGCCGGAGGACATGCCGTGACCGACGCCGCCTCCCTCAACCAGCACCGCGCCGCCGCGCCGGAGCACTCCACCTGGCTGGCCGCCAATGCCGGCTCCGGCAAGACGCGGGTGCTGACGGATCGGGTGGCGCGGCTGTTGCTGGGCGGGGCGGAGGCGGCGAACATCCTCTGCCTCACCTATACCAAGGCGGCGGCGGGGGAGATGCAGAACCGCCTCTTCTCCCGCCTCGGCGCCTGGGCGATGCTGGGCGACGAGGAGCTGCGGGCCGAGCTGGCGAGCCTGGGCGAGGCTGGCCCGTTCGGGCCGGACGAGCTGGCCGACGCCCGCACCCTCTTCGCCCGTGCCATTGAGGTGCCGGGCGGGCTGCGCATCCAGACGATCCACGCCTTCTGCGCCGCGCTGCTGCGCCGCTTCCCGCTCGAAGCCGGCGTCGGCCCCGGCTTCACCGAGATGGAAGAGCGGGAGGCGGAGCTGCTGCGCCGCGAGATCTTCGAGGAGATGGCCAGCGGCGACGACGTGGCGCTGGTCGATGGCCTCGCCGCCCACCTCTCCGGCGAGCAGGCGCTGACCGGCCTGCTGGCGGAGCTGGCCGGCAAGGCATCCGTCTTCGCCGCCCCCGCCGACCTCGACACCCTCCGCGCTGCGCTGGCCGTGCACGAGGGCGAGACGATGGAGGAGCTCTGCGCCGACATCCCCTGGATCGGCTGCGAGGAGGACGTGGCCGCCGCCGGCAGGGTGCTCACATCGAGCGGCCCCAACGACCGGCGGCTGGGCGAGGCGCTGACGTCGGTGGACTGGAGCCAGCCGCTCCGCGCCGTGGATCTCGAGGTGCTGGAGGGCCAGCTCCTCACCGGCTCCGGCGCCAAGGAGCCCTTTTCCGCCAAGATCGGCACCGCGCCCACCAAGGGCGTGCAAGCGAGCAATCCCGAAATCCTCGACTGGCTGGACCCGCTCATGTCCCGCATCGAGGCGGCCCGCCCCCGCCGCCTCGCCCTCAATGCCCTCGCCCGGGCCGAGGCGCTGCACGCCTTTGCCCACCGCTTCGTGGCCCGGCTGGCGGAGGAGAAGACGCGCCGCGGGCTCCTCGACTTCGACGATCTCATCACCCGCGCCTCGCGCCTCCTCGTCGACAGGCGGGTGGCCGACTGGGTGCTGTACCGGCTCGACGGCGGCATCGACCACATCCTCGTGGACGAGGCGCAGGATACCTCGCCGGGCCAGTGGCAGGTGATCGAGCACCTCGCCCGGGAGATCGTCTCCGGCGAGGGGGCGCGGGGCCTCGGGCGCACGCTCTTCGTCGTCGGCGACATGAAGCAGTCGATCTACTCCTTCCAGGGGGCGGACCCGGAGGGCTTCGCCCGGATGCGCGAGCACTTCGCCGCCCAGCTTCCCCCGCCCGGGCTGCAGGCCTCGGTGCTCCAGCACTCCTTCCGCTCCGCGCAGGCGGTGCTCGACGCGGTGGATCTCACCTTCGCCCGGGTGGAGGAGGCGCCGCTCCTCCCCGATGCCAACCGCCACATCGCCTTCCGCCCCGAGATGCCCGGCCGGGTGGACCTCTGGCCCGCCCTGCCAAAGGACGAGAGTGCGCCGGATCTGGAGTTCGAGAGCGAGGAGGACCCGGTCGAGAGCCGCAAGGCGCAGACCGAGCTGGCCGAGCAGATCGCGAGCGAGATCAGGCGGATGATCGCGGAGGAGCGGCTGCCGGTGGAGGAGGAGCGCGGCGTCTGGCGGGCGAGAGCCATCCACGAGGGCGACATCCTGATCCTCGTGCGCGGCCGGCAGAAGGCGCTCTATTCGGAGATCATCCGCGCCTGCAAGGCGGCGGGGCTCGCCGTGGCGGGCAAGGACAGGGTCAAGCTCGCCTCCGAGCTGGCGGTGCGCGACATCGGCGCCGTCATCCGCTTCCTCGCGCTCGACGACGACAACCTGTCGCTGGCCGCCGCCCTCCGCTCGCCCCTCTTCGGGTGGAGCGAGCAGCGCCTGCACCGCCTCGCCCAGCCGAGGGGCGGCAAGACGCTGTGGCAGGCGCTGCGGGCGAGCAACGAGCGGGAGGCGCTGGCCATCCTGACGGACCTGCGCGACCGGTCGGATTACCTGCGCCCCTATGACCTGATCATGCGCCTGCTCACCCACCACCGCGGCCGCAAGCGCCTGCTGGAGCGGCTCGGCGTCGAGGCGGAGGAGGGGATCGACGCCCTCCTCGCCCAGGCGCTGGCCTACGAGCGGCGCGAGATCCCCTCCGTCACCGGCTTCGCTGAGTGGATGCAGACGGAGGAGATCGACATCAAGCGCCCCCTCGGCCGGGCGGAGCGGCGCATCCGGGTGATGACGGTGCATGGCGCCAAGGGGCTCGAGGCGCCCATCGTCATCCTGCCCGATTGCGCGACGAGGCCGGAGCAGTATCGCGGCGCCGTGCTGGGCGAGGCCCCGCCCTTCTGGGCGCCGAAGAAGGACGAGATGCCGCCGCCCCTGCCCGGCCTGCGGGAAGAGGCGCTGGAGGCGGACCGGCGCGAGGAGCTGCGCCTCCTCTACGTCGCCATGACGCGGGCGGAGAAGTGGCTGATCGTCGCCGCCGCCGGCACCGCCGACAAGGAAAGGGACTGGCACAAGCTGGTCGCCGACGGGCTCGCGCACGGGACATCGGTGGATCTCGACACCCCCGCCGGCCTCGGCCGCCGCCTCGCCACCGGCAACTGGCCCGAGGCGGGGGCCGAGGCCGCCGATGCCCCCCCTGCCCCGCCGCCGCCCGCGCCGCTGGAGCTGGCGCCCCTGCCCGCCGCCTCGGCTGCGCCGGCGCTCGTTTCCCCCTCCGATCTCGGCGGCGCGAAGATCCTGCCCGGCGACACGGCGCTGAACGGCGACGGCGCGGCGGCGCGGCGGCGGGGGACGCAGTTCCACCTGCTCTTCGAGCACCTGCCCGCCCTTCGGGAGGCGGAGCGTGGCGCGGCCGGCCGCGCCCTCCTCGCGGCGATGGAGGACCCGCCCGAGGCGGAGGAGGCCGCCCGCCTCGTCGCCGATGTCCGCCGGCTGATCGCGGCGCCCGATCTGGCGCCGATCTTCGCCGCGGGCACGCTGGCGGAGGTGGAGCTGACGGCGTCGCCCCCCGCCTTCCACGGCCGCCGCCTCTTCGGCGCGATCGACCGGCTGATCGTGACGCCGGAGGAGGTGCATGCCATCGACTTCAAGACCAACCGCATCCCGCCGGAGCGCCCGGCCGCGACGCCGGAGGGGATCCTCCGCCAGATGGCCGCCTACCGGGAGATGCTGCGCGAGATCTACGGCGTCCGCCCGCTTCGCCTCTCCGTCCTCTGGACGGCGACGGGGCAGCTGATGACGCTGCCGGATGCGCTGCTTGACGAGGCGCTCCTGCGGATCGAGCTGCCCTGAACCTTGACGCCGCTTTGGGGCCTACCTACGTATCGGCCTCGACATCTTGTGCTAGGAGGCTTCCATGGCCACGATCCCCGTCACCGACGCGACATTCGAAGACGAAGTCCGCAATTCCGACGTCCCCGTGGTGGTGGACTTCTGGGCGGAGTGGTGCGGCCCCTGCAAGCAGATCGGCCCGGCGCTCGAGGAGCTGTCCAACGAGTACGGCGACAAGCTGAAGGTCGTGAAGGTCAACGTCGACGAGAACCCGAACACCCCCGCCCAGATGGGCGTGCGCGGCATCCCGGCGCTCTTCGTCTTCTCAGGCGGCCAGCCCGTCTCCTCCCGCGCCGGCGCGGCGCCGAAGGCGGCTCTGAAGAGCTGGATCGACAGCGCGATCTGAGCCGGCAGCGGCTCCACCACAGGGCGCCTTCGGGCGCCCTTTTCGTTTTCTCCCCCGCCCCCATATCGGTCCGAAAGAGGAGGCTCTCATGGCAGACGAATTTCCCGGCTGGCACGGCACGACGATCATCGGTGTGCGCAAGGGCGGCGAGGTGGTGGTGGCCGGTGACGGGCAGGTGACGCTCGGCCAGACGGTCATCAAGGGCACGGCAACCAAGGTGCGCCGGCTGGCGCCCGGCGGCCGCGAGGTCGTGGCCGGTTTCGCTGGGTCGACGGCGGATGCCTTCGCCCTCCTCGAGCGGCTGGAGAAGAAGCTGGAGGCAACGCCGGGCCAGCTGCAGCGCGCCTGCGTCGAGCTGGCGAAGGACTGGCGGACCGACAAGTACCTGCAGAAGCTGGAGGCGATGCTGATCGTCACCGACGGCAAGGACCTCTTCGTCATCACCGGCGCCGGCGATGTGCTGGAGCCCGAGCATGACGTCACCGCCATCGGCTCCGGCGGCAACTACGCTCTCGCGGCCGCCCGCGCCCTGATGGACAGCGAGCATGGGGCGGAGGAGATCGCCCGCCGGGCCATGGGCATCGCGGCGGACATCTGCGTCTATACGAACGGCAATCTGACCGTGGAGCGAATCACTCCCTAGGCGTTTCGCGCCGCCAGTGGCGCTGCACTGCGGCGCGGAATCCACACATTCGGCGCGAAACTGTGCAACAGGGGCCCGGTCGGCCCCCGTTTCGTTGAAAACCGACCCCCGCCTGCCGCGAATGGCGCTATCCGGGGTGGCAAACACTGTGATAACGCTGGGCCAAGTTCTTAACCCCTGAGGATGTTACCAATGACCCGATTTCTGATCATCGGGGCCACCGCTATGCTGATCGGCGCCGGCCCCGCCTCTGCCGATACCCTCATGAACACGGCTATCCAGTCCGGCGCCTGCGGCTCCGGCGCTGTGACGTCCGCCACGATGGACGCCGCCAGCGGCAACATCCTTGTCACCTGCGGCAGCCCCATCGGCGTCACGCAGGATGGCATAACGTTACAGCCCGCCGGCGCACTCGGCGGTGCGGGCGCGGCTGGCGCTGCTGGCGTGGCCGGCGGCGTGACCGCCTTCGGCGGCCTCGCTGTCCAACTCGGCCTCTCGGTCGGCCTCGCGGCCGGCAGCATTGCTGCTGGCAACGTCGCCAGTGGCGGTGCGACGCCGAATACCACGAACTGAGGCGGCCAATCCGCCTCAGCTGGCGCCGGGCTTCGGCTCGGCGCTTGATAAACTGGGTGCGGCTTTGCTAGGGGTCGTACTGATAGCCTCGGAACCGTCCGGGCGAAAATGAATTGCCTCGACAGACAGAAGGAATAAGTCATGACCAAATTTCTGACCATCGGAGCCACGCTCCTCACCCTCGGCGCCGCTCCCGTGATGGCTGACGACATCATGGACATCGCCACCCAGTCCGGCGCCTGTGGCTCTGGCTCGGTTGCGTCCGCCGCGCTTGACGCCGCCACCGGCAACATCCTCGTCACCTGCGGCAACCCCGTCGGCGTGACCCAGTCCGAAGTTGCGGGCGGTGCCGGTGGTGCTGCTGGTGGTGTCGCCGGGACGACTGCGGGCACCGTCGGTGGTGTGGCAGGTGGGCTTGGCGGGATTGCCGCCGGTGGTGTCACCGCGTTCGCCGGGATCGCTGTTCCGCTGGGCGTGACCGTTGCCGTGACCGCCGGTTCCATCGTCGCCGGCAACGCCGGTGGTGGCTCCACGCCGAACACCACGAACTGAGACGGCCCTTCATTGCCGTTGAAGCGCCACGCCCTGCCCGGGCGTGGCGCATTTCGTTTGAGCTGCCGATATCCGGCTCAGCAGCTGCGATAGCCCATGCGGATGAGTTGCTCGCCCGAGATCCGGCGCATGGCGATTCGAAGGTGGCGCGCGTCGCTCATGAACCAGCTGCGCAGCGGCTCGCGATAGAACTCCGCCATGACATTCGACCAGTGCTCGAAACGCTCGGGCGACAGCGGCAGGCCGTAGCTGCTCGGCCCGTGGAACCCGAAGGTGGTCGCCGGCGAGATGCAGACGTTGCTCGCGCCGAGATACAGCGTGCAGGCCGAGTAGCAGATGTTGCCGCGAATCTCGACGCGCTGCCCCGACTGCTTCAACTGGCGCACGAATCTCGCCCGCGTATCGACGAGCCCTCCCAGGTCATCCCCCACGACAAGCGGCGGATAGGAGACCTGGGCCGTCGCCTCGTTTGCCGAAATGGAGAATGCGGCGCCGAGCGCCAGGCAAAGCTTCACCGTTGCCACCGCGAGCGCGCGGCGGCCCAAATTCCAGAGCTGCATGATCGTTACCCCTCAAACACACCAGCCGCACCGCGGCCGGGATGAGGAAGAACACGGATCTCTTACGCAGCCCTTGAGGACTCGATCTTATGAAAATTGCCGGCACTTCTGCCGGCAACCATCTCTCCGATCAGACGCGATTCAAATTGCGTCGGCCGCGCTGGAGAGCAGCACCGGGAAGGCCTGCTGCAGCGCCCGGTTCCACCGGGTGATCGGTTGCTCCTCGATGAAGACAATATCGTCCGGGCGCATCTCGAAGCGCGTCGCGAGGGTCAGGTTCACGGCGTTGGCCGCGTCGAGGTGCCAGGCCGTCACCGCGCCGAAGTCGCGCGGATCGGAGGAGGCGCGCAGCACGTAGATCTGCCGCGGGTTGCCGGTCGCCGTCTGGAAGCCGCCGTTGCCGTAGAGCACATCCGCCAGTGTCGCCTGCTGGCCGAGCGGCAGGGGCTGGCGGCCCTGATTGGTGACCTCGCCGGCGAGATAGACGTAATCGTACTCGATGGCGCCGAGCTCGATCTGAGCCTGGTAGTTGGCGCGCGCCTCGTTGAGAGCGGCCCGGCGCAGGCCGACCTCGGTGGTCAGCTCGTTCAACGCGGCCTGCCGGGCATTGGCCTCCAGCGTCGTGAGCTGGATTTCCTGCTGGTAGAAGGTCAGCGCCCGGTCGAGATCGTATCCGGTGTCGACGAACACCGAATCGCCATCGGCGAGGCGGATGTCGCGCAGCTCGGGACGGTCGCGGTAATCCTCCAGCGGAATCTCGTAGAGCGTGCCGTCGCGGTAGACGCGGATGACGCCGAACTCGGGGTTGGCCACCTGAACGCCGCCCGCGGCGGTGACGGCATCGCCCAGCGTCGGCTGGGTAAGGCCAACGGGCACGCGGGTGTCGTTCGCCACGGCGCCGCCGATATTCACGTATTGCGAGTTGAAGCCGGAGACCTCGAGGCTGAAGCTCGGGTCGATCCCGCCCTGGATGAAGCGGTCGAAGAGCTGCGCCTCCGCCTGCTCGATCGTCAGCCCGCCGAGCTCGATCGTGCCGACCTCGGGGATGGTGACGGAACCGTCGTCCCGCACCGTGTAGTCCTGCTGCACGTTCTGGCCGGCGACGCCGCCGCTCAGCGGGTCCAGCACGTCTTCCCGGGCGCGGGTGGCGAGGCGGACGCGGTCGCCCACGCCAATCCGGTAGGTCTCGTCAGCGGCGGAGGGCGGCGGCCGCAGCCCCACCGAGCCGGGGACGAGATCGGGCACCTGCGGCGAGCTCGGCAGCGCGCCGAGGCCGCGGGGGGTGCCGCCGCCGGCCACCTGGCTGAAGTAGGCCGGCAGGCTCCGCGGGGCGTAGGGCTGGCGATTCGCCAGTAGCACTGCCTCGGGGGTGATGGGGATTTCCCGCACGGCGAGGCCGGCGGTCTGATCGGACACGGTGGGGCTGAAGTAGGTCACGCCGCATCCGGCCATCGAAAAGGCGCAGCCCAGAAGCGTGGCGCGCAGCGTCATGGAAATAGGTGTCATTCGCCCCTCGGTGTCCTGTTGTCCCGGGCCGTAGCGCCGGGGGCATCTGTCGCAGAATACCTAGCGGAGGCGTTTGTCCGGACTAAAGCCGCTTATGCGCCGGGCCCGGATTTCTCTGCCCGGTGCTGCAAGAAGCGCACGCTGCCCTCCTCCACCAGCGCAGCCGTCAGACAGCCGGTGGCATAGGCGCCGGTGTCCACCGCGATGCGCCCGGCGGCGGCGCTCGGCTCCGGCACGATCACATGGCCGTGGGCGACCCACATGCCGTCGCTGCGAGGCTCAGACGCGAAGCGGGGGTGCCCCCAGAGGCAATCCTGGCTGCGCTGCTCGGAGATCGGCGTCAGCGGATCGCCCCCGGCGTGGATGGCGACGACGTTGCCACTGGCATGGCTCATGGGCAGGCCTCGGAGCCAGGCGATCATCTCGGCGCCCATCGCCTCGCTCAGCCGGTCGGCCGCCTCTTCCAGCTGCTCGCCCGTCGGCGCGAGGCCGAGGCCGCCGATGCCGAAGGAGGCGAGCGTCTGCAGCCCCCCGTTGCGCAGCCAGCGCTCCCCGGCGCGGGCCGGTTTGTCTAGGAAATCGAGGCACATGGCCTCGTGGTTGCCCATCACGCAGACCGCATCGAGCGCCATCAGCCGGCGAAGCACGGCGGCGGCATGATCCCCCCGGTCGACGTAGTCGCCCAGCATGATCACGCGATGCTCCGGCGCCTCATCCTTCAGGCGGGCGAGGAGCCCGTCGAGCAAGGCGGCGGTGCCGTGGACATCGCCGATGAGGGCCAGGGGCTCTTCCGGCGCCAGAGGGGCGGTGAAGGCAGGCTTCGGCGAACGGCGAAACCGGGACAGGAGGGACTTCATACAATACAGCGCAGCGTCTTCATCGGGATAAGTATGGCCTGACGGCGGGGTTTGACCAGTGCCGGGGTTGGAAAACCCCCTCCAGCCGCCTAAGTCGCCGGCTGCAACCGGAGGAAACCATGTCAGACCTCACCCCCCGCGAGATCGTCTCCGAGCTCGATCGTTTCATCATCGGCCAGAAGGAGGCGAAGCGCGCCGTCGCGGTGGCGCTGCGCAGCCGCTGGCGCCGCAAGCAGCTCGCCCCCGAGCTGCGCGACGAGGTCTATCCCAAGAACATCCTGATGATCGGCCCTACCGGCGTCGGCAAGACGGAGATCTCGCGCCGCCTCGCCAAGCTGGCCCGCGCGCCCTTCATCAAGGTCGAGGCGACGAAGTTCACCGAGGTCGGCTACGTCGGCCGCGACGTCGAGCAGATCATCCGCGATCTCGTCGACAGCGCCATCCTTCAGACCCGCGAGCAGATGCGCGAGGATGTGAAGTCCCGCGCCCAGCAGGCGGCGGAGGATCGGGTGATCGAGGCGCTGGCCGGCGAGGGCGCTCGCGACCAGACGCGCGAGATGTTCCGCAAGAAGCTCCGCTCCGGCGAGCTCGACGACACGCAGGTCGAGCTCGAGGTCTCAGACAATTCCCAGCCGTCCGGCATGTTCGAGATCCCCGGCCAGCCCGGCATGATGGGCGGCGGCATGAATCTGGGCGATCTCTTCGGCAAGGCCTTCGGCGGCCGGACGGTGAAGAAAAAGTTCACAGTCGCCGAGAGCTACGACGTCCTCATCGCCGACGAGGCGGACAAGCTGCTCGATGACGAGGCCGTCAAGCGCACCGCGCTGGAAGCGGTGGAGCAGAACGGCATCGTTTTCCTCGACGAGATCGACAAGGTCTGCGCCAAGTCCGAGGGCGGGCGCTCCGGCGATGTCAGCCGCGAGGGCGTGCAGCGCGACCTTCTGCCCCTCATCGAGGGCACCAACGTCTCCACCAAGCACGGCCCGGTGCGGACCGACCACATCCTCTTCATCGCTTCCGGCGCCTTCCACGTCGCCAAGCCGAGCGACCTGCTGCCCGAGCTTCAGGGGCGCCTGCCGATCCGCGTCGAGCTGCGCGCGCTGACGGAGGGGGATTTCGTCCGCATCCTGACGGAGACGGACAACGCCCTCACCCGCCAGTACACCGCCCTGATGGGGACGGAATCGGTGGAGGTCTCCTTTACCGAGGACGGCATCCACGCCCTCGCCCGCATCGCGGCGGAGGTGAACGAGAGCGTCGAGAACATCGGCGCCCGCCGCCTCTACACGATCATGGAGCGGGTCTTCGAGGAGCTCAGCTTCACCGCCCCCGACAAGGGCGGCGAGAGCGTCGTGGTCGACGAGGCCTTCGTGGAGAAGAACGTGGGCGACCTGGCGCGCAGCGCAGACCTCAGCAGGTACGTGCTCTAGGCAGCGTCGTCTTCATGCCACTCGATCGGGGCGACGCGCGGAGCCTCGCCCCGTTCGGCCCACCAGATGTCGTGCTGCATCTGCAGGGCGAGCCAGAAACGCGTGCCGTTCTGGAACGCCTGACCGAGCTTCTGGGCCATCTCGAGAGAGACCGAGCGCCGCTCGTTCAGCAAACCCGAAAGGGCCTGGCGGCTCACCCCGAGATGGGCGGCAAGCTCGGTCACCGTCATGCCGATGTTCGGCAAGATGTCCTCCCGCAGGATGGCGCCCGGGTGAGCCGGTGCGAAGGCCATGGTTGGCGTCTCAGCGGCCATGATAATCCTCCAGATCAATGTCGCGCGGGCCGTGACTGTCCCAGCGATAGGTCAAACGCCAGTTGCGACTGACTTTCACCGAGTAGGTTTCCTTCCGATCACCGGTCAGGACGTGCCAGCCAAAGCCGGGCAGGTTCAGGTCTTCGGGGGCGGTTGCCACGTTGAGCGCAGAGAGAACGCGTTTCACCTTTCCCACCCACTCGGGCCGCAGCTTGCTCTCGTCCCCACGGAGAAAGAGCGCCTTGAGCCCCTTGTGTCTGATGCGGCTGCCGTCGATCACCTCAAAACCTGTCACGCGTAACGTTACACGCGACAGGTAGTGCGTGGCCTTGGTTCTGGCAACCCCGCCCTTCCCTTCCCCGCCAAACAGGCAGAGGAAGACGCCCATGTCCTTCCTCACCTTTCTCCGCGAGAACTGGCTCTTCCTGCTTGCGGGGGTCCTGCTCTCCTTCAGCTCCTCCTACGGGCAGACCTTCTTCATCGCGCTGTTCTCCGATGAGATCCGTGCCGAGCTGGGGCTGAGCCACGGCGGCTGGGGCGGGCTCTATACCATCGCGACCTCGGTCTCCGCCGCGCTGATGCTCTGGGCCGGCGCGCTGACGGACAGGTTCCGCGTGCGCCGGCTGGCGGGCTTCGTGATGGCCGGGCTGGCGCTGGCCTGCCTGTCGATGGCGAACCTCTCCGGCATCCCGATGCTGCTGGTGACCATCTTCGCGCTGCGCTTCTTCGGGCAGGGCATGATGAGCCAGCTCTCGACCGTCGCCATGGCGCGCTGGTTCGTCGCCACGCGCGGGCGGGCCCTCTCCGTCGCTGCCATGGGCTTCGCGCTCGGGCAGGCGGTGCTGCCGATCACCTTCGTGGCCCTGGCTGAGGTGATGGACTGGCGCTGGCTCTGGGTCGTCGCCGCCGGGCTGGTGCTGCTGGTGCTCCCCGGTGTTCTGCGCCTCCTGCGCTCCGAGCGGACGCCGCAGAGCTTCGCCTCCGGAGAGGAGAGCGCCGGCATCGGCAACCGGCACTGGACGCGGGGCGAGATGCTGCGCCACCCGCTCTTCTGGTGCCTCGTGCCCCTGCTGCTCGGCCCGCCCTCCTGGGGCACGGTGCTGTGGTTCCAGCAGGTCGAGCTTGTGGCGGAAAAGGGGTGGACTCTGGCGGGCTTCGTCGCCCTGCTGCCGCTCTTCACGGCCGTCTCCGTCAGTACGACGCTCGCCTCCGGCATCGCCATCGACCGCTTCGGGCCGATGCGGATGCTGCGGCTGTTCCTGCTGCCCTACATTGCTGCCTTCGTGCTGATGGCGGGGGCGGAGAGCCTGCTCGGCGCCGCCGTCGCGCTCTGCTTCGTCGGCATGGGCATGGGGCTGGCGGGCACCGTCGTCGCGGCCTTCTGGGCGGATGTGTACGGGACGCGCTTCATCGGGGCGATCAAGTCGGTCAATGCCTCGATCATGGTCTTCGGCTCGGCGCTCGGCCCCGGCATTTCGGGCTGGCTGCTCGACCGCGGCATCGGAATGGAGGCGCAGTTCCTCGCCTTCGCCGTCTACTTCGCCCTCGCCGCCCTGCTCGCCTGGGTGGCGCTCAGCCTCTTCGCCCGCCCCTCAGCGATGCCGGCGTAGGTAGACGTAATAGGCCCCCTCGCCCCCGTGGCGGATGTGCGCCGGCGTCACCTGCATGACGATCGTGCGCAGGGGCGGCAGCGCCAGCCAGTGCGGCACGTTGTGGCGCAGCACGCCCTGCCGCACGGGCATCGGCGCCAGCTCGTCGCGGCGCTTGCCCTTGCCGGTGATCACCAGAACCAGCCGCTTCCCGTCGCCATAGGCGGAGAGGAGGAAGCTCGTGAGGTAGGGGTGCGCCTCGGCCGCCGTCATGCCGTGCAGGTCGATCCGGGCATCGGGGGTGAGCTTGCCGCGCGTCATGCGCCTGTGTGCCTTGTGGTCCATCGCCGGCGGGCGGGCGCGCAGCGCCTCGGCCATCGTCGGCGCCAGATCGTCCTGCACCGGCTTCGGCTGCGCCTTCTGGCCGAGGCGGAAGCCGTGCAGGCGGGCCTCCTCCTTGCGCGGCGGCTCGGGCTTGCGGGGCTCGGGCTTCTCCACGGGCGCCGGCTCGCGCGGCGCCGTCTTGGCGCGCGGATGCAGCGGGTCCGCCTGGCGCGTGACGTTGTCCCAGAGGCGTCGCTCCTCCGGCGAGAGATGGCGGGGCCGGCGCATCAGCGGATCTCGGTGCCCGGGTCCGCAGCAACCGCATGGGCGAGCTGTATGGGCAGGAGCATGACCAGCCGCCCGCCATCGCGGATGGTGCCGGCCGCCCTGCCCGCCTCGCGCCCGGTGCCGAAGAAGATGTCCGCCCGCTGCGGCCCCTTGATGGCCGAGCCGGTATCCTGCGCCACCATCAGCCGCGCCATAGGCTCCGCCCCCGCCTTCTCCATCCAGACAGGCGCGCCGAGTGGCACGTAGGCCGGGTCGACCGCCAGCGAGCGCATGGGCGTGACGGAGCGGTTCATGGCGCCGAGCGGGCCCTGATCGGCGGGAACGTCATCGACCCGCCGGAAGAAGACGTAGGAATCGTTGCGGCGGATCAGCTCCGCCCCCTCCTCCGGGTTCGCCCGCACCCAAGCGCGGATGCGCTCGGCGGAGACCTCGTGGGGCTCGAAGATACCCCGCTCGATGAGCATCTCGCCGAGCGAGGAATATTCGCGCCGGTTGGCGGCGGCGTAGCCGAGCCGCATCATCTCGCCGCCGGGCAGGCGGATGCGGCCCGAGCCCTGGATCTGCAGGAAGACGGCATCCACCGGGTCCGCCACCCAGGCGAGGGCGAGACCGCGATCCTCCATCACGCCCGTCTCCTCGATCTGGCGCCGCGTCAGCCAGGGGCCGCTCGTCGGCAGCTCCGGCGGCGGGGCGTAGAGGGGGACGTGGTAGTAATCGCTCGGCCAGCGGTCGCCCCGCAGCTCGGGCTCGTAATAGCCGGTGAACAGCGCCTCCCCCTGCCATTCGACGGGCAGGAAGAACCGCTCGAAGAAGGCGCGCGGCTCCGGCCCGGTGCGGGCGAAAGCGCAGAGCGTCGCCCAGTCGCGGCCGCGCATGTCGCCGCAGGTGGAGAGGAAGACGTCCAGCGCCGCGGCGTGGTCATCCTCCGCCCAGCCGGACAGGTCATCGAAGGAAAGAAGGCGCGCCTCCGGCATGGGCGCAGCCGCCCCAGCCAGCACGAAGGCCAGGCCGGCGAGGGCCCGCCGGATCATTCGCCCGTGGCGACCAGTTGCCAGTTGGGATCGTCGCTCGTCATCACGCGGGCGAAGGTCCACACGTCTTTCTGACGACGCCGCTCGGTGAGCGAGCCTTCGACGATGTCGCCGGCGCGGTCACGGACGGCCCAGATCATCTCGCTGACGAAGCGGACGGAAACCTCGCCCTCGGTGCTCTCGCTGTCATACTCGGCGTCGGAGAGGGTGAGCTCGTTGAGCCCCTCGAACTTCGCCTCGACCTGCAGGCCCTCGCGCTCGCGCTGCTCCACCACCTGGGCGAAAGCCTCGTAGACCTCGTCGGAGAGGAACGGGCGGACGGAGGCGAGATCGCCATGCTCGAACGCCATGAGGATCATCTCGTAGGCGCCGCGGGCCCCGTGCAGGAACTCGCCGACGGAGAAGGACGGATCGGCCCGCTTCATGTCGGCCAGCGCACGGGCGGCGTCGGACTTCTCGGGCACATGGTCGGTGATGTCGCGGTCGGGGCCGCCCTCTATCACCTCGAGCTCGGGGCGCGGGCCGCGCCTGTCGGCCGGGCGCTCGAGGCTCGGCTTCTTTTCGAAGCCCTCGCGTGTCCCCAGAACGCTGCGCAGGCGCAGGATCAGGAAGATGGCAATACCGGCGAGGACGAGCAGCTGAAGGACGGGACCGTTCATAACAGGAGGCGACTTTCCGCGGCTTATGCGTTGCGATGGGGCGTCTCGACCCTATCTAGGGCGGGCAAGGGGCCGAGTCCACCTTGGCCCCCGCCAAACCCGGCCCGCACAACCATTCGTGCGGGCGGACAGGAGGATCTGCCCATGTGGCTATTCGCGGCCTTTCTCGCCGTTCCGCTGATCGAGATCGCCCTCTTCATCCAGGTGGGCGGCGCCATCGGCCTGTGGCCGACGCTGGCCATCGTCGTGATCACCGCGATCCTCGGCACGTGGCTCGTCCGCCGAGAAGGCGCGCGGGCCCTCGGCGACCTCAAGCGCAGCTTCAACGATCTGCGCGATCCCTCCGAGCCGCTCGCGCACGGGGCGATGATCCTCGTTTCCGGCGCGCTGCTGCTGACGCCGGGCTTCTTCACCGATGCCTGCGGCTTCGCGCTGCTGGTGCCCGGCGTGCGCCGCTGGGTCTTTGAGCGGGTGCGCGACCGGGTGGTGGCGCAGAGCTTCACCTACGGCAGCCAGCCGCCGCGCCAGCCGGGCCCCGGCGCCGGGCCGGCGCCGCGGGGGACGAAAGGGCCGCGCAGCGACGACGTGATCGACGCCGATTTCGAGGAGGTGACGCCCGGCAAGCGCCCGACGCATCAGCCCTCCGGCTGGACGCGGCACTGAGGGCGGCGGGGCCTCCGGGCCTTGCCATGAAGCCCACGGGCGGCCCCTCCCGGCCTTTTGCGTTGAGGCGGAGGCCTCCGCCTGCTACGCAAACGCGATTTTTACCAACGGGAGCCTGACATGGCCGACGACACGCCCGAGACCGAATCCAACGGCAGCGCGCCGAACGGCGCCTCCGCTCCGCAGCAGCAGATCAGCCAGCGCATCCTCGCGCAGTACATCCGCGACCTCTCTTTCGAGAACGTCCTGAGCCAGAAGGGCGCCCAGCCCGACGCGGTGCCGGAAGTCTCGGTTCAGGTGAACCTCGATGCCCGCAAGCGCGGTGAGGATACCTACGAGGTCGTCACCAAGCTGAAGATCACCTCCAAGGCCAAGGGCACCGAGAATGTGCTCTTCCTGCTGGAGATCGAATATGCCGGCATGTTCGAGGTCAAAGGCGTCGCGCAGGAGCAGCTGCACGCCTACCTGATGATCGAATGCCCGCGCATGACCTTCCCGTTCCTGCGCCGCATCGTCTCCGACATGACGCGCGACGGCGGCTTCCCGGCGGTGAACCTCGAGACGATCGACTTCGTCGCCCTTTACCGGGCCGAGATCGCCCGTCGCCTGCAGGCCCAGAAGGCCGCGCAGGGCGAAACGCCGACGGCCGAGGCCTGAGGCCCTACCGGGCGCGGCTCAGGCATTCTGCCAGAGCGCGCCCTCGATTTTCTTGACAAAGGCGGCATGCGCCGCCTTTTCGGCCTCCGTCAGGCGGGACGGCAGCGGCTCCGGCCGGGGCTGCGCCCGCCAGGCCGGGACGGTGGCGCCATTCGCGCTCGCCGACGGGCCGCCGAGGGCGAAATCGGGCTGACGACCTCCGATCAGCTCCAGATACACCTCCGCCAGGATCTCCGAGTCGAGCAGCGCCCCGTGCAGGGTGCGTGCCGAGTTGTCGATCCCGAAGCGCCGGCAGAGCGCATCCAGCGAGGCCGGGGAGCCGGGGAAGCGGCGCCGCGCGATGGCGACCGTGTCGATCGCCTGCTCCATCGGCAGCAGCGGCCGGCCGGCCCAGCGCAGCTCGGCATTGAGAAATTTCATGTCGAAGGCGGCGTTGTGGATCACCAGCTTCGCATCGCCCACGAAGGCGAGAAACTCGTCCGCCAGATCGGCGAAGAGCGGCTTGTCGGAGAGGAACTCCTCCGACAGCCCGTGCACCTCGAACGCCTCCTGCGGCATGTCCCGCTGGGGGTTCAGGTACTTGTGAAACGTCCGCCCCGTGGGCAGGTGGCCGGAAAGCTCCACCGCGCCGATCTCGACGATCCGGTCGCCGGTATCGGGCTCGAAGCCGGTGGTTTCGGTGTCGAGAACGATCTCACGCATCGGGGTTCTCCGGCTTCTGGTAGCGGACGAGCACGTCGGCCAGCACCTCGCGCACCTGCGCGCGGGCATGATCCGGCGTGTCGGTGACGATCACGTAGCTCGCCCGCTCCTGCTTCTCGGCATCCGGCATCTGGCGGGCGAGGAGGGCGTTGAACCGCTCCTCCGTCATGCCCTTGCGGGCGAGCACGCGGCGGCGCTGCATCTGCGGCGGGCAGGTGGTGACGATGGTCGCGTCGAACTCCAGATCCAGCGCCGTCTCGAAGAGCAGAGGGATATCGCAGACGACGACATCGGCATCGACGGTTGCCATGAAGGCGAAGCGGTCGGCGCGGGCGAGGGGGTGGATGATCTCCTCCAGCCGCTCGAAGGCGGCGGGATCGCGCGTGACGCGGGCCGCGAGGCGGACCCTGTCGATGCTGCCGTCGTGGCGGACAGCATCGTGGAAATCCTCCTCCAGCGCCGCGCCAGCCGCGCCGCCGGGGCCGTAGAGGCGGTGGACGGCGGCGTCGGCATCCCAGATGGCAGCGCCTTCCTCGGCGAACATCTGCGCCGTCGTGCTCTTGCCGGTTCCGATGGAGCCCGTGAGCCCGAGCGAGATCATTGGCCGAGCGCGGCGGCGCGGGCGGCGTCGTCGACCTCGGGCTTCAAGCCGAACCAGCGCTCGAACCCGGGCACGGCCTGGTGCAGCAACATGCCCAGACCGTCGACGGTGGTGCAGCCGGCGGCGCGCGCCTCCCGCAGGAGGCGGGTTTCCAGCGGCTGGTAGACGAGATCGGTCACCAGCTTGCCGGGGGCGAGCCCGTCGAGCGGCACGCGCAGCTCCGGGCAGCCCTCCATCCCAAGGGAAGTGCAATTGACGACGGTCTGCGCCTCCTCGACGGCATTGCCGGCCTGAACCCAGTCGATCACCTTGATCTTGGAGCCGAAATCCTGCTTCAGCCCCTCCGCCTTCGGGCGGGTGCGGTTGGACAGCAGGATCTCGGTCGCCCCTGCCTCGATCAGCGCCCCGATCACCGCCCGAGCGGCACCGCCGGCGCCGAGCACGGCGCAGGGGCCGTCCCCCGCCGACCAGCCGGGCGCCTGCTGGCGGATATTGGCGAGAAAGCCGGTGCCGTCGGTGTTGTCGGCATGGATGCCGCCGTCGGCGCGGAAGATGAGCGTGTTGGCCGCGCCGAGCAGCGTCGCCCGGTCGGAGATGTGATCGGCGATGCCGAGCACGGCGACCTTGTGGGGGATGGTGACGTTGCAGCCGACGAAGCCCATCTTGGGCAGCGTGCGCAGCACCGTCTCCAGATCATCCTCCCCCACGGGGAGGGCGACGTAATCGCCCTTGATTCCATAGGTTTTCAGCCAGTGCCGATGCAACCGGGGCGAGCGGGAATGGCCGATGGGGGAACCCAGAACACCGGCGAGAGGGAAGGCAGCGTCGCTCATGCGCGGACTGTCCCGCGTAGACGCAGATATGACAAGAGGGGCAGAAGCGGCAGGCCGAGGATGGTGGCCTGATCTCCCTCGATGTTGCTGAAGAGCGCCAGCCCCTCCTCCTCGATCTTGTAGCCGCCCACGCTGTCGGCGACGCCCGGCCAGGTGCGGGAGAGGTACTCCTCGATCTCCGCCGGCGTCAGCGCATGCATGGTCAGCCGCGCACGGGTGATGTGGCGCCAGACGGGCGCGCCGCCCTCGTAGAGGACGGCGGCGGAGAGGAGGTCATGCGTCTGACCCGCGAGACGGGCGAGCTGGGCCGCGGCCTGCTCCCGGCTCTCCGGCTTGGCGAGGATCTCGCGATCATGGACGAGCACCTGGTCGGAGCCGAGGACCAGCCGGTCCGGGTGCCGCCCGGAGGCCTTTCGCGCCTTCGCCTCGGCGAGGGCATCCGCCACATCGCGGGGTGCCGCGCCGTCGGCCGCGAGCGAGGCGCGGATGGCGGCCTCGTCGACGCGGGCGGGCGACACCTCGAAGGGCAGGCGCACCTGGGTCAGGAGCGCGGCGCGCGTGGCGGAGCCGGAGGCGAGAATGAGGGCTGTGGATGACATGGGGGACAAGAGTCGGTGGGAGGGGTGGGTAAAAGGGGTGAATGCCACGAGCCGCCAGACTTGCCCATGGGCTTGACGCTGCTTCGCCGCAGCAGGGCCCCGAGTCCCCCACGGGGGATAGGAACAAGTCGGGGGCTGTGAGCGACTCTGGCGGGCGTGGCGGGGCCGGGGAGAGTCAATCTGTGGAGCGGGGCAGGGGGAGCGGAAAATTACTATTCAAATCAGTTACTTGTGTAATTCATGATTCGTTCATCTTCTCCTGAGCGCCGCCGGAGATCTGTGGACAAGCCTGCGGAGAAGTCTGGAGACCCGACTTGTCCACACCCCTACAACCACCACTACTTTCCTTCTTATAGAATCTTTGATTCAGAGGAGGAGAAGGGAGCCCCAGCATGATCGGCGATTTTCTCACCTGGTTCTATCCGACGACGAAGTCGCTCCACGTGATCTCGATGGTCGCGTGGATGGCCGGGATGTTCTACCTGCCGCGGCTCTTCGTCTATCACGCGGAGGCGGCCACGGAGGGCTCCGAGACCGCCGAGACCTTCAAGGTGATGGAGCGGCGGCTTCTCCGGGCGATCATGAACCCGGCAATGATCGCGACGTGGATCTTCGGGCTGATGCTCGTCTTCACGCCCGGCGTGGTCGACTGGAGCCAGGGCTGGCCCTGGGTGAAAGCGGCGGGGGTGATCGCGCTGAGCGGCGTACACGGCTGGCTGTCGGCGCAGCGCAAGGAGTTCGAGGCGGGAACGAACCGGCGGACGGGGCGGACCTACCGGATGGTGAACGAGGTGCCGACGGTGCTGCTGATCATCATCGTCGTCATGGTCATCGCCCGGCCGTTCTGAGAGCCGCTGAGAGCCGGGAGGGCCTGCGCGCAGCCCCGGGGCGCCGGCGGATTGACTCGCGGCCCCACGGCCCCTATCTGAGAGGCGCTGCCCCGTCCGGGGCGATGCACAATCCTGTCATTCGACGATCCCGGTGGCCTCGGCCGCCCAAAGCCCGAGTATCCGCATGTCCGAAGAGCGCCTGAATCTTGCCGACCTGAAGGCCCAGAGCCCGAAGGACCTCCTCTCCCTCGCCGAGGAGCTGGAGATCGAGAACGCCTCGACCATGCGCAAGGGCGACATGATGTTCGCCATCCTCAAGGAGCGGGCCGAGGAAGACTGGGTCATCGGCGGCGACGGCGTGCTGGAAGTGCTGCAGGACGGCTTCGGCTTCCTCCGCAGCCCCGAGGCGAACTACCTGCCGGGGCCGGATGACATCTACGTCTCGCCCGACATGATCCGCCAGTATTCGCTGCGCACAGGCGACACCGTCGAGGGTGTCATCGCCGAGCCGGGCGAGAACGAGCGGTATTTCGCGCTGACCAGCGTCGAGAGCATCAACTTCGAGGACCCGGAGCGCGCGCGCCACAAGGTCGCCTTCGACAACCTGACGCCGCTCTATCCCGACGAGCGCCTGCAGATGGAGATCGAGAACGACCCCGCGACCAAGGATCGCTCGGCGCGGATCATCGATCTCGTTGCGCCCATCGGGAAAGGCCAGCGGGGTCTGATCGTGGCGCCGCCGCGCACGGGTAAGACCGTGCTTTTGCAGAACATTGCCCGCTCCATCGAGGTGAACCACCCCGACACCTACCTGATCGTGCTGCTCATCGACGAGCGGCCCGAGGAGGTGACGGACATGCAGCGCTCGGTGAAGGGGGAGGTCGTCTCCTCCACCTTCGACGAGCCGGCGCAGCGGCACGTGGCCGTCTCCGAGATGGTCATCGAGAAGGCCAAGCGGCTGGTGGAGCACAAGCGCGACGTCGTGATCCTGCTCGACTCGATCACGCGCCTGGGCCGTGCGTTCAACACCACGGTCCCGTCGTCGGGCAAGGTGCTGACCGGTGGTGTCGACGCGAACGCCCTGCAGCGGCCGAAGCGCTTCTTCGGTGCGGCGCGGAACATCGAGGAAGGCGGCTCGCTGACGATCATCGCCACGGCGCTGATCGATACCGGCAGCCGGATGGACGAAGTGATCTTCGAGGAGTTCAAGGGCACGGGCAACAGCGAGATCGTGCTCGACCGCAAGGTCGCCGACAAGCGCGTCTTCCCGGCGATGGACATCCTCAAGTCCGGCACGCGGAAGGAGGATCTGCTGGTCGACAAGGCCGATCTGCAGAAGACCTACGTGCTCCGGCGAATCCTCAATCCGATGGGGACGACGGATGCCATCGAGTTCCTCATCGGCAAGCTCAAGCAGACGAAGACGAACAGCGACTTCTTCGACTCGATGAACACCTAAAGACCATAAAGAACAATGAGATAGGCGGATGGATACCATTTTCGCCCTTGCCACCGCCGCCGGGAAATCCGGTGTGGCGGTGGTTCGCATTTCAGGCCCCGGCGCGCTTGGCGCGGCGGAGGCCCTGGCCGGGCCGTTGCCGGAGCATGGCCGGAAGCTGGCAAGGCTGACCGGAGCGGACGGGCTGATCGACGAGGCGCTGGTGCTGACCTTCGCGGCCGGGCGGAGCTTCACCGGCGAGGCGGTAGCGGAGCTGCAGTGCCATGGGTCACGCGCCGTGGTGGCCGCGGTGCTGGATGCGCTCGCAGGGCAGGGGCTGCGGCCAGCAGAGGCTGGGGAGTTCACCCGCCGGGCTCTGGAGAACGGACGGCTGGACCTCGCGCAGGTCGAGGGGCTGGCCGACCTCGTGGAGGCGGAGACGGAGGCGCAGCGGCGGCAGGCCGTGCGGGTCCTCGCCGGCGCACTTGGCGCCAAGGCCGCTGGCTGGCGGGAGACGCTGGTGCGGGCGGCGGCGTTGATCGAGGCGACCATCGACTTCGCCGATGAAGAGGTACCGGTGGACGTGACCCCCGAGGTGACGGAGCTGATCGGCCGGGTTCTGCCGGAGCTGCGGGCAGAGGTGACCGGGTACGGAGCGGCCGAGCGGCTGCGCGAAGGGTTCGAGGTGGCCATCGTGGGCCGGCCGAACGCCGGAAAGTCTACGCTTCTCAATGCTATGGCGCAACGGGAGGCGGCGATCACCTCGCGCGTGGCGGGGACGACGCGGGATGTCATCGAGGTGCGGATGGATATCGCCGGCCTGCCGGTGACGCTGCTCGATACCGCCGGGCTTCGCGAGGCGGAGGACGAGGTGGAGCGGATCGGCGTGGAGCGGGCGATGTCCCGCGCGGCGTCGGCGGACCTGCGGCTGTTCCTGCTCGACGCTGACGGGGAGGTGCCGCTGCTGGCGCCGGGCCCGGAGGACCTCGTGGTGCGTGGGAAAGCGGACCTGGGCGGCGAGGGCGTCTCCGGGCTGACGGGGCAGGGGGTCTCGGCGCTGATCGGGGAGATCGGCGCCCTGTTGCAGGGGCGGGTGACCGGTGCCGCGACGATCCACCGACAGCGCCAGCTCCGTGCCGTGCAGGCCGCCGTGGGGGCTTTGGAATCGGCGGAGGATGAGGTAAGAGCGGGCTCCGACCGGGCTGAGCTGGCGGCGGAGCGGCTTCGCGAGGCGATGCGGGCGCTCGACATGCTCATCGGCCGCGTCGGGGTGGAGAACCTGCTGGACGAGATCTTCTCCAGCTTCTGCATCGGAAAATAGAGCCTTCGGGAGTGTTTCACGTGAAACAGTTCGACGTCATCGTGATCGGCGGCGGCCATGCGGGCGCCGAGGCAGCCCACGCGGCAGCGCGCATGGGTGCCTCCGTGGCGCTGGTGACCCTGAAGGCGAGCGCCATTGGCGCCATGTCCTGCAACCCGGCTATTGGAGGTCTCGGCAAGGGACACCTGGTGCGGGAGATCGATGCGCTGGACGGCGTGATGGGTCGGGTGGCGGACTATGCCGGCATCCAGTTCCGCCTGCTCAACCGCCGGAAGGGGCCGGCGGTGCAGGGGCCGCGAGCACAGTCCGACAGGGAGCGCTATGCCGAGGGCATGCAGCGGGAGATGGCGGAGGCGCCAAACCTGACGGTGCTGGAAGGCGAAGTGACGGACCTCGTGGTCGAGGGCGGCGAGGTGCGCGGCGTCGTTCTGGGCGACGGTGCCAAAGTGGCCTGCCGCGCCGCCGTCCTGACCACCGGGACCTTCCTGCGCGGCGTGATCCACATCGGTGACGTCTCCCGCCCCGGTGGCCGTGCGGGCGAGGCGCCGTCGCAGCGGCTGGCCGAGCGGCTGGATGCGCTGGACCTGCCGATGGGGCGGCTCAAGACGGGCACGCCGCCACGCCTCGACGGCCGCACCATCCGCTGGGAGGGGCTGGAGATGCAGCCGGGCGACGAGGAGCCCGCGCTCTTCTCCTTCCTCTCCGGCGCGCCTGTGGTCCGGCAGATCTCCTGCGGCATCACACAAACCAACGAGCGGACGCATGAGATTATCCGGGATAACCTCTCTCGCTCCGCGATGTATGGCGGCCATATCTCCGGCACCGGGCCGCGCTACTGCCCCTCGATCGAGGACAAGGTGGTGCGCTTCGCCGACAAGACGTCGCACCAGATTTTCCTTGAGCCTGAAGGGCTTGAGACCAACCAGGTCTATCCGAATGGCATCTCCACGTCGCTTCCGGCGGACGTGCAGGAGGCGTACGTGCGCTCCATCGCCGGGCTCGAACAGGCGGTGGTTCTGCAGCCGGGCTATGCCATCGAGTACGACTACGTCGACCCCCGGGCGCTGGATGCCGGTCTCGGGCTGAAAGCGCTGCCGGGGCTGTACCTCGCCGGGCAGATCAACGGGACGACCGGCTATGAGGAGGCAGCGGCCCAGGGACTGGTCGCGGGGCTCAACGCAGCGCGGCGGGCGACTGACTACGCGCCAGTGCATTTCTCGCGGGCGACCTCCTACATCGGGGTGATGATCGACGACCTCATTACCCACGGCGTCACCGAGCCCTACCGCATGTTCACCTCTCGCGCCGAATTTCGGCTCTCGCTTCGGGCGGACAATGCGGACCAACGGCTGACGCCGCTCGGCCGCGAGATCGGCTTCGTGGGGGACGAGCGCTGGCAGATCTACGACGAGAAGGCGGAGGCCCTGGAGGCGGCGCGCGCCCGGCTCGAGAGCACGAAGCTCACGGCCCGCGCCATCGCCGGCACCGGCGTGAACCTGAACGCGGAGCGGGAAAGCCGCTCCGCGCTGGACATGCTCGCGTTGTCCGACGCTGAGTTCCCGCAGCTCCTGTCGATCGCGCCCGAGCTCTCGGATATCGCACCGCCGATCCAGCAGCAGCTCAAGCGCGACGCGCTCTACATGCACTACCTCGAGCGTCAGCAGCGCGACATCGACGCCATGCGCCGTGACGAGGCGCTGACGATCCCCGATGGCTTTGACTACGCCCCTATCGACGGCCTCTCGAACGAGCTCAAGGTGAAGCTCGAGCGCGCCCGCCCGTCCTCCATCGCGCAGGCCGCTCGCATCGAGGGGATGACGCCCGCCGCACTCATCCTCCTCACCGCCCGTCTCAAGCGGATGGAGCAGCGGGTCGCGTGACGGCGCTTTTGCCCGGGGTGGATGTTTCACGTGAAACGTTGGAGCGGCTGGAAACCTTCAGCGAGCTCCTGACCAAGTGGACCGCCCGCATCAATCTCATCGCCCCGGGAACCGTGGGCGATGTCTGGCAGCGCCACGTCATTGACTCCGCACAGCTCTTCCCGCTGGCTCCTCCCGATTTCTCCCACTGGGCCGATCTCGGCGCCGGCGGAGGGCTGCCGGGCCTCGTCATGGCCATCATAGCCGCCGAAAAGGCCCCCGCCGCCCGATTCACCCTCGTCGAGTCCGACAAGCGCAAGGCTACCTTCCTTCGCCAAGCCACCCGCGAGATCTCCCTCACCGCTCGCATCCTCGACCAGCGTATCGAGGCGGTGCCGCCCCTCGCGGCAGACGTCATCTCCGCCCGCGCCCTCAAGCCACTTCCCGAACTCCTGACCCTCCTCACCCCGCACCTCGCCCCGGGAGGCCGAGCCATCCTCCCCAAGGGGCGGCGCGCGGAGGAGGAGCTTGCCGAGGCGGCGACCTCTTGGCACTTTGATCTCATCCGCACCCCCTCTATGACGGACCCGGACGCGACCCTCCTCACCCTCGAAAGGATCCGACGTGCCTGAGCCCGGCGCCCGAATCATCGCCATCGCCAACCAGAAGGGCGGAGTGGGCAAGACGACGACCGCCATCAACCTCGGCGCTGGCCTGGCGGAGCAGGGACGGCGGGTGCTGCTGGTCGATCTCGATCCTCAGGGCAACGCCTCCACCGGCCTCGGCATCGAGCGGGAGGATCGCCCCGTCACCACCTACGATCTGCTCGTCGGCGAGGCGACGGCGGCCGAGGCCTCCCGTCCCACGGGCGTGTGCAACCTGTCGATCATCCCCGCCACGACCGACCTCTCCTCGGCCGATATCGACCTGTATTCAAACGAGAAAAGAACGCGCCTCCTCCGCGAGGCTCTCCGCCCCGCGGTCGCGGAGACCGACTACATCCTCATCGACTGCCCGCCCGCGCTCAGCCTGCTGACCATCAACGCGCTGATCGCGGCCGACTCCCTCCTCGTCCCCCTACAGGCCGAGTTCTATGCCCTCGAGGGCCTCTCTCAGCTCATGCTGACGGTCCGCGAGCTCCGCTCCGGCGCCAACCCGGACCTCAGAATCGAGGGCATCGTCCTGACCATGGTCGACCGGCGGAACAACCTCGCCAGCCAGGTGGAGGAAGATGCCCGTGAGAACCTCGGGGAGCTCGTCTTCCAGACGGTGATCCCCCGCAACGTCCGCCTCAGCGAGGCCCCGTCCTTCGCGCGGCCGGTGCTGGAATACGATACCACCTCGACGGGCGCCGCCGCCTACCGCGCGCTCGCCGCCGAACTCATCGCCCGCCAGCCGGGGAAGGAGAGCTGATGGCCGAGAAACCCAAGACACGCGGCCTCGGCCGCGGCCTCTCCGCCCTCATGGCCGATGTCACGCCAGCGGGGGAGGAGCCGAAGGCGCGTCGCCCGGATACGCACCTGCCGATCGAGCAGATCCGGCCAAACCCCGACCAACCCCGCCGCCATTTCGATGAGGCGGAGCTGAAGGAGCTGGCCGAATCCGTTGCCCGCCGCGGCATCATCCAGCCCCTCATCGTCCGCCCGGATCCCTCCCATCCCGGAGACTTCCAGATCGTCGCTGGTGAGCGCCGGTGGCGCGCCGCCCAGATCGCGCGCCTCCACGAGCTTCCGGTACTGGTGCGCGATTATTCCGAGACGGAAGTCCTCGAGATCGCCATCATCGAGAACATCCAGCGGGCCGATCTCAACCCGGTCGACGAGGCCGCCGGCTACCGCGCGTTGATGGATCGCTTCGGCCACACGCAGGAGCAGATGGCGACGGCGCTCGGCAAGTCGCGCCCGTACATCGCCAACCTCCTGCGCCTGCTGTCGCTGCCCGAGGATGTGCAGGGCCACCTCGCCGACGGCACACTCTCCGCCGGCCACGCCCGCGCCTTGGT
Organism: Pseudoroseicyclus tamaricis; assembly: GCF_012070395.1. GTDB lineage: Bacteria > Pseudomonadota > Alphaproteobacteria > Rhodobacterales > Rhodobacteraceae > Pseudoroseicyclus_A > Pseudoroseicyclus_A tamaricis. The sequence goes on along the minus strand of NZ_JAAFYS010000004.1, from coordinate 375,622 downwards.
CGGCCACCCCGAGGCCTCGGCGCTGGCCCGGCGCGTGCTGCAGGGCGGGCTCTCCGTCCGCGCCACCGAGCGGCTCGTCAAGCAGGGCACGACCCCGCCGAAACCCCGCGAGATGCGCGCTCCGGAGAAGGATGCCGACACCAAGGCCATCGAGACGGAGCTGGCGGCGCAGCTGAAGATGGGCGTCAACATCAGTCACAAACCGGGGACGGAGGGCGGCACGCTCACGCTGCACTACCGCACTCTCGACCAGCTGGACGATCTGCTCCGCGCCCTCGGCGGCGATTAATCCAGCAGCCGCCGCAGAACGGCGTTCAGAACCGGCCGCCCCGCCTCGGTCGCGCGCAGACGCGGCCCGGTGCTCTCCAGCATGCCAATATCAGTCAAAGCACTGACATTACGAGAGAATTCACTGATCCCGAGCGCCTCCGCCCGGGCCCGGTCAACGCCATCCTCCAGCCGCAGCCCCATCAGCAGCAGCTCCTCCAGCCGCTCCGGCTGCCCCAGCGCCTCGCGCCCGTTCTCGCCGCGCCCGGCCTCGGCGGCGGCCAGCCAGGCCCCTGGCTGCAGCGGCGTTTCCGTCGCCCAGCGTTGGCCGTCCAGCGTCAGCCTCCCATGCGCACCAGGACCGACGCCGACCCAGTCGCCGCTCCGCCAGTAGACGAGGTTGTGCCGGCTCTCCGCCCCCTTGGCAGCGTGGTTCGAGACCTCATAGGCCGGCATTCCCGCAGCGACCGTCAGCGCCTGCGTGACGTCCCACATGTCGTCCGCCGCATCCTCGCCCGGCAGACCGGCGAGCTTGCCCGCCCGATGCCGCGCGCCGAAGGCCGTGCCGTCCTCGATGGTCAGCTGGTAGAGCGACAGGTGATCGACGGCGAGGCCCAGGGCCCGCTCCAGCTCCGCCGCCCAGGCCTCCACGCTCTGCCCCTGCCGGGCATAAATGAGATCGAAGGAAACGCGCCCGAACAGCTCTCGCGCCATCGCGAAGGCCTCCATCGCCTCGCCAGCGCTATGCAATCGCCCCAGCGCCCGCAGATCGGGATCGTTCAGCGCCTGCACGCCCATGGAGAGCCTGTTCACCCCGGCCTCCCGATAGCCCTCGAAGCGTCCTGCCTCGGCGGAGGTCGGGTTCGCCTCCAGCGTCACCTCGATGTCGTTGGCGAAATCCCACTGCCCTCGCGCCGCCTCGATGACGCGGGAGACAACCTCCGGCTGCATCAGGCTCGGCGTGCCGCCCCCGAAGAAGATCGAGGACAGGACCCTGCGCCCGGTCTCGGCCCCGTAGCGCGCGATCTCCGCTTCGAAGGCGTCGGCCCAGCGGCCCTGGTCCACGGCGGAGACGACGTGCGAATTGAAGTCGCAATACGGGCACTTGGCCTGGCAGAAGGGCCAATGGACGTAGAGGCCGAAGCCCCCCTCCCGCCAGTCATCCCGCAAAGCAGCCCTCGACGAGCGCGGCGAAGGCCTTGGCCCGGTGCGAGATGCGGTTCTTCTCCGCCGGGTCCATCTCTCCGAAGGTGACGTCGTAGCCGTCGGGCTGGAAGATCGGGTCATAGCCATGCCCCTCCACGCCCCGCATCGGCCAGACGACCTGCCCGGGCATCCGCCCCTCGAAGATCTCCTCGTGCCCGTCGGGCCAGGCCAGCACCAGCGTGCAGCAGAAGGCGGCGCGCCGCGGCTCCGGCGCGCCGATCTCCTCCAGCTCAGCCCACGTGCGCCGCATCGCCATCGGGAAGTCCCGCCCGTTCGGCGTCTCCGCCCAGTCCGCCGTGTGCACGCCGGGCGCCCCGCCGAGGGCCTCGACGGCGATGCCCGAATCGTCCGCCAGCGCGGGCAGCCCCGTCGCCGCCACGGCTGCACGGGCCTTGATCCGCGCATTGCCGACGAAGCTCTCCTCGGTCTCCTCCGGCTCCGGCAGCGCGTGATCGGCGTTGGAGGTCACCTCCACGCCATAGGGCGCCAGCAGCGCCCGCATCTCCGCCAGCTTGCCGGCGTTATGCGTGGCGATCAGCAGCTCTCGCCCCTCAAACCGACGCATTCTTCGCCGCCTCGAGCTGGATCTCCGACAGTCGCGCGCAGCCCGCCTCGGCGAGGTCGAGCAGCTTGCCCATCTCGTCGCGCGAGAAGGTCGCCCCCTCGGCGCTCATCTGCACCTCGACCATACGGTCGCCGCAGAGGATGAAGTTTCCGTCAACGCCCGCCTCGCTGTCCTCGGGGTAGTCGAGGTCCAGCACCGGCTGGCCGGCATAGATGCCGCAACTCACCGCGCTCACCGGCGTCACCAGCGGGTCCGCCGTCACCAGCCCGGCCTTCATCAGCCGGTTCACTGCGAGGCGGAGGGCCACCCAGCCGCCTGTGATCGAGGCGCAACGGGTGCCGCCATCGGCCTGGATCACGTCGCAATCCACGACGATCTGCCGCTCGCCGAGCGCCACCCGGTCCACCCCGGCGCGCAGGGCGCGGCCGATGAGCCGCTGGATCTCCTGCGTGCGGCCGCCTTGCGAGGTCTTCGCCTCGCGTCGCATCCGCGTGTTGGTGGCGCGGGGCAGCATCCCGTACTCCGCCGTGACCCAGCCAAGGCCGGAGCCCTTGAGGAAGGACGGCGCTTTCTCCTCCAGCGTCGCCGTGCAGATCACCTGCGTGCGGCCGACGCGGATCAGGCAGGAGCCCTCCGCGTGGGCGTTCACCCCCGTCTCGATCGACACTTCCCGCATCTCGTCGTTCGCTCGTCCGGACGGGCGCATGGCAACTCTCCCTCATTTGATGCCGGGCGGGATACGCTTCGCCCCGGTGAAATCCAACCCTCATTGACCTCGCGGCTGCGTCGGCCTTAATGTCCCGGCTCCTCGCGAGGCAGGCCCATGCAGGACACGAGCCCGAATATCCAGGATCTCTCCGACCGTTCCCGAGAGGTGTTCCGCCGCGTGGTGGAAGCCTATCTCGAAACCGGCGCGCCGGTCGGCTCCCGTTCGCTCACGCGTCAGATGAGCCAGAAGGTCTCCGCCGCCACCATCCGCAACACCATGCAGGACCTTGAATATCTCGGCCTGCTCGGTGCTCCCCACATCTCCGCCGGCCGCATGCCGACGGAGGCGGGGCTGCGCATGTTCGTCGACGGCCTGCTCGAGGTTTCCGCCGTCGGCGGCGAGGAGCGTGAGCTGCTTGAGGGCGCGGCGGGCGACCAATCCGAGCTGCCGGCGCTGCTCGACCGCGTTGGCTCCGCCCTCTCGGGCCTGACGCGCGGCGCTTCGCTGGTGCTGGCGCCCAAGCACGAGGCGCCGATTCGCCATGTCGAGTTCCTCTCCCTCGCGCCGGACAGGGCGCTGGTGGTGCTGGTCTTCGCCGATGGCCATGTCGAGAACCGCCTCTTCACCCCGCCCCCCGGCCAGACGCCCGCCTCCCTGCGCGAAGCGGCCAACTTCGTCTCCGCCATTGCCGAGGGGCGCGGCCTCTCCGAGCTGCGCACCGTCATGTCGCGGGAGATCAAGGCCCGCCGGCAGGAGATCGATTCTCTGGCCGCCAGCCTCGTCGAGACCGGCCTCGCCTCCTGGGCGGTGGCGGAGGGGGAGCCAGATCGCCTCATCGTGCGCGGCCGCGGCAATCTCCTCTCCGAGGATGCGGCCTCCGAGGCCGATCTGGAGCGCATTCGCCTGCTCTTCGACGACCTCGAGCGCAAGCGCGACATCGCCTCCTTCCTCGAGCTCGCCGAGGGCGGGGAAGGGGTGCGGATCTTCATCGGCTCCGAGAACAAGCTCTTTTCACTTTCGGGTAGCTCTCTCGTGGTTTCTCCCTATATGAACGCCGACCGTAAGATTATCGGCGCCGTTGGAATCATCGGGCCGACGCGGCTTAACTACGGTCGCATCGTGCCCATCGTGGATTACACGGCGCAGCTCGTCGGGCGGCTGCTCGCCGGGCGGGCCTGAAGACAGCAAGAGGACGACATGTCGAGCAAGAACCCCGAGCCGCAAAGCCTCGACGATCTCGCCGCCGAGGCAGAGGCGATCGAGGCGGAACAGGCCGAAATCGACGCCAACCGCGCAGCCGGCGGCCCCGCGGAGGAGCCCGCCTCCGACGCGCTGGAGGCCGTGACGGCCGAGCGCGACGATTTCCGCGACAAGTTCTTCCGCGCTCTCGCGGAGGCGGAGAATGCCCGCAAGCGGGCCGACCGGTCCCGCCGCGAGGGCGAGGCCTACGGCGCCTCCCGCCTCGCCGGCGACCTTCTGCCTATCTACGACAACCTCTCCCGCGCGCTCGACGCGGTGGGCGAGGATCTCAAGAAGGATAACGCGCCGCTGGTCGAGGGCATCGAGCTGACGATGCGCGCCCTGCTGGATACCTTCACCCGCCACGGCATCGTGCAGATCACGCCGGAGGTGGGCGACCGCTTCGACCCGAAGATACACGAGGCGATGTTCGAGGCCCCCGTGCCGAACACCCGCGCCGGCGACATCATCCAGGTCATGGCCATCGGCTTCACCCTCCAGGGCCGCCTCCTGCGCGCCGCCCAGGTCGGCGTCTCCTCGACCCCGGCGAACTGAGGGCAGCCCTTCGGGGCCATGCGGTCTCCGAGAGACGGACCAGAGGGCGGAGCGAGTCTCCGCCCTTTTCCGTAGGGTGGGCGTTCAACCCACCTCCCCCTCTCCATCTTGCGCGTCCCTCACAAGCGCAGGTCGAGCGCCGGCACGTGGGGTGGCACCCCGAAGGCTCCGCTCCTCGATTTATGGTGCCATCATCTCTGCGCTCCGAGCGAGGCGCCGACGTCACCGGAGCGCCAGCCCGCGGGACGGGCCGGCGCTCGCCCTGCGCCTTTGGCGCGCACCGGGCGGGGGAACAGCTCGAGCCGGGCGGTCACCCTGCTTCTCTACGAGGACCGGCCCCTAACCACTCGTAGGGTGGGGTTCCAACGCACCGCCCGCTCTAAACCATCCCCTTCAACCGATACACGAGCTCCAACGCCTCCCGCGGGCTCAGCTCATCCGGCAACACATCCCTGAGCGCCGCCTCCACCTCACTCTCCCGCACCACCGGCTTCGCGACCGGCGCCGGCGGAGCCGCGGCGAACAACGGCAGATCGTCGATCAGCGCCGCCGAGGCCCCGCCCTCCCGCTCACCTTCCTCCAGCGCCTTCAGCACATCCCGCGCTCGCGCCACGGCCGCCTCGGGCAGCCCCGCCAGCCGCGCCACCTGAACGCCGTAGGAGCTCTCCGCCGCGCCCTCCTGCACCTCGTGCAGGAAGATCACGTCGCCCTCCCATTCGCGCACCGCGACATGGGCGTTCTCCACCCCGTCTAGCCGCCCGGCCAGCGCCGCCAGCTCGTGGTAATGCGTCGCGAAGATGCCCCGGCACCGGTTCACCGCCTGCAGGTGCTCAAGCACCGCCCAGGCGATGGAAAGGCCGTCCCACGTCGCCGTGCCGCGCCCGATCTCATCAAGTATCACCAGCGCCCGGTCGTCGGCCTGGTGCAGGATCGCCGCCGTCTCCACCATCTCGACCATGAAGGTCGAGCGGCCGCGGGCGAGGTCATCCGACGCGCCGACGCGAGAGAAGATCTGGCTGACCAGCCCGATACAGGCCGCTTCCGCCGGCACGTAGGCGCCGATCTGGGCGAGGATGGCGATGAGCGCGTTCTGGCGCAGGAAGGTGGATTTGCCGGCCATGTTCGGCCCGGTCAGCAGCCAGATCGCCGCCTCGCTCAATCCGCAATCATTGGCGACGAAGGGCTTGCCCTCGCGGCGCAGCGCCTCGGCCACCACGGGGTGACGCCCGGCGGTGATCTCGAAGGCGCGGCTGTCTTCCAGCACCGGGCGGGCCCAATCCTCGGCCGCCGCCAGCTCCGCCAGCCCGGCGGCGAGGTCGATCTCCGCCAGCGCCCGCGCGAGCGCCCCGAGCGGGCCGGCCTCGGCCAGCACGGCCTCGCTCAGACGGGTGAAGATCCGCTTTTCCAGCTCCAGTGCCCGGCCCCCGGCGTTGAGGATGCGCGTCTCCAGCTCGTTCAGCTCGACCGTGGTGAAGCGCACCTGGCTGGCGGTCGTCTGGCGGTGGATGAACACCTCCGGCAGCGCCCGCATCTTCGCCTCATGCGTCGCCGTCACCTCGATGAAATAGCCCAGGACGTTGTTGTGCTTGATCTTCAGCGCGCTCACGCCCGAGCGCTCGGCATACTCCGCCTGCATCCCGGCGATCACGCCGCGCCCCTCGTCGCGGAGGGTGCGGGCCTCGTCGAGCTCCTCGTCGAAGCCCCGCGCGGTGAAGCCGCCGTCGCGCGCCAGCAGGGGCGGCTCTGCGATCAACGCGGCATCGAGCAGCTCGCCCAGCTCCTCCATGCCGGTCAGCGCGCCCGCCGCCTGCGCGAGCTCCTCTGGCAGCTCCTCGCCCTCCAGCCGCTCGGCGAGCCGCCCGGCCTCCGCGACGGAATCGCGGATGGCGGCGAGGTCACGCGGCCCGGCGCGGCCCAACGACAGGCGCGAGAGAGCCCGGTCGATGTCATGCACGGCCCGCAGCCGCTCGCGCAGGTCGCGGCGGAGCCCGCCAGCCTCCACCAGCGCCGCCACGCCGGCTTGCCGGGCGTGGATGGTGGCGAGGTCGCACGACGGCGCCGAGAGCCGCCGCTCCAGCAGGCGCGCCCCGGCGGCGGTCACCGTCCGGTCGATGCAGGCGAGGAGAGAGCCGGCGCGGCCGCCGCCCGTGGCATGCGTCAGCTCCAGCGAGCGGCGGGTCGCGGCGTCGATTTGCATCATGGCCCCGGCCCGCTCGCGCTGGGGCGGGCGCAGGAGCGGCATCTGCCCGCGCTGGGTGAGGTCCAGATACTCCGCCAGCGCCGCCATCGCGGCGATCTCCGCCCGGGTGAAGGCGCCGAAGCCTTCGAGCGAGGTCACGTTGAAGAGCCCGCAGAGTCGCCGCTCCCCGGCCGTCGAGTCGAACGTCCCCTTGTGCACCGGCGTCAGCGCTGCCCCCGCCTCCGCCACGAGGCTCGCATAGGGCCCCTCGGCCCCCTCGGCCATCAGCACCTCGCGGGGGCCGAGGCGGGCGAGCTCCGGCGCGAGGCGCGATGGCGCGCAGGTCGTCACCCAGAAGCCGCCGGTCGACATGTCGATCCAGGCGAGGGCCCCGTCATCGCGCACCTCGGCGAAGGCGGCGAGGAAGTTGTGGCGGCGCGCATCCAGCAGCGCCTCTTCGGAGAGCGTGCCGGGCGTGACCAGCCGCACCACCTCGCGTTTCACGACGGTTTTGGAGCCGCGCTTCTTGGCCTCCGCCGGGTCTTCCATCTGCTCGGCGATGGCGACGCGGAAGCCCTTGCGGATGAGCTGGAGGAGGTATCCCTCGGCGGCGTGGACGGGCACGCCGCACATGGCGATATCCTCGCCGAGGTGCTTGCCCCGCTTGGTGAGCGCGATGTCGAGCGCCTCGGCGGCGGCGATCGCGTCGTCGAAGAACATCTCGTAGAAGTCGCCCATCCGGTAGAAGAGAAGGGCGCCGGGCTGGCTCTCCTTGATCTCCAGATATTGCGTCATCATCGGCGTGGCGCCGTCTGCGCTCATGCCTGCCCCCTTCGGTTGAGGGCGGCAGAGTAGGACGCGGGGCGGGCGGGCGAAAGGGGGCGGGGCGCCGTGACCCGGCCCGTAGGGTGGGTTTCCAACCCACCTTCGCCGACATCCCGCCCAGACGGTGCCGCGCTGGGTGAGCGCCTGCCCGTGGGGTGGCGCTCCTCCCACGCCGCTTCTCGATTTATTCTGGCCACACCCCTCCATGCTCCGAGCTTCGCGCTGCCTTCACCAGAGCGCCAGCCCGCCGGGACGGGCAGGCGCTCGCCCGGCGCCTTCGGCTTGATTCCGGGCGGGAGAGGAGCGGCAACGCTGGACTGGCGCACACTGGCCCGTCACCCTCCCCGCTTCCCCCAATCCCCCGCATGTCCTATGGAGTTGCTTCGGGAGAAGACCGGGAGGAGCCCCACATGGCCAAGCCGCGTTTCACGCGCGAAGACGCGCTGACGTTCCACATGGAGCCCACGCCCGGCAAATGGGAGGTCACGGCCACCGTGCCGATGACCACTCAGCGGGACCTCAGCCTCGCCTATTCCCCCGGCGTCGCCATCCCCTGCGAGGCCATCGCCGAGAATCCCGAGACGGCCTACGACTACACCAACAAGGGCAACCTCGTCGCCGTCATCTCCAACGGCACGGCGGTGCTTGGGCTCGGCAACCTCGGCGCGCTCGCCTCCAAGCCGGTGATGGAAGGCAAGTCGGTCCTCTTCAAGCGCTTCGCCGACATCAACTCGATCGATCTGGAGCTCGACACCGAGGACGCGGACGCCTTCTGCAACGCCGTCCGCCTGATGGGGCCGTCCTTCGGGGGCATCAACCTCGAGGACATCAAGGCGCCCGAGTGCTTCATCATCGAGCAGCGCCTGAAGGAGGAGATGGACATCCCCGTCTTCCATGACGACCAGCATGGAACGGCCGTCATCTGCGCGGCGGGGCTCATCAATGCGCTGCACCTCTCGGGCAAGAAGATCGAGGACGTGCGCATCGTCCTCAACGGCGCCGGCGCGGCGGGGATCGCCTGCCTGGAGCTACTGAAGGCGATGGGCGCCACGCCCGACAATTGCATCATGTGCGACACCAAGGGCGTCATCTACCAGGGCCGCACCGAGGGCATGAACCAGTGGAAATCGGCGCATGCCGCGGTGACCGACACGCGCACGCTGGCCGAGGCGATGGCGGGGGCGGATGTCTTTCTCGGCGTCTCCGCCAAGGGCGCGGTGACGAAGGAGATGGTGGCCAGCATGGCGCCCGACCCGGTGATCTTCGCCATGGCGAACCCCGATCCCGAGATCACGCCGGAGGAGGCGCATGAGGTCCGCGAGGATGCCATCGTCGCCACGGGGCGCAGCGACTACCCCAACCAGGTCAACAACGTCCTCGGCTTTCCCTACCTCTTCCGCGGTGCGCTCGACATCCATGCCCGCGCCATCAACGACGACATGAAGATCGCCTGCGCCCAGGCCCTCGCGGCGCTGGCGCGCGAGGATGTGCCCGATCAGGTGGCGCTGGCCTATGGCCGCAACCTGACCTTCGGGCGCGATTACATCATCCCCACGCCCTTCGACCCGCGGCTGATCCACAAGATCCCGCCCGCCGTCGCTCGCGCCGGCATGGCCACGGGCGTCGCCCGCCGCCCGATCGTGGACATGGAAAGCTACGAGCAGGCGCTGATGGCGCGGATGGACCCGACGGCCTCCGTCCTTCGCGGCCTCTATGCCCGCGCCCGGGCCGCGCAGGCGAAGATCATCTTCGCCGAGGGCGACGACCCACGCGTGCTGCGCGCCGCCGTCGCCTTCCAGCGGTCCGGCCTCGGGCGGGCCGTGGTGGTGGGCCGCGAGGCGGACGTGGCGGAGAAGCTCGGCGCCGCCGGCCTCGCCGACGCGATGGGGGAGCTGGAGATCACCAACGCCGCGCGCACCCCGCATCTGGAGACCTACAAGGACTTCCTCTACCGCCGCCTGCAGCGGAAGGGCCACGACGCGCAGGACATCCACCGCCTCGCCGCGCGCGACCGGCACGTCTTCGCCGCGCTGATGCTGGCCCATGGCCATGGCGACGGCATGGTGACGGGCGTGACGCGCAAGAGCGCCCACGTGCTGGAGCTGATCAACCACGTCTACAACGCCGGCCCGCATGACGGGGCGGTCGGCGTCTCCGCCCTCATGACCAACGGCCGCATCGTGCTGATCGCCGACACGCTGGTGCATGAATGGCCGGAGGAGGAGGACCTCGCCGATATCGCCGAGCGTGGCGCCGCCGTGGCCCGGCACCTCGGGCTGGTGCCGCGGGTGGCCTTCGTCTCCTTCTCTACCTTCGGCTACCCCGTCTCCGAACGCTCCGAGAAGATGCATCGCGCGCCGGCGGTGCTGGAGCGGCGGGGCGTGGACTTCGAGTTCGAGGGCGAGATGGCGGTGGACGTGGCGCTCAACCCGCGCTCGGCGGAGAACTACCCGTTCTCGCGGCTGACGGGGCCGGCGAACGTGCTGGTGGTGCCGGCGCGGCACTCCGCCTCCATCTCCGTCAAGCTGATGCAGGAGATGGCGGGGGCGACGGTGATCGGCCCGATCCTCACCGGGCTCGACCGGCCGATCCAGGTCTGCTCGACCGTCTCGACGGTGAATGACATCCTGAACATGGCCGTCATGGCGGCGGTGAAGGTGGGCTGACCGGTCTCGGGGTGGAGAGCGGCCGGGGGGCCAGCCCCCCGGAACCCCCCGAGGGTATTTTTGGCCAGATGAAAGGGGATCCCGCGTGACGATCTTCAACCTCGGTTCGATCAACGTCGACCATGTCTACCAGGTGCCGCGCATCCCGGCGCTGGGGGAGACGCTGGCCTCCACCGATTACGCGCAGGGGCTGGGCGGCAAGGGCGCGAACCTCTCCGTCGCCGCCGCGAAGGCGGGCGGGAGGGTCGTGCACGTGGGCGCCGTGGGCGAGGGCGCCGAGCGGGTGCTGGCGGAGCTGGAGGGCTACGGCGTCGGGCTGGAGCACGTGGCGCGGCGCGAGGGGCCGACGGGGCACGCGGTGATCACCGTCGACGCGGGGGGCGAGAATGCCATCGTGCTGCTGCCCGGGGCGAACATGACGATCGCCGGGGAAGAGGTTGCGGCGGCGCTGGGTGCGGCGCAGGCGGGTGACATCTTCGTGACGCAGAACGAGACCAACGGACAGGAGGACGCGGCGGCGCGGGCCAGCGCGGCGGGGCTGCGGGTGTGCTACTGCGCGGCGCCGTTCGAGGCCGGGGCGGTGTCGGCGATGCTGCCCCATGCCGACCTTCTGATCCTCAACGCCGTCGAGGCGGCGCAGCTGCAGGAGGCGACGGGGCGGGCGCCGGACGCGCTGGGGGTGGCGGACGTGATCGTCACCCGCGGGGCCGAGGGCGTAACGTGGTATGGGCCTGAGGGCGCAGCGGAGTTTTCGGCGCCGAAGGTCACGGCGCGCGACACCACCGGCGCCGGCGACACCTTCGCCGGCTACCTCCTCGCGGGGCTCGACGAGGGGCAGGGGATGGAGGCGGCCATCGGCCTGGCGCTGCGGGCCGCGGCGCTCAAGGTGACGCGGCCGGGGGCGGCGGCGGGCATCCCGCTCAGGGGAGAGGTGGAGGCCTCACCTTCGGAAAACAAATGACTCTTATTGGAGATCTGCGGGGCCGAGCGCGCCGATAGATGGCACGGTGGGCTGGCGCGCCTGCCTCAGGGCATTATGTTCGTCTGCAAACCCCTGCCGGACGACCGGCGGGATGTTCGATGCAGGAGGACACTATGAAACCGTTCATTCTCGCCGGGATCACCGCGCTCGCGGCTGCCCCGGTCTTCGCGCAGGACGAGATGATGGGCGACGCCGAGAACGGCGAAACGCTCTTCTCTCGCCAGTGCGTGGCGTGCCACGTCGTAGTCGACGACGAGGGCGAAACGATTGCCGGCCGCAACGCCCGCACCGGCCCGAACCTCTACGCGATCAACAGCCGCCCCGTCGGCAGCGACGAGGACTTCCGCTACAGCGACTACCTGCCGATCCTCGGCGAGGACGGCTCGTCGTGGACCGAGGAGTGGTTCGTGGAGTACGTGCAGGACCCGACGGGCTTCCTCCGCGCCCATCTGGACGATTCCTCGGCCCGCTCGAAGATGGCCTTCCAGGTTCGTCACGAGGAAGATGCCTATGATATCTGGGCCTTCCTGACGAGCGTGTCGCCCGAGGTGGAAGACGAGGGCATGGCCGACGACGGCGCCTCCGACGAGGAGATGACCGAAGGGGAAGACGCCGCCGAAAGCGACGGCTGAGGCTTGCTCCTGCCGGCGCGCCGCTGAAAAGTGGCGCCATGGCAGAAGTTTCCACACATATGTCCGAGGAGGATGCGCGCAACGAGCGCATCCTCCTCTGGCTGAACGGCAGGATCGTTCCGAAAGCGGAGGCCATGGTCTCCGTTTATGATTCCGGCTTCATGCTGGGCGATGGCGTCTGGGAGGGGCTGAGGCTCTACCCCGGGGGCTGGTCCTTCCTCGATGAGCACATGGCGAGGCTGTTCGAGGCCGCCAAGGCGATCGACCTCGATATCGGGATGACGCCCGATCAGGTGGCCGATGCGCTGGAAGAGACGCGCAAGGCCAATGGCATGGAGCGCGATGCCCATGCCCGACTGATGGTGACGCGGGGCGTGAAGCACCGGCCCTTCCAGCATCCGTCGCTGTCGCGCTCCGGCCCGACGGTGGCCATCATCATGGAGCATAGCAAACCCGCCATCGGCCGGCCGATCAGGCTGGCGACGGTGCCGCATATCCGGGGCCTGCCGATGAGCCAGGACCCGAAGCTGAATTCCCATTCCAAGCTCAACTGCATCCTCGCCTGCATCGCCGCCGAGAAGGCGGGGGCGGATGAGGCGCTGATGCTGGATGTGCATGGCTTCGTGAACACCACCAATGCCTGCAATTTCTTTATCGTCCGTAAAGGCGAGGTGTGGACCTCGACGGGGGACTACTGCATGAACGGGATCACGCGGGGGAAGGTGATCCAGCTCTGCCGCGAGAACGGCATCCCGGTCTTCGAGAAAAACTTCAGCCTGGTCGAGACTTACGGGGCCGACGAGGCCTTCCTGACCGGCACCTTCGGCGCGCAGACGCCGGTGTCGGAGATCGATGGCAGGGTGATCGGAGAGGGCAGGCTGGGGCCGGTGACGGAGCGGATCCGCGGGCTCTACAAGGCGCTGGTGGGCGCGTGAGGGGCCGGATGGGCGCATGCACCGCGCATGCACGGGGCGTGCACCGGGCGTGCACCGGTAACGCGCCATGAAGCTGGCGATGTGGAGCGGGCCGCGGAACCTGTCGACCGCGATGATGTACAGCTTCGCCGCGCGGGGCGACTGCGCGGTGGTCGACGAGCCCTTCTACGGGGCGTGGCTGAAGGTCAGCGGTGCGGACCACCCGATGCGGGACGAGATCATCGCCGACATGGAGTGTGACGCGGAGGCGGTGGCGGCCGGGCTGGCGGGTCCGATCCCGGGGGGCAAGCCGCATCTCTACCTCAAGGTGATGCCGCACCAGATGCCTGAGGGCTTCCCGCTCGGCTGGGCCGACGCTTGCACCAACGTTCACCTCATCCGCCACCCGGCGCGGGTGGTGGCGAGCTACGGGGCGAAGCGGGAGCTGCCGGACCTCGAGGAGCTGGGCTACCGCCAGCAGGTGGAGATGTGGACGCGGCTGCCGGGGCCGGTGATCGACAGCGCCGATATCCGGGCGGACCCGGCGGCGGCGCTGGAGGCGCTTTGCGCCGAGGTCGGCCTGCCGTGGACGGAGGCGATGCTGAGCTGGCCCGAGGGCGGGCGGCCGGAGGACGGAGTGTGGGCGAGCCACTGGTATCCGGCCGTCCATGCCTCGACCGGGTTCGCGGGGGCCGAGGGGCCTCTGCCGGAGCTGGAGGGGCGGGCGGCGGAGCTGGTGGCCGAGGCGCTGCCCTTCTACGAAGAGCTGCGGGCGCGGGCGCTGGTGCCGAGGTAGCTGGCGAGGCCGGGCGGCGGGTTGTCCAGCAGCTCCGCCGTGGGCGTGGGCGGCAGGGCGCGGCTTTCTTCCACCACGATGACCTGATCGGCGATGGCGCGGGCATCCGCGGGGTCATGCGTGACCATCAGGAGGGTGCGGCCGGCCGCGCGGAGCGTCTCGTCGACCAGCGCCAGCATGTCCTGCTTCAGGCCCGGGCCGAGGGCGGCGAAGGGCTCGTCCATCAGCACGAGGGGCTTGCCGGCGAGGAGGATGCGGGCGAGGGCGGCGCGGCTGCGCTGGCCGCCGGAAACCTCCGCCGGGCGGCGGGGGCCGAGGGTCTCCAGTCCGACCCGCGACAGGGCGTCGGCCACCTTCGGGGAGGCGGCATGCTTGAGCGAGGGGCCGAGGGCGAGGCCGACGTTCTGCGCGAGGGTCAGGTGGGGGAAGAGGTTGTGCTCCTGAAAGAGCATCGTGACCGGGCGCTGTGCCGGGGCGGCCGGCGTGATGTCCTGCCCGTTCCAGAGGATGCGGCCCGAGGTGGGCGAGAGGAAGCCGGCGATGCCGGAAAGCAGGGTCGACTTGCCGCCGCCGGAGGGGCCCATGACGGCGATGGTCTGGCCTTCGGGGACGGTCAGGTCGGCGGAGAGGGAGAAGTCGCCCTGGGTGAGGGTGAGCGCGTCCAGCGTAAGTCCGTCAGTTGGCATCGCGGCCTCCCCGGTCGAAGATCCAGAACAGGCCGAAGGCCATGATGACGAGGAGGAGCCCGGCGCCCGCCGCCTCCTCCATCCGGTAGGCGCCCATGGCGCGGGACATGGCGAGGGGCAGCGTCTGCTGCTCCTGGCTCGCGAAGAGGGCGATGACGCCGAGATCGCCCATCGCCATGGCGCCGATCAGCCCGGCGGCGAAGCCGATCGGGCCGCGCGCGAGGGGGGCGAGCATGAGGCGCCAGCGGGCGAGGCCGGCGAGCCCCAGCTGGTCGGCGAGGCGGCCGTAGTTCATCTCAGCCTGCTGCAGTGCCGGGCGGAGGATGCGGTAGGCGAAGGGCAGGGCGATGACGGCGTTGACGGCGATGGTGGCGGGCAGGGCCAGCGCCTCCGGCCGGATGAGGCGGAAGAGGATGAGGAAGATCCCCGTGCCGGTGACGAGGGAGGAGGCGGCGAGGGGCAGGGCGGAGGCGACCTCCGCCAGCCGGCCGCCGGTGCGGGCCATGAGGAGGGCGAGCGCCATGGATAGGGCGGTGGCCGAGAGCGCGACGATGAGCGAGCGGAGGGCGGCGCGCCAGATCGTCGGCGGAAGCTCCGCGATGCCGGCGAGGCCGGAGGTGACGACGGCGGCGAGGGGGAGCAGGAGGAAGGCGCCGGCGGCCGCGATGACGAGGGCGTCGAGCCAGAGGGGGCCCGATGGGAGGCGCGGTGGCAGGCCGAGGCCGGGGGCGGCGACGGGGGCAAGCGCCACGCGGCGGGCGAGGGCGAGGGCGGCGAGGCAGACGGCGCATTGCGCGGCGGCCATGAGCGCGGCCTTGCCGAGGTCGTAGTCGAAGCGGAGCGCCTGGTAGATCGCGAGCTCCAGCGTCGTCGCGCGGGGGCCGCCGCCGAGGGTGAGCGCGACGGCGAAGCTGGTGAGGCAGATCAGGAAGATCAGGAGGAACGCGCCGGGCAGACGGTCCCGCAGCATCGGCCATTCGAGGAAGCGGAAGCGGGGGAGGTTCAGCGCCTCGGCGAGGCGCCAGTGCTCCCCCGGGATCGAGGCGAAGCCGGAGAGGAGCATGCGGGTGGCGAGCGGCAGGTTGAAGAAGACGTGGGCGAGGATGACGCCGTGGGCGCCGTAGATGGAGAGGGGCGGCAGGCCGAGCGGGCCGAGCGCGGCGTTGAGCCAGCCGTTGCGGCCGAAGATTGCGACGAGGCCGAAGACGGCGACGATGACGGGCAGGATGAAGGGCGCGCCGATGAGGCTGATGAAGAGCGCGCGGCCGGGGAAGCGGCGGCGCATCAGGGCGCGGGCGACGGGCACGGCGAGGGCGCAGGAGATCAGCGCGGAGAGCGCCGCCTGCCAGAGCGTGAAGCGGAAGGCCGCCCAGTCGCCGGGGGAGGGCATCCCCGCCCCCCCGGCGCGGAGGGCCACGGCCCCCAGCGGCACCAGCACGAAGGCCAGCACCGCGAGGGACGCGGCGACCCCGGGTCCTACTGGGAGAGCGCGGTGCGCCACGTCTCGATGGCCTCCTCGCGGCGGGCCTGAGCCTCTTCGGGGGAGTAGAGGAGCGCGGTTTCGGGCTCCACGAGGCTTTGCCAGCCTTCGCCGAGGCCGCCTTCCGGCATGACGACGGGGAACATCCAGTTCGTCTCCGGGATCGGGCCCTGGAAGCCGTCGGTCAGCATGAAGGCGAGGAAGTCGTCCGCCAGCTCGGGCACGTCGGTGGAGGCGAGTTTGCCGGCCACCTCGACCTGCATGTAGTGGCCTTCCTCGAAGGGCCAGGCGACCTTGGTGTCATCGCCCTCGGCGACGAGGTGATAGGCCTCGGACGTGTTGTAGGAGAGCGCCGCATCCGCCTCGCCCTCGGTGAAGAGGCCGTAGGCCTCCGACCAGCCGGGGGTGACGGTGAGGATGTTGTCGGCCAGCGCCTCCCAGATCGCGGGGGCCTCGTCGCCATAGGCGGCCTCGACCCAGTAGACGAGCCCGAGGCCGGGGGTGGAGGAGCGGGGGTCCTCGATCACCACCTGGATGTCGCTGTCGGCCAGCTCGCGGAACGAGGTGGGGGCCTCGATGGAGGCGTCGCCCATGAAGGCGAAGTAGCCCCAGTCGTAGGGCAGGAAGAGCGGGTCGGTCCACGGGATGGGGATGTCGAGGGCCGGGGTCTCGATGCCATGGGGCGCGAAGAGGCCGGTGTCGGCGGCTTCGGCGGTGAGGTTGGTATCGAGCCCGAGGATGATGTCGGCGTCGGTGCTGTCGCCCTCCAGCCGGAGGCGGGAGAGGAGGGCGGCGCCGTCGCCGAAGGCCTCGAAGGTGAGGTCACAGCCGCAGGTGGCCTCGAAGTTCTCCTCGATCACCGGGCCGGGGCCGTAATCGGTGACGAAGCTGTCATAGGTGTAGATCGTCAGTTCGGGCGTCTGGGCCATGGCTGCGGTAGCAGCGAAGCTCAGCCCCGTGGCGAGAATGGTGCGCATCGTGCGGTCCTCTCATGCGGGGCGGAAAGACGGCATGAGAGCGGTGTGGAGCGCTCGTACCTTCCCTCCGCCGGTTCTAACCGGTTCAGGTTCAACGGGTTCGCGGGTGTCCGCATCTCAGCCCGGCATTGCAGCCGGGTCCCCCGAGGTGAGGCGGAAGATAGGGACAGGGCGCGCGGGCGCAAGGGGGAGTGACCGCCGGTCCCGCTCCGCCCGCGCGGAATCAAGCCGAAGGCGCCGAGCGAGCGCCGGCCCGTCCCGGCGGGCTGGCGCTCTGGTGAAGGCGGTGCGGAGCGGGCCGCGACGAGGGGTGTGGAACGATAAAACACCTGAGCGGCCGCGTTGCGGCGCCATCCCACGGGCCGGCGTGCGAGGGCAGCTCGGGGTGGCGGGCCGGGCTTGGTGGGTTGGAAACCCACCCTACGGTGCGTCGCGGGTGGGTGGGGCCCGCCCGCCCTGCGTAGGGTGGGTTTGTAACCCACCGCCCACCCGCCCGCCGACGCGCACCCCAAGGGGGTTTGCGATAGCGCCCGCATGGCCCTAGAGATGGCCCGCCTGCCAAGGAGCCGCCCCATGAGCCACAACAGCTACGGCCACCTCTTCCGCGTCACCACATGGGGCGAGAGCCATGGGAAGGCGCTCGGCGCCGTCGTCGATGGCTGCCCGCCGGGTGTGCCGCTGACGGAGGGCGACATCCAGCCGTGGCTCGATGCGCGAAGGCCGGGGCAGAGCCGGCACACCACGCAGCGCAAGGAGGCGGACGAGGTGGAGATCCTCTCCGGCACCTACGATGGGCTGACGACGGGGACGCCGATCTCGCTGATGATCCGCAACACCGACCAGCGGTCGAAGGATTATTCCGACATCGCGAAGCAGTTCCGCCCCGGTCACGCCGATCTGACCTATCACCTGAAGTACGGGCTGCGGGACCCGCGCGGGGGCGGGCGGTCTTCGGCCCGGGAGACGGCGGCGAGGGTCGCGGCCGGGGGCGTGGCGAGGGCGGCGCTGGGCGCGCTGGTGCCGGGGCTCAAGATCACCGGCTACATGGTGCAGATGGGCGAGAAGGGCATCGACCGGAGCCGGTTCGACGCCGGGGAGATCGGGAAGAACGACTTCTGGTGCCCCGACCCGGGCGCGGTGGAGGAGTGGGCGGAGTACCTGGAGTTCCTGCGCAAGGACGACCACAACTCCGTCGGCGCCGTCATCGAGGTGGTGGCGGAGGGGGTTCCCCCCGGGCTGGGCGCCCCCGTCTATGGCAAGCTCGACACCGAGCTGGCGGCGGCGATGATGAGCATCAACGCGGTGAAGGGCGTCGAGATCGGCGCCGGCATGGGCGCGGCGGCGCTGACGGGGCGCGACAATGCCGACGAGCTGTTCTGGGGGGAGAACGAGGGGCTCTCGTTCAGCTCGAACAACGCGGGAGGGATCCTCGGCGGCATCTCCTCGGGCCAGCCGGTTGTGGTGCGCTTCGCGGTGAAGCCGACGTCCTCCATCCTCTCGCCGCGGCAGTCGATCACGGTGGACGGAGAGCCGGTGGAGCTGATCACCAAGGGCCGCCACGACCCCTGCGTCGGCATCCGCGCGGTGCCGGTGGGCGAGGCGATGATGGCGGCGGTGCTCCTCGATCACCTGCTGCTCGACCGGGGTCAGACCGGCGGCGTGCGCGGGGAGATCGGGCGGCGGTGAAGTGGCGGGGCGGGCCTTTGGCCCGCCTTGGCGCCGGGCGCGCGGGAGGTGGGTTGTAAACCCACCCTACGGTGGGCGGCGGAGGGTTGTCCCGCCGGTATCCCGCTCCTCCACGAAGTGACCGGTCCTAGCTGCTCCCCCGCCCGGTGCGCGCCAAGGGCGCCGCGCGAGCGCTTGCCCGTCCCGGCGGGCTGGCGCTGTGGTGGGGCTTGGTGATCCGCTCAGGGCGGG
This sequence comes from Pseudoroseicyclus tamaricis, assembly GCF_012070395.1. Taxonomy (GTDB): domain Bacteria; phylum Pseudomonadota; class Alphaproteobacteria; order Rhodobacterales; family Rhodobacteraceae; genus Pseudoroseicyclus_A; species Pseudoroseicyclus_A tamaricis. Next base: position 357,027 of record NZ_JAAFYS010000004.1, on the reverse strand, counting down.
GAGGGGTTTGGCGTGCATAAAGCGCGGCAGCGGGGCCGTTGAGGCGCCATCCCACGGGCAGGCGCTCGCCCTGCGCCGGAGAGGGGGGCGCCCGGTGGAGAGGGGAGAGGTGGGTTGGAAACCCACCCTACGGGCCGGGCGCCGATTGCCCGGGCAGGGCGACGGCAGCGGCGGCGGTGCCGAGCTGAACGGCGGCAAAACGCAGCCCCGGGTCCCCCCGCTCCGCCCTGCTCGCGGGGTATCACGGATTGGTAGGGCCGGCTTTGCGGGATGTGCCGGCGGCTGTAGTCTCGCGCTGACATGCCCGCAGGAGGATTCATGCGTCAGCTCGCCCTCTCCCTCGTCGCCGCGCTCGCGCTGCCGGCCGCGGCCGCGCAGGCCCAGACCGATGACGTCACCACCTACACGCTGGACAACGGCATGGACGTGGTGGTGATCGAGGATCACCGCGCCCCCGCCGTCGTGCACATGGTGTGGTACCGCGCCGGCTCCGCCGACGAGCCTCCGGGCCTCTCCGGTGTCGCGCATTTCCTCGAGCACCTGATGTTCAAGGCGACGGACAGCATGGAGGCTGGCGAGTTCTCAACCGTCGTCGCCGCCAACGGCGGGACGGACAACGCCTTCACCTCCTACGACTACACCGCCTACTTCCAGCGCGTCGCCGCCGACCGGCTGGAGCTGATGATGGAGATGGAGAGCGACCGGATGAACAACCTCCGCCTGACGGAGGAGGATATCGCCACCGAGCGCAGCGTCATCCTCGAGGAGCGCAACCAGCGGGTGGACAGCAATGCCGGCGCGCTGGCGCGCGAGCAGATCATGGCGTCGCAATACCTCAACCACCGCTACGGCCAGCCGGTCATCGGCTGGCGGCACGAGATGGAGGCGCTGACGCAGGAGGACGCGCTCGCCTGGTACGATCTCTACTACTCGCCTAACAACGCCATCCTCGTCGTCGCCGGGGACGTGGAGCCCGAGGCGGTCCTCGCCCTCGCCGAGGAACACTACGGCCCCATCCCCGCCGAGCCGCAGCTGCCGGAACGCTTTCGCACCGAGGAGCCGCCGCAGAGGGCGGCGCGGCGGATCATCTACGCCGATCCGCGCGTCGGGCAGGATTACCTGCTGCGCTCCTACCTCGCGCAGGAGCGGGACAGCGGCGCGCAGGAGGAGGCGGCGGCGCTCGTCTACCTCGAGCAGATCCTCGGCGGCTCCAGCTTCACCTCGCTCATGGCGCGGGAGCTGAGCTTCGACGAGAACATCGCCCTCTTCTCCGGCGCCGGCTACGGGGCCATGTCCCTCGACGACAACACCTTCTCGCTCACCGTCGCCCCCGCCGAGGGCGTCACGCTGAGCGAGGCCGAGGCGGCGATGGACGGGGTGATCACGCAGTTCCTCGAGGAGGGCGTCGACGAGGAGCAGTTCGAGCGCATCAAGACGCAGCTCGGCGCGGCGGAGATCTACGCCCGCGACGATGTGGAAGGCCTCGCCCGCCGCTACGGGGCCGGGCTGACGCAGGGCCTGACCATCGAGGATATCGAGGCGTGGCCGGACATCCTGCAGGCGGTGACGCCCGAGGATGTCATGGCCGCCGCCGAGGCGCTGTTCGACATCGACAGCTCCGTCACCGCCTATGTCGTCGCCGATCGCCAGGAGGCGCTGCAATGATCCGTGCTCTGACCGTCACCCTCGCCCTCATCGCCGCCACCCCCGCCGCCGCGGAGGTGGAGATCCAGGAGCTGACCACCCCCGGCGGCATCGACCTGTGGCTGGTGGAAGACCATTCGCTGCCCTTCGTGGCGCTGGAGATCCGCGCCCAGGGCGGCGCGGCGCTGGACCCGGAAGGCAAGCGCGGCGCCGCCAACCTGATGACCGGCCTCCTCGAGGAGGGCTCCGGCGACATGGATGCCGGGGAATTTCAGGAGGCGCGGGAGGCGCTGGCGGCGACCTTCGAGTTCGGCGTCTACGACGACACGCTCTCCATCTCCGCCCGGATGCTGACGGAGAACCGGGACGAGGCCGTCGCCCTCCTCCATCAGGCGCTGACGGAGCCGCGCTTCGACGAGGACGCGGTGGAGCGGGTGCGCGCGCAGGTGCTGGCGGGGCTCGATGCCGCCCAGCGACGGCCCGGCACGCTCGCCTCCCGCCGCTTCTTCGCCAATGCCTTCCCGGATGCGCCCTACGGCAGCGACTCGGACGGCACGGTGGAGAGCGTCAGCGGGCTGACGCGCGATGACCTGATGCAGAGCTTTCAGGACCTGCTGGTGACGGACCGCGCCTATGTCGGCGCCGTCGGTGACATCACGCCCGAGGAGGCGGAGGCGCTGATCGACGAGCTGCTGGAGGGCGTGCCCGAGAGCGGGCCGGAGCTCGGCGGCCACGTCGATTTCGCGGCGCCCGGCGGGGTGGACCTCGTCGATTTCGAGACGCCGCAGAGCATCGCCATCTTCGGCCATCAGGGCATCGGCTGGGACGATCCCGATTACTTCGCCGCCATCGTGCTCAACCAGATCCTCGGGGGCGACGGCTTCGACACCCGCCTGATGCAGGAGCTGCGCGAAGAGCGGGGGCTGACCTACGGCGTGGGCACGAGCCTTTACGTCTTCGACAATGCCGAGGCCATCGTGGGCTCCTTCGCCTCCGCCAATGCCACGATGGGCGAGGCGGTGGGCGTCGTGAAGGACGTCTGGGCCGATCTCGCCGAGAACGGCGTGACGGAGGCGGAGCTGGAGGCAGCGAAGACCTACATGACCGGCGAGTACCCGCTGCGCTTCACCGGCAATGACGAGATCGCGCGGATCATGGTGGGCATGCAGATGCTCGACCTGCCGCCGGACTACGTCATCGAGCGCAACTCCTACATCGAGGCGGTGACGCTGGAGGACGTGAACCGCGTCGCCGCGCGCCTGCTGCAGCCGGAGGACCTCTACTTCGTCGTCGCCGGCCAGCCGGAGGGGCTGGAGGACAATGTCGTAGGCCCCGCGGAGGCGGAGGAAGATGCCGCCGAAGAGGGCGACGAGACCGCCCCGGCGGAGTAGTTTTCGGGTGCAGGGCGGCCTGCTCCCATGCTAGATATGGGCGCATGGCCGACCCTCTGCGCAAGATAGACGCCCCCCGCTCGCGAATCCGCCAGCTCGGCGAGACGGCGATCAACCGCATCGCCGCCGGCGAGGTGGTGGAGCGGCCGGCCTCCGCCGTGAAGGAGCTGGTGGAGAACGCGCTCGACGCCGGCGCCCGCCGCATCGAGGTGACGATCGCCGGAGGTGGCGCCGGGCTGATCCGCGTGGTCGACGACGGCTCCGGCATCTCGGCGGAGGATCTGCCGCTGGCGCTGGCCCGGCACGCCACCTCCAAGATCGACGGGACGAACCTCACCGACATCCACTCCTTCGGCTTCCGCGGCGAGGCGCTGGCCTCGCTCGCCGCCGTGGGGCGGCTGAGCCTGACGACGCGGACGGAGGGGGAAGAGGCCGTCTGCATCTCCGCCGAGGGCGGGCGCATCGGGCCGGTCAAGCCGGCGGCGCTGCGGCGGGGCACCATCGTCGAGTTGCGCGACCTCTTCTACGCCACCCCCGCCCGCCTGAAGTTCCTGCGCTCCGAACGGGCGGAGGCGCAGGCGGTGGGCGATGTGATCCGCCGCCTCGCCATGGCCGAGCCGGGGGTGGCCTTCCGCCTCTGCGATGCGCGGGACGGCGACGAGCGGGTGATCTTTCGCGTCGAGGCCGAGCAGGGGGACCTGTTCGATGCGCTGCACGCCCGGCTGGCGGCGGTGATGGGGCGCGACTTCGCCGAAAACGCCATCGACCTCGATGCGGAGCGGGAGGGGCTGCACCTCACGGGGCTCGCGGCGCTGCCGACCTATTCGCGCGGCTCGGCGACGCATCAGTACCTCTTCGTCAACAACCGCCCCGTCCGCGACAAGCTGCTGATCGGCGCGCTGCGCGCCGGCTATGCCGATTGCCTCGCCCCCGGCCGCTACCCGGCGGCGGCGCTCTACCTCGCCTGCCCGGCGGAGGCGGTCGACGTCAACGTCCACCCCGCCAAGGCGGAGGTGCGCTTCCGTGAGCCGGGGGTGGCGCGCGGCCTCGTCGTCTCCGCCCTCCGCCACGCGCTCGCCGGCGCCGGGCACCGCAGCTCGCGCACGCTGACGAGCGAGGCGCTGGGCGCCGCGCGGACGGAGCCGGAGGGGGCACGCATCTACCAGATGGACCGGCCGGGGCCGCGCCCCTCTTCGGGCTACCCGGCGGCCGCGCCCGGCTTCGCCGATCTCGCAGCCCCCTCGGCCCGATACGAGCCGCCCGAGGCGCGCCCGCAAGGGAGCGATGAGGGGCCCGCCGAGCCGCTGCCGGACTCGCCGCTCGGCGCCGCCCGGGCGCAGGTGCACGAGAACTACATCATCGCGCAGACCTCCCGCGGCATGGTCATCGTCGACCAGCACGCCGCCCACGAGCGGCTCGTCTACGAGCGCCTCAAGCGCCAGCGGGCGGAGACGGGCATCGCCGCGCAGGCCCTGCTCATCCCCGAGATCGTGGAGCTCGGCGCCGCCGCCGAGGCCCTGCTGGCGGAGGCGGAGACGCTCTCCTCCCTCGGGCTGACGATCGAGGCCTTCGGCCCCGGCACCATCGCCGTGCGCGAGGTGCCGGCCCTCCTCGGCGAGGTGGATTGCAAGGCCCTCCTCTCCGATCTTTCCGATCTGGTGGAGGAGGAGGCCCCCGGCGCCGGCAACGCGCTGGCCGCCCGGATCGACGCGATCCTCAGCCGCATCGCCTGCCACGGCTCCGTCCGCTCCGGCCGCCGGATGCGGGGGGAGGAGATGAACGCCCTCCTGCGCGAGATGGAGGCGACGCCCTATTCCGGCACCTGCAACCACGGGCGCCCCACCTGGGTGGAGCTCAGCCTGACCGATATCGAAAAACTCTTCGGCCGCCGCTAGGCGCTGCCGGAGGGCGCCACACCGCCAGACAGGGAGGCACCATGGACCAGCTCACCACGTGGATCGCCGCCAACGGCCCGCTCCTCGCCCTCATCGCTGCCGGCCTCCTCGCGCTGCTCTTGCTCTCCACGCTGCTCCGCGCCCGCGCCGCCGCCCGCCTGACGGCGGAGGTGGAGGCGGCGCGCGCCGAGGCGCGGGAGCTGCGTGGCGAGATCGGCGAGCTCAACGTCGCCAATGCCAGCCTGACCGCCCGCGCCGAGCGGATGCCCGAGCTGGTGGACGAGCTGCGCCGTGCCGGCGCCGCGCTGGAGGACGAGCGCCGCCAGAAGGCCCGGCTGGAGACGGAGCTGGAGACGCTCAAATCCAGCTTCGAGACGCGCATGGAAGAGATCCGCGGCCTGAGGAAAGAGGTGGAGGACCGCTTCTCCTCCCTCGCCGGCGAGGTCCTCTCCGCCAATTCGAAGCGCTTCCTCGATCTGGCGACGGAGCGCTTCGCCCAGCACCGGCAGACGGCGGAGGAGGATCTGGGCAAGCGCCAGCAGGCCATCGCCGAGCTCGTCAAGCCGCTGGGCGAGAAGCTCGGCCATTTCGACACCCGCATCGGCGAGATCGAGAAGGCCCGGTCCGAGGCCTACGGCGCCATCCGCGAGCAGGTGACCAAGCTGGCCGAGGGGCAGGCCAACCTCGGGCACGAGACGCACCGGCTGGTGCAGGCGCTGCGCGCCCCCAAGACGCGCGGCCGCTGGGGCGAGATGCAGCTGCGGCAGGTCTTCGAGATGGCCGGGATGAGCGAGCATGTCGACTTCCGGCTGGAGCAGAGCATGGAGGGCGACGAGGGCCGCCAGCGCCCCGACGCCGTCGTCACCATCCCCGGCGGCAAGCACATCGTCATCGACGCCAAGACCCCGCTGGAGGGCTACCTCGACGCGCTGGAGGCGGCGACGCCCGAGGCGCAGGCGGAGTGCATGGCCCGCCATGCCCGCCACGTCCGCCAGCACGTGAAGGTGCTGGCCTCGAAGGACTACCAGTCCCGCCTGCCCTCGACGCCGGATTTCGTGGTGATGTTCATCCCCGGCGAGACCTTCGTCGCCGCGGCGGCGGAGGCGGACCCGGGGCTCATCGAATACGCCTTCGAGAACCGGGTGCTGATCGCCACGCCGACGACGCTGATGGCGCTGGTGAAGTCCATCGCCTACGGCTGGCAGCAGGAGAAGATGGCCGAGAACGCGGCCGAGGTGCAGAAGGTCGGGCAGGAGCTCTACGAGCGCCTCTCCACCTTCGCCGACCACCTGACCCGCGTCGGCAACGCGCTGCGCTCCTCGGTGGAGAATTACAACAAGGCGGTGGGCTCGCTCGAGGGCCGCATCCTCCCCTCCGCCCGCAAGTTCGAGGCGCTGGGCGTCGTCCCCGGCGGCAAGAGCCTCGACCCCGCCAGTTCCGTCGAGGTCGAACCCCGCCAGCTCACCGCCCCCGAGTTCCAGGACTGACCGGCCCGGGGCGCCCCCCTCTCCGACGCGCCCCCCTGTCTTTGGTCCTGAAAATCCTCGGGGGGGGCGGCCTCCGGCCGCGGGGGGCAGACAGCCCCCCTCCGCCGCCGGCCTTCCCCGCGCTGCCGCCGGAGTAGAGCGCCCTCCCGCCCCACCTCCGCAGCGTTCCGCCGCAAATCGGCGGGCGGCCGTCTTGCCCCTGTCGCCTCGATGGTGTCAGATTTGGCGATGGAACGCCCCGTCAAATCATGGGCCGACGCGGCCCCCCGTCTCGTCGCCGTCGCCGCCGGTCGCGCGCCTGCCGACCTCGTGCTGCGCGACCTCACGCTCGTCAACGTCCAGTCCCGCGAGGTGCTGCCCGGCTGGCAGGTCGCCGTCGCCGAGGGGCGCTTCGCCTATGTCGGCCCGGACGCCAGCCATTGCATCGGCGAGGGGACGGAGGTCGTCGAGGGTGGCGGGCGCTACCTGATCCCGGGGCTCATCGACGGGCACATGCATATCGAGAGCGGGATGCTCATCCCGGCGGAGTTCGCCGCCGCCGTGGCGCCGCATGGCACCACGACGATGTTCACCGACCCGCACGAGATCGCCAACGTGCTCGGGCTCGCCGGCGTGCGGCTGATGCATGACGAGGCGCTGATGCAGCCTCTCAACATCTTCACGCAGATGCCCTCCTGCGCCCCCTCCGCCCCCGGGCTGGAGACGACGGGATACGAGATCACCGCCGAGGACGTGGCCGAGGCGATGGCCTGGCCCGGCATCGTCGGGCTGGGGGAGATGATGAACTTCCCCGGCGTGGTCAACGGCGACCCTCAGATGCTGGAGGAGATGGCCGCCACCATGCGCGCCGGCAAGGTCGTCGGCGGGCATTATGCCTCCCCCGACCGGGGCATCCCCTTCCATGCCTATGCCGCCGGCGGCGCGGCGGACGATCACGAGGGCACGGCGGAGAGCGACGCCATCGCGCGCGCCCGGCAGGGCATGCGCTCGATGCTGCGGCTCGGCTCGGCGTGGTACGACGTGGAAAGCCAGATCACCGCGATCACCGAGAAGGGGCTCGACCCCCGCAACTTCATCCTCTGCACCGATGACAGCCATTCCGGCACGCTGGTTGGCGAGGGCCATATGGACCGTGTCGTCCGCCATGCCATCGCCTGCGGCTGCGAGCCGCTGATCGCGCTGCAGATGGCCACGGTGAACACCGCCACCCATTTCGGGCTGGAGCGGGAGCTCGGCTCCATCGCGCCGGGCCGGCGGGCGGACATGATCCTGACCTCCTCGCTGGAGGAGCTGCCGATCGAGGCGGTCTGGGCACGGGGCGTCAAGGTCGCAGAGGGCGGCACGCTCCTCGCCGACTGCCCGCATCTGGACTGGCCGGAGAGCGCGCGCGCCACGGTGAAGCTCGGCAGGTCCGTGGCCCCGGAAGATTTCGAGATCGCCGCGCCCGAGGGGCGCAACTCCGTCCGCGCCAAGGTCATCGGCGTGGTGGAGAACCAGGCGCCGACGAAGGCGCTCACCGCCGACCTGCCCGTCATCGACGGACTGGTGGAGACGGAGGGCGAGGTCGCCCAGATCGCGCTGGTGGAGCGGCATCGGGGGACGGGGGGTGTCACCAATGCCTTCGTCTCCGGCTTCGGTTACACTGGCCGTATGGCCATGGCCTCCACCGTCGCGCATGACAGCCACCACATGATCGTCGTCGGCACCGACCGCGAGATGATGGCGGCCGCCGCCAACCATCTGGGCGAGCTCGGCGGCGGCGTCACGCTCTGGCGCGACGGCGCCGAGCGGGCCACCGTGCCCCTGCCCATCGCGGGCCTGATGTCCGACAGCCCCGCCGCCGAGGTCGCCGAGCAGGCGCAGGCGCTGGGCCGGGCGATGGCCGAGGCCGGCTGCACGCTCAACAACGCCTACATGCAGCATTCGCTGCTCGCGCTCGTGGTCATCCCCGAGCTGCGCATTTCAGATCTCGGGCTCGTCGATGTTCGCACATTCGAGCTCGTTCCGCTTTTCGAGGACGCCACATGAACAAGCATTCCGGCAGTCACCTGCCCATCCTCACCCCGGCCCCGGCCGACCACGAATCCTTCGACGACGCCGGCGCCGCCGTCGAGCGGCTGATCCAGCTCTACGCCGAGGCGACGGGCTTTCTGCAGGAGCATTTCCGCGAGGCGATCTCCTCCGGCCGGCCGCAGGCGCGGGCGCGGGCCTTCTACCCGGAGATCCGCTTCACCTGCGCCAGCTTCGAGCAGACGGACAGCCGCCTCTCCTTCGGCCATGTCGCCCAGCCCGGAACCTACGTGACCACCGTCACGCAGCCTGAGCTCTTCGCCAACTACCTGCGCCAGCAGATCGGCCTGCTGATCCAGAACCACCATCTGCCCGTCTCCATCGGGCCGTCGGACACGCCGATCCCGGTGCATTTCGCGGTGGCCAACGATGCCGCGATCTCTGTGCCGCAGGAGGGGGCGGCGCAGTTCATCCTGCGCGACTTCTTCGACGTGCCGGACCTGACGACGACGCATGACGACATCGTCAACGGCGAGGGCTTCCTCTACCCCGACGGCGCGCATCCCCTGGCGCCCTTCACCGCGCAGCGGATCGACTACTCGCTGGCGCGCCTGTCGCACTACACGGCGACGAGCCCGCAGCACTTCCAGAACCACGTGCTCTTCACCAACTACCAGTTCTACGTGGAGGAGTTCGAAGCCTTCGCCCGCACCGCGCTGGCGGACCCGGATTCGGGCTACGAGAGCTTCGTCGGCCCCGGCTACCAGGTGATCACCGATGCCGAGGCGCCGATGCACATGCCGGCGAAGCTGCCGCAGATGCCGAGCTATCACCTGACCCGCAAGGACGGGCAGGGGATCACGCTGGTCAACATCGGCGTCGGCCCCTCCAACGCCAAGACGGCGACGGACCATATCGCCGTGCTCCGCCCCCACGCCTGGCTGATGGTCGGCCACTGCGCCGGCCTGCGCAACTCGCAGCGGCTGGGGGATTTCGTCCTCGCCCATGCCTATCTGCGCGAAGACAAGGTGCTCGACGACGACCTGCCGGTCTGGGTGCCCATCCCGCCGCTGGCGGAGATCCAGACGGCGCTGGAATCGGCGGTGGAAGAGGTGACGGAGCTGGAGGGATACGAGCTCAAGCGCATCATGCGGACGGGCACCGTCGCCAGCCTCGACAACCGCAACTGGGAGCTGCGCGAGCACGAGGGCCCGGTGCGCCGGCTCAGCCAGTCCCGCGCCGTGGCGCTGGATATGGAGAGCGCGACGATCGCCGCCAACGGCTTCCGCTTCCGGGTGCCCTACGGCACGCTCCTTTGCGTCTCCGACAAGCCGCTGCACGGGGAGCTGAAGCTGCCGGGCATGGCCAGCGACTTCTACAAGACGCAGGTCGCCCGGCACCTGATGATCGGCATCCGCGCCATGGAATGCCTGCGCGACATGCCGCTGGAGCGGCTGCACAGCCGCAAGCTGCGCAGCTTCGAGGAGACGGCGTTCCTCTGACCGCCGACGGGCCGGGATGGCATGAGCGGGAAAGTGCTTAACCCGGCATTCCAGCAGGAAAACCAATAAAAGAAGGCGTATAAGCACGGAAAAGGCTTGCAACGTCACACAAATCATTGTGTGGATACCCAAATGACTGTCGACTTGTGGGCGCTCCCCACAAGTCCTCGGGGCTGATGTAAGGAGATCTACCAATGGCAGCAAAACCGATGACCAAGGCGCAGCTCGTCTCCGCGCTCGCCGAGGCGACTGAAACCGACAAGAAGTCCGCCGGCGCCACTCTCGACGCTCTCGCCGAGATCATCACCAACGAAGTGTCCTCCGGCGGTGCCGTGACGATCCCCGGCATCGGCAAGATCTACTGCCGCGAGCGCCCCGAGCGCATGGTCCGGAACCCGGCCACCGGTGAGCAGATGAAGAAAGAGGCCGACAAGGCGGTGAAGGTCACCATCGCCAAGGCTCTGAAGGACAGCGTCAACGCCTGAGCGCGCTGACCGGCCGATGGAAACGGGGGCTGCCTGCGGGCGGCCCTTTTTCTTTTGGCGCCGGGGGGTTGCGGGCGGACGAGACGGCCCGGCAGGGCCGGCAAGTGGGGCCCGAGGCTGCGGTCAGTCCTGCGGCAGGATGTCGATGCCGGCGATGAGGCCGAGGTGGTTGGAGCCGAGGCCCTCGCCCCATTCCTCCAGCGAGGTGATGGCATAGCCTTCGCCCACCAGCACGTGATCGATGGGGATGCCCAGCGGCCCCGCCGGCACGGGCCATGTCGCGACCGGCAGGCGCGCGTGGCGGAGGTCATGCTCGCGCTCGAGCGCCAGCATCCGCCGGCTCCACGGGGCCGAGTTGAAATCGCCCATCAGGATGTCCGGCGGCCGCCGCTCCAGCACCTCGTCGACCACCGCCTCCTCCTGCGCCGTGTAGCGGAAGAGCCAGGGCTTGATCATGTGCAGCACCTGCACGGAGATCTCGGCGGCGGGGTGGGTGACGGTGAAGGAGGCGCGGCGGTTGGGGTGGTAGCTGGAGAGGTCGGCGATCTGCGCCTCGTCCAGCGGCAGTTTCGACAGGATCAGGATGCTGCAGTCCCGCCGCATCTCGCAGCCGAAGCTGTAGGGATAGCGGGTGCTGAGCTGGTCATGGAGGCCGACGGCCGGCAGCGCCTCAGTCAGCACGACGAGGTCCGGTGAGTCCGCGCGGATGGCCCGCGCCAGCTGCCCGAGCGGGATGTCGTTGGTGCCGAGGACGTTGAACCAGAGGATCGACAGGTCCCTCTCCTCCCCTGCCGGGGAGGCTCGGCGGGCATAATCCCCCGCGAGGAGCCCAAGGCCGAGGAGCGCGGCGAGCAGCGCCGACAGCCCGGCGCGGCGGGGGCGGAGGGCGACGGCCCCGAGGGCGAGCGGGATGGCGAGGAGGAACAGGTGCAGGCGGAGGCTGTCGGCGACGCGGGCGAGCCGGCCGAACACCGGCATCGCATCGGGGACGAGCTGCGCGAGGAGGCCGACGAGGGTGACCAGCGCCGACAGGGCGACGAGCACCATGCCGGCGCGGATGCGCCAGCGCCGCCGCTTGTGAGAGTTCGCCACGCTCATGTTCCTTTGCCTGCCTCCTCTGCGCCTTAGCGCGTGCAGATGACAGGGAGAATGCCAACCGGCCGCATCAGGGCCAAAGGGGCAGGGGACGCGGCGGAGCCTGCCGCCTTGCTGGGCAGGTGGGTCGCAGCACGGGCGGGATGCGGGCGGCACGGGGCTTGCACGCGACGCATCGCCGCCATGTGGCCCGCGGCCATGGACATTCAGGGGAGGAGCGGGTGAGTTCGCCCGCGACGAGGAGGACGGCCATGGATATTCGCGCAATCGGCATCGGGCTGGCCTTCGCCTTCCTGTGGTCCTCCGCCTTCGCCTCGGCGCGGATCATCGTCACCGCCGCGCCGCCCCTCTCCGCCCTGACTTTGCGCTACCTGATCGCCGGGCTGTTGGCGCTGGCCATCGCGAAGGCGCTGGGGCAGCGGATGCCGAAGGGCCGGGCCGCGTGGCGGGGCATCATCGTCTTCGGCATCTGCCAGAACGGGCTCTACCTCGGCCTCAACTTCGTCGCCATGCAGTGGGTGGAGGCGTCGCTGGCCGCCATCATCGCCTCCTCCATGCCGCTGATCGTCGCCCTCCTCGGCTGGATCGCGCTCGGCGACCGACCGGCACCGCTGGCGCTGGGCGGGCTGATCGTGGGCATGGGCGGCGTGGCGCTGATCATGTCCACCCGGGTGACCGGCGGCGCCGTGGGCTGGGGGATCCTCCTCTGCGTTGTCGGGGCGCTGGCGCTGGCGGTGGCGACGCTCTCCGTCCGCAGTGCCTCGAACGGGGGGAACCTGCTGATGGTCGTGGGGCTGCAGATGCTCGTCGGCGCCGCCACCGTCGGCCTGCCGGCGCTGCTGCTGGAGCGGGGGGCCGAGGTGGCGTGGAGCCGGGAGCTGGTGCTCTCCTTCGCCTACACGACCGTCTTCCCCGGGCTGGTGGCGACGTGGCTGTGGTTCCTGCTTGTGCGGCGGATCGGGACGGTGAAGGCCTCGGCCTTCCACTTCCTCAACCCGTTCATCGGGGTGGCCGTCGCCGCGCTGCTGCTCGGCGAGCGGCTGAGCTGGCTCGACGCGGTGGGCGTCGCGATCATCGCCGCCGGCATCCTCGCCGTGCAGCTGGCCAAGGCGCCGCCGCGCGTGGCGGCGGCGGAGGCGGCGACCGCCGCGCCGGCGGTGCCGGCGCGGGGAGAGGGCTAGGCGGGGGCCATCAGCTCCTCATCGCGGGCGACGGCCCAGCGGTAGGAGGGGTGATCCGTCACCCGGGCCACCCAGTCCTTCGCGAAGTCGGGCGTGGCATCGGGGAACCAGATGTAGGTGGAGGCGACGAGGAAGTCGGCCGCCGTCATCTGCTCCCCCATCAGCCAAGGGCCATCGGAGAGCGCGACACGCAGCCGCTCCACCGCCTCGGGCACGCCGCGGATGGCCGCGTGCATGGCAGTGCCGGGGGCGCCCGTGCCGTCGACCATGTTGAGGTAGGCCGGCTCGAAGACCGATCCGTACCAGTGCATCCAGCCGAGGAAGCGGCCACGGCGCGGGCCGCTTTCCACCCCAAGGCCGGCGTCGGGGAAGAGCTCCGTCAGGCGCAGCATGATGGCGCCCGATTCCCAGGCCGCGACGCCGTCCTCGACGAGAAGCGGCACCTTGCCGTCGGGATGCGGGTTGGAGGGGTCCCGGTCGCCCGAGCCATCCATCCGCGGGATGGTGACGGGCTTCAGCTCCACCTTGTCCAGCGCGCCGAGGGCATGGACGAGGGCGAGGACGCGCGTCGCGCGGCTGACGGGGGAGTGGTAGAGGGTGATCATGGCGGTGACTCCATTGTGCGATGGGAGCAGCTATGCTCCCCTCCCCCTGACAGAACCTGACAGGAGCGCCGGATGGCCCGCGCCGATCGCCTGCTGCGCCTTCTCGATCTCATGCGCCGCCTGCGCCCGCCGGTGACAGCGGCGCGTCTGGCGGAGGAGCTGGGCCTCTCGGAACGCTCGATCTACCGTGACATCGCCGCGCTGCGGGCGGCGGGGGCGAGGATCGAGGGCGAGGCAGGCTACGGCTACACGCTGACGGAGGATCCGGCGCTGCCGCCGCAGATGTTCGACCGGCTGGAGGTGGAGGCAGTGGCGCTCGGCCTCGCCGAGATCCGCGCCTGGGGCGACGCGGAGCTGGCGGAGGCGGCGGAACGCGCCATGGCGAAGATCGTCGCCACCCTGCCGGAGCGGGTGCAGCGGCAGGCGATGCACCATGTCCTCCACGCCTACCGCTACTTCCAGCGCCCCGAGGCGCCGCCGTGGATGGGGCTGCTCCGCGAGGCGGCCTGGGCGGAGGAGGCGGTGCGGCTGGCCTATGTCGACCGGGGCGGGGCGGCGACGGAGCGGGTGGTCTACCCGCTCGGGCTGGTGTTCTCGGAGGACCGCCACCAGCTCCTCGCGTGGTGCTGCCTGAGGGAGGGGTTCCGGCGGTTCAACCTGCACCAGATCGAGACGGCGGCGCGGGAGGGCCTGAGCTTCCGGCCGCGGCGGGTGAGCCTGTTGAACGAGTACCTGGGGCAGATGGGTGGGGAGGAGCGGGGGGAGCCGGGCTGATGCCCGGGCCTGGGGTGCGACGCCTGAGCGGCGCTCCCCGCCCGGTGCGCGCCAGAGGCGCAGGGCGAGCGCCGGCCCGTCCCGCGGGCTGGCGCTCCGGTGACGTTTGCGCGGCGGTCGGGGCGGGGAGGTGGTGGCACGATAAAGCGCGCCGCTCAGGCGTCGGGGCGCCACCCCACGGGCCGGCGCTCGCCCTGCGCCTGCGGATGGAGTGCGGGGTGGAGAGGGGGGGAGGTGGGTTGGAAACCCACCCTACGGGCAGGTGCCGGGCGTCTCGCAGCATTGTGGCTCCGATCTGCCCCGGCACCCGGCCGCCGCTGTTCTCCCGCCCGGTACGCGCCAAAGGCGCAGGGCGAGCGCCTGCCCGTCCCGGCGGGCTGGCGCTCTGCTGGGGCTTGGTGAGTAGCTCGGAGCTGGGGAGGGGCTTGGCTGGCATAAAGCACTCCAGCGGCGCCGTTGCAGCGCCACCCCACGGGCAGGCGCTCGCCCTGCGGCGGAGAGGGGGGTGCCCGGTGGAGAGGGGGAGCGGTGGGTTGGAAACCCACCCTACGGGGGCGGGGACGGGGCAATGCCGGGGCCGCCGGCGTGGCAGGCCTAGCGGATTGCCACGGGGGCACGGGAGGACTAGCCTGCCGGCAGACAAGGGGAGACGACACATGCGGATCACCACCGGCGGGACGGGACTCGGCGCACTTCTGGTTGCGGGGCTCCTCGCCGGCTGCGCGGGTGTCGACGTGGACGCGGCCGGGGAGGCCGTGCCGACCTATGCCGAGGCGGAACTGGCCGCCTACCGCTTCTACCAGTCGGGGCTGACCATGCCCTTCGTCGCCGAGGGGCCGGTCACCGCCGTCGCCTCCAGCGGCTCCGGCATGGACACCTATGTCCTCGTCCCCTGCCGCAATGGCACCGCGATCTGCGCCGGCTCCACCGCCGGGCCGGCGGGGAACGTGCGGACGACGGAAGACTACGTCGTCGTCGCGGGGCTCTACGGGGTCGAGCTGTGGCTCTCCCCCGGCGGCGACGGGGCAGTTCTCTATCCCTCCGGCGCGGCCGTGCCGCTGGCCTGGGAGTAGATTGCGCCAGATCAAGGCGCGGCGCGGCGCCGGCCCTAGGACAGGGCCCAAAGGAGACGCGCCATGCAAGAGATCGCCAGCAGCACCGTGGCCGAGGTCATCATCCTCGCCCGTGAGCTCGACCGCGCCGAACGGGAGTTCGACGCCTTCATCGGCAGCCTGAACGAATCCGAGCAGGCCGCCCTCGTCGCCCTCATGTGGATCGGCCGGGGCGCCTTCGACGCCGAGGACTGGGACGAGGCCTTCGCCACCGCCCAGTCGGAGGCGCGCACGCCGACGGCCGGCTACCTCAAGGGCTCCCCCCATCTCGCCGACCACCTCGAATCGGGGCTGGAGGCGCTGGGCATCTCCGCCACCGACGAGGAGGACCAGCTCTATCGCTCGGGCGAGACCTGAGGGCAGGGCCGCCACACCCTCCGCCGCCGCGGGGGGGCGTGCCGGAACCCCCTCCGGCCGGCTGCTATTGAATAGCACGTAGGCGGCGGCAAGGGTCGCGGCAAAGAGGCGAGGAGACCTTTCATGCGACATCTCATCATGACCACCGCGCTGGCGGCGCTGACCGCGGCCCCCGCGGCCGCCGACGACGCGGCGCTGCTGATCGGCATCGAGCAATACGAGCAGCTCACCGGCGTGCCCGGCGCCGCCGATGTGATCGACGCCGCAGACGAGCTGACGGACATGGGCTTCACCGTGCTGGCCCTGCCCAATGCGCGCATCCCCTCCGCCACGCAGGCCATCGCCGAGTGGGTGGCCGAGGTCCCCGATGCCGAGCGGCTCTTCGTCGCCCTGACCGGCCGCTTCGTCACCGATGGCGAGCGCAGCTGGCTGGTGACGGCGGAGGCGGGCCGGCCGACGCTGATGACGGCGGGGCAGGAGGCGATCTCCGTCGACAGCCTGCTGCAGATCCTCGGCGACCGGCCGGGCAATGCCATCCTCTTCCTCGGCGCCGCCGGGCAGGGGCGCGAGCTGGACGAGTGGCTGCGCGACGGGCTCGGCCCCATCTCCCCCCCGCAGGGCGTGACGGTCGTCACCGGCCCGCCCGACGTGATGGCCGATCTCGTCTCCGGCCCGGTGCTGGAGCCGGAGGCGGACATCCTCGCCCCCCTGCGCGACGAGCGGCGGGTGGAGCTCTATGGCTACCTGCCCCGGCAGTTCGAGTTCATGCCCTCCGGCGGCTTCGCCCCCTCGCTGCCCGGGCGCACCAACTCCGACCGGCAGGCGGAGGAGGCGCTGTGGCAGGGCGCGCAGGCGCTCGACACCGTGCAGGCCTACCGCAACTACCTGCAGAACTACCCGGTGGGCGACTACGCCGACGAGGCCGAGGAGGCGATCCGCGACATCGTCTCGGAGCCGAACCGCGCCGCCCGGCTGATCGAGGAGGCGATGCGCCTCTCCCGCGAGGAGCGGCAGGAGGTGCAGCGCGACCTGACGATGCTGGGCTACAACACCCGGGGCGTCGACGGCATCTTCGGCCCCGGCACCCGCGGGGCGATCACCAACTGGCAGCAGGAGAACGGCTTCTCGCAGACCTCCTACCTGACGCCCGACCACATCACCCGCATCGACGCGCAGGCCGCGCGCCGCGCCGCCGAGCTGGAGGCCGAGGCGGAGCGTCGGGCCGCGGCCGAGCGCCGGGCCGACAATTCCTTCTGGGACGAGACCGGCTCCGACGGGGGCGAGGCGGGCCTTCGCGCCTATCTCGACCGTTACCCCGACGGGCTGCACGCCGCCGAGGCGCGCTCGGAGCTCGAAGATATCGAGGCCGCCAAGCGCGCCCGCGCCCGGCAGGTGGAGCGCGAGGCGTGGGACCGTGTCCGCGACGCGGACACCATCGCCGCCTATGACGGCTACCTGCGCAACTACCCGTCGGGCTCCTTCGTCGAGGAGGCCGAGGCGCGGCGCGACGAGCTGCGCCGTCAGCTCGGCCAGCAGGACGAGATGGAGGCCGCGCAGGCGCGGGAGAACGGGCTCAACCTGAACTCCTTCACCCGCCGGCTGGTGGAGACGCGGCTCGACAACATTGGCCTGCAGCCCGGCCCGGTGGACGGCCAGTTCAACGAGCAGACCCGGCAGGCGCTGCGCCGCTACCAGCGCGACCGGCAGCTCGACGTCACCGGTTACCTCAACGAGGAGACCATCGTGCGCCTGCTCGCGGATGCGATCGAGCGGTGAGGGATACCCCGCTCACACGCATTGTCCCCCTCGCCGCCTGCCCCGAGCAGGCGGCAGAGGCGGCCCGCCTTCTCGAGGAGACATGGCCCGACTGGTACGGGCTGGGCGGTGACGGAGACGCGGCGGCCGATGTCGCCGTCCGCAGCCTCGAGGACGCGCTGCCCTGGGGCATCGCGGCGCAGGACGAGAGCGGGGCGCTGATCGGCCTCTGCACGCTGAGCGGCACTTCGTTCGGCGCGGCGGAGGGGGAGGAGCTGTGGCTGGGCGGCCTCGTCGTCGCCCCCCACGCCCGCGGCCGGGGTGTCGGCGACGCGCTGGTCGCCGCGGTGGAGGAGGAGGCGCGCGGGAGGGGCGTCGGCACCCTTCACGCCACCACCGCCACGGCCGCCGGGCTCCTTGGGCGGCGCGGCTGGCAGCATCGGCGCAACCTCTGTGACGGCTGGTGCGTCTACGCGCTGGAGCTGTGAGGGGGCGGGCCGCCGGGCGGGATGCCCCGCGGCCCTGTTGTCAGCGGCTCAGTCGGCCGGAACGTAGCGCTCGAACAGCAGGCGCGTGAGCACCGGGACGCTGTCGTCGTACTGGCGGAGGGCGACGAGGTAGGTGCCCGGCATGACACGCGCGGCGAGGAGCGAATCGAAGTTGTCGCCGTAATCGTCGTTGATCGTCACCAGCCGGCCGAAATCGTCGTAGAGCGTCAGCACCGGGTCGCCGAGGCCATTCGTGACCGCCTCGATGATCACCAGCCCGGCCTCGTCCACCTCGAAGGCAAACCATTCGGCAGTGCCGGAGTTCTGGACATCCTGGCGCAGGCGGCTCTCGAGCGGGCCGAGCATCGTCACCGGGTGGGAGCCGTCGAGCGGCGGGGCCGCCTCGGCATTGTCGTAGAGCGCCGTCTGCTGGGCCGCCGGGTCGAAGGCTTCGAGCGTCAGCGCGATCGGCAGGCTCTCGTCCGACAGGGCGCGGACGGCGAGGCAGTAATCGCCGGCCGGGAGCGGCTGCGTCAGCTCGATGAGGCTGTTGAGCCCCTCGTAGTCGTCGTTCTCCGCCAGCCAGGAGCCGGTGGAATCGTAGAGGGTGATGACGGGGTCGGCGCTCTCGTTCTCCGCCGTGATGGTCAGCGGCTGGGGGGAGGAGAGGGAGAAGCCCCAGTAGGCGACCTGGTTCACCGGCGCCTCGACCGACAGGCCCCCGCCGAGCATATCGTCCACCGGGTCGCCGCCGCCGAAGTAGTTGGTGACGCGGGACATGTCGCAGATCTCGCCGGGCATCTGCCCGCCGCCGGTGTTGCCGCCCGTGTCTCCCATATCGCCCATGTCGCCCATCGTGCCGTCGCCGATGCCGTTGCCCATGTCGATGGGCTCGCCCTGCAGGCCGGGGGTCAGCGCCTCGTGCTCCAGCCGGCCGATGCGGACGAAGCCGGTCATCGGCGAGCCGTCGTAGGAGGCCGTGGAGAGGCAGTAGGTGCCGGGCTCGAGCATCGTCTCGGCCCGCGCGGCGCTGTCGCCGCCCGAATCGTCGTCGGAGAGGAGGATGGTGCCGTCCTCGCTGCGCAGATCGAAGAGCGGATCGCCCGCGCCGCGTCCCTGCGCCTCCATCCGCACCTCCGTCGGCTCGGAGAGGGTGAAGAGCGAGACATACTCGTTCTGCATCAGCACCAGCGCCATCTGCTGCAGGTAGTCGTCGGCCGTGGCGATGTCGGAATCGGCCTCGGAGCCGCCGATCCACTGGCCATTGGCACCGGCGCCGCCACACAGATCCTGCGCGAAAGCGGGCAAGGCGGGGCCGGCGGCCATGCAGGCGACCAGGGCGAGGCGGGAAACGGAGTGCGTCGTCATCTCGAAAATATCCTTCTTACTCCCTGCCGGGACCCTACCCCCAACCCCGCGGGCGGGGCTAGGGGGCGGGAGCGGGAGCGCCGGCCGGAACCGGCCGAGAGGAGGACGAAACGAGGGCGCGCGCAAAAGCAAAGGGGCCGCGCCTTCGCAGGCACGGCCCCTTCGTTCGTTACTGGCGCTGGCTCAGCCCTGGCGGGCCTTGAAGCGGCGCTGCGTCTTGTTGATGACGTAGACGCGGCCCTTGCGGCGCACCACGCGGCAATCGCGGTGGCGCGACTTGAGCGAGCGCAGGGAATTGGCGACTTTCATCGGCCTTCTCCTTCTCACGCGGCGCTCCGGCCGCTCTGCGTTCTGGCACCCCTCCTCCGGGGTGCCGGTGAAATCCGTCTGGTGGGCGGTACAAGGTTCGAACTTGTGACCCCTTCGATGTCAACGAAGTGCTCTACCACTGAGCTAACCGCCCTTGCCGACCGGGGGTTCCTTCGTCCCAAAACAAAAGGGACGCAGGGTGCCTCTGCGTCGGGTGACGGGTCTATAAAAGGGTTCACGAAGCGGATCAAGGGCTTTTGGCGGCGACGCTTCGCCCGTATGATTTCCCCCAAGATCGGGGGCGCGGAGGAGCGATGGCCAAGGCAGCATTCCGTCTGACGATGCCGGCGCGGCGCACGAGCGCCGTTGTCTTCGCCTCCCCCCATTCCGGCAGCGAGTATCCGGCCGAGTTCCTCGCCGCCGCCCGGCTCGACGAGCAGGCCATCCGCTCCAGCGAGGATGCCTTCGTGGACCGGCTCTTCGCTTGCGCGCCCGAGGCGGGCGCGCCGCTCATCGCTGCCGAGGCGCCCCGCGCCTATGTCGACCTCAATCGCGCGGCGGAGGAGCTCGACCCGGCGCTGATCGAGGGGCTGCGGCGGGTGAACCCGAATCCGCGCATCGCCTCCGGGCTCGGCGTCATCCCCCGGGTCGTGGCGGGCGGGCGCCCGATCTATCACGGGCGCATCCCGCTGGCAGAGGCGGAGGCGCGGCTGGCGAATGTCTGGCACCCCTACCATGCCGCGCTGGGGCGGCTCGTGGACGAGGCGCAGCACAGCTTCGGGCAGGCGATCCTGATCGACTGTCACTCCATGCCGCACGAAGCGCTGGAGAGCCTCGGCCCCCGCGGCATCCGCAAGCCGGACGTGGTGATCGGGGATCGCTTCGGCGCTTCCGCCGCGCCGGGGCTGGTGGCGGAGATCGAGGCGGCTTTCGCCCGCGCCGGCTTGCGCTGCGCGCGCAACATGCCGTTCGCCGGGGCCTACGTGGCGCAGGCCTACGGGCGGCCGGCGCGCCGGCGGCACGCGGTGCAGATCGAGATCGACCGGGCGCTGTACATGGACGAGGCCAGCATCGCGCCGCGGCCCGATTTCGAGAGCTTCCGCGATCTGATCGGCGGTGTCGTCGCCGACATCGCCGCCCTCGGCCGGGCGGACCCGTTGCCGATGGCGGCGGAGTAGCTCAGCCGAGGGACCTCAGCCGTGGGGCGACTGGTTGACCGGCTTGAGGGAGATGCCCTCTTCGGACGCCTTGTTGTAGACGGAATCCTCGGTCCGCCCCAGCTTGAGGCCGATCACGCGGGTCGGCGTGTTCTCCTCGGCCAGTTTCTTCAGCTCGGCCACGTCCTCGTCCGTCCAGTCGTCGCCGCTGTTGCGCTCGGTCTTCGGGGTCATGATCGTCCTCCGTTCGGATTTCTTCCTCAACGGGTTAGACGTGCGAGGGTTCCCTGGGCGCCTGTGCCTGGCTGTCGTGGAGATCCCCGGACGGCCCTCAGCGCAGGGCCCGGCCCTTCACGATCGCCGCATCGCCGAACCTGGCGCGGATCGCGTCGGCCGCCCGTTCCGCCCCCGCGCGCCGGGCGGCGCCGGGATCGAGCAGGTCGGCCTCACGGTCGGCCTCGGCAGCGTCGCAGAGATCGGAGAGGCCGACGCCGATGAGGCGGAAGGGGCCCTTGAGGCCGGAGGCGTCATGCAGCCCCCGGGCCGTGCGGTAGAGCGTGTCGGCCATCTGCGTCGGCTGGTGGAGCGCCGTGCGGCGGGTGAGGATGCGGAAGTCGGCGCGGCGGAGCTTCAGCGTCACGACACGGCCGGCGAGGCCCTTGGCCTTGGCGCGGCTCGCCACCTTCTCTGCCATCCGCCAGATATGGCCGTCGAGGATATCGGCGTCGGCCGTATCCTCGTGGAAGGTCGTCTCGTTGGAGATCGAGCGCACCGGCTCATGGGCGGAGACGGGGCGATGATCCTCCCCCCGCGCGAGGTGCCAGAGCCGGTCGCCCATCTGGCCGAAGCGCTCCATCAGGTCGCGCCGCTCCCAGCGCCGCAGGTCGGAGAAGGAGCGGATGCCCACCTTCTCGAGGCTCGCCTGCGCGGCGGGGCCGATGCCCCAGATCTTCGAGACGGGCAGGGGGGCGAGGTACGCCTCCGTCTCCGCCCGGCCGATGACGGAGAAGCCGCGGGGCTTGTCGAGATCGGAGGCGAGCTTGGCGAGGAACTTGTTGTGGCTGAGGCCGATGGAGCCGGTCAGCCCCAGCTCCGTCTCCATGCGCCGGGTGAGGCGGGCGAGGAGGACGGCGGGCGGGGCGCCGTGGAGGCGCTGCGTGCCGGTCAGATCCATGAACGCCTCGTCGAGCGAGAGCGGCTGGATGGTGGGGGTCAGGTCCTCCATCATCGCGCGGATGGCGCGGGAGGCCTCGACATAGGCCTCGAAGCGCGGCTTCACCACGATCGCCTCGGGGCAGAGCTTGAGCGCCTGGAACATCGGCATGGCCGAGCGGACGCCCTTGATGCGGGCGAGGTAGCAGGCGGTGGAGACGACTCCGCGCCGGCCGCCGCCGATGATGACCGGGTGGTCGCGCAGCCCCGGATCGTCCCGCTTCTCGACGGAGGCGAAGAAGGCGTCGCAATCCATGTGGGCGATGGAGAGGGAGAATAGTTCCGGGTGGGACGTGACGCGCGGGCTGCGGCAGGCCGGGCAGCGGGGGCCCGACTCGAAGGCATGAAGGCAGGCGCGGCAGAGGGCGGGCATGGGGTGCAAGATAAGCATGCGTCGGGGCGGCGTCTATCCGCAGCGCCGGGCGGGCCTCCCGCCCACCCACCCCGGCCCGCCCGGCGCTGCGGGGGGCCGGCGTTGGGCGCGGGTGGATGGGACGGGACCGGGGGCCAGCCCCCGGACCCCCGCGGTATTTTTGGCCAGATGAAACGGGCGGCGGGGGCGCCGGGTGGCGGAGGCGGCGCGGGAATGGCAGGATCGGCGGTATGGATGAGGGTGCATTCGACGGGGCGAAGGGGGCGCTGTTCCTCGGGGAGCGGCTGGTGGTGCTGCTGCGCGATGCCAAGCCCTGGATCAACTCGCCGAACCTGTGGGATTTTCCCGGCGGCGAGCGGGAGCCGGGGGAGACCCCCGTGCAGACTCTGACGAGGGAGACGCGGGAGGAGCTGGGGCTCGACCTGGGGGCGGCGGAGCGGCTCTGGCAGGCGCCGTCGGAGCGGCCGCGGGGGCGGGTGTGGTTCTTCGTGCACCGGCTGCCGGAGGGGGCCGAGCGGGCGGTGCGCTTCGGCGACGAAGGGCAGGGCTGGGCGCTGGTGCGGCCGGAGGTCTTCTTCGCCATGCGGCATGTGCCCTTCCAGGCCGGGATGCTGCGGCGGTGGCTGGCAATCCATCACGGCGCTGCATGATTATCATGCGAAACATTCGATAGGCGGATCGCGCGAGGCGGGCTATCTGGTCGCTCAGGACAACGACCCCGCCGGGAGAGCGCGGCAAGAGGGCCGCCGCCGAAGGAGCAATCGCGCCCCGCGAACTCTCAGGCAGACGGACCGGCGGGGCCGCAACACTCCGAAGAGTCGCTCGCCGGGTGGGACCCCGGCCGGGCGCGCCGAAGGAGCAAGCCGGGCCACCCATGGCGGGCGGATCGGTGAATCTCTCAGGCCCGGTACGGAGGGGGCGCATCGCGGGATTTGATCTCGCCACTGAGGGCCTGACCCATGCGCACCATCGCCGTTCTCGGCGCCGGCATCACCGGTATCACCACCGCCTATTCGCTCCATAAACGCGGCTATGACGTCACTGTCTATGACCGCAACCGCTACGCGGCGATGGAGACCTCCTTCGCCAATGGCGGGCAGCTCAGCGCCTCCAACGCCGAGGTGTGGAACCAGCCGGCGACGGTACTCAAGGGGCTGAAGTGGATGCTGACGCCCGATGCGCCGCTGTCGGTGAACCCCAAACCGTCGTGGCACAAGATGAGCTGGATGGCTGAGTTCCTCGCCGCGATCCCGCAGTACCGGCGCAACACGATTGAGACGGCGCGGCTGGCCATCGCGGCGAGGGCCGGGCTGGCGGAGATGGCGGCGGCGGCGGGGATGGACTTCTCCTTCTCCCGCGCCGGTATCCTGCATTTCTACGAGCGGGAGGCGGATCTCGACCATGCGCGCCGCGTCACCGGGCTGCTCGCCGCCGGCGGACTGGAGCGGGAGGAGCTGACGCCGGCGGAGGTGCGCGCCAAGGCGCCGGAGCTGGAGGGCGACATCGTCGGCGGCTTCTGGACCGAGAGCGATTCGACCGGGGACATCCACCGCTTCACCTGCGGGCTGGCCGACTGGCTGGCCGCCCAGGGCGTGACCTTCCGCTACGGGGCGGAGATCAGCAGCGCCCGGGCCGGCGAGGCGGGCGTGACCGTCACCGCCGGAGACGTGTCGCGCTACGACGGCGTCGTCGTCTGCGCCGGGGTCGGCAGCCGGGCGCTGGCGCGGGGCTTCGGCGACAGGGTGAACGTCTACCCGGTGAAGGGCTACTCCATCACCGTGCAGCTCGATGAGGCGAGCCGGGGGGCGGCGCCGCATGTGTCCCTCCTCGACGACAAGGCGAAGATCGTCACCTCCCGCCTCGGCGCGGACCGGCTGCGCGTGGCGGGGACGGCGGAGTTCAACGGCGCCAACCTCGACATCCGGGCCGATCGCATCCGCCCGCTGGTGGGGTGGGTGGAGCGGCACTTCCCCGGTGTCTCGACCGAGAGCTGCACGCCCTGGGCCGGGTTGCGGCCGATGATGCCGAACATGATGCCGCGCGTCGGCGCCGGGCGCTCGCCGCGGGTCTTCTACAACACCGGCCATGGGCACCTGGGGTGGACGCTCTCTGCCGCCACCGCCGATCTGGTCGCCGAGCAGATTTCGGCGACGGAACGGCCGGCGCGCGCCGTTCAGAGGGGTGGGCTGGTGCCGGCCTGAGGCCCCGCACCCGGGCAGAGGCCCCCTCACGAGGGGACGGTGCCAGCCCACCTTTGCCGTCGATAAAAAAAGGCCCCGCAGGCTCGAAGAGCGCGCGGGGCAGGCGGTGCCGGGGCATGGTGACCTCGGCACGGGCGGTAACTCTGGGGTGGCGGGGTCAGCCTTCGCGCATCTCCGCGCGGATCTGCTGGCGGAGCACGTCGATTGGGACGGGCTGGCCATCGCGCATGAAGTGCCAGTACGTCCAGCCGTTGCAGGAGGGCGCGCCCTCGATGGCGGCGCCGACCTGGTGGATGGAGCCCTTCACGTCATGCCCCACAAGCGTGCCATCGGCGCGCACCTTGGCTGTGGCGCCGCGGGCGGAGACGAGCTGCTCGCCGGGGCGGAGCATGCCGCGCTCCACGAGGACGCCGAAGGCGACGCGCGGCTCGGCGCGGCGGGAGGTGGTGACCTCCAGCGCCGAGCGGTCGAACTTGCGGACCTTGGCGAGGCGCTTCTCGGCGATGCGGCGGTAGGACTCCTCCCGCTCGATGCCGATGAACTCGCGGCCGAGCATCTTGGCGACGGCGCCGGTGGTGCCGGTGCCGAAGAAGGGATCGAGCACCACGTCGCCGGGGTTCGTCGTGCCGAGGAGGACGCGGTGCAGGAGGGCCATGGGCTTCTGCGTCGGGTGGGCCTTGTCGCCCGCCTCGTCCTTCAGCCGCTCATGGCCGGTGCAGAGCGGGATCATCCAGTCGGAGCGCATCTGGATGCCCTCGTTCAGGGCCTTCAGCGCCTCGTAGTTGAAGGTGTACTTGGCGCCCTCGCCCTTCGACGCCCAGATCAGCGTCTCATGCGCGTTGGTGAAGCGCTTGCCGCGGAAGTTCGGCATGGGGTTCGACTTTCGCCAGACGACGTCGTTGAGGATCCAGAAGCCCTGGTTCTGCAGCTCGGCGCCGAGGCGGAAGACGTTGTGGTAGGAGCCGATGACCCAGATGGCGCCGTTCGGCTTCAGGAGCCGGCGGGCGGCGGCGAGCCAGTCGCGCGTGAAGGCGTCGTAGATCTTCAGGGAGTCGAACTGGTCCCACGCGTCATCGACGGCGTCGACCTTGGAATTGTCGGGGCGGTGCAAATCGCCCCGCAGCTGCAGGTTGTAGGGCGGATCGGCGAAGATCAGATCGATCGAATTCGCGGGGAGCGCGTTCATCCGCTCCACACAGTCACCATCCAGAATCGCGTTTAGCGGGAGCGCCGCGGCGCCCTTCATCATTCCCATCACTCTGCCCCTGATCTGACGGCGGATTTTCCCGCTCGTTCTGCTCGGTGCAAAGATGAGTCAGAGGCGATTCGCTGTCAAAAGCTTTTTTGAATCAGGGAGTTACGGCTAGGGCTTGTCACTATATCTGGTAGTCGAGCCGGAAGGAGCGCCTATGGTGTGGGGTCAGCCCCAGCTCACGGATCGCGGACTGATGCGCCTTTACCGCATAGCCGGAGTTGCGCTCCCAGCCGTAGCCGGGGTGCTGTTGCGCCAAATCCACCATGATGCGGTCGCGGTGCACCTTGGCGAGGATCGAGGCCGCCGCGATGGAGAGCGAGCGGGCGTCGCCGCCCACGAGCGGTTCGCCGGGGCAGCAGAGCTCCTTCGGCATCCGGTTGCCGTCGATGAGGGCATAGGCCGGGGCCATGGCGAGGGCGGCGAGGGCGCGCGACATGGCCAGCATCGAGGCCCAGAGGATATTGAGGCGGTCGATCTCCTCCACGCTCGCCTCGGCGACGGCGAAGATGGCGCTCTCGCGGATCTGCAGGTCGAGCTCCTCGCGCTGGGCGGCGTTGAGCTTCTTGGAATCGTTGAGGCCGGGCGGGATCGCCTCCTGGCGCAGGATGACGGCGGCGGCGACGACCGGGCCGGCGAGGGGGCCTCGTCCAGCCTCATCGACGCCGGCGACGGGGACATGGCCGCGCGAGATGATGGCGGTCTCGAAGGTGTAATCTGGGAAGGCCTGCATGGGCGCAAAATGCCGGGGCGCGAGTCGCGGTGCAAGCCTGGCGGCGATCACGAATGGGCTGCGTTGGGTGGGTTTGTAACCCACAACCCACCGCTCCGATCGCCTCCCCGAGACTCCGGTTGCAGGCGGAGGGCGGGCGCCTGCCCGTGGGGTGGCGCTGCAATGGCCCTGCTGCGCGATTTATGGCGGCAAAAGACATCCCCGCCCTGGCGGGGCGCCAAGCCCCACCAGAGCGCCAGCCCGCCGGGACGGGCAGGCGCTCGCCCTGCGCCTTTGGCGCGTATCGGGCGGGGAACAGCTCCGGCGGCTTGGCAACTGCGATGTCGAGGATTTTGTCCCCGAAATAGAGACGGGGCGGAGGCCCATGTTCCTCCGCCCCGTTCCGGGTGCCGGTCCCGCGGGGACTGCGGGTTCCGGTCCCTCTGCTCGACCGTGAACGCCTTAACGGGCCGAGAAGCGGTATCCCTCATCCTGGAGGCAGCGGACATCGAAGCCGCGCGCCACGCCGCCGACGATGCGGATGGTCCGGTTGCAGGAAGCGGGAAGCTGGCTGGTCTGCGCGAAGCGCCGGGCCAGGCAATCCTGATCGACGATGCGCACGGGGGCGCCGCGCAGCGTCTCGAAACTCACCGCGCAGCTCGAGGGCAGGCGCGGCAGCGCGGCCGGGGCAGCGGGGCTGAAGCCGCGCGGCGACGCCGGGCTGAACCCACGGGACGAGTCCGGGCTGAAGCCGGGCTCTGACCGCGTGAAGCCGGGGTGGAAGGGCTGCTGCGGCGCGGGCCGCCGGGCCGTGGGGGCCGGCGCCGGGGTATCGTCCTCCTTATTGCGCTTGCTCGCCTGGGCGAGGACATGCGCCGCGATGCCGAAAACGGCGAGGCCGATGAGGAGCTGGCCAATCTCCTCGCCATTGCTGTCGCTGCGCGCACCATACTCCTCCGCCCGTGCCGGCAGGGGCAGGACGAGGGCGAAGGCGGCGGCGATGGCGATCAGCTGGCGGGTCAGGTATCTCATGGCGGGTCTCCTCATCGGGTGGCAGCCCTTTTGGCGAACGCGATGGGCAGACCATGGGGAGCACCGGTGAAATCAAACAATAACGTCCGGTTGCTATCCAATGACAGGATGCGAAAATCCCAACGGATATTGACTAGCGTGCCCTCCCGGGTTGAGGCTCGGGCCATGAGAGCCACGCTCCCCTTCCTCGCCCTGATGCTCCTCGCTGCCGCCGGCCCGGCCTCGGCGGCCTGCTTTGCCGACTACAAGGCGAAGCAGGATGATCCGCTGCGCCTGCACTACGGTGTTGCGGAAATCCGCGGAGCCTGCACCATGGCGGCTGCCGAAGAAGAGCTGCGCCCCCGGCTGGCCGCGAATGGCTGGCAGCTTCTCACGATTCTCGGCACATTCGACGAAGCCGGGCTTGGGGAGAGGGAAGGCGATGCCGGGAGATTCTACCTTCGCTTCTGAGGTGCGGGTGACGGGCAACCGGTTCGTGATCGGGGGCATCGCGTCGATTTTCGCGGTGCTGGTGATCGCGGCGCTGCTGCTCTTCCTCAACCTGCCGGATGCCAACGCCTTCAACGCGCGCGTCGAGCAGCTGTTCATCGAGAATGCCGACCTGCGCAGCCAGGCGGAGGTGAAGCTGCTGGAGATCCTCGCGCAGAGCGGCACGGCCTTCTCGGAGACGCTGGGTTCCTACCGATTCGTCATCTTCGTGCTGCTGGTCTTCGCGCTGGCGATGCTGGTGGCGGCGGTCGCCTTCCTCGTCATGCTCGTGGCGTTGACGCGCCGGATGGGCCAGATCGAACGGAAGGGGATCGAGGTGAACTCGCTGCTGATCGCGAGGGAGCAGAACACGGTCTATCTCAACAACCTCGAGTTCAAGCTGACCGGCGCCGCCATCGAGACCCTCTCGGTGCTGGCGGAGGCGCGGATGGACGATGACGTGCTCTCTGGCGCCGAGATCGAGGCGGTGATCTCCGGCAAGGATGCCTCCGATTGCGACGAGGCGGCCGGCGCGACGCGGATCAAGCGGCTGCGCGACACGCTGGGCAACCAGATCGTCAGCGAGCTTCTGGTGAAGAACATTGCCCGGCGCGGCTACGTGCTGGCGATCGGCAAGGATGTGATCCGCATGGTGTAGGCGCCCTGCGGCGTTGCGAACCGCCGCGCGGAATGCGACCTTCGGCGGGAAACCTGAACAGGACCGCCCCCAATGCGAGAGACTTTCCTCAGCCTTTGCCGCGCCCCGGCGCTGGCGCTCGGCACCACCCTGATGCTCACCGCCTGCGTCGCAATCGCGCCGCCGCCCCCGCCGGCCCCCCCGGTGCCGGAACTGCCGCCAGAGCCCGGCTCGCAGCTGCCGCCGGAGGTGCGCTCAATCGTCGCGCCCGGGCAGGACCTGACGACCGCTTACCTGCGGCCGACCGACAATTGCTACTGGTACAGCTACACCGGCCCGGTGGAGACGACCGAGCTTCCGCTGCGCTCCATCAACGACAACCCGATCTGCCTCGGCGCCGGCTCGGCCATCCCGGCCCCGCCGCCGCCCGCGGCCTGATCCCGGCCGGGGCCTTCGCGGCCCCGGCTCACGCCTTCGGCTCAGCTCGTGGCGGTAACGCTGTCGTCCGCCGGGTAGAGCACGGCCGTCGAATCGACTGCCACGTTCGGGTAGAGCTGGTTGATGTGCGGCATGATCATCCGCACGCAGCCGGAGCTGGCGCGCGTGCCGATGGAGCGAGGATGCGGCGTGCCGTGGATGCGCAGCAGCGTGTCGCGACCGCCCTCGAACAGGTAGAGCGCCCGGCTCCCCAGCGCGTTCTCGGGGCCCGGGTCCATCCCGTCCTCGTATTGCGCGTAGAGATCGGGCTCCCGCTCGATCATGTCCTGCGTCGGCGTCCACGTCGGCCATTTCGTCTTGCGGCCGATCCGGTAGGTGCCCGGCTCGTAAAGCCCGCCGCGGCCGATGGCGACGCCGTAGCGCATCGCCGTGCCGCCCTCCTCGATATGGTAGAGGTAGCGCGCGACGGCATCGACGTGGATGTCCCCCGGCGTCAGCCCGCCATTGGTGAAGACCCGCTGCGGCAGCAGGCGCGGGTTCAGTCCCCAGGGGTTGGAGGTGGCCGGATCGAAGCCCGGCGGCGTCACCTGCGCATCCCACTCCGCCTCCTGCGCCGCGGTGGCAGCGAAGGCCGGCGCGGCGATGGCGGTCGAGAAGAGCGCTGTCGTGGTCGAGATGAAGTGGCGTCTGGTCAGCATGAGGCATCCCCTTTCGACTGTACAAGTCGCCCGGACCGCAGCCGTTCCTTCACGTCGATGCGAATGACGGGCGGCGCGGGGGCGGGGAAGGCACGGGGGGCGGTTCGGCGAGGGCTGGTGACCCCGGCAGGATTCGAACCTGCAACCTATCCCTTAGGAGGGGATTGCTCTA
This sequence comes from Pseudoroseicyclus tamaricis, assembly GCF_012070395.1. Taxonomy (GTDB): domain Bacteria; phylum Pseudomonadota; class Alphaproteobacteria; order Rhodobacterales; family Rhodobacteraceae; genus Pseudoroseicyclus_A; species Pseudoroseicyclus_A tamaricis. Next base: position 327,217 of record NZ_JAAFYS010000004.1, on the reverse strand, counting down.
TCCAGTTGAGCCACGGGGCCGCTCATCGCCTTCCTGCCCGCCCCCAGGGCGGAGGTCAACGGCGCGTGCCGGGCCGCCCGCATATCCCTTTTACAATGCCGCGCCGCCCCGCTAACCCTTCGGGACCCCGGAGGAGGGGGACGGAGTGACCCAGACGAGGCAGCGGCCGCTGACGCTGCGCGACGTCTCCGAAGCGTCGGGCGTGAGCGAAATGACGGTGAGCCGCGTGCTGCGCGGCAAGGGCGACGTCTCAGAGGCGACGCGCGCCAAGGTGCAGGCCGCGGCCAAGAAGATGGGCTACGTGCCGAACCGCATCGCCGGGGCGCTCGCCTCCAGCCGCGTGAACCTCGTCGCCGTCATCATCCCCTCGCTCAAGAACATGGTCTTTCCCGAGGTGCTCTCCGGCATTTCCGACCGTCTGTCCGGCACCGGGCTGCAGCCCGTCGTCGGCGTCACCGACTATCGGCCCGAGCAGGAGGAGAAGGTGCTCTTCGAGATGCTCTCGTGGCGCCCTTCCGGCGTGATCATCGCGGGGCTGGAGCATTCGGAAGCCTCCCGCGCCATGCTCGCCCGCGCCGGCGTGCCGGTGGTGGAGATCATGGATACCGACGGGGACCCCATCGACGCCGCCGTCGGCATCTCCCACCGCCGCGCGGGGCGGGAGATGGCCGAAGCGATCCTCGGGCAGGGCTATCGGAAGATCGGCTTTCTCGGCACCAAGATGCCCCTGGATTACCGGGCGCGGAAGCGCTTCGAGGGGTTCACCGCCTACCTCGCCAAGAAGGGCCACGAGATCGTCGACCAGGAGTTCTACTCCGGCGGCTCGGCGCTCAAGAAGGGCCGAGAGATGACGGAGGCGATCCTGACGCGGACGCCGGGGCTCGACTTTCTTTATTACTCCAACGACATGATCGGCGCCGGGGGCCTGCTCTACCTGTTGGAGAAGGGGGTGGATATTCCCGGCCAGATCGGGCTCGCCGGCTTCAACGGGGTGGAGCTGCTCGAGGGCCTGCCCCGCCAGCTCGCCACCATGGATGCCTGCCGGCGCGAGGTGGGCGAGAAGGCGGCGGACATCATCGCGGCCCGCTGCGCCCTGCCTGACCCGCTCGGCGAGGACGGCCCCGTCATCACCCTCGCGCCGATGCTGGACGTGGGCGACACGCTGCGGCGGAGCTGACGCGGCGGGGCCAAGCGCCTCCCGGAAAACTGCTGACACCTCACGAATTCGCCGGGCCGCGAAACGGCCGGGCGAAGGGGTGCGTTCGTCGTCCAACCACAGCATTTGTCCCAGACAGGGAGACGACCCATGGAACCCACCCTCAACGCCAGCTCTCGCCCGCGCCTGCACGTCAACGACACCGGCGGCACCGGCCGCCCCGTGGTGCTGATCCACGGCTGGCCGCTCTCCTCCGCCGCGTGGGAGAAGCAGGTGCCCGCGCTGACGGAGAAGGGCTACCGCGTCATCTCCTATGACCGGCGGGGCTTCGGCGCCTCCGACAAGCCGGAGGGCGGCTACGACTACGACACGATGACGGACGACCTTGCCGCGCTGCTGGAGGAGAAGGACCTGCGCGACGTGACGCTCGTCGGCTTCTCGATGGGCGGCGGCGAGGTGGCCCGCTACGTCGGGGCTCATGGCGAGGAGCGGCTGCACTCCATCGTCTTCGCCTCCGCCGTGCCGCCTTACCTGATGCAGACCGCCGACAACCCCTCCGGCCCGCTGACGGAGGATGCGGCGAAGGAGATGGAAGACGGGCTGAAGGCCGGTCGCGCGGCGTTCTTCGACGACTTCACGAAGAACTTCTTCAGCGCGGGCGACGAGCTGAAGGTCAGCGAGGAGGATCGGCAGAAGGCCATCCGGCTTTGCGAGCAGTCGGACCAGACGGCGGCGCTGGCCTGCATGGAGGCCTTCGGCACCACCGACTTCCGCGAGGATCTGGAGAAGATCACCGTGCCGACGCTGGTGCTCCACGGCGATGCGGACGGCATCGTGCCGGTGGAAGGCTCGGGCCTGCGCACCCACAAGGCCGTCGCCCACAGCCGGCTCGCCCTGATCCAGGACGCGCCGCATGGCTGCAACGTCAGCCACCCGCAGGCCTTCAACGACGCGCTGATCGAGTTCCTCGAGCAGGGCTGAGGCTGCGACCTGCCTGCCGCGGCCCGCATCTGCGGCGCGTCGCGGCAGGCTGGGCCCGTCTTAAGCGTTTGGAGACACCTCGGCCCTAGGAAGCTCGCGGCGCAATCTGGCGTCGATGTTGGTTTCAGAGGGCTGGTGGATGTTCTTCAGGCGCAAGGAAGAGGATGCGGGGGAGCGGACAGCCGCGGACCTGATGGCTGTGGTCGAGCGGACGCAGGCCATCATCGAGTTTCATCCTGACGGCACGATCATCCGGGCGAACGACAACTTCCTCTCCGCCATGGGCTACCGGCTGGAAGAGGTGGTGGGCCGCCATCACGCGATGTTCGTGAAGGAGGAGTACGCCCGCTCGCCGCAATACAAGGAGTTCTGGCAGGCACTCGGCGCCGGCAAGACCTTCACCGACCAGTTCCCCCGCGTCGCCAAGGATGGCGCGACCGTCTGGATCCAGGCGACCTATGCCCCCTGCCTCGGAGCGCGAGGCGAGACGCTGTCGATCATGAAGATCGCCACCGACATCACCGAGCGGCAGGCCGGTATCGAGGAGCTGGCGCGCGGGCTGGACCGGCTCAGCCACGGTGAGCTGAGGCACCGGATCCCGCCCTGCGGCGCGGCGGACATTCACCTCCTCGGGCAGGCGTTCAACAAGGCCTGCCAGCAATTGTCTGAGGTGATGACCTCCTTGAAGGGCGTCGCCGGCAAGGTGGAGGGCGCCGCGGCGGAGATCGGGCAATCCTCCTCCGAACTCGCGACGCGGACCGAATCGCAGGCCGCCACGCTGGAGCAGACGGCCTCGGCCATCGACGAGCTGACCTCCACCGTGAAGGAATCGGCGGAGAGCGCGCGGGAGGTGGAGACCTCCGCCAGCGACGCGATGTCGACGGCGCGCAAGGGCGGCGTCGTCGTCACCGACGCGGTGACGGCCATGGCGGAGATCGAGGCCTCGTCGCGGCGCATCTCGCAGGTGATCGGCATCATCGACGACATCGCCTTCCAGACGAACCTGCTGGCCCTGAACGCCGGCGTCGAGGCGGCCCGCGCGGGGGAGGCGGGGCGTGGCTTCGCCGTCGTCGCCTCGGAGGTGCGGTCGCTGGCCATGCGCTCCGCCGATTCCGCCGCCGAGATCAAGGACCTGATCCAGGTCAGCTCCGGGCAGGTGACGAACGGCGTGGGCCTCGTGACGCGGGCGGGCGATGAGCTGAAGCGGATCATCGAGGGGGTCGAGGCAATCCACACCTCTGTCTCGCAGATCGCCGGCGGCGCGGCCGAGCAGGCGGCGATGCTGGAGGAGATCAACGCCGGCGTCTCGCGGCTGGATGACGTGACCCAGCAGAACGCGGCGATGGTGGAAGAATCGACGGCCGCCAGCCACCTGCTGACGCAGGAGGCGCGCGATCTCGCCAAGCGGGTCTCCGTCTTCCAGACGGGGGACCAGAGCTACACCGCCCCGGTAGCCGTTCCGCAGGCTCGCAGGCGGCTGGCCTCCTGACGGGCGAACCGCGCGACCCTCGTGACAGGCAAACAGGGGCCGACTCGTCGGCCCCTTGGCATGACCATCGCTCAGGGCGGCACAAGCCGCCGTTCTGCTGAAGGAAGGGTGTTGTGGTGAGCCGGTCGGGGCTCGAACCCGAGACCTACTGATTAAAAGTCAGTTGCTCTACCAACTGAGCTACCGGCCCACAACGCAGCGCTTGCTAGGCAAAGGCCGCGGGCGCGTCAACCCGCAAATCGCTGGAAATGGTGCCGGCCTTCGGCTATGGGGCGGCGCATGCGTGACAGCCCTGCCTCCGGCCTGCCCTTCGCGAAGATGCATGGGGCCGGCAACGATTTCGTCGTCATCGACCAGCGCCGCTCCGGCGCTGGGGCGGTGGCCCCTGCGCTCGTGGCGGCTCTGGCCGACCGGCACAGGGGCGTCGGCTTCGACCAGCTCGCCGTCATCACGCCGGCCGACGGCGCCGATTTCGGGCTGACCTTCTACAACGCCGACGGCTCGCTCTCCGCCGCCTGCGGAAACGCCACCCGCTGCATCGCCGCGGCCGAGATGGGGGAGACGGGCGAGCGCGCCCTGACCATCCGCACCGGCGGCGGCCTGCTGCGGGCGCGCAGCGAGGCGGGCGGCGTCGCCGTCAACATGGGGCCGCCCCGGCTGACATGGGAGGAGATCCCGCTCGCCGAGCAGGTGGACACGCTGTCGCTGCCCATCGAGGGCGAGCCGGCCGCCACCTCGATGGGCAACCCGCACTGCACCTTCTTCGTCGCCGATGCCGAGGCCATCGAGATCGCCGAGCTCGGCCCGAAGATGGAGCATCACCCGCTCTTCCCCGAGCGGACGAACGTGCAGGTGGTCAGCCTCATCGGCGAGAACCGCCTGAGGATGCGCGTGTGGGAGCGGGGCGCGGGGCTGACCCTCGCCTCCGGCTCCTCCACCTGCGCCGTGGTCGCCGCCGCCCACCGCCGCGGCCTCACCGGCCGGCGGGCCGAGGTGGTGGCCGATGGCGGCGTGCTGGCGGCCGACTGGCGCGAGGATGGCATCTGGCTGACGGGGCCGGTGGCCCATGTCTTCGACGGCGTGCTCACTGCCGCCTTCCTGGAGAGGGTCTGATGGACCGCGTGACGCCGAAATTCTCCACCCTCGGCTGCCGTCTCAACGCCTACGAGACGGAGGCGATGAAGGATCTCGCCACCCGCGCCGGGCTCGAGGGCGCCGTGGTCATCAACACCTGCGCCGTCACGGCGGAGGCGGTGCGCAAGGCCAGCCAGGAGATCCGCCGCCTGTCGCGCGAGAACCCCGGCGCGCCGATCATCGTCACCGGCTGCGCGGCGCAGATCGAGCCGGAGCGCTTCGCTGCCATGCCCGAGGTGACGAGCGTCATCGGCAATGCCGAGAAGATGCGCCCGGAGACATGGATCGGCCTCGCCCGCGGCGAGAGCGAACCGGTGAAGGTGGATGACATCATGGCGGTGGAAGAGACCGCCGGCCACCTGATCGACGGGTTCGGCACCCGCAGCCGCGCCTACGTGCAGGTGCAGAACGGCTGCGACCATCGCTGCACCTTCTGCATCATCCCCTACGGCCGGGGGAACTCCCGCTCCGTGCCCGCCGGCGTCGTCGTCGAGCAGATCCGCCGGCTGGTGGAGAGCGGCTACAACGAGGTGGTGCTGACGGGCGTCGACCTGACGAGCTGGGGGGCGGACCTGCCGGGCCAGCCGCGCTTCGGCGATCTCGTCATGCGCATCCTCAAGCTGGTGCCGGGCCTGCCGCGGCTGCGCATCTCCTCCATCGATTCGATCGAGGTGGACGAGAGCCTGATGCGCGCCATCGCGGAGGAGGAGCGGCTGATGCCGCACCTGCACCTCTCCCTGCAGGCGGGGGATGACATGATCCTCAAGCGGATGAAGCGCCGCCACCTGCGCGGTGACGCCATCCGCTTCACGGAAGAAGCGCGGCGGCTGCGGCCGGGGATCACCTTCGGCGCCGACATCATCGCCGGCTTCCCGACGGAGACGGAGGCGATGTTCGAGAACTCCCTGCGTCTTGTCGAAGAATGCGGGCTGACGTGGCTGCACGTCTTCCCCTATTCCCCCCGCCCCGGCACCCCCGCGGCCCGGATGCCGCAGGTGGACGGGCGCGCGATCAAGGAGCGGGCGAAGCGCCTGCGCGCGGCCGGGGCTACGGCGGTGGAGCGGCATCTTGGTGCGCAGGTCGGCGAGGTCCGGCAGGTGCTGATGGAGAGCCCGCGCATGGGGCGGACGGAGCATTTCACCGAAGTGGCGCTGGGCGCCGACCAGCCCGTGGGGCAGGTCCTGCCGCTGCGGATCACGGGCCGGCAGGGCCAGCGGCTGACGGCCTGAGATGCACCCCAACAAGGCGTTCCACACCCGCAGCGCCGCCGCGAACCTCGCCTTCGCGGCCGGGCGCGGCTTCGGGACGCTTGCGGTCGTGGCGGAGGCGGCGCCGCTGCTCTCCCACATCCCCTTCGTGCTGCTGGAGGAGGGGTTGATCGAGGCGCATCTCGTCCGCTCCAATCCCATCGCGCGGGCGCTGCTTGCCGGGCCCTTGCAGGCCCGTCTCGCGGTCACCGGGCCGGAGGGCTACGTCTCGCCCGACTGGTACGGGCTGGAGGACCAGGTGCCGACGTGGAACTACGTCGCCGTCCACCTGGCCGGCCCGCTGGAGCTGCGACCGGCGGAGGAGCTGCGCGGCCATCTCGACCGCCTCTCGGCCGAGTTCGAGGCGCGGCTGGCGCCGAAGCCGCCGTGGCTCGCCGCCAAGATGCCGCCCGACCTGCTCGCGCGCATGATGCGCAGCATCGTCCCCGTGCGCCTGCGGATCGAGGCGGTGGACGGCACCTGGAAGCTGGGGCAGAACAAGCCGGAGGCGGCGCGATTGGCCGCCGCCGCTCACGTCGGCGGGGCTCTGGGTGAGCTCATGCAGACGCCCCCGGAGGATTGAGATGCTGCAACTGGTGATGAGCCCCAACTCGCCCTACGTCCGCAAGGTGTGCCTTCTCGTCCGCGAGGCGGGGCGCGAGGCGGAGGTGGAGGAGGTCGCCGTCGCCACGACGGCCTATGACAGCCACCCCACGGTGCTCGGCGCTAACCCGCTCGGCCGCATACCGGCGCTGATCCGCCCCGAGGGGCCGGCGCTCTATGACAGCCGGGTGATCACGCGCTACCTCGACGATCGCTGGCACCTCGGTCTCTACCCCGAGAAGCGGCTCTGGGAGGTGCTGACGCTGGAGGCGACGGCGGAGGGCATCCTCGACAGCGCCGTCAGCGCCGCCTACGAGGCGCGGCTGCGCGAGACGCCGGACCAGCGCTGGATGGATGCGCAGTGGGAGAAGGTCGCCCGCGCCCTCGATGCCATCGAGGGCCGCTGGATGAGCCACCTCGCCGGCCCGCTGGACATCGCGCAGATCTCTGTTGCAGCGGCGCTCGGCTACCTCGACTTCCGCCATGCCGCCCGCGACTGGCGTGCCGGCCGCCCCGACCTCTCCGCCTGGGCCGCCCGCTTCGCCGAGCGCCCGGCCATGCGGGCGACGATGCCTCCCGGCTGAATCAGACGCGGCCTATTCACCAGGCAGAGCGGCGCCCTCTCCGGGATCCCCTGTTCATCTGGCCAAAAATACCGCGGGGGTGCGGGGGCTGGCCCCCGCTCCTAGCTTCTCCTTCCCGCACGGCGGTCAGAAGTTGAAGCTCACCCCGAAGTTCACGGCATTGGTCATGATGTCGCTCTCCAGCGTGCCGCCGGTGTCGAGCTCGGCCTCGTTGGAGGACCAGGTGCCCTTGTACTCACCGAAGAGGTCCACCCGCTCGGTGATCGGCACGCTCGCCCCGGCGATCCAGGTCGCGGCGGGGCCGGTGAGCTGGTATTCGAAGGTCTCGCTTGAGGCCTCTGTCAGCTCCACATGGGGGACGGAGACGCCGAGGCCGCCGCCGACATAGGGGGTGACGGGGCCGAGCGCCCTGTCCCACCGGTAGTAGGCGTTGACGGTGACGATGTTCAGCCCGTCGGAGAATTCGAGCCGTTCGTAGCCCGTCTGGGCCAGCGTCTCGTCGTCGGCGTAGGTTTTGGCGTGGTTGACGTCGAGCCCGAAGCCGAGGCCGGAGCGGGCCCACCACGTGGCGCGGGCGCCCCAGTAGAACGGCGCCTCAAGGGACCGGCCCTCCCACGTCGCGGTGAACTCGTCATCGGCCACGACCGAATCGCCGGAAACGGTGACGTCGGACGGGTCAGCCTCCTGCACGCCGCCATACAGGCTGAGCTGAAGCTCGGCCCGGGCAGCGCCCGGCAGGGCCAGCAGCCCCGCGATCAGCAGCGTTTTGTGCGCAGGTGACAGCACGTCGTTCTCCTAGCGTAGCTCTTGGCCCGGACATGCGCATGACCGGACCCCGGGTTCCCCCGGTTCATCCCCATCGCAGACCCTATGGCCGGGCGAACACACGTTCAAGCTGTGCATCCTTCGGTTTCTAAATTGTTAACCCCGAGCGACATTCACTCCACAATCTCGTCAGCCGGCCGCGGCCAATGCGTGCTGGACGGCCCACTGCATGAGGGATAAGAAGCCCCCCAAAATCGGGCGGAAATCCGCCGCGGGACATGTGCGACGGGCGACCCGCGCCCCGACTCAAGGAGAGAAACCTCGTGTCACAAGCAGAGACGGCCCCAGAGGGCACGCGCCGCGATTTCATCTACTATGCCACCGCCGGCATGGCGACGGTGATGGCCGGTGCCGCGGTCTGGCCGCTGGTGAACCAGATGAACCCCTCCGCGGATGTGCAGGCTCTCGCCTCGATCCGCGTCGATGTCTCCGGCGTGCAGCGTGGCACGCAGCTGACGGTCCTCTGGCAGGGCAAGCCGGTCTTCATCCGGGCCCGCACCGATGAAGAGATTGCCGCGGCGCGCGATGTCGATGTCTCCGATCTCGTTGATCCCAATGCCGAGAACGCCAACCTGCCCGAAGGAGTTCCCGCCACCGACGAGAACCGCTCGATCAGCGAGGACAGCGTGTGGCTCGTGCAAATGGGTGTGTGCACCCATCTCGGCTGCGTGCCGCTCGGCGAGTCCGGTGATTTCGGCGGCTGGTTCTGCCCGTGCCACGGGTCGCACTACGACACCGCCGGCCGCATCCGCCGGGGCCCGGCGCCGCGCAACCTGCCCATTCCCGTCGCGGCCTTCGTGGACGAGACGACGCTGCAGCTCGGTTAAGGAGACGTCACGATGGCTGGTATTCCCCACGACCATTACGAACCTAAGGCCGGCGCGGCGAAGTGGCTGAACGGGCGCCTGCCCGTCATCGGCCTGCTCTACGACACGCTGATGATCCCCACGCCGAAGAACCTGAACTGGTGGTGGATCTGGGGCGTCGTCCTGGTCTTCGCGCTGGTGCTGCAGATCGCCACGGGCGTGGTGCTGGTGATGCACTACACCCCGCAGGTCGACCTGGCCTTCGCCTCCGTCGAGCACATCATGCGCAACGTGAATGGCGGCCACATGATCCGCTATTTCCACTCCAACGGCGCATCGCTGTTCTTCTTCGCCGTCTACATCCACATCTTCCGCGGCCTCTTCTACGGCTCGTACAAGACGCCCCGCGAGGTGACGTGGATCATCGGCATGCTGATCTACCTGTGCATGATGGCCACCGGCTTCATGGGCTACGTGCTGCCCTGGGGGCAGATGTCCTTCCACGGCACGGCGGTGATCACCGGCCTCTTCGGCGCCATTCCCTTCATCGGCGAGAGCCTGCAGACCTGGCTTCTCGGCGCCTCCGCCGTCGGCCAGCCGGCGCTCAACCGCTTCTTCTCGCTGCACTACCTGCTGCCCTTCGTGATCGCGGGCCTCGTCATCGTGCACGTCTGGGCCTTCCACTCGACGGGCAACAACAACCCGACGGGCGTTGAGGTGCGGCGCACCAGCAAGGAAGAGGCAGCGAAGGACACGCTGCCCTTCTGGCCCTACTTCGTGATCAAGGATCTCTTCGCGCTGACGCTGATCCTCGTCGTCTTCATGGCGATCGTCGGCTTCATGCCGAACTACCTCGGCCACCCCGACAACTACATCCCGGCCAACCCGCTCGCGACGCCGAGCCACATCGTGCCGGAATGGTACTTCCTGCCCTTCTACGCCATCCTGCGGGCCTTCACCGCGGATGTCTGGGTGGTGATGTTCGCCAACTGGATCTCCTTCGGCATCATCGACGCGAAGTTCTTCGGCGTGCTGGCGATGTTCGGCGCCATCCTCGTCATGGCCCTCGTGCCGTGGCTGGACACGTCGAACGTGCGCTCGGGCCGCTACCGGCCGATGTTCAAGTGGTGGTACCGCCTGCTGGTCGTCGACTTCATCGTACTGATGTGGGTCGGCTCCCAGGCGGCCGAGCCGCCCTACTCCACCATCGCGCTGATCGGCGCCACCTACTGGTTCGCCTACTTCCTGGTGATCCTGCCGCTGCTCGGCGTGTTCGAGAAGCCGACGACGCCGCCCGCAACGATCGAGGACGATTTCCGCGAGCACTACGGCGACGCCGAGACGCCGCCGCCCTACGTGGCCAAGCCGGCCGAGTGAGAAAGGACGACCCCATGCTCAAGACTCTCGCTCTGACCGCCGCTGTCGCGCTGGGCGCGCTGGCCCCCGTGGCCGCATCGGCCCAGCACGCCGAGACGCATATCGAGAACTTCTCCTTCTCCTACGAGGGGCCGTTCGGCACGTTCGACCAGAACCAGCTGCAGCGCGGCCTGCAGATCTACACCGAGATCTGCGCCGCCTGTCACGGGATGGAATACGTCGCCTACCGCACTCTGGCCGAAGAGGGCGGCCCCGGCCTGCCCGAAGACCAGATGCGCGCCTATGCGCAGCAGTTCGAGGTGTTCGACGAAAGCCTCGCCGACGGGCAGGGCGACTATCGCACCGCCACCCCGGCCGACTACTTCCCGGAATCCTCGCTCTCCAACGCGCCGGACCTCAGCCTGATGGGCAAGGCCCGCGCCGGCTTCCACGGCCCCTACGGCACCGGCCTCAACCAGCTCTTCAACGGCATGGGCGGCGGCGAGTACATCGCCTCGCTCCTCGTCGGCTACGAGGAGCCGCCGGAATGCGCGCCCGAGGATTTCGAGGGTTACTACAACACCGCCTTCGATGCCGGCGGCTACCCGGCCAGCTGCATCGACGAGGACGGCCACCACATGGCTCCGGGCTCGTGGATCGCGATGCCGCAGCCGCTCTACGGGGAAGACATCGTCTTCAACGACGGGCACTCCAACGAGCTGCACGAAGAAGCGAAGGACGTCGCCGCCTTCATCATGTGGGCGTCCGAGCCGCACATGGCGGCGCGCAAGCAGGCCGGCTTCGCCGGTGTCATCGGCCTCTCCGTCCTCGCCGTGCTGCTGTACCTGACCAACAAGCGCCTCTGGGCCCCGCACAAGCATCACAAGCGCCGCGACGAGGACTGATCCTCTCACGCCAGGCAAGAGATGCAGGGGGGCGCCTTCGGGCGCCCCTTTCGCGTTCGGGCCGTCTTCCGCCTGACGGAGCCCCTGACGGGAATGTCAGGGCGCGTGACCCGGGAGGGTGAGCCCGAATGCTCCGGGCCGCCGTTGCTTGCAGTAGGCGCGGCCAGACGGGGCGCGCCGGTTCAACAGTATCGAGGACATCGTCTTATGCTCAATCGTTTCTCCGCCCCCGCCGCAGCTGCCGCCCTCCTTCTCGCCTCCGCCGCCTCCGCCCAGGACATGACCCCCATGGTCGAGGCGATGGATCAGGATGTCTCCAACGGCGTCGTCAGCGCCAGCATGGTCACGGCGGCCGAGAATGGCTGGCTGGTCGTGCACCGTACCGATGCCGAGATGGCGCCGGGCCCGGTTGTCGGCCACGCCCCGATCCGCGTCGGAGAGACGATGGATGTCGCCGCGATCCTGACCGAAGAGGTCATGCCCGGCGAGATGCTGATGCTCATGGTCCACAGCGAGGCCGGCGGCATGGAGACAGGCATCTTCGAGTACACGCTCGGTGCCACCGAGGACGGCCCTGTTCGCGTCGACGACGAGCTGGTGATGCAGGTCATCACCACGCAGTAAGCGATGCGTGACGGTTCACGAAAGGGCGGTGCCGGCGACGGCGCCGCCCTTTTCGATGCGCGGGCGTCAGATGCCCCGCATCATCTCCACCTCGCCGTCCACCACCCGCCCGGTGCGGGTGAAGCCGTGGGCGAGGTAGAAGGGCTCGGCATTGCCCGGGATGTCGGTGAAGGTCAGCGCCACCCGCGGCAGGCCCCAGTCGCGCGCGACGGAGAAGACCTCCCCCAGAGCCGCGCGCCCATAGCCCTTGCCCTGATGTTCCTCCGCGATCATCAGCCGCCAGACGAAGGCGGCCTCTCGGTCATCCTCTGGCTCGAGCTCTGGGTAGGTGCGCGGATCGACCATGGCGAGCAGGCCGACGGCCGTGTCGCCATCCCACAGCCCCCAGACATGGGTGCCCGGCGGCTCGTAGGCCTGCTGGGCCAGCGTGACCGCCGTCTCGGCGACCAGCTGGCGCTGCGCGGGAGCGACCTTTAGCGCCATCAGCGCCCGCAGGTCGGCGCGGACGACGGGGCGCCGCGTCAGGCTCACGCCAGCGCGTCCAGCGTCAGCGGGTCCCGCGTGCCGTCATAGAAGCGCAGGAGGATCTGGCTGAAGACGGCCGGCGCCCCCGGCACCGTCTCGAACAGGGTCATGGAGGAGCGGAGCTTGAGCGCATCCACCGGGCCCATCAGCCGCTCGGGATTGGTCTCTCCGGAGGAGAGCGCCAGCTCCGCCGCCTTCTGCAGGCGCGGGCCGAGCACGGGGTGGGCGAGGTAGGCGGCGGCCTCCTCCGGGCCCGCGAGGCCGTAGTGCTGCGCCATGGGGGAGCGCCCGAGGGAGGCGAGCTGCGGGAAGACGTACCACATCCAGTGGCTGCGCTTGCGCCCCGCCGCCAGCTCCTCCTGCACGTCGGGCCACACCCTGTCCTGTGCCTCGACGAAGTCCGACAGCTCGGCCATGGCCCCTCCGTTTTTTGATGCGCCCCTCGTGCTTCCTCGAAAGACGGCGGGGCCGAAGGCGGGGGGCAAGCCCCCCTGTTGCCTTCTCAATCTAGCGCGCCGGGCTGGCCGGCGCCAAGCCTCAGCCGCGCCGCTTGCGCGTCGCCAGCAGTTTCAGGCGCAGCGCGTTGAGCCGGATGAAGCCCTGCGCGTCGGTCTGGTCGTAGGCGCCGGCGTCCTCCTCGAAGGTCACGTGGGCCTCGGAGTAGAGCGACTGCTCCGACCAGCGGGCGACGGTGCGCACGGAGCCCTTGTAGAGCTTCAGCCGCACGGTGCCGGAGACCCGCTCCTGACTCTTGTCGATCGCGGCCTGCAGCATCTCGCGCTCGGGGGAGAACCAGAAGCCGTTGTAGATCAGCTCCGCGTAGCGGGGCATCAGGCTGTCCTTGAGGTGCCCCGAGCCGCTGTCGAGCGTGATCTGCTCGATGCCGCGATGCGCCTCCAGCAGGATTGTGCCGCCGGGTGTCTCGTAGATGCCGCGGGACTTCATGCCGACGAAGCGGTTCTCGACGAGGTCGAGGATGCCGATGCCGTGCTTGCCGCCGAGCTCGTTGAGCTTCGTCAGGATCGTGGCGGGCGACATGGCCTCGCCGTCGATCGCTACGGCGTCGCCCTTCTCGAAGGTGATCTCCACCATTTCGGGCGCGTCCGGCGCGTCCTCCGGGCGGGTGATGCGCTGGAGCACGTAATCCGGCGCTTCTTCGGCCGGGTCCTCCAGCACGCGGCCCTCGGAGGAGGTGTGCAGGAGGTTGGCATCGACGGAGAACGGTGCCTCGCCGCGCTTGTTCTTGGCGATGGGGATCTGGTGCTGCTCGGCGAACTCGATGAGCTTGGTGCGGGAGGTCAGATCCCACAGCCGCCACGGCGCGATGACCTTGATGTCCGGGTTCAGCGCGTAGGCGGCCAGCTCGAAACGGACCTGGTCGTTGCCCTTGCCGGTGGCGCCGTGGGCGATGGCATCGGCGCCCGTCTCCTCGGCGATCTCGACGAGCCGCTTGGAGATCAGCGGCCGGGCGATGGAGGTGCCGAGCAGGTACTGCCCCTCGTAGAGGGCGTTGGCGCGGAACATCGGGTTGACGAAGTCACGCACGAATTCCTCGCGCACGTCCTCGATGTAGATGTTCTCCGGCTTGATGCCGAGCAGCTCGGCCTTCGCGCGCGCCGGTTCCAGCTCCTCGCCCTGGCCGAGATCGGCGGTGAAGGTGACGACCTCGCAGCCATACTCCGTCTGGAGCCATTTGAGGATGATCGAGGTGTCGAGCCCGCCGGAATAGGCGAGCACCACTTTCTTGGGCGCGGACATGGAGCCTCCGTTGATCAGACGCACGCGGCGTAAGGGGTTTTCCGGGCTTGGGCAAGCGGGCGGCTTGACCCCCCCGCCCCCGGCGGCAAGTCTGGCCCCCGGTCAGCAGCCCCGTCTGCGACCCCTCTGCCGGCCTGGAGAACGATATGGCGATCCGAATGATCCTTCACGCGGTGGGGCTCCTTCTGCGCAACATCGTGCCGGCGCTGAAGGTCGCGCTCGTGCCGATGGCGCTGTTCTGGCTGGTGACGGCGGCTCTTTCCGGCGCGATGGGGATGTACGGGATGGGGCTGTGGGCGATGGGCTTCGGCGGGAGCGGCGGACTTGCCGGATCCGTCATGGGCTCGTCAGCGGGGCTCATCTTCGGGGTCCTGTCGCTCGTTTTCGAGGCATGGATCGGCGTGAACTGGTTTCGCTGGATCTTCCGGGAAGAGCAGCCCGGCTGGTTGCCCGCCTTCGACTGGTCGCTGATTTCCGGCTACATGTGGCAGCTCTTCCTGCTGGGGATCCTCTTTCTCGTCCTGCAGTTCCTGTATGACGCCGCCATCGTGCCGCTCGTGCCCTACGACATGCTCGGGCCGCTCGGGTTTGTCCTCGACGTGGTCGTCGTCGCCGGTGCCATGGCGTGGGGACGGCTGCGCCTCTCGGTGGTCCTGCCGGCCGCTGCGCTCGGCCGGCCGCTCACTCTCGCCGACGCGTGGCAGGAGACGCGGCCGCAGCGCTTCGCCCTGATCGGCGTGGCCGTCGCCGGCGCGCTCGGCTCGCTCGCCCTCATTGTCGCACCGGTCTTGCTGCCCGCGGGGTTCGGGTTCGTCAGCCTGTCTCTCGTGTCGGCCCTGTCCCAGATGATGTCGCTGGCCATGGTGGCGACGCTCTACGGCGTCGCCGTCGAAGGCCGGCGGCTGCGCTAGGCCCGCTCCTGCAGGCCGGCCACCACGAAGCGGTCGACGGGCGAGCCGAGGAGGTCGGCCGCCAGCTCCGGCGCCATCCAGACGGGCTCATGGTCCGGCTCCGTCGGCGGGCCGAGGCGGAGGACGGGGCGGGCGACGTAGATGTGGCAGATCTTCTCGGCCCACCAGCCGTAATCGGGCATGAAGACGAAGCGGCGGAAGGCGCCGATCCGGCGGGGCGCGGCGATGCGCCAGCCGGTTTCCTCCATCACCTCGCGGTGCAGCGCCTGCAGGGGCGACTCGCCGGGGTCGATGCCGCCGCCGGGCAGCAGAAACTCCTCCGTCCGCGTCAGGAGCAGCGCCCCGCCCCGCGGCAGCACCGCGTAGGCGCCGGGCCGGGCGCGGTAGGTCTGGGCGGGGTCCACCCGTTCGCCCAATCTGCGCATGGCCTTTATCCCTTCATCCGCCACCCCTATATGGGGGGCCGTATACCCACATTGGCCAAGGAAAGCCCATGACCCTCGGCGCCCGCATCGCCTGGGACGACACCGTCCTGCCGTTCCAGCTCGACATTCCCGACATCCGTGGCCGCGTCGCCCGGCTCGACGGCGTGCTCGACGACCTGCTCTCCCAGCACGACTACCCGCCGCTGGTTGAGAGCCTCGTCGCCGAGGTCGCGCTGATCACCGCGCTCATCGGCGAGAGCGTCAAGCTGCGCTGGAAGCTCTCCGTGCAGGTGCGCGGCGACGGGCCGGTGCGTATCCTCGCCGCCGATTACTACGCGCCGGAGGAGCCGGGCGGCCGCGCCCGCATGCGCGCCTGGGCCTCCTACGATGCCGAGCGGCTGAACACCGTGGCCGACGCCTTCGGGCAGATCGGCAAGGGCTACTTCGCCGTGCTGATCGACCAGGGCGAGGGCACGCATCCCTATCAGGGCATCACACCCTTGGCCGGCGGCTCCCTCGCCGCCTGCGCCAGCACCTACTTCGCCCAGTCGGAGCAGCTGCCCACGCGCTTCTCCCTCGCCTGGGGCCGCGAGGAGGCGGAGGACGACATCCGCGCCGGCGGCGTCATGCTCCAGCACATGCCCAAGGCCTCGCCCTTCGCCAAGGGGGACGCGACCAATGCCGACGGCCTGCTGCGCGCGGAAGATCTCGTCGCCCCCAACGAGGATGCGGCGGAGGACTGGCGGCGCGTGAACATCCTGCTCGATTCCGTCGAGGTGGATGAGCTGGTCGGGCCGGAGGTGGCGCCGACGGACCTTCTGGTGCGGCTCTTCCACGAGGAGAACCCGCGCGTCTTCGACCCGCAGGCGATCCGCTTCGGCTGCTCCTGCTCGGCGGACAAGGTGCGCCAGTCGCTCTCCATCTACTCCGCCAAGGACATCGGTCACATGACGACCGAGGAGGGGATCGTGACGGCCGATTGCCAGTTCTGCGGCGCCCATTACGAGTTCGCCCCCGAGACGCTTGGCTTCGAGGCGACCGATCCGCCTCGCGATGAGTGACCTGCGGGGCAGACTGACGAGGGCTCTGGAGCGGGCCGCCGGCGGCGGCTCCTCCGATTTCGACCTGAACCCGAAGCTGAGGCCCGAGGGGCGCAAGCTCCGCCAGGCCGGGGTGCTGATCGGGGTGGAGGATGCCGGCCGTGGCCCGCAGGTGATCCTCACCAAGCGCGCTTCGCACCTGCGCCACCACCCCGGCCAGATCGCCTTTCCCGGCGGCAAGGTGGAGCCGGTGGACAGCGGCCCGGTCGATGCCGCCCTCCGCGAGGCGGAGGAGGAGATCGGCCTGCCCGCTGCCCATGTCGAGGTGCTCGGCACCTTCCCCAGCCACGAGACCGTCACCGCCTTCGCCGTCACCCCCGTGCTGGCGCTGGTGGAGCCGGGCTTCCCCGAGCGCCCCGAGGCGGGCGAGGTGGAGGAGATATTCCGCGTCCCCCTCGCGCACCTGCTTGAGCCGGCGAACTACCGTATCGAGGGCCGCCGCTGGCAGGGCATCGCCCGCCGCTACTATGCCGTGCCCTATGGGCCCTATTACATCTGGGGCGCCACGGCGCGGATGCTGCGCGGGCTGGCGGAGGTGATGCGGTGAAGCTGCAGGCGGAGTGGCTGGAGAGCCCGGCGGCGCAGGCCGTGACCGGGATGCTTGAGGCCGGGGGCCACCAGGCGCTCTTCGTCGGCGGCTGCGTGCGCAACGCGCTGATGGGGCTGGCGCCGGGCGATCTCGACCTCGCCACCGACGCGCGGCCCCGGCGGGTGACGGAGCTGGCGAAGGCGGCGGGGATCAAGGCCGTGCCGACGGGGATCGAGCACGGCACAGTGACGCTCGTCGTCGAGGGCGAGCCCCTGGAGGTGACGACCTTCCGCGCCGATGTCGAGACGGACGGGCGCCATGCCATCGTGCGCTTCTCCACCGACGTGGCGGAGGATGCGGCGCGCCGCGACTTCACGATGAACGCCCTCTATGCCCGCTCGGACGGCGAGCTGCTCGACCCGCTCGGTGGTCTGCCGGACCTTCAGGCCCGGCGCGTCCGCTTCATTGGCGAGGCGCCGCAGCGGATCGCGGAGGACGCCCTGCGCATCCTGCGCTTCTTCCGCTTCACCGCGTGGTACGGCGACCCGGCGGAGGGGATCGACACCGAGGGACTCGCCGCCTGCGCGGAGGCGGGCGAGATGCTGGAGCACCTCTCCCGCGAGCGGATCGGCCACGAGATGATGCGCCTCCTCGCGGCGGCGGACCCGGCGCCGGCCCTCGCCTCCATGCAGGCCTCCGGCCTTCTGGCGCGGGTGCTGCCGGGGGCGGAGGCGCTGGCCATCGCGCCGCTCGTCCATGCCGAGGCGGCGCTCGGCCTCGCCCCCGACGCGGTGCGCCGCCTCGCGGCGCTGGGGGGCGAGTCCCCCTTCGAGCGATTCCGCCTCTCCAAGGCGGCGGCGAAGCGGACCGAGGCCCTGCGACAGGCTGTCGCCTCCCCCCAGGGCCCCGCCGAGCTCGGCTACCGGCTGGGCGCGGAGGACGGCGCCTCCGCCCTTGCCCTCCGCGGCGCGGGGCCGGAGGCGCTGGAGCCGCTAAGGCGCGGAGCGGGCGCCGAATTTCCCGTGATGGCGGCGGATCTGAAGCCGGAGTTCGAGGGCCCGGCGCTGGGGCAGAGGCTGCGGGAGCTGGAGCGGCTGTGGGTGGAGTCGGGCTTCACGCTGGGCCGGGAGGCGCTGCTCGATTTGAAGGGGTGACATTCTCGTTGTCGTCGGATAGAGGAAGGGCACCCATTCAGGAGGCTACGATGAGAAACGGGATCCCAATCGACCAGGCTTGACCGGTCCGATCCCGTTTGGGTGGCCCGGCAGACCGCCCCTTCTTCTCATTGCTGACCCCTACTTCAGGCCTCCTGCCATGTTTTCTGCATTCTTCCGCTTTTTCGAAAACCTCGTCGATCCCTACACCCCCTACGACGAGACCGACCATCCGCCGCGCAAGCTGTTCTCGTTCATCTACGAGTACGCCAAGCCGTTCCGGAAGGTCTTCATCGCCACGGCGATCTTCTCGATCCTCGCCGCGATCGTCGAGCTCTGGCTGATCGGCTACATGGGGCGTCTCGTCGACCTGCTCGATCTGGGGCCCGAGGGCTTCTGGGCCGAGCACGGCGTCGAGATGATCCTCGTCGCCATCTTCCTGCTGACGGTGCGGCCTGCCGTGCAGATCGTCGGCATGGCGCTTTTGCACAACACCGTCATGGTCAACTTCGGCACGCTGATCCGCTGGCGGAGCCATCGGCACGTGCTGCGGCAATCCGTCGGCTGGTTCGAGAACGACTTCGCCGGCCGCATCGCCGGGCGCATCATGCAGACGCCGCCCGCGGCGAACGAGGTGGTCTTCCAGCTCTTCGACGCCATCGCCTATGCCATCGCCTATCTCATCGGCTCCGCCGTGCTGCTCGGCGATGCCGACCCGCGGCTGATCCTGCCGCTGCTGATCTGGGCGGCGCTCTACGCCTTCCTCATGCAATGGGTGATCCGGCGGATCGAGCCGGCCTCCAAGGCCTCCTCCGACGCGCGCTCGCAGCTCACCGGCCGCGTGGTGGACAGCTACACCAACATCCACTCGGTGAAGATGTTCGCCCACAATGCCCGCGAGATCGACTATGCGCGCGAGGCCATCGAGGAGACGCGCCAGACCGTCCGCAAGGAGATGCGGCTCTACACGCTGATGGATCTCGGCCTGACGGTGCTGAACGGCTACCTCATTGTCGCCGTCGCCGGCTGGGCCATCGCGCTCTGGCTGCAGGGCGCGGCGAGCCCCGGTGTCGTTGCCGCCGCCGTGGCGCTCGTGCTGCGGCTCAACGCCATGTCCGGCTGGATCATGTGGGCCGTGTCGAACTTCTTCCAGAACCTCGGCGTCGTGTCCGAGGGGATGGAGACGATCGCTCAGCCCGTGACCCTCGTCGACAGGCCGCAGTCGCGCGACCTCGCCCTCGGCAACGGCCGGATCGAGGTGGAGGGGCTCACCCACCACTACGGTCGCAAGACGGGCGGGCTGCAGGACGTGTCGCTGACGGTCGAGCCGGGCGAGAAGGTCGGCCTCGTCGGCCGCTCCGGCGCCGGCAAGTCGACGCTCGTCAAGCTGCTGCTGCGCTTCTACGACGCCGAGGCCGGCCGCATCCTGATCGACGGGCAGGACATCTCGACGCTGACGCAGGACAGCCTGCGCCGCGCCATCGGCGTGGTGCAGCAGGACAGCTCGCTCCTTCACCGCTCCGTCCGCGACAACATCCTCTACGGCAATCCCGAGGCCTCCGAAGAGCAGATGATCGAGGCGGCAAGGCGCGCCGAGGCGCATGAGTTCATCCAGCGCCTGCAGGACAACAAGGGCCTGACCGGCTACGATGCGCTTGTCGGCGAGAGGGGCGTCAAATTGTCCGGAGGCCAGCGGCAACGGATCACGCTTGCCCGCGTTATGCTCAAGGACGCGCCCATTCTGGTGCTCGACGAGGCGACCTCCGCGCTCGATTCAGAGGTGGAAGCCGCCATTCAGGACACCCTTTACGGGATGATGGAAGGCAAGACCGTGATCGCCATCGCGCACCGGCTCTCCACCATCGCGCAGATGGACCGGATCGTCGTGATGGATCACGGGCGCGTCGTCGAGGACGGGAGCCATCAGGCGCTTCTGGACAAGGGCGGCATCTATGCCGGCCTCTGGGCCCGCCAGTCGGGCGGCTTCCTCGGCGAGGGAGACGAGGTCGAGGCGGCGGAATGAAAGGCGTGACGGGATGAGCGAGGCCAGCGGGCAGCAGGTGGGGCACAGGGTCGACCTTACGACCCTGCGGGAGAAGATCGAACGGCCCTTCGATTACGAGGCCCCGGCCAGCTCCCCGCCGCCCCGCACGCCGCTCGCCTTCATCCGCTGGTCGCTCAATGGGGCGGGGGGCGTGTTGCTCATCGCCTCCGCCCTTTCCTTCGTCGCCGGCACGACGGAGGTGCTGGCCGCCTATCTCCTCGGCTCGATCATCGATTCCACCGATCAGACGGGGCCGGCGCAGTTCTTCTCCGACAACGGCGTGCTGCTGGCGCTGGTCGCCGCGTTCTTCGTGCTGGCCCGGCCCATTGCGCTGGGGCTCAACTCGCTGAGCCAGACGGTGATGATGGCGCCGAACATCTTCAACCTCGTGCTGGGGCGGCTCTTCCGCTACACGCTCGGCCATTCCGTCAACTTCTTCGACAATGACTTCGCCGGCCGCATCGCCCAGAAGGAAATGCAGGCCGCGCGCGCCGTGTCGGATCTGGCGAACGATTTCGTCAACACGGTGATCTTCGCCCTCTCCTCCTTCATCGGCGCGCTGGCGATGCTGGGGCTGATCGGCGGCTGGACAGTCGTCGCGCTGCTCGTCTGGCTGGGCGGCTACCTGTGGCTGCTGATCCATTACATCCCCCGCATCCGCAAGACGGCGAAGGACCGGGCCGAGAGCCGGGCCCGCGTGACGGGGCAGGTGGTCGACACGATCACCAACATCAAGACGGTCAAGCTCTTCGCGCACAGCGAGTACGAGGATCGTGCCGCGCTCGGCGCCCTGCGCCGCTTCCGGCAGGACCAGCTGGCCTTCGGCCATGTCTCCACCTCCTTCCGCTTCTGGCTGATGACACTGGCCGGCACGCTGCCGGTGCTGCTGGTCGGCATCCCCCTCTATCTGTGGAGCCAGGGGCAGGCGAGCACCGGGCAGATCGTCGCCGCCGGCGCCATCGCGCTGCGCCTCGCGCAAATGACCGGCTGGGTCAGCTTCACGCTGATGCAGATGTATTCCAACCTCGGCGAGGTGGAGGACGCGGTGGACACGCTCACCCCCGAGTGGCGCCTGCAGGATGCCCCCGACGCGGTGGAGCTGGAGCCGGCGCGCGAGATCCTCTTTGACGACGTGACCTACACCTACGGCGGCGGCTCCGGCGGCATCCGCGACCTGACGCTGCGCATCGCCCCCGGCGAGAAGGTCGGCGTCGTGGGTGCCTCCGGCGCCGGCAAGTCGACGCTCGTGGCGCTGCTCCTGCGGCTCTACGATGCCGAGGAGGGCGCGATCCGCGTCGGCGGGCAGGACATCTCGAAGGTCACGCAGGAGAGCCTGCGCAAGCAGATCGGGATGGTCACGCAGGAGACCTCCATGTTCAACCGGACGGCTCGGGAGAACATCGGCTACGGCCGCCCCGAGGCCAGCCAGGCGGAGATCGAGGATGCCGCGGCGCGCGCCGAGGCCCACGACTTCATCGGAGAGCTGCGGGATTTCCGGGGCCGGCAGGGCTACGACGCCTTCCTCGGCGAGCGGGGCGTGAAGCTCTCCGGAGGGCAGCGGCAGAGGATCTCGCTGGCGCGGGCGCTGCTGAAGGACGCCCCGATCCTGGTGCTGGACGAGGCGACGTCGGCGCTGGACTCCGAGGTCGAGGCGCAGATCCTCGAGGCGCTGGAGGAGGCGATGGAGGGCAAGACGGTTCTGGCCATCGCGCACCGCCTCTCCACCCTCTCCTCGATGGACCGGATCGTGGTGATGCACGACGGCCGTATCGTGGAGGAGGGCACGCACCACGACCTCCTCGCGCAGGACGGCCTCTACGCCCGCTACTGGAAGCGCCAGTCGGGCGGCTTCATTGGCACCGACGGAGGCCAGGAGGCGGCGGAGTAAGGGGAGGGCGGCGGCTCCTTCCGTAGGGTGGGTTTCCAACCCACCTCCCTCTGGCCACCCGCGCACGCCATCCGCAGGGGAGGGGACGGCCATTCGCCTCGTCGGTAGGCGGGACCTTTCCTCCCGCGCCCTCCTGCCACTCGCGCACACACCCGCAGGCGCAGGGCGAGCGCCGGCACGTGGGGTGGCGCTCCGACAATTCCGCGGCAGCGCTTTATGGCGCCACTACATCCCCGCTCCGAGCTCCGCGCCAACGTCACCGGAGCGCCAGCCCACGGGACGGGCCGGCGCTCGCCCTGCGCCTTTGGCGCGCACCGGGCGGGGGACAAAGCGGCGACGTTGGCGCAGAGGGGGGTAGGAGGCCCAAGCGGCGGAGAAAGTCGGCAACGGCGGAACAGCGCGTGGGCCTGCTGTCCGCCAAGCCGGGCCCCCCAACGCCCCTCCCGCTTGACTTCCCGCCCCGGTTGCCCGACGTCCCGCCGCCATGGCGCTCCGCATCGAAACGCTCACGCTGACCGGCCAGGGCCGGGCCGAGGACGGCTCGCTCCATCCCCGCGTCCTGCCCGGCGAGCTGGTCGAGCCGGGCGAGGGGACACCGCGCATCCTCGAGCCCTCCGCCACCCGCGTCTCCCCGCCCTGCCGGCACTTCCGCACCTGCGGCGGCTGCGCCATGCAGCACGCCTCCGACCCCTTCGTCGCCGACTGGAAGCGCGGCATCGTCGAGAAGGCACTCGCCGCGCAGGGGATCGAGGCCGAGGTGACGGGGCCGGAGACCTCTCCACCCCGCTCCCGCCGCCGTGCCCGCTTCTCCGGGCGGCGGACGAAGGGCGGCGCGCTCGTCGGCTTCCACATGCGCGCCTCGGACCAGATCACCGCCATACCGGACTGCCAGCTCGTGACCGAGCGCCTGCGCGCCACACTCCCGGCGCTGGAGGCGCTGACGGTGCTCGCCGCCTCCCGCAAGAGCGAGGTGGCGCTGACGGTCACCGATTCGCTTGCCGGTCCGGAGGTGCTGGTGGAGGGCGGCCGGCCGCTGGACCGGGACCTGCGGATGGAGCTGCCCGCCCTCGCCGCCGCGCATGAGCTCTCCCGCATCGCCTGGGGCGACGAGGTGGTGGCGGAGCTCTCCGCCCCCGCGCAGGCCATGGGCCGCGCCCGCGTCTCCCCGCCGCCCGGCGCCTTCCTGCAGGCGACGGCCGAGGGGGAGGCAGCGCTGCGGGCCGAGGTGGAGGCCGCGACGCAGGGCGCGCGCCGCATTGTCGACCTCTTCGCCGGCTGCGGCACCTTCACGCTGCCGCTCGCCGAGCGGGCGGAGGTGCATGCCGTCGAGGGCGACGCCGCCATGCTGCGCGCGCTGGACGCCGGCTGGCGCGGCCCGCCGGGGCTGCACCGGGTGACGACCGAGGCGCGGGACCTCTTCCGCCGCCCCCTCCTGCCCGACGAGCTGGCGCGCTTCGATGCCGCTGTGATCGACCCGCCCCGCGCCGGGGCGGAGGCGCAGATCGCCGAGATCGCGGCGTCCACGCTCTCCACGGTGGCCCTCGTCTCCTGCAACCCCGTCACCTTCGCGCGGGATGCCGCCCGGCTCACCGCCGCCGGCTTCACGCTCGGCCCGGTGCGGGTGGTCGACCAGTTCCGCTGGTCCTCCCATGTGGAGCTGGCGACACGGGCGACCCGCTGAACCGCGCCGCTCACGAAGCCGCGATTTGGACAGCCCCCGTCAGGCGCTGTAAAGAACCGGGAGAGCAAGAGACCGGAAAATCCGGCGCGAGAGGCAGACGAATGATCAACCGACGCACCTTCCTGGCCGCGTCAGCCGCGGCGGGGCTCACCGGCCTCGCCGGCTGCGCGACCAGCAAGTTCAGGACGTATGACGGCCCGGCCGTGACGCAGCTTCTGGCGGCGAAGAGCCAGCGGCGGCTCTATCTTCTGCATTACAACAAGGCCTTGGCCGTCTACGACTTCCAGCTCGGCTTCACGCCGCAGGGGCACAAGCAGTTCGAGGGGGACGGGCGCACGCCCGAGGGCGCCTACTACATCAACCGCCGCAATCCCGAGAGCCGCTATCACCTGTCGATCGGCATCTCCTACCCCAACAGCGCCGACCGCGCTTTCGCCGAATCGATGGGGCGCTCGCCGGGGGGTGACATCTTCATCCACGGCACGCCGAAGGAATTCGACGGCAAGGCGGACTGGACGGCCGGCTGCATCGCCGTGTCGGACCGGGAGATCGAGGACATCTACGCGATGGTCAACGACGGCACGCCGATCCTGCTGACGTCCTGAGGGGCGGGTGTGCCGGGCTGAAGCCCGGCCTACGAGGCACCCCAATCGGCGCCACGGTCGAGCTTTGCCCCGCCCGGTACGCGCCAAAGGCGCAGGGCGAGCGCCTGCCCGTCCCGGCGGGCTGGCGCTCTGGCTGGGCTTGGCGCTTAGCTCACGGCGGGGAGGGCTTTGGCGCGCATGAAGCGCACCGCGGGACTGACGGTGCGCCATCCCACGGGCAGGCGCTCGCCCCGCGCCTGAGAGGGACGGCCCGGTTGCGGGCGGGGAAGGGGCGACCACGACGGGCATTCCCCTGATCCGGGAGCTCCCCGGCAGCCATTCAGCGCTCAGAAGATCGACGCCGGCCCGTCAGTTCCCCAGAACCAGCGTCCACCAGAGCTTGCCCGAGGGCTCCTGGAACCACGCCAGCCCGATCCGGGTGGCGCGGGGCGACAGGAGAACCTCGCGCGTCTCCGGGGCCTCGGCCCAGGCGGCGAGGGTCTCCAGCTCCGTCTCGTAGCTCTCGGAGATCGCCTCTCCGACGAGGCCGCCGCTGTAGCCCACGCGGTTCAGCCGGTCGAGCGGCGAGGAGCCATCGGAGCCGAAGTGCCACGGGCGGTTTTGCAGGGCCATGTCGCGCGAATGGGTCGCGGCGGCGGCGTTGAGGGCGGCGTCGAGCTGCACCGCCCCGGCACCGGCCGCCTGGCGCAGCGTGTTGAGCCCGTCGAGGAAGCGGAACGGGATCCCGGCCTCCACCTCGGGCGTGATGTCGTAGATCTGCGGCGGCGGCAGGCCGTCGGGCCCGACGTTGCTGGGCCGCCCGCAGGCGGCCAGAGCGAGGGCGGGCAGGGCGAGCGCGAAGGTCCGGCGCTGCATGAGGCGTCTCCAAAAGCTGTCCCGGCTCCTTAGCGCGGGGCGCGGGGCTGTTCAAATCCCGCATCGGCGGCGGATGGCCGAGCCGAGCCTCACATTGCGGTGATGCCACGCGCGGACGTTTACGCTTCGGCCCGCGAGGGAGTATGACCGCTCCCGAGCAGCCAAGATCCGCAAAGGAGCCGCCCATGGGCAAGCTTTCCGCCCCCCGACTGTCGCGCCGCCTCTTCATCGCCTCCGCCGCCTCGGCCGCGGGGACCGCCGCGATGGCGCAGAGCACCACGATGCAGAACTCGACGATCATCGAGGGCGATATCAGCCAAAGCGTGTCGCGCAACGTCTCCAGCTTCCGCACGCTGAACTGGCAGGATTACTTCGACAGCACCGTGCCGGCGGCGATCCTCGTCGATATCCGCAGCCGGGCGCTGCACTTCTGGAACGCCGACCAGAGCATCTACCGCCTCTACCCCACCTCCGTGCCCGCGTCGGAAGAACTGACGCGTCGCGGCAATTGCGAGGTGACGCAGAAGGTCGTCGCCCCGACGTGGCGCCCCACGCCGTCGATGCTGGAGCGCAACCCCGAGTGGCCGGCAGTGGTGGAGGGCGGTGACCCGACCAACCCGCTGGGGCCCTTCGCGCTCTACCTGTCGTGGCAGTATTACCGGATCCACGGCACGCATGACACGCGCAAGATCGGGCGCCCCAGCTCCAACGGCTGCATCGGGCTCTACAACGAGCATATCGAGGAGCTGTTCAGCCTGACGCCCGTGGGCACCAAGGTGATCTTGATCTGAGCGGAGCGAGCGCGCAGGGTGCCCCCGCATTCAGAGGGGAATTGCCGATGACACGCCTGATCCTTGCCGCCGCCATCTCCGCCGGCCTCGCCCTGCCCGCCATGGCGCAGGAGGTTGCGCCCGAGGCGCCGCCGCAGGTGGTGGAGGCGACGGCCGGCTTCGCCGGGCAGACCCGGCCGCTGCTCTACATGCTCGCCGGCGCCGTCGCCCTGATCCTCGTCGCCGCCAGCAGCGACAGCTCGAGCGACGGCGGCGAGTAAAAGGGCGGCGACGACTAGAGGGTCCAGCCGGCGAGGTTGGTCTCAATCAGGCGGGTGAGCACGGCCATGTGCTCCTCCCCCGCGTTCAGGCAGGGGATGTAGGTGAAGCGCTCGCCGCCCGCATGGGTGAAGCTCTCCTGGATCTCGCCCTGGATCTCCTCCAGCGTCTCGATGCAGTCCGACGAGAAGGCGGGCGCGATGACGGCGACGCGCTTGTTGCCCGCCTCGGCCTGCCGAGCGACCTCTTCCACCGTGTAGGGCTGCAGCCACGATTCCGGGCCGAACTTCGACTGGAAGGTCGTCTTGATCTTCGTTTCGTCCCAGCCGAGCGCCTCGCGCAGGCGCCGCGTCGTCTTGTGGCACTGGCAATGGTAGGGGTCGCCTTCGCGCAGGTAGCGCTCCGGCAGGCCGTGGTAGGAGCACAGCAGGATGTCGACATCCTCCGCCAGCCCCGCCCGGACGGAGTTCGCGAGAGCGGCGATGTAATCGTCCTCGTCGAAATAGGGCGGCACGATGCGCAGCGTCGGCTGCCACTTCTCCTTCATCAGGCCGCGGAACAGCTCGTCATTGGCGGTGGCGACCGTCGCCCCGGCGTAATGCGGGTAGAGCGGGAAGAAGAGCAGCCGCGAGCACCCCGCCTCCACCATCCGCCGCAGGACGGAGCGGGTGGAGGGGTTGCCGTAGCGCATGGCGAACTCGACCATCACCTTGTCGCCGTAACGGCCCTCGGCCCACTCGGCTACGGCCGCCGTCTGCGCCTTGGTGATCGTCATCAGCGGGCTCTCGTTGGCCTCGTTGTTCCAGATCATCCGGTAGTTGGCGCCGCTCTTCGACGGGCGGCGGGCGAGGATCGGCCCCTGCAGGATCGGCTGCCAGAGCCACGCGGGGTAGTCGACGACGCGCTTGTCCGAGAGGAACTCCGACAGGTAGCGCCGCATCGGCCAGTAATCGGGGCTGTCCGGCGTGCCGAGATTGGCGAGCAGAATGCCGGTTTTCTCCGAAGGGATCCTCGGATGATCGGGGGGGAGCTGGTGCATGGGGTGCCTCCTGTCGCGCATTCAATACGCGCGACGGCGGTGAAGGATCAATTGTCGGGCCGGTCTTTCGGCGCGGCATTCCGCGCCTCGCGCAGCGCGTCCTCCAGCCGGGTGGTGGCGGAGCCGGGGCGCAGGGGCTGCGGCTGGTCGGGCGCGGGGGCCCATGCGGTGAGGGTGATGAGCTCGAACCGAGCGGTGATCCGCCCCTCGTCATCCGCCCCTGCCTGCAGGAGGGCGGCGGCGCGGGCGAAGACCTCCCGCCGGGTCGGGCGGCGCAGGCGCTGGGCCAGCGCGTTGCCCTCGCCCATGGCCCGCAGGTCCCCCATCAGCGCGAGGGCGGAGGGGTAGGAGACGGGCAGGGGCGTCAGGTCCGCCACCGGCAGGGCGAGCCCGGCCCGCTGGAGGAGCGCGCCGGCCTGCCGCACCTCCGCCATCGGCAGCACGCGGGGCGAGGCGCCGCCGGTGACGGCCGCCTCCGCCTCCGCGAGAGCGGCGCGGAGGGTGGCGAGCGTCTCGCCGCCGAAGAAGGTGGCGATGAAGAGGCCATCGGGCTTCAGCGCGCGGGCGCACTGGATGATCTGGCCGAGCGGATCGTCGGCCCAGTGCAGGGACAGGGCGTGGATGACGAGGTCATGGGAGCCCTCGGTGAGATCCAGCGTCTCCCGATCGGGGATCAGCTTGGCGCCGGGCAGGCGCGCGGCCCAGAGATCCGGCCAGGGCGTCACCACCGCGGGGGACGTAAAGGCCCTGTTAACCTCGATGAGCCTTTCCTGAACGTCGTCGGCCGCCGCCTCCTGCAGGAAGAGGGCCGGGTTGCGCGCCGCGCGGGCGCGCTGGCGGGCGAGGGCGGCACGGTCTGTGAGGGCCTGGCTCATGGAGAGGGAGATGCGGTGATGGCGGGCGGGATGCAAGCCTTGGCGCGGCTGATCTACCCGCCGGCCTGCGTCTCCTGCGGGGCGCTGGTGGAGAATGACTTCGCCCTCTGCCCCGCCTGCTGGCCCGAGGCGCACATGATCTCCGGCCTCGTCTGCGACGTCTGCGGCCTGCCCCTGCCGGGGGAGGAGCCGGAGGGTGTCGCCGTGCAGTGCGACGCCTGCCTCGCCGCGCCGCGCCCCTGGGTGCGCGGGCGCTCGGTGCTGCTCTACCGCGACATCGGCGCGCGGCTGGCGGTGGCCTTCAAGGCCTACGACCGGGCGGAGCTGGCCCGCCCCTTCGGCGCCTGGATGGCGCGGGCCGCCGCGCCGCTGGAGCCGGAGGGCGCGCTCGTCGTGCCGGTGCCGCTGCACTGGCGGCGGCTCTGGGCGCGGCGCTACAATCAGGCGGCGCTGCTGGCGCAGGCGGTGGGCCGCGAGCTCGGGCTGCAGGTGGCGCCGGACGCGCTCACCCGCCCCGCCCCCACCGCCAAGCTGGAGGGGCTGGGGCGCGCGGCGCGGGAGGGCGTCCTCGCCGGCGCCATCTCCCCGCACCCCTGCCGCGCCGCCCCGGTGCGCGGCCGCCGGGTCCTGCTGGTGGACGATGTGCTGACCACCGGCGCCACGCTCGCCGCCTCCAGCACCGCCCTCCTCGCCGCCGGCGCGACGGAAGTCTGCACGCTCACGCTGGCCCGAACGGCAAAGGATGCCTAAGTTACCCTCCAACCCCTGATTGGAGGCCTTCATGACCCAAGTCGAAATCTACACCTCCCCCACCTGCGGCTACTGCCACGCCGCCAAGCGCCTGCTGAGCCAGAAGGGCGTCAGCTACTCCGAGGTGGATGTCGTCGCCAATCCCGAGCGCCGGGCCGAGATGGTGCAGCGCGCCAATGGCGGGCGCACCGTGCCGCAGATCTTCATCGGCGACACGCATGTCGGCGGCTGCGACGATCTCTACGCGCTGGACAGCGCCGGCAAGCTCGACGCGCTGCTCGCCGCGTGAGGGCGGCGCTCTGCCAGATGTGCTCCTCCGACGACCCGGGGGAGAACCTCGCCGCCGCCCGCGCCATGATCGCCGAGGCGGCGGCCGGCGGTGCGCAGCTCGTCTGTACGCCGGAGGTGACCAACTGCGTCTCCACCTCCCGGACCCAGCAGGAGGAGGTGCTGCGGCTGGAGGAGGACGATCCCGTCCTCGCCGGCCTGCGCGAGGCGGCGCGCGAGGCGGGCGTCTGGCTCGCCATCGGCTCGCTGGCGCTGAAGACACGCGACGCCGATGGCCGCTTCGCCAATCGCTCGTTCCTCATCTCGCCGGAGGGGGAGATCGCGGCGCGCTACGACAAGATCCACATGTTCGACGTGCAGGTCTCCGAGACCGAGACCTACCGTGAGAGCGCCGGCTACCGCCCCGGCGGGCAGGCGGTGGTGGCTCAGACGCCGCTGGCGACGCTGGGCCTGACCATCTGCTACGACGTGCGCTTCCCCCACCTGCACCGGGCGCTGGGCAAGGCGGGGGCGGAGGTGCTTCTGGTGCCCTCCGCTTTTTCCCCCGGCACCGGGCCGGGCCACTGGGAGGTGCTGCTGCGCGCCCGCGCCATCGAGACGGGCGCCTTCGTCCTCGCCGCGGCGCAGACGGGGGAGCACAGCCTGAGCCAGGGTCGACCGCGCCGCAGCTACGGCCATTCGCTGGCCGTGGCGCCCTGGGGAGAGGTGCTGCTGGATGCGGGGGAGGAGGCGGGCGTGTTCCTCGTCGATCTCGACCTCGGCAAGGTGGCGGAGGCGCGCGGCAGGCTGCCGGCGCTGAGCCATGACCGCGGCTTCGACGGCCCCTGATGAGCGCCCGATGAGCACGGCCACCGAGAACCTCGCCATCGCGCTGATCAGCGAGATCCTGACGGTCGACCAGCTCAGCCGCGCGCAGCTGACCAAGGTGCTGCCGAAGGGGATGGAGCTGTCGCAGTTCTCGGTGCTCAACCACCTCGCGACCCACGGCGGGGAGCGCACGCCGGCGCAGCTGGCGAAGACGTTTCACCTGACGCGCGGGGCGATGACGAACACGCTCTCGAAGCTGGAGTGGAACGGCTGGGTCCATGTCCGCCCGGACTGGGACGACGCCCGCCGCAAGCTCGTCTCCCTCTCCCCTGCAGGACGGGTGGCGCGCGACGCCGCGGTGGCGGCCATCGTGCCCCTGATGGCGGACATCACGCGGCGCGTGGGCGAGGAGAAGGTGCGCCAGCTGTTGCCGGTGTTGCGGGACCTGCGGGTGAAGCTGTCGGAGAGTTGAGGGGGGGGTGCAGGGCTGAAGCCCGGCCTGCGGGGCGCCGCCCGCGTCTTGTTCCCTAAGGCACGCCGATCGGAGCCTTGCCGGAGAGCCACGCCGCCGCTTTTCCCCCGCCCGGTGCGCGCCAAAGGCGCAGGGCGAGCGCCTGCCCGTCCCGACGGGCTGGCGCTCTGGTGGGGCCTGGTGCTCAGCGGGCAGCGGGGAGGGACTTGGCGGGCATAAAGCGCGAAGTAGCGCCGTCGGAGCGCCACCCCACGGGCAGGCGCTCGCCCTGCGCCTGCGACCGACGTGCGGTGGGGAGAGGGGAAGGTGGGTTGGAAACCCACCCTACGGGGGCGGAGCGGTTCCTGATGTATGCCCGTGGGGTGCAAGCACTGTGCCTGAGGATGCGAGGCGTAGGGTGCGTGCTCGTCACGCACCGTCTCCGAGACTCCTCCGCCTCGCGCTAAACCTCCGCAGCAGGCGCCCGCGCTGCAGTGACGTAGTTCACCGAGAGGTCCCGGCCCGAGAGGCGCCATTGCCAGCTCAGCGGGTTAAAGACCATGCCCGTGCGGTCCACCGGCTCCATGCCCGCGCCGCGCAGGAGATCGTAGAGCTCGTCCGGCGTGATGAACTTTCGCCAGTCGTGCGTCCCCTTCGGCAGCCAGCGCATCACGTGCTCGGCGCCCACGATCCCCATCATGAAACTCTTGGGGTTGCGGTTGAGCGTCGAGCAGATGTGCAGGCCGCCGGGCTTCAACAGCGCGCGGCAGGCGGTGAGGTAGCTCGCCGGGTCGGGCACGTGCTCGACCACCTCCATGTTGAGGACGACGTCGAAGAGCTCGCCCGCCTCCGCCAGCGCCTCCGCCGTGTTCACCCGGTAGTCGATCTGCAAGCCCGACTGCTCCGCGTGCAGCTGCGCGACGGGGATGTTCCGCGCCGCCGGGTCCACGCCCACGACGTCGGCGCCGAGCCGCGCCATCGGCTCGCAGAGGAGGCCGCCGCCGCAGCCGATGTCGAGCAGGCGCAGACCCTCGAAGGGCCGCTCCGTGCCGAGGTCGCGGCCGAACTCGGCGGCGATCTGGGTGGTCACGTAATCCAGCCGCACCGGCTGGAGCATGTGGAGCGGCTTGAACTTGCCCTCCGGATCCCACCACTCGGCGGCCATCGCCTCGAACTTGGCGAGCTCGGCCGGGTCGGTCGCGGTGGACGTGACGGCGCCGTGGCCTTCGGAGTGCGTCATATGTTCTCCTTCCCCCGTGGTGCGGGCTGCGCGAGCGTTATATAGGCTACGTCATGGACAGGACAGCGGTTCACAAGCGCGCCGGCGCGCATCTGTATCCCCCGGTCGAGCCCTTCGACTCGCGGATGCTGGAGGTCGGCGACGGCCATACGCTCTACGTCGAGCAATGCGGCAACCCCGCCGGCCTGCCGGTGGTGGTGCTCCACGGCGGGCCGGGCGGCGGATGCTCCCCCGCCATGCGCCGCTACTTCGACCCGAAGAAATACCGGATCGTCCTCTTCGACCAGCGCGGCTGCGGCCGCTCTCGCCCCCATGCCAGCGTCGAGGCCAACACGACATGGCACCTCGTCGCGGATATCGAGCGTATCCGCGAGGTGCTGGGCATCGAGGCGTGGATGGTCTTCGGTGGCTCCTGGGGCGCGGCGCTGGGGCTAATCTACGCGCAGACGCATCCCGAGCACGTGCGCTCCATCGTGCTGCGCGGCGTCTTCCTGATGAGCCAGCGGGAGCTCGACTGGTTCTACGGCGGTGGCGCCGGGCAGTTCTGGCCCGACCTCTGGGCGCGCTTCACGGCGCCGATCCCCGAGGAGGAGCGCGGCGACATGATCGCCGCCTATGCCGAGCGGCTCTTCTCCGGCGACCCGGCGGTGGAGCTGCGCCATGCTCGCGCCTGGGCGGAGTGGGAGAATGCCCTCGCCTCGATCGACAACGACGGGCCGGGCGGCGAGAGCCCGGCGGATTACGCCCGCGCCTTTGCACGGCTGGAGAATCACTACTTCCACCACAAGGGCTTCCTGAGCGAGGAGCAGCAGGTTCTGAACCGGCTGGACCGGATTGCCGACATCCCCGGCGTGATCGTGCAGGGCCGCTACGACATGATCTGCCCGCCGCACTCCGCCTTCCAGCTCGCCGCCGGCTGGCCGAATGCGCGGCTGGTCATGGTCCCCCGCGCCGGGCACGCCCTGTCGGAGCCGGGGATCAGCGCCGAGCTGATCCGCGCCACCGACCGCCTCTCGGAGAGCTGACTTGCCGCGCGCGCCCGAGCCTCTAGTGTCAGGCGCAGCATGAGCCAGAGACGATTCACCAGACGTGGCCTTCTACGCACCGGCGCCGCCGCCGGGCTGATGGTGGCGACGGGGCAGGCCCTCGCCGCCCAGTCGCGCGGCGGCGTGCTGCGCATGGCCCTGCCGGCGGACGCGCTGGAGCTGGTGGCTCGCCGCGCCGCCTACGATTGCCTGACGGAGATCGCCGCCGGCGGCGAACTGATCGGCGAACTGGCCGAAAGCTGGGAGCCGTCGGAGGGCGCGCGGGCCTGGGCCATCGCGCTTCGCCGCGGCGCCCGATTCGACGGAGATGTGCCGGTGACGGCGGAGGATGTCCTCCGCAGCCTCGCGGGCAGCCCCCTCGCGCCGGCCATCGCCGGGATGGAGGCGCCCACCGCGCATCGCGTGACGATCCACCTCCACGCGCCTGACCCGAACCTGCCCTTCCGCCTCGCCGACCCGGCTCTGGCCGTCACCGGCCCGGAGGGGGAGGGCAGCGGGCTCTATCGGATCGCGGCGGGGGAGGAGGGCCCCACGCTGCTGCTGCGCCAGCCCGGCCACTACAAGGACGGCCGCGCCGGCTGGTTCGACCGGGTGGAGCTGATGGCGGTGGAAGAGGACGCGGCCCGCGCCGAGATGCTGGAGGCCGGCCTCGTGGACGCCGCCTGCCGCACGGCGGAAGAGGGGCTGCGCATCGCCATCGCGGCGCCCGCTACGCCGGGCCGCGCCCTTGCCCGGCCCGCCGCCTCCGACGGCACGCTGGCCGGCGACGACGGGCGCATTGCCGAGCGGTGGTGGTTCGCCTGAGGGGACGCTCGCCGCTCCCTTGCGGGCGCGTCTCGCTCCGCCGCCCCGTCACTGCTCTTGCCAAGGCCGGCCCTTCCGCCTATATCGCCCTCAACAGCGGCGCTCCGGTCTCCACCCCCGGCGCACCACCGGAAGCTTCCGACGGGCCGCTGGCCCGTTTTTTTGTGTCCGAACGCCGGAGCACCCCGCCATGTCCGATCTCGTCGCCAAGGCCGCCATCGACCAGCGCATCGCCTCCATCGTCCGCCCCGTCATCGAGGATCTGGGCTTCGAGCTGGTGCGCGTGCGCCTGCAGGGCGGCAAGAACCCGGTGCTGCAGATCATGGCGCAGAAGCCCGACGGCTCCATCGAGGTCGACGACTGCGCGCAGATCTCGCTCGCCGTCTCCGCCGTGCTCGACGTGGAGGACCCGATTCTCGAGGCCTACGCGCTGGAGGTCTCCTCCCCCGGCATCGACCGGCCGCTGACCCGGCTGAAGGATTTCGACCAGTGGCAGGGCCATGACGCGAAGCTGGAGACGGCCGAGCTGATCGACGGTCGCAAGCGCTTCCGCGGCATCCTGCAGGGCACCGAGGGCTCGGAGGTGCTGATCGAGATCGAGGAGGGCACCATCGGCCTGCAGTTCGACTGGCTGACGGATGCCAAGCTCGTGCTGACGGACGAGCTCATCCGCGAGGTGCTCAAGGGCCGCAAGGATCAGGGCCTCATCGACGAGGCCCAGTACGACGAGGTCGAGACCGTGCTCGACGATGACGATGACGCCCAGGGGAACAAGCCCCGGGCGCAGAACCAGGAGTAAGCCGTTATGGCCATCACATCCGCCAACCAGCTGGAGCTTCTGCAGACGGCCGAGGCCGTCGCGCGCGAGAAGATGATCGACCCGGGCCTCGTCGTCGAGGCGATGGAGGAGAGCCTCGCCCGCGCCGCCAAGTCCCGCTACGGGGCCGAGATGGATATCCGCGTCTCGATCGACCGCAAGACGGGCCGCGCGACCTTCACCCGGGTCCGCACGGTCGTCGAAGAGGACGAGCTGGAGAATTACCAGGCGGAGATGACGGTCGAGCAGGCCAAGCAGTACCTCTCCGAGCCGAAGGTCGGCGACGTCTACACCGAGGAAGTCCCCCCGGTGGAGCTGGGCCGCATCGCCGCGCAGAGCGCCAAGCAGGTCATCCTGCAGAAGGTGCGCGAGGCCGAGCGTGACCGCCAGTACGAAGAGTTCAAGGACCGCGCCGGCACGATCATCAACGCCGTCGTCAAGCGCGAGGAATACGGCAACCTCATCGTCGATGTCGGCGCCGGCGAGGCGATCCTGCGCCGCAACGACAAGATCGGCCGTGAGAGCTACCGCCCGGGTGACCGCATCCGCTGCTACATCAAGGATGTGCGGCGCGAGGTGCGCGGCCCGCAGATCTTCCTCTCCCGCACGGCGCCGGAATTCATGTCGGCCCTGTTCAAGATGGAAGTGCCGGAGATCTATGAGGGCATCATCGAGATCAAGGCCGTCGCCCGCGACCCGGGCAGCCGCGCCAAGATCGCCGTGATCTCCTACGACAACTCCATCGACCCCGTCGGCGCCTGCGTCGGTATGCGCGGCAGCCGCGTGCAGGCCGTTGTCAACGAACTGCAGGGTGAGAAGATCGACATCATTCCGTGGAATGAGGATCTGCCGACCTTCCTCGTCAACGCGCTGCAACCCGCCGAGGTGACGAAGGTCGTTCTCGACGAGGATGCGGAGCGGATCGAGGTGGTGGTGCCGGAAGAGCAGCTGTCTCTGGCCATCGGCCGGCGCGGCCAGAACGTGCGCCTGGCCAGCCAGCTGACCCGGCTCGACATCGACATCATGACCGAGGAAGAGGAAAGCAAGCGCCGTCAGGCCGAGTTCGAGGAGCGCACGAAGCTCTTCATGGACACGCTCGACCTCGACGAGTTCTTCGCCCAGCTTCTCGTCGCCGAGGGCTTCACCAACCTTGAGGAGGTGGCCTACGTCGACCAGGACGAGCTGCTCGTCATCGACGGGGTGGACGAAGACACCGCCGGCGAGCTGCAGGCCCGCGCCCGCGACCACCTCGAAGCGCTGAACAAGGCGGCTCTCGACCGGGCGCGCGAGCTGGGCGCGGAGGAGAGCCTGATCTCCTTCCCGGGCCTCAGCCCGCAGATGATCGAGGCGCTGGCGAAGGATGGCGTGAAGACGCTGGAAGACTTTGCCACCTGTGCCGACTGGGAGCTGGCCGGCGGCTGGACGACCATGAACGGCGAGCGCGTCAAGGACGACGGCATCCTCGAGCCCTTCGACATGAGCCTCGAAGAGGCGCAGAACCTCGTGATGACCGCCCGTGTCGCCCTCGGCTGGGTGGACCCGGACGAGCTGGCGCGTGCCGAGGCCGAGGCGGCCGAAGGCGACGCGGCGGCGCAAGAGGCGGAGGCCTGATCGCAGCATGAGCCGGGGCGGGCGCGACAAGGACAGGGACGAGCCGGAGCGCCGGTGCATCGTTACCGGTGAGACGGGGCCGAAGAGCGGCCTCGTCCGCTTCGTCGCGTCGCCGGACGGCATGATCGTGCCCGACATCCTCGGCCGCCTTCCGGGGCGGGGGATCTACGTCACGGCAGAGCGGGCGATTCTGGAGAAGGCGAAGGCCGGCCAGTTCGCCCGCGCCGCCAAGGCAAAGGTCGACGTGCCGGAAAACATTGCTGACGAGGTGGAGCGGCAGCTTGCACGTCGGACAATCGAGCTTATATCACTCGGGCGGAAGGCAGGCCTCGCGGTCTGCGGCTTCGAGAAGGTCAAGGCTGCCCTGGAGAAGGGCGGCATCCGCGTTCTCCTCCAGGCGTCCGACGGGTCGGAGCGGGGCAAGGCCAAGCTCTGGACCCCGACGGGCGCACGTTATTACGGCTGCCTGACCGCATCTGAATTGGGTTTGGCATTCGGGCGTCAATCTGTGATACATGGCGCGCTCGCATCTGGCGCGTTGAGTGACCGTGTTGTAGAGGAAGCCGCGAAGCTCCGCGGCATGCGAGAGATCTCGGGGGCGCCGATCGCCGCCGGAAAGGATATAGAAGTTTGATGAGCGATACCGACGGCAAAAAGCCTCTTGGGCTGCGTGGTTCCGGCTCTCGTCCGGGGAATGTGAAGCAGAGCTTCAGCCACGGGCGTACCAAGAACGTCGTTGTTGAAACCAAGCGCAAGCGCGTTGTGGTGCCGAAGCCCGGCGCCGCGGGTTCCAACGCCGGCGGCGGCGCGGCCGTGAGCGGCGATCCCAAGAAGCGCCCGCAGGGCATTTCCGAGGCCGAGCTCGAGCGCCGCATGAAGGCGCTCGCCATGGCCCGTGCCCGCGAGGCCGACGAGGCCGAGAAGCGCGCTGCCGAAGAGAAGGAGCGCGCCGAGGAGCGTGACCGCCGCCGCGCCGAGGCCGAGGCCAAGGAGCGTGAGGAGCGTGAGCGCGTCGAGGCCCTGAAGGCCCGCGCCGAGGAAGAGGAGCGCCAGAAGCGCGAGGCGGAAGAGGCCAAGAAGGCCGGCGCCCGCAAGAAGGAAGCGCCCGCTGCCGGCCAGCCGGCCACGCAATCCCCGGCCGATGCCCAGGCTGCCGCGCAGGCGGCCGAGGCCGGCCGCCCCGGTGGCCCCCGCAAGGCCGACCGCGACACCAACCGCGATGCGCGCGGCGACAAGAATGCCGGCCGGCCGAAGCCGGGCCGCGGCGAAGACAGCCGCCGCACCGGCCGCCTGACGCTGAACCAGGCCCTCGGCGAGGGCAGTGGCCGCCAGCGCAGCCTTGCCGCCATGAAGCGCAAGCAGGAGCGGGCCCGCCAGAAGGCGATGGGCGGCTCCGGTGAGCGCGAGAAGGTGACGCGCACCGTGCAGGTGCCCGAGGCGATCATGGTGGGCGAATTGGCCAACCGGATGTCCGAGCGCGTGGCGGATGTCGTCAAGGCGCTGATGAACAGCGGCATGATGGTCACGCAGAACCAGACGATCGACGCCGACACCGCCGAGCTGGTGGTCGAGGAATTCGGTCACAAGGTGCAGCGTGTCTCCGCCGCCGACGTCGAGCAGGTCATCCACGCGGTCGAGGACAAGGAAGAAGACCTCGTCTCCCGTCCGCCCGTGATCACGATCATGGGTCACGTCGACCACGGCAAGACCTCGCTGCTGGACGCGATTCGCAAGACGAGCGTCACCTCCGGCGAAGCCGGCGGGATCACCCAGCACATCGGCGCCTACCAGGTGTCGGCGCCGAACGGTGACCTGCTGACCTTCCTCGATACGCCCGGCCACGCCGCCTTTACCTCCATGCGGGCCCGTGGCGCGCAGGTGACGGATATCGTGGTGCTGGTGGTGGCCGCGGATGACGCGGTGATGCCGCAGACGATCGAGGCCATCAATCACGCGAAAGCGGCGAAGGTGCCGATGATCGTGGCGATCAACAAGGTCGACAAGCACGAGGCCAACCCAGAGAAGGTCCGCACCGATCTGCTGATGCACGAGGTCGTCGTCGAGAAGATGTCCGGCGACGTGCAGGATGTCGAAGTCTCCGCCGTTTCCGGCAAGGGCCTCGACGATCTGCTCGAATCCATCGCGCTGCAGGCCGAGGTGCTGGAGCTGAAGGCCAACCCGAGCCGCTCCGCCTCCGGCGCGGTGATCGAGGCGCAGCTCGACGTGGGCCGCGGCCCCGTCGCCACCGTGCTCGTGCAGAACGGCACGCTCAAGCAGGGCGACATCTTCGTCGTCGGCGAGAAGTGGGGCAAGGTCCGCGCGCTGATCAACGATCAGGGCGAGCGGGTGAAGGAAGCCGGCCCGTCGGTTCCGGTCGAGGTTCTTGGCCTCAACGGCACGCCCGAGGCGGGCGACGTTCTCAACGTCGTCGAGACCGATGCGCAGGCCCGCGAGATCGCCGAGTACCGCGAGAGCGTCTCGAAGGAGAAGCGCGCCGCCGCCGGTGCCGCGACGACCCTCGAGCAGCTCATGCAGAAGGCCAAGGAAGACAAGGACGTGGCCGAGCTGCCCGTTCTGGTGAAGGCCGACGTGCAGGGCTCCGCCGAGGCCATCGTCCAGGCGCTGGAGAAGGTGGGCAACGAAGAGGTGCGTGTCCGTGTCGTCCATTCGGGCGTCGGTGCCATCACCGAGACGGATATCGGCCTCGCCGAAGCCTCGGGGATGCCAGTCATCGGCTTCAACGTCCGCGCCAATGCGCCGGCCCGCCAGGCCGCCAACCAGAAGGGCGTGGAGATCCGGTACTACTCGGTGATCTACGACCTTGTGGATGACGTGAAGGCGGCGGCCTCCGGCCTGCTGAAGGACGAGGTGCGCGAGCGCTTCATCGGCTACGCGTCGATCAAGGAGGTCTTCAAGGTTTCCAACGTCGGCAAGGTTGCCGGGTGCCTCGTCACCGAAGGGGTGGCCCGCCGCTCCGCCGGTGTGCGCCTGCTGCGCGACGACGTGGTGATCCACGAAGGCACGCTGAAGACGCTCAAGCGCTTCAAGGACGAAGTGGCGGAAGTCATCTCCGGCCAGGAATGCGGCATGGCCTTCGAGAACTACGAAGACATCCGCGCCGGCGATGTCATCGAGATCTTCGAGCGGGAGACGGTCGAGCGCTCGCTCTGATCTCTACCCTGCACCGGAACAGCAAAAGGGCGGCCTCTCGGGGCCGCCCTTTTTGCTGGGGTGACGCAGGGGTATGTCGTGCGACTTGGCTGTTGCATATGAAAAAGGGCGCTGCGGTGCAGCGCCCTTCCTGTCAACTGTAGCGGCGATGTCAGTGCGCGGTCGGCGCTGCCTTGGCGACAACCGGCCGGCCCTCGTAGAGACGATCGTCCACACGGACCACAATCTTACCGTCGGCAAGATCTCTCACGAGCAGGCCCTGGACTGACACACAGCTACCAATCGTAATCGTTCTCAGCATCTCTCTCTCCCGCCCCCTCCAGTTAACGGCTTGCCCAGAAAAGCAGATTTTTGCCCCACAGGCGATGCATTTCTGACAGGTATGCGAACTTTGTGAAAAATTCGTTAGAGCCAGTCGCGAAGAATTGGGATCAGCGGGAGATCGGCCGGCGGCATCGGGAATTTGCTCAACTCCCTTGCACTTGCCCATTTGAGAATCTGTCCCTCGCGGGGACGGGGCGTGCCGTCCCACCGGCGGCATGCATAGAGCGGCATCAAAAGATGAAATTCCGGGTAGTCGTGTGACGCAAAGGTCAGGGGTGCGAGGCAGCTGTTCCAGGTCTCGATGCCCAGTTCCTCGTGCAACTCGCGAATCAGTGCGGCCTCCGGCGTCTCCCCCGGTTCGACCTTGCCGCCGGGAAATTCCCAGAGCCCGGCCATGGACTTGCCCTCCGGCCGCCGGGCAAGGAGCACTCTTCCGTCCACATCGATCAGCGCGACGGCGGAGACGAGGACGACCTTCGTCACCGGGCGCCCACGAATTCCGCGCGGAATTCGTGACGGAAATCGCGCGATTTCCGGCGCCCGGTTGCGCCGCAGCGCAGCATCACGAGCGATAGTCCGCGTTGATCTCGATGTAGCGCTTGGTCAGGTCGCAGGTCCACATCGTGGCGGTGCTCTGGCCGAGGCCGAGGTCGGCGCCGATGACCAGCTCGGCGCGGCGCATGTACTCCGCCCCCAGCTCCTCACGGTAGTCGGGGCTGACCCAGCCGTTCTCCGCCACCACGATGTCGCCGAAGCGGATCGACAGCTTGTCGCGATCCGCCGCGGCGCCGGACTTGCCGACGGCCATGACGATGCGGCCCCAGTTCGGGTCCTCCCCCGCCACCGCCGTCTTGACGAGCGGCGAGTTGGCGATGGCGAGCGCCACCTTGCGGGCGTCGTCGTCGTTCTCGGCCCCCGTCACGCGGACCTCGACGAACTTCGTCGCCCCCTCGCCGTCCTTCACCACCTGGTGGGCGAGGTCGAGCATCACCGCCTCCAGCGCATCGGCGAAGGCGGCGGAGCCCTCCACGTCGACCCCGGAGGCGCCGGTGGCGGCGCAGAGCAGGGTGTCGGAGGTGGAGGTATCGCTGTCGACCGTGATGCAGTTGAAGGTGCGATCCGTCAGCTGGCCGAGCAGATCCTGCAGGGCTGGCTGGGCGATCTTCGCATCCGTGAAGATGTAGACGAGCATCGTCGCCATATCGGGCGCGATCATGCCGGAGCCCTTGGCGATGCCGGCGATGCGCACGCGGGCGTCGCCCACCTCGATCTCCGCCGTGGCGCCCTTGGGGAAGGTATCCGTCGTCATGATGGCGCGGGCGGCCTCTTCCAGCGCGCCCTCGTGCAGCGCGCCGGTCAGCTCACCGAGCTTGGCGCTGATGCGCTCATGGGGGAGCTTCTCGCCGATCACGCCGGTGGAGGCGGTGAAGATCCGCCCCGCGTCGATCCCCGTCACATCGGCGACGGCGGCGCAGAGCGCCTCGACGGCCTCCACCCCAGCGCGGCCGGTGAAGGCGTTGGAATTGCCGGAGTTCACCAGAAAGGCGGCGCGGCCGGTGGCTGCGCCGCCTGTCTTCTGCTGGCAGTCGAGCACGGGGGCGGAGCGGGTGGCGGAGCGGGTGTAGACCCCCGCCACGCTCGTCCCCTCGGCCAACTCGGCCAGCATCACATCCGTCCGCCCCTTGTAGCGCACCCCCGCCTGCGCCGCCGCGAGACGGACACCGGCGATGGGCGGCAGCGTGGGGAAGCTCGCGGGCGCCAGGGGCGAGACGGGGCCGGCCATCACTCGTCCAGAAGCGTGAGGTCGTTCAGCACGTCGGCGGGGTAGGTTCCCGGCTCGGGGCGGTCCACCTCGGCGCTCTCGGTCAGCTCGGTGAGGTAGCTGTTGATGGCTTCCTCCTGCAGCTGCGCCTCGATCTCGCCGGCGATCTCCTCGTAGGCGGGCGGCGTCTGCTCACGCGTCTCGTTGAGCTGGATGACG
Source organism: Pseudoroseicyclus tamaricis (assembly GCF_012070395.1). Taxonomy (GTDB): domain Bacteria; phylum Pseudomonadota; class Alphaproteobacteria; order Rhodobacterales; family Rhodobacteraceae; genus Pseudoroseicyclus_A; species Pseudoroseicyclus_A tamaricis. The sequence continues at coordinate 285,779 of NZ_JAAFYS010000004.1, read as the reverse complement.
TGCCAGCCGAACTGGGACTCGACGGGGCCGGAGACTTCGCCAACCTCCAGCGTCTCCACGGCGGCCTGGAAGGGCTCGACCATCATGCCGGCGCCGAACCAGCCGAGGTTGCCGCCGTTCTGGCCGGAGCCGGGATCCTGGCTGAGCTCGGTGGCGAGCGTGGCGAACTCCTCGCCGCCCTCGAGGCGGGAGATGACGTCAGCCGCCTCTTCCTGCGTCGGCACGAGGATGTGGCTGGCATTGTATTCCAGCGCCCCGCCGCTTTCGGCGAAGGATTCGTCATAGGCGGCGCGCACGGCATCTTCCGAAACGGCACTGTCGAGGAAGGAGGTCAGCGCTTCGCCGGCCATCAGAGAGCGGCGCTGGTTTTCCAGCGCGATGCGCACGCGGGCGGGCTCCTCCTCCATCGTGGCGGAGAGGGCCTGCTGCTGGATGAGCTGCGTCAGCACGCCGTCGAAGAGCACGTCCGGCGGGAGCTGCTGGTACTGCTGCGGCAGCTGGCTGCGGGCGATGATCATCTGGCCGAGCGTGATCTCCACGCCGTCGACGCTGGCGATCACCGTGTCGGCGGACAGGTCCATGGTCTCGTCGGTGGTCGCGTCGGCCTGCGCTTCGGTGGCGCCGTCTTCGGAGGTGGTCTGGTCGTCCTGGGCGAGCGCGGGGCCGGTGAGGCCGAGGCTCAGGATCAGGCCGGCGAGCGCCGTTGACTGCTTCAACATTGGGTGTTCCTCCCGTAGCCGGGTTTGCCCCGGCGTTGACACTTCAGGGGCCGCCCCTTACATCGCCCGAAGGCCGGGGAAGCCGCGATCGCGGCCTGTTTATGCCTCCCCTCTGGGGGCAGCAACCAACCTCCTCGTGAAAGTTGAGACGGCAGGGATCACGACATGCTGGGCATTCCGACGCTGGCCAAAAAGGTCTTCGGCACCCCCAATGACCGCAGGGTGAAGGCCACGCGGCCGCTGGTGGAGCAGATCAACGCGCTGGAGCCGGAGTTCTCCGCCCTCACCGACGATGGCCTGAAAGAGAAGACCGCCGCCCTCGCCGAGCGCGCCCGCAACGGCGAGAGCCTCGACGATCTCCTCCCCGAAGCCTTCGCCAACTGCCGGGAGGGCGCACGCCGCGCCCTCGGCCTCAGGGCCTTCGACACGCAGCTGATGGGCGGCATCTTCCTGCACCAGGGCAACATCGCCGAGATGAAGACGGGCGAGGGCAAGACGCTGGTCGCCACCTTCCCCGCCTATCTCAACGCGCTGTCCGGCAAGGGCGTGCACATCGTCACGGTCAACGATTACCTCGCCCGCCGCGACGCGGAGTGGATGGGCAAGGTCTATGCCCAGCTCGGCATGACCTGCGGCGTCGTCTACCCGCAGCAGCCGCAGGCGGAGAAGCACGACGCCTACAAGGCCGACGTGACCTACGCCACGAACAACGAGCTCGGCTTCGACTACCTGCGCGACAACATGAAGGCGCAGCTCTCCGACATGTCGCAGCGCGGGCACAACTTCGCCATCGTCGACGAGGTGGACTCCATCCTCATCGACGAGGCGCGCACGCCGCTCATCATCTCCGGCCCCGCGCAGGACCGCTCGCATCTTTACAAGGAGGTGGATGCCTTCATCCCCCGCCTGACGGAGGAGCATTACGAGCTCGACGAGAAGCAGCGGAACGTCACCTTCACCGACGAGGGCAACGAGGCGCTGGAGGTCATGCTCGCCGAGGCCGGCCTGCTGCCCGACGGGCAGAGCCTGTATGATCCGGAGAGCACGACGCTCGTTCACCACGTCAACCAGGCGATCAAGGCGCACCGGCTGTTCCAGAAGGACCAGCACTACATGGTCCGCAATGACGAGGTCGTGCTGATCGACGAGTTCACCGGCCGCATGATGGCCGGCCGCCGCCTCTCCGACGGGTTGCACCAGGCGATCGAGGCGAAGGAAGGCGTGAAGATCCAGCCGGAGAACACGACCCTCGCCTCCGTCACCTTTCAGAACTACTTCCGCCTCTACTCCAAGCTCGCCGGGATGACCGGCACCGCCGCCACCGAGGCGGAGGAGTTCATGGAGATCTACAAGCTCGGCGTCGTCGAGGTGCCGACCAACCGGCCCATCGCCCGCTCCGACGAGCACGATCAGGTCTACCGGACGGCGAAGGAAAAGTTCGACGGCATCGTGGGCGAGATCAAGGCCTCCCACCAGAAGGGCCAGCCGATCCTCGTCGGCACCACGTCGATCGAGAAGTCCGACATGCTCTCGCAGATGCTCCAGAAGGACGGCGTGCCGCACAACGTGCTCAACGCCCGGGAGCACGAGCGCGAGGCGCTGATCATCGCCGAGGCGGGCAAGCCCGGCGCCGTGACCATCGCCACCAACATGGCCGGCCGCGGCACCGACATCCAGCTCGGCGGCAACGTCGAGATGAAGGTGCAGGAGGCGCTCTCCGCCGATCCGGAGGCCGATCCCGAGGCGCTGCGCAAATCGGCCGAGGCCGAGGTGAAATCCGACAAGGAGAAGGTCATCGCCGCCGGCGGGCTCTTCGTGCTCGGCACCGAGCGGCACGAGAGCCGGCGCATCGACAACCAGCTTCGCGGTCGTTCTGGCCGCCAGGGGGACCCGGGGCGCTCGATCTTCTTCCTCAGCCTCGATGACGACCTGATGCGCATCTTCGGCTCCGAGCGGCTCGACAACATGCTGGGCAAGCTCGGCATGAAGGAGGGCGAGGCCATCGTGCACCCGTGGGTGAACAAGAGCCTCGAGCGCGCGCAGGCGAAGGTCGAGGGCCGCAACTTCGACATCCGCAAGCAGCTGCTGAAGTTCGACGACGTGATGAACGACCAGCGCAAGGCGATCTTCAGCCAGCGGCTGGAGATCATGGAGGCGAAGGACGTCTCCGACATCACGCGCGACATGCGCCACCAGGTGATCGAGGATCTGGTCGCCGAGCACATCCCGGCCCGCGCCTACGCCGACCAGTGGCGGACGGAGGAGCTGCAGGAGAAGGTGAAGACGATCCTCGGCCTCGACCTGCCGGTGGCCGAGAAGGCCGCCGAGGAAGGGATCGACGACACCGAGATCCGCGAGTGGCTGGAGAGCGAGAGCGACAAGTCCATCGCCGAGAAGGAAGAGTCCTTCGGCGCCGACAGCTTCCGCGACCTGCGCAAGCAGGTGCTGCTGCAGACGATCGACGCCAAGTGGCGCGAGCACCTGCTGACGCTGGAACATCTGCGCGCCGTCGTGGGCTTCCGCGGCTACGCGCAGCGCGATCCGCTGAACGAGTACAAGACGGAGGCCTTCCAGCTCTTCGGCACGCTGCTGGAATCGCTGCGCGCCGAGGTGACGCAGAAGCTCTCCAACGTGCGCCCGATGAGCGAGGAACAGCAGAAGGCGATGCTCGCCCAGGTGATGGAGCAGCGTCGCCGCATGGCCGCGCAGGCCAATGGCGGCACCCCCGCTGCCGCTCCCGCGGCGGCTGGCGCCGCGGCGGCCGCGCCCGCGATGGCAGGCGCCGGGGCGGAGGCGCCGGCGGGCGAGCCACGCCCGGGCTTCGACCCCGAGGACCAGTCGACCTGGGGCAACCCTGGCCGCAACGATCCCTGCCCCTGCGGATCGGGCAAGAAGTTCAAGCACTGCCACGGCGCATTCTGACGCAATCAGGGCAGCTTCGTCCGATTTCGCCTGATTCAGGCCGCTAAGACTCCTTGGCCGGGCCGCAGCCCAGCCACGGTGGATCGGCAAATATTGGCTCAAACCTCGAATGACCGGGTTGGGGCCAATGAATCGGATTCGCAAAGTCGCCATCGCTACAGCGACCTTCGCTGCGGCGTTGGGCATCGGCTTCGTCATGCAGAACCAGGATGCCTTCGCGGCCTTTGGCACGGGCGAGCCGGCTGCCCCCGTGGCGACGGAGGGCTCGGCGCCCCCGGAAGAGTCGCCCGTCCAGCAGCCGGTGAGGATCATCGCCCCCGAGGAGGCGCCGGCCCCCATCGAGGTGCAGGCCCCGGCAGGGGGGGGAGACGCGGAGCCGAGCCAGACGCCCGTCCAGATCCGGCCCGACGAGAGCGCCCCTGACGAGACGGATGGCGCCCGGCTCGCCCGCCCCGTGACCATCTTCGCCTCCCTCCGCGCCGGCGAGGCCCCCGCGCCCTCCGCCGACATGCCCCGGCCCGTCATCGACCAGGCCGCGCCGCTGCTCTTCACCATGGCCGAGCCCGCCGCGCAGCCGCCGATCCTCCCTGCCGTCGCCGACGCGCCGCGCCTCGGGGCGCCGGAGCCGGTGCTTCTCGCCGCGCTCGGCACCGATGCGCTGGAGCTTGCCCTCCCCGCCGTCGCCCCGGCCCCGCTGGCCACGCCGAGCTGTGACACCGCGCTCACCGCTGCGCCGCAGCAGGGCGCCCTGGTCTCCCTCACGCTCCGCGCGCCCTGTGACCCGGAGAGCGCCGTCGTCATCCACCATCGCGGCATGATGTTCTCCGCCCTCACGGACGGGTCGGGCCGGCTTTCCCTCACCGTGCCGGCGCTGGCCGAGCGGGCGACCTTCATCGCCGAGCTGACGGGCGGCGAGAGTGTCACCGCCACCGCCGAGGTGGCCGACATGGGCCAGTTCGACCGCGCCGTCCTGCAATGGGAGGGCACGACGGGCATGGAGCTGCACGCGCTGGAATACGGCGCCGGCTACGACGACGAGGGCCATGTCTGGTGGGGCGCCCCTCGCGCGGCCGAGGCGGCGCTGGAGGGGATGGGCGGCTACATCACCGAGCTGGGCGACGAGACGCCGTCCCACAGCTACTTCGCCGAGATCTATACCTTCCCAAGCGGCACCGCCTTGCCGGGCGAGGTGCAGCTCTCCGTCGAGGCGGTCATCACGCCCGACAATTGCGGGCAGGAGGTCTCCGCCCAGTCGTTGCAGGTCCGCCCGGGCGCGGCGCCGGAGGCGACGGACCTCACGCTCGCCATTCCCGGATGTGACGCGCTCGGCCAATATCTTGTGTTGTCAAACATGCTGGAGGACCTGACACTCGCGGCAAGATGAGGCGCCCGCGCGGTCACACCCTGCAGACGATCGGCGCGGCGAGCTTCGCCGCGCTCTTTGCGTTTGCCCCCGCCATGGCCGAGGAGGTGACGCTCCGCGAGCCCGGCGGCGGCTTCGAGATCACCGGCGAGTTCCTCGGTTTCGACGGGCAGAACATCCGCATCAACGCCCCTATGGGAGAGATGACGCTGGCCTACGAGGGCCTCGCCTGCGAGGGCGCCTGCCCGGAGGCCGGCAGCTTTGTGCCGGAGCTGCGCCTCTCCGGCCCCGCGCGGCTCGCCGGGCTGATCCTGCCGGCGCTGGTGGAGGCCTATGCCCGCACCCTCGGCGCCCCGCTGGCGCGGGAGGAGGGGCAGGACCGCGTCATCTACCGGCTCGGCGGGGACACCCCGCTGGCGGTGAGCCTGCGCGCCACGAGCACCGAGGATGCCTTCGCCGATCTCCTCGCCCACGAGGCGGACATGGCCCTCGCCGACCGCCCGCTGACCCCGATGGAGCTGTCGCTCGCCCGCGATGCCGGGCTGGGGCCGCTGGAGACGGGCGGGCAGGTGCAGATCCTCGCGCTCGATGCGCTGGTGCCCGTCGTCTCCCCCGGCCGCGCGATGGACAGGATGCGCCTGCGGGACCTCGTGCGCATCTATTCCGGCGAACTGAACGACTGGGCCGATCTCGGCCAGCCGCAGGGGCCGATCACGCCCTATCTCGCCGCCGAGGGCGACGGGCAGGCGCAGTATTTCGTCTCCGCCTTCCTCAGCGCCACCGGCCGCGACCTTTCTCCGGGTGTGCAGCGGCTGCCAGCGGAGGAGGTGGCGGCGGCCGTGGCGGGGGAGGGGAGCGCCGTCGGCCTCGTCCCCTTCGGCGCCGCCGACCCGGCGCTGGCGCTGCAGGTCTCCGGCCCCTGCGGGCTGTCGCAGCCGGCGGAGGCGGCGGGCATCCGCACCGAGGATTACCCGCTCACCCTGCCGCTGCACCTCAACATGCCCCGCCGCATCCAGCACCCGAGTGTCGCCGCCTTCCTCGACTGGCTGGCCGAGCCCGAGGCGCAGCTCGTCCTGCGCCGCGCCGGTGTCATCGGGCAGGAGCCGGCGGAGATCCCGGTGGCGGAGCAGGGGCGGCGCTTCCTCGCCGCCATCGGCAACGCGGGGGCGGAGGTGACGCTCTCCGACCTGCGCGACATGGCGGATGTGCTCGGACCCCGCACCCGCCTCTCCCCCACCTTCCGCTTCGAGGAGGGGGACGCGGCGCTCGACGGCCCCTCGCGCGCCTCGCTGGAGGTGCTGGCCCGCCGCATCGCCGACGGACGCTACGCGGGGCGGGAGCTGCTGTTCGTCGGCTTCTCCGACCGGCTCGGCCCCGCCTCGCGCAACCTCCTGCTGGCGCGGACACGGGCAGCGGCGGTGGAGGCGGCGCTGCTGGAGGCGCTGGGCGGCGAGGTTCCGGCGGGGGTGACGCTGGCCCATATCGGGCTGGGAGAGGTGCTGCCGGTCGCCTGCGACGACACCGTCTGGGGGCGGGAGCGGAACCGCCGCGTGGAGCTATGGCTCCGCTGACGCCTCGTCCTGAAGGACCTGCTTTAGCCCCGAGTGGTAGTCGGAATAGAGCAGCGACACGCCCAGCTCCTCCTTGATCCGCGCGTTGCTGACGCGCTTGGACTCCGCGTAGAAGCTGCGTGCCATGGGGCTGAGGTCCGCCGTCTCCAGCGGCTCCTCCGGCGGCGGTGCCATGCCGAGGAGGTCGGCGGCGTAAGCGATCACCTCCTGCGGCGGGGCCGGATCGTCATCGCAGACGTTGTAGGCGCGCCCCGGGTTCGGCCGCGCAAGGGAGGCGACGAGCACCTGCGCGATATCCTCCACGTGGATGCGGCTGAATACCTGCCCCGGCTTCACGATCCGCCGCGCCTTGCCGGAGCGGAGCTTGGCGAAGGGCCCGCGCCCCGGCCCGTAGATGCCGGCGAGGCGGAAGATATGGGGGGAGAGGCCCGGCACCGTGGCCCAGGCCTCCTCCGCCGCGACGCGCATCTCGCCCCGGCGCGTGGCGGGGCGCAGCGGCGTCTCCTCCGTCACCCAGTCGCCGCCATGGTCCCCGTAGACGCCGGTGGTGGAGAGGTAGCCGGCCCAGGCCAGCTCGGGCGCCTTCTCGGCGATCTGCGGGCCGAGGGGGTTCAGCACCGGGTCGCCGGCCTCGTCCGGCCCGGCGGAGATGAGCAGGTGGGTGGCCTCGGCGAGGGCGGGGGCGATATCGCCCCCCGGCCAGACGAGCGGCTCCGCCCCGGCCTCGGCGACGCGGGAGCAGCCGGCCTCCTCCCGCGTGGTGCCGATGACGCGCCAGCCTTCCGGGACGAGCCGGCGGGTGAGGGCGGCGGCGGAATAGCCATGGCCGAAGGTGAGAAGCGTCGGCATCAGCGAAAAACGCCCCGCTCCAGAGGCAGAAGCGGGGCGCCATGCTCAACGAATTCCGTTAGATCAATCTCCAAAAGAGATGCATTCTCGCGGATGACGCGCAGGAAGCTGCAGGAGGGCCGATCGGTCAAGCAGTTGCCTACAATTCAATCGTTTGGCGGGGCGGAGGGGACGGCGGCGCCGGCGGCGCGCAGACGCTCCAGCTCGGCATAGGCATCGAGCGCCATGCCGCGATAGGCGCGGAAGTAGCGATCCTGCCCGAAGCTGAGGAAGGTGGTGGCGCGGGAGCGGTAGGCGGCATCCTCCGCCGCCAGCACCTGCCGGATGTCGCCCGAGCGACCCTCCGCCGAGGCGGCGGCGACGAGCGCCGAATCCCCGGCCGGAACACCGCCGGCCACGGCGGCGGCGGGGTTGCCGCCGAGGGCGATGACGGCGTCGGAGAGGGGCCGCGGATCCGTCCTGTTGGCGGCGCCGGGCGTCGGCGGCGGCAGCGTCGCCACCTCGGGGATCACCAGCGGCTGCGTGGGCAGGACGGAGAACTCGTCGGGCCCGTTCAGCCCGTGATCCAGCCGGTGCAGCCCACGATCGGCGCAGCCGGCCAGGCCGGTGAGAAGGATCGCCAGTGCAACCAGTCGCATACGTGTAGTCCCTTGGTTCTGACGGGGGTTCTAGCGGGGGCGGCGGCTGGCGTCACGTTTCTTTCGCCCGTCCGCCTTGGCACGCCCCGTCTCTCCGGTGAAGAGTACCAGCCCCACGGCGCCGGCGAAGACGGCGATGTCGGCGATGTTGAAGGCGAAGGGGTTCTCGATCCCGCAGCAGGAGACGTTGAGAAAGTCGGCCACCGCCCCGTAGCGCAGCCGGTCGATCACGTTCCCCAGCGCCCCGCCGACGAGCAGCCCGGCGGCGACGTTGGCCCAGCGGCGCGACGGATCACGCCAGACCCAAGACAGGACGAGGGCGGAGATGACGAGCGCGACGGCGATGAGGATCCACCGCATGTCGAGCCCGGAGAAAAGGCCGAAGTTCACCCCCCGGTTCCACGCCATGTGGAAGGAGAGGTAGGGCGGCCAGACGTCGATCACCAGCCGGTCCTTCAGCGCTAGCCCCTCGACGATGTAGAGCTTGCTTGCCTGATCGAGCAGGATGACGACGGCCGCGATGATGAGGGTCAGGCGCATCTCTTCAGTGCCGGAAGTGCCGCATGCCGGTGAAGACCATCGCCAGCCCCGCCTCGTCGGCGGCCGCGATCACCTCGTCGTCGCGCATGGCGCCGCCCGGCTGGATGACGCAGGAGGCGCCCGCCTCCGCCGCCGCCAGCAGCCCGTCGGGGAAAGGGAAGAAGGCGTCGGAGGCGACGGCGGCGCCATGCGTCGGCAGCGCCGTCAGCCCCAGCGCCTCGGCCATGTCGGCGGCCTTGCGGGCAGCGATGCGGGAGGAATCCACCCGGCTCATCTGACCGGCGCCGATGCCCACCGTCGCCTGCCCCTTGGCATAGACGATGGCGTTGGACTTCACGTGTTTGGCGACGCGCCAGGCGAAGAGCATGTCCATCATCTGCTCCTCGCTCGGGCTCACCTTGGTCACGACCTTGAGGTCCTCGAAGCCGACGGCGCCGTTGTCGCGCCCCTGCACGAGGAAGCCGCCGGCCACCTGCCGGTAGGTGAGGCCGGGCGCTGTCGGGTCCGGCAGGCCGCCGGTGGTGAGCAGGCGCAGTTTCTTCTTCTGCGCGAAGACCTCCCGGGCACCTTCGGTGGCGGAGGGCGCGATGACGACCTCTGTGAAGATCTGCGTGATCGCCGTGGCCGTCGCCTCGTCCAGCTCGCCGTTCAGCGCCACGATCCCGCCGAAGGCGGAGGTGCGGTCGCAGTCGAAGGCGCGGGCATAGGCTTCGGCGAGGGTTGCGCCGCGGGCGACGCCGCAGGGGTTGGCGTGCTTGACGATGACGCAGGCGGGCGCGTTTCCGCCGAACTCAGCCACCGCCTCGAAGGCCGCATCGGTGTCGTTGATGTTGTTGTAGCTCAGCTCCTTGCCCTGCCACTGGCGGGCGCTGGCGACGCCGGGGCGGGCGCTGCCGTCACGGTAGAAGGCCGCCTCTTGGTGCGGGTTCTCGCCGTAGCGCAGCGGCTGGGCGAGCGTGCCGGCGAGGGCGCGGCGGCGCGGCGTCTCCTCCCCGATGGCGCCGGCCATCCAGGTGGAGACGGCGGCGTCGTATTGCGCCGTGCGGGCATAGGCCGTCTGGGCGAGCCGCTTGCGGAAGGGCAGGGAGGTGCCGCCCTGCTCCAGCTCAGCCAGCAGGGCGTCGTAGTCCGCCGCATCCGTCACCACGGCGACGTCGGCGTGGTTCTTGGCGGCGGCGCGGATCATCGCGGGGCCGCCGATGTCGATGTTCTCGATCACCTCGTCGTAGCCGGCACCGCGGGCGACCGTCTCCTCGAAGGGGTAGAGGTTCACGACCAGCAGGTCGATCATAGGGATGCCATGCTCCGCCGCCGCGGCCATGTGGCCCTCGTCGGAGCGCATCGCCAGCAGCCCGCCATGCACGCGCGGGTGCAGCGTCTTGACCCGGCCGTCCATCATCTCGGGGAAGGCTGTCACCTCGGCGACGTCGCGCACGTCGAGCCCCGTCTCGCGGAGGGCGGCGGCGGTGCCGCCGGTGGAGAGCAGCTCCACCCCCTTCGCGGCGAGGGCACGGCCGAGATCCAAGAGGCCGGTCTTGTCGGAAACGGAGAGGAGGGCGCGGGTGACGGGGCGTATGTCGCTCAATGGGGCCTCGATGTCAGTCGTCGTCATGGGCCAGATCGCCCGGGGCAAGGTCGCGGAGCGAGTCCGGCGTTTCCTGCGCCTTGGCGAGCGACCAGCGAATGCGGGTCGAATACGTCATCGCCCGCCCGGATAAAACCACCTGGCTCGTCGCACGCGGCCGCAGGCGGGAGGAATCGAGGTAGACCGACGGCTCGAGGTGCATCTCGGCATCGCCCGAATGGCGGAAGAGCCAGACCTCGCCGCTCTTGAGCGTCAGCGCCACCGCCGTGCCGCCCATGTCGGGCTCCGCCGAAACGTCCGGGTGCAGGTGGAAGCGGATCGCCACGGGGATGCCGCGCCCGTCCTGCTCCGCCATCGCGCGGTCGAAGCGGCGGCGATCGGCATCCGACAGGGTGGTCAGCAGATCCTCCCCGAGGAGCGAGCGGCCGTCGTAGGAGAGGTCGAGGATGCGGGCATGGGTCAGCCCGTGCGTCTTCTGCCAGGCGTTGTGGCCGGTGTTGAGCCGGTAGCGGTCGCCCAGATCCTCCAGCTCCACCGGGACCTTGTCGGGGCCGTCCTCCAGCACCTCGCGCCCCGTCTGCGCGCCGGTACCGCCGACGAGGCGGGCGGAGGACCAGCCCTCGATGGCCAGCGTGGAATGGCTGGGCGTGGCGCGGCCGGCGCGCCGCCAGTCGGGGCCGAAGTTGGTGCCCGGCCCGCAATTGACGATCACGGGGCGGCGCCCCGATGTCAGCTCGATGGCGAGGGTGGAGGCATGCGCCTCCGCCCCAGCCGCGCCGGTGGGCGGCGGCGAGGCATCGGCGATCAGCGTCGTGCGCCCGGCGGCGAGGCGGGCGAAGCCCATGGCCGGGCCGCTGCGCCTCCCGCGCACCCCGGCGATGGCGAGCCCGTGGTCCAGCCGCCCGTCCATCCCCCGGCCACCGCCATGGAAGCGGGCGAGCCCGCCATCGGCATGGCGGAGGGCCCGGAGCGTCGGTGCGATGCGGGCGATGGCCTCGTCGATCTCCGCGGGCGCGGCGGCCTCCGCCTCCGCCAGCGCCTGCGAGGCCCAGACGAGCAGGGTGAAGACGCCGAGCAGCTCCTCGGGGCAGCGGGAGGGGATCTCCCCCTCCGGCCCGATCTCGCTTCGGCATTCCTTCGCGAGGGCGGCGAGGGCCGGGCGCGCCAGATCCGTCATCCCCTCCAGCGACAGGGCGGCGTGGATGAGGCCCGTCAGCGCCTCGATCCGGGCGAGGCCCGCCGGCGCGCTCTTCCACCGGCGGGAGAGGAAGCGCGTCTGCCGCGAGAGCGAGGCGTAGAAGGCCTCGGCCGCCGCCTCGTCCCGCCCGCGCAGCAGGAAGACGGCGTGGTTGATCCAGCGGATCAGCCGCCGCCCGGCCAGCTCCGGCCGCCAGCCGGGGCCGATGCCGTGGCCGTAGCGGGCGATCCAGTCCCAGACCCAGGCCTGCGCAGTGGCCCGCGCCGTCCGGTCGCCGACGGCCGCGAGGTCGTCCAGCCAGGCGCCGCCGTGGATTTCGCTGGCGAAGGCGCCGTCGCCGGCCTCGGCGACCTCCCAGATGGAGGAGCCGGGCGCCTTGGAGATCTGCCCGGCGAAGAGGAAGGTGCCCTCGATGAGCTGCCGCCCCTTGCCGAGGCGTCCGATGGTGCGCGGCTCGGGGGCGGCGACGAAGCCGGGGGCAGGCACGCCCTGCCCGGCCCGCCAGGCATGTGCCCGGTTGACGAGGCGCGTGCCCCGCGCCGCCAGTGACTCACCCTTCGCCACGTCCTCAACCCACCTGCATCGGCGCGGGGCGCAACCGGCCCCCGCCCTCCGCTGGCCATAGACTAGGCCGGGCCTGCGGCCAAGTCACGCGGGGTCGGGTAGGGTAGGGGAGTGGTCGCCCGCCGTTGCCGGGGCATCAGCTGCGGCAAAGAGGACCCCCCTCCCCCGGCTGCCTTTAGCGAGACACCCGCAGGAGCAGGGCGAGCGCCTGCCCGTGGTGTGGCGCTGCAACGGCCCCGCCGGTGCACTTTATGCCCGCCAAGTCCCTCCCCGCTCCCCGCCGAGCGAAGCACCAAGCCCAGCCAGAGCGCCAGCCCGCCGGGACGGGCAGGCGCTCGCCCTGCGCCTTTGGCGCGTGCCGGGCGGGGGACATAGCGGCGAGGTGGCGCGTAGGGTGCGTGCTCGCACGCACCACCCCTCACCCCGCCCTCACCATCCGCGCGATGTAGAACCCGTCCATCCCGCCGCGCTCCGCCCAGAGGTCCGGCGTCAGCCTTAGCCCGCCCTCCGGCGACCGCCACGCCTCCTCGATCCACTCCGCGTCGGGCCGCTCCAGCGCCAGCGACGCGTGCCGGCCCAGAGCCGCCTCCACCTGCGCCGCCCCCTCCTCCGGCAGCAGCGAGCAGGTGCAGTAGACAAGCGTCCCTCCGGGCGCGAGCAGCGCCACCGCCCGGTCGATCAGCGCCGCCTGCAGCTCCGCCAGTGGGGCCAGCGACGCGGCGGTGCGGGCGAAGGGCAGGTCCGGGTGCCGGCGCACCGTGCCGGTGGCGGAGCAGGGTGCGTCGAGCAGGATGGCGTCGAACGGCCCGCCCTCCCAATGCAGCGCGTCGGCGGTGACCGTGCGCGTGGCGAGGCCCGTGCGGGCGAGGTTCTCCCGCAACCGCGCGAGGCGCGGGCCGGAGATGTCCAGCGCCGTCACCTCGGCGCCCGTCGCCGCCATCTGCAGCGTCTTGCCCCCGGGCGCGGCGCAGAGGTCCAGCACTTTCGCCCCCGCCTTTGCCCCCAGCAGCTTCGCCGGCAGCGCTGCGGCGGCGTCCTGCACCCAGAAGGCGCCCTCGGCGAAGCCCGGCAGGGCGGAGACCTGCACCGACCCGGCAATCCGGACGGAGCCGGTGGGCAGCAGCTCGCCCCCCGTCGCCTCCGCCAGCGCTTGCGGGTCACCCTTCGCCGTCAGGTCCAGCGGCGCCCCGGCGTGGTGCGCTCGCTCCATCGCGGCGGTCCTCGCGGGGCCGTAGGCGGCGTTCAGCGGCTTGCGCAGCCAGCCGGGCAGGCGGGGCACGGGCAGGCCCTCCCACGCCTCCGGCGCCTCCTCGGCCACCTTGCGCAGGACGGCGTTGACGAGGCCCTTGTGCTGCGCCGTCTTCTTGCCGTGCCCGGCGAGACCCACGATATCGCTCACCACCCCGTGCGCCGCCGCCCCCTCCGCCAGCTCGGTGGTGCCGAGGCGGAGGAGGTTGAGCGTCGCCATCGGCGGGCGCTTGGTCAGGTGCGGGGCGAGAAGGCGGTCGGCGCGGGGGAGGTTGCGCAGCACGGCATCCGCCAGCCGCCCGGCGCGGGCCCGTGCCTCGGGCGGCAGGCCCTCGAGCAGCCGCTCCTCGACGTCGGAGAGGGGCCGCCCCTCGCCGAGCACGGCGGAGAGCAGCGCCAGTGCCGCCTGCCGGGGGCGCTGGCTCTCGGGGAGGTGTTCCGCCCCGCGCCGCGCCCTGCCTTGCCTCGCCTCTTTGCCCATGCTTTTCTCCTGCGCGCGCCCCCTAGCATCGCCCGGAGCCGAAGCCCATGGCCGACCAGCCGGAGAGAGACCTCCCCCCCGCCGCCGCCCGCGCCCTCGCCGAGGCGGAGGCCCGCCGCAAGGCCGCCGGCGATCCGGCGCGCCCGAAGGAATACGGCGGCCGCGAAGGCCCCGAGCCGGTGCGCTACGGCGATTACGAGAAGAAGGGCATCGCCGTCGATTTCTGACGGTTCCGGGGCGGGCCCCAGGTCGTGCGGAGGCCTTCCAGCTCTCAGCCCAAGCTCCGCTCACCCCCGGCGCGCAACCTCCCCACAGCCTCTCGCTTTTCTCCAAGTATCCGCGGGGGTCCGGGGGCTGGCCCCCGGTCCCGCACTCTCCTCCCGTGCCGTCCGTCTAGAGCAGCCCCGGCACTACCTCCGCCAGCGCCTCGCCCAAGGCCGCGTGGTCGCGCCGCCCCAGGTGAACCGAATCGCCGTGGTCCAGCGAGCAGACCGTGCCGGCGTCGAAGAAGCCCGTCCCCAGCTCCTCCGCCGCCGCAAGGTAAAGCGGCGCGAGCTGGCGGCTCTTCTCGTAGCTGCCGGCCAGCATGTCGCCGAAGCTCGGATGGTCTTTCTGGTGGGCGCCGACGGGGGCGGGTGCGACGATCAGCACCCGCATCCCGGCGCCAAGCGTGGCGCGGATGTCCTGCACCAGCAGCTTGACGCCCCGCGCGATGTCGCTCGCCGGGACGTTGAAGCGGGTCTTCATGTCGTTGGTGCCGAGCATGAGGACGACGAGGTCCAGCGGATGGTGGCTGAGGAGGCAGGGGACGAGGTAGGTCCGCCCGTTACGCCAGGGCTCGTAGGGATCGTCGCGCACCGTGGTGCGGCCGCCGAGGCCCTCCTCGATCACCGTGTAGCCCTCGCCCAGCCGCGCCTGCAGCACGCCCGTCCAGCGGGTGAGATGGTCGAAGCGGCCGCCGCCCTCCGGGTCCGCGCCCCAGGTGTTGCTGTCGCCGTAGCAGAGAATACGTTTCATGCCCGTGCCCTTCGCCCGTCCCCTCTTCGGCTTGCCATCAAGCCCGGGCAGGGGCGCCGGTCAAGCGACCTCGGCGAGCTGGAACCAGGCGGCGCCCGTCTTCGGCTGCCATTCCTCGATGAGGCGGAAGCCGGCCGTCGCCAGCCCCGCGCGCAGATCGGCGATGGTGAAGACGGCGATGGGCGGGAACAGGCCCAGCGCGCTGCCGGCGCGGATCCCGAGCCGTGCGACCGATGGATGGTCGCCGATTCCGGCGGTGGAGATGGCGAGAAACCCGCCCTCCGTCAGAAGGCCGCGGGCATGGGCGAGCGCCTCGCGCCAGTCGGGCATCAGGTGCAGCACGTTGAGCCCGACGATGCCGTCGAACGGCCCCTTGGTGACGTCGAAGATCGTGCCCTGCTGAAAGGTGACGTTCGTCGCCCCGGCCTCGGCGGCCTTGTTGCGCGCGATCTCGATCATCTTGGGGGATATGTCGGTGGCGAGGATCTCTCCGACCCGAGGCGCCAGCTTCAGCGCCGAGGAGCCGGTGCCGGCGCCGAACTCGAGGAGCCGGCCCTCAGACCCGGCCCGCCCGGCGATGGCATCGAGCTTGCGATGCCAGGCCTCGGGGTCGGACACGGGCGAGCGCGCGTATCGCGCGCTGATCCTGTCCCAGAATTTTGCGGCGTCCGCCATGTCACCGGGATAGCCCGGCCCCCGGCCATGCGCCTAGGGGGAAAGATCAGGCGGAGGAGACGCCTCAGGCGGCGTGGGCAGCGGCGTTGCGGCGGCCACGGCGGCCGGTGAAGCGGCGGACCATCTCGCGCAGCGCCTCGGCGCGCAGGCGGTGGGCGCGGGCTTCGATCTCGGCGAGGGTCAGGGTGCTGGTATCGTCTTGCATGTTCATATCTCCATCGTCCTCCCGTCGAGGATAGAGATACGGCAATATGGCTGACATACCATGGCCAATGCTGCAACGCAGCGTTGCGCTGGGCGGGTGGGTCAGGTCCCGCAATAGGTGACGAAGCGGTCCCCCGCGGGGGCCGGGGTCGTCATGTCTTCCGCCCCTGCGACCGGGGTGAAGGGTTTCGTCACGTGGGCGAGCAGGCGCTCCACCGGGCCGAGATCCCCCGCTTCCGCCGCCGTCAGCGCCGCGTCGAGCGTTCGGTTGCGCGGGATGTAGAGCGGGTTGACCCGCTCCATCCGCTCCGCCGCGCCGGGCGCCTCGCGCTCCAGCCGCGCCATCCAGGCGGGCAGCCAGGCGTCGATCATGCCGGGCTCGGCGAAGAGAGCCCGGACGGGCGCCGAGTCTCCCCGCGCCGCCTCGCCCAGTGCGCGGAAGAGGTTGGTAAAATCGGCCTGCCCTCGCGCCGCCGCAAGGAGGCCGGTGATCAGGTCCATGTCGCCCTCCTCCGCCGTCTCGAGCCCCAGCTTGCCGCGGAAGCGGGAGAGCCATGCGGCCTCGTAGAGCGGGGCGAAACGGTTCACCTCCTCCGTCACCTGCGGGATCGCGGCCTCGCCGCCGAGGAGCGGCAGCAGTGCTTCGGCCAGCCTCGCGAGGTTCCACTGAGCGATGCCCGGCTGGTTGCCGTAGGCATAGCGGCCCATGTGGTCGATGGAGGAGAAGACGGTGGCGGGATCGTAGGCCTCCATGAAGGCACACGGCCCGTAATCGATGGTCTCGCCGGAGATGGCCATGTTGTCGGTGTTCATCACCCCGTGGATGAAGCCGAGGCTCATCCATTGCGCGATCAGCTCCGCCTGTCGCTCGACGACCCGGCGCAGGAAGCGCATGTGGCGGTTCTCCGCGCCGGTCAGGTCGGGGTCATGCCGGGCGATGGCATAGTTGGCGATCTTCGCCAGCATGTCCTCCTGCTCGCGGGCGGCGAAGAACTGGAAGGTGCCGACGCGGATGTGGCTGGCGGCGACGCGGGCGAGCACGGCGCCGGGCTTCGGCCCTTCGCGTTGCACGTCCTCCCCGGTCGTCGTGACCGCGAGCGCACGCGTGGTCGGCACGCCCAGCGCCGCCATCGCCTCGCCCATGACGTATTCGCGCAGCACCGGGCCGAGCACGGCCTTGCCGTCTCCGCCCCGGGCGAAGGGGGTGCGGCCGGAGCCCTTAAGGTGCAGGTCCCGCCGGCCCTCCGACGTCACCACTTCGCCGAGAAGCAGCGCCCGGCCATCGCCGAGCTGCGGGTTGAACTGGCCGAACTGGTGTCCGGCATAGGCCATGGCGAGGAGGCTCGCGCCGGGCGGGCTCTCGACGCCTGTCAGCCATGCGGCGCCCTCGGGGCTGCGCAGGGCGGCGGGCTCGAAGCCCAGCTCCCGCGCAAGCCCCTCGTTGAGCAGCAGCACCTCCGGGCGCGGAACCTCCGCGCCCTCCCAGGCGAGGTAGGCGCCCTCCAGCTCGGCGGCGAAGCTGTTCTCCAGCTTCGGCAGGAGGGCCGCCTCGCTCATTCCGCTGCCGTCCGCCCGGGCAGAACCCAGTCCTTGCGGGGGAAGTGGCAGGTGTAGCCCTTGGGGTAGCGCTGCAGGTAATCCTGGTGCTCCGGCTCGGCCTCCCAGAAGTCGCCCACCGGCTCCACCTCGGTCACCACCTTGCCGGGCCAGAGGCCGGAGGCCTCGACGTCGGCGATGGTGTCGAGCGCGGTCTGCCGCTGTCCTTCATCGACGTAGTAGATGGCCGAGCGGTAGGACATGCCGATGTCGTTGCCCTGCCGGTTCTTCGTCGTCGGGTCGTGGATCTGGAAGAAGTATTCCAGGATCCGCCGGTAGGACGTCACCTCGGGGTCGAACATGATCTCGATCCCCTCGGCGTGGGTGCCGTGGTTGCGGTAGGTGGCATTCGCCACGTCGCCGCCGGTGTAGCCGACGCGGGTGTCGGTGACGCCGGGCAGGTGGCGGATGAGATCCTCCATCCCCCAGAAGCACCCGCCGGCGAGAACTGCGCGTTCCGTGGCCATCAGCTCACCTCCTCGACCTGATCCAGATAGGCGCCATAGCCCTCTTCCTCCATCCGCTCCTTCGGGACGAAGCGCAGCGAGGCGGAGTTGATGCAATAGCGCAGCCCGCCCCGGTCCCGCGGACCGTCGGGGAAGACGTGGCCGAGATGCGAGTTGCCGCTGGCGGAGCGCACCTCGGTGCGGACCATGCCGAGCGACAGATCGTCGATCTCGGTCACGTGCGCCGGTTCGATCGGCTTGGTGAAGCTCGGCCAGCCGCAGCCGCTCTCGTACTTGTCGGCCGAGGCGAAGAGAGGCTCGCCGGAGACGAGATCGACATAGATCCCCGCCTCCTTGTTGGAGAGGTACTCTCCGGTGCCCGGCCGCTCGGTGCCGTTCTGCTGGGTGACGCGATACTGCTCCGGCGTCAGCCGGGAGATGGCGTCTTCGTCACGGGTCCAGGTGCTCATGGGTTGGCCCTCCTGATGTTGCCCTCTCTATTTGGGGTGTCCGCCAGACAGGTAAAGCCCGATGACCTCTGAACTTGCCGTGTGCAAAGGCCCATTGGGCGGCTATTCCGCCTGCGGGGCTGGAGGGGGCGTCCCGACCTGCCACTCCCCGGCCTCGGATCGACGCTGTGTCCCTGAGCTGCCCCGACGAAAATTTTAGCTCGGACGACACAATATTTCCTACCTTTTGACCGGCTTTTTCACCTATATCGCCTCCACTTCAGGCGCGTAGGGGACCGAGCGGATGGCGACGCAGGCGGATATCTTCACCTTGACCGGGTACGAGGCGGAGGACCGCTGGAACCACGCCGGAGGGCTGGGGAGCCCGGTGGTCATCACCTACAGCTTCGGGGCGACCGAGGCCGATTACGGCTACGACGACATGCTGACCTACGAGGCGCTCACGGCCGAGGAGAAGGCCAACATCCGCCTCGCTCTCGAGGCCTGGGCAGAGGTCTGCGGCATCACCTTCGTCGAGGTTCCGGATGCGCAGATCGGCGATCTGCGCTTCCACAAGGGCGATTTCGACTTCGCCTATTCCGATGCCGCCGGCTTCGCCTATTTCCCGTCCCTCCAGTACGAGTGGGAGAACGGCGACTGGGTGCTCTCCAACGGGCATGCCGACGTCGGCGGTGACGTCTTCCTTAACGCCGATTATTTCAACAATGGCACCGAGCCCTTCCCGGGCTATCACGGCTACGAGGTGTTCGTTCACGAGATCGGCCACGCCATCGGGTTGAAGCACCCGTTCGAGGGCGATCCCACGATCGACCCGTCCCAGGACAATGGCGACAACACCATCATGTCCTACGTCCGGCCGACCGGGCACTACGGGCCGGGGCCGCTCGACGTCGCCGCCGTCAACTATCTCTACGGCTCGGCTTCCGGCAGCTTCGAGGCCTACTGGGCCGAGGGCAAGCTCTTCCAGATGGGCAACGATGGGCGCAACGTCTTCGGCGGCACGCACCTGAGCGACCACATCTTCGGCAATGGCGGCGACGACACCCTCTACGGCGGGGAGGGGCATGACACCCTGCTCGGCGGCTCCGGCAACGACATCCTCGACGGCGCGGAGGGCGATGACCGGATGGAGCTGGGCGCGGGCAACGACATCGCCACCGGCGGCGCGGGGCGCGACAGCATCAACGGCGCCGGCGGCAACGACCGGCTCGATCTCGGCAACGGAGAAGACAAGGGCTTCGGCGGCGACGGTGACGACAAGATCTTCGGGGGATCGGGCAACGACCTGCTCGCTGGCGGCAACGGCACTGACTACATCGAGGGCGGCAGCGGCGACGATTTCGTCCGCGGCGGTGCCGACAATGACCTCCTCGACCTCGGCGAGGGCTGGGACACCGCCTTCGGCGATGCCGGCGACGATATCGTCAATTGCGGCGGCGGCGACGACATCGCCAAGCTCGGCGGCGGCAACGACACCGTCAGCGGCGGCATGGGCCAGGATGAGATCTACGGCAGCGAAGGCGACGACCTGATCTACCTCGATAGCGGCAACGACTTCGGCCATGGCGGCAACGGGGATGACAAGATCTTCGGCGGCGACCACGAGGACCTGCTGCAGGGCGGCAATGGCCATGACACGCTCTACGGCGGTGCCGGCCATGACCGCGTGCACGGCGCCAACGGCGATGACCTGATCAAGCTCGGCAGCGGGCAGGACACCGCCTTCGGCGATGCCGGCAGGGATGAGGTGCACGGCGAGCTCGGCCGCGACACCATCAAGCTCGGCGCCGGGGACGACGAGGCCTACGGCGGCGCCGACAACGACGAGATCTACGGCAGCGACGGCAACGACCTGCTCCATCTCGACGACGGCGACGACAAGGCCTTCGGCGGCAGCGGCAACGACACGCTCTTCGGCGGCAACCATGACGACACGCTTGTCGGCGGCAACGGCGCCGACCGGCTGGAGGGCGGCTCCGGCGACGACCGGCTCGAGGGCGGCCACAGCGACGACATCCTCTTCGGCGGCGCCGGTGCCGACCGCTTCCTCTTCGCCGCCGGCGACGGCAACGACATGATCGGGGATTTCGTCGCCGGGGAGGACCTCATCCTCTTCACCGGCGGGATCGACAGCGTGCAGGAGGTCTCCTTCTTCCAGGAAGGGGAGGATACGCTGATCATCGGCGACGGCCTCTCGCTGCTGGTGGCGGGCGTCGATGCCGATACGCTTATCGACTCCGGCTCCCTCCTCTTCTGAGGGCAGGTCTTCTGAGGACAGGGCGCCGTTCACCGCATTGAGAGCGGCGCGGGCGCCCCGGCGCCCGTCTCGCGCTGGATCGGCGGTCGGCTTTCTGCCAAACGGGCAGGATGTCGTTACCAGTTGCATATTCCCCCCTGAAGAGTTTCGCCGCACCGGCGCGCGGCAGCTCCGCCATTGCCGTATTCGGCGGGGTCCTCCTCGTTGCCTTCGCCTACTTTGCCGCCCAGACCGCCGTCCTGGGCGTCGTCCTGCCGCCGCAGCCGGGCGATGCGGCGCCGGTGGCGCTGAGCCGGGGGGCGGTGCTCCTCTTCCTGCTGACCTACCTCGCGCCTCTGGCGGCCATCATCTTCTGGGTCCGGCGGGTGCACCGGCGGCCGGCGACGACGCTGGCGGGCCCGGGCGTGCGCACGTGGCAGCACTTCCTGCGCACCGCGCTCTGGGTCGGCCTCGTGATGG
This sequence comes from Pseudoroseicyclus tamaricis, assembly GCF_012070395.1. Classification (GTDB taxonomy): domain Bacteria; phylum Pseudomonadota; class Alphaproteobacteria; order Rhodobacterales; family Rhodobacteraceae; genus Pseudoroseicyclus_A; species Pseudoroseicyclus_A tamaricis. The sequence continues at coordinate 264,977 of NZ_JAAFYS010000004.1, read as the reverse complement.
TGGCGATCCTCGCCCTGCCGCCGTGGGAGGTGGAGATCCTGCAGCTCAACCCGGTGCTGCCGTGGCTGGCGCTGCTGCCGCTGATGCTGCCGGCGATCTTCATCCAGACGGCGACGGAGGAGATCATCTTCCGCGGCTATATCCAGCAGGAGCTGGCGTCGCGGTTCGAGAGCCGCATCGTCTGGATGGTGCTGCCCTCGCTCGTCTTCGGCGCGCTGCACTGGGGCAACGGCTCCAGCCCCGCCGACAGCTTCCTCTATGCCGGCGTCATCACCGTCTTCGCCCTCCTCTCCACCGACCTCACGGCGCGGACGGGGGCGCTCGGCGCCTCCATCGGGCTGCACTTCGCGGTCAACTGCCAATCGCTCCTCCTCTTCGGGGAGCAGGGGATCGGGCTGGAGCGGGCATCGCTGGCGGTGCTGCCGGCGCAGGACCCGGCGCTGAACGGCATTGCGCTGACGGACCTCTTCAGCGTCTTCGGCATCCTCGTTATCGCCTTCGGCGCGCTGCCGATCGTGCTCTACTGGCTCGCCGCCCGCGTCGCCGTCGGGCGGTGAGCGGGGCGGCGCGATTGCAAATCGGGCGCCCGCACAATATTTGCTGGCCCAGAGGCCCTTGGAGACCCGCATGAACTGGATCACCAACTACGTCCGCCCGACCATCGGCTCGCTCTTCTCGCGCCGCGAGGTGCCGGAGAACCTGTGGACGAAGTGCGACAACTGCGGAACGATGCTCTTCCACCGGGAGCTCGACGCCGCGCAGCGGGTCTGCACCAACTGCGGCCACCACATGACGATCACCCCGCGCGCCCGGTTCGAGAAGTTCTTCGACGGCGGCAGCTTCGAGGAGGTTGACGTCCCCGAGCCGATCACCGACCCGCTGCACTTCCGCGATCAGAAGCGCTACCCCGACCGCATGAAGGCTGCCCAGAAGAAGACGGGCGAGCACGAGGCGATGCTGGTGGCGGAGGGGGAGATCTGCGGCCTGCCCATCGTGGCGGCGGCGCAGGATTTCTCCTTCATGGGCGGCTCGATGGGCATGTATGTCGGCAACGCCATCATCGCCGCCGCCGAGCGCGCCGTGGCGCTGAAGCGGCCGCTGGTGCTCTTCTCCGCCGCTGGCGGGGCTCGGATGCAGGAGGGGATCCTCTCGCTCATGCAGATGCCGCGCACGACGGTCGCCGTCGACATGCTGCTCGAGGCCGGCCTGCCCTACATCGTGGTGCTCACGCACCCCACCACCGGCGGCGTCACCGCCTCCTACGCCATGCTGGGCGACGTGCAGATCGCCGAGCCGGGTGCGCTCATCTGCTTCGCCGGCCCCCGAGTCATCGAGCAGACGATCCGCGAGAAGCTGCCCGACGGCTTCCAGCGCGCCGAGTACCTGCTCGACCACGGCATGCTCGACCGGGTGACGGAGCGCGGCAAGCTGAAGGAGGAGATCGCGAACATCCTCTCGATGCTCACCGGGCAGGAGCTGACGGCCCCCGCCGAGCCGCCACCCGAGGCCGCGCCCGACGCGCCCGTGCCGGCCCCGCCGCCCGAGCCGCCGATGCCGGCGGCAGCGGAGGCGCCCACAGCCACCCCGGCCAAGCCGAAGAAATGACGTCGCTCGACACGGCCCGCCCCGGCGGCAGCGCCGCGGCAAGCCAGGAGGCCTCCGACGCGCTGCTGGAGCGCATGATGCGCCTCCACCCCAAGGTCATTGACCTGACGCTGGAGCGGATCAAGCGGCTGATGCCCGCCCTCGGCTCCCCCGAGCAGGCGCTGCCACCCATCGTCCATATCGCCGGCACCAACGGCAAGGGCTCCACCCAGGCGATGATCCGGGCCGGGCTGGAGGCGGCGGGCCGCCGCGTCCACGCCTATACCTCGCCGCACCTCGCCCGCTTTCATGAGCGCATCCGGCTGGCCGGGGAGATCATCTCCGAGGCCGAGTTGGCCGAGGTGCTGGCGGAGGCGGAGGCGAAGAACGACGGCGCCAACATCACCTATTTCGAGATCACGACGGCCGCCGCCTACCTCGCCATGAGCCGGGTGCCGGCGGATTACGCGCTCATCGAGGTGGGCCTCGGCGGGCGCTGGGATGCCACGAACATCTTCGCGCAGCCGCGGCTGACGATCATCACCCCCGTCTCCATCGACCACCAGCAGTACCTCGGCGACACGTTGCCGGAGATCGCCTCGGCCAAGGCCGGCATCATCAAGCGCGGCGTGCCTTGCGTCGTCGGCCCGCAGGAGGAGGCGGCGATGGAGGTGATCGAGGCGGAGGCGGCGCGCCTCGGCGCCCCGCTCATCGCCCATGGCCAGCACTGGCATGCCTACGAGGAACGTGGCCGGCTCGTCTTCCAGGACGAGCGCGGCCTCCTCGACCTGCCGCTGCCGAACCTTGCCGGTGCGCACCAGATCCAGAACGCCGGCGCCGCGCTGGCGGCGCTGCGGGCGCTGGGCGAGGGCGACGCGGAGGCGGCGGTGACCCAGGCCGAGTGGCCGGCGCGGATGCAGCGCCTGCGCCATGGCCCGCTGGTGGAGGCCGCCGGTCAGGCGGAGCTCTGGCTCGACGGCGGGCACAACCCCGCCGGCGGCGAGGCGGTGGCGGCGAGCCTGCGCGCCATGAGCGACAAGCCCGTCCACCTGATCTGCGGCATGCTCAACACCAAGGACATCGCCGGCTACCTGCGCCCCCTCGCCAGCGTGGCTGAGAGCCTGACGGCGGTGACCATCCCCGGCGAGCCGAACACGCTGCCAGCGGAGGAGACGGCGGCGATGGCCGCCTCCGTCGGCCTGCCGTCCTCGACGGCGGAGACGCCGCTCGATGCCGTCACCCGCATGGCCCGCGCCGCGCCGAACGCCCGGCTGCTGATCTGCGGCTCGCTCTACCTCGCCGGCAACGTGCTGCGGGAGAACGGGTGAGCGGGCGGAAACCATATGGTTTCCGCCTTCGATTTCCATATGGAAATCGGCCCCCGCTGGCCGCCCTCGCGCTCCTCGCCCTTGCCGCCACGCCTGCCGCCGCCGCCGAGTTCCCCTTCTGCTGGCGCGGCGCAAACGGCTACACGATGACCGGCGCCATCGCCTTCCCCGACAAGCTGATGGGGCAGGGGCTGGTGACGGAGGACGACGTCACGGGCTTCGAGATCACCGGCTACCTCGACGGCACTCCCGTCGGCCGCTGGTCGATGGACGAGCTGACCGACGAGACGACGTGGCACCTCAGCTTCGACCCCGCCGAGCTGCGCTTCCTCACCGGCGGCAGCTTCCCTGGCCCGCAGAGCCAGGGGTGGAACGCCAATGGCGAGGTGAGCGATTGCGGCAAGGGCGGCTTCGGCTTCAACTCCGGCAACTGGGCGCAGGATCTGTGCATCGACGGCACGTGGATCTCCGACAGCTCCATCCCGCCGGCGACGCCCTTCTTCGCCTCCACCGTCCCCGTCACGCCTGCCTGCGGCGGGGCGGAGCTGCTCAGCAAGCGGGAGCCCGAGTCGCCGGGAACAGAGGTTTTTCGTTAACGCGGGCATCGCGGGCTTTGACAGGCGAATCGCGATTCGCCTAAGCTCGGGCAGACCCCTTCTTCGGGGACGAGTTACCAGGCAGGTGATAGGGGAGGAGCCGCCGAACGGCTCCCCTCATCATGTCCGATCCGCGCTTCCGGCGCCCCAGCCCTCGCTCTGCATCTCCACCAGCCGGCTCGCCGTCCGCTCGAACTCGAAGGCGCCCTCTCCCTCGATATAGAGCATGTCGGGCGGCGCGGCGGCCGAGCAGATGAGCTGCACGTGCCCCTCGTAGAGCGCGTCGACCAACGTCACGAAGCGCCGCGCCTGGTTGAAGTTCTCCGACGACAGGCGGGGGATGTTCTCCAGCACGAGGATACGCGCGGCGGCGGCGAGGGCGAGGTAATCGGCGGCGCCCAGCGCCTTGGAGCACAGGTCATGGAAGCCGGCGCGCGCCACGCCGTTGTGGAAGGCGGGGATCTCCACGTCGCGGCCATGGACGCGCAGCACCTCCGGCCGCGCCTCGCCGCCCGTCAACTCCTGCCAGATTTTCTCGATCGCCGCGCGGGCCTCGGCATCCGCCGGGCAGAAGTAGCGCTCCGATCCGGCGAGCCGGCCCTGCCGGTGATCGTTGGGGGAGGCCAGCTCGACCACCTCCAGCCGCTCCTTCAGGAGCTCGATGAAGGGCACGAAGCGCCGGCGCTGCAGGCCGTCCTTGTAGAGATCCCCCGGCGGCCGGTTGGAGGTGGTGACCACCGTCATCCCCTGCTCGAAGAGCCGCTGGAAGAGCCGGCCGACGATCATCGCGTCGGCGATGTCGGTGATCTGCATCTCGTCGAAGGCGAGAAGGCGCACGCGCCCCGCCAGATCATCCGCCACCGGCTTGATGGCATCGTCGACGCCCTGTTTTCGGGCGACGTTCATCTGCGCGTGGACCCATTGCATGAAGGCGTGGAAGTGCTGGCGCTCGACCGTCGCCTGTCCGTCCTCGCGCACCGCCTCGGCCATCAGGTCCATCAGCATCGACTTGCCGCGCCCGACGCCGCCCCAGAGGTATAGCCCCCGCACCGGCTCGGGCGCGCTGCGGCGGAAGAGCCCCCTCTTCGGCTGCGCCTCCGCGAGCGCGGCACGCACCCGCTCCAGCTGCGGCAGGATCGCCTCCTGCGCCGGATCGGGCGTCAGCCGGCCCGACTCGGCCCGGGCGCGGTATGCCTCCTGGATCGTCATGTGCGCCGGATAGTCGGCGCGGGCGTCAATGTGAAGCACCCCGGGCTTGCCCGGGCCTTGTCCGCCGCGCGCACAAGCGGCACCAATCCCCACATGATCCGGCCCGCGACCCCTGCCGACGCGCCCGCTCTCGCCCGCCTCCACGTGCTGGCGTGGGGGGAGACGTATCGCGGCCTCCTGCCGGAGGAGGAGATCCTCGCCCGCCCCTTCGGCCGGCGGCTGGAGCAATGGCGCCGCGAGGCGGCCGCCGGCACGAGCCGCATCGCCTATGCCCCCGGCCTCGGCTTCGCGCAGGCCGGCCCGCAGCGGGACGGGGCGCTCGCGGCGACCGGATGGCCCGAGGAGCTCTATGGCCTCTACCTCCTGAAGGCCGGGCAGGGGCGTGGCCTCGGGCGGCGGCTCCTGCACGCCGTCGCCGCGGAGGGGCCGATGACGGCGCTGGTGCTGGAGGAGAACCACCCTGCCTGCGTCTTCTACGCCCGCACCGGCGCCCGGTGCCTCGAGGTGCGCGCCGAGCATATCGGGCGGGCGGAGATCCGCGAGGCGGTCTACGGCTGGACCACCCCGCCCCGCTGATGTGCCTCATCACGGAATGGCGATTGACAGCCGGTGCGCCTCGCGGCTTCGTCGCCCCATGAGCACCGAGACTGCCCGCGCCCCCCTAGTCACCCCCGTCCTGATCGGCGGTTGCCTCGTCATCATGGCGGGGTTCGCGATCCGCGCGGCCTTCGGTGTCTTCCAGATTCCCATCGGGGAGGAGTTCGGCTGGCCGCGGGCGGAGTTCAGCCTCGCCATCGCCATCCAGAACCTCTTCTGGGGCATCGGCCAGCCCATCTTCGGCGCCATGGCGGAGAAGATCGGCGACCGGAAGGCGATCATCGCGGGCGCCGTGCTCTACGCGGCGGGGCTCCTGCTCTCCGCCGGTACGACGAGCCCGCTCGCCATGCAGGCCTACGAGGTGCTTGTGGGCTTTGGCATCGCCGGCACCGGCTTCGGCGTCATCCTCGCCGTCGTCGGCCGGGCGGCGAGCGACGAGAACCGCTCGATGGCGCTGGCCATCGCCACCGCCGCCGGCTCCGCCGGACAGGTGGTGGGCGCGCCCATCGCCGAATTCCTGCTGACGCTGATGTCCTGGCAGATGGTCTTCGTCTGCTTTGCCGGGCTCATCCTCTCCGTCCTCTTCGTGCTGCCGATGATGCGGACGCAGCCCATGGCCAGCCGGACAGAGCTGGAGGAGAGCCTTGGCCAGATCCTCCGCCGGGCGGGGCGGGACCCGTCCTACGGCATGATCTTCCTCGGCTTCTTCTCCTGCGGCTACCAGCTGGCCTTCATCACCGCGCACTTCCCGGCGCTGGTGACGGAATATTGCGGGCCGATCCGCACCGGCGGCGTGCTGGCGGGCCTCGGGATCGAGACGACCTCCGCCCTGGGCGCCGTCGCCATCTCGCTCATCGGGCTCTTCAACATCGCCGGCACGCTGCTCGCCGGCTATCTCGGCAAGCGCTTCACGCGAAAGTACCTGCTCGCCGGCATCTACACCGGCCGCACCATCGCCGCGGCGTGGTTCATCCTGGCGCCCATCACGCCGACGAGCGTGCTCGTCTTCTCCGCCGTCATGGGGGCGCTCTGGCTGGCCACGGTGCCGCTCACCTCCGGCCTCGTCGCGCACCTCTGGGGGCTGCGCTACATGGGCACGCTCTACGGGATCGTCTTCTTCTCCCATCAGCTGGGCGGCTTCCTCGGCGTCTGGCTAGGCGGGCGGATGTACGACATCTACGGCAATTACGATCTTGTCTGGTGGGTCGGTGTCGCCGTGGGCGCCTTCTCGGCGATCATCCACCTGCCGATCCGCGAGAAACGCGCGCCGCTGCCGGCCGCCGCTTGACCAGGGGCGGCCTTCGGCGCACCTGATGGGCATGGAGAACCACGCCTTCGACCGCCTCTTCGGCCGCCACGCCGATGCCGCGACGCCCTTCCTGCACCTGCCGGACGGCTCGCACATCACCCACCAGGCCTTCCTGCACCGGGCGGAGCGCTTCGCCCATGTGCTCAGCGGCCTCGGCCTCCAGCCGGGGGACAGGGTGGCCGTGCAGGTGCCCAAATGCGCCGACGCGCTGGCGCTCTACGCCGCGACTCTTCAGGCGGGGCTGGTCTTCCTGCCGCTGAACACCGCCTACACGGCGCCGGAGATCGGCTACTTCCTCGCCGATTCCGGCGCGGCGCTCTTCGTGGCGGACCCGGACAGGGCCGAGCTGGCGGAGGTGGCCGGCGAGGCCCGCGCCATGTTCGAGACGCTGGGGCCGGAGGCGACGGGCACCCTGCCGCCCCTCGCCGCGCTGGCGCCCGAGCATTTCGAGACGGTGGCGCGCGGGCCGGGTGACCTCGCCGCGATCCTCTACACCTCCGGCACGACGGGCCGCTCCAAGGGGGCGATGCTCACCGGAGCCAACCTCACCTCCAACGCCGAGACGCTGATGGAGGCGTGGCGCTTCACGGCCGACGACGTGCTCCTCCACGCGCTGCCGATCTTCCACACCCACGGGCTCTTCGTGGCGACGAACACGACTCTGGTGGCCGGCGGCTCCATGATCCTGCTGCCGAAGTTCGACGTCGAGGAGGTGCTGGCCGGCCTGCCCATGGCCACCGCCATGATGGGCGTGCCCACCTTCTACACCCGCCTCCTGGCGGAGGAGCGCCTCACCCGCGATCTTGTCGCCCACATGCGGCTCTTCATCTCCGGCTCCGCCCCGCTCCTGGCCGAAACGCACCGCGCCTTCACGGAGCGGACGGGCCACGAGATCCTCGAGCGCTACGGGATGACCGAGCTCAACATGGCCACCTCCAACCCCTACGAGGGCGAGCGCCGCCCCGGCACCGTCGGCCCGCCCTTGCCGGGGGTGGAGGCGAAGGTGTGCAATGAGGCCGGCGAGGAGCTGCCCCGCGGCGAGATCGGCATGGTCGAGGTGCGCGGGCCCAACGTCTTCGCCGGCTATTGGGGGATGCCGGACAAGACGGCGGAGGAGAAGCGGGAGAACGGCTTCTTCATCACCGGCGACCTCGGCCAGATGAGCGAGGATGGCTACCTCACCATCGTCGGCCGCGGGAAAGACCTCATCATCTCCGGCGGCTACAACATCTACCCGCGCGAGGTGGAGGAGATGCTCGACGAGGCCCCCGGCGTGACCGAAAGCGCCGTCATCGGCATCCCCCACCCCGATCTCGGCGAGGTTCCCTTCGCCGTGCTCGCCGCCCCGGGGGAGGTGGAGACGGACGCCCTCGCCGCTTCGCTGGAAGGCCGCCTCGCCCGCTTCAAGCAACCGCGCGGCTGGGCGGTGGTGGAGGCGCTGCCGCGCAACACCATGGGCAAGGTGCAGAAGGCCGAGCTGCGCGCGCGCTACAAGGACAGCTTCCAGAGCTGAGCCCGCCGGGGGGAACCGGGCGGCGCGCCGGGGCCTTTCCCCTTCGGTTCGAGTGAAGGAGTCCCCCCATGGCCAAGGCCGAGCGAGACAATCCCCGCCTCTGGGAAGAGGTGAAGGACGAGATCACCCAAGGCAGCAAGGGCGGCAGGAAGGGCCAATGGTCTGCCCGGAAGGCGCAGATGGCGGTGCAGGAATACAAGCGCCGCGGCGGCACCTACAATGACAGCGGCCCCGCGCAGGACGAGACCCATCTTCACGAATGGACCGAGGAGGAATGGGGCACCAAGTCCGGCGGGAAATCCGGCGAGACGGGTGAACGCTACCTGCCGAAGAAGGTCCGCATGATCCTGACGGAGGACGAGTACGACCGCTCGACCGTCAAGAAGAAGAGCGGCAAGCAGCAGTTCGTCAAGCAGCCGAAGGACGTCGCCAAGAAGGCCGCCCGGATCCGCAAGGACGGCCCGACAAAGGAGATGCTGCTGGAGCGCGCGAAGGACCTCGGCATCGAGGGGCGCAGCGACATGGGCAAGAAGAAGCTCCTCGGCGCCATCGAGGATGCGACCGACAAGAACGGCCGCGCCAAGGACAGCCGGGCCCATTTCGACGCGATGAAGAAGGACAAGCTAAAGAAGAAGGCCAAGAAGGCCGACATCAAGGGCCGCTCAGACATGTCCAAGACGCAGCTCGTGAAGGCCCTCGCCTCCCGCTGATTCTCGCTTTTCCCGAAGTATCCTCTGGGGGTGCGGGGGGCGAAGCGCCCCCGCTCCGCGCTCTCCACCCCGCGCCCCCCCCATCACCGATCGCGATGCCCCGCCTCACGACAACCGCCCTTTCAATCAAGGGCGCCGCGTCGTAAGAGCGCCTTCGTTTGCCAAACCTTTGGAGAGGATCATGGGCTACAGGATCGCCGTCGCGGGCGCCACGGGCAACGTGGGCCGCGAAATGCTCAACATCCTCGCCGAGCGGGAATTCCCCGCCGACGAGGTCGTCGCGCTTGCCAGCCGCAAGTCGCTGAACACGGAAATGAGCTATGGCGACAAGACGCTGAAGACGAAGGACCTCGACACGTTCGACTTCACCGGCTTCGACATCGCCCTCTTCGCCATCGGCTCGGAGGCGACGAAGCAATACGCCCCCAAGGCGGCCGCCGCCGGCTGCGTGGTGATCGATAACTCCTCGCTCTACCGCTACGATTCCGAGATTCCGCTGATCGTGCCGGAGGTGAACCCTCAGGCGATCCACGGCTATGCCAGGAAGAACATCATCGCCAACCCCAACTGCTCGACCGCGCAGATGGTGGTGGCGCTGAAGCCGCTGCATGACCGGGCGAAGATCAAGCGGGTGGTCGTCTCGACCTACCAGTCCGTCTCCGGCGCCGGGAAGGAGGGGATGGACGAGCTCTGGGATCAGACCAAGAGCATCTACAATCCGACCGACGACAAGCCGCCGAAGAAGTTCACCAAGCAGATCGCCTTCAACGTGATCCCGCATATCGACGTCTTCCTCGACTCCGGCGAGACGAAGGAAGAATGGAAGATGGTGGCGGAGACGAAGAAGATCATCGACCCGTCCATCAAGGTCACCGCCACCTGCGTGCGCGTGCCGGTCTTCGTCGGCCATTCCGAGGCGGTGAACATCGAGACGGAGGAGTTCCTCGACGAGGACGAGGCCCGCGACATCCTGCGCGAGAGCCCGGGCGTCATGGTGATCGATAAGCGCGAGGACGGCGGCTACATCACGCCCATCGATTGCGTCGGCGATTTCGCCACCTTCGTCAGCCGCATCCGGCAGGATTCGACGATCGACAACGGCCTGAACATGTGGGTCGTCTCCGACAACCTGCGCAAGGGCGCCGCCCTCAACGCCGTGCAGATCGCCGAGCTGCTCGGGCGGGAGTGCCTGAAGAAGGGCTAGAACGGCTCGATGAGCACCGGGTCGTCGTCGTCCCCGCCCATCGTGGCGGGGGCGGCGGCGGCCAGGTAGCGCTGCTCCAGATGGGTGTGGCGGTGGCCCGGGAAGGGCGCCCGAAAGCGGCGCATGAGCCGGGAGTAGGAGAAGCCGAGGTCAGAGGCCTTGCAGAGCCGCTCGCCCGTCGGGTGGCGGTGCAGGGCCAGCCCGCCGCCGGCTTCGCGCAGGGCGAAGCCCTTCCCGGCAAGGCGGCGGCGCAAATCCTCCCAGTTGCGCGCGTCGGCAAGATCGCCGGTGAGGCGCGCCCGCAAGGGAGCGACGAGCAGCTCATCCGCCCTGTCGGGCGGCCTCGCATTCTGCCGGCGGGAAATCTCCTTGGCCAGAAGCCGCCGCACCAGCGCCCCCAGCGTCTCGTCCTCTGCCCGCGCCATGGCCTCCGCCACGCGCTGCAGCTCATCCGGCAAGATCATCGACACCTGTCCCATGGGACGAGCATCGCCGCCCATGGTTAGGGAAAGGTTACCGCTTCAGACGGGCTGGAACGTCCCCGACTCGCGGTCGTACTGCATCAGGCCGCCTTCGCCGATATGCGTCCACAGCCCGTGCAGCGACAGCCTGTCCGCCTCCACCGCCTCGCGCACGAAGGGGAAGGTCATCAGGTTCTCGAGGCTCACCAGCACCGCCTCATGCTCCAGCGGGGTCATCCCCGCCTCTCCGCCGACGCGATCCTTCACCCGCTCGTAGCCGGGGCGGAGGATATCGAGCCAGCGGCCGATGAAGCTGGTCTTTTCGTCGAGGTCCGGCGCCTGGCCGGAGCACATGGCGTGCCCGCCCTCGACGCCGCCGCAGTTGGAGTGCCCGAGCACCACGATCTGCGTCACGCCCAAGTGCGACACCGCGTATTCCACCGCGGCGGAGGTGCCGTGATGGTCCCCGTCCGGCGTGAAGGCCGGCACGAGATTGGCGATGTTGCGGTGGATGAAGAACTCGCCCTGGTCGGCCCCGAAGATCGAGGTGACATGCACGCGGCTGTCGCAGCAGGAGATCACCATGGCCCGGGGGCGCTGCCCCTCGGCCGACAGCCGGCGATACCAGGCGCGGTTCTCGGCATAGGTGGTGGCCTTCCAGCCGTGGTAGCGGCGGACGAGATACTCGGGGAGGGGTTCTGTGGCGATCATGATCCCCAATTTAGCCTGTCGTCGGGGCCGCTTCAATTGCAACCACATCGGTGCCGATCCTGCCCCATCAGCTCAATAACTTCGACACATTTCGCCGCCATAGAAGGCTCATGAGCGAGACGATGAGACAGATGCCCACGCCCGCCTCCCGCCCCGCCGCGGTGAGCTGGCTAGACATGCGGGAAATCGCCCGGCTCGATCCGGAGCCCCTGCAGCGCCTGCAGGCCGGGCTCGGCCCCCAGCTGGCGGCGGATCTGCTGCGCCGCACCCGGGAGGATCTGGCCTTCCTGCTCGCCTCCGCCCAGCAGGCCTACGACCGCAGCGACACCGGCACGCTGGCGCGCTTCGGCCGGCGGATCGAGGTGCTCGCCCTGCAGGTCGGCATGCCGACGCTGCGCCGCGCCGCCGCCAACATGGCCGCCTCGGCCGAGGGCGGCAGCCCTCCCGCGCTGGCCGCCACCGCCGCCCGGCTGGACAGGCTGGGGCAGGGCGCAGTCGCCTCGCTCGGCGCGCTGCGCATCACGGGGGCCTGAGCACGGGGTCCTGACCACTGCGCCCTGACCGGCTGACGCGGCGCTGCCCTTGCGGGCGCCCTCCCGGGGGATAGGCTGGCGGCAAATTCGAGCCGCCGGAGTGCCCATGCCCCTCACCTTCGCCCCCGCCACCGACAATGCCCTGCCGCTGACGCTCCTCACCCCCGAGGGGCTGGAGGAGGGCCTCGCCGCCCTTCATGCCCCGCAGGCCGCCTGGGCCCGCGCCACCGGCTTCGCGGCCAAGGCGGGCGAGGTGGTGCTGCTGCCGGGGGAGGACGGCGCCCCCGCCGGCGCGCTCGTCGGCCTCGGCGATGCAAAGGCCCGTGCCCGCGGGCGCTTCCTCGCCGCCAAGGCGCGCAAGGCGCTGCCGGAAGGGCCGTGGCGCATCGTCGGCGCGCCGGACGGGGCGGACCTCGCCGAGATCGCCCTCGGCTGGCTGCTCGAGGGTTACCGCTTCACCCGCTACAAGGAGGGGGCGCCGCCGAAGGCTCGCCTCGTCGCACCGGAGGGTATCGACGCCGCGCTCATCGAGGCGACGGCCGAGGCCGAGGCGCTGGTGCGCGATCTCATCAACACCCCCGCGGCCGACATGGGCCCGGCGGAGCTGGAGGCGGCGGCGCGCGAGCTGGCCGAGCGGCACGGGGCAGAGATCAAGGTCACCACCGGCGATGACCTCCTCGCCGCGAACTTCCCCATGATCCACGCTGTCGGCCGCGCCGCCACCGCCGCACGGGCACCCCGCCTGATCGAGATGACATGGGGCAACGAGGGCCCGGCGCTGACGCTCGTCGGCAAGGGCGTCTGCTTTGACACCGGCGGGCTGGACCTCAAGCCCGCCGCCTCCATGGGCCTGATGAAGAAGGACATGGGCGGCGCCGCAAATGTCCTCGGCCTCGCCTCGCTCATCATGGCGCGCGGCACTGCCTGCCGCCTGCGCGTGCTGATCCCGGCGGTCGAGAACGCCGTCTCGGCGGAGAGCTTCCGCCCGCAGGACGTGCTGACCGCCCGCAACGGGCTGACGGTGGAGATCAACAACACCGACGCCGAGGGCCGCCTCGTCCTCGCCGATGCGCTGGCGCTGGCGGCGGAGGATCCGGCGGCGCTGACCCTCTCCATGGCGACCCTCACCGGCGCCGCCCGCGTCGCCGTCGGGCCGGACATCGCGCCCTTCTTCGCGACGGAGGACAGCCTTGCCGCCGCCCTCTCCACCGCCGGCGCGCAGGTGGCGGACCCGGTCTGGCGCCTGCCCTTCCACGAGCCCTACGAGGCGCTGATCGAGCCCGCCATCGCCGATCTCGACAACGCGCCGAAGGGCGGCATGGCCGGCTCGATCACAGCGGCGCTGTTCCTGCGCCGCTTCGCGCCCGCGCCCTACGTCCATTTCGACATCTACGGCTGGAACCAGACCGCCGCCCCCGGCCGCCCGGTCGGCGGGGCGGGGCAGGGCTTCCGCGCCATTTTCGCGGCCCTGCCGGAGCTGCTGGGGTGAGCGATCCACGCCTGCACCCGGCCAATGGCCGCGTCGCCCATGTCTCCGTCGGCGGAGAGGTGGAGGGGACGCTGCTGCGCGTCCTGCGCCCCGTCACCGGGCTGATGAGCGAGGGCGGGCGGGCGCGGCTGCGCGAGCTGGTCTTCGGCGAGGGCTTCGTGGAGCTGGAGCGGCGGGACGGCTGGTCCTTCGGCATGGCGGCGCGCGACGGCTATGTCGGCTACCTGCGCAGCGAGGCGCTGGGCGACGGCCCGCCCCCGACCCACCGCGTCCGCGCCGCCCGCACCTACGCGCTGCCCGTGCCGGCCCTGAAAGCGCCCGATGCCCCCCTCGTGCTGCCCTTCGGCGCGCAGGTGACGGTGCTGGGCACGGCCGAGGACAGCACCACCACATGGGCGGAGATCGCGGGCCCCGTCCCCCTTCACCTCCCGCTGCCGCATCTCGCCCCGCTGGACGCGCCGGAGGCGGACCCGGTGGAGGTCGCCGAGCGGCTGAGCGGCACGCCGTACCTCTGGGGCGGCAACTCGACCTTCGGGATCGATTGCTCCGGCCTCGTGCAGGCGGCGCTGCTGGCCTGCGGCATCCCCTGCCCCGGCGACAGCGACCTGCAGGAGGCGCTGGGCGCCCCGGCCACCGGCCCCCACGAGCGGGGTGACCTGATCTTCTGGCGCGGCCACGTCGCCATCGCGCTGGACGAGAGCCGGATGATCCACGCCAATGGCCACCACATGGAGGTCGCCGTGGAGCCGATCGCCGAGGCGGAGGCGCGCATCGCGGCCAAGGGCGGCGGGCCGGTCACGGCGCGCCGGCGGCTCTGAGCCCGGCTCAGGCGCGGTCACGCGTCGGCGGCTCCAGCGACAGGAGCGCGGGCTGGCGCGGCGGGGCGGCAACCTTCGCCCGCGGCGGGGCGGCGGCGATGGCCTGCGTGGGCTGAAAGCCGACCATCAGCGCGCCGGCCGGCAGAGGCTCCACCCGCAGGTGCAGGCGGGCGCCGTCTCGCCGCTTGACGAGCCCGCCCCAGGAGATGCGGCTGCCGCGGCTCTCCGCCGTGCGGCGCAGCCTGTCCCAGACGCGGCTCGGCGCCGCCTGCCGCCAGCGCTCCATCTCGCCGGAGAGGACGAGATCGCTCAGGCGCGACTCGGTGGCGCCCCACATGTCCTCATAGGCCTCGTTCGCCATGCTGAGGCGGCCGCCGGTGGTGAAGACGGCGATTGCCTCCTCGCTGCGGTCGAGCACGGCCTGGGCGAGGTCCATCTCCTCGCGGAAATGCCGGGTCAGAGCGACTTCGCCGGTGATGTCCTCGAAGAGGAAGGCCAGCGCGCCGTCGGGATGCGGGCGGCCGGTGACGCGGATCGTCTGGCCCGAGGGCAGCACCCATGTCTCGCCGAAGGTCCCCTCCTTCGCCGCGCTCTCCACATCCATCAGCCGCTTGCGCCAGGTCCGGTAGTTCTTCGGCTCCGGCAACAGGCGCTTGTCGCGCAGCCGGTCGAGCAGGGCCGGCAGCGTCGGCTTGGCGGAGAGGTAGGAGACGGAGAGATCGCAGAGATCCGTGAAAGCGGGGTTGAACATCACCAGCCGGCGCTGCCGGTCGAAAATGGCGAGCCCGATGGAGATCTGCGCGAAGGTCTTCGAGAGCGTCTGCACGAACTCCGCCCGCGCCTGCGTGGCGACCTCCGTCTCTGTCACGTCGATGGCATAGGCCAGCACCTCGCCGCCCCGGCGGACGAGCGTGATGTCAAAGCATTGCGGCCGGGCGGTGCCGGGGAGCATCAGCTCCCGGCGATGTGTCACCGGGTCATCCTCCTGCGGCGGGGCGCCCAGCGACTCGAAGAGGAGCGGCGGCGGCCAGTCTCGCCCGCCCTCCTCCTCGACGGGGCGCATTGTCTCGCAGAGGGAGAGGTAGGCGCTGTTGGCCCAGCAGATGCGGCCGGCGGAATCGACCTTCCAGATCGGCAGCGGAGCGGCGTCGCCGATGCTGCGCAGCACCTCCAGCTCCTCCATTGCCGCGGCCATGGCGGGGGGCGGCGGCATCGTCTCGCCCCGGTCATGGATGATGGCGATGCGCAGGCGGTTGCACCAGCGCGACAGCTCCGCCCGGCTCTCGCCGAAAGCGCCCTCCAGTCGCCGCCGCTCCCCGGGGGCGACGTCGTCGATCATCTCGCCGATGCCGGGGAAGCTCTCGTCCAGTGCGCCGACGAGCCGCTGCAGATCGCTCGCCGCCTCCGCCATGCCCGGCAGGGGCGCGGGCGGCAGGTACTCGGCAGCGCCGGTGGAGGCGTCGATCAGCGTCTCGCTCTCGAAGAGGAGGACGGCCCGCTCCGCGCTGACCCGCCCTCGCGCCGGCCCGCGGAGTCCGGCCGGGCGGTTGAAGAGCCTCGGCAACAGGAACGCCATGGCTCCGCCCAACAAGGCGGCTGCCACGAGCGGCATCAACGTCTCAGTCACTGGTACCACCGGGTTAGGTGAGGTCGTGGAGGAACCTGACGGTAAGGATCAGGTCACCGGAGTTAACAGAGAGTTAATTGGCCGCCCCGGCGGTCGCGTTGTCTCAAAATTGGATAAAATAGCCTCCGATTGGCTGATCTTTTCCGCGAGGGCGCATCCTCCAGGGGGAGAATCGCCCGCCCGCCCTACCCCACGAGGGGGAGATTCGGCCCGAGCGGCCCGGTCGACGGCGCCTCCAGCACCAGCCGCGACCAGCGGACGGTGACGGCGGCGCCGTGCATCTGCGGCCCGCCGGCCAGCGCGCCGTTGGCGAAGCCGAGCCGGCCGCCGCTGCGCTCCAGCAGCGTCTTGGCGATGAAGAGGCCGAGGCCCATCCCCTCGTAGCCCGGCCGCCGCTGCACCTCTCCGGGCGGGCGGCGACGGCGCTGCATGGGCTCGCCGATCCGCGCCAGCACCGCGGGCGGGAAGCCGCGGCCGTCGTCGGAGATACGCAGCCAGATGTCCGTCTCGGTCCAGTCCGCCTCCACCCGTACCTCGCGCTCGGCGAAATCAACGGCGTTCTGGATGAGGTTGCGCAGCCCGTGGATGACCTCCGGCCGCCGCCAGATCTGCGGCTGCCGGCGGTCGCGGCCCGGGGGGGCGATGAACTTCACCTGCTTGCCGCGCGCCAGGTGCGGCTCGGCCGCCTCCCTCAGCACGGCCATGACGGGGGCGGCGCGCACCTGCATGTCCTCGTTGCCGGCCCGGCCCATGCCGCGCAGGATGTCGCGGCAGCGGTCGGCGCTCTGCGCGATGAGCCGCGCATCCTCCACCAGCTCGGGCGGCAGGGACGGCGTATCGCGCAGCTCGCTCGCCAGCTCCGCCGCTGTCAGCTTGATGGTGGCGAGCGGCGTGCCCAGCTCATGCGCCGTCGCCGCGACGACGCCTCCGAGGTCCGTCAGCTTCTGCTCCCGCGCGAGGGCGAGCTGCGTGGCCGAGAGCGCCTCGGAGAGCTCCGCCATCTCCGCCGTCACCCGGTAGGCGTAGAGCGTCAGAAAGATGGTGCCGATCATGAGCGCCATCCAGAAGCCGACGATCCAGGTCTGCGGCAGCATCATCGGCCGCCCCTCCTCCGAGAGGATCGGCTGGTACCACAGCAGCAGCGCCGTGATCACCGCCAGCGTCAGCCCGCCGAGCGGCAGCGTGATCTTCAGCCGCATGACGGTGGCGGAGATCGTTACCGGCGGCAGCAGCAGCAGCGCGAAGGGGTTGTGCAGCCCCCCGGTGAGAAAGAGCACGATGCCGAGCTGCAGCATGTCGAAGGTGATCATCCCCGCCGCCTCCCGCTCCGACAGCATGCGGGTGGCATCGAAGAGCGCCATGCAGACGAGGTTGAGCAGCACGGAGGCGCCGATGGCGACGCCGACGAGCGTCACGTTGAAGCGCAGATCCCAGATGTACCAGGCCGCCAGCGCCGCCGCGACCTGACCCGCCGCCGCGAACCAGCGCAGCAGCAGCATCGTCTTGAGGCGGACGGGGCGCTCCCGCTCCGACGCGAAGAGGTCGGGCGCCGAGAGGCGGAAGGGATCGACGATGGAGGACATGGGCGCGCGCCTTTTCAACCGGGCGCCGGCATTGTTATGTGGCGCGGGCCGACGGATCAATCCGCGCGGGAGGGGCCAGCGGCGGGGCGCCGCCGGCCGGCCCCGTGCCGAGGGAGGGCTTCTTCATGACCCGCACTTCCACCATCGCACTCGCCGGGGCGGTCATCGTCCTCGCGGGGCTCGCCGGCTCCTTCCTCGCCACCACCGGGCTCTTCGCGCCGGAGGATCGCTTTTCCACCTGCCGCGCCGGGTCCGTCGCGGGCGGCGATCTCGGCGGGCCCTTCACCCTCGTCAGCGAGACGGGGGAGGAGGTGACGGACGCGCAGCTCTTCGATGACGAGCTGTCGCTCGTCTACTTCGGCTACACCTACTGCCCCGATGTCTGCCCCATCGACGCGCAGCGCAACGCGCTGGCGGTCTCGCAGGTGGAGGAGGAGACGGGCGTCCAGGTGCAGCCGCTCTTGATCACCGTCGACCCGGCGCGCGACACGCCCGAGGTGCTGGCGCGCTACACCGAGAACTTCCACGACCGGATGCTCGGGCTCACCGGCAGCGAGACGCAGGTGCGTGGCGCGGCGGAGGCGTGGCGCGTCTTCTACTCCCGCGGCGAGGGGGAGGGGGACAATTACCTGATGAGCCACTCCGCCTTCTCCTACATCGTGCTGCCCGGCGGCACCTTCGGAGATGTCGTGCGGCGCGAGGAGACGCCGGAGTCGCTGGCGGAGCGGCTGGCCTGCTTCGCCGACGCGGCAAATTGACCCTGCCGAATGGGGGGGCTAAAGCGTTCGGCGGAAGGACATTCCCTATGGCAGACATTGAATTTTCGCTCGGCGAAGACCCGACGCTGCTGATCGTCGACGACGATGAGCCCTTTCTGAAGCGCCTCGGCCGCGCGATGGAAAAGCGGGGCTTCACGGTGGAACTGGCGGAGAGCGTGGCCGCCGGCAAGGCCGTCGCCGCCGAGCGCCCGCCCGCCTATGCCGTGGTCGACTTGCGGCTGGAGGATGGCAACGGGTTGGAAGTCGTGGAGACGCTGCGCGAGACCCGCCCCGACAGCCGCATCGTCGTCCTCACCGGTTACGGCGCCATCGCCACCGCCGTCGCGGCGGTGAAGATCGGCGCGACGGACTACCTCTCCAAGCCCGCCGATGCCGACGATGTCACCCGTGCCCTCTTGTCGACGACCGACGAGCTGCCCGGCCCGCCGGAGAACCCGATGAGCGCCGACCGGGTGCGCTGGGAGCATATCCAGCGCGTCTACGAGCTCTGCGACCGCAACGTCTCCGAGACGGCGCGCAGGCTGGGGATGCACCGGCGGACGCTGCAGCGCATCCTCGCCAAGCGCAGCCCGCGCTGAGGGCGCGGCTAGCCGGCGACGCGCCCTTGCGCCAGCGGCGCGAAGTGGGCGCGCAGCCATCTGACGAAGGCCATCGCCGCCGGGCGCGCCGGCCCGTGCGGCAGGCAGGCCCAGTAATCCGTCTGGGGCAGGCCCGGAAAGGGCACCTCGCGCATCCTGCCGGCCGCCAGATCCTCCACCAGCACGATCTCCGTGGCGAAGATCAGCCCGTAGCTGGCCCGCGCGGCGGAGACGGCGAGCATGGGGTTGTCGATGTGTCGGGTGTCGAGCGTATCAAGGTCGTAGCCCGCGTCGCGTAGCCAGGCGAGCTCGAAGGGGTCGCGATCGGTCAGCAGCCACGGCAGGTTTGCGAGGTCATCCTCCTGCGCCAGAAGCTCCGGCGTGGCCGCCACGATGAAGCGGCTGTGCGCGAGGTGGTGGGGCAGCACGTCCGGCCACTCGCCGGAGCCGGAGCGGATGGTCAAGTCGATCCCCGTGCGCGCCATGTCGACGATGGCGGTCCCCGGCTCCAGCGAGACGGGGATGTCGGGATGCGCCTGCCAGAAGGCGCCGAGCAGCGGCATCAGCACGGTCTGCGAGAAGGCGGGCGCCGCCGAGATGCGCAGGCCCCGCCGCGCCTCGCTCCGCTGCAGCGCGTCCACTCCCCGCGCGATGGCGGAGAAGCCCTCCGCCAGATCGCGGGCCAGCGCCGCCCCGGCTTCCGTCACCGCCAGCCCGCGCCCGGCCCGGTGAACGAGCGCCACGCCCAGCTCCGCCTCCAGCCCCCGCACCTGCTGCGCCACTGCTGGCTGCGTGACGTTCAGCGCCTGCGCGGCCGCGGTGAAGCTGCCCAGCCGCACCGTCGCCTCGAAGGCGCGGAGCGAGGAGAGGGAGGGAAGGCGGTGCCAGTCGGGGGCGAGCATACCAAAGCCAGGCTTATGTTTGAGCAGAATTGCTAAATCGCGTCTGGCGCCATGGTGGCGCTATTCCGGCTGTAACACCAGAAAGGAGGCCCAAGATGCTCTTTCACCCGATACAGGTCGAGATGCTCATGCGGCAACGGCAGGAGGAGGAGGCGCGGCACCAGCGCCGCTACCTTGCCCACGCCGTCGAGGCGGAGCGGCTGCGCGCCGAGGCGCGGCCTCAGAGGTCGAAACGCTTGCGGATCCTGTCCACGTGGCTGCCGTCGCGCAGGGGCACGTTGGGCAACCTGTCGTAATCCTCGAAGCCCATGGCGCCGTAATAGGCCAGCCCGCCGGTGTTGTCGGCGCGGATGGTGGCGTCGATCACCGAGACATGGGCGGCGCGGGCCGCCTCCAGCGTCGCCGCGAAGAGCGCCCGGCCGATCCCCTTGCCGGCATGGCCCTCGGCCACGAAGCTGGCGATGATCGCCCAGCCCTCGGGGAAGGGGTCGCCCTCGTCCTCCGGCCAGACGAGGGACTGGAAGCCGATCAGCTCGCCCTCCTCCTCCGCCACGGTGCAGGAGATGCCGAGCGGCGGGGCGATGTAGTGGCGCGTCATCCGGGCCGGATCGAACGGCGTCTGATGCGCGGTGGTGCCGCCTTTCGCAATGATGCGATTGAGCAGCGCGGCCAGCGGCGCGGCATCTTCGGGGCGGGCAGGGCGTGTGGTGACGGGCATGGGGCGTGGATTGTTGATCAGACCTCGGACCTTAGCCACCGCAGGAACGTGCGCAAGTCTTCCCTCACCGGGCCGGGCCGGCGGCAGATCCAGTAGCCCAGCCGCGTCTCCTCCGTCGCGTGCAACGCCACGAGCCGGCCGGCATCGAGATCGTCCTGCGCCATGGCGGTGATCGCGGCGCCGATGCCGATACCGGCGTCGACGGCGCTCGCGGCCATGTCTTCCGTCGGCATGTGGGTGCGGCGGATGGAGGAGATATCCAGCCCCTGGCGGCTGAGATAGGCGAATTGCTCGGGCCAGTCGTCCTCGATGATCCAGTGCTGCTCGGCCAGCTCCTCGACGGTCAGGGGGCCCTTGAGGCCGAGCCGCGGCGAGGCGACGATGGTGAAATGGGCCGAGAACAGGCGTTCCGTCTCCAGCCCCGGCCAGTTGCCGTCGCCGAAACGGATGGCAAGGTCGAAGTGGTCTCGCGTGAGGTCGACCAGCTCGCGGCTTGGCGACATCGAAATGGGGATGTCGGGATGCAGCTTCCAGAAGGCGCCGAGGCGCGGCACCAGCCAGTGGGTGGCGAACCGCGGGGTCATCGAGACGCGAAGCGGCCCGCCCTCGTCCCGCCCCTTCAGCTCGGCCACGGCCAGCTCGATTTCCTCAAAGCCCTTGGTCAGCGCGGCGCTCAGGGCCGCGCCCTCCTCCGTCAGCGCGATGCCGCGGCCCTCGCGCCGCGCCAGCGGCAGCCCGAGCGCGCTTTCCAGGCTGCGCACCTGCTGGACGATGGCGGCATGGGTGACGTTCAGCTCCTCCGCCGCGCGGGTGAAACCGCGCGTGCGCGCCGCGGCCTCGAAGGCGCGGAGGGAGGCGAGAGGGGGAAGGGTGCGCCAGTCCATCTGTTAGCTCCGCTTACATCAGGGAAATCCTATTGATTCGCGATGACCATGCAAGAGCGGGTAGACCTGTCTCACACCACAGCAATGGAGACAGCAATGCTTACAATCCTTGGAGACAGCCTTCTCACCGCCCTCGGCCGCCGCCGCGACTACGGGCTCGACGAGATCCAGCGCCGTGACATCGAGCGGCGCCGGCGCGACGAACGCTACTGGGAGCGTCGCTGGTAATCGCGCCACGTGACAGCGCGATGTAACGGGCCCGGGCGATGTCGCCGGGCGGCGCCCATCGGTAAGGGCGCACAGACGAACGACTGAGAGGCGGCCACCTTCCCCGGGGCCGCCTCTTTTGCTTTTGGCGAGACGCCCTTCCGCCGCAGCGCCCGCAGGGCTAGCGTCTGGCCGAAAGGGGAGAGCCGATGGGGGTGTTCGGGCGCCTGCAGGGCTGGGCCCGCCGGCTGAAGCGCGATGTGCTGGCGCTCTGGCTCGCTGCCCGCGACCGGCGGACGCCATGGCAGGCGCGCGCCGTCGCGGCGCTCGTGGCGGCCTATGCGCTGTCGCCGATCGACCTCATCCCCGATGTCATCCCGGTGCTCGGCTATCTCGACGATCTGATCCTCGTGCCCGCCGGCATCTTCATCGCCATTCGCCTCATCCCGGCCCCGCTGATGCGTGGCTTCCGCGCGGCCGCGGGGGCGCTGGCGAGGCGCCCTGTCAGCCGCTGGGGGCTGGCGATGGTTCTGGCGCTCTGGGCCGTCGGCCTTGCCATCGCGCTGCGCTGGGGAATGGCCGTGCGCTAGAGCGCCGCCAGCAGCGCCGCGTGGCGGGCGATGTAATCGGCCCGCGCCTCGAGAGGCGGGCGCAGAACGATCGACAGGCCCTGGCACTGGGCCTCCGGGAGGCGGCCGAACAATCGGGTCGCCTCCCTTTCCGTGAAGCCGGCGATGGCCGTCGCCTCCAGCCAGGCGGAGACCTTGTCGGCCCGTTTGATCTTTCGTTTCAGCTCCTTGGGCAGCACCGCCGGCAGGCCGAAACGCAGGTGCACCGCCGCCGTCAGCCGCTCGTCGAGCTCGCCATAGGCGGCGCCGACGGCGGCCTTCACCGGCGAGATCATGTCGCCGATGACGTATTCCGGCGCATCGTGCAGCAGCGCCGCCAGCCGCCAGCGCACCGGCTCCGCCGGGTAGAGGCGGGCGAAGAGCTCCTCCACCAGCAGCGAATGCTCGGCGACGGAATAGGGCCAGTCGCCGGAGGTCTGCCCGTTCCAGCGGGCGACGAAGGAGAGGCCGTGGGCGATGTCCTCGATCTCGATGTCGAGCGGCGCCGGATCGAGCAGGTCGAGCCGGCGGCCGGAGAGCATGCGTTGCCAGGCGCGGGGCGGGGTCATGGCGTGGGACCTGTCAGCTGGGCTTTCAGATGCGGACGGCACCAGGCGTGCACCGCGCGTGCACAGGGCGTGCACCGCGCGCATGCCGCGGGCAGGGGCCGGCCGGGCGGCGAATTCCATATGGAATTCGCGCGCGGAAACCATATGGTTTCCGCCGCCCTCACAGGACCGCCTTGTCCTCTTCGAGCGCCTTGAGCATGTCGTCCATCAGGCCGGGATCGGCGGAGTGGACGCGGTTCCACGCCGGGATGAAGGGCGATTCGAAGGGGTTCTCGAGGAAGATCTGCCCGGCGCGCATCAGGTTCTCGGCGAAGAGCTCGATGGCCCGCTCCTCCTTGTGCCGGTCAAGCTGAAGGCCGTTCATCGTGGCGTCGGCGTCGTAATGCTCCAGAAGGTCCAGCGCCGTCCGGTAGTAGGTCGCCTTGAGGGAGCGGAAGATGTTGGGCGTGAAGACCGTCCCGTCCGCCGCCAGCTTGCGGAAGAGCGCCTTGCAGATGTCGGTGCTCATGCGGGAGAGGCCGGTGTTGGCGTCGGCCTCCGACAGCTCCTGATGCTTGTGGTCGTAATTGTCGGCGATCTCGACCTGGCAGACGGACTTCGGCGCAAGGTTGCGCCACGCCTCCGACAGAATGCCGATCTCCAGCCCCCAGTCCGACGGAATGCGCAGGTCGGGCAGCATGACCGAGCGCATCGCCATCTCGCCCGACAGCGGGTAGCGGAAGCCGCGCAGGAAATCGATGTAGTCGCGGTCGCCGATCACCTTCTTCAACGCGATGAGCATGGGGGAGACGAGCAGGCGCGTAACGCGCCCATTCATCTTGCCGCCGCCGATGCGGGGGTAGAAGCCTTTGGACATCTGGTAGGGCAGGTTCGGGTTCAGCACCGGGTAGACGAGGCGTGTCAGCATGTCCCGGTGGTAGGTCGTGATGTCGCAATCGTGGATCGCCACCACCGCGCTGTCGCGGAAGGCCATGTTGTAGCCGAGGCAGGTCCACACGTTCTTCCCCTTGCCGGGCTCGGAGGGGTAGAGCCCCAGCTCCTTCAGGCGGTCGCCGATGGCGAGCTGGGCGGGGCTGTCGTTCCAGATGACGACGTGGTCGTGCCGCAGGCGGCTAAAGAAGGCGGCGGCGTCGCGGTATTGGGCCGTATCTGCCCGGTCGAGCCCGATGATGACGCGGTGCAGCCAGGGCAGCTCGTTGAGCTCATCGACGATCTTGCCGATCGCCTCCCCCTCCAGCTCTGAATAGAGGCAGGGGAGGATCAGGGTGATCGGCCTGTCACGCGCCATCGAGTTGATCTCGTGGCTCATCTCCTCCACCCGGCGGGTGGAGAGGTTGTGCAGCGTCGCGACGTTGCCGTTCTGGTGGAAGTCGGCCAAGGGAGCTCCTGACTCAGGGGATGTCGTTCTCGTCGAGGATGCGGCCCACCTCATCCGCCCAGCCGCCCGGCCCGGTGAGGGAGGCGCGGGTGATCCGCCCCTCCGCCTCGCCGGGCAGGAGGGGCAGCGGGTCATGGGCCGGGTTGGCGATGATGATGCCGAGATCGGCGGCCTCCAGCATCTCAACGTCATTGGGGGCGTCGCCGAGTGCGACGGTGAGCGTGGCGCCGAGGGAGGGGGCGATCTCCGCCATCGCCTGCGCCTTCGTCCGCCCGAAGGAGAGGGTGAGGAAGCGCCCGCCGGCGCGGGCCTGCACGCCCTCTCCCGCCAGCTCCTGCACGAAGGCCTCGCGCTCGTCATCGCTGCCCTCGAAGAGGCCGGGCTCGGAGAATTGCCGCGCCTTCGCCTTCGCGGCCGCCTCGGGCGACAGGCCGGTGGTGGCGGCGACCTCTTCGGTGCTCATCTCGTTGAAGCCGCGGAAGCGGTGGGCGACGGGGCGCCCGGAGAGGAGCTGCATGAGCGCGGCGTAATCCTCGCCCGGCACCGTCTCCGCCCCCGCAGGGAGGATGCCGGCGCCGTTCTCGACGATGGCGGGGCAGGCGGAGAGGCCCATCTCGGCGCGCAGCGGCGCGATCTCCGCCGCTGTCTTGGAGGAGGCGAGGACGACGGGGATGCCGGCATCCCTCAGCCGCGCCAGCACGGGGGCGGCGGGCGACCAGTCATAGGTTTCATGATCGAGCAGCGTGCCGTCGAGATCGGTGAAGATGGCGAGGGTCGTCTGTCTGGGGCTCATGGGCCGAGACTAGAGGCATTGCACGGCAGGTTGAACAGCCGGGCCGGGCAAGCCGCTCATCCTGCCGTCAGGTTGCCCGGAAAACGGGCAAGATAGCGGCGCAGCCCCCGCGCGGTGCGGACATGGCGCCAGAGGAGCCGGGCGAGCCCGGCCTCGGGGGCGAGGCGAGCACGCTCGGGCCCGTAGTCGGCCGGGGCATCGGGGAAGTGCTCGGAGAGGAAGAGCCGGTACTCCGCCTTGATGCGGGCGGGGATGGCCCCCCCGGGATCGTGCCACGGCTTGTTCGGCCCGTAGAGGTGCAGGATGTAGGGATCGGCCAGCGGCTCGAAGAGCACGCGGTGGCCCACCCATTGCCAGTTCCAGAGCGGGCTCAGCTCCGCCCAATCCTCGTAGAGCGCAATGTTGAGGAGCGACTGGTCATGGTAATGCAGCTTGTCCTGATGCCGCTCCGCCACCGCGAGGCAGCGGGAGAGGACATCCCCCTCCACCCAGCGGGCGACGTCGATCAGCAGGACGCCGGAGTTGAAGTAGGGCGCGCGGGGCAGGTTCAGCGCCTTGAAGTCCTTGGCATGGTAGCGCGGCTTGCCCCAGAGCGGCCGCTCAAGCACCGCCCCGACGGGGTGGGGGCCGAGATCGGCGGCCAGCAGCGCCGAGAGGTCGCCGCCCTGCACGAAGATGTCCGTGTCGAGGTAGAGGAGGCGGTCGTATTGCCCCAGCAGCCGGTCGGGCAGCCAGAGGCGCAGATAGGCATTGGCCGGCAGGCGGGTGCTCTTGAGCTCCGCCAGGCCCGGAGGCGCCTCGATGTGGAGGAGGCGCACGCCGAGGCGGTCGAGCACGGGAGGCAGGGTGATCCCGTCCGTCGTGCAGAGGATCAGGTCGAAGCC
Source organism: Pseudoroseicyclus tamaricis (assembly GCF_012070395.1). GTDB lineage: Bacteria > Pseudomonadota > Alphaproteobacteria > Rhodobacterales > Rhodobacteraceae > Pseudoroseicyclus_A > Pseudoroseicyclus_A tamaricis. The sequence continues at coordinate 239,405 of NZ_JAAFYS010000004.1, read as the reverse complement.
GCGGTGAGGGGTCATCCGCGCGAGGCTGTGGAAGGTGGCGGCGGCGAAGGGCAGGTGGCCGGAATCGCAGCAGATCACCACCGCTTGGCGGTCGGTGGCGGGGGGAGGGGGCGCGGTCTGGGGCATGGCGCGTCAGGCTAGCGCGCTTCGCGGCGGGGCGGAACTGGCCTTGGCGCCGTGCATGGGGCGGTGGTCACGCCTTCCTAACCCTTGCCCGGCTTGATAAGAGCCGACCGACTTCCCTCTCAGGAGCGCACAAGAATGGCTGACGATTTCATCATCCGTGACATCTCCCTCGCCGATTACGGGCGCAAGGAACTCGATATCGCCGAAACGGAGATGCCGGGCCTGATGGCGACACGGGCGGAATACGGCGAGGCGCAGCCCCTCAAGGGCGCCCGCATTGCCGGCTCGCTGCACATGACGATCCAGACCGCCGTGCTGATCGAGACGCTGAAGGCGCTGGGCGCCGAGGTGCGCTGGGCCTCCTGCAACATCTTCTCCACCCAGGATCACGCCGCTGCCGCCATCGCCGCCGGCGGCACCCCCGTCTTCGCCATCAAGGGCGAGACGCTGGAGGAATACTGGGACTACGCCGACAAGATCTTCGACTTCGAGGATGGCCCGGCGAACATGATCCTCGACGACGGCGGGGACGCCACGCTCTACATCCTGCTCGGCGCCCGCGTCGAAGCCGGTGAGACGGATCTCATCGCCGCCCCGCAGAGCGAGGAGGAGGAGTGCCTCTTCGCGCAGATCCGCAAGCGGATGGCCTCCTCCCCCGGCTGGTTCGCCAAGCAGCGCGACGCGATCAAGGGCGTCTCGGAGGAGACGACGACGGGCGTGCACCGGCTCTATGATCTGCACAAGAAGGGCCAGCTGCCTTTCCCGGCGATCAACGTGAACGACAGCGTCACCAAGTCGAAGTTCGACAACAAGTACGGCTGCCGCGAGAGCCTCGTCGACGGGATCCGCCGTGCCACCGACGTGATGATGGCCGGCAAGGTCGCCGTCGTCTGCGGCTATGGCGACGTCGGCAAGGGCTCCGCCGCCTCGCTCGCCGGGGCCGGCGCCCGCGTGAAGGTGACGGAGGTCGACCCGATCTGCGCGCTGCAGGCGGCGATGGACGGGTTCGAGGTGGTGCGGCTGGAGGATGTGGTCGATACCGCCGACATCTTCATCACCACCACCGGCAACCGCGACGTCATCCGCATCGAGCACATGCGCGAGATGAAGGACATGGCTATCGTCGGCAACATCGGCCACTTCGACAACGAGATCCAGGTCGCCTCCCTCAAGAACCACAAGTGGACCAACGTGAAGGACCAGGTGGACATGATCGAGATGCCCTCGGGCAACCGGATCATCCTCCTCTCCGAGGGGCGCCTTCTGAACCTCGGCAACGCGACGGGGCACCCCAGCTTCGTGATGAGCGCCTCCTTCACCAACCAGGTGCTTGCGCAGATCGAGCTCTGGACGAAGGGGGAGGAGTATCAGCCCGGCGTCTACATCCTGCCCAAGCATCTCGACGAGAAGGTCGCCCGCCTGCACCTCGACCGCATCGGCGTGCGCCTGACGGAGCTGAAACCCGAGCAGGCCGCCTATATCGGCGTGACGGTCGAAGGGCCCTTCAAGCCCGAGCATTACCGCTACTGAGGGGAAGGGGCGCCACGGCGCCCCTTTTGCCGCCGGAGGGATTTGAGGCAAATCCTAACGGCTTGGGCGCGAAAGATACGCGCTGTTTACGCTTCCTTCGTCGGTCTGCGGCATAACCTCCCCATGGCTATCCAGTGTTGTGGGAGACACGGGGTGAGTGGAGGGCCCGAGGCAGAATGCCCGGGTCCTTTCGCGTTTCAGGCCATCGCCACCGCGCCGCCATCCATCAGTGTCAGGCCATCAGCGCCAGAATCGTCCCGATGATGCCGCAGCCGAAGGTGGCATAGCCGCCGTCGATCACCGTCAGCAGGAAGGGCCGGCCGGCGTAGGCGTTGTTGATCATCGTCCACGGGGAGATGAAGAACAGCCCGATGCCGAGGCCGGAGGTCAGCCCGCCGTGCCACGTGGTGATGCCGGAGGTGGCGAAGATGTGCCGCATGATGACGGCCACGATCAGCATCGTCAGCGCCGAGAGGATGAAGGGCAGCGCGCTATTGGGGGCCGACCGGCCACCCTCCCTCCGGATGCCCGCTGCCCGCATCCATGGCTTCGACAGCGCCATGTACCAGCCGGCGCCGAAGAGAAACGCCGCCGCAGCGGCCACCAGAATACCGAGGATCCCCATCCCGCGCTCCCATCATAGGTTGATGCCAACATGATGAAGGCAGGCCCGGGGGGATCGGCAAAGACAATTCGTCAGATCGCGGCGAGAAGGCCGGCCCAGACGAGGGTGCCGGCGATTGCGGCGGGGCCGAGCCACCAGCCGGGGCGGAACATGTTCATGAGGGTCTCCCGAACTATCGTGTCGGGAGGAGGATACGGCGCCGTCCGTGCAGCCGAAGGCGCCTGCCTCGTGCAGGGCCTGTGCAGAAAAGCGCGGGGCGGGCCCTCGGGCCCGCCGCCGGGTCAGAACTTGTCGGCGATGGCGGCGACCGGCGCCAGCCATGCGAGCGCGCCGAAGATGCCGGCCGGTGCGATCCACCAGCCGCGTCCGAGCGCTTCCAGCAGCTCCGTCGTGGTGGAGTCAGACTGATCGTGATGTTCCATGGTTCTTCTCCTCACCCGAAAAGGTGAACACGGAAGTCCCCGGAAGGTTCCCGCAAACCTGCTATGCGCCCGAAATTTCCAGGATCACGTCCCATTCCGCCTCGCTCACCGGCTGGACGGAGAGGCGGGAGTTGTTGGCGAGCACCATGTCCTTCAGGCGCGGCTCGGCCTTGATCTCCTTCATCGTGATGGCGCGGGGGAGCGGCTTGACGGCGCGCACGTCGACGCATTCCCAGCGCTCGTCCTCGGTGGTCGAGTCCGGGTGCGCCTCGTTGCAGATCTCGACGATGCCTACGATCTCCAGCCCCGAGCGGGAGTGGTAGAAGAAGCCGAGCTCACCCTCCTTCATCTCGCGCATGTTGTTGCGCGCCTGGTAGTTGCGCACGCCGTCCCATTCCTCGCCATCCTTGCCGCGGGAGACGAGATCGTCCCACGAGAAGACGTCGGGTTCGGATTTGAAGAGCCACTTGGCCATGTGTGTCGTCATTCCTCTTTCAGCGGTCGGGAGAGCAGCCCCGCCAGCACGTCAGACACCTCCGCCTCGCCGGCGACGAGCGCGGCGACGGCGGCGGTGATCGGCAGATCCACCCCGATGCGGCGGGAGAGCGCCAGAGCGGCGCCGGCGGTGGCGGCGCCCTCCACCGTGACGCTCGGGTCGAAGGTCTCACGGGCGCCGATGGCGAGCCCGTAGCGGTAGTTGCGCGAGCCTGGCGAGGTGGCGGTGAGCACGAGGTCGCCGAAGCCGGAGAGGCCCGCCAGCGTCTCCGCCCGGGCGCCGAGGGCGAGGGCGAGGCGCTGCATCTCGGCGAAGCCGCGGGTGAGCAGGGCGGCGCGGGCGCTCTCCCCCAGCTCGGCGCCCATGGCGGCGCCGCAGGCGATGGCCATGACGTTCTTGAGCGCCCCGCCGAGCTCCGCCCCCGTGACGTCGGTGGAGCGGTAGAGGCGCAGGTTCGGCGTCGACAGGCTGTGCTGCAGATGCTCCGAGCAGGTCTCGTCGGCGCAGGCGAGCGTGAGGGCCGTCGGCAGCCCCTTGGCGATGTCGGCGGCGAAGGAGGGGCCGGTGAGCACGGCGGCGGGCGTGCCGGGGAAGGCATCCTCGATCAGCGCCGTGGGGCCGGTGACGGTGGCGAGGTCGATCCCCTTGGCGCAGGCGACGAGGGGGCTGCCGGCGAGCATCGGCGCCTCGGCGAGGAAGGGGCGGAGGGCCTGAGCGGGCACGGCGAGGAGCACCGCCTCCGCCCCCGCCAGATCGTCCAGCGAGGAGGTGAGGCGCACGCCCTCGGGCAGCTCGGCCTGAGGCAGGCGGGCGGTGCGGCGGGTGCGGGAGGCCTCCTCGATGGCGGCGGGATCGCGGCCCCAGAGGATCACCTCGCGCCCGGCGAGCGCCTCGGCGATGGCGAGCGCGGTCCCGAAGGCCCCGGCGCCGGCGACAGCAATGGTCATGCCTTGGCTCCTTTCTTGCCCGAGCCGATCATCGGCGCGGCGCCTTCGTCCAGCGGCCAGCGCGGCCGGGCGGAGAGGGTTAGATCGTCGGTGAGGCCCAGCGACAGGCGCAGGGCGCCGGCATAGGCGATCATCGCGGCATTGTCGGTGCAGAGCTTCAGCGGCGGCGCGGCGAAGCGGGCGCCGGCCTGGGCGGCCGCCTCTTCCAGCGCCGAGCGGATGGCGCCGTTGGCGGCGACGCCGCCGGCGACGGCGAGGGCCGGGGCGGCCGGCGCCTCCTCCATGTAGAGGCGCAGGGCACGGGTGGCCTTGGCGGAGAGGATCTCCGCCACCGCGGTCTGGAAGCCGGCGGAGAGGTCGGCCACATCCTGCGCCGTCAGCCCGCCCTGCGCCTCCACCAGTCGGTCGCGGGCGCGGAGGAGGGCGGTCTTGAGGCCGGAGAAGCTCATGTCGCAGCCGGGCCTGTCGAGCAGCGGGCGGGGCAGGGAGAAGCGGGCGGCGTCGCCGGTGGCGGCCGCCGCCTCCACCGCCGGGCCGCCGGGCTGGGGCAGGCCGAGGAGGCGGGCGGCCTTGTCGAAGGCCTCGCCGGGCGCGTCGTCGATGGTGCCGCCAAGGCGAGAGAACTCCGTCGCCGAGCGCACGACGAGGAACTGGCAATGCCCGCCGGAGACGAGGAGCATCAGGTAGGGGAAGGCCAGCCCGTCCGTCAGCCGCGGCGTCAGCGCATGGCCGGCGAGGTGGTTGACGCCGACGAGCGGCTTGCCCGTCGCCGCCGCCAGCCCCTTGGCGAGCATGACGCCGGAGAGCACGCCGCCGATCAGCCCCGGCCCGGCGGTGACGGCGATGCCGTCCACCTCCGCGAGGCGCAGGCCCGCCTCCGCCAGCGCCGCCTCGACGGCGAGGTCCAGCTTTTCGGCATGGGCACGGGCGGCGATCTCTGGCACGACGCCCCCGAAGGCGGCATGCAGCTCCTCCTGCCCCATGACGATGGAGGAGAGGACCTCTCCCCGCTCGCCATCGAGGCACACCAGGGCCGCGGCGCTGTCATCGCAGCTCGATTCGATGCCCAGGAGGGTGAGGACCTTGGCCATGCGCGTGCGTTCCGCCCCCGTTGCAGCTTTGCCTGTGGGAGGTAACATCGGGGCCGGTTGCGAACAATGGCGCCATCCGAGGGAGGAGACCCGGTGACAAGAGCCGTGCCACGCGCCGAAAGGCGCGAGACGCGCTGCGCGGAGGTTGTGAGGTGAGTGGTGCAATGAGCCCGGCCATGAGCGGGGCGACGGGCCGGCCGTGGCTGATCGTCACCCGGCCGACGCCCTCGGCGGAGCGCTTCCTCGAGGAGCTGGGGGAGGTGGCCGCCGATTCGCTGGTCTCGCCGATCCTCGCCATCCTGCGCCGGCCCTTCGCGCTGCCGGAACCGCCGCCCGAGGGGCTGATCCTCACCTCCGAGAACGCCGCCTTCGCCATCGCCTGCCTCCCGCCGGGCCTGCCCGTCTGGTGCGTCGGCCACCGCTCGGCGGAGGCGGCGCGGGCGGCGGGGGCCAAGCCCGTCTTCGTGGCCGAGACGGCGGAGAGGCTCGTGGCGGTGATGGCCGACCATCCGCGAGACGTGCGCCTGCTGCACCTGCGCGGCGCCCACGCCCGGGGTGACGTGGCCAAGCGGGTGGGGGCGGAGGAGCGGATCGTCTACGTGCAGGAGCCGCGGCCGCTGACCGCCGAGGCGCGGGCGGCGCTGGCGGGCGAGCGCCCCGTCATCCTGCCGCTCTTCTCGCCCCGCTCGGCGGCGCTGCTGGCAAAGGAGGTGGCGGAGGTGCGCGCCCCCCTCTCCATCGTCGCCATGAGCGCCGAGGTGGCGGCGGCGGCACGCCCGCTCCCCGCGCGGAGGGTCGAGCTGGCGGAAAGCCCCACCGGGCGGGAGATGCGGGCCGCCGTTCACCGCCTGATCCGCAGGCTTTGACGCCCCCGGGGGAGATTGCGGCAGCGCGGCGCTTGAGGAGGGCGGGCATGCGGACTAGGTTTTCCCGGTAGAGCGCCCACAAAGGGCGCGCAGCGGGAAGGGGCGACGCGTGGCAAGATCGACGAAGAGCCGATCATCGAAGACGGGGACGCCGCGCTCCGGCACCAGAACCGACGAGATCGAAGACGCGGAGATCGTCTCCGGGCAGACCGCCGAGGGCGAGCCTGAGACGTCGCCGGAGGAGGTGCCGGACGCACCGCCGTCCGAAGCGCCGGACCTCGACCCGGACAGCCTGCCGGACACCCCGCCGGAGGAAGTGCCGGCCGAGGAGACCCCGCTGGAGATCCCCGAAGACCCCGCCACGCCGGGCAGCGTGCCGGAGGAGACGACGAGGACGCCCAGCGAACTGCCGCCCGAACCCTCCGAGCTGCCGCCGGGCGAGACCCCGGCCGGCGAGGGCGAGGTGCCGGGCACGACGCCCGACGAGATGCCCCCGCAGGAGGATGACGCCCGCGCCATCGCCGAGCGCGCCGCGCTGGCCGACTGGGGCCGCCCGCTGCCCGACGAGATGATCGCCGAGGCGGAGCAGGAGCCCGAGGCCGACGAAGCTGATCCGGTGGCTCCCGCTCCCGTCGCCGCTGCGGCCCCCGAAGATGACCCGGCCGACGCGCCGAAGGACGAGGCGAGCGCGCCCGAAGCCTCCGGCCCCGCTGCCGCCACCACGCCTCCCCCCGCCGGCGACCCGCCGCCGGGTGCGGCCGTGCCTCCTGCCCGCAGTGATCGGCCGGATGAGCCGCCGCGGCGTCGCGGTGGCTTCGTGCCGGCGCTCCTCGGCGGCGTGATCGCGGCCGGGCTGGGCTACGGCGCGCATTGGTACCTCACCGAACAGCAGGCGCTGGAAGATGACGGCGGCGACGAGATTGCCGCCCTCCAGGCCGAGATCGCGGCCCTCGAGACCCGCCTCGACGAGCTGCCCGAGCCCGCCGCCGCCCCCGATGTGTCGGCCGAGCTGGCGCCCTTGCAGGAGAGCGTCGGCACGCTGGAGAGCGAGCTGGAGAGCCTTCGCAGCGATCTCTCCGATCAGGTGACGGGGCTGGAGGAGCAGCTGACGCAGATCGAGCGCGCGCCCTCCGCCGACGGCACGCTGACGCAGACGGCCCTCGACGCCTGGCAACAGGAGCTGGACGCGGTGCGCGAGGAGATGGCCGCCCAGCAGGAGCGCATCGGCTCCCTCGCCGACGAGGCCGCCGCGCGCATGCAGGCGGCGGAGCAGCAGGCCGCGGACGTGCAGGCCGCCGCCGAGGCCGCCAGTCAGGAGGCCGCCTTCCGGGCCACCGCCCTTGCCGGGCTTGCCCGTATCCAGGCGGCGCTGGAATCCGGCGCGCCCTACGAGCAGGCGCTGGCCGAGTTCTCCGGCGCCTATGACGGCGAGATCCCCGCCGCGGTGCAGCAGGGGGCGCCCGAGGGCGTGCCGACGCTCGCCGCCCTGCGCGAAACCTATCCCGAAGCGGCCCGCGCCGCGCTGGCCACGGCCCGCGCCGAGGGGCTGGCGGGTGAGGAGGGCGGGCGCCTGAGCGCCTTCTTCCGCACCCAGCTCTCCGTGCGCTCCACCGCGCCGCGCGAGGGCGACATGCCCGATGCCATCCTCTCCCGCGCCGAGGCGGCGCTGGCGCAGGGGCGGCTGAACGACGCGCTGGCCGAGCTGGAGGCGCTGCCCGAGGTGGCGCGCGCCGAGATGACAGACTGGCTGGCCGCCGCGGAGCTGCGCACCCGCGCCCTGGCCGGCGCCGAGGCGCTGGCCGCCGAGATCAACGCCGGCGAGACCGCCGGAGAAGGTGAATGATGCTCTGGTCCCTCGTCAAAATCCTCCTCTTCGTCGGTGTCGTCCTCGTCCTCACCTGGGCGGCCGTCCAGCTGATGGAGGTCTCGGGGCAGGCGGTGATCATGCTGCCGGGCATCGAGTTCACGCTGACGCCGCTGCAGATGGTGCTGGCGCTGCTGGTCTTCGCGCTGCTCGTCTGGCTGCTCTTCAAGATCATCGGGCTGCTCATCGCCTTCCTGCACTTCCTCAACGGGGACGAGACGGCGATCTCCCGCTACTTCAACCGCAACCGCGAGCGGCGCGGCTTTGCCGCGCTGGCCGACGGCATGGTCGCGCTCGCCTCCGGCGAGGGGCAGCTGGCGCTGACCAAGGCGCAGCGCGCCGAGCGGCTGCTGGAGCGGCCGGAGCTGACGAGCATCCTCGCCGCGCAGGCGGCGGAGATGGCGGGCGATCACAAGCGGGCGGAGGAGAGCTACAAGCGCCTCCTCGCCGATGAGCGCACGCGCTTCGTCGGCATCCGGGGCATCATGAAGCAGCGCCTCGCGGCCGGGGATTCCGAGACCGCGCTGAAGCTGGCGCAGAAGGCCTTCGAGCTGAAGCCCCGCCACGAGGAGGTGCAGGACACGCTGCTGCGCCTGCAGGCGGAAAGCCACGACTGGGCCGGCGCCCGCACGACGCTCGGTGCCAAGCTCAAGAGCGGCTCGCTGCCCCGCGATGTCTACAAGCGGCGCGACGCAGTGCTGGCGCTCTCGGAGGCGAAGGACGTCTTCTCCGACGAAAGCTCCATCGAGGCGCGCGAGGCCTCGATCGAGGCGAACCGCCAGTCGCCGGATCTGATCCCCGCCGCCGTCATGGCCGCGCGGGCCTATATCAAGGCCGACAACAAGCGCTACGCCACCCGCGTGCTGCGCAAGGCGTGGGAGGTGCATCCGCATCCCGACCTCGCCGCCGCCTTCGCCGAGATCGAGCCGGAGGAGACGCCGGCCAAGCGGCTCAAGCGCTTCACGGCGCTCACCAAGCACCAGACGCAGCACCCCGAGACGAAGATGCTGCTCGCCGAGCTCTACATCGCCGCCGAGGATTTCCCCGCCGCCCGCCGGGCGCTGGGCGACCTGCCGGAGACGGCGCCGACGGCGCGCAACCTCGCGCTCATGGCCTCCATCGAGCGGGGCGCCGGGGCGGATGACCGGGTGGTGCGCGGCTGGCTGACGAAGGCGCTCTCGGCGCCGCGCGGGCCACAATGGGTCTGCGACAAGTGCCATGCCATCCACGCGCAATGGGCGCCGATCTGCGACAATTGCGGGGGCTTCGACACCCTTTCGTGGACGACGCCGCCGCGGGAGGAGATCACCCTGCCCGGCAATGCCGACATGCTGCCGCTGATGACCGAGAGCCCCGAGGAGCGCGAGGCGCACAAGTCCGGCCCCGAGAGCGCGCTGGTCATCCGCGACGAGCATGGCGACCTCGACCCGGCCGCCGTGCCGCCGGGCTCCGAACCGGGGGAGAGTACCCGGCCGCAGGACAGGGGCGACGAGGCGCGCCAAGACAAACTCTCGTGAGTCTCGCCGAGACTGAGGTGGCTGCCGCAAAGTGGCCACCTTCGTAAACCTTTTGTTGACCGACGGACCGCAAGAAGGTGGTGTCGTTCTGCCGCCCCGTGCGGCGTGCACAATTGCACATCGTCGAGATGACAAAGGGAGAAGGCCGTGGCGCAAATTGACCACGATGAAATCGCGGACTACCTGGTGAACGGCTACTGGACGGACGTGGGCACCATCCCCCACGAGTTCCAGAACCCCGGCAACGTCATCACCTATGATGCGTCGGGGATCAGCAGCGACGGGCGGGAGCTGGCAGTCGCGGCGCTCGAGGCCTGGTCGATCTACGCGGATCTGACCTTCCGCGCCTCCGGCAACGGTGAGCTCGTCTTCTCCAACGCCAGCTCCGGTGCGGTGACCAACGCCACCTTCACCACCGGTGGCGCCATCCAGAGTGCCGTCGTCAACATCTCCAGCAGCTTCACCCAGAACAACGGCCCCGCGATCGGGAAGTACAGCTTCCAGACCTACATGCACGAGATCGGCCACGCCCTCGGACTCGGCCACCCGGGCAATTACGACGCCTCGGCGAGCTACGGGCAGGATGCGAAGTTCCGCTTCGACTCCTGGCAGACGACGCTGATGTCCTACTTCCCGCAGTCGGAGAACCCGAACACCGACGCCAGCCACGCTGCAACGGTCACCCCGATGATCGCCGACATCCTCGCGATGCAGGCGATCTACGGCGAGACGGTCGGCGGCCCCACGGCTGGGAATACGACCTATGGCGTGGGCGCCAACACGGGCACCTACCTCGATGACTTCTTCGCCCATGTCGCCGGTTCGCCGACGTACAACGCCTTCGCCATCTACGACGAGAGCGGGCACGATCACATCAACTTCGCCGACGACACGCGGGATCAGCGGGTCGACCTGACGCCGGGCGCCTACTCCGACGTCTACGGCCTCACCGGCAACATGGGGATCGTCCCCGGCACGGTCATCGAGGATTACACCGGCGGCTCCGGCCATGACGACATCACCGCCAACAACGTCGCCAACTCTCTCACCGGCGGCGCGGGCAACGACACCATCCGTGGCCTCGGCGCCGCCGACTGGATCGATGCCGGCTCCGGCGATGACCGGGTCTTTGGCGGCGATGCTGCCGACGAGATCTACGGCGGCACCGGCGCTGACGCCCTCTACGGCGAGCAGGGCGACGACACGCTGAACGGCGATTGGGGCAACGACTACCTCGATGGCGGCGAGGGAGAGGACTTCCTCTACGGCGGTGACGGCAGTGATGTGCTCCGCGGCGGGGCGCTTGTCGACATGCTCTATGGCGGCACCGGCATGGACCAGCTCTTCGGTGACGGCGGGTCGGACATCCTGCGCGGCGAGGGTGGCGACGATTCGCTCTTCGGCGGTGCCGGGATCGACAGCCTCTTCGGCGGCGCCGGCAATGACATGATCGACGGCGGCACCGATCGCGGGCTGATCTTTGGCGAAAACGGCGACGACAAGCTGTTCGGCGGCGACGACCATGACCGCATCTATGGCGGCAACGGCGCCGATACGCTCGTCGGCGCGGATGGCCGCGACCAGATGGAAGGCGGCGACGGGGCCGACGAGCTGAAGGGCCAGAACGACTTCGACACGCTGGTCGGCGGCACCGGGGACGACAAGCTCTTCGGCGATGGCGGCAACGACTTCCTCTTCGGGGGTGCCGATTCCGACATCCTGAGCGGCGGCACGGCCAATGACCGGCTCGAGGGGGGCGACGGTGTCGACTCCGTCAACGGTGACGGCGGCGATGACAGCCTCTTCGGGGATGGCGGCGACGACTTCCTCTTCGGCGGCCACGGCAACGACAACGTGCTCGGCGGCGCCGGGGACGACCGGGCCAACGGCATCAGCGGCGACGACACGCTGCGCGGCGGGCCGGGGCACGACTACCTCAAGGGCGGGGCCGACGACGACCTGCTCGATGGCGGTGGCGGCATCGACTCCCTCTACGGCGACTCGGGCAACGACTCGCTGCTCGGCAATGACGGCACCGACTACCTCAACGGCGGTTCCGGCAACGACGAGATCGGCGGCGGCGCCCATGACGACTCGCTCTACGGCGGGCGGGGCGACGACTCGCTCTACGGCTCCGACGGGAACGACATCCTCGTGGGTGCCGACGGCGACGATTACATGCTCGGCGGGCTCGACAACGACATCATGCGCGGCGGCAACGACGACGACAGGATGGACGGCCAGTCGGGTGACGACGAGATCTACGGCCAGAACGGTCAGGACACGCTCGAAGGCAAGAACGGCAACGACATCCTCAACGGTGGCGCGGGAGACGATATCCTCTACGGCGGCAACGGGGCGGATTCGTTCATCTACGCCGACAACGGCACGGACGTGATCTACGACTTCCAGGACGATATCGACACGATCTACATCGCCACCGGCAGCCTGCCGGACGGTGTCTCCTCCGTCGACGATCTGCTGGATCAGGCCGTGGTGCTCGATAGCGGGACGTATATCGCGCTGGAGAACGGCAGCCTCGGCCTCGTCGGGGTGTTCGACCCGGACAGTCTGCGCGACGACATGGTGTTCGTCTAAGGGCAAGCGGCCGGGCGGCGCTGCCCGCCCGGCCCCTCCACTTCCCGGGGAGGCGGCGCAAATTGCGCTTTCCCCCTGCGGGCGGCGATGTTATGAGCCGCCCGCACGACCGGCGCCACCCCGCCGCAAGCCGCCCAACAGGGCCGGCGAGACGGGGAGGGAACCGGGCGGGAGCTGAAAATCCGGTGCCACCTCAGGCGCCGGGACGCCGGTGTAGCTCAGTTGGTAGAGCACGTCATTCGTAATGATGGGGTCGGGGGTTCGAGTCCCTTCACCGGCACCAGCTCCCCCGCCTGCAAGGGCCGCAATTCCTGAAATCCCGAGAGGTTGGCCCGGGCGGGCGCGCCGGGCGCCTGCCACGAGCCCATGCCTTTTGTCAGGCGTCGTCCTTGTAGGTGACGAAGTCCGTCTCGCGCGGGCGCGGGTGCATCAGGCCGAGCTCGGGATCCCAGTGGTGCCGGCCCTCCACGTCCACCGGGTTGCGCCAGGCGCGGAAGAGGCCCTTCGGCTCCGGCCAGTCCAGCGGGCCGACCTCCGCCTCGGTGGCCCGCACGGCGGCGGCCCAGCTGGTGGCGGTCGCCGCGGCGTGGCGCTGCGAGGGGGCGGCCCACGGGGCGCCCGGCCAGCCGGCATCCCAGCGCTTCAGCGCCAGGCAGATGCGCTTGCTCAGGGCCATACCGGGCGAGGCCCTGTCCTTCTTCACCAGCTCCGGCAGCTTGCGGGAGGAGACGATGGCCGAGAGGAAGGCGGCGAGCGTGCCGGGGTTGCACTCCGGCTGGCTGATCGCCCAGAGCACGGTCTTCAGCTGGTCGCCGTCGTCGAGGTCGATCTCCGTGGCGATGGCATGCCAGAGCGCCGGGTCCGCCTCTGCCTGGTCGAGGACGAAGCCGAGCAGCCCGTGAGAGCCGGGATTGACGTGCCCGGCCTCCTCCCAGTGCTGCAGGGCGAGGTCATAGGCGTGCCGCTCGTGCACGTAGCGGGCGCGGGCGGAGGCGATCTCCTCCGCCGTGCGGCGCAGCTGGCGGATGGGGGCGGGCTCGCGGAGCTGTGCCAGCGCCGCCTCCGCCTCGTCCGCCGGGGCGGTCACGCCCTGCAGCACCAGCCAGAGCGACACGATGGCCGGATCGCCCAGAGCCTCGATGTCGGGCGGGCCATTGCGGCCGAGGTGCTTGCGGATGCCGCCGCGGACGATGTTGGCGACGAAAAGCTCGACGGGCACGGGCCCCTCGCTGAAATCGCCGTAATCGGGCAGGCGCACCCGCTCCACCAGTTCGGCGACGATGGCGCAGCGCGGCGGGGTGCTGCCCTCGCCCGGGCGGCGGCCCCGGCGGGCATCCACGCCCGTGCCACGCCAGTAGCGGCGCTGCATCTCGTGCCGGTGCCAGAGCGCGACGGGCACGGCGGCCGCGGCGAGCAAAAGCAGCCAGACTGCGAGTGAGCCGGGGGGCGAACCGCCCCCGGCCAGAAGAGCCGCACTGAAAACCGCTGCAGCCACGGCGGCCAAGACCGCGGCAGCAAGAGACCCTCTATCGAACCGCCGCATTCTGCCGGCCGAGCCCATCCCGTCTCTCCCAAATTGGCTTCAAAATAATGAATCCTGCTGAATTGTGTCTGAGAGTTGGCGAAGATATGGCCAACTCGATGACCTTTCGGTGACGTTAAAGCGGCGTCCCGGCTTTTCCTAAAAGCCTGTGAAAAGTCGAATGAATGGTCGCTGGCTGGCCATATTTCATTAGGTCTCCTTTCGAAGCTCCTGCCCGATACCCGCCCCGGGTGAACGTGAGTTTGGTGGGGGCGGGCAGTGGCAATTGTGGCGGTGGACCGGGTCGCGTGGCTGCCCGGCGGGGCGGCTCAGCCGGAGCTGGCGGGCGTGACCGATCTCTGGGTGGAGACGGGGCCGGAGGGGCCGATCCTCTACACGGTGAGCGAGCAGGGCCGCGCTGTCAGCACATGGCTGGCGAAGGATGGGGCCTTCACAGCGGTCGACAAGGCCAGCCTGCCGGCCAGCTACACGCCTGGCGTCGATGCCTCGGTGACGGTGGTGGAGGTGGCGGGGATGGAGCTCGTCTGCATCACCGGGCTGCAGGACGAGGGGGCGCGGCTCTACCGCACCGATGCGGCGGGCGAGATCTATTCCTTCCCCGGCGCCAACCCCTTCGCGGCCCTGCCGGACGATGTCTCCCACGCGACGCTGCTGGAGGTGGGCGGGCGGCTTTACGTCTACGGGCTGCGCCCCGGCTGCGACGCCATCTCGACATGGGAGGTGACGCCCTCGGGCGCCCTCTCCGCCGTCTCGCTGCCGGCGCCGGAACGCAACGCCGCCACCGGGCCGGGCCTCGCCGATGTCGCCGCCCTGCACATGCACGGCGCCGACTGGCTGGTGGGGGCGAGCAGCAACCTCGATGCGATGGTGCTCTTCCGCATCGGCGCCGACGGCGTGCCGGAGGAGACGGGGCGGGTGTGGAACCTCACCGGCGTCGGGCTGGAGAGCCCCTCGACCATCGTGACTGCCGAGATCGGCGGGCATGGCTATGCCGTCATGGGCTCCTGCGTGACGTCCACGCTGACGGTGGCGGAGATCATGCCCGACGGCGCGCTGCGGGTGACGGACCATGTGCTCGACAGCCGCGACACGCGCTTCCAGTGGGTCTCGACGCTGGAGGCGATCGAGATCGGCGGGCGCGTCTACATCGTCGCCGCCGGCGGGGATGACGGGATCACGCTGATGGAGCTGCTGCCCGGCGGGCGGCTGCTGACGCTGGCGGTGCTGGAGGACCAGCTCGACACGGGCCTCTTCTGCATCTCCGACGTCGCGCTGAGCGAGGCGGCGGATGGCGGCATCGACATCTTCGTCTCCTCGGGGCTGGAGCCGGGGCTGACATGGCTGCATGCCGATCTGCCGAGTGCCGGGCGCAGCGAGGCCGCGGCGGCGCCGGCAACGACATCCTCATCGACGGGGCCGGGGCCGACACGCTCGACGGCGGCAGCGGCATGGATGTGTTCTTCCTCGAGGCGGACGACAGCATCGACACCATCCGCGGCTTCGAGCGCGGGCGCGACATGATCGACCTCTCCGCATGGACCTTCCTGCGCACGGCCGGCCAGCTGACCATCCAGGAGCGCAGCTGGGGGGCGGAGATCCGCTTCGGCAACGAGATCCTGCGCATCTACACCGCCGATGGCCGGCCGCTGACGGCGGCGGAGATCGAGGCGATGG
This sequence comes from Pseudoroseicyclus tamaricis, assembly GCF_012070395.1. Lineage (GTDB taxonomy): Bacteria > Pseudomonadota > Alphaproteobacteria > Rhodobacterales > Rhodobacteraceae > Pseudoroseicyclus_A > Pseudoroseicyclus_A tamaricis. The sequence goes on along the minus strand of NZ_JAAFYS010000004.1, from coordinate 224,106 downwards.
ATCTGGTGCCGCTGGAGCGGCTCATGCCCTCATGGGTGCCGGAGCTGGTGCCGCCGAAGACCATCCTCGGTACCGCCGGGGATGACGAGCTCTATGGCGACGAGGCCGGCGATACCGTCGATGGCGGCGCCGGCAACGACCGGCTGCACGGGCTGGAGGGCGGCGACAGCATGTTCGGCGGCGCCGGGGATGACCGGCTCTATGGCGGCGAGGGCAGCGACTGGATGGAGGGCGGCGACGGCGACGATGTCTTCGACGGCGGCGAGGGGCACGACGTGGCGCTCGGCGGAAGCGGCAACGACAGCGCCTTCGGCGGCGCCGGCAACGACCAGCTTAGCGGCGACGCGGGGCCGGACGTTCTGAGCGGCGGCGGCGGCGACGATTCGCTCGATGGCGGCAGCGGGGCGGATCAGCTCCTCGGCGGCAGCGGCGACGACCGCCTCTCCGGCGGTTCGGGCGCCGATACGCTGCAGGGCGAGTCGGGGGACGATTATCTGCGCGGCGGCGACGGAGAGGACGTGCTGCAGGGCGGCAGCGGCAATGACGAGCTGACGGGTGAGAACCAGAACGACCGGCTTTACGGAGCCGAGGGGCACGACATCCTCCGCGGCGGGGCCGGCACCGACACGCTGCAGGGCGACGCGGGCAACGACCAGCTCTCCGGCGGTGACGGGGACGACCTGCTCTATGGCGGCGCCGGCCATGACATCCTCTCCGGCGATGACGGCGACGACCGGCTCCAGGGGGCAGATGGCCACGATTCCCTCAATGGCGGGGCGGGGGAAGACACGCTGATCGGCGGGGCGCATGACGATGTGCTCTTCGGCGGCAGCGGCGACGACCTCCTCAAGGGCGATGCCGGGCAGGACGCGCTGAACGGCGGCGGCGGCAACGACACCTTGCAGGGCGGAGGCGGGCATGACGTGCTGGCCGGCAAGGAGGGGCACGACCTCCTGCAGGGGGAGGACGGGCACGACACGCTCTTCGGCGACGGGGGGCATGACGAGCTTCACGGGCAGAACGGCGACGACCGGCTGGACGGCGGCAGCGGGCACGACCTGCTGCACGGGCAGGACGGCAACGACTGGCTGGCGGGCGGCGACCAGAACGACCAGCTCTACGGCGGCAACCACCATGACATTCTCTACGGCGGCGCCCATCACGACATGCTCAAGGGCGGCGGCGGCCGCGACAGCCTGTATGGCGACGCGGGGATGGACACGCTCTATGGCGGCGCCCACCACGACTGGCTCGACGGCGGCCAGCACCGCGACCAGCTCTTCGGCGAGGACGGCAACGACAAGCTCTATGGCGGGCATGACCATGACACGCTGAAGGGCGGGCAGGGCAACGACCTGCTGGAGGGCGGCAACGGCTTCGACCGGCTCTATGGCGGCGGCGGCCGCGACCGGCTCAACGGCGGCGGCCAGAACGACTCGCTCTACGGCGGGGCGGGAGACGATTCGCTCACGGGCCTGCAGGGGCATGACCTGCTCTACGGCGACGACGGCAAGGACACCGTCGCCGGCCACGAGGGCAACGACCGCATCTGGGGCGGCAAGCACGACGACCGGCTGCTCGGCGGCTACGGCAACGACACGCTCTGGGGCGAGGCGGGCAACGACGTGATCGAGGCGGGAGACAGCCCCGACCTCGCCTATGGCGGCGCCGGCCATGACCACCTGATCGGCAACCGCGGCGACGACCGCCTCTTCGGCGGCGACGGGAATGACCTGATCCAGGCGGGCGAGAACAACGATGTCCTCTGGGGTGAGGCCGGCGCCGACACGCTGATGGGCGGGCAGGCGGATGACCGGCTCTTCGGCGGGGCGGGCCACGACGTGCTGGATGGCGGCAAGGGCCGGGACCGTCTCGCCGGCGGCGAGGGCAACGACCGGCTGACGGGCGGGGAGAAGGCGGATGTCTTCGTCTTCGAGCGCGGCCACGACGTGATCACCGATTTCACCGCCGGCACCGACACCATCGACATCGACCCGCGGCTGATGGGCGGCCGGACGCTCGGCGGGCAGGCGATCCTGAGCACTTACGGCCACCGGGAGGGCGGCGACACGGTGCTCGATTTCGGCAACGGCCACGTGCTCACCATCGAGGACATGACCGACTGGGCGGCGCTGCAGGGGGCGCTGGGGCTGATGTGAGGGCGCGGGGACGCGCCCGTCCCCATCAGTGGCGGGAGTTGAACATGTGCCGGTCGATGGCCTCGTCGAGGTCGTCGTAATAGGTCAGCTTGCCGCCCTCCAGCACCATGCCGGCGGTGCAGAGCTGCTTCACGCCGCCCATGGAGTGGCTGACGTAGATGGCGCCGCTGTCCTTCAGCCTGTCCTGGAAGACGGCCTCGGACTTGCGCTTGAAGGCGGCGTCGCCCACGGCCGTGATCTCGTCGAGCAGGTAGGTGTCGAACTTCAGGCCCATCGAGACGCCGAAGGACAGGCGCGCCTTCATCCCCGAGGAATAGGAGCGGATGGGCAGGTTGAAGTGCTTCCCCAGCTCGGCGAAGTCGCGGACATAGTCGATCAGCGCATCGGTATCGATGCCGTAGATCCGCGCCACGAAGCGCACGTTCTGCGAGCCCGTCATGTCCGGGTGGAAGGAGCCGGAGTAGCCGACGGGGAAGGAGATGGTGCCGTCCGACAGGATGTCCCCCGACGTCGGATCCGTGGTGCCGGCAATCATGCGCAGCAGCGTCGACTTGCCGGCGCCGTTGCGGCCGAGGAGGGCGATGCCGGTCTTCGACGGCAGGGTCATCGTCACGTCGTTCACCACCCGCTTGGTGGTGCCGTTCATGCGGTAGACCTTCGTCAGGTTGCGGAAGTGGATCATCGGCCGCAGCCCCGGCGCCTCAGCGCCGGTCCTTGAAGGCGTAGTAGGCGAGCGCGATGACCGCCCAGGCGAGGAAGGCGAAGAAGGCGACGAGCGCAAGGATCGTCATCCGCTGCGGGAATTCCGCCGTCTCCGCCAGCGTCGGGCGGACGTGGATGGCGAGGTAGCGGCTCTGGCGCTGCGATTCCGCCACCGCGGAATCGTAGGCGGCCCGGGCGGCAGTGTAGGATTGCTCGGCGAACTCACGCTCCACCGCCAGCCCCTCGTACTCGCCGATCAGGTCGGCGAAGAGTTCGGGGTTCTCGGCCGAGACGCCGCCGCCGAGGCCGAGCTTCGCCCGCTCCTCCGCGATGCGCAGCTGGATCACCTCGATCCGCCGCTCCGCCTGTTCGACGCGCGGGTCCGTCTCACCGGCCGTCTGGCGCAGCAGGTCGAGCTCGATCAGCGTGTTGGCCAGCTGCGACTGCAACTGGGAGAGGATGCCCATCTGGCTCTGGATGGAGGCCTCGGGATCGACGAGCTGGTGCTCGTTGCGGAAGCGGGTGAGCGCCTCGCGCGCTTCCTTCACCCGCTCCAGCGTCACTTCCAGCTCCTCGCGGGCGTAGCGCGTGGCGTCCTCCTGCGCGTCCTGCGAGAGGCGGTTGATCATGATCGAGCTCTCGGAGACGATCGTCTGCGATATGAGCTGGGCGTCCTCGGGCGTGAAGGCCTGCGCCTCGATGTTGAGGATGCCGGTGCCGCTGTCCTTGTAGACGTGCACCATCCGCTCCCAGTAGCTCACCAGATCCTCGATGGAGCCGGGGGCGTGGTAGACGAAGATCGGGTCCTGCTGGGCATCGGCCTTCGACCAGATGCCGCGCAGGTCGATCAGGTCGTCGATATGGGCGACCATCTCCTGGCTCTGCAGGTACTGGTGGAGGATGTCGACGTCGCTCGACGAGCCGCCCCCCAGCTCCGCCACGCCGCCGAGGAGCTCTATGGCCGACTTGATCTCCTGCGTGCGGATGGAGAGGCCGGCCTCGGAGGCGTAGCGATCGGTCGCCCGCTCCCACATGTACCAGGCGGTGGCCAGCGTCGGGATGGCGACGATGTAGAGGAAGGCGAAGACAAGCGCCCAGTGCCGCTTGCGCAGCTGGCTGCGCGCGGGGGCGGACTTGACGGAAGGCGCCTCGCCCTTGGCCTGGCCCTGCGGCTTGGCCGGCTGCGCCTGGGGCTTGGCCGGCTGTGGCTTGGCGGGCTGTGGCTTGGGAGGCTGGCCCTGCGGCTGCGCGGCCGGCTTGGCGGCCGGTTGCTGGCCCTGGGGTTGAGCGGCCTTGGCCTGCGCGGCGACCTGAGCGGCAATCCGCTCACGCTCGCGCTGGCGCATCTGCCGGCGGCGCTCCACCTCTTCGGGGCTGGGCTGCGGGCGGCCGTTCGGGCCGAGCTGCTGGCCGGCCTGACCGGCCGGGCGGGGCGTCGATTTGCCGGGGGCACCCTGCGCCGCGTGATCGCTGCCGCCGCCATGCATCCGCTCGGCCTTTTCGGCCTGGGCCTTGGCTATGGCGGCTTTGCGCTCGGCAAGAGAGAGGACCGACTTGTCCTCACGGGGCGTCTCGGCAGGCGAATCGTGGCCGTCGCTCTTGGCGCCGGGCCCGCCCTCATTGGGGTTGTGGGACAAACTGGCCTCTGCTCGCCGGTTGAATCTCTTGCCACCTTCCTACATAGAAACGCGCGCACTGACCAGAGCGCCGCACGCGGGCGGTCGGCACGATAAGGCCCGGAATCGAGTTCGAATGGCAGCGCCGCACATCCACATCCTGCTCTGCACGCATAACGGCGGCCCGCATCTGGCCGACCAGCTGGAGAGCTACGGCGCGCAGGCGCATGGCGACTGGTCGCTCTGGGTCTCCGACGATGCCTCGACGGACGACACCCGCGCCACCATCGCCCGCTTCGCCGATCGGCATCCCGGCCGGCAGGTGCGGCTCTTCGACGGGCCGGCGCTGGGGCCGGCGGCGAACTACCTGTCGCTGCTGCTGCGCCCCGAGATCCCGGACGGCTGGGTCGCCTTCTCCGATCAGGACGACGTCTGGCTGCCCCACAAGCTGAAGCACGGGCTGGCGGAGATGGGGGCGCGGGGCGCGCAGGTCTATGCGAGCCGGACGATCCTCACCGATGCGCACCTCACCCGCATCGGCCCCTCGGTGGTGCACCGGCGGGGGCCGAGCTTCTCCAACGCGCTGGTGCAGAACATCCTCGCCGGGAACACGCTGATCCTCGATCCCGACGCCTTCGCGCGGCTGCGCGCGATGACGGCGGCGGCGCTGCAGGAGGGGATCGACCCGCCGCATCACGATTGGTGGATCTACCTCGCGATGAGCGGCGCCGGGCTGCCGATCGTCAACGACATGCGTCCCGGCCTGCTCTACCGCCAGCACGCGACAAACTCGCTGGGCGCCCACCGGGGCCTGCGGGCCGGCACGGCACGGGCGACGCTGCTGAAGGATCGCCACTACGCCGGCTGGCTGGCGACGAACCTCGCCGCGCTCTCCGCCGCCTCGATGTACATGACGCCGCCGAACCGCACGCTGGCGGAGGCCTTCGGCGCCATGCGGCAGGTGAAGGGCGGCGCGGCTCGGCTGGCGGAGCTGCGCCGGCTCGGCCTGAAGCGGCAGAGCTGGCGGGGCGATCTGGTGCTGGCGGGACTGGCGCTCACGGGCCGGCTCTAGCGCCCCGGGCGGGGGACCCAATTCGCGCGAATTCCGTCACGATGTCCGCGCGGACATCGGCGCCCGGGCGGAGAGGTCAGGCGGCGGCTTCCGCCGGGTCGGCGAAAGCGGCGATGGCGGCCCGCTCCGGCGGCTCGTCGGCCGGGAAGGGGATCAGCCGGCCATTGGGCGCCTTGCCGACCGCCGCGCCCTGCGCGCCGAGCGAGAAGGCCCAGACGGGCAGGCCCGTCGCGAGCGCCTCATGCGTGGTGTAGGAGAAGGTCTCCGGCCAGATCGAGGGGATGAACCATTCGGTGATCCCGTAGCGCTCCACCAGCGCCGGCAGCTGCTCGATCCGGTAGTCGCCGTGGACATGCACCTGCACGGGCGGCGCATAGGCCGGATCGACATTGCCGATCACCACCAGCTTCGGCGCCCCCGGCCCGCGGAGGGCATCGCCGAGGCTGGAGATGACCTTGGCGCCCTTGTGGTAGCCGATGTTCCCCAGCACGCCGATGACGCGCGGCGCCCCCGGTGCCGGCGCTTCGACGCGCGGCACGTCGGTGAGGAGGACGTGGGGGACGACGCCGATCTTGTCCTTCGCCTGCGGGTAGGCGGCGGCGACGTGGGTCGCGCTGTCCTCCGAGAAGCAGGTGAGCCGGTCAGCGGCGTCGATGAAGGGCGTCCAGGCGGCGCGCCACTCGGCGAGGCTCACCGGCTGGCCGCTGAGGCCGCGGAAGCTGTGCGCCTTGTCGGCCTCCGCCTCGTGCCCCGCCGGCACCGCGCCGGTGAAGCGGCCGTTGCCGTCGAGCAGGGTGTAGGAGGGCGAGAGCGGGTAGAAATCGTGGAAGAGCACCTCGATCCGGTGCGCCTCCCCCGCCCGCGCAATGGCGAGCAGGTCGCCGGGCAGCTGGGGGGCGTGCATGTCCCCCACGCCGCAGGAATAGATGACCTCGCGGCGGCGCAGCGGCTGCAGGAGGCGCAGCAGCACCTCCATGTCGTCGAGCGAGGTGGAGAGCTTGCCCTTGGGGCTCATCACGTCGATCATCCAGCGCCGGCCGCCGCCGACGCGCAGGACGATGGCGGGGCGGCCGGTCTCTTCCAGCTCCGCCTCGATCTTCGCGGTCAGCCAGTTCTCCGCCCCGCCGCCGATGACGTGGGCGAGGTAGATGGGGATGAAGGCGTCGTCCTCCCCGGCGTCCTCGGCGCGCTGATCGCTCCACGCGCCGGCCCAGGCGACGGCGAGGGCCATGCGGGCGGAGCGGAGCGGATCGGCCGCGAGCCAGCGCTGCACCTCCAGATCGTAGCCGGGATAGCGCTTCTCGATCAGGGCGTTGTTCTTCGCCACGAGGGCCAGCTTGGTGGCGGAGCCGAAGCTCTCCCCGCCCCGATGCTCCACGAAGAGCCCGGCGAGGGCGACGTGCTCGCCGCCCTTGGCGAGCGCCTTGCGGCACCAGTCGACCTCTTCGCCGTAGCCCTTGCCGAAGGCGGTATCGAGCGCCGGGATGTCGGCGAGGTAGCGGCGGTTCATCGCCATGCAGAAGCCCATGCCGGTCGGCACCGGCGCCTGCACCCGCTGCCACGAGAGCTGCTGCGCTGTTTCGTCGATCCGGTCGGCCATGCCGGGCAGGATCGGCGTCTGCTTGCAGAGGGCGGGGGCGGAGAAGATCTCCGCGTCGTTGGAGAAGGGCGTGACGGTGGCGACGTCGTCGTTCTGCACGATCGGGGCGAACAGGCGGGAGGCCCAGCCCGGCGGCACGAAAGCGTCGGAGTTGAGGAGCACCGCATGGCGCCCCAGCTCCGCCGCGCGGGAGAGGCCGCGATTGACGGCGCCGATGAAGCCGAGGTTCTCCTCGTTCTCGATCAGCTCGATGCGCCCCGCCTCCTCCGGGTGGGCGGCATCATGGGCCGCGAGACGCTCGCGCAGCCACGGGCGCACCCGCTCGTCCGGAGAGCAGTCGTCGATGACGATGAGGCGGTAGGGCAGGTCGGTATGAGCGATGACGCGGTCGATCACCTCGGGCAGCAGGTCGAAGGCGTTGTAGACCGGCAGGATGATGGCGATCTGTGCCGCCGCGCCAGTCTGCGCCGGGCGACCGATGTTGCCTTGCGGGAAGACGCTGGGGTCGAAGGTCGGGGCGGTCGCGATGAACTCCAGCCCGAGGTTCGACTGCACCTTCGCGCGGGCCGCCGGGTCCTTCGTGCGGAACCAGCGGATCGTGGGCGGGATGGAGACGGCGGCCGCCACCGCGAAGGCGCCGGCGAGGCGCGCGTGGCTGGCGGGGCTGGCCGGCATCGGCAGGCCGATCATGATGGGGCCGGCGCCGCTTGACTGATCCACCTGCAGCACCGGCAGGTGCCCCGGCTGGAGGAAGCCCCGCGGCGTCGACAGATCGAAGCCCACGTCTTCGGGGATGCCGCGCGCCTCGGCGACGTCGCGCCGCGGCAGCGTCGGCAGCATGCTCGCCCGCTCCGCCCCGAAGTGCAGGGTGACCTTGCCGGTCAGCGCCCAGCCCGCGACGCGGAGGGACCGGCCGGTGAAGACGGCCCTGTCGATGCGCCCGATGACGCGCCCGGCCTCGTCGCGGATGTCGAAGCCCTTCAACTCCGCCTGGAAGTGCGCCTGCGCGTAGCGGCGGTAGAGCGAAGCGATACGTCTAAGCATTCATGGGCCCGGGAACAGTCCTTCTGCGGGCCGGGGAGTCGCCGGTGGGCGCGCGCAAGTCAAGGGCTCAGAGCCGGCCCGCCAGGGTCACGGCGCTGCCGAAGATGGAGATGATGGCCTGCGCCGAGGAGAGCGGGCTCTCCGTCGCGTAGACGAGATCGCCGGAATAGATGCGGAACCGCCCGGCGGAAAAGAGGCCGTCCGCCGACGTCAGGTCGATGGTGAAGACCACCCGCGTCATCGGCGGGCTCCCGGCGCCCGGCCCGACAGCGCTGGTGGGGTATTCCCGCAGGATCAGGATGCCCTGCGGGTTGGCGCGGCTGTCGGTGACGCCACCGATGATCGACATCGCCTCCAGCGCGGTCAGGTCCTGCTTGGTGAACTCGTGCACGGATTCCGACCCTGCGGCACCGAGGGAGAGGAAGTAGCGGTCATCCTCCTGCACCACGACACGGTCGCCGCGGCGGAGAGTCGTGTCGAGCCCGGGGTTGGCGAAGAGCCGCTCCGCCGAGGTGCCGTAGATGCTTTCGCCCCGCATCAGGCGCACCTGCGGGTTGCGCAGCGCGTTGGAGACCCCGCCGCCCTCGGCCAGAAGCTCGAGGATGGAGAAATCCTGGTTGGGGATCGGGTAGGCGCCGGGGCTGGAGACGCCGCCGATGAGGGCGACGGTGCTCTGCGGCCCCTCCGTCATCTCCAGCTGCACCTGCGCGTTGGGGGTGACGGAGGCGAAGGCCTCCTGCACCCGCTCGCGCGCATGGTCGGGGCTCATGCCGGAGATGCGGATTTCGCCCACGTAGGGCAGGAAGATCTCGCCGGAGGCGGAGACGGTGAGGTCGTCCATCGACATGTAGCGCTGGCCCGGCGCGGTGATCAGCGAGTTCTCCTCCGACGTCCAGATCGTGATGTCGATGCTGTCGCCGGTGTCGATGATGCGGTTTGCCGGCTCGGCCTGCCGGGTGATCCAGTTCAGCGCCGGCTCGCCGAGGGCGGGCCAAGTGGCGTAGACGGGCAGCGTCTCGCGCGTCACCGGCTCGACGGAGAAATCGCGCACCGCCTCGCCGTCGGTCGTGTAGGCGCCGGCTGCGAGGACTTCGCTGGTGAGGCCGGCGCCGCGGGGCAATGCGCATCCGGCGAGGCAGGCGAGGAGCAGCGCGGCGCGCGGCAGGCCCGTTCTCAACACACGCCCCCGGCGCGTTGCGGCCGTCACCATCCCTGACCCTCGTACTTTCCCTGTCCGGGCGCGGCAGCCCCCGGAGGCCAGCATTACTCAACCTGCCAGCGGGAAGAAACACCCCTCCTCGGCGGGCGGTGCTTTTTTGCGCAATGCTTGCGAGGCTGGACGGGCGCCACTACTAGGGAAGCGGGGTGCTGGGCAGGGCGCGCGCGCCTTTCGGGGAACGGGATAACTTATGCGTCAGTCGACTGCCGAGAGCGAAAACGAAACGCGGGCTGAGGCCGCCGAGACGCGGCGCGTGCTCGTCGTGCTGGGGATGCACCGGTCGGGCACGTCGATGTTCACCCGGCTGCTCAGCGGGCTCGGGGCCGACATGCCGGCGACGCTCATCGGCGCCAGCCCGACGAACCCCGCCGGCCACTGGGAATCCCGCAAGATCCAGAGCCTGAACGACGAGATCCTCGCGGCGCTGGGCGGCCACTGGCACGACTGGCGCAGCCTCCCGGAGGGGTGGGAGACGTCGGAGGTGACGGAGGGCTTCCGCGAGGAGGCCACCGCCGACCTCGGCTCGGAATTCGGCGACTCGGCGCTCTTCACGCTGAAGGACCCGCGCATCTGCCGGCTCGCGCCCTTCTGGCTGTCCATCCTGAAGGAGCAGGGGGTGGAGGTGGCGCCGATCATCGTCGTCCGCCACCCGCTGGAGGTCGCCACGTCGCTGGAGGAGCGCAACCGCCTGCCGGCGCCGGTCGGGCACCTGCTCTGGCTCTCGCACGTGCTGGATGCCGAGGCGGCGACGCGCGGCATGCGGCGCTGCATCGTCGACTACGCCGCCGTCATCGGCGGCGAGGCGGAGGCGGCGCTGACCGGCATCGCCGAGACCTTCGGCCTCGACTGGCCGTCGGAGGGCGATCCGGGCCAGCTCGCCCGCGCCGTCGACAGCCGGCTGCACCATCACCGCGCCGAGGACGCCACGCTCACCGGCCGGCCCGACCTGCCGGAATGGCTCGGTCCCGTCTGGGACGTCGTCAAGCGCTGGGCGCAGAGCGGCGAGCTGGACGAGGAGGGGACCCGCGTGCTGGACGAGGCGCGCGCCGGAATGCGCGCTGCCGAACCCTTCCTCGGCCCGATGACGCTGCGGGCCCGCGAGGCGCTGCTCTACGGCGACCGGGTGCGCGCAGCGGAGTGGGAGACCCACACCACCCGCAAGGAGCTGGCCGAGCAGATCGAGGCGCACAAGGCCCTGCAGGCGGAGATGGATGCCATCGCCCCCGAGGCCGCCCGCGCCGCGCAGGAGCTGCTGGACCTGCGCCCGCGGCTGGAGGAAGGGCTGGAGCGCGAGGCCCAGCTGAAGGCGGATCTGAAGGGTCGCTACGACGAGATTGTCAACTTCTCCGCCGTGCTGCTGGAGATGGAAGAGAGCCGCGGCAACGCCGTCCGCCGGGCCGACGAAGCCTCCGCGCAGGCCGAAGATGCGGAACGGCGGCTGGCCGAGACCTCCGAGGCGATGCGGGCCCGGGAGGAGCAATCTGCGCGGACGGACGCCGAGCTTGCCGACGTCCGGGAGCAACTTGCGCGGCTGCAGCGGTCAGCCGCGACAGAGCGGCAGACCCTGCTGAGGCTGGTCGGGGCGCTCGTCACGGGCGGCACGCGGCGGCGCGTTTCGCGCGGCGGGCGGATGAACGCCCTGCTCGATGCCGTCCGTCAGACCGGGATCTTCGACGAGGCCTATTACCTCGCCACCAATCCCGACGTCGCGAAAGCCGACATCGCGCCGCTGGAGCACTTCATCCACTACGGGCTCGCCGAGGGGCGGGCGCCGAACCCGGCCGTGGCGGACAACGCCTGATGGCCGAGGGCGAGATCGAGCTGTCGGAGGTGGTGCCGGAGGCACTGCCCCTGAGCGACGAGGAGGAGCTGGAGCGCTCCGGCCTCTTCGATGCCGAGTGGTACCGGGCCCGCTACCCCGACGTGGACCGCATGAACATCTCGCCGGCGCGGCACTACCTGCTGATCGGCGGCCGGGTCGGCCGGGATCCGGGGCCCGCCTTCTCGGGCGAATGGTACCTGCGCAAGTATCCCGACGTGCGCCGCGCGCGCGCCAATGCGCTGCTCCACTACATCCGCCACGGCAAGGCCGAGGGGCGCAAGCCGCTCCCGCCCGAGGAGAACCGCCCGAAGAGCGCCGCCGCGCCCAAGACCACCCCGCGGCTGGTCGGCGCGCTCGATCTCAACAAGCGCACGCCCATCGTCAACGGCTGGGTGGCGATGAAGGGCGACCCCGCACCGCGCATGGTGCGGCTGGTGATCGACGGGGTGAGCTGGCGCTACCTCGCCTCGATGTTCCGCCTCGACCTGCAGCGCGCCGGCATCGGCGAGGGCAACCACGCCTTCCGCCATACCGTCGCCACCGGGCACCTGCGCGGCAAGACCCATGTCGTCGAGCTCTACGACGACGAGACCGGCGTGCGCGTCGCCCGGCGCGAGTTCGCCTGGGACGTGCAGAGCAACCGCTACCGCTCCTTCGACGACTTCCTGCGCACATCGATGACGCAGTCGATGATCCACGCCCCGTTCGAGGAGCCGCAGAAGCGCGTCTTCGCGCAGATGGACAGGCTGGCCGACCGCTTCGCGGCCGAGGCTTTGGGCGCGGCGGAGCGGCCCCGCGTCTCCGTCGTCATGCCCGTCTACAACCGCGAGAAGATCGTGGGCGAGGCCATCCGCTCCGTCCTCGGGCAGACGTGGCCGGAGCTGGAGCTGATCGTCGTCGACGATGGCAGCCACGACGGCTCCGCCGATGCCGTGCGGGCCTTCGATGACCCGCGGCTGCGCCTGATCGAGCTGGGGCAGAACCAGGGGCACAGCGCCGCCCGCAATGCCGGCGGCCGCGCCGCCACCGGCGATGTCGTCGCTTATCTCGACAGCGACAACAGCTGGGACAGCCGCTACCTCGCCGCGATGCTCGGCGCGATGCGCGCCGGCAATGCCGATGCCGTCTATTCCGGCTTCTGGATCTGGCGGGGCGACGACAACGCCCCCTCCGCCCTGCGCTACGGCCACTTCCACCGCGGCGCGCTGGAGAACCGCAACTTCGCCGATCTCAACTGCTTCATGCTGCGCCGCGACCTGCTGCAACAGGTCGGCGGCTTCGATACCGGGCTGCGCCGCTTCGTCGATCATGATCTCGTCCTGCGCGCGTCGGAGGAGGGGCGGATGATCTCCGCCCCGCTGGCGCTCTGCCACTACTCCGTCGGGCGGACGGAGAACGCCGTCTCCGACAACCACACCCTCTCTCCCCATGCCCGCAAGGTGAACCACCGGCTGATGAGCCGGAAGGCCGACGCGCTGGTGAAGGCGCCCTTCGCGCTCGACAGGCCCGTCAGCGCCGTCATCCCCAACTGGCGGGCGCTGCCGGACCTCAAGGAATGCCTCGCGGCGATGGAGGAGCTGCGGGTGCGCGGCGACCTCGAGATCGTCATCGTCGACAACGAGTCTGGCGGCGAGAGCGTCGAGTTCCTGCGCCAGAGGGCCAGCGAGCGGCGCATCAGGCTGGTGGAGAACGAGGCGAACTTCGGCTTTTCCTACGCCGTCAACCAGGGGGCGGAGATCGCGAAGGCGGACCGCGACCTGATGATCCTCAACAACGATGCCATCCTCGCCCGCAACGCCCTGCACGAGCTGCAGCGGGGGGCGGACGAGCTGCCGAAGGCCGCCATCACCGTGCCCCGGCAGGTGCTGCCCCCGGGGCAGGAGACGATGCGGGCCCACATGCCCGAGAGCGACCGCACCATCGGCTGCGACGTCACCATCTCTCACCACCACGACAACCTCGGCGACGTGCCGCTCCTCCATGATGGCGGGCCGGTGGAGCTGGTCTATGCGCCGTTCTTCGCTGTCTATGTCCGCCGCGATGTCTGGCACGAGGCGGGGCCGCTCGATGCCGAGCTGGGGCGTCACTACCGCTCCGACTGGCTCTATTGCGACCTTGTCCGCCGGGTGCTGGGCAAGAAGATCTGGTACGTCCCCGCCGCCTCGGCGATCCACAAGGTGCAGGCGGCGACGGGCGAGCTGCGGACATCGAAGGCGAGCGGTGGCTCCAGCTTCGAGATGATGTTCCGCAAGAACCGGTGGGACGACGAGACGGCCGGCCACCTGGGCTACCAGCGCCCCGTCTGGGACAGGGACTGACAGATGGCGCATGATCCCGGCCGGGACGACAGCAAGGATGCAGCGGCGCGCTTCGCCGAGCTGACCTACGCCAACTTCCGCGCCCGGGCGCAGGACGACAGCCTCAGCGAGACGGAGAAGCTCGGCTCCCCCGACAGCTTCCGCGACGGGTTCGAGCCGGCGATCCTCGCCGATTTCGAGGCGAAGATCCCGGCGCTGACGCGGGAGGGCACGACGATCGTCGATATCGGCGCTGGCTGCGGAGAGCTGGCGCGGCAGATGATCAGGCGCACGGGCGAGCGGGGGCAGCGGCTGATCAGCGTCGACAGCCCCGAGATGCTGGCGCTGTTGCCCGAGGCGGAGCACGTCACCCGCATCGCCGGGCGCTTCCCCGACGAAAGCCTCGCGGCGCTGCGCGAGGCGCTGCCGGGCGGGGCGGACGGCATCGTCACCTACGGGGTGCTGCAATCGGTCTATTTCGAGGCGAACCCATTCCGCTTCATGGATGACGCGATGTCGCTGCTCGCCCCCGGCGGGGCGCTGCTGATCGGCGACGTGGCGAACCATTCCAAGCTGCGCCGCTTCCTCGCCTCCGAGGCCGGCGCCGCCTTCCACCGCGCCTACATGCGCACCGACGACGCGCCGGTGGTGCCGCCCTTCGCGGGCGATCCGACGCGGCTGGATGACGGGGTGCTGATGGGGATGATGGCGCGGGCGCGCGGGGCCGGCTTCGACGCCTACCTGATGCCGCAGCCGGCGGCATTGCCGGTCTCGAACCGGCGCGAGGACCTTCTGATCCTGCGCCCATGAGCGTGACGGCCCGCCCCTACCGTCCGGAGGATACGGCGGGGTGGAACGCCTTCGTCGCCGCCAGCCGCAACGGCACCTTCCTCTTCGACCGCGGCTACATGGATTACCATGCGGATCGCTTCACCGACGCCTCCCTCGTCATCGAGAAGGACGGGCGGACGCTGGCGCTCTTGCCCGCCAACCGCGACGGCGAGGCGCTCGTCAGCCATGGCGGGCTGACCTATGGCGGCCTCGTGACGGCGCCCGAGGCGGGGCTGACGGATGTGCTGGCGGCGCTGGAGGCGGTGGCGCTGGCGGGGCGGGAGGCGGGGCTCTCCCGTCTCGTCTACAAATGCGTGCCCGCCATCTATCACCGCGCGCCGGCGGAGGAGGACCTCTGGGCGCTGCACCGGCTTGGCGCCCGGCTGATCCGCCGCGACGCGCTGGCCGTCGTCGGCCCTGACGGGCCGCCTCCCGCCCGCGCGAGAGCGAAGGACCTGCGCAAGGCGGGACGGCAGGAGGGGCTGGCGATCGGCCCCTCGACCGACTGGGCGGGCTTCTGGGAGGTGCTGGGGCAGCGGCTGCGGGCGGCGGAGGTCGTCGCCGGGGCCGCGGGCTCGCAGCTGTTGCAGGCGCAGCTCTTCGGGCGGGCGGGGCAGCGGAGCCTGATCCTCCACAACCCCGAGCTGGAGGAGACCCCGGCTCTGACCGCCGTGCAGGAGGCGCTGGGCCAGCGGGTGCTGGTGCTCCCCGGCACGCCTGATCCGGCCGCGCCGGGCCTGCCCTACAACCGGCCGCTCCACTTCGCGCCGGATCGTCTCGCCGCCGCTCTGGAGGAGCTCGCATGACCATCCCATTCCTCGACCTCGCCGCCGCCGCGGCCGAGGAGCGCGCCGAGCTCGATGCGATCTGGGCGCGGTTCCTCGAGAGCGGCCGCTACATCCTCGGCCCCGAGGTGGAGGCCTTCGAGGCCGCCTTCGCCCGCTACTGCGGCGCAGCCGAGGGCGTCGGCACCGGCAACGGGCTCGACGCGCTGGCCATCGCGCTGGAGGCGGCGGGTGTGGGGCCGGGGGACGAGGTGCTGGTGCCGGCACATACCTTCATCGCCACATGGCTGGCGGTGCGCATGGTGGGGGCGACCCCGGTGCCCGCCGAGCCGGAGGCGGGCGGCTACAACGCCGGCGCGGAGGACTTCGCCGCGGCGCTGACGGAGCGGACGCGGGCGATCGTGCCGGTGCACCTTTACGGAGAGGTGGCGCCCATGGCGGGGATCCTGCAGCTGGCGGAGGCGCACGGGCTGACGGTGATCGAGGATGCCGCGCAGGCCCACGGGGCGGAGCGGGACGGCGGCCGGGCCGGCAGCTTCGGGCGCGCCGCCGCCTTCTCCTTCTACCCGGCCAAGAACCTCGGCGCGCTGGGCGATGGCGGGGCGCTGGTGACCTCCGATGCGGGCCTCGCGGCACAGGCGCGGCGGCTGCGCAACTACGGCTCGGAGCGGAAGTACGAGCATGACGAGGCGGGACGGAACTCCCGCCTCGATCCGCTGCAGGCGATGATCCTCTCCATGCGCCTCGCCCGCCTGGACGCCGCCAACAGCGCCCGCCGCGCCATCGCGGCCCGCTACCGCGAGGGGCTGGCGGGGATCGACGGGCTGGCGCTGCCGGAGGGGGCGGGGGCGCCGGTCTGGCATCTCTACGTCGTCCGCGCGGCGGAGCGGGACCGGCTGGCCGCGCATCTCGAGGGGGAGGGGGTGCAGACGCAGATCCACTACCCGCGGCCCGTCTACCGCTTCCCCCCCTTCGCCGGGGCCGGCCCCGCCGCCGGCTCCCCCGCCGACCGGCTCTGCGGCGAGATCCTGTCGCTGCCCATCGGGCCGCACCAGAGCGAGGCGCAGACGGAGGCGGTGATCGCGGCGGTGCGCGGCTTCTACGGCGGGTAAGCGGAGCGCCTGCGGCGCATTCCATTGAGGGTGTTGGGGGCGCTGCCCCCAAACCCCCGGAGTATTTCGAAAAGGGCGAGAGCAGGGACGCGTCTTGTGCTCGCCCTTTTTCAAGTACTCCGGGGGTGAGGCCGAAGGCCGAGGGGGCTGGCCCCCTAGACGCGCTGTTTCAGCAGATCGAAGGCCCGGTGCATGAGCTGCTCCGCCGCCTCCGGCGTGTCCGCTTCTGCGTAGACGCGGAACTCCGGGGCGTTGCCGGAGGGGCGCAGGTGGAGGATGCGGCCGGAGGCGAGGGTGAGGCGGAGGCCGTCGGTTTCGTCGAGGGCCTTCTCGGTCTCGTTGAGGTCCGCCAAGAGGTCGCTGCGGGCTGCGGGATCGGTGCGCAGCTGGCGCAGGAAGGCTTGCGAGCGGCCCGAGGGCATCTCCTGCAGGCGGTCGGCGGCGGTGAAGCGGGCCGGCTCGGCCGCGGCGCGCTCTGCGACCGACTGGCCGGCAGCCTTCGCCGCCGCGAGCGGGGCGATCAGGGGCAGGAGGGCGTCGCGCGTCATCAGGCGGGGGAGGGCGCCGGCGGGGCCCTCGGCGTCGAATCCGAGGAGAAAACCGCCGTTGGCCTCGTAGCCGACGACCCGGCCGCCCGCCCGCGCCATGCCGGCAATCACGTAAGGCGAGCCGATACGGGTGCGGATGACCTCGGTGAAGGCGCCGGAGGCCTCGGCGCCGGTGTTGGAGGAGACGGGGGTGACGACGATCTCCGCCCCGAGGCTCTGCGCCGTGATCTGGCCGAGGATGTCGCCGGGGATGACGCGGCCGGTGGCGTCGGCCAGCAGCGGGCGGTCGCCGTCGCCGTCGGTGGAGACGATGGCGTCGAGACTGCCGGCGGAGGCCCAGTCCCGCAGGTTGTGGCGGAGCTCGGCCGAGACGGCCTCGGTGTCGACGGGGATGAAGTGCTCGGCGCGCGCCAGCTCCGTCACCTCGGCGCCGAGGGCGGTGAGGCAGGAGTGCAGCAGGTCCCGCCCGACGGCGGAATGGGCGTAGAGGCCGATGCGCAGACCCTCCAGCGCCGCCGGGCCATAGGCGCGGGTGTAGCGGGCGAGATAGGCGCGCCCGGCGCCGGGCGCGGCGATCGGCTCGGGGCCCTCGCCGGAGGGCGCCTCGGAGAGCTCGGAGAGGATGGCGGCCTCGTCCTCCTTCGTGATCTCGCCGGTGGGGGTGTAGAACTTCAACCCGTTGCGATCCGCCGGAATGTGGGAGCCGGTGACCATCACCGCGCAGGCCCCCGCCTCCATCGCCGCGAGGGCGAGGGCGGGGGTGGGGACGGCGCCGCAGTCGGTGACGCGAAGGCCCATGGCGCGGGCGGCGCGGGTGACGGAATCCGAAATTGCGGGCGAGGAGGAGCGGTAGTCGCGCCCGACGTAAAGGCCGGTGCCCGTCTCACAGGCGCGCACGAAAGCGGCCACGTGTGCGCCGACGAGATCGTCCGTGAGTTCCGTGACCAGCCCGCGCAGGCCGCTCGTTCCGAACTTTGGTGCCATTGTCCACTCCGCCTGATGGTCCGGGAACAGGGGTAGGGCAGGGGAGCGGAGGCGTCCAGATGCTTGGCGGGCCGGCAGGCCCCGGCGCGCTCCCGCCCGTCCACCCCGCGTGCCGGGGCCTGCCTTTGCGCCCGGATGGGTGGCGGTGGGCAGCGGGGAAGAGGGCAGCCGGGGGGCGCGGCCCCCCGGACCCCCCGAGGTATTTGAGGCCAGATGAAAGGGGCGGATCAGTCCCAGCGGCCGAGGGCCGTGAGGGCGAAGGTGACGGGGCCGGCGGTGCTGGTGGCGGCGTGGAGGCGGGCGGTGGCGCCGGTGGCGGTGACGGCGCTGGTCGTGGACCAGGCGCCGGGGTGGGAGGTCTGGCCGGCGGTGACGGCGGGAGGGGCGGAGAAGGCGGAGGGGAAGGTCCATGAGATATCGGCGGAGCGGTGGAGGGCGCCGTCGGTGGTGGCGATGTCGGGCGCGGAGAGGTCGGTCGTCCAGCAGAGCTGGGTGCCGTCGGCGAAGCGGGCCCACTCGCCGCCGGCACCGGAGCCGCGCTCGATGACGCCGCCGGTCGGGGATCCGGCGGCGAGGCCGACGGGGGCGAGGATATTGGCGCGGTGATAGGCCTCGGCGCCGTCGATCGTGGTGCCGGCCAGCAGGGCGGCGATGCCGGTGCCGGTGAAGGTGAGCCCCGTGTGCCAGGCGCTGCCATCGGGGCTGACCTTGATGGAAAAGGCGTTGGAGCCGGCGAGCCCCATCTCCGCCCGCCCCATCCAGTCGGACTGGAAGAGCAGGCTCGCCGTCTCGCCGGCGGCCGCCTTGTTGACCTTCCGCTGGTGCCCGCCGCCGGCATGGCTGAAGAGCGCCGCGTCGGAGGCGACGGAGAGGCGGTTGCCCGCGTTCCACGTGGTGCCGATGCCGAGGCCGGCGAGGTTCTGGCTTTCGGCGACCCAGGGCGCCCAGGCACCGGCGGAGAAGAGGCGGAAAGCGGCGGCGGAAATATCCCAGGCCAGCCAGCCCTCCTGCGGCGCGACGAAGAGCCAGCCGCCATTGGCAAAGAGCGCGAGCTGCCCGGCGCGGCCCTCCCAGGCGCCGGTGGGGGCGGACCCGAGGGCGTGGACCTCGCCCTCCTCGGGGCTGGCGGGGGGCGAGGCGGCGTCGAAGCTCGCCACGCCGAGGCCGACGAGCGCGTCGAGGATCTGCAGCGCCTCGTTGTGGGTGACATGCTTTTGCGCCTGAGCCGCCTGCAGGTAGGGCAGCGAGAGCCGGGGCGACGTCTGGGTCATGGGGCTTCACCTTCGGTCCGATGGGAGGTCGGACCGAGGCATAGGCGGCGGGGGTGACCCGGCTCTGACCCCACCGTGCCGCGGTGAAGAAAAGATGAACGCCGCCCCCCGGGGGAGCGGCGTTGCGACAGGCAAGCCCGGATCAGGCGACGAGCAGGTCGTCCAGCTGCGGGATGGGGGCGAGCGGATCCGACGCATCCCAGATGGTGTCGTAGCCCATGTCCTCGAAGGCGGCGACGGTCATCGAGGAGAGGTAGTTGTCCGGTAGGCGGCGTCGAGCGTGTAGCCGACGATGCGGTGGTCGGAGTGGCGTTGCAGGTAGACCTCCAGCACCTCAGCCATCGCGCCGGCGCCGAACATGACGATGTCGCTCACGCGTAGCCCCTTTCCGCGCCGCGTTCGGCGATGAGATCGAGCACGAGGCCGATCTTCTCCTCCGGCAGGTCATGCGCGATGGGCAGGCCGAAGAGCCGGGGGGCGAGCGAGTCTGTCACCGGCAGCCTGTCCGCCCCGTAGCGCTGGAACCACGGCTGCACGGCGAGCCCGGCCTCGTACCAGGCGCGGGTTTCCACCAGCGCGCCGGTCAGCCGGGCCTGAAGGCGCGCGGCGACGGCGGGGCTGGGCGCCTCGAAGAGGGCATAGGCGGGCGAGATGTCGGGGGCGAGGTGCAGGCAGCCGGGCAGCTCCGCCGCCCCCGCCGCCTCGCGGTAGGCGGCGGTGACGGCGGCATTGGCGCGCTGCCGCTCCGTCCGCCCATCGAGCATCGCGAGGCCCACGGCGGCATGATACTTGCTGAGCTTGGCATTGGTGCCGGCCATCTGCGCCTGCCGGGAGCCGAGGAAGCCGAAATTGGCTGCCTGCTCCACCCGCGCCTGCCCGGGGGCGTTGTCCCAGAGCACGGCGCCGCCCTCGCCGGTGGAGAAACCCTTGGTGGCGTGGCAGCTCAGGCAGATCGGCACCGCCCCGCTCACCTGCGCCCGCCCGTCGGCCAGCGCCCCGAACCCCGCGGCGGCATCCAGCACCACGGGCACACGCGCCGCCGCCTGCAGACGCTCCAGCGCCGCGACGTCGGGCAGGCGCCCGAAGGGCGCGACGGAGAGGATGAGCCCCGCCTCCTCGATGCGCGGGTGGTGGAGGAGCGCGTCGGGGTCCAGCGCCCATGTCTCGGGCGAGATGTCGACGAAATGGGGGATGTAGCCGCAGCGCTCCGCCGCGATGGCGGTGGCGGCGAAGGTGAAGGAGGGCATCAGCGCCAGCCGGCGCTCCTCCGCCCGGCCGGCATGGGCGAGGATGGCGACCTCAAGCGCCGCGGTGCCGGAAGAGGCGGTGCGCACGCCGTGGCGATTGACGCCGAAGAGCCGGGCGAGCCGGGCCTCCAGCTCCAGCACGAGGGTACCGCGGTTGGTGTAGTGCCTGTCTTCGTCAGCGCGCGCGAGATAGGCGGCGACCTCGGTGGCCGGTGGGAGACGCGGGCGAAAGACGCGAAGGATCTCCGGGGTCATGGGAACTGGTAATCAATACACTTTGGATCAACTCCCACCACGCTAGCGGAGCAATGGCCCTCCGCCTAGCATTTAGTTGCCCCTGCGTCAGGGAATTGTCTTGCCGGCGTTCAGTAAGCCCGCCGGGTCGAGCGCGGCCTTGATGGCGCGCATCGTCTCCACCGCCACCGGGTCCTTCACCGCCCGCATCGCCGGCAGCTTGGAGAGGCCGATTCCGTGCTCGGCGGAGAAGGAGCCGCCAAGCTCCACGGCCGTGCCATCCACCAGCGCCCGCAGCTCCGCCGCCTGCGCCAGGCCGGCCTCGCCGGGGTAGATGGTGTAGTGGATGTTGCCGTCGCCGAGATGGGCGACGACCATGTCCTCCGCCCCCGGCACCAGCGCCCTGACCCGCTGGCGGATCAGCTGCAGGAAGGCCGCGACCTGCGCCAGTGGCACGGCGATGTCGCAATCGACAAAGGGGCGGCGGGCGAAGGTCAACTCCGCCGCCGACTCGCGCCGCGCCCACATCTCGGCCCGTTGCGCCTCCGACTGGGCGATGGTGGCATCGAGGATCAGCCCCTCCTCCAGCGCGCCGGCGAGCAGCGCCTCCAGCTGGGCGGAGAGGCGGGGCTGGCCGTCCTCCCCCGGCGCGGCATCGGCGGCGGAGGGGGAGGCGAGCTCGATCATGACGTTGTGGGCGTGGCGCTGCCCGAAGGGCTCACGTGCGCCGGCGACGTAGCGCAGGTGGCCGGCGATATAGATGTCCGGCATGTATTCGCATGCGACGACCTTGCCCCCGGTCTCGTCCTGCAGGCGGTTGAGGAGCGTCAGCGCGGCAGCGAGATCCCGCGGGGCGAGCATCGCCGTGGCACGGATGCGCGGGGCGGGGACGAGCTTGAGCACGGCGGCGGTGATGATGCCGAGCTGCCCCTCGGAGCCGATCATCAGGTGGCGGAGGTTGAGGCCCGAGTTGTCCTTGTGGAGCGCCGACATCAGGCTCAGCACCCGCCCGTCCGGCAGCACCGCCTCGATCCCGAGGCAGGTGTCGCGCGTGTTGCCATAGGCGAGCACGTTGGAGCCGCCGGCATTGGTGGCGAGGAGGCCGCCGATCCGTGCCGACCCCCGCGCGCCGAAGGTGACGGGGTAGAGGAGACCCTCCTCCTCCGCCGCGGCGTGGAGGGTGGAGAGGACGACGCCCGCCTCGACCTCCGCCGTCCGCTCGGCGGCGGAGATGGAGCGGATGGTGGAGAGCCGTTCGGTGGAGAGCAGCACCGCCTCCGGCCCCGCCACGGCGCCGCCGGTGAGGCCCGTGGCGCCGGAGACGGGGACGATGGCCTGACCGTGGCGGCTGGCGAGGGCGAGGAGGGCGGAGACCTCCGCCGTCGAGCCGGGACGGACGAGGCCGGCGGGGTCGGAGAGATACTGCCCCGTCCAGTCCCGCCGCCAGGGCGCGAGGGCCTCGCCGGTGAGGATCTGCGTGGGGCCGACGATCGCGGCCGCCGCGTCGAGATATGTCATGTCTTGTCCCTCCCGCGGACCGTCATGGCCCGAAGCGGGCGGCGGCGAAAGAGGGTTGCGCGGCGCCGGCCGCTGCCGTAAGACGCGCGCGGTTCGGCGGTGTAGCTCAGTTGGTTAGAGCAACGGAATCATAATCCGTGTGTCCGGGGTTCGAGTCCCTGCACCGCTACCATCCTCCCTCCCGTCTTGCGTTTCGGCCCGGTGGGCGACGTCGGCAGGCCCTGCCGCGGTCCCGCCCACCCACCCCGCGCGCCAGGGCCTGCCTTGGGGCGTGTCGCTGGTGGTGGGAGAGACCCCATCTTGCGCGCGCCTCACAACGCTCGAGCTTTTCCCCCGCCCGGTACGCGCCAAAGGCGCAGGGCGAGCGCCTGCCCGTCCCGGCGGGCTGGCGCTCTGGTGGGGCTTGGTGCCCCGCCCGGATCGGGGAGGGGTTTGGCAGGCATAAAGCGCACAGCGGCAATGTCGGGGCGCCACCCCACGGGCAGGCGCTCGCCCTGCGCCCGAGAGTTGAGGGCGGGGTGATGGGCGGGGAGGTGGGTTGGAAACCCACCCTACGGGGCGAGGGCGCGAATGGCCCCGGCCCTCAGGCGGTGGTGCCGTAGGGGCGGCTCATTTCGGCGAAGAGGCGGATGCGGGCCTCTTCCAGCGGCGCGGCGCGGCCGAAGCGCCATCCCTGGCCGAAGACGCAGCCGAGGCGCAGGAGCTGGGCGCGCTGGTCGTCCGTCTCCACCCCTTCGGCGATGACGGAGACGCCGAGGCCGCCGGCGATCTGCAGGAAGCCGGCGAGGAGAACCTCCACCGACGGGTCCACCCCCAGCCCCTGCACGAAGCTCATGTCGATCTTCAGCTCATCGAACTCCAGCTGCCGCAGGTGCTGGAAGCTGGCGAAGCCGGTGCCGAAATCGTCGAGGCTGATGCGCACGCCGGCCCGCCGGAACTCCGCCACGCTCTTCTGGATCATCGATCCGGCGCGGGCGATGAACACGTCCTCGGTGATCTCGAAGGTGATATGGCGCGCCGCCTCCGGTGCGTCATCGAGCAGGCGCTGCAGCTCCTGCCGGCCGGAGAGGGTGGCCAGCGCTACCTCCGGCACGTTGAGCGAGACGCGCCCTGGGTCCAGCCCCTCTTTCAACAGCGAGGCGACATCGGCCAGCACGTGGCTGGCGATGCAGTGCAGGAAGTCGCCCTGCAGGCCGAACTCGTTGATCAGGGGCAGGAAGCGCCCGGGCAGGAGGACGCCGCGCTCGCCATCCTCCCAGCGGGCCAGCGCCTCGAAGCCGACGATCTCGCCGCTGTCGAGCCGCACCTTCGGCTGGTACCACGGGCGGATGTCGCCGGCCTGCAGCGCCTCGATGACGGCCTGACGCTCCTGTAGGGAGGGGCGGGGGCGAAAATGCGAGGGGTCGTAGAGCACCGAGCGCGCCTCGGTATCCGACTTGGCGCGGTACATCGCCTGATCGGCGGCGGCGCAGACGGCGGAGACGGTGGAGAGCCCCTCGCCGGCTATGGCGATGCCGATGGAGGCCGTCACCCGCAGGAACTTGCCGCGGAACTCGATCGGCGCCTCCAGCCGGCGGGCGAGGGAGAGGGCGAAGGCCTCCGCCTCCTCGGCATCGGTGATGCCGGGCAGGGCGAGCGCGAACTCGTCGCCGCCGAAGCGGGCCGACAGCCCGTCGGGCCCCGCCAGCTCGCGCATCCGGGCGGAGATGGCGATGAGCACCCGGTCGCCGGCCTCGTGGGAGAAGCTGTCATTGATCGGTTTGAACCCGTCGAGATCGATCAGGTAGACGGCGCCCTGCGGCTTGCCGCGCGCCGGGCTGAGCCGGCGGGCCAGCGCCTCGTCAAAGGCGCGGCGGGTGAGCAAGCCGGTGAGGCCGTCGTGCCGCGTCATGTGCTCCAGCGCCCGCAGCCGTGCATTGGCCTCCGCCCGCGCCGCCGCGAGGGCGCGCTGGGTGTCCTTCTGCATCGTCATCGTCTCGAAGGTGTTCGCCGCGTAGACGATCATCAGCGCCCCGGCGACCCACCATTCGGCGCTGCCGCCGGGCTGGTAGGTCGTCTCGATCGCCGCCGCGAGCACCGCCGCCGCGGCGCCGAAGGAGGGGATCATCATCGACCAGTTGTAGAGCGGCAGCGCGACGTAGCTGTTGGAGATGTGCACGTAGACGCCGAACATCCACATGAAGCCGCCGAGCAGCAGCGCGATGGAGGGCTCACTCGCGAGCAGCACCGCCGGCCAGAGGAAGGCGATGGTGGTGGCGATGTTCGTCCACCACATCGAGATGACGAAGCCGAAGGACATGTCCTGCTCGCGCTCGGGCCGCCGCTTGTGCAGGATCAGGGCGATGATCTCTCCCCCGATGGTGATCGAGGCGATGATGGCCACGGCGATCCAGTGGACACCGCCGAAGATGCAGACGGCGAGGATCAGCGCCATGGAGGCGAGGCGCTTCAGGACATCCCTCGCCGCGATGTGAATGACAAAGCGCGTTTCGTGCCGAAGATTCTCGTACAGTCTGCGAAGCATTTACCGGTCGGCCGCGGAAGGCGGCAGCGTCTGACCGCCACCATTTCAATTTACATCTACGTCTTCGCGCCGGCGCGCCCACCTCGCAACAACAAACGCCCCGCCGACGGACGCACCCCCGCGCGGTCCGGCATCTGTTGCGGGGAAGTCGCGATCAGCCAAGGGTATACCTACAATTTGCCGGGTTTGTGCCATGTTCCATGACGTATCGCCCCCGGCGCAGGCCCGCCGCGCACCCAGCCCTGCCTGCTTGCCCACGCGCGCCCCTGCCCCTATAGGCCGGGGCTGATCGATCCACCCAGCAAGACGGAGCCTCGCCATGGCGGCCAGTGCCAACATGAACGTGATGCAGCGTGCCGCCCGCACGGCGGGGCGCCAGCTGGTCAAGGATTTCCGCGAGGTCGAGCAGCTGCAGGTCTCCGCCAAGGGGCCGGGGGACTTCGTCACCCGCGCCGACCGGGCGGCGGAGGAGACGATCCGCAAGATGCTGCGCGAGGCGCGCCCCTCCTACGGCTTCCTCGGCGAGGAAGGCGGGGAGGAGGACGGCGAGGACCCGACGCGCCGCTGGATCGTCGACCCGCTCGACGGCACCACGAACTACCTGCACGGCCTGCCGCACTGGGCCGTCTCCATCGCGCTGGAGCACAAGGGGCGCATCGTCTCGGGCGTGGTCTACGACCCGGCC
Source organism: Pseudoroseicyclus tamaricis (assembly GCF_012070395.1). GTDB lineage: Bacteria > Pseudomonadota > Alphaproteobacteria > Rhodobacterales > Rhodobacteraceae > Pseudoroseicyclus_A > Pseudoroseicyclus_A tamaricis. The sequence goes on along the minus strand of NZ_JAAFYS010000004.1, from coordinate 198,836 downwards.
AAGGACGAGCTCTTCTGGGCCGAGCGGGGCGAGGGGGCGTGGATGAACGAGTCGCGCCTGCGCGTCTCCGGCCGCACGCGGCTGATCGAGTGCATCTACGCGACGGGCCTGCCCTTCGCCGCCAAGCGGACGCTTCCGGCCTCGCTGCAGGATCTCGCCCGCATCCTGCCCGAGACGGCGGGCGTGCGGCGCTTCGGCTCCGCCGCGCTGGACCTCGCCTATGTCGCCGCCGGCCGCTACGACGGCTACTGGGAGCGGGAGCTGAAGGCGTGGGACATCGCCGCCGGCATGCTTCTGGTGACGGAGGCGGGCGGCTTCGTCGAGCCGATCCGCGAGGGGACGGAGGTGCTGGAGACCGGCGCCCTGATCGCCGCCAATGCCGGCACCTTCGAACGCTTCTCCAAGCTTGTCCGCAACGCCTAGCGGCGCCGCGTGACCCGCGGCACGCTTGTACGCTCCAGCTTGTAGCGCGCCTCGGGGTGCGGCGGCTCGCCATGGGTGCGGCTCCAGAAGGCCGGCCCGCCGCGGCGCAGGAAGACCGGCAGCGTCAGCACCAGCCCGAGGGCGAAGCCGCCGGCATGCGCCCAGTAGGCGACGCCGCCCTGATCGGCCGGCGCGCCGACGCCGGAGACGAGCTGGATGCCGAACCAGACGATCAGCATCACCCAGGCCGGCCAGCGGAAGATGCGGATGATGAAGACGAGGAACAGCAGCATGTCCACGCGCGCCCGCGGGAAGAGCAGGAGGTAGCCGCCCATCACCCCGGCGATGGCGCCGGAGGCGCCGACGGTGGGAATCGGGCTCCACGGCGCAGCGAGGAACTGCGCCAGCCCGGCGCCCACCCCGGCGGCGAGGTAGAAGAGCAGGAAGGGGCCGTGACCCATCTGGTCTTCCAGGTTGTCGCCGAAGATCCACAGGAACAGCATGTTGCCGGCGAGGTGCATGAACCCCGCGTGCAGGAAGATCGAGGTGAGGAGGGTGTGATACGCCTCGCCATTCGTGATGCGAGCCGGGATCATCGCGTAGTTGTAGTAGAGGAACGCCAGCGCCTCGTCGCTCTGCACCATGGCCATCTGCAGCAGCCAGACGCCGATATTGGCGGCCATCAGCACCCAGGTGACGTAGGGCGTGCGCTCGGAGGGGTTGTGGTCGCGGATGGGAAACATGGCGCCCAGCATTCCCGCGCCCGCGACGGGCGGTCAAGCGGCGCTGGCGCCGGGGCGACTCGCGCCGAGGTGACTTGACGCAAGGGGAGGGGCGGGCGCAGCCTTTCGCCCATGCGCCGCCTTGCCATGCCCCTCGCCCTGTCGCTCCTCGCCGGCCCTTTGCTCGCGCAGGGTTGCCCCGCGGCGCCCGACCATGGGGAGGAGATCGCCCGTCTGCTGGAGTCGCTCTCCGCCTCCCGCAGCGGGGCGGAGGCTCAGGCGATTGCCGCCGAGCTCTGGGCACTGCGGATGGAGGCTCCGGATGCCCGCGCCCAGGCCCTGCTCGACGAGGGGATGGAGGCGCGCGCCGCCTTTGACGTGCCCTCCGCGCGTGAGATCTTCGACCGGCTCGTCGCCTACTGCCCGGCCTATGCCGAGGGCTATAACCAGCGCGCCTTCGCCGCCTACCTCGGCGCGGATTTCGCCGCCGCCCTGCAGGATCTCGACCGGGCGCTGGAGCTGGCGCCGAGGCACATCGGCGCGCTCAGCGGCAAGGCGCTGACTCTGATGGGGCTCGGCCGGCAGGTGGAGGCGCAGATCGTGCTGCGCCAGGCTCTGGCGCTGAACCCGTGGCTGGCGGAGCGGCGGCTGCTGCGGGAGCTGCCGGGCAAGGATATCTGAGCCGGCGGCGCGGCTGCTTTCTTGCCTCGGGCTTGCGGCTCGCCTACCACGAGGGCCGGCGCCCGCGTGGTGGAATTGGTAGACATCGGGGACTTAAAATCCCTTGGCTTCGGCCGTGCCGGTTCGAGTCCGGCCGCGGGCACCAGCGCCTCCCATAGTTCCGCCCGGTTTTGCGGCATTGCGCCTATTGGCCCTTGCGCCGGGAAAGGCGGGCCCTGCCGTTGCTCGATTGCAAGGCTGGTAGCGGGTGAAGTTCGCGGCGGTGGGCCCGCCGGAATTGCTGCATTGCCGCGACTGCATGTGCAGCGAGACATCGCCGCCGAAGCTTGGGCCGCGCCAAGTGCCGGGGCCAAGGTGGGCGCGCCGGGCCTCCAGCCCCGAGTCACCGCCGTTTGTTAACCACGTCGGGGCGCTTTTTTGTTAACGTTTGCTAAATTTTTAGAGGGCATGATCCTACCAAGAAGTAAACGTCGGCCGACCTCACGGGCTTGTGTGATGAGCGCGAAAGGCCGCTGCAACAGGGCCGGGGGAGTTGATCTGACTACTTTGTAGAAAATTTTAGTCCTGAGTGCTTGCCGGCTCCCGTGGGCGCACCACTCTTTGGGAGGCTCTGATGCGGCACTGCAGCGTCGATGGCGATAGAGGTTTCGCTTACCGGCGCGACACACTTGATTAAGCCTGCTTATTCGTTATGCAGCAACGCGTGACGTGGGAAAGTAGGTGAAGAAACATCTAACGCCCGTCGTGAAACCGCAGCATTGCTGGGGTACCGACAAACGGAAGCTGCCCACGTCGCGGCCGAATGATTGAAAAAAGCATTATGTCCCGCATTGAGGGACGAACGGACTTGGGGGTTGTTTTGACAGATAATACGATCACGGACACGCTGGGACATCCGCAAGAGCGGCCGACCCGGAGCATCGTGCAGGGACGTGTCTATCCCCGCTATGTGAAACGGCTGACGGACCTTGTCCTCGCCCTTCTGATCCTTCCCATCGTCGGCCCGGTCATCCTGGTGCTGGCGCTGATGACCCGCCGCGACGGGGGCCCGAGCTTTTTCGGCCACCAGCGGATCGGCAAGGACGGCCAGACCTTCCGGTGCTGGAAGGTCCGCACCATGGTGCCGAACGCGCAGGAGAAGCTGAAGGAGTACCTCGCCGAGAACCCGGAGGCTGCGGCCGAGTGGGCGGCGGACTTCAAGCTGCGCAATGACCCGCGCATCACCAAGATCGGCCGCTTCCTCCGCAAGACCTCGCTCGACGAGCTTCCGCAGCTGTGGAACGTGCTGAAGGGCGAGATGAGCTTCGTCGGCCCGCGGCCCGTCATCGACGGCGAGATCGAGCTCTACGGCGTCTCCCGCTCCTATTACGAGAGCGTGCGCCCGGGAATCACCGGTCTCTGGCAGGTCTCCGGCCGCAACGACACGACCTATTCCGAGCGTGTCGCGATGGACCGGGCCTATGTCCGCAAGATGAGCTTCTTCGGCGACCTCGGCATCATCCTCAAGACGGCCAAGTCTGTGCTCGGCAGCACCGGCATCTGACGCCGCCTCGAAGGCAAACGGAAAGCGCCGCCCCCCGGGGCGGCGCTTTTGCGTTGGGGCGCCCCTGGCCCCGGCCTCAGATCGCCGAGGTCGGGTTGCGGTAGGACATGTGGCGCACCGAGCCGGTCTTGGAGCGCATCAGCACCGTCTCCGCCGTGACGTAGCCGGGTTCGCGCTTGATGCCGGGCAGGAGCGAGCCGTCGGTGACGCCGGTGGCGGCGAAAATCACGTCCTTCGTCACGAGATCGTCGCGGGTGTAGACGCGGTCGAAGTTGGTGATGCCGGCCTTCTTGGCGCGGCCCTTCTCGTCGTCGTTGCGGAAGAGCAGCTTGGCGAAGATCTGCCCGCCCATGCACTTCAGCGCCGCAGCGGCCAGAACGCCCTCGGGCGCGCCGCCGGAGCCCATGTACATGTCGACGCCGGTCTTCTGCGCGTCGGCGCAATGCATGATGCCTGCGACGTCGCCATCGGTGATCAGGCGGATCGCGGCGCCGGTGGAGCGGATCTCCTCGATCATCTGTTCGTGGCGCGGCCGGTCGAGCACGCAGACGGTGATGTCCTTCGTCGAGCAGCCGCGCGCGGTGGCGAGGGCGGAGACGCGCTCGGAGGGCGTCATGTCGAGCGTGACGACGCCACGGCGGTAGCCGGGGCCGATGGCGAGCTTCTCCATGTAGACGTCGGGGGCGTGCAGCATCGAGCCGCGCGGGCCCATGGCGATGACCGTCAGCGCGTTCGGCATGTCGAGCGCGGTGAGGGTCGTCCCTTCCAGCGGGTCGAGGGCGATGTCCACCTCGGGGCCCTGTCCGGCGCCGACCTCCTCGCCGATGTAGAGCATCGGCGCCTCGTCGCGCTCGCCCTCGCCGATGACGACCGTGCCCTTGATGTCCAGCATGTTGAGCTGGTTGCGCATGGCGTTGACGGCGGCCTGGTCGGCGGCCTTCTCGTCGCCGCGGCCGATGTGATCGGCGCAGGCGATCGCCGCCGCCTCGGACACGCGGGCGAGGCCGAGCGAGAGCATACGGTCGTGGAACTGTGCGGTATCGGGCATGGGCGGCGTCCTTGGAACTTCGGGTTGCCCAAGGGGGTAGCCGGTTAACGTCACAGCGCCAAGGCTGGTAGCGTTAACCCCCGGCACAGGAAGATTTTCCGCCCGCCGATGCCGCAGCGCCGGGCACGCCTCCCGCCCACCCACCCCGGCGCGCCCGGCGCTGCGGGGGAGGCGGGGGCGCGGGTGGAGAGGGAGGAGGGGGCGCTGCCCCCCGCCTGCGGCTCCCCCCGCGGATGTTTTGCGAAAAGCGAGAGGCCGCTCTGTCAGACGTTCTCGATACGGATGGCGACGGGCGTGCCGACGAGGACGCCGGTGCCGGAGAAGGCGTCGATGGCCTCGTCGAGCGCCGAGCGGGTCGTCTTGTGGGTGACGATCAGCACCGGGGCCGACTGGTCGACATGGCCGTACTGGCGCATCCGGTCGATGGAGATGCCGGCCTCGCCGAGGCAGGCGGCGATCTTCGCCAGGGCGCCCGGTTTGTCTGCCAGCGCCATGCGCAGGTAATAGGGCGCCGGCACCGCGGCGCGGGCGGCGCGGGCCCTGCGGAGCGAGGCGGCGGGCTGGCCGAAGGCGGGCAGGCGCAGGCCGCGGGCGATGTCGATGATGTCGCCGATGACGGCGGAGGCCGTGGGCCCCGCGCCGGCTCCGGCGCCGCGCAGGACGATCTGGCCGACGGCATCGCCCTCGATCACCACCATGTTGGTGCCGCCCTCCAGCTGCCCGAGGGGCGAGGTGTCGGGGACGAGGCAGGGCGACATGCGCTGCTCCAGCCCCCGTCCCGTCATCTGGGCGACGCCGAGCAGCTTGATCTTGTAGCCCATGTCCGCCGCTTGGCGGATATCCTCGATGGTGACGGAGCCGATCCCCTCCAGCTCCACCGCGTCGAAATCGACGCGCGTGCCGTAGGCGATGGCGGCGAGGAGGGCGAGCTTGTGGCCGGCGTCGATGCCGCCGACGTCGAGCGTCGGGTCCGCCTCGAGGTAGCCGAGGCCGTCGGCCTCCGAGAAGGCCTCCTCGTAGGTGAGGCCGGCATCCTCCATCCGGGTGAGGATGTAGTTGCAGGTGCCGTTCATCACGCCGAGGACGCGGGCGATCTCGTTGCCGGCGAGCCCCTCCGTCAGCGCCTTGATGACGGGGATGCCTCCCGCCACCGCCGCCTCGAAGCGCAGGGCGACGCCCGTCTCCTCCGCCGCGAGGGCGATCTCGTTGCCGTGGTGGGCGAGGAGGGCCTTGTTGGCGGTGACGACATGGTGGCCGGCGGCGATGGCCGCCTCGGTCGCCTCTTTCGCCGGGCCCTCGTGGCCGCCGATGACCTCGACGAAGAGATCGATGTCGTCGCGGCGGGCGAGGGCGACGGGATCGTCCTCCCAGGCATAGGCGGAGAGGTCGAGGCCGCGATCCTTGCCCTTGCTGCGGGCGGAGACGGCGACGATCTCCACCGGGCGGCCGGCGCGGGCGGCAATCATCTGCGGATGCGTCTGCAGGATGCGGATCAGGCCGATGCCGACGGTCCCGAGACCGGCGATGGCGATGCGGAGCGGCGCTGTCATGACATCCTCCAGGCAGATACGGCCGAGGGCGTAGCGCGAGACGCGCGGGGGTTCAACGCAAGGGTTGCAGTCGCGCCGCGTCCGCCGCCGGCAGGACGGGGCCGCGCAGCGCCTCTGCCCGCGCCGCGAGCGCCGCCGCCCGGGCGGAGAGGCCGGCAGTGGGATCGGCCGCGGCCGGCGAATCCGCGGCGGCGAGGAGCGGGGAGAGCGGCACCAGCTGCGGCGCCGGCAGCGCGCCGGGGTCGAGCGCCGGGCCGGGCAGCTGAGGCGGGGCGGCGCAGGCGGCGAGCAGCAGGAATGGGACGAGGCGGCGCATGGGCAAAGGCCTAGCCGGCGGCAGGGGGGCTGTCCATGCGGCGGGGGCGGGGAGGGGCCTTTCCTTTTGCGGCGAGCTCGTCTAAGAGCGCCGGATACATGCGCGTGAGGCCCGCTTTGGCCGGAATCAGCCGGTCCTGAACCCGGCCCGGGTCGTCAGACGCGCAAAGAGTTTTGAACGCACGACCCGAGGAAGAACGCACATGGCCAATTCGCCGCAGTCCAAGAAACGCGCCAAGCAGAACGAGGCGCGCTACGCCATCAACAAGGCGCGCCGCAGCCGCATCCGCACCTACCTGCGCAAGGTCGAGGAGGCCATCGCCTCCGGTGACCAGGACGCCGCCGCCGCGGCGCTGAAGAGCGCCCAGCCCGAGCTGATGCGCGGCGTCACCAAGGGCGTGATGCACAAGAACACCGCCTCGCGGAAGGTCTCCCGCCTCGCCTCCCGCGTGAAGGCGCTGGCCTGACGTCAGGCCCTCCACCGCTGTGAAACAGGGCGCCTCCGGGCGCCCTTTTTTGTGCCGTCTCGCGCCGTCGCTGCCTCATTGGGCGCTCCGGCAGCGCTCCGCCCGGCGCTTCACCTTTTTCAACCGATTCGGACGGTTAGGCCGTCAAGACACGCCGTGAGTGCCCCTCGCGCCGGCTCGGCGGCGCTGCGGCATTCCGGCCACCGCGCCGGCTAAGTATCCCGAATATCGAGAGCCGCCGGATTCGGGTTTGGCAAAGAGCCGAGTCAAGCGAGTTGTCCTGTTGTCGGAGCCGAGAGGGGCAGGATAACTTGAGCCTGCGATTCACATCGTTCCTGGGGGGACATGGCCGAATCCTAAGAACAGCAAGGCCCGCCCGGCGTGTAACGGTGTTTCACCCGGCGCTGGTTCGGGCCGAGACAAAGTTCGAGTGGGCGGCCACTTCATTGGCCGAGTTTGATCCCGTTCTACCGGCGGCAGGGCCGGGGGAGCGCCCATGATCTGATTGCCTGCAGCGAGGTGCCCTGACACGGCGCGTCGCCAAGGGCCTCTTGTTGTCCCGCACGTCTCTCACCGGCGTGCGGCCCCGGGAACGTTTTGTGCGCAGAGGCGCCGGCATGGGCCGGCAAGCGGGGCAGCGTGCTGTGCGCTGCAACGAAACGATCGAGGGGCAGGACGAAAGAATGACCAACGAAAAATGGCAGACCGTACGTGAAGACATCAAGGGGGCCATCGGCGCCGGCGCCTGGAAGACGTGGATCGAGCCGCTGAAGTTCGGCGAGGTGAAGGGCGGCGTGGCGAGCTTCACCGTGCCGACGACGTTCTTCGGAAACTACGTCTCGCAGAACTTCGGCGAGCACATCCTCTACCAGCTCCGCCGGTCTGGCGAGAGCGTCGAGCGGCTCAACTTCGGTGCCGCCGCCAACTTGCGCAACCAGCCCGTCGCCGCCTCTGCCCCGGCCGCGCCCGAGGCTGCCCCTGCTGCCCCCGCGCCCGGCGCCCCGTCTTCCGCCCCTGCCTCCAACGCCGGGCTCGACCCGCGCTACACCTTCGAGCGCTTCGTCGTCGGCAAGCCGAACGAACTGGCCCATGCCGCCGCGCGCCGTGTCGCCGAAGGCGGCGAGGTCACGTTCAACCCCCTGTTCCTCTATGGCGGCAACGGCCTCGGCAAGACGCACCTGATGCACGCCATCGCCCATGAGCTGCGCGCGCGGAGCCCCGAGAAGGTCGTCCTCTACCTCTCTGCCGAGCAGTTCATGTACCGCTTCATTTCGGCCCTGCGCGAGAAGCGCATGTTCGACTTCAAGCAGATGTTCCGCGCCGTCGACGTGCTGATGGTCGACGATGTGCAGTTCATCGCCGGCAAGGATTCCACGCAGGAGGAATTCTTCCACACGTTCAACGCGCTGGTCGATTCCCGCAAGCAGATCGTCATCTCCGGCGACCGCCTGCCCGGCGACATGAAGGACATGGAGGAGCGTATCCGCTCCCGCCTGCAGTGCGGCCTCGTGGTGGATCTTCACCCGACGGACTTCGAGCTGCGCGTCGGCATCCTGCAGTCGAAGGTCGAGCATTACCGCGAGCAGTATCCGGGCCTGCAGATCCGCGAGGGCGTGCTGGAGTTCCTCGCCCACCGCATCTCCAACAACGTGCGCGTGCTGGAAGGGGCGCTGACCCGGCTCTTCGCCTTCGCCTCGCTCGTCGGTCGGGAGATCACCCTCGACCTCGTGCAGGACTGCCTCTCCGACATCCTGCGCGCGTCCGACCGCAAGATCTCCATCGACGAGATCCAGCGGAAGGTGTCGGATCACTACAACATCCGCCTGAGTGACCTCATCGGCCCCAAGCGGCTGCGCCACTACGCCCGGCCGCGGCAGGTGGCGATGTACCTCTCCAAGACGATGACGAACCGCTCCCTGCCCGAGATCGGGCGCCGCTTCGGCGGGCGTGACCACACCACGGTCATCCACGCCGTGAAGCGCATCGAGGAGCTGAAAGGCAAGGACGCGCAGATCGCCGAGGATCTGGAGCTGCTGCGCCGCATGCTGGAGGCTTGACCGGCGCCGCCGGCTGCCTGAATCTGCCACAAAAGCCTTGTGCGGTGGGGGCGAGACGCTAGTCTGCCCCTCCCGGGTGCGTGAACCGCCCCGGGCACGAGATGGAGCGAGGGGTCATGAAACTCAGCATCGAACGCGGCGCGCTTCTGAAGGCCGTCGCGCAGGCGCAATCGGTCGTCGAGCGGCGCAACACCATCCCCATCCTCGCCAACGTGCATATCGAGGCGGAGGGGGAGCGGGTGCGCTTCCGCGCCACCGACCTCGATGTCGAGGTGGTCGACCAGGCCCCCGCGCAGGTCGAGCGGGCCGGCGCGACAACGGTGCCGGCGGTTCTGCTCAACGAGATTGTCCGCAAGCTGCCCGACGGCGCGCTGGTGACGCTCAGCGACCAGGCCCAGGCCGGGCGGCTGACGATCGAGGCGGGGCGCTCGAACTTCCAGCTCTCCACGCTGCCGAAGGAAGACTTCCCGGTGATGGCGAGCGCCGACTACAGCGCCAACTTCGCCGCCCCGGCCAAGACGCTGCGCCGGCTCTTCGACAAGTCCAAATTCGCCATCTCCACCGAGGAGACGCGCTACTACCTCAACGGCGTCTACATGCATGTCGCCGAGACGGCCGAGGGCCGGCGCCTGCGCTGCGTGGCCACCGATGGCCACCGCCTCGCCCGGATCGATGCCGACCTGCCCGCGGGCGCGGAGGAGATGCCCGGCGTCATCGTGCCCCGCAAGACGGTGGGCGAGCTGCGCAAGCTGCTCGAGGACGATGACATGGAGATCGCGGTCTCGGTCAGCGAGACGAAGGTCCGCTTCGCGACGCCTGACATCACGCTGACCTCCAAGGTCATCGACGGCACCTTCCCCGATTATTCGCGCGTCATCCCGGCGAACAACACCCGCCGGCTGGAGGTCGACGCGGCCGAGTTCGCCAAGGCGGTGGACCGGGTGGCGACCGTCAGCTCCGAGCGCAGCCGCGCCGTGAAGCTGAGCCTCGACGAGGACCGCCTGATCCTTTCCGTCAACGCGCCCGACTCGGGCGCGGCGGAGGAGGAGCTGGCAGTGGCCTACGGCGACGAGAAGCTGGAGATCGGCTTCAACGCCAAGTACCTGCTGGAGATCGCCAGCCAGGTGGATCGCGAGAACGCCGTCTTCCTCTTCAACTCCTCCGGAGACCCGACGCTGATGCGCGAGGGCAACGACGAGAGCGCCATCTACGTCGTGATGCCGATGCGCGTCTGAGGCGCCGGCGCCCGCGAAGGGCGCCGGGCCGAGGCTTTCTCAGTCCAGCGGAACCAGCTCTTCTTCCAGCCGGGCGCGAAGGTGCTCGTGCTGGCCGGGCAGCTTGAGCGCCGTGCCCATCGTCTCCGCCGGTTCGTCGGCGTCGAAGCCGGGGCCGTCAGTGGCGATCTCGAAGAGCACGCCGCCCGGGGTGCGGAAGTAGATCGAGCGGAAGTACTGCCGGTCGCGCACCTCCGTCACCGCGATGCCCGCCTCCTCCAGCGCCTCACGCGCGCGCAGCTGAGCCGGCTCATCCGCGACGCGGAAGGCGACGTGGTGGACGGATCCCGCCCCCTCCTTCGCCGCCGGCTCATCGGGCCGGGTGGCGAGGATGACGCTCTTGCCATGGGCGTCGCCGGGGGCGGAGAAGAGCCGCTCCCGGCCCTCTTCCATCACCTCCTCGAAGCCCATCAGCGACAGGATCTCCGCCTCCGGCCCGCCGTCGCGCAGGCTGAGCGTCACGGAATGGAGGGACTGGATTTCGGAGCCATCGGCCTCCGCCTCGGCGACGAGCGCCAGCCCCTCGCCATCCGGCCCCTCGAAGACCAGCTGCTCGGCGCCGAAGGTGGTGTCCCGCCGGCCGCCCAGCGCCGCCTCCCAGTAATCGAGCGAGCCCTGCGGCACCGCGAAGGCGGTGCGCACGGTCGTGCCGGTGCCGGCGGTGCCGCGCCGGGCGTTGGGGAAGGGGAAGCTCGTCCAGATCGTGCCGGGGGCGCCGGCCTTGTCACCGAAATAGAGGTGATAGACGTCGGGGGCGTCGAAGTTCACCGTCTTCTTGACGCGGCGCAGGCCGAGCGTGGTGGTGTAGAAGGCATCGTTCTCCCGCGCGCCGGAGGCGATGGAAGTGATGTGGTGCAGTCCGGGGATCGTGGGAAACATGGGATTATCCTCTCGTCCGGGTCGTCCCCAGCTCATGGGGGTCACTCCCACATGTATGCTGCATGGCGGCGCAGAAAACCGCTGGCCCCCGCCGGGCCCCCCGTGCCCCCCGCTTTTCTCATGCCCGCCATGTCTCTCGCCCCCACCCGCTGGCGTGAGCGGATCGGGTGCCTATATGTCGTGGGACGCGCGGGAGAGGCTCTCCCGCCCCACGCAGGCGCGAGACCTGCCGACTGACAAGGAGAACCGACATGGGACTGAGACTGAACGACACCATCCCCGACCTGACGGTTGAGACCGATCAGGGCACCCTGTCGCTGCATGAGTGGATCGGCGACGAGTGGGCCATCCTCTTCTCGCACCCGAAGGATTTCACCCCCGTCTGCACCACCGAGTTCGGTGCCGTCGCCAAGCTGGCGGACGAGTGGGCCAAGCGGAACACCAAGGTCATCGGCGTTTCCGTCGATTCGGCCGAGGATCACAAGAAGTGGAAGGGGGACATCGCCCAGGTCGCCGGCCGCGATGCCACCTTCCCGATCATCGCCGACAAGGACCTGACGGTCGCCAAGGCCTTCGACATGCTCGAGGCGGAGTACTACCTGCCCGAGAACCCGTCGCCGGCGGACAGCCACACGGTGCGCTCGGTGTTCATCATCGGGCCGGACAAGAAGCTGAAGCTGACGATGACCTACCCGATGACGGTGGGGCGCAACTTCTCCGAAGTGCTGCGCGCGCTCGACGGGCTGCAGACGTCCGCCGGCCAGGGCGTGTCGATGCCCGCCGACTGGACTGTGGGCCAGGATATCATCATCCCCGGCTCCGTCTCCGACGAGGCGGCGCGCGAGAAGTTCGGCGAGTTCAAGCAGGTGCTGCCCTACCTGCGGACGGCGAAACTGCCGGCCTGAGCGCCAGGTGACTGATCGACGAGAGGGGCGGCGGGGAAACCCGCCGCCTTTTTTCATGGAGCGTTCCGCCTCAGGCGGCGATGACCGGCGTGCCCACGGGCACCTGATCGTAGAGCTCTTCGACGTGGGAGTTGATCAGCCGGACGCAGCCGGACGAGAAGCTCTGCCCCATCGTCCACGGCTGCGGGGTGCCATGGATGCGGAAGAGCGTGTCGCGCCCGTCCTGGTAGAGGTAGAGCGCCCGGGCGCCGAGAGGGTTCATCTCATGCCCGCCGGGCAGGCCGCCGCGGAAGGGGCCATACACCTCCGGCTCCAGCTGGATCATGCTGGCGGTAGGGCGCCACGAGGGCCACTCCGCCTTGCGGCCGACATAGGCGGTGCCGCGGAACTGGCGACCCTGTTCGCCGACGGCGACCTTGTAGCGGCGGGCCGTCTCCTCATCGAGGATGTGGTAGAGCCATGTCCCCTCGGAATCGACCTGGATCGAGCCGGGGATCTGCCCGGGGCCGATCCGGACCAGCGTTGGCCGGTACTCGCGCGGCATACGCCAGACCGTTTGCGCCAGAGCCGGCGTCGCCAGAAGACTGGCGGCCGCTGCCCCGGCGAGGAATCCTCTCCGTGACGTCATGATGGGTGCCTGTTCTTTGCCCAAGTTTCTTGAGCTCAGAATAGCACGACGAGGTTAACTGATTCCTACCGGTTTCTCGCGGCGCCGGTGTTTTTCTGGCGGCCTGTGCTCAATAGGCGAAGGCGGCGGTGCCGAGCGGGACGCGCTGGTAGAGGTCGATCACGTGGCTGTTGTACATGCGGAAACAGCCGTTCGAGGCCGAGCTGCCAATGGAGCTGGGCTGCGTCGTGCCGTGAATGCGGATCGCCGTGTCCCGGTCACCCTGGAAGAAGTAGAGCGCCCGCGCGCCGAGCGGATTGGTCGGGCCGCCGGGCATGCCGTCGGCATATTGCTCGTAGGCGGCGGGGTTGCGCTCGATCATCTCGTCGGTCGGGCGCCACGACGGCCACTCCACCTTGCGCTGGATGCTGGCGGAGCCGGACCAGCCGAGCCCTTCCTGCCCCACGGCGACGCCGTAGCGAATCGCGACGTTGTCCGGCAGCGTGTAATAGAGGTGGTAGTTCTGCGGCACGATATGGATCTGCCCGGCCGGGATGCCGGCCTGGATCGGCACGATCTGCGCGCGATACTTCTCGGGAATCACGTAATCGCCCTCCATGTCGGGGGGCAGGGTGATCCCGTAGGGGTTCGTCGCCTCGGGCGAGACGTCGAGCTGGAGAGGGGCCACGGGCGCCGTCTGCGCGAGGGCCGAGCCGGCGGCAATCGAGGCGGCGCTGCCGGCCAGGAAGGTGCGACGGGTAAACATGTCTGAAGGACCCCTTTCGTCAGGCCGCGGGAGCGGCATCATTGGCCTTTGGCCCGGTATAGGCCCGCGGCCATTCCTCCGGCAACGGGGCGCTCCCGGGTTTGTGAACTGCGGCCTTTATCGGCGACGGGGCAGGGCCGCCAAGGCCCCGCCCGAATCGTGGCCGATCAGAAGCTGAAGCCGGCCGTCAGCGCCACGTAGGGGTAGGCCGCCCAGTCATTGGCGTCGTCCGACAGGCGCTGCGCCTCGGCCTGGTCAGCAGGGTCGGCGCTGTCCGTCGTCACCTCGTAGTCGGAGAAGATCGCCCCCGCCTCGGCGGAGAGGGTCAGCCCGCTGGTGAAGGCGTAGCGGTAGCCGACGGTGGCCATCGGCGCCACCTCTTCGGCGAAGCCCGCCTCGCCCTCGAAGGTGCGGTCGTCGCTGGTGAAGGTGCCCTCCAGCCCGCCGGTCGGCACGTAGAGACCGCCGGAGAAACGGAAGTTGGCACCGTTCGGGTAGTAGTCCGCCAGCAGGCCGACACCGCCGAGCTGCGCCTCGCCGTCGAACTCGTACTCCTCGAGCGAGGATTCGACGCCGAGGCCGAAGGTGCCGTTGGCGATGCCGCGCACGGCGAATTCCGGGGTGATCTGGTAGCTGCCCTCGACGACGCCGCCGAGCGTGGAGAGGCCGGCGCCGACGTTCACGTCTCCCACGTCCTGCGCGAGGGCGGGGGCGGCAAGGCTGGCGGCGAGGGCCGCGGCGGCGGCGGAGAGGGTGTATCGGGTCTGCATCGCTGAACCTCTTAGGTCTGCTTTGCGGCACAGATGGCCCTTCGCGGTGGCCCTTCAAGTGCCCGGCACGTCAGCAAAGAGTGAGGCCGTCCGCCCTTCGGCAAAGGGCCGCCCAGCCGCTCACGCAACGGGGGCCGCAAACGAGACGCGCCCGCCCCGTTGTCGGGGCGGGCGCGCTGATCTCGATGGGGCGGAGGTTACTCCGCGGCCGATTCCTCGGCCTTCTCGGCGGTGGCTTCCTCGCCCGTCGCCTGGTCGACGACCTTCATGGAGAGGCGCACCTTGCCGCGATCGTCGAAGCCCAGCAGCTTCACCCAGACCTCTTGGCCTTCCTTCAGCACGTCGGAGGGGTGGTTCAGGCGGCGGTTCTCGATCTGGCTGACGTGGACGAGCCCGTCGCGCTTGCCGAAGAAGTTCACGAAGGCGCCGAAATCGACGATCTTCACGACCTTGCCCTTGTAGACCTTGCCCTCTTCCGGCTCCGCCACGATCGAGTAGATCATGTCGTAGGCGCGCTGGATGGCCTCGCCATCGGAGCTGGCGATCTTGATCACGCCGTCGTCGTTGACGTCGACCTTGGCGCCCGAGGTCTCCACGATCTCGCGGATGACCTTGCCGCCCGAGCCGATCACTTCACGGATCTTGTCGGTCGGGATCTGCATCGTCTCGATGCGCGGGGCGTGGACGGAGAACTCGCCGACGCCGGACAGCGCCTTGTTCATCTCGCCGAGGATGTGCATCCGGCCCTCTTTGGCCTGCGCCAGGGCTTTCTCCATGATCGCGGGCGTGATGCCGGCGACCTTGATGTCCATCTGCAGCGAGGTGATGCCGTTCTCGGTGCCGGCAACCTTGAAGTCCATGTCGCCGAGGTGATCCTCGTCGCCGAGGATGTCGGTCAGCACGGCGTAGGAGCCGTCATCTTCCAGCACCAGGCCCATGGCCACGCCGGCCACGGCGGCCTTCAGCGGCACACCGGCATCCATCATCGACAGCGAGCCGCCGCAGACGGAGGCCATCGAGGAGGAGCCGTTGGACTCGGTGATCTCCGAGACGAGACGGATCGTGTAGGGAAAGTCCGTCGCGGCGGGGAGGACCGCCTGCAGCGCGCGCCAGGCCAGCTTGCCGTGGCCGATCTCGCGGCGGCCCGGGGAGCCGACACGGCCAACTTCGCCGACCGAGTAGGGCGGGAAGTTGTAGTGCAGCAGGAAGTTGCTTTTGAAGTTGCCGTGCAGCGCGTCGATGAACTGCTCATCGTCGCCCGTGCCGAGCGTGGTGACCACGAGGCCCTGCGTCTCGCCGCGGGTGAACAGCGCCGAGCCGTGCGTGCGGGGCAGCAGGCCCGTCTCGCAGACGATCGGGCGAACCTGATCGAGCGCGCGGCCGTCGATGCGGCGGCCGTTCTTCACGACATCGCCGCGCAGGACGGAGCTTTCCAGCTTCTTCAGCGCGGTGCCGAGGTTCGGATCTTCGAGCTGCTCTTCGCTGAGCCCCTCCTTGATCTTCTCCTTGGCGGCAGAGACAGCGGCGACCCGCTCCTGCTTGTCGGTGATGGCATAGGCGGCGCGCATGGCGTCTTCGCCGAGGCCCTTCACGACGCCCAGCAGCTCGGAGTAATCCGGTGCCTGGAAGTCGAAGGGCTCCTTGGCGGCATCTTCGGCGAGATCGATGATCGCGCCGATAACCGGCTGGATCTGCTCATGCGCGAAGGTGACGGCGCCGAGCATTTCGGCTTCGGTCAGCTCGTAGGCTTCCGATTCCACCATCATGACGGCGTCGGCGGTGCCGGCGACGACCAGGTCGAGCCGCTGCTCGGGATCGTTGCGCAGGCCCTGCATGTCGTCGACCGTCGGGTTGAGGACATACTCGCCATCGACGAAGCCGACGCGGCAGCCGGCGATCGGGCCCATGAAGGGCACGCCGGAGATCGTCAGCGCGGCGGAGGCGGCGATCATGGCGACGACGTCGGGGTCGTTCTCCAGATCGTGGCTGAGCACGGTGCACATCACGAGCACTTCATGCTTGAAGCCCTCGACGAAGAGCGGGCGGATCGGCCGGTCGATCAGACGCGCGGTGAGCGTCTCTTTCTCGGTCGGGCGCGCCTCGCGCTTGAAGAAGCCGCCCGGGATCTTGCCGGCGGCGTAGTATTTTTCTTGGTAATGAACCGTGAGGGGGAAGAAATCCTGGCCCGGCTTCGGCTGCTTGGCGAAGGTCACGTTGGCCATGACGGAGGTCTCGCCCAGCGTGGCGATGACCGAGCCGTCGGCCTGACGGGCGACCTTGCCGGTTTCCAGCGTGAGCGTTTCATCGCCCCACTGGATCGATTTACGTACGGTGTTGAACATCAGCGTATCCTGTAAGGGAGCACTCGCGGGCGGTCCCGCGTCTCCCGTTCAAATGGCGGCCCCATTGCCGCCGGCCCCCTCTCATCCTTCCATGCGCCGGGGCCGTGGCGTCACGTCTCAGATTGGCGCGCCATACAGGCTTTTGACGTGAAAGGGAACCGGTAACACCGGCGGCTCCGCCGCTTGTGTTCCCGGCCCGGCGGGGCGACACCCTGACCCGCCCCCGTGATCCTGCGCCGGCCGGCCACTCGCCTTGCCCCTCGCCTTGCCCCTCGCCTTGCCATGGCGCGGAGGTGGGCCAACTTGAGGCGGGAACCCCAAGGAGACGTCTACATGCCGAGCCTGCCCCGCCTGACCAGACTGACCCGCCGGATGGAGCCGATCTCCCTCGTCGCCATCCTTCTCGTCACCGGGGCGCTCTGGGCCTTCGGCGCGCTCGCCTCCGAGATGATGGAGGGCGACCTGCACGCCTTCGACGAGGCGGTGCTGCTGGCGCTGCGGATGCCGGGCGACCTCGCCAACCCCATCGGCGGGCCGCAGCTGGAGGTGGCGATGCGCGACCTCACGGCGCTCGGCGGGATCGTGGTGCTGACCATCGTCACCCTCTCCGTCCTCGCCTTCCTCGTGCTGCGGCGCCAGCGCGCCTCGGCGCTGCTGCTGGCGGCGGCGATCGTGGGCGGGCAGGCGATCTCCTACCTCGCCAAGTTCGGCTTCTCCCGCCCCCGGCCCGATCTGGTGCCGCATGCGGTGGACGCCGCCACGGCCTCCTTCCCCTCCGGCCACTCGATGATGGCCGCCGTCACCTACCTGACCCTCGCCGTCATGCTGGCGCGGGCGGAGGCGCAGATGCGCATCCGGGTGCTCTGCTTCGCCGTGGCGGCGGTGCTGACGGTCTGCGTCGGCGTCAGCCGCGTCTACCTCGGCGTGCACTGGCCCTCCGACGTGCTGGCCGGCTGGTCGCTCGGCGCCGCTTGGGCGCTGGGGGTCTGGCTCATCGCCCGCTGGCTCGGACGCCACGGCCAGATCGAGCCCGACAAGCGGGATGCCGACACGGGGAAGGCCGACGCGGGGGCCTGAGGCGCCTCACCCGTCCCGGAAGACGGGGCGCAAGAGCTCCACCAGCAGGTCCCACGTGCGGGCGATGCGCGGCGTGCGCCGCATCGCCTCGTGCGAGGTCAGCCAGACGGGCAGGGGCGGCAGGTCCAGCGGCAGCGGCATCTCGACGAGCGCCGGGTCGGCGCGGCCGATGGCGCGCTGGCCGACCCCGATGCCGCAGCCGGCCCGTGTCAGCGCCCAGTTGACGATGTTGTCGTCGCAGCGGACGGGGAACCAGCCCTCCTCCGCCGGCAGGCCGAGGGCGCGAAAGCCCTCCAGCAGCGCGGTGTTCCTGTCGAAGCCCACGAGGTCATGGCCTCGCAGCTCCTCGAGCGTCGTGGGCAGGCCCTTTCGGTCGACGTAGCTCTGCGCCGCAAAGAGGGCGAGGGGCACGTCGGCGATGTGGCGGGCGATCAGGTCCATCTGGCGGGGGCGGTACATGCGCAGCGCGATGTCTGCCTCGCGGTAGAGGAGGTTGGAGGAGCTGTCGGAGGGCACGAGCTCGATCTCGATCCCCGGCTCCGCCTCCCGCAGCGCCGCGATCACCGGCGGAAGGCGCCAGGTGCAGACGGCGTCCGACGCGGTGAGGCGAACGGTGCCGCTTGGCCGGGCATCCCCCGCCGCTGCGGCGAGCGCCACCTGCCCCATCGCCGCCCGCATCGCCTGCGCATGGGGGAGGAGGGCGGCAGCGGTGCTCGTCGGCTCCAGCCCCTTCGGCACGCGGGAGAAGAGCTCCGCCCCCAGCGCCCGCTCCAGCGCCTTCACCTGCCGCCCCAGCGTCGGCTGGCTCTGCCCCAGCCGGCGCGCGGCGGCGGAGAGGGAGCCTTCCTCCGCCACGGCGAGAAAGGCGCGCATGAGCGACCAGTCGAGATCGGCGATATCCATTCATCCATGAATACCGGGTGAACGAAGATATGCAATTTCTTTAACGCGTCGCGAGCGCCATCTTCCGGCTCAAGCACCAGCAAAGGAGACAGCCATGACCGGCACCGCCCTCATCCTCGGCCCCTCGGGCAAGATCGGATCCAACGCCAGCCGCGCCTTCGAGGCCGCCGGCTGGCATGTGCGCCATTACAAGCGCGGGACGGACATGACGGAGGCCGCGCGCGGCGCCGACGTCATCGTCAACGGCCTCAACCCGCCGAACTACCATGACTGGGACAGGATCATCCCCGCCATTACCGCGCAGGTGATCGCGGCGGCGGAGGCCTCGGGCGCGACGATCATCCACCCCGCCACCGTCTACAACCTCGGCGACCGCCCCGGCACCTGGGACGAGACGACGCCGCACCGGCCCGTCGCGCGGAAAGGCCGAATCCGCGAGGAGATGGAGGACGCCTTCCGCGCCTCCTCCGCGCAGGTGATCCTGCTCCGCGCCGGCCACTTCATCGATCCCGAGCGCGACGATGACATCATGGGCATCGGCCACCTGCGCGCCCTGCGCCGCGGCCGGGTGACGGCGCTCGGCGGGACGGACGTCCACCAGGCCTACGCCTACCTGCCCGACTGGTCGCGCGCGGCGGAGGCTCTGGCGGCCCGCCGGGAGACGCTGCCGCGCTACAACGACATCCCCTTCCCGGGCCACAGCTTCTCCGTCCGCGAGCTGACGGCGCGGCTGGAGGGGCTCTCCGGCCGGCCGCTGAAGATCTTCCACTTCCCGTGGTGGCTCTTCCGTGTGACGGGACCCCTCTGGGAGCTGGCGCGCGAGATGACGGAGATGCGCTACCTCTACGAGACGGACCACCGCCTCGGCGCCACCCGCCTCTCCGCGCTCCTGCCGGAGTTCCGCGCGACGGAGCTGGACGCAGTGCTCCGCCGCTGCCTGCCGGAGGGCTGGCAGCGCGCGGGCGGTGCCCCGATGACGGTGGCTGCCAACGGGTGAGGGGGAGGGCGCCCTGCTTATCGGTGCCGCTGCTTCCCCCGCGCGGAATCAAGCCGCAGGCGCCGCGCGAGCGCCGGCCCGTCCCGGCGGGCTGGCGCTCTGGCTGGGCTGGGTACTTCGCGGGGAACGAGGAGGGATTTGGCGGGCATAAAGCGCACCGGAGGCTTCGTCGGAGCGCCACCCCACGGCCCGGCGTGAGAGGGCAGCGCCTCTGGCTAACGGGCCGCGGGTCTGGCGGAGCGCTCTTTCGCTCGGCGGCAGCCCCTCACCGCGCCACCTCCACCCAGACCAGCCGGTGCGGACCGGCCGCTTCGGCGGCGGCGGCCAGCGGCGCGCTGTTGGCGGGCCAGAGCACGCCGGCATCGGCGATGTCCCAGTCTGCCGAGGGCAGGATGTAGGTGACGCGGAGGGGGCCGGTGCCGTTCTCCTCCTCTTCCCAGGCGGCGGTGGCCAGACCGCCGGTTTCCGAGCGGGGGAGCGGGTCCTGCAGGCGGTGGTCGGCGAGGAAGGCGGCCATGGCGGTGGTGTCGCCGTCGCCCTCCTCCGGGTCGAGGTTGGACAGTCCCATCAGCAGGAACGGCGCCTCCGGCGCAGGCCCCAGCTCACCGCCCAGGTAGCGGCGCCAGAGGAGCAGCTCGTCGCGGGCGCGCAGGCCGTTGCGATCCTCCGGGCCGTCGAAGACCGGCGGTGTCGCGGCCCAGGCCATCAGCGTCACCGGCCCGCCCGGCGCGTCGAGCTGCACCACCCAGTGGGCGCTGGAGGAGAGGCGCTGCGCGGCGGCGGCCTCCTCGCTCGGGAAGGGGGCGCCGTCGAGGAGCGTGGGCGGAGTCGCGCCCGGCAGGTCTCGCCAGGGGAGGGGGGTGAAGTCCCGCCGCAGGGAGAGGGGGTATCGCGAGAGCAGCGCCAGCCCGCCCTGCCCGGCGAAGGTGCCGTAGCCCTGCGCGTCCCTCGGGGCGCCGGTGCGGCCGTCGCCATCCATGTCGAGGCCCGTCGCCATCCCGCTGTTCGGGCGGGCGGCGAAGCGGTGGCGCATCTCGTGCCCCTCGGCGGCCAGCAGCGCCTGCAGGGCGCCGAGCGCCGCGCCGCCATGATCGTAATCCATGTCGGTGAGCAGCAGCACGTCCGGCGCGGCCTCGGCGATCACCTGTGCCGTGGCGGCGGCCTGGGCGTCGGGCTCCAGCAGGTCCATCAGCAGCAGGCCCGGGCCGTCGCGGCTCAGCTCCGCCCCGTAGACGGCAAACCGCAGGGTCTCCGCCAGGGACGGCCCGGCCAGCAGCGACGCGAGCATCGCCGCGATCAGGCGGCGGCCAGCTCTCCCTCGGCCTCGGCGGCGCGGGCCGCGCCGCGTAATCGCTGCACGCGGATCATCTGCGCCACCCGGTTCAGGGCGAGGCCCTTCATCAGAAGCGAGGCAGGTCCGATGGCCCATAGCGTCGTCATCCAGATCAGCGTGTGCGGCTCGGCCAGGTTCAGGGGATCGAACAGGGTCGAGACCAGTTTGACAAGCGCCGGGATCACGAAGGGCAGCAGGAAGCCGGCGACGAGGTGGATCACCGCGTCGCGGCTCAGCCTGTCCACCACGTCGCCCCCCGCCGTCGGGTCGAACGTCGGCAGGTTGACCCAGACGTTGAAGCCGCCGCGGTTGAGCGGCCAGCCCGAGAGCCGCTGATGGATGACGAAGACGACCAGCATCGCCAGCGAGACCAGGTAGGCCACGGCGGCGGTGACGCGCACCGATTCCAGCAGCGCCGGCGGCGCATCCTGCGGCATCATCAGCACCATCAGGCGCACGGGCGAGTAGGGGAAATCCAGCCCACCGGCGAGGAGCCGCCCGACCGCCATCAGCAGGTCGTGCAGCGACCCGGTGGAGCCCGTCAGCATCAGCGGCAGCAGCACGAGGATGATGGCCAGCCCGCCGAAGCGGATCCGGTTGAACGGCGCCGCATCGCGGAAGGTGACGAGAGAGGGGTAGGCGATGTTGTACTCGACGAAGATGAAGGCGCCGACGAACAGCGCCACGAGCATCATCGTCATCCGAGTGTCGGCGCTTGCGCCCGGCAGCAACATTGCCGGCGCCGCCGTAACGAGAAGGACGAGCACGGCCCGGAGAATGGCTCCCGCCAGTCGTGTCAGCATGAGTGACCTGCCTTCGATCCGGAGCGCCGCGAATTCACGCCGCGGTCATCGACCGGCCATGGAGGCCGGAGAACTCCGGGTTGCCTCAATTGTGCCATGTTTCTGCCGTTATTCCGCCTGCGCAACAATGCCGCGTTAAAGCTTGCGGACAGGCGGGGCTTTTTTGGGGCAAAACTGGTGCCCACCTGCAACCTTCGGTGGTCTTCTGAGGCCGGAACTCTCAGGAAAATCGACATATTGTGGGGGCGTGGCCGGTGGCCACAAGGCGGCTAGCCGAAGCAGCCGCCCGCGTCATGATCTACGGTCTGGAAACCAGAATCGGTCGGCGGCCCAAACATAGCGGCGAGAATGTGGCACGCGCCCTGCGCCTGCCTCTCTTCTGCCGCATCGGCTGCACCCAAGCAGCCGCTCTCAGCGTGCCGTCGGCCAGCCCGCGGGGCCAGCCGGCGGGAGGGGTGTCAGACCCAGGGGCGGCTGCTGCTCGCCTGCGTCTCGAAGGCGGCGATGGCGTCGACCTTCTCCATCGTCAGGCCGATATCGTCGAGCCCGTTGAGCAGGCAGTGCTTGCGGAACGGGTCGACGTCGAAATTGATCGTGGTGCCGTCGGAAAGCGTGATCGTCTGCGACACCAGATCCACCTCGATGCGGGCATTGGCGCCCTTCTCGGCGTCGGTCATCACCATGTCCCGCTCCGCCTCGGGCAGGGCGATGGGCAGGATGCCGTTCTTGAAGCAGTTGTTGAAGAAGATGTCGGCGAAGCTGGTGGCGATCACGCAGCGGATGCCGAAATCCTCCAGCGCCCAGGGCGCATGCTCGCGGCTCGAGCCGCAGCCGAAGTTGTCCCCGGTGACGAGGATCTGCGCTTCCCGGTAGGCCGGCTGGTTGAGCACGAAATCGGGGATCTCGTTGCCCTTGTCGTCATAGCGCATCTCGTCGAACAGGTTCTTGCCGAGCCCGGTGCGATGGATGGTCTTCAGGAACTGCTTGGGGATGATCATGTCGGTGTCGACGTTGACCAGAGGCAGCGGCGCGGCGATGCCGCTCAGTTGGGTGAACTTTTCCATGGATCGGTCCTGACTGTCAGTTGCGGCGGGCCGCGAAGCCCATCGTGATGAAGGCGGCGGCCTCGACGAGCAGCTCGACGCCGAGCAGGAGGCCGAGGAGCGTCCCCGCGGCCGTCTCGAAATCGATGAAGACGAGCACGCCGATGAGGATGGAGAGCGCGCCCGAGAGGATCATCACCCAGAGATACGGGCTCCCCCGCATCGACAGCGCGACGATGATCCGCGCGACGCCGAGAACGAAGAAGAGCAGCCCCAGCATCAGCGTGAGGGAGATCATCCCGCTCAGCGGGTCCGCCACGAGGAAGACGCCGGCGATGATCGCCGCGATGGCGACCACCCCGTGCCACACCCGGTGCCTGTCCTCCTTGTCGGAGAAGGCCATCCAGAGCCCCACCACGCCCCCGAAGAGGAAGACGAAACCGACGATGGTCGTCGCCGCGATCGAGGCGGCGAAGGGGTTGGCGAGGGCGACGAGGCCGCCCAGCGCAAAGACCACGCCGATGATGACGAGGATCAGCCAGCTCTTCATCACGCCGGCTCCGGCTCGGGCGAGAGCATCTCGCGCACGTCCGTCAGCCGGCCGGTGATCGCTGCCGCCGCCGCCATCTGCGGGCTCATCAGGTGCGTGCGTCCGCCGCGGCCCTGACGGCCCTCGAAGTTGCGGTTGGAGGTGGAGGCGCAGCGCTCCCCCACCGACAGTTGGTCGGGGTTCATCGCCAGGCACATCGAGCAGCCGGCCATGCGCCATTCGAAGCCGGCCTCGGTGAAGATCTCCGCCAACCCCTCTTCCTCGGCCTGCTTGCGCACGAGGCCGGAGCCGGGGACGACCATCGCCCGGAGTCCGGGCTTGACCTTGTGGCCCTTCAGCACGGCGGCCGCGGCGCGCAGATCCTCGATCCGCCCGTTGGTGCAGGAGCCGATGAAGACCGTGTCGATCTCGACATCCGTCAGCTTCTGCCCGGGCTGCAGGCCCATGTATTCGAGGCTCCGCTTCGCGGCGCCGACCTTGCCGCCCTTGAAGGCCTCGGGGGAGGGCACCTCGGCGGTGATGGGCAGGACATCCTCGGGGCTGGTGCCCCAGGTGACGACGGGGGCGATCTCCTCGCCCTTGATCGTCACCACCTTGTCCCAATGGGCGTCGTCGTCGGAGCGCAGGCTCTGCCACCACGCGACGGCGGCATCCCAGTCCTCCGCCTTCGGCGCGTGCTCGCGGCCCTTGATGTAGTCGAATGTCGTCTGGTCGGGCGCGATCAGGCCGGCGCGGGCGCCGCCCTCGATGGCCATGTTGCAGATCGTCATCCGCCCTTCCATCGACAGGGCGCGGATGGCCTCGCCGCAATACTCGATCACGTAGCCGGTGCCGCCGGCGGTGCCGGTGCGGCCGATGATCGTCAGCACGATGTCCTTGGCGGTGACGCCGGGGGAGAGCTGCCCCGTGATCTCCACCTTCATGTTCTTGGACTTCTTCTGGATCAGCGTCTGCGTGGCGAGCACATGCTCGACCTCGCTCGTGCCGATCCCGTGCGCCAGCGAGCCGAAGGCGCCGTGCGTGGCGGTGTGGCTGTCGCCGCAGACAATGGTCATGCCGGGCAGCGTCCAGCCGTTCTCCGGCCCGATGATGTGCACGATCCCCTGCCGGACATCGCTGACCGGGTAGTAATGGATGCCGAAGTCCTTGGCGTTCTTGTCGAGCGCCTCCACCTGAATGCGGCTCTCGGGGTTGGTGATGCCGTTCACCCGGTCCTCGGTGGTGGGCACGTTGTGGTCCGGCACGGCGATGGTCTTGTCGGGCGCGCGGACGGTGCGGCCGGTCAGGCGCAGCCCCTCGAAGGCCTGCGGGCTGGTGACCTCGTGGACGAGGTGACGGTCGATGTAGATCAGGCTGGTGCCGTCCTCGTCTTCCTGAACGAGGTGGGCATCCCAGATCTTGTCGTAGAGCGTCTTGGGGGACATGCGGTCTCTCCCTTGCGGATAGGCGTCATGGGGACGCGCCGGCGGGGGCGCGGGAAACGGGGGCGAGCGGCCGCTCAGGCGCGCGCAAGAATCGACCGGGTCGCGCCGAAGAAGCGCCAGGGCAGGCGCGCGCGATCGTCCATGTCGAAAACCTCTGTCATGGCGCGCACATATACCTGCCCCGCGAGTCTCACAAGAGAGCCGCTGCAGCGTTACCGCTCACGGCCCCACCCCTCCCTTGCCCACCCTTGCTCCACCCACCCGCCACTGACCCGCCTGTTTCATCTGGCCGGAAATACCCTCGGGGGGCTCCGGGGGGCTGGCCCCCCGGTCCCGCACCCTCCATCCCTCCCGCCCGTCGCCCCCGATGCCCGCCGCTGCCCTGGCACGCGGGGTGGGCGGGCGGGGAGCGGGCCAGGGCAGCGGCGCTCCCGCGGGCTCTTCCCTCCACCCGCGTTCCCCGGCAGTCTCGGCGGATGGAAGGCGGCGCGTTCGCAGACATGTTTGGCATCATCCAGGGCGTCTGGGGCGACGCCCGGCTGTTCGCCCTGTCGCTCCTGCGCGAGTGGAACGTCTACCAGATCGCCATCGCGCTGGTTCTCGCCATCGCCGCCCACCTGCTCGCCGGCCTCCTCGGCCCCCGCTACCGCGACTGGCTGAAGCGCCGGCAGGGGCTGCGGATGTGGCAGATGCGCTGGCTGCTGACCTTCCACAAGCGGCTGCGCCTGATCCTCTTCGTGCCGCTGATCTGGCTCACCGTCTGGGCGATGCGCGCCGTCACATGGCCCTCGCGCTCCTACCTCCTCGCCATCATGGCGGAGCTGGCGACGGCCTGGCTGCTGATCGCCCTCCTCTCCCGCCTGATCCCCAACGGCTTCCTGCGCGGGCTGGTGCGGGCGGGGGCCTGGGCCTGGGTGACGCTCTCCATCCTCGGCCTGACGGAGGAGGTGCGGCTGCTGCTCTCC
This sequence comes from Pseudoroseicyclus tamaricis, assembly GCF_012070395.1. Classification (GTDB taxonomy): domain Bacteria; phylum Pseudomonadota; class Alphaproteobacteria; order Rhodobacterales; family Rhodobacteraceae; genus Pseudoroseicyclus_A; species Pseudoroseicyclus_A tamaricis. Next base: position 173,392 of record NZ_JAAFYS010000004.1, on the reverse strand, counting down.
TCGCTCTCCTTCGAGCTGGGCGAGGCGCGGCTGTCGCTCTGGATGATCCTGCAGGCCGCCGTCATCATCGGCGCGCTCTTCGCCGCCGCCCGCTTCGTCAGCCGCATCCTGTCGGACCGGATCCAGCGCAACGAGGATCTCAGCCCGAGCCTGCGCGTGCTCATGGTCAAGCTGGCGCAGGTGCTGCTCTTCGCCGCCGCCTTCTTCATCGGCCTGCGCGCGGTCGGCGTGGATCTCACCGGCCTCGCCGTCCTCTCCGGGGCCATCGGCGTGGGGCTCGGCTTCGGCCTGCAGAAGGTCGTCTCCAACCTCGTCTCCGGCGTGATCCTGCTGCTCGACCGGTCGATCAAGCCCGGCGACGTCATCTCCCTCGGCGAGACCTTCGGCTGGATCAACATGCTCGGCGCCCGCTACGTCTCGATCACCACGCGGGACGGCAAGGAATACCTGATCCCCAACGAGGACCTGATCACCGGTCAGGTCGTCAACTGGAGCCATTCCGACCAGTATGTCCGCCTCGACATCCACTTCGGCACCGCCTACGGCGACGACCCCCACAAGGTCCGCCGCATCGCCATCGACGCGGCGCAGAACGTCTCCCGGGTCCTCTCTGAGCGCCCGCCCGTCTGCCACATCACCGGCTTCGGCGATTCCTCGATCGACTACATCCTGAGGTTCTGGATCAACGACCCGACCGGCGGGCTGACGAACATCCGCGGCAACGTCTACCTGGCGCTCTGGGACGCCTTCCAGGAGAACGGCATCTCCATCCCGTTCCCGCAGCGCGAGGTGCGGGTGCTGGGCGGGACGATGCCCAAAGCCGACGGCGCGGAGTGAGAGGGAAGGCCGGGGGGCCAGCCCCCCGGAGCCCCCCGAGGTATTTCTGGCCAGATGAAAGGTGGGGCGGGCGACTGGGGTTCAGGTCACCCGACCCGCACGCTGCGCCGTCCCCGTAGGGTGGGTTTCCAACCCACCGCCCCCTCTCCACCTCGCATCCCGGTTCGAGCGCCGGGCGAGCGCCTGCCCGTGGGGTGGCGCTGCCACGGCGTCGCTCCTTGATTTATGCCTGGGACACCCCTCCCCGCCCACTGCTGAGCACCAAGCCCCACCCAGAGCGCCAGCCCGCCGGGACGGGCAGGCGCTCGCCCGGCGCCTGCGGCTTGACTCCGGGCGGGGGAACGGCTCGGCAGGAGCCGCGGGAGAGAAGCCCGCCTAACCCTGAGCCGCCGCCCGCACCGCGCGTTCCAGCGCGTCGAGGAAGCGCGAGCGGTCGCGCTTGGAGAAGGGGCGGCCGCCGCCCTGGCGGAAGGGGTCGGCGGCGCGCAGGTCCGTCATCAGGTCGCGCGCGGCGAGGGCCTGGCCGACATTGCGCGCCGTGAGCTGCTCGCCGTCGGGCTTCACCACCAGCGCGCCCGCCTCCACCGCCCGCGCCGCCAGAGGGATGTCGGAGGTCACGACCACGTCGCCCGCGCCGGCGCGCTCGGCGATCCACATGTCGGCGACGTCGGGCCCCTCGGTGACGATCACATTCTCCACCAGCGGCTCGCGCGACGGGCGGATGCCGCCGTTGGAGACCACGAACATCTTCAGACCGTGGCGCAGCGCCACCCGCTCCGCCTCCGCCCGCACCGGGCAGGCATCGGCATCGACATAGATCATCGCCCGATCACCACAGGTGCTCGGCGTGGAAGGCGATATGCTCGCCGATGAAGCTCTGCACGAAGAAGTAGGAATGGTCGTAGCCGGCCTGCATCCGGAAGGCGCCGGGCTGGCCGCGCTTCGCCATCGCCCCGCCGAGGGCGCTGGAGCGGAGCAGCCCTTCGCCCCATTCGTCCGCCGCGCCGGTATCCACCAGCACCTCGCCTTCGAAGCCCTCCGTCTCCATCAGGTGGGTCGCGTCGTGGGCGAGCCACTTGCTCTCGTCTGCCCCGAGGTAGCCGGTGAACTGCTTGCGGCCCCAGTCGCTCTGTGTCGGCTGGCAGATCGGCGCGAAGGCGGAGAGGGAGGCGAAGCGCCCCTTCAGCCCCATCCCCAGCGTCAGCGCGCCGTGGCCGCCCATGGAATGCCCGGTGATGCCCTGCCGGCCCATCTCCAGCGGGAATTCGGCGGAGAGCAACTCCGGCAGCTCGTCGGCGATGTAGCTCCACATCTTGAAGTGGGGCGCCCAGGGCTCTTCCGTCGCGTCGACGTAGAAGCCGGCGCCCTGGCCCATGTCGAAGGCCTCGTCATCCGCCACGCCCTCGCCCCGCGGCGAGGTATCGGGGAAGACGAGCGCCAGCCCGGCCTCGGCGGCGTGGAGCTGCGCGGCGGCCTTCACCATGGCGTTCTCATGCGTGCAGGTGAGCCCGGCGAGGAACCACAGCACCGGGTGCGGGCCGGGGCCGGGGGGCAGGTAGAGGCCGAAGGTCATCTCCGTTCCCGTCGCGCGGCTGGCATGCCGGTAGACCCCTTGCGTGCCCTCGAAGCACCGCTTCTCGCTGACCGTCTCCATGCTCATCCTCCTGTCACCTGCGCAATTACCAGCGGGAACGTGACGATGGCGGCCGTCGTTGACAAGAGGATGGCGGCAGAGACCCGCTGCGGCGCCACGCCGTAGACCTGCGCCAGCATGTAGACATTGCCGGCCACCGGCAGCGCCGCGGCGGCGATCATGACGCTGGCCGCGAACGGATCGACGTTGAAGAGGAAGAGCGCCGCCCCCGCCACCAGCGCCGGGTGCAGCACCAGCTTGACGGAGGTCAGCCAGGCCGCCACCCCCAGCCGCTCGGCGCTCTTCGTCGCCAGAGAGGCGCCGATGGCGAAGAGCGCGCCGGGCGTGGCGGCGGCGCCAAGGAGGGTGAGGAGGGACATCACCGGCTCCGGCACCGGCAGGTCGAGCGCCGCGACGGTGAGGCCGACGGCGAGCGAGACGATCATCGGGTTCTCCACCAGCCCGCGCAGCACCCGCCAGAGCAGCGCCAGCCCAAACCGCCCGCCACGCGAGAGCGTCATAAGAACGGTGAAGAGCGAGGAGAAGACGATGAGGTCGACCGACAGCACCAGCAGGGCCGGGCCGATTGCCGCCTCACCGATGAGCAGGCCCAGCATCGGCAGGCCGAGGAAGCCGGTATTGCCGATCACGCCCGTCTGCGCCTCCACCGCCGCCTCCGCCATGCCCCGCCCGCGGGCGAGGGCGACTGCTGTGACGATCAGGTAGCCGGCCAGCGTGGCGGAGAGGTAGGCGAGCACGAAGGGCCAGGAGAAGATCTCCCCGAAGCCGAGCGTGACGGTGAAGCGCAGGATCATCGCCGAGAGGGCGAAGTAGAAGACGAACTTCGTCAGGTAGGCCGTCGCCTCCGCCGTGAAGAAGCCAACCTTTCCCGCCCCGTAGCCGAGGCCGATGATGGCGAAGAACGGCAGGGTCTGCAGGAAGACGGCGAGCATGGGCCAGCGCTAGCCGAAGGCCGGGGGGAGGGCAATGCGGCCCCCGGCCACCTGCCCCTCCGCCGGCCTCCCGCCCCGCTCAGATCACCTGCGCGATGGCCTGCGCCAGCACCGGCACCGTGCGCGCATTGAGCCCGGCGATGTTGATGCGGCTGTCGCCCACCATGTAGACGGCGTGCTCGGCGCGCAGCTGCTCCACCTCCTCCGGCGTCAGGCCAAGGCGGGAGAACATGCCGCGGTGGCGGGCGACGAAATCGAACCGGTCGGAGTTGGTCAGCCGCCGCAGCTCGTCGGCGAGCTGCTGGCGGAGGGCGAGCATCCCCTCGCGCATCTCCTCCAGCTCCTCCTGCCAGTCGGCACGCAGCTCGGCATCCGTCAGGATCTCCGTCACCACGCGGGCGCCGTGATCGGGCGGGAAGGAGTAGTTCTGACGGTTGAGGAAGGCGAGGTTGCCCTGCGCCAGCTTCGCCTCGCTCTCGGTCTTCGCCAGCGCGACGAGCAGGCCGGCCCGCTCGCGATAGATGCCGAAGTTCTTCGAGCAGGAGGCAGCGATCAGCGCCTCCGGGCAGCCGGCGACGATGCGGCGCACGCCGGTGGCGTCCGCCTCCAGCCCGTCGCCGAAGCCCTGGTAGGCGAGGTCGACCATCGGGAGGGCGCCCTTGTCGTTCAGCAGCGCGACGACCTTGTCCCAGTCCTCCCCGGTCAGGTTGGCGCCCGTCGGGTTGTGGCAGCAGCCGTGCAGCAGGACGACATCGCCGGGGGCCACGCCCTCCAGCGCCGCCAGCATGCCGGGCACGTCCACCTCGCCCGTCTCGCTGTCGAAGTAACGGTAGGGCTTCGCCGGGATCTGGAGGTACTTCAGGATGGAGACGTGGTTGGGCCACGTCGGCTCGCTGTACCAGATGGTGGCATTGGGGGAGGCCATGCGGATCAGCTCGAACGCCTGCCGCACGGCGCCGGTGCCGCCGGGCGTGGCGACGGCGGCGAGTCGGCCCCGGGGGGCGCCCTCGCCGAGGATCAGGCCAATCATGGCGTCGGCATAGGCCGGATCGCCGGCGAGGCCGGTGTAGCTCTTCGTCTGCTGGCTTTCCTGAAGGCGGGCTTCGGCTTCCTTCACGGCGCGCATGACGGGCGTCGCGCCCTCGGCGTTCTTGTAGACGCCGACGCCGAGGTCGATCTTCTCGGCGCGCTCGTCGGCGCGGTAGGCCGCCATCAGCGCCAGGATCTTGTCGGGCGCGGGTTCGCTCAGGGTTTCCAGCATCAGGCCTCTCCGGTGGCGACCGCCAGGTCGCTTTCCATGCCCCACTCGGCCCATGAGCCGTCGTAGAGCGCGTGATCTTGCTTGCCGAGCCGGGAGAGGGCGAGGCTGAGCACCGCCGCCGTCACGCCCGAGCCGCAGCTGGTGATGACGGGGCGATCGAGGTCGACCCCCGCGCCGGCGAAGAGGGCGCGCAGCTCCGGCTCCGGCTTCAGGGTGCCGTCCTCGGCCAGCAGGTCCCTGAAGAAGAGGTTGCGGCTGCCGGGGATGTGCCCGGCGCGCAGGCCGGGGCGCGGCTCCGCCGCCTCGCCGCGAAAGCGCGCCGGCGGACGGGCATCGACGATCTGGGCGTCGCCGAGCTTCACGGCGCGGGCGACCTCGGTGACGTCGCGCACCATCTCCGCCCGGCGGGTGGCGGTGACGTGCCGCTCGCGCAGCTGCGGCAGCTCCGCCGTCAGCGGCCGCCCCTCGGCGCGCCACTTGGGCAGGCCGCCGTCGAGCACGGCGACGGAGCGGAAGTTGCCCATGTGGGAGAGCAGCCACCAGACGCGCGGGGCGGAGAAGATCCCCGCGCCGTCGTAGACGACGATGCGCTGCCCGTCGCCGAGCCCCATGGCGCGCAGGCGGGAGGAGAAGACCTCCTCCGGCGGGGCCATGTGCGGCAGGTCGGAGCGCGGGTCGGAGTTGGCGTCGATATCGAAGAAGCGGGCGCCGGGGATATGCGCCTCGGCATATTCGGCGGCGGCGTCACGGCCCATGTCGGGCAGGTACCAGGAGGCGTCGAGCACCCGCAGCTCGGGGTCGCCCAGCGCCTCGTCCAGCCAGGCTGTCGAGACCAGAACCTTCGGATCATCCATGGCCTGCTCCTTCCGCCCATCCCCTAGCCCGAGGCCGGTGAGGTGGCAAGGTGGCGGCGGGGGCGCAAGGGGCCGGACTTGGACGGAGGTCGCGCGACGTCCGATCCGATGTCCGCGCGGACATCGGCGTCCGGTGGGCGGCGTCAGCTCTCTCGCGAGGGGCGGCGGCGGCGGCCCATGCCGAGGGCGATGAGGCCGGCGAGGGCGAAGCCGCCCGCCGCCCCGGCGAGCAGGTGCGGCATCAGGCCGGGCAGCGACAGGTCGAGCGTCGGGCTGACGCCGGCGGTGTCGATGAGGCCGGTGGGGCGCGTCGCCTCCCAGATGTGTCCGGCCAGCAGGCCGCCGAGCGCGCCGGCTGTCAGGAGCATGCGAAAGCGCAGCACGATCAGCGCGATGAACAGGCCCGCCAGCAACCCTGCCAGCGCCTCGAACAGAAGGAGCACCCACATGGGGCGGACGGATAGCAGAGCCGTCCCGCCGCTGGCAACGGGGCCCGGGGCCGCCGCCGCACACGGGAGGACACGGCGCGGCGAGCGCCTACCCGTGCTCCTTCAGAAGCCGCTGTTTCTGGCGGTTCCAGTCGCGCTTGGCCTGCGTCTCGCGCTTGTCGACGGTCTTCTTGCCCTTGGCCAGCGCCACCTTCATCTTCACGATGCCGCGGTGGTTGAAGTAGAGGACGAGGGGGACGACGGTCATCCCCTCGCGCTCGGTGCCGTTCCACAGCCGCGAGATTTCCCGCCGCGAGGCCAGCAGCTTGCGCTTGCGGCGCGGCTCGTGGCCCCAGGTCTTCGCCGGCTCGTAGGGGGCGATGTAGCTGTTGGTGAGCCACAGCTCGCCGTTTTCCACAGAGGCATAGCTCTCGGCGATGTTGGACTGGCCGACGCGCAGGGATTTGACCTCCGAGCCGGTCAGCACGATGCCGACCTCGAGGTCATCCTCGATGGCGTAATCGAACCGCGCGCGGCGGTTCTCGGAGATCACCTTGTAGTTGTCGCTGTCCTTGGCCATGGCCCGCCGAGATAGGCGCTCGGGGGGCATCTGTCCAGTTCGGCGGTGCTGGTGGAGGGGATCGGGCGGTGGGAGCGGCTTCCCCGGGGCGGGGGGCGATGGCGCCGTGGGGCCCTGCTCGGACGCCGCCGCTGCTTCCCCTCGCGCGGAATCAAGGCCGCAGGCCGCCGCGCGAGCGCCGGCCCGTCCCCGCGGGCTGGCGCTCTGGTGGGGCTGAGTGCTTCGCGGTGAGCGAGGAGGGGCTTGGCGGGCATAAAGCGCATTGCTCAGCCGTTGGAGCGCCGCCCCACGGGCCGGCGTGCGAGGTTGGTGCATATCGCGGGCCAAGGATGGTGGGTTGGAAACCCACCCTACGAGACCCGCTCGGAACGAGGGCTCCGGAGCCCCCGCCGCCGCTCCTTCCCCCGCGCGGAATCAAGGCCGCAGGCCGCCGCGCGAGCGCCGGCCCGTCCCGGCGGGCTGGCGCTCTGGCTGGGCTTGGGGCTTCGCTCAGGGCGGGGAGGGGATTGGCCGGCATAAAGCGTGCAGCGGGACCGTTGCAGCGCCATCCCACGGGCCGGCGTGCGAGGGTTGCGCTTTTGGAAGGCGGCATGGGGCGGATGTCTCACCCTGCTTGGATGCGGGGGAAGGTGGGGTGGAACCCCACCCTACGGGGTCCGCTCTCGCCCCTCGCCATGCACCGGCTCGCCATGCACCGGCTCACGCTCAGCTAACGCGGGCCCCGCCCCCAAGCGCCGGCGTCAGACCGGCCCCACCCCCCACCAGTCGTTCCCTTCACCCCCTGCCCCCGCTAGCGTGGCGCCATGAGCCTGCCCGTCCTGTCCAACCCGCTCGCCCGGCGTCTGTTCATGGCGCGGCACCTGCTGCTGGCGCCGCCCGGGGGCTCGGGGCGGGGGGCGGACCTCCGGGCGCTGATCGGGCGGCTCGGCTTCGTACAGCTCGACAGCGTCAACACGCTCGCCCGGGCGCATGACCTGATCCTCTTCTCCCGCATGGGCGCCTACCGGCCCCCGGCGCTGGGCCGGCTGATGAGCCGCGAGCGGGCGCTCTTCGAGCACTGGACGCATGACGCCGCCGTCATCCCCGTGGAGTTCTTCCCACACTGGCGCCACGTCTTCGCCCGCTTCGAGGCCGGGATGCGGGAGAAGTGGACGCGCTGGCAGGGAGAGGGCTTCCTCGACCAGTTGGATGACGTGCGCGCCCATGTCGCCCGCGGCCCCATCACCTCCGGCGAGCTTGCGCCGGAGGAGCCGAGGGGCGGCCCCGGCGGCTGGTGGGAATGGCATCCCTCCAAGGCGGCGCTGGAATGGCTTTGGCACACGGGCGAGATTACCGTCGCCCGGCGTGACAACTTCCGGAAGGTCTACGACCTCACCGAGCGCGTGATCCCACCGGAGCATCTCTCCCCCCGGCCGAGCGGCGAGGAGAGCCTCGACTGGGCCTGTCGGGAGGCGCTGGCGCGGCTGGGCTTCGCCACCTCCGGCGAGCTGGCCGGTTTCTGGGGCAAGCGGATGGTGCCGCCGGAGGACGCGAAACGCTGGGTCGCCGGCGCGCTGGGCCGGGGCGAGGTGGAGGAGATCGCGGTGGAACAGGCCGACGGACGCCTGCGCCGCTCCATCGCCTTCCCCGGCCTCTCGGAGGAGGCGGCGGCGCTGCCGGAGGCGGGCGGGCGGATGCGCGCCCTCTCCCCCTTCGATCCGATGCTGCGGGACAGGGCGCGGGCGGAGCGGCTCTTCGGCTTCTTCTACCGGATCGAGATCTTCGTGCCGGCCGAGAAGCGGCAATGGGGCTACTACGTCTTCCCGCTCCTGCAGGGCGAGCGGCTGGTCGGCCGGGTGGACATGAAGGCCAGCCGCGAGAAGCCCGGAGCGGCGGAGGGGGCGCTGGAGGTCCGCGCCCTCTGGCCCGAGCCGGGCGTGCGCTGGGGCAGGGGCCGGCAGGCGGCCTTCATGGCGGAGCTGGAGCGGCTTTGCCGCTTCGCCGGGCTGGAGGAGGTGCGCTTCGCGGAGGGCTGGCTCAGGGCGTGAGGGGCGGCCCCTGCCGTCAATCTTCCTTCAGATTGCGCGCCTCTTCGGTGAGCATCACGGGGATGCCGCTGCGGATCGGGTAGGCGAGGCCGATGGCGTGGGAGATCAGCTCCTGCCGGGACTTGTCGTAGGTCAGCGGGCCGCGCGTCTCGGGGCAGACCAGCGCCTCCAGCATCCGCGGGTCGAAGGCGGCGGGGCGGCGGGCGGCCGCGCCCTCCGGCGCATCGGCGGGCGTGGCCTCGGGGGGCAGCTCCGGCGCGTCGCCCGGTCCGGGCGCCCCGTCTGCGAGCGGTGCCTCGTCTTTCTCCGGTGCGTCCTTCGGCCCCTCGCCGGTCACTGCATCCGCTCCTCGCCATGGCCGCCGCGGAGGGAATACTCGATCAGCGCCTCGAGCACCTCCCGGCGCTTGGTCAGGGCCGGCGCTTCGAGGAGGGCCTGCTTGTCCTCCGGCTCGAAGGGGCAGAGCATCGAGAGGGCGTTGATCATGATCTCGTCCTCCGCCGCCTCCAGCGCATCCCAGTCCGTCGAGAGTCCCTCGGAATCGAAGAAGCGCTTGAGCAGGCCGAGGAAGGCCGTGCGGTCGAGCGCGGCATCGGTCTCCGCCGGGCCGCGATCGGCGCGGAACTCCGCCCAGTCGACCTTGGCGCGGCGGTAGGGCGTGAAGCCCTCCACCTCCTCCACGAGACGAAAGCGCGAGCGGCCCATGAGGGTGATCATGTAGCGGCCGTCATCAGTCTCGTTGAAGCTGGTGACGCGGCCGGCGCAGCCGACGCTGTGCAGCCCGCTGTCGTCGCGCGTGGGCTGGATCATCCCGATCAGCCGCTCCGGCGTCTTCAGGACGTCATCCATCATCGCGAGGTAGCGCGGCTCGAAGATCTGCAGCGGCAGGCGGGCGCGGGGGAGGAGCACCGCCCCCGGCAAGGGGAAGAGGGCGATGGTCTCGGGCAGGTCTGCGGTGCGGCTCATGGCAGCCAAGCTAGCGCGCCCCGGCGATCAGGCAAAGATCATGGAGGAGAGCCGCCGCCGCCCCGTCAGCACCACCGGGTCCTTCGGGGAGAGCGCCTCGAAGATGGTGAGGAGCTGCGTCTTGGCAGCGCCGTCGTTCCACTCCCGGTCGCGGCGGAAGAGCTCCAGCAGCTGGTCGACCGCCTCCTGCGTCTGCCCGGAGGCATGGAGGGCGGTGGCGAGGTCGAGCCGGGCCTGGTGGTCGGTCGGGTCGGCCTCAACTTTGGCGCGGAGGTCGGCGACGGGGCCGGCATTCTCCGCCTGGCGGGCGAGGGCGATCTGGGCGCGGGCGGCCTCGATCTCCGGCGCGGCGTGGATGGCGGCGGGGGCGCCGTTGAGGACGGCCTCCGCCTGGTCGATCTGGCCGAGGGCGACGTGGCAGCGGATCAGTCCGCCATAGGCGGCGGCGTTCTCCGGCGCCTCGCCGAGGATGGCGGAGAAGGTCTCCGCCGCGTCGGTGACGGCGCCCTGCTCGAGCATCTGCTCGGCGGCGGCGAGGGCCTCCTCGAGGCCGCCGTCATCCTCCGCCCCGTCGCCGGCCATGGCGGCGAGCTTGGAGACGAACTCGTCCACCTGGCTGGGCGGCAGCGCACCCTGGAAGCCGTCGACCGGCTGGCCCTGGAAGAAGGCATAGACGGTGGGGATGGACTGGACACGCAGCTGGCCGGCGTAGCCGGGGTGCTTGTCGACGTCGATCTTGACGAGCTTCACCTTGCCTTTGGTCTTGGCGACGGCGGCCTCGATGGCCGGTCCGAGCTGGCGGCAGGGGCCGCACCACGTCGCCCAGAAGTCGACGATGACCGGCTGCTGCTGCGAGGCCTCGATGACCTCGGCAATGAAGTTCTCGTCCGTCCCCTCGACAACGACGCTGTCGGTGGCGGGTTTCTGGCTGTCGCCCATGCCCAGCATGTCTGGCTCCCTCACGAAATCGGGTTTGCCCCTATATGTGCATGCCGGCGCCGCGTTCCAAGCGGAAAGGCGGCGTGGGAGCGGGAATGGGGGCAGGTCGGAGCGGTGGCCGGAGGGTGGAGGGCGGCATGTAAGCCGGGCTTCAGCCCGGCACGCCTGCAGCTGGGGTTGCCCTCGGGTTTCGCTGAGGGCCCGGTCGGGGCAGGCGCCGCTCTCAGCCGGGCCCTGACCTCGCACGCCGGCCCGTGGGATGGCGCAGCAACAGCGCTGCCGCGCACTTTATGCCAGCCAAGCCCCTCCCCGCCCACAGCTGAGCACCAAGCTCAGGCAGAGCGCCAGCCCGCCGGGACGGGCCGGCGCTCGCGCGGCGCCTGCGGCTTGATTCCGCGCGGGGAAATGAGCGGAGGCCGCGCCTCCCAGAGCCCTTGCCCTGAGCGAGCCCCGTAGGGTGGGTTTCCAACCCACCATCCCTAGCCCGCCATATGCGCCGCCCTCTCACGCCGGCCCGTGGGGACGGGCCGGCGGTCGCGCGGCGGCCCACGGCTTTGATTCCGCGGGAGGGAAAAAAGCGGCGGCGGGACCGCCTTGGCGACCCGCAGGGCGGGGGTCCACCCCACCGCCTCCCCCACCCTCTACCGCATCTCCACATGCGCCGAGGCCGACCGCCCCTCCGCGTCGATCACCGTCAGCGAGGAGAAGCCGGCGCCCAGCGCCAGCGGCACGTCCCGCCGGTGGCTTTGCGCCACCACGGCGCCGTTCGCCAGCCACGTGAACGGCCCCGCCCCGTCGGAGACGCGGGCGACCAGCGCGTCGCCCTCCACCAGGGCGCCGTCGGGCGGGAAGGCGATTCGCGGCCCCGGGTCCTCCGCCGCCGCTCCCGCCGGGGCGAAGCGCTGGAGCGGCGCCGGCAAGGCCGCCCCGGCGAGGATCAGCGTCTCCGGCGGCGGCGGGGGCAGGGGCACCCGGCGGCCCTCGATGCGCTCGAAGGCGGCGAACATCACCGGCGCCGCCTCGGCCCCGCCGAAGACGCCGGGCACCGGCGTGCCATCCGCCCGCCCCATCCAGACCGCCACGACATGTGCCCCGTCGAAGCCGACCGACAGCGCGTCGCGGTGGCCGTAGGAGGTGCCCGTCTTGTAGGCGACCTCCGCCTCGCGGATGCCTAGGGGGCGGGGCGTCTCCGACAGGATGTCGGCCACCTGCCATGCGGCGGCGCGGCCCATCAGCTTCGTCGGGCGGAAGCCGGGCGTCGGGCCGGGGGTGAACCGCAGGTCCACCCGCGTCCCGCCATGCGCCAGCGCCGCGTAGACCGCCGTCAGATCCGTCAGCGACAGCCCCAGCCCGCCGAGCGCGATGGCCAGCCCGGGGGCCTGCGCGTCGGGGAGCTGCGGCGAGGCGCCGGCGCGCAGCAGCGCGGAGTAGAGGTGCTGCGGACCCATCGCGTCCAGCAGCGCCACGGCGGGCAGGTTGAGCGAGAGCTGCAGCGCCTCCCGGGCGCGGATGTCACCCCGGAACAGGCCGTCGAAGTTCTGCGGGCGGTAGCCGGCGAAATCCATCGGGCGGTCGGAGAGGATCGTCTCCGGATGCGCCAGCCCCCGGTCGAAGGCGAGGCCGTAGATCAGCGGCTTGAGCGTCGAGCCGGGGGAGCGGGGCGCGCGCGTCATGTCGAGGAAGCCCTCGCGGCTGTCCGCCGAGTAGCCGGCCGAGCCGACGGAGGCGAGGATCTCCCCCGTGCGGTGATCGGCCACCACGATGGCGACCTGCTGGCGCTGGCCCGCCTCTCGCGCGGCGCGGGCGGCGAGCGACTCGATCCGCACTTGTAGGCCGGCGTCGAGCGTCGTCTGGATCACCTCCGCCAGCGGGTCGGCGGCGCGGGCGCGATCCGCCAGATGCGCGGCGAGGAGGGGGAAGGCGCGGCGGCCGGTGGGGCTCGGCTCCGTCATCGCTGCCAGCCGGGCCTCCTCGGTGATGACGCCGGCGCCGTCCATGCGCGCCAGCACCCGGTCGCGGGCGGCGCGGGCGGCCTCGGGGTGACGGTCGGGGCGGCGGCCCTCCGGCGATTGCGGCAGTGCGACGAGCAGGGCCGATTCCGCCGCCGTCAGCCGGTGCGGCGGCTTGCCGAACCACGCGTAGGAGGCCGCGCGCACGCCCTCGATATTGCCGCCGAAGGGGGCGCGGCCGAGGTAGATCTGCAGGATCTCGTCCTTGCTCAGCCGCTGTTCCAGCGCCAGCGCCACGCGGATCTGCCTCAGCTTGCCGTCCAGCGTGCCGGTCGGGCCGTCCTCCAGCAGGCGGGCGACCTGCATTGTCAGCGTCGAGCCGCCGGCGACGAAGCGCTGGTAGCGGAGCGCTTGCCACGCCACGCGGGCCATCGCGACGGCGTCCACGCCGCCATGCTCGCGGAAGCGCTTGTCCTCGTAGCGGATGAGCATCTCGATGTAGTCCGGGTCCACCGCGTCGAGGCTCACCGCCAGCCGCCACCGCCCGTCGGCCACGGTGTAGGCGCGCAGGAGCCGGCCCTCGCGGTCGACCACCTCGGGGGAGTGGGTGACGGCCAGCGGCGGCAGGTCGGTCGCCGCGATCCAGGCGGAGACCCGGTCGTGCCCGAAGGCGGCCAGCCAGAGGAGGGCGGCCAGGGCGACGAGCCCCACCGCCGAAGCAGACGAATTCCGCGCGGAATTCGTCTTCGGAATTCGCGCGAATTCCGGCTTCCGGCGCCGCCTCCTCACTCTGTCACCACCACCTGTCCCGGATCCGTCCGGGCACGCATCTGCGGGCGGTACATGTCTTCCACGTGGGCCGCAGGGTGGTGGTAGCTGCCGGGGGAGACGGCGCGGGCGATGTAGGCGAGGCGGAAGGGCCCGTCGGAGCGCCAGTCGACGGCGGCGAGGAAGCGGTCGGCTCGGAACTGGGCGCTCTCGGCATAGGCCGGGTCGAGCCAGTCCAGCGCCGAGATGTCGCCCGCCGCGAGGAGGTTCGGGTTGTCGATCTCGAAGCCCGCGGGCAGCGGGTCCTCCACCATCAGCCGCGCCTCCTGCCGGCCGAAGGGCGTGACGGTCAGCACCGTCACGAGCCGCGTGCCGGCGGCGACGGAGGTGAGCTCCACCGGCGCGCCCTCCATCGTGTAGTAGGCCCGCTGGATGGCATAGCCGTTGCCGCCCGCCGCCTCCGGCACCTCGGGGACGCCGAAGGCGGTGACCGTCAGCTCCGTCGCCTCCCCGCCATTGGTGACCTCCACCGGCGCCGCCCCCGCGCTCTGCTCGCGCAGGCGCACCACGGGGCCGTCCGGCGGGGCGCCGTTCACCGTCACCCCCGTCTCGCGCAGGTCGTCGATCAGCGCGTCGGCGGCGAGGAGGGACCATGCCGCCTCCTGCGTCGAGGGCTCGCCGGCGGCCAGCGCGGCGGAGAGACGGCGGGAGAGTCCCGCCCGGTCCACCGCGTAGCTGCCGGCCTCCACGGCCAGCGCCAGCACGGCGGCGATGTCGCGCCGCTGGGTGCCGTAGTCGATGCGCCAGACGGAGGAATCGGGCTCCGGCGGCAGCGTCTCGATCAGTCCCTGCGCGCGGGCGACCATCGCATCGGCCCGGCGCTGATCGCCGTAGAAGGCGAGCGCCGCGCCGAGCTGGGCGGCGGCCATGGGCGTCGTGAAGGCCGCGGCGCGCTCGTCGGCGAAGTAGCGCAGGTCTCCCACCGCCGCGGCGCCCTCGCGGGCGAGGACCATCAGCGCATAGGCGATCTCCTGCCCGCCCTCCTCGAAGTCAGGCGCGTAGTTCACCCGGTTGCGCAGGTTGTCCATCGCCCGCTCGAAGGCGAGGTCGGGCACGGCGTAGCCGGCCTGCCGCGCGCGGGAGAGGAAGTCGGTCACGAAGGCATCGAGCCAGAGGTCGCCCGAGTAGGGCCCCCAGAGGCCGAAGGCGCCGTTCGCGGCCTGGTTGCCAAGCACCTCGCGGATGGCGTCGTTGACGCGGGCGGCCACCTGCGGCGCGCTCGCCAGCTCCATCGCCTCGGCGACGTCGGAGAGGTAGAGCAGCGGCAGCGCCGTGGCGGCGATCTGCTCGGTGCAGCCGTAGGGGTAGCGGTCGAGCGCGGCGAGGAGGCCGGGCGCGTCGAAGCGCGCCAGCGGGCCGACGGAGAGGGTCGCCTCGCCGGTGCCGGGGAGGAAGCCGGCGAAGACCTGGTCGTTGAAAGTGAACGTCTCCCCCGGGCCGAGATCGAAGCGGGAGATGCGCATGACCTCGGGGTCATTGACCTCGATGCCGAGCCGGAGGGACTTCTCCAGCACCTCGCCGCCGGGCGTGGTGATGCGGATGTCGATCTCCGCGACGCCGGCGTCACCGGCGGTGATGCCGAGGGCACGCACCCAGCGCCCGCCCTCCTCCAGCTCCGCCGTCAGCGTTGCGGGGGCGTCGAGCGTGACGCCTCTGGCGGCGATCTCCACCTCGGCCGCGCCGGTCGGCCCGTCGGCATGGGTCAGCTCCAGCAGCAGCCGCGACGTGTCGCCGGGGGCGAGGAAGCGGGGGAGGGTCGCGGAGAGGACAACGGGGTCGCGCACGACGACATCCTCGCTCGCCTGCCCGACGCCCGTGGCGCTCCACGCGACCGCCATCAGCTTCACCGTGCCATTGAAGGCCGGCAGCTCGAAGCCGATCTCCGCCCGGCCATCTGGGCCGACGCGCACGGGGCCGGCGAAGAGGGCGACCAGCTCCTCGGTGGGCGGCGGCGCCTCGGCGGCCATCGCGGCGGCGCCGTCACCGCCGGAGCGGACGGTGCCCATCGCGCCCTGCAGCCCGTCGATCAGCCGGCCGTAGAGGTCACGGATCTCCACCCCGAGGCGGCGCTGGCCGAAGTAATGTTCCGACGGGTCGGGCGCCTCGAAGGCGGTCAGGTTGAGGATGCCGACATCCACCGCGGCGAGGGTGACATAGACCTCCTCGCCCGGCGCGAGGCCGGCGATCTCGATGCCGGTGGTCAGGCGCTCGCGGGGGCGCACCTCCTCCGGCACATCGAGGCTGACGGAGAGCTGGCGCTCGCCCGGCGCCACCTGCGCATAGGCGATGCCTAGGGCGCGAGCGGGGTTGTGGCCGGCCTCCACATCCATGGGCCGCAGGACGGAGGCGGAGACATAGGCGCCGGCGCCCCATTCCTCCGTCACCTCCAGCGGTATCAGGTTCTCCCCTTCGGAGACCTCGACCGCCTCGATATGGACGACGCGGTTCGTCAGCACGGTGACGAGCGCCGTGCCGGCGAAGCGGGGCACGATGCGCAAGGTGGCGGTGTCGCCGGGGGCGTAGCTCTCGGCATCCAGCGAGGCGTCCAGCACGTCGGGCGTGTCGGCGGCGCCCTCGGGGACGTACCAGCCGGCGTAGAACTCCACCGACGACGCGACATAGGCGCCGCCATGGCGCTCGACGACGATCTCGTACTGCCCCCAGTCGACATCGGCCGAGACCTCCACCGGCTCGGCGCCGAGCGTGGCCTCGCCTTGGGCGACGCGGGTGCGGGTGGTCACCGGCTCCCAGTTCCACGCGCCGGCGAGTCGGTACCATTGGTAGCGGGTCTCGACGCGGTTGACCGTCCACTGGACGTCCATCCGCTGCGGCGAGAGGTCCGGCGCGAGCGCGATGAGGGAGAAGGCGGCGGCGCTGTTCTCGGCGATCACCTCGTCGCCGAAGGCGGGGCGGATGCCGATCATCGGCTGATCAGGCAGGACGGTCGTGCTGGTGCGCCGCTCCACCGGGCGGCCGGAGAGCTCCGCCACGCGGGCCTTAACGGTCAGCTCCAGGGGCTGGGAGAGGCCGGAGGCCTCAGGCAGGGCCAGCGCGATGTCAGCCGCGCCGTCCGCCGCCGTCTCCTCGCCGCCGAAGCTGGCTGCGCGCGGCTCGACCGGCGCGTCGTAAAGGCCGAAGCGGTAGCCGGGATAGGCGTCGATCTGCCGTCGGGCGCGCAGCACCAGCTCGCCCTCCACCGGCAGGGCGGCGGCGGGGGCGCCGAAGAGGTAGTCGGCCTGCAGGGCGAGGCGGGGAACGTCGCCGAGGGCGATGACCTCCGGCAGCGACAGGTCGAAATCGAGGCGCTCGGGCAGGAAATCCTCCACCAGCACGGTGGTGGTGGCCAGCGGCGGCGTCTCCATGTCCGTCTTCATCTCGATCCGCCACGTGCCGCGGGGGGCGGTCTCCGCCACCGGCAGGGCGAAGACATGGCCGCCGAGGACGCCATCGGCGCTGGTCTGGCGGGCGTATTCCACGCCGTCGGGGCGGTAGAGGATCGCCGTCAGCGGCACGCCGGGCAGGGCCTCCACCTCGCCTGCGCGCATCAGGGCCGTGGCCCAGATCGTCTCCCCGGCATGGTACGCGCCGCGATCGGTGGTGAGGAACACGTCGATCGGCCCGGCCGCCTCGCGCCCCTCGACGCCCCGGTCGGAGAGGTCGAAGGCCGGGTCCGTCAGCGACAGGAAGGCCATGTCCGCCTCGCCGGAGCGCACTGTGACCAGCCCGGGCGCCGCGGCCCCGAGGCCGCGCACGAGGCCGGCGTCGAAGGTGGCGAAACCCCGCGGCCCAGTCACCGCCGTGCCCAGCACGGCATTGGCGCGGGAGAGCAGCTCCACCTCCGCCCCCTCCACCGGCCGGGCCGTGCCGAGCGAGCGGATGGCGACGGTCAGCCCGTCCGCCCCTTCCATCGTGGTGATGCCGAGATCGGAGAGGATGAACCATTGCGCGGCGGGCGGCTCGTCATAGGGGTCCGCCCCCGGCACGGCGGCGGTGAGGACATAGAGGCCGGCGTTTCGCCCTTCCAGCGCCTCGTCCATCGGCAGGCGGGTGGTGACATCCTCGTTGAGCGGCGCCTCCAGCTCTGCCGTGCCCTCCCAGATTTCCGTCCCGATCTCGTCGGCGAAGTAGTCGCGCGTCCACGGGGGGAGGGTGGAGGAGAAGACATCCTCCTGCATGGCGCGGATGATGTTGCGATCCGACACCGCGTAGAGCGTCAGGTCGATGCCATCGAGGTTCACGCTCTCTACCGGCAGGGCCACGTCGCCCCTCGCCGGCAGCACGTAGGCGCGCGAGGGGAAGTGCACGCCGGGGGAGCGGTCGCGCACGTACTGGGCGATCTCCACCGGGGAGGGCAGCTCCTCGCCCGAGGCGGCGGGCAGGCCGGGGCGGAAGATCAGCCGGTAGCGGCTGCCGTGGGTCACGCCGTCGACGCAGAGCTGCCGGCCGTCCACCTCCACCGTCAGGGACTGGTCGGGCAGCTGGACGTAGGGCGCGTAATCGACGCCGGCCTGCACGAGATCTTCGGAGAACTCGGCGCAGATGCGGGGGCGGGCGCTGTCACTCTCCACATCCGTGTTCACGATGCGGAAGCCGTAGAGGCCGATGGCGCGCTCCAGCGCCGCCTCGGTGTCGCGCCGCGGCTGGATGCTCTGGGCGAGGCGGAGGGCGGGAATCATCTCCTGCCCCCGGCTCGCTTCTTCCAGCGCGGCGGCGAGATCGGAGAGGATCGTCGCCTGCAGCTCGGGCGATCCGGCGCGGAGGTAGGCGTTGACGAGGGCGGGCACGGCGCGGCCGCGGGCCGTCTCCACCTGCGCCGGTTCGCCGTCGTCCAGCGTGCGGGCGAGGTTGCCGTAGGCCATCCAGAGATCCGCCCGGTCGCTGAGGGAGAGCGCCGCCCCCGTCAGCCGCCAGCGCGCGAGGCCGGCAGGCTGGGCATCTGCGGCGGAGAGGAGCTCGGCCGCGGTGAGCCCGTCGGCCGCGTGGTGGCGGCCGATCATCAGCGCCAGCTCCCGCGCCGCCGCCAGCGTGCCGGCATCGAGGAAGAAGAGATCGGCGGCGCGGGTCTCGGCGCGGAGGAGGGCATCGGGCGTGGCCGCGACGATGTCGGCCGAGATGGCGCCCTCGTAGGGCGTCTGGCTGGTCACGCCGCCCTTGAGGAAGCAGGAATTGTTGCGCGTGTTGAAGGTGAAGGCCTGGCAGAGGCCGTTATCGAGGCAGGCCGCCTGGCAGGCATCGAGCGTGGTGTCGAAGATCTGCTGCAGGTCGGCGCCGTAGAAATCCACATTGCGCGAGATGGCCGGGTGCCGCTCGGGCATCGCCTCCTGCGCGGGGCTGGCCAGGGGGAGGAGGGCGGCGAGAACGAGGCACAGGGCAGACAACAGGCGCGACATGGGGACCCTCCGGTATTCCCGGTGACGGTCGCACGGCCAGCCCGAGTCGGACAAGCGCCGGCCCGTGCACGGGCGGTGGGGATTTCCGCCATTTCCGGCGTGGCGCAACCGCAGGGCGAGAGGGAACGACGGCCCCCGGCGGCGGGTCAGCCGCCGCCGAGGATCGCGTTGAGCGCGTCGCGGATGGAGCCGGAGCTTTCCTGCGGCGCCGGCGTCGCCGGGGCGAAGCCGGCATTGTCGCTGGAGGCGGTCGCGCCGGGGTTGGCGGGCGCCGCCGCGTTGCTGCCGCCGCCGCCGAGGATGTTGTCCAGCGTGCCTTCCACCGCCGCGGCGGACTGGTCGCGCGCGGCGATGGGGGCGTCCATCGGCAGGGGCGTCGGTGTCAGCGGGGCGAGGATGCGGGCCATGGCCTCGTGCCAGATCTCCGCCGGCAGGCCGGAACCGGTGACGCCGGTGAGCGGCGTGTTGTCATCGTAGCCCATCCAGACCCCCACCACGTAATCGGCGGAGAAGCCGATGAACCACGCGTCGCGCGCCGCCGAGGTGGTGCCTGTCTTGCCCGCCAGCTCCCAGCCGTCGACGCGGGCGCGGCCGCCGGTGCCGTTCTCGACCACGTCGTGCATCATGTAGGTGAGCTGCCGGGCGGCGGATTCGCGGATCACCCGCTCGCCGATGCCGGAGCGGGTGGTCATCAGGGGCTCGGGGTTCCCCTGGAAGCGCAGATCGACGATGCCGTAGGGCGTCACCGAGGAGCCGCCGTTGAGGATGCCGGCATAGGCGCCCGTCATCTCCAGCAGCGTCGCCTCCGAGGCTCCGAGCGCCAGCGCCGGGCCGTCGGCGAGATCGCGGTCGATCCCGAAGCCGTGGGCGACGAGGCGCACGTTCTCCAGCCCCGCGCGCATGGCGACGCGCACGGCCGGCACGTTGCGGCTCTCCCGCAGGGCCTGCAGCAGCGTGATGGAGCCCTCGAACTCGTGGTCGTAGTTCGACGGGCTCCACGGGCCGGAGCCGGGGACGTCGATGGTGATCGGCGTGTCCTCGATCATGTCCATCGGCGAGGCGCCGAGATCGAGCGCCGCCGCGTAGCTGAACGGCTTGAAGGTGGAGCCGGTCTGCCGCAGCGCCTGCGTGGCGCGGTTGAAGGCGAAGGAGGCGCCGACATCCCGCCCGCCGACCATGGCGCGCACGGCGCCGTCCGCGCTCATCACCACAATGGCCGCCTGCGCGTTGGAGCTGTCGGCGACCTTGGTCTCGAAGATCGTGGTGATCGCATCCTCCGCCGCCCGCTGGATTCGCGGCTCCAGCGTGGTGCGGATGATCACGTCCTCCGTCGTGTCCCGGGTGAAGAACTCGGGCCCCGAATCCATCACCCAGTCGGCGAAGTAGCCGCCCCGCTGCTCCGCCGCCGCCTGGCTGAGGGTGGCTGGGTTGGCGCGCGCCTCGGCGGCGGCGCTCTGCGAGAGGTACCCCTGCTCCTCCATCAGGCCGACGACGAGGTTGGCGCGATCCTGCGCACGGGTGAGCGAGTTGGTGGGGGCGTAGGAGGAGGGCGCCTTGAGGAGGCCGGCAAGCATCGCCCCCTCCGCCGGCGTCACCTCCGCCGCGGAATGGCCGAAGTAGAGCTGAGCGGCGGCCTCGAAGCCGCGGGCGCCGGCGCCGAGATAGGCGCGGTTGAGGTAGATGGTGAGGATCTCGTCCTTGGTGTACTTCGCCTCCATCGCCATCGCGTAGACGGCCTCCACCGCCTTGCGCCACAGCGTGGTGCGGCGGCAATCGGCCTCGTACTCGGCCTCGCTCTCCCATTCCGCCGGGTCGAAGGGCCGGCCGAGGCAGAGCAGCTTGGCCGTCTGCTGGGTGATGGTGGAGCCGCCATGCCCCTCCAGTGGGCCACGCCCCTCGCTCATGTTGATGCGCACGGCGCCGAGCATGCCGCGGGGCGAGATGCCGAAGTGGCGGTAGAAGCGCCGGTCTTCCGTCGCCACCACCGCGTTCTTGAGGTGGCGGGAGACGGTGTCGGCAGTGATCATGCCGCCGTATTGCTCGCCCCGCCACGCGTAGGTGGCGCCGTCGCGATCCGTCAGCGTGACGGAGCCGCGGGCGCGGCCGTCGACCAGCTCGTCCACGTCCGGCAGGCCGGCGGCGTAGATGAGCACGGCGCCGCCGAGGAAGAGGCCGAAGGCCACGCCGACGCGCCAGCCGACACCCCAGAGCAGGCGGCCGATGAAAGCGAAAAAGCCGAGAACCCAGCCGACCGGCCCGCGCCGCCGGCGCGGCGCCTGGCGCGCGGCCTTGGGCGCGCGGCCCTTCCGGCCGCCGCCGGAACTGCTCGCGGCCTTGGGCCCGGGCTTGCCGCCCTGCCTGCCGCGTTCGGCCTTCTTCTCCGCGCTCTTGCCCGGATAGCGCCGGTCGGCCACCAGCGGCGGCCGCTTCGAATTGTTTGCCATCGGTTGCCCTTGAGCTGCTCGTCTCGGGGGGATCCCGGCCTTCTGGGCCGTCTTTTGCGGCGAGCATAACCGCATCCGGAGGAAATGTTGAGCACCCTGAGTCTCGGTGCGCACAGTTTTCATTCCGCTCAAAAAAGCGTCTTTGCCGCCAGATTGTGCAATAATTGTGCGATTTCGCCCCGAAAGCCCGCCCAGGCGGCTCTCGTTTTCTTGTTCCGCCCGCCGCGTAAAGGCTTGGTTTGCCAAGGCGGTCACCCGGGCACGGCGCGGGCAGGCCCTCCACCCGGGAGCTAATTGCAAGGGGACAGACGTGAAACTCATCATCGCGACGATCAAGCCGTTCAAGCTCGAGGAGGTGCGCGAAGCACTCACCTCCGTGGGCGTGCGCGGCATGATGGTGACCGAGATCAAGGGCTTCGGCTCCCAGTCCGGTCACACAGAGATCTATCGCGGCGCCGAATACGCCGTGAACTTCGTGCCCAAGGTCAAACTCGAGATCGTCGTGCCCGACGGGCTCGCCGACCAGGTGGTCTCCACGATCGCCACCACGGCGAAGACCGACAAGATCGGCGACGGCAAGATCTTCGTGCTCGACGTGGCCAGCGCCCTGCGCGTGCGCACCGGCGAGATCAACGACGACGCGCTGTAAGCGACGGACAACGGGAGAAAAGGGACAATGAAGGTTTTCAAACTCTGGATGGTGGCGCTGCTGATGGCGTTCCTGTCCATCGGCGTGTCGGCCGTGCCCGATACAGGCTGGGCGCAGGATGCCGTCGTCGAAGACGAGGACACGATCACGGTCGACGGTGACGACCTGCTGATCGACGACGTGGCCGAAGAGGCCGTAGAGGATACGGGCGAGGCGATCGAGGATACGGGCGAGGCGATCGGCGATGCCGCCGAGGCCACGGGCGACGCCATCGAGGCGACGGCCGAGGATGTCGAGGACGCGCTGACCGCGGACGAGACCATCTCCGACGTGGGTGTTGCCGCCTCGACGGACAGCATCTTCATCTTCAACTCGCTGCTGTTCCTGATCGGCGGCTTTCTCGTCATGTTCATGGCCGCCGGCTTCGCGATGCTCGAAGCGGGCCTCGTGCGTTCCAAGAACGTGGCGATGCAGCTGACGAAGAACGTCGCGCTCTTCTCGCTCGCAGGGATCTTCTACTACCTGATCGGCTACAACCTGATGTACCCGCTGGGCAGCTGGTCGATCGGCGCGGATGAGACGGGCGGCTACCTCGGCGCCTTTGGCGTTGCGGTTCTGGAAGGCGTGGGCGTGGCCCGCGATGCGGCCGACGACTACGGCTATGCCTCCACCGGCTCGGACTTCTTCTTCCAGCTGATGTTCTGCGCCGCGACGGCCTCCATCGTCTCCGGTGCGCTCGCCGAGCGGATCAAGCTGTGGCCGTTCCTGATCTTCACGATCGTCCTGACCGGCATCATCTACCCGATCCAGGCCTCCTGGAAATGGGGCGGCGGCTTCCTCGACAGCCAGTACGGCTTCCAGGACTTCGCGGGCTCGACCGTCGTGCACTCCGTCGGCGGCTGGGCGGCTCTCGCCGGGGCGCTGATCCTCGGGCCGCGCATCGGCAAGTACACCGCCGGCCGCGTGAACCCGTTCCCGGGCTCCAACCTCGCCCTTGCCACGCTTGGCACGTTCATCCTGTGGCTGGGCTGGTTCGGCTTCAACGGCGGCTCGCAGCTCGCCATGGGCACGGTCGGCGATGTGGCTGACGTCTCCCGGATCTTCGCCAACACCAACACGGCCGCGGCCGGCGGTTCGGTGGCCGCGCTGATCCTGACGCAGATCCTCTACAAGAAGGTCGATCTGACGATGGTGCTGAACGGCGCTCTCGCGGGCCTCGTCTCCATCACCGCTGAGCCGCTGACGCCGACGCTCGGCGCGGCGACCCTGATCGGGGCCGTGGGCGGCGTGATCGTCGTCTTCGCCATCCCGCTGCTCGACAAGGTGAAGGTGGACGACGTCGTCGGCGCCATCCCGGTGCACCTGTTCTGCGGCATCTGGGGCACCATCGCGGTGGTCTTCACCAATGATGCGGCCACCATCGGCGGCCAGCTGATCTCGATCATCATCGTCGGTGTGTTCGTCTTCGTGGTCTCCGCCATCGTCTGGTTCATCCTCAAGATGATCATGGGCATCCGGGTGAGCGAAGAGGAAGAGATCGCCGGTCTCGACCTCTCCGAGCTCGGCATGGAGGCCTACCCGGAGTTCTCCAAGGGCTGACCCTCCTTCCAGTCAGTCCTGTCACCACCTGCCCGGGCGCTCGCGCCCGGGTTTTTTGTTGCCCCGGCGCCGGCGCGGGGCACATGAAAGGGGGAATGCACCAAAAAGGAGACCTGCATGCCGCGCTTCATCTTCACCTATCACGGCGGACGCCACGACATGACGCAAGAGGAGGTCACCGACGGCCGGCAGCGCTGGATGGACTGGATGAAGGACCTCGGCGACAGGGCCGTGGAGCCGAACAACCCGCTCAAGGCGCCGGAGTTCGTCGGCCCCGGCAAGGACGAGATCACCCCGATGATGGGCTACAGCGTCATTGAGGCTGCCTCGGCTGCAGAGGCCGGCACCCTCGCCGACGGCTGCCCCTTCCTCGACATGGGCGGCACCATCATGGTCGCCGAAATCGTGCAGATGGACTGAAGCGGCCCGCCGGCCTCCTCGCGACACGGCGGCCACCCGGCCCCCTGTCTTTGGTCCCGAAAATCCTCGGGGGGATCTGCCGCAGGCAGAGGGGGGCAGACAGCCCCCCTTAACCCAAAAGGCGTGCGCCGCAGGCGCTCCGCTGAGCAACAGTCACAGCCCGCGAAACGCCGCCCCCTCACCGGTTCGGCATCAACGCCCGGCTGGAGCTCAGCTCCGCCTGGATCGCCTCCGCTGCCGCGCGCGGGCTCGGGGCCTGCCAGACGGGGCGGCCGACGACGACGTGATCGGCGCCCGCCGCGACGGCCTCCGCCGGGGTCATCACACGCTTCTGGTCCCCGAGGGCGCTGCCCACCGGGCGCACGCCGGGGGTGACGATCAGCCTCCCCTCCGCCTCGCTCAGCGCCCGCACGAGATGCGCCTCCTGCGGCGAGCAGATCACGCCGTCGGCCCCCGCCTCCAGCGCCCGCGCCGCGCGCCCGGCGACGATCTCCGGCACGTCGCCGGCCTGCATCATCCCCTCGTCGAGGTCAGACCGCTCAAGCGAGGTCAGCACCGTCACCGCGAGGATCTTCATCCCCGAGCCGCCGGCGCCCTCCTTGGCGGCGCGCACCACGTGGGGGTCGCCGTGGACGGTGAGGAAATCGAGGTCGAACTGGGCGAGGCCGCGCACCGCCGCCTCCACTGTCGCGCCGATGTCGAAGAGCTTCATGTCGAGGAAAATGCGCTTGCCGTGCGCCTCCTTCAGCTCGTTGGCCAGCGCGAGGCCGCCGCCGGTGAGCATGCCGAGGCCGATCTTGTAGAAGTTGGCGGCGGGGCCGAGCGCCTCCACCAGTTTCAGTCCGGCGACGGCGTTGGGCACGTCGAGGGCTACGATCAGTCGGTCGTCCATGGGGCTCTCCGGGATTTTCGCCGTGATGCGGCGCGAGGCCCCGCCGGTCAAGGCCCGGGACGATGCGAAGCCTTGCCGTCCGGCGCGAAGCGGCGCTAGCTGCGGCGCATGAACAGCCAGCTTGAGATCGCCGTCGACTCGCCCGCCGGACTCGCCGCCGCCATTCAGGGCGGGGCGGACCGGATCGAGCTCTGCGCGGCGCTGGAGATCGGCGGGCTCACCGCCTCCGCCGGGATGATGGTGCTGGCCGCCGAGTCGCCCGTCCCGGTGATGGCGCTCATCCGCCCCGCGCCCGGCAGCTTCGAGCTGGGCCTCGACGAGGAGGGCGCCGCGCTGGCTGACATCGCCTCCGCCCGCGAGGCGGGGCTGGCCGGCGTCGTCATCGGCGCCTCGCTGGCCGATGGCCGGCTCGATGCCGCGGTGCTGGCGCGGCTCGTCGAGGCGGCGGAGGGGATGGAGGTGGCGCTCCACCGCGCCTTCGACCTCGTCCCCGACCAGGCGGAAGCCATCGCCCTCTGCCGCCGCCTCGGCATCACCCGCATCCTCACCTCCGGCGGCGCCCCCCGCGCGGTGGACGGGCTGCCGCGCCTGCGCGAAGCGCTGCGCCTCTCCGCCGGCTCGCCGGCGCTCATGCCGGGCGGCGGCGTGCGGGCGGAGACCGCGGCGCAGCTGCTCACCGCGCTGCCGGGCTGCGACCTGCATGCCTCCTGCGCCGAGCCGGCCGATCCGCAGGCGCGTCTGCTGGAGCTGGGCTTCGCCACTCCCGGCCTGCGGGTGACCTCGGCGGAGGAGATCCGGCGGCTGAAAAGAGCTATGGCAGACTTGCAACAGGTCACGCCCCACCCCAGATAGGCGTCAAGGCCCCGACCCTCCGATGTGCCGCCGAGCGGGCATCGATTCCGACCGTTCCCCGGGGTGCTTGAAAAGGAGAAGACTCATGAACTTGGAGAAGTTCACCGAGCGGGCGCGCGGCTTCCTTCAGGCCGCCCAGACGATTGCCGCCCGCGAGAACCACCAGCGCCTGAAGCCGCTGCACATCCTCAAGGCCCTGATGGACGACGAGGAAGGCATGGCCGCCGGCCTCATCGACCGCGCCGGGGGCAACGCAGCCGCCGTCCGCCAGGCCACCGACACCGCGCTCGCGAAGGAGCCGAAGGTGACGGGCGACGCCGCGCAGGTCTACATGGACAATTCCACCGTCCGCGTCCTCGACGAGTCGGAGAAGATCGCCAAGAAGGCCGGCGATTCCTACGTCACCGTCGAGCGCCTGCTCACGGCGCTGGCCATGCATTCCGGCCGCTCGCGTGAGGCGCTGGAAGCGGGCAGCGTGACCGCCCAGAAGCTCAACGCCGCCATCAACGACCTGCGCAAGGGCCGCACGGCCGACAGCGCTAGTGCCGAGAGCAACTTCGAAGCGCTGGAGAAGTACGCCCGCGACCTCACCAAGGCCGCCGAAGAGGGCAAGATCGACCCGATCATCGGTCGCGACGAAGAAATCCGCCGCGCGATGCAGGTCCTCTCCCGCCGCACCAAGAACAACCCCGTCCTGATCGGCGAGCCGGGCACCGGCAAGACCGCCATCGCCGAGGGCCTCGCGCTGCGCATCGTCAACGGTGACGTGCCGGAGTCCTTGCGCCATAAGAAGCTCCTCGCCCTCGACATGGGCGCGCTCATCGCCGGCGCGAAGTATCGCGGCGAGTTCGAGGAGCGTCTGAAGGCTGTCCTGAACGAGATCACCGCCGCCGCCGGCGAGGTGATCCTCTTCATCGACGAGATGCACACGCTCGTCGGCGCCGGGAAGTCGGAAGGCGCGATGGACGCCGCCAACCTCATCAAGCCGGCGCTGGCGCGCGGTGAGCTGCACTGCGTCGGCGCCACGACGCTCGACGAGTACCGCAAGTATGTCGAGAAGGACGCGGCCCTCGCCCGGCGCTTCCAGCCGCTGATGGTGGAAGAGCCGACGGTGGTCGACACCATCTCGATCCTGCGCGGCATCAAGGAGAAGTACGAGCTGCACCACGGCGTGCGGATCAGCGATTCCGCTCTCGTAGCCGCCGCCCAGCTCTCCAACCGCTACATCACCGACCGCTTCCTGCCCGACAAGGCCATCGACCTGATGGACGAGGCGGCGTCGCGGCTGCGGATGGAGGTGGATTCCAAGCCCGAGGAGCTCGACGCGCTCGACCGGCAGATCCTGCAGCTGCAGATCGAGGCGGAGGCCCTGCGCCACGAGAGCGACGAGGCCTCCAAATCCCGGCTGGAGAAGCTGGAAGGCGAGCTGGCGGGGCTGGAGGAGAAATCCTCGGCGCTGACTGCCAAGTGGCAGTCGGAGCGTGACCGTCTGGAATCCGGCCGTGAGCTGAAGGAGAAGCTCGACCGCGCCCGCGCCGATCTGGAGATCGCCAAGCGCGAGGGCAACCTCGGCAAGGCCGGCGAGCTCTCCTACGGCATCATCCCCGACCTCGAGCGCAAGCTGGCCGAGGCCGATGGCGACGACGGCGACGTCATGGTGGAGGAGGCCGTAGGCCCCGAGCAGATCGCCGAGGTGGTCGAGCGCTGGACGGGCATCCCCACCAGCCGGATGCTGGAGGGCGAGCGCGACAAGCTCTTGCGCATGGAAGACGGCCTGCACCGCCGTGTCATCGGCCAGAACGCCGCCGTGCGCGCCGTGGCCAACTCCGTCCGCCGCGCTCGCGCCGGGCTGAACGACGAGAACCGGCCGCTCGGTTCGTTCCTCTTCCTCGGCCCCACCGGCGTCGGCAAGACGGAGCTGACGAAGGCCGTTGCGGAGTTCCTCTTCGACGACGACAGCGCGATGGTGCGCATCGACATGAGCGAGTTCATGGAGAAGCACTCCGTGGCCCGTCTCATCGGTGCCCCGCCGGGCTACGTCGGTTACGACGAGGGTGGCGTGCTGACGGAAGCGGTGCGCCGGCGGCCCTACCAGGTCGTCCTCTTCGACGAGGTCGAGAAGGCGCATCCGGATGTCTTCAACGTGCTCCTGCAGGTGCTCGACGACGGCGTGCTGACCGATGGTCAGGGCCGGACGGTGGACTTCAAGCAGACGCTGATCGTGCTGACCTCCAACCTCGGTGCGCAGGCGCTCAGCCAGCTGCCGGACGGGGCCGATGCTTCCTCCGCCAAGCGCGACGTGATGGATGCGGTGCGGGCGCACTTCCGCCCCGAGTTCATCAACCGGCTGGACGAGATCGTCATCTTCGACCGGCTGGGCCGGGGCGACATGGGCGGTATCGTCGATATCCAGCTCGGACTTCTGGCCAAGCGGCTGGTCAGCCGGGGGATCACCCTGTCGCTGGACGATGGGGCCAGGCAGTGGCTGGCCGAGGAAGGGTATGACCCGGTCTTCGGTGCCCGGCCCCTCAAGCGCGTCATCCAGCGGGCGCTGCAAGACCCGCTGGCCGAGATGATCCTCGCCGGCGAGGTGAAGGACGGCGACACGCTGCCCGTCTCCGCCGGGTCCGAGGGGCTGATCCTCGGCAACCGGGTGGGCGGCTCCGGCCGGCCGCGGCCTGAGGGCGCGGTGGTTCACTGACGCATGGAAAAGGCGGGGAGAACCCCGCCTTTTCGCGCTTTTGGCACATAAATGGCCCCAGATCCGTTGAAACCGCGGGCACCCGGGCTAGCTAGGAGAGCGAGATCATTCGGAGCACCCGCTTAAGCCGCGGCCTCCGCAATTCACCGAAATTAGCAGAACAGGAGAAGCTCATGACGCAAGTCAAGCAGGGCGATACCGTGTCCATTCATTACACCGGCACCACCGAGGGCCAGACCTTTGATTCCAGTGAAGGCCGCGAGCCGCTGCAATTCCAGGTCGGGTCCGGCCAGATCATCCCCGGCCTCGACGCCGCGATCCCCGGCATGGAAGTCGGCGAGAGCAAGACGGTGACGGTCCCCGCGACCGAGGCCTATGGCGAGACGGACCCGTCCGCCAAGCAGACGGTCGCGCGCGCGCAGATCCCCGACAACATCCCGCTGGAGCCCGGCACCCGCCTGCAGATGCAGACGCCGCAGGGCCAGGCCGTGCCGGTGACGGTGGCCGAGGTGACGGAGAGCGAAGTGACGCTCGACGCCAACCACCCGCTCGCGGGCAAGGACCTGACGTTCCAGATCGAAGTGGTCGACGTTCAGTCCACCTGAGCTTTCTGCCGGCCGGCCCTGATCGGGGTCGGACGGCCAGGCATCGGAGCGCGGCAGGCCCTGCCGCGCTCCCGGCCACCCACTCCGCGCGCCAGGGCCTGCCTCTCGAGAGGCTCGACCGGGCGCGCGAGTGGCGAGCGGCAAGACGACCCAGAGGCGTTCGGCAGGCACTTGGGCCCGCCGGCGCCTCTTTGCTTGTCCGGCTGAGGGCGGCGTCGACGTCCCGGCAAGGGGCCGTCCCGCGCCCCAAAGCGCCACCCGGATCCCCTTTCATCTGGCCAAAAATACCTCGGGGGTCTGGGGGCAGCGCCCCCAGGACGCTCGCCTACGCCGCGAACGCTTCCTTCTCATACCCCTGCAGGTAGAGCAGCGCCGTCAGGTCGCCGTGGTTCACCTTCAGCCGCGCCTCCGCCTGAACCGCGGGCTTGGCATGCAGCGCCACGCCCATGCCGGCGCGGGTGAGCATGCCGAGGTCGTTCGCCCCGTCGCCCACTGCCAGCACGTCCGCCTCCGCGATGCCGAGACGGGCCACCAGCTCCTCCAGCGCCGCCACCTTCGCTTCGCGCCCGAGGATCGGGCGGGCGACGTCCCCCGCCAGCGCTCCGTTCTCCGCCAGCAGGACGTTAGCGCGGGATTCGTTGAAGCCCAGCCGCGCCGCGATGGGCCCGGCGAAGGCGGTGAAGCCGCCGGAGACGAGAGCGGCATGGGCGCCGTGGGCCTTCATCGTCGCGACGAGCGCAGGACCGCCCGGCATGAGCGTGATGCGCCGCTCCAGCACCTCGGCCAAGATGCCCTCCGGCAGCCCCTGCAGCAGGGCGACGCGGGCGAGGAGAGCGCCCTCGAAATCCAGCTCGCCGTTCATGGCGCGGGCGGTAATGGCGGAGACCTCGGCGCCGACGCCGGCCTCGTCCGCCAGCTCGTCGATGCATTCCTGCCCGATCATGGTGCTGTCCATGTCCGCCAGCAGCAGCCGCTTGCGGCGGTTCTCGGCCGGCACCACCGCGAGGTCGATGCCCTGTCCCTGCAGGTCGCGCCAGACGTCCCCGGCGTTGCCCGGCACCTCCGGCAGATCGAACTCCGCCGCCTCGCCGGGCGCCAGCCAGCGCAGCGGCGCGCCGCCCCAGGCGGAGCGGAGCGCTTCGGCGA
Source organism: Pseudoroseicyclus tamaricis (assembly GCF_012070395.1). GTDB lineage: Bacteria > Pseudomonadota > Alphaproteobacteria > Rhodobacterales > Rhodobacteraceae > Pseudoroseicyclus_A > Pseudoroseicyclus_A tamaricis. Next base: position 143,439 of record NZ_JAAFYS010000004.1, on the reverse strand, counting down.
GGGTGGGGTGGAGCTGCCCGGGGGCGGCGATGAGGATGGCGGTCTGGGTCATGTATTGTCCTGGTGGAGGCGGTCCAGCATGGGCTGCCGCGCTGCCTCCAGCCGGGCTAGCCAGCGGCCGTGCTCGGCGCGGAAGCGCTCGGCGAAGGAGAGGCTCTTGTCGTCGGCGAGCTTTTGCAGGCGCGATTCGATCCCCGTCGTCTCGGGCGCCGGGATGCCGACGTGGGCGGCGATGCGCCCCAGTAGCGCCGCCTCGGGCATGGCGATCGTCTGTTCGTAGCTCAGGCGCAGGGGAGTCAGGCGGCGGGCGGCAAATATCGCTTCCGTCCGCCGCTCAAGGTGGCGCAGGACGCGCAGGGCGTGGCGGATGGCGGCGGCGTCGTAGGTGATCGGCGCGGCGGCCTCCGCCCCCGCCTTCACCTCGGTGCTGTGGGCGTAGCCGGTCTGGCGCATCCGGGCGAGGGAGAGGGCCTGGCCGAGGATATCCTCGCGGATCAGCCAGATGCAGGCATCGGGGGCGACCTCGGCGAAGAAGCGGCGCGGGCCGCCGAACGTCTCCAGCAGGTGGGCGTAGGTTACCTTGCAGCTGAAGATGCCGTCCACCTGCCGGTCAAGCAGTGTCAGGCGGACCAGCTCCTCCCGGGAGCGGGCGCCGTAGTGGCGGGCGATCTTCGGCGTGAAGCGCGGGTTGAAGAGTTCGCCCGGGTAGCCGAGCCCGCCGGTCTGCGTCGCCAGATCGGTGATGCGGGAGGAGCCGCTGCGAGGCGTGAAGAGCAGCGCGAAGCGCCGCACCGGCATCCCCTTCGCGGCCAGCTGCGCGTGGTAGGCCGCCCGCTCCGGAACGTCGCGGTAGGTTCGGGCGAGGCCGAACCTCGCCAGCCGGCCCAGGGTCAGGCTCGGCCCGACGAGAGACTCTCTGGCGATGGACAAGGGGGCGGACAAGGCGGCGTCTCCGGTTTTCCTGCGCGCGGCGGGGGTAGCAGGGCCGGCGGAGGTAGGGAAGGTTTCACGAAGTTTCCTATGATGGACGGGGCGTCGGCCTGCGCACGGCGAAAGCCCGCCCCAGCAGGTTTTTGCCGCTTGTAGGGCGGCAGGGCGGGGCGTATCTGCGGCGGCGGGACACCCTTCCCCAACGAAGGGCGAATATCTGAGAGGGTATCAGCAATGATGACCGACAAGCCGGCCCAGCGCCCGGCCAATCCGCGCTTCTCCTCCGGCCCCTGTGCCAAGCCCCCGACATGGACGCCCGAAGCGCTGAGCGATGCACCGCTCGGCCGCTCGCACCGCGCCAAGGTGGGCAAGGACAAGCTCGCCGCCGCCATCCAGCAGACCCGCGAGATCCTCGGCGTGCCCGAGGATTACCGCATCGGGATCGTCCCCGCCTCCGACACCGGCGCGGTGGAGATGGCGCTGTGGTCGCTCCTCGGCGAGCGCCCGGCGGAGATGATCGCGTGGGAGAGCTTCGGCGCGGGCTGGGTGACGGATGTCGTCAAGCAGCTGAAGATCGAGGCCGAGGTGAAGACCGCCGATTACGGCCAGATCGTGGATTTCGCGCAGGTCGATTTCGAAAAGGATGTCGTCTTCACCTGGAACGGCACCACCTCGGGCGTGCGCCTGCCGAACGGCGACGCCATCCCGGCGGACCGCGCGGGCCTGACCATCTGCGACGCCACCTCCGCCGCTTTCGCGATGGAGCTGCCGTGGGACAAGCTCGATGTCACCACCTTCTCCTGGCAGAAGGTGCTGGGCGGCGAGGCGGCGCATGGTGTGCTCATCCTCTCCCCCCGCGCGGTGGAGCGGCTGGAGAACTACACCCCCGCCTGGCCGCTGCCGAAGATCTTTCGCATGACGAAGGGCGGCAAGCTGATCGAGGGCATCTTCAAGGGCGAGACGATCAACACGCCCTCGATGCTCTGCGTGGAGGATTACCTGTTCTCGCTGGATTGGGCGAAGAGCATCGGCGGGCTGGAGGGCCTCATTGCCCGCAGCCAGGCCAATGCGCAGGCGATCTGGGATTTCTGCGGCGAGCGCGACTGGATCGCCAACCTCGCCGAGGATGAGGCGACGCGCTCGACCACCTCGGTCTGCCTGAAGTTCACCGATGAGCGCATCACCGATGGCGCCACCTTCGCCAAGGCCGTGGCGAAGCGGCTGGAGGCGGAGGGCGTGGCGCTCGACGTGGGCGCCTATCGCGACGCCCCGGCGGGCCTGCGCATCTGGTGCGGCGCCACGGTGGAGACGGCGAATATCGAGGCGATGCTGCCCTGGCTCGACTGGGCCTATCAGGCCGAGATCGAGGCGCTCTCCGAAGCTGCGTGATGGTGGCGGTGCGTGACGAGCACGCACCCTACCGCGCCTGCCGATCCCGCAATTCGTAGGGTGCGTGCTCGCCACGCACCCCCCCGACCCATCCAATTCAAGGACCACCCTAATGGCCCCCCGCGTTCTCATCTCCGACAAACTCTCCGACGCCGCCGTGCAGATCTTCAAGGATCGCGGCATCGACGTCGACTTCCAGCCCGACCTCGGCAAGGACAAGGACAAGCTCCTCGAGGTCATCGGCCAGTATGACGGCCTCGCCATCCGCTCCGCCACCAAGGCGACGGAGAAGGTGATCGAGGCGGCGACCAACCTCAAGGTCATCGGCCGCGCCGGCATCGGCGTCGACAATGTCGACATTCCGGCCGCGTCGAAGAAGGGCATCATCGTGATGAACACGCCCTTCGGCAACTCGATCACCACCGCCGAGCATGCCATCGCGATGCTGATGTCGGTGGCCCGGCAGATCCCCGAGGCCAACGCCTCCACCCATGCCGGCAAGTGGGAGAAATCCCGCTTCATGGGCACCGAGATCACCGGCAAGACGCTGGGCGTCATCGGCGCCGGCAACATCGGCTCGATCGTCTGCTCCCGCGCGCTGGGCCTGAAGATGAAGGTCATCGCCTACGATCCCTTCCTGTCGGAAGAGCGGGCGACGGAGATCGGGGTCGAGAAGGTCGAGCTGGATGAGCTGGCGAAGCGCGCCGATTTCATCACCCTGCACGTGCCCTTCACGGAAGCGACCAAGAACATCCTCTCCGCCGAGCGCATCGCGCAGCTCAAGCCCGGCGTGCGCATCGTCAACTGCGCCCGCGGCGGCCTGGTCGACGAGGCGGCGCTGGCCGAGGCGATCAAGGAGGGCCGGGTCGCCGGCGCCGCCTTCGACGTCTTCGCCGAAGAGCCCGCCAAGGAGAACCCGCTGTTCGGCCTGCCCAATGTCGTCGTAACGCCCCACCTCGGCGCCGCGACCTCGGAGGCGCAGGAGAATGTCGCCCTGCAGGTCGCCGAGCAGATGTCGGACTACCTGCTGACCGGCGCGGTGACGAATGCCATCAACATGCCCTCGATCAGCGCCGAAGAGGCGAAGGTCATGGGCCCGTGGATCGCTCTCGCCGGGCACCTCGGCAACTTCGTCGGCCAGATGACCGACGAGCCGCTGAAGGCCATCAACATCCTCTACGACGGCCAGGTCTCCGGCATGAACGCCGCGGCGCTCAACTCCGCCGTCATCGCCGGCATCCTGCGTCGCGGCAACCCGGAGGTGAACATGGTCTCCGCCCCCGTCATGATGAAGGAGCGGGGGGTGAAGGTCTCCACCACCCGGCAGGACCAGTCGGGCATGTTCGAAGGCTACATCAAGGTGACCGCCGTCACCGACAAGCGCGAGCGCTCGGTGGCCGGGACGATCTTCTCCGACGGCAAGCCGCGCTTCATCCAGATCAAGGGCATCAACATCGACGCCGAGATCGGGCGCCACATGGTCTACACGACCAACCAGGACGAGCCGGGCATCATCGGCGCGCTGGGCAACACGATGGGGCAGAACGGCGTCAACATCGCCAACTTCACCCTTGGCCGCTCGACCAAGAAGGGCGAGGCCATCGCCATTCTCTATGTCGACGAGCAGGTGCCGGAGCCGGTGCTCGACAAGCTGCGCCAGACGGGGCTGTTCCAGCAGGTGAAGGTACTGGAATTCGACATCGCGGAATGATCTGACGGCAGGGGCGGCTTCGGCCGCCCCAGGCTTTTCAAGGAGGCGCCCATGCTCTTCGCCATCGGCGACATTCACGGCCAGCTCGCCCAGCTCGAGCAGGCCCTCGCCCGTATCGAGGCGGAGGCGGGCCCGGATGCACGCATCATCTTCCTCGGCGACTACTCCGACCGCGGCCCCGACTCGAAGGGTGTGCTGGAGCGGCTCTCCTCCGGGCTGGCCGAGGGGCGCAACTGGGTCTGCCTGAAGGGCAACCACGACCGGATGTTCCACCGCTTCGTGGTGGAGGGCGAGCTGCATGACGAGGCCATCAAGTCCGGCAAGGGCTGGCTCGACCGGGCGCTGGGCGGCGGCGCGACGCTCTATTCCTACATGAACCCGCCCGCCATCCGGCACCCGCTCGGCGGCGGGATGGAGATGATCGCCTCCATGGGGGTCGATCCGGTGGCCCCCGATCTGAAGGCGGCGCTGCTGGAAGGGGCGCGGGCGAAAGTGCCGCAGAGCCACCTCGACTTCCTCGCTGCCCGCCCGCTCTGGCACGAGGAGGACGGCTGCATCTTCGTCCACGCCGGCATCCGCCCCGGCGTGCCGATGGAGGATCAGGTGGAGGAAGATCTCATCTGGATCCGCGACGGCTTCCTCGAGGACGACACCGACCACGGCAAGCTCATCGTCCACGGCCACACGGCGCTGGAGCACGCGACGCATTTCGGCAATCGGCTCGATCTCGACGGCGGCGCCGCCTACGGCCGGCCGCTCTACCCGGCGATGCTGGGCGATGACGGCGAGTGGACGCTGCTGACGTGGGAGGGGAGCGAGCCGCTCAAACCGGCGGGGAGCTACCTGTGAGCTGGCGGCTCGATCACGTGCAGCTCGCCATGCCGGCAGGCGGCGAGGATGCGTGCCGCGCCTTCTGGGTCGATGTTCTGGGCATGACGGAGGTGGAGAAGCCCGCCGGCCTCGCCGGCAGGGGCGGGCTCTGGCTGCGCAAGGGCGCGGTGGAGTTGCACCTCGGCGTGGCAGAGCCCTTCGCCCCCGCCACCAAGGCGCATCCCTGTTTCGCGGTGCCGGGCCTCGATACCCTGGCCGAGGCTCTGGAGGCGGCGGGCCATACCGTCCGCTGGGATAGCGAGATTGCCGGGCGGCGGCGCTTCTTCACCGACGACCCCTTCGGCAACCGCGTGGAGTTCATGGCCGAGGCCTGAGCCCGGCAATGGCCCTCAGAAGGGCGGCGGCGCCCGGAAGGTGAGCCCCTTGCCGCCATCGGGGTGGCGCAGGCGCAGCCGTTCGGAATGCAGCATCAGCCTGTCCGCCGCCGCCAGCGCCTCGCCCTCCGCGTAGAAGGGATCGCCGAGGATCGGGTGGCCGATCTCCCGCATGTGCACCCGCAGCTGGTGCGAGCGACCCGTCTGCGGGAAGAGCCGCACCCGCGTCTCCCCACCGCCGCGCTTGGCCACCTTCCACTCCGTCACCGCGGCACGGCCGTTCTCATGGTCGACCATCTGCCGCGGCCGGTTCGGCCAGTCGACGATCAGCGGCAGGTCGACGGTCCCCGAATCCTCCGCCATCTCGCCCCAGACACGCGCCACGTAGTCCTTCTTGATCTGCCGTTTCTCGAACTGCAGGCCGAGGTGGCGCTGGGCGTGGGGCGTCAGCGCGAAGACCATGACGCCGGAGGTGTCGCGGTCCAGCCGGTGCACCAGCAGCGCGGTGGGGAAGGCGAGGGCGACGCGGGCCATGAGGCAGTCGGCCAGATGCTCCCCCTTGCCGGGGACGGAGAGGAGGCCGGACGGCTTGTCGACGACCACGATCTCGTGGTCCTCGTGCAGCACGCTCAGCGGCGTGTCGGGAGGGGCGTAGTCAGAGGTCAAAGGAGGCAAAGACCGGCACGTGATCCGACGGCTTCTCCCATCCGCGGGCATCGCGGAGGATGCGGCTGGAATGGGCGGCGGCGGCGATGTCCCCCGAGGCCCAGATGTGATCGAGCCGCCGGCCCTTGTCGGCGGCGTTCCAGTCCGGCGCCCGGTAGGACCACCAGGAATAGAGGTTGCCGCGCGGGATGTCGGCCCGGGTGACATCCACCCAGCCCCCCGCCTCGCGCGCCGCCTCGAAGTGTTCCACCTCGATGGGCGTGTGGGAGACGACCTTGAGGAGCTGCTTGTGGCTCCACACGTCATCCTCCCGCGGCGCGATGTTGAGATCGCCGACGAGGATCTCGCGCCGCGGCCGCTCCGCGCCGAAATGCTCGCGCATGTGGGTGAAGAAATCGAGCTTCTGCCCGAACTTCACGTTGGCCTCCCGGTCCGGCACGTCGCCGCCGGCGGGGGCATAGACGTTGTGGATGGTGACGCCGTTCTCCAGCCGCGCCGCGACATGGCGGGCATGGCCGAGGCGGGCGAAATCATGCGCGCCGACTTCCTCCATCGGCAGCTTGGAGAAGATGGCGACGCCGTTGTAGCCCTTCTGCCCGCGCGCGACCCAGTGCCGGTAGCCGAGGCCCGCGAAGATCTCGAGCGGGATCTTCTCCACCGGCGACTTGCACTCCTGCAGGCAGAGCACGTCCGGCGTCTCCTCCTCCATCACGCGCGCCACCAGCCCCTCCCGCAGGCGGACGGAGTTGATGTTCCAGGTGGCGAGGGTGAAGGTCATGGGGGTCTCCGTTGGCGCGGCGGCGACCCTAGTGCCCCTCGCAGGGCGCCTCAACCCGGCGCGGCGACGTGCCGGGGGCAGGTGCGAGGAGAGCTGTCTTGTTGGGGAGCGTCAGGCCCGGCAGGGGCGGCGCCGCGCCGCCCCGTCAGACCCGTCAGGGCATGATCGTGTAGGTGCCGACGGTGCACAGATCGACGGCGTCGTAGATCACGGAGCCCTCGATGAACTCGAACCGGAAATCGTAGAGGCATTCCTGCACGTTCTCGAAGGTCAGCGGCATGATGCTGCGGTCGTTCAGTACCCGGTTGCCGAGCAGGTCCTGGTCGTAATCGGGGAAGCTGCGCGGGGTGGCGTGGAGACGGTAAAGCGTCACGCCGGACATGTTCTGAATGCGGATGGTCAGGCTGTCGGCCATGGCCGGGAGGCTGGAGAGCAGGGCCACCAGCAGGGTGGCGACGGGCAGAATATTCTTGATCAAAGACACTGATCGATTCCCTTGAATTGAACACGCCGCAGTACGGCGTGACCCAGAGTAAGGGGGAGGGGAGTGGCATGGCAACGAAATCCTGCCGGCAAATCGGGGCCTTAGCCGATTCCCGGTCGCTGCAGTGCAGCTCCCTGGGCTCCATGCGGGGCAAAGAGCCCGCCTTCGAACCCCGCGCCTCACATGCAAAAGGGCGACCCATTGGGCCGCCCTCGCGTCTCTCGATCCATCCGGTGGGAACCGGCGGTCACGCCACCAGGCGGTAGCCGCCGGCTTCCGTCACCAGCAGCCGGGCGTTCGACGGATCCGGCTCGATCTTCTGGCGGAGGCGGTAGATATGCGTCTCCAGCGTGTGGGTCGTCACGCCGGCATTGTAGCCCCAAACCTCGTGCAGCAGAACGTCGCGCGGCACCACGCCCTCGGAGGCGCGGTAGAGGAACTTGAGGATGTTCGTCTCCTTCTCCGTCAGACGCACCTTCTTGTCGTCTTCCGTCATCAGCAGCTTCTGCGCCGGCTTGAACGTGTAGGGGCCGAGCGTGAAGATCGCGTCCTCGCTCTGCTCGTGGCTGCGCAGCTGGGCGCGGATGCGGGCCAGCAGCACGGGGAACTTGAAGGGCTTCACGACATAGTCGTTCGCCCCCGCGTCGAGCCCGAGGATCGTGTCGCTGTCGCTATCATGCCCGGTGAGCATGACGATGGGGCATTTCACCCCCTGCTTGCGCATCAGCTTGCACAGCTCGCGGCCATCCGTATCCGGCAGACCGACATCGAGGATGACGAGATCGTAGTGGCCTTCCTTGGCCTTCGTCATCGCGTCGGCGCCGCTGCCCGCCTCGAAGACGTCGAAATCCTCCGTCATGACGAGCTGCTCGCTCAGCGCCTCGCGCAGATCCTCGTCATCATCCACGAGAAGGATTTTCCGAAGTTGAGCCATGATGTCCTCCTGACGAAACCTTGGGCTTCACTTGGTAACAGACACGAGATGCGCCAAGGTTTCTGTCAGTCCCTCACGCCGACGTGTCGCTACGGGAGGATATGTTTCAATTCCCGGCGAAAGCCACTATCTGGCGGGGGCGGCGAGAGCCGGCAGAAGCTGAGGCGGCGATGAGCCTGACACCCGATATCCAGGAGCTGAAGGCCCGAGCCCGGGCCGATCTGCGCATCGGCCTGCCGGTGGCGATCTGCGATGGGCAGGAGGGCTCCGGCGCGACCGGCGCGCTGGTGCTGGCGGCCGAGGTCGTCACCGCCGAGCGGCTGGCCGATCTGCGCGCCCTCGGCGGCGCGCCGCACCTCGCTCTCACCCGCCGCCGGGCGGAGACGCTGCGCGCCCATGTCTACGATGGCGACGTCGCCCGCATTCTGCTGCCCGAGGACGCCGGCCCCAAGTGGATCGCCAGCCTCGCCGACCCGGCGGGGGATCTCGCCGCGCCGCTGCGCGGCCCCCTCCGCTCCGCCCGCGGCGGCGGCGCCACCCTCTCCCGCGCCGCGATCCGCCTCGCCAAGGAGGCACGTCTCCTCCCCGCCGCCCTCGTGCTCGAGCGGCCGGCGGAGGAGGTGCGCGCGCTGGCGGAGGCGGAGCGCCTGACGCTCCTGCCGGCGGCGACGCTGCTCTCCACCGAGATGCCGGCGCTGCGGCCCGTCTCGCGGGCGATCGTGCCGCTCCTCGGGGCGGAGAGTACGCGCCTGCACATCTTCCGCCCGGCCGATGGCGGAGAGGAGCACTACGCGGTCGAGGTCGGCACCCCCTCCCGCGATGCGCCGGTGCTGGCCCGCCTGCATTCGGCCTGCTTCACCGGCGACCTGCTGGGGAGCCTCAAGTGCGACTGCGGCCCGCAGCTGCGCGCCGCCATCGCCCAGATGGGGGCGGAAGGCGCGGGCGTGCTGCTCTACCTCAACCAGGAGGGGCGGGGGATCGGCCTTGCCAACAAGATGCGCGCCTATGCCCTGCAGGATCAGGGCTTCGACACGGTGGAGGCGAACCACCGCCTCGGCTTCGAGGATGACGAGCGTGACTTCCGGCTGGGGGCGGAGATCCTCCGCCAGCTCGGCTTCGGCGCCGTGCGGCTGATGACCAACAACCCGGCCAAGGTGGCGCGGATGGAGGAGAGCGGGCTGACGGTGACGGAGCGGGTGCCCCTGCAGGTGGGCCGCAACCCGCTCAACACCCACTACCTCGACACCAAGGCAAAGAAGTCCGGCCACGTCCTGTGATCACAAGGCGCCCGCCCCGATGACCCGCGACTCGCTCCGCCTCACGCCCCGCGGCCTGCTCTTCGCCGGCCGCCTCCTCCCCTGCAGCATCGGACGCGGCGGCCTGACCTCCGCCAAGCAGGAGGGCGACGGTGCCACGCCCCGCGGCCGCCACCGCATCACCGCGATGCTCTACCGCCCCGACCGCATCGCGCCCCCGGCCCCCTGGGCCCGCGCGATCCGCCCCGGCGACCTGTGGTCCGACGATCCTGACGACGCCGCCTACAACAGCCTCGTCCGCGCCCCGCACCCCCTCTCCCACGAGGCGCTGCGCCGCGCCGACCCGCTCTATGATCTCGTGCTGGTGATGGACTGGAACGCCGAGGGCCGCCCCGGCGCCGGCTCGGCAATCTTCCTGCACCAGTGGCGCCGGCCCGGCTTCCCGACAGCCGGCTGCATCGCCCTGTCGCGCCCGGCCCTCCACGCGCTCGCCCGTCAGCTGACCCCCGGCACCCCGCTGATCGTCTGACGCGCTCGCCCCTCCGGGCCGCCCTTTTCATCTGGCCAAAAATACCCTCGGGGGGTTCCGGGGGGCTGGCCCCCCGGTCCCTCACCCTCAACTCGCGCGGCGCTTGCCCCGGCTCACTCCCTCGGCGGCCGCTCCCCGAAGATCGCCGAGCCGACGCGCACCAGCGTCGCCCCTTCCTCCACGGCGACCTCGAAGTCCCCGCTCATGCCCATGGAGAGTTCCGGCAGGCCCAGATCCTCCGCCATCTGGCGCAGCATGCGGAAGTGGGCGCGGGCGTCCTCCTCCACCGGCGGGATGCACATCAGGCCGATGACGGGCAGGTCCATCTCGCGGCAGTCGCGCACGAAGGCCTCCGCCTCGCCCGGCAGGACGCCGGCCTTCTGCGGCTCCTCCCCGGTGTTCACCTGCACGAAGAGGTCGGGGCAGCTGCCCTGCTCCTGCGCCAGCCGGGCGAGGGTGCCCGCGAGCTTCGGGCGGTCGAGGGAGTGGATGGAATCGGCCAGCTCCATCGCCTGCCGGGCCTTGTTGGTCTGCAGCGGGCCGAGGAGGTGCAGCGCCACGCCCTGGTAGCGCTCACGCAGCTCCGGCCAGCGGCCGGCGGCCTCCTGCACGCGATTCTCACCGAAGACTCGGTGCCCCGCCTCCAGCACCGCCTCGATCCTGTCGGCCGGCTGCTGCTTGGAGACGGCGATCAGCCGCACGCTCCCCTCCGGCCGGCCGGCTCGGGCCGATGCGGCGTCGATTCTGCTCCGGATCGCCTCCAGCTGCATGGTAGCTCCTTGATTTCCCGCGGGTTCTTCGGGGCTCCGCCGACGGGGCCCCAGGGTGGAAAGCTGCCACATCCGGGGCGCCTTGGCCATCTGTGTGTCACAGATGCATCATTTCCCGGGGCCGGCCGGAGGCGGGGGCGGATTCACTTGAGATGAAGGCCGCTTCCACGCAAAAGCATCCTCAATGCTAGCAGGACTGGCATTCTGAGAATGCAAACACGAGGGAAACACATGAAAAGCATCCTCCTCGCCTCGGCCTCTCTCTTCGCCTTCGCGGGCGCGGCGGCCGCTGAGGTCTCCTTCACTGCCGAAGCCACCGTCGGCTACAACGACACGAACGTCGATGACACGATCGTCGACGACGATCCCTTTGGCTTCTACTGGAATGCCGACCTCGACCTGTTCGCCGAGAACGCGCTCGACAACGGCCTGACCGTTGGCTTCACCATCGGCGGCGACCTGGTTGACGACGACCTGGGTACGGATTTCATGCTCGACGGCTACGAGCTGTTCGTCTCCACCGACATGGCCGCCGTGTTCGTCGGCGACACCGCTCTTGCCGCTGACGAGTACTTCTCCTCCGCTGACGGCATGGACGTCGGCTTCGACGGCGACCCGACCGAAGACTCCGACGCGGTTATCCGTGGCGAGTTCACCTTCGGCCTGTTCTCCACCTACACCTCCTACAGCATCTTCGCTGACGGCGGTCTGGAAGGCGTTCAGACGGTTCTGGCCGGCACCTTCGGCAACTTCGACATCATCGGTGCCTATCAGGACGATCAGGGCGACTCCGGCACGGAAGTCTTCGGTGTGTCCGTCGGCACCACGTTCGGCGCCGCCGACGTGACGCTGGGCTACACCAGCGACCAGACCAACGACGCCGACTCCATCGGCATCGAAGCCTCCTACCCGTTCGGCCCGGTCGTCGTTGGCGGCTACTACGCTGCGAACGATCCGGCGGCTGACGCCTACGGTGTGTCCGTCGACTACACCAACGGCCCGATCATGGTGTCCGCCTACTACGACACCGACGAAGACGAGAACGACGATTACGGCATCGAAGGCTCCTACGACTTCGGCTCCGGCATCGAGTTCTACGCCGGCGCGATCGACCTGGCCTCCGACGACATCGACTACTACGTCGGCGCGACGTGGGACATGGACGGCGTGATCCTCCAGGTTTCCTACGCCGAAGACCCGGACAGCTCTGCCGAAGACGAAATCGGCGATCCCGAGTTCCAGGAAGGCCTCACGGTCGAAGCTTCCTTCGAATTCTGATCCGGCGGCAGGGGCCCCACGGCCCCTGCATCCGACAGCTAAGACAAAGACGGGCCGGCCTGATCATCAGGCCGGCCCGTTTGCCGTTTTGTGCCTCTGCCGGCATCCGCCACTGAGACGACGTCGGCGAGGGGCCGCTCCGCCGCAGGGCGTGCCGGCCATTGGTTCTTGTGACACCGGCAGCGCTTCGGTAGACAAATCGCGAAAGAAAACGGCAGGCTTGGGGCAGTATGAGCGGGGCGGCATCCTTGAAGGCGGGCATGAGTGCAGGCGCGAAAGCGGCAGCGCTGCTTGCGGCGGCGCTCACCCTCTCCGGCTGTGCGCTGTTCGGCGGCTCCGGCGGGCAGCCGGCTGCGGTCACCCAGGCCGTGCGGACGCCGGGGGCGGAGCGTGTCGCCGTCAACCGCTACCTCTGGTCCGCGTCGCTCGACGTCCTGTCCTTCCTGCCGATCGAGAGCGTCGATCCCTTCACCGGCGTCATCGTCTTCGGCTACGGCGTTCCCCCCGGCGGCAGCACCGCCTACCGGGCGACCGTCCATATCCAGGACCCGGCGCTCGACGCGCGCTCGCTCAACGTCGCGCTGGCCACGAGCTCCGGCCCGGTCGCGGCGGAGACGCAGGTGGCCATCGAGGATGCCATCCTCACCCGCGCCCGCCAGCTCCGCGTCGCCGACGGCGCTCTCTGACGGCGCCCTCCGAGGGCCGCTCTGGCCCCGGCAGCGGAACCCCGCTAAGACGCTAGCACCACAAGACCCGCCCGCGGGACCGAAGAGGACATGCCGATGTCGCGCTATGCGCCGAGTGAGATCGAGCCGAAATGGCAGGCCGCCTGGGACGAGGCCGGTACCTTCCGCGCCGAACGGTCGGAACAGCCGAAGTACTACGTGCTCGAGATGTTCCCCTACCCCTCGGGGCGCATCCACATGGGCCACGTGCGCAACTACACGATGGGCGACGTCATCGCGCGCTACAAGATGGCGCGCGGCTTCAACGTTCTGCACCCGATGGGCTGGGACGCCTTCGGAATGCCGGCGGAGAACGCCGCCATGGCCTCCGGCGGGCACCCCAAGGAATGGACCTACCAGAACATCGCAGACATGAAGGCGCAGATGAAGCCGCTCGGCTGGTCGCTGGACTGGTCCCGCGAGTTCGCCACCTGCGACCCGGAGTATTACGGCCAGCAGCAGGCGCTCTTCCTCGACATGCTCGAGGCCGGCCTCGTCTACCGCAAGAACGCCGTGGTGAACTGGGACCCGGTCGACATGACCGTGCTCGCCAACGAGCAGGTGGAGAACGGGCGCGGCTGGCGCTCGGGCGCCGAGGTCGAGCGGCGCGAGCTGACGCAGTGGTTCTTCAAGATCTCCGCCTATTCGGAAGAGCTGCTGGACGCGATCGACAGCCTCGACGACTGGCCCGCCAAGGTGAAGCTGATGCAGGCCAACTGGATCGGCAAGAGCCGCGGCCTGCGCATGGGCTTTCAGCGGACGGACGGGCAGGGGCAGATCGAGGTCTACACCACCCGGCCGGACACGCTGATGGGCGCCAGCTTCGTCGGCATCTCGCCGGACCATCCGCTGGCCAAGCAGCTGGCGGAGGCCCGGCCGGAGGTCGCCGCCTTCTGCGCCGAGGCCAGAAAGGGCGGCACGACGGAAGAGGCGCTGGAGACGGGGGAAAAGCTGGGCTTCGACACCGGCCTCACGGTGACGCATCCCTTGGACCCGGACTGGCAGCTGCCGGTCTGGATCGCCAACTTCATCCTGATGGATTACGGCACCGGCGCCATCTTCGGCTGCCCCGCTCATGACCAGCGCGACCTCGACTTCTGCCGCAAGTACGACCTGCCGGTGGTGGAGACCTTCACCGCGCTGGAGGGCCACGCCCCGGTGACGGACGAGGCCTACGTGCCGCCCAAGACAGAGCCGGTCAAATGGGTGAAGCACTTCGCCGGCCTCGATGTCGCAACGGGGCAGGAGGCCATAGACGCCACCATCGCCGTCGCCGAGCAGGGTGGCTGGGGGAAAGGCGTCACCCAGTACCGCCTGCGCGACTGGGGCCTCTCCCGCCAGCGCTACTGGGGCTGCCCGATCCCGGTCGTCCATTGCGAGAGCTGCGGTGTCGTGCCGGAGCGCAAGGAGAACCTGCCCATCCGCCTGCCGGATGACGTGAGCTTCGACGTGCCCGGCAACCCGCTCGACCGGCACCCCACGTGGCGCGACTGCGCCTGCCCAAGCTGCGGCGCCCCGGCGCGGCGCGAGACGGACACGATGGACACCTTCGTCGATTCGTCCTGGTACTACGCCCGCTTCACCGCACCCCGCGCGGAGACGCCGACGGATCTGGACGCAGCCGCCTACTGGATGAACGTCGACCAGTATATCGGCGGCATCGAGCACGCGATCCTGCACCTGCTCTACTCGCGCTTCTTCGCCCGGGCGATGCACAAGACCGGCCACCTGCCGGCCAGCGCCATCGAGCCGTTCAACGCCCTCTTCACGCAAGGCATGGTCACCCACGCCATCTACAAGAGCGCCGGCGCCGATGGCCGCGCCGTCTACCACTTCCCCGAGGAGGTGGAGACGCAAGGCGAGCGTGCCGTGCTGCGCGAGACGGGGCAGGAGGTGGAGGTCGTCCCCTCCGCCAAGATGTCGAAGTCGAAGCGCAACGTGGTGGACCCGGACGATATCGTCGCCCGCTACGGCGCCGACACCGCCCGCTGGTTCGTCCTCTCCGACAGCCCGCCCGAGCGTGACGTGGAGTGGACGGCCTCGGGCGCCGAGGCGGCGCAGAAGCACCTCGCACGCGTCTGGCGCATCGTCTCCGAGCTGGGCGAGGCGCCCGAGGCGGCGCCGCAAGGGGCCGACGAGGAGCTGGCCAAGGCGCTCCACCGCACCATCCACGACGTGACGATGGGCTTCGAGAGTTTCGGCTTCAACGCCGCCATCGCCAAGCTCTACGGCTTCACCGCCACGCTCGCGAAAAGCCCAGCCTCCCGCGGGGCGAAGACGGAGGCGTGCCGCGCTCTGGCGCAGCTCATGTCGCCCCTCACCCCGCACCTGGCGGAGGAGATCTGGGCCGAGCTCGGCGGCGAGGGCCTCGTCACCGGCGCGCCCTGGCCTCAGGTGGACGAGAGCCTGCTGGTTGATGACAGCGTCACCCTGCCCATCCAGGTCAACGGCAAGCGCCGGGCCGAGATCACCGTGCCGAAGGAGATGGCCAAGGCGGAGATCGAGGCGCTGGTGCTGGCGCATGAGGCCGTCCAGAAGCAGCTGAACGGCGGCGCGCCGAAGAAGCTGATCGTGGTGCCGGGGCGCATCGTCAATGTCGTGGTCTAGGCGGGGCCTCCTTCTCGCCCTGCCGGCTGCCGCCGCCCTCGCGGGCTGCGGCTTCACCCCCGCCTTCGCGCCCGGCGGCGCCGGCGCTGCGCTCTTTGCGGCGACCGCCTACGAGGTCCCGGCGACGCCCGAGGGCTACCGCCTCCGCGCCCGCCTGCAGGAGCGACTCGGCCTCGCCGATTCGCCCCGCTACCGCCTCACCGTCACGCTCGCCCTCACCCCGCGCGAGGCGGCCCTGTCGCCCGGCGGTGACGTGGTGCGCCGCGCCCTGCGGGGCGAGGCGGACTGGGCGCTGACGGATGCTTCGGGGGAGAGCCTCGGCGGCGGCACCGTCTCCACCTTCACCTCCTGGCCCTCCAGCGGCTCCACCATCGCCGTGCGCACGGCGGAGGAGGATGCGCGCGCCCGCCTCTCCCGCCAGCTCGCCGACCTGATCGTGACGGAGGCCATCGCCCTGCCGGGCCTCGGCCCCGAGGGGGCATGAAGCTCTCCACCCGCGATGCACGGGGCTGGCTCGCCCGGCCCGATCCCCGCACCGCCGGCGCGCTGATCTACGGGGCGGACCCGATGCGTGTCGCCGATGCCCGCCAACGCCTCGTCGCCGCCCTCATCGGCCCGGAGGGGGAGGCGGAAATGCGCCTCACCCGCATCCAGGCCGCCGAGCTGCGCAAGGACGGCGCGATGCTCGACGATGCCATGCGCTCGCAGGGCTTCTTTCCCGGCCCCCGCGTGGCGCTGGTGGAGGAGGCGGGCGACGGCCTCGCCCCGGTCGTGAAGGCAGCGCTGGAGGCGCGGGCGGAGGGGGACGCGCATATCGTCGTCACCGCCGGCCAGCTCACCGCCCGCTCGGCGCTCCGCAAGCTCTTCGAAGGCTCCAAAACGGCCGCCTGCATCGCCCTCTACGACGACCCGCCGGGGCCGGAGGAGATTTCCGAGATGCTCGCCGCGGCGGGCCTGCGCGATGTGACGCCCGAAGCGCGCGCCGATCTGGCCGATCTCGCCCGCGCGCTGGAGCCGGGGGACTTTCGCCAGACGATGGAGAAGCTCGGCCTCTACAAGTTCGGCGATTCGGCGCCCGTCAGCCCGGAGGACATCACCGCCGTCGCCCCCCTCTCCGCCGAGGCCGATCTCGACGAGCTGCTGGCCGCGGTGAGCGAGGGGCGGGCGGAGGCGGTGCCGGGCCTCGTCAGCCGGCTGGAGGCGCAGGGCACCGGTGCTGTCGCCCTCTCCATCGCCGCGCTCCGCCACTTCCGCCAGCTCCATGCGGCCGCGAGCGATCCGGAGGGGCCGGCCAAGGGCATCGGGCGGGCGAAGCCGCCCATCTGGGGGCCGCGGCGCGATGCGATGATCCGCTATGCCGGGCGCTGGGGGAAGGTGCGGCTGGAGACGGCCATCGGCCTGCTCATCGAGGCGGACATGACGCTCCGCTCTTCGAGCCGCGCGCCGGGCATGTCCCTCTTCGAGCGGCTGCTCATCCGCCTTGCGATGATGGGGCGCGACCGCGCCTGAGGCGCGTCATGCGCCCAGCGAAAGCGCACAGATGCGGACCCCACAAATGAAAACCGGCGAGCCATGGGCCCGCCGGTTTCCAGTAACTGTCCCGCGTTGGGGAAAGTCGATTAGTCGGACTCGCCGTCGGACTCGGAGGCAGCGGCGATCGCGACGAGCGCGGTCAGCACGGCGGCCGGGATGACCCAGACGGGGAGCGAGAAGCCGCCGCCGACAGCGACATCTTCTTCGATGACGACAACTTCCGGAACTTCCACGACGGGGGCAAAGCCGCCGGCCATGGCCGACCCGGCAGCCGTCGACGCGATGGCAGCGGCAGCGAGGATCTTGTTGAGGCGCATGTTAACTTCTCCAGTTGATAAACAAGGCGTTACATTCCCTATATCGGCCTGCACCTTGAAACTCAACCCGCATCTCTCCAGCGGGAGGCCCGGCCGCAAATCAGAGCGAGTTCTCGCGCAAATATGCAACAGTCTCGGAGACGAACTGACGGCTCGCGACGATTTCCCCAGCAGAATCAAGCCAGTACTTGTTCTTGAACTGCAGGCCGCCGCCCAGGCATTCTTCTTCCCACCCGCGGGCGGGAACTTCTTTGAGCCCGAGGTTCACCGTCTCGAGCGCTCCTCCGCCGATAGTGCAGTCGAAGCTGGTGCGCTCGATCTCATCGAGGGGCGAAAGTGTCTCGTGAACGCGGCGCGTGGTGCCACCTCCGGCGCGAATCGCGGCCAGCAGGTTGCCCGGGTCGGCCGCCATCAGGTCATCCGCGAGGCCGCGCGTGCCGACGAGGATCCCGTCGCGATAGGCGGCCGAGAAGCGGTACTGGCTCTCGTAGGTCACCCGCCCGTCGCTGGCCTCGACGATTCGCGCGAGGCCCGCGGGGTAGAGCCCGTGGATGGTGATCAGCGAGTAGGCGCCGGGGTTCGCCGCCACCTCCTGCGGGCTGAAGCCGGGGGGCGCCGCCGAGGGGTCGCCCGGCGGGCCGGCGCCGAGCGCGGGTATCGCGGCGCGGGCGAGGGTGAGGACAGGGCTCTGCTGTCCCGTCGTCCCGCAGGACGACAGGGCCATCAGGGCGGCGGCGATCAGGGCCTTGCGCATCATCTCCAGAACCGTCCCCATCCGTCTTGCAGGTCGCTCAGGTGCCCGTCGCGCACCGTTTCGTAGAGCCGCCCGTCGATATCCAGCTTGGCGCCCCCGTCGCGCGAGAGCGAGACGATGTTGGCGTCGAGCGTCTGGCGCGTCGGCGTGCCCGTGAAGTAGTCGAGCGGCACCGTGATGCGCACGCCCTTGTCGAAGGAGCCTTCGCCGAACTCCTCGAAGGAGACATCGGTGAAGGTGAAGTAACCGCCGATCTTCCAGCCGTTCTCGAATTCCCGGTCGAGCGAGAAGGTCGCCCCCCAGTCGCCGGCGAGGTAGCGGCCGGCATCGACCTGGGCGTGATAGCCGAAGTCGAAATCGTAATAGGCCGAGACGTGCCCCGTGACGATGTCATAGTCCCGGAAGCCGAAGAGCTGCTCGTACTCGCGCTGCACGGCGTAGTTCACCTCGGCGCCCAAGGCCCAGCGCTGGTCGGGCGGCGCGTAGAGCAGCTCGCCCGAGACGCCGCCGAACATCGGCTCGAGATAGCCGAGCGTCACGCGGGAGTAGATCGCGGGCGCCGGGCGCCCGTACCACGCGAGGGTGAGATACTCGATCCCCGGGTTGCCGGTATTGGCATAAAGCTCTCCGTCGGAGCGCACGTGCGGCAGCACGGAGTCGGACGGCTTTGGATCCTCGCGGTAAGGCGTCAGCGCCAGCCGCATGGCGCCGGAGGCGACGAGGCTGGGCGTGATCTCGTAGCGGGCCTTGGCCTGCAGGCCGAGCTCCACCTGCAGCGGCTCGTCGTTGTCGAAGAGCACGAAGCCAGCATAGGGGCCGAGGCCCCAGGTGAAGGCGGGGGAGGGGTCCTCCACCTCCGTCAGGCCGGCGTTGGGCCCGGCAGGGCCGAGCGTGCCGCGCTGGAAGATCGCATCCGTCCCGCCGACGCGATTCTCCAGCGCCTCGATGTCGGAGCGGGAGAGGGTGACGCCGGAGACGGCGATGCCGGAATATTCCGGCTCCAGCTCGAAGGTCTCCACCTGCGGCGGCGCCTCACGGGTGAGGATGCGGGCGACGCGTCCCAGGGCCTGCGCCTCGGCGCGGTAGCGCGGGTTGTGGTAACGCACGCGCAGCCTGTCGCCCGCCAGCTCCACCCCGCGCAGCTCCAGCCCCTCCTCTGCGAGGGCGGCGCTGAGCCGGGGCGTCAGCTCCGTCTGCGTGACGGCGCCCTGCCAGGAGGCGGCGGCATCGGCGCCGCGCACCCGCACCGGCGGCGGCGGCGAGTCGAAGCCGCTGGGGAGCGGGCGCTCCTCGACGTTGAGCAGCACCGTCGCCGCCAGCGCCAGCTCGTTGCCGTGCAAGTAGTTGAAGGCCAGCTGGATGCCAGGCCGCGGGAACCAGACGACGCCCACGTTCAGCGGCGTGCTGTAGCCGAACTCGTTGCGGCTGCGCTCCAGGTCGTACCCGTCGGAGGAATACTCCGCCTTGAAGGTCAGCTTTTCCGTCGCCGCCCATTCCACGCCGCCGAAGATCGCCGCCGGGCCCCGGAACCAGGATTCGTAGGAGAGGGTGCCGCCCTGGCCGATCTCCTGCTGGGGCCGGGTGTCGAAGTCGTCGCCGAAGATGCCGAGCGGGTTGTCGAAGCCCCCCTCGCTCGCCAGCCGCCCCCAGCCGAGGCCGGCCGAGGCGCGGACCGACGTGCCGAAGGTCTTCGAGGCGACGACGTACTCGCTGGAGAGGATGCCGGTGCCGAGGAAGTCGCGCAGGCCGACGGTGACGGCGGGGACATACTCGCTCTCCTGCACCAGCTGGTAGGCGATGTCGAAGCTGCGGTCGTAGAGGTTATTCTGATCGAGGTTGGTGTAGTAGTCGAAGAAGGTCGAGTAGCGCAGGCCGACGCTCAGTCGGTCTTCCACCTGAAAGCTGAAATTCGTGCGGATCTGCCCCGAAAAGCCGGTAAAGGTGCCCGAGATGGTGCCGGACGACGGCATGGCGGCGACGGGCGTGTCGATGATGCCGGGCGTGCCGTAGAGGGCCCAGCTGATCCCCTCGTCTGCCTGTGCGGGGCCGGAGGCGGCGCCGAGCGCGGCGAGGCTCGCGGCGGCCAGCAGGCGGCCAGTCATGGTCATGTGCTCGGGGCCTCCCCAGGTGTTTTACATCTCCTAACCGATCCGGCGACTGGTTGGAAAGCAACAACGCGTGCAGGCGGGCGGCGCGGGCGGCTCAGCGCCGGGCGAAGGCCGCGGCGGCGCGCCCCGCGTGGCGGCCGGTGGCGAGGCAGGCGGTGATGAGGTAGCCGCCCGTCGGCGCCTCCCAGTCGAGCATCTCGCCGGCGGCGAAGGTGCCGGGCCGGGAGCGCAGCATCAGCCCCTCGTCCAGCGCGGCGAAGCGCAGGCCGCCGGCGGTGGAGATCGCCTCGTCGAGCGGGCAGAGGCCCGAATGGCGCAGCGGCAGGGCCTTGAGGCGGGGCGCGAGGTCTGCCGGCAAAGGGCGGGCGAACTCCATGAGCAGCGCCAACTTCTCCGGCGGCAGCGAAAGGGCGCGGCGGAGCCGGTTGGGCGTGCTCAGCTTGCGCGGCTGGCGGGCGAGCCGAGCGCGGATCTCCTCCTCCGCGAGGTCCGGCAGCAGGTCCACACGGAGGGGCGCACCGGCGCGGAGGGCCGGGGTGAGCGGGTAGATGCCGCCGCCCTCGATGCCTTGGGCGGAGAGGACGATCTCCCCCCGGCTCTCCAGCGCGCCGGCGGTCAAGCGCAGCCCCTTCACCGGCCGCCCGAAGTGCGGCGCCATGTGGGAGGACCAGTGGACGCGCAGCCCTGCGTTGGCGGGAGCGAAGGGCGCGACGTCGGTATCGAAGCGGGACGCCCAGGCCCCGTCGGAGCCGAGCCGCCGCCAGGAGGCGCCGCCGAGCGCCAGAACGGTGACGCGGGGGGCGAGGCGTGCCGGGCCCTCCGGCGTGTTGAAGGTGAGCGCCGGGCCGTCGAAGCCGGTCCAGCGCCAGCGGCGGCGGAGGGTCACCCCGGCGCCCGAGAGGCGGGCGAGCCAAGCGCGCAGGAGGGGCGAGGCTTTCATGGCGGTCGGGAAGACGCGTCCGGTGGAGCCGGTGAAGAGCGGCTGCCCCAGCCCCTCCGCCCAGGCCATCGCTTCGGCCGGGCCGAAGGCGGAAAGGGCGGCGGAGAGGGCCGGGGGCAGGGGGCCGTAGGCGGCGCGGAAGGCCTCCTCCGGTTCGTCCTTGGTGAGGTTCAGCCCGGATTTGCCGGCCATCAGCAGCTTGCGGGCGGGGGAGGGCATGGCCTCGGCAACGGTGACGGAGAGCCCGGCCGCCGCCAGCTCCTCCGCCGCCATCAGCCCGGCCGGCCCGGCGCCGACCACCAGTGCCTCGATCTCCTCCGCCATCGCCCTCGCCCCGGTTGTGCGGGGGGTGTATGGGGCGTTCGGGGGGCGGAGCCAAGGTGGCAGGGGCGCGGCCCGGAGCTTTTCCCCCGCCCGGTGCGCGCCAAAGGCGCAGGGCGAGCGCCGGCCCGTCCCGCGGGCTGGCGCTCTGGCTGGGCTTGGTGCCTCGCTCGGAGTGGGGAGGGGGTTGGCTGGCATAAAGCGCACAGCGGCACCGTCGGGGCGCCACCCCACGGGCCGGCGCTCGCCCTGCGCCTGCGGGCTGAGCGCGGAGTGGAGAGGGGGAAGGTGGGTTGGAAACCCACCCTACGGGTCGATCGGCTTGTGCTGTTCTTCCCGGACCCGCTGGGGCCGATTTCCATATGGAAATCGGAGACGGAAACCATATGGTTTCCGCGCCCGGCATCAGCCCGCGCTAGCGGTCGCGGAACTGCGGCTCGCGCTTCTGGCGGAAGGCCTCCATCCCCTCCGCCTGATCCTCCGTCGCGAAGAGGGAGAGGAAGAGCTTGCGCTCCACCCGGAGCCCCTCGGCGAGGGAGGTCTCGAAGGCGGCGTTGACCGCCTCCTTCGCCGCCATTGCGGAGATCTGCGACTTCTCGGCGATCTTGTCGGCCATCTCCCGGGCCTTCTCCAGCAGCTCTCGCGCCGGCACGACGCGGGAGACGAGGCCGGCCCGCTCCGCCTCCTCGGCGTCCATCATGCGGCCGGTCAGGTGCAGGTCCATCGTCTTGGCCTTGCCGATGGCGCGGGCCATGCGCTGGGTGCCGCCCATTCCCGCGATGATGCCGAGGTTGATCTCCGGCTGGCCGAACTTCGCCGTGTCCGCCGCGATCACCGTGTCGCAGAGCATCGCCAGCTCGCAGCCGCCGCCGAGGCAATAGCCGGCCACCGCCGCGATCACCGGCTTGCGGATGCGCGCCAGCCGCTGCGCCTCCGGCCCGTAGAGATCGGCCAGCCAGGCCTCGGCGAAGTCCATCTCCGCCATCTCGGCCACGTCGGCGCCGGCCGCGAAGGCCTTCTCGGAGCCGGTGACGATGATCACCCGCACGTCCTCGGCCTTGTCGGCCGCCTCCAGCGCCTGCCCGAGCTCGGTCAGCAGGGCGCGGGAGAGGGCGTTCATCGCCTCCGGCCGGTTGAGGGTGATGGTGGTGATCTCGTCGGACGTGTCGACCTTGATCAGCTTGTAGGCCATGCAGGGGCTCCCCTCTCTCGCTTTGGTGGACACAGACGGGCCGCGCCTGCCCGTGTCAATGCTGGCAGCCGGGGCACCAGAAGGTCGAGCGGCCCGATTGCACCAGCCGCTGCACCTGCCGCCCGCAGGTCGGGCAGGGCTCCCCCTCCCGCCCGTAGACGCGGAAAGTATGCTGGAAGTAGCCGAGCTCTCCGCTCGTCTGCCGGTGGTCGGAAATGGAGGAGCCGCCCGCCTCGATCGCCTCCACCAGCACGGCGCGGATGGCGGTGACCAGCCGGTCGACCGCGGCGCGGGAGAGGCCGCCGGAGGGGCGCTTGGGAGAAATCCGGGCGCGGTGCAGCGCCTCGCAGACATAGATGTTGCCGAGGCCGGCGACGATCTTTTGATCCATCAGTGCCGCCTTGATCGGCAGCTTCCGGCCCTCCAGCCGACCGGCGAGGTAGGCGGCGTCGAACCCGTTGCCCAAAGGCTCGGGCCCTAGGCCGGCGAGCAGCCGATGCGTCTCGATCATCTCCGTCGGCCAGAGGTCGAGCGCTCCGAAGCGGCGGGCATCGTTGAGCGCGACGCGGGCGCCGTTCTCCATGTCGAGGATCACATGGTCGTGGGTCTCGGGCGTCGCCCGCTCGTGGTGAAAGCTCCCCGGCGCCTGCCCGGAGATGGTCATCCGCCCCGACATGCCCAGATGCAGGATCATCGTCTCCCCGCCCTCGAGCCCGGCGAGAATGTACTTCGAGCGCCGTCCCAGCAGCTCCACGCGCCGCCCGGCGAGCCTCTCGGCCAGCCGTTCGGGGAAGGGCCAGCGCAGCCCCTCGCGGCGCACCTGCGCCTCGGCGATCCGCTGCCCCTCCATCGCGGGGGCGAGGCCGCGGCGCACCGTCTCCACTTCCGGCAGTTCTGGCATGGCCTTTCTCCTTGGAAGGTGCAGGTGTAAGCCCCAGATGGTTGAAGCGGAAGGGCCCCGGACATGACCGACAAGCAGACCCATTTCGGCTACGAGGACATCCCCGAGGGGGAGAAGGCCGCGCGCGTGCGCGGCGTCTTCGAGAGCGTCGCCTCCCGCTATGACCTGATGAACGACCTGATGAGCGGCGGCATCCACCGTGTCTGGAAGGCCGCGATGATGGACTGGCTCGCCCCGCGGAACGGTCAGCGGCTGCTCGACGTGGCGGGGGGGACGGGCGACGTCGCCTTCCGCTTCCTGGGGCGCGCGCCGCAGGCGACCGCCGTCGTCTGCGACATGACCGCGGAGATGCTGGAGGCCGGCAAGACCCGCGCCGAGGCGGAGGCGATGGCCGCCAGCCTCGACTGGGTGGTGGGCGACGCGATGGCGCTGCCCTTCGAGGATTCCAGCTTCGACGTCTACACGATCTCCTTCGGGATCCGGAACGTGACCGATCCGCAGGTGGCGCTCAACGAGGCCTTCCGCGTGCTGAAGCCCGGCGGTCGGCTGATGGTGCTGGAGTTCAGCCAGCTCCCCGTGCCGATGGCGCAGAAGGCCTATGATGCCTATTCCTTCAACGTCATCCCGCCCATGGGCCAGATGGTGACGGGGGACCGCGCCTCCTACCAGTACCTCGTCGAATCGATCCGTCGCTTCCCCGATCAGGAGACCTTCCTCGGCATGGTCGAGGCGGCCGGCTTCGAGCAGGCGCGCTACCGCAACCTCTCGATGGGGATCGCCGCGCTTCATTCCGGCTGGAAGCTCTGAGGGTGCGGGGACCGCACAACATCCTGCGGCTGATCCGCACCGGCGCGACGATGGAGCGTTCGGGGGCGATGGCCGAGGTGCTGCAGGCCGTGCAGGCGCCGCCCCATGTGGCCGTGATCCTGCGCGTGCTGGCCTGGCCCTTCCGCTGGCTCGGCTACAAGGGCGACCCCTCGCTGCCGCCGGTGCCGCAGGCGCTGACGGTTTTGGGGCCGGCCTACATCAAGTTCGGGCAGATTCTCTCCACCCGGCCCGACGTGGTGGGGGAGGATCTCGCCTACCAGCTGCGTGTCCTGCAGGACAAGCTGCCCCCCTTCCCGACCTCGCAGGCCCGCGCCGCCGTCGCCCGGGAGATCGGTCGCCCGGTGGAGGAGCTCTTCTCCGAATTCTCCGAGCCCGTCGCCGCGGCCTCTCTGGCGCAGGTGCACAAGGCGAGGATGGCCGGCACGGGCGAGCAGGTGGCGGTCAAGGTGCTGCGCCCCGGCATCGAGCGGGCCTGCCGCAAGGATACTGACGCCTTCCACTTCGCCGCCCGGGTGATCCAGGCCCTGATGCCGGGCGTGCGCCGCCTGCGGCCGACCGACGTGGTCGATCACTTCGAGAGCGTGCTCTTCGCCGAGCTCGACCTGCGGCTGGAAAGCGCCGCGGCGGCGGAGTTCTCCGCCAATACTGAGGAGGACCCGAAGTTCCGCATCCCCCACGTGAAGTGGGATGCCTCGGGCCGCCGGGTGATGACGATGGGCTGGGCCGAGGGGATCGGCGCCGCCGATATCGACGCGCTCGACGCGGCGGGCATCGACCGGCGCGAGCTGGCGCAGCGGGTGCTGCAGCTCTTCCTCCTGCACGCGCTGAGGGACGGCTACTTCCACGGCGACATGCACCAGGGCAACCTGAAGGTGGCGCTGGACGGCACGCTGATCGCCTTCGACTTCGGCATCATGGGGCGGATCGACGAGTACACCCGCCGGGTCTACGCGGAGATCCTCTTCGGCTTCATCCGGCGCGACTACCGCCGCGTGGCGGAGGTGCATTTCGAGGCCGGCTACGTGCCGCCCGACCGCGACGTGGACGAGTTCGCCCGCGCGCTGCGTGCCGTCGGCGAGCCGATCTTCGGGATGGACGCCTCCCACATCTCCATGGGGCGCCTGCTGGCCTACCTCTTCGAGGTCACCGAGCGCTTCGGCATGCAGACGCGGACGGAGCTTATCCTGCTGCAGCGGACGATGGTTGTGGTGGAGGGGGTGACGCGCTCGCTCGATCCGCACATCAACATCTGGCAGGTCTCCAAGCCCGTGGTCGAGGAGTACATCAAGGACAACATCGGCCCGAAAGCCTTCCTGCGCGACATGGCTGCGACGGCCCGCGTCCTCGCCCGCTTCGGCCCACGCCTGCCTCAGCTCGCCGAGGAGGCTCTGGCCCGGACCCGCAAGGCGGAGAAGGAGGCGGAAACGCTGAACTCCGTCCAGCGCCTCGCCTGGGCCCTGCTCGGCGGCGGCGTGACCGCGCTGGCCGTCTGGGTGATCTGGATGGTCTGACCGGTGGTTCGGCCCCTACGGACGGATCGCCGACGGCGACCGCCTACCGGCGCGCCGGCGATCCTTTTGGAATGTCGGAGAGGGTCGCGGTGTAGAGCGGAGAGGGGGCGCTGCCCCCGACTGCAGCGACCCCGGATGCACTTGTCATAAGCAATTAGCAGCGATAGCCACGGGAGCAGCAAGGCTGCCCTGCGCGGGAGGCTGGCGCTGCTACCGGCCAGATCAGGTGGCGGCGCGCAGGCCGGTGACGGAGCTTGCGGGGGCGGCGGCGCCGCCTTCGAAGAGCAGCAGGATGTCGCCGCCCTCGGCGCGCACCTCTGTCACCTCGATATAGGCCTCCGCCATCTCGGAGAGCAGCACCTCGCCCTCGGAGTAGGAGACTGTCGCGAAGCTGTACTGGCCGGGCGGGAAGGGCTGGCCGGTCTCGTCGACCCCGGCCCATTCGACCGGCTCGGCGGAGACGGGGATCTCCATCCGCTGCACTTCCGTGCCCTCGGCGTCGGTCACCACGAGCTCCACCCGGTCGGCCGCGAGGGCGGGGTTGGGGGCGACGGTGATGGGCGCGCCGTCGAACCAGGCGGGGGCGGCGACGCGCACCTCCTCGCCGACCCAGCCGGCCATGTCAGCCATCGAGGTGAGAGCCAGCTGGCCGGACATCGCTGTCAGCAGGTCATTGGTGAGCACCTGCTGCTCGACCCCGGAGAAGGTGGCGAGTTGCATGGCGAAGTCGTCGGCATCCACCGGGTCCAGCGGATCCTGGTTCTGCAGCTGGGTGGTCAGCATGTTGAGGAACGTCTTGAAATCGGAGGCGATGACCGCCTGCCCGTCCGACTGGCCGGCGGCGACAGGCATGCCGGCTGGGGTGGAGGGGGGCGCTGTGGTGCCGGGGGAGATGTCCATGTCAGGTCCTTTGTCGTCAAAGCCGCAGGTCGAGCCCGCCGGTCGCGGCGGCGGTGGGCGGGGGCGCGGCGGGGGCCGGGAGGGGATCGGCCGGGGCGGCTGTGGTGGGGGTGCCCTCCCCGCCACCGGCCTGGCTGTCGCCGGCCTCCTCGCCGGTGGTTGTGAAGTCGAGCGCCACCTCGTCGTAGCCGAGCTCCTGCATCTCGCGGGCGAGGTCGGCGGCGTGGCGGCGCAGCAGGTCGGCCGTGTCCTGCCGGTCGGCGCTGATCTGCAGCACGAGCGACCCCTCGTGGCTGTGCAGGACCATGCGCAGCGAGCCGAGCTCCTCCGGCGAGAGGCGGATCTCCACCCGCTCGCCCGGCGTCTGCGGCAGCGCGGCGCTGACCTGCACCAGCGTCTCTCGCGCAGCGGCGGGCGTTGCCTGAGGCGCGGCGGCGGGTCCTGTCGCCGCATGGGAGGAGCCGGGAGCGCCGGTGCCGCCATCGACGGCGGCGAACGGGGCGGGCGCGGGCTCGGCGCCGGAGGGGGCCAGTGGCAGCGGCGGTTCGGGCAGGCTGCTTGACGCGGGCACGGCCGGCGGCGGCGCCGCGGCTGTCTGCGCAGCTCGGGCAGAGGCCGTGGGTGCAGCGGTTTCCTGCGCGGTGCGAGCGGCAGGATCGGCCGAGAGACGCGGCTCGCGAGGCGCATCCCCGTCTTGCAAGAGCTGAGATAGGCCGGGCCCGTCCGCCGAGGCATTCGCGGCTTTGGACGGAGAATCGGCCGAGCGGCTCGCTGCCATCCCGATGGCGGCCGCGGCTGCGGCTGGCGTCGCGGGGATGACTTCGGAAGGCGTGGCGCGGAGGGACGCGCCGGCCCCAGCCATCTCGGGCGAGAGGGAGGCGGCGCCGGGGATCGGGGGCTGAGCAAGCTGCGCGCCGGGCAGTTGGCCAGCCGGGGCCGGCGTCGCGGCCGGAGCCGGCGCCGGAGCGGTGTCCGGCTGGCCGGAGAGCGCCGCGCGAATCGCATCCGCCCGGGCGAGCCGGGTGGCCGGTGCCTCCGGTTGCGGGGGCGCCGGCTGGCCATCCGGGCTGGCCTGGGCGGCAGCATGGAGGAGGCGGGGAGAGTCGTCGGTCGACTCGCGGCTGGCGAGGGCGGTGAGGATCGTGCCGAGGGCGGAGGTGCCACGCGGGCCGACGCCGAGCCTGTCAGCAGCGCCGTCAGCTTCGGCCGGCAGCGTAACCTCGCCTTTCTCGCCTGCGCCGGTGGGGGCCATGACGAGCGGCAGCTCCTCCATCTTCCCCTGCGAGGACGTCCCGTCTCGGGCGATTGGCTGCACGGCACCTTCGGCACTCTTTGGCAGAGCTTCTGGCAGGAGCGTCTCCGGAGAAACGTCCGTCTCGCGCGGCCGACGCTCTCCTTCCCTGTCGCCGCGCGCCTTGTCCTCGGCAGCCCTCTCCCGGCCGGTCCTGTCATAGATGCCGGAGAAGCCGGCTGCTTCCTCCGCCTTGCTCCCGCCGTCGGTCCGGGGCTCGCCCGCGCGGTCACGGGCGCTGCCGGTGTCGCTCTCAGCCGCGCGGGCCGAATCGCCGCGGTTTCGGGCCGGGGCCTCGGGCGCGTCGGCGGGGCGGGAGGGTCCATTCTGGACGAGAAGGAAGGTCATCGGCGAATCCGGCTCGAGAAGCATCGCCGGGACGATAGGCGAACAGGCTTACCGGCTTTTTAACCGGGATGCGGCATCGTCCGGAAAAGTCGCCGCAACGGAGCTTCGCATGCGAATCGATGCCCCCCTTCCCCTGGCCACTTCCGCGCCGCCAAGCCCGCCCCCCGGGGCGAATCTCTCCCGCCTGCGCGCCGCGGCTGAGGAACTCGAGGCGACCTTCCTCGCCGAGATGCTCAAGTCCGCCGGGCTCGGGCAGATGCCGTCGGAATTCGGCGGTGGCGCGGGGGAGGAGCATTTCGCCTCCCTCCTGCGGACCGAGCAGGCCCGCGCCATGGTGGCCGGCGGCGGTATCGGGCTGGCGGAGCACATCTTCCGCAGCCTCGCGGAGCAGGCCGATGGCTGACGTCGCCGCAGGGGCGAGCGCGCCCGCCTTCGAAGAGCTGCTCGCCGAAGAGCGCCGCTGCATCCTGGCCGGCGACTTCGCCGCGCTGGAGGAGACGGGGCGCCGCAAGGCCGAGATGTTCGAGCAGCTGCGCGAGAGGGCGGCCCGTGAGGAGCTGGCGCGCCTCGGTCCGCAGCTCAAGCGCAACCAGCGGCTGCTCGCAGCCGCCATCGCCGGCATCCGTGAGGCGGAGGCGCGTGTCTCCATCCTCCACAAGGCGGATGCAGGTTTCACGACCTACACGGCCACGGGCACCCGGGCCTCCGTCGGCCGTGCCCGCCCGGGCATGGAACGGCGGGCATGATCGCCGCGATTGAGTCGAATTCG
Source organism: Pseudoroseicyclus tamaricis (assembly GCF_012070395.1). Lineage (GTDB taxonomy): Bacteria > Pseudomonadota > Alphaproteobacteria > Rhodobacterales > Rhodobacteraceae > Pseudoroseicyclus_A > Pseudoroseicyclus_A tamaricis. The sequence goes on along the minus strand of NZ_JAAFYS010000004.1, from coordinate 114,464 downwards.
ACCTATCCAGACGAGGCGGCTTAGACCCGCGTTAAGGCTCCCCGCCGCATACAACAGGGGCATCCAGCAGGATGGCGCGCCCGGCCCGGAACGGCCCGATGCGCAGATGTCAGAATGGCCTGTCCTCCCGCCGCCGCGATCGGCGGCGGATCGTGAACGCTTGGCGCAAAAAGCGCCGCAACCAATGGGAATACTCTCACATGTCGAGCATTCTGACGAACAACGGCGCCATGGTGGCGCTCCAGACCCTCAACTCCATCAACAAGGACCTCGGCAACGTTCAGAACGCCATTTCCACCGGTAAGGAAGTCGGCAACGCCAAGGACAACTCCGCCGTCTGGGCCATCTCGAAGGTGATGGAATCCGACGTGAAGGGCTTCAAGTCGATCTCCGACTCGCTGGCCCTCGGTGAATCCACCGTCGCCGTGGCCCGCCAGGCCTCCGAGACGGTCGCCGACCTCATGACCGAGATGAAGGGCAAGATCGTCAACGCCCAGGAGTCCAACGTCGACCGGGGCAAGATCCAGGCCGACATCACGGCCCTGACCGACCAGATCGCGTCGGTGATCGGCGCGGCCCAGTTCAACGGTCTCAACCTCGTCTCCGGCTCCGAGACGGTGGAGGTTCTCTCCTCCCTCGACCGGTCGTCGGATGGCGCGGTGGCCTCCTCGTCGATCTCCGTCAACCGGCAGGATCTGACGATGGATGCCGGCGTCTACAACGCCTCCGGCACCGACCTGTCCGGCAACGTCACCGCCTCCGACACTGCTGTCGTCAACACCGGCATCACGGAGACGCTGCAGCTCGCCACCAGCGTCGCCGCCAACGACGTGCTGCGCCTGCAGATCGGGGACACCAGCGTTGCCTACACCTCGGCCGACACCGACCTCAACAACGCGGCCGCCGGTCTGTCCGCTGCAATCAACGCCGCCGGCATCGAGGGGATCACTGCCACTGTCGCCACCGACACGATCACGCTGACCTCCACCGTCGCCTTCGAGGATACGGATCTCACCTTCACCTCGACGGGCGCCACCACCGGCGCCTACGGCACCGATGCCGCGCTCGAGGCCCGGGCGGAAACCGTGACCTTCTCCGGCACCGCCGGTGTCAACGAGGGCGACGGCTACCGTGTGTCCATCGGCTCGACCGACTTCGACTATGTCGCCGGTCAGGGCGAGACGATGGAGGATGTCGCCAAGGGCCTGAAGATCGCCATCGACGGCGCTGGCCTTTCCGACATCTCCACCAACGTGACGCAGGACGCCAACGGCGCCTGGCAGCTGCAGGTGGACAATGCCGGTGCCTCTCTCGCCTTCGCGGCCACCGGCCGGTCCGATGGTGAGGCGACGGGTGGTCTGGCAGGTCTCGGCGATATCGACGTGACGACGGATGAGGGTGCCGCGGCCGCTCTGGCCAACATCGAGACCTTCATCGACACGGCGATCGACGCCTCCGCCGCCTTCGGCTCCGTCGAAGGCCGCATCTCGATCCAGTCGGAGTTCATCGGCAAGCTGAGCGACTCGCTGAAGTCCGGCATCGGCTCGATGGTCGACGCGAACATGGAAGAGACGTCGGCACGTCTGCAGGCGCTGCAGGTCCAGCAGCAGCTTGGCGTGCAGTCGCTCTCCATGGCCAACCAGGCGCCGCAGTCGATCCTGTCGCTGTTCCGCTAAGACGGAACCTGGGCGGGGGGCCAATGAGGCCCCCCGTCTGCCCTCCTCCCAGAAGGCCGAAGCAAAACGCTCCGAGAGGATCACGCCGTGAATGCCATTCAGCAGGCTCAAAGAGCCTACGCCCCGGTGAATTCCCCCGTCATGACGGGCCGTGCCACCGAACTGAAACTCTTCTCCCAGACAACAGCCCGCCTCAGGGCCGCCCAGAAGTCCGGCCGCTTCGCCGAGATCGCCGAGGCCCTGTTCCAGAACCGCCGCGTGTGGACGCATCTCGCCGCCGAGGTCGCCGATTCCGCCAATGAGCTGCCGTCGACGCTGCGCGCGCAGATCTTCTACCTCGCGGAATTCACGGAACATCACACCCGCGCCGTCCTGAAGGGCGAGGCCGACGTGGCCGCCCTCCTCGACATCAACACCGCCGTCATGCGCGGTCTCTCCGGCAACAGCGGCGCCGCTCCGGATGCCGCCTCGCAGCCGCAGCCCGCCGACCGCGGACGGGAGACGGTCCGATGACCGGCCTCGTCCTCAAGCTCGGGCCGAAGGAACGGGTGCTCGTCAACGGCGCCGTCATCGAGAATGGCGACCGCCGGGCGCGGCTGGCGATCCTGACGCCCAACGCCAATATCCTGCGCCTGCGCGATGCCATCCGGCCCGACGAGGTGAACACGCCCGTCCGCCGCGTCTGCTACATCGCCCAGCTTGTCCTCTCGGGCGATGCGGAGCCGGCCGAGGCGCATATCCAGCTCCTGCGCGGCATCGAACAGCTCTCCCAGGCGCTGACCGATGAAGACAGCCGACGCCTCCTCTCCGACGCGACGGAGGCGATCGGCAGCGGCGACACCTACCGCGCGCTCAAGCGGCTTCGCGCCCTCCTCCCCCGCGAGGAGCGGCTGCTGGCAACCGCGCCCCGGCGAGAGACGGAGCCGTCCCGGTCGGGCGAGCCGGTGCGCATGGCGGCGGGACGGGCCTGATGTTCCAGCCCGTCGTCCCCGCCAGCGGCTACACCGGCTGGACCTTCCTGCAGCGGACCCGCGAGACGCAGATGGAGGCCTTCTCCTCCTCCCCCGTCCTGCAGCGGGAGACGGATTACTTCCGCGAGCATATCGCGGAGGTGAAGAGCGCCGAGGATCTGGTCAACGACCGCCGGCTGCTCACCATCGCCCTCGGCGCCTACGGGCTGGAGGACGACATCGACCACAAGGCCTTCATCCGGCAGGTGCTGGAGGATGGCACGCTGAAGGAGGATGCGCTGGCCAACCGGCTGGCCGACAAGACCTATGCCCAGTTCTCCCGCGCCTTCGGCTTCGCCGATCTCGGCGGGCTGACGGGCACCTCCGGCTTCGCCGACAAGATCATCGCCCGCTACGAGGAGCGCAGCTTCGAGATCGCCGTCGGCGAACAGGACGACGCGATGCGCCAGGCGATGAACCTCGAGCGCGGGCTGAACGACGTGGTGAAGGGCTCCGAGGGCACTGATGCGCGCTGGTTCTCCGTCATGGGCTCGCCGCCGCTGCGCAGCGTCTTCGAGACGGCGCTGGGCTTCCCGCCCGGCTTCGGCGCGGTGGATCTCGACCAGCAGCTGGTGCAGTTCAAGGAGCGGGCGGAGAGCGTCTTCGGCACCTCCGACGTCGCCGAACTGGCCGAGCCTGAGGCGCGCGAGAAGATCGTGCGTATCTTCCTCGCCCGCAACGAGATCGGCAACGTCTCCCTCGGTGTCTCCGGCGCCAGCGCCGCGCTGACGCTGCTGTCGAACGCCGGCTCCCTCTACCGCTGACCCGCCCCGCGAGACGCGCCCGCAAGGGAGTGGCGAGCCGCTCACCACTGCCGCTCCGCCCGCGCCTCCCCCTGCCGCTCATCCTCCTCCGCCAGCCGCTCGCTCAGGCGCTGGGCGGCGACCGACTGCCCGAAGAGCTTCGCCAGCCGCGCCCGCTCCTCCGCCTCCTGTGCCCGCAGCCGCGCCAGCTCCATGTTCAGCGCCTTCAGCCGCGTCTCGATCCAGCTCTGCCACTTCAGATCGGCGCCAGCACGGGCCGCCGGATCGTTGGGCGCCAGCGCCGGTCGGCCGGAGCGGGCGCGCGCCAGCTCCGCCAGCTGGGTCTCAACCTCGCCCATGCGCCGGCGGATCGCGGCGAGCTTCCCCTGCTCGGCGCGGAAGCGGGCGTCGGCCAGCTCCGCCAGCGCCGCCATCTGCTGCGCTCGGCTCACCAGCCGCGCGCCCGGGCCGCCTTGCGCATCCGCTCGGCGAAGCGGATGGCCGCGGCCACGGCCTTGTACTGGTCGCGCTGGATCTCGTCGCCGATCTCCACCGTCGCGTGAAGCGCCCGCGCCGTCGGCGGATCGCTGTGGATCGGCACCCCGTTCTCGGCCGCCGCCTCGCGGATGCGGGCGGCGATCTCGTCCACCCCCTTCGCGACGCAGACAGGCGCGCGCCCCGAGGCGCGATCCCATCGCAGCGCCACCGCGTAGTGGGTCGGGTTGACGATTACCACGTCCGCCCTCGGCACCTCCGCCAGCATCTGATTGAGCGCGAGGGACACCGCCTTCTGCCGCCGCTGCTGCTTGATGTAGGGGTCGCCCTCGCTCTCCTTCATCTCGTCGGTCATCTCCTTGCGCGTCATGCGCAGCTTGCGCAGGTGCTCCGCCCGCTGGAACAGGTAGTCGAAGACGCCGAGGCTCAGCGCCACCAGCAGCACGATCAGCATGATGCCGGTGAGAAACCGCCCCAGCTCCACCGCGATCTGCCCCGGCGCCAGCGCCATCGCCTCCATCATCCGCGGTAGCTCCGCCCAGACGTAGAAGCCGAGGATCAGCGAGTAGAGCACGAGCTTGAGGAAGCTCTTGAGGAACTCGAAGAGCCCCGCGCGGCCGAACTTCTGCTTCATCGACTGCAAGGGGGAGATCCGGTTCAGCTTTGACTGCAGCTTCTGGCCGGAGAAGACGAGCGCCTGCTGCGCCAGCAGCGTCAGCAGCACCAGCGCCGCGGGCAGGAGGAACCAGGGCGCGATGCTCTGCGCCGTCGCCAGCGCGAGGCCGCGCAGCGGCGCCTGCGGCGCGCCGTCGAAGACCAGCTCCGCGATCTCGGCGGCGCGGCCCAGCGTGGCGGCGAGGGCGGTGCCGAGGGCGGGCAGCGTCGTGGCGCCGAAGGCGGAGGCGGCGAGCAGGATGCCGCCATAGCCCGCGGCGGTGTTCAGGTCGTTCGACTTGGGGATGTCGCCCTTGCGGCGCGCCTCGTCGAGCTTGCGCTGAGAGGCGTCGAACTCCTTCTCGCCCGACTGATCGTCTTCCCCGCTCACGGCGCGCCCCCGAACGGGTCACCGAGGAAGGTGAAGAGCGCATCGGCCCAGAGGGAGAGGAGCAGGGGCGAGACGGCGAAGAGCAGGATCAGCCCGCCGGCGGTGGCGGCCGGCGCGCCGACGAAGGTGACCATGAGCTGCGGCATGGCCCGGTTGATGACGCCGAGCACAACCTGGTAGGCCAGCCCCGCCAGCACGAAGGGGGCGGAGAGCGAGAAGGCCGTCGCCATCATGCGCCCCGCCTCCTGCAGCCCGATCTGCGCCACCAAGGCGCCGCCGGGCAGGGCGCCGGGCGGCATCATCTCCCACGACAGGATCAGGTAGGCGGCCAGCTGCACGTGCAGCCCCAGGATGGCCGCCAGCGCAAGGGCGGAGATGGTGAAGATGTGCCCGATGACCGGCTGCGGCTCACCGGCGCCGGCGCCGAAGATCTGGCTGAGCGAGACCGATTGTGCGGCGATGGTGCCGGCGATCTGCAGCGCGAAGGTGAAGAAGCGCAGGCCGAAGCCGAAGATCAGCCCCGCCGCCACCTCCGCCCCCGCCGCCCGCACCCAGCCGGCGGCGCCGGCCGGGCCGGGGCCGTAGAGCCCGGCGACGGCGGGCAGGCAGATGGCGGTGAAGGCGAAGGCCAGTGCCGTCTTCACCCGCATCGGCACCGATTGCTCGCCGAAGGCCGGCATCAGCCACATCGCGGCGCCGACGCGCAGGAAGACCAGCACCGCGATGGGCAGCCAGCCCCGGGCGAGGCCGAAGAGCGCCTCCAGCTCCGCCCCGCCCAGTGTCACGCCGCCACCAGCCCGACGAGCGCCGGCCGCGCATCCACACCGATCTCGTCGAAGGAGAGCACGGGGTTGGGGATGCCCTTGGCCATCATCACCGTCTTCAGGAACCGCCGCCGCCGGGCGGAGGTGACGAGGGCCGGGTAGGCGCCCGTCTCCCCCGCCCGGGCGATGCGCTCGGCGATGCCGTTGGCAAGCTTGTTGAACTCCTCCGGCGGCAGCGCCACGTCGGCGGCGCCCCGATCCCCGGGGATCTGGTAGGCGGAGAAGCACTCCTCCCATTCCGGGGCCAGCTGCACGAGCGGGATCGTCCCGTCCTCGCGCCGCAGCTCGGCGACGAGCTGGAAGCCGAGGCGCTGGCGCACATGCTCGGAGATCTGATCGGGCGCGGAATGGATCTGCCGCCCCTCCGCAGCCGCCTCGATGATCAGCGGCAGGTTGCGGATCGACACCCGCTCCTCCAGCAGCAGGCGGAGGACGGAGAGTAGCGTGTCGACGGGCAGCTTCTCGGGGATGAGCTCGTCGATCAGCCGCTTGTTGGCCTGCGCGCGGGAGGCGTCGGAGAGGCTGACCAGCTCGTCCAGCAGCCGGCGCAGCGCCTTGTGGGTGAGCAGGCGGGGGAAGTTGCGCTTGATGATCTCCAGCAGGTGCGTCGCCAGCACCTCGGGCGGGGAGACGGTGGTCATCCCGGCGAGCTGCGCCTGCTCCTGGTCGGCCTTGACGATCCAGCGGGCGGGGGCGCCGTAGACAGGCTCCTTCACGTCCTCGCCCGCCAGCGCATCGGCGTCGGGGCCGGAGAGGAGGGCGAGGTAGCGATCGGGGCGCAGGATCTCGCGCACCTGCTCCACCCCCTGGATGCGGATGACATAGGTGCCCGGCGGCAGGGCGGCGTTGTCTGTCAGCCGCATCTCGGGGAGGATGACGCCGAAGGCGGTGACCACATGGGCGCGCATGTTGGAGATGCGCGCATCCAGCCCCGTGGCCGGGTCGAGCACCATGTCCACGAGGTCGGGCGCGAACTCGACATGGATGTCGTCGAGGTCGAGCAGGTCCCCCATCGAGCTTTCCTTCGGCGCCTCCTTCGGCTGATCCGGCGTCTTCGCCGCCTCGGCCGCCTCCGCCGCCTGCCGGCGGGCGACAGCCCAGGCGGTGCCGCCGAGGAGGCCGGCGCCGACGACGAAGGGCGTGAAGGGCAGGCCCGGCACCAACGCGAAGAGCAGCATCAGGACGGCGACGGTGCCGAGTGCGGCGGGGTGCCTGCCGAGCTGGGAGAGGAGCGCCATGTCCGTCGCGCCGGTGGCGCCGCCGCGGGCGAGCAGCAGCGCCGAGGCGACGGAGATGATGACGGCCGGGATCTGGCTGACCAGCCCGTCGCCGACGGTGAGGATCGAGTAGGTCTCGAAGGCGCGGCTGAGCGGCATGTCATGGATGACGGTGCCGGCGATCAGCCCGACGATCAGGTTCAGCGCGGTGATCAGCAGGCCGGCGACGGCATCGCCCTTCACGAATTTCGACGCCCCGTCGAGGGAGCCGAAGAAGGTCGTCTCCTGCTGCTCGCGCTCGCGCCGCTCCTTCGCCTGGGCATGGTCGATGGCGCCGGCGGACATGTCGGCATCGATGGCGAGCTGCTTGCCGGGCATCGCGTCGAGCGCGAAGCGGGCGCCCACTTCGGCCATGCGGGCGGCGCCCTTGTTGATGACGACGAAGTTGACGATCAGCAGCACGCCGAAGACGACCAGGCCGAGCATCACCGAGCCGCCCATGACGAAATCCGCGAAGCCCTCGATGACGTGGCCTGCGGCGGCGGTGCCGGTATGGCCCTGCCCGATGATCAGCTTGGTGGAGCTGACGTTGAGGCTGAGGCGCAGCATCAGCGAGGCCAGCAGCACGGTGGGAAAGCTGGAGAAATCGAGCGGCCGCTGGATGAAGAGCGTCACCGTGAAGATCAGGATGGCGAGGCCGAAGCTCGCCGCGAGGCCGAGATCGAGCACCCAGGCGGGCATCGGCAGGATCATCATGGTGATGATCGCCATCAGCGCGAGGGCGAGGAGGATCGTCGGCTGGAAGATGCGGGAGCTCTGCGGCATGGCTCAGCTCCCCCCCAGCGGCACGAGGGAGCCGAGCGCGCCGGCGCCGCCACTCTGAAGGAGCGGGAAGGCGTTCTGGCGCGGGAGGGCCGGGCTGCCTGCGCGCGAGGCGAGGACAGGCGGGGCAGTGTCCATCGGGGGCAGGGCCGCGCGAATCTCGGTGAAGCGGGCGCGGTAGCGGCTGGCATGCGTCTCCGTGCGGGAGTGGAAGGCGCCGGCGGCGGCCGTCCAGTCCCCCAGCTCGCCATGCAGGCCGGCGAGGAAGCGGGCCGCGTAGAGGGCGTTCTCCGCCGGGTCGAACATGGCGTCGATGGAGGGGAAGTTCTGCCCGTGCCAGCGATAGTTGATCTGGAAGCAGCCGACATCGAAGTTGCGCGCCCCGGCCTCGGCCTTGGAACGGGCCCAGGCGAGCGCCTCGGCGCGGCTGTCGAACCAGCGGCCCTCGCCCGCGGCGTTGACCGTCCATGGCCAGGGCTGAAGCGTGCCCCCCCGGCCGCGGCCCGTCTCCGTCCGCGTGATGGTGCGCAGGACGGCGAGGGGGACGCCGGTCGATTCGGCAGCGCGGGCCGCGGCGGCATCGCAGATCTGGTCCGGCGGCATGGCGGCGAGCGCCTGCGCCTCCCCCGGCCAGAGCGGCCACGCGCCGAGAAGTGGCACCAAGAGAACCCGGCGCAGCCACGGCGCCCATCTGCCTGCCATCATGATCGTGAAACGCCGCTTTCTGCTGCCGTCCGGTTGGCGGTCAGGCTAAGGCGGCTTGGTTGATATTGGGTAAGGACGGCGGCGGCTCGGCCCGCCCTGACGGGCGGGCTCGCGGGCCTAGTCGGCGGCGGGGGCCCCGTCCTCCTCCGCCACCGGGAAGCGGCCGAGCAGCTCCTCCACCATGGCGCGCGTCTCCTCCGCCTCGGCGAGCAGGGCCGCGCGGCCGGCGAGGGGCGTGGTATCCTCCGGCAGGGCAGAGGGGGTGAGCGCGCCGGCGGCGGCCTCGGCCAGCAGCGGGTCCTCCGCCTGGCCGGCCAGCTGATCCCAGGCGCCGGCGCGCCAGAGCGTCTCCGCCTCCGGCTCCGCCTGGGCGGCGAGGGCGGCGGCATAGTCCCCCGCCTCCGCCTCGGCGCGGGCGATGAGGGCCTGCGCGCGCGGGTCACGCATGCCGGCGAGCGCCGTCACCACGCCGTCGGGGTCGCCCCGCAGCAGAGCCGCCTCGGCGCGCAGGTAGCGCCGCTCGCGCATGGAGGCGCCGCTCGCCTCCCCCGCCAGCAGCTCCTCCGCCCGCTCGGGGAAGCCGAGGGAGAGGAGGCGGGCGGCGATGGCGTTCTCCGTCGGCGCCATCAGGCCGTGGGGCAGGGGCGCCATGGCCTGTTCGAGGAAGCGGCTGTCCTCTGCCGCCTCGGCGATGGAGGCCACGGCCGCGTCGTTCAGCTCGCCGCGGCGGGCATAGGAGAGGGGGTGGCGGTCGTCCGCCGCCAGCTCCAGCGCCGCCTCCTGCCGGCCGGCGGCGGTGAGGGCGCGGATCTCGGCGTCTGCGAGGCGCAGCTCGTCCTCGGTGCCGCGCCGCTCGAAGCGCAGGGCGCGGGCCAGCGAGATCTCGCGATCCCCCGGGACACGGCCCAGCTCCAGCGTCAGCTCGATGGCGCGCAGCAGCGTCTCGGTGTTGAGCGTGGTGCTGTCGTCCAGCAGGTAGTCGAGCTCGGCGAGGGCCGCCTCCGGCCCGTCCGTCACGCGGGTCACCTCCGTCTCCGTCAGGCGGCTTTCGGGGGTGTCGCCGGTGACGGCGGGGCGGGACAGGTTGATGAGCGATTCGGCGGTGTAGCTGTCCTCCGCCTCGATGAAGAGCTGTGCCAGCCGGGCGCCGAGGTGGCCCTGCAGGGGCGGCGGCAGGGTGCGGTAGGCGAGCATGACGGCACTGCGCCCCTCCTCGCCGAGCCCCTCGACCGAACCGGCGGCCAGCGCCGCCCAGAGCGAGACGCGGGCGTTGCAGCCCTGCTGCCCGTTCAGGATGCCGGAGGGCGGGGCCAGGCCGTCGACGATGGCGGCGAGCGCGGTGAGCACGCGATGCTCCACCGACGGGTCGGAGTCCAGCGCCAGCGCGTCGCGAGCCTCCGCCCCGAAGCCGTAGTAGAGGTAGCCGCGCGCCAGATCCTCCGCCGCGCCGGGGGTCACCCTGTCGAACTCGCCCGTCAGCGCCACGCGGCGCGGGCCGATCTCCGTGGCGAACTCCGCCTCCTCCGGGACCCAGCTGGCCATGTCGAAGTAGCTGTCGGGCAGGCAGGAATCGTGCGGCGGCGCGACGGCGCGATCCCGGTCGAGCGAGGTGCGGAAGTCGACGCCCGGCTCTCCCGGGACCATGCCCTCGGGCGCATCCTCCGGCGGGTCGGAGGGGGCGAGCACCGGCTCGGGCACATCCTCCAGCCCCGGCTGCAGCTCGATGAGGCCGAGGGTGGCGGCGCGGGAGAGGCTTTGCAGGATATCCGCCTCCATCTCCGCCACGCGGGTCATGTCCGGATCCGTCATCGCGGGGGCGAAGGGCAGGAGCGGCTCCTCCTCCTCTGCCGGGGGGACGACGATAGGGAGGGTGGCGTCGGGCGCGGCCTCCTCCTCCTCCTCCACGGGCGGCGGCGGGGGCGTGCCGGCGAGGGTCAGCGGCCGCTCGGCGGGGCTGCCCGCGGGGGCTGGGCCGTCGCGGATGTCGAGGACGAGGCGATCCTCGCGCCAGCGGAAGAGGGTGGCGTGGCATGTCTCGCAGGCCAGCTCCAGCTCCAGCACGCCGTTGCCGCGATCCTCCAGCGCCGCGAGGCGGTCGCGGGGAATGCGTTCGAAGACACCGCTGGAATCGAAGCTCACGCCGCGCCCCAGATCGAGCAGGTAGCCCTCGTCGCTCCGGCCGAGCCGCCAGTCGCGCCCCGGGGGCACGGCGAGCACCAGCCGCGTGAAGGTCGGGTGCTCGCCCGAGCGCATGGTGACGCTCTGCGCGGCGAGCGGGCCGGCGCAGAGCGCGAGTGCGAGGGCGAGGAGGAGCCGGCCGATCATGCCGCCCCCTTCGTGGCCTTCAGCGCCTCCTCCAGATCGGAGAAGGAGGGCCGGCAATGGCCCGGGGTGTTCTGGCGGCCGACCTCGATGCAGATGTTCGGCGCATGGCGGTGCAGGTTGGCCACCAGCACCTCGCGGATGAGCTTGTAGAAGTGCAGCTCCTCGTCGATCACGGTGGTCAGGCGGGCGGCGAAGGGGCCGAAGAAGCCGTAGGCGAGGAACACGCCGAGGAAGGTGCCGACCAGCGCGCCGCCGATCATCTTGCCAAGGATCTCCGGCGGCTGGTCGATCGAGCCCATCGTCTTGATCACGCCGAGCACGGCGGCGACGATGCCGAGCGCCGGCAGGGCATCCGCCACCGCCTGGAGGGCATGGGGCGTGTGGCCGACGTGATGGGCATATTCCTCCAGCCGCTTCTCCAGCACCTCCTCCACCTGGTGGGGATCGTCGTAGTTCATGGTGCCGGTGCGCAGCGTGTCGCAGATCAGCGCGACGGCCGTGCTGTCCGCCTGGATGCGGGGATACTTGGAGAAGATGTCGCTCTCCGTCGGGTTCTCGATATGCTCCTCCAGCGTCACCGGGTTGGAGCGGGCGATGCGGATCAGCTCGAACAGGAGGCAGAGCAGGTCGCGGTAATCGTCGTGCTTCCACTTCGGGCCCTTGAAGACCTTGCCGAGGTCTTTCAGCGTGTGCTTCACGGCCGCGCCGTCGTTGGAGATGGCGAAGGCGCCGACGGCGGCGCCGCCGATCATCATCATCTCGAACGGCAGGGACTTCAGGATAATGCCCATCTTTCCACCGGCGAGGATGTAGCCGCCGAAGACCATCGCGAAGATGATGACGATTCCGATGATGCCGATCATGTCCCGCCCCCGAGCGCCATGTGTTCCAGAGCCGGACGATAGGCTGAGCGGGGTTAACATCGGGTCGATGGCGGTAGGGGAGGAGGCAGGACCGGGCGGTTGTCTGCCCCCCGGACCCCCCAAGGATTTTTGGAGACCAAAGACAAGGGGGGCAGGGGCCAGCCGGACGCCCTGCCCGCTACTCACGCGGGGCGGCGGCGTTGCGCCCGGCGATGACGACCGAGAGGGAATGGGCCGTCTCCGGCTCGAGACTCGACATGACCGCGGCCGCGGCGGGCGCGTTCATCCGGGCGAGGAAGCCGGCGGCGAACTCGGGCGCCATCTGCTCGAAGAGCGCGGCGGCCTCCTCGGCCTTCATGTTCTCGTAGACCGCCGTGAGCCGGGCGATATCGTCCTCCGCCGCCGTGGCGGCGAGGGCGAGGGTGGCCTCGAGGGAGGATTGCGCCTCCTGCAGGGCGGCGAGCTTCTCGGCCACCTCGTCCTCGGCCAGCCGGAGCGCCTGCATGCGGTCGGCCACCTGCGCCTCGCGCGCCTCAAGCCGGTCTTCGCGCAGCTGGAAGGCGGCGAGCAGCTCCTCCGTCGCCGGGGTGCCCTCGCAGGGGCCGGCCTCCGCCTGGGCCGTGACGGGGAGGAGGCCGCCGGGCGCAGAGGTGATGGCGGAGGCGATGGCGCCGTCGGCGCCCGTCGCGGCGCGTAGCAGGCCCGAGCAGAGGAGCAGGGCGGCGATGACGCCGAGGGTGCCCCGGCCGACGCGCCGGCGGCGCGGAGCGGCGCGGCGCGGGGGGGCGCCCGGCCGGGCGGGCGCCCTGGCGGTGGCGGGGCGCTTAGGCGGGGCCGGGCGCCGGGGTGAGGCGGGGGGCTGGCCGGTCATACGTCAGCCCCCTCCTTGCGGCGCTGGAAGAAGGGGTTCACCGGCGGCGCGGCGGGCTCCTCCTCCTGCGATTCGGGCAGGTCGTGAAGGGAGGCGACCAGCAGCTCCAGCTGCTTGGCTGCCGCCTCCGCCCGCTCCGTCGCCTCGCCGAGCCGGGCGACGGAGCCGCCGGCCGAGCCCTGCGCCTTCGCCAGCGCCCTTCCCAGATCGTCGACCTGCGCGGAGAGGACGGCGACGGCGCCGCCCACCCCCGTCTCCAGATCGGTGAAGCGCTTCAGCCGGCTGGCCAGCACGAAGCAGTAGAAGCCGGCGCCGAGCGCGCCGGCCATGAGCAGAATGTCCGCGATCAGGGCCATCTCCGCCTCCTTCTCAATCCAGCACGAATTCCATGATCAGCAGGTCGCGCACGCGGCCCTCGCCGGTGATGACCTGCACCCGGCGCAGCATCTGTGCCCGCAGGTTCGTCAGCGCCGCGCCGCCGGACATCTCGCCGAGGTCGATGGCGCGCAGGTAGGTGTTCAGCACGTCGGTGATGCGCGGCATCACCGCCTGCACGTCGCCCTCGTAGGCGGGGGCCACCTCCAGCTGCGCCGTGAAGCGCAGATGCGTGTGGGCGCTGCCGGCGGGCAGGTTCACCACGATCGTCTCCAGCGGCAGGAAGGTGGCGGGCGCCAGATCCGGCACCTCCAGCAGATCCTCCGGCGCCTCCGCCTCGGCGGCGGAGTCGCCGCCGCCGATCAGCCCGGCGCGCACGGCGAAAAAGCCGCCCGCGCCGCCAGCAATCGCCAGCACGAGGCCGAGAATCAGCGGCAGCTTCGATTTCTTCTTCTTCGGCGCCTCCTCCTCGGCGGCGTCGACATCGGCGGCGGTCGCGTCCGTCATGCGTGGCCCTTTCTGCGGCGATGCATCGGGGGCGTTGATAGGCCGGGATTGGCTAACCGAACTTTAAGTCTGCTGGGGCATCCATGGCGACGGTCGGGCAGAAGCCCGTGGAATCTGGAGACGCCGCCTTGCAGAGCCTCACCAACGTCTGGTCCAGCCTCGATTCGCGCCGCCGCATTGTCGCCATCGGGGCCGCCCTCGCCGTGTTCGCCGCCGTCCTCGGCCTCGCCCGCGGCGCCGGCAATCCGCAGATGGCCCTTCTCTATGGCGGGCTGGAGGCTCAGGCCGCGGGCGACGTGCTGGCGGCGCTGGAGGGGCAGGGCGTCGCCTACGAGGTGCGCTCGGGCGCCATCTACGTGCCGATGGCGGAGCGGGACGCGCTGCGCATGTCCCTCGCGGCAGAGGGGCTGCCCGCCAACTCCGCCCAAGGCTACGAGCTGCTCGATTCGCTCTCCGGCTTCGGCACCACCTCGCAGATGTTCGACGCCGCCTACTGGCGCGCGAAGGAGGGGGAGCTGGCGCGCACCATCCTCTCCTCTCCGCATATCCGTGCCGTGCGCGTGCACATCTCGGCCCCCTCCTCGCGCCCCTTCGCGCGGGAGGAGCGGCCGACCGCGGCCGTCACGGTGACGACGGCGGACGGCGCCCTTGCCAGCGGCTTCGCCAAGGCGCTGCGCTACCTCGTCGCCTCCGCCGTGCCCGGGCTCAGCGCCGAGGATGTCGCCGTGATCGACGGTGAGACGGGCCTCGTCACGGCAGAGGAGGAGGGCGCCGGCTCCGAAGCCTCCCGCGCCGAGGAGCTGCGCGCCCGCGCCGAGCGGCTGCTGGAGGCGCGCGTGGGCTACGGCAACGCCATCGTCGAAGTCTCAGTCGAGACGGTGACGGAAAGCGAGCAGATCACCGAGCGCCGCGTCGATCCCGACAGCCGCGTCGCCGTCTCGGAGGAGGTCTCCTCCTCCTCCGGCTCGTCGCAGAATGCCGGCGAGGGGCGGGTGACGGTGGCCTCCAACCTCCCCGATGGCGCGGCGAACGGCGAGGGCGGCGGCGGTGGCTCCTCCGAGAACTCCGAATCGCGGGAGCTGACAAATTACGACTTCTCCGAGACCTCGCGGGAGGTGCTGCGTGGCCCCGGCGCCATCCGCCGGCTGACCGTGGCTGTCCTCGTCAACGAGCTCGCCGTGACGGGCCCGGAGACGGGCGAGGCGGTGACGGAGCCGCGCAGTGCCGAGGAGCTGGAGGCGCTGGGCGCCCTCGTCGCCTCCGCCGTCGGCCTCGACGAGAGCCGGGGGGACGAGCTGACGGTGCGCGCGATGGCCTTCCAGCCGACGCCGATGCTGACGGAAGGCGCCGAGGGGCTGCCCTCGGGCAGCGTGCTCGACATGATGCAGATCATCCAGCTCGCCGTGCTGGCGCTGGTGGCGCTGGTGCTGGGTCTCTTCGTCGTCCGCCCGATTCTCACCGGCCGCCGCGCCGCCGCCGCCCTGCCGGAGGGCGAAGACTCCGTGGGCGCCCTGCCCGCGCCGATGGGAGACGCCGGCGGCTTCGGCGGCGGCTTCCCGACGATGGGCAACGCCCTCGCCCCGCCGCCCGGCGGTGAAGGGGATGGCGGCGGTCTGCCCGGCGGCTTCCCCGCCATGGGCAACGGCTTCGGCGCCGACGGTGGCGGCCTGCCGCCCCTCGGCGGCGGCGACGATGCCGGCGGAGACCCCGTGACCCGCCTGCGCAAGCTCATCGAGGAGCGCCAGGACGAAACCATCCAGATCCTGCAAAGCTGGATCGAAGACCCCGAGCCGGAGGTGTAACCCATGGCCCGACCTGCCTTGCTGGAAGATTTCGACACGCGCGCCCCGGCGCCCGAGCCACCCCCGCCGGAGCCGGCGGGCCCCAGCGCCGACTGGCTGGAGGGCCATGCCGCCGGCCGGGCAGAGGCGGAGGCGGAGGCCGCCTCCCGCCGCGATGCCGCCGCCGCCGAGCTGGCGCAGGTGCTGGAGGCGATGGAGTTTACCTTCGTCGAGGCGCGCGCTCATGTGCTCGCTTCCCTCCGCCCGCTCGTCTCGGAGATGGCGGAGGGCCTGCTGCCCGGCCTTGCCGAGGCCGCCCGCGTGCCGGCCCTGATCGAGCTCGTCATGGCCGCCGCGGAGGAGGATGCCCGTGCCCCCCTCCGCCTGACGATCTCTCCCGCCCTGCATGAGGCGCTCGCCCCGCAACTCCCGCTCCCCGCCGGCCCTCCGCTTGAGGTGGTGGCCGATGCGGACCTGCCCGACGGCCGGGCGCTCCTGATGACGCCGGAGGGGCGGGGGACCGCCCTCGACTACGCGGATTACCTGGACGAACTGCGTCAGACCCTCTCCGCCCTGACCCACGAGCCAGCCCTGAGGACCGAGCATGGATGACAAAGGCAACCCGCTGCACGCCCTGCCCCTGGAGATCCTCGTCTCCGTCGGCCGCGCCCGCCCTCTGGTGCGCGACCTCCTGGAGATGGGGGAGAACGCCGTCCTGCCGCTCGACAAGCGCATCGACGACCCCGTCGAGCTCTTCATCGGCGACCGGCTGATCGCCCGGGGCGAGCTGCAGGAGATGGAGGGCGACGAGACCGGCCAGCTCGCCGTGCGCCTCACCGAGGTCGTCTCCATCGGCGGCGCGGACGAATAGGATGGCCCGACAGCTCAGGCCAGAATGGCCGAGACCCAGTCGGGCCACCCCGCCGGGCAAAGCCCGGCCCCCGGCCAGACCTCCGGCCAAATCCCCGGCCAAACTCCCGGCGCTGTGGAAAACCCCGGCGCCGGGCAGGCTGGCCCTGCCTCTTCTCGCCGTGGCGCTGACGCTGACACTGGCGCTCCTCGCCGCCCCGGCCGCGGCGCAGAGCGTGACGCTGGATCTGGGCGAGGGCGGCTCGCTCTCCTCCACCACCATCCAGCTCTTCCTGCTGCTGACGGTGCTGAGCCTCGTGCCCGGCCTCGCCATCATGCTCACCTGTTTCCCCTTCGTGGTGACGGTGCTCTCTATCCTCCGCCAGGGGCTGGGCCTGCAGCAATCGCCACCCAACATGCTGATCGTCAGCCTCGCCCTCTTCCTCACCTGGTTCGTGATGGAGCCGGTCTTCACCGCCGCGTGGGAGGCCGGCGTCGCCCCCTTCCTCGACGGCGCCATCGACGCCCCCGCCGCCGTCGACGCCACGCTCTCCCCCTTCCGCACCTTCATGACCGGCCGGATGGACCCGGAGACATACCTCTCCCTCGCCGCCCTGCGCCCCGACGTGCCGGTGGAGCCGCCGACGCCCGGCTCCCCGCTCTCCGTCCTCGTCCCCTCCTTCCTGCTGTCGGAGGTGGCCCGAGCCTTCCAGGTCGGCTTCCTGATCTTCCTGCCCTTCCTCATCATCGATCTCGTCGTCGCGGCGGTGCTGATGTCCATGGGCATGATGATGGTCCCCCCGGCGGTGGTGGCGCTGCCCTTCAAGCTGGCCTTCTTCGTCGTCGCCGACGGCTGGACGCTGCTCTCCGAAAGCCTCGTCCGCTCCTACCTCTGAGCTAGTCTTGCGCCGCGCAGCGGCGCCGGCGCGCGCGAAGCGCGCCCCCCCCGGCGCCGGGCCCCGGCCCGGCGCAACATGAAAGGCCCCCCCGGCAGGGGCGGGCCTCTCTTTCACCCAACCGCCATTTCCTCAGCGGACGATGAAGTCCGCGTGCAGCGCGCCGGCGGCGCGAATGGATTTGAGAATGTCGATCATGTCGTTCGGCGCCACGCCGAGGGCATTCAGCCCCGCCACGACCTCCGAGAGGGAGGTGCCGCCGTCCACCTCGGCCAGCCCCGTCCCCTCTTCCTCGATCCCGACATTGGTGCGTGGCACCACGATGGTCTCTCCCGGGGAGAAGGGGTTGGGCTGGACGACCATCGGCGCCTCCTCGATGCGCAGCGTCAGATTGCCCTGGCTCACCGCGACGCGGCTGATGCGCACGTCCTCGCCCATGACGATCGTCCCCGAGCGCTGGTCGACCACCACGCGGGCGCGGATCTCCGGCTCGACGAGGATGTTCTCGATCCGCCCGATGGCATGCGCCGGGCTCGGCGCGCCGGTACCGTCGATGTCGATCTCCACCGTGCCGGCATCCAGCATCAGCGCCACCGGCCGGCCGAAATTGCCGTTGATGGCGCTCTCTATCCGCGCCGCCGTGGTGAAATCCGGCGTCCGCAGCGCCAGGCGCATGGAATCGAGGGCGGCAAAGTCGAAGGCGACCTCCCGCTCCACCGTCGCCCCGGCGGGGATGACCCCCGCCGTCGGCACGCCCTGCGTCACCTGTGCCGCCTCCCCTTCGGCCGTGATGCCGCCGGCGATGATGGTGCCCTGCGCCACCGCGTATATCTGCCCGTCCGCCGCGTTGAGCGGCGTCATCACCAGCGTCCCGCCCAGGAGCGAGGAGGCATCGCCGATGGCCGAGACGGTCACGTCGATGGGGGATCCGGCGCGCGCGAAGGGCGGCAGCTCGGCCGTCACCAGCACCGCGGCGACGTTGCGGGGGCGGAACTGCTCCCCCGTGACGTTGACGCCGAGGCGCTCGAGGATGTTGGCCATGATCTCCTCGGTGAAGGGCGCGTTGCGCAGCCCGTCGCCGGTGCCGTTGAGCCCGACGACCAGCCCGTAGCCGAGCAGGTCGTTGGCGCGCACGCCGTCGAATTCCACCAGATCCTTCAGCCGCACGGGCGCCGCCTCGGCGGGGGCGACCCAGCCGGCGGGCGACAGCGCGAGGCTCAGGGCGAGGGCGGAGGCGGAGAGGAGGCCCCGCATCAGATGTACCTCGTCAGCGTCATCTCCGACATGCGGGCGGTGATCGTGT
This sequence comes from Pseudoroseicyclus tamaricis, assembly GCF_012070395.1. Classification (GTDB taxonomy): domain Bacteria; phylum Pseudomonadota; class Alphaproteobacteria; order Rhodobacterales; family Rhodobacteraceae; genus Pseudoroseicyclus_A; species Pseudoroseicyclus_A tamaricis. The sequence continues at coordinate 96,157 of NZ_JAAFYS010000004.1, read as the reverse complement.
AGTGCATCTCCAGTTGCACCTGCACCTCCTGCAGCGCCGCCGCCGTCGAGTAGGGATCGGCGTTGACCATGTCGTTGCGCAGGATCGAGAGGGAGGTCTGCTCGGCCCCCAGCCGCACGCGCGCCTCCTCGATGCGCTGCTCGCTCAGGCCGAGCCGGCCCTGCAGGTGCGCCATGGCATTGCCGGCGGAGATCAGCACCTCGCCGGCCTTGTGCATCACGTCCGCCACCTCCGGCTCCGTCATCGGGGGCACGCCATCCATCGCCACGGCGGCGAGGGCGGCGCCGGCCAGCGCCTCGCGGATGGCCGGGTCGTCGGCCCGCGCCGACATCGTCACGCTCGGCCCGCCCGGGCCGAGGCGGCGGGTGGCGAGCGCGCCCGTGTCGCCAAGGTAGCCGGAGGTGTCGAAGCCGCCCCCCGGCTCGAACCAGGCCTGCACCTGCGCCGCCAGCGCCGCGCCGTCCGCCGGGGCGGAGGCGGCGAGGCTGGCGCGCAGGTCGGCGAGGATATCCTCCGCCGGGGCCAGCGCCGTGCCCTCGGTGTCGGTGCCGGCGAAGAGCGCCTGGCCGCCGTAGCGGGTGCCGAGCGCCGAGACCATGTCGCCAAAGGTCAACTCCCCGTTCTGCGCGGCGGCGGAGAGCTCCGCCTGCCCCGGCTCCGGCGAGATCGCCATGAGCGGGCCGACGAGCAGGTCGCGCACGTCGTCGGCGCGGGAGAGGGCGAACTGGGTGGTGGAAAGCACGTTGGCGAGGTCCGTCGCCGCGGAGAGCTCCGTGTCCACCATCGTCAAGCGGGAATTCACCTCCACCAGCCGGTTCTGCGTGGCGCCGAGCTGGGCGGGCAGGTCGGCATGGCGGCCGGAGGAAAGCTCCTCCGTCAGGCGGTTGAGCTTTTCCTTCAGCTCGAAATTCGTCGTCTTCAGAAAGTAGTTCTGGGCGCTGTCGCCGAGGGTCATGGGCATGGGCTCAGATCTCCAGGAGCTGGCGCATCATCTGGTCGATCGTCTGCACGACGCGGGCATTGGCCGCGTAGGCCTGCTCGATGATCAGAAGCTGCTGCATCTCGTAATCGGTGTCGACGCCGCCCTCGTATTCGGCGGCCTTCATCGTGTCGTAGCGGGCATGGGCGAAGCCGAGCGCCTCCTCGGCGTTGACGCGCCCGGTGCTGACATCGGCCACCCAGCCGCCGGCATGGGTGGCGGCGGAAGCAACGGCGCCGCCGGTGGCGGGCAGGGCGCGCTTGTCGGCCAGCGCGTCGGCGTAGAGCGACAGCTGGCTGGCATCGCCGGCGTTCACCGGACCGGCGGCGCCGACGCCGGCGCGCAGGCGCCAGAGCGCGCCGCCCTCCGCCGGGTCCACCGCATCGTTCACCGCGATGCGGCTGGCGAGGCCGGTGATGTCGCCCGTGCCCAGCTCCGCCCCGCCATCGGTGAAGAGACCGGGCGTGCCGGGGGCGCGGGTCGGATCGAAGGACGGATCCTCGAAGCGGCCGATCAGGTCGGCGGCGATCTCGTCCAGCGCGTCGGCGGCGGCCGGCAGGGCATCGTCGCGCAGCTTGAAGGCCGCCTCCAGCGCGCCGCCGGAAAGCTTGCCGACGCCGTCGTCGCCCATCGGCTGGCCATTCTTCATCACCGGGTCCAGCCCGCCGGAGGCGAGCGTCATGTCGGCGGTGACGATGGCGCGCGGCTGGAACTCGTATTGCGCCGGCCGGCCGTCGAGCAGCACCTCGCCGCTCTGGGTGACGAGGGCGACCTTGCCCTGCTGGCGGTCGATCTCCCGCACCGGCACGATCTCGGAGATCCTGTCGATCACGCGCTGCCGCTCGTCGACCAGCGCGTTGGGGTCACCGCCGCTGTTGATCATCTGCTGGATGGAATTGTTGAGCTCGTAGACCTGCTCCAGCGAGGTGTTGAGCGTGTCGACATGGGAGGCGATCAGCGCGTCCGCCTCGGCGCGCTGCACCTGGATGGCATCGGCATCCTGCTTGATGGCGCCGGCGACGGCGGTCATCGAGCTGAACACGTTGGCGAGTCGCTGCTCGCTGGACGGGTCGGCGGCGCTGGCTGTCAGCGCCGCCTCGAAGGAGGCCATCCGCTGGCCGATGGAATGCGGATCGTCGATGCTGCCCGTCTCGAATTCGAGCATGCGGAAGGCGTCGGCGATCGTCTGCTGGTAGGCCATGGCGGAGCCGGCGGCCCGCCGGTCGGAGAGGATGCCGCGGTCGACCATCCTCTCCACCCCGGTGACGCGGACACCGCCGCCCTGACCGCCGAGGCTGGTGGAGGAGAGCTGAATCTCCCGCCGGCCAAACCCGTCCGTCATCGCGTTGGAGATATTGTCCGACGTCACCTCCGCCATGCGGGAGGTCGCCGTGAGCCCCGACAGGGCATTGTTCAGCGCATGTGAGAAACTCATCTGTCACCTCCATCCGGCGGAAAGCCGGCGTTACCGCTTCATGTTGGTGGTTTCCTGCAGCATCTCGTCGACGGTCTGGATGACCTTGGCGTTCGACGAGTAGGCGCGCTGCGTCTGGATCAGGTTGGTCAGCTCGCCGGCGACGTCGACGGTCGCCTCCTCCTGCGCGAAGCCGAGGATCTCCCCCACGGGGCCGGAGCCGGCCGTCCACAGGTAGAAGGCGCCACTCTCGTTGCTGACCGAGTAGCGCTGGTTGTCGCCCACCTCGAGCGCGTTGGGGTTGGGCACATCCGCCAGCGGCACCTGGTACATGACGCGGTTGATGCCGGTGTCGAAATAGGCGCGGACATAGCCGTTCGCGTCCACCTCCACGCTCGTCAGCGTGCCCGGAGGGGCGCCGTTCTTGGTGACGGCGCTGGGGGCGAAGACGTCGGAGAGCTGGGTCATGCCGCCGGGATCGTTGATCTCGCCGATGCCGACGTTGATCGTCTGCGTGCCGCCGGCGACGTCGATGTCGAAGGAGCCGGTGTCCGGGTCATAGGCCGGGCTGCCGGGGTAGGCCGCCGACGGGGTGACGGAGGCGAGCGTGCCGCCCTGGCCCGCGGTGTCGTCGAAGGTCAGCGTGTACTCGCCCATCACCGCGCCGGCCGAGCCGTCGTCGGTGATCGTCATCGTCCACTCGTTGGAGGCGCCGTTGGCGGGGACGGTGGGCGTGAAGGTGACGGTCAGCGTCTGCGGTTTGCCGAGGTTGTCGAAATACTCGATCGTCACGTTGTTGGGGTCACCGTCGGCCCCCGCCTCGGTGGCGGTGGCGGGCAGGTTCACGCCCATCTGGATCTCGCTCGTCGGCGAGGAGGCGAACTGCGAATCGCTGATCTGGATCGGTTCCAGCCCGTTGGCGGAATCGCGCGGCAGGTCGGGGATGTTGCCCTCGGCATCCGCCGGCCAGCCCATCAGCACGGCGCCGTCAGTGGTCGTCAGATAGCCCTCGGCATCGAGCCGGAAGGAGCCGGTGGTCACCAGCTCCATCTGCAGCGCATCCCCCTCCGTCACGAGGTCGGGGTGGGCGGCGACGGGCAGGAAGCCCCGGCCCCGCACGGCCAGATCCGTCGGGTTGTTGGTGGAGAGCAGCGGCCCCCGCTCGTCGATCAGACGGTGGCTGGAGACGCGGACGCCGCCGGCGGAATAGAGGCTGCCGCCGCTGTCGATGACCATCGAGTGGAACTCGGTCGTGGCCCGCTTGTACCCCGCGGTCTCGGAGTTGGCGATATTGTCGGAGATGGTCGCCAGGTTGCTGGCATTGGCCGAAAGCCCGGCCACCGAAGCGTTGAGAGAGGACGAGAGCGTCATGGACGACCTTTCTGGTTTGCAGGACGTCCTCTCTCTAGTCGAGCGGGGCTAAGGTTTGGCTAATGCCGCCCCCTGTGCGTGCGGAAGGCGGGTGCGCCGTTCAGGCACGGCCCGCCCCCTCAGCCCTGGCTGCGCAGCAGCACGATCTCCACCCGGTCGTTGCGGGGCGCCGCCTGCTCCGGCACCGCCGGGTCGCGGTCGGCATGGCCGGTGAGGCGGGCGACACGCTCGGGGTCGAGCCCGCCGGCCTCCAGCGCCGTGCGCACCGTGCCGGCGCGGGCGGCGGAGAGATCCCAGACCGGGTTGTCGGCCAGCACGAGGGAGCGGGTGGCAAGGTGCGCGTCGATGGCCACCTCGTTGGTCACGAGGCTCGCCAGCCGCGCCACCATGCCCACGATCTCCGCCGTGACCGGCCGCATCTGCGCCGTGCCGGCATCGAAGATGGGCGTGCCGGGCAGGGCGAAGATCTCGATGACCAGCCCCTCGTCCGTCAGCCGCGTCACCACGTGGCGGCGGGCGAGATCCGTCAGGTCGCTCTCGCCCGAGGCGGCGTTTAGCATCTCCTCGATCTCCTGCAGCGCCGCCGTCTCGGCGCGGTCGGCCTCCTCCGCCTGCGCCTCGGCAATGGTCGTCGGCGCGCCGAGGCCCTGGCTCTCCGGGTCCGCGTCCGGGGTGTGCTCGAGGACACCGGTGCCGTCCTCGGCGAAGCTGTCGTTGGCGAAGGTGGAATCCCCCGCGAAGACACCGTCGCCCCCGCCGGAGACGCGGGAGAGCGGGATGGTCGGCGAGAAGTAGTCGGCGATGCCCTTGCGCTGCTGCTCCGTCGTGGCGTTGAGCAGCCACATCAGCAGGAAGAACGCCATCATCGCGGTCACGAAATCCGCGTAGGCGACCTTCCAGGCCCCGCCGTGATGGCCGCCGCCGGCAATGACCTTCTTGCGCTTGATGATGATCGGCGCGTTCGATCCGTCCATGTCCACTCACCCCTCGGTAGCACCCGGGGGAGAGGTTTAAGGGAAGGTTGTTGAGGGGCGGTTACCCGTTAAAATCCGCCTCAAAGGTCGGGAAGCCGCCATATTTCATCCGGCCCGCAGAACTCCGCCAGCGCGTAGCCGGCGGCGCGCATGATGCGGCCGATCTCGCCGGTGCCGCTGTTGTTCTCGATCGCCCAGAGGCCGACGCGGTGGCGCGCGAAGGGGAAGGCCGCCAGCGCCGCCACCTCGCCGCCCTCGATGTCGAGCGAGATGAAATCGGGGTGCTCCAGCCCCGTCTCCTCCAGAAGGCCGGAGAGCGTGCGCGTCTCCACCCGGATCACCGCCTCGCGGTGGCGGGGATCGGCGCGGACCTTGCGCAGCAGCCCCTCGTCGTAGCTGCCCGAGAGGCCGGACATCTGCGTGTAGCCCTCGGCGATCTCGATGAACTCCGCCTCCCCCGCCTCGGCGGCGACGGCGTAGCGCAGGCAGGGGCAGCGGCGGGCGGCCTTCGCTTTCTCCAGCTGCGCCGGCACCGGCTCCACCAGCGCGCCGCGCCAGCCGCGGTGGCGTTCGAGGAACAGGGTGTTGGAGCCGGTGACGCCGTCATAGCCGCCGATATCGAGGAAGGTGCCGCCCTGCTTGCGGCCGAAGATGGCATCCACCACCGCATCCTGCCCCGCCTGGCTGCGGTAGGGGTAGCCGGGCTCCAGCATCCCGCGCGCCTCGTGGATGGTGCGGTTGAGCGCGCCCCTCCGGCGCCCGCGCTCGCCCTTCAGCGCCGCGCCCGCCTCCCTCAGGGCCTGCCGGACCTCGGCGCGGGCGGCCTCCAGCCGGGCCTCGGGCGTCATGCCGGCCCCGGATCGGTGTAGGACTTCTCCTCGACGATGGCGGAGCCGAGGGCGAGGTTGATGCGCTTCTTGACCGCGGCGCGCAGGTCGTTGGTGCGATAGACGGCGCGGGCGAGGGCGATGAAATCGGCGCCGAAGTCGCCGGCCGCCTCGCGGGCGCGGATATCGTCCTCGATCTGCCAGAGGCGGGCGTTGATCTCCGCCAGCTCGGCCTTCATCGCGGCCAGCTCCGGGTGCGCCGGCAGCCCCGCCTCGACCTCTTCCAGCCGCGCCGCCTCGTGGCGGACATTGGCGAGCCGCTCCGGATCGGCGATCTTCTCCGCCTTCAGGGCGAGGATGGTGATCTTGTCGATCAGCTCTCCGGCGGAGGTGGGGACGAGCAGCTCCATCAGGCCTTCTCCGCCGCGAGCGCCGCCAGCTCAGGCTTCAGGCGCGCGAAGACCTCCGCCCAGTCACCGGGGGCGGACTGGCGGACGAGGCGCATGGAGGGATACCACGGCGTCCGCTCCCCGCTCGGCCGCCAGAGCCAGAAGGGATCGGTGTGCAGCAGCAGCCAGACGGGCACGCCCAGCGAGCCGGCGACATGGGCGGTCGCGGTGTCGGAGGTCAGGATCAGGTCCATCTCCTTCATCATCGCGGCATTGTCGGCGAAATCCCTCTCCGACCCGCCGAAATCGGGGATCAGGGCGGCGGTGCCGTCTTCCCGGAACTCCTTGAGCTTCGGCCCCTTGTAGAGGCTGAACATCCGCAGGCCGGGGACATCCAGCAGGTCATGCAGCCGCTCATGCGGGAAGGAGCGCTGGGCGTTGCCGCGATAGGTGAGCGAGCCTGTCCAGACGACGCCGACGCGGAAGGCGCCCCGGTGCGGGGCCGTCATGGCTCGGGCGCGGCGGGTGGCCTCCTCGGGGAGGGTCAGCGCGGCGGGGCCCGGCACCTCGTCCGTCAGGGCGAAATGCAGGGCCGGCAGGTCCATCACGTTGGCCCAGACGTCGAACTCCGCCTCCTCCGGCACGCCGCGCACGATGCTCCCCGCGCCGTCGATCCCCTCGATGAGCCGGTGCACGGGCCCCTCGGCGGAGAGGATCACCTCGGCCGGCGAGAACTGCCGCAGCACGGGCAGGAAGCGCAGGAAGGCGATGGCATCGCCGAAGCCCTGCTCGGGCAGGACAAGGATGCGCTTGCCGGCGAGGCTCTCCCCCTCCCACTTCGGGCGGCCGATGCGGCGGGGCGTCAGCTCCCCCGTCTCCCAGCGGATGGCATAATTTGCGAAGCCCTCGGCATAGGCGCCGGCGGCAAGCTGGGAGAGGGAGAGCTGCAGCCGCGTCTCGGCATGGCCGGGGAAGCGGGCGACGCCGGACTTGAGGACGGCGATGCTCTCCTCCAGCCGGCCCATGGAGCGGAGCGTCTTGCCGAGCATGGCGCGCGGCTCCGCCTCCTCCGGGTGCGCCTCGGCCAGCGCCTGGCGGAGGGGGAGCGCCTCGTCGAAGGCCCCGGTATCGTGGAGGATATTGGCGAGGTTGTTGCGGATGCCGCGCCCCTCCGGCTCCAGCGCGGCGGCGCGGCGCTGGGCGTGAAGGGCCAGCGAGAGCTGTCCCTCGCTGCGCAGCAGCGCGCCGAGGTTCGACCAGAAGCCGGCATCGCCGGGGTGCCGGGCGAGCCAGGCTGCATAGGCCTCCCGCGCCTCCGCCAGCTGGCCGGCCCGATGGGCGGCGAGGGCGCGGGCGCGCAGGTCGGCCTGGGCCGGCTGGGGCGCGGACGCCGCCTCGGCCATCAGGGGCGGCCCTTGCGCTTCACCGGGGTGACGAGGCTCTCCGGCCGCCGCTCCTCCGCCGCCTCGAAGAGCGAGAAGGTCTGGTTGACGTAGTTCACGGCGCCCGAGATCAGATCCATGTAGGCGATCAGCTCCTCCGTCTTCTCGGCCTCCACCACCTGCACGGAGCGTTCGGGGCCGAGCGTCTCGAACCCGGCGTAGAAGAGCGGCTCGCCGCGGGCGATCTTCACCGGTTTCTCCGGCTCGTGCCATTCGAAGGCCCACATCAGCGGGCGGGGCCAGACATTGATGGGGAAGCGGCCGGGGAAGAGCGTGCCCGGCAGCGCCTCGCGGCGGTAGTGCATGAAGGGCGGCACCTGGCTCATGTAGACCGGCTCGTCGGCGATGAAGACGTAAGGCAGCGACAGCTGCAGCGTCGGCACGCCGGGGCGCCGCCACTCCGCCTCGTTGGTCAGGTGCAGCTTCTCGCCGAGCTTGGAGGGCCGGATGGAGCTCGTCTCCCCCGCGAGGTTGCGCAGCGCCGCCTTGCCCTTGTCATCGCGCGTGAAGCCGATGTGGATGTCGAAGGGGCAGCGGATGAGGAAATAGCGGCTCTCGAGGTTGATGACCGCCGGGCAGCGCGAGGCGCTCTTGGCGTGGCGCCGGTCGACATCGACCGAGCGGACCCGCTCCGGCGGGGCATAGATGATGCCGCCCTTCTGCTCCGTCAGCAGCCAGCCGACGGTGACGGGGCCGGAGCCGCGGGACGAGCCCTCGGTATTTTCGAAACTGACGGAAAGCTGCATGCCCGGCCTCGCTCGTTTGGGCATAGAAAGGCGGAAGGCGGCGCCTAAGTCAAACCGGCGCAGCGCCGGGTGGCCTCCCGCCCACCCACCCCGGCGCGCCCGGCGCTGCTGGGCGGGCGGCGCGCTGGGTGGGGCGTGAGGGACCGGGGGGCCAGCCCCCCGGAGCCCCCCGAGGGTATTTTTGACCAGATGAAGGGGCGGTCAGTCGCCGGCGTCCCGCAGGGGGGGGCGGGGGAGGCGGACGAGATCGGCCTTGGCGAGCTGCAGGACGGCGGCGATCGTCGGGCGGAGGGCGAGGTCGCAGGCGCGGGAGAGGGCCTCGACGGTCATGGGGCCCTCGGCGGAGAGGGTGGCGCAGAGCGCGGCGATGCGGGCCGGGGGGAGCGTCTGGCGGCGGTAGAGGAGGCGGGCGGAGAGGCGGTCGATCTCCTCCAGCTGGGCCTCCGTCGGGGTGCCGTTGGGGGTGACGAGGGTCTCCGGGCGCAGGGTCGTGGAGGGATAGCCGGCGTAGAGGGCGAAGGGGTCGCCTTCCAGCGGTGAGGGCCGGGGGGGCTGAGGGCCGGCGGCGGCGCGGCGGTCCCCCAGTTCGTCCGCCAGCGCGAGATAGCGGGGGATGATGGCGCGCCAGTCGAGGTTGGCCGCGGCATGGGCGCGGGCGGCGGCGCCCATGCGGGCGCGCAGGGCGGGGTCGGCGGCGAGGGCGGCGAGCGCCTCGGCATAGGCGGGCACGTCGATCTGCACCTGCGCCTGCACGAGGCTGAGGTGTTGCAGATACTGATCGCGGCCTTCGGCGAAGCGGCGGCCGAGCGCCGCGCCGGCCCCGGGGGGCGCCATGCGGGTGGCGACGAGGAGGCCGGTCTCGCCATGGACGACGGTGTCGCGGAAGCCGTCCCAGTCGGGCATGACGACGGGGAGGCCGGCGGCCATCGCCTCCACCGGGACGAGGCCAAAGGTCTCCTGGATCGAATCGGCGGGGAGGGTGAAGATGTCCGCCCCCGCCCAGATATCGCGGCGAATCTGAGGGTTACGCCCGTCGACGAGGGTGGTGGTGACGCCGGGGGCGAGGGCGGCGGCACCCTCGCGGTGGAGGGCCTCCTGCGCCTCGCGATCCGTCCAGCCGGTGAGCCAGAGGTGGACGTCATGGCCCGCCTCGGCGAGGCGCTGCAGGGCGAGGAAGAGCGGGAGGGGGTTGGCCTTCTCGGCGATGGAGAGGCGGCCCATCGTCAGCACGACGATGGCGCCGTCGGGGGCGGCGTGGCGGGCGCGCATCTCTTCGCGGGCGCCGGGGCGGGGGGCGAAGTCCTCCGTGTGGATGCCGAGGGGGATGACGGGGAGCTGCGGGAGGGGGACGCGGGCCGCGCCGTAGCGGTGGCGGAGGTAGTCGGCCTCGGCCTGAAAATGCTTTTCCATCACGGACTTGACGGCTCGGCTGGTGCAGATGACGGCGTCCCAGGGTTCGACCGGCTGGGTGAGGAGATCGTGGAGGCTTTCCACGATGCGGCGGGTCGAGACGGTGTGTGTCAGGCCGACGAAGGAGGCGCTGGCGGGGCCGTGGCGCAGGCGCGCCCAGGGGGCCGAGGAATAGCCGGGCGTGGGGAAGAAGATCGTGCCGAGGGCCGAAAGATCGCCGCCGGAGGAGAGGGCGTGAGAGCGGAGAGCGCGGGGCATGTCACGGGCGGACAAGGCTTTTTCGAGCGCGGCGGCGTGGGTGGGCGTCTCCGTCAGGACACCCAGCTCGCCGGTGGGGCCGTGGCGGACCCAGGCCTTCAGGAAGCCCTCGCCGGCGGAGCGGCGGCCGACGAGATCGCGGCCCTCGCCCTCGATCTGGTCGGGGTGAAAGTAGAGGGCGGCGGGGGAGGTCACGGGGCACATCCCGGCGGGAGAGGGGGTGGCACCGGGCGTGCACCGCGCGTGCACCGGGCGTGCACCGCCGGGACGAGGCGGGCGGAGCTCCGGGGGCTGGTGTGGGACGAGGTCCGCCGGTGCGTCGGCAGAGACCGACAAGGCGGAGATGGGGCAGGAAGAGGCAGGGCCCGCGGGGAGGCGGTGGAGGACGACCCGCGCCCATGGGCCGGCCGCTGCAGTACCTGCCGAGATTGGGCGGGCCGACAGGAGGCGGGAGGAGACAGGGCCCGCGGGGCGGCGGTGGAGGACGACCCGCGCCCATGGGTCGGCCGCTGCCGGGCCCGCCGAGATCGGGCGGGCCGACAGGGGGCAGGAGGAGACAGGGGCGGCGAGGAGGCGGCGGGGGACGAGCTGCGCCCACGGGGCGGCCGCTGCAGGACCCGCCGAGATCGGGCGGGCCTGCAGGGGTCAGGAGGAGACAGGGGCGGCGGGGAGGCGATGGAGGACGAGCTGCGCCCGAGGGCCGGCCGCAGCGGGGTTAGCGGCGACAGGGCCGGCGGAGACGGGGCGAGCGAAGACAGGACGGACGGGGGCGCCGGGGGCCACGAATTCCGCGCGGAATTCGTGCACGGAAATCGTGCGATTTCCGTCTCCCCGGCGGCCACCCTAGACGGCCAGCTCCGCGCCGCCGGCGACGTGGCTGGCGGCGGCGCTGTCGAGGACGCGCTGCAGCTCGGCGCCGCGGGCGAAGTCAGGATCCATCCCCTCGCCGCTGTCGAGGGCGTGGGCGAAGCGCTCGTAGTTGGTGGGCACCGGCGTCGGCTTCACCTCGTGCCAGTCCTTCGTGCGCAGCGCCTCCTTGCCGATGCAGGTGCGCATCGTGCATTCTTGGAAGTCGAAGGTCAGCTCGATGGCGCCCTCGGTGCCCCAGAGCTTCAGGAACAGGTCGTTGTGGTAGCCGCTGGCGAAGCGGGAGCCGTGGATGACCCCGAGCGCGCCGTTCTCCATGCGGACCTGCATCGTGAAGCTGTCATTGGCGTCCAAAACGTAGTCGCCGATCATGTTGCCCTCCGCCTTCTCGAAGGTGGCGAGGCGGCAGGAGATGTGGCTGATGCTCTGCCCCGCGGCGTGGCTGGCGAAATCGAGGATATGCACCCCGATGTCACCGAGGCAGCCGGTGGAGCCGTGGCTCTGGCTGAGCCGCCAGAGCCACTTGGGATCGGTCCGCCAGTCGCCCCAGGCGTCCTGCGTCAGCCAGCTTTGCAGGTAGCTCGCCTCGAAATGTCGCAGCTCGCCGATGGCGCCCTCGGCGACGAGGCGCGCCGCCTCGGCCAGCTCGGCCGAGCGGCGGTAGGTGAGGTTGACGCCGTTGACGATGCCGGCCGCCTGCGCCGCCTCCGCCATCTCGCGGGCATCTGCGTGGCGGGGGGCGAGGGGCTTCTCGCACATGACATGCTTGCCGGCGGCGATCAGCGGCAGGGTCGTCGCGTAGTGGACATTGTCGGGCGTGACGTTGGTGACGCAATCGAACCCGTCCCAGGCCAGCGCCTCGTCGAGGTCGGTGAAGGCATGGGGGATGTGGTGCTCGGCGCAGAATTTGGCGAGCTGCGCCGGGTTGCGATCCACCCCCGCGACGACCTCGATATTCGGGCAGTTGCGGAAGCCGGCGACATGCGCGCCGGCCATGCCGCCGGTGCCGAGGACGAGAAGGCGATGCGTCGTCAACGGAACCCCTCCTCGCCCTCTTCGTGCAGCGTCTCTCCGCGCTGCTCGATGGGCTCGAGCGCCGCGGAGACGGGCACGTTGGGGGCGGCGTTCGGGTCCGCCACGCGGGGGGCCGGGTTGTGGGCCCAGCGGGCGGCGTTCACCAGCACCTTGTGGATGTTGTCGTCATGGTAGGTCGGGTAGGTCTCGTGGCCCGGGCGGAAGTAGAAGACGCGGCCGGCCCCCCGCGTCCAGCAGGCGCCGGAGCGGAAGACCTCGCCCCCCTGGAACCAGCTGACGAAGACGGTCTGCTCCGGCTCGGGGATGCCGAAGGGCTCGCCATACATCTCCTCGTTCTCCAGCTCGAAATGGTCGGGCAGGCCGGCGGCGATGGGGTGGTTGCGGGCGGTGAGCCACAGGCGCTCCCGCTCCCCCGCCTCGCGCCAGGTGAGGTTGCAGGGCGTGCCCATCAGCCGCTTGAACGGCTTGGAGAAGTGCCCGGAGTGCAGGACGACGAGGCCCATGCCGGACCAGACCGCCTCCTGCACGCGCTCGGCCACCTCGTCGGAGACGTCGCCATGGGCGGCGTGGCCCCACCAGAAGAGCACGTCCGTCTCCTCCAGCCGGCCCTTCGGCAGGCCATGCTCGGGCTCCTGCAGGGTGGCGGTGGTCGCCTCGATCCCCTCGGCGGCGTTGAGGGCGGCGGCGATGGTGGCATGCATGCCGTCCGGGTAGAGCTTGCGGACCACGGCGTTCTTCTGCTCGTGAACGTTCTCGCCCCAGACGATGACTCTGGTGGGCATTGGTGACTCCATGGCTGGTCGCGCCGGGGCTGTCCCGGCATTTGGGGCGGGAGATTGGCGCCGTGCGGCGCCGGGCGCAATGGGGCAGGGCCAGAACGCCTTGATCTTGCGGCAAAGCGGCGGCGGGGGCCGCGGCCGGGGTTCGCGCACCGCCCGGGAAACGGGCGCTCCGCGTCGGTGATGGGTGTGGGCAGCCCGGCCCGGACAGGCCGGTGCGCCAAACTATCGCAGGGGATGGTTAAGGGCGCGCTAAGGGAGGCTCAGAAGAGTTCCACCCAGCCGTCGTAGATGAGCTTGAGCGCGACGAGGGCGACCATGGAATACATGATCGGGTAGAAGACCTCGGCATTCAGCCGCTTGACGATGCGCGCGCCGAGGAAGGTCGCCAGAGCGCCGACGGGCAGCAGGGCGGCGGAGATCTCGAGGTTCGGCACGTCGATCTGCCCCAGCGCGAAGAAGGGGATCAGCTTCACCGCGTTGACGATGGCGAAGAACAGCACCGAGGTCGACGTATAGACCCGGGGCGACTGCTTCAGCGGCAGGGCATAGACCTGGTAGGGCGGCCCGCCGGCATGGGCCACGAAGGAGGTGTAGCCGGCGATCGTCCCCCAGAAGGTGCCGCGGACGCGGCTGTGGGGGCGAGGCTCCGGCTGGGTGCGGCGCAGCTGCCCGCGGAGCCAGTTGAGCGCGAAGACGAGGGCGATGACGCCGACGATCAGCTTGACGGCGGATTCGGAGACGAGCGCCGCCGTCGCCCAGCCGATGGCGATGCCGAGGAGGCCGCCGGGCAGCAGCATCCACAGCGTCTCCTTGTCCCACTCCCCCCACCAGGACCACAGGCTCACCCAGTCCATCACGATGAGGATGGGCAGCATGATGCCGGCGGCCTGCACGGGGCTCATGACGAGGCTGAGGATCGGCACGCCGAGGATGCCGAGCGCGCCGCCGAGCCCGCCCTTGGCGAGGCCGACGAGGAAGACGGCGACGAGCGCCGCCACCAGCACCTGCGGGTCGAGGAGGAGAAAACCGTCCATGGCCGGCGTGTTACCCCCGCCCGGGGGCGGGCGCCAGTGGAGAGGCCCGCCCGCGCCGGGCCCGCCCCCGCCCACCCACCCCGCGCGCCCGGAGTGGACGGGGAAGGAGCCGGGGGAGGGCGGCTTGCATCTTTTCCCCCTGCCGGCCAAACATCCCGTGCCCCGCATGGAGGGGCCCGGCATCAGGGGGAATGGCGTGGCGCGGATCGTCTCCATCGGCGAATGCATGATCGAGCTGTCGGAGGCCGGGCAGGGCGGGCTCTGGTCGATGGGCATCGCCGGCGACACGCTGAACACCGCGTGGTACCTGCGCCGCCTGCTGCCCGAGGCCTGGCGCGTCGGCTACGTGACCCGGGTGGGGGAGGAGGAGTTCTCCGCCCGCATCCTCGCCTTCCTGCAGGAGGCCGGGCTGGAGGTGGCGCATGTCCAGCGCGATGCCGAGCGGGGGCCGGGGCTCTACGCGATCTCGCTGAAGGAGGGGGAGCGGAGCTTCACCTACTGGCGGGGCCAGTCCGCCGCCCGGCGCCTCGCGGACGATCCCGGCAAGGTCGCGGAGGCCCTGGAGGGGGCGCGGCTCGCCTACCTCTCGGGCATCACGCTGGCGATCCTCGAGCCGGGGCGCCGCGAGGCGCTGCTGGAGGTGCTGGCGCAGAGCGGCGTGCCCTTCGCCTTCGATCCCAACATCCGCCCCCGCCTGTGGGAGAGCATGGACGTCGCCCGCGACTGGGTGCACCGCGCCTCCCGCGCCGCCGCGATCCTGCTGCCCAGCGCCGATGACGAGGCTGCGGCCTTCGGCGACACCTCCCCCGAGGCGACCCGCGCCCGCTACGCGGCGCTGGGCGTGCCGGAGGTCGTGGTCAAGGCCGGCGGCGGGCCGATCCACTGGCAGGCGGAGGGGGAGGAGGGCTGCGCGCAAGGCCACGCCCCCGTCGTCCCCGTCGATACCACCGGCGCGGGGGACAGCTTCAACGCCGGCTACCTTGCCGCCCGCCTGCAGGGCGCCGCCCCCGCAGCCGCCATCGCCGCCGGCCACCATGTCGCCGCGCAGGTCGTCATGGCCCGCGGTGCGCTGACCGCCATCACGCCGCCGGGCGCGGTGCCCGCGTGACCAGACGCGCCGTCCTTGTGCCCCCGGTCCCTCCTGCGCCCGCCGCCGCCCATTCATCTGGCCAGAAATACCGCGGGGTCCGGGGCAGAGCCCCGGGGCTCTCCTCCCGCGCCGGCGCTCCGTCCGCCGGGTGCCCCACTCCCCAGCCAAGGATCGCCCCATGACTGCCCCCCGCCTCACCCGTGACACCGCCGGCCTCGGCGCCGCTCCGAAAGCCGGCATCGTCCATCTCGGCCTCGGCGCCTTCTTCCGCGCCCACGGGGCGATCTACATCGAGGAGGCGATGGCCCTCTCCGGGGGAGACTGGGGGATCACCGGCGTTTCGCTGAAATCCCCCACCCAGCGAGACCGGCTGGCCCCGCAGGGCGGCGCCTATACCGCCGTCGAGCTCGGGCCGGAGGGGGAGACGGCGCGCCCCGTCGGCATCGTCGGCGAGGTGCTGGTGGCGCCGGAGGATCCCGGCGCCGTCCTCGCCGCCATGGCGGGGGCGGAGCTGGTGACGCTGACGGTGACGGAGAAGGGCTATTGCCACGTCCCCGCCACCGGGCGCCTCAACCGCGAACACCCCGATATCCGCCGGGATCTCGAGCAGCCGGAGGCCCCCGCCTCCGCCATCGGCTACCTCGTCCGCGCCCTCGCGGCGCGGCGGGCGGAGGGCCGGGCGCCGTTCACGGTGCTCTCCTGCGACAACATCCCCGAGAACGGCCGCCTGCTGCGCGGCCTCGTGCTGGAGCTGGCGGAGATGGTCGAGCCCGGCCTCGCCGAGTGGATCGCGGCGGAGGGCGCCTTCCCCTCCTCCATGGTCGACCGGATCGTGCCGGCGACGACGGAGGACGACATCGCCAAGGTCGAAGAGCTCACCGGCCGCCACGACGCTGCCCCGGTGATGCACGAGCCCTTCCGCCAGTGGGTGGTGGAGGAGAGCTTCGTCGGCCCGCGCCCCGATCTCGGCGCCGTGGGGGTGGAGCTGGTCGAGGACGTGACCCCCTTCGAGCACATGAAGCTGCGCTGCCTCAATGGCACCCACTCCGCCCTCGCCTATCTCGGCTACCTCGCCGGGGCGGAGACCATCGCCGACACCGTGGCGAGGCAGCCGCTCGCGGCCTACGTGCGCCACCTGTGGGCCGAGGAGATCCTCCCCGTCCTGACGGCGCCGCCCGGCACCTCGCTGGAGGATTACGCCGAGGCGCTCTTCGCCCGCTACGCCAACCCGGCCATCCGCCACCGCACCTGGCAGATCGCCATGGACGGCTCGCAGAAGCTGCCGCAGCGCATCCTCGGCACGGTGGCGGAGACTCTCGCGGCGGGGCGCGAGCCGAAGGGCCTCTACCTCGCGATCGCGGCGTGGATGGCCTACACCTCGGGCCGCGACCTTTCCGGCGCGCCCATCGACGTGCGCGACCCGCTGGCCGAGCGCCTCGCCGCCTGCTGGCCGGGAGAGCCTGCGGAGGTGGTGGCCCGCTACCTGGCGCTGGAGGACGTCTTCGCCGAGGGGACCGACCGCGCGGCGCTGCAGGCCGGCCTGACCGAGGCGCTGACGATGCTGCTGGCGGAGGGCCCGGAGGGGGCCGCGCGGGCGGTGGTTGCGCGGGGGTAGGCGGTCTCGGCGAGGGAGACCCTGTGGGCTGGTTGGTTCGTGTTGGTGGGGGGGAGCGCCTGGTGGACGGCCGCTTCTCCTCACTTTGCTCGCCCTCTTTAACAGCCCCGAGAGGCGCGCCCCCTTTTCCGGAAGCTTGAGCTGTTTCCCCCGCCCGGTACGCGCCAAAGGCGCAGGGCGAGCGCCGGCCCGTCCCGCGGGCTGGCGCTCCGTTGACGGCAGCGCGGAGATCGGAGCGGGGAGGCAGTGGCACCATAAAGCGCTGCCGCTCAGATGTTGGAGCGCCACCCCACGTGCCGGCGCTCGCCCTGCGCCTGCGGATGTCGTGCCCGGGTGGAGGTGGCGGAGGGCGCGGGAGTGGACGCTGCGCTCCGCCCGACCGTTGCCGAGGAAGCCACCTGTCAAGGCGCGAAGCCAACGGCGCCCGCGCACCCCGCCGGGGGGCTCCGGGCCTTCTCCCCGGCGGGGGACGAGGGGACGGCGGCGAGCGTCTACCCCGCGTCTGGCGCCACTCGTCTGGCGCCACGCGCCTGTCCCGGCTAACAGCGTCCCCATGTTCTGGCCGGATGTCCTCACGCCCTCGCTCTTCGCCCTCGCCTGCCTCGTGGCCTTCGGGGCGGGGGTGGTGAAGGGGATCTCGGGCTTCGCGATGCCGATGCTCATGATCTCCGGCCTCTCGCTCATCCTGCCGCCGGAGCTGGCGCTCGCCGGGCTGATCCCGCCGACGCTGGCGACGAACGGGCTGCAGGCGCTGCGGCTGGGGCCACGGGCGGCCTGGGCGAACCTCAGGCGCTTCCGGCTCTACATGGCGGCGCTGCTCGTCATGCTGCTGATCTCCGCGCAGCTCGTCTCGGTGCTGCGGCCCGAGTGGCTCTACCTGATGATCGGCGGGCCTGTCCTGCTCTTCGCGCTCCTCATGCTCGCCGGCTGGTCGCCCCGCCTGAGGGAGCAGGCGCGGCTGCCGGCCATGCTCGTCGGCGGGCTCTCGGGCTTCGTGGGCGGGCTTTCCGGCGTCTGGGGGCCGCCGACGGTGCTCTACCTCACCGCGATCGACCTGCCGAAGCGCGACCACGTGCAGGTGCAGGGGGTGATCTACGGCGTCGGGGCGATCATGCTCTTCGGGGCCCATGTCGGCTCCGGCCTGCTGACATGGGCGACGCTGCCCTTCGGCCTCGCGCTGACGATCCCCGCCGTCGCGGCGATGCGGCTCGGCCAGCAGGTGCAGGACCGGATCGACCAGAAGACCTTCCGGCGGGTGATCCTCGTCGTGCTGCTGGTGGCGGGCGCCAACCTCATCCGCCGGGCGCTGGCGGGGTAGGGCGGGCTCAGGCCCAGCCCTCGAAGGCGCCGCCGGTGAACGGGTCATGCTCGGGGACCGGCACCGCGGCGATGCTCGTCCCGTAGCGGTCCACCGCGTCGGCGGAGGCGTGGATGATGTCAGGGCTCTCCTGCCCCGGCGGGTAGCAGCCGACGACGCGGAAGTCGTCACTGGCGGAGAGGCACCGGTGGCCGGTGCCGGCGGGGAGGATGAGCCCGTCGCCGGGTCCGACGTCGATCTCCTCCCCCTCCGGCCCGCCGATGGCGAGCGTGGCGCGGCCGGCGACGCAGAGCAGCGCCTCGTGCGAGGCGGGGTGGAAATGGTGGAAGTCGTAGACCCCCCAGTCCCAGGCGCCGGACCAGCCGTTGGTCTGGACGAGGGCCTTGCCGCCGTCCGCGTCGATATCGGCGGGCGCGGCGCCCGGGACCACCAGCGCGGCGAAGCGCGGATGGTTGGGGATGCCACCGTTCGCGGGGATGTGGATGCTGCGTGTCATGGCGGGGGATGTAGGGCGGCCGCCGCGTCCGGACAGGCCCCGGCGGGCGCGGTGCAAAAACGACCCTGCGCATGTCGCCGCCGGCGCGGCGCCGGGGCGCCCGCGGCCCTACAGGGCATCTCTCGCCGCACCCCGGAGCCTGCCCCCCATGATCCACGTCCAGTCCGTCGCCGCCGCCTTCTCGGCGGCAGAGTGCGATCATCTCGCCCTCATCGTCGCCGAGGCGCCGGCGCAGGCCGCCCGCCTCGTCGGCCAGCGGGAGAGCAACATGCGCCGCGCGGATCTCGTCTGGATCGACGAGGTGGCGGGGGCGGAGTGGGTGATGGACCGGCTGATCGAGATCACCGCCCGCGCCAACCGGGAGGCCTTCGGCTTCGACCTGACGGATTTCTCCGAGAGCCCGCAGGTCGCCCGCTACGACGCCGCCCGCGAGGGGCATTTCGACTGGCATTCCGACATCGGCGACGGCCGCCTCGCCGCGCGGCGAAAGCTGACGCTGGTCGTCCAGCTCTCCGAGCCGGAGGAATACGAGGGCGGGGCGCTGGAGATCATGCCGTCGGGCCATGTCGTCGCCGCCGAGCGGGGGCGGGGGGCGGCGACGCTCTTCCCCTCCTACCTCCTCCACCGGGTGACGCCGGTGACGGCGGGGGTGCGGCAGTCGCTGACGGTCTGGGCGCACGGCCCGGCCTTCCGCTGAGGGCTGACCCGCGTTACGCTGGGGCAGGAGCAAGCGCCATCGCCGAGAACCTGACCCAGCCGACCGAGGCCTCCGTCGAGGATTACCTCGCCGCGGTCGAGCCTGCGGGCCGGCGCGCTGATGCGCAGCGGCTGGACGAGCTCTTCCGCGAGGTGACGGGCTGGCGGCCGGTACTCTGGGGGACGTCCATAGTCGGCTACGGCTCCTACCATTACCGCTACGAGAGCGTGCGGGAGGGGGACGCAGGCGCTCGCCCTGCGCCTTTGCCGCGTACCGGGCGGGGGATGCCGCGGCGATGGTGCGCTCCCAGGCGGTGAGGCTCGGCGCTACATCCGTAGGGTGCGTGCTCGCCACGCACCGCCTCCGTCAGCCACCCCCCCGAAGGAGGTGGCACCCGAGCGCCCCGAGGGTGGGTTTACAACCCACCTCCCGCCGAACCGCCTCAACTCGCCCATTCACCGCCGCGCATCACCGGCACGCGCGTCCCGTCCTCCCGGATGCCGTCGATATCGATCTCGCCCGAGCCGATCATCCAGTCCACGTGGATCAGCGAGCTGTTCCCGCCCTTCTCCGCGATCTCCTCCTTCGAGAGCTTTGCCCCGTCGATGAAACAGTCCGAGTAGCACTGCCCCTGCGCGATGTGGCAGGAGGCGTTCTCGTCGAAGAGCGTGTTGTAATAGAGCAGCCCGCTCGCGGAGATCGGCGAGGAATGCGGCACCAGCGCCACCTCCCCCAGCCGCGACGCGCCTTCGTCCGTAGCGATCAGCTCTTGGAAGACCTCCTCGCCGCGGGTGCAGGTCGCCTCGACGATCCGGCCGCCCTCGAAGCGCACCTCGATCCCCTCGATCATCGCGCCCTGGTGGGAGAGCGGCTTCGTCGCGCGCACCGTGCCGTCGGCGCGGCGGCTGTCGGGGGTGGTGAAGACCTCCTCCGTCGGGATGTTGGGGTTGCAGATGATGCCGTTCTTCGCCTCCGAGGCGCCGCCCTTCCACTTGTGGTCCTGCGCGAGGCCCAGAGTGAAGTCGGTGCCCGGGCCGCTGTAGTGCAGCGCATCGAAGCGCTGCTCGTTCAGCCAGTCGCAGCGCGAGCGCAGCTGGGCGTTGTGCTTGGCCCAGGCCTCGACGGGGTCGTTGTTCTCCAGCCGGCTGGCGGCGAAGATCGCGTCGGCCAGCTTGCCCTGCGCCTCCTCGGCGGAGACATCCGGGAACATGCGCTTCGCCCAGGCCTGTCCGGGGAAGGCGGCGATGGTCCAATTGATGTCGAAGCCGGCGATCTTCGCCAGCGCCGGCTGGTAGGCGGCGGAGTTGGCGCGCCCCGCGCGGGAGACCTTGCCGGGCTCCTCGTCGGCGAGCAGCATCGGGTCATCGGCGACGATGGCCATTCGGGCGGCGCCGGCCTCGAACGCCTCGGCCATGCCGGCGTAGAGCCAGGCGGGGGCCTTGTCGAAGCTCCCGTCGGGCGCGTGGCGGTAGCGGGCGAGGGTGATCTCGGCGTCGGAGATGATCGGCGTCACGAGGCTGGCTCCGGCCCGGTAGGCGGCGGCAACGACGCGGCGCAGGAAGGGCAGCGCGGTCGACGGGCAGGTGACGATGAGCTCCTGCCCCTCCTTCAGCCCGAGGCCGACATTGACGGCCACCTCCGCGAGGCGGTCGAGCTTGGCGAGGTCGAAGGGCAGATCGGATTCGGCTTGGGTCATGTCGGGTCTCCTGTTCGGAAGTTGCCGCCTTCCTACGCCCGCCGCGATGCGAGGGCCAGCCGGGGGGGGAGGCGGTGCCGGGCTGAAGCCCGGCCCGCGGCGCGTGGCCGCCGCCTCCTCTCCTTTGCGCACCGCCCGGAGCCGATCCCCCGCCCGGTACGCGCCAAAGGCGCAGGGCGAGCGCCGGCCCGTCCCGCGGGCTGGCGCTCCGGCGATGTCAGTGCTCCGACCGCCGCGGGGAGGCAGTGTCACCATAAAGCACCCCGGCTCGACCGCAGGAGCGCCACCCCACGAGCCGGCGCTCCCCCTGCGCCTGCGGATGGGGTGCCCGGGTGCGGGCGGGGATGGGCGCGGGAGTGGACGGTGTCGTCTATGGGCGCCATCGCAGCGCCTTCCAGACGGCGGGGCGCTCGGCCAGAACATCTAGGATGAGGTCCCGGAAGGCGGGCGGAGCGGTGGGTTGAAAACCTACCCTACGGGCTTGGGCGCCTCGCGCACCGCGCTCTCCGAAAGGGCCCGGCCCGAGCTGCACCCCCGCCCGGCGCCTGCAACCTCGGCGCCCCTGTCGGGCCGGCGCCCGCTCTACCTCGGCGGGCGGTCTGCGCAGGGTGCGTGGTCGCCACCCACCGCGCCCGCCTCGCACCGCCCCCGCGACTCACCCGGCCAATCTTGCAGCCCCCCAGCCCCTCCCCTAATCCTCTCGCCATGACCGCTCCCGATCTTCGCCTCACCTCCCCTCGCGCGCCGGAGGCCGTCGCCTGCCTGCAGGCCTATTACGCCGAACTGGCGGCCCGCCTCTCCAGCGGCTTCGACGTCTTGCTCTCGGCCGACCCGGAGGCGACCAGTATGGAGCCGCCCCGCGGCGCCTTCTGGGTCGCCTGGGCGGAGGGCGCGGCGATCGGCTGCTGCGGCCTGAAGGGGCATGGCGACTGGGGCGAGGTGAAGCGGCTCTGGGTCTCCCCCTCCGCGCGCGGCCTCGGCCTCGCCCGGCGCTTCATGGCCGCGGTGGAGGCGGAGGCGGCGCGGCTCGGCATGGCGCAGCTGCGTCTCGACACCAACTCGGCGCTGCCCGAGGCCGTCGCCCTCTACCGCCGCGCCGGATGGCGGGAGATCCCCCGCTTCAACGACGACCCCTACCCGGACGTCTTCTTCGAGAAAGACGTCGCCGCCCCGTGACCCGCTCCGGGAGACGCCGCCCCCGGCACCCTCACACCGGCTCCACCCGGTCGCCCAGCGCCACCTCTCCGGGCTCCAGCACCTCGGCGCACCAGCCCCCGTGGCCGCGCATCGCTGCGTAGCCTCCGGGGCCCAGCGCCTCCTCCATGCGGCTGCAGGGATGGCAGGGCACCGTCAGGCGCAGGAGCGCGCCTCCGATTCTCACCTCCCTCTCCTTCAACCCGAGCAGGTTGATCCCCTCCACCACGAGGTTGCGCCGCAGCACCTCCGGCGCCACCGGGCCTGCCCCGAGAAAGCTGCCGATGGCGAGCAGATGCTCCGCCTGGACCAGCGTCACCGCCCGCTTGCCCTTCCTCGCGTGATCGCCCTGCAGGCCGCCCGGCTTCACGAGCACCCGCTCCACCGCCACGACCTCCTCGCGGCGGCCGGACCGGCCCCCGATCCACGTCACGCGCCCCGGCTGCGCCACGCGCGCCATCATGTCCGCCAATGTGCCCCGCATTGCTCCTTCGCCCCGCCCCCGTTATTGAGCGCCGTCGAAACCCCCGCAATGGAGCATCGCCATGGCCGCCTATCAGTACGTGTACCATATGGACGGCGTCTCGAAGACCTACCCCGGCGGCAAGAAGGTGTTCGAGAACATCCGCCTGAGCTTCCTGCCCGGCGTGAAGATCGGCGTCGTCGGCGTCAACGGCGCCGGTAAATCCTCGCTCATGCGCATCATGGCGGGGATGGACAAGGACTTCACTGGCGAGGCGTGGTCCGCCGAGGGCGCCAAGGTCGGCTACCTCCCGCAGGAGCCGCATCTCGACGAGGGCAAGACCGTCCGCGAGAACGTCATGGACGGCGTCGCCGAGAAGCGTGCCATCCTCGAGCGCTACAACGAACTGGCCATGAACTACTCCGACGAGACGGCGGAGGAGATGGCCAAGCTGCAGGACGAGATCGACGCCAAGGACCTGTGGGACCTCGACGCCCAGGTCGACGTCTCGATGGAGGCCCTGCGCTGCCCGCCCGACGATGCCATGCCGGCGAACCTCTCCGGCGGTGAGCGTCGCCGCGTGGCCTTGTGCAAGCTGCTGCTCGAGGCGCCGGACATGCTGCTCCTCGACGAGCCGACCAACCACCTCGATGCCGAGACGATCGCCTGGCTGCAGAACCACCTGATCGCCTACAAGGGCACGATCCTGATCGTCACGCACGACCGCTACTTCCTCGACGACATCACCGGCTGGATCCTCGAGCTCGATCGCGGCCGCGGCATCCCCTACGAGGGCAACTACTCCGCCTGGCTGGAGCAGAAGGCCAAGCGCCTCAGCCAGGAGGCGCGGGAGGACAAGGCCCGCCAGAAGACGCTGGAGCGTGAGCTGGAGTGGATGCGCCAGGGCGCCAAGGCCCGGCAGGCCAAGCAGAAGGCGCGGATCAACGCCTATGAGGAGCTCGCCGGCCAGTCCGAGCGCGAGAAGATCTCCCGCGCGCAGATCGTCATCCCCAACGGCCCCCGCCTCGGCGGCAAGGTCATCGAGGTGGAGGGGCTGAAGAAGGCGATGGGCGACAAGCTCCTCATCGAGGATCTCTCCTTCGCCCTGCCCCCCGGCGGCATCGTCGGCGTCATCGGCCCCAACGGCGCCGGCAAGTCGACGCTCTTCCGCATGCTCACCGGCCAGCTGGAGCCCGACGCGGGCACCGTGGACTACGGCGACACGGTGCAGCTGAGCTTCGTCGACCAGTCGCGTGACACGCTCGATGACAACGCGACGGTCTGGGAGGAGATCTCCGGCGGCGCCGAGCTCATTTCCCTCGGCGACGCGGAGGTGAACTCCCGCGCCTATTGCGGCTCGTTCAACTTCAAGGGGAGCGACCAGCAGAAGAAGGTCGGCCTTCTCTCCGGCGGTGAGCGCAACCGGGTGCACATGGCCAAGCTCCTGAAGAGCGGCGGCAACGTCCTCCTCCTCGACGAGCCGACGAACGACCTCGACGTGGAGACGCTGCGGGCCCTCGAAGACGCGCTGGTCGACTTCGCCGGCTGCGCGGTGGTCATCTCCCACGACCGCTTCTTCCTCGACCGCATCTGCACCCACATCCTCGCCTTCGAGGGCGAGGCGCATGTGGAGTGGTTCGAAGGCAACTTCGAGGATTACGAGGAAGACAAGAAGAAGCGCCTCGGCGTCGATTCGCTGGAGCCGACCCGCGTGAAGTTCAAGAAGTTCGCTCGGTAGCCTGTTGGGTGGGTGTCCAGCCCACCTTACCCCCGGCCGGGCTCTCTTGCCCGGCCGACCTTCAAAAGCGGCGGATCGGCCTCGCTTCGGACGTCGAAGCCCGCGTCCGCGGCGGCAAGGTGGGTTACATACCCACCCTACTTCGGATCGCCTCGTAGGGTGGTATTTAACCCACCTTACCCGGGCCAAGCTGCTTCCACCTCCCCGAACCGTCCCTCCGCAGTCCCTTAGGAAGCAAAAGTTCAGTTAGTCCTTGCGGCCGGTAATATACCCTATGGAGCCGGTAATTACACCGAACACAGGGGTGATTAGGCTACCCAATAACGACCTGTTTTCATCGCTTTCAGAAAGCAAATAGACGCAAACCACTGCAATAAGGACAATGGTGAAAACCGCGACCGCCAGCCCTGCAATGTTGGCCTTCTTTTCATCCCCGTAACCCAAACACCGGCCTACGGCACCCATCTTTTGGTCTAAGACTGGGTCTCTGGTCATTGGGTCAGGGCCGACTGGACCTGAAGGTCCCGGCTGCTCTAGAGCCGATGAGCCAATGGCGTCAGCCGACACATTCGGCTTCTTCATGCGGTAACTTTACCAATTTCTATAAAATGATCGCGGATCATGTTGTCGGGAATGTAATGCAGGCCGTGTTCACGCGCATATGACCATGGGGTCCCAACCGCGTGGGTCATGTCAGATAACTCTTGGCCACTATATCCTTTGTACCGCTTCCATACACGGTCAAAAACGTCGTAGAAGGCCGCATCCCCCTCGCTTACATATGTCGCAGACGGCACCCCTGTCATTGGGTCAACGTCCGTCGCATAGCCGGTGATAGGTCTGAAACGGTACTCTTTAAACTTGTGATAAAGGGTGGAATTAACTGGCCCATGCGGCCACGCCTCGAAACGCTCCCCGACAGCGGGCGATCCCGTCACAGCAAGGTTCCATCCATGCAAGTTGTAGACAAGCTTTTGGATCTTTAGGGGATCAACATCCGTCACCCCCTCATTCCTCGCGCGCACTAGAAAGCTGTTGGCGACCCAAGTTGGCTTATAAACTACACGTTGCGGCGGGTTATTGGTCATCCCCACCACCTCGCGTTGGCCGCCTTCAGCGCGATCTCCTTCCACTCGTCCGCCGTGGTGTCCTCCCGACGTGCCTTCGAACCCGACAAACCGCTGTTGCGGTTGGCCGGTCGCTTTAAACTCGTCTCCGGTTCCTCTCCGGTCGCGATGTGAGCAATGTGCACAGCATTGCCGATAACGTCCGCTAGGCGCCTCTGCCCTTGCGGTCCTTTTGGCATGTTGGCCCTCCTGGCTCGACGGTTGGTCGTCCGTTGGAACAGACACTAACACTTTGTGCGCACATATGTTAGCAAACTGCGAATTTTTCAAGGGATGTAGGCAAGCCGCGGCGCAGCGCAACGCCTGCTACCGCACAATCTAATAGCCATAAAATCACTTATGTTTAAAGTGAGACTCTGCCGTCAAATCCAACGCCCCTTGCGTCACCCCCCTCAAACATGCCATAACAAGAGTCGCTACGATTTCTCTTCGATCCCCTGTTCCCGTCACCGGTACGCAGTCTCGAACTTGAACTGACGAGCCGGGCTGCCGCACTTCAGCGGGCAGCGAACACAGAGGATACTTCACATGGCCACTGGCACCGTGAAATGGTTCAACACCACCAAAGGCTTCGGCTTCATCGCGCCTGACTCCGGCGGCAAGGACGTCTTCGTCCACATCTCCGCCGTCGAGCGCGCCGGCCTCACCGGCCTGTCCGACAACCAGAAGGTCACCTACGACCTCGAGTCCGGCCGTGACGGCCGGCAGTCGGCCACCAACCTGGCCCTGGCCTGACGATCCGGGCCGCCAAGGCCCAGCCGAGATAAAGAAGGGCGCCCCCCGGGGCGCCCTTTTTCGTTGTCCGGCTCCGGAACAGCCAGGCGTCAGTCCACCCGGTCTCAGTCCACCCGGTCGTTGTCTCCGCCGAGCGTGGCCGTGTAGGTCTCCTCCACACCGTCCGTCGTCAGCGTCGCGACGCCCTGGCCGTAGAGCCAGTCGGCCTTCGCACCGTAGAGATCGCCCGTCATGTCGATGCGCAGGTAGATCTGCTCCGGCCCCCAGTCGAGCAGGCCCTGCCCGCCGAGCACGACGGAGGAGGGGGACTCCTCCGGCACCTCTCCCGTCAGCGCCACGCTGCCGCCGGCGACATGGCCGGCACGGTCGTGGAAATCCCACATGGAGCCCGTCACCCCGGCGGTGCCGAAATCCACCGTCACCGCCAGCGCAGCGACGAGATCGGGGTCCTTCACCTGGCTGCCGAAGCTGACGGCGCCGTTAAAGGTGGCGGTGCCGGTCGTGGGCGCGAGGGCGCCGGGCATCGGCTTTCCGCCATAGACCTCGTCATAGACGGTGCCGATGTCGTCCACCCGCTCCTCCTTGCCCTCGAGGTCGAGCGTGTAGCTCTCCGCCCCGTCGGGGCCCGTCGCCGGGTCGCCGGGCGAGCCGCCGCCGCCCGCCGCGCCGCCGCCGGAACAGGCGGCCAGCAGGGCCAGGGCAGGAAGTGTCAGAATGGGGGCAGAGGCCCATCGCGCCGGGCGCAGTGGACGCACAGACATGTCAGTAGCTCCTTCGGGGTCGATCATCATGCGGCCCTCCTCTTCCCGTGGCAATTTGGCGAAAAGTTGACCGGACTGCAAAAGGTTGTCACCCGCGGCCCCCGCCACGCCCCGGCCGTTGCCCTTCTGCCAATCCCGGCCCCCGGCCCGCCTTCTTTACGCCCCATTGAGCGCGAACGATCACGGAAAACGGAGGACGCCATGCTGAACGCCGCGATGATCTTCGGAGCGCTGCTCGGCCTCGTGGCCGCGGCAATCGGCCTCGTTGTCTACGACGTGCCGGTCGCTGTCGCCCTCGCGGCCTACCTGCTCCCCGGGTCCGCGATCATGGGGCTTCTCGTCTGGCGCGCCCTGCCGCCGCGCCAGCAGGCACCGGCGATGGCGCCCCCCCGGGCCGCCCGGGCGACCACACAGAGGCTGCGCGAATCACCTTGATCGACGCAGGGGAAATTAAGAATATTCGGAGTGCGAGTTACTTCTATCTGCCGACTCTTCCGACCGAAGGCCAAGCACGATCGACGCGACGCGCCAGGCCGCTGCACTAAAGCGAGCGGCACCGGGAAGGGAGATCACGATGGCAACCGGTACCGTTAAATGGTTCAACACCACCAAGGGCTACGGCTTCATTGCGCCTGACGGCGGCTCGAAGGACGTCTTCGTCCACATCTCCGCCGTCGAGCGCTCGGGCCTGACCGGCCTCGCCGACAACCAGAAGGTGACGTTCGACCTCGAGACCGGCCGCGACGGCCGGGAGAGCGCCGTCAACCTGTCCCTGGCCTGAGCCGGGACTGACCAATTGCGAAGGGCGCCGGTGCGGGCCGGCGCCCTTCCCCATGCCCCTCCTCAGCCAGCCGGGGCGTCCAGCGCGTCCAGCTCCTCCAGTACCACCGGGCCGAGATCGTCCACGATCCGCTCCACGCCCTCGGCATTGGGGTGCAGCCCGTCGCTCTGGATGAAGGCGGCGCGGGCGGCGTTCAGATCCTCCCCTTCGACGGCGGAGAACCAGTTCTCATAGAGCGTCAGGCCGTATTCCTCGGCCAGCTCCGGGAACATCCCCTCGAAGGCGGTCCTGTAGCCGGCGCCGTAGTTGCTTGCCGCCCTCACGCCGACGAGCAGTACCCGGGCGCCGGCGTCCTCGATCTCCTCGATCATGGCGGCAAGGTTCTCCTGCGCTGCCGCCGGGTCCATCCCGCGGAGCATGTCGTTGGCGCCGAGCTCGAGGATCACGAGGTCCGGCGCATCTCCCAGCGCCCAGGCGAGGCGCTGGCGCCCCATCGCCGTGGTGTCGCCCGAGACGCCGCCGTTGATCACCTCCACCTCGGCTCCGTTCTCCCGCAGCCAGCCTTCCAGCTGCGGCACGAACCCCTCCTCAACCGGCAGGCCGTAGCCTGCGGTGAGCGAATCGCCGAAGGCGAGGATCACATCCTCGGCAGCGGCGGGCAAAGCGGGCGTGCAGAGGAGCGCGAGGCCGGCGGCGAGGTTGCGCAGCCCCCCTCGCCCCCCATATCCAAGGCCACGCGCCCATGAGAGGAGCCGCCCGATGCCGGACACATCCCCTGCCCCACACGCAGCCCTCTCCCTGAGCGATGTCACCTTCTCGCTGATGGGCAATGCGGGGCGGGTGGAGATCCTCAAGGGCATCTCGATGGAGGTGGCAGCGGGGGAGACCTTGGGGCTGGTCGGGCCAAGCGGGTCGGGCAAATCGTCACTCCTCATGCTCATGGGCGGGCTGGAACGCGCCACCTCGGGCCGGGTCACTGCACTGGGAACGGACCTGACGCCCCTCGGGGAGGATGCGCTGGCCCGCTTCCGCAGGGACAATATGGGCGTGGTCTTCCAGTCCTTCCACCTCATCCCCACCATGACGGCGCTGGAAAACGTCGCCACGCCGCTGGAACTGGCCGGCGCCAAGGACGCCTTCGACCGCGCGGAAGCGGAGCTTGAGGCCGTCGGCCTCGCCAGCCGCGCCGGGCATTACCCCAGCCAGCTCTCCGGCGGCGAGCAGCAGCGCGTGGCCCTCGCCCGCGCCTCCGCGCCGCGCCCCCGCCTGCTTCTGGCCGACGAGCCGACGGGCAACCTGGACACGAAGACCGGCCAGCAGGTGATCGACTTGCTCTTCTCCCTGCGCGACCGCCACGGGGCGACGCTGGTCATGGTCACCCACGCCGCCGAGCTGGCGGCGCTCTGCGACCGGACGGTGCGCCTGCATGACGGCCGCGTCGCCCCCGATCAGCCGGTGGAGGCGCCCGCGTGAGCCTCGCCATCGCCGGCCGCCTCGCCCGGCGCGAGCTGCGCGGCGGGCTGAGGGGCTTCGCCATCTTCCTCGCCTGCCTCGCCCTCGGCGTCGCGGCCATCGCCGCCCTCGGCTCCGTCCGCGCCGCGATCACCGCGGGGCTGGAGCAGGAGGGCGCGCGCCTCCTCGGCGGCGATGCGGAGATGACCTTCACCTACCGCTTCGCGACCGAGGACGAGCTCGCCTACATGGACGAGATCTCGCGCGCCCGGTCCGAGCTCGTCGAATTCCGCTCCCTCGCCACCATCGGCGAGGGGGAGACCTCCGAGCGCGCGCTGACGCAGGTGGAGGCGATCGACGGCGCCTATCCCCTGATCGGCTCCGTCACGCTCGATCCCCCGATGCCGCTGGCCGAGGCGCTGGCGGGCAGCGACCTGCCCGGCGCGGTGATGGAGCCGCTGCTGGCCGACCGCCTCGGCCTCGCCCCGGGGGACAGCTTCCGCCTCGGCGAGCAGGAATTCCGCCTGACCGCCATCGTGGAGAGCTACCCCGACAACGCCGCCGGCGGCTTCGGCTTCGGCCCCAAGACCTTCGTGCTGACGGAGGCGCTGGCCGGCTCCGGCCTCATCTCCGAGGGCACGCTTTTCGAGACGAAGTATCGCCTGCTCCTGCCCCCGGAGGCTGACCTCAATGCCCTCCAGCAGGAGGTCCGCGCCCGCTTCCGCGATTCCGGCGTGCGGTGGGAGGACAGCCGCGGCGGCGCCGACGGGGCGGAGGAGTTCGTGGACCGGCTCGCCGCCTTCCTCATCCTCATGGGCCTCGCCGGCCTCGCCGTCGGCGGCGTCGGCATCTCTTCCGCTGTGCGCGCCTACCTCTCCGGCAAGACGGCGACCATCGCCACGCTGCGCTCCCTCGGCGCGGCGCGCTCGACCGTCTTCCTGACCTACCTGATCCAGATCGGCGCCCTCTCCCTACTAGGCATCGCCATCGGCCTCGTCCTCGGCGCCGTGCTGCCCCTGCTCCTCGCGCCCGTCATCGGCGCCGCCCTCCCCATTCCGGCCGTCTTCACGGTCTACCCGGGGCCCTTGGCGGAGGCGGCGCTCTACGGCGGGCTGACGGCGCTGATCTTCACCCTCTGGCCCCTCGCTCGGACGGAGGAGGTCGGCCCCGCCGCGCTCTTCCGCGACGCGTCCGCCGGCGGCCACCTGCCCCGGCCCCGCTACCTCCTCGCCACGGCGGTCCTGCTGGCGGCCCTCGTCGCCTCCGCCGCCTGGCTCTCCGATTCCGTCGAGCTGACGCTGTGGACGGCGGGGGGCATCGCCGGCGCGCTCGCCGCGCTCGCCCTCTCCGCCGTGGCGCTCCGCTGGCTGGCCCGGCGCCTCGCCCGGCCCGCCCGGGGGCGCCCGGCCCTCCGCCTCGCCCTCGGCGCCGTCGGCGCGCGCGGGGGGGAGACGCTCTCCACCGTGCTGGCCCTCGGCCTCGGCCTCGCCGTCCTCGCCGCCGTCGGGCAGATCGACGGCAACATGCGCCGCGCCATCACCGGCGAGCTGCCCCAGGTCGCGCCCTCCTACTTCTTCATCGACATCCAGCCGGACCAGATGGAAGGCTTCATGGCCCGCCTCGACGGTGACGCCGCCGTCTCCCGCGTCGATGCCGCGCCGATGCTGCGCGGCGTGATCACCGCCATCAACGACGTCCCCGCCTCCGAGCTGCCGCCCCACTGGGTGCTCCGCTCCGACCGCGGCCTCACCTATTCCGAGGAGGTGCCCGAGCGCGCCCGGATCACCGCCGGCGAATGGTGGCCGCCGGGCTATGACGGCCCTCCGCAGATCTCCTTCTCCGCCGCCGAGGCCGCGGAGCTCGGGCTGGAGCTGGGCGACGTCATTTCCATGAACATCCTCGGCCGCGAGTTCTCCGGCACTGTCACCAGCTTCCGCGAGGTGGATTTCAACAGCGCCGGCATCGGCTTCGTCATGTCGATGAACCCCTCGGCCCTCGCCGGGGCGCCGCATTCCTTCATCGCCACCGTCTATGCCGAGGAAGCGGCGGAGGCAGCCATCCTGCGCGACCTCGCCAATGCCTATCCCAACATAACCGCCATCTCGATCCGCGAGGCGGTGGAGGAGGCGGCGCGCCTGCTGGGCGGCATCGCCGCCGCCACCCGCTACGGCGCCGGGGTGACGCTGCTGACGGGCTTCCTCGTCCTCATCGGCGCCGCCGCCGCCGGCGAGCGGCAGCGGGCGTGGGAGGCGGCGCTGCTCAAGACGCTGGGCGCCAGCCGCGCCCGCATCCTCCTAAGCTTCGCGCTCCGTGCCACCTTCCTCGGCCTCTGCGCCGGGATCGTGGCGCTGGCGGCGGGGATGGCCGGCGGCTGGGCGGTGATGGAGCAGCTGATGGATCTGGAGTTCGTGCCCGTTTGGGGCAACGCGCTCTTCATCGTCGCCTTCGGCGCCCTCGCCTCCCTTCTCGCCGGCCTCGCCTTCGCGCTCCGCCCACTGGCGGCCAAGCCGGCGCAGGTGCTGAGGGCGCGGGAGTGAGTCCCGTCCGCCGCATCTTCGGCTACGGCAGCCTCGTCAACCGCCTGACCCACCGCTACGCCGAGGCCGCGCCCGCCCGCCTCCCCGGCTTCCGCCGCCACTGGCAGGGGACGCGCCTCCGCGAGGTCGCCTACCTCTCGGTGACGGAAGGGGACGGCCACATCCTCGGCCTCGCCGCGACCGTCCCCGAAGCGGAGTGGGAGGCGCTCGACGCCCGCGAGGGCGCCTACCTCCGCCACGAGCACGCCGAGGGCCTCACCTTCTACCGCGTCGCGCGGGACAACGCCTCGCCCCCCGGCGAGCAGCAGCCGATCCTCCTGAGCTACCTCGACGTCGTCGTCCACGGCTTTCGCGAGGAGTTCGGCGAAGACGGCGCCCGCCACTTCTTCGAGACGACCGACGGCTGGGACCGCCCGATCCTCGACGACCGCAAGGCACCGATCTACCCGCGCGCCCACGAGCAGTCAGCGGAGCTGATGGCGCTGACCGACGCGTTTCTGCGCGAGATCGGGTGTCCGGTTCCTGGATGAGCGCCTTCGGCGCACGCCTTTGAGTACGTTGGGGCTCTGCCCGTCGCCATTGGGGCTCGGACCAATGGCGCCACCAAAGGCGACCCCCCAGGATTTTTTTTGGACCAAAGACAGGGGGCCGAGTTGCGGCCTGCCCCCTCAGTCGCGGCCGGCGAGCTCGTCGAGGAAGCGGGTGATCAGCAGGGCGAGGCCGCCGATGACGAGGGCGCGCCCGATGGAATCGGTGACGTTGGAGGGGGCGAGCGCATGGGTGCTGTCGCGGGCCCAGCCGGCGGCGCGGCGCAGGCGGCCCTTGCGGGGGTGGGCGCCGAAGGGGCGGGCGTCGGGGACGTGGCCGACGCTCGGCTTGGCGACGAGCAGCGCCGCGCCGAAGGCCAGCATGCCTCCCGCATAGGCAGCGGGCAGCCAGCGATCACGCTCAGCGGGGGCCGGAAGGCGCCGGGACGGTAGGGCGCGGGTAATCTTGTTGCTCATCTGCAATCTCCCTTTATCAAGGAACGCGAGGCGGACAGGGGCGTTCCCGCCCCGGTGGAATGCTGCACCAGCAGCGCCGAGTGCGCCAGAGCGGCGCGCGCCGGACCCGCAGCCCGGCACAACCCGGAAGGCGACATGTTCAACGACCTCTCCCTCTGGCTTCTGCTGGCCATCTTCGCCGCCGCCGGCGCCGCCGTCGTCGCCGCCTCCATCAAGGCCACGGGCCTGGCGGACGTCATCGCCGACCGCACCCGCATGGGCGAGGCAATGGCCGGCGGCATCGTCCTCGGCGGGGCGACCTCGCTCTCCGGTGTCGTCGTCTCGGTGACGGCGGCGTCGTCGGGCGATGCCAGCTTCGCGATGTCGAACGCCGTCGGCGGCATCGCCGTGCAGACGCTGTTCCTCGCCCTCGCCGACCTGCTCTACAAGCGCGCGAACCTCGAGCATGCCGCCGCCGAGCCGGCCAACCTCTTCCAGGCGGTGCTTCTGCTGATCTTCCTCAGCCTGCCCGTCGCCGCCATCGCCGGGCCGGACATCGCCTATTTCGGCGTCCACCCGATCTCCGTCGTGCTCTTCCTCGCCTACCTCGCGGGCGTGAGGCTCTCCGCCTCCGTCAGCGAGGCTCCGATGTGGAAACCGGTGGAGACCTCGGACACCCGCCACGACGAGCCGGAGGACGCGGAGGAGGCGAACCGCTCCGCCCTGCGGCCCGCGCTGATCTTCCTCGCGCTGGTCGCCGTCATGGCCGGCTGCGGCTGGGTGATCAGCCAGGTGGGCAGCAGCTTCATCACCCGCTTCTCGCTGTCGTCGAGCCTCGTCGGCGCGCTGCTGACGGCGATCGTCACCTCGCTGCCGGAGCTGGTGACGACGATGGTCGCCGTGCGGAGGGGCGCGCTGCAGCTGGCCGTGGGCGGGATCATCGGGGGGAACACCTTCGACACCCTGTTCATGGTCTTCTCCGACGTCGCCTACCGCGAGGGCTCGATCTACGGTGCCGTCGGGATGAACGATCTCTACTGGCTGGCGACGGGGATGCTGATGACGGCCATCCTGCTCGCCGGCTTGATCATGCGCCAGCGGCGCGGCCCGGCCCGGATCGGCGTGGAGAGCGTGCTGATGATCGTGATCTACGCGAGCGCGGTGGCCGTGGAGGTCTTCGCGCGGGGGTGAGGGTTGTCTCACCGGCTGCAGGCGCAGGGCGAGCGCCTGCCCGTGGGGTGGCGCTTCAACGCTCCCGCAGCAGTACTTTATGCCAGCCAAACCCCTCCCCGCTCCGAGCGACGCACCAAGCCCAGCCAGAGCGCCAGCCCGCCGGGACGGGCAGGCGCTCGCCCTGCGCCTTTGGCGCGTACCGGGCGGGGGAAACAGCTCCGGCCGGGCACTGTCATGCAATCGGGGACATGGGACGCCCCGACCCGTAGGGTGGGTTTCCACCTTCACCCTCCCGGGCAAGCGCCACGCCCGCAGGCGCAGGGCGGGCGCCTGCCCGTGGGGTGGCGCTTCAGCAATCGAGCTGGTGCGCTTTATGCCACCCGAAGACCGGCCGCCCCGCCTACTCCGCGAGGGACGGCTTCACCTGCATCAGCGGCAGCACGTCGGCCATCTCCGGGCCGCGGTCGCGGCCGGTGACGGCGCGGCGGAGCGGCATGAAGAGGCCCTTGCCCTTGCGCCCGGTCGCCTCCTTCACGGCGGCGGTCCACTCGCCCCAGGCCTCCGGCCCGTAGGGCGGCTCGCCGAGCAGCGCCAGCGCCTCGGCGACGAAGGCCTCGTCCTCCGGCTCGGCGCGGCCGGCGCGGCCGGTGGAGAAGAGCTCCCACCAGCCGGCGAGGTCACCCATCGTGGCGATGTTCTCGTGCACGACGCGCCAGAAGGCCTCGCCCTGCTCCGCCGGCACGCCGGCGGCCTGCACATCCTCGGCCACCGCCTCGTAGGGTTTCGCCGCCAGCACCCGGGCCGTCAGCGGTCCAAGATCGGCTTTGTCGAACTTCGTCGGCGCCGGGCCGAAGGTGGCAAGGTCGAAGCCCGCCACCACCTCGTCCAGCGAGCTGCGCAGCTCCACCGGCTCGGAGGAGCCGAGGCGCGCCATGAGGGAGATCACCGCCTCCGGCACGATCCCCTCCGCCCGCAGATCGCGCAGGCTCAGGGTGCCGAGCCGCTTCGACAGCGCCTCGCCCTCCGGCCCCGTGAGCAGCGAATGGTGGGCGAAGCGCGGCACCTCGCCGCCCAGCGCCCGGATGATCTGGATCTGCGTCGCGGTGTTCGTCACGTGGTCGGAGCCGCGGACGATATCCGTCACGCCCATCTCCACATCGTCCACCACCGAGGCCATGGTGTAGAGCACCTGCCCCGAATCCTTGATGAGGACCGGGTCGGAGACGGAAGCCGCGTCGATGGAGATCGGCCCGAGGATGCCGTCCTCCCACTCGATCCGCTCCTGATCGAGCCGGAAGCGCCAGTGCGAGGCGCCCCGCTCGGCGCGAAGACGGTCCTTCTCCTCCTCCGAGAGCGCCAGCGCGGCGCGGTCATAGACGGGCGGGCGCCCCATGTTCAGCTGCTTCTTGCGCTTGAGGTCCAGCTCCGTCGGGGTCTCGAAGCACTCGTAGAGGCGGCCCATCTCTATGAGCCTGTCCTTGGCGGCGGCGTAGCGCTCCAGCCGGGCGGACTGCTTTTCCACCTGGTCCCAGGTGAAGCCGAGCCAGGCGAGGTCGTCATGGACGCCCTCGACGAATTCCGGCTTCGAGCGCTCGGCGTCGGTGTCGTCGATGCGCAGGATGAAGGTGCCGCCCTGCTGGCGCGCGATGGCGTAGTTGAAGAGCGCCGCGCGCAGGTTGCCGATATGCAGCCAGCCGGTCGGAGAGGGGGCAAAACGGGTCGTTGTCATGGCCGACGGCTCTTTCATACGGGCGCGCTCTTGTCCATATCGGCGGCATGGAGTGGACCGCCCCCAGCTGCGACGAGATCGAGGAGCACGCCCGCGCCGTGGTGGCTGCGCTGCCGGCGCCCTTCGCCGCGAAGGCGGCGGAGGTGGCGCTGCGGGTGGTGGACTTCGCGCCGGAGGAGATCCTGCGCGACATGGAGGCCGAGCCCTTCGAGCTCTCCGGCCTCTACGACGGCATCCCGCTGACGCAGAAGAGCGCCTTCGACCAGCCGGCGGGGCCGGACGTCGTCTGGCTCTTCCGCCGCCCGATCCTCGACGAATGGGCAGAGCGGGGAGACGTGACGCTGGCGGCGCTGGTCGCCCACGTGACGATCCACGAATTCGCCCACCATTTCGGCTGGTCGGACGACGACATCGCCTCGATCGACAGGTGGTGGGAGTAGGGGCTGCCGCGGGATTGTCCGCAACGGGGCCCCCAGCGATGCCGCCGCCGCTCTTTCCCTCGCGCGGAATCAAGGCTGCAGGCCGCCGCGCGAGCGCCGGCCCGTCCCGGCGGGCTGGCGCTCTGTCGAAGCTTGGCGCTGAGCGGGCCGCGGGGAGGGACTTGGCAGGCATAAAGCGCACAGCGGCGCCGTCGGGGCGCCACCCCACGGGCCGGCGTGTGAGGGGGGCGCTTGTGGCGGGCGGATATTGGCGGGCGTCGTTCTCCGCAGGGAGGCAGGGGACGGTCGGGTGGAACCCCACCCTACGGGGCTCCCTCGAGCGCCCTCGCGCGACAAGGCGCCGGCACCGCCCGGCAGGCTCCAAACGACCGCCGCACTGCCGATCCCAGGCACCGCCCCCTTCCCCTCCGCCCCCGTCAGTGCTCTCACTGCCCGCACCCCAGAGGAGGAGCCCCATGCCCCATCGCAGCTTCACGATCGGCGAGATCGACGTCACCGTCATCAACGCCGCCGCCTTTCCCACGCCCGAGCCGCACAAGACCTTCGGCCAGAACGTCGATGCCGACGCCTTCGCCGCCGCGGCCCAGGCGGATTTCGTGGCCGCCGATACCTCCGTCTCCTCCTTCTCCCCCGTCGTCGTGACCAGCGCCGGGCAGAGGCTGCTCTTCGACACGGGGCTGAACCCGGAGCAGCTCCTCGCGGCGCTTTCCGAGGCGGGGCTGACGGCGGGGGACATCGACGTCGTCGTGCTCACCCACATGCATGGCGACCATGTCGGCGGGCTGGCGGGCGAGGACGGCACGCCGACCTTCCCGCATGCCACCTACATCACCGGCCGCGCCGAGTGGGACCATTGGGCGAAGGCGGATTACGCGCCCTTCGAGGGCAAGGTGCGGCCGCTGGAGGCCGCCTTCACCTTCATCGAGCCGGGGGCGGAGGTAGCGCCGGGCGTCACGGCGCTGGAGGCCCACGGCCACACCCCTGGCCACATGGCCTTCATGGTGGAGAGCGGCGGGCTGCGGCTGCTGATGATGGTCGATACCGCCAACCACCACGTCTTCTCACTGGCGCATCCCGACTGGGTCGTCGGCTTCGACAGCGACAAGGACCACGCGGCGGCGACGCGGCACCGCCTCCTCGGGATGGCGGCGGACGAGCGGCTGCCGGTGATCGGCTACCACATGCCCTTCCCCTGCGCCGGCTTCGTCGAGCGCCGGGGCGAGGGCTTTCGCTGGATCCCGGTGACCTACCAGCTCTGAGCGGGTCGCTCGCCGCTCCCCTGCCGGGCGCGTCTCGCCGCCCGGCCCCGGCGCCCTGCCTGCCCCGCAGCTGCGGCGCCCGGTAACGGCGGTCGGCCGCCTGCGGCATGGACAGGCGCCCGCCGCTGCGGCTAACTCGTCCGGCACAACCGGGAGGGGCCCCATGCGCGACATTCTGACGGTGACGCTGAACCCGGCGCTCGACATCTCGACGGAGGTCGACGGCGTCGTCCCCGGCCTGAAGCTGCGCTGCGACGCACCCCGGGCCGACCCGGGCGGCGGCGGCATCAACGTCTCCCGCGCCATCCAGCTGCTCGGCGGGCAGGCGCGCACCTTCGCCGTGCTCACCGGCGCCACGGGGGCGCGCATGGCGCAGATCCTCACCGAGACGGGGCATCACCTGATCACCTTCTCCGGCGCCACCGAGACGCGCCAGAGCCTCGCCGTCATCGACCGGCTCACCGGCGCGCAGTACCGCTTCATGCTGCCGGGCCCCGACTGGCCGGAGGACGTCGCCCCGCAGGTGGTGGAGCGCATCGAGCACGAGGCGCATCCCGGCTCCATCGTCGTCGTCTCCGGCTCCCTCCCCCCCGGCTGCCCCGCCGAGATCATCTCGGGCCTCGTCGGCCGGCTGGCGGCGAAACGGGTGGAGACCATCGTCGACACCTCCGGCAAGGCGCTGCACCACATCGCCGGGCCCGACCACGGCACCCCGCCCACCGTCCTGCGCATGAACCAGACGGAGGCGGACGACCTCGCCGGCCGCCCGCTCCGCTCGCTGGAGGAAACGGCGAGCTTCGCCTCCTCCCTCGTCAGCCGCGGCGTGGCCTCCATCGCCATCGTCGCGCGCGGGCCCGAGGGCTCGGTGCTGGCCACCAGGGAGGGGCGCTGGCACTCCCACGCCGCCGACGTGCCCGTCCGCTCGAAGGTCGGCGCGGGCGACAGCTTCGTCGGCGCCTTCACGCTGGCCTTCGCGCGGGGGATGGCCCTGCCCGACTGCCTCTCCTGGGGTGTCGCCTCCGGCTCCGCCGCAGTGATGACCGAAGGCACGGCGCTTTGCGAGCCGGAGGATTTCAACCGCCTCCTGCCCCTCTGCCCGGCGGCGGAGATCTGAGGTGCAGAAGAAGAGATTATCTCATGCCGAAAATCCAGTGAAACTTGCTATACGTAGAGATTAGCACAATTGCACGTGGTTCAACAGTATTGCCGAATAACGTCTTCCAATTTTTCAGGTCATAACCATGAACATCCTCCAGAAGTTATCACTCGTCGCGGCGATCGTCGCTGTTGGCCTGATATCGTACCTTGCGGGAACCAGGGCAAAGCAGGTGACATTCGGCATCTCCAGCGAAGCGGAATTGGAGTTGGTCAATCGGGCGATGTCTCTTTTCGAAACAGGAAAGTTCGGAAGGGAGTGCTCTTTCGATAGCGGTACAGATCTTGATGGACTGCTGCGATTGGGCGAAACCGCTCGCAGGAACGCGATCACCGACTGCCTGAAGGGTACCGGAACGCAAATGCTGAGAATCGAGCGCAACGCAGATCAATTCTCTGCTTCGCGGCTTTGCGAGACTGATGGCTTTTTCTATGAGATAACAGAATTTGCTTCGATTCACGACTTGAGGGATGAAGACGAAGGCAAGTTCGAGAGCTTCTGGGGCGGGCCGGGATATTGTATCGTGACGTCCATCACGGGTGACCGACCCTTTTCTGACGACTAACGCTGGCCCACAAGCCTTAATAGCTCTGTCAGTTTGCTCGCACGGGCCACCGCTTGTTCAGATCGTCCAGCCCGAAGCGGATCAGCTCGGCCGGCACATCCGTATCCACGTTCTTCAGCGCCCCGAGATACAGGCAGGACTTGCCGAGCCTGTGCTTGCCGAGGCGGGCGAGGATCTCGCCGTAATCTCCGTAGCCCGGCATGATGTAGACAACGAGATTGGCCTTGCGCGGCGCCAAGCCGGTGGCGAGCCCTTCCCGGCGGGCTGGTGCATTTGGGGGGCCGAGTGCTCAGCGGGTCGAGGGCAGGGGCTTTGGCTGGCATAAAGCGAGCAGCGGGAATGTCGCAGCGCCACCCCACGGGCAGGCGCTCGCCCTGCGCCTGCGGCCGGGGCGCCAAGCGTCGGGTGAGGCGGTGTTCGGTTGACAGACCATGGCGCTCCGGTGCCGCCGGGGGACGGAATTCGCGCGAATTCCGTCACGATTTCCGCGCGGAAATCGTCTGCCGCCCGGCCCTGCCGCTGTCCCCCGCGTCCGCGCTGCGGCAAACTCGCCGGCCAAATCCGTTGTGCCGCCCCCGGCGCGCCCTTAAGTTCTGCGCGACACCGGGCACCCATGTCCCGGGGCTGAGAGGAGAGGAGCCTCATGACCAACGTCGTTATCGCCTCCGCCGCGCGGACGGCCGTGGGTTCGTTCAACGGATCGTTCGCCAATACCCCCGCCCACGAGCTCGGCGCCGCCGTGATCGAGGCGCTCGTCGCCCGCGCCGGGATCGAGAAGCAGGAGGTGTCGGAGACGATCCTCGGCCAGGTCCTCACCGCCGCGCAGGGGCAGAACCCGGCCCGGCAGGCGCATATCCTCGCCGGCCTGCCGCAGGAGAGCGCCGCCTGGGGCATCAACCAGGTCTGCGGCTCCGGCCTGCGCGCCGTGGCGCTCGCCGCCCAGCACATCATGCTCGGCGATGCCGGCATCGTCGTCGCCGGCGGGCAGGAGAACATGACCCTCTCGCCCCACGCGCAGAACCTGCGCGCCGGCACCAAGATGGGCGACGTCAGCTTCATCGACACGATGATCAAGGACGGCCTGTGGGATGCCTTCAACGGCTACCATATGGGCCAGACGGCCGAGAACGTCGCCGAGCAGTGGCAGATCACCCGCGAGCAGCAGGACGAGTTCGCCCTCGCCAGCCAGAACAAGGCCGAGGCGGCGCAGAACGCCGGCCGCTTCCAGGACGAGATCACGCCCTTCACGGTGAAGACGCGCAAGTCGGAGGTGACCGTCGACAAGGACGAGTACATCCGCCACGGCGCCACCATCGAGAACATGCAGAAGCTGCGCGCCGCCTTCACCAAGGACGGCACCGTCACCGCCGGCAACGCCTCCGGCATCAACGACGGGGCGGCCGGGGTGCTGCTGATGTCCGCCAGCGAGGCGGAATCGCGCGGCATCGAGCCCTTGGCGCGGATCGCCTCCTACGCCACGGCGGGTGTGGACCCGTCGATCATGGGTGTCGGGCCGATCCACGCCTCGCGCCGGGCGCTCGACAAGGCCGGCTGGCGGGTGGAGGACCTCGACCTCGTGGAGGCCAACGAGGCCTTCGCCGCGCAGGCCTGCGCCGTGAACAAGGACATGGGCTGGGACCCGTCCATCGTGAACGTCAACGGCGGCGCCATCGCCATCGGCCACCCGATCGGCGCCTCGGGCGCCCGCGTGCTCAACACCCTGCTCTTCGAGATGAAGCGCCGCGGCGCGAAGAAGGGCCTCGCGACGCTCTGCATCGGCGGCGGCATGGGCGTTGCCATGTGCGTCGAGCGCTGACGTCTCCGGCGTGTCGCTGCCCCGCTTCGACCAGCTCGTCTTCTCGGGCGGCGGCACGCGCTGCTTCTGGCAGGGCGGCTTCCTGAAGGCCGTCCGCGGCCCGCTGGAGCTGGCGCCGCGGCGCCTCTCCGGGGTTTCCGGCGGGGCGCTGTCGCTCGTCGGCTACATGGCCGACGCGTCGGAGGACGTGCTGGAGGAGATGGCCTCCTGCTTCGGGAAGACCGATCACAACATCGCCTGGAACACGCCGGAGGACGACGGGGTGACGCCGCACCAGCGGCTCTACCGCGAATGCGTGCACGGCGTGATCCGGGGCGGCGTGGAGCGGCGCGTGGCCGAGGGGCCGCCGGCGCAGATCCTCCTCGGGCACCCGCCGGAGGGGGGCCGCGCCCGCTGGACGGGCAGCGCCGCGGCGATGGCCTACGAGGCGGAGCTGCACCTCGTCGGTGCGCCGCATTTCGACTGGGCGGAGAAGGCGGGAGTGACGACGAGCTTTGTCGACGTCAACGACGCCGCGAGGCAGGGGCGGCTCGCCGATCTTGTCTGCGCCGCCGCCACCATCCCGCCGGTCTTCGAGCCGCCGGTCTGGGACGGCCGGCCGGTGATCGACGGCGGCATGGCCGACCAGGCGCCGATGCCGGAGCCCGACGAGGGCGAGACGCTCATTCTGCTCACGCGCCACTACAAGGGCTTGGAGCCGCGCGCCGGCCGGCTTTATCTTGAACCGGAGGAGGAGACGCCGGCCGACAAGATCGACTTCACCGACCCCGGGAAGATCCGCGACACCTGGGAGGCGGGGCTGGAGGACGGACGCCGGTTTCTGAAGGCGCACGGGCTGGCCTGACCGCCCGGGCAGGGCAAAGACGCTTGCGACAGGAGGAGAACATGTCCGAGAGAATCGCGCTGGTCACCGGCGGCACCCGCGGCATCGGCGCCGCTGTCGCCCGGGCGCTGGCGTCGGAGGGCTACCGCGCGGCCGCCACCTATGCCGGCAACGAGGCGAAGGCACGCGCCTTCACCGAGGAGACGGGCATCCGCACCTACCGCTGGGACGTGTCGGATTACGAGGCCTGCAAGGCCGGCATCGCGCAGGTCGAGGAAGATCTCGGCCCCGTGGACGTGCTGGTCAACAACGCCGGCATCACCCGCGACGCGCCCTTCCACCGGATGACGCCCGAGCAGTGGCGCGAGGTGATCGACACCAACCTCACCGGGCTCTTCAACATGACCCATGTCGTCTGGCCGGGGATGCGGGCCCGCAAGTTCGGCCGGGTGATCAACATCTCCTCCATCAACGGCCAGAAGGGCCAGTTCGCGCAGGCGAATTACGCCGCTGCCAAGGCGGGGGACATCGGCTTTACCAAGGCGCTCTCGCAGGAGGGCGCGAGGGCCGGGATCACCGTCAACGCCATCTGCCCGGGCTACATCAACACCGAGATGATGAGCACGATTCCCGAGAAGGTGATGGCCGAGCAGATCCTGCCGCAGATCCCGCTGGGAAGGCTCGGCGAGGCGGAGGAGATCGCCCGCTGCGTGCTCTTCCTCGCCTCCGAGAGCGCCGGGTTCATCACCGGCTCGACGCTGACAGCGAACGGCGGGCAGTACCTGCACTGACGGGCGCGGCCCCGGGCGGGGCGGCCTCGCCTGCGGCGTGCGCCCGCCCGCCCGGGGATCCCCGACGGGCGCTGTGGCGGGCGTGCGGGAGGGTGGCTAGTGGAGGAGGGGGGCTGTCTGCCCCCCGCTGGCTGCGCCAGCCCCCCCGAGAGGTATTTGGAAAAGGGCGAGAGCAGATGGGAGGTCGGGGACGGCCCTGTGAATGGTGACGGTTGCCGATGCGGTGGCGGCGGAGAGCAGAGTTCGCGCCGCAGGCTGAGGGGCGCGCGGATCAGGTTGGGTGGGTCGCGGCAATCACCCTGATCTCGACCACCGCGCCTTCCCTGCGCAATCCTGCGACTTCAACGGCGGTCCACGCCGGAAAGGGGTCGGAG
The DNA here is from genome assembly GCF_012070395.1 of Pseudoroseicyclus tamaricis. GTDB lineage: Bacteria > Pseudomonadota > Alphaproteobacteria > Rhodobacterales > Rhodobacteraceae > Pseudoroseicyclus_A > Pseudoroseicyclus_A tamaricis. The sequence continues at coordinate 53,820 of NZ_JAAFYS010000004.1, read as the reverse complement.
AGGTAGTCCGCACGGACGGCGCAGAACCTCTCGAAATGATCGCGCAGTCCGACGTGGTAGGTCGTCATCTCGACGATCGAATCGAAGCCCAGCCCGGCCTCGCGAAGGACCGCGCCGATCTTGTCGAATGCGTGCCGAAACTGCTCTTCGAGGTCTTGCGGCATGGAGCCATCCGGCCCGCTTCCGGTCATGCCCGTGAGAAAGACGTGGTCGCCAGAGATGATTCCGGGCGAAAGCTTGATCTGCTCGGCCGTCGTCCTTGGCCCGCCGGCTGGAAAGAGTGCTCTGCGTGCCATTCATGTCTCCACAAGCCCGATACTTAGCCCAGCCTGTCCAAACGGCCCCTCCGGGTCAACGACTGCCATGTCCGCGAGCGGGCCTCCGGGGCCACGGCTCCCTCAGAGCGCCTCCGCCTCAGGCCAGGCGGCGGACGGCTTCGTGGCGGTGGCAGGTGACGACGTGGTCGTTGACCATGCCGACTGCCTCCATGAAGGCATAGACGATGGTCGGGCCGACGAAGGTGAAGCCCTCCTTCTTGAGGTCCTTCGAGATGCGCTCGGAGAGGGGCGTCTGGGTGGGGATCTCGCCGGGGCGGAAGGCGTTTTGCAGAGGGGCGCCGTCCACGTAGCGCCAGAGGAAGGGGGCGAAGCCCTCCCGCTTCTCGATGCGCTCCCAGGCCCGGGCGCCGCGGACCGCCGCCTCGATCTTGCCGCGGTGGCGGACGATGCCGGGGTCGGCAAGGGCGCGGGCGATGTCCGCCTCGCCCCAGCGGGCGACGCGGGCGGGATCGAACCCCTCGAAGGCGGCGCGGAAGGCCTCGCGCTTGCGCAGGATGGTGATCCAGGACAGGCCGGCCTGGAAGCCGTCGAGCACCAGCTTCTCCCACAGCGCGCGGCCGTCCCGCTCCGGCACGCCCCATTCGTCGTCGTGGTAGGCGACGTAGAGCGGGTCCTCCCCGCACCAGCTGCAGCGTTCCATAATGCGACCTCAGTTTCGCCCCGGCGATGTCAACCTGACAGTAACCTTATGGGCGGACGTTCATGGTGCCGAAGGAGTGCATGAGAGGTGTATGGAATGGAAGCCCGCAAGCCGGCGCCGACCTCCCCGCTCGAGGCCGCGATGCAGTCGCGAGACCGGGACATGCCCGACATGGTGCGCGCGGCGCTGGTCGCCGGGCGCGCGCAGCTCGCCTTTCAGCCGGTCGTGGCGGCGGGAAATACCGGCAAGGTCGTCTTTCACGAGGCCTTTATCCGCCTGATGGACGAGGGCGGGCGAATCCTGCCGGCCGCCAAGTTCCTCCCCCACGTGGAGGAGACGGTGATCGGCCGCGACATCGACGTGCTCTCCCTCAAGCTGGGGCTGATGAAGCTGGCGCAGCATCCGAGGTTGCGGCTGGCGATCAACATGTCCGCCCGCTCCATCGCCGATGGCGCCTGGCGCAATGAGCTGTCGCGCGGCATCGCCCGCATGGAGGGGATCGGCGACCGGCTGATCCTCGAGATTTCCGAAGGCTCGGCGATGATGCTGCCGGAGGTCGTCACCCGCTTCATGGCCGAGATGCAGCCGCAGGGCGTGCATTTCGCGCTCGACGATTTCGGAGCGGGCTCCATTTCCTTCAGCCATCTGAAGGACTTCCTATTCGACATGGCGAAGGTCGACCGGCAGTTCGTCTCCGGCATCGAGGCGGCGCCCGACAACCAGGTGATCGCCGAGGCGCTGATCACCGTGGCCCACCAGTTCGAGATGTTCGTCATCGCCGAAGGGGTGGAGACGGCCAGCGAGGCGGAGCACATGACGCGGCTGGGCGCCGATTGCCTGCAGGGCTGGCATTTCGGGGTGCCGAAGCCGACGCTCTGAGGGGCGGGCGCCGCCTTCATCGCGAAGCGGCGCGAGATTGTCTGACAATATGCTGGACCTCCCGGCTCCCGCGCGCTCTATTGGCGCGCGACGAGAAGGAGGCCCATGATGACGTATATTCCCGCCGAGGACCGCTATGAGCGGATGGTCTACCGCCGCACAGGCCGCTCGGGGCTGAAGCTGCCGGCGGTGAGCCTCGGGCTCTGGCACAACTTCGGCGAGGATTTCCCGCACGAGACGAAGCGCGCCATCGTGCAGACGGCCTTCGACAACGGCATCACCCATTTCGACCTCGCCAACAACTACGGCCCGCCCGGCGGCAGCGCCGAGACGGCGTTCGGCGAGATCCTGCGGACGGATCTGAAGGGTTACCGCGACGAGCTGATCATCTCCTCCAAGGCCGGCTACGGGATGTGGGAGGGCCCCTATGGCGAGTGGGGCAGCCGCAAGTACCTCATCTCCTCCTGCGACCAGAGCCTGAAGCGGATGGGGCTCGATTACGTCGACATCTTCTACTCGCACCGCTTCGATCCCGACACGCCGCTCGAAGAGACGATGGGCGCGCTCGACCACATCGTCCGCTCCGGGCGGGCGCTTTACGTGGGTATCTCGTCCTACAATTCGGAGCGGACGCGCGAGGCGGCGGCGATCCTGAAGGATCTCGGCACGCCCTGCCTGATCCACCAGCCGAGCTACAACATGCTCAACCGCTGGGTCGAGCGCGACGGGCTGAAGGAGACGCTGACCGAGCTCGGCATCGGCTCCATCGCCTTCACGCCGCTGGCGCAGGGGATGCTGACGAAGAAGTACCTCGGCGGCGTGCCGGAAGGCAGCCGCGCGACGCAGGGCAAGAGCCTGAACCCCTCGATGCTGTCGGACCGCGCCATCGCGAACCTCAACAAGCTCAACGAGATCGCCGAAGCGCGCGGCCAGACGCTGGCGCAGATGGCCATCGCCTGGGTGCTGCGCGAGGGCGGGATCACCACGGCCCTGATCGGGGCCTCGAAGCCGAGCCAGGTGGAAGATTGCGTCGGCGCCGTCAGCAACCTGGAGTTCAGCGCCGAGGAGCTGAAGCTGATCGACGAGTATGCCGACGAGGAGAAGATCAACCTCTGGGCGAAATCGTCCGAGAACGCCTGAGCCCCAACGGCCGCGAGGGAGGAGCCCCGCCATGATCCAGAATCCCATCCTGCTCGGCTTCAACGCCGATCCGTCCTTCTGCCGCGTCGGCGAGGATTACTACATCGCCACCTCCACCTTCGAGTGGTACCCCGGCGTGCAGATCCACCACTCCCGCGACCTTGTGAACTGGGAGCTGGTGAGCCGACCGCTGAACCGGGCGGCGCTGCTCGACATGCGCGGCAACCCCGATAGCTGCGGCATCTGGGCGCCGTGCCTCTCCTACGCCGACGGCAAGTTCTGGCTCGTCTATACCGACGTGAAGCGGCTCGATGGCGCCTTCAAGGACGCCCACAATTACATCACCGCCTGCGATACGATCGACGGCGAGTGGTGCGACCCGTGGTACGTCAACTCGTCCGGCTTCGACCCCTCGCTCTTCCACGATGACGACGGGCGGAAGTGGTTCGTCAACATGGTCTGGAACCACCGCGGCCCGGGCACCGGCGGCAACCCGGCCAATGCCAGCTTCGACGGGATCCTCCTGCAGGAATGGTCGCCGGAGGGCGGGCTGACGGGCCCCGTCAAGAACGTCTACAAGGGCAGCCCGCGCGGGCTGACCGAGGCGCCGCATCTCTTCAAGCGGAACGGCTATTACTACCTGACCACCGCCGAGGGCGGCACGGGCTATGACCACGCGGTGACGCTGGCGCGCAGCCGCGACATCTGGGGGCCCTACGAGGACCATCCGGAGCATCACGTCATCTCCACCAAGGGCACCGACGGGCCGATCCAGCGGACGGGCCACGGACAATGGGTGGAGACGCATTGGGGCAACCATTTCCACACCTTCCTGATGGGGCGGCCGATCCCCGGGCCGGACGGCACGGGGCGCTACTGCCCGCTCGGGCGCGAGACCGGCATCGAGGAGGTCGTCTGGCGCGATGACTGGCTCTGGCTGAAGGAGGGCGGGCTGGTGCCGCGGCAGGAGCTGCCGGGCCCGGTGGACGTAGCCCCGAAGGCCCGCGAGGCCGTGCGGCACAGCTTCGGCGGCGGGGAGCTGCCAATGGATTTCCAGTGGCTGCGCACGCCGGAGCCGGAGCGGATCTTCCGCATGGGGCCGGAGGGGCTGAGCCTGATCGGGCGCGAGAGCATCGGCAGCTGGTTCGAGCAGGCGCTGGTGGCGCGGCGGCAGGAGGATTTCGACTACACCGCCGAGACGGAGATCACGGCGTTCGCGCCGGAGAGCTACCAGCAGGCGGCGGGCCTGACGACCTATTACAATCGCCACAAGTTCCACGCCGCGCTCGTCTCGGACGAGCCGGGGATCGGGCGGGCGCTGGTGCTGATGTCCTGCCCCGGCAACTGGCCGGATGCGCAGCTGGAATGGCCCGCCGAGCCGGTGGCGCTGGAGGACGGGCCGGTCGAGCTGAAGGTCGAGGTGCGCGGCGCGGTGCAGCAGTTCTTCTACCGGCAGGGCGGTGACTGGGTCGCCTTCGGGCCGGAGCTCAACGCCGCCGTCATCTCCGACGAGGGCGGGCGGGGCGAGCATGGCTCCTTCACCGGCGCCTTCGTGGGGATGGTGGCGATGGACACCTCCGGGATGGCCAAGGAGGCCGTGTTTTCGCGGTTCGACTACGTGCCGGAGGGCGCCGCCTGAGGCCGATGTCGAGGGGGGCTGTCTGCCCCCCGCCTACGGCCCCCCCGAGGAATATTTGCAGAAAAGCGAGAGAGGCGCCGCCTCGGCGGAGGGGGCGCGGCGTTTGACATGGGGGGCGGCTTGGTGGACGTGATCCTCCGATGACGGACGCATGGGCATATCCGAAGGGGCGGCGGGGCGAGGTGATCGGCCTGCTCGGCGGGTCATTCGACCCGGCGCACGAGGGCCATGCCAATATCACCCGGCAGGCGCTGCTGCGCTTCGAGCTGGATCGCGTGTGGTGGCTCGTCTCCCCCGGCAACCCGCTCAAGGCGCATGGGCCGGCGCCGATGGCGGAGCGGCTGGCGGCGGCGCGGGAGGTGATCGACCATCCGAGGGTGGAGGTGACCGGCATCGAGGCGCGGCTCGGCACGCGCTACACGGCGCAGACGCTGGCTGCCCTGCGGCACCGCTACCCCGCCACGCGCTTCGTCTGGCTGATGGGGGCGGACAACCTCGCCCAGCTGCACCTCTGGCAGGATTGGCGGCAGATCATGGAGAGCGTGCCCGTCGGCGTGCTCGCCCGGCCGGGGCAGCGAATCTCCGCCCGCCTTTCCGTTGCGGCGCGCGTCTACCGCGGCGCCCGCATCCCGGCGTCGCAGTCGCGGCGGCTGGGGGCGGCGGATGCGCCGGCATGGTGCTTCGTCAACCTGCCGATGAGCCCGGCGAGCTCCACCGCCCTGCGCGCCGCCGCGGCCCGCCGTTGAGATGAGCGCCCGCGGGGCCTGCCTTCGGGGTGGCCCAGGGCCACGGGCGGCTGACGGCGACGTGCGTTGCCGTGGGCGAGAATATGGGTAAGGTCCGCGCCGATATGCGAGCTGTTGTTTCCCGCCGCGCCTTCCTTGCAGGCGCCGCCGCCAGTGCAGGCGGCATGGCCCTGGCCGATGCGCCTGCCGCGTCCCTCCGCCCCCTGGCCCGGCCCGGCACCGCGCCGCCCGAGCCCTACGTCCCCGGCAAGCGGCCGCTCGCCCGGCCGACGCTGGAGGATTTCGTCCGCAACGCGAGGCTGGGCGGCGACGTCTCCATCGCGCTGCGCGACAGCGGCACCGGCGAGGTGCGCAGCGAGTATCGCGGCGACGTCGCGGTGCCGCCGGCCTCCGTCACCAAGGCGCTGACGACGCTCTACGCGCTGGAGACGCTGGGGGCGGGGCACCGCTTCACCACCCGCGTGCTGGCGCAGGGCACCATCGCCAACGGGGTGCTGACGGGGGACCTGATCCTCGCCGGCGGCGGCGACCCGGGGCTCGATACCGACGGGCTGGGCCTGCTGGTGGACCAGCTCAAGGCGGCGGGGATCACCCGGGTCACCGGGCGATTCCTCGTCTGGGACGGGGCGCTGGCGACCTTCGAGGAGATCGAGCCGACACAGCCCGTGCATGTCAGCTACAACCCGGCCGTGGCGGGGCTGAACCTCAACTACAACCGCATCCACTTTCAGTGGGCACAGGCGGGGGCGGGCTACGACGTCACCATGCAGGCCCGCGCCGCCCGCTACACGCCGGACGTGCCGGCGGTGGGGATGCAGGTCGTCGACCGCTCGATGCCCGTCTATACCTACGCCGCCGGCCCGGTGGAGGAGCAGTGGACGGTGGCGAAGGGCGCGCTCGGCTCCGGCGGGTCGCGCTGGCTGCCGGTGCGCCACCCGTGGGTCTATGCCGGGCAGACGTTCCGCGCCATCGCCGCCTATGAGGGTATCACCCTGCCGGCGCCGGAGCGGATGGGGGCCGAGCCGGAGGCGGGGGAGGAGCTGGCGCGGCTGGAGAGCCCGGAGCTGGTGAGTCTCGCCCGCGAGATGCTCTATTACTCCACCAACCTCACCGCCGAGGTGCTGGGCCTTGCCGCCTCGGCCGCCCGCAGCCTGCGCCCGGCGACGCTGAAGGTCTCCGGCGCGATGATGAGCCTGTGGCTGCGCGAGCGCTTCGGCGAGGAGGTGCACTTCGTCGATCACTCGGGCCTGTCGGACGACAGCCGCATCAGCGCGCTGCAGCTCACCGCCATCCTCGCCAGCCCGCTGGCGAAAGAGCGCCTCCGCCCGCTGCTGAAGAGCCACCGGATGCTGGATGCGCAGGGCAACCTGATGGACCCGCCGCCCGCCATCGTGCAGGCGAAGACCGGCACGCTGAACTTCGTCTCCGCCCTCGCCGGCTACGAGCGCACCATCGGCGCGGCGGATCTGTGCTTCGCCACGCTGACCGCCAATGCCGACCTGCGCGCCGAGACGGCCGACATCGAGGAGGAGACGCCCCCCGGCGCCCGCGCCTGGCTCTCCCGCTCGCGCGGGTTGCAGGAGGCGGCGCTGCGCCACTGGGGGCGCAGCTACTCCGCCGAGCGCTCGGCGCTGGCCGTGGGGGCGGGGGTGCAGGGCGGCTGAGCGCCGCCTCTTGCGCGACGACGGGTTTCCCAAAGGCGCCGGTGCGCGCCGATGTGCGCCGCCCGGTGCCGCCCGCGCCCCTCGCGGCGTCGCTTCCGCCCTTCCGCCCCCGGCGCCCCCGGTCTATGCACCGGCAACCGCCAGCCTGAGGGAGTGCCCCATGACCGACGCCCAAGTCCGCGATTCCGGCTTCTTCACCGAGGCTCTTGCCTCCCGCGACCCCGAGCTCGCCGCCGCCATCGACAACGAGCTCGGCCGCCAGCGCGACGAGATCGAGCTGATCGCCTCCGAGAACATCGTCTCCAAGGCGGTGCTGGAGGCGCAGGGCTCCGTCCTGACCAACAAGTATGCCGAGGGCTACCCGGGCAAGCGCTATTACGGCGGCTGCCAGTATGTAGACGTGGCCGAGACCATGGCCATCGAGCGCGCCAAGGAGCTCTTCGGCGCCGCCCATGCCAACGTGCAGCCCAACTCCGGCAGCCAGATGAACCAGGCGGTTTTCCTGGCGCTCCTGCAGCCCGGCGACACCTTCATGGGGCTGGATCTGAACTCCGGCGGCCACCTGACCCACGGCTCGCCCGTCAACATGTCGGGCAAGTGGTTCAACCCTGTGCCCTACGGCGTGCGGGCGCAGGACCAGCAGCTCGACATGGACGAGGTCCGCGCCAAGGCGCTGGAGCACAAGCCGAAGCTGATCCTCGCCGGCGGCACCGCCTATTCCCGCGTGTGGGACTGGGCCGCCTTCCGCGCCATTGCCGATGAGGTGGGCGCCTACCTGATGGTGGACATGGCCCATATCGCCGGGCTCGTCGCCGGGGGCCAGCACCCCTCGCCGCTGCCGCATGCCCACGTGGTGACGACGACGACGCACAAGAGCCTGCGCGGCCCGCGGGGCGGCCTGATCCTCACCAACCACGACGACATCGCCAAGAAGGTGAACTCCGCCGTCTTCCCGGGGCTGCAGGGTGGGCCGCTGATGCATGTCATCGCCGCCAAGGCGGTGGCGTTCGGCGAGGCGCTCCGGCCGGAGTTCAAGGACTACGCGGCGCAGATCGTCAAGAACGCGCGGGCCATGGCCGACGAGCTGATGAAGGGCGGCATCGACATCGTCTCCGGCGGGACGGACAACCACCTGATGCTGGCCGACCTGCGGCCCAAGGGCGTCACCGGCAAGGCCGCCGAAGCGGCGCTGGGCCGGGCGCATATCACCTGCAACAAGAACGGTGTGCCGTTCGACCCGGAGAAGCCCTTCGTCACCTCCGGCATCCGCCTCGGCACCCCGGCGGGGACGACGCGGGGCTTCCGCGAGGAGGAGTTCCGCCAGATCGCCCGCTGGATCGTCGAGGTGGTCGACGGCCTCTCCGCCAATGGCGAGGAGGGCAACGGCGACGTCGAGGAGCGCGTGAAGGGCGAGGTCACCGCTCTCTGCGGCCGCTTCCCGCTTTATAGCTGAGCGAGGCTTGCGGCGCTGACTTGCCGGCGCTGACTTGGCGGCGCTGACGTGACAGCGCTGACTTGCCGGCGCTGACTTGTCTGGCCCGCCGCCCCGCTTTATCCGGGGCGGCGGAGGTGCCCCGATGACCATACTCTGCTGCGGCGAAGCCCTGATCGACATGCTCCCCCGCGAGACGGCGGCGGGGGAGGAGGCCTTCGCCCCCTATCCCGGCGGCTCGGTCTTCAACACCGCCATCGCGCTGGGGCGGCTGGGGGCCGAGACGGCCTTCTTCTCCGGCCTCTCCACCGACCATTTCGGCACGCTGCTGCGCCGGGCGCTCGAAGCCTCCGAGGTCGACGCCGCGCCTGCCGCTCTGTCGGAGCGCCCGACGACCCTCGCCTTCGTGCGGCTGGTGAACGGGCAGGCGCGCTACATGTTCTACGACGAGAACACCGCGGGGCGGATGATCGCCGAGGCGGACCTGCCGCCCTCCGGCGCCGACGCGCTGTTCTTCGGGGGCATCTCGCTGGTGGTGGAGCCGTGCGGCGCCGCCTACGAGGCGCTGCAGGCGCGCGAGGCGCCGGCCCGGGTGACGATGCTCGACCCCAACATCCGCCCCACCTTCATCACCGACGAGGTGGCCTACCGCGCCCGCATGGAGCGGATGATCGCCCGGGCGGATATCGTGAAGATCTCCGACGAGGACCTGCGCTGGCTCTCCGGTGACGCCCCGCTGGAGCGGCTGGCTGAGGAGATGCTGGCGGCGGGGCCGAAGCTCGTCTGCGTGACGGAAGGGGCGAAGGGCGTGACGGGCTACCATGCCTCCGGCGCCGTCTTCGTTGAGGCGGAGGAGGCCGAGGTGGTCGATACCGTCGGCGCCGGCGACACCTTCAACGCCGGGGTGCTGGCGAGCCTCGCCGGGGCGGAGCTCCTCAGCAAGCCGGCGGTGGCGGCCTTGGGCGAGGCGGATATTCGCGCGGCGCTGGAGCTGGGGGCGAAAGCGGCGGCGGTCGTCGTCGCCCGCGCCGGCGCCAACCCGCCCTGGGCGCGGGAGCTGGCATGAGGGCGGTCGTCCAGCGGGTGACGGGCGCCGAGGTGGCGGTTGCCGGCGAGGTGATCGGCCGCTGCGGGCCGGGTCTGATGATCCTCGTCTGCGCGATGGCCGGCGACGACGAGGGCAAGCCGGCGAAGCTGGCCGCCAAGGTGGCGAAGCTGCGCATCTTCGCGGACGAGGCCGGCAAGATGAACCTCTCGGTGAGGGACATCGGCGGCGCGGCGCTAGTGATCTCGCAGTTCACGCTGGCGGCGGACACGCGGACGGGCAACCGGCCGGGCTTCTCCAGCGCCGCACCGCCGGCGGAGGGCGAGCGGCTCTACGAGGCCTTCGCGGCGGCCCTCCGCGCCGAGGGCGTGCCGGTCGAGACCGGGCGATTCGGGGCGGACATGGCGGTGAGCCTGACGAATGACGGGCCGGTGACGATCTGGCTGGAGGTGTAGGGGGCGGCCGGGAAGGTGGGTTGAAAACCCACCCTACGGGCGCCGGGCCGGTGGGTTGAAAACCCACCCTACGGGGTGGCGCGCTCGGCTCCCGGCCATTCCCAAGGCACGTCGTCCGAGCTGGCGCTCTGTCTGGTCTTGGCGCGTCGCTCAGGGCGGGGAGGAGTTTGGCCGGAATAAAGCGCGCAGCGGCGCTGCAGGAGCGCCACCCCACGGGCCGGCGCTCGCCCTGTGCCTGCCGATGTCTGCGCCTGGCCCCGTTGGGTGGGTTTTCAACCCACCTTCCGGCTACCCGGCGAGATAGGCCTGCCGCAGCATGTCCGCCAGCGCCGCCACCGGCGGGCCGCCCTGGTCGGAGGCGTACATGTTCACCTTCACCGGCCAGAGCTCCGGCAGGGCGCCGCCGTGCTGGATGCGCTCGAAATGCCGGGGCTCGGTGCCCTCGATCATCGTGTGCACGGCGAGGTCGGCGCTGACCGTCGCCTCGATCGTGCGGGAGGAGTTGGAGCTCACTGCCATCTCCCACTCCACGCCATCCCGGTCGAGCCGCTCCTGCACGCCGAGGCGGAAGATGCATTCCTGCTCGTAGGCCAGCCGCAGCGGCCGCTGCTTCCATGCCTCGCCGCCGGGCGCGCCGAGCCACACGAGCGGACGCTCCGCCAGCGTCTCGCCGCCCTCGCGCAGCTCGCTCTCCGTCGTCAGGATCACGTCGGCCTCGCCGCGGGAAAACTGGCTCACCAGCCGCCGCGTGAAGGAGGAGAGCAGCTGCACGCGCACGCGCGGGAAGTCGGCGGCGAACTTCTGCAGCACCAGCGGGATAGCGGGGTAGATGACATCGTGCGGCACGCCCAGCACCACCTCGCCCTCGAACTCCTGCGCCGTCAGGCGGGCGTAGATCTCGTCATTCAGCCGCAACATCCGGCGGGCATAGGAGAGGAGCTGTTCGCCCGCCGCCGTCAGCGCCACGCCGCGCCCGGCCCGCTCGAAGAGCGAGAGGTTCATGCTCTCCTCCAGCCGCTTGAGCTGCATGGAGACGGCCGATTGCGTGAGGTTCAAAAAGCCCGCCGCCCGCGTCACGCCGCCGGTCTCGGCGACGGCGACGAAGGAGCGGAGGGCCACCATGTCGAGGTTCCGGGGCATATCAAGGATCCTGATGATTGGGATGAGCAACATTCGTTTTTCTTTTGGCAGCCTCTCTTCGATATATCAAGCATCGAGATACAGACTCACATCACATCACACATTCCACGGATATCTCCCATGTCTGCCGTTCTGAACATCTTCTCCCCCCTCGCCATGCGCCTGCCCGCCGCGGCGGCGCTTGCCTCGATGCACGGCGTCTGGCTGCAGCGCCGCGCCCTCTCCGGGCTGGACGAGACGCGCCTTGCCGATCTGGGCCTCACCGCGGATGACGCGGCGTGCGAGGCCGGCCGCCCGTTCTGGGACGTGCCCGCCACCTGGCGCCGCTGACCGGCGGCTTACGAAAGGTCAGCTTCCCGGCCTCGACAGTCTTGAAATGCGGCGCGCGTCCCCTCATATCTTGAGCAAATCCCCACGGCAGGTTGCCGTGGGTGGTACCGGCTTGTCAGGAGGTCTTTGATGGCACAACCAAGATATGCGCGGCCCGTCACGGGCGCCCGCACCGCTGCGATTGACGAGGGCCTGCGCTCCCACATGAGCAAGGTCTACGGCACCATGTCGATCGGCATGGTGATCACGGCTCTCGCCTCTTGGGCGATCTCCGGCCTTGCCGTCACCAGCGATCCCTCGGGCGCCTCGGCGCAGATCGGGGCGGACACGTATCTGACGAGCTTCGGCTACGCCATCTACGGCTCGCCGCTGAAGTGGCTCATCATGTTCGCGCCGCTGCTCTTCGTGTTCGGCTTCTCCGCGGGGATCAACCGCATGTCCGCCGCCACGGCGCAGACGGTGTTCTACGCCTTCGCCGCCGTGATGGGCGTGTCGATCAGCTCGATCTTCCTGATCTTCACCGGCTTCTCGATCGTGCAAACGTTCCTCGTGACGGCCGCCTCCTTCGCGGCGCTGTCGCTTTGGGGCTACACGACGAAGAAGGACATCTCCGGCTGGGGATCGTTCCTGATCATGGGCGTGGTCGGCCTGATCATCGGCTCGATCGTGAACATCTTCCTGCAGTCCGAAGCGATCATGTTCGCGATCTCCGCCCTTGGCGTGCTGATCTTCGCGGGCCTGACCGCCTACGACACGCAGAACATCAAGAACACCTACATCGCCCATGCCTCGCATGGCGATCAGGAGTGGCTGGGCAAGGCCGCCATCATGGGCGCGCTGAACCTCTACCTCGACTTCATCAACCTCTTCATGTTCCTGCTGCAATTCATGGGCGCCGCCCGCGAATAAGCCCCGCAGTGGACCGAGAGATCGGGAAGGGCCGGCATCTGCCGGCCCTTTTCTTTTGCGCAGGCCAGATCAGCGGTGTGGCGGGCCCCCGGGCCTACAGCTCCCGCACCATGGCGGTGCAGGGCAGCGACAGGGCCGGTCCGAGGCGGACGGAGGTGGGGCCGAGGGCGCGGAAGCCCACGGCCTCGTAGAAGGGGACGGCGTTGAGCGTGGCAGTGCAGTTCAGCCGCGTCACGCCGGCGTCCCGCGCGGCGGCGATGCTGCGCTCCATCAGCGCCCGCCCGATGCCGCGGCCGGCGGCAGAGGCATCCACGGCGACGTGGCGCACGTCGCCCCGCCCCGCCTCTCCCCCGCTCCAGCCGCCGGCGCCGAGGATGCGGCCCGCCTCTTCGGCCACGTAGTAGCGGCCGGAGGTGACGAGCGCCGGCTGCGCGCGGGAGATGTAGGGGACGGCGAGAATCAGCAGCGAGGGCGGGTAGGCGCCGGCCATCTGCCGGGACCAGGCCCGCCCCATCATAGCGTCGATACCCGCGATGTCGGCCCCCGTGGCGGGGCGGATGCTCAGGGCGGCTGGGGCGCTGGCGGCGGGCATGGGCACTCTCTCCACGGGGCCGGCCCGCCCCCGGCAGGCCGGAACGAAAAAGGCCGCCCCCGAAGGTGCGGCCATAAGTCCCTCGATGGAGGCAAGATTACTTGATCTTGCCTTCCTTGTACTCGACATGCTTGCGGGCGACGGGGTCGTACTTCCGCACGCTCATCTTGTCGGTCATCGTCTTGGCGTTCTTCTTCGTCACGTAGAAGTGCCCGGTGTCCGCCGTGGAGTTGAGGCGGATCTTGATGGTTGCCGGTTTGGCCATGTCACTCTCCTTGCGGGTGGGGCGGCGCGCCCTGCGGCCACACGCGTGAAATCCTGAAACCCGCCTTTTACGCACCCGCAGGCGACTGTCAAGGCGGGGCGTCCCGTGGGGGCAGATATGCGCGGAGGGCCTGTAAGCCGGATTCTGTGCCCGGAGCTTGCGCCCCGGCGACGGCCATTCATCTGTGGCGACGGATTGCTCCGCCACTCATGCTGCCAACCCGGACCGCTCGGGATCAAGCATCCCTGCCGTCCTCCCTTGCGGGAGGGGCGGCGCGCGGCCCCTATTCGGCATTGCTCCCGGTGGGGCTTGCCATGCGGGCGCCGTTGCCGGCCCCCCGGTGGGCTCTTGCCCCACCGTTTCACCCTTACCGGGACTGCGTCCCGGCGGTCTGTTCTCTGTGGCGCTGTCCCTCGGGTTGCCCCGGCCGGGCGTTACCCGGCACCGCTGCCTGATGGAGTCCGGACTTTCCTCGAGTTGCCCCGCGGCCGTCCGGCCCTCCGCGCCCGCGCGCTCTAGGCCCGGGCGGGCTTTGCGTCAACGGGAAAGCGGCGGGCGAGATCGACGGCCGCGCCCGCCTCGTCGGCGGCCGGTGGCCCGGCGCGGCCGGGGAAGAAGCGGCGGCGGAAGGCGGAGAGGCGGGCCGTCTCTCCCAGCGACGAATCGTAGCCGAAGGCGACGAGGGCGGGCTGCAGCTCATCCAGCGGGGCGCGGGCCCCGGAGGCCGGCCAGACGGAGAGGCGCTGCCGGGCGAGGCGCCGCCAGTCGAAGCGGGGGCCGGGGTCGCTCTTGCGGCCCGGTGCCATGTCGGAATGGCCGATGACGCGCTCGGGCGGGATGTCGTGGCGCGCCATCAGCGCGGCCAGCAGCCGCTCCAGCGCCAGCATCTGCGGCGCGGGGAAGGGGGCGCGGCCGTCGTTGACCAGCTCGATCCCGAGGGAGTGGGAGTTGACGTCCGCCACCCCACCCCAGCGGCCGGCGCCGGCATGCCAGGCCCGCCGCTCCTCGCCGACGAGCTGCAGCACCTCGCCCTCGCCGGCGATCACGTAATGGGCGGAGACCTCGGCGGCCGGGTCACAAAGCCGGTCCAGCGTCTCGGAGAGATCGAGGACGGTGTAGTGGAGCACCACCATGTCGAGGTGGGAGCCGGGCCGCCGCTCGCCCGCGTTGGCGGAAGGATAGGGGGTGACGTTGGGCGCGGGCCCGTTCACCCCCGTCCCACGGCGGCGAGGAAGGGGGCCGGATCCCAGCCGCAGGCGAAGCCGTCGCCATCGGGGTCGATCCCCTTGGGGTCACGGTTCGGCCCGCCACGGGCGAGGAAATCGCGCTGCGCCTCGTCGGGCGAGTTGTAGCTGGCGCAGTTGCGCTCGAACTGGTTGGGGATCTGGATGATCGAGCGGGAGTACCACTCCTGCCCCTTCCGGTTCGGCGCGCCGAGCGCGTATTCGACGATGTTCGGCCCCGTCTCCGTCGTCCGCTCCGGCAGGGCGGTGGGCTGGACGACCTGGTACTGCGCAGCGTTCTCCGCGAGGCGCTCGGCATCCGATTCGATGGTCTCGCGGCTGGCGACCGCGTTGAAATCCTGCTCGTCGGAGATGCCGGGGTTGTTGATGACGGAGGGCGCGGCGTTGGAGGGCGAGGCCTCGACACCGGCGCGCACCACGTCGTTGTTGAGGTAGCTCGCCTCGGGCGAGACGGTCTGCATCGGCGCAGCGGGCGTCAGCCCCGGCGTGGCGGTGGGGGGGGAGCCCGTCGTCGCGGGGGCTCCGGTGCCGCCGATGCCGGCCGCGGCCAGCTCGTTGCTGCTGATCCCGCCGCCGGCGGGCGGCAGGGTCTGCGTCGGGGTGGGCGCGGCGAAGACCTCGGAGGGGCTCACCGTCGGCTGCTGCGCGGGCGCGGCCGCGGCGGCTTCCGCCTCGGCGCGCTGCATCTCGTAGGCAGCGTACTCGTCCGACGGCCATTCCCCCGCCGGCCTGTCGCTACACGCGGCAAGCAGCAGCGGCAGGCCCGCCGCCATCGCAAGGGAACGCAGTTTTGTCACGGCCCGACTCTCAGTTGGGATGGTTGGGGGTGTCCCTTACCACCACTTCGCGGGCTTTTCCACAAAGCCCGCCTCACGCTCCAGTGCGTAGGCGGCATTCAGCAACTCGCCCTCTTCCCAAGGCTTGCCGATGAGCTGCAGCCCCAGCGGCAGGCCCTGCGCGCTCTGCCCCGTGGGCACCGCGATGCCCGGCAGGCCGGCGAGGTTGACCGTCACCGTGAAGACGTCGTTGAGGTACATCTGCACCGGGTCCGCCTCCGCCATCTCGCCCAGCCCGAAGGCGGCGGAGGGGGTGGCGGGCGTCAGGATGGCGTCGACGCCGTCCGCGAAGGCCTGCTCGAAGTCCCGCTTGATCAGCGTGCGGACCTTGCGGGCGCGGTTGTAATAGGCGTCGTAGAAGCCGGCGGAGAGCACGTAGGTGCCGATCATGACGCGGCGCTGCACCTCGTCGCCGAAGCCTTCGGCGCGCGTCTTCTCGTACATCTCGGTGATGCCGTCGCCCTGCGCGAGCTGCGCGCGGCGCCCGAAGCGGACACCGTCGTAGCGGGCGAGGTTCGAGGAGGCCTCGGCGGGGGCGATCACGTAATATGTCGGAAGGGCATACTTCGTGTGCGGCAGGGAGATGTCGCGGAGCGTGGCGCCCGCCGCCTCCATCATCTTGCGGCCTTCGGCCCAGAGCGCCTCGATCTCTTCCGGCATCCCGTCCATGCGATACTCGCGCGGGATGCCGATGACCTTGCCCTTGATGTCGCCGTCGAGCATCGCCTCGAAATCCGGCACGGCGAGGTCGGCCGAGGTGCTGTCCTTGGCGTCATGCCCGGCCATGGCGGAGAGCATGATGGCGCAGTCGCGCACGTCGCGCGCCATCGGCCCGGCCTGATCGAGCGAGGAGGCGAAGGCGATGATGCCGAAGCGGGAGACGCGCCCGTAGGTGGGCTTCAGCCCCGTGATGCCGGTGAAGGCGGCCGGCTGGCGGATGGAGCCGCCGGTATCGGTGCCCGTCGCGCCGAGGCAGAGATCGGCGGAGACGGCAGAGGCCGAGCCGCCGGAGGAGCCGCCGGGCGTCAGTTTCGTCTCGTCATTGCCGCGGCGCCATGGGTTCACCGCGTCGCCGTAGGTGGAGGTCTCGTTGGAGCTGCCCATGGCGAATTCGTCCATGTTCAGCTTGCCGAGCATGACGGCACCGTCGGCGAAGAGCTTGGTCGTGACGGTGCTCTCGTACTCGGGGCGGAAGTCGGTGAGGATCTTCGAGGCGGCCTGGGAGGGCACGCCCTTGGTGCAGAACAGATCCTTGATGCCGAGCGGGATGCCGCAGAGGCTGGGCGCGTCCCCCGCCTTCAGCCGCGCATCGGCGGCCGCGGCCTGCTCGCGGGCAATCTCGGGCGTCTTGTGGACAAAGGCGTTGAGGGCATCCGCGCCCTCGACGCGGGCGATGTACTCCTCCGCCAGCTCGGTAGCGGAGACGTCGCCCTTGCGCAGGGCGTCGCGGGCGGCGGCGATGGTGCGGAACTCGGTCATTCCACCACCTTCGGCACGGCAAAGAAACCCTCGCGCGCGTCGGGCGCGTTCGCCAGCACGGCTTTTTGCTGGCCGCCGTCCGTCACCACGTCCTCCCGGCGCTTGAGGCGCATGGGCGTGACGGAGACCATGGGCTCCACACCGTCCACGTCCACCTCGTTCAGCTGCTCGATGAAGCCGAGGATGGCGGAGAATTCCTCCGCCAGCGCCGGCAGACGCTCCGGCGCCACCTGGATGCGGGCGAGCTTGGCGACGCGCGCCGCGGTGCCTTCGTCGATCGACATGGGGGCCTCGCTGGTCCTGAAAGATCAGGAGGCCGTTTAGCCCGGCGCCTGCGCTCCTGCAAGGCGCCCGGGGCCCGGGCGGCGCGCCCGCCAGCCGAGCCAGACGTGGATCATCCAGCCCAGCATCAGCGCGTTGAGCGCGTGCCAGAGGAAGTGCGTGCCGACGGGCCAGGCGGGGCAGAGGGCCATGTCCAACGAGCGGATGGTGATGGAGAGCGACAGGATCGCGCCGCCGATGGCGAGGCCACGGGCGACGTGGGGCATCCGCCGGCGGAGCGCGAGGGCGTAGACGAAGAGGAGGAGCGGGACGGTCCAGTAGAAGTCGGAGATGGCGAAGAAGGGCAGCCGGTCGAGGACGGGCACCATGATCGCCGCGTAGGGCGCGAAGCCGGCGGTGGCGAGGAGGGCGCCCCAGAGCGGCAGGCCCAGGAATTGCCGGTGCACGAGGAAGAGATAGACGAGGATGAAGATGCCGATGGGCGCCGTATCCGCCAGCGAGGCCCATTGGGTCGCGAAGGTGTGGAAGAGGAAGGAGCCGATGCTGATCACGAAGAGGATCGCGCAGAGCAGCTCCGCCGGGCGATGGCCGCGGGAGCGCGGCCAGAGGAGCAGGGCGGCGGCGAGGAAGGCGGCGTTGGTGACGGCGTTCAGCGGCTCCGCCCAGAAGCCGGGGCCCAGCCGCTCGCAGTAGATGTCGATCTGCTCCGACCAGTTCATGGCTTCCCCCACCCTCCGATCATCCTATCGTCGGGGTCTAACAGGAGGAACGCGACATGAATATCATCTGGCTCGGCCATGGCTCCTTCCGCATCGAGATCGCCGGGGAGGTCCTGCTCGTCGACCCGTGGCTGGAGGGGAACCCCGTCTTCCCCAACGAGCGGCGGGCGGAGGCGGGGGCCGGCGCCACGAAGGTGCTCCTCACCCACGGCCACCACGATCACGCCTCGGAGGTGGAGCTGATCGCCGCCGACGCCGGCGTGCCGATCGTCGCCATCCACGAGCTGGCGAAGTGGCTGGAGGCGCGCAGCAACAATGTCGTGCGCATGAACATGGGCGGGACGGTGCGTGTGGGCGAGGTGACGGTGACGATGGTGCCGGCCAGCCACTCCTCCTCCATCGACTGGACGGGGGAGGGGATCCTGCCGGCGGGGGACCCGGCGGGCTTCGTCGTCGAGGGCGAGGGGCACGTGATCTACATCAGCGGCGACACCTCGCTGATGGCCGACATGGAGTGGATCGGCGCCCATCACCGGCCGGACATCGGCATCCTCTCCTGCGGCGGGCATTTCACGATGGACATGCGCCAGGCGGCCTTCGCGGCGAAGCGCTGGTTCGACTTCCGGCACATCGTGCCGGGGCATTACGGGACGATGCCGGTGCTGGAGCAGAGCCCGCGGGCGCTGGCCGCGGCGCTGCCGGGGGTGATGGTGCATGAGCTGGAGGTGATGGGCCGGGCGGAGATCTGAGGGGGAGGGCGGGCTTGCCTTTCGGCAGGCCCTCGCCCAACACTCCCCCCGCCGGGGCGGTGCCGCCCCGAAGATGCCCAAGCCTGGACCGGATGCTCCCCGTGGACCTGAAGATCGCCTTCGTCGCCAGCGACGCGCCCATCGCCGCCGAAAGCCGCGAGCGGCTGGCGGCGCGCTACGGCGAGGTGGCGACCGACGAGGCGGACGTGATCGTGGCGCTGGGCGGCGACGGCTTCATGCTGCAGACGCTGCACGAGACGGAGCTGCGCGGCACGCCCGTCTACGGGATGAACCGCGGCACCGTTGGTTTCATGATGAACGAGTACCACGAGGAGGGCCTGCCCGACCGGCTGCGCGGCGCCGAGGAGGCGGTGCTGCACCCCCTCTCCATGCGGGCAGAGACCGTGGAGGGCGAGGTGCTGGAGGCGCTGGCCATCAACGAGGTCTCGCTGCTGCGCGCCGGGCCGCAGGCGGCGAAGCTGCGCATCTTCGTCGACGGGCGGCTCCGGCTGGCGGAGCTGGTCTGCGACGGGGCGCTGGTGGCGACGCCGGCGGGCTCGACGGCCTACAATTACTCGGCGCACGGGCCGGTGCTGCCGATCCGCTCCGAGGTGCTGGCGCTGACGGCCATCGCCCCCTTCCGGCCGCGTCGCTGGCGCGGGGCGATCCTGCCGGCCTCGGCGCTGGTGACCTTCGAGGTGATCGAGCCGAAGAAGCGGCCGGTCATGGCGGATGCCGATAGCCGGGCGGCGCGGCACGTGGCGCGCGTCGACGTGCGCACGCAGCCGCAGATCTCGCACCGGCTGCTCTTCGATCCCGGGCACGGGCTGGAGGAGCGGCTCATTCGCGAGCAGTTCGCGTGATCCCTCGCCGGCCCTGATGGGCCGTCTCGTGCGGCGCGCCTTCGGGGGTGGGTGACGGCGCGGGCTGAGAGACCCGGGGCTCTGCCGTCGCCATTGGTGCTTGAACCAATGGCGCACTCAATGGCGACCCCCGGGATTTTTAGGACCAAAGACAGGGGGGCGCGTTGCGGGCGGCCCACCCTGACTGAGGGCTCCGGTCAGGTTTCGCGCGGCTCGTTGGGGTCGCGCACCACTTCCACCGTGACCTTCGCGAAGGCGCCGGCGATGGCGCCGACGATGGCGAGGGCGGGGGCGGCGAGCACGAGGGCGCCCCCGGCCAGCGCGCCGACCGTCAGCGGCAGGTCGACCGCGATGTCGCCGTCAGGCTCCTTGATCCGCACGCGCTTGACCGAGGCGTCCTTCGCCCAGGCCTTCACCTTGTCCATCAGGTTGTCCGAGGAGACTTCGACTTCCTCGGTCACAACTTCATTGTTCTGGTCCGTCATGTCCGTCCTCCTGTCAGTCCGCGGCGCCATCCTGGCGCCGGGGGCGCGGGCGCGCCTTGATCTGGATCACAGGTGGGGCGCCGGCGGCGCGCCTTCAAGCGCTACGGGGGTAGCCGAGCGTCGCCAGCGCCGCCCGCACCTCCTCCAGGATCGCCGGGTCGTCGATGGTGGCGGGCAGGCGGAAGGGCTCGCCGTCGGCGAGCCTGGCCATCGTGGCGCGGAGGATCTTGCCCGAGCGGGTCTTCGGCAGACGCTCCACCACCACCGCCAGCTTGAAGGCGGCGACGGGGCCGATCTCCCGCCGGACGGCGGCGACGGCCTCGGCGGCGACCTCTTCCGGCGGGCGGGGGCAGCCGCGGTTGAGGCAGAGAAAGCCCATCGGCAGCTGGCCCTTCACCTCGTCCGCCACGCCGATCACCGCGCATTCTCCGACATCGGGGAGGGCGGAGATCACCTCCTCCATCGCGCCGGTGGAGAGGCGGTGGCCGGCGACGTTGATGACGTCGTCGGTGCGGGCCATGACGAAGATGTAGCCGTCGTCGTCGATGTAGCCGGCATCGCCCGTCTCGTAGTAGCCGGGGAAGCGGCCAAGGTAGCTCTTGTGGAAGCGCGCCTCGGCGTTCCACAGCGTCGGCAGGCAGCCGGGCGGCAGGGGCAGCTTGATCGCGATGGCGCCGAGGGTGCCGGGAGGGACGGGCTGGCCGGCCTCGTCCAGCACCTGCACGTCGTAGCCGGGCATGGGGACGGAGGGGGAGCCGGGCTTGATCGGCAGCCGCTCCAGCCCCCAGGGATTGGCGGCGATCGCCCAGCCCGTCTCTGTCTGCCACCAATGGTCGATCACGGGGACGCCGAGGTGCCGCTCCGCCCAGGCGAGGGTGTCCGGATCGGCCCGCTCGCCGGCGAGGAAGAGCGTGCGCAGGGCCGAGAGGTCATAGCCGGGCACCAGCTCCCCCGTAGGGTCGACGCGCTTGATGGCGCGGAGCGCGGTGGGGGCGGTGAAGAAGCTCTTCACCCGGTGATCCTGCATCACCCGCCAGAAGGCGCCGGCATCGGGGGTGCCGACGGGCTTGCCCTCGTAGACCAGCGTCGTGCAGCCGGCGAAGAGCGGGGCGTAGCAGATGTAGCTGTGCCCGACGACCCAGCCGACGTCGGAGGCGGCCCAGAAGACGTCCCCCGGGCCGGCATCGTAGATGTGCCGCATCGACCATGTGAGCGCGACGAGGTGCCCCGCCGTGGGGCGCACGACACCCTTGGGCGCGCCGGTGGTGCCGGAGGTGTAGAGGATGTAGGCCGGGTGGTCGCCGGGAACGGGGACGCAGGGCGCGGGGGCGACGCCCTCCTGTGCCGCGTGCCAGTCGACATCCCGGCCGGGGGTGAGGTCGGCACGTTCCGGCTCCCGCTGGAGGATGAGGCAGACCTCCGGCTTGTGACGGGCCGCCTCGATGGCGGCGTCGAGCAGCGGCTTGTAGCGGACGACATGGGTCGGCTCGATCCCGCAGGAGGCGGCGAGCACCGCCTTGGGCGCCGCGTCGTTGATGCGCAGGGCCAGCTCGTGCGCCGCGAAGCCGCCGAAGACGACGGAATGGATGGCGCCGATGCGGGCGCAGGCGAGCATCGCGATCAGCGCCTCGGGCACCATCGGCATGTAGATGATCACCCGGTCGCCGAGCCCGACGCCGCGGGCGGAGAGGGCGCCGGCGAGGCGGGCCGTCTTCTCCTGCAACTCGGCGAAGGTGAGGCGGGTGGTGGTGCCGGTGACGGGGCTGTCGTGGATGATGGCCGTCTCGGCGCCGCGTCCGGCGGCGACGTGGCGGTCGACGGCGTTCCAGCAGCTGTTCACCTCCGCATCGGCGAACCAGGGGCCATGACCCTCCGGCGCGATGCGGGTGGCGGGGCGGTGCCAGTCCACGGCCTCGGCGGCGGAGGCCCAGAAGCCCTCCGGATCCGCCCGCCAGGCGTCATCGGTCTCGCGGTATCCCATGGTCTCCTCCCTGGCATCCCGTGGGGCCAGTTAGACGGAAGGGATTGCGGCGGGGAAGGGGGTTTGCGGGCGGGTGGCGGCGGGGTCAATACCGTTGAGCTGTTCCCCCGCCCGTAAGCGCGCCGCAGGGGCCGGGCGAGCGCCGGGCCCGTCCCGGCGGGCTGGCGCTGTGGTTGGGCCGGGTGCGTCGCTCAGGGCGGGGAGGGGCTTGGCGGGCATAAAGTGCGCAGCGGCGCCGTCGGAGCGCCACCCCACGGGCCGGCGCTCGCCCTGCGTTCGGGCGGGGGGAGGGGAGGCGGTGGGTTGGAAACCCACCCTACGTGGTCGGGCGGGCGGGTGCTCCGGAGGCCCTACGTAGGGTGGGTTTGTAACCCACCTTGGGCGCTGCACTCTTGCCGCCAGCGCCCCCTGCCTCAGCCGTAATGCGACACCGGCATCCCCGCGAGGGCGGTGATGTTGAGGAGCCCGCGGGCGGTGATCGAGGGGGTCACGATGTGGGCGCGATTGCCCATGCCCATGAGGATCGGCCCCACCTCCAGCCCGCCGCCGCGCATCTTGAGGATGTTGCGCACCGCAGAGGCCGCGTCGGCGTTCGAGAAAATCAGCGTATTCGCCTCTCCCGTGAGCCGGCCGCCGGGGAAGATGCGCTCGCGCGTCTCGAGGTCGAGCGCGGCATCGATGTGCATCTCGCCCTCGTAGCCGAAGTCGCGCGGCTGGCCGTCGAGGATCTTCAGCGCGCCGCGCATCTTGCGGCCCGACTCCGTGTCGAGGTTGCCGAACTGCGAATGCGAGCAGAGCGCCACCTGCGGCTCCATCCCGAAGCGGCGGACGTGCCGGGCCGCGGCGCGGGCCGTCTCGGCGATCTGCTCGGAGGTCGGCTCGGGGTTCACCTGCGTGTCGGCGATGAAGAGCGGCCCGTCCTCGAGGATCATCAGCGACAGGGCGCCCACCGGCGTCAGCGCCTCCGTCCCCAGCACCTGGGTGACGTAGTTGAGGTGCCACAGGAACTGCCCGAAGGTGCCGCAGATCATGCTGTCGGCCTCGCCTCTGTGCACCATGACCGCCGCGATGGCGGTGGTGTTGGTGCGCATGATCGCCCGCGCCAGATCGGGGGAGACGCCGCGCCGCGCCATCAGGTGGTGATAGGTCTCCCAGTAGTCGCGGTAGCGGGGGTCGTCCTCGGGGTTCACCAGCTGGAAGTCGCGGCCGGGGCGGATCGTCAGGCCGGCGCGCTCGCAGCGGGCCTCCACCACCTCGGGGCGGCCGATGAGGATCGGCTGGTCCGTCATCTCCTCCACGATCGCCTGCGCGGTGCGCAGCACGCGCTCGTCCTCGCCCTCGGCAAAGACGATGCGCCGCTCCGCCGTCCGCGCCGCCTCGAAGACAGGGCGCATGAGGAAGGAGGAGCGGAAGACCGTGTGCTGCAGCTGCCGCTTGTAGGCGGGGATATCCTCCAGCGGCCGGGCGGCGACGCCGGAGGCCATGGCCGCCTCGGCGACGGCGGTGGCGACGATCTCCATCAGGCGCGGGTCGAAGGGCTTGGGGATCAGGTAATCGGCGCCGAAGGTGAGCTTCTCGCCCTGATAGGCGGCGGCGGCCTCGGCCGAGGTGGTGGCGCGGGCCAGCGCCGCGATGCCCTCGACACAGGCGATCTGCATCTCGTCGTTGATCTCGGTCGCGCCCACGTCCAGCGCCCCCCGGAAGATGAAGGGGAAGCAGAGCACGTTGTTGACCTGGTTGGGGTAGTCCGAGCGCCCCGTCGCGATCAGCGCGTCGGGCGCCGCGGCGCGTGCCTCTTCCGGCAGGATCTCGGGGTTCGGGTTGGCGAGGGCGAAGATGATCGGCTGCGGCGCCATCTTGCGCACCATCTCGGCCGTCAGCACGCCGGGGCCGGAAAGACCGAGGAAGAGGTCGGCCCCCTCGATTACGTCGATCAGGCCGGCGGGGGTGGCGCCTTGCGCGAACAGCGCCTTCTGCGGCGTCATGTCCTCCGCCCGGCCCTCGTGCACCAGCCCGTGCAGATCGCAGAGCCAGATGTTCTCGCGCTTCACGCCCAGCTTCACCAGCATGTTGAGGCAGGCGATGCCCGCCGCGCCGCCGCCGGTGGAGACGACCTTGATGTCCTCGAAGCTCTTGCCCGCGACATGCAGCGCGTTGGTCGCGGCGGCGCCGACGACGATGGCGGTGCCGTGCTGATCGTCATGGAAGACGGGGATGTTCATGCGCTCGCGGCAGAGCTTCTCGACGATGAAGCAGTCGGGCGCCTTGATGTCCTCGAGGTTCACGGCGCCGAAGGTCGGCTCCAGCGCGCAGACGATGTCGGCGAGTCGCTCGGGGTCGCTCTCGTTCACCTCGATGTCGAAGCAGTCGATATCGGCGAATTTCTTGAAGAGGACGGCCTTGCCCTCCATCACCGGCTTCGACGCGAGCGCCCCGATATTGCCGAGGCCGAGCACCGCCGTGCCGTTGGAGATGACGGCGACGAGGTTGCCGCGCGCCGTGTAGTCGCGGGCCGTCACCGCATCGGCCTTGATCTCGAGGCAGGCCTCGGCGACGCCGGGGGAGTAGGCGCGGGCGAGGTCCCGCCCATTGGCGAGCGGCTTGGTGGCGCGGATCTCCAGCTTCCCCGGTTTGGGGTAGCGGTGGTAGTTCAGCGCCGCCTCGCGGGCGGAATCCTTCGGCCGGTCCATCGCCTGCTCCGATTGTTCAATATTAAACTATTGCCCTGCCCTGCGCTCTTACCTGCCCCGGGGCGGCTTGCCAATCTCCTAGCAGCGCGCCAATGATCGCGCCATGACAGATGAGATCCGCGCCGAAGTCGAGCTGACCACCGCCAACCTGCGGGAGGACTTGGGCTTCTTCGGCAAGGTGCTGGGGATGCGGCTCGACAGCATCTACCCCGCCGATGCGCCCTCCGTCGCCACCTGGTCCGGCCACGGCCTGCGCCTGCGGCTGGTGGAGGGGGAGGGCACCCCCGGCCACATCCGCATCCGCACCGACGGGGAGTTCGCCGACGGCCAGCGCGAGCTCACCAGCCCCGGCGGCACCCGCGTGACGGTGGAGGAGCTGAACCCGCCGCTCGTCCTGCCGCAGACGGAGCATGCCTTCGTCGTCCGCCGCCTCGCCGACCAGGCGCCCTGGGTCATCGGGCGGGCCGGGATGATGTACCGCGATCTGGTCCCCACGCGGCTCGGCGGCGCGATGATCGCCAGCCACATCCGCATCCCCGATGGCGGGCCGGTGCCGGACATGGTGCATTACCACAAGGTCGGGTTTCAGCTGATCTTCTGCTACCGCGGCTGGGTCGACGTGCTCTACGAGGATCAGGGCGACCTCCGCCGTCTCTATGCCGGCGACTGCTTCATCCAGCCGCCGCAGATCCGCCACCGCGTCGTCGAGGCCTCCGAGGGGATCGAGGTGATCGAGATCGGCGTGCCGGCCGATCATGTCACCGAGATCGACCACGAGATGACCCTGCCGACGCCCGATTACCGGCCGGAGCGGGAATGGGACGGGCAGCGCTTCGTCCACAACCTCGCCGACGGGGCGGAGTGGTTCCCCTTCCGCTTGCCGGGCTACCAGGCGCGGGACACGACGATCGCCGAGAACACCGGCGGCGTCGCCGGTGTGCAGGTGGTGCGCCGGGCCGAGGGCGAGCCGGTCTGGGCGCGCCACGAGGGCGACATCCTCTTCGGCTTCGTGATGGAAGGCCGGATGGTGCTGGAGGGCGAGGGGAAGGAGCCCTACCGGCTTTCCGCCGGCGATGCCTTCGTGATCCCGCCGGGGATGAAGACCCGCTGGGCCGAGCCGACGGAGGATCTGGAGATCCTCGAGGTCAGCCTGCCCGGTCGCTTCGAGACGCAGGCGGAATAGGCGCCACCGGCCGGGGCCGGCAGCGCCCGTCCGTCAGTTCATCTGCCAGGCGACGACCTCGCCCGTCTGCAGGTTGGGGATCAGCACCATCCCCTCCTCCGGGATATACTCGTGATCCGCCGCGCCGCCGCCGACGGAGGCGAGCTCCGTCACCGTGCCATCCTCGGCGATGGAGACGAGCCGGCCGCCCATGTTGTCGGTCACCATGACCTGCCCGTCCATCATCTCGATGCCGTCGAGCGCGCCCACGCCCTCGGGCGAGGCGTAATCGCTGACGGACATGTCGGCCGTGTCGACCACCTTGACGTTGCTGGGCTGCAGGTTCTCGAACCCGCCGCTGATGTCGCCCATCGTGGCGACGTTCAGCATGTTGCCGTCGGCGACGATGCCGTTGGCACCGGCGAGCATCGGGTCGGCCAGCACCTGCGTCAGCTCGCCGTCCTGCAGGGCGTAGATGGCGCCCTGGCCGGTTTCGGTGACGTAGATCGTGCCGTCCTCCGTCTGGGTGACGTCATTGAGGAAGCCGGCCCCGGGGGCGGAATAGCGCTCGGCCACCTCGCCGGCGGCGATGTCGATGGCGACTAGCTCCTCGACGCCGGCGACATAGAGCATGCCGTCCGCCACCAGCGTGCCCTTGGGCGCGTTGAGGCCGGTGACGAACTGCTCGTTCATCACCTCGCCCTCCATGGAGAGCTGGCTGACATAGCCCTCGCCGTTGGCGCTCATGTCCGGGCTGTTGATGTTGGTGACGAAAAGCGTGCCCGTCCCGGCATCGTAGCTGACCGATTCAGGGCTCATGAAGCCGCCGGTGCGCCAGGCTTCCGTCAGCTCCTGCGCGGTGGCGGGCAGGGCCGCGGAGACGGCGAGAAGGCCGGCGGCGAGGCCGCAGGAATGAAGTTGCATGATCTGTCCTCCCATAGTCGCGCACGCCGAAAGCCGGCGCGGCGCCATGAGGGCAAGGGTGCGCGATTCCCGGCGCGGCGAGAAGGCGCGAGCGGAAAGGATGTCCCAATGTTCAGCTTTTGACTCGCCGAGGGGCGGGGGACGGAATTCGCGCGAATTCCGTCACGATTTCCGCGCGGAACTCGTCTCCGCTCGGGCCGGGGGGGGGGCGGAAACCATGTGGTTTCCGCCGTCGAATTCCATATGGAATTCGATCTCCCGGGGGGTCAGCCGATCTCTGCCAGACGGGCGAGGGCGGTGGAGAGCTGGGCCTCTTCCTCCTGCCGGGCGGCGAGGTTGGCGCGGGTTTCCTCGACCACCTCTTCCGGCGCGGACTCGGCGAACTTGGGGTTGTTGAGCCTCCCCGAGAGCCCGCCGATCTCCTTCTTCAGCTTGTCCATCGCCTTGGAAAGGCGGGCCTTTTCCGCCTCCACGTCGATAATGTCCGCCAACGGGATGGCATAGCTCGCCCCCCGCACCGCCACCGTGAGCGCGCCCTTCGGGGCCTCGGTGGCGGGGGTGAGGGAGTCGATGCGGGCGAGGCGCTTGATGAGGGTTTCGTTGCGGGTGAAGGCCTCCTGTGCGGCGGCGTCCGCCTCCAGCTCCAGAAGCGGGACGTAGAGGCCGGCGGGGACGTTCATCTGGGAGCGGGCCGAGCGGACGGCCTCGATGAGGGCGATGGCCTGGTTCATCTCGGCATCGGCGGCTGGGTCGATGAGCTCGTCCGCCGTGTATTCCGGCCAGGGGGTGAGGATGAGCATCTGGTCGTGGTTGCCCATAACCCCCCAGAGTTCCTCGGTAATGAAGGGCATGATGGGGTGGAGCATGGTCACGCACTGCTCGAGGACGAAGCGCATCGTGGCGCGCGTCTCGGCCTGGATCTCGGGCGGACCGTCGAGGAGGAGGGGCTTGGAGAACTCCACGTACCAGTCGCAGACGCGGCCCCAGACGAAGGCGTAGAGGGCATTGGCGGCGTCGTTGAAACGGTAGGCGGCGAGGGCGGCGTCGACCTCTTCGCGGACGCGGCCGGTCTCGCCGAGGATCCACTTATTGACCGTCTGCTCGGCGTGCACCGGGCGTGCACCGGGCGTGCACGGCACGTCTGCCTCGAAAACGCCGTTCATTTCGGCGAAGCGGCAGGCGTTCCAGAGCTTGGTGCCGAAGTTGCGGAAGCCGGTGATCCGCTCGCGGGAGAACTTCAGCACGCCCCCGATCGCCGCCATCTGCGCCATGGTGAAGCGCAGGGCGTCGGCGCCGAACTCGTCCACCATGTCGAGCGGGTCGACGACGTTGCCGACCGTCTTCGACATCTTCTTGCCCTTCTCGTCGCGGACGAGCTGGTGAAGATAGACGGTGTGGAACGGGTTCTCGCCGAGCACGGCCTGAGACATCATCATCATCCGGGCGACCCAGAAGAAGAGGATGTCCTGCCCGGTGATCAGCACGTCGGATGGGAAATACTTCCGCAGCTCTTCGGTGTTCTCGGGCCAGCCGAGCGTGCCGAAGGGCCAGAGGCCGGAGGAGAACCACGTGTCGAGCACGTCGGTGTCGCGCCAGACGGGGTAGACGAGCTTCGTCAGATCCTGGCTGACGTTGTACTCGGCGAGGCCCTCGGCGAAGCGGTGGATCGCCTCGTGCTTGTCCTCCACCTCGATCACCCGGGCGTGGGAGATCGGGGCCGGCACGTCGGCATTGGCGTCGAAGAAGCCGTCGCGCACCTCGTCGAGCGAGGCGGCGCAGCGGGCGACGTCGCCCCGGTGCAGCATCCCGCCCTCGGAGAGCAGGCGCATCAGCTCGACCTGGTCGAGCTCGCCGTCCCCCTCGTCATCCTTGAAGTCGGGGGCGGAGAGGTCGAGCCCGTACCAGACCGGCACGCGGTGGCCCCACCAGAGCTGGCGGGAGATGCACCACGGCTCGATGTTCTCCAGCCAGTGGTAGAAGGTTTTCTCGCCGCTCTCGGGCATGATGGTGACGGCGCCGGAACGGACCGCTTCCAGCGCCGGGCCGGCGAGCTTTTCGGCATCGACGAACCACTGGTCGGTCAGCATCGGCTCGACGACGACCTTCGAGCGGTCGCCGTAGGGCTGCATGATGAGCTTTTCCTCGACGAGGGGGACGAAGTTCTGGCTCTCGTCGCGCGCCTCGCCGCCCTCTTCGGGGGCGACGGGGGCCGTCTCGGCCTTTTTGCCGAGGCGGGGGTCGGTGACCTCCGTCATGACCGCCAGACCTTCGTCGGTGATCTCCTGCACCACGGCCTTGCGTGCTTCGAAGCGGTCCATCCCGCGCAGGTGGTCGGGCACGAGGTTGAGGCCGTCGACCTCTTCGCCGGTGAAGCTGTCGCCGTTGGCGATCTCCTGAGCGCGGGCGGCGGCCTCGGCATAAGGGGCGCCGTCGGCGCGCATCCGGCCCTTGGTATCCATCAGGCGATACATCGGGATGCCGCCGCGGCTGGCGACGCCGTAGTCGTTGAAGTCATGCGCGCCGGTGATCTTCACCGCGCCCGAGCCGAAGGTCGGGTCGGGGTACTCGTCGGTGATGATGGGGATCAGGCGGCGGCTCTCCTTCGGGCCGACGGGGATCTCGCAGAGCTTGCCGACGATGGGGGCGTAGCGCTCGTCGCTCGGGTGGACGGCGACGGCGCCGTCGCCGAGCATCGTCTCCGGCCGGGTGGTGGCGATGGAGATGTAGTCGCGCGTCTCGCGGAAGAGCTCGGTGCCGTCCTCGTCACGCTCGATGTATTCGTAGGTCTCGCCGCCGGCGAGCGGGTACTTGAAGTGCCACATGTGGCCGGCGGTCTCGATGTTCTCGACCTCGAGATCGGAGATCGCCGTCTCGAAATGCGGGTCCCAGTTCACGAGGCGCTTGCCGCGGTAGATGAGGCCCTTGCCGTAGAGATCGACGAAGACCTTGATGACGGCGTCGTGGAAATCGGGGGAGTTCTCGTGGCCCGTGCGCGGGTCGCCCGGGGCGCCGGCCATGGTGAAGGCGTTGCGGCTCCAGTCGCAGGAGGCGCCGAGGCGGCGGAGCTGGTTGATGATCCGCCCGCCGTAATCGCCCTTCCACTCCCAGACCTTGGCGATGAACGCCGCGCGGCCGAGTTCGGCGCGGGTGGGCTGCTGGGTGGCGGCGAGCTGCTTTTCGACCTGCAGCTGCGTGGCGATGCCCGCATGATCCTGCCCCGGCTGCCAGAGCGTGTCGAAGCCGCGCATGCGGTGCCAGCGGGTCAGGATGTCCTGCAGGGTGTTGTTGAAGCCGTGGCCCATGTGCAGCGCGCCCGTGACGTTGGGCGGCGGGATCATGATGGTGAAGGTTTCCTCACGCCGCTTGCCGGCACCGGCCTTGAAGGCGCCGGCCTCTTCCCAGGCGGCGTAGAGGCGCGGCTCGGCGGCGCTCGTGTCGAATGTCTTGTCCATCGCCATGATCGGGCTCCCTTCGGGTCGGGCCGTGGATTACCGCGCGGAGGGCCAGAGGGAAAGGCGGCTTGGCGCGCCCCACGGAGCCGTCAGTGGACATGGGGGGCCCGCGCCGCCATGGTCCCCCGCAAAACGGGAGGCATATCATGCGGCACCTATCCATCCTTCTCGCGCTCGCCGGGACCCCGGCGCTGGCGCAGACCGCCCCCTGCGGCGGCGACTTCGAGAGCTTCAAGGCCGGTCTCGTGCAGGAGGCGCCGGGCTACGGCGTGCCGGCCGAGACGGCGCAGGCCTTCCTCGCCGGCGTGAGCCGGGACGAGAGCGTCATCGCCGCCGACCGGCAGCAGGGGGTCTTCCAGCTCGATTTCGTGGAGTTCTCGCGCAGGCTCATCTCCCAGAACCGGATCGACAACGGCGCCCGCTTCTCCAGCCAGTACGACGCGACCTTCGACCGGATCGCGCAGCAATACGGGGTGCCGCGCGGCATCCTCCTCGCCTTCTGGGCCTTCGAGACCGATTACGGGCAGGTGCAGGGCGACTTCAACACCGCCAACGCGCTGGTGACGCTGGCGCATGATTGCCGGCGGCCGGAGCTCTTCCGCCCGCAGGTCTTCGCGGCGATGGCGCTCTACGGGCGGGGGGATCTGGACCCGGCGACGACGACCGGCGCCTGGGCGGGGGAGATCGGGCAGGTGCAGATGCTGCCGGGGGACATCCTGGAAAACGGGGTGGACGGCGACGGCGACGGGCACGTGACGCTGAAGACCTCCGCCGAGGATGCGCTGATGTCGGGCGCCAACGTCCTGCGCTCGCTCGGCTGGCGGCCGAACGAGCCGTGGCTGCAGGAGGTGCTGGTGCCCGAGACGCTGGACTGGGCCGCCACGGGGCTGGACCAGCCGAGGCCGGCGGCGGAATGGGCGGCGATGGGCGTGCAGGCGCGGACGGGGCAGCTGAGCGACCTGCCGGCCTCGCTGCTGCTGCCGGTGGGGCGGCGCGGGCCGGCCTTCCTCGCCTATCCGAACTTCGCGGTGCTCTTCGAGTGGAACGAGAGCTTCGTCTACGTCACCACCGCCGCCTACTTCGCCACGCGGCTGGAGGGGGCGCCCGTCTTCGCCAATGCCGACGCCTTCAAGGCGGGGCTGACCGGGCAGGAGATGCAGGCGCTGCAGGGGCTGCTCGTCGAGCGGGGCTACGATGTCGGCGGGGTGGACGGCATCCTCGGCGAGATGACCCGCGCCGCGGTGCAGGCCGAGCAGCGCCGGCTGGGGATGCCGGCGGATGCCTGGCCGACGCGGGACCTGCTGGACGCGCTGGAGTAGCGCGTCCTCAGCCCTTCACCGAGCCCTCGGAGAGGCCGGAGACGAGGTAGCGCTGGGCGACGAGGAAGACGATCGTGATCGGCACGCCGGAGAGGATCGCCGCTGCCGCGAAGTCCCCCCAGAGGTAGCGCATCTCGTTGAGGTAGAGGCGGGAGCCGACGGCGAGCGTCAGCTTGTCCTGGCTGCGCAGGAGGACCGAGGCGACGGGGTAGTCGTTGATGGCGCCGATGAAGACGAGCACGAAGACGACGCTCATCATAGGCACCGCCAAGGGTAGGAAGATGTGGCGGAAGGTCTGCCAGGGCGTCGCCCCGTCGATGGCAGCGGCCTTGTCGAGCGCCGGGTCGATGCCGTCGAAATAGCCCTTCAGCGTCCAGATGTGCATGACGACGCCCGACCAGTAGACGAGGACCACGGCGAGGTGGCTGTCGATGCCGAGGGCGGGGGAGACCTCGGACATGGAGTCGAAGATCGCGTAGATGGCGACGAGGGCGAGGGTGGTGGGGAACATCTGCACGATGAAGAGGCTGTCGAGCAGGCTGCTCCGGCCGCGGAAGCGCACGCGCGAGAAGGCGTAGGCGGAGATGGTGGAGATCGCCAGCACGCCGGCGCCGGCGAGGAGGCCGAGCTTGACGGAGTTCCAGAGCCAGAGGAGCACGGGGTAGGGCGGCTCGACCAGGGTGCCGTCTGCCCGCGTGAAGGGGATGCCGAGGGCGAGGGACCAATGCTCCAGCGTCGGGTTGGTGGGCAGGAGGGTGCCGACGGCGAAGTTCCCCTCCCGGAAGGAGATCGAGAGGATCACGAGGAAAGGGAAGATGATCGCCGCGAGGAAGAGGATGAGGAAGCCGTGGGCGGCGATCTTCTTCAGGCGGAGGTCGCGCTTTCGCTCGACGATCATCGGTTTGCCTCCATGGAGAGGGCGGGGCGGCCTCGCCTTCGGCAATCGCCCGCCCGCCCTCCATATCCCCGTGGGGCGCCGGGGGAGAGGGCGGGGCTCATGACGGCCTCCGGCTGGGGCAGGCTTTCGGACCGCTGGAGGGGTCGGTGACCAGCGACAGGGTCTCCTCCTGACCGGGGCTTCGGAGGAGGGGCAGGTCGCGAGTCTGCCGGAGGGGCGGCATGGTCGGCCGGGTTGAAAGCGGCGCTGTCTCGCAGGGCGGGCTCCAGCCGGGGCGGCGGACGGCGAGGCGGGAGGCGAGGGGCCGCCGAAGTGGTCGGGGCGAGGGCGAGGTCTCTCATGACGGCCTCCGGCCAGCGCGGCGCATGGCGACGAAGTTGGCATAGGAGAGGCCGGCCACGAGCACGAAGATCAGCAGGGTGATGGCGCCGGCGAGGCCGAATTGCTGGAGGCTGTCGGAGAAGGCGATGCGGTAGGTGAAGCTGGCGAGGATATCCGTCTGGCCGGCGGGGACGATGGTGCCCGGCATGTCCGGCAGGCCGCGGGTGAGGAGGAGGATCACCACGAGGTTGTTGAAGTTGAAGGCGAAGCTGGCGATCAGCAGCGGCAGGAAGGGCGGCAGGATCTGGGGCAGGGTGATGGTGAAGAACACCCTCAGCGCCGAGGCGCCCTCCAGCGCCGCCGCCTTCTTGTGATCCTCCGGCACGGCCTGCAGGAAGCCCATGCCGATCAGCATCATGTAGGGGTAGCCCAGCCAGATATTGACGACGAGGATCATCGTCCGCGCCAGTATCGGGTCGGAGAACCAGTCCGGTCTTATGCCGAAGAGGGCGCCGAGGATCAGGTTAATCTCGCCGAAGTTCTGGTTGAAGAGCCCCCGGAAGACGAGGATCGAGATGAAGGCCGGCACCGCGTAGGGCAGGATCAGCAGGATCCGGTAGAGCGGCTTGAAGCTCAGGTGCGGCCATTGCAGCACCACGGCGAGGGCGAGGCCGATGGCGAAGGTGCCGACGACGGAGGCGGCGGCGAAGATCACCGTCCACAGGAAGATCGCCGCGATGGGCTCACGGATTCCGCGCGACTGAAAGATGCGCTCGAAGTTCTGCAGGCCGACGGCGACTCGCCAGCCGGGGGGCACCGTCTCCCCCGCCTCGGTGACGTAGAAGCCGCGGCTCTGGTCGGGCGTGAGGGTGGCGCCGTCCTCCGTCCGCACCAGCACGCCATCCTCCGCCAGCCGGTAGGTGGGGGTGACGGAGGCGAAGGTGCGCAGGCCGGCGTTGACGAGGATCACGCCCTCCGGCGTCGTCAGGCTGAGCGTCTGGAGCCCGCCGCGGAGGGCAATGGCGTCTCGCCGCTCCAGCAGGGCGGCGGGCTCCTCGGCGGGGGAGAGGGCGGCCTCCTCCTCCACCGCGTCGTCCAGCGGCACGGGGGCCGAGAGGAGGCCGGATTCGGGAAGCCAGATGCGGAAGGCATCGCCGTCGGGGGCGACGAGGAAGGGCTGCTCCGTCTCGGCATCCACCGAGCCGCGGGCGAGGAGGTAATCCTGCGCGCGCTCGTAGGTGAGCAGGTTGAGGGAGGAGTAGTTCGTGAAGCCGATCCAGATCGTGTAGGCCATCGGAAAGGCGACGAAGATCAGCACCGCCGCCACGCCGGGGAAGATGAAGCGCGCCGCGTAGAAGCGGGAGAGCGAGAAGATCACCGCCACCCCCACCGCCACCGCGAGGAACAGCGCGCCGAGGAGGGCCAGCCCCTCGAGGTAGAGCCGGAAGGCGCCGTAGAGCAGGGCGAGCGTCACCAGCGCCGTCAGGCCGAGGCGCAGGGCCCGGGCGGCCGGGCGCTCGTCGCCATGCGTATCGCGGCGCCCGCCCCGGGGGGCGGGGTCCGGCTCTTCGCCGGCCGCCGGGCGGCGGAGGGGATCGGAGGCGTAGGTCATCGCAAGGCTCCCCCCGCGGGCCGCAGCGCCGCGGGGAGAGGCCGGCTCATTCGCCGAGGATGCGGGCGGCGGCGTCGTCCAGCGCCTCCTGCGCCGTCTGGGCGCCGGTGGTGATGTTGGTCATCGCCGGGGCCATCGCGCTCCAGTAGGCGCCCATCTCCGGGTTGGAGGGCATGGGCACGCCGATGGCGGCGACCTCCAGCATGCCCGAGACGCGCTCGTCGTTCATCGCCTCCGCCGCGCTCTCGTCCGCCAGCGCACCGAGGGCGCCATTGGCGTTCCACGCGGCCAGCCCCTCGTCGGTGAGGAGGTAGTTCTCGATCAGCTCCACCGCGAGGTCGGTGTTGGGCGAGGCGGCGTTGATCGCAAGCGCGCCGACGCCGAGGAAGGGCGGAGAGGGCTCGCCGCCGACGCTGGGGATCGGGGCGACGCCGAAGTCGATGCCGGCCGAATCCAGCCCGCTCCACGCCCAGGGGCCGCTGAGGATCATCGCGACCTCGCCGTTGTTCATCGCCCCTTC
Organism: Pseudoroseicyclus tamaricis; assembly: GCF_012070395.1. Classification (GTDB taxonomy): domain Bacteria; phylum Pseudomonadota; class Alphaproteobacteria; order Rhodobacterales; family Rhodobacteraceae; genus Pseudoroseicyclus_A; species Pseudoroseicyclus_A tamaricis. Next base: position 19,070 of record NZ_JAAFYS010000004.1, on the reverse strand, counting down.
CATCACGCCGTAGTCGACGCCTTCCGGCATCACGCCCTGCTCGATGAAATCGGCCACCACCTGCGCGCCCGCGACGGCGCCCTCGGTGTTCACGCCGGTGGTCGTGCCGTCATAGACGCCGTCGACCTTCTGGAAGGCGTAGCCGCCGTTCGCCATGAGCAGCGGCATGGTGAAGTAGATGTTGTTGTAATCCCACAGGATCGGGCGGACGCCCTCTGCCATCTCCATCGAGGGGATCTCCTCGAAGGTGGCGGGCGGGGCGTCGATCAGGCCCCGGTTGTAGATAAGGTGCACGGCCTCCACGAAGACGGGGTAGCCCCAGACGTCATCGCCGATCTGCAGGGCCTCCATCGCCGAGGGGAGCACCCCCTCCACCCACTCGGGGCTGGCGGGCAGCGGCTCCAGCAGGCCGCCGGCGGCCCATTCGCCGAAGCGGTCATGCGCCCAGAGGACGATATCCGGCCCGTCGCCGGTGGCGGCCGCCTGCTGGAACTTGGTCGGCAGGTCCGGGTCCACCACCTCCACCGTCACGGGCACGCCGTAATCGTCGATGAAGGGCTGGACGGCCTCGCGCAGCGCCGCCTCGTCGCGATTGGCGCCGACCCAGATGAGCAGCTCGCCCTCGCTGAGCGCGAAGGCGGGCATGGCGGTGGTGCCGAGCAGTAGGACGGCGCCGAGCGCGGTGATGGTCTTGATCATGGTATCCTCCCTGTGGGGAGGATCCCCGGCGCTCCGTCAGGTCGCCGCCTCCACCTCCCGCAACGTCACTGTTAGCGCGCCCTGCGATTCGAGGAAGACAAAACCGCGCGGCGGCAGGTCGAGCGACGCACCGTCCCGCTCGAAGAGGCCGGGGCCGACGGGCGTGCCCGCGCCGATGAGGGAGAGGGCCTGAGGCTCGGCCGAGAGGTTGAAGAGCGCCGTCAGGTGGGCGTTGCCCCAGACGCGGCGGAGGCCGAGCACGGGCTCGGGCAGGTCGATGAAATCGGCCTCGCCGAGGCGCAGCTCGTCGCGCTCCTTGCGGAAGGCGAGGGCCTCCCGGTAGGCGGCGAGGACGCTGCCCTCATCCCCCTCCTGCCGGTCGACGGCACGGGCGGCCTGCTCGGGCTTCACCGGCAGCCAGGGCTTGGCATCGGAGAAGCCGCCATGCTCGGCCTGCGCGCTCCACACCATGGGGGAGCGGCAGCCGTCGCGGCCCTTGTACTCCGGCCAGAACTCGATGTTGGCGGTATCCTGAAGCTCCTCGAAGAGGATCTCGGTATCCGTCTGGCCCAGCTCTTCGCCCTGATAGATGCCGAGCGTGCCGGGGAAGGAGGTGAGGAGGGCGATGGCCTGCTTGGCGACCGGCTCGGTAGGCTCACCCTCTTGCGTCCAGCGGGAGACGTGGCGCGAGACGTCGTGGTTGGAGAAGCTCCAGCAGGGCCAGCCTTCCGGCGCCTTGGCGAAGAAGCGGGAGATGCGGCTGGAGAAGTGCTCCGCCGTCTGGTCGGAGCTGAGGAACTCGAAGGAATAGGCCATGTGCAGGCGGTCGTCGCCGGTGGTGTACTCGGCCATGATGTCGATCTGCCGGCCCATCTCGCCGACCTCGCCGACCATCATGCGGGCGTCGTACTTGTCCGTCAGAGCGCGGAGGCGCTGAAGGATGGCGATGTTTTCCGGCTGGGTCTTGGAATAGAGCTGGTCCTGCGCCTCGTAGGGGTTCACCGGGAATTTGGTCCAGTCCGAGGGCGGGTTGCTGCGCAGCTGAGCGTCGTGGACATAGAAGTTCACCGTGTCGAGGCGGAAGCCGTCGACGCCCTTCTTCAGCCAGAACTCCATCGTCTCGAGGAGGGCATCGACCGTCTCGGGGTTATGGAAGTTGAGGTCGGGCTGCTCCTTGAGGAAGTTGTGCAGGTAATACTGCTTGCGGCGCGGGTCGAACTCCCACGCCGAGCCGCCGAAGATCGACAGCCAGTTGTTCGGCGGGCTGCCGTCGCGCTGAGGGTCGGCCCAGACGTACCAGTCGGCCTTGGGGTTGTCGCGGCTGGAGCGGCTCTCCTCGAACCACGGATGCTCGATCGAGGAATGCGAGAGCACCTGGTCGATGATGACCTTCAGCCCCAGCTCGTGGGCGCGGTCCAGCATCGCGTCGAAATCCTCCATCGTGCCGTAGAGGGGGGAGACGCCCGTGTAGTCGGAGACGTCGTAGCCCATGTCGGCATCGGGGGAGGTGAAGAAGGGCGAGAGCCAGATGGCATCGACCCCGAGGGAGGCCACATGCTCCAGCCGGGAGGTGATGCCCGGCAGATCGCCGATCCCGTCGCCGTCGCTGTCCTGATAAGAGCGCGGATAGATCTGGTAGATCACCGCATCACGCCACCATTCACGCATAGGGGTCCCTCGGCCGTTTGCATACGTTTGCAAGGGCGGATGGCAGGGCGCCGGTCCACCGTTGGCGGGCACCTTTACGGACAAGAGCTAGAGGTCAACCCCGAAAGGCCCGATCCACGGCCATACGCGCCGCGATGGACACGCGATGGACAGGGGGGTGCCGCAGGATTAACCTCGGGGGAGGTGCGGCAGGGAGGATGCGGTGCTGGATTCAGGTGACCAGGCGGCGCTCAGGGCCGAGGGGCTGAGCAAGAGCTTCGGGGGTCTCGATGTCCTCCACGGGATCGACATCGAGATCGGCTCCGGCGAGTTCCTCGTGCTGGTGGGGCCCTCGGGCTGCGGCAAGTCCACCTTGCTCAACTGCATCGCCGGGCTGGAGGAGATCACCGGCGGGCGGCTCTTCATAGACGGGCGCGAGGTGACGGGCGAGCCGCCGAAGGACCGCGACATCGCCATGGTCTTCCAGAGCTACGCGCTCTACCCGACGATGAGTGTCGCGCAGAACATCGGCTTCGGCCTGAAGATCCGCCGGGTGCCGAAGGCGGAGGCGGAGGCGAAGGTCCGCGAGGTGGCGGGCCTCTTGCAGATCGACCACCTGCTGGACCGGCTGCCCGCGCAGCTTTCCGGCGGGCAGCGCCAGCGGGTGGCGATGGGCCGGGCGCTGGTGCGCGAGCCGGCGCTCTTTCTCTTCGACGAGCCGCTCTCCAACCTCGACGCCAAGCTGAGGGTGGAGATGCGGGCCGAGATCAAGCGCATCCATGCCGCGACGGGGGCGACGATCGTCTATGTGACCCACGACCAGATCGAGGCGATGACGATGGCGACGCGGATCGTCGTGCTGAAGGGCGGGCACGTTCAGCAGATCGGCACGCCGGAGGAGATCTACGACCGGCCGGCCAATACCTTCGTCGCCGATTTCATGGGGGCACCGCCGATGAACCTCATCCCCGCCCGGCGCGCGCCGGGGGGGCTGGACCTCGGCGGCACGCACCTGGCGATGGAGCTGCCGCCGGGCACGCCGGAGGAGGTGACGCTGGGGCTGCGGCCCGAGCACCTGTCGCTGGCGACGGGAGCGCCGGACCTGCGGCTGGAGGCACGGATGATCGAGAACACGGGCGCCGAGGCCTACGTGACGCTCGATCTGGGTGGGGCCACCCTGACCGCCCGCCTCCCCGGACGGATGCGCGAGGCGCCGGGGCAGGTGATCCCGCTGGCGGTGGACCGCACCGGCCTCTGCCTCTTCGACCCCGCCACCGGCGCCCGGCTCTGACCGCCGCTGCCCTGCCACGCTCCCGCCCGCCCACCCCGCGCGCCAGGGCAGCGGCTCCGCCCGAAGCTCGTGGAGGATCCCCATTCATCTGGCCAAAAATACCCTCGGGGGTGTGGGGGCAGCGCCCCCACGCAGGCCAGCCTCCCCGCGCTACCCTTTCAGCATCCTGAGCCCCTGCGTGACGTCCGCCCGGACGGCGATGCGCAGGCCGGGCTCGTCGCCGGCCTTGAGGGCGGCGAGGATCAGGCGGTGGTGCTGGGGCGGCTCTGTCCGGCGCAGGCGGCCGTAGAGGGCGCGCATGGTGGGGCCGAGCTGGAGCCACACCGTCTCCGTCATCGCGAGGATCGCGGGGGCCTGGGCGCGCAGGTAGAGGGTGCGGTGGAACTCGAGGTTCGTGCGGATGTAGCCGGACGCGTCCTGCCGGGCGACCATCTGGCTGACCGAGGCGTTGATCGCCTCCAGCCGGTCGATGAGGGCGAAGTGGGCGCGGGGCAGGGCGCGCGAGGCGAGCTCGGGCTCCAGCAGGGCGCGGAGCGTCGCCAGCTCCTCGATCCGCTCGTTGGAGAGGGCGGGGGTGGAGACGCGCCCCGAGGCAGAGAAGGAGAGGGCGCCTTCGGCCACGAGGCGGCGGACCGACTCCCGCGCCGGGGTCATCGAGACGCCGAAGCTCTTGCCGATGCCGCGCAGGGTGAGGGCCGAGCCGGGGGCGATCTCGCCATGCATGATCTGCGAGCGGAGCGCCCGGTAGAGCCGGTCATGCGCGGCGCCCGAAGGCTCCGCGGGGCGGGGCGCATCGGCGGTGCGGGGCAGGGGCTGGCGGGGGGCGAGGCTCATGGCGGCCATGTGATCACAAGGGGGCGCGCGGTCAATCCAGGCGGAGGCGGTGGAGGGCGGAGCCGTGCTCCTTCAGCCAGCGGCGCTGGGCGGCCTCGCCCGGGCAGAGCCGGGCGACGAGGGCCCAGAAGGCGGGCGCGTGGTTCATCTCCCGCAGGTGGGCGACCTCGTGGGCGGCGACGTAATCGAGCACCGGGGGCGGGGCGAGGACGAGCCGCCAGGAATACATCAGGTCCCCCCGGGAGGAGCAGGAGCCCCAGCGCCCGCGCGGGTCGCGCAGGGTGATCCGCCCGAAGCGGGCGCCGAGCGTGGCGGCGTGCCGCTCGGAGGCGTCGAGGAGGCGGGCGCGCGCCTCCTCCTTGAGGAAGGCGGCGAGGCGGGGGGCGAGGAGGCGCGGCTCCTCAGGCACGACGAGCGCGGCGCCGTCGCGGGATACGCGGCGCACGGCGGCGGGGCGCAGGAGCACGTCCTTGCCGAGGAAGGGGATGGTGCCGCCGGGGGCGGGGCGGATCTCCTCCGGCCGGGCGGCGAGCTGGGCGCGCAGCCAGTCGGCGCGCTCGGCCACGAAGGCCAGCCCGTCCGCCTCGCGGGCGCGGGCGGGCAGGGTGAGCACCGCCTCGCCGGTGACGTGGCTGACGCGCAGCGTGTAGCGACGGGCCCGCGCCGAGCGGCGCAGGGCGACCGTGACGGGCGGATCGCCCGGCAGAACGTGATGCGCCATCGCGGAACCGCCTTTGGCCGAAGGTTTTGACACCATGCAGCGCATATGGCAGAGGCGCTGAATCCGCCGCAAGGGCAAGCGACCGAGTCGCCCCTCGGCCGCACCGAAGCCGCAACATGAGGACCAGCCATGCCCAAGGAAGAATGGGGAACGAAGCGCGTCTGCCCGACCACGGGCAAGCGCTTCTACGACATGAACCGCGACCCGATCGTCAGCCCCTACACGGGCCAGACCGTCACCGTCGATGCCGCCAAGAGCCGCACGATGGTGGCCGACGCCGAGGACGCGCAGACCAAGAAGCTCGCCAGCAAGGACAAGGATGACGACGACCTGCTGATCGAGGACGACGAGGAGGAAGACGTCGATCTCGGCGATGACGTGCTCGAGGAAGACGACGACGACGACGATTCGGTCTCGCTCGAAGAGCTGGGCGACGTCGCCGGCAAGGACGACGAGGACTGATCTGCGGGTGATCGGCGGGCGGCCGGACAGGCCGCCGCCATAGGACCAGCCGGGCGGGATTTTTCGCTTGATCTCGCCCGGGCCGTCTCTTAGAGAGCGGCACGCGCCCGAGAGGGTGCCGGACGGGGCCTTAGCTCAGCTGGGAGAGCGCTTGCATGGCATGCAAGAGGTCAGGGGTTCGATCCCCCTAGGCTCCACCATTTCCCCTTTGAAACGCACCAGATAGTTCTGCCTTTTTCGTCAGAGGATTTGCCTCTGCCGCGCAGACAGGTGTTGTTTTCCCTACGAAAATCCATGCTGCCTTGATCCGCGTCTTTCGGAACGTCGATCGCTGCGCAGCCCTTCCCCTGTCAAACCCGAGGATGGCCCATGAGCGACCATTTCTTCGTCGTGACGGGCGGCCCTGGTGCGGGCAAGACCAGCCTGATCACCGAGCTCTCCCGCCGCGGCTTTCACACGATCCCCGAATCCGGCCGCGCGGTCATCCGCGAGGAGGTGGCCAGCGGCGGAGACGCCCTCCGCTGGGCGGACCGCATGGCCTATGCCGAACGGATGCTTGAGCGCGACCTCCGCGCCTACGAGGACGCTCAGGCACTCTCAGGCCCCGTGATCTTCGACCGGGGCATTCCCGACATAATGGGCTACCTGACCCTCTGCGGCCTCCCCGTGCCGCCCCACGTCGCTACCGCGGCCAAGGCAGCCCGCTACAACGCCCGCGTCTTCCTTACCCCCTACTGGGATAAGATCTTCACACAGGACACCGAACGCAAGCAGACCCGTGCCGAGGCCGAAGCGACCGGCGCAGTCATGCGGGAGACCTACACCGCGCTCGGATACCAAATCAGGGAGTTGCCGCGCGCCGACATTGCAACACGCGCCGATTTTGTTTGTCCGCAGCGGGGCAACCGTAATCGCGAGATGCCCTGGTAAAACTGCTGAAGCGGAAAAACCGTATGGCCCCTCCGGCCTCCCGCTGCCTGACACTCACGGCCTATTGCGGTCGTTCGCGATACCGCGCAACGCCGCGGTGCGGCCTTCGCAAAACGGACGCTTACTGCGCAGCAACCTGGGATTTCACGGCTTTCTTTGGGTGTGAGCTTGATCGATCGATGAAGCAAACTCAAAGTTCTTAATCTTTTGACAAGCTTAACTTAGCTGACAATCCCAATATCGTATTGGTAGCGCTCTGATACACACCGATTTCATTATTGGGGCAGTAAAATGTACCGCCTCGTGCGCCAAATTTTTTTTAGACTGTCTTAATACCCAAGTGATCACACAAGTTCGACATTATCGCCTCCAAGCTATCTCTTTGCGAAAGGCCTGTGTGTTTAGTAGAGGTAGAAAAACGTCCACCAGGTTCCCGGCTCACTACAATTTTCACCATTATGATGCCCCTTTAATTTTCTGCTTTCCTCGTCATCGAGCTCTTTGCTCCGAGTTAAGGTTGCTTCCAAAGATGACTTCCGGCAGGATATGCTGAAATCATGCGGCCGGATTCAACACGGGATTGGTCGATATGATCGTGAGTGTTCGAGCACCGCGTGTCAGCGCAACGTAAAGCTCCTTGCGCGATAGTGTCGTCGCGTCCAGAACGATGGCGTGGTCGTACTCCAATCCCTTCACGAGCAGCGTCGTACCAATTTGGCGAAGATTGCCAACCAGGCGCCCCTTGAAACGAAATTCGCGTTGGTACTTTTCTGCGGCTTCATCAAATGTCAGCTTGGGATACATCGAATGCTTCTCTAAGACACCGAGAACGCGGTTGAGGAGATCGGCTCGCGTCACGTTCGTCTGGACAAGCCCTTTGATTGCCTTCAAAAGCTCTGCCATGCGGCCGCTAGTGGGATTATCCAAGTATTCATTGGCCAACCTAGCCACTTTAGGGCTACGGGTAGCTGCGCGAATAGCGACCGCTTCCCCCCGGCATGTGCCAGCTGGTAGGCTCGCATTCACCTGCGTCATACACTTTCCAGCAAACGCGATGACTTCTTGAAGGCGGCGACTATTGCTGGCAGCAGTATTCATACGACTGAAGAACGCAAACATATCGCGCCCCTCGACCTCCTCAATTGAAGAGTATCGTCCAGATAAGTTTTGCGACAGACGATGACATTTCGCCTTGAATTCTTGACTGCCGTTATGAATGGCAATGACCGTTTGCCCCGGTCCACAATTAAAATAGCGGCATGTGTTGCCCTGTGTTCGCTGAAGATCTTGCGGTGCAGCGTTTGCCGCAACATACCTAACTCCCTGAGGCAGACGTCGTCTAAGATCTATCGTAGTTCCGTTTTTGAGGTTTTCGCGAACGTTGCGCAGCCACTCTCCGAGCTGGCCTGCACCTGCCTGCACCCAACGATGTGGTACATCAAGCTGGCCAATCTGTGCGAACACGCCTTCAACATCACGAGCCCAATCGACTGACTGTTGGCCGCCGAAATCGAATATTCCCTGCAGGGGATCACCCAACACGCGGCATGGGAGGTCGCGGGAAATTTTCATTACGATAGCGTGCTGGCTAACTGAGCAGTCTTGGTACTCATCCACGTAAAGACCGACATATGACGACTGGATAATCCGCCTAACGAAGTCATGGTCGAGCAAATCACCGACGGCAGCGTATAGTGCATTCCATTGATCGTTGTTTGCTGGCCTTTCAATGGCCCAACCGGAAGTGTGTTTGTAGGAAAGGCACAAGCGCAGTGCCCAACTCGCAATTGTATCAACATGAAACTGGTGCTCATTGACCCCCAAAATGCGTAACTTTCGCCGGAGGGCATTCACGCCAGCATATGTATGCGTCAGGATGAGTTGTCGGCCATCTGAAAGGGCCGTCGCTTCTGCTATCAAATATGTTTTGCCAAATCCGGCAGGCGCCACAACAAATCCTGAGCCTCGGTAAGCTGCTAGGGTTGCCGCGAGATTACACATGGTCAATCCATTTCCGCAGGCTTTTGAGCTGTTGAGCCAAATCACTTTCGCGAATGTCACTATTTTCGAGACATGCAGCAATCGCACTAGCCCATTCCGCGCCAAAATCTTGACGTTTGAACCAGTTCTTTTCTTTTGCGGTTCGGCCGAGAGCGACTCTCAATTTCGGAGTGTCGATCCAATTCTCAAAATTTGGCTCAAAACCGGCACCGAAACGGACTTGAATCTGAGAAATGATCGAGGGATCATTTCCGATAATGGCACGAGCCGTCTCAAAAGAAGACATGACACCTTCCCAAGGTAGATCTCGAAAAACACGCTCTTCAATTGATGTGCCGTCGTCATGGGAGAAGCGTAACGCAAGCGGCCCCTTCAGCGATAAACAAATCGTACCACCCTATCGAGACATAGTTTCCCCAACAGCAGAAGGAGCGCGAGGCGAAATCAAAACGTCCGTTGAACGATCCCCTATCGGACAGGAGTAGATGGCTCCGTCGTCGTAGGATGTGAGGCGCAATCCTGCGATTACGGTGCGCCAACGAGTAGAAGCCCTCGATTTTGCGCTACTGCAGTGACAGATTCGAGATCACACTGATGGCTTTTGAAATCAGTCGAATACGCCCGAGTGGCTCTTCGTCTGATCTCTTTCCACTGACAGGTCGTCCCCAAGGTAGGCCCCGTAGCGTTTACGTATGCGACGGCCGAACCCGTCCTCGCTAGACGCGATGACCGACTGAATGAGGATCGAGCACACTTCGGCTTCAAGGCTCCGCTTATTCGCTTCAGCTTGAGCGCGGAGGCGTTCGTGAAGCTCGTCCGGCAGGTTCGTTATCCTCATATTCGCCAAGGTGAACTCTGTGCTGCTGATAGGTTTCCTGGAGGACGGCATAGCGTCGAGAGCCTCAAGTCTGGCACAGTGACCGCCTTTTGAGGAGGGCAAAACGCAGCAAGGGACCATCCTTGCTCGCAGCGTGCCCGGTGCCATAGTTATGCATTTCGCCTCGTCCAAACTTTGCTGCGGAGCGGACTTTCAACGGCAATCACTCGAAGGGCCGCAGTGCAGGACAATTCTGCCGTTCGCCGCGCGTGCTCGGTTCATGCCGCGCCTCGCAGTCATCCATGATGAAGGGTGCAAGACGGACTTGCTGCGGCGCGGCACAGCGTCCCTTCCAATCAGAGACACCCGCTGTTCGTGCCACCGCGGCGAAACCCCTTGCCTCCGCTGATGGTGCGGCGGTCATTGAAGAAGGAAAATTCGTTAGCGGTGCGGCCAGGCAACCCCAACGTAGTCATCGTCCGACGTGCTGTACCTCTTGTCGGAACAAGCTCGTCGCCTGTCCGCGATTTCGTATCATCTGGATGATGAACTTTGTTGACTCTCAGTCAACACAGCGGTAGCCATAAGATAGAGAAGGCGCGCTGCCCTTCTCTTGCTCGTGAGGCGGTGTCTGCCCTCCGTTTGGACCTCAAACGGAGAGTAGTATGGCTCTAAGAGAAACCGCTGAAAAGCACCTGAAAGTGCTCAAGCTGATCCATAGGGAGCTTGAGAAAAATGAGGAGTGGGAAGACCTGACGAAGGAGATTGAGGACCTAATAGCTGAACTTGAGCATGAGCTCTCACAAGGCTACGGGCTCTCAAAACGATCGGTTGAGCTTCTATCACTTGCCGCCTCAATCATCAGCATCCTTCTGGGCTTCTCATAAATGGCTCGTGAGAAAGAGGTGTTCGACCCGGTAGTGCAAGAATCAAGCAACGAAACCTTTCAATTCACCCTGACGGAATAATGATATTCCAGATTTTTGGAGGTGTACCACTGATACGAAACGAAAAGTAGGCTTTAAAACGACTAAGAGGGGGGTAGATTTGCCTCCCATCAATACTGGGAGAGTGTGCTGGAACTCTTTCCATAGTAGCGCAAGGTGTGCGGCTCTGGCCAAAAGTATGAGTATCTCGGTGCATGGGTTTCTGAGACAGGGAAGTCATAGGGCGCGCCCCCTCGCACCAGAAGTAGGCAGATTCCAGCAAATAGGCGCGTCCGACGACTTTCTGTGGTCGCAAGGAGGCCGACATGGATGTAGGCACGGCAATTTGCCGTAAACGACATGAAAAAGGACTGTCGCAAGTATCACTTGCTCAGATGAGTGGCTTATCCAGAAATTACGTCTCCCTTATCGAGTCGAACAAGAAAAAGCCGTCCCTTCAGGCTCTTTCTGCGATAGCTGAGGCACTTGAGACAAAGGAGGCCGATCTAATGGGCGAGGATCCAAGCATAGTTCGTATTCGCCAAAGAATTCTTGACAAGTATGGACCCGCCAATGAAATTTTGGAAATTCTGAAAGAAGTTTATTGAACGGAGCGCTGGAGAGTGTACGGGCAACGCATCCGGAAGAACGAAAAACTTCTGCTCAGGGCACGGGCGTGCTCTGAGACCGATTTTGTTTCCGCTGTTAGGCTGTATGGCGGGGACCCCAGTGTATGCCTAGTCGGGGAAGACCTTTCACACATTAATTTTATCAGCTCAGACATTTCCGGTATATCGTTCTGCGGTGCTTGTCTAGACTATGCGACGTTTGACAAGCGCCAACTAGAGAGCGTCATCAACACCGGACCCATTAGTCTGAACGGTGTTCGGGTTCTGGACGATAAGCCTGGTGCTGCGAGAGAGATTAAGTCTGAACCGAGCGAAATAACCGAAGAATGTGGCAACCATAGCGAGGCCGTAAGTCGGGACCAGCGCTTCCTCGGCAAGTACGCGTTTTGCCCGAAGCATGGTATTGGCAAGATCGAAGATCTGTGCACCCGCAATTTTGATTTCGGAGAGCTTTACCTCTATACAGTCGCCTTCGAGGAAAGTCTTAATCCTTGTCATTTTACGCGAACAGGTCTTGATGCGCAGTGCGTAATCTTGTCAGAGGATCGCAAATCCGCTGAGTTGCTGTCAACCGTCCATAATGCAATAGACGCCGTGCGTGGCGGGAACGGAAAATTGAATGAAAGCTCCCCAAAGCCTTTGCGGGGCGAAGATTGGAGCGTCTTCGCACGTGAGCTTAATCGTTTCTCGTCTCTCAATTGGAGTGTCGATCCGATTCCTCAGAGCATACTTGTGCATTGCGGGAAGTTGGAAACCGCGCTTCGCCGCTATGGCGTAGTGCTGGGCGATGGAGTGACGTCTGGATTTCGAGTAATCCTGAGACTTCTTACTGAACGGAAATACTGAACTCCTTTTAGATCAGTAGTTTCAGCTCCCCCGTCTCGCCAAGCAAGTTTGCTGTTTGCGCGAGGCAATATGGCGAACATGTCTAGGGAATGCTGGAAAATCGTCTCGATCTGGATCGCCTGAGGGCGTTCGTAGCCAAGAGCCGAGTGACCGGTTCGCGAAAGCTGCACTGCAGCGACCGACCACGTGTGAGCGACCGGCTATTCCCGTTCGAGGTGCCGCGTCCTTCGCTGCAGGCACGAAATCCATACCGTTGAGAATGACCTTTCTGGGCCCGAACCGCACCTTCGCCGCGCCCTGCCTGAACGGCAGTTTCATGTGCCCAGGAGTCGACTTGCCTCCGCCCCCACGCCTTCGGCCCCATCAAATCGTGCCGGACCGACAGGGAACCCTAAGACGGTCGGTTTGGTAGCACAACCGGATTTCAACGCGCCTAAGTACAGCTTCTGGTATGTCTTACGGTCGATACCAAGTAGCTCTGCGGCTCCCACGAAGCTGTCGGCGGTATCGCGGGCGGGCGACCCTGCTCGCGAGAAAAGCCGAGCGAACGTCTCTTTTCAGCTATCCACTTCGTGCCGACGCGGTGAAGTCTTGCGAGAGTCGTATCGCGATGACCCTCCCGAAACTGCTCGCGGAGCAGCATGTCGAAATCAAAGCCAAAATGCTCAAGCGTCTTGATGAGGCTGGAACGACTAGCGCGAAATTTCTTCTTAACCTCCGCCAAAGACCGGCTTTCAGCCATCAGGCCCAGCAATTCTGAATGATGCACTCCTGTTCCGTGGCCATTCTCGAAAATGAAAACGTTCTCTCCGGCTATGGCCAGATAGTTTCTAGCGTTCGCCATGCGCCCTCCTTTGGCTAAAAACTCCGGTGAAATTCTCGAAGCAGTGGTGCCGCGAATTTCGCCCTACTTTTTAACCACCTGATTTCAAACAGTTCTTCTTGACTGATTCGTTGATAGCTGATTCCCTCCGGACCACGAAGTGCCAGCAACCATGGTTACAGCATCGATGTCCCACACGGTGAATCCTGCTCACGAGCGCCTGAAGATGGAGCTGCGATTACGCGGTAGGTCCATCGCCTCAGTCGCCCGCGAGCTTGAAGTGCTGCGTTCGACGGTCACGCTTGTTAGCCAAGGTCTGCGTCGGTCCTCGAAAATCGAGAAAGCCCTCGCCGACGCGGTCGGCACGACACCGGCTGAGCTGTTCCCGGACCGATACCCGGCAGAGGAGGAACGTCCAACCGAGCAAACCTGACACTGGGAAAAGAAAAGACCTCCCCGCGCTAAGCAAGAAGGCCTTTTCGAATAAGCGTCGTTTGGACCCGACCTCTTATTCATCCCCTGAGTCTCAAGAAAAGTCAACCTGCCGGGGCGTCTCCTGGCAGGGCGGTCAAACTCATCTCAAACATAGGGGGATGTCGCCCCGCGCCTGCTCCGATCCACATGTGTCGGCGCCCAGGTGAGGTGCGCTCCAACCATCATGAAGAAAAAACTGATCTACCGCGGGCCGGAACCGAGCCACGCGACCCGAGTTCCTGCGCGCCGTTCCAAGGGAAGCCTTCGCGGCTACATGGTCGCGCTGCTGCCCGGCTTCGAGCGCCCGCGCATCATCCACTTCGAGAGCGCCCTCGAATACGCCTTTCTCTGCCTGATGCTGGTGCGAGAGGACGTGCATCACATCCGCGAACAGCCCCCGGCGATTTCTTATGTCGGCACCGACGGCCGCCCCGCGCGACATGTCTTCGACTTCCTCGTCACCAAGGCGGATGGCGAGCGGATCGCGGTCGCGATCAAACCCATGCAGCGAGTCCTGAAGCTGAACTTTGCCTCCGAGCTCGAAGCTGTTGCGGCAGCGGTCTCCAAATCCTTCGCCGACCGGGTGCTCCTGGTCACCGACCAGCACCTCGACCGGGCCGCCGCAGCTGAAGCGGCCCGGACACTCGCCTGGTCCCGCCCCTCGCTGGTGGAGGTAACAGTATGACCCTACGTTTCCGCTTCTCGAGCTCCGACATGATCACGACGGCAGGCGTCGCCATGCGACCGGTTGAGATCAACGACATCGGCGGCACCTTCGAGCGCGTCGGCCAGCCTGGCATCATCGAGGCATTTTCCCATCATCAGCTCGCCGAGATGATGCGTCGGCCGGACACGACCTACTTTGCCGGGTATTTCGACCGGGCCACGCAAGAGGCGCGTCGCGACAAACCTGTGGAGGTCATCAGCGAGCTGCCGGAAAAGACTGCACGGCTGGTGATTTGGCGGAAGGCCGTCTGTGACGCCTTCCTGGCGCTCGAAGCAGCGGGCCTCATCAAACGCACGCAGCGGGCATATGAGCAGGCGAAAGCGCAGCTCGCATCAGCGACGGCTAGGCTGGTTGGCGAAGGCGCATCGGCCTTTGCCAAAGTACGACCGGGCAAGGAAATAAAAACTCGCAAGCTGCCGGCAAGCCGGACGGTCTTGCATTGGGTCCGCTCCTACCAGGCTGCAGGCTACTCCGCACTTTCACTCATTCCGGCCACACATCTATCCGGCAATCGGACCCGGCGCTGGTGCCCGAAGGCAGAAGCCCTGATGAACCAAGTCATCGAGATCTACGCCGACACGCAGCGACCGAGCAAAGTTCAGTCTATTCAGGAAACACGGGCGCTGTTCGCCGAAGAGAACGCGCGCAGAACCAGCGCGGGCGCAACGCTGCTAATGGTCCCCTCGGCCTCTAGCGTTAAACGCCGACTGGACTCGGCTGACCCATTCTACGTCTACGCCAAACGGCATGGCACGTCTGCGGCTGCCCGGAAGTTCGCCATGAGCAGCAACGGTCCTGATGTCGTGCGTCCGATGGAGCGGGTCGAAATGGATGAAAACAAGCTCGACGTCATGTCGTTGCTGACGCTGACAGGCATCTGGGAGCATCTGCCGCCGGATCGGCAGAAGAAATTCGAGACCGGGCGGCGCTGGCTCTACATTGCAATCGACTACGCGACGAAATGCGTCGTGTCGATGCGTTTGGCTGAAACGCCAAACTCGGATGATGCGATCCGCGCGCTGCGGCAGATCTTCGAGGACAAGACCCCGCTGGCGCAGGCGGCCGAATGCGAAAGCACATGGCATCACCACGGCGGGATCGGGACCCTCGTGACCGACATGGGGCCTGCCTTCGTCTCGGATGCCTTCCAGACGACGGTGGCTTCGCTCGGGATCACGTCACACCTGCCGCCTGCCGGGATTCCCTGGATGCGGGGGCACATCGAGTCCTTCTTCCGCACACTCGGGCATCAGCTCATGCCGCTCTTGGCAGGTCGTACCTTCTTCGACACCGTGGATCGTGGTGACTACCCCTCCGAGATGCTCGCCTGCCTATGCGACGACGATCTCATCAAGGTTCTGCTGACCTATATCGTTGATATCTATCACAATCAGCCACACGGCTCGCTGAAAGGAGAAACCCCGAATGCAGCATGGAAGCGCCTGATTGCCGAACACGGGACGCCTCCGGTACCGGATGGCCTGACCCTTAGAAAAGCATTCGGCAGGCCGCTGACCCGGAAACTCAATGACGAGGGCGTGCTGTTCTCTGGGCTTAGTTATAGCTGCGAGGCGCTGCGGGAAGCTTATCTCCACTCCCCCATACGGGAAGTGGAAATCAGGGTCGATCTGCAGGACATCGGCTGGATCGCCGTCAAGGTCGGGGCCACCTGGTATCCGGCGCTCGCCAATCAGCCCGGCTTCGCGGGCGTGAGCTTCGAAGAGCTGCGTGAGGGAATTCGGGCTGTTCGACACGCACATGCGCGCGCCGCGAAACTGGACGCGCCCACGGTTCAGCGCGCCATCGAACGAATTTCCGAGGCGAACCGTCGTGCGTTCGCGTTGCGCGCCCTGACGCCGTACCACACAACCGACGTGGAGATAGCACGTGCAGATGCGGGACTGCACCATCCGCTCCGCTCTGACGCGCAGCGGTTGGGATACGTGCCGCCGAGCAACGATCTGCTCAATGACGCGATCACCATTACTCCACCCACGGACACATCCCGGGAGTCAGACAGCGACGATAGCGGGCCGGGGTCCGAGCGTCGAACAAGACGCAAGACCCGCAGACGCTGGGGGTTCAATGATGGGAAATGATCTGATCACCCGAGCAGCACAACGGGTCGCTGAACTGAAGGGGTATTTCGTCGATCACGAGCGCTTCGTTCCACTGGCAGAAGGGTTTTCGATCCTCGCCGAGAAAAGGCTCGTAGACATCCAGACCGGCCGCATCAGCGAGGCGCAAGGGCTTGCCCTGTCCGGGCACTCGGGGGCCGGCAAAAGCGCGGCAATCACCCATTTTCTTTCCCAGGAAAGCCGGAGGCTGGCCGATCGGGATTACGGAGATTCAACCATCATCAGCTTGCGGGTGCCATCACCCGCAAAGCTGAAATTCGTCGGGCAGATGCTCCTTCGGGCGCTTGGCTACCCCATCGGTGCCGATCGCCATGCCTGGTACATCTGGGACCTGGTTCAACATCACCTCAAGGAGCGGCGTGTCCTTTTCGTGCATCTCGACGAGGCGCAGGACCTGGCGTCGCGGGGAACCAAGCACGAGCTGGATTCAGTCACATCCATGCTGAAGACCCTGATGACGGACCCGGAATGGCCGGTCGGGATCATTCTTTCGGGCACAAACGAGCTGGAAGACATCCTCAACCACGACCACCAGCTCGCGCGGCGCATGAAGACCTTTCGGTTCGAGAGCCTATCCCCCGCTGCATATGGCGATGATATCCTCGACCTGCTCGAGAGCTACTGCGAGCGGTCGAACCTCGCACCAGAGGAGGACGTGCTGGAATTGTCCCACGGCGAACGCGTGGTCCACGCCGCGGCAAACCAGTTCGGCATCGCCATCGTGCTGATCCTCGACGCCATCGAGGATGCCTTCCTGCAAGGACAGGAGACACTGAACCGGCACAATTTCATCAGGGCGTACCATCGGCGGACCTCCTGCGACGCCGAATTCAATCCGTTTGTCGTGCCGGATTTCATGCGCATCGACGCCCGTCAGGTGTTTTCTCGGGAGAACCGCACATGATGTTCTCGACCGTTAAGCGTTGCCCTTGAACGTGAAATACCATCTCGGAGAATCCGCAACCTCTCTCGCATCCCGCTTGGCACGTCGCAATGGCGTGTCAGGCATGGCCATGTTTTTGTCTGACTTCGGGATCGACTATCTCAACCTAACCAATGGCGACCAAGAGGATTGCGCGCGGCTGGCCGCACTTGCCGGTGTCGATCAGGCGGAACTGCGTCGAAACACGCCTGCGCTCATCTCCCCTGGCTGGTTCCGGCTGGGCCTGGAGGAGATCAAATTCACGGCCTTCAGCCGAACCGCTCTCAAAGGCTGTCCACAATGCCTACAAGACGCTTCAAACGATAGCGAGACTGGGCATCTCGGTCTGTGGCAGCTGACCTCAATCCGCACCTGCGGCTTGCACGGCTGTTACCTCACTCCGTTGCCCACTTCGTCTGGGCCACGAGAGCGGTTCGACGTCACCAAGCTGACCTCTGGCTTTTCCCCACCAGAAGCCCAAATCGCGAACGATCAGGACCTTTTGTTCGAGCACTACCTGAAAAACAGGATCGAGAAGGGGCCTGGGAAGACGTGGCTGGACCGTTTGCCCGTCCATGTTGCGGCGCAGACCTGCGAGGCCTTCGGGCTTCTGCTGACCCTTGGCCCGAAAGCCCGGCGAGAAACAGTGACGCCGGCGCAATGGGCGGCTGCAGGCACTGCCGGTTATGGTGTCCTACGTCACGGACCAGACGCTTTCCGGGAAAAGCTCAAGGAGATCCAGCGGGCGCATCCAGTCGACAACACCCTCTACCGGACCCGCTATCGCGTGTTTTTCGAGTGGCTGCGCCACCGTGACGACGACCCTCAGTTCGATGTGATCCGCGATCTGGTGCGAGAGTTCATCTTCCGCAACTTCCCGATCTCCGAAGGCTCGATCGTATTGGGCCGCCCCTTCCCCGAACAATACGTTCATTCGCTTTCAACGGCTCGCTCGCGATATGGCATGTCTGGTTGGAAGCTGGCGCGCCGCCTGGCCTCGATGGGTCTCGCGGAGAGGAAGACATCTGGCCAGGGTTTTGTAGTGACCGGTTACGTGCCCACGGAAGTCATCAATGACATCGCGACCGATTTCGACGCCCTTCTGAACGCGACCGACGCAGGAAGGTATCTCGGCGTCGAGCGGTTCATGATGGCGAAGCTGACGAAGCCCGGACTGGTCGAGAAGTACTTCGACGAAAAGAATGCCTCTCCGATGTATCACCCCCGCGATCTCGACGGGTTCATCGGGAAGCTGCGAGCGCAAGTTAAGGACTCGGAGGCGAAGGACCTACTCGACATTGCGACGGCATCGCATCGAGTCCGCATACCGACCGAGCGCGTGGTCGAAACCATTCTGAGAAACCGCCTTCCGCTGTATGCCCCCGACCCCACCACCGCATGCTTTCCGGATTTCCGCGTATCGCTCGCCGTGCTGCGTGAGGTCATCGCTGCCGATCACCATGGAGCCGTTCGGCCGACCCGGGCTGCAGAGCTCCTCGGCATCAATATCCGGACGATCCGCAGCCTGATGGACGCGGGCGTTCTCAAGTCTCGCGACATAGTGGAGCTGAAGAGCGGACGCAGGCGACGGTACGTCTGCGCCAAGTCGATGGAGCGGTTTTCCAAGACCCATATTTCGGTGGTCGACCTGGCAGCAACGAGCGGGCGGCTGCCAAGCGTCGAAGCCGTGATCCAGCTCGACCGCGGGGCGCAGCCTCTTCCACTTGGACCACGCGCCAACATGGTTTTCAGGCGAAACGACGTTCTCTAAAACATCAGTCGAAGGAAGTCGGCCACTGCGCCGGCTTTTTCACGTTCAGCCAGAGGCAAACTTATCTGACGAAAAAGGCAGGTTCGGTTCAGCATCGAGATGTTCGGGTGCTGAAATCAAGGAGAATTTTAGGCCTTGGAGGCAGAACTTTGTGACAATTCCCACCCTTTAGACGGCATCCCATTGCTCTGCCCTTTCCGTCAGAAGCGTTGCCTCTGACCGGGCGACCTACGCCGAAGCGGCCATTCCCTGCGACTGGCGCGAGCGTCGGCAGTGCGGACGGAGCTGCCGTTCGCATTCAAATCAGGAGAGCATGACCGGTCAGAATACTGCCGTTCGCAGCTTCTTCAGAAGCGGCCGAGCTAACCTACTTCTGGGAGAGCAATAGCCGAACACCGAAGCCCGCAAAAAT
>NZ_JAAFYS010000003.1 GCF_012070395.1 Pseudoroseicyclus tamaricis | reverse complement strand
CGATGGCCCAGATTCCGGCAACGGTCAGAAGATACATGCATCCTGCCTTTCAGGCGGTTGTCCCGTCGGTATCCTGACGCGCGACGTGGCATCCTACAACCAAAGAGAGCGGACGAAACGGTCATTCGTTTATTCGACATATCTCGTGAATTTCGATATCGGTGTGGAAACGATGCTGTTGAAGGGAACCAGCTACCCATGCCGATGCCATGGACTTATCGACACGCTTCCAAGGAATGGCGCGCTTTCCTCGATGGTGTGAAAGAGCGCATGTCCCTTGAGTCCGACAACATGGCGTACACGGCGGTCGATGCGGTCCTACAGGTGTTTCGGCGTCGTTTGAACACTCAAGAGGGTTTGGAATTCGCAAGTGTCCTGCCGAGCGTTCTTCGTGCGATTTTCGTGAACAACTGGGATGTTACGGAACCCCGCGCTGAATTTTATGACCGCGAAAAGCTCGTTTCCGAGGTCAAAGCGGTGAGGGTGAACCACAACCTAACGCCGGACAATGCCATTGAGGCAACGGCATGGGCGGTTCGGCGAACCACCAACCGGAGAGACTTCGAGCGAGTGTTAGCTAAGCTACCGGCCGAAGTGCGCGACTTTTGGCAAGTAGATGTCGCCGATCCTGCCGAGCTAGAGCAAAGGATCATCTAGCTTCTTTGCAGCATCTGTCACTCCGGGCTCCGAGCTGCCGTTCGCCGCGTGCTGCCTGAACGGCAGCTTTCTTTGTGACTCCGGCCACCCATTTCAAACGAACGACGCAGACGCCCCTGTCAGGTGACCTCGACGTCGACGTCTCTCGGTTCGCGCCCTGTTCCGTTCGTGTCCGCCATATCCTGCGGGCAGGCTGACAGGCATATGATCAGATCGGCCAGCGCCGTGAACGCGACGAAGTCGCCGGGTCTGCTCACGGGCGGATGTATAGCGGTGTCTCCGGCGAGAAGGGGCGCGTTCTCGAACAGGTTCAACGGGCAGGGAACATGAGTGATCGAATGGCCGATCTCCCTCATCGCCTGTTTGAGATTGTCGCTGCAATTGTCATGCGCGGCCTCGGAGCCGAGCATCTCGTAGCGGGACTGATCGCAGGCGGCGAAGAACCAGTCGTGGACGCCGGGTGAGGTGTCTTCCACGAAGTCCAGCATGGGAGACCTGCGGTTCGATCGAAAGATCGTGCCCTTGACCGGCGACGCGGTCGAGGAATGGACGCGCGTATGCTCCATCGACATGAACTCGGCGATGTCATCCGCCTTGAACGCCCATGTATCGACCACCTGAGAGCCGAAGGTATTGGTGATCCTCAGCGTCGCGCCTCGGCGCAGATGAAACGCCCGGCCGGTGCGGGCCCGCAGGATGAAGGTCCCGGCCATCAGAGCAGCAGGGCCCCCGTGGTCGGCAGAAGGACGGCGTAGACGCTGGTGGAGGCGGTTATGAACAGGCGATTCCGCTTCGGCCCGCCGAAACAGACATTCGAGACTTCTTCGGGGACGAAGATCTTGCCGAGAAGGGTGCCATCCGGGTGATAGCAGTGAACGCCGTCCTTCGCGCTCGTCCAGATGCGGCCCTGGGTATCGAGCCGGAAGCCGTCAAACGCCCCGGCCTCGCACTCCGCGAAGACATCTCCGCCCGCCAGGGACCCGTCGGAGTTGACTGAAAACGCGCGGATATGATGCTCCCCGCTGGCATAGCGCGTCCCGCCGCTGTCAGCGATGTAGAGAATCCGCTCGTCGAGGGAGAAGGCGAGCCCGTTCGGACTGGCGAAGTCGCTCGTCACCTGCGTGATGTCGCCCGTCGCCGGGTCGAGCCGATAGACATGTTCGCCGCCGAGCTCCGGTTCAGCCTGAAAGCCTTCGTAGTCCGACTCGATCCCGTATGCCGGGTCACTGAACCAGATCGTGTCATCGGATCGCACCACGACATCGTTGGGGCTGTTGAACCGCTTGCCATCGAAGTGGCTGGCCAGCGTCGTGACCGACCCGTCATGCTCGATCCGGGTCACGCTGCGCGTCCCGTGCTCGCAGGCCACGATCCGCCCCTGCCGATCGAGCGTGGATCCATTGGTGTAGCACCCAAGGCCAGACCGGATGTCGCCGACCGCGCCGGTCAGCTCATCCCAGCGCAGGCGCCGGTCATTGGGAATGTCGCTCCAGATCAGGCATCTGAAGGCCGCAGAGTAGACAGGCCCTTCCGTCCACTTCCCGCCGGTCCACAGTCGTTCGACAGGCTCGTCGAGCTTGATGCTGCGTTTGAACCGGTCGTCACGGATTTCGTAGGTGTCGGTCCTGGTCATTGGCGATCCCGTTCTGAGGTGCTACAAATTATGTAGCAACTTAGAGCGCTACAGAAAGCATAGCAAGTGACCAAGATTCCGATGCCGGGGCAGCCCGTGAGAGGCTCGAGGAGCGGGGCGCCCATCATGGCGCTCTTCGATCTTCTGGGGCGTCACTGGGCCATGGGAGTGCTCTGGACGCTGAGCGAAATCGGCCCCTGCACCTTTCGCAAGCTGCAGGAAGACTGCGAATCCATCTCACCCGCGGCGCTGAACACTCGCCTGAAGGAGCTTCAGGCGGCGGGCTTCGTCCATCGCGTAGAGGATGGATACGCGCCGACCGAGCTGGGCTTGCGCCTCTACGGGCAGCTCCGCCCGCTGGGGGACTTCAGCAAGGAATGGGCGAGACATCTGAACGCTCAGGACTGAGCACGGGGGCCTTCAGGGCCCGAGCGGCGGCAAGAGAGTCGCCCCTCATGCCGCATCACTCCCGGCCTTATGATGAGCGCGCGAGTCCGGCGGAGCCTGATCGCGGGCCGTCATCCCGTAGTCGCGCAGCACCTCGGCGACCCGCAGGCGATAGTCGCGAAAGACCGACCTCCGCCCGGCACTCTGCGCCGCCCGGTGTGTCTCGAGCTGTCGCCAGGCGCGGATCGCGGCCTCGTCCCGCCAGAAGGACAGTGACAGCATGCGGTCCGGGTCGGCGAGGGACTGGAAGCGCTCATTGACGAACCCGGGCGCTGGAACGGCGCAGATGCCGCTCCAGCGCCTCGAAAGACTACCGTTTGGCCGCCTCTGCGTGCGCCGATTCCGTGACCGATAGATTCGCCACGCCTTCGGAGTGAGGGGCTGCTCTGCGAGGGCAAGGCGGCGGGGCCGGGGGCCGCGTCTCAGCCGGTCAGGGGCGCTCGGCGAAGGGCTTGCCGAATTCCGCCTCGTATTCCGCCTCGTCCCAGAAGCCGATGAGGATGCCGGGCGGCTCCTTGCCCGTCATCGCCTCGATCTGCTCGGGGGAGAGCGTGATGCGATTGTGGTGCCGGCGGGACCAGCGGCCGAGGGCGACCATCATGCGGGCGCGGACGGCGGCGTGCTCGGGGGCGCGGCTGGCGCCGAGGTCGTGGAGCTCGTCGGGGTCGGTCTGCAGGTCGAAGAGCATCGGGCGGAAGCCTTCGGCGTGGACGTATTTCCACCGCCCGTCGCGGAGCATGACGAGCCGGGCCTCCTCCTGAGCGTTGCCGATGGCCTGGCGGGCGGGACGGGTGGCGTAATCGTATTCCGACACCGCGTATTGCCGCCATTCGGCGGGCTTGGCGCGATTGTGGAGCAGCGGCTCCAGCCCGCGCCCCTCGAGGATATGCGGCTTCGCCGGCCCGCCGAAATAGCTGAGGAAGGTGGGGGCGAGGTCGATGGCCTCGACCAGCTCGGAGCGGACCGTGCCGCGGGTGTCGTCGGCTTCGGGGCGGGGGTCGTAGACGATCAGCGGCACCTTCACGGAGGGCTCGTGGAAGAGATCCTTCTCGCCCATCCAGTGATCGCCAAGGTAATCGCCATGGTCGGAGGTGAAGACGATCATCGTGGTCTCGAAGAGCCCGCGCTCCTCCATCCAACCCAAGAGCACGCCCATCTGGTCGTCGATCTGCTTGATCAGGCCCATGTAGGCGGGGATCACCCGCTCGCGGACCTCGTCACGGGCGAAG
This sequence comes from Pseudoroseicyclus tamaricis, assembly GCF_012070395.1. GTDB lineage: Bacteria > Pseudomonadota > Alphaproteobacteria > Rhodobacterales > Rhodobacteraceae > Pseudoroseicyclus_A > Pseudoroseicyclus_A tamaricis. The sequence goes on along the minus strand of NZ_JAAFYS010000003.1, from coordinate 806,131 downwards.
CTGCGGCAGATGCGGCTTTCGATGAAGGCGCGGAAGACGGGATGGTCCGTCACCTTCTCCGCCTCGGCGCGCACGGGGGGCAGGATGTGCTCCGGCCCGTACATGTCGTGGTAGGGCGCGGGGACGATATAGGGCCAGTGCGGCTTGATGAAGGAGAGGTGGCAGAGCCAGGGCGCGTCGCCGGCCTCCTCCATGAACTGCATGGCCCGGCGGGTCATGTAGGGCGTCTCGGAGAGCTCCTCGGGCACGTCGGCCGGGAGGTTGGCATACTTGAGCAGCCAGCCGGAGAGGCGCTCGCCGTCGTCGCCGGCGGCGGAGTTGGCGTGCTCTTCCCACGGGTTGTCGCCCTCGACGCCCGCCTCCTGCAGGGCGCGATTGTAGGCGGGGTCGGGGTCGTAGGGGCCGTAGGGATGCATCCCGTCGTCGCGCTCGTAGGGCTCGAAGCCGCATTCGGAGATGGAGATGCCGATGGTGGAGCCGGGGTCGATGCCGAGCCATTCCATCCCCTTGGTGTCGGCGACCATGTGGGTCTTGCCGACGATCACCGGGCGCACGCCGATCTCGCGGAGATGGTCGCCGAGGGTCGGCTCGCCGACTCGGAGCGGGAAGCCGTTCCAGGTGGCGCCGTGGGAGCGGGTGTAGCGGCCCGTGTAGCTCGACATGCGGGAGGGGCCGCAGATGGGCGACTGGACGTAGGCGTTGGTGAAGCGCACGCCGCGTGCGGCCAGGCGGTCGATATTGGGGGTGTGCAGGTGGGGATGGCCGTAGCAGCTGAGGTAGTCGAACCTCAGCTGATCGGCCATGATCCAGAGCACGTTCTTCGGCTTGCTCATGCTGCTCTCCCTCTCTCCTCGTCCGCCTGGCCGGCCTGTCATTCGGCCGTCAGCCGCTGGATCTCGGCCATGTAGAAGTCGAGCGCCGCCTGCCCGTCGATGCCCTTGGCACTCGCCTCCTCGATCCAGGCGTCAATGTAGGGCTGGGCGGCGTCGATCAGGGCCTGCTCGAACTCGGGCGAGGCCTCGTGGACCTCCATCATCCCGGCGATCTCCTCATGCACGCCGGCCTCGACCTCGGTGAAGATGGTGCCCACCTTCTCCGCCCAGGCGGCGCCGGAGAGGGCGCGGATGGCCTCCTGATCCTCGGGGGAAATCTCCGCCCAGACATCGGAGTTGATGAAGAAGGAGAAGGCGGGGGTGGAGATCTTGCGATCCGTCACCGTGATCGATTCCGCCGGCGGCAGGACGTTGAAGACCTGCGCGTCGGTGGCCGGGATGCCGACGAAGCCGTCGACGACGCCGCGCTGGATCAACTCCGTCATCTGGACGGCGGGGCCGGAGACGACGGGGGAGCCGAGGTCCTTCAGCTCTTCCGCCACGAGGCCGGCGGCGGCCCACATCTTCTTGTCGGCGAGGTCCTGCACCGAGAGGATCGGCGTGCCGTCGAGCGAGTAGAAATCCGCTCCCGGGGCCACGTAGACGGAGAGAAGCTCGACACCCTCGTACTCGTCCGCCTCGGCGAAGTATTCCTCGTAAGTGCTCCAGAGGGCCAGCGAGTTGGCGCGGGAATCGGCGGTGCCGGTGAAGGGCAGCATGCCGAGCTGGATGCCGGTCACCTCGTTGGCGATGAAGACGTTCATCTGCAGGGCGGCGTCGAAGACCCCGTCGCGGGTGGAGGTCAGCTGCTCGGGCGGGGGCGCCATGTTGCTGGGCAGGATGGCGACCTGCACGCGGCCCTCCGTCGCCGCGCTCACGTCCTGCGCCCATGTGCCGAGCACGTCAGTGCAGACGAAGTGCTGCGGCGGGAAGAAGCAGTTCACCAGCACGCGGGTGCTCTGCGCGTGGGCCGGGGCGCCGAGGGTCAGCGCGAGGCCGGTTGCCGCGAGGGCGGTCTTGAAATGGTAGCTCATGTGGATCCTCCCAATCGGGCCGGCCTCCCCGCCGGCCCCGTTCACCCGGACAGCCCGGGCAGCCATGTCGCGATGCCGGGCAGCGCCAGGATCAGCGCCAGCACCGCCAGCATCGCCAGTGCGAAGGGCAGAACGCCCACGAAGATGTCGGCCATGCGCACATCGTCCACCACGCTGCGCACGACGAAGACGTTCATGCCGATGGGGGGCGTGATGAGCCCCAGCTCCGTCACCAGCACGATGACGATGCCGAACCAGATGAGATCCACCTGCGCCGCCAGAAGGGCCGGCATGAAGACCGGCACGAGGAGCAGCAGGATGCCGAGGGACTCGAAGACCATCCCGAGCAGCAGCGCGATCACGCAGATGCCGACGACCAGCCCGGTGGGCGTCAGCTGCATGTCCTGCAGCATGAACATCAGGTCGAACGGCATGCCCGAGAGATTGATGTACTGAGCGAAGACCATCGTGCCGAAGACGACCATGAAGAGCGAGGCGGTGGTCATCGAGGCTTCCACGAGCGCCTCGACCCATTCGCGAAAGCTCCACAGATGGCCGCGCGTCATGGCGATGAGCGCGGCGCCCGTGGCGCCGATGCCGGCAGCTTCCGTCGGCGTGAAGATGCGCCCGTAGATGCCGCCAAGCACGAGCACGAAGAGGGCCAGCACCGGCAGAACTGCGCGCACGGCGCTGGCCCCCTCCTTGCGCTCCAGCTTCTCGCCGGGCGGGGCCATCTCTGGCTTGAGGCCCGACCAGACGACGATGGCGGCCATGAAGGACAGAACGAGGATCGCACCTGGCAGGATGCCGGCGATGAAGAGGCGGCCGATGTCCTGCTCGGCGATGATGCCGTAGATCATCAAGGGCACCGAGGGCGGGATCATGATCCCCAGCGTGCCGCCGGCGGCGATGGTGCCCGTGGCGAGCCGGTCGGAGTAATGGTGCGTGCGCATCGGCGGCAGGGCGACGCGGGTCATGGTGGCGGCGGTGGCGAGCGATGAGCCGCAGACGGCGGAGAAGCCGGCGCAGGCGAGCACCGTGGAATGGGCGAGCCCGCCCCGGTAGTGTCCGAGCCGGGCATGGGCGGCGCGGTAGAGATCGCCCGAGATGTCGGAGCGGTAGATGAACACGCCCATCAGCACGAAGAGCGGGATGACGGAGAGGGAGTAACTCGTCGCCGTCTCCAGCACCTGCGCGCCCATGAGGGAGAAGGCGGGGCCGATCCCGCGCTCGAGAGCGAAGCCGAGGAAGCCGACGAAGAGCGTGGCGAAGCCGATGCGGATGCCGAAGAAGCAGAGCGCGAGGACGATGGCGAAGGCGATGAGGGCGGCGATCATGACTGGCGCAAGCTCCTGTTCACCTGCAGCGCCGCGGCGATGACGCAGAAAATCGCACCCGGCAGCGACAGCCACGCCTGCGGCCATTCCAGCACCAGCGTCTCGCGCGCCGTCTCGATGGCCTTCTGGCCGGTGCGCGCCAGCTCATAGCCGATCAGCAGGAGCCCGGCGGCGGAAACGAGGCCGATGAAGATGCGCCGCGGCCGGCCAAAGGCCTTCGCAAGCGGCGCCTCGAACAGATCGACGGTGATATGGCTGTCGGCATCCGAGACGAGGCCGAAGCCGGAGAAGATCGTGGCGGCGAGCAGGATCTGGATCATCTCTGCCGCGCCATAGACCGGCGCGTTGAAGAGATAGCGCCCGAGCACATCAACGAAGGTCAGGGCCATCATGGCAAAGAGCAGAAGCGCTGTGATGGCACGGAGGGCCCAGAGATCCCCCGGCACCAGCGCGGTGCGGCGTTCCATAGAGCCCTCCCAGCCCCTTGGTGCGCGCCTCCTCCCCGAGGCGGACGAGGGCAGCTTGCCTTGTGTGCTATTTGCTTTCAAATAATGTCTCGGCACATGTTCATTCCCTGAGGGCATGAAAGGGAGGGCCCATGGCCAAGGTGCTGTCGCTCGATCCACGCGCCCTGATGCTCTTCTCCCGCGTGGTGGAGGAGCGCTCCTTCACCCGCGCCGCCGAGGCGCTGGGCATGGCGCAGCCGGCGCTGAGCAAGGCGGTGGCGCAGCTGGAGGGGCGCGTGGGGCAGAGCCTGCTGTCGCGCCGCCGCCAGCCGCTGGAGCCGACGGAGCTGGGTCGCGAGCTGGCGCTGAGGGGCACGCAATTGCGCGCCATCATCCGCGAGGCGGGGCAGGCGGCGGGGCAGATGGCGGACGGGCAGGTCGGCACCATCCGCATCGGCGCGCCGCCGTTCTTCTGCGAGGATGTCATGGCGCGCATCGTGGCGGAGTATCACCTGGAGAACCCCGGCGTGCGCTTCGAGCTTTGCTCCGCCTACGGGCCGGAGCTGCGGGGCCGGGTGACGGAGCGGCGGCTCGACATCGCGCTGGTGCCGATGGAGAGCGCCGACAATGCCACCGGCCTCGTGCAGCGCCGCATCGCCGATGCCGAGCACGCCGTCTTCGTGAGGGCGGGCTTTCGCGCCGACCCGGCGCTCTCCCTCGTCGAGACGCTGGAGGCGGGGCTGTGGATCGGCCACGCGGAGAACTCCATCATGCACGGCTATGCGGAGCGGGTGCTGGCGCAGCTCGGCGTCATGCACATGCGCAGCTTCGCCTCCAGCGAATCCGGCAAGGCGTTGCTCAACATGCTGAAGCTGGTGGAATCCTTCGCCATCCTGCCGGTGATCACGGCGCTGAACGAGCTGCGCGCCGGCGAGGTGCGGGTGATCGGCGCGCCGGAGGATCTGCCGGTGGTCTCCCTCGGCACGATCACCCACCACGCCTCCGCCGGCAGCCCGCTGCTCGCCAATTTCGAGGCCTTCGCCGCCGCCCGCTTCCGCGCCATGGAGGCGGAGGTGGCGCAGCATCTGGCGGAGCAGCGGTAGGTCAGCGCGCGGGGCGGAGGGCCGCTGCGGCGGCGGCGTGGCCGGAGAGGAGCGCGCCCTCCAGCGTCGAGGGCAGGGGCGCGGCGACGTGGTCACCGGCCAGCAGCAGGTTGCGAGGGCCGGGGCGGAGCGGCAGGCGGCGGGTGAGGCTCTCCGGCGTCGCGGCGAAGGTCGCGGCCTTCTCGCGCAGGAGGCGGGAGGCGAGGGGTGCCTCGGAGGTGCCGAGCGCGCGGGCGATGTCGGACCAGAGGCGGGAGAGGATGCCCGCGTCGTCGGGCCCGGGTCGCGCGGCCGAAACGGTGACAGAGATGACGTCGCCGCGGGTGAAGGCCCACTGCGCCTCGGCTGAGAGGAAGCCCAGGAGGGGCGGGGCGCGGAGGGCCGTCTCGGGGTGGACGAGGAAATGCGCGTTGAGGATGGAGAGGCCGGCGAGCGGCGCGGGGCGGGAGAGCAGGCGCCCCGCCGCTTCGGCCGGGACGGCAAGGATGACGGTGTCGTCCTCGCCCAGCGGGATCGTCCGGGCGTCGAACTCCAGCGCCTGCACCCGGGTCGGGCCGAAGGCGATGGCCCGCAGCGGCGTGCGGAAGGCGATGTGGGCGCCGAGGTCGCGGAGGCGGCGGAGCGCGGGGTCGACCAGCGTCGGGCCGAGGCCGTGGGGCATCGTCACCGGGCGGCAGGCGCGGCCGCCCTTCAGCAGGCTCTTGCGCAGGACGGCCGCGAGGGGGCGGGCCGCGCCCCCCTCCGGCGGGGCGTTGAGGACGGCGAGGCTGAGCGGCTCCCACAGGCGCTGCCAGGCGGCGGCGCGGCCGGGAAGGGCGCCCCCGACCGTGCGCGCCGGGCCGGCGGCGAGGAGGCGCAGCATGTCCGCCGCCGCGGCGCCGGGGCGGACACCGGGGGGCAGGGCGACGTTTCCGCGTAGCAGGTCGGCGGGGCCGTCGGGGATGCGGAGCGTCCAGGAGGTGCCGTCCGCGAGGTCGTGGAAGGGCAGCTCCGCCGCCGGGGCGATGTCCAGCGACGCATGGGTGCCGATGCGGCGGCAATGGTTCAGGACGGCGGCGTTGCCGGAGAGGACGAGGTGGTTGCCGTTGTCGATCAGCCGGTCCAGCCGGCTGTCATGAAAGCTCCAGCAGCGTCCGCCGGCGCGGCCGGTGGCCTCGTGCAGGTGCACCTCCACGCCTCCGTCCTCGGCGAGGTCGAGCGCGGCGGCGAGGCCGGCGAGGCCGGCGCCGACGACATGGACACGCCTCACCGCCGCCCGCGCGCGAGGCAGCGGGCGCCATCCCAGACCTTGCCGAGCTGGCCCCTGTCCGGCGGGCGGCGCGTCGGGTCGCGCTCGATCTGCCGCAGGATGCGCTCGTAGGGGCCCATCATCAGGAGCGCCGGCATCAGGCGCAGGCGCGGGTGGGCGGCGATCTCCGCCTCGGCCTCGGTGAAGGCGGCGCGCGCCTCTCTCGCCAGCCGGGCGCGCACCTGCGGCAGGTGGGGATCGTCGGCGACGAGGGCCGGGTCGGCGGCGGCGCCGGCCTCTGCCAAGAGGTCACGCGGCAGGTAGACGCGGCCCATGGCGGCGTCCTCCTCGATGTCGCGGAGGATGTTGGTGAGCTGCAGCGCCCGGGCCAGCGACAGGGCGAAGCGGCGCGAGCTCTCCCCCCGCCACGCGCCGAAGATGTGCATCGACAGCAGCCCGACGGAGCCGGCGACGCGGCGGACGTAGGCGTCGAGCGTCGGGCGCTCGGGCGCGACCATGCCGTCGACGTCCATGCGCATGCCTTCGATGATGAGCTCCAGCTCCTCCTCGGGGAGGTCGTAATGGCCGATGGCCCAGCTCAGCTCGGCGCCGACCGGCGTGGCGGCGTGGCCGGCGCGCGCTCGGTCCAGCTCCCGCTGCCAGGCGTCGAGACGGAGCGCCTTGTCCGGGCCGGTGCCGTCGCCATCGGCGATGTCGTCGACGGCGCGGCAGAAGGCGTAGATCGCGAAGATCGCGCGCCGCCGGTCCTTCGGCAGGAGCCGCATGCCGGCGGTGAAGGAGCTGCCCGCCGACTCGACGATGGCCTCCGCCGGGCGCTGCATGTCGGTATCGAGCGCCATCAGCGGCCCACACCCGCGAGCCGCAGCGCCCCCGCGAGCGCCGCCCGCCCGGCATCGCCGCGCGTCGGCGCGATGCGGCGGGCCAGGGGATCGCCCCGCTGCAGCCGCGCATGGAGCGCGCGGGCGAGGCTGAGGATCGCCGAGGTCTCCGCGGCGAGACGGCGGGAGCGGAGGAGGCGGGGGAGGGCCGAGGCCTCCCGCAGAAGGGCCGCCGTGCCGGCCAGCGCCCTGTCCATCGCCGCGCGGAGGGCGGGGGTGAGCGCGGGCGCTTCGAGATCGGCGAGGCTGCCGCCGGCCTCCTCGATCCAGCCCACGGGCAGGTAGACGCGGCCGAGGCGGCGCCTGTCCTCCCCCATGTCCTGCAGGTGGTTGAGGATCTGCAGCGACGTGCAGAGCGCGTCGGAGGCGGCGTGGCCCTGGGGCCCCTCGCCATGCAGATCGAGGAGGAAGCGGCCCACCGGATCGGCCGAGCCGCGGCAGGAGCGCAGCAGGTCCTCCCACGTCCGGCAGGGGGTGGCGGCGATATCCTCGCGGAACGCCGCGACCATCCGCCGCGCGTGCCGCTCCGCGCCCGGGCGGCCGGTCTCTTCCAGCACCGCGACGAGGCGGCGGGCGCGCGGATCGCCTTGTGGATCGCCGGTCAGGCCGGCGTCCATCCTGTCGAGCTGCCGGGCCTTCTCCTCCGCGGAGAGGGAGGGATCGTCGGCAAAGTCATCCGCCGCGCGCACGACATCGTAGAAAGAGCGAACGGCCGGGCGTAGGGCTGCCGGAAGGAGAAGCGACGCCACCGGGAAGTTCTCGCCATCCGCGCCCCGCGAGGGGACGGTCGGCGAGCCGCCCTGCGGGGCCGTGATATTTTTCAAGCCGTGGTCCATCGGCGCGCTAGCTATCCTCCCGCACCCGGCGGTGTGGCAGGAGCGCCGGGAACGGGGCAATGGTAAGGAGAGAACGGGCGATGGCAATTCTCCGAGTTCTGGGTGACGCGGCGTGGCGGGGGCGGCAGGCATGAAGGACGACACGTCGGCCCGCCTGGCGAGCCCCCTGCCGCTCAGGCCCCGCCCCCGCGTGCTGGTGATCGGCGCCGGGCCGGGGGGCCTCGCCTCCGCCATGCTGCTGCAATCGGCCGGCGCCGAGGTGACGGTGCTGGAGAAGGAGGCGGCGCCCGGAGGACGGACGGGAGCGCTGAGGCAGGGCGGGTTCACCTTCGACATCGGACCGACCTTCTTTCTCTACCCCGAGATCCCCCGAGAGATCTTCTCCGCCTGTGGATACGACTTCGATGCCGAAGTGGATCTCATCCGGCTCGATCCGATGTACCGCCTGCAGTTCGAGGACGGCCGCCGGATCGACGCGACCGCCGACGTGGACCGCCTCGTGGAGCAGGTGGCGCGAATCGATGCGAAGGACGCGGCCAACGTGCCCGCCTATCTCGAGGAAAACCGCCGCAAGTTCGAGACGTTTCGCCCCATCCTGCAGCGGCCGTTCCTGTCGCCCGCCGATCTGGTGCGCCCCGACATGCTGCGCGCCCTGCCCAAGCTGCGCCCTTGGGCGACGGTGGATACCGAGCTGAACCGCTGGTTCCAGCATCCCGACGTGCGCGTCGCGTTTTCCTTTCAGAGCAAATACCTCGGCATGTCGCCGTTCAAGTGCCCGTCGCTCTACACGATCATCGCCCATATCGAGTATGGCTTCGGCGTCTGGCATCCGCGCGGCGGCTGTAACGCCATCACCGCGGCGATGGCGCGGGTGGCAGGGGAGATGGGCGTGGACATCCGGCTCAGCGAGCCGGTCGAGCGGCTGGTGCTCGACGGGCGGCGCGCGACCGGCGCTGTGACGGCGCAGGGGCAGTACGACGCCGATGCGGTGGTCATGAACGCCGATTTCGCCCACGCGATGACGACGCTCGTCCCTGACAGCGCCCGGAAGAAATGGACGGACAAGAAGCTCGCCTCCAAGAGCTACTCCTGTTCCACCTTCATGCTCTACCTCGGGATCGAGGGCAGCCTGCCCAACATGGCCCACCACACCATCGCCTTCTCGGGCGACTACGCCCGCAACGTCGAAGAGATCGACGCGGGCCAGGCCCCGGAAGACCCGACGATCTACATCCAGAACGGCAGCGCGACGGACCCGACGCTCGCCCCCGAGGGGCATTCGGCGCTTTACGTGCTGGCGCCCGTGGGGAACCTCACCGGAGGGGTGGACTGGCAAGCCATCGCCCCCGCCTTCCGCGAGAAGATGCTTACCCGCGTGAGTAAGCTCGCGGGCCGCGACATTCGCCCCGACATCCGCACCGAGGTGATGTTCACCCCCGACGACTGGCAATCGAAGATGTCGGTCTACGAGGGCGCCACCTTCAACCTTGCGCATAACCTCGGGCAGATGCTCAACTTCCGCCCGCGCAACCGCTTCGAGGATATCGATGGCGTCTATCTGACCGGCGGCGGCACGCATCCGGGCTCGGGCCTGCCGACCATCTTTGAAAGCGCGCGGATCGCCAGCCGGCTCTGCGCCGACGACCTCAAGCTCCCCGATGCGGACGAGCTGACCACCAGAATGCCGAAGGAGGCTGCCGAATGAGCGTGACAGCAGTTATCGGAGGCGGCCTCGGCGGGCTCGCCTCGGCCTGCACCCTTGCGGCGCGGGGCCACAAGGTCATCCTCTTCGAGAAGAACGAGTGGCTCGGCGGCAAGGCCGCGGTGCTCGAGGAAGGCGGCTACCGCTTCGACATGGGGCCGACCATCCTGACCATGCCGCGCGTGCTGGAGCGCATCTTCGGCGAGGCCAGGCGCGACCTGCACGCCGAGCTCGACCTCCGCCGGCTCGACCCGCAATGGCGCTGCTTCTACGACGACGGCTCGGTGCTTGACCTGCGCGACGATCCCAAGCTCGCGGGCGAGGAGATCGCCAAGCTCTCGCCGCAGGATCGCGAGGGGTTCGAGAAGTTCATGGCCGTGGCGCGCCGCCTCTCCGACGTGTCCGACAAGTTCTTCTTCTGGAAATCGGTCGAGGATCTTCGCGACACGATGGACATGAAGGCCAACATGAACCTCTCCACCCTGTCGGACGTGCTGGCGCTGCGCATGCACCGCACCGTGGCGGGCGAGATCAAGCGCAACGTGCGCGACAAGCGCGTCACGCAAATGCTGGAGCATTTCATCCAGTATGTCGGCTCCTCCCCCCTCGCCTCCCCCGCCGTCCTCTGCGGCATCGCGCAGATGCAGCAGGGCGAGGGTGTCTGGTACCCGATGGGCGGCACCCGCGCCGTGCCCGTGGCGCTGGAGAAGCTGGCCGGCGAGCTCGGCGTCGAGATCCGCACCGGCTGCGGCATCTCGAAGATCGAGCTGGAGAAGGGCCGCGCCAGCGCCGTGGTGACAGAGGCCGGCGAGCGCGTCTCGGTCGACCGCGTCGTCTCCAACATGGACAGCGTGCGCACCTACCGTGAGCTGGTCGGGGGCGAGGCGTGGGAGCAGTTCCGCAAGTCCCGCAAGCGCGAGGCGGCCTGTTCGGGCGTGGTGCTCTATCTGGGCCTGAAAAAGGCCTACGACCACATCGCCCACCACAACTTCGTCTTCTCCCGCGACCCCGAGGAGGAGTTCAACGCGATCTATGATCGTGGCATCCCCGCGCCCGACCCCACCGCCTATCTCGCCGCCCCCGCGCGGACGGAGCCGGGCGTGGCGCCCGAGGGCGGCGAGGCGCTCTACGTGCTCGTGCACACGCCCTACCTCCGCGAGGGGCAGGACTGGTCGCAGATGCTGCCCGGCTATCGGCAGACCATCCTCGACAAGCTGAAGCGCACGGCGGGGATGGAAGATATCGAGGAGCGCATCGAGGTCGAGCGCACGCTCACCCCGCAGGACATTCACGACCGCTACCGCGTGCTCAACGGCGCCATCTACGGCCTTGCCAGCCACGGCAAGGTGCTGGGCGCCTTCAAGCCGGGCAACCGCTCGCGGCAGGTGCCGGGGCTCTACCTCGCCGGCGGCTCCGCCCATCCGGGGCCGGGCATGCCCATGGCGCTGATGTCGGGCTGGATCGCCGCGGATACGCTCGATCAGGATGCCGGCGGGGAGACACGGAAGCCGGATGTCGCCGCGGAGTAACGCCGGCCCCGAGGCGCTGCGCTCCGAGGTCGCCGTGCGCTTCTTCATGCGGGTGATGAGGCGGCAGCTGGCAGGCAACTTCCGCGCGGTGCGGCTCGCCCGGCCCGGCCTGCCGGAGCTGCCGGAGGGGCGGCCGGTGATGATCTACGCCAACCACCCCTCGTGGTGGGACCCGGCGCTGTTCATCGCGCTGCAGGGCGCGCTCTTCCCCGGCCGCATCGGCTTTGGCCCGATCGACGGGGCGATGCTGGAGCGCTACCCCTTCATGGCCCGGATCGGCCTCTTCGGCGTGGCGCAGGACAGCCGGCGCGGCGCGGCGGAGTTCCTCCGGCAGGCAAGGGGGATCGTCGCGAAGCCCGACCGCGTGCTCTGGATCACCGCGCAGGGGCGCTTCGCCGACCCGCGCGCCCGGCCGCTGGCCCTTCGCCCCGGCGCGGCACATCTGGTGGCGCGGGCGCCGGGGTTGATCGCGGTGCCGATGGCCATCGAGTATCCGTTCTGGTCGGAGAAGAAGCCCGAGGCGCTGGTCCGCTTCGGCGCCCCCGTCGAGGCCGCCCCTGGAGAGCGCCCCGCCGCCCTCGCCCCCCGCATGGAGGCGGCGCTGACGGAGACGGCGGACGCGCTCGCCGAGCTGGCGATGGCGCGCGACGCGGCGCCGTTCGAGACGCTCATCGGAGGGGCGAGGGGCACCGGCGGCGTCTACGGGCTCTGGCAGCGGGGGCGGGCGGCGCTGAAGGGCGAGCGGTATTCGCCGGATCATGCGCCGGAGGCGGAGCGGTGATCCTCGCGCTGACGCTCCTCGGGCTGGCGCTGGCGGCGCTCTTCGCCGGGATGGTCGCCGCCAACCTAGCCGCCCTGCAGCCGCCGCCCCGGGCGGAGGGCGCTCTGCCGGCCGTCTCCCTCCTCATCCCCGCGCGGGACGAGGCGGAGAACATCGGCGCGGCGCTGGACGGCGCGCTGGCGCAGCAGGGCGTGGAGATCGAGGTGGTCGTGCTTGACGACGGCTCGACCGATGGGACGGCAGAGATCGTGGCGGCCCGCGCCGGGGCGGACCCGCGCGTGCGGCTGCTCCACGGGGCCGCGATGCCGGAGGGCTGGATCGGCAAGACCCATGCCTGCTGGCAGCTGGGGCAGGCGGCGCGCCACCCGATCCTGCTCTTTGTCGATGCCGACGTGCGCCTCGCGCCCGATGCCGCCGCGCGGCTGGCGGGTCAGATGGAGCGGGCGGGGCTCGATTGCCTCTCCGGCTTCCCCCGTCAGATCACGGGGACGCTGGCCGAGAAGGTGGTGATCCCGCAGATCTTCACGACGCTGCTCGGCTACCTGCCGCTGCCGATGGCGCGCCGCTCGCCGGAGCCGTCCTTCGGTGCCGGCTGCGGGCAGCTCATGGCGGTGCGCCGCGCCGCCTATGAAGCCGCCGGCGGCCACGCTGCCTTCAGCGGGCGGATGCATGACGGGCTGCTGATCCCCCGCAATGTCCGGAAGGCGGGCGGGCGCACGGACCTGACCGACGCCACCCCGCTGGCCACCTGCCGGATGTACGACACGCCCGGCGACATCTGGCGGGGCTTCTCCAAGAACGCGACGGAGGGGATGGCGACGCCAAGGGCGCTGCCCGTCTGGACACTGCTGCTCTTCGGCGGGCACGTCCTGCCGATCTTGACGCTCCTCGCCGCGCTCATCGCGGGCGCGCCCTGGGCGGCGGGGCTCTCGGCGCTGGCCGTGGCGCTCGTCTATGCCGCCCGCGCGGCCATGGCGGTGCGGCTGCGGCAATCGTGGCTGTCGGTGCTGCTGCATCCGCTCGGGGTGCTGGTCGTGCTCGCCATCCAGTTCTCCGCCCTCGTCTCAGCCCGGCGCGGCGGGCAGACGGAGTGGCGGGGGCGCAGCTACGGCCGCGGCGGCGCCTAGCGCATCAGCGAGGCGAGGATCCGCTCCATCCGCTGGCCGTAGGGCGGGCGCACCATGCGGGCCAGCGAGGGGCGGGAGACGATGACGCTGCGCGGCCGGCTCAGCGAGCGGAAGCCCTCGTCGCCGTGATAGGCCCCGAGGCCCGAGGCCCCCGCGCCGCCAAAGGGCATCGACTGCACGGCGACGTGCTGCACCGCCTCGTTGATCATCGCCCCGCCGGAGCGGATCGCCTCCACCTCCGCTCGCGCCGCTCTCACATCCCGCCCGTAGACGTAGAGCGCCAGTGGGGTGGGGCGGCCGTTGACATAGGCGCGCGCCGCCTCCGCCCCCTCGTAGGGGACGAGCGGCAGGACGGGGCCGAAGATCTCCTCCCGCAGGGCCGGGTGATCGGCGGGCGGGTCGACGAGGACCCAGGCGCCGAGGCGGGGGGGTGGCGGCATCTGCGCCATCAGCGGCCGGGCGTCGGCGCCCTCGCGTAGGGCGGTGAGGCGGGCGAGATCGGCCCCTCGCAGGATGGTGGCGTAATCCTCCCCCGCCGGGTCGGGGTAGAGGGCGGCGGTGGCCCGGCGGAGCGCCTCCAGCAGCGGCTCCATCATCGGGCGGGGGACGAGGACGTAATCGGGCGCGATGCAGGTCTGCCCGGCATTGAGCAGCTTGCCGGCCATGATGGAGCGGGCGGCGGCGTCGAGATCCACCTCGGGCAGGATCAGGGCGGGGGACTTGCCGCCAAGCTCCAGCACCACCGGCACGAGGTTCTCCGCTGCCGCCGCCATCACGCGACGGCCGGTGGCGGTGGAGCCGGTGAAGAACAGCCCGTCCAGCGGCAGGGCGGAGAGCGCCTGCGCCACCTCCGGCCCGCCGGTGACGACGCGCGCCCGGCCGGGCACCGCGGCCTCCACCAGCCGTTTCAACAACTCCGCCGTGCGGGGCGCATGTTCCGACGGGTGCAGGATCGCCCGGTTGCCCCCGGCGAGGGCCGCGACGAGGGGGGCGAGCGAGAGCTGCACCGGGTAGTTCCACGGCGCGTGGATGCCGACGAGGCCGAGCGGCTCGCGATAGACCCGCCCCGTCGAGGGCCAGAGGTGCGGCGGCAGCGGGGCGCGGAGCGGGCGCATCCAGCGGCGGAGGTTGCGCTTCGCGTGGCGCACGGCCTGCAGGATCATCGCGACCTCGGTCAGCAGCGTCTCGGGCCGGGGGCGATGGCCGAAATCGGCGCTGACCGTGGTGGCGATCTCCTCCGCCGCCGCCTTCACCTCCCGCGCGAGGGCGGAGAGGTGGGCGGCCCGCTCGGCGCGGGAGGGGGCGGGCCAGTGGCCGCCGAGGGCCTCGGCGGCGCGCTGCAGCTCCTCCACGCTCATCCGGTCAGCAGGGCGCGATGGTCGGCGAGGTAGATGCGCAGCCAGGGGACGAAGCGCTCGGGCGCCGCGGCGATCTCCCCCTCCAGCGCGTCCCATGTGATCCAGCGGGTCTGCGAGACCTCGTCGGGGTCGGGGCGGGGCTCGACGGGCTCGGGCAGTTCGGCCGAGAAGATCTCCACCACCTCGTGCTCGATGAGCCCGCCGCCGACATCGGCGCGGTAGGTGACCTGCCCGCGGTGGCGCAGCGGGCCGACCTTCAGCCCCAGCTCTTCCCCGACACGGCGGCGGGCGCAATCCTCCGGCGCCTCGCCCCAGGCGGGGTGGGTGCAGCAGGCGTTCGCCCAGCAGCCGGGGGTGTGGTACTTGCCGTCGGCCCGGCGCTGGATGAGCGTCGTCTCCCGGTGATTGACGAAGACGGAGACGGCGAGGTGGCGCAGCCCCTCGCGGTGGACCTGCAGCTTCTCCACCGGTTGCAGCCGGCCCTCGCGCCATGCGGGGATCATCTGTGTCACGTCGTCTCCATCAGCGGGGCCTCGGTCGTCGCGGCGGGCTGCCGGCCCGCCTTCTGGAATGGTACGCCCGGCCAGGCGCCGTAGATCACCGGATTGCGCGCGCAGAAGGCGACGAGCAGCCCCGAGAGCGGCAGCCGCAGCCCGCGCCGCAGCACGAGGCGGCCGGCCACGGCGCCGTAAGTGGCGCCGGCGAGGTTGGTCAGGACATCGCCCATCGTGTCCGGCAGGCCGGAGCGCTGGGCGTTGGTGCCGAAGATGGCGTCGATGGAGAACTCCAGCAGCTCCCACGCCCCGCCGACGAGGGCGGCGAAGCCGACGCCGAGGACGGCGCCGATCCACAGGCCGGTGCGGGGCGGGGCGCCCTCGGTGTTGAGCAGGACGAGCGCGAGGCCGACGAGGGCGAGCACCGCCGAGGCGAGGAGGTGGAGCACGATGTCCCACCAGCCGAGGGTGGTGTAGGCGCCGGCATGTTCGCCGAGGACGAAGGCGCAGAGCGAGAAGACGAGCACCCCGGTGGCGAGGCCGGGTGGCATCTCGATACCCGAGACGCGGGTGTAGAGGGGCAGGAGCAGCGCGAGGGCGATGGCGCCGGCGCTGCCGATCCACATCACGGTCTGGCCGGTCACGAGGCCGAGCACGACGAGCGCCACCGCCACGGCCCAGAGCGCCAGCGCCGCCATGCGCGCAAGCCGAGAAGGGAGCCGTCGTGGTCGCGGAGGCGCGGGCATGGCGATGGAGTATAGGACGCACGCCCTTGGTGTCACGTGCCGTTCTGGGCCCGCCGGGTCACTTCGGCTCGTCGCGCACCGGTTTGCGGTCCGTCAGGAGGACGACGACGATCGCGGTGACGCCGACCACGACGTGGGGCCACCAGACCAGCTCGAAGAAGCTGAAGAACCACGGCGACAGGGCGAGGATGATGCCGATGAAGAGGTCGAGGCCGAGGTGGATGCCGAGGGGGATCGCCTTGAGCAGCGACAGGGGGTAGCGCGTCAGGGCGCTGTAGATCAGCAGCGCGGCGCCGAGGAGGACCGGCACGTACATCGCCGCGCCGCCGTTGGCGAAGCCGAGGGCGAAGGGCGCGAGGATGAGGAGGACACCGACGACGTAGTCGAGGATGGCGTGGGCGCGGATGGGTATCATGGGTCTCTCCCTGCTTTGGCCGTCAACCGAAGCAGGGAGCAAAAGTTCCGCTGGGGAAAGCCGCCTTCAGTCGCCGAGGACGAGGCCCGCCTCGTCGGGCCAGGTGACCGCCACGGGGGAGCCGAGAGCAAGCACGGGGGCGACGGAGTTGGGGGCGACGACGCGCAGCGGGCGGGCGAGGCCGGGAATGTCGACGAGGTAGTGGATGCGGTCGCCGAGGTAGACCGCCTCCGCCACCGCGCCGGAGAGGCGGTTGCCGGCGGGGCCCTCGCCCTCGACCAGCGACAGGCGCTCGGGGCGGAGGGCCAGCTGGGCGGGGGTGCCGTCGGGCAGGCCCTTCACGGGGGCCGAGAGGGGGCCGAGCGGGCCGGCATCGACCGAGGCGGGGCCGCTGACGGTGACGGGCAGGAGGTTCATCGAGCCGAGAAACTCCGCAACCTCGCGGCCGGCGGGGCGCTCGTAGAGATCCTGCGGGCTGCCGATCTGCAGGATGCGGCCGGCGGAGACGATGGCGATGCGGTCCGACAGGGTCATCGCCTCCTCCTGGTCATGGGTGACGAAGACGAAGGTGATGCCGAGCGTGCGCTGCATGGCGCGCAGCTCCAGCTGCATCTCTTCGCGCAGCTTCTTGTCGAGCGCCGAGAGCGGCTCGTCGAGGAGCAGCACCTTGGGGCGCATCACCAGCGCCCGGGCGAGGGCCACCCGCTGGCGCTGCCCGCCCGAGAGGGCGTGGGAGTTGCGCTTGGCGAAGCCGTCCAGCTTGACCAGGGCCAGCGCCTCCTCGATGCGGCGGGCAGTCTCCTCCTTGCCGAGCTTCAGGTTCTTCAGCCCGTAGCCGATGTTCTCCTCGACGTTGAGGTGCGGGAAGATGGCGTAGGACTGGAAGACCATGTTGGTCGGCCGCCGGTTGGCCGGCACGCCGGCCATGTCCTGCCCGTCGATCACGAGGCGCCCGGTCGTCGGCTGCTCGATCCCCGCTAGGATGCGCAGCAGCGTGGTCTTGCCGCAGCCCGAGGCGCCGAGGAGGGAGAAGAACTCCCCGCGGCCGATGGTGAAGTCGATATCCCGCAGCGCGTCGACATTGCCGAAGCTCTTGGTGATGCGCTCGATGCGCAGGAGCGGGGCGGGAGTGGTGGTGGACGCGGCCTCGGCCGGACGGGCGGTCATGTCAGATGTCTCCGGGGTTGTCCGAGGTCACGCCGCGGCGGCGGATCACCTCTGCCAGCACCACGAGCAGGGTCGAGGCGATGAGGATCAGCGAGCCGAGCGCCAGCGTGCCCGGCAGCGAATTGGGAAAGCGCAGCTGGCTGTAGAGATAGACGGGCAGGGTGTTCTCCGTCCCCGTCAGGAAGAAGGCGATGACGAACTCGTCGAACGAGATGATGAAGCCCAGCAGCAGCGAGGAGATGATGCCGGGAAGCGCCAGCGGGAAGGTCAGGCGCCAGAACGTCTGCATCGGCGCGCAGCCCAGATCGCGGCTCGCCTCCTCCAGGCTGGCGTCGAAGCCTTCGAGGCGGGAGACGAGGACGGAGAGGCAGAAGGGCAGGCAGACGACGACGTGCCCCGCCGCCACCGTCCACAGCGACAGCGGGATGCCGAGGAAGCGCAGCACGATGACGAGCAGCGCCACCGCCATGACGATGGAGGGCACGACGAGCGGCAGCATCATGAAGGCCAGCGCCGGCGCCTTGCCGGCGAAGCGGAAGCGCGTGACGGCGATGGCCGCCGGCATGGCGACCACCGTCGCCAGCACCGAGACGCCCGCGGCGATGCGCACCGAGTTGCCCAGCGCCTCGAGGATCGGGCGCTGGGTCCACAGGTCGGCGTAGTGGCGCAGCGTGAAGCCGGCGAGCGGGAAGGTGGCGAAGTTGCTGTCGTTGACGCTGAAGAGCGGCAGCATCAGCACCGGCCCGTAGATGAAGGCGATGAAGAGGATCGCGTAGGTCTTGAAGCCCCAGCCGCCGGTCATGCCGCCCTCCGGGCGCGCATGCGCCAGTAGCCGATGAGGGTGAGGAAGATCAGCACCATCGCCCCGATGATCAGCATCATCACGAGGCTCACCGCGGCGCCGAGCGGCGCGTTGTTCTGCTTGGTGAAGAGCTGCTGGACGAGGGAGCCGATCATGGTGCCACCGGGGCCGCCCACCAGCTCCGGCGTCACGTAATCCCCCACGGTGGGGATGAAGACGAGCAGCGCGGCGGAGATGGTGCCGGGCATGGAGAGGGGCAGGGTGATGCGGCGGAAGCGCTTCCACTTGCTGTCGCCGAGGTCGCTCGCCGCCTCGAGCATCGAGCGGTCGATCTTCTCGAGACTCACGTAGATGGGCAGCACGATGAAGGAGACCCAGCTGTGCGCCAGCGTGATCGTCACCGCCGCGGGGTTGTAGAGGAGGAACTCCAAGGGCGCGTCGATGATCCCCAGCGACATGAGGCCGGAGTTGATGGCGCCGTTGTAGCCGAGGACGACCTTCCACGAGAAGACGCGCAAAAGGTAGCTCGTCCAGAACGGGACGGTGAGCAGGATGATCCACGCGGCCTTGTTGCGGTGCACCCGGAAGGCGAGGAAATAGGCCATCGGGTAGGCGAGGAGGATGACGGCGACGGTCGCCGTCAGCGACATCACCAGCGACTTGATGATGAGGATCGCCGGCACCGGGTAGGCGAGGCGGAAG
Source organism: Pseudoroseicyclus tamaricis (assembly GCF_012070395.1). Classification (GTDB taxonomy): domain Bacteria; phylum Pseudomonadota; class Alphaproteobacteria; order Rhodobacterales; family Rhodobacteraceae; genus Pseudoroseicyclus_A; species Pseudoroseicyclus_A tamaricis. Next base: position 787,553 of record NZ_JAAFYS010000003.1, on the reverse strand, counting down.
GTCAGCCCCATCCACTCCACCTCCCGGTCGGAGGGGGCGATGAGCCGCCAGTAATTCGCCAGCGTGAAGGTGCGGTCGAGCGTGAAGCCCGACTGCGTCCAGAAACTCAGGACGATCAGCGCCGCCAGCGGCAGCGCTAGCACCGCCACCATGAGCAGCAGGGCGGGGGACATGAGGCCATAGCCCGCCCGCGCCTCGCGCCGGCGGGCAGGATCGGCCGGGTGGCGCGGGCCGGAGAGGCCCGCGCGCACCGCTGTGTCAGCGACTTCGACCATTGGACGTGCCTAGAACTGCAGCGCCTTCAGGTCTTCCCAGATGCGGGTCTGCTCCTCCTGCACCGCGTCGGGCGGGGTGAGGAAGATCAGCGAGGTTTCCATCATCGCCACCGGATCGGTCAGGCCCATGTTCTCCACCGCCGCCGGGTCGGCGATGTCGAAGCTCTTCATGTTGGCGTGGCCGTAGCCGCTTTCGTCGATGAGCAGCTTGCCCGTCTCCGGCGCCAGCCATGCATCGAGGAAGTCATAGGCGGCGGCGTCGTCGGCGGAGCCGGTGTTGAGCAGCGTCAGCCCGCAGAACCAGGTGAACATGCCTTCCTTGGGGTTGGCATAGGCGATGGGCACGCCCTCGTTGCGCAGGTTGCCGACGAGGTCGTTCCACGCGTAGGCGGCGACGATCTCACCCGAGGCCATGGCCTGCTGCAGCGTTGTCGCGTCCGTCCAGAGGAAGCGGGCGGTGTCGAGGCCCTTCTTGCCCCATTCCTGCGCGGCGGCCTCGAACTCCGGCCCCGTCATGTCGTAGACGTCCTCGTATTTCTGGCCGGCGACCATGAGGCCGATCTGCACGACCAGCTCGTTGTCGAGGGTCGAGACGCGGCCGGCATAGCGGTCGTCGTAGAGGATGCTCCACGACGGGTCCTCGAGGAAGTCGGGCTCCACGAGGTCGGGCCGGTAGGCGATGGAGGAATTGCCCCAATCGGCGGGGGCCATCACCACATCGCCGTTGACGACGACGCCCTGCGCGCTCTTCAGCACGGGGAAGATGTCGTCCCAGTGGGTCAGGCGGCCGGTGTCGATCGGCACCGTCAGCCCGGCGGAGACGAAGCGGCCGACGGAGTAGTTGCAGGGGTGCATGACGTCGGCGGCGAAGCCGGCGAGCACCTTGGCGAGCGCCTCTTCCTCGCCCGCGAAGATCGAGAAGTTCGGCGCCTCGCCGTACTTGGCCATGAAGGGCTGGTAGTAGGACGGGTCGTCGTAGCCGCCCCATTCGAGGCAGGTGAGGATGTCGGCGGCGGTGGCCATCCGCGGCAGCATGGCGGTGCCGACGCCGAAGGCCCCGGCGGCCTTCATCATCTCACGGCGGCTGACCTTGCCCTGGTACATTCGGTCGACGAACTTGTGGCGTTGCATGACTGGATTCCCTGAAAACGGCCCCCCGGCCGCGATGCGATGTTCGCTCCGTTTGAGAGTCCGTCGTAGACAGAAAGCGACATCGCCGTACTGAATCGTCGTTTAATTCTCTTGCTCTGCCCGAAACTTGGCCCAAGCATCCCGCCAGCGCCGCCTTTTGCCTGGAGAGCCCCGTGAGCCTGCCGCGAATCACCGCTGACACCCTTCTCATCAATGCCGACATCCGGACGATGGACCCGCTCGTCCCCCGCGCCGAGGCGCTGGCCATCGCCGGCGGCCGCATCCTCGCCGCCGGCTCCGAGGCCGAGATGCGGGCCCTCGCCGGGGAGGGGGCGGAGGTGCTCGATGCCGGCGGGCGGCTGGTGCTGCCGGGCTTCCACGACACGCACATCCACCTGCAGGACGGCGGCCACCACACGGTGGAGAGCGCCGATCTCACCGAAGCCGGGAGCGCGGAGGAGATCGTGGAGGCGATGGCCGCCTTCGCGGGCACGCACGACCGGCCCTGGGTCTTCGGCTCCTTCTACAACTCGGCTTTGCTGACGGAGAAAAATCTCTCCGCCGCCGTGCTGGATCGCGCCGTGCCGGACCGGCCGGCGATGGTGACGGCGGCGGATGCGCACAACGCCTGCATCAACACGGCGGCAATGCGGGCGCTCGGCCTGACGGCCGCGACGGAGGACCCGCCGGAGGGGCATTTCGTGCGAGACGCCGAGGGCAATCCGACGGGCTACCTCCACGAGCGCGCCGTCACCTGGGTGAACCACCGGCGCCCGCAGCCGACCGACGAGGAGTACCGCGAAGGCGTCCTCTGGGCGCAGGCCCATGCCAACGAGCACGGCATCACCGGCGTGCTGGATGCGCTGGTGGAGGAGCGGCACCGCCGCATCTACGCCGCCATGGCCGAGGCCGGCGAGCTGACGGTGCGGGTGGTGGCGACCGCGCTGGTCAAGCCCGGCGAGCCGGCGGAGGAGGCGGTGGCACGGCTCAGCCGGATGCGCGAGCAGGCGCAGTACGAGATGTTCCGCATTCACTCCGCCAAGTTCTTCTTCGACGGCGTGGTGGAGAACCGCACCGCCGCGATGATCGAGGATTACTCCGACGAAGAGGGCGGCAACTTCCCGGTGATGTTCCCCGGGGAGGAGATCGCTGCCCTCTTCCCCGCCTTCGACGCGGCCCGCTTCCAGATCCACGTGCATTGCATCGGCGATGGCGCGGTGCGCGCGGCGCTCGACGGGATGGAGCTGGCGCGAAAGCGAAACGGCCCCTGGCCGAGCCGCCACCAGATCGCCCATATCCAGTTCATCGACCCGGCCGACATCCCGCGCTTCGCCGAGCTGGGGGTGGTGGCGAACGTCCAGCCTCTCTGGGCGCGGATGGAGGCGCCGGTGTCGGAGATGTCGATCCCCGTCGTCGGGCCGGAGCGGAGCAAGTACATCTACGCCTTCGGCGCGCTGACCCGCGCGCGGGCGGAGCTGGTGCTCTCGTCGGACTGGACGGTGAGCACGCTCAACCCCTTCGCCATCATCGAGACGGCGATCACCCGGAAACCGGGCCGCGAGGAGCTGGACGTCGAGCCGCTCCTGCCGGAGGAGGCGCTGACCATCGAGCAATGCGTCGCCGGCTACACAATGCTCGCCGCCCGCGCGGGCTGGCGGGATGCCGAGACGGGCAGCCTGTCGCCGGGCAAGCAGGCGGATCTGATCGTGCTCGATCAGGACATCTTCGCCTGCGACCCGCGCGACATCGGGGAGACGAAGGTGGTGATGACGATGCTCGGCGGGCGGGCGGTGCACGGCGGGGTGTGAGGGGGGGTCTCGGAGACCAGCCGCCGCTGGCTCTCCGAGACCCCGCCGCCGCTCTTCCCCCGCGCGGAATCAAGCCGCAGGCGCCGCGCGAGCGCCGGCCCGTCCCCGCGGGCTGGCGCTCTGGTGGGGCTGGGTGCTCAGCTCCCCGCTGCAACGGGTTTTGCCGGCATAAAGCGCGCCGCACTACCGTTGCAGCGCCACCCCACGGACCGGCGTGAGAGTGCAGCGCTTGTGGCGGGCTGGGGATGGTGGGTTGAAAACCCACCCTACGGGGGCGCGCTCGTGGCGAGGGCTACAGAGACCCGGCCGCCCCCCGCCCTCACCCGAGCCAGACGTCGAGGAACAGCATCAGCACCAGGCCGATGGCGAGGCCGAGCGTCGCCTTGTTCTGGTGTCCGCGGCGATGCGTCTCCGGGATGATCTCGTGGCTGATGACGTAGAGCATCGCCCCCGCGGCAAAGGCGAGGCCCCAGGGCAGGAGCGGCTGCGAGACGCTCACCACGCCGGCGCCGATCAGCCCGCCGATCGGCTCCACCATCCCCGTCAGCGCCGCGATGCCCCAGGCGCGCCAGCGGGGGTAGCTCTCTCCCAGCAGCGCCACCGCCACCGCCAGCCCCTCCGGCGCGTTCTGCAGGCCGATGCCGATGGCCAGCGGCAGGCCGCCCTCCACGCCCCCGGCGCCGAAGCCGACGCCGACCGCCAGCCCCTCGGGGAAATTGTGGATGGTGATGGCGATGATGAAGAGCCAGATCCGCCGCAGCGACGCCGATTGTGGCCCCTCCCGGCCGGAGCGGAAATGCTCGTGGGGGAGCTTCTCGTTCATCAGCGCGACCAGCCCCATGCCGAGCAGGATCGCCACCACCACGATGCCCGCCGGGATCGCCCCGTCTCCGTACATCTCCTCGCCGGCGTCCAGCGCCGGGATGATCAGCGAGAAGAACGAGGCGGAGAGCATGACCCCCGCCGCGAAGCCGAGGAGCGCATCGCGCATCGCCGGCCCCGGCACCCGGCCGAAGAGCACCGGCAGGGCGCCCACAGCGGTCAGAAGGCCGGCCGCGAGGCTGCCGAGCGCTCCGAGGAGCAGGGGAGAGAGCGTCTCCAAGAGCGATATCCTCTCATGTCGTCAGAGGCATGCCGGGCGTGCCGGCATAGGCTGGCCCGATAGAACGCCCATTCTCCGCCGGCCCGCAAGGGGGGCCGCCCCTCCTGCCGCGGCTCCGGCCCCTCCACCTCATTCAGGCCGTTCGGGGCGCCCGCTGGAACCATAGTCATCAAGGATACGTTATGACGCCAAACCCAGTACGGAGGGAGGCTAGTCATGCATTCCATTATATACGTCATAGGGCTGGTCGTCGTCGTCCTGGCCGTCGTGAACCTTGTCGCTTGACGGAAGGGAAAACCGAAATGACCGATCATAACACCAATCCGACCCAACGATCCGAAGCGCTCGAAGATGCCAAGCAGACCGGGCAGTCGCTGAAGGACGAAGCCGTCCACCGCGCCTCCGAGATGCGTGACCGCGTCACCGAGGAAGCGCAAAGCCGTGCCGAAGGCGCGAAGGACCATGTTGCCGACGAAGTCTCGTCGGTCGGCAAGGCCCTGCGCGATGCCTCCGGCGAACTGCGTGGCGGCTCCCCGCAGGAGCAGGTCTTCAGCTACATGGCCGATGGCCTCGCCGACTTCGCCGACAGCGTGCGCGGCAAGTCCGTGGGCGACTTCGTCGCCGATCTCGGCGACTTCGGCCGCCGCAACCCCGTCGCCTTCCTCGGTGGCGCCGCGCTGCTCGGCTTCGCCGGTGCGCGCCTCGCCAAGGCCTCGTCGCGCGACAGCCGCGTCGGCCCCGCCGTCGGCACCGCTCCGCCGCCGCCGGCCCCTGCTCCGCAGTCGCCGACCGCGCGTGCCGGCACTGGCGTTGGCACCGCTGGCGGGACGGGCAGCGTCTCCACCACCGGCGCCCGCACCACGGCCGCCCCGGAAGACCCGAAGGTGCATCCCCAGGTTTCGGAGGGTCTCTGATATGGAAGATAAATCCGCAGAGTCCACATCCGGCCTCTTCTCCGAGGTGCTCCGCCACGTCAGCTCGCTTGTCCGCAACGAGGTGGATCTGGCGCGCGCCGAAGTTCAGGAGAACCTCAAGCACGCCGCCGCCGGCATCGGCATGATCATCGCCGCTGTCGCGCTCGCCCTGACGGCCCTCAACGTGCTCGCCGCCGCCATCTCGGCGGGGTTGGCCGAACTGGGGATCGAGCCGGGCTGGGCCGCGCTGATCGTCGGCGTCGTCTTCGCGCTGATCGCCTGGGCGCTTCTGGCCCGCGGCGTCAACAGCCTCAAACTCAACTCTCTCGCGCCGACCCGCACTGCGGAGAACATCAAGCGCGATACCCAAGCCGTGACAGGAAACCATCATGCCAAAGGATGAGACACCGCACGAGATCGAACGTCGCATCGAGAAGGAGCGCTCGGAGCTTTCGGCCACCTTGTCCGAGATCCAGAGCCGCTTCACGCCCGACGCGATGATCAACGAAGTCACCCGCACCATTCGCGCCAATGGCGAGGATATCGGCCGCTCCGTCGCGCGCTCCGTCAAGGAGAATCCGGTGGCGCTGGCGGTGACGGGGGTCGGCCTTGCGTGGCTGATCTTCGGCAACAACCGCAGCTCCAAGCCGGCGCACGCCCTGCCCGAGTACAACCCGGAAATGGGTCGCTCGGTCGGGCCGAAGGCCGGATCGACCTACGAGCGCGATGACGTGCTTGGCGCAGACGAGCGCCGCCCGGATGCCGAGCGCATCCGCGCCGCCGCCTACGCGGGCCAGCCGACCGGCGCCAGCTATGCCGGCCGCCCGGCCGATGACCGCGCCGCCCACTACCCCTCTTGGTACACGGCGGATGATGAGCTCGGCGACGATCTGCCGCCCGAGAGCACCGGCGAATTCTCCGAATTCGGCCATGCTCACCAAGCCGTGGTCGCGGAGCGTGAGTCCGAGATCCGCAGCAAGGCGCGGGACGCGACCGGCCAGGCGAAGGACAGCGCCCACCGCGCTGGCGACGCCGCTTCCGGTGCCGCTCACCGCGCCGGGGAATACGCCTCGGACGCGAAGCACCGGGCCGGCGATGCCGCGCACGATGCCGGGGACCGCGCGCGCTATGCCGCCGGTCAGGCCTCCGGACGTATGCACGCCGGTGCGGCGAGCGCCCGCGCCGCCGCCCGCCGGGCGCGCTGGAAGGTGTCGGATGCCCTGCATTCCGGCGAGGATTATGCCAAGCGGCTGCGCGACCGGCTCGCCGAGGGCACCGAGGATCTGTCGAACGACGCCCGCGAGCGGATCATCGCCGCCCGTGCCCGCGCCATCGACGCCCGCCGTCATGCCCAGGACGCCACGCGCAGCGGCGTCGCCCGTGGCCGCGAGGTCGCCATTCGTGGAAAGGACAAAGCCGTGGACTTCTTTGAAGATCAACCGCTGGTCGCCGGTGCTCTCGCGATCGCCGTCGGTGCCGCCATTGCCGGGGCCCTGCCCCGCACCCGTCGCGAAGACGAGTGGTTCGGCGATACCTCCGACCACCTGCGTGACGAGGCCGAGCGTATCTTCAACGAAGAGCGCGCCAAGGCCGAGCGGGTTGCCCGCGCCGCGATGGACGAGGCTGGCAGCGTGATGCGCGAGGAAGGCGAGAAAGCCGACCACGCCGCGAAGGACGCGCTGGAAGCGGCCAAGTCCGACGCCAAGGATGCCGCCAAGCGGGTCGAGGACCGCGCGAAATCCGAAGCCGACAAGGAAAATCTCGGAAAGCCGAATGTCTGAGACGAAGAAGGGGAGCCTCGGTCACGAGGCTCCCCGCCCCCGCGACATCCCCGCTGCTGGCTGGATCCAGATCGGCAAGCGGGCCTTCGCCGAGATGCAGGCCGACCACGTCAGTCTCATCGCGGCCGGCGTGGCCTTCTACGGCCTCCTCGCCCTCTTCCCCGCCATCACAGCCTTCTTCGCCATCGGCGGCCTCATCCTCTCTCCCGAAGAGGTGACGGCGCAGATGCAGAACTTCTCCAGCGTCATGCCGGAGCGGGCTGCCGAGATCGTGCTGACGCAGGCCTCCGAGGTCGCCGGATCGCAGGATGCCGGGCTCGGGCTGGCCGCGCTCTTCGGCCTCGCCCTCGCGCTCTATTCCGCCTCCAAGGGCGTCGGCAGCCTCATCGAGGGGCTGAACATCGCCTATGACGAGACAGAGACGCGCGGCTTCATCAAGCTGAAGCTGCTGACGCTGGCGCTGACCGTGATGCTCGTCATCGGCATGGTCGCCGGTCTGTCCGCCACCATCGTCCTGCCCAGCGTCTTCTCGCTCTTCAACCTGCCGCCGTCGCTGGAGCAGATCCTCGGCCTCGCGCGCTGGGCGGTGCTGCTGGTGATGACGGTGATCGGCCTGTCGACGCTCTACCACTTCGGCCCCGACCGCAGCGCCCCCCGCTGGAGCTGGCTGCTCCCGGGCGCGGCGCTGGCTTGCGTCCTCTGGCTCCTCGCCTCCATCGGCTTTGCCATCTACGCGGAGAACTTCGGCAGCTACAACGAGAGCTTCGGCGCCCTTGCCGGTGTCATCGTGCTGCTCATGTGGCTCTGGATCAGTGCCTTCGTGCTGCTCCTCGGCGCCGAGCTCAATTCCGAGGCAGAGCAGCAGACCTTCCATGACACGACCGTCGGCCCCGACATGCCCATGGGCATGCGCGGCGCAGTGAAGGCCGACACGCCGCCTCCGTCCGTGGATTAGGGCCCCGCCGACTAGGGCGCCCCGCGGCCCGGGCCGCCCCAATCCTCTTCATCTGGCCGAAAATACCTCGGGGGTGCGGGGGCAGAGCCCCCGCGGCGCCGTCCCGCTCAAGCGGGGCGGCGCCCCTCCCACGCTGCCTGCAGCAGCTCCCGGATATCCGCCTCATTGAACGGCCGGGGGTTGGAGTAGGAGTTCTGCACCGCGATCCCCGCCGCCTTGTCGAGATCGGCCTCACTCATGCCGAGATCGGCGAGCTTCATCGGCGCGCCGGCATCCCTCGCGAAATCCCACAGCCCGCCCCCGACGGAGCCGAAGATCTCCGCCACGCCGTCCAGCGCGTCGGTGCCCTCGGCGTTGAAGGCGGCGGTGTGGGGGATGAGGATGGCATGCGTCTCGGCATGCGGCGTCCCGAAGGAGCCGCCGAGCACGTGGGCCAGTTTGTGATGCAGCGCCATGGTGATGTAGCCGAGCGCGGTGGAGCAGTACCACGCACCCTCCAGCACCTTGGCCCGGGCCTCACGGTTGCCGGGCTCGCGGGCCACCACCGGCAGCCCCTCCTTGAAGCGGCGCATCGCCTCCAGCGACATCAGCGACAGCACCGGGTTGGCGTCGGGCGCGTAGAGCGCCTCGACCCCGTGGGCGATGGCGTTGAGTGCCGAGGTGACGGTGAGGTCCGCCGGCAGCGTCAGCGTCAGGTCGACGTCGTAGACCACCACCTCGGGCCGGATGGAGACATCGCGGCGCGTCGTCTTGGCGCCGTCCTTCGTCTCGCCGAGGATGTCGGTCATCTCCGAGCCGGCATAGGTTGTCGGCACGGCGACGTGGTCGGCCCCCGTGCGGGTGGCGATGGCCTTGCCGAGGCCGATGGTCGAGCCGCCGCCGATGGAGACGAGGCAATCGGCGCCGGCGGCGGAGAAGGCCTCCATCGCCCGCTCCGTCACCTCGACGGGCGTGTGCATCGCCGCCTCGGTGAAGGTGCCGGCGGCGGCGGAGCCGAGGCGCTTGGCCAGATCCTCCGCCTGGTCGGCCTGATTGGCGGTGGAGAGGACGAGCGCGCGGCCATGGCCGAGCGCCGCCACCTCCTCGCCCACCTTGTCCAGCGTGCCGGCGCCGAAGACGACGCGGCTGTGGATGCCGGGGAAGGTGAAGCCCCTCATGTCGTGCCTCCGAAGGGCGCGGTGCCCGACATCACGTCGCGCAGCATTTCGGAGAGGGCAGCGATCTCGCAATCGGCCACGCCGTGTTCACGGCCGGGGACGATATCCATCCGCAGGCGCGCGCCGCCCTTGGCGAAGTCGTGGACGGATTTCTGGAAGGCCCAGAGCGGGATCCACGGGTCGTCGTCGCTGTCGGTCGCATAGATCGGCAGGCCGGAGAGATTCGCCTGTGGCAGATCGTCCTGCACGGCGCCCACGCGGCAGCCGGTCAGCGCAATGGCCGCGTCTGCCTTGCCGCCGCGCATCAGGTACTCCGTCGTCATGCAGGCGCCCTGGCTGAAGCCGCCGATGAGCAGCGGGCGGCCGTCCGCCGCCTCGCGCGCCTCGTCCATCAGCCCGCGCACGATCTGCAGGCCCTCCTCGAGCTGCGCCGTCGCCTCCCCCGTCAGCGGGTCCACCGCCTTGGCGTCGTACCACGCGGGGCGCGGGCTCTTGGGAAGGATGAAGTGCACGCCCGGCGCATCGAGCCGGCCGCACACCATGTCGACCATGTCGGCCGTGCTCTGGCCCCTCCCGTGCAGGAAGACGCAGAGTGCCTGCGCCTCCCCGACAGGGGTGCCGTACGTCTGAACCTGCGGCACGGGCTCTCCTTACGCGTCCTGGAAGGCGGCGGGTTCCAGCCCTTCCATGAGCTCTTCGCGGCGATCCTCGAACCACGGCGGAAAGACGAGGGTCTGGCCGATGGCATCGGCCGGCTCGTCCTTGGCCCAGCCTTCGGCCGTCGTCCACGCCAGCTCGAACAGGGCGCCGCCCGGGGAGCGGACGTAGCAGGACTTGAAGTAGTTGCGGTCCTTCTGCTCGGAGATGTCGGTGAAACCGAGGCCCTCGATATGGGCGCGCAGCTTGAGCTGGCTGTCCTCGTCGCCGGTGTTCAGCGCGAAGTGGTGGATGGTGCCGCCCGAGAGCGTCCACGTGCCCTGCGGCTGGTCCTTGATCTCGGTGACCTCGACGACCGAGGACATGCCGTTGTTCGTCGGCACCTTGTAGGCCATGCCGTTCTCGTCATCGGCCATCTTGGTGAGCGGCAGCGCGATGGTCATGAAGTCGTCCATGGCGTTGCGGTCGGTCACGGCGATGACGCCGCCGTAGATGCCCTTGATGGCATGCTCTTTGCCGATGCCCATCTCTTCGTTGACGATCGGGTCACGCGGGTCTTCGGGGTTCTCGACCAGCTGCATCTCGATGCCCGAGGGGTGCGAGAACTCGACACGGTCGATGCCGAAGCGGTTGGTCTTGACGGCCTTGTGGCCCCGCTCGCCCAGACGGTTCACCCAGAAGTCGGAGGCGCCGACGGGGATCGCCTGCTGGACGAACTTCGACTGGTTGGTGCCGCGGCGGCCGTAGACGCCCGGCTTGCGGAAAGGGAAGGTGGTGATGATCGTCGATTCATCGCCGTTCTTCGAGCCGTAGTAGAGGTGGTAGACGGGCAGCACGCCGTCGAACAGCACCGTGCGCTTGACGGAATAGAGGCCGAGATCCTTCGTGAAGAAATCGAAATCCTCCTGGGCGCCGTCGGTGCTCATCGTGAGGTGGTGGTAACCGTTGACCTTCATGTTCTAACTCCTCCTTGGGTTTGGTCATGTCCTGCCGCCGGCATCTGCCGGGCCAGGACGAAACGGAACGAAGCGGCGAGGCCGCCCTCCGGATGGGGGGACATCTCGGCCACGAGGGCCGGATGCACGGCAAAGAGCGGGTCGCTGCCGATGGCGGGGTCGCTCTTGTCGAACAGGTGCGTCGTCAGCGTCTGGTAGCCGGGCGCGGAGACGCGGAAATGCAGGTGCGCGGGGCGCTCGGGGCTCATCCCCAGCTGCGCCAGAAGGTGCCCGACCGGCCCGTCATCGGGGATGCTGTAGCCGCCGGGGCGGATGGTGCGGATGCGCACCGTGCCGTCGGGCCCGCTGCGGTAGGCGCCGCGCAGGTTGTACTCCGGCTGGGCATCGGGGGCCTGGTTCTCGTAGAGCCCGTCGGCATTGGCATGCCAGACTTCGACGAGCGCGCCGGGCAGCGGGGCCTCGTCCAGATCCACCACCTCGGCGGTGAAGAGGAGCGGCTCGCCGGCGCCGTCGAGGCAGATGCTCTCGCCATCGGCGCGCTCCGGGGCGCCCTTGCGGTAGAAGGGGCCGATCAGGGTGTTGGGCGTCGCGGGAGCCGGGCGCCGGGTGACGAGGCGCTCGACGGTGCTCGTCAGCCCCAGCGCATCGGCGAGGAGGACCCATTCCTGCCGCTGGTCGGAGCAGGCCTCGCCCACCTCGGAGAGGAAGCCGATCACCCGGCGCAGCTCGTCGCGGCCGAGGCGGTGCTCTTCCGCGAGGCGAGCCAGGTCGGCGACGAGGGTGGAGACGAGCAGGGCCAGCCGCTGATCGGCCGCGCCGGAGGCCCGCGCCGCGAAGGCGGCCGCTGGCATCATGTCCGTCGTGTCGACCTGTCGCTGGTCCATGACTCTCCCCCCGTTGAGACCACCATATCGCCCTCGTCCCGCCATGACATGATTTTGTGCGCTCTCAGCATACCAATTTGCTATGACCGCATGTGTCACCCGCATGTGCGCCGCCGCCAGCGAGGATACGGTGACGCAACGGCGACGCAGAGGATGGACCCGGCCGAACATCATCGCATATGAAGAAGGCAGGGAGTTACATGCGCATTCGTTATGAAGTTCGACGAGCGACAGCTGGTGCAGATCGCGGCCATCGTGAAACATGGCTCGGCGACGGAGGCGGCGAAGGCGCTGGGCGTCTCGCAACCCTCGATCTCGCGCACCGTGGCGCAGCTCGAGCAGCGCCTCGGTGAGCCGCTCTTCGTCAAGGGCCGCCGTCCGCTGACGCCGACGCCGCTGGGAGAGATCGTCGCCCAGCACGGGCTGTCGATCCTCACCGCCTCGCGCAAGGTTTCCGACGCGGTGACGAGCTACCGGCAGGGCAATGCCGGCGTGGTGCGGCTCGGCGGGGTGCCCTTCTTCCTCGACGCAATCATCTCGCGCACCATCGCCACCTACAACTCGCGCCACCCCGACGTGCGGGTCGACCAGAGCTACGGCAACCTCGGTGAGCTGACCGGGCAGCTGGAGGCGGATTTCCTCGACCTCGCTCTGACGCCGCTGGGGCAGTCGACACCGCCCGACGGCTTCGAGTTCATCCCACTTTTGCGGGCGCGCAACGTCATCGCGGCGCGCAAGCACCACCCGCTGATGCAGAAGAGCGTGCTGTCGGCGAGCGATGTCACCAAGTTCCCCTGGGTGGCGCCGCTGCCCGGCTCGCCATTGCTGCTGGACCTGCACTGGATCCTGCTCACGCTCGGCTCCAACGAGCTGGCGATCCGTTACTCGGGCGGCTCGCTGATGAGCGTGATCAACTACCTCTCGGAGACGGATGCGCTGGCCATCCTGCCGCACTCCGTCGTGTTCGCGATGCGGCACGAGAACAAGGTGGGCGTGGTACCGCTGGACGTGCCGCAGCCGAAGCGGGTGATCGGCATCCTCACGGCCGCCGGGGCCCCGATGGCGCCAGCGGTGAAGCGGATGGCGGATCATATCCAGCAGGAATTCGCGTCGATGGCAGAGGCGATCGAGCGCCACGAGCGGACGATCGTGTGGGGGTAGGGGGAGGTGGGTTGAAACCCCACCCTACGGGTTGGGCGATCAACCTTGGTGCCGTTGCCGCTGCTTCCCCAAGCGCGGAATCAAGGCCTTCAGGCCGCCGCGCGAGCGCCGGCCCGTCCCGGCGGGCTGGCGCTCTGTCTGGGCTTGGTGCTTCGCGGGGGGCGGGGAGGGGCTCGGCTGGCATAAAGCGCGCTGGAGGCATCGTGGCAGCGCCATCCCACGGGCCGGCGTGCGACCTGGTCGCCAGGACCGGACGGGTGGCGGTGCCGAGGTTGGATGTCGGGAGAGGTGGAGGCGGAGCAAGGGTGGAGCCCGGCCGCGTGGGAGGTGGGTTACAAACCCACCCTACGTAGGGTGGGAGCATAAACCACCATGGAGGGCCGGCCCCCGAAAGGGCCGGCCCCGCAACTCTTACTCGGACGAACCGTCCGCGAGGTCCGCCGCGGCATCGATGAGGACCTGAACGGTCTCGCCGTTGTTCGTCTCGGCCGTGAAGAAGTGGCCGACGCCGGGGAAGTCATCCGACAGCAGGATCTTGTCGACCGACACGCCGGCCTGCTCCCAGACGCTCGCGAAGCAGTCGAGCTGCTCGGAGGTGTGGAAGATGCCGGAGGCGACCATCTTGATCGGGATGTCGCTGAGGCCCGGCAGGGTGCTGGCTTCGCCCTCGGCCTGCATCGGGCAGTCCGCGCCCTCTTCGGGCATGGAGCCTTCGGCCAGCGCCGGCTCCCACGTCAGGTTGCTGCGCATCACCTCGTCCTGGAACGGGTTGGAGCCCGCCGCCTCGATCGCGACGATGCCCACGACGTTCTCGGGGTTCATCTGCGCGGCGAGGAAGGCCGAGCGGCCACCGGCCGAGTGCGGCATCAGGATCGCCGGGCCGATCTCGTCGAGCAGCTCGGAGATCTTCTCGGCGGAGAGGACGTCGCCGCCGTAGGGCGTGGTGGCCGAGAGCTTCAGCCAGTTGATGACGTTCTCGTTGTCCGGCGTCGGCTCACCGCCCGGCCAGTTCTCGGAGGTGGCGAGCCACGAGATGATGCCCGAGTTGGCCTGGCCGAGCTGGCCGTTGCCGTAGTTCGGGCTGGCCGGCGAGCGGCCGTGGCCCGGGCGGTCGGCGGCATAGACCTCCCAGCCGTCGGCGAGCAGGTAGTCGCGCACGCCGTCGCGGCCATCGGGGGTGCCGTACCAGTCGGAGGACTGGCCGCCGCCGCCATGCACGAGCACGATCGGCACGTCATGCTCGGGGTTCGCCGGCAGGTAATACTCGACGAACATCTGGTTCTCGACGGTCACGGCGCCGTTCTCGTCGGGCTCCGACGTGTCGCCGCCCATGACCATGAAGCCGATGTCGCGCAGTTCCAGCACGCCGGCTTCGCCGCCGGGGCCATCGGCCATGTCGTCCTGGGCCAGGGCCGGCAGCGCCGTCAGCGCGGCGCCGGCCATGAGGCTGGTCAGAAGTGTGGTCTTCATTGGTGAACTCCTCCCGTGGTGTTCAAGGTTGTGCCGGCACGAGTGGCGCACCGGCGGGTCATCAGTCGAATCCGAAGAGCGCCTCGGCCTCGGGCGGCGTCATGCCCTCTTCGTGATAGTCCTCCCAGACCTGCGCCCACGGGCGACCGAAGGCATCGGGCACCGTGTAGTCGAAGGTCGCGCCCGGCTGGACGTTCTGCTGGTAGCCGTCCACCGGGAAAATCGTGGGGATGCACTCGATGTAGACGTAGGGCTCCACCTCGTTGAGCGGGGCCTGCCAGTCGAGTTCGCGCACCATGCGCACCGGCTCCACCAGCGCCTCGGGGTCGTAGAAGATCGCCTCGTGCACCAGGCCGTTGAACTCGCCGGCCTCGTCCGTGCGCGGGGTGAAGATTTCCACCGTCTGCAGCTGGTTGGAGAACTCGTAGGCGGAGTGCACCGTGTAGCCCTGGATGTTCGACGTCCAGCTGATCAGCGCCTCGTCATCCCAGAAGGCGACGCTCTCGCCGTACCAGCGCGGCACCGGCGCGCCGAGGCGCGGCACGCTGCCCTCCTCGACGATCATCTCGGCGCCGATCTGGAACTGGCGGAGAAAGTTGTCCGCCGTGCCGCCGAGGATCTGCACCTGCGTCGGCGTCATCATCACGTCCACGGTGAACATCGCCGGCCAGTGGAAGAAGCGCATGAAGCCTTCGGGGTAGCAGTAGCTCGCCGGCCATTGGTGCGCGTTGGTGACGCCCGTGTGGTAGGCCTGCTGGACGAAGCGGGTCTGGTACTCTTCCGTCAGGAGCGACAGGATCGTCGGCACCTGGTTCATGTGCATGTAATACCACTGGCCGCGGCCGCCGATGGACTGCCCGTTCTGGAAGAGGGTCTCGCCGGTGATGCCGTAGCGGCCGTCCCAGTAGGGCAGCGACATGCGGTCATGCTCGGTCGGGCCGCCGGCCTCTTCCGTCTCCGCCAGCAGGGCCTCGTAATGCTCCTGCGCGGTGGCGAAGGGGTAGGGGGAGACGATGGCCTCGCGCGGGTAATCCACGTCGCAGCGGCCCCACGGGGCCTGGGCCGGGTCTTCGTTGTTCTTGGGAGAGGAACCCGGGTAGGCGCCCCAGTGATCCTCGATGGCGACCGACGAGTTGCAGCGCCAGTAGAGCGGGTCGCTCCACAGCTCCCGGTCGGCGTAGAAATCGTCCGTCGTGAAAAGATCCACCTCCAGCGGCTCCACCCCCTCCGGCGTCTCGCCAGCGGGCGCGCCGGCGACATCGGCGCCGCCGTAGATGGAATAGGCGCCGACGACCTCGCCGCTCAGCGGCGTGACGGGCCATCCGCGGCCGACGCTCTCCTGATCCTGATCCTGAGCCATGGCGGGCAGGGCGCCTGCGGCGGCAAGGGCGAGGGCGGTCACGGATCTGAGCTGAAGCATGAGGTCTGTCCTGTTGTCGGGGCTGCGGGCCCGCCGCGGGGGCGGGCCCGGGGTTGTCGTCTCAGTCGAAGCCGAAGAGGCCCTCGGCCTCGGGCGGCTCCATGCCTTCCTCGAAATACTGCTCCCAGATCGCGGCCCAGGGCCGGCCGAACGCGTCGGGCAGCTGGTATTCGAAGGTGGCGCCGGGCTGGATGTTCTGCTGGAAGCCGTCGACCGGGAAGATCGTCGGCACACACTCGATGAAGACGTAAGGGTCGACCTCGTTGAGATCGCCGGTCTTCTGGATCGCGCGAACGAGGCGCACCGGCTCCACCAGCGCTTCCTCATCGTAGAGGATCGTCTCCTGCATCAGGCCGCGGAACTCGCCGTCTTCCTCCCATGGGGAGTAGATGTTGATGATCTGCAGGCTGTTGGAATACTCCGGCGCGCTGTGCACCGAGTAGCCCTGAATGTTGGACGTCCACGAGATGAGGGCGTCGTCATCCCAGAAGCCGACCGTCTCGCCGTACCAGCGCGGCACGGCGGCGCCGAGGCGCGGCGGGCCGTTGCCGTCGATGGTGAACTCGCGGTCCATCTGGACCTGGAAGAGGAAGTTGTCGGCCACGCCGCCCAGCACCGTCACCTGCTCGGGCGCCACCATGAAGTCATGGGACGTCATCGCCGGCCAGTGCCACATCCGCATGATGCCTTCCGGCCAGCAATAGGCCGCCGGCCACTGGTGCGCGTTGGTGACGCCGATGTGGTAGAGCTGCTGGACGTAGCGGGTCTGGTACTCCTCCGTCAGCAGCGACAGGATGGTGGGGACCTGGTTGACGTGCATGTTGTACCACAGCACGCGCCCGTCGTAGCCCTCGCCGGTCTCGAAGAGATTGCCGTAATCGTTGAGCGAGTAGCGGCCGTTCCAGTCGGGCGGCAGGTTCTCGCGGCTGTACTCGGTGGGGCCGCCGGCCTCCTCCGTCTCGGCCATCAGGGCCTCGTAATGCTCCTGCGCCGTGGCGAAGCCGTAGGGGCTGACGATCTCCTCGCGGGGGAAATCCGCGTCGCAATCGCCCCAGGGCGACTCCGGCGGGTTCTCGTTGTTGACGGGCGAGGTGTTGGGATAGGCGCCCCAGAGGTTCTCGATGACCATCGGCGAGTTGCAGCGGAAGTAGCGCGGGTCGCTCCAGCTCTCGCGGTCGGCGTAGAAATCGTCGGTGGTGAAAAGATCGACCTCCAGCGGCTCGACGCCCTCGGGCGGCTGGCGCTGGGGCTCCGCACCTCGATTGCCGATGTAGCTGCCGGCGCCGAAGACGGGGCTGGTTTTCTGGACCTCCCAGCCGCGGCCGACGCTTTCGGCCTCGTCCTGCGCCAGGGCGGGCAGGGCGGTCGTGCAGAACAGCGCGGCGATGGCGGCGCTGCCGGTCGTGATCGAAAGTCGCATCGGGGAACCTCCTCCCAAGATGAGTGACGGACGACCCGGGAGCCTCTGAAAGGCTCCCGCCTCCTCGGCCGTCCGTCTCCAGCCCCGGCCCGTCGGGCTTGGCCCCGGCCTGGGCAACGTGCCGGGGGGCGGTGCACCGCCCCCCGGAATCTCGGGGCCGGCCGTCAATCGAAGCCGAACAGACCTTCCTGCGCGGGCGGCTCGATCCCCATGGAGCGTTCCACCTCGTCCCAGGTCTGCGCCCAGGGGCGGCCGTACATGTCCGGCACGGTGTACTCGATGGTGGTGCCCGGCGAGACGGGCGACGCGGCGCCGCGCTCATCGGGGAAGAGCGTCTGGATGCACTCGACGAAGATGTAGGGGTCGATCTCGGGACCCACTTCGCTGAACTCGCCGATCTTCTCGAGGTTGCGAACGATGCGCACCGGCTGCAGCAGGGCGTCTTCGTCGTAGAAGATCGCCTCGTGGTCGATGCCTTCGAAGTTGCCCTCGTCATCGTAGCGCGACGAGTAGATCTCGATGGTCTGCATCTTGTTCGAGAACTCGAAGGCGTTGTGCACCTTCCAGCCCTGGATGTTCGACGTCCAGGTGATAAGCGACTCGCCGTCCCAGAAGCCGACGGTCTCGCCGTACCAGCGCGGCACGTCCTGCCCGAGGCGCGGCACCACGCCGTCCATCTTGAACTCGGCGCCGATGTTCACCTGCGTCAGGAAGTTGTCGGCGACGCCGGTGAGCACCTGCATCACGTCGGGCGCAACGATGACCTGGTGGCCGCGCACCGAATACTGGTGGAAGCGGCGCATGAAGCCTTCCGGCCAGCAGAACTGCGACTGCCACTGGGGCACGTTCGTGTTCGCCTGGTGGAATTGCTCGCGGACCATGCGGGTTTTGTACTCGTCGGTCAGCAGCGACAGGATCGTCGGGATCTGGTTAACGCGCATCCAGAACCAGCTGTCGGTGTTCTCCTGTCCGAGCGGCGACTGGTAGTAGCCCGTCCACTCGCCCGGCACCGTCTCGTAGGTGTGCTCGGTCGGGCCGCCGCGCTCCTCCGTCTCCGCCATCAGGGCTTCGTAATGCGCCTGCGCGGTGGTGAACTCGTAGGGGCTGACGATGCCCTCGACCGGATAGTCGGCGTCGCAATTGCCCCAGGCCGCGGTCGACGGGTCATCGTCGATCATCATCGGGTTGCCGTAGGCGCCACGCGAGGCTTCGAGCATCAGGGCGGCGTTGCAGCGGTAGTAGCGCGGGTCGTCCCAGAGCTCTTCGTCGTCGTAGAAGTTGTCGGTGGTGAAGACATCCGTCTCCAGCGGCTCGACACCCTCGGGCGGGCCTTCACCGGGGGCGGAGGCCATGATCTCGAGATTCTCGCCCTCGACGTTGCGGCGGCTGACGAAGCCGCTGCCGGGGCCGACGATCTCGTAGTCGCGAATGTCGGCGGCCAGCGGCGCGCCGCGGCCGACGCTCTCGAAGTCGATCTGCGGGTTGTCCTGGGCAAGTGCGGGGCTCAGCGTCAGCGCGCCGGCCACGGCCAGCACGGATGTCGCAATCCGGGTCCTCAGATGTCGCATGGTATCCTCCCTTGCATGCAACGGCCGGGCCGCGGGAACCTGCGGCTCGGTCAGTTCTTGGCAACACCGACGCGTCACCGGCGCGCCCCCTCCCCGGGGCGCTCCCGTCGCCGGCATACCGGCGCCAGGTGGCTTCGCGATCGGTGCTGCTCCTCCCGCCGAAAAGGATGCATGGGCAAGGTGGGGGGGAGTATAATCATCGGCAGGGTCATTATATCGAAAGTTGATGCAGACCCTCTGAAACCCGCCGGGGATTACTTCAAGCCCCTGAATAATTGGCAGTTTTTCGCGGTGCGAAAGATCGCGAGAGCGTGAGTCGGCGTGTGCGGCGGCGCGGCACCGGCGCCGGAACAAGGGGGCCGGCTCCGCGTTGAGACGCACCATGACCGCCCCAGAGACCCTCCCCCCGGACCTCGTCTACTACCCGGATGATCAGCCGGGGATCCGCCGCAAGCGGTGCGGGCGGGGCTTTTCCTACATCGGCCCCGATGGCACGCGGATCGACCGCGGCACCGAGCGGGCGCGCCTGCAGAAGCTCGCCGTCCCGCCGGCCTACGAGAACGTCTGGATCAGCCCGCTCCACAACGGGCACCTGCAGGCGACGGGAATGGATGTGCGCAAGCGCAAGCAGTACCGCTACCACCCCGACTGGTCCGCCGCGCGCTCGGAGACGAAGTTCGGCGCCTTGGCGGAGTTCGGCCGGGCGCTGCCCGCGATCCGCCGCCGCATCACCCGTGACCTCAGCCACGAGGCGGGCGACAGGGATTTCGCCCTCGCCGCCGCCGCGCTGCTGATCGACAGGCTCGCGCTGCGCGTCGGCAACGATGCCTACCTGAAGGCCAACGGCTCCTACGGGGCGCTGACGCTGAAACGCCAGCACGTGCGGCTGAAGGACGACGGGCTGCACATCTCCTTCACCGCGAAGGGGGGCAAGAAGGTCCGCCGCCGCGTGTCGGACCGCAAGCTGCAGCGGGTGCTGGAGCGGGCGCGGGACCTGCCGGGCGCCGAGCTGCTCGTCTGGGTGGACAAGCATGGCGAGCGGCACCGCGTCGGCTCTGCCGAGCTCAACGCCTATCTCGCCGACGCCTCGCACGGGGTGACGGGCGTGACGGCGAAGACCTTCCGCACATGGGCCGGCACCCGCGCCGCCTTCGAGGCGGCCGAAGGGGCGGAGCGGTTGAGCATCAAGCTGATGGCGGAGGCCGCGGCGGATGAGCTGGGCAACACGCCCACCATCGCCCGCAACAGCTACATCCACCCCGACGTCCTGTCGCTGGCGGAGGAGCGGGTCACGTTCCCGCCGGAGGTGGAGCTGACTGGGCTGCACGCCGCCGAGCGCCGCCTCCTCGCCTTCCTCGAACGGGAGTGAGGCGACGCTGCAGCGCAGCGTCATGCAAGTTTGAGGGGAACTTGCGGCGCCTGCCGCTCGTTCGACCTTCTAAGGCCGGCAGGTAGGGGAACGGAACGCATGTCACGCACCATTGCGATTGTGCTGATGGCAGGGGGTGCGCTCGTCGCGCTGGCCCTGTGCATCTATCTTTATTTCGAGCCTTTGAGCGGGGTGAGCGATACACCCGCGCCGCTGCTCACCGGCTTCGGGGCGCTCTGCATCCTGATCGTGACCTTCATCCTCGCGCGGCTGACGCACGGGGGCTGGCGCGTCCTTCTCATCATCCTGACAGCGCTGGCGCTGATCCTCTCGGCCGTGGCGGCCGTCTTCATGATGCACGCCGAGGTGGCCATCGCCCTCGTCGTCTCCGCCGCCGGCTTCCTCTTCCTGCTGGCCTATCAGCAGACGCACCGCCAGGAGAGCCGCGCATGACCCGCCTCACGTTTGCCGCCGTCGCCCTCGCCGCCCTCGCGCCGGCCGCCCCGCTCCTCGCGCAGGAGGGCGACTGGCCCACCTTCAACGGCAACCTCGCCGCGCAGAAATACTCCCCCGCCACCCAGATCACGCCGGAGAACGTCGGCGACCTGGAGCTGGCGTGGGAATTCGAGACGGGCGACGTCTCCGACGGGTCGGGCGAGCTGCCCACCTCCGTCTGGTCGGCGACGCCGATCCTCGCCAACGACACGCTCTACCTCGGCACGCCCTTCTACCGCGTCTTCGCGCTCGACCCGGGCACGGGGGAGGTCCGCTGGTCCTACAACACCGACTCGACGCTGGAGGCGCTGACGCAGCCGGCGCTGAAGAGCCGGGGCGTGACCTACTGGGAGGCGGAGACCCCGGTGGAGGGGGAGCCTTGCCAGAAGCGCGTCTACATGGGGACGATGGATTCCGAGCTCCACGCGCTCGACGCCGACACGGGCGAGCTCTGCACCGATTTCGGTGACGACGGCATCCTGCTCGTGAACAAGTGGAACGACGTCAACGCCGAGTGGCCGCTCTCGCTCCTCCAGCCGCCGACGGCCTATGGCGATCAGCTCTTCGTTGGATGGGCGGGGGCCGACTGGGAGTATTCCGTCGCCTCCCCCGGCACCGTCTTCGCCATCGACGCCCGCACCGGCGAGCGCAACTGGCAGGTGGATTTCATCCCCCGCGAGATCCGTGACCGCACCGGCACCGCCAACGTCTGGGCTTCGATGAGCGTCGACGAGGAGCGGGGCATCCTCTACCTGCCCGTCTCCTCCCCCAGCCCGAACTACTACGGCGGCATGCGCACCGAGCCCATCGAGCTGGCTACCTCCGTCACCGCCGTCGACACCGAGACGGGTGAGATCATCTGGTCCCGCCAGCTCGTCCACCACGACATCTGGGATTACGACACCGGCTCCGCCCCGACGCTGGTGGACCTGCAGGTGAACGGCGAGACGGTGCCGGCGCTCGTGCAATCGACCAAGCAGTCGATGCTCTACGTCCTCAACCGCGAGACGGGGGAGCCGATCTTCGATTACGAGGAGCGCCCTGTCCCCGCCAGCGACATCGAGGGGGAGGAGGCCGCGCCGACGCAGCCCTTCTTCATGACGCCGCCGCCGAGCCATGACTTCGAGAGCTATCCCGAGATGTCGACGCTGGCGAACCTCGTCTCCTTCGGCCAGTGCGCCGACATGATCGATGGGATGCGGTACGAGGGGCTCTTCACCCCGCCCTCGCTGGAGGGGACGATCGTCTATCCCGGTACGGCCGGCGGGATGCAGTGGGGCGGCGGCGCGCTCGACCCCGAGACGAACCGCTACTACGTCAACACCTCCAAGGTTGTGCAGACGCTCACGCTCATCCCCCGCGAGGAGTATGACGAGCTGCAGGGCGGCTCGGGCAACGAGCAGGGCCTCTACCCGCAGATCGGCTCGCCCTACGGCTTCCGCCTGCTCAACTGGGTGACGGACAACGGCCTTCCCTGCTGGAAGCCGCCCTACGGCACGCTGCTGGCCTATGACCTCAAAACCGGAGAGATGCTCTGGGAGGTGCCGCTCGGCCGCTCCAAGAAGTGGGGTTTCTTCGGGCCGGCCGGCTGGGGCTCGCCCAACATCGGCGCCCCGGTGATCACGGCCGGCGGTGTCCTCTTCATCGGCTCGACGATGGATGCGCGCGTCCACGCCATCGACCCGCGGGACGGCACGGAGCTGTGGTCGGATCACGTGGAGGCACCCTCGGTCGCCAACCCGGCGGTCTACACCTACGAGGGGCGCCAGTACGTGGCCTTCGTCGCCGGCGGCAACACCATCCTCTCGCCCGAGGTGGGGGATCAGATCGCGGTCTACGCCCTGCCGCTGGACGACGACTGAGCCGCCCCGGAATTGAGGCGCAGGGGCCCGGCGGCGGAGGCGCTGCCGGGCCCTTGCTGCGACCTGCGGTCGCACCATGTTCCCCTATGCGACGGATTGTGATCTTCTATGCGGCAGGAGCGGGAAGACAGATCCGCTCCCTTGCTGCCAATAGGGGAGGATTGGCCGTGACCTCGATGATGTTGCAACGCCCCCGCGTTGCGGCCCTGTGCCGCAGTCGCTACGTGGGCCCGTTACGCGTTTACCCGACGACCTCGCTCCAGCCACCGCCGGCGAGCCCGGCCCTCCCCATGCCTGGACAGGGCCCGGGGGAGGGAAACCCCTTATGAGCAACCTCACAACCGGCCTGCGCCCGGGCACCGCCAGCAGCGTCGACATCAAGTTCCGCCAGCTGGAGATCTTCTACGGCGTCGTCGTCGCCGGCACGATCACCCGTGCCTCGCAGCGCATCGGCCTCAGCCAGCCCTCCATCAGCCAGCAGCTCGCCAAGCTGGAGGAGACGCTGGGGGCCCGCCTGATCGAGCGCAACCGCACCGGCACCGTGGCGCTGACGCCGGCGGGGGAATTCTGGTTCCGCCACGCCGAAGACATGCTGCGCGAGATGCAGTCGGTGCTGCGCGAGCATGAGCAGCGCTTCCGCAACGGCTCCGTCGTGCTGCGCATGGGGATCACGCCGGCGATGCGCGGCACCTTCGTGATGGCCGCCGCCAAGATCGCCATGCGGGAGACGGATTTCGCCAAGTTCGAGGTGGTCTACGACCTCAACTCCTCCGCGCTCTTCGAGCAGCTCAGGATGCACAAGGTCAACGTCGCCATCCTCGCCTCCGAGGTGCTGGGGGCCGAGGCCTCCTCCTTCGCGGTCGACCAGCTCTACGAGGATCATATCGCCCTCGCCGTGCCCGCCACGGTGAGCGAGGACGACCTGCGCTACGCCTTCTCTCCCGGCGCCGAGCCCGATCGCATCCGCCCCGAGCTGCTGCGCTACGTGGAGATCGACGGCTCGGTGCCGACGCGCGCCCCCTCCGACGAGTGGTACCGGACGCACCTGCCGGCGGCGATGGGCAGCTTCGGGGCGCCGAGCTTCACCGTGGCTGCGAGCTTCGTCGCCGAGGGGCTGGCGACGGCGCACCTGCCCATCTCCACCGCCGCGCACCTGCCCGCCACGATGCGCCAGCAGATGCGGCTCTACGTGCTGCCGGGGATGTCGCGGAAGGTGGTGATCGCCATGCGCAAGCACCTGCTGACCCACGGCACCTATGCCCGCATCTTCCGCGGCATCGTCGATTTCTGCCAGACGGAGCTGTCGCGCACGATGGCGGAGACGGGCGCCGCCCCGGTCTGCCCGCTCATCGATGGCGGCGCGGCGGGGGCGGCCTCTCACGCGGCGGAGTAGGCCGGGGGGCGGAAACCATAGGGTTTCCGCTTGCGCAGTCCACATGGACTGCGCCGCCCGCTCAGTCCCACTCGGGCGCTGTCTCCGGGTCGATCCGCCGGCCGACATCCGGGATGGAGTCGATGGTGGCGATCTCGTCCTCCGTCAGGGAGAGCTCCAGCGCCCCCATGTTCTCGCGCGCCCGCTCGGGCTTCGAGGTGGTGGGGATGGCGCAATACCCCTTCGCCAGCTCCCACGCGAGCGCCACCTGCGCCGGGGTGGCGCCGCGCGCCTCGGCGATGGCGGTGATCTCGGCATCCTCGCCCATGCGCCCGCCGGCGATGGGCTGGTAGCAGACGACGCCGATCCCGGCGTCCTGGCACCAGTCGGCGAGCGTCCGGTTCTTGAAGAGCGGGTTCAGCTCCACCTGGTTGCAGGCGATCTCCCCCTCGCCGAGGATGGCGGTCGCCTCCTTCAGTAGGGCGATGGGGAAGTTCGACACGCCGATGTGCCGCGTCAGCCCCCGCGCCTTCGCCTCTGCCAGCTGGCGGAGGTAGACCTCCAGCGGCACCTCGCCATTGGGCGACGGCCAGTGGATCAGCGTCAGGTCGACCGCCTCCATCTCCAGCTGGCGCAGGCTCTCCTCCAGCGACGGGATCAGCTTGCCCTCGCCGAAATTGGCCGGGTCGATCTTCGTCACCACGAAGAGCTCATCGCGCGGCAGCCCGCTGCGGCGGACGGCCTCGCCCACCTCCGCCTCGGTGCCATAGGCCTGCGCCGTGTCGATGTGCCGGCAGCCGGACTCGATGGCGGCAAGGATCGGGGCGATGCCGTCCTCGCCCTTGCGTCGCACGGTGCCGAAGCCGAGGGCGGGGATGCCGGCGGGGCCGGGTAGCGTCTTGACCATGTGCTTGTCTCCTTCTTCCGCCTCAGGTGGCCCGGCGGGCGGGCCTGTCCACCGGGCCTGTCCACCGCAGGGGGCGGCTGGACATCCCGGAGCGCGAGGTTAGCTTGCCCGGCAAGTATTGTCAGACAATAGGGGAGGGGACATGACCGCGACGGATCGTATCGGGGTGCTGCCACGCATCGGCTACGGCACCTGGCAGCGCAACGGCGACGAGGCCCGCGCCTGCACCAGCGCGGCGCTCGAGGCCGGCTATCGCCACATCGACACGGCGGAGGGCTACGGCAACGAGGAGTCCGTGGGCACCGCCATCAAGGAGAGCGGCCTCGCCCGCGACGCGCTCTTCGTCACCACCAAGGTCAAGCCCGAGCATCTGGGCCCGGGGCAGGTGCGCCCGGCCGCCGAGGCCTCGCTGGAGCGGCTGGGGCTGGAGCGGGTGGACCTGCTGCTCGTCCACTGGCCCTCCGTCGGCGACGAGTACGCCATCGAGGATTACCTCGGCCAGTTCGCCGCGGTGAAGGAGGCGGGGCTGACGACGCATATCGGCGTCTCCAACTTCACCAAGCGGCACATGGACCGGGCGGTGGAGATTCTCGGGGCGGAGAACATCGCCACCAACCAGGTGGAGATCCATCCTTTGATGCAGAACCGGCCCATCGTCGAGCACTGCCGCGCGCTCGGCATCCCCAACACCGCCTATTGCCCGCTCGCCCGCGGCGAGGTCATGGGCAACGCGGTGATGGAGCAGATCGCCGGGGCGCATGACGCGACCGTCGCGCAGGTGACGCTCGCCTTCCTTCTGGCGGAAGGGCACGTCGTCATCCCCACGTCGTCGAAGCCGGAGCATATCGCCGCCAACCTGCGCGCGCTGGACCTCAGCCTGACAGAGGCGGAGATGGAAGATATCCGGGGCCTCGACGAGGGCCGCCGGCTTGTGAGCGGCTCCTGGGCCCCAGAATTCGATTAAGAGGCAGACATGACAGACTATAACTACCAGCTTTATTCTTCCCGCAATTTCGGCCCGCTGGGCGAGACGCTCAAGATGCTCGCCGCCTATGGCTACAAGGGCGTCGAGGGCTACGGCGGCCTCTACGCCGACAAGGACAAGACCGACGAGCTGATGCGTCTTCTCGGCGACACCGGGCTCTCCATGCCGACGGGGCATTTCGGCTTCACGCAGGTACGCGACGATTCGGGCCGGGTGCTGGACATCGTGAAGCAGACGGGGATGGAGGCGGTCGTCGTGCCCGCCATCCCCGCCGACGAGCGGGTCAAGGACGCCGCCGGCTGGGCCGCCTTCGGGCGCGAGCTGGCGGAGGCGGGCAAGCCCTACTGGGACGCCGGGCTCACCTTCGGCTGGCACAACCACGCCTTCGAGTTCGCCGATATCGAAGGGGCGGAGAAGCCGCTGGACCTGATCCTGGCCGCCGATGACCGGCTGGCGCTGGAGATGGACGTGGCCTGGGTGGCGGTCTCGGGCGAGGACCCGGAGACGTGGATCGCCAAGTACGGCGACCGGATCGTCGCGGCCCACGTCAAGGACATCGCTCCCCCCGGCTCGGCGCCCGACGAGGATGGCTGGGCCGATGTCGGCCACGGCACCCTCAACTGGCCCTCGCTCATGCAGGCGCTCAAGACCCGGACCAACGCCCGCTGGTTCGTCATGGAGCATGACAACCCCGCCGACGACGACCGCTTCGCCCGCCTCTCCATCGAGGCCGGCAAGTCGCTCTGAGACGGGCCGGGGCGGGCTCCATGACCGGTGCCCGCCCCGGGTCTGCCCTCCGGCCCCGCGCCCACGCCGCCCGCATTGAGGGCGGCGTGGGGCAGGGCTAAGAGGGATTGTCTGACAACCCCGCGGGGATTGCCGGGCGGATCAACCGAATTGCTGAGAGAAGAGGTGTGGCCATGGCGCGGGCGCTGGTGCTGGAAGAGAAGGGGCGGCTGGCCCTGCGCGAGATCGAGCTGAAGGTCGAGCCGGGCCCCGGCGAGGTGGCGATCGACATCGACACCGTCGGCATCTGCGGCAGCGACGTGCATTACTACACCCACGGCCGTATCGGCCATTTCGTCGTCGAGGCTCCGATGGTGCTGGGGCACGAGGCCGCCGGCACCGTCTCCGCCCTGGGCGAGGGCGTGACGGGCCTCTCCGTGGGTGACCGCGTCTGCATGGAGCCGGGCGTGCCCGACCCGCGCAGCCGGGCGAGCCGGCTGGGCATGTACAACGTCGACCCCGCCGTCACCTTCTGGGCCACCCCGCCGATCCACGGCTTGCTGACGCCACGCGTGACGCACCCGGCCGAGTACTGCTTCAAGCTGCCGGATCACGTCAGCTTCGCCGAGGGCGCGATGGTCGAGCCCTTCGCCATCGGCATGCAGGCGGCGGCGAAGGCGGGGATCACGCCGGGCGACACCGCCGCCGTCATCGGCGCCGGGCCCATCGGCATCATGGTGGCCCTCGCGGCCCTCGCCGGCGGCTGCGCGCGGGTGATCGTGGCGGACCTTTCGGCCGAGAAGCTGGCCATCGCCGCCGCCTACGACGGGATAGAGACGGTGGATATCCGCGAGCGGCCGCTGGCGGAGACCGTGGCCGAGGCGACCGGTGGCTGGGGGGCGGATATCGTCTTCGAATGCGCCGGCGCCCCGCCGGCCTATGCGACCATGTTCGACAGCCTGCGCCCCGGCGGCACGGCGGTGCTCGTCGGCCTGCCGGTGGAGCCGGTGCCCTTCGACACCAACGCCGCCATCGCGCGCGAGGCGACGATCCGCACCGTCTTCCGCTATGCCAACGTCTTCGACCGGGCCGTGGCGCTCATCGCCTCCGGCAAGGTGGACCTGACGCCGCTGATCTCCGCCACCTTCCCCTTCGAGGAGAGCGTTTCTGCCTTCGAGCGGGCGGCGGAGGGGCGGGCGAGCGACGTCAAGCTGCAGATCAAGCTGTGAGAGCGGGGCGGCGCCCGTGATGGCCTCCCTGGCGGAGCGCCTGCGCATCGGGCCGGAGCATCGGGCCGTCGCCCGCTTTTACATCACGCTCTACATGGTGCCGGCGGTCGTCGCGACCTACCTGCCGATCTGGCTGGAGAACCGCGGCCTCAGCGACAGCCAGATCGGCTATTTCACCGCCCTGCCCATGCTGGCAATGCTGCTCACCGCCGTCTTCTTCGGCCGGCTCGCCGATAGGGCGCGCGACTGGAAGCGGGCCATCGTCCTCGGCCACGGGCTCGCCTTCGCAGCCACCGTGCCGCTCTTCTTCGCCGCGGGGTGGAGCCTCTGGCCGCTGCTGGCGCTATGGATGCTGACGACCGTACCGGCCGGCCTCGTGGGCCCGGTGGGGGACGCCGCCTCGATCCGCCTGTCGCGCCGCAAGGGCTTCTCCTTCGGCGTGGTGCGGGGGCTGGGGACGGTGGGCTTCCTCTCCATCTGCCTCGTCACCGGCTGGGCGGCGTCGCGCTGGGGGGATGACGCCTTCCTCTGGCTGCTGCTGGTCGCCGGAGCGCTGCGCTTTTTGCACTCCGCCCGCCTGCCGAGGATGCGCGAGGCGGGGGCGGAGCGGCCCACCGGCAAGGGCGGGCTCCTCTCGGCGGAGCTGATCGGGCAGCTGAAGCTGTGGATCCTGCTGCCGCTGATCGGCGGGGCGGTGATCTTCGCCACGCACATGGTGATGAACGCCTATTCCGCCCTCGTCTGGAAGCAGCAGGGCATCCCCGAAGAGACGATCGGTGCGCTCGTGGCGCTGGGCGCCGGGGCGGAGGCCGTGACGATGCTCGCCTGGGCGGGGCTGGAGAAGCGCTTCTCCGCACGCACGCTCATCCTCCTCGCGGCGTTGACGTCGGTGCTGCGCTGGGCGGTCATGGCCTTCGCGCCGCCGGTCTGGGTGCTGGTGCCGCTGCAGCTGTTGCAGAGCATCACCTTCACCGGCTCTCTGCTCGGTTGCCTCTACTTCATCGCCAACCGCACCGACGAGCGGGTGGCGGCGGAGGCGCAGAGCCTCTTCGGCGTGATGCAGCAGGGCGGCTCGGTGATGATCGTCGCGGGTTTCGGCCTGCTCTACCAGGCCTTCGGGGCGAGCGCCTTCCTCGGCAGCGCGCTGGCCTGCGCGCTGGTGGTGCCGATGGTGCTGGCCAGCTTTCGTCTGCAGCGTAGCGAGGACAGCCCCGCCGCCGCGCCCGGCTGAGGGCGCACCCCCGCCGGCCGCGCTCCCGCCCGCCCACCCCGGGCGCCCGGCGGGGGCTCCTCTCCCCCACCTGCCGGCGTTCACGTGCCGATCACGGGCCGTTGACGCGCTCGTGTAGGTCCGCGGCCGGCGCGCCCGCTACGTCTGTCCGGGACATAAGGGGTGCTTTTGATGCGTGACTTGTCTTTGGCCGTGCTGGCCACCATCGTGGCTCTGGCCGGCTGCGGGATGTCCGCGCGGCCAGCCGAGACGACATCGGGGGGAGGCGTCGAGATCGTTCAGAATGCCGCCTTCGACGCCTGGCTCACCGGCTTCCGCCCCCGCGCCCTCGCCGCGGGCCTGCCGGAGCCCGTGGTGTCGCGGGCGCTCGGCGGCGCCGGCTACATCCCCGAGGTGATCGAGAAGGACCGCAACCAGGCGGAGAGCAACCTCACCTACGCCGCCTACTTCGCCCGCATCGTCAGCGAGGAGCGCGTCGCCAACGGGCGGGCGGCGCTGCGCGCCCGTGAGGCGGCCTTCCGGGGGCTGGAGGCGCAATACGGCGTGCCGGCGGGCGTCGTCGCCGCCATCTGGGGGATGGAGAGCGCCTACGGCACGCGGCGCGGCGACTTCCCCGTCGTCTCCGCCCTCGCCACGCTGGCCCATGACGGCCGTCGGGGGGCCTTCTTCGAGGGGCAGCTCATTGACGCGCTGCGCATCATCGCCGCCGGAGAGGTGAGCCCGGAGCGGATGCTCGGCTCTTGGGCCGGCGCGATGGGGCACACGCAGTTCATCCCTTCCTCCTACCTGTCGCTGGCGGTGGACGGCACCGGCGACGGGCGGCGCGACATATGGGGCGACGACCCGACGGATGCGCTCGCCTCCACCGCCAACTACCTCGCCCGCAGCGGCTGGCGCACGGGCGAGCCCTGGGGGCTCGAGGTGCGTCTGCCCTCCGGCTACGCCGGCCCGACCGGGGCGCGGAGTGCCGGCGACTGGGCGGCGCTGGGCGTGGCGCGCGCCGATGGCGGGGCGCTCGGGGGGCTGCCGGAGGGGCGGCTCTTCCTGCCGACGGGGGCCGAGGGGCCGGCGTTCCTCGTCTTCCGCAACTTCGACGTCATCAAGCGCTACAACAACGCCGATATCTACGCGCTGGCGGTCGGGCATCTCTCCGACCGGCTGGCGGGGGCGGGAGGGCTGCGGGTGCAGTTCCCCGGGGCCGAGGAGATCCTCAGCCCGCCCGAGCTGCGCGAGCTGCAGGAGCGGCTGACTGCGCGGGGCTACGACACCGGCGGCGTGGACGGGATGATGGGCGGCGACACCGAGGCGGCGGTGCGGGCCTACCAGACGGCCGAGGGGCTGCTGGCGGACGGCCGGGCGACCCCGGCGCTTCTGGCGCGACTGCGGCGGTAGGAGGCGGGCGCAACGCCCGAGCTGCTCCCCCGCCTGGTGCTCGCTCTGCGTGCGGGTGGTGCGCGGCGGTTAGGCGCGGAGGTGGGTTCGAAACCCACCCTACGAGGGTGACTGGCTTGAGCTGCTCCCCCGCCCGGTACGCGCCAAGGGCGCAGGGCGAGCGCCGGCCCGTCCCGCGGGCTGGCGCTGTGTTTGGACTTGGTGCTCAGCGGGGGCCGGAGAGGTGGTGGCCGCCATAATGCGCGTCGGCTCGGACACCGGAGCGCCACCCCACGGGCCGGCGCTCGCCCTGCGTGCGGGCGGTGCGTGGGGTTCGGAGGGGAAGGTGGGTTGGAAACACCCCCTACGAGGGCGACCGGTTCCGCCCTTTCCGCGCCGAAGGGCAGGGCAAGGGCAGGCCCCGTTCCGGGGGGCTGTCTGCCCCCCGGAAGGTACCTCACATAAAGCGCGAGCCCGGTCAGCCCTGCTTGCCGGAGGTGTCGTCGGGGTTGGCGGCGGCGTCGGCCCAGGGGCCGTGCTGGCCGGTGGTGCCGTCGTCGAGGCGGGCGAAGCCGTGCAGGCCGAAGAAATCGCGCTGGCCCTGGATCATGTTCGCCGTGCCGCGCGCCGTGCGCATCTGGTCGAAATAGGCGAGGCCGGAGGAGAGGGCCGGCACCGCGAGGCCATGGGCGGTGGCCATCGAGACGACCTCGCGCAGGGCGTGCTGCGTCCGCTTGACGTGCGCCGCGAAGAAGGGCGCGAAGAGCAGGTTGCGGTCCGGGTCCTCCGCCAGGGCGTCGGCCATGTCGTTGAGCATCGCCGAGCGGATGATGCAGCCCTCGCGCCATACGCGGGCGATGGCCGGCAGGTCCAGCGTCCAGCCGAACTGGCGGGCGGCGGCGGCGATCATCGTGAAGCCCTGCGCATAGCACATGATCTTGCCGCAGATCAGCGCCTCCTCCAACAGCGCCGGCTCCAGCGCGCCCTCGGGCAGCGGCTTGGGGGCGGCGCCGAAGAGGCTCTCGCCCGTCGCGCGCTCCTCCCGCCGGGCGGAGAGGTTGCGGGCGACCACGGCCGCCTCGATGGCGGGGACGGGCGCGGCGAGGTGCTGCGCCTCGATCACCGTCCAGCGGCCGGTGCCCTTCTGCCCCGCGGCGTCGACGATGACCTCGAGGAGCGGGCCGCCCGTCGCGGCGTCGGTCGCGGCGGCGACCTTGGCGGAGATCTCGACGAGGTAGCTCTGCAGCACCCCCTCGTTCCAGCCGGCGAAGACGGGGGCGATGTCCGGGGCGGACATGCCGTGGCCGTCGCGCAGGATGCCGTAGGTCTCGGCGATCATCTGCATGTCGGCATACTCGATGCCGTTGTGGACGGTCTTCACGAAGTGGCCCGCGCCGGATTCGCCCATCCACGCTGCGCAGGGGGCGCCCTCGTACTTGGCGGAGATCGCCTCGAGGATCGGCGCGACGCGGTCCCAGTGCTCGCGCTTGCCGCCGCCCATGATGGAGGGCCCGTGGCGCGCGCCCTCCTCGCCGCCGGAGACGCCCATGCCGAGGAAGGGGCCGCCCGAATCGGCGGTGCGCCGGATGGTGTCGTGGAAATTGGCGTTGCCGGCGTCGATGATCAGGTCGTCCGCGTCCAGCAGCGGGCGGAGCTTCGCGATCATGTCGTCCACCGGGTCTCCCGACGGGATCATCAGGATGATGGCGCGCGGCGTGCTCAGCGAGGCGACCAGATCCTCCAGCGTATCGGCGGGATGGATGCGGGCGCCGAGCTCTCCGGCCTGCTTGCGGAACTCGTGGGGCCGGTCTGACTTGCGGTTCCAGACCGCGATGTCGAAGCCCTTCTCGGCGATGTTCAGGCTGAGGGCCGCGCCCATCGTGCCGAGGCCGACGAGGCCGATATCTGCTTGTCTGTCCATGTGGGCGCTCCTTTTGCCCCCTAGATGGGGCCAAAGGCGGGAACAGGCAACGCCCGACCGGCTTGACACCGGGGGGCGGGGGCTGTCGGCTCCTCCGCGACAGAGGGAGGATGCCATGGACCTGTTCGACCTGACCGGCCGCCGCGCGCTGATCACCGGCGCCAGCCGCGGCATCGGGCATGCGCTCGCCAAGGGGCTGGCCGCGGCTGGCGCCGAGGTGGTGCTCAACGGCCGCAACGAGGCGGCGCTGGAGGAGGCGGCGGCCGCCATCCCCGGCGCGCGCACGCTGGCCTTCGACGTGGCCGATCGCGCCGCCGTCTCCGCCGCCGTGACGCTCTTCGAGGAGGAGGTCGGCGCGATCGACATCCTCGTCAACAACGCCGGCGTGCAGCACCGGGCGCCGCTGGAGGCCTTCCCGCCGGAGGAGTTCGCCCGGCTGATGGAAATCAACGTGACCGGGGTCTTCAACGTCTCGCAATGCGTGGCGCCGCATATGCTGGCGCGCGGGCGGGGGCGGATCATCAACGTCGCCTCCGTCAACTCGATGCTCGCCCGGCCCACCATCGCGCCCTACACGGCGACGAAGGGGGCGGTGGCGAACCTTACCAAAGGCATGGCGACGGACTGGGGGCGCCGCGGCCTCAACTGCAATGCCATCGCGCCGGGCTATTTCGAGACCGAGCTGAACCGCGCCCTGCGGGACGATCCGGAGTTCCACGGCTGGCTGCAGGGGCGCGTGCCGCAGGGCCGCTGGGGACAGGTGGACGAGCTGGCCGGCGCCTGCATCTTCCTCGCCTCCGACGCCGCGAGCTACGTCAACGGCCTGACGCTCTACGTCGACGGCGGCCTGACGGCGAGCGTCTAGATGCGCGTCGTGGTCATGGGCGTCTCCGGCTGCGGGAAGTCGACGCTGGGCGCGGATCTGGCGCAGTTGCTGGGCGGGCGCTTCATCGAGGGCGACGCGCTGCACCCCGAAGCCAACCGGGCGAAGATGGCGGCCGGCATCCCGTTGACGGACGAGGATCGCTGGCCGTGGCTCGACAGGGTCGCCGGGGTGCTGGCGTCGGAGGAGCCGCCGGTGATCGCCGCCTGCTCGGCACTGAAGCGGGCCTACCGCGACCGGCTGCGCGCCGGGGCGGGGCCGCTGACGTTCCTCTGGATGGACGGCTCCTACGAGCTGATCGTCGGGCGCATGGCGCTGCGGAAGGGGCACTACATGCCGACGTCGCTGCTTCAGAGCCAGTTCGAGGCGCTGGAACCGCCGGGCCCCGGGGAGGCGGTCCGCCTCGACATCTCGGAGGGGCGGGAGGCGCTGCTGGCCGAGGCGCTGAGGCAGCTCGGCCAGTAGGGGCGGCCCCGGCCGCTGCCCCGGCACGCTCCCCGCCCACCCACCCCGCGTGCCGGGGCAGCGGCCTCTCGCGGCGGGGCCGGGGGCTCAGGCGGAGGGCAGACGCCAGAGGTTCTCTGCCGGCAGGTGGATCTGCACGATGTCCCCCGGGGAGAGGCCCGCCGCCTCCGCCGGGCGCCAAAGGGCCGTGAGGATCGTGCCGGAGACGTCGAGCTGCAGCCGCGTCGCGGTGCCGAGGAATTCCGCCTCCACCAGCCGGGCGGAGAGGGTGTTCTGGCCCGCGCCGGGGCGGATCGCCTCTGGCCGGATCGTCAGGGTGCCGGGGCCGATGGCGGGCGCGGAGAGGGCGAGCGGGCCGACGGGGCTGGAGAAGCTCGTGCCGCGGCCATGGCCGGGCAGGAAGGTTTCGGCGCCGAAGAAACGGGCGACTTCTGCGCTGACGGGGCGGGCGTAGATCTCCTCCGGCGGGCCCTCCTGCGCGATGCGCCCGCCAAGCATCAGCGCCACGTGGGAGGCGAGAGCCGCCGCCTCCGCCTGGTCATGGGTGACGACGAGCGTGGTCGTGCCCGTCTCGCGCTGCAGCTCGCGGATCAGCGCCCGCATCCCCGAGCGCAGGCCCGCGTCGAGGCTGGAGAGCGGCTCGTCGAGCAGCAGCACCTGCGGCTCCAGCACCAGCGCCCGGGCGAGGGCGGCGCGCTGCGCCTGCCCACCGGAGAGCTCCGCGGGCCGCCGCGCGCCGAGGCCCTCGAGGCCGGTGCGTTCCAGCATCGCCGCCACCTGCCGCGCCGTCTCCGCCGCCGGGCGCCGGCGCATCCTGAGGCCGAAGCCGACGTTCTCCGCCACGCTCATCTTGGGGAAGAGGTGGGGCGACTGGAAGACCATCACCGCCCCGCGACGCTCCGGCGGGATGCGCGTGACATCCCGCCCGCCGATCCGCACGGTGCCCGAGGCCGGCGCCAGCAGGCCGGCGGCGATGCGCAGCGCCGTGCTCTTGCCGCAGCCGGAGGGGCCGAGGAGGGCCGTCAGCGCCCCCGCCTCGGCGGCGAGCGTCAGCCCCTGCAGGACCGGCGTCTCCCCGTAGCCATGGCTCAGCCCCTCCAGCTCCAGCCGGCTCATCGGCTCGCCCCCAGGCCGCGGCCGAGGGTGCGCGAGGCGAGGGCGAGCACGAGGAGGCCGGGGACGAGGTAGACCAGCCCGATGGCGCCGGCGATGTCGTGCCGCCCGGAGGAGAGGAAGGCGAAGAGCAGCAGCGGCAGCGTCTGCACCTGCCCGGCGCCGGCGACGAGGGTGGGGGCGTACTGGCTCCACGAGACGAGGAAGCCGAGCGCCCAGGCGGCGGCGAGCCCGGGGGAGAGGGCGGGAAGGGTGACGCGGGCGAAGGCGGCGGCGGGCGAGGCGCCGAGCGAGCGCGCCTGCGCCTCCTCGTCCGGGTCGAGCCCGGAGAAGAGCGCCGCGAGCAGGAGCGTGGCGTAGGGCAGCACGGGGATGAGGTGGACGAGCGTCACGCCGGCGAGCGTCCCCGTCAGCTCTGCCCGCGTCATCAGCCCCTGCAGCCCCATCGTCACCGCCAGCCCCGGCACCAGCACGGGCGCGAGGACGAGCAGCATCATCGCGCCCTTGCCCGGAAAGCTCCGCTGCCCCAGCGCCCGGGCGGCGGGCAGGGCGAGGGCAAGGGAGACGGTGGCGGCGAGGGCGGCGATCAGCGTCGTCACCCCGAGCGCCGGCAGCAGTCCGCCGGCGGGGGAGAGCGCGTAGTCCCAGGCGGCGAGGCTCCAGCGAGAGGGCAGCAGGTCGGGGAAGAACCAGCCGCGGGCGAAGGCCCAGGGGATAAGCGGCAGGAGCGGCAGGAGCAGCAGGGCCGCGGCGAGCCAGACGAGGGCGGGTCTCATCGGGCCGCTCCGTACCGGCGGCGCGCTTGTGGCGCCGGGAGGACCGGGGGCCAGCCCCCGGACCCCCGCGGTATTTTCGGCCAGATGAAAGGGGGGCGGGGTGGCAGGCCGGCCCGCCCGGGGGCAGACCGGTGAAGGGTGGGGTGACCGGCCGGGTCCGTCTCGGTTTTCATCTGGCCGAAAATGCCGCGGGGTCCGGGGCAGAGCCCCGGGTCTCTCCACCTGCGCCCCGGCCCGGTCATCGCCGCGCCCGCGCCACGAGCCCGACCAGCCCCGCCGCCACCGCCGCCGTCATCAGCGCGAGGGCCATCGCCTCCGGCCGCTCCGTCAGCGAGGTCGCCGTCTCCTTCTGCCAGGCCAGCACTGGCAGGGCGAGCGGGTGGGAGGCGCCGAGGAGCGCCGGCAGCTCGTAGGCGCCGAAGGCGAAGGCGAAGGTGATGGCGCCGGCGGCGGAGAGGGTCGGGGCGAGGGCGGGCAGGGTGACGAAGCGCAGGGCCTGCCAGCGGCTGGCGCCGGTGGTGCGCGCCGCCTCCACCGGGCCGGGGCCGAGGCTGGCGAGGGTGGAGAGGGCGAGGAGCGTGACGAAGGGGACTTCCTTGACCACGTAGGCCGCGATGGTGCCGGCCGCCGCCCTGTCCCAGACCAGCGCCGGGAACTCCGCGGGCGCGTCGATCCAGCCGAAGGCCGCCGCCCCCCGAGCGGCGAGGCCCGACTGGGAGAGGAGCAGCAGCACCCCCGCCCCGGCGAGCAGGTGCGGCACCGTCAGGTTCACCTGCACGAGGAGCCGCGCCAGCCCGGCGCCGCGGAACGGGCGGGCGAGGCCGAGGGCCAGCGCCGTCCCCGCCACCAGCGACAGGGCGGTGGCGGCGGCGGCGATCCAGAGCGACAGGGCGAGGGCGCGCCATGTCTGCGGGTCGGTCAGCACCTCCCGCCACGGGGCGAGCGACCAGCCGTCCATCCCGATCTCCGGCATGTGGCCGAGGCTGCGGGCGGCGCCGAAAAGCAGCGCCCCGCCGAAGAGCGGCACCAGCACCAGCAGCACCGGCGCGAGGAGCAGCAGGGTGGGGGCGCGGCGCATGCGCCGCTACCGGGTGCCGACGGTCTCGATCCACCCCGCCTCGATGGCGGCGATCCAGTCCGCCGACAGCTCCGGCAGCGCCGCGCCGGCCAGCTCGGCCGGGGACACGACGGAGGGGTGGGAGGGCAGGGCGGCGAAGCTCTCCTGCACGTCCGAGGGCAGGCGATCCTCCACCAGCACCGAGGCGGCGCCCCAGACCTCGGGGCGCGCCTTCTCCAGCTGCGCCTCGGGCGAGAGGATGAGGTTCTGCAGCACCAGCGCCGCGGCCTTGTTGGCCGCGTTGTAGGGGATCAGCGTGTAGTTGGTGTTCGCCAGCGTGCCGCCGTCCAGCCCGTAGCTGCGCACCGTCTCGGGGAACTGGCCCGCCTCGACCCCGGCACCGAACTGGCTGGGGTTGTACTCGAAGCTGAGGGCCACCTCGCCATTGGCGAAGAGCTGCTGCAGCTGGGTGATCGAGGTGGGATAGGTCGCCCCCTCGCGCCAGAGGCTGGGCTCGAGCTCGTTGAGCAGCTCCCACGTCTCGCCGGCCACCTCGTCGAACACCTGCTGGTCGAAATCGCCGAGCAGCCGGTCCGGCCCGCCGGCGACCTCGTAGAAGACATGGCGCACGAAGGCGGCGCCGTTGAAATCGGGCGGGGCGGGGTAGGTGAACTGGCCGGGGTTTTCACGGGCGAAATCGAGGATCGCCTCGATGGAGCGGGGCGGCTCGTCCATCCGCGCGCTGTCATAGGCAAAGGCGAATTGCGCGCCCGACCACGGCACCTCGCAGCCCTCCGTGGCCAGCCCGAAATCGTAGGCGATGGCGGGGCTCTGCCAGTCGACATACTCGGCGTTGGGCAGCAGATCGGTGTAGCCGCAATAGGCGAGATCGGCCTCCATCATGGTGCGGAAGTTCTCGCCGTTGATCCAGATGAGGTCGACGGCGCCCTCGTTGTCATTGCCGGCGGCCTTCTCGCCGAGGACGAGGTTCACCGCCTCGGTTGTATCCGCCACGCCGACGCGGTTGAGGGTGATCTCGTAGGGCTTCAGGAGGCCGCCGAGATACTCGCTGACATAGCGGTTGATGTTGTCGGCCCCGCCCCAGAGGAAGAAGTTCACCTCGCCGCCGCGCGCCTCTTCCACGACCTCCTCCCAGGAGAGATCGAGCAGGTCCTGTGCGCCGGCGGATGCGGGCAGCAGGGCGAGGGCGAGGGCGATGGATCTCATGGCGGTACCTTTGGCAAATGTCGTGGGCCCACAGACACATGGAGCGGGGCCGGGCGCAAGGGGCGGGGAGAGCCCGAGAGGCCGGATCGGCACCCCGGGGCCGGCGAGGTATACCGTGCCTGCAGCTTGTCTCCGGCTGAGGGCAGGCCTCTGCCAAGTGTCGATTGGGGCGTCATGCGGGGAGTGTGGGTCGCCGCCCGCGGCGATGCCAGTGTTGCCGAGACACCTTCACGTCAGTGGTGGCGGAACCCCACAGCTCGGTCTCCCGCACTGCATGGGCCCAATGACGAGCTTTCCCTTGGGGGCGCCCGTCGACTCGAGGGCGACAGGCGCTGGGATCGCCTTTGACAGCGGGACGACGCCGGCGACCGCGGGGAGGAGCACGCCTTGCCCGCCGCTTCGGCGATGCCGGCGAAGCTCTCTGGCGCGGCCTTGCCGATCAAGCGCGCGACGGGAAACACCCCGCGCCAGCACGCGCGGACGGCCTCGACTGGCGGTGCGCAGGGGTTTCTCGTGGAGGGTCGGGCGTAGATCGCCATGACGGAGAGAACCGGCCCGCGAGATCCCGGGACTGCTCGCCGCGGCCCGTTCAGCGCTTGCGGCAGTAGAGCTCCAGCTTGTGGCTGACGATCTCGTAGCCGTGCCGCCGGGCGACCTCGCGCTGCAGGCGCTCGATCTCGGCGGAGACGAACTCGATCACCTCGCCGGTGTCGAGATCGACGATATGGTCGTGATGCGGCGCGTCCGACGTCTCAAACCGGGCGGGCGCGCCCTCGAAGGCGAGCTTCTGCACGACGCCCTTCTCGGAGAGGGCCGCAAGGGTCCGGTAGACGGTGGCCAGCGAGACGGCCGGCTCCTCCGCCTGCACGCGGCGATGCAGCTCGGGCACGTCGGGGTGATCGTCCGCCTGCGTCAGCACCTGCAGGATGGCGCGGCGCTGGCGCGTGACGCGCAGGCCCGCGGCCCGCAGGGCGTCGTCATGCTCTTCGATGCGGGCCGGGTGTGACATGAGCCCCATGATAAACTTCGCGGCCGGCGCGTGCCACCGGTTCGTGGCCCGTTGGTGACGCCGGTTTCACGGCGCTCAGGGCGCGTCCTGCAGCACCTTGCGGGAGGCGGAGGCGAACTCCCGGCTCCACAGGACCCACGTCACCACTGCCGCCGCCAGCGCCAGCGCCGCGGGGCCGAGGAGCCACGCGAGCGCGCCGAGCGAGAAGTACATCGCGCGCAGCCCGCGGTTGAAGTTCCACGCCGCGCGGATGTTCAGCTCCGCCGCCTGCGCCGCCCGCTCTTCCGCCCCCGCGGCGCCCGGCTCGGCCGGCACGGCGCCCATGACGACGGCGCAGTAGCCGAAGAGCCGGTGCGACCAGACGAAGCGCAGGAAGGCCTGGGCGAGGAAGAGCGCCACCACGAGGAGCTTCACCTGCCAGAGGAGCGCCGGCGCCGTGTCCTGCCCCAGCTCCTGCGCGACGTTCTCCAGCGGGGCCGTGTTGCCGACCAGCGCCAGCACGGCGCCGATGGAGAGCAGCGAGGTGGAGGCGAAGAAGCTCGTCCCCTGCCGCAGCGTGCCGAGGAGCTGGGCGTCGAAGATGCGGTTCTCGCGGCGGACATATTGCCGCATCCATTCGCGCCGGTAGCCGGCCATCAGCACGGTGACGGAGGGCGTGCGCCCCGGGTGCTCGATCCGCCAGCCGATCAGCAGCCAGGCGCAGAGGAGGAGCGCCAGCGCGGCGATGTCCCATGGCGAGATGACGGCGAGGAGGTGGTCGACCTGCATGGGCCCGAGCATGGGGCCGGGCGCGGGCGGGCGCAATCTCCCTTCGCCGGCGGCGCGGGGCGGTGCGGGTCGTCCCTTGCCCCTCCCGCGCCCGGGGCCTAGCCTTTCGCCCCAAGGAGGACCGCCCCCATGCAGATGCCTGTGCCCGACGCCGCCGTGCTGGCGAAGACAGCGCAGGTCGTCGCCCGGCTGGAGGCGGCCCTGCCCGGCGCCGTCATCTCCGACCCTGTCGAGCTGCGCGCCTACGAATGCGACGCCCTCACCGCCTACCGCTGCCCGCCGCTCGCCGCCGTCCTGCCGCGGACGACGGCGGAGGTCGCCGCCGCGATGCGCATCTGCTCGGAGGAGGGCGTGCCCGTCGTCCCCCGCGGCGCCGGCACCTCGCTCGCGGGCGGGTCGCTGCCGACGGCGGACAGCGTCATCCTCGGCCTCGCCCGCATGACCCGCGTGCTGGAGGTGGACTACGCCGACCGGGTGATCCGGCTGGAGACGGGGCGCACCAACCTCTCCGTCACCGGCGCGGTGGAGGAGGCGGGCTTCTTCTACGCCCCCGACCCGTCGAGCCAGCTCGCCTGCGCCATCGCCGGCAACATCGCGATGAATTCCGGCGGCGCGCATTGCCTGAAATACGGGGTGACGACGAACAACCTGCTAGGGCTGACGATGGTCACGATGGAGGGCGAGGTGGTGGAGATCGGCGGGCCGTGGATGGATGCGCCGGGGCTGGACCTGCTCGGCGTCATCTGCGGCTCCGAAGGGCAGCTCGGCGTGGTGACGGAGGCGTGGCTGCGCATCCTGCCCAAGCCCGAGGGCGCGCGCCCCGTGCTGATCGGCTTCGACAGCTCCGAGACGGCGGGCGCCTGCGTTTCCGCCATCATCCGCGCCGGGCTCCTGCCCGTCGCCATCGAGTTCATGGACCGGCCCTGCATCGAGGCGACAGAGGCCTTCTCCGGCGCCGGCTACCCGATGTGCGAAGCGCTGCTCATCGTCGAGGTCGAGGGCAGCCCGGCGGAGATCGACGCGCAGCTGGCCCGCATCGGCGCCATCGCCCGCAGCTTCGACCCGGTGGAGCTGCGCGAGGCGGCGGATGCCGACGAGGCGGCGCGCATCTGGATGGGCCGCAAGAGCGCCTTCGGGGCGATGGGGCAGATGGGCGACTACATCTGCCTCGACGGCACCATCCCGGTCAGCGAGCTGCCCATGGTCCTCCGCCGGATCGGAGAGCTGGCGGCGGCGCGGGGGCTGAAGGTGGCGAACGTCTTCCACGCCGGGGACGGCAACATGCATCCGCTCATCATCTTCGATGCCAACGCGCCGGGACAGCTGGAGGAGGCCGAGGCGCTGGGCGCGGAGATCCTGACGCTCTGCGTCGAGGCCGGCGGCTGCCTGACCGGTGAGCACGGCGTCGGCGTGGAGAAGCGGGACCTGATGGCCGTGCAGTACGGCGAGGCGGATCTGGAGGCGCAGATGGCCGTGAAGGACGTCTTCGACCCGCACTGGCTGCTGAACCCCGCCAAGGTGTTCCCGCTGGGCGCGAGCGAGCGGCGTCGGCAGGGGGGCCAGCCCCCCGTCGCCGTTGGCGACTCCCCCCGGGATATTTGAAGAAAAGCGAGATGCGAGAGATTGGTAGCGAAGAGGAGCTGGCGGAGCTGCTGGCCGGGCGGAACGCGCCGCTGAGCGTGGGCGGCGGGTTCACGCGCGGGATGACGGGTGAGGGCGAGCGGCTGTCGGCGGCGGGTCTGACCGGCATCCGCCTCTACGAGCCGGGGGCGCTGACGCTGGTGGCGGGGGCGGGCACGCCGCTCGCCGAGGTGGAGGCGGCGCTGGCGGCGGAGGGGCAGCGGCTGGCCTTCGAGCCGATGGATCATCGGGGGCTTCTGGGGACCTCCGGGCAGCCGACGATCGGCGGGGTGGTGGCCGGAAACGTCTCCGGCCCGAGGCGCGTGGTCGCGGGGGCGGCACGGGATTTCTGCCTCGGCGTGCGCTTCGTGGACGGGCGGGGGCACGTCGTGAAGAACGGCGGCCGGGTGATGAAGAACGTCACCGGCTATGACCTCGTCAAGCTGATGGCCGGCAGCCGAGGGCGGCTGGGGGTGATCACCGAGGTGTCGCTCAAGGTGCTGCCGGTGCCGGAGACGGAGGTGACGCTGGCCGGGGAGGGCGGCGTGCCTGTGCTTGCGGCGGCGCTGGGCTCGCCCTTCGAGGTGACGGGGGCCGCCGTCTCGGGCGGGCGGACGCTGATCCGGCTGGAGGGGCTGGCGGAGAGCGTCGCCTATCGGCAGGGCGCGCTGGCGGCGCGGCTCGGCGGGGACTGGGAGGTCCTCGAGGGCGAGGCGAGCGCCGCGCTCTGGCGGGGCGTGCGCGACGTGGCGCCGTTCCACGGGAAAGAGGGCGCGGTGTGGCGCGTCGCGGTGCGGCCGGGGCGGGCGCCGGAGCTGCTGGAGGCGCTGGGCGAGGAGGCGGTGGTCGACTGGGGCGGCGGGCTCGTCTGGCTGCTGGTCGGCGGCGACGGTCGCGCCGAAGAGGTGCGGGCGGCCGTCGAGCGGCTCGGCGGCCACGCGACGCTGGTGCGGCGGGGCGGGGTGCCGGCCGGAGTGCCGGCGCTGCAGCCGGAGCCGGCCGGCGTGGCGCGGCTGACGGGCGGGCTGACGCGCGCCTTCGATCCGCGCGGGATCTTTGCGGGAGCAGGCTGATGCAGACGAACTTCACGGCCGAGCAGCTGGAGGATCTTGGCACCGCGCGGGCCAACGAGATCCTGCGCGCCTGTGTCCATTGCGGCTTTTGCACCGCGACCTGCCCGACCTACCAGGTACTGGGCGACGAGCTCGATTCCCCCCGCGGGCGCATCTACCTGATGAAGGACATGCTGGAGAACGAGCGGGTGCCGGATGCCCGGACGGTCACCCATATCGACCGCTGCCTCTCCTGCCTCGCCTGCATGACGACCTGCCCGTCGGGCGTCCATTACATGCACCTCG
Source organism: Pseudoroseicyclus tamaricis (assembly GCF_012070395.1). GTDB lineage: Bacteria > Pseudomonadota > Alphaproteobacteria > Rhodobacterales > Rhodobacteraceae > Pseudoroseicyclus_A > Pseudoroseicyclus_A tamaricis. Next base: position 745,150 of record NZ_JAAFYS010000003.1, on the reverse strand, counting down.
TCGACCATGCCCGCGCCTATATCGAGGAGCGCTACGAGCGCCCCCTCGCTGACCGGGCGCTGCGCTGGATGCTGGCCCGCATCCTGCCCCACCCGATGCGCTTCCGCGCGGCGCTGGCGGCGGCGAAGCTGGCGCGGCCGGTGCGGGGGCTCCTGCCCGACAAGCGGCTGAGAGCGATGGTGGAGATGGCGCCGAAGCGCCTGCCCCCCGTCAGCCGCAATGACGATGCGCAGGTCTTTCCGGCCATCGGGGACCGGAAGAAGCGCGTCGCGCTGATGACGGGCTGCGCGCAGAAGGCGCTGAACACCGATATCAACGACGCGACGATCCGGCTGCTGCGGCGGCTGGGCTGCGAGGTCGTCGTGGCAAAAGGGGCGGGGTGCTGCGGGGCGCTGACCCACCACATGGGCAAGGAGCGCGAGGCGCATGGCAGCGCCGGGCGCAACATCCGGGCGTGGGAGGCGGAGATGGCGGGCGAGGGGCTCGACGCCATCGTCATCAACACCTCCGGCTGCGGGACGACGGTGAAGGATTACGGCCACATGTTCCGCCAGAGCGACCTGGCGGAGCCGGCGGCGCGCGTCTCGGCGCTGGCCATGGATGTCTCCGAGCTGCTGGCGGAGCTGATGCCGACCGCCGATGCCGCCACCGCGCAGCCGGCGAAGCAGGGCGTGGCGGGGCTGGAGGGGCGGGAGCCGCGCGCCGTCGGGCCCGAGGGGCTGACGGTCGCCTACCACGCCGCCTGCTCGCTGCAGCACGGGCAGAAGGTGAAGGCGGCGCCGAAGGCGCTGCTGCGTGCCGCCGGTTTCCGCGTGGTGGAGCCGGCCGACAGCCATCTCTGCTGCGGGTCGGCGGGGACGTACAACCTCATGCAGCCGGAGATTTCCGCCGAGCTGAAGGCGCGGAAGGTGGAGACCTTGCGGGCGACAGCGCCGGACGTGATCGCCGCCGGCAACATCGGCTGCATGATGCAGATCGGGCAAGCCGCGGGCGTGCCGATCGTGCACACCGTGGAGCTGCTCGACTGGGCGGCCGGGGGGCCGAAGCCGCGGGCGATGGACGGGGCGGTGGCGGGTGGTTTGGTGGGTTGAAAACCCACACTACGGGGACGGGCCTCTCCGCTGACGCCACTTCGTAGGGTGGGTTTTCAACCCACCGATCCCCACGTTTCCGCCATCCCCCGCCCGGTGCCGGCACCTCGTAGGGTGGGTTTCTAACCCACCGGCGCGACATCTCCGCCGCTCATTCCCCCGCCCGGTGCGCGCCTAAGGCGCAGGGCGCGCGCCGGCTCGCCCCGCGGGCTGGCGCTCTGGTTGGGCTGGGCGCGGAGGTCTCAGCGAGGAGGTGATGGCACCATAAGGAGCGGACCCGTCGGGGCGCCACCCCACGGGCCGGCGCTCGCCCTGCGCCTGCGATGGTGCGCGCGGGTGGAGGCGGCGTGGGGCGAGGGGCGCCCTGCCGAGTCCGCTGGCAGGCGGCGCGCGCCTCGGGGGTGGCGGGCTGAAGCCCGCCCTGCGGGCACTCCCGCCTAGGACGCGATCTGTTCGCGGAGGATCGAGGCGGTGAGGGAGATCATCAGGTAGATGCCGGCGAAGAGGAGGAAGGCCAGCAGCGTGTTCTCGAAGGCGCGGGGGTAGCTGGGCTCGTCGGGGGCGACGGGCTCGACGCCGAGGGAGAGGTAGCGGACCTGTCGGTTGGCCTCCTGCCGCGCCACCTCCATCGCCTGCAGGGCCTGCTGCACCATGAGCGTCTGGAAGGTGTAGTTCTCCTCCGCCGTGCGCAGCTCGGTGTTGCGCGCGGCCAGCGAGCCGCCTTGCGTCGCCTCGTCCGTCATTTCCGAGCGCAAACCGGCGATCAGCTCCTCGATGCCGGCGATCTGGCCCTGCAGCGCCTCCACCTGTGCGGCGTTGGGGCGGGCGACGTTGAGGCGGGTCTGCAGCTCCAGCTGGAGCTGCTGGCGCTGGGTCTCCAGCTGCGAGATCTGCTGGGTGCGGGCCGCCGTCTCGCCGATGGGGTCGATCTGCTGCGCCGCCTCCTGGATGGTCAGCCAGTCCTCCAGCGCGGTGGCGCGGCGCGCCTCGGCCTGCTCGTAGGCCTCCTGGGCGCCGGCCATGGAATCGGCGCGCAGGCGCGAGGTGAGCTGGTCGACCTGCTCCTCGGCGTAGTCGATCAGCGCTTCGGAGAAATTCTGGCTCACCGCCGGGTCGGGGGCGATGACCTCCATCTTCACGATGCCTTCGGTCGGGTCGTAGCTGATCTTCACGTGATCCTGGTAGGTCCGGTAGGCCTCCTCGTTGGTCGCCTCCGGGTCGAGCCGCTGGATCGCGTCGATGGCGGGGGCGGAGTAGATGTCGCGGAAGTCGTGCTCCTCGTTCAGCCGGCGGAAGGCGGCGCGGCTGGAGAGGTAGGATTGCACGGTGATGGAATCCTGCTGCGTGGCCATCGAGGTGCCCTGCAGCAGCCCGCCGAGCCCGGCGCCGGCGGAGGCCGGTTCGGCCTGCTGGATGACGAACTCCGAGTGGGTCGCGTACATCGGCGTGGCGATTCGGGTGAAATAGATCCCGGCAAGCAGCGTCGGCAGCGCCACGAGCACCGCGAGGCGCAGCGTGAGCAGGACCATGCGCCGGCGGCGGCGGCGCGCCATGTCCCGCTGGATCTGCTGGACCTCGGCGAAGCCGGCGGCGGCGGCCGTTTTCTTCGGCTCCACCCGCTCGGTGGAGGGGAGCGTCTTCCTCTCGGGCACCGTCTGCGGCAGCTGCACCCGGGCCTTCGCCTTCAGCTCGCCGCCCTTGCGGGGCGTGGTGGCGGGCAGGGCCTCCGGCGCCGGTTCTGGGGCTGCCTCCTCGGGCGCGGCGGCGGGCTCTTCACCCGCCTCGCTCTCGCCGGGGACGACGAGCTCGAGGATGTTGGAGCGCTGGAAGGGGTCGATGCCCTTCGCTCGGAGCTGGCGGACGGCATCGAAATCGGAGGTGACGGCAAGCCCGTGCTTCTGCGCGACGCGGCGGGCCATGCGTAGCTGGCGGCCGGTCAGCCCCTCGGCGCGGATGGCGTCGATCGCCTCGGCGGCGCTGGAGGGGGCGGGCGCTTGCGTCGTCACCTCCGTGCTCAGCGCGGTGGAGCCGATGGTGAGTGGCGCGGCGCGGCGGAGGCGGAACTTGCGGACCTTAGGCTTGGTAGTCATAGAGCTCCCTGGCCTCTTCCAGCGTGTCGAACATGGTCAGGCGCCCGTCTTTCAGCACGGCGGCGGTGCGCGCGAAGCGCTCCAGCACGTCGGGCAGGTGCGAGACGATGACGACGGTGGTCGTCTCCAGCCGCTCGCGCAGGATGTCGCCGGCCTTCTGGTTGAAGGCGGCGTCGGTCGTCTGCGGCATGCCCTCGTCGATCAGGTAGATGTCGAAATCCAGCGCCAGCAGCAGCGAGAAGGTGAAGCGGCTGCGCATCCCGGCGGAATAGGTGCCGACAGGCATGTCGAAGTATTCCTCGATCCCGGTCAGCCAGCGGCAGAACGCCTCGACGTAATCGGGGTCGAGCCCGTAGAGCCGGGCGATGTAGCGGGAGTTCTCGCGCGCCGAATGCTTGTTGTTCACCCCGCCCATGAAGCCCAAGGGGAAGGAGACGCGGCAGTCGCGGACGATCTTGCCCTCGTCGGGTTTCTCCAGCCCCGCCATCATGTTGATCAGCGTCGTCTTGCCGGTGCCGTTGGGGGCGAGGATGCCGAGCGACTGGCCCAGCTCCACCCGGAAGGAGGCGCGGTCGAGGATCACCTTGCGGCGCTTGCCCGTCCAGAAGCTCTTGCTGACATTGATGAATTCGAGCATCCCGATCCGTCCGCCGCTGCCGGGGCAGGCCCGGTAGAGACAATTTACCTTACATTTGCCAGGGCGGGATAGACGCAGAATATGGCAAAAGAGCGCCCGGCTGCCCGGGATTCTGGGACGCAGCCATGGATTTGAGGTGAACGGCCGGCGCCGGGGCGCGCCATGGCGGGCGGGGAGACGGCGGCGGGGGCGTCAGGCCCCGGCCCGCCTCCCGCCCGCCCACCCCGGCGCGCCGGGGCCTGCCGCGGCGCGGTGAGCGTGGGGAGAGGCGGGCGGATCGCGCTATTCGATCTCGATCTCGCCGTCGAGGACGATCTCGGAGTCGTCCTCTGCGCCAGCCTCGTCCGGGGCCTCCGCCGTGGCGGGCGCATCGTCCACCTCAGGCATTTGCGGCGCCTCGCCCGGTTCGGCGACGGAGCCTTCGGTCAGCGCGCCGTCGCGCCAGTCGCCCGAGGCGACCTCGCCGGAGGCGTAGCGCATCGTGCCTTCGCCCTGCCGGCGGCCGCCCTCGAAGCTGCCTTCGTAGACGTCGCCGTTGGCGTAGGTGGCCACGCCCTCGCCGGAGATCTCGCCGTCGACCCACTGGCCCTCGTAGGTGAAGCCGTCGGGCATGGTGATCGTGCCGGTGCCGTGGCGCTGCCCGCCCTGGAACTCGCCGACATAGACGGTGCCGTCGGCATAGGTCGCCGTGCCCTCGCCCTCGCGCTGGCCACCCGACCAGCCGCCCGTGTAGCTGTAGCCGTCGGGGTAGGTCATCGTGCCCTGTCCCTCGTTGCGGCCGCCGACGAAGGAGCCCTCGTAGACCAGCCCGTTGGCATAAGTGGCCACGCCCTCGCCCTCGATCACGCCATTGACCCAGCCGCCCTCGTAGGTCGAGCCGTCGGCATAGGTGATGAGGCCCTGCCCGTTGGCGAGATCGTCGGCGAATTCGCCGGAATAGACGGAGCCGTCGGGGTAGGTGACCTCGCCGATCCCCTCGATCTGGCCGGCCTCCCACGCGCCGACGTACTTGTAGCCGTCCTGTGCGGTGAAGGTGCCCTGCCCGTGGCGGCGATCCTCCTGGAAGCCGCCCTCGTAGACGTCGCCGTTGGCATAGGTGACGCGGCCCGTCCCCTCGCGCCGGCCGGCGACAAGATCGCCCTCGTAGACGTCTCCGCCCGGCTGGGTGAGCGTGCCGGTGCCCTGCATCTGGCCCTCGACCCACTGGCCCTCGTAGGTGAGCCCGTCGGGCATCGTCAGCGTGCCCTCCCCGTCGCGCTCACCGTTGGTGAGGGTGCCGGTGTAGACCGAGCCGTCGGCGTAGGTGATCGTGCCCTCGCCTTCCTTCACGCCGTTGACCCAGGTGCCGGAGTAGACGTAGCCCGACGGCGTCGTCATCTCGCCCTGCCCGTGGTGCATGGCATTGCGGAACTCGCCCTCGTAGCGCACGCCGTTGGCATAGGTGGCGACGCCCTGCCCGGTGATCTTGCCGTCTTGCCACTCGCCCTCGTAGGTGCCGCCGTCGGCGAAGGTGATCTGGCCGACGCCGTTCGGCTTGCCGGCGGCGAACTGGCCCTCGTAGACGGAGCCGTTGGGGTAGGTGGCGGTGCCCTGTCCGCGGATCTCTCCCTCGAACCACTCGCCGGAATACTCGTAGCCGTTCGGCAGGCGATACGTCCCCTGCCCGTGCTGCTTGCCATTGAGGAACTGGCCCTCGTAGACGCCGCCATCCTCGTATTGCTTGGTGGTGACGGACTGGGCCATCGCCGCACCCGCGAAGGGGCCGGCGAGGGCGGCCGCCATCAGCCCCGCCCGGATCAGGCGGTCGATCCCGCGCATGTTCGTCATCTGCCCCACTCCCTGATCGTTCTTCCGGCGGCGATCCTCGCGGGCGCCAGCCTAGCCGCGTGCAGGGAGGCTGACAACTGCGGGGCCGGGGCGCTTTTCCTCGCCTCACGCTCCGTTTATGGGGGGTGGAACCTTGAAACGAGGAGCCGGCGATGCCCGACCGCTTCCGCCTCACCCTGGCGCAGCTCAACCCGGTGATGGGCGACATCGCCGGCAATGCCGCGCAGGCGAAGGCGGCCTGGGAGGCCGGGCGCGATGCCGGCGCCGACTTCGTGGTGCTGCCCGAGATGTTCTTGACCGGCTACCAGCCGCAGGACCTCGTGATGAAGCCGGCCTTCGCGCATGATGCGATGGCGGCGGTCGAGGCTCTCGCGCGGGAGTGTGCGGACGGCCCCATGCTGGGCATCGGCGCGCCCTATGTCGCGGAGACGGGGCTGCTCTACAACGCCTACGCCGTCCTGAAGGCCGGGCAGGTGCACTACCGCAAGCTGAAGACGGAGCTGCCCAACTACAACGTCTTCGACGAGAAGCGCGTCTTCGCCTCCGGCCCGCTCTCCGGCCCCTTCGATGCCGGGCCGCTGCGCATCGGCCTGCCGATCTGCGAGGATGCGTGGTTCCCCGACGTGGCCGAGGCGATGGCCGAGAGCGGCGCCGACATCCTCGTCGTGCCCAACGGCTCCCCCTACCGGCGCGACAAGTTCGGCGTACGGATGCATCACATGGTGGCCCGGGTGGTGGAGACGGGGCTGCCGCTCGTCTACCTCAACCAGGTCGCCGGGCAGGACGACCAGGTCTTCGACGGCGGCTCCTTTGTGCTCAACCGCAAGGGCGCGCTGGCGCTGCAGATGCCTGTCTTCGAGGAGATGATCTCCCACGTCGACTTCCACGAGGGGCCGGAGGGCTGGGTCGCCGAAGAGGGCGAGAAGGCCGTCCACCCCGGCACGCTGGAGCAGGATTACCGCGCCATGGTGCTCTCGCTCGGCGACTACATGCGCAAGTGCGGCTTCAAGACCGCGCTGCTCGGCCTCTCCGGCGGGGTGGACAGCGCGCTGACGGCGGCCATCGCCGCGGATGCGCTGGGGCCCGAGAACCTGCGCGCGGTGATGCTGCCCTCCGAATACACCTCCGGGCATTCGCTGGAGGATGCCAAGCTCGCCGCCGAGCGGCTGGGCTGCCGCTACGATTTCGTGCCGATCACCGAGGGGCGGGACGCGATCACCAACACGCTGGCGCCGCTCTTCGAGGGGCGCGAGCCGGATGTGACGGAGGAGAACATCCAGTCGCGCCTGCGGGGCCTGCTGCTCATGGCGCTCTCCAACAAGTTCGGGGAGATGCTGCTGACCACCGGCAACAAGTCGGAGGTCGCGGTGGGCTACGCCACGATCTACGGAGACATGAACGGCGGCTACAACCCCTTGAAGGATCTCTACAAGACCCGCGTCTTCGAGGTTTGCCGCTGGCGCAACGCCCATCACCGCCCGTGGATGAAGGCCCCGGCGGGCGAGGTGATCCCCGTGCGGATCATCGACAAGCCGCCCTCGGCGGAGCTGCGCGCCGATCAGAAGGACGAGGATTCGCTGCCGCCCTACGACGTGCTCGACGGCATCCTCGAGATGCTCGTCGACCGGGAGGCCAGCGTCGCCGATTGCGTGGCGGCGGGTTTCGACCGCGAGGTGGTCAAGCGCATCGAGCACCTGATCTACATCAGCGAGTACAAGCGCTTCCAGTCCGCGCCGGGCACGCGCCTGTCGAACCGGGCCTTCTGGCTCGACCGGCGCTACCCCATCGCCAACCGCTGGCGGGACCCGAGCTGAGGGCTACTGCCCCTTGCCGGGCACCCAGAGGATGTCCGCCCGGCCGCCGTCGTTCGCCATGCGCGACGCGGCGAAGAGCCAGTCGGACAGGCGGTTGAGGTAGCGCAGGGCGGCGTCGTTGACCGCCTCGTCCTCCGCCAGCTCCATCGCCAGCCGCTCGGCGCGGCGCGTCACGGTGCGCGCGAGGTGCAGATGGGCGGCGAGCGGGGTGCCGCCGGGCAGGATGAAGCTGCGCAGCGGCTCCAGCTCGTCCGTCATGGCGTCGATCTCCGCCTCCAGCCGGGTGACCTGCGCCTCGGTGATGCGCAGCACGGGGTGGGGCGCCTCGGCATCCGCCTCCGGGTTCGGGCGGGAGAGATCGGCGCCGAGATCGAACAGATCGTTCTGGATGCGGGCAATGGCATCGGCCACGTCGCCCTCCGCCGAGAGGCTGGCGAGGCCGAGCGCGGCATTCGCCTCGTCCACCGTGCCGTAGGCGGCGACGCGGGAGGCGTGCTTCTTGACGCGGCTGCCGTCGGACAGCGCCGTCGTGCCGTCATCGCCGGTGCGGGTGTAGAGCTTGGAAAGTACGACCATCAGTTGGACCTCAGCCAGACGTAAAGGAGGATCATCGCGATGGCGAAGGCCTGCGTGCCGACGCGCCAGCGCATGATCCTGTTGGCGTTGCGCTTGTTGAACTCCCCGCCCCGGCCGAAGGTGCCGATGCCGAAGAGCAGGACACCGGCCACCAGCAGCACGGCGCCGAGCGGCAGAAGCAAGAGGGGATCGTCTCGGAGCATGGGGGTCTCCTCCCGGTTAAGGGCCGCGCTCAGGCCGCGCGGCGGGGGCGGGCCGGCCTCGGCCGGTTGACGTAGAGGATGATGCCGTCGACCCAGCGGGCGGGCAGGAAGCGCCGCCCGACGGAGGCGACGAAGGCGGGCAGGGTGACGGTGTAGCGGGCGCGGGGGCGGCGCGCCTCCAGCGCCCGGGCGAGGACCTTCGTCACCGCCGAGGGCGGCAGCTCGAAGGAGTCCTTCGCGGGGTTCTCCGAGTAGAGGCGGCTGCGCAGGACGAGGTAATCGGCGGCGCGGGCGGAGCGCTGCCAGTCGATCCACTTCTCGAAATGCGGCACGGAATTGCGGCGGATCTCGCTCGTCACCGGGCCGGGCTCGATCAGCACGACGTCGATATTGGCGGAGCGCAGCTCCAGCCGCGAGACATCCGCCAGACCCTCGATGGCATACTTGGTGGCCGAGTAGGCGCCGCGCCATTCGTAGGGGATCAGGCCGAGGATCGAGGAATTGTGCACGATCCGCCCATGGCCCTGCCGGCGCATGACCGGGATGACCTGACGCGTCAGATCATGCCAGCCGAAGACGTTGGTCTCGAAGATCGCCCGCAGCGCGTCGCGGGGCAGATCCTCCGACGCCGCGGGCAGGCCGTAGGCGCCGTTGTTGAAGAGCGCGTCGAGCGTGCCGCCCGTCGCCTTGAGAACCTCGGCGAGACCGGAGCGGATGCTCGCCTCGTCGGTGTAGTCGATGCGTGGGGATTCGAAGCCCTCGTCCCGCAGGCGGGCGCAATCCTCCTCCTTCCGGCAGGAGGCGAAGACCCGCCAGCCCCGGTCCCGCATCCCGCGGGCGGCGTCATAGCCGATGCCGGAAGAGCAGCCGGTGATGAGGAGGGTCTTTTCCATGCGCCCTTTCTGGGGGCCGACGCGGGGAACGGCAAGGGGGCGGGCGGTGGCGTCCGGGGGCGAGGGCAGGAGCGGGGGGCTGTCTGCCCCCCGCGCCCCCCCGAGAGGTATTTGTAAAAGGGCGAGAGCAAGAGGGGCGGTGGCTGCCTGCTCCGGCTTTCGGGGTCAGGCCGCTTTGGCTTCCGGGCCGAACCGACCGTAGAAGCTCTGGCTCTTCTGGGCCATCTCGCGCAGGAGGGCGGGGGCTTCGAAACGTGGGCCGTGCTCGGCGGTGAGCTGGTCGCAGATCGCGACGGCCTTCTCCGCACCGAGGATGTCGAGCCACGAGAACGGGCCCCCGGACCATGGCGCGAAGCCCCAGCCGAGGATGGCGCCGACATCGCCTTCGCGGATGTCGGTGAGCACGCCCTCTTCCAGCGCCCGCACCGCCTCCAGCACCTGGGCCATCAGCAGGCGGTGCTGCACCTCGGTGACCTCGGGCTGATCGCCGGCCACGGGGTGGCGGGCGGCGAGCCCGTCCCAGAGGCCGGTGCGCTTGCCCTTCTCGTCATACGCGTAAAAGCCGGCCTTCGCCTTGCGGCCGAGGCGGCCCTCATCGGCGAGCCAGAACATCAGGTCATCCACCGGCGCCATGTCGGCCGGGTACCCATCGCCCATGCCGGCCTTGGTGGCCTTGGAGATCTTCACGGCGAGGTCGATGGAGGTCTCGTCGATCAGCTGCAGGGGGCCGAGCGGCATGCCGACCAGCTGCGCGGCGTGTTCCACCAGCGCGGGGGCCACGCCTTCCGTCACCATCCGGGCGCCCTCGTTGAGGTAGGGGATGATGCAGCGGTTGGCGTAGAAGAAGCGCGCATCATTCACCACGATCGGCGTCTTGCGGATCTGGCGGACGAAATCGAGCGCCTTGGCGACGGCGCGGTCGCCCGTCTTCTCGCCCTTGATGATCTCCACCAGCAGCATCTTGTCGACCGGCGAGAAGAAGTGGATGCCGATGAAATCCTCGGGCCGCTCGAAGGCGCCCGCCAGCTGGGTGATCGGCAGGGTGGAGGTGTTGGTGGCGAAGATGCACTCCGGCCCGATGATCTTCTGCACCTTCTGGGTGATCTCGGCCTTCACGCCCGGGTCTTCGAAGACGGCCTCGACGATCAGGTCGCAGCCCGCCAGCGCCTCAAGCTCCGTCGTGGCGTTGATGCGGCCGAGCACCTCGGCCTTGCCCTCGGGCGTGACCTTCTTGCGGCTGATGCCCTTGTCGAGGATGCCCTCGGCATGGGCCTTGCCACGGTCGGCGGAGGCCTGCTCCTGGTCGATCAGCACCACCTCGATGCCCGCATTGGCGGCGACATAGGCGATGCCCGCGCCCATCATGCCGGCGCCGAGGACGCCGAGCTTGGCGACCTTCTGGTCGGGCGCCTCGGGGCGGTTGGCGCCCTTCTCCAGCGCCTCCTTGTTGATGAAGAGCGAACGGATCATGGCGCTGCTGGAGGGGTTCATCAGAACGTTGGTGAACCAGCGCGCCTCGATGCGCAGGGCGGTGTCGAAGTCCACCATCGCGCCTTCATAGATGGCCGAGAGCATGGCCTTGGCCGCCGGGAAGGCGCCCCAGGTCTGCCCGTTGACCATGGCGGAGGCGCCAACGAAGGTTTGAAAGCCCGCCGGGTGGAAGGGAGCGCCGCCGGGCAGCTTGTAGCCCTTCTGGTCCCATGGCTTCACGCAATCGGCCTCGGTGGCGTTCAGCACCCACTCCTTGGCGCGGGAGAGCAGCTCATCGGCGGGCACGACCTCGTCCACGAGGCCCGCAGACTTGGCGGCCTTGGGGTCGCTGAGCTTGCCTTGCAGCAGGAAGGGCGAGGCGCCCATGGCGCCCATCATGCGCACCAGGCGGGTGGTGCCGCCGGCGCCCGGGAAGATGCCGACCTTGATCTCCGGCAGGCCGATCTTGGCCTTCGGGTTGTCGGCGAGGATGCGGCGGTGGCAGGAGAGCGGGATCTCCAGCCCGATGCCGAGCGCGGTGCCGGGCAGGGCGGCGACGGTGGGCTTGCCGCCCTTCCTGGTCTTGGGGTCCATGCCGGCGAGCTCGATCTTCCGCTCCAGCCGGTGAAAGCCCATGATGCCGTCGAAGAGCCCCTGCGCAGGGGTGTCGCCGGCGCTGTCCTTCATCTTCGCGATGACGTTGAGATCCATCCCGCCGGCGAAGTCTTTCTTGCCGGAGGTGATGACGATGCCCTTCACCGCCGCGTCGCCATGCGCCTTGTCGATCAGGCCCGAGAGCTCGTCGACGCCCTCCAGCGAAAGCACGTTCATACTCTTGTTAGGGACGTCCCAGGTGATGACGGCAACGCCGCTCTCATCGACCTCGTAGTTGAAATCGCTCATGAGGTTACTCCTCCGGTTTCGGCTGCCGCGGGTAGGGCGTGCCGTCGAGATGGGTGTGGCCATTGGCCGTGCCGAGCATGTCGAGCCCGGGATAGGTGCAGATGTTGCGCTCGTCGCGCGACCCCAGGATCAGGTAGGTCGCGGGCGCCTCGGTGTGGTTGCGCAGGCAATGCGCCACCGGCTCGCCGGCCTTCCAGCAGACCCAGTCGCCGGGGTGGATGATGATCTCTTCGTCGTCTTCCACGACGGTCAGCTCGCCCTGCAGCAGGTAGCAGAACTCGTCTTCATGGCTCTCCCAGTGCATCTGGCTCGATTGCCCGCCGGGATGCAGGGTTTCGAGCGCGATGCCGAACTGGGTGAGCCCGCCGGGATCGGAGAGATGCGTGTAGGTCAGCGCACCGCCCGGCATGGTGTAGGGCGCGGGGTAGGCGGGGCCGGGCGTGACCGGCGTGCCACTGCCGTTGCGAAAGACGGCCATCAGACCCGCTCGATGATCGTGGCGGCCCCCATGCCGGAGGCGACGCAGAGCGTGGCGAGGCCGGTGGAGAGGTCGCGCCGCTCCATCTCATCAAGCAGGGTGCCGAGGATGATGGCCCCCGAGGCGCCGAGCGGGTGGCCCATGGCGATGGCGCCGCCGTTGACGTTGACCTTGCTCTGATCGAGCTGGAAGGCCTGCAGGAACCGCAGGACGACGGCGGCGAAGGCCTCGTTGACCTCGAAGAGATCGATGTCACCGATGGACATGCCGCTGTCGGCGAGGATCTTCTCGGTCACCGGGACGGGGCCGGTGAGCATGATGGTCGGATCGGTGCCGATCTTGGCGGTGGCGCGGATGCGGGCGCGGGGTTTCAGCCCGTGGGCCTCGCCGAATTCCTTGGAGCCGATGAGCAGGCCCGCCGCCCCGTCCACGATGCCGGAGGAGTTGCCGGCGTGGTGGATATGGTTGATCTCCTCGAGGTGGGGGTACTTCATCAGCGCCACCTTGTCGAAGCCGGGCATGACCTCTCCCATCTCGCGGAAGGAGGCCTTGAGGTTGCCCAGCGCCTCGACGGTCGTGTCGGGGCGCATGTACTCGTCATGGTCGAGGATGGTCAGGCCGTTCTGATCCGTCACCGGCACGATGGACCCGGCGAAGCGCTTCTCCGCCCACGCCTCCGCCGCTCGCTTTTGGCTCTGCACAGCGTAGGCGTCGGCCTCCTCGCGGGTGATGCCGTACTCGGTGGCGATGATGTCCGCCGAGATGCCCTGCGGGACGAAGTAGGTGCCCATCGCCACACTCGGGTCGACGGCGATGGCGGCCCCGTCGGAGCTCATCGGCACGCGGCCCATCATCTCCACCCCGCCGGCGATGTAGCCGGCGCCGGCGCCGCCCTTCACCTGGTTGGCGGCGAGGTTCACCGCCTCCAGCCCGGAGGCGCAGAAGCGATTGATGGACAGGCCCGGGATCGACTGGTCGAGCTTCGAGGCGAGGACGGCGGTGCGGGCGAGGCAGCCGCCTTGCTCGGCGACCTGCGTGGCGTTGCCCCAGATCACGTCCTCCACCGCATGGCCCTCGAGCCCCGACCGCTCCTTGAGCGCATCGAGCACGCCGGCGGAGAGGCGGACGGAGGTGACCTCCTGCAGGGCCCCGTCCTTGCGGCCCTTGCCGCGCGGGGTGCGGACGGAATCGTAGATATAGGCGTCGGTCATCATGTCCTCCTTCGCGCCCGGCTCACGCCCTGTCGGAGGGGTTGCCGGGCATCAGCTCATACGGGTGCGCCCATCCGGGAAGTGCGGCGATCCGGTCGAGCCAAGCGTCGATATTCGGCCAGTCCGCCCGGTCGAAGCCGAACGGTTCCGGGTAGAAGAGATAGGAGCAACAGCTCAGATCCGCGATGGAAACCTCTCGTGACGTTGCGATCCACGTCCGCCCCTCCAGCGCTGCCTCCAGCACCTGCAGCGCGGCGCGAACCCGGCCCTGAAGCCAGGCGATCACGTCGGCATTGCGATGCTCCTCGGGGAGGAAGTTCATGAAGTAGCGGAGCGCGCCGGCCTGCGAGGACATCTTGTGATTGTCCCAGAAAAGCCAGCGCAGCACCTCCTGGTGCTCCGCCTCGTCCGCCCAGCCGAGCTTGCCGGCCTGCTCCACGACGCGCAGCTGGATAAGGGCGGACTGGCTGAGCCGGGTCTCGCCGTCGACGAGCACCGGGCACTCGCCCATGACGTTGACGGTGTCGCGAAAGGTGGGGGAGCGGGTCTCGCCATTGAAGAAGTCGACGAAGACCGGCTCCCACGGAATGCCGGCGAGCGTCATCGACAGGGCCGCCTTGTAGGAATGGCCGCTTTCACCGAAGCAGTAGAGCTGTGCCGTCATGCTGTTTGGCTCCTGTTTCAACAGCGGGGGTTTTCCACCCCCGCACCCCCGGAGGAATATTTGAAGAAAAGCGAGGGCCGCGTTTACCGCCTGTAAACCAACCTGAGGGAAACTGGTCCTACGGTACAGGCTGGGAAGCCGATGACCGTGAAAAGCGAGGGCCGTCCCTGATCTCCTCTGGAGTAAACGGGGCGGCCTGAGCGCACCCTTGTTTCTCGCTTTTCTTCAAATATTCCCCGCCGGAGGCTCCGACGTCTCCACCCACGATGACGCCGGGAGTGGATCGCGAGCGGTCACCGCTTCCGGTCTTCCAGCTCTATGTTGAACAGCCGCAGGCGGTGGGGGAGCTTCTCCTCGTCCATCACGCTGTCGAAGTTCTCGAAGAGGAAGGACAGCGCCTCGCCCTCGTCCAGCCCCGCCTCGCGGGCGAAGCGCTTGAGGCGGCGGTAGCCGTCTTCCGTCATGGCGACGGGGAAGCGGCGGGTGAGGCGCAGGCGTTTGGGCATCGGCGGGCTCCGGCTCTCTGGCGGGCGGGCGAGCCGCCCGGCTGGGGCAGGGGCGGCGCGGTCCGCCCCCGTCCACGGGGTCGGGGCAGAGCTTAGAACGCCTCTTCGGCCAGCGCCATGACCGGCTCGGCGCCGCTCTCGATGCGGGCGAGGTGCATCTTCGTCGCCGGCAGGTGGCGGGCCATGTAGTAGCGGCCCGTGGCGATCTTCGCCTCGTAGAAGTCGCGGTTGCCGGTGCCGGCCTCCAGCGCTTCCGCCGCGGCTTTGGCCATCTGCGCCCACATCAGGCCGAGCGTGACATGGCCCATCATGTGCATGAAGTCGTAGGAGCCGGCGAGCGCGGCATTGGGGGTCTTCATGCCGTTCTGCATGAAGAACATGCCGGCGGCCTGAAGATCCTTCGACGCGGCTTTCAGCGGCTCGATGAAGCCGGAGGAGAGCGTCTCGTTCTCCTTGTTCTCGGCGCAGAAGGTTTTGACCATCTCGAAGAAGCCCATGACCGTCTTGCCGCCGTTCGCGGCGAGCTTGCGGCCGACGAGATCGAGCGCCTGGATACCGTTGGCGCCCTCGTAGATCATGGTGATGCGGGCATCGCGCGCGAATTGCGACATGCCCCATTCCTCGATGTAGCCGTGCCCGCCGTAGACCTGCTGGGCGGCCGTCGCCATCTCGAAACCCTTGTCTGTCAGGAAGCCCTTGATGACAGGGGTCAGCAGCGAGACCAGCGCCTCGGAGTCGGCGTCGCCGCTCCGGTGCGAGGCGTCGATGAGCGTGGCGCCCCAGTAGGTGAGCGCCCGGGCGCCCTCGGCGAAGGACTTCATGTCCATGAGGTTGCGGCGGATGTCGGGGTGGACGATCAGCGGATCGGCCGGGCCCTCGGGGTTCGCCGGGCCAGTCACGGCGCGGCCCTGCAGGCGGTCCTTGGCGTAGGCGAGCGCGGCCTGGTAGGCGGCCTCGCCCTGGGCGAAGCCCTGCAGGCCAACGCCCATGCGGGCCTCGTTCATCATGGTGAACATGGCGCGCATGCCCTTGTGTGCCTCGCCGAGCAGCCAGCCCGTCGCCCCGTCGTAATTCATCACGCAGGTCGAGTTACCGTGGATGCCCATCTTCTCTTCGAGCTTGCCGACGGAGACAGCGTTGCGGGCGCCGAGCTTGCCCTCCTCGTCATGCAGAACCTTGGGCACGATGAAGAGCGAAATGCCCTTGGTGCCCTCGGGGCCGCCGGGGATCTTCGCGAGCACGAGGTGGACGATGTTGTCCGCCATGTCGTGATCGCCGGAGGAGATGAAGATCTTCTGGCCGGTGATCTTGTAGGAGCCGTCGTCCTGCGGCTCGGCCTTGGTGCGCATGAGGCCGAGGTCGGTGCCGCAATGAGGCTCCGTCAGGTTCATGGTGCCCGTCCATTCGCAGGAGGCGAGGCGCGGCAGGTAGAGCGCCTTCTGCGCCTCGGAGCCATGGGCGAGGATCGCCGTGTAGGCGCCGTGCGTCAGGCCCTGGTACATGTTGAACGCCATGTTGGCGGAAACGAACGGCTCGTTGACCGCTGTGTGCATGACGTAGGGCAGGCCCTGCCCGCCGAACTCCTCGCCGGCGTCGATGGCCGTCCAGCCACCCTCGCGCACCGTGTCGAACGCCTCGCGGAAGCCGTCCGGCGTGCGCACCACGCCGTTCTCCAGCCGGCAGCCCTGGCTGTCGCCCACCATGTTGAGGGGGGCGAGGACATCCCGGGCCACCTTGCCGGCCTCTTCGAGGATGGCGGCGGTGAAGTCACGATCGAGCTCGGCATAGCCGGGCACGTCCCTCTCCGTGATCTTCAGCAGATCGTGGAGGACGAACTGCATGTCGTCGATGGGCGCGTTGTAGCTCGGCATATGTGTGTCTCCGTAGCGAGGCGTGGCCGGCTCAGCCGGCCTGGGCGATGGGCGGCCCCTTGCCCTCCAGGTCCTTCTCGCCTTGTTGGATCAGGCTTTCGAGGTCCTCGATGGCCGCGGCCAGTTCGTCGCGCTGGTGCACCATGCGGGCGTGGTGCTCGCGCGCGGATTGCAGGGCTTGGGCGGTCTGCGTGCGGCCGCCGTCGCCGAGGTAGTAGAGCTCCAGAAGCTGGCGGATCTCCTCCAGCGAGAAGCCGAAGCGCTTGCCGCGCAGGATCAGCGTCAGCCGGGCCCGCTCGCGGCGGGTGTAGAGGCGTCTTGTGCCCTGCCGGATGGGGCCGAGCAGCTCCTTGGATTCGTAGAACCGCAAGGTGCGGGGTGTTACGTCGAACGCCTCGCACATCTCGCGGATGGTCATGGTGTCTTCCGTCATGTCCGTTTCTCGATTGCAGCGGAAAGTCGCCCGTCTACAACCTTTTGAGGCGGAAGATAGTGGCTGCCTGACGCGAACGTAAACAGCGGAGGCCCCTCCGGAGGCCATAACCTCAGGTCACGAATCGGCCGTCCGGCGAAGCGCCGTTATAACCGTCTGAAATTTCGAGGTTTCCGCCGAGTCAGCGAAACAGGGCTGACGGCGCCCGGCGCGCGCGGAACCAAGCGCATGCGACCATTCGTCCCGCCCTAAAGTGCCGCCAATTGCTTGCGCGGGGGGCCGGGGCTGGGCAGTAGTGACCGCCCCCTGCCGCAGGGTCAGCTGTCAGGCAGGGAGCGGGAGGTTTCCTCTCGCAGGCTCTGCAGCTCGTCGATCGTCTCGTCGAGCTGGGCGCGCTGCTGGGCCAGCTCCTCCAGTTGCCTGTCCGCCAGCTCCAGCCACCGGCGCATCTGTGCCTCGGTGCCCTCGTGCTCGTAGATGAGCAGCCACTGGCGGATGTCCTCCAGCGAAAAGCCGAAGCGCCGGCCGCGGAGGATCAGCGTCATGCGCGCCACCTCCTTCGGGCCGTAGTAGCGCGAGCGTCCCTCGCGCTCCGGCGACAGGAGTTCGATATACTCGTAATATCGCAGCGTGCGCGGGGTCACATCGAACCGCGCGCACATCTCCTTGAACGACAGGCGGACGGGGACGTCATCATCGGGCATGCTGCACCTCCGAGAGAATGTTAACCCCGCCCTGTCGCGGCGGCAACAAGCCCCCCGACGCGTCGGCGGCTCTTGCAGGGGCGCGAGGGATGGAGGACGGTCGCAGGCGCGAAGGAGTGCCTCATGAGCGAGACAGGCGACAGCGAGGGTCAGGCGCGGCGGGAGCGCGTTGCGCGGGCCTTCATCGAGGGGCTGCCGCACGGGCGGGCGCTGGGGCTGAAGATGCGCGCCATCGGCGCCGGCACGGCGGAGATCGTCATGCCCTGGCACGAAAACCTCGTGGGGGACCCGTCGACTGGCGTCATCCATGGCGGCGCCGTCTCCGCCCTGATGGACACGACGGCGGGCGCCGCGGTCATGGCGCATCCCGACTGCCCGTCTGGCACCGCGACGCTCGACCTCAGGATCGACTACATGCGCTCGGCGACGCCCGGGCAGCCCATCGTGGCGAAGGCCACCTGCTACCACATCACCCGCACCGTCGCCTTCGTGCGGGCCGAGGCCTGCGACGAGGATGCCGACGATCCCGTCGCCGCCGCCACAGCCGCCTTCACCGTGGAGCGGGGCTGAGATGCGCTCGCCCGAGCCCGTCCAGATCGTCAAGGCGCGGCGCGACGCGGCGCTGGGCCGGCTGGTCACCGGCGTGCCCTACCTGCGCTTCCTCGGCATCCGCTTCGACCGGCGGGGGGACGAGCTGACGGCGGTGCTGCCTTACCAGGAGATGATGATCGGCAACCCCATGCTGCCGGCGCTGCATGGCGGCGTGACGGCGGCGTTCCTAGAGGTGACGGCGATCATCGAGCTGGCCTGGGCCTTCGCCTGGGAGGAGATGGAGGCCGGCAGCACGGCAGAGGATGCACCGCCGCCGCGGCTGCCGAAGACCATCGACTTCACGACCGATTACCTGCGCGCCGGCCTGCCGCGTGACGCCTATGCGCGGGCGCGGGTGAACCGCTCCGGCCGGCGCTACGCCTCCGTCCATGTCGAGGCGTGGCAGGACAACCGCGCCCGGCTGATCGCGCAGGGCACCGGCCATTTCCTGATGCCCAACCGTCCGGGCGCTGCCCCGCCGGCAGAGGGGGCGCCCCCGGCGCCCGAGTTCGATGCCCGCGGCAATGGCCCGGGCGGGAGCGACGGCTGACCCATGGCTGACTCCAAGGCCGAGGGGCCGCTCACCCACCGCCGCATCCTTGCCATCGCGCTGCCCATCGTGCTGTCCAACGCCACGGTGCCGATCCTCGGCGCCGTCGATACCGGCGTCGTGGGCCAGCTCGGCCTGCCGCAGCCCATCGGCGCGGTGGGCATCGGCGCCATCATCCTGTCGTCCATCTACTGGATCTTCGGCTTCCTCAGGATGGGCACCACCGGGCTCGTCGCGCAGGCGCGGGGCGGCGGAGACGTCGGCGAGACCGGCGCGCTGCTTATGCGGGCGCTGATGATCGGGGGGGCGGCGGGGTTCGTCTTCGTCCTCGCGCAGGCCGGCGTCTTCTGGGCCGCCTTCAAGCTCGCCCCCGCTTCGGCGGAGGTGGAGGAGCTGGCGCGCCGCTATCTCGCCATCCGCATCTGGGGCGCCCCCGCCGCCATCGCCATCTACGCCGTCACCGGCTGGCTCATCGCGATGGAGAAGACGCGGGGCGTGCTCCTGCTGCAGCTGTGGATGAACGGGCTCAACATCGGGCTCGACCTCTTCTTCGTGCTCGGCCTCGGCTGGGGCGTGGGCGGCGTCGCGGTGGCGACGCTGATGGCGGAATGGTCGGGGCTGGCGCTCGGCCTCTGGCTCTGCCGCGCCGCCTTTACCGGCGAACAGTGGCGCGACTGGGCGCGCATCTTCGACCGGGAGCGCCTGCGGCGGATGATGAGCGTCAACGGCGACATCATGATCCGCTCCGTCATCCTGCAGGCGGGCATCACCACCTTCCTCTTCCTCGCCGCGGGGGAGGGGGACGTGGTACTGGCCGCCAACCAGGTGCTGCTGCAGTTCCTCAGCATCGTCACCTATGCGCTCGACGGCTTCGCCTTCGCCGCCGAGGCGCTGGTCGGCGCGGCCCTGGGCGCCGGGGACCGGCTGCGCTTCCGCCGTGCCGCGATCATGGCGAGCTGGTGGGGGCTCGGCCTGTCGGTGCCACTGGCGCTGTCCTTCTGGATCTTCGGGCAGGACATCATCGCGTTGATGACCACCGCCCCGCGGGTGAGGGAGGCGAGCGCCCATTTCCTGCCGTGGGTCATCGCCGCGCCGCTGGCCGGCATCGCCAGCTGGATGCTCGACGGCGTCTTCATCGGCGCCACGTGGACACGCGCCATGCGCGGCGCGATGATCCAGGCGGGGCTCGTCTACGTCGCCGTCCTCTGCGTCCTCGTGCCGCTCTTTGGCAACCACGGGCTATGGGCCTCGATGCTGATCTTCTACGTCGCCCGCGCCGTCACGCTGGGCCTGCGCTACCGCAAGCTGGAGGCGACGATCGGCGCCCCACCCGAGATGGGGCGGCAGGCCGCCTAGGCCAGCCAGCGCTCCCGATCCGTCCCCACCGCCTCGCG
The DNA here is from genome assembly GCF_012070395.1 of Pseudoroseicyclus tamaricis. GTDB lineage: Bacteria > Pseudomonadota > Alphaproteobacteria > Rhodobacterales > Rhodobacteraceae > Pseudoroseicyclus_A > Pseudoroseicyclus_A tamaricis. The sequence continues at coordinate 725,244 of NZ_JAAFYS010000003.1, read as the reverse complement.
GACATTGGCGAAGCCGTCGCGGGCGAGGAGGGCATCGAGCTCCTCGAGGATCTCCCCCGGCAGATTCAGCCCGCCGAAGACCAGGCCGGTGTACATCTGCACCGCCGAGGCTCCGGCCTGAATCTTGTCGTAGGCGTCCTGCGCGCTCGCCACCCCGCCGACGCCGATCAGCGGCAGCGAGGTCATCCCGGAGAGCTGCGCCAGCACCCGTGTCGACTTCTCGAAGAGCGGTGCGCCGGAAAGGCCCCCCGCCTCCCTCGCCAGCGGCGAGGTCAGCCCCTCGCGGGAGAGCGTTGTGTTGGTGGCGATCAGGCCGCTCAGGCGCGTCTGCTCGGCCAGCGTGGCGATATCCTCCAGCTCCGCCTCGCTTAGGTCGGGGGCGATCTTGAGGAAGACGGGCACGATGGTCGACAGCTCCGCCCGGGCGGTCATCACCTGCTCCAGCAGCGCCGCCAGCGCGTCTTTCCCCTGCAGGTCGCGCAGGCGCTCGGTGTTGGGGGAGGAGATGTTGATGGTGACGAAATCGACGAGGTCGCCGCAGCGGCTCAGCACGGCGGCGAAATCGGCGGCGCGGTCCTCGCTGTCCTTGTTGGCGCCGATGTTGAGGCCAAGCACCCCCGGCGGGCGCCACGCCAGCCGGGCGGCGACGTCATCCATCCCCCGGTTGTTGAAGCCGAAGCGGTTGATCGCCGCGCGGTCCTCCGTGAGGCGGAAGAGCCGGGGGCGGGGGTTGCCGGGCTGCGGGCGGGGCGTGATGGCGCCGATCTCGGCGAAGCCGAAGGGCATGCGGGCGAGCGCGTCGAGCGCCTCGCCGTTCTTGTCGAACCCGGCGGCGAGGCCGAGCGGGTTGGGCAGGAGCAGCCCGCCGACGCTCGTCGTCAGCCGGCTGGAGGTGACGGGCCCTGTTCTCGGCCCCAGCCCCAGGCGCAGGGCGCGCAGCGCCAGATTGTGAGCCCTCTCCGGCTCCATCCGGTGGGAGAGGGCGAGCCCGTAGCCATCCATGAAGCTCGCGGTGCGCGCCCTGAGATCATCCCAGAAACCGCGCTCCTCCTCGGGGCGGGTCATGCCAGCGGCGGGAAGCGGTGGCTGCCGCCCTCGAGCGTGAGCGGCACCGCCTCCTTCACGTCATCCAGCCGCAGGGGGCCGTAGAGATGCGGGAAGAGCTGGCCGCCGCGCGACGGCTCCCACTCCAGCGGCGACAGCTCCTCCGACTCGAGCGTCAGGAGCCAGAGCCCCTCCTCGCCGGCGAAGTGCTTCGCCGCCGTCTCGGTGACCTGGGCGGCGGTGGAGAAATGCACGTAGCCATCGGCCACGTCGATCGGGGCGCCCCTGGTCGCCCCGTTCGCCTGCAGCTCGTCCCATTCGGGGCCACGCAAGATTTTGTAGATCTGCATGATTTCGCTCCTGCCTGTGCTTTCAGCAGTGGTCAAGCGCCCGCAGCGTCACGGCCCTGTCATCGCGGGCAGGCAAGGGCAGGGCGTTGACGCTTGGACACAGGAAGCCCAAGCTGGCCCGATAACCAATAAACAGGGAGATATCGCGATGACCCTTCGCCTTCTCGCGACCGCCGGCACCTTGGCGCTCGTCGCCGGCGCCGCCCAGGCCGACTTCGATCTGACCGTGCTGCACACCAACGACTTCCACGCCCGCTTCGAGCCGATCTCGGCCTTCGATTCGACCTGCCCGGCCGAGGACAACGAGGCCGGCGAGTGCTTCGGCGGCACGGCCCGCCTCGTCACCGCCATCGCCGATGCCCGCGAGCGGCACGAGAATTCCATCCTCGTCGACGGCGGCGACCAGTTTCAGGGTTCGCTGTTCTACACCTACTACAAGGGTGAGATGGCGGCCGAGTTCATGAACCAGCTCGGCTACGACGCGATGACCGTCGGCAACCACGAGTTCGACGATGGGCCGGAAGTGCTGCGCGGCTTCATGGATGCCGTCGACTTCCCCGTCCTGATGTCCAACGCCGACGTCTCGGGCGAGGAGCTGCTGGCCGACGTGCTGGAGAAATCCACCACCATCGAGGTGGGCGGCGAGACCATCGGCCTCATCGGACTGACCCCGCAGGACACTGACGAGCTGGCCTCGCCGGGCCCGAACATCACCTTCTCCGACCCCTCCGAGGCGGTGCAGGGCGAGGTCGACAAGCTGACGGCCGAGGGCGTCAACAAGATCATCGTCCTCTCCCACTCCGGCTACGGCGTGGACCAGATGGTCGCCGAGAACACCACGGGCGTCGACGTCATCGTGGGCGGCCACACCAACACCCTGCTGGGTGACATGGAAGGGGCCGAGGGCGCCTACCCGACCATGGTCGGCGACACCGCCATCGTCTCCGCCTATGCCTACGGCAAGTTCCTCGGCGAGCTGAACGTGACCTTCGACGACGAGGGCACCGTCATCTCCGCCAGCGGCGCGCCGATCATCATGGACGCCGCCGTGGTCGAGGACCAGGCGGCCTTGGACCGCATCGCCGAGCTGGCGGTGCCGCTCGACGAGATCCGCAACGAGGTGGTGGCCGAGGCCTCCGGCCTGATCGAGGGCGACCGCACCGTCTGCCGCGCGATGGAATGCTCCATGGGCAACCTCGTCGCCGACGCCATGCTCGACCGCGTCGCTGATCAGGGCATCCAGATCGCCATCGCCAACTCGGGCGGCCTGCGCGCCTCCATCGACGAGGGCGAGGTGACGATGGGCGAGGTGCTCACCGTGCTGCCCTTCCAGAATACGCTCTCCACCTTCCAGGTGAGCGGGCAGACGATGATCGAGGCGCTCGAGAACGGCGTCAGCCAGATCGAGGAAGAGGCCGGCCGCTTCCCGCAGGTCGCGGGCATGTCCTTCACCGTCGATCCCTCGGCCGAGGTGGGCAGCCGCATCTCCGACGTCATGGTCGCCGGTGAGGCGATCGACCCCGAGGCGATGTACGGCGTGGTCTCCAACAACTACGTCCGCAACGGCGGTGACGGCTACGCGATGTTCGTCGATGCCGAGAATGCCTACGACTACGGCCCGGACCTCGCGGACGTGACGGCGGAATACCTCGCCGACAACACGCCCTACGAGCCCTACACCGACGGGCGCATCACCATGATGGGCAGCGAGTGATCGCCGCGAGCGAGTAACCCGCGCCAAAGGGCCATCGCGGCCCCCGCCCCTCTGCCGGGCGGGGGCCGTTTTCTTGTCAGGCCCCCACCGCCGTGTTGCCGGCCGCGAAGTGATCCAGCTGGTCCTGCCGCGCCTTCTGAAAGGCCGACCGGTAGGTGCCGCACCTCATGTAGGCGGCGGCAGCGGGATAGGGAGAGGTCGTCGAACCTCTCCACGACGCGCGGGATGTCCACCATCAGGATATCGGCGATGGAGAACTCCCCCACGAGCCATGTCCGCCCTTCCAGCGCGCTCTCCAGAGGGTGAGCATGGAGGCCGCCTCAACGGAGTTGAGCGCGGGAAGGACCCCGGCGAGGGCAGGGCCCCCCCGCACAATCGGCGGGGGCTGTCCATTTGCGCCGCCGGCCGCTGCCCTGACGCGCTCCCGCCCGCCCTCCCCGCGCGCCAGGGCAGCGGCCTCTCCCGCGGCTCCCGACCCGGCCCCCTTCATCTGGCCGGAAATACCTCGGGGGTGCGGGGGCAGGGCCCCCGCGACGGCCCGGCTTGGCGATCCCGCCGCATCGCCTTATCTTCGCCGGGCCGGCCGCGAGGGAGAGCCATGGACCATCCGCTGATCGATCTGATCTCCGCCCGCATCGCCGAGGCGGAGCGGAACGGGGAGTTCGACAACCTCCCCGGCGCCGGCAAGCCTCTGCCCCGCCATGACGACCCGGAGAACGTGCTCCTCAACCGCCTGATGGCGGAAAACGGCGCGGTGCCGGAGTTCGTCACCCTGTCGCGCAAGCTGGAGGGCCTGCGCGCCGAGATGGCGGCGACGGGGGAGCCGCTGCGCCGGCAGGACATCCTCAAGGACATGTCGATGATGGAGGCGCGGATCGCGCTGGCGCGGAGGGCCTGGGGCTCGTGACGGGCGTGCGCGCCCAGTACGAGGCCTTCCCCTACCCGGAGCGGGACCCCAAGGACGAGGCGAAGCGCCTCATCGGCGGCTCGCCATCGCACCCGGTGGAGATCGACCATTTCCTCTTCGGCGGGCAGCGCGACTGGTCGCAGCCCTTCCGGGCGCTGGTGGCGGGGGGCGGCACGGGGGACGGGCTGATCCAGCTCGCCCAGGTGCTTACCTCCGCCGGCAAGCCGCATGACATCCATTACATCGACCTCAGCGAGGCCTCGCGGAAGATCGCCGAGGCGCGGGCGAAGGCGCGGGGGCTGGAGGTGACGTTCCACACCGGCTCGCTGCTGGACGCTGCCGACCTCGGCACCTTCGACTACATCGATTGCTGCGGTGTCCTCCATCACCTCCCCGAGCCGGCGGAGGGATTCCGGGCGCTGCGCGCCGCACTGGCGCCGGGCGGGGGCCTCGGCTTCATGGTCTACGCGCCCTACGGGCGCAGCGGCGTCTACCCGCTGCAGGAGGCCTTCGGCGCGCTCTTCGAGGGGCTGGAGCCGAAGGCGCGGGTGGCGTCGGCGCGCAAGGTGCTGGCGAAGCTGCCGGCGGGCCACCCCTTCAAGCGCAACCCGCATCTGAAGGATCATGAGAACGGCGACGCTGGCTTCTACGACCTCCTCCTCCACGGGCAGGACGTGGCGATGGATGTGCAGACGCTCCTCGGCCTGATGGACGAGACCGGTTGGGAGCTCGTCTCCTTCACCCAGCCCGCCCTCTACGACCCCGCGCCGCTCTGCGAGCTGCCGGAGGGCATGGGGGCGCGGGCGCGCATGGCGCTGGCCGAGCGGCTCCACGGCACCATCAAGTCCCACGTCGGCTACGCGGTGGCCCGAGGGGAGGGCCGTGCCCCGGCCTCGGCGGCGGAGGGGGACCCGGTGCCCCACCTGCGGCTCGGCCAGCGGGACCAGGTGACGAAGCTCCTCGCCAATTCCCGGCCGTTGCCGATCAATGCCTCGGGTATCGAGATGCCCATCCGACTGCCGCCGAAGGCGGCGCGGCTGATCTCCGCCGTCGACGGGCGGCGGCGGCTATCGGAGGTCTTCGCCGAGGCGCGGATGGACCGGGACGAGGCGCTGCCGCTCTGGCAGCGGATGGAGGGCGCCTTCACCGGCATCGGCGCGCTGCACTACTCCGAAGGGCTGCGCTGATGTGCGGGCGGATGGCGCTGACCCTGCCGAAGGAGGCGATGGTCTCGCTCTTCGAGGCGGTGCCCGCAAACGACCTGCCGGCGACGCCGAACTACAACATCTGCCCGACGGACAGCATCCACGCCGTGACCTCCGCCGAGGGCCAGCGCCGGCTGCGGCCGATGCGCTGGGGGCTGCTGCCGAAATGGTACAAGGCGCCGAACGGCGGGCCGCTGCTGATCAACGCGAGGGCCGAGACGGTGGCCGAGAAGCCCGCCTTTCGTGAGGCGATCCGCTCCCGCCGCTGCCTGATCCCGGCGAGCGGCTTCTACGAATGGTCTAAGGACGAGGACGACAACCGGCTGCCGTGGTTCGTCCACCGCAGCGACGGCGCGCCGATGGTCTTCGGCGGGCTCTGGCAGGAGTGGCAGGGCGAGGGCGGCCCGCTCACGACCTGCGCGGTGGTGACGCTGGCGGCGGGGGAGGAGATGTCCCGCATCCACATCCGCCAGCCGCTGGTGCTGGCCCCCGAGGACTGGCCCCTCTGGCTGGGCGAGGCCGGCCACGGGGCGGCGACGCTGATGAAGGTGCCGCCGGAGGGGACGCTGACGCTCTACCGGGTGGACCGGGCGGTGAACTCCAACCGGGCGGAAGGGCCGGGGCTGCTGGAGCCGCTGGAGGGGTAGCGACCTGACATCTCAAGGGTTCCGTGTGTCGGGGCGGGCGGTGTGCGGGTTGAGATTGCGGGACCGGGGGGCCAGCCCCCCGGCCCCCCCGAGGGTATTTTGGGCCAGATGAAAACAGGGAAGGGCCGGGGGCTGTGTGCGGGCTATGCCACGAACGGCGCCCGGAAGGCGCTGGGGCTCTGGCCCGTCACCCGGCGGAAGACGCGGCTGAAATAGGCGGGGTCGTCGAAGCCGAGGCGGTAGCCGATCTCGGCGACGTCCTCGCGGGTGTAGGCGAGGAGGCGCTTGGCCTCCTGCATCAGCAGGAGCTGGGCATAGGCCAGCGGCGAGTAGCCTGTGGCGCTGCGGCAGTGGCGGGTGAGCTGGCTGGTGGAGAGGCCGAGGGCGGCGGCGCAGGCGGCGATGCTGGAGCGGTGCTCCGGGTCCTCGCGGATCAGTGCCTCGAAGCCGGCGATGGTGGCGCGGGGGCGAGAGGGGGACGGGCGGGCCGTCTCCTCCGCCTGCGCGAGAGCGCAGAGTATCTGCAGGACGAGCGCGCGCAGCAGCGGGCCGCGCGCCGGCTGGCGGGCGAGGCGCACCTCGTGCAGCGTCGTGAAGGCCTGCGCGGCCAGCGGCGGCGCGGGCAGGCGGCGGGGGGCATCGGCGAGGCGGGCGAGCTCCGGCTCGCCCTCCGTCAGGCGCGCCATCTCGGTATTGGGAACCGAGACCACGTAGCCCTCGATCCCCGGCTCGAAGGTGAAGCCGTGGACGGTGAGGCGCGGGACGGAGATGATCTCGCCGCCCGCCACCGGGCGACGCTCGCCATCCAGCTCCATCTCGCCGCCGCCGTCGATGATGAGGAACACCTGGTGCAGGCCGAGATGGCGGTGCGGGGCGATGACCCAGCCGTTGGGGCGGGCCCGGTCGCGGAGGCGCTCGCAATGGAGGACGTCGGGAAAGTCCCGGCTCTCGCCGTAGAGGGCGTAGGCGGGAATGAGGGCGCCGGCGTCTGTCATGCGCCGATCATGCCAGCCGCGGTGGGCTTCGTCCATGTATCCGCGGGTGTGCTGCGCCTATTCTCCCAGCGGGGAGGACATCCATGCGCACTCAGGTCTGCATCATCGGTGGCGGCCCGGCGGGCCTGCTGCTCGGCCAGCTTCTGCACCGCGAGGGGATCGACACGATCCTCCTCGAGCGGCGGACGGAGGCGCATGTCCTCTCCCGCATCCGCGCCGGCGTGCTGGAGCGGGGCTTCATCGGCCTCATGCACGAGGCCGGCGTCGCGGACCGGCTGGAGCGGGAGGGGGAGCGCCACGGCGGCGTCGTGATCGGCGCGGGGGCCGAGATGATCCGCCTCGATCTGGCCGGGCTGACGGGGCACGGCGTCACCGTCTACGGGCAGACGGAGGTGACGCGGGACCTTTACGGCGCCCGCCACGGCGCCGGGCTGCCGACGCTCTTCGAGGTGGACGAGGTGGCGATCGGCGGGCTGGAGGGGGCGGCGGCCGAGATCTCCTTCCTCCACGAGGGGGAGCGGAAGACCATCACCTGCGACTACGTCGCCGGCTGCGACGGGTTCCACGGGCCGTCCCGGCAGGCGATCCCGGAGGAGCGCCGGCGGGAGGTCGAGAAGGTCTTCCCCTTCGGCTGGCTCGGTATCCTCTCCGAGACGCCGCCGGTGCATGAGGAGCTCATCTACGCCACCTCCGACGCCGGCTTCGCCCTCTGCTCCATGCGCAGCCAGAGCCTGTCGCGCTACTACGTGCAGGTGCCGATGAGCGAGCGGGTGGAGGAGTGGTCCGACGACCGCTTCTGGGAGGCCCTGCGTGCCCGCATCCCGGCCGAGGCGGCGGAGCGACTGGTCACCGGCCCGTCCATCGAGAAGAGCATCGCGCCGCTGCGCAGCTTCGTCTGCGAGCCGATGCAGTGGGGGCGGCTGTTCCTCTGCGGGGACGCCGCCCATATCGTGCCGCCGACGGGGGCGAAGGGGCTGAATACCGCGGCCTCGGACGTGCACTACCTCTGGCAGGCGCTCACCGCCCGCTACGCGGAGGGCGACGAAGGGGTGCTCGGCACCTACTCGGAGCGGGCGCTGGCGCGGGTGTGGAAGACGCAGCGCTTCTCGTGGTGGATGACGCAGCTCCTCCACCACTTCCCCGAGCAGACGCCCTATGATCGGCGGGTGCAGGAGGCGGAGCTTGCCTTCCTCAAGGAGAGCGAGGCGGCGCAGCGGGCGCTGGCGGAGAATTACGTGGGGCTGCCGTATTGAGCCGCCCCTGCTGAGCCGCGTCAGGGCGCCGGCACATGCTCGGCGTCGTCGCCCGGGGGCAGGGTGAAGAGCCCCTCGCCCCAGCGGCCGGCCTTCCAGTCGGCCTTCGCCGCCTCGATCCGCTCCCGGCTGGCGGAGACGAAGTTCCACCAGATGTGCCGGTGACCGTTCATCGTCTCCCCGCCGAGCACCATCAGCCGCGCGCCCTGCTCCCCGGCCGTGACGGTGATCGCGTCGCCGGGGCGGAAGACCATCATGCGGCCGGCCTCGAAGGGCTCGCCCGCCACCGAGATGCTGCCGGTGGTGATGTAGAGGCCGCGATCCTCGTGATCGTCGGGCAGGGGGTAGCGGGCGCCGGGGGCGAGCGTCACGTCGAGGTAGAAGGCCTCCGAATGCAGGCGCGCCGGCGCCGTCTCCCCATAGGCGCGGCCGAGGAGGAGGCGGGCGGTGATGCCCTCCGCCTCCAGCAGCGGCAGTTCGGGGCGCCCGTGATGCTCGAAGCTCGGCGCCACCTCCTCCTTGTCCTCCGGGAGGGCGACCCATGTCTGGATGCCGAAGAGGCTGTTCGGCCCCTGCCGGCCCTCGGCGCTCGTGCGCTCGGAATGGGTGACGCCCCGGCCGGCGACCATCCAGTTCACCTCGCCGGGGCGGATGAGCTGGTCGGAGCCGAGGCTGTCGCGGTGATGGAAGTCGCCCTGGTAGAGGTAGGTGACGGTGCCGAGGCCGATATGCGGGTGGGGACGGATATCCACCCCCTGCCCGGTGAGGAACTCCGCCGGCCCGGCCTGATCGAAGAAGATGAAGGGGCCGACCATCTGCCGCTGCTGCGAGGGCAGGGCGCGGCGGACCTCGAAGGCGCCGATGTCGCGGCTGCGGGGGACGATGACCGCCTCGATGGCCTCGGGCGGCGTGTCGTCGGCGATGTTCGGGTTCCAGCTCATCGGCGTCATCCTCTGCTTGGCCTCAAGATAGGGACGGCGCGGGCCGGGCGAAAGATGCGCCGCTCAGCCGCGCGCGGACGGCCCCTCGCGATAGACATAGGCGGTGTACTCGTAGATCCCGTAATCGGAGCGGATCACCACGCGCCGCCCCGCCAGCCGGTAGAGGAAGGCCAGCAGCCGGTCGGTGGGGACATGGAAGAGATCGTCCCGCCGCCAGTCCACCACGTCGGACATGACATTGAAGGCGATCCCCCGCTCGGCCAGTCCCCACATGGCGGTGACCATCCGCACCATGAAGTCCCACATCTCCTCATGGGCGAGGCTGTCCTTCACGGTGAAGAGGCCGTTGGCGACGACATGGGTGAAGCGCTCCCGCGGCGGCTCTGCAAGCAGGTCACGGACCTCGAAGCGGGCGGCGGGGAAGCGGGCGGGGGGATGCGCCTCGCGGGCACGGGCGATGGCGGCGGCGGAGATGTCGAGGCCGAGGTAGGCCTCCGGCGGGGTGCCGGCCTCCGCGAGGTGGGAGAGGAAGCGCCCGGTGCCGCAGGCGAGGTCGCAGAGCCGGCCGAGGCCGCCGGGCGGGGCCAGCACGAGGATGGGGGCGGGCGGGCTCACAGCCCGAAGCGCCGGAAGAAGGCCAGCATCTCGGCGGTGGCATCGACATCGCGGCTGATCGTGCCGGCGAGGCGCCGCCCGCCACCGACGTCGGAGCCGGGCCAGTTATGGCCGCCACCTTCGATGATGTAGAAGGCCAGCGCCGCGCCGCCGGAACACTCGTAGCGCACGAGGCGCACCTCGGTTCCGTCGCTCGTGCTGTCGGCCAGCGCCTCGCGGCTGGCGCCGCCGCAGCTGTCCTGCCGCGCCCAGAAGCCGCGCGTCCCCTCGGCGGAAAGGACCGTGCCACCGACGCCGAGCCCGAGGAGGGGCGCGCTCGCGATCTCTCCGCCGCCGAAGGGCATCAGCCGGTCGTCGGTGCCGTTGAAGAAGATCATCGGTGCCGGCGCCGCCGGGTCGCAGCTGCGGCTGAGGTCGGCGGGCATGGTGGCGGCGATGACGCCGTAGGCGGCGAAGGTGCCACTCGCCTCGCAGGCCAGCCGCTGGGTGAAGAGCCCGCCGTTGGAGATGCCGGCGGCGAAGGCGCGGGCGGGGTCGATGCCGTAGCGCCGCGCCGCATCCGCCAGCACGGCGATGGCGAAGCCGACATCGTCGCGCCCCGTCTGCGTCTCCGCCCGCCCGTCGTTCCACTGATCGCCGCCGGCATTGGGGTAGAGCGCCACCAGCTCCCCCGCCGCGACCCGTGTCCCGAGGCCAGAGGCGAGGGCGGCGTGGGTGCCGTCCCCCTCGCCGCCATGGAAGACCATCACCACCGGCAGGCCGGCGCCGCCGCCGGGGGGCAGGGCGGCGTAGTAGCTGCGCTCCTGCCCGGCATGGGTGAGGGTGACGAGCTGCAGCCCTTCCACCGCCGCCCCGCCGCCACCACTGCCGCCGCCGGCGCGCTGGCGCAGGAGCTGGCGGATCGGGCCGTTGCCCTGCGCCTCGGCCGCCGCGGCAAGCGTGGCGAGGGCGAGGCTGGCGGCCAGAAGGGCGAGGCGGGCAGGGCGGAGGAGCTGCGGCATCGAACCGATGTCCTTTGCGGGCTGGCGGGCCGGCGGCCACTCACGCCGCGCTCTCCTGACTTAGAACCCTGCTGACGGTCGGGCAAGCCGGGCGGTCCGCCTGTTGCCAGGTGCGGCGGGTGCGGCTAGGTTTACGCTGGGTCCGGTTGGACGCGGCCGACCCGTGTATTGAGAGAACGAGTTTTCATGCCCGATCCCCTGTTCATCATTGCGCCCGGGCGGTCCTACACCTCCCTCGTCGGCGGAATGATCGGTCAGCACCCCGATATTTACGGGCTGCCAGAGGTCAACCTGTCCGCCATCGACACCATGGGACAGCTCCTGCAACGCCTGCAGGGCCCCTTCGACTTCGGCCTCGCCGGGCTGCTGCGCCTGCTCGCCGAGCTGCACGAGGGCGAGCAGAGCGAGGAGGCCGTGGTGCGTGCCCGGCAATGGCTCTCCGAGCGGCGCCACTGGACGACGCGGGAGATGTGGGACCACCTGCAGGAGGAGGTGGGCGACAAGATCATGCTGGAGAAGAGCCCGCTCAACAACTTCCGCATCGAGCATCTGCGCCGCCTGCTGGACATCTTCCCGAACGCCAGCTTCCTGCACCTGACCCGCCACCCCGGCACCGCCGGCAAGAGCTCCATGGCGCTGCGCGAGCAGCTGCGCGAGGGGCGGGGCGCGGGCGGCGAGGGGCAGAAGACCCGCTCGATGGACCCCGAGCAGGGGTGGCTGCGCGCGCAGAAGAACATCATGGAGTTCTGGCACGACCTCTCTGTCGGCCAGTACATGCGCGTGAAGGCCGAGATGCTGCTGCGCGAGCCGGAATTCTACCTCGGCCAGATCTGCGAGTGGCTGGGCATCCGCACCGATGCGGAGGCGATCGAGGCGATGCTGCACCCCGAGGCCTCGCCCTATGCCTGCATGGGCCCGCCGAGCGCCAAGTTCGGCAACGACCCGAACTTCCTGAAGAACCCGGTGATCGATTTCGACCGGCTCAAGAAGATCAAGGAGCCGCCGCTGGAGGCCGGCGCCGAGTGGCGCGGCGGCGAGGCCTTCTACAAGGACACCCTGAAGCTGGCCCGCCAGTTCGGTTATGCGTGAGGCGGCGATGAAGGACGATCAGAGCAACCCGTTCCGCTTCGTCGGCCGCGCCGGCCTCGGCAAGCCCGATGCGACGCTGGCCCACGCCATGTGCTGGTTCGAGGGCAGGTTCTACCTCGGCACCACGACGCCCAAGTGCAACGGCCCCGAAGACCGCGCCCGCATCATGACCCACGACCCCGAGACGGGGGAGTGGGAGGTGCTCTTCGAATCGCCCCTGCTGGAGTCGACGGAGGAGTGCCGCGCCCGCGTCGCCGCCCGCTCCGGCGAGATGGGCAAGCGCATGGCGCCGCCGGAAGCCATCGCCCGCGAGTTCGGCGTGCGCTCCATGGCCGTCTTCCAGGGCAAGGGCGATCCCAAGCCCTGCCTCTACGCCGGGGTCATGTCCGTCTGGGGCGGGCTGGTGCTGCGCAGCGAGGATGGCAGGACCTTCGAGCCGGTGACGGAGCATGGGATCGACAACGATACCTACCTCTCCTTCCGCGGGCTGACGCCCTTCGAGGGCAAGCTCTTCACCTCGCCCGCCGGCACCACCAGCCGCGACTATGCCGACCTCAACTACGTGCCCAACTCGCTCGTCTACGTCTCCGCCGACCCGGCGGGGAAGGAGTGGCAACTGGCCAGTACGGAGGGCTTCGGCGACGAGACCAACTCCGCCGTCTTCTCCCTCTGCGCCGCGCATGGCTGGCTCTATGCCGGCACGGCGAACGAGAAGACCGGCTTCCAGCTCTACCGCACGAAGGCGGAGGGCAAGGCGCCTTACCAATGGGAGAAGGTGCTCGACCGGGGCGCGTGGCGCTACCACTTCAACCTCTCCACCTCCGCCATGGCGGAGTTCGGCGGCGACCTCTACGTCGGTTCCGGCATCTCCGGCCTCGGCTATGATCGGGAGTTCGACATCGGCCCCTGCGCCGGCGAGCTGATGCGGGTGCATGAGGACGGCACGTGGCACCTGATCTTCGGAGAGCCGCGCATCACTCCGGACGGGCTGAAGATCCCCCTCTCCGGCTACGGGCCGGGGATGAACGATCCCTACAATTCCGTTGTCTGGGCGATGGCGGAGCATGAGGGCCGGCTCTACTTCGGCACCCACATTTGGGAGCCCTTCGACTACGCCATCAACGGCGGCGGGGAATCGCTGCGCGGCGGCTACCAGCTGTGGTCGAGCGCCGATGGAGAGGAGTGGCGAAAGGAGATCGACGAGGGCTTCGGCTCTGTCACCTCCACCGGGCTCCGGACGCTGCAATCGACGCCGAACGGCCTCTACGTCGGCACCTGCGTCCACACCAAGCTGATCGCCTTCCAGGCCAAGCGCCATTCCGGCATCCAGGACATCAACCACCCCTCCTGCGGGTTCGACGTCCTGCTCGGCCACTGAGCCTCCTGCACTTAGGGCAGCCGGTCTTCGCGCTCAGCGCGAGGGAACCGGCTCCTCGCCCCGGTAATCGTAGAAGCCGCGCTTGGACTTGCGGCCGAGCCAGCCGGCCTCGACGTACTTCACGAGGAGCGGGCAGGGGCGGTACTTGGTGTCCGCCAGCCCGTCATGCAGGACGTTCATGATGGCGAGGCAGGTATCGAGCCCGATGAAATCGGCCAACTCCAGCGGCCCCATGGGATGGTTGGCGCCGAGCTTCATCGAGGTATCGATGCTGCGCACAGAGCCGACGCCCTCGTAGAGCGCGTAGACCGCCTCGTTGATCATGGGGATCAGGATGCGGTTGACGATGAAGGCCGGGTAATCCTCTGCCGTCGCCGCCGTCTTGCCGAGCGATTCCACCACCTCGAGACAGCTCTGGAACGTCTCCTCATCCGTGGCGATGCCGCGGATCAGCTCGACGAGCTGCATCACCGGCACCGGGTTCATGAAGTGGAACCCCATGAACTTCTCCGGCCGGTCCGTGCCGGCGGCGAGTCGGGTGATGGAGATGGAGGAGGTGTTGGAGGTGAGGATCGTCCCCTCCGCGAGGTGGGGCAGCAGCTCTTCGAAGATCGCCTGCTTGACCTTCTCCTTCTCCGTCGCGGCCTCGATGATGAGATCGCGGGGGCCGAGATCGGCGAGCGTCAGCGTGCTGCCGATGCGGCCGAGCGCCTCCGCCTTGCCGTCTTCGGTGATGGTGCCCTTAACCACCTGCCGGTCGAGATTCCGCGTGATCGTGGCGCGGGCCTTCTCCAGCATGTCCTCGCTTATGTCGTTGAGAATGACGTCATATCCGGCCAGCGCGAAGACATGCGCGATGCCGTTTCCCATCTGCCCGGCGCCGACGATGCCGACGGTCTTAATACTGCCCATATTAACCCTCATGTTCCGATTCCGAGGATAGGCCCGCTCGCCCGGAGGCATCAAGGACAGCGGGGATTCTGGATAGAATTCTCCGCTTAGCCTTTTGAGAAGCTTTCATGGCGATTTTTATCGCCGGTGAGTGAAGAACTGGTGGGTGCCATGCGACATGACGCGCTAGAGGAGCGAAGTCTGAATTACACGCCGTGCCGATATGGCACGTCGAAGATCTTCTTTCGCGGACCCCAGCGATCCCTCGACGGCCGCTACGTGACCTTCGTCGGCGGCACGGAGACCTACGGCAAGTTCATCAAGGAACCGTTCGCCCAACTGGTGGAGCGGCAGGTGGGGATGCCGACCGTCAACTTCGGCTGCGCCAATGCCTCCATCGGCGCCTTCCTTGCCGAGCCGACGGTGGTGGATGCCTGCCGCGGCGCCCATGCCAACGTGGTGCAGATCATGGGGGCGCAGAACCTCTCCAACCGGTTCTATAGCGTCCATCCGCGCCGCAATGACCGCTTCCTCAAGCCCTCCACGGTGCTGGAGGCGATCTACCCGGAGGTGGATTTCGCCGATTTCTGCTTCACCCGCCACATGCTCATCGCCCTACACGAGCTCTCCGCCGAGCGGTTCGAGATCGTGCGCGGCGAGCTGCAGCAGGCCTGGGTGAGCCGGATGACGACCTTCCTGCGCGAGATCGGCCCGCATACCTCGCTGCTGTGGTTCTCCGATTACCCGCCCTCCGACAGGCACTGGTCGGAGCGGCCCGAGGGGCTGCAGGCGGAGCCGCTGTTCATCACCCGCCGCATGATCGATTCGCTGCGCCCGCTGGTGCGCTCGGTCATCGTCGTGCAGCCTTCCGAGGGCGCCCGCGCCGAGGGGACGCGCGGCATGTACTTCGCGCCGCAGGATGCCGGCGCCGCCCAGGGCCTGCCCGGCCCGCAGGCGCACCGCGAGGCGGCGGACGCGATTTCCGAGACGCTGCACGCGCTCGCTCCGGCGGAGTAGGCCGTAGGCAGAAACAGGAAACGGCCGGCGCCTTGGGGGCGCCGGCCGTTTTTTCGTTCGCCCCGGGATGAAGCTCAGAGCTTCTCGATCAGCTCCGGCACGGCGGTGAAGAGGTCGGCCACGAGGCCGTAGTCGGCGACCTGGAAGATCGGGGCCTCTTCGTCCTTGTTGATGGCGACGATGATCTTGCTGTCCTTCATCCCCGCGAGGTGCTGGATCGCACCGGAGATGCCGACGGCGAGGTAGAGGTCGGGCGCGACTACCTTGCCGGTCTGCCCCACCTGCCAGTCGTTCGGCGCAAAGCCCGAGTCGACGGCGGCACGGCTGGCACCGACGGCGGCGCCGAGCTTGTCGGCAAGCTTCTCGATCAGCTCGAAGTCTTCCTCCGAGCCTACGCCCCGCCCGCCGGAGACGACGATGCCGGCGGAGGTCAGCTCCGGGCGGTCGCTGGCGGCGACTTTGTCTTCCACCCACTCCGAGAGGGCGGAGGCGGCGGGGGCGGCGACATCCTCGATCGGCGCCTCGCCGGAGCCGGCGGCAGCATCGAAGTTGGAGGTGCGGATGGTGAAGACCTTCTTCGCGTCGGACGACTTCACCGTCTGCAGGGCGTTGCCCGCGTAGATCGGCCGCTCGAACGTGTCGGCATCGACGACTTTGGAGACATCGGAGATGACCATCACGTCCAGCAGCGCCGCGGCGCGGGGCATGATGTTCTTGGCATCCGTCGTGTCCGGGGCAGCGATGTGGTCGTAGTCACCCGCCAGCGAGACGATGAGGTCCGCCGTGGTCTCGGCGAGCCGGTGGCCGAGGCCCTCGTCTTCCGCGACCAGCACCTTGGCGACGCCAAGCGTGGCGGCCTGGCCAGCGGCCTCGCGCGCGGAGGCGCCGGCGCAGAGCAGGTGGATGTCACCCAGCGAGGTGACGGCGGAGACGGCCTTGGCCGTCGCGTCCATGTTCAGGGCGCCATCGGTGATTTCTGCCAGAAGAAGAACGGCCATCAGATCGCCCCCCGCTCTTTGAGTTTCGACACCAGCTCGTCGACCGAGCCGACCATCTCCCCCGCCTGCCGCGTTGGCGGCTCGGAGGTGGAGACGATGGAGAGCCGCGGGGTGACGTCGACGCCGTAGTCGGCGGGCGTCTTCTCTTCCATCGGCTTCTTCTTCGCCTTCATGATGTTCGGCAGCGAGGCGTAGCGCGGCTCGTTGAGGCGCAAATCGGTGGTGACGATGGCGGGCAGCTTGACCTTGATCGTCTGCAGGCCGCCGTCGACCTCGCGCGTGACGGTGGCGCTGTCGCCGTCCACGTCGAGCTTGTTGGCGAAGGTCGCCTGCGCCCAGCCGGTGAGCGCGGCGAGCATCTGGCCCGTGGCGTTCATGTCGTTGTCGATCGCCTGCTTGCCGGCGATGACGAGGCCGGGCTCTTCGGCATCGACGATCCCCTTGAGGATCTTCGCGACGGCGAGCGGCTCGATATCGGTGTGGACGTCATCGGCGGCGACGACGAGGATCGCGCGGTCGGCGCCCATGGCGAGGGCGGTGCGCAGCGTTTCCTGCGCCTGCTTGACGCCGATGGAGACGGCGATGACCTCGTCGGCCTTGCCAGCTTCCTTGAGGCGGATGGCCTCTTCGACGGCGATCTCGTCGAAGGGATTCATCGACATCTTGACGTTGGCGAGATCGACCCCGCTGCCGTCCGCCTTCACGCGGACCTTCACGTTGTAGTCGATGACCCGTTTGACGGGCACGAGAACCTTCATAAGCGGCCTCCCGGCGGTCTTTTTTCCAAATCGCGCCATGGGTAGCGCGGGGGCGGGGGCGATTGAAGCGCAAAACCGACGCTGGGGAGGTCGGGGACGCCACGTTTGCAGGCGAGGCGCCTCGTGGCGGGGCCGGACCCCGGGTGCGCCTCCCGCCCACCCACCCCGGCGCGCCCGGGGTCCGGGGCTCTTCGGGGGGACGGGGGTCTGCTGGCTGGTGTGGGAGGGGGGCTGTCTGCCCCCCGCCGGCTGCGCCGGCCCCCCCGAGGAGTATTTCGGGAAAAGCGAGGGGGCGAGGCGGATCCGTGGTCTGGCGATGAGCGGGGCCGGGCGCCGGCTTGGGGGGCGGCGCCCGGCGGGTGTTACTTCTTCTTGTCCGTCTTGGTGCTGGCCGGCTTGGGCTTGCCCGGCTTGTCGTCCTTCTTGGCCATCTGGCCCTCCATTGCTGACGTGAAAGAATCATCAGCACGGCGCCCGTGAGTCGCGAGATCACATCGTTGTGTCGGCCTATGTCGCGGTAGCTTCCCCGCCGATCTCCAGCACGATCTTGCCGATGTGGTCGCCGCCCTCCATCCGCGCGTGGGCGGCGGAAGCCTCGGCCAGCGGGAAGGTCTCGTCCATCACCGGGCCGATGCGGCCCGCGGCGAGGAGGGGCCAGGCGTGGGTGCGCAGCTCCGCCGCGATCACGGCCTTCGCGGCGACGCTTTGCGGGCGGAGGGTCGAGCCGGTGATCGTCTGCCGCTTGAGCATCATCGGGGCGAAGTTCACCTCCGCCACCGGGCCCTGCAGGAAGGCGATCTGCACGAGGCGGCCCTCGACGGCGAGGGCTTTCAGGTTGCGGGGAATGTAGTCGCCGCCGACCATGTCGAGGATGACATCGGCGCCGCCTTCGGCCGCCAGCACCTCCACGAAATCCTCCTCGCGGTAGTTGATGGCGCGCTCGGCGCCGAGGCGGGTGCAGGCGGCGCATTTCTCCGCCGAGCCGGCGGTGGCGAAGACACGGGCGCCGAAAGCGTGGGCGAGCTGGATGGCGGTGGTGCCGATGCCGGAGGAGCCGCCGTGGACGAGCAAGCGCTCGCCGCCCTTGAGGCCGGCGCGCATGAAGAGGTTGGACCAGACAGTGAAGTAGGTCTCCGGCAGACAGGCGGCCTGCTTGAGAGAGAGGCCCTCCGGCACCGGCAGGCAATGGGAGGCGGCGGTGATGGCGGTCTCGGCATAGGCGCCGCCGGGAAAGAGCGCGCAGACCTTGTCGCCGACCTTGGGCCAGGCGACGCCGGGGCCCACCGCCTCCACGATGCCGGCGCCTTCGAGGCCTGGCAGGTCGGAGGCACCGGGCGGCGGGGCGTAATTGCCGGCGCGCTGCAGGCAGTCGGGCCGATTGACGCCGGCATAGGCGAGGCGGAGGCGCACCTCACCCGCCCCGGGCTCCGGCACGTCCCGCTCCGCGAGGGTGAGGACGTCGGGTCCGCCGGGGCGGGAGATCTCGATGACCTTCATGGCGCGCCTCAGGACGGCATGTCCCAGCGACCGGGCAGGCCGCTGGAGGATTTGGGGGCGCGGATGCCCTCGAACAGGCGGAAGCCGGGGGCGAAGAGGGGGTTCTTGCGCAGCCGCGCCTTCGTCTCCTCGAAGCGCATCACCTCGGCGATGCGCCGCTCGATGAAGCCGCGCGACTTCTCCTGCCCCTCACTCTGGTCGCCCAGCCAGTAGAGCATCGAGGAGGAGTAGACGGCCGAGAGGATCGCCCGCTTGGAGTACCAGTTGCCATCGGTGGAGGTATCGCCGAGCACGCGCCAGATCGTGTCCGACGTCTCCCAGATCAGGCGGGAGCCGAGCGGGGCGTTCTGCGGCAGCGAGAAGAGTGCGGCGGAGCGGCGCAGCACCTCGGTGTCGCCGGCGAGGCGGAGCCGCTCCTCGACCGCGCGGGCAACCTTCTCGGAGTAGCGGAGCCCGTCCAGCTTGCCCATCAGGGTCTCTGCGAGGGCGGCGTCGCCCCGGCGGTGATGCGCTGCGGCGAGGGAGACGGGCCCGCGGGGGGCGTAGGCGCGCGCCTCGGCCGGGGTGAGGCCGGCATCGCGGGCGGCGGCGCGGAAGCTCTCCTCCGACCAGCCGTCGAAGGGGACATGGGTGAGCATGGCGGAGAGCAGGGCATCTTGGGACATGGGCGTCCTCCGGGAGGGTTTGCCTTGGGGTCGGCCTTTGGATTCGGGCGCATCCTGCGCCGGGCGGGGCAAAAGCTCAACGCGCCGGTGCCCTATGGGGTTGCGGAAGGTCCGGGAGGAGCGAGGGTGGACAGCTTGGGGAGAGGGCCCTATATGGAGCGCTCCTGCAAGTTTCCGACACTCTAGCAAGAAAGGTGGTGACACCCACATGCAGGTTTCCGTCCGCGACAACAACGTCGATCAGGCGCTCCGCGCCCTGAAGAAGAAGCTCCAGCGCGAAGGCGTCTTCCGCGAGATGAAGCTCCGGCAGCATTTCGAGAAGCCCTCCGAGAAGAAGGCCCGCGAACGCGCCGAGGCGATCCGCCGCCAGCGCAAGCTCGCCCGCAAGAAGCTGCAGCGCGAAGGTCTGCTCTAAACGCACCTTCCCTTCCGGCAACGGTTTGAGTTGACGACCCCCGTGGCGATGGCCTCGGGGGTTTGTCGTTTTCGGGGGCTGTGTTCAGGGGGGGCTGGCGGAGGATCGCCGGCACGCCTCCCGCCCGCCCACCCCAGCGCGCCGGCGATCCTCCGGGCGGGGCCGGCGGCGGGATGGGTGGAGGGGGCAGGACCGGGGGGCTGTCTGCCCCCCGGAGCCCCCCGAGAGGTACTTAGCAAAAGGGCGAGAGGCAGGGAGCGGCGCTGAGAGGCGTGGAGAGTCAGGCGGAGGCGCGGATGGCGTCGACGAGGCGGGCGCGGGCCGGGGGGAGGGCATGGTCGGTGCTGGCGAGGAGGCGGTGCTCGATGAACCAGCCGGTGGTGCCGAGGGCGCGGGCGATCTCGTCCGGCCCGCCATTGCCGAGGCCAAGGAGGATCGGCGGCAGCTCGAGAAGACGCGGCGCCCACTCCCCTGCGCCGGCTGCGCTGACGGCACGGCCGGAGGTGGGGGAGACGTAGGCGAGACCCTCCGTGGCGCCGGTGACGGCGCAGGAGGAGAGGTCGAGGCCGAAGCCCATGTCGTCGAGGAGCGCCCGCTCCCATTGCAGGTAGGCCAGCGGGAAGAGCGGGTCACCCGCCATGGCGATGAGCGCGAGGCTCTGCTGGAAGAGGCCGGGATGCGGGTCCCGCTCCGGCAGGGTCAGCGAGAGCAGGGCGCAGGTGGCGCTGACGCCGGCGAGGGCGAGGCGGGAGGAGAGGGCGGGGGAGCTGCCCCGCGGCTCGAAGGTGAAGGAGCCGAGATGTTCCGGCAGGCGGGCGCGCCAGGTGAGGTCGAGGAGGTTGCCGGGCTGCAGGTGCGGGCGCGCCTTGCGGGAGATGCCGCCGCGCACCAGCCCGGCATGGCGGCCGTGGGCAGCGCTCATCACCTCGATCAGCGCCGCCGTCTCGCCATGCGGGCGGGCCGACAGTACGAAGCCTTCATCTCGCCATTCCATGGCACGTATCATCCGCCCGGTTGCGCCCGCCGTCCAGCGGCGACAAGGATGGCCGGCATGACCATTCCCGCCCGCGTCGCCGCCGCCCTCGTCGCCCTGCTCTGCTGCGTCACCATCGGGGCGGACTTTGCCGTCGGTCGGGGACAGGGACGCTGGCGGAGGCGGTCATCGCGAGGGCGCATTACTACTCCGACATGACGAACTGGCTGGTGACGGCGAGCTTCCTCTGGATGGCGGCGACGGGGTGCGGGCTGGGGAGGCTCTGGCCCGCCGGGCTGGTGCTCTGGACGGCGATCCTCGGGCTGGTCTTCTTCACGCTGCTCGGGGGAGGGGCGGCGACCGAGGGGATCGGCTGGTGGATCGCCAGAGGTCACCACGCGGTGATACCCGTGGCGGTGGCGCTCTGGTGGCTGGGCTTCGCGCCAAAGACGGGGCTGGCGTGGCGGGCGGCGCTGGTGTGGCTGGGCTGGCCGGCGCTCTACGTGGCGATCGCGATGGTCTGGGGCTTCGCGAGCGGGTTCTGGCCCTACGGTTTCATCAACGCGCCGGAGCTGGGCTGGGCCGGATCGATCAGGAACATCGTGGTGTTCTTCGTGGCGTTCTGGCTGGGAGGGTTGGTGCTGGTGGCGCTGGCGAAGGGGCTGGGCCGATGGGAGAGGGACGGGGCGGTGGGGTGAAACTCCACCCTGCGACGGAAGGCGCGGCGGCTGGTGCTGTTTCCCCGCCCGGTGCGCGCCAAAGGCGCAGGGCGAGCGCCGGCCCGTCCCGCGGGCTGGCGCTCCGGTGAGGTTTGCGCGGCGGTCGGGGCGGGGAGGTGGTTGCGCCATAAAGCGCTGCCGCGGAAACGTGGGTGCGCCATCCCAGGGGCGGGCGCTCGCCCTGCGCCTGCAACCTTTGCACCCGGTTGAGAGGGGGTGGTGGGTTGGAAACCCACCCTACAGGGAGGGGCAACTCGAGGAGGCGGCGGGGGTGAACCCCGCCCTACGGGGGCCGGTTGGCCGTCGCCTAAGCCAGCCCGTCTTCCTCCAGCAGCGTCCGGCCCTGACGGTCCTCGATCTCGATGACCCAGAGGTCAGGGTCCATACCGCGCTGGCGGCGGGCGCTGTCGTCGACCTCCGGCTCGGGGCCCTCGGCGAGGCGGGTCCAGTGGCGGCCGTCCGTCTCGTAATCCCAGCTGCGCTGGTAGAGCACCGCCTGCCCGTCCATCGTCGCCAGCTTCACCAGCACGGCCCCGGCGGTGTCGTCGCCCCGCGCCGTGACGTAGGCGGGGATGCCCGCCAGCTCCAGCCGCTTGCGGTAGGCGGAGACCCAGAGGCCGGTGGCGAGCCGGCCCTCCATCAGGCGCCGTCCTTGAAATCCAGCCCCATCTCGGAATAGCGCTCGCTCTCTTCGAGCCAGTTCGGGCGCACCTTCACCTGCAGGAAGAGGTGAACCTTGCGGCCGAGGAACTCGATCAGCTCCTCCCGCGCGGCCTTGGAGACGGCCTTGATCGTCTCGCCCTTGTGGCCGAGGACGATGCCCTTGTGGCCGTCACGGGCGACGTAGACGATCTGCTCGATGCGGGCCGTGCCGTCCTCGCGCTCCTCCCAGCTCTCCGTCTCCACCGTCAGCTCGTAGGGGAGCTCCTGATGGAGGCGGAGGGTGAGCTTCTCGCGCGTCATCTCGGCGGCGATCATGCGCATGGGCAGGTCGGCGATCTGGTCCTCCGGGTAGAGCCACGGGCTCTCGGGGATCTGGGTGGACAGCCACTCCTTGAGATCCTCGGTGCCATGCCCGCGCTCGGCAGAGATGAGGAAGGTCCGCTCGAAGGGATATCGGCCGTTCATCTTCTCGGTCAGGCCGAGGAGCACCTCGGCCTTCACCCGGTCGATCTTGTTGATGGCGAGGGCGACGGGGCGGCCGCCGGCGACCTCCTCCAGCTTCGCGAGGATCGCCTCGACACCCTCGGTGAGGCCGCGATGCGCCTCGATCAAGAGAACGACCACATCGGCATCGCCGGCCCCGCCCCAGGCGGCGGCGACCATGGCGCGGTCGAGCCGGCGGCGGGGGCGGAAGAGGCCGGGCGTGTCGACGAAGACGATCTGGCTCTCGCCGTGCATCGCCACGCCGCGGATGCGGGCGCGGGTCGTCTGCACCTTATGGGTGACGATGGAGACCTTGGCGCCGACCATGCGGTTGAGCAGCGTCGACTTGCCCGCATTGGGCTCGCCGATCAGGGCGACGAATCCGGCGCGGGTGGACATGGGCGGGCTCTCTCTGGAACGGGATGTGAGGGCATAGCCGACCGGGCGGCTCTTGTGAAGGGGAGGGGGCCTTCTCCCACGCAGCAGCCCACGAGCCGGCGCTCGCCCGGCGCCTGAGGCGCGCTTACAGGCAGGGCGCGCTTGGCGCCGGGTGAAAGGTGAGTGGTACAGAAGGTGGGCGGCCGCCGGGCGGCGATTTCCATATGGAAATCGCGGGCGGAAACCATATGGTTTCCGCTGCCTGGCGGCGCCGTCAGCCCTCCATCACCGACGCTATCAGCGCCTGCGCCTCGGGAGAGTTCCAGTCCGCCCCGCCGATCAGGCGGCCGACCTCCCGGCCCTTGGCGTCGACGAGGATGGTGATCGGCAGGCCAAGCACCGCCATGTCCCGGGCGAGCTGCTGCTGCGGGTCCAGCGCGACAGGCAGGCCCTCCACACCGATCTCCTCGAAGAAGCCCTCGATGGCTGGCTGCGGGTTGCGGCCGGTGGCGATGGTGAGCACCGTGAAGTCCTCGCCTCCCATCTCCTCCTGCAGGGCCGCCAGCGTCGGCATCTCCTCCCGGCAGGGGGCGCACCAGGTGGCCCAGAAGTTCACCAGCACGACCTGCCCCTCGTAGTCCGACAGCGTCTCCTCCGCCCCGTCCGGGCCGGTGAAGGCGACATCGGAGACCGCCCGCTCCTCGGCCACGAACTTGCGCATGTCGCCCGTGAGCAGGTCCTCCGTCACCTCGGCCGCTGCCGGAATTGCGGCGAGAGCGGGCGCGAGGTAACAGGCGGCGATCAGAGCGGTGCGCCAGGGAGAGAGAGACATGTCGAAAACCTCCAACGCCATGTGGGGCGGGCGCTTCGCCGCCGGGCCCGATGCGATCATGGAGGCGATCAACGCCTCGATCTCCTTCGACCGGCGTCTCTACGCCGAGGATATCGAGGGTTCCCGCGCCCATGCGGCGATGCTCGCCAAGGCCGGCATCGTCTCGGATAAAGATGCCGAGGCGATCCGGGAAGGCCTGCTCACGATCAAGTCAGAGATCGAGGCGGGGGAGTTCGAATATTCGACCGCGCTGGAAGACATCCACATGAATGTCGAAGCGCGCCTGAAGGCGCTGATCGGCGAGGCCGCCGGGCGCCTCCACACGGGGCGCAGCCGCAACGATCAGGTGGCGCTCGACTTCCGCCTCTGGACGCGCGGCCAATGCGACGCGGCGATCGAGGCGCTCACCAAGCTGATCCGCGCATTGGTGGCGCGGGCCGAGGAATGCGCCGACGCGGTGATGCCGGGCTTCACCCATCTGCAGGTGGCCCAGCCGGTGACCTTCGGCCATCACCTGATGGCCTATGTCGAGATGTTCGGGCGCGACCTCTCGCGCTTCGCCGATGCCCGCACTCGGATGAACGAAAGCCCGCTCGGCGCCGCCGCACTCGCCGGCTCGTCCTTCCCGCTCGACCGCGACATGACGGCCAAGGCGCTCGGCTTCGACCGGCCGATGGCGAACTCGATGGATGCCGTGGCCGACCGCGACTTCGCGCTGGAATACCTCGGCGCCGCGAGCATCTGCGCGATGCATCTCAGCCGGCTGGCCGAAGAGATGGTCATCTGGTCGACCGCCCAGTTCCGCTTCGTGGCGATGGGCGATGCGTGGTCCACCGGCTCCTCCATCATGCCGCAGAAGCGCAACCCCGATGCAGCGGAGCTGATCCGCGGCAAGATCGGGCGCATCCTCGGCGCGCAGGTGGCGCTGTTCACGGTGATGAAGGGCCTGCCGATGACCTACGGAAAGGACATGCAGGAGGACAAGGAGCAGGTCTTCGACGCCGCCGACAACCTCCTTCTGTCGCTCGCCGCGATGGAAGGCATGGTGGCGACGATGGTGCCCAACCGCGAGTCGATGCGGGCCAGCGCCGCCCTCGGCTTCTCCACCGCGACCGACCTCGCCGACTGGCTGGTGCGCGAGCTGGGGCTGCCCTTCCGCGAGGCGCACCATGTGACGGGCGCGCTGGTGGCGAAGGCCGAGGACAAGGGCTGCGACCTGCCGGACCTGACCTTGGAGGAGATGCGGGAGGCGCACGAGGGGATCACCGAGGGGGTGTTCAGCGTGCTCGGCGTGGAGAACTCGGTGGCGAGCCGGAGGGTCTATGGCGGGACGGCACCGGAGCAGGTTCGGGCGCAGGTGAAGCGGTGGAAGGATCGGCTGGGCTGAGGGACCGGTGGGCGCCGGGAAGGTGGGTTGAAAACCCACCCTACGGGGCCGCGTAGCGTGGTTTTGTAACCCACCGCCCCCGCCGGCCAATGGACGCCACGCCGCCCACCGGACCGCTCTCCACGGGGAGCCTCGGTTGCACGTCGGCCCGTGGGGTGGCGCTGCAACGTTGGTGCGGAGCTCTTCATGCCCGCCAAGCCCCTCCTCGCTCCGAGCAAGGCACCCAGCCCAACCAGAGCGCCAGCCCGCGGGGACGGGCCGGCGCTCGCGCGGCGGCCTGCGGCCTTGAGTCCGCGCGGGGAGACGAGCGGCGGCGTAGTCCCCGGAGCGCTCCACCTCGCACCATCTCGGCTACCACCTCACTCCACCCCCTCGGCAATCGCCCCCTCCCGCGCTATCCTCCGCCCGGGCGGCCGGGTGCCGCGGAGGATCGATGTCATGCGCCATGCTCTCCTCGCGGGGCTGCTGCTCCTGCTCTCTGCCTGCGGGGCGGACGGGCCTCCGGTGCCTCCGGAGCGCCCGCAAATCGGGCAGGCGCCCTTGGCCTCGCCGCCGCTCACCCCTATGTGAGGCGCCGACAGCACCCGCGCGGGCCTCCCGCCGGTGCTACAATCCGGTAACGAGGGAGGCAGCCCCATGGCGGCCATGATCGAGGTCGAGAACCTCCGAAAGACCTATGACGGCGGGTTCGAGGCGCTGAAGGGCGTCTCGCTCTCCATCGAAGAGGGGGAGATTCTCGCCCTGCTCGGGCCGAACGGCGCCGGCAAGACGACCCTGATCTCCACCATCTGCGGCATCACCGAACCCACCTCCGGCACCATCCGCGTCGGCGGCTTCGATGCCGCGACGAACCCCAAGGCGGCGCGCCGGCAGATCGGCATCGTCCCGCAGGAGGTCAACATCGACATGTACGCGAAGGTCTGGGACTCCCTCGCCTTCACGCGTGGCCTCTGGGGCAAGCCCCGCGACGACGCGCATATCGAGAAGGTGCTCCGCCAGCTCTCGCTCTGGGACAAGAAGGACGGCAACGTCATGTCCCTCTCCGGCGGCATGAAGCGGCGGGTGCTGATCGGCAAGGCGCTCTCCCACGAGCCGAACGTGCTGTTCCTCGACGAGCCGACGGCGGGTGTCGACGTCGAGCTGCGCAAGGGCATGTGGGAGGTGGTCGAAGAGCTGCGCCAGGCCGGCACCACCATCATCCTGACGACCCACTACCTCGAGGAGGCGGAGGCGATGGCCGACCGCATCGCCGTCATCACCGGCGGCGAGATCCGGCTGGTGGAGCGCAAGGACACCCTGATGCGCCGCATGGGCCACAAGACGCTCACCATCGAGCTGGCCGAATCCATCGGTACCCTGCCGCCGGTGCTCGCCGAGAAGGGCGTGGTGATGGAGGGGCCGCAGACGCTCTCCTACAGCTACGACAGCGCCTCGGGGAACACTGGCATCACCCGCCTGCTCACCGCGATCCGCGACGAGGGGCTGAAGCTGGCGGACCTCTCGACGAAGCAGTCGAGCCTCGAGGAAATCTTCGTCGGGCTCGTCCACGAAGACGACAAGGAAAAGGAGGCGGCCGAATGAACGGACACGCCGTCGCCACCATCTACAAGCGCGAGATGCAGCGCTTCCGCCGCACCATCGTGCAATCGCTGGTCGCCCCCGTCATCTCCACCTCGCTCTACTTCGTCGTCTTCGGCGCCGCCATCGGCAGCCGCATCGACCAGGTGGAGGGGGTGAGCTACGGCGCCTACATCGTGCCCGGCCTCATCATGCTGACGGTGATGATGCAGGGCACCACCAACTCCGCCATCGCCATCTACTTTCCCAAGTACATGGGCGCGATCTACGAGATGCTGGCGGCGCCGGTGAACTTCTTCGAGGTGACGCTGGGGCTTGTCGGCGCGGCGATGACCAAGGCGCTCATCATCGGCACGATCATCCTCGGCACCTCGTTCTTCTTCGTGGAGATATCGATCCTGCACCCCTTCGCGATGGTCGGGTTCCTGCTGCTCACCTGTCTGAGCTTCGCGCTCCTCGGCTTCATCATCGGCATCTGGGCGAACAGCTTCGAGCAGCTCAACCTCGTGCCGCAGCTGATCCTGACGCCGCTGATCTTCCTTGGCGGCTCGTTCTACTCCGCCTCGATGCTGCCGCCGTTCTGGCAGGGGCTGATCCACCTCAACCCGGTATTCTACCTGATCTCCGGCTTCCGGTGGAGCTTCTTCGGCCAGTCGGACGTCGCCGTGGGCACCTCGCTCTTCGCCATCGCGATCTTCACGGCGGTCTGTCTCGGCGTCATCGCCTGGATCTTCCGCACCGGCTGGCGCCTGCGCGCCTGAGGCAAGAGGCAGGGCGGGGGCTACCGGCCCCCGCCCGCCGCGCCGAACCGCTCCTGCCAGCTCGGCTGGGCGGCGCCGGGGGCGGCATGGAAGACGGCGCGGGCGATGGCCCGGGCGAGGCAGGTGGCGGCCGCGTGGCCGACCTGCATGAGGCCGACGGGGTCGACCTCGCGATCCCCGGCGCTGACGGCGAAGACGAGGTCTCCGTCGAAGGGCGTGTGGGCGGGGACGATGGCCCGGGCGATGCCGTCATGGGCGGCGATGGCGAGGCGCTGGCAGCCGGCCTTGTCGAGCCTGGCATCCGTCGCGACGATGGCGATCGTGGTGTTCTCGCCGGGGGAGACCTTCGTCGGCCCCGGCCCCGTCGGGTAGTCCCGCGCCGCGCCACGCCCTCCGAACTCTTCCCCCTGCTCCCACGGCGCCGCCCAGAAATGGCCGCCACCGGGCACCAGCGGCGAGCCGACCGGGTTCACCGCCACCAGCGCCCCGACCGTCACGCCGCCGGCAAGGACGGCGGAGGCGGAGCCGAGGCCGCCGCGCACGTCCGCCGTCGTCGCGCCGAAGCCGGCGCCGACGGAGCCGAGGTCGAAATCCTCTGCCGCCGCGTCATAGGCGGCGGCGCCGAGGGCGGGGTAGGGGCTCTCCGCCCAGTCCTTCCGCCCGCCGTTCATCAGGTCGAAGAGGATGGCGCCGGGGACGATGGGCACCGTCACCCCGCCGAAATCCATCCCCCTCCCCGCCGCGCGCAGCCGCGCCGCGACACCGTCGCAGGCGGCGAGGCCGAAGGCGCTGCCGCCGGAGAGCACCAGCGCATCCACCCCGCCGACCAGCTTGTCGGGGGCCAGAAGCTCGGTGTCGCGCGTGCCGGGAGCGCCACCCATGACGGCGCAAGAGGCGGTGAAAGGCGCCGCAGCCGTCAGCACGGTGGTGCCGGAGGAGAGGGCGGCATCATGGGCATGGCCGACGCGGAGGCCGGCGATGTCGGTGATGAGATTGCGGGGTCCGGGCTGCATGGGCGCAGGCTAGGCCGGCCCCGCCGCGCTGTCATGCCGTTTCGACCGGGCCCGTTTCGACCGGGGCAATCCGCCGCTTTCGCTATTTGCGGAGACGGCGCTAGAGGTCTACCGTTAACCCAACTCTTTGTGTTTCAAGGCTGCCACATGTTTCACTCCACCCTCTTCCGGCCGGGCCGCTCGCCCCTTTGGCCGGCCCTGGGCGCCATGGCGCTCCTCTCCGCCTGCGCGCCCGCGCCCCTGTCCAACCCCACGGAGCCTGCCGCTCCGCTGGAGATCATCGGCGGCGTGCCGTCCAACCAGATCGTCGAGGGCTACAGCCTGCTGCAGGACGGGGAATACACCCTGCCGCCGGTGCCCCCGCAGTACCTCGAAGGCGTCAACCGCCGCGCCTACGTGTCCTACCCGGGCGGCGAGGCGCCGGGGACGATCGAGATCGATCCCCACGCCAAGTTCCTCTACTGGGTGATGGAAGGCGGCATGGCCATGCGCTACCCCATCGCCGTGGGGCGCGAGGGCA
This sequence comes from Pseudoroseicyclus tamaricis, assembly GCF_012070395.1. Lineage (GTDB taxonomy): Bacteria > Pseudomonadota > Alphaproteobacteria > Rhodobacterales > Rhodobacteraceae > Pseudoroseicyclus_A > Pseudoroseicyclus_A tamaricis. The sequence goes on along the minus strand of NZ_JAAFYS010000003.1, from coordinate 696,557 downwards.
AGTCTCTCTCCGGCAGCGTCACCATCAACCGCAAGGCCGAATGGCCGGGCTGGACACCGACGGCCAACATGCTGCGCACCGAGCCGCAGCTCTACGAGCCCTACCGCGGCGGCGTGCCGGGCGGCCTGTCGAGTCCGCTGGGCGCGCGGGCGCTCTACCTCTACCGGGGCGGGCGGGACACCTACTACCGCATCCACGGCACCAACGATCTGACGAGCATCGGCAACTCCGGCTCCGCCGGTTGCATCCGCATGTTCAACCACGACGTCATCGACCTCTTCGAGCGGGTGCCCAATGGCACACGCGTGGTGATCCGCAGCTACAGCGATTCCATCGCCATCGAGGGCGCGCCCCTCGCCAACCGGGGGGTCGAGCTGCCGCCGGTCTACATCCCGCCGGAGGAGCTGCTGCACACCAACGACCAGGGGCCGAGCATGGCGAGCTACGACGTCTCCGGGGGCTGACGGCGCCCGCATGGCGGGTGGCGGATCGGGGGGCTGTCCGCCCCCGGACCCCTCCGAGGATTATCGGAACCAAAGACTTGGGGCGCGGGGGTTAGAGGCCGGCGCCCCTTCTGCTTGCCGCCGGCCATCGCGGGGGTGCCCGGCCTGCCTGTCTATCCGGTCTTCACGCGCGAGGATCTCGAGCGCTAGGCGCTGCCGGCTTCTAGGACAGCTCCGTCAGCAGGAAGGCGGCGGCGAAGCCGAGCGTGGCGGCCAGCGCCACCCATGGCCCGCCGGTCTTGAACGCCTCGGGGAACATTGTGTCGGCCAGCATCGCGAGGATGCCGCCCGCCGCCAGCGCGAGGATGAAGCCCTGCGCCGCCGGCGAGAGGCCGGAGAGCAGCGCGTAACCGAGGACGCAGGAGCCGGTGCAGGCGAGGGCCACGAGGCTCCACGCGATGATGATGTAGGCGGTGGAGCGCCCCTCCTTCTGCATCCCCACGGTAGAGGCGATGGCGCCCGGCAGGTTGGAGAGGAAGACGGCGCCGAGGAGCACGTAGCCAAGGCCCGGCCCCGTCTCCGCCGCCAGCCCGATGCCGATCGCGGCGTTCTCCGGCACCCCGTCGAGCACCGTGCCCACCAGCACCGCCATGCCGGAGATGGTGGCCTGCTCCTGCGTCTCGGGAATGTCCTGCGCCCCCTCCTTCACGTCGTCCTCGTCGCGGCCCTCGCGGCGGGGGCTCTTCTCCGCCGCCCGCTCCAGCGCCTGGTCGATGGCGATGTAGACGAGGCTGCCGGTCATCAGGCCCGCCACGGCCCAGCCGATGTAGCCCTGCTCCACCGCCTCGGACATCAGCTCCGACGTCAGCGCCACGACGAGCACGCCGGCCCCGAAGGCGATGATCCCCGCCAGCACGCGCCGCGGGATCGGCAGGATCAGCCCGATGGCGACACCGATGGGGAAGGCGGAGGAGGCGATGAGCCCCATGATGAGGGCGGTCTGCATGGCACGTCTCCCGGGCTGCGGCGGCGGTCCCCCGGCCAGATAGAGCCGCCCCGGGGCCCGGCCAGCGAGGGGGGAATTTCGCCGCCCGCCCCTCAATTCAGCCTATGACCCTTTGCAAGCCCGGGTATCATCGCCCAGATATTCACCAAACCAGTCACGCGAGGACATCCGATGGCCGATTTCGACGCCCAGATCCGCCAGAGCCAGGCCCAGGTGGCCGAGAGCCAGGCCAAGATCTCCGAGCTGACCGGCCGGATCGAGACGGCCCGCCAGAAGATGGCCGAGGGCACAGACGCCTCGATCGACATCGAGAACGCCTCGCTGGAAGACGTTCATGCCCATACCGAGGTGATGAACGCCAATATCGCCGAGCTCATCATGGGGCTCGATGACGTCACCGCTGCCTTCTCGAAGGATTTCGACGAGATGCGCAACAAGACGGGCTGGGAAAGCTTCGTCGGCGTCTTCTCGCGCCACAAGGCGGAATCGCTGCGGCAGGAGCGGATGCGCACCGCCAGCATCGACGACAAGCTGCAGGATCTCATCGCCAAGTCCGACGTCATCGTGAAGTTGCTCGAAGGCCAGCTCACCATGCTCAATGAGCAGAAGGCGCGGGTGGAGAAGAACCTCACCGGCACTCTGGAAGAGCGCGAGCAGACCGTCGCCACGCTCGAAGCCGTGCGAGCCGAGGTGGCGGGGATGGACCCGGACATCATCGCGCTGGAGAACAAGATCGCCGTCGAGCAGGACGCCGCCGCCCGCACCCGGCTGGAAAGCGAACTCGCCGAGCTCAACAAGCGCCACAACGAGCTGGTGCAGCAGGAGCAGGTGCAACTCGCGAAAAGCCAGACGCTCGAGCGCTATATCGAGAAGGGCAAGACCTGGGTCGATTCGCTGCAGAACCAGGCGGCGACGCAGATGGTGCTGATCAACAAGCTGCAGACGGACACCAAGCAGCGTGTCGTGCTCTACGATGCCCTCTCCTCCTCGCTGAAGACGGCGCAGCAGCAGGATGTCGCGCACCGCATCAACGAGATCGGCGTGAAGACGGATCAAGAGGCGCAGACGGCCATGGCCGCCATCGGGGCTGCGACCAACAACAAGATGGCCGACATGCTGGAAAAGCACGAGGACCACATGGTCTTCGCCCGGCAGGTGCTGGAGCAGAAGGCCAAGGCCGACGAGCGCTTCATCCGCCGCTTCAACAAGATCGTCGAGAAACACGACAAGAACCTCTACGGGGCCGAATGATCCGCCTGCGCTGCTGGCTCTGCGTCGTGGCCGGCCTGGCGCTGGCCTTGGCTGCCCACCAAATCGAGCCCACAACCTGGGCGATGTCTGGCGATGTCACCCTGCAGGGCCGGGTGCTCTCCTTGGCCGCCCTCACGCTGGTGCTCGCCGGAGGCATCCCGCTCTTCCAGCGGGGCCTGTGGCGCCTGATGGACGGCGCCCGAAGCGCGGTGCTGATGGAGAAATGGCAGCGCCGCTGTGATGGCCGGGCCGGCCCGCTGCTCACTCGGCTCTACGGGATCGACCGGAACGGGCAGATCGCCCCATGACCGAAACGCCGCTCGACCATTTCCAGCTGGAAGACACCCGCGTCACCCGCCGCTACTTCGGCAAGTTCGCCGGCATCACCGGCCATCTCGCCCGCGTTGCCGCGCAGATGGAGGCGGAGGGCCGCCTCAGCCGCCGCGAGGTGCAGGCGCTGGCCCGCTACCTCGTCGGGCTTACGCTCACCTTCAAGGCGCTGGGGCTGAAGTACCGCTTCGCCGGCCGCCTGCCCAACGCCGGGAAGCTCACCATCGACCGGGTGGAGAGCGGCTTCCCGGTGCTCGCCGAGCTTCTGGTGCTCGCGAACGATGCCGTGCAGGCGCAGAGCCACCTCGCGCAGACGCCCACCGCCGCCGCGCTGAAAGACGAGATGGTCCGCTTCATCCTCGCCGAGCAAGAGATGCCGACGCGGCTGCAATACACGCTCTCGCAGCGGCTCTATTACGAGGAGCTGGCGAAGGGTGATCTCTTCCTCGCCCGCAACGATCCCGAGGCGATCTGGCTGAAGGGCGAGGAGCGGCGGACCTACCTGATCCGCTGGGCCGTCTATGACGGCGCGGTCAACCTGCCGGTTATCTACCTGATGGAGGTGGAGGATTCGGGCCGCGTAGGCCTGCCAAAGGATGAATGGCGCTGGCCCGAGGTGCAGGCGCATCTGATGGCGCAGGCCGTGGGCGGGCTGAAGCTGCTCACCATCGCCAAGGGCTTCGACGCCGATTTCGCCGATCTGCACCCCAAGCGCCTCCGCCGCTTTCACATCGGCCCGATGTATTCGCACCAGTTCACCGCCCAGTCCGGCCCGATCCGCGAGGTGCTTGAGCGCGCCCATGCCCCCGAGGGCGAGGATTGGGCGCTGGTCTGGACGGAGGAGGAGCTGCTCTCGGAACGGGTCGAGGTCGAGAAGGCCGGCTGGTTCGGCAAGGTCGAGCGCGAGGTCTTCGCCCTCGACCCCTTCGCCGGTGGCGGCCCCGATAGCGGCGCCTCCCGGCAGGAGCGGGCGGTCATCCTGCCCGAGCGCCCCTACCAGAGCCTCGCCGAGCTGAACCCGCCCGGCTTCTCGGGCGTCCGCAAATTTGTCGTCGGCTCCGGCGGGCGCGTGTTGAGCTACCGGTAAGGGGGGGCGATGAGCCAGCAAGGTGACCTGATGGAGCTGCGTGAGGAGGAGATCCGCGCGCATTATCCCGCCGCCCTCGCGCTGCTGGAAGGCTTCGACCACGCGCCCCGCATCGCCAGGGGCGAGGCACCGGCTGCGCCCGAGCGCTCGCCAGGGCTCGGCCAGCGCCGCGCCTTCCGCTCCACCACCCCCGGCCTCGTCACCCGCCGCACCACAGCCGCGCGCGGCGTGGCCCTGCTAGAGCGCATCGAGGCGGCGGGGGAGGATGACGGCCTCCTCTCCCCTCTCAAGGCCAGTGTGCAATCGGCGCTCCGCCGCGCGCTCGCCATCGCCATGGCGCTGGGCGATGCCTATGCCGAGGCCACGCCGCTGGCCGAGCTGAAGCGCGCCAATCTCGAAGGCCGTCTGCCCGAAGCGCGCCGCGCCGAATTCTCCGAACTCCTCGCCGCTGAGGCGCTGCTCACCCTGCACGCCGTCGCCAACGCCGCCGCCTTCCTGCTGGCGGATCATGCGGGCACCGAGGTGGAGATCGCCGAGGTCGAGGAGATCCTCACCGACAACGCCCCCCTCGCGCTGCACGGTGCGCTTTGGGAGCTCGACCGCGCCATCGCCGCCCATGCCAGCGACGAACCCCGTCTCGCCGCCACCGTGATCGCCTTCGCCGAAGCGCTGATGGCCAAGGCCGCCACCCGGGCCGCGAGCGCCGGCCGGCTGGAAAGCTTCGCCACCCGCGCCTTCCGGGTGGAGGCCGACGGGCTGACCCTGCGCGGCTTTCAGCCCGCCTCGCGCGGCAGCTCCACCACTCTCACGATGACCTTCAAGCAGCCGCATGAGGTTGTCGGCAACCACATCGCCAAGGCGCAGGCGCAGCGGCTCGCCAAGATGCTGATGGCCTATGATTTCGAGCGGCGGCTGAACCCGTTTGCCGAACTCGGCGGCTTCATCTTCACCTTCATGGGCGACGGCGCGCCCGGCACTGGCAAGACGACGCTGATCCAGATGATGGCCGGCCTCATCCACGGCTATTGCCAGGCGGCCGGCTACCCGTTCCGCTACCAGAACCTCTCCACCGACAATATCGACAGCTACCAGGGCAAGTCGGGCCAGAACGCCCGCGCCTTCATCGACAATATCCTCGACCCGTCTGTCATCGGCTTCGGCACCATCGACGATATCGACATGCTCGCCGGCAAGCGCGGCGACCGCCAGAGCTCCGCCGGGCAGCTGGAGATCACCTCGGTGCTGATGGACGCCTTCGCCGGCGCCAACACCGTGGTGCGCGGCAATTGCACCTTCGGCATGTTCTCCAACTACCCCGAGAATGTCGACGATGCCCTGCGCCAGCGCGCCGGCGGGCGCTTCCTCGTCGACGGGCCGCAGAGCCGCGAGGATTACATCGACATTCTCGCCCTGCTAATGGGCAAGAACCACCAGATCCCCCTCGGCGACCATCAGCTCTACGCCGCCCAGGCCATCCAGCAGGCCGTCGAGCGCAGCTACGCCAGCCACGCCCGCCCCCACGAGGAGGGGCTGGCGCGGGTCTTCGAGCGGGTGACGCGCGACCACGGCCAGCTCGACACAATCGCCAAGCTCGGCACCTATCTCAAGGGCATCCAGGAGGCCGACAGCCGCTTCACCGGCCGCGCCATCAAGAACATCACGGACGCAATCAAGGTCCGCGCCATGGATTTCGAGCTGCCGGACGAATGGATGGAGGAGCCGGACCTCTTCCTCCGCCAGCCCTACGACACCAAGCGCGCCATGATCGAGGAGCTCCGCCGCCCGATCACGGTGGACATGGTGATCCAGGAGATCAACCGCTACGCCGACAGCGAATTCCGCTACGCCGACAAGTCGGATGAAGAGGCCATCGCCCGCATGGTCCGCGACATGGGCCTGACCGACGAGGCGCGGCGGCGGTATCTGGAGGGCAAGGATGCTTAGCGGCGGCCTCCTCCCCGGGCTGGTGATCGTGGCGCTGGCGGCGCTGATCCCGCGGCCCCTGGGTCGGTGGTTGCCGGAGACGTTCTTCGGCCTCATCCTCAACGGCGTGATCTCGGCGGCACTGCTGACGGTGCTGGCGGCAGGGGTCTTCGCGGTCACCTATGTTTGGTCGGGGACGCAGGTGGGCGCCATGCTCGGCTTCGCCCCGGGCGTCACGCTCGGCCACTTCCTGCGGCTGGGCCTGAGCGCCGGGTTGCTCTGGGCGCCGGTGCTGGTGCTGTCCGTGGCGAGCGTGCCGGGGCGTTGGAAGGAGGGGGTGTGGTGATTGGCGACCCGATAGGTGATAATTTCCGGGCATCATGGAAATGAGACCTAGGAGTGTTTTCGGGAGTGCAGACAGGCATGGGGGGTGGCGAAACCACTATCGCCGCATGAACCGGTGGTATGCGAGGGTAATGGAACGTTCTACAATGGCCTACCTCCCCACAGAAAATGCGGAGCATCACCCCGCTTATGAAGCGGTTGACTTTGCACTGGCCTATTTCATCTGGGCCCACTCGTTAAGAGAGTGGCTCATTGTGGATGGAGGAGTGGAGAAGGCCGAATTAGACGCTTTTCTCGCAAAATTTCCGTGCTGGTTCGTTTGCCGAGATATTGCAAATCGCACGAGGCATCTCGACTTAAAACGTTCGCCCACCGACAAGGATTGGGAGATATCTCGCAGCTATGTGCCATTCTCCGAACAGCTTTCAGAGCATGGAGAATACGAGTGGCTGGTTCATCACAATGATGATCGTTTTATGTTGGCAGAACTGGTTTCGAAGGTTCAAACGATGTGGCAAGCGGGACTCGACCACTTTCATTTTGACCCAGAACCTGCGCGCGGAAAGGTGTAGACACCCATGCACCGCCTGATCGCCCGCGGCCTCATGTTCGGCAATCTCGTCCGGGTCGACTCTCCCGTCTGGGTGGAGCGCTACAACCGCGCGCTCAAGGCGTTGACCGGCCGCACCACCGAGCAGACCGAGTTCCATATCGACATCTCCGGCTTCTCCCCCGAGATCGGCGACGAGTTCGGCGATCCGCTCTATCTCAACCAGGCCGGGGTCAACCGGCAGTTCATCCTGCTCACCACCCGCCAGCGCGCTGCCCCGCTGCTCAACGCCAAGTTCTCCACCTCCCGCGCCATCCTGCGGCAGTTCATCGATGCCAACGAGCGCGAGCTCTTCGCCCTCACCGCCCGCGATGCGGTGGCCGGCGAGCTGATCAACTCCGTCTACCGGGCGGATACGGCGGCGAAGCTCTTCGACATCCGCCAGATCACCATCGAGGCCGACACCACCGCCGGCACCGTCGCAACGGCGGACAAGCTCGGCACCCTCATCGACCGCTTCAAGCGCGAGGAGGATGCCTGGTACGACGACGTGCTGATCGGAGAGATGATCGGGCTGGCCAAGCAGACGGGGGACCTCACCCGCAACCCGGTGCGCCTCGGCAAGATGACCTTCGCGCAGGAGAATTTCTGGACGGCGCTCTTCGGCGGGCTCTACATCTTCCGCTCCGTCCCGCACCCCGCCGCCATCACGGCCGGCGACAAGGCGGCGCTGGGGCCCCTGCCGATCGCCGAGACCTACGCGCTGAAGGAGCGCAACGAGATCGCCCGCTTCCTCAAGATCAACGGCCTCGCCGAGCCGATCGTGGAGGCGCGGGGCGTCGATGCGGCGGCGATCCTGCATCAGAAGATGGACTTCATCGTCGCCGAACTCGCCGCCGTCATGGGCGAGAGCCTGCAGGGCGCGACCCGGCGGGACCTGCGTGCCATGGGCCGCCGCTACGCGCAGCACCTGCCGGCGGAGTGGCAGGGGCTCTCGGCGCTCGCCCGCTGGGCCGAGGCGGGCGGGCCCTGGCCGATGATCGACAGCGAGCACCCAGCCTACTTCTACACCCTGCGCGCGGCGCGAGGGCCGGAGGCGAGCCTCGTCAACCAGCTCCTCGCCGAGCTGACGCCACTGGATATCCGCCAGCTCTTCATCTGCCACAAGGAGGCGTTCTACCGCGCCTATGCCGGCTGGCCGGAGGCGAAGAAGTCCTACGTCGCCGACTTCCTCGCCGGCGAGTACCTCGTGGACAAGGCCGGCACCCGCGACGCGCTCTTCGGCCACGAGGCGCCGATGGCCGAGCCGACGCCGGCGGTCGGCCCCTGGTCGACCGGGCGGAAGGACACGCACCAGGGCTTCGACGTCGTCGATGCCGTCGGCCCCTGGGGCGCGGTGCGGAGGCTGTAGGATGGGCTTCGTCATCTTCGTGCTGGTGCTCTTCGCGCTGCTGACGGTGATCTTCCTCTCCGTCAGCGCCTATTCCCGCTCCGTCCGCCGGGAGCGGCTGGAAGAGGAATGGGCGGAGGAGAATCCGGGGGCTGACCTTGCCGAGCGGGAGGCCTATGTGGAGGCGGGCATGGAGAGGTACTTCTCCGGCTTCCGGCGGCGGCTGATCGTGCTGATCTACGTGGTGCCGGTGGTGGCCATCGGCATCATCCTCTGGCTGACGAACACGAACTGAAGGGAAAGACGATGCGCGCGTTCCGGATATTCTGGCGGGTCCTGCTGGTGCTGCTGGTCGGCAGCCTCCTGCACTACGCCCTGCCGCAGCAGGACGTGGCGCGCATCACGGGGACGGAGGTGATCCGCACCGACTTCTCCGGGATCAACCGGCTGTTCTACGCGCAGGCGGATTCGGGCAACGTGGAGAACACGACGCGGGATCTGCGGCTCATCAACACGGTGCGCCAGCGGACCTACCTCTTCGGCCTCATCCGCGGGAGCGACCAGACGATGGTCTACCGCAACGAGGACACGGGCTGGATCTGGCCGCCCTACTTCAAGTTCGACAGCTCCGACCTGCAGGCCGAGGCGGAGGATGTGCGCAGCACCTCAGCCGACCCCAACTGGGTGGTCATCCGCCATTACGGCTGGCGGAACCGCTTCTTCACCATCTACCCCAACGCCACCGCGATCCGCGAGGTGCCGGGGCCGGAGTACCGCCCGATCCCGTGGTTCAACATCGGCTTCTTCATCTTCCTGATCTTCGCCTTCTTCATGCTGCGCGCCATGTGGCGCCAGTTCCGAGAGCGCGGGCTGGACCCGGCGATGGAGCGCGCCGGCGACCGCTGGGACAGGGCCGGGGCGAGAGCGCGCGAACGGCGCGGGCGGATGGGCCGCTGGTGGGAAAGCTGGACGGGCCCGAAGAAGTAGCGGGCGGCGGAAACCAGATGGTTTCCGCCCGCGATGTCTATCTGGAACTCGCCGCCCCCTTGGGGGCGCAGAAATCGCGAGATTTACGTGCACGATTTTCGCGCGAAAATCGCGGCCCGGCGTCACTCGCCGTAGGGAATCCAGATCGTCTTCACCTCGGTGGCGGCCTCGAGGAAGTCCTCGCCCTCGCCATCCGGCGTGGTGAAGTCGCGCTGGGTGACCCAGGTGCGCTTGAGGTTGCCGGCGGAGGCCTTTTCGATCCCCGCCGCGAGCGCCGGGTCGGAGAAGCTCCACACCGCGTCCACGTCCATGTGGCTGGCGAAGCTCGGCGCCAGCTCGGCATGGTCGCCGGTGAGGATGTTGACCACCCCGGCCGGCACGTCGGAGGTCTCCAGCACCTGGTAGAAATCCATTGCCGCCAGCGGGAAGGGCTCGGAGGCGACGAGCGTCACCCGGCTGCCCATGGCGATGGCGGGCGCCATCAGCGAGACAAGGCCGAGGAGCGGTGTGGCCGCCGGGGCCAGCGCGGCGATATTGCCCGTGGGCGCCTTCATCGCCAGCGCCACGCCGCGCAGCGGCACGCCGGCGGCGCGGCCATCGTAGCGGTCGGCATGAGCCGCGTAGGTGAAGAGGCGGCGGACGGAGGCCTCGACCTCATCCGCGCCCTTGTGGCCGCCCTGCAGGGCGTTGAGCCGGGCGGCGAATTCCTCGGCCCGCGCCGAGAGGTTCTCGGCGATGTAATAGAGGATCTGGGCGCGCAGATGCCCGGTGGCCTTCCCCCAGCCCCTGGCGGCGTTCATCGCCTCGACGGCGTTGCGCAGGTCCTTCCGGTTGGCGAGGGAGGCATGGCCGAGGAGCGCACCCTTCGGCCCATGCACGGCGCGGGAGTAGCCCCCGTCGGGCCGCACCTGTTTGCCGCCGATATAGAGCTTGGCGGTGCGGTCGATGCCGCCCTCCGGGGCGCCGTCGCCCTCGAAGGCCTTCTGCTCTTTCGGCGCCGCTGCCAGCTTGGCGGGCTTGGTATAGGCACGCATCCCCTCGGGTCCGCCCTCACGGCCGAAGCCGCTTTCGCGGATGCCGCCGAACGGGGCGGCGGCGTCGAAGAGGTTCGTGGCGTTGACCCAGATGACCCCGGCGGCGAGCTTCGGCGCCATGTCGAGCGCGAGGTTCACGTTCTCCGTCCACAGCGTCGCGGCCAGCCCGTAGCGGGTGTTGTTGGCCAGCTCCACCGCCTCTGCCGGCGTGCGGAAGGTGGTGGAGACGAGCACCGGCCCGAAGATCTCCTCCTGCATCAGCGGATCGGAGGGGGAGAGGCCGGTGATCAGCGTCGGCGGGTAGAAGGCGCCGGTGGCGGGCAGGGGGCAGGCGGCGTGGTAGGTCTTGCCGGCCGTATTGCCCTCGACCAGCGTGCGGATCGTCTGAAGCTGCACCGGGTCAACGATGGCGCCCACGTCGATGCATTTGTCGAGCGGGTCGCCGATGCGCAGCCCGTCCATCCGGCGCTTGAGGCGGGCGTGGAAGTCCTCCGCAATCGCCTCATGCACGAGCAGGCGCGAGCCGGCGCAGCAGACCTGGCCCTGGTTGAACCAGATGGCATCGACCAGCCCCTCGATGGCGCTGTCGATATCGGCATCGTCGAAGACGATGTAGGCGGACTTGCCGCCCAGCTCGAGCGTCAGCGGGATGTTCCGCCCCGCCGTCGCCTCGCGGATGCGCCGACCGACCTCGGTGGAGCCGGTGAAGGCGATCTTGTCGACCTCGGCCGCGACCAGCGCCTGCCCCGTCTCGCCATCGCCGGTGACGAGGTTCACCACGCCCGGCGGCACCCCCGCCTCGGCGCAGATCTCGGCGAAGACCATGGCGGAGAGGCTGGTGTATTCGGCGGGTTTCAGCACCACGGTGTTCCCGGCCGCCAGCGCCGGGGCGATCTTCCACGCCAGCATGAGGAGCGGGAAGTTCCACGGGATGATCTGGCCGCAGACGCCATGGGGCGCGCGGCCCGCCATCTCGCTGTCGAAGAGCTGAGCGGCGCCGGCATGGTGGTAGAAATGGCGGATCGCCAGCGGCACGTCGATGTCGCGGCTCTCGCGGATCGGCTTGCCGTTGTCGAGGCTCTCCATCACGGCGAGCAGGCGCGATTGCTTCTGCATCCCCCGCGCGATGGCGTAGAGCACCTTCGCGCGCCCGTGGCCGCCGAGCTTCTCCCAGCCCGGCTGCGCCTTGCGGGCGGCCTTCACGGCGGCGTTCACCTCGGCCTCGGTGCATTTGGTCAGGCCGGCGAGCCGCTCGCCCGTGGCGGGGTTGCGGCTCTCCATATCGGCGCGAAGCTCGCCCCGTTTGCCGCCGACCCAGGGGCCCGCAATGCCGCCCTTCGCCTCAAGCCAGGCGAGGGCTTCCTTGGCGCTCTCGGGGGCGGGGCCGTAATCCATGCTCTCGAAGATTTCTTTGACAGACATCACGCCATCCCATGCCGCCAGCTCGCCGAATAGGCGCCGGTCACGTAGTGTTCCAGTTGCCGCTCGATGTCGCCCAGCAGGGACGAGGCGCCGAAGCGGAAGAGGTCGGGCTGCAGCCAGCGGTCGCCCAGCTCGTCCTTCATCAGGGCGAGATAGGTCAGCGAATCCTTCGCCTTGGAGATGCCGCCCGCCGGCTTGTAGCCGACCTTCACGCCGGTGCGCGCCTCATAGGCGCGGATGGCGCGGATCATGGTGAGCGAGACGGGCAGGGTGGCGTTGACGCCCTCCTTGCCGGTGGAGGTCTTGATGAAATCCGCCCCGGCCATCATGCACACGAGGCTGGCGCGGGCGACGTTGCGCAGGGTGCCCAGTTCGCCGGTGGCGAGGATAGCCTTCACATGGGCGTCACCGCAGGCCGCGCGCATCTCGGCCATCTCGTCATAGAGCGCCTGCCAGTTCTGGGTGAGCACGTGGCGGCGCGAGATGACGATGTCGATCTCGGCGGCCCCGGCAGAGACGCTCTCACCGATTTCAGCGATGCGCAGGCGGAAGGGAGACAGCCCGGCGGGGAAGCCGGTGGAGACGGCGGCGACTGGGATGTTCGTGCCCTTCAGCGCATCCACGGCGGTTTCCACCATGTCATGGTAGACGCAGACGGCGCCGGTGGTGAGGCCCTCCATGCCGAGCGCGGCCAGGATCTGGGGTGAGACCGGCTGGCGGGCCTTGGCGCAGAGGCGGCGGACGCGGCCGTCGGTGTCGTCACCGGCCAGCGTCGTGAGGTCGATCAGCGAGACGGCCTTGCAGAGCCAGGCGGCCTGGAACTCCTTCTTGACGGAGCGGCGGCCGGGGAGCGTTGCCGCGCGACGCTCGATGGCCGAGGTATTGGCCTGGACCGAGGCGACCCAGTCGACGTCGAGCGGCATGCCGGGGTTGCGGGGCAGATGCTCCTGCACCTGCGGGAGCTGGCTCTGCCCCCCATTTTGCGCCGCGGGGGCGCGGGTGTCGTGGGTGGTGTCCATCTGGCGGCCTCGCGCTTTGCCCGAAGGAAGGTGCCACGGGGGCGGGCCCTTGGCAAGATTTGACCATTTGGTCAAATTCCAGCCGCCGCCGGGGACGCTGCGGGACTCCCCGGAGCGGCCCGCCGCCCACCTGCGCCGGCTTGCCGCGCCCCCGGGCGGCCCCTACATCTGTCCCATGTTCAACCGTATCTTCGGCTCCTCCCGCCCGACCGTCGCCGTCATCCGGCTCGAGGGCCCCATCTCCTCGGCCGGCCCCCGGGCCGGGCTGACGGATCATGGCCTCGCCGCGCAGATCGAGAAGGCCTTTCGCCGCGGCAAGCCCGCCGCCGTGGCGCTGGCCATCAACTGCCCCGGCGGCTCCGCCGCGCAATCCTCCCTCATCGCCGCCCGCATCCGGCGGCTGAGCGAGGAGAAACGCGTCCCCGTCTTCGCCTTCTGCGAGGATGTGGCGGCGTCGGGCGGGTACTGGCTCGCCTGCGCTGCCGACGAGATCTTCGTCGACGAGACCTCGATGGTCGGCTCCATCGGCGTCATCTCCGCCAGCTTCGGCTTCAACGAGCTCATCGCCCGCCACGGCGTCGAGCGGCGGGTGCACACCGCCGGCGAGTCGAAGAGCCTGCTCGATCCCTTCCGCCCCGAGCGGCCGCAGGATGTCGAGCGGCTGGAGACTTGGCTCGGCCAGCTCCACGAGGCCTTCATTGCCCACGTGAAATCCCGCCGCGGCCCCAAGCTGGACGCGAGCGAGAACCTCTTCACCGGCAACATCTGGATCGGCCACCGCGCCATCGAGAAGGGGCTGGCGGACGGGGTCGGCCACCTCGTGCCGGAGATGAAGCGCCGCTTCGGGCCGAAGACGCGCTTCCGCAACTACGGGCAGAAGAAGAGCCTGATGGCCCGGCTCGGCGCCACCGCCGCCGCCGGCGCGCTGGAGAGTGTCGAGAGCCGCCTCGCCTTCGGACGGTTCGGCCTGTGATCTTCAAGGTCATCACGCTCTTCTTCGTCTTCATGGCGGTGCTCGCCATGTTCGGCCGCCTGCGCTTCCCCAAGCTGCCGGACAGCGTGACGCGGCGGCTGGGCCGGACATGCCCTGACTGCGGGCGCCCGCAGATCGGCAAGGGGCCCTGCCCCTGCCGGGAGCGCCGCGCATGATCGACTGGCTCTTCGTCGCCGGCGGGGTGGCGCTGCTCGTCTTCGCCGGCGATGCGCTCGTGAAGGGCGCGGTGAACCTGTCGCTGCGCCTCGGCATTCCGGCGCTCGTCGTCTCGCTCACGGTCGTCGCCTTCGGCACCTCGGCGCCCGAGCTTCTGGTCTCCGTCGCCGCCGTGATCAGCGGCTCCCCGGGGCTGGCACTGGGCAACGTGGTGGGCAGCAATATCGCCAACGTGTTGCTCATCCTCGGCCTGCCGGCCATCTTCCGCACCATCCATTCCGGCGCGCTGGATGTTCGCGAGTCCTACTGGCAGATGCTGGGCGCCACGGTGCTGGTCATCGCCCTCGCCGCCATCGGCCTCGGCCTCGGCCGCATCGACGGGCTGATCCTGCTGGCGGCGCTGGCGGCGATCCTCTGGATCACCGTGCGGGGCGCGATGACCCAGCGCAGCGCCGCCCGCGAGGCGCGCCCGATAGGGAGCGACGAGCAGCCCGAGGGGGCCGATCCCTCGATCAGCCGCCTCAAGATCGCGCTCTACATCCTCGCCGGCCTTATCGGCCTGCCCATCGGGGCGGAACTGCTGGTGAACGGCGCCACCAACATCGCCCTGCGCTGGGGCGTCTCCGAGCAGGTGATCGGCCTCACGCTCGTCGCCGTCGGCACCTCCCTGCCCGAGCTGGCGACCTCCGTCGCCGCCGCCATCCGCCGGCAGGCGGATGTCATCCTCGGCAACGTCATCGGCTCGAACTTCTTCAACCTGCTCTGCATCCTCGGCGTCGCCTCCGTCCTCGGCGACATCCCCGTGCCCGTCTCGGCCTTCTACGCCGACCTGCCGGTGATGCTGGTCTCGACCCTCCTGCTTCTGCCCATCATCCGCGGGCGGGACATCACGCGCGTCTGGGGCCTCGCCTTCGTCGCCCTCTATGTCGCCTTCATCGTCGGCGTCCTGGTGCTGCTATGACGAAACCCGCCTCCCCCCGCGCGCTCGTGACAGGCGCCGGCGCCCGCATCGGCCGGGCCATCGCCCTCGCGCTCGGCGAGGCCGGGCACGACGTGGCGCTGCATTGCAACCACTCCACCGACGGCGCTGAGGCGGCGGCGGAGGAGATCCGCGCCATGGGCCGCCGCGCCACCGTGGTGCAGGCGGACCTGATGGATGCCGCCCGCGTCGAGGCGCTGGTGCCCGAGGCGGCGGAGGCGCTGGGCGGCCCGCTCACCTGCCTCGTCAACAACGCCTCCGGCTTCAAGTTCGACCGGATCGACACCGCATCCGCCGAGAACTGGGAGATCAACACCGCCACCAACCTGCGCGCGCCGCTCTTCCTCCTGCAGGCCTTCGCCGCGCAGGCGCCGGAGCCGCTGGAGGACGAGGCGGGCGAGAAGATCGCGCAGGCGCTCTGCGTCAACATGCTCGACCAGCGCATCCGCAACCTCTCGCCGGAGCTGATCACCTACACCATCGCCAAGATGGGCCTGTGGACGCTCACGCGCACCGCAGCGCAGGGCCTCGGTCCCAAGGTGCGCGTCAATGGCATCGCCCCCGGCTCCACCCTCAAGGCGGAGCAGGAACCGGAGGAGCGCTTCCGCGCCCGCCGCAAGGCCGGCCTGCTGGAGCGGGGGACGAACCCGGAGGATATCGTCGCGGCCCTGCGCTACCTGCTGGAGGCGCGCACGGTGACCGGCCAGGCGATCGTTGTCGACGGCGGCCAGCACCTCATCTGGTCGCGCCTCGACAGCGCCGGATGGTCCTGATCGGCCTCGTGGCCGGGGAATTGTCCAGACCCGTCACGCAGCGTTCACAAACCACAGTGCTTTCAGCCCCTTAACGACCTATTGATAATTTAACCAAGACAATTCAGGGCGTTACTGGCGCGGCTAATAATTGGGCAATGAGAAGAAGTGGTCGGGAACGAAGGGAAAATCCGCCGCCTCCGGGGTTTGTCCGCAGGTTTATCCACAGGAACCGTGGATGCCTTCGGTCTTGCGCCTTTGTGGACTAAATGGAATCCCGCCAAGGGAATCACGACATGACCGAGCAGACCGACAGCGGCCCGAAGGCGGCCCCCCAGAAAACCGGCCCGGAGGTGATCTCCGGGTATCTGAAGACGCTCGGCTCCGGCCCCGGCGTCTACCGGATGCTCGATGCCGAGGCGCGGGTGCTCTATGTCGGCAAGGCCAAGAACCTCAAGGCGCGCGTCAGCTCCTACGCCCGCTCCGGCCCGCATTCGCCGCGCATCGCCCGGATGATCGCCGACACGGCGTCTATGATGTTCCTCTCCACCCGGACGGAGACGGAAGCACTCCTCCTGGAGCAGAACCTCATCAAGCAGCTCAAGCCGCGCTACAACGTGCTGCTGCGCGACGACAAGAGCTTCCCCAACATCCTCGTCAGCCACGAGCACAGCTACCCGCAGATCAAGTTGCACCGGGGCGCCAAGAGCGAGAAGGGCGATTATTACGGCCCCTTCGCCGGCGCCGGTTCGGTGCGCCGGGTGCTCAACCAGCTGCAGAAGGCGTTCCTGCTGCGCAACTGCTCCGACAGCACCTTCGAGAGCCGCACGCGCCCCTGCCTGCTCCACCAGATCCGCCGCTGCTCCGCCCCCTGCGTCGGGCTGATCTCTGAGGAGGATTACATGGGGTCGGTGAAGGACGCTCAGCGCTACCTCACCGGCAAGTCCACCGCCGTGCAGGCGCAGCTCGCGCAGGAGATGCAGGCGGCCAGCGAGGCGATGGAGTTCGAGCGGGCGGCGGCCCTGCGCGACCGCATCCGCGCGCTGACGCTGGTGCAGACGAACCAGGGCATCAACCCGGCAGGCGTTGCGGAGGCCGATGTCATCGCCCTCCACCGAGAGGGCGGGCAGGCTTGCGTGCAGGTCTTCTTCATCCGCGCCAACCAGAACTGGGGCAACCGGGATTTCTATCCGCGCCTCAATGGCGAGGAGGATGCCAGCGAGATCATGCAGGCCTTCCTCGGCCAGTTCTACCAGACGCACGAGCCGCCGAAGCTCCTGCTCCTCAACACGGGGCTCGACGACACGGCCCTGATGGAGGAGGCGCTGAGCGAGAAGCTCGGCCGCCGCGTCGAGGTCGCCGTGCCGCAGCGGGGCGAGAAGGCGGAGCTGGTCGGCCACGCTGCCCAGAACGCCCGCGAGAGCCTCGCCCGCAAGATGAGCGAGAGCGCCACGCAGGCGCGGCTGCTGGACGGGCTGGCGGAGGCCTTCGGTCTGGCGGCGCCGCCCCGGCGCGTGGAGGTCTACGACAACTCCCACATCATGGGCACCAACGCGATCGGCGCCATGATCGTGGCGGGGCCCGAGGGCTTCGAGAAGAGCCAGTACCGCAAGTTCAACATCAAGGACGAAAGCCTGAACGGCGACGACTTCGGCATGATGAAGGAGGTCCTCACCCGCCGCTTCCAGCGCCTCCTGAAGGAGGACCCGAACCGCGAGGGAGAGACCTGGCCGGACCTGCTGCTCATCGACGGCGGCGCCGGGCAGGTGAGCGCGGTGCATGAGGTGATGGCCGAGCTGGGGGTGGAGGACATCGCCATGATCGGCGTCGCCAAGGGGGTG
Organism: Pseudoroseicyclus tamaricis; assembly: GCF_012070395.1. Lineage (GTDB taxonomy): Bacteria > Pseudomonadota > Alphaproteobacteria > Rhodobacterales > Rhodobacteraceae > Pseudoroseicyclus_A > Pseudoroseicyclus_A tamaricis. The sequence goes on along the minus strand of NZ_JAAFYS010000003.1, from coordinate 679,048 downwards.
GACCGGGACCTCGGCAAGGAGGAGTTCCACCGCACCGGCACCCGACCCATGGCGCTGCGCCGGGGCGACCCGGTGCTCTACTTCGTGCAGCGCCTGCGCGACGAGGCCCACCGCTTCGCCATCGGCACCCACCGCGCCAAGCGCGCCAAGGCGACGATGGCCAACCCGCTGGACGACGTTCCGGGCGTCGGCGCGGCGCGCAAGCGGGCGCTGCTGGCGCATTTCGGCTCCGCCAAGGCGGTGAGCGGGGCGGCGCTGGCGGATCTGAAGGCCGTGGACGGCATCAGCGAGGCGATGGCGGAGAAGATCTACGCCCATTTCCACGCCGGGTGAGGGCTGCCGGCGATGGAGCGGGGGCCAGCCCCCGCACCCCCGCGGTATTTTCGGCCAGATGAAAGGGGGCGGGGGAGGCGGCCCGCGCCGTCATGTGTGAAGCGGTTGCCGTCGAGAGAGGCCCCGCGGCGAGAGCTGCTGGCGGATTTGAAGGCCGTGGATGGCATCAGCGAGGCGTTGGCGGAGAAGATCTACGCCCATTTCCACGCCAGGTGAGGGCGGCCGGCGATGGAGCGGGGGCCAGCCCCCGCACCCCCGCGGTATTTTTGGCCAGATGAAAAGGGGGCCGGGCTCAGCCGGAGCGCGCCGTCGCTCGCGAAGCGGCTGCGGTCGGGAGAGGCCCGGAGGCGCCGTCAGACTCGGGCGCGGGCGCGCAGGGCGGCGGAGATGGTGCCGTCGTCGAGGAAGTCGAGCTCGCCGCCGATGGGCACGCCCTGCGCCAGCGAGGTGACGTTCAGCTCCGGCAGGGCGTCGGCGATGTAATGGGCGGTGGTCTGGCCGTCGATGGTGGCGGGCAGGGCGAGGATGATCTCCGTCAGCTCCTCCTCCGTCACGCGGGCGACGAGCTTGGGGATGCCTAGCTCGTCCGGCCCGATGGCATCGAGCGCCGAGAGGAGGCCGCCAAGGACGTGGTAGCGGCCCTGGAAGGCCTGCGAGCGCTCCATCGCCCAGAGATCCGCCACGTCGGCCACCACGCAGAGCGTGCCGGTGGCGCGCTTGGGGTTTGCGCAGATGGGGCAGAGATCGGAGGTCGCGAGGTTGCCGCAGGCAACGCAGGGGCGCACGCTTTCGCCCACCGCCTTCATCGCCTCGGCCAGCGGCAGCAGCACCTGGCTGCGCTTCTTGACGAGGTGTAGAACCGCGCGGCGCGCCGAGCGCGGCCCCATGCCGGGGAGCCGCGCCATCAGGCCGATCAGCCTGCCGATCTCCTCCGGCCCGTCCGCCAAGGGGGCCGGCCTAGAAGGGCATCTTGAAGTCGGCGGGCAGGCCGAGGCCCTCGGTGATCTTGCCCATCTCCTCCTGCGCGCGGGCCGTGGCCTGCGCCAGCGCGTCCTTCACCGCGGCGAGGATGAGGTCTTCGGCGACCTCCTTCTCCTCGGCGTTGAAGATCGAGGGGTCGATGTCGAGGCCGGTGAGCTCGCCCTTGGCGGTGGCCGTGGCCTTCACGAGCCCGGCGCCGGCCGTGCCGACGACCGTGATGTTCTCCATCTCCTCCTGGAGCTGGGCCATCTTGCCCTGCATCTCCTGCGCGGCCTTCATCATCTTCGACATGTCGCCGAGGCCGCCGAGTCCCTTGAACATGGGGGGCTCCTTTATCCGTTGGGTCCCCCTGCAGATACGCGCGGGGGGAGAGGTTATCAAGCGAGGGGCCCGGGCGCGGGCCGCTCACTCCGTCTGCAGATGCACGGCGTCGGCGGAGCGGGCGGTGACGCGCTCGTCCACCTTCGCCTCGATGTTGTTGCCGTCCGAATCCAGCAGGAAGGCGGCGTAATAGCCGGGGTGATAGTCGCGCAGGCCCGGCCCGCCATTGTCGCGCCCGCCGGCGGCGAGGCCGGCGGCATGGAAGGCGGCGACACTCTCGCGGCTGCCGGCCTGGAAGCAGAGGTGCATGTGGCTGGGCGGGGCGCCGGGGTCGGCCCGGCTGATGTAGAGCTCGTCGAGCGCGAGGTAATCCTCGCCCTCGTCGACCTCGGCCCCGAGCCCCAGCGCGCCGAAGACGGCGCGGTAGAAGGGACCGGCGGCGTCGAAATCGCTGACGCGGATGTCGAGATGGTCGATCAGCCGGGCGATGGTGTAGCTCATGGGATCGCCTCCGCGCTGCCCGATGATGAAGGATAGCGCGGAGGCGGGAGGCGGCTAGAGCAGCCCCTCGAAATCGGCGGCGGAGTGCCGCTCCGGCAGGGCCGGCTCGCCCTGCGCCTTGTTGACGAGGCGGCCGCGCTGCACCGCCGGGCGGGCGTCGATGGCCTTCGCCCAGCGCTGGACGTGCTCGTACTCATGGACGGAGAGGAACTCCCCGGCATCGGGGTAGGAGCGGTCGAGCGCGAGGTTGCCGTACCAGGGCCAGATCGCCATGTCCGCGATGGTGTAGTCGGGGCCGGAGATGAACTCCCGCTCCGCCAGCGCGCGGTTTAGCACGTCCATCTGGCGCTTGGCCTCCATCGCGTAGCGGTTGATGGGGTATTCCAGCTTCTCCGGCGCGTAGGCGAAGAAATGGCCGAAGCCGCCGCCGAGGAAGGGGGCGGAGCCCATCTGCCACATCAGCCAGGAGAGCATCTCGGCCCGGTTCGCCGGATCGCCCTGTAAGGCGCCGAACTTCTCGGCGAGGTGCATCAGGATGGCGCCGGATTCGAAGACGCGGATCGGCGTGGGGCCGGTGTAATCCATCAGCGCCGGGATCTTGGAGTTGGGGTTCGCCCCCACGAAGCCGGAGCCGAACTGATCGCCCTTGCCGATGTTGATCAGCCAGGCGTCGTACTCGGCGTCATGTCCGGCCTCCAGCAACTCCTCGAACATGAGGTTCACCTTCACGCCGTTGGGCGTGGCGAGGGAGTAGAGCTGGAAGGGATGCTCGCCGCGGGGCAGGTCGGCATCATGGGTGGGCCCGGCGATGGGCCGGTTGGTGGAGGCGAACTGGCCGCCGTTCTGGCTGTCCCAGGTCCAGACCTTGGGGGGCGTGTAGCTGTCGCTCATGGGGGAGTCTCCTGGCGTGCGTTCAGGTTGGCCGAAGCCAACCCCATCGCGGCGGGGAGGGCAAGGCGCTCCGCCGTGTCAGACGAGGTTCCACAGGCTGGCCTCCTCGTACCACGCATAGCCCGAGAGCGCGCTATCGATCCCCTCGCGGCCGGCGATGAGGGCGATCTCGTCCACCCCCTTCGCCGTTACGCCGTAGCCGGCGAGCGTGGCGGCGTCGCCCGCCAGCAGCGCGGCGCCGTCGGCGGCGATGCTTTCGGGGTCGAGCACGAGGTAGAGGATGTCATGGCCGGCGCCGCCATCGATGGAGAAGCTGGCCGGCGCGTCCGGGTGGCCGAGGAGCGCCGGGTCCACGAAGACGAACACGTCGTCGCCATTGCCGCCGAGCGCCTCCGTCTCGCCGAGGCCGCTGACGAGGGCGTCGTTGCCGGCGCCGGCGTTGAGCACGTTCTCCCCCGAGGCGGCGGTGAGAAAGTCGTCGCCCTCGCCGCCGAAGGCGAGGTCCTTGCCGCTGCCGAGCGAGACGATGTCGTCGCCGCGCCCCGCGAGCACCTGGTCGTTGCCGGAGCCGCCGAAGATCACGTCCTCGCCCCAGCCGGCGCTGATCGCGTCATTCTTCTGGGCGCCGTAGTAGAGCAGGTCGCCCTGGTACTGGTGGCGCTCGGTGACATCGAAGCCGAGCGCCTCGTGCACAATGCCGCCGGCCAGCACATGCGCCATGTGGGCGGCAATGATGCCGTGGAGCGCCTCCGTCGGGTGCAGCTCGTCCCAGAAGCCGATCTGGTCGGCATCGAAACTGCTCCCGGCGCCGTCGGCCAGCGTCTCCGTCAGCGGGGCGTAGAGGCCGAAGGCCATCGGATCGTCCCAGACGGAGGCGGCGACGGGGGTGAGGTCGGCGATGACGACGTCCAGCCCCTCGGAGGCGAGCTTCTCCACCCGGGAGGCGAGGATCTCGTTATGGGCGCGCATGAGCAGCTCGTAGGCGGCGACGTCGGCATAGGCGCCGTTGGCCGCGCCGCCCTCGCCGATCAACTCATTGAAGGCGGGGAAGAAGCGGGCGGGGGGCATCGTCGTCAGCACGACCCGCTCGACGCCGGCGGCCAGCAGCCCCTCGGCCTCATGGAGCGTCGTCTTGACGACGTTGTGCGCGAGGGCGAGGGCGTCGGCGGCGATGTAGCGGCTGGTGGGGTCGAGCGCGGCGTAGTCGTTGCCGCCGATGAAGATGAGCGCGGTGGTGGCGGAGAGGTCCGCCCCCGCCCAGTCTGCCTCGAAGCGGTCCACCTGCGCGGAGAGGTTCATGTCCCACTCCAGGGCCGGGTCGTCCTGAGGCACGATGAGCGCGTCGGTGAGCCCGTACTCGTCGATGAAGCCGCCGATGGTCTGCCGGCCCACCGCCTCCGCCCCGGCGACGGCGTAGTTGGCGGGATCGTCGATGCCGAGCGGCGCCGCCACCTGCTCCGCCCATGTCGTGCCGTTGGAGGCCTGCCCGCCGGCGCCGGCGAGGGAGAGGCGCACATCCTCCTCGATCAGGCCCTCGGCCTGGGCGAAGAGGTTGCCGTTGTCGGAGAGGCTGTCGCCGAAAATGACGAGCGCGGGACCGGGAACGCTGTTGGACATGGGAAAATGCCTTGGCCGACGGAACAATTGTCCCAGCGTAACACGGGGCCCGTCACCGACCAAAGATTCACCTGCCAACCAGTCAGGCCAGCTGGAAGATGTCCTCGATCCGGCAGCCGACGGCAGCGGCGATGCGGACGGCCAGCGGCATCACGCGCCTGCGCACGGCGCGCGACCGGTTAGGGGGTTGGAAATCTCTGCCGGAGGGCGTAGACGAGCCCTCGCAGTGGAGCGCGCGATTCGTCACGCGCTCTATTGCTTTTCGTCCGAGACGGTGGGCCGCTTATCAGCGTAACTCCTGCCTGAGACGGGATCAGACCAGATGAACGGGCGGCTCACGGGCCTCCGGCGTTTGGCTCAGCCCCGTGCGCGGACCCTTAAGTGCCCGGGTTCCCGGGTAGACTGAGCCGGGGGGAGACCCCCATGACTGGAGTAGACTGTGGATAGAGCCCAGAAAGAGAAAGTGGTCGACGAGCTCGGCCAGATCTTCGAAAGCTCTGGCGTCGTGGTGGTTGCCCACTACGAAGGCATGACGGTTGCTCAGATGCAGGACCTGCGCGCGAAGATGCGTGAAGCGGGTGGGTCCGTGCGTGTCGCGAAGAACAGGCTCGCCAAGATCGCCCTTCAGGGGAAGCCGTGCGAAAGCATCGGTGACCTGCTGACGGGCATGACCGTTCTCTCCTATTCGGAAGATCCCGTGGCCGCGGCCAAGGTGATCGACGATTACGCCAAGGGGAATGACAAGCTCGTCATTCTCGGCGGCGCGATGGGAGAGACGGCCCTCGACTCCGAAGGCGTCAAGGCCGTTGCCAAGATGCCGAGCCGCGAGGAGCTCATCGCTTCCATCGTGGGCATCATCGGCGCGCCCGCGTCGAACATCGCCGGAGTCATCGGCGCCCCTGCTTCGAACATCGCCTCCATCCTCACCACCATCGAGGAGAAGGCGGCCTGAGCCCCCTCTTGCCTGCACCCGTTGAACAAACGCGGCGTTGGACACATATAGTAACGGAAAGCATCAAATGGCTGATCTGAAAAAACTCGCCGAAGAGATCGTGAACCTCACGCTTCTCGAGGCCCAGGAACTCAAGCAAATCTTCAAGGACGAGTACGGCATCGAGCCCGCCGCCGGCGGCGCTGTGATGATGGCCGGCCCGGCCGGTGGCGACGCTGGCGCCGCTGAAGAAGAGAAGACCGAATTCGACGTCGTGCTGAAAGAAGCCGGCGCCCAGAAGATCAACGTGATCAAGGAAGTCCGCGGCATCACCGGCCTCGGCCTGAAAGAAGCCAAGGATCTCGTCGAGTCCGGCGGCAAGGTCAAGGAAGGCGCGTCCAAGGCGGAAGCCGAGGAGATCAAGGCGAAGCTGGAAGCGGCTGGCGCCAAGGTCGAGCTGGCCTGATCCGGCGGGTGCGTGCAAGCGCACCGCACCACATGAAAGGCTGGGCGCGCGAGATGCGGGCCCAGCCGAACCTGTCTTGACGGGGGGCTTCGCGAAGCCCTCCCTCCGGGTAGGTTTGAAGGTCGGGAAAGAGCCCTTGGGTCGGGCTCACGTATAGACCTCCCTCCCGTTCTCGAAGGGGCGCTGCCGCGTGAGCCCCGGCGCGGCACCCCGGCAAGAGATGTGAAAGGTGACATCGCTCATGGCGCAATCCTTCCTCGGCCAGAAACGTCTTCGCAAGTATTACGGCAAGATCCGTGAAGTGCTGGAGCTGCCGAACCTCATCGAGGTGCAGAAGGCCTCCTACGACCTGTTCCTGCGCTCCGGCGACCAGGCCGAGCCGATGGACGGCGAAGGCATGCAGGGCGTCTTCCAGTCGGTCTTCCCGATCAAGGACTTCAACGAGACCGCCGTTCTCGAATTCGTGTCCTACGAGCTGGAAAAGCCGAAATACGACGTCGAGGAGTGCATGCAGCGCGACATGACCTACAGCGCCCCGCTGAAGGTCACGCTGCGCCTCATCGTGTTCGATGTCGATGAAGACACCGGCGCCAAGTCGGTCAAGGGCATCAAGGAGCAGGACGTGTTCATGGGCGACATGCCCCTGATGACGCCCAACGGCACCTTCATCGTCAACGGCACCGAGCGGGTCATCGTCTCCCAGATGCACCGCTCCCCGGGCGTGTTCTTCGACCACGACAAGGGCAAGACCCACTCCTCGGGCAAGCTGCTCTTCGCCTGCCGGATCATCCCCTACCGCGGCTCCTGGCTGGACTTCGAGTTCGACGCCAAGGATCTCGTCTTCGCGCGCATCGATCGTCGCCGCAAACTGCCGGTGACGACGCTGCTCTACGCGCTGGGGCTCGACCAGGAAGGCATCATGAATGCCTACTACAACACGGTCGACTTCCACTTCGATCGCAAGGCCAACGGCTGGAAGACGAAGTTCTTCCCCGAGCGCGTGCGCGGCACCCGCCCGACGTTCGACCTTGTTGATGCCGACACCGGCGAGATCATCGCCAAGGCCGGCGAGAAGGTCACGCCGCGCAAGGTGAAGAGCCTGATCGACGCCGGCAACGTGACCGACCTCATGGTCCCGTTCCGCAACATCGTCGGCAAGTTCGTCGCCACCGACATCATCAATGAAGAGACCGGTGCGATCTACGTCGAGGCCGGCGACGAGCTGACGCTCGAGATGGACAAGGACGGCGAGATCATCGGCGGCACCGTCAAGGAGCTGCTCGACGAAGGGTTCACCGAGATCCCGGTGCTCGACATCGACAACATCAACGTCGGCCCGTACATCCGCAACACGATGGCGAGCGACAAGAACATGTCGCGCGAGACGGCCCTGCTCGACATCTACCGCGTCATGCGCCCGGGCGAGCCGCCCACCGTTGACGCCGCCTCGACCCTGTTCGACTCGCTGTTCTTCGACTCCGAGCGCTACGACCTCTCGGCCGTTGGCCGCGTGAAGATGAACATGCGCCTCGATCTCGATGCCGAGGACACCCAGCGCACGCTGCGCAAGGCCGACATCGTCTCCTGCATCAAGGCGCTGGTCGACCTGCGGGACGGCAAGGGCGAGGTCGACGACATCGACCACCTCGGCAACCGCCGCGTCCGCTCCGTCGGCGAGCTGATGGAGAACCAGTACCGCGTCGGCCTGCTCCGTATGGAGCGCGCCATCAAGGAGCGCATGTCCTCTGTCGAGATCGACACGGTCATGCCGCAGGACCTGATCAACGCGAAGCCTGCCGCGGCTGCCGTGCGCGAGTTCTTCGGGTCCTCGCAGCTCTCGCAGTTCATGGACCAGACCAACCCGCTGTCGGAAGTCTCCCACAAGCGTCGTCTCTCGGCGCTTGGCCCGGGCGGCCTGACCCGTGAGCGCGCCGGCTTCGAGGTGCGCGACGTGCACCCGACGCACTACGGTCGCATGTGCCCGATCGAGACGCCGGAAGGCCCGAACATCGGTCTCATCAACAACCTCGCCACCTTCGCGCGGGTCAACAAGTACGGCTTCATCGAGACGCCCTACCGCCACGTGAAGGACCGGCAGGTGACGGACGAAGTCCGCTACATGTCGGCCACCGAGGAGCAGCGCCACATCGTTGCGCAGGCGAACGCCAACCTCGACGACAACGGCCGCTTCGTGAACGACCTGGTGAACACCCGCCAGGCCGGTGAATACACGCTGGCCCCGTCGGAGAACGTGGACCTGATCGACGTCTCGCCGAAGCAGCTGGTCTCGGTCGCGGCCTCGCTCATCCCGTTCCTCGAGAATGACGACGCCAACCGCGCTCTCATGGGCTCCAACATGCAGAAGCAGGCCGTGCCTCTCCTGCAGGCGGAAGCTCCGCTCGTCGGCACCGGCATGGAGGGCGTCGTGGCCCGCGATTCCGGCGCTGCCATCATGGCGCGCCGCGGCGGCATCATCGACCAGGTCGATGCCGTGCGGATCGTTGTGCGTGCCACCGAGGATCTCGAGGTCGGTGACCCCGGCGTCGACATCTACCGGATGCGCAAGTTCCAGCGGTCGAACCAGAACACCTGCATCAACCAGCGCCCGCTGGTGAAGGTGGGTGACACGGTGTCCCGCGGCGAGGTCATCGCCGACGGCCCGTCGACCGACATGGGCGAGCTGGCGCTCGGCAAGAACGTGGTCGTCGCGTTCATGCCGTGGAACGGCTACAACTACGAGGACTCCATTCTCATCTCCGAGCGCATCACGCGTGATGACGTGTTCACCTCGATCCATATCGAGGAGTTCGAGGTCGCCGCCCGTGACACCAAGCTCGGGCCGGAAGAGATCACCCGCGACATCCCGAACGTCGGCGAGGAAGCCCTGCGCAACCTCGACGAAGCCGGCATTGTCTACATCGGGGCCGAAGTGGGCCCGGGCGATATCCTCGTGGGCAAGATCACCCCGAAAGGTGAATCTCCGATGACCCCGGAGGAGAAACTCCTCCGCGCCATCTTCGGTGAGAAAGCCTCGGATGTCCGCGATACCTCGCTGCGTCTGCCCCCGGGTGACTACGGCACCATCGTGGAAGTGCGCGTCTTCAACCGCCACGGCGTGGAGAAGGACGAGCGCGCGCTGCAGATCGAGCGCGAAGAGGTCGAGCGCCTGTCGCGTGACCGCGACGACGAGCTCGGCATCCTCGACCGCAACATCTACGCGCGTCTGAAGGAGATGATCCTCGGCAAGACCGCCGTGAAGGGTCCGAAAGGCTTCAAGGCCGGCAACCAGATCACCGAAGAGGTGCTGGCTGACCTGTCGCGCGGCCAGTGGTGGCTCCTCGCCCTCGAAGACGAGGACGACGCCAAGATCGTCGAAGCGCTCAACGAGCAGTACGAGGCGCAGAAGCGCACGCTCGATGCCCGCTTCGAGGACAAGGTGGAGAAGGTCCGCCGCGGCGACGATCTGCCTCCGGGCGTCATGAAGATGGTCAAGGTCTTCGTGGCGGTGAAGCGCAAGCTTCAGCCGGGCGACAAGATGGCCGGCCGTCACGGCAACAAGGGCGTCATCTCCCGCGTGGTCCCGATGGAAGACATGCCCTTCCTCGAAGACGGCACTCCGGTCGACTTCTGCCTCAACCCGCTCGGCGTGCCGAGCCGGATGAACGTCGGGCAGATCCTCGAGACGCACATGGGCTGGGCCGCGCGCGGCCTCGGCATCCAGGTGGACGAGGCGCTGCAGGAGTATCGTCGCTCGGGTGATCTCACCCCGGTGCGCGAGGCCATGCGCATCGCCTATGGCGAAGACGTCTACGACGAGGGCGTCGAGTCGATGGAGGAAGGCGCGCTGCTCGAGGCGGCCGGCAACGTCATCCGCGGCGTGCCGATCGCGACGCCGGTCTTCGACGGTGCCAAGGAAGGCGACGTGGACGATGCGCTCCGCCGCGCCGGGTTCGACCAGTCGGGCCAGTCCCGCCTGTTCGACGGCCGGACGGGCGAGGAGTTCTCCCGGAAGGTGACGGTTGGGGTGAAGTACCTCCTCAAGCTGCACCACCTGGTGGACGACAAGATCCACGCGCGCTCGACGGGCCCGTACTCCCTCGTCACCCAGCAGCCGCTGGGCGGTAAGGCGCAGTTCGGTGGCCAGCGCTTCGGCGAGATGGAGGTCTGGGCGCTCGAAGCTTACGGCGCCGCCTACACGCTGCAGGAGATGCTGACCGTGAAGTCGGACGACGTCGCGGGCCGGACGAAGGTCTATGAGAGCATCGTGAAGGGCGAGGACAACTTCGAGGCCGGCGTGCCGGAATCGTTCAACGTTCTCGTCAAGGAGGTCCGGGGTCTGGGCCTCAACATGGAGCTGCTGGACGCGGAGGAGGAGGAGTGAAAGCTCTCTTCGGGAGGGGCCTGGTAGGCCCCTCCAAACAGGACGCGGCGGGCGCCTCGAACAACGAGGTGCTGGGGCTGTGGCATCAGGTTGCCGCCCGCTTTCCGGATTCGGTGAGCCCGATTCCGGACAAGCATCTCGACGCGTATCCTCTTCAGGCCGGTTCGCCGATGAAGGACATCACCATCAACGGCCGGTTCGGCCGTCGGTGCTGGCTGTTCGTAGACAAGCGTTACTTTCCCGGCCCGACCCTCAGGATCGACGCCGTGGGCAAGAAGAACATGTCGAACATCTTCATCGTCCTCGGCAGGGCGGAGGCGGATGGCGGGCTGAATGCCCGGATGTCCTTCACCGTCCTCGGCGGGGACACAATGATCGCGATGGGGTATCTGCGCCGCTTCAAGGCGCATTTCGCCGTCGGCCCGAAGGCGGAGGTCACCATAGGCGACGATACCTCCACCCACGGGCTCACCGTCAAGGCCGTCGGCTCACGCGTCTCGCTCGGCCGGGATTGCATGATCGGCGGCGGGTCGGAGCTGCATTCCACCGCCTATCACGGGATGGTGGACCTCAGCGGGCCGGAGCCGAAGCGCATCGAAGCGTCGCGCAGCATCATGATCGGCGATCACGTGTGGCTGGGCGAGAAGAGCTGCTGCATCGGCCGGGTCGAGATCGGCTCGGGCGCGGTGCTGGGGGCCCACGGTATCTGCCGTGGCAAGATCGAGGCGAACAGCGTCGCGGTCGGCAACCCGGCGAAGGTGGTGCGCAGGCAGCGCACGTGGGTGCGAGCGGACGAAGGCATAGACGACGCGACCGAGCGATATTTGCAAGATCAGTCCGGCGGGACGAGCCACATGGCCTCGGCGGCGAATGAATCCATCACCAATCTCAAGGATGGTGCCCAATGAACCAGGAACTGACCAACAACCCGTTCAATCCGCTGGCCCCGGCCAAGATGTTCGACGAGATCCGCGTTTCGCTGGCGAGCCCGGAGCGGATTCTCAGCTGGTCCTTCGGTGAGATCAAGAAGCCCGAGACGATCAACTACCGGACGTTCAAGCCCGAACGCGACGGCCTGTTCTGCGCCCGGATCTTCGGGCCGATCAAGGATTACGAGTGCCTGTGCGGCAAGTACAAGCGCATGAAGTATCGCGGCGTCGTCTGCGAGAAGTGCGGTGTCGAAGTGACGCTCCAGAAGGTGCGCCGCGAGCGGATGGGCCATATCGAGCTAGCCGCCCCGGTCGCGCACATCTGGTTCCTCAAGTCGCTGCCGAGCCGCATCGGCCTGATGCTCGACATGACGCTCCGCGATCTTGAGCGGATCCTCTACTTCGAGAACTACGTCGTCATCGAGCCCGGCCTGACGGACCTCACCTATGGCCAGCTGATGACCGAAGAGGAGTTCCTCGACGCGCAGGACGCCTACGGGATGGACGCCTTCACGGCGAACATCGGCGCCGAGGCCATCCGCGAGATGCTCTCCCAGATCGACCTCGAAGCCGAGGCCGAGCAGCTGCGCGCCGACCTCAAGGAGGCCACCGGCGAGCTGAAGCCCAAGAAGATCATCAAGCGTCTGAAGATCGTCGAGAGCTTCATCGAATCCGGCAACCGCCCGGAATGGATGATTATGACGGTGATCCCGGTCATCCCGCCGGAGCTGCGCCCGCTGGTGCCGCTCGACGGTGGCCGCTTCGCCACGTCTGACCTCAACGACCTTTATCGCCGGGTCATCAACCGCAACAACCGCCTCAAGCGGCTCATCGAGCTGCGCGCGCCCGACATCATCGTGCGCAACGAGAAGCGGATGCTTCAGGAGTCGGTCGACGCCCTGTTCGACAACGGCCGCCGCGGCCGCGTCATCACGGGTGCCAACAAGCGCCCGCTGAAGTCGCTGTCCGACATGCTGAAAGGCAAGCAGGGCCGCTTCCGTCAGAACCTTCTCGGCAAGCGCGTCGACTTCTCGGGCCGTTCGGTCATCGTGACCGGTCCGGAGCTGAAGCTGCACCAGTGCGGCCTGCCGAAGAAGATGGCGCTCGAGCTCTTCAAGCCGTTCATCTACTCGCGGCTCGAAGCGAAGGGCCTCAGCTCCACGGTCAAGCAGGCGAAGAAGCTGGTCGAGAAAGAGCGCCCGGAGGTCTGGGACATCCTCGACGAGGTGATCCGCGAGCACCCGGTCATGCTCAACCGGGCGCCCACGCTGCACCGTCTCGGCATCCAGGCGTTCGAGCCGATCCTGATCGAAGGCAAGGCCATCCAGCTGCACCCGCTCGTCTGCTCGGCCTTCAACGCCGACTTCGACGGTGACCAGATGGCCGTGCACGTTCCGCTCTCGCTGGAAGCCCAGCTGGAAGCGCGCGTGCTGATGATGTCGACCAACAACGTGCTGTCGCCCGCCAACGGCGCGCCGATCATCGTGCCGTCGCAGGACATGGTGCTCGGCCTCTACTACGTCACCATCCAGCGTGACGGGATGCCGGGCGAGGGCATGTCCTTCGGCTCCATCGACGAGGTCGAGCATGCGCTCGCCTCCGGCGCCGTGCACATGCACGCCAAGATCAACGCGCGCATCAAGCAGATCGACGAAGAGGGCAACGAGGTCTACCGCCGCTTCGAGACCACCCCCGGCCGCCTGCGGCTCGGTGGCCTCCTGCCGCTGAACGCCAAGGCGCCCTTCGATCTGGTCAACCGTCTCCTCCGCAAGAAGGAGGTGCAGCAGGTCATCGACACCGTCTACCGCTACTGCGGCCAGAAGGAGTCGGTCATCTTCTGTGACCAGATCATGTCCATGGGCTTCAAGGAGGCCTTCCGGGCCGGCATCTCCTTCGGCAAGGACGACATGGTCGTGCCGGAAGCGAAGTGGGAGCTGGTCGAGGAGACCCGTGAGCAGGTCAAGGACTTCGAGCAGCAGTACATGGATGGCCTGATCACCCAGGGTGAGAAGTACAACAAGGTCGTCGATGCCTGGTCGAAGTGTAACGACAAGGTCACCGCGGCCATGATGTCCACGATCTCGGCCGACAAGGTGGACGAGAACGGCATGCAGATGGAGCCCAACTCCGTCTACATGATGGCCCACTCCGGTGCCCGGGGCTCGGTGACGCAGATGAAGCAGCTCGGCGGGATGCGCGGCCTGATGGCCAAGCCCTCCGGCGAGATCATCGAGACGCCGATCATCTCGAACTTCAAGGAAGGTCTGACCGTGCTGGAGTACTTCAACTCCACCCACGGCGCCCGGAAGGGCCTGTCGGACACCGCCCTGAAGACGGCCAACTCCGGCTACCTCACCCGTCGTCTCGTCGACGTGGCGCAGGACTGCATCGTGCGCGAGCATGATTGCGGCACCGGCCAGGCCATCACCGCGGAAGCGGCGGTCAACGACGGCGAGGTCGTCTCCTCGATCGGCGAGCGTGTTCTTGGCCGTGTCGCGGCCGAGGACGTGCTGCGCCCCGGCACCGACGAGGTGATCGTCAAGGCCGGCGAGCTGATCGACGAGCGCAAGGCCGACATGATCGAGACGGGGGCGGTGCTGAAGATGCGCATCCGCAGCCCGCTGACCTGCGAGGCCGAGGATGGCGTCTGCGCCATGTGCTACGGGCGTGACCTCGCGCGCGGCACCATGGTCAACCAGGGTGAGGCTGTCGGCATCATCGCCGCGCAGTCCATCGGTGAGCCCGGCACGCAGCTGACGATGCGGACGTTCCACATCGGCGGCGTCGCGCAGGGCGGCCAGCAATCCTTCCTCGAGGCCAGCCAGTCCGGCCGGGTTGAGTATCGCGGGGCCCAGATCCTGGAGAACCAGGCGGGCGAGCAGATCGCGATGGGCCGCAACATGGTCCTCGCCATCATGGGCGAGGAAGGCGAAGAGCGGGCCACGCACAAGATCGGCTACGGCACGAAGATCTTCGTCAAGGACGGCCAGGAGGTCACCCGCGGGGACAAGCTGATCGAGTGGGACCCGTACACCCTGCCGATCATCGCCGACAAAGGCGGCAAGGTCCGCTTCGTCGATCTCGTGACCGGCATCGCCGTGCGCGAGGAGACGGACGATGCAACGGGCATGACCCAGCGCATCGTCTCCGACTGGCGCTCGGTGCCGAAGGGCAGCGATCTCAAGCCGGAGATCCTTATCGTCGGCGAGGATGGCGAGCCGGTCCGCAACGATGCGGGCAACCCGGTGAGCTACGCCATGTCGGTGGACGCGATCCTCTCCGTCGAGGACGGCGAGGACGTGAAGGCCGGTGACGTTGTGGCACGGATCCCGCGGGAAGGCGCGAAGACGAAGGACATCACCGGTGGTCTGCCGCGTGTGGCCGAACTCTTCGAGGCCCGTCGTCCGAAGGACCACGCCATCATCGCGGAGATCGACGGCTACGTCCGCTTCGGGAAGGACTACAAGAACAAGCGGCGGATCGCGATCGAGCCGGCCGACGAGTCCTTCGAGAAGGTCGAGTACATGGTGCCGAAGGGCAAGCACATCCCGGTTCAGGAAGGCGACTTCGTGAACAAGGGCGATTACATCATGGACGGCAATCCTGCCCCCCATGACATTCTCGCCATCATGGGTGTCGAGGCTCTGGCCGAGTACATGATCAACGAGGTGCAGGACGTCTATCGACTGCAGGGTGTGAAGATCAACGACAAGCACATCGAGGTGATCGTTCGCCAGATGCTGCAGAAGATCGAGATCACCGAGTCGGGCGATACCGTGCTGCTCAAGGGCGAGAACGTCGACAAAGCGGAGTTCGACGAGGCCAACGCCAAGTCGCTCTCCAAGTCTGGCCGTCCGGCCGTGGGCATGCCGGTTCTGCTCGGCATCACCAAGGCCTCGCTGCAGACGCGCAGCTTCATCTCCGCCGCCTCCTTCCAGGAGACGACGCGGGTGCTGACCGAGGCCTCGGTGCAGGGCAAGCGCGACAAGCTCGTGGGCCTGAAGGAGAACGTCATCGTCGGCCGGCTGATCCCGGCGGGCACCGGTGGCGCCACCTCCCGCGTGCGCAAGGTCGCCTCGGATCGCGACCACCAGGTGATCGAGCAGCGCCGCGAGGCGGCGGAAGCCGCTGCGGCCCTGGCGGCGCCGGCGCAGGAAGAGGTGATCGGCGAAGAGGACTTCGACACGACGATCATCGACACGCCGGAGAGCCGCGACTGATCGCAGCCACACGGTGAAAGACACGAGGCCCCGCCGGGACACCGGCGGGGCCTTTTTCGTTCTCGGCTGCGCTTTTTCGGGACGTGGGCGCACCGCTGAGCCGGGGATTCGGCGCATTGAGGTTGAGGCGGAGCAGGGGGCGCAACCTGGGCGGGAGCGGCCTCCGGGCCCCCGTCGCGGCTAAGTCACTGGCGGCCCGGGGCGCTTTGGCGCTGCGTGAAATCTCGCAAGGATTTCGTAAGAAATTGGGCCGAGGCTAATGCGAAGAGAGCGGTTGATGCGTTAGTCTGCAGGCATTGAAAGCGAGGCTGCCAAGGCCTCGCGCATAGCAGACAGTTTGAAGCGCTTTTTAAGAGAATGGCGGCGGCCGGCGAAAAGGCTCCCCCGATTGAACAAATTAAGGCCCCGATTCACCGCGATTGAGGGTCGCGTTGGAACAGGGGGCACGCACATGTCGCAAGAGCTGGAATACATGGACGATATGCTTTGGGATGCCGTCGATACCGCTCGCCGCGGCCCCATCGACCCGTCGCTGGGCGAGCATGAGCTGGCCCGGATCTTCCCCAAGGCCGACCTCGCGCTGGTGCCCATCTACCGCGACCTCCTCGCCCTCGCCGAGGAGTTCCAGATGTTCACCGGCCGCCAGCTCGGCCTCTGGGAGCAGATCGGGGAGCTTTACGGCGCCATCACCTACGGCATCACGCTGAGCCGCGAGGGGGGCCGCTCCACCGGCGGCACGCTGGGGGACCAGCGCGTCGCCATCCGCACCATCGCGCCCGGCGGCGACGAGGCCGTTATGGTCAGCCGCGCCGATCCCTTCGACCGGCTGCTGATCGTGCGCATCGACGAGAATTTCGAGGTGCGGGGCCAGATGCTGCCGCGCGCCGCGCTGCCCGCCGGCGAAAGCGCCGAGATCCGCGTCGGCTGGGGGGACCTGCGGCCCTTCAACTGACGGCGCCCGCAGCGGGCGCGAGGCCTCCTCCGCGCCCGTCGCCTCTTGCCCTTCCCGCCCCGCCGCCGCAAAGGGGGCGCATGGGGACCGGACGGCAATGGTGGGTGATCCTGGCGCTCTGGCTCGCCGGGCTGGGGGCAGGGGCGCAGTTCGCCAAGGTCTCCGTCATCTTTGATACGCTGGGGCTTTCCTACCCCGAGGCGGGGGCAGCGCTCGGCTTCACCGTGTCGCTGCTCAGCTTCCTCGGCATCCTCCTCGGCCTCTTCGCCGGCCTCATCGCCGCCCGGATCGGGCTGAAACGGTTGCTGATCGCCGGCCTCCTCCTCGGCGCGCTCGTCTCCGCCTTCCAGGTCACGCTGCCGCCGCTGCCGGTGCTGCTGGCCAGCCGGGTGGTGGAGGGGCTCTCGCACCTCATCATCGTCGTCGCCGCGCCGACGCTCATGGGCTCCCTCGCGAGCGGGCGGCAGAAGCCCGTCGCCATGACGCTCTGGAGCACCTTCTTCGGCGTCGCCTTCGCGCTCACCGCCCTCCTCGGCCGCCCGCTGGCGGAGGCCTACGGCCCCGGCGCGCTCTTCGCCGGCCACGCCCTCTACATGGCAGCGATGGCCGCGCTCCTCGCCGTCAGCCTGCCGACAATCGCCCGGCCTGCCGACGCGCCGCGCCTGACGCTCGCCGCCATCGCCCGCCGGCACGTGGAGGCCTACCGCTCCCCCGCTATGGCGGCGCCGGCGCTGGCGTGGCTCTTCTACACCCTCTCCTGGGTCTCGATCCTGACTGTCCTGCCGGGGCGGATGGAGAACCCCGGCTTCGCCGCCGCTGCCATGCCGCTGGCCGGCATCGCCGTGTCGATGACGCTGGGCCTCGCCCTCCTGCGCCGCTTCCCACCGGTGCCGGTGGTCATGGCCGGCTTCGCCGTCGCCGCCGTCTGCGCCCTGCTGCTGCCGCTGACGGACAGCCCCTGGGTGCCCATCGCGCTCGTCGGCGGGCTGGGGCTCGTGCAGGGGGCCAACTTCTCCGCCATCCCGGCGCTGAACCCGGAGCCGGGGCCGCAGGCTATCGCCAACGGCGCCGTGGCGCAGATGGGCAACCTCGGCAACACGCTGGGCACGCCGATCCTGCTCGCCGCCATCGGCGTCTTCGGCACGGCCGGCCTCGTCGGCTTCGCGGTGGTCGCCTTCGGTGGCGGCATCGCCGTCCACGGCGCACTGGCCCGGGCGCGGCGACGGCAGGCCGCCGCCTGATCCCCGAGATCCGTCAAATTTTCGGCGCATTCTAAGGGCAACAGGTGCGGGATGAGCACCGGGACTGAGAGCCAGACCTATCCGCAGCGCCCCTGGCCGCGGATCGCCCTCTTCGGCCTGCTCGCGCTGGCGGAGATCGCGGCGCTGGCGGTCGTCTACCAGGTGCTCGCCGACTTCCAATGTGCCGACATGGGCCTCTTCGCCGCCTGCCGCGCCCTGCAGAGCCTGCCGGCGCGGGCGCTGGTGGGGCTCGCGGCGGCGG
This sequence comes from Pseudoroseicyclus tamaricis, assembly GCF_012070395.1. GTDB lineage: Bacteria > Pseudomonadota > Alphaproteobacteria > Rhodobacterales > Rhodobacteraceae > Pseudoroseicyclus_A > Pseudoroseicyclus_A tamaricis. The sequence goes on along the minus strand of NZ_JAAFYS010000003.1, from coordinate 661,022 downwards.
CGATGCTCGTCTGGGCCCGGCCCGCCGGGCTGGGGGCCCTCGGCCCGCGCGGCGCGCCGTTCCCTTGGCCGTGGGTGCATGGCGTCGGCATCCTGCTGATGTTCGCGCCCGCCCTCATCGCCCCGAGCGGCAACCTCGCCACGCTCGGCGCCACGGCCCTCGCCCTCTGGAGCGTTGGCGCCGTGGTCACCGGCCTCGGCTGGCTCCTCTGGCTCGCCGCCCCCCGCGACCTTGCCGCGCTGGTGCGCAGCATCGGACCGCCCGGCGCGCTCCTCCTCCTCGTCGCGCTGCTCCTGCCGGATGTGGTGCGCCTCGCCGGGCCGCTGTGGAACCTGCAGGCCATGGCCGCCGCGACGCTGGGCGGCGCGGCCCTGCTGCTGGATGCGATGGGCGAGACTGTCCATGTCGACGTCGCCGCCGCCATCCTCGGGACGCAGACCTTCTCCGTCCGCGTGGCCAACAGCTGCTCGGGGATCGAGGGGATCGTCCTCGTCCTCGCCTTCGGCTCGCTCTACGCGCTGCTCTTTCGCCAGACGATCCACCTCGGCCGCTTCTTCGCGCTGGTGCTGCCGCTGGCGATGCTGGCGAGCTGGCTGCTCAACATGCTGCGCATCGCGGCGCTGGTGAAGATCGGCTCCAACGGGGCGGAGGAGCTGGCGGTCGGGGGCTTCCACTCCCACGCAGGCTGGATCTTCTTCTGCCTCGTGGCGCTCGGCCTCGTCGCGCTGATGGAGACGCTGCCCTGGCTGCACAGGGACCGCCCCGCGAAGTCCGCCCCGCGGTGGGCGGAAGATCTTGCCGCCGCCTGCATCGTGCCCTTCATCGTCTTCATGCTGACGGGGCTGGTGGGCAACGCCATCTTCCCCGAGCCGGAGCTGGCCTACCCGCTGCGCATGGCGCTCGTCGCGCTTTCGCTCTGGCCCTTCCGCCGCATCTACCGGGAGATGATCTGCGAGCCCTCGCCCGCCTCCCTCGCCGCCGGGATGCTCATCGGCGTGGTCTGGGCAATCACGGCGCCCGCCGGGAGCGGCGGGCTCATGGCCCAGCTGGCAGGGCTCGCGCCGGCGGCGCTGCTCGGCTGGGTGATGGTGCGGGTGCTGGGGACGAGCCTGATCGTGCCGCTGGTGGAGGAGGTCTTCTTTCGCGGCTACATCCTGCTCGACTGGCTGGACGGGCCGGGCTGGCCGCGCAAGGTGCTGGCCATCGCCGCCTCCACCCTGCCGTTCGCGCTGCTCCATGGCCGGCCGGTGGCGGCGCTGCTCGCCGGGCTCGTCTTCGCGGCGCTGGCACTGCGGTGGGGCAGGGTGAGCGACGCGATCTGGGCGCATGTCGTCGCCAACTTCGTGATCGCGCTCTGGGCGCTCGCGGCCGGCGACTTCAGCCTGATCTGATGCCAAAGAGAAAGGCGGCGCAGCCGGGGGGCCGCGCCGCCTTCAAGTCATGTCTCGCCCCAGTGGGCGCCGCTCAGGACGTGGCCCGGCGGCGGGCGTGCACCAGCAGCATCACGGCGCCGAGCGCGGCCAGTCCGAGCAGGCCGGCGGAGGCGTCGATCTCCGGCACGTTGGTCGACGGCGGCGGGGGCGGCGGGCTACACCACCACCAGCAGGTGGCGAAGGCGGGGGCGGATGCGAGCGAGAGCGGCAGCGCAACCACGAACCCCTTGAACAGATTCTTCATGGTTTCCCTCGTGTGTCGTTGGCCGCTCTTTGCGGCACCTCCGTTTTAAAGGGCTGCCACATGAAAGCCAGAATTCCGCCCCAAATGCCCTATTTGGGGCCCGCTCGTCCTCCCGCCGGCAGGCAATGCCGGCCCGCTAGAGCCATTGTTTACAATTTGTCGTAATTGCCCCGCGAATCCGATTCGTCCCGTGGGCCGTCCCTGCCGCTCCCTAAGACCGGGTTGACGGGCTGTTGACACCCCCTGCGACTCCCCCTATACGGCCACCACTCGGGCGCAGGGTAATCCTTGCGGCCCGGCAATCAGAGTTGAGTGGTCACGATCCGGGCGACATGCCCCGATCCTCTGTAAGACCCACCGCATCGCTTCCCGGACCAGGGGGCGCCTGCGGGTGTTTGCGTTGCGTCCTGCACTGATATGCGGGGCGACAACGGTCAGGCCGCTTCATGCGGCGCATGAAGAGACGATCGGCGGACCTCCGGGGCCGCGAGTTAGCAGGAAGCGGGGAAAAGAGCCCAATGCCAACGATCCAGCAGCTGATCCGCAAGCCGCGGAAGCCGAAGGTCACGAAGTCGAAGTCGCAGCACCTCGAGGGCTGTCCGCAGAAGCGCGGCGTCTGCACGCGCGTCTACACCACGACGCCGAAGAAGCCGAACTCCGCCATGCGGAAGGTCGCCAAGGTTCGCCTGACGAACCAGTATGAGGTGATCTCCTACATTCCGGGTGAAAGCCACAACCTGCAGGAGCACTCCGTTGTGCTCATCCGCGGGGGCCGGGTGAAGGACCTTCCGGGTGTCCGTTATCACATTCTGCGCGGTGTCCTCGACACGCAGGGCGTCAAAGACCGCAAGCAGCGCCGCTCGAAGTACGGCGCCAAGCGCCCGAAGTAAGGAGTTCTTCAGATGTCCCGCCGTCACGCTGCCGAGAAGCGCGAAGTCCTCCCCGATGCCAAGTTCGGCGATCGGGTGCTGACGAAATTCATGAACAACCTGATGATCGACGGCAAGAAAGCCGTCGCCGAGCGCATCGTCTACAACGCGTTCGACCGCGTCGAGGGCCGCCTCAAGCGCGCCCCCGTGGAGGTGTTCCACGAGGCGCTCGACAACATCAAGCCGAGCCTCGAAGTGCGCTCCCGCCGCGTTGGCGGTGCGACCTACCAGGTCCCCGTCGAGGTGCGCCCCGAGCGCCGCGAGGCGCTGGCCATCCGCTGGCTGATCGAGGCGAGCGCGAAGCGCAACGAGAACACGATGGAAGAGCGCCTCGCCGGCGAACTGCTCGACGCAGTGAACGGCCGCGGCTCCGCCGTGAAGAAGCGCGAAGACACGCACAAGATGGCCGACGCCAACAAGGCGTTCAGCCACTACCGCTGGTAACCGAATTCTAGCCTGAGGACCTCTCCCATGGCACGCGACTATCCCCTGAAGCGTTATCGCAATATCGGGATCATGGCCCACATCGACGCGGGCAAGACCACGACGACCGAGCGCATCCTCTTCTACACCGGCCGGTCCCACAAGATCGGTGAAGTCCACGATGGCGCCGCCACCATGGACTGGATGGAGCAGGAGCAGGAACGCGGGATCACCATCACCTCCGCCGCCACGACCACGTTCTGGCAGCGGCAGGATGATCCGACCGCCGATGGCACCTCGGACACGAAGTACCGCTTCAACATCATCGACACCCCCGGCCACGTCGACTTCACGATCGAGGTCGAGCGGTCGCTGGCCGTGCTCGACGGCGCGATCTGCCTGCTCGACGGCAACGCCGGTGTCGAGCCGCAGACGGAGACCGTCTGGCGCCAGGCCGACCGCTACAAGGTTCCGCGCATCGTCTTCGTCAACAAGATGGACAAGATCGGCGCCGACTTCTTCAACTGCGTGAAGATGATCAAGGACCGCACCGGCGCGACCCCCGTTCCGATCGCCCTGCCGATCGGCGCCGAGGACAAGCTGGAAGGCATCATCGACCTGATCACCATGGAAGAGTGGGTCTGGCTCGGTGAAGACCTGGGCGCCTCCTGGGTGCGCCAGCCGATCCGTGACGACCTGAAAGAGCTCGCCAACGAGTGGCGCGCCACGCTCATCGAGAACGCCGTCGAAATGGACGACGACGCGATGATGGCCTACCTCGAAGGCGAAGAGCCCGATGTCGACACGCTGCGCGCGCTGATCCGCAAGGGCTGCCTGTCGCTGACCTTCGTGCCCGTCACCGCCGGCTCCGCCTTCAAGAACAAGGGCGTCCAGCCGCTGCTGAACTCCGTCATCGATTTCCTGCCGTCCCCCCTCGACGTGCCGGCTTACATGGGCTTCTCGCCCGATGACGAGACGGAAGAGCGCAACATCCCGCGTCATGCCGATGACGACGAGCCCTTCTCGGGCCTCGCCTTCAAGATCATGAACGACCCCTTCATGGGCACGCTGACCTTCACCCGGATCTACTCCGGCAAGATGGTCAAGGGTGAGAGCCTGCTGAACTCGACCAAGGGCAACCGTGAGCGCATCGGCCGCATGGTCATGATGCACTCCAACAAGCAGGAAGAGATCACCGAGGCCTTCGCCGGCGACATCATCGCGCTGGCCGGCCTGAAGTCCACGACCACGGGCGACACGCTCTGCGATCCGCAGAAGCCGGTGGTGCTGGAAACGATGACCTTCCCCGACCCGGTGATCGAGATCGCCGTCGAGCCGAAGACGAAGGCCGACCAGGAGAAGATGTCCGCCGGTCTGCAGCGCCTTGCCGCCGAAGACCCGTCCTTCCGCGTCGAGACCGACATCGAGTCGGGCCAGACGATCATGAAGGGCATGGGCGAACTTCACCTCGACATCCTCGTCGATCGCCTCAAGCGCGAGTTCAAGGTCGAGGCCAACATCGGCGCGCCGCAGGTGGCCTACCGCGAAACCATCGGTCACGAGATCGAGCACACCTACACGCACAAGAAGCAGTCGGGCGGCTCCGGTCAGTTCGCCGAGGTGAAGCTGATCATCTCGCCGACAGAGCCGGGCGAAGGCTATTCCTTCGAGAGCCGGATCGTCGGTGGCGCGGTGCCGAAGGAGTACATCCCCGGCGTCGAGAAGGGCATCAACTCCGTCATGGATAGCGGCCCGCTGGCCGGCTTCCCCGTGATCGACTTCAAGGTCGCCCTCGTCGACGGCAAGTTCCACGACGTGGACTCCAGCGTCCTCGCCTTCGAGATCGCCTCCCGCATGTGCATGCGTGAAGGCCTCCGCAAGGCCGGCGCCAAGCTGCTGGAGCCGATCATGAAGGTCGAGGTTGTCTCGCCGGAAGAGTACACCGGTTCGATCATCGGCGACCTGACCTCCCGTCGGGGCATGGTTCAGGGGCAGGACACGCGCGGCAACGCCAACGTGATCAACGCCTTCGTGCCGCTGGCCAACATGTTCGGCTACATCAACAACCTGCGCTCCATGTCCTCCGGCCGCGCCGTGTTCACGATGCAGTTCGCCCATTACGAGGCCGTGCCGCAGAACATCTCGGACGAGATCCAGAAGAAATACGCATGATCCGGCGGTGCGTGGGCAACCACGCACCCTACCCACCCGTAGGGTGCGTGCTCGCCACGCACCGTTGACTCAAAAGGAAGACAGACATGTCCAAGGCCAAGTTTGAACGCAACAAGCCGCACGTGAACATCGGCACGATCGGTCACGTCGACCACGGCAAGACGACGCTGACGGCGGCGATCACGAAGTACTTCGGCGACTTCCAGGCCTACGACCAGATCGATGCGGCGCCGGAAGAGAAGGCCCGCGGGATCACGATCTCCACGGCCCACGTCGAGTACGAGACGGAGAACCGTCACTACGCGCACGTCGACTGCCCCGGCCACGCCGACTACGTGAAGAACATGATCACCGGTGCCGCCCAGATGGACGGCGCGATCCTCGTCGTGAACGCCGCCGACGGCCCGATGCCGCAGACGCGCGAGCACATCCTGCTCGGCCGTCAGGTCGGCATCCCGAAGATGGTCGTCTTCCTCAACAAGGTCGACCAAGTCGATGACGCCGAGCTCCTCGAGCTCGTCGAGATGGAAGTGCGCGAGCTGCTCACCGCCTACGACTACCCGGGCGACGACATCCCGATCATCGCCGGCTCGGCCCTCGCCGCGCTCGAAGGCCGTGACCCGGAAATCGGCGAAGAGAAGATCAAGGAACTGATGGCGGCCGTGGATGACTACATCCCGACCCCGGCGCGTGCCGTCGACCAGCCCTTCCTGATGCCGATCGAGGACGTGTTCTCGATCTCCGGCCGCGGCACCGTCGTGACCGGCCGTGTCGAGCGCGGTGTCGTCAACGTCGGCGACGAGCTCGAGATCGTCGGCATCAAGGACACCAAGAAGACGACCTGCACGGGCGTCGAGATGTTCCGCAAGCTGCTCGACCGCGGCGAGGCCGGCGACAACATCGGCGCGCTGCTGCGCGGCATCGACCGTGACGGCGTCGAGCGGGGCCAGGTGCTCTGCAAGCCCGGCTCGGTGAAGCCGCACACGAAGTTCGAAGCCGAGGTCTACATCCTGACCAAGGAAGAGGGCGGCCGTCACACGCCGTTCTTCGCGAACTACCGCCCGCAGTTCTACTTCCGCACGACGGACGTGACCGGCACGGTCGAGCTGCCCTCCGGCACCGAGATGGTGATGCCCGGCGACAACCTGAAGCTGTCGGCCGAGCTGATCTACCCGATCGCCATGGAAGAAGGCCTGCGCTTCGCCATCCGCGAAGGCGGCCGCACCGTCGGCTCCGGCGTCGTCTCGAAAATCATCGAGTAAGACGAGGGACAGGGCCGGTCCGCCCCGCGGGCCGGCCTGACAAGAACAAGAAACCGACGTGGGCCGCGCAATTCCGCGCCGTCCACCTCTCGGGTTGAAACAAGCCGCGAAGGGCAATCCAATGGCCGCTCAAAGCCAAAACATTCGCATCCGGCTCAAGGCGTTCGACTATCGCGTGCTCGATGCCTCGACGCATGAGATCGTCCAGACCGCCAAGCGCACCGGTGCGTCTGTCCGCGGGCCTATCCCGCTGCCGAACAAGATCGAGAAGTTCACGGTTCTCCGTGGCCCGCACATCGACAAGAAATCCCGCGACCAGTTCGAGATCCGCACCCACAAGCGGCTCCTGGATATCGTGGACCCGACCCCGCAGACCGTGGACGCGCTGATGAAGCTCGACCTCGCTGCCGGTGTCGATGTCGAGATCAAGGTTTAAGGAGGCCCGCCCATGTTGCGCTCCGGAGTGATCGCAAAGAAGGTCGGCATGACCCGGCTCTTCATGGAAGACGGCAAGCAGATCCCTGTTACCGTTCTCCAGCTCGATAATCTGCAGGTCGTGGCGACCCGCACGGTGGAGAAGGACGGCTACGCCGCCGTCCAGCTCGGCGCCGGCACCGCCAAGGCCAAGAACACCACGCGCGCCCTGCGCGGCCACTTCGCGGCCGCCAAGGTAGAGCCCAAGCGGAAGATCGCGGAATTCCGCGTCGCCCCCGAGAACCTGATCGGGATCGGCGAGGAGATCATCGCCGATCACTACTTCGCCGGCCAGTTCGTCGACGTCTCGGGCACGTCCACCGGTAAAGGCTTTGCCGGTGCGATGAAGCGCCACAACTTCGGCGGTCTGCGCGCCACGCACGGCGTGTCGATCTCGCACCGTTCGCACGGCTCCACCGGCCAGTGCCAGGACCCGGGCAAGGTGTTCAAAGGCAAGAAGATGGCCGGCCACATGGGCGCCGCCCGTGTCACCACGCAGAACCTGCAGGTGGTGCGCACGGATGCCGACCGTGGCCTGATCATGGTCAAGGGCGCCGTCCCCGGCGTGAAGGGCAGCTGGGTCACGGTGAAGGATGCCGTGAAGAAGCCGCTCCCCGAGAACCTGATCTACCCGGCGGCGCTGAAGAGCGCCAAGGCCGAGGCCGAGCGCGTTGCGGCGGAAGCCGCGGAGCAGGCCGCCGCCGAGGAAGCCGCCGAGGCCGAACGTCTGGCCGCCGAACAGGCCGCTGCCGAAGAAGCAGCGCTGAAGGAGGCCGAGGCCGACCTGAAGTCGGAAGGAGACGAGTCCAATGAAAGCTGATGCCATCAATCTCGACGGCAAGAGCGCCGGCTCCGTCGATCTCTCCGACGAGATCTTCGGGCTGGAGCCGCGGGCCGACATCCTGCACCGTGTTGTGCGCTGGCAGCGTGCCCGCGCCCAGCAGGGCACCCACGCGACGCTGGGTCGCTCCGACGTGAGCTACTCGACGAAGAAGATCTATCGCCAGAAGGGCACGGGCGGCGCTCGCCACGGCTCCAAGAAGGCGCCGATCTTCCGTCACGGTGGCACGTACAAGGGCCCGACGCCGCGCAGCCACGATCACGAGCTGACCAAGAAGTTCCGCAAGCTGGGCCTGCGCCACGCGCTGTCGTCCAAGCTGAAAGCGGGCGAGCTGGTGATCATCGACACCGCCGACTTGGCTGACGCCAAGACGAGCATCCTGGCCAAGTCGGTCAAGACGCTCGGCTGGAACAAGCCGCTGGTGATCGACGGGGCCGAGGTCAACGAGGGCTTCGCCCGCGCCGCGGCCAACATCGCCAACCTGGACGTGCTGCCCTCGATGGGTGCCAACGTCTACGACATCCTGCGTTCGGGCACGCTCGTGCTGACGAAAGCGGGGGTCGAAGCTCTGGAGGCTCGCCTGAAATGAGTGCCAAGGCAGACCATTACGACGTGATCCGCTCGCCGATCATCACGGAGAAGGCGACGATGGCCTCCGAAGCCAACGCCGTCGTCTTCGAGGTGGATATCGCCGCGACGAAGCCGATGATCAAAGAAGCTGTCGAAGAGCTCTTTGGCGTCAAGGTGACCGCGGTGAACACCGCGATCACCAAGGGCAAGGTCAAGCGCTTCCGCGGCCAGCTCGGCACGCGCAAGAGCGTCAAGAAGGCCTATGTGACCCTCGCCGAGGGCAACACGATCGACGTCTCGACCGGTCTCTGAGACCCGGTCCGTGAATTGAGAAAGGCCCCCGCGAGAGCGGGGGCCTTTTGCGTTTGGGGGCCTCACAGAGAGGCGACGTGTGCCTTGTAATTGTCGAGGATGGCCTGCCAGCCGGCACGCTGCATCTCGGCGGAGTTCTCGCTCTCTGCTTCGAAGGTGGTCGTCACCCGCGTGCCGGTCCCCTCGGGGCTGAAGCGTGTCTCCATCTTGCGGCCGTCGGGCATCGTCATGACAAAGCCCTCGCCCGGAGTGACGGTCTCGTAGGTGGCCTCGAAGTCGAATCCCATCGAGCCGTCCTTCGCTTCCATCCGGGCGACGTAATGCCCGCCGGGGCGGAGCTCGTTGCTGGCGGCGGGGCAGCACCAGTCGTCGCTGGCGAAGTTCCACTGGGTGATGTGCTCCGGCTCGACATAGGTCCGCCACGCCGTTTCGGGCGGGGCGGCGACGAGGGTGTCGATGGTGATGGTCGGGGCTGTCATTGCGCGTCCTTCTCGCTGAGCGTGGCGAGCAGCTCGTCGAGCCGCTCAAGGGTCGAGGCCATGCCGGCCTCCATGCCCATGTCGATGACCTTCTGAAGGTCGTCCTTCGACGGATAGCGGGTGACAGAGGTCACCACGCAGCCATCCTCCGCCGCGGCGAAGTGCATCTCCACCACGGCGCGGGGCAGGTCGGGGTTGATGCTGGCCTCGGCATCGCTGAAGGCGTCGAGCATCGTGATGCTCTCGGTCGGCTGGATGGCCTGGTAATCCTGCCGGCTCCAGTATTCCTGCCCCTCGGGCGTGATCATGGCGAAGAGCCAGTAGCCGCCCACCCGGAAGTCGAGATGCTTGGTGCGGGCGGTGAGGGGCTTGGGGGCGTACCAGCGGTCGAGCAGGTCGGCCGTGGTGTAGCACTCCCAGACCAGAGGGCGCGGGGCGTTGAACTCGCGCACCATGGTGATGGTGGCGCTCTCCATGTCGGGGGTGAAGTCGTAGCGCAGGGCGGGGCTCATGTCTTCTTCCTTGCTTTGAGGGTGTCGAGCAGCGCGTCGAGTTGTTCGTAGCGGGCTTTCCATTGCTCTCGTTGGTCCTGAAACCAGCCCGCGGCCGCTTCCAGCTTGTCTTCCTCCAGCGTGCAGGTGCGCACACGGCCGACCTTGATCGAGGTGACGAGCCCGGCCGCCTCGAGCACCGCGATGTGCTTGAGGAAGGCGGGCAGCCCCATCTGGAAGGGCGCGGCGAGCTCGCTGACCGTCGCCGAGCCTTCCCCCAGCCGCTGCACCACGGCCCGCCGGGTCGGATCGGCGAGGGCCTGGAAGATGCTGTCGAGGTCAGTCTGATTGTTTTCCATGTGGTGAAGTATTCCTGAGCCCGACAGTTCTGTCAATGGTGAACTATTCGGTGGCCCGGCGGCGCTGCGGCAGGGCAGCCGGGGGCGCTGCTTGACCCGATGGTGCATCTCCCTTAAGGGAGGCCATCCGCGAGGCCCCGGATTCGTCCGGGGCTTCGTTTTTGCTCAACCGAGCATTGGCATCGGGGACCTTCGGGGCCCTAAACTCTGGGACCTACGGGGCCCTCAATCACAGACGGGCCCCGGTCACCTGCCGGGCAACGGCCCGCACAGCAACGGAAGACAGAAAGCATGGCACTCAAGTCGTATAAGCCGACGACGCCGGGCCAGCGCGGGCTGGTGCTGATCGACCGTTCAGAACTTTGGAAGGGGCGCCCCGTCAAGGCGCTGACCGAGGGTCTGACGAAGAACGGCGGCCGGAACAACACCGGCCGGATCACGATGCGCCGCAAGGGCGGCGGGGCGAAGCGCCTCTATCGCATCGTCGATTTCAAACGCACCAAGCATGACATGGCGGCCGTCGTGGCCCGGATCGAATACGACCCGAACCGCACCGCCTTCATCGCGCTGATCCAGTACGAAGACGGCGAACGCACCTACATCCTCGCGCCGCAGCGCCTGGCCGTGGGCGACAAGATCTATGCCGGCCGCAAGGTCGACATCAAGCCGGGCAACGCGATGCCCTTCTCCGGCATGCCGATCGGCACGATCGTCCACAATGTCGAGCTGAAGCCCGGCAAGGGTGGCCAGATCGCCCGCGCCGCCGGCACCTACGCCCAGTTCGTCGGCCGCGATGGCGGCTACGCGCAGATCCGCCTCTCCTCCGGCGAGCTTCGCCTCGTCCGTCAGGAGTGCATGGCCACCGTCGGCGCCGTGTCCAACCCGGACAACTCGAACCAGGATTTCGGCAAGGCCGGCCGCATGCGGCACAAGGGCATCCGCCCCTCCGTCCGCGGTGTCGCCATGAACCCGATCGACCACCCGCATGGTGGTGGTGAGGGTCGCACCTCCGGGGGCCGTCACCCGGTCACCCCGTGGGGCAAGGGCACCAAGGGCAACCGCACGCGCAATCGCAAGAAGGGCTCGTCGCAGCTCATTCTTCGTTCCCGTCACGCCAGGAAAGGCCGCTAATCCATGGCACGTTCTGTTTGGAAAGGCCCGTTCGTCGATAGCTACGTCCTGAAGAAGGCGGAGCAGTCGCGCGAAGGCGGGCGCAAGGAAGTCATCAAGATCTGGTCGCGCCGCTCGACGATCCTCCCCCAGTTCGTGGGGCTGACGTTTGGCGTCTACAACGGCCACAAGCACATCCCCGTCCTCGTCTCCGAGGACATGATCGGCCAGAAGTTCGGTGAATATGCGCCGACGCGGACCTACTACGGTCACGCCGCCGACAAAAAAGCGAAGCGGAAGTAAGTCATGGGCAAGGAAAAGAACCCCCGCCGCGTGGCCGACAACGAAGCAATGGCGAAACTGCGCATGCTTCGGACCTCGCCGCAGAAGCTCAACCTCGTCGCCGGTCTGATCCGCGGCAAGAAGGTGGAAACGGCGCTCGCCGATCTCACCTTCTCGAAGCGGCGCGTCTCGCAGGACGTCAAGAAGTGCCTGCAGTCGGCCATCGCGAACGCCGAGAACAACCACAACCTGGACGTCGATGACCTCATCGTCGCCGAGGCCTACGTGGGCAAGAATCTGGTCATGAAGCGTGGCCGTCCGCGGGCTCGCGGCCGGTACGGCAAGATCATGAAGCCGTTCTCGGAGCTCACCATCAAGGTCCGTCAGGTCGAGGAGCAAGCCTAATGGGTAACAAGGTCAATCCCGTCGGCATGCGTCTTCAGGTCAACCGGACCTGGGACAGCCGCTGGTACGCAAACACCAAGGAATACGGCGATCTTCTTCTTGAGGACATCCACATCAAGGAGTTCATCAAGAAGGAGTGCAAGCAGGCCGGCATTTCCCGTGTGATCATCGAACGCCCGCACCGCAAGTGCCGGGTCACGATCCACGCCGCCCGTCCGGGCGTGATCATCGGCAAGAAAGGCGCCGATATCGAGGTGCTGCGCAAGAAGCTGTCCAACCTCACGGACAGCGAGCTGCACCTGAACATCGTCGAGGTCCGCAAGCCGGAGCTGGACGCAGCGCTGGTCGGCGAGTCCATCGCCCAGCAGCTCGAGCGTCGGGTCGGCTTCCGCCGCGCCATGAAGCGCTCGGTGCAGAACGCCATGCGCATGGGTGCGCTCGGCATCCGGATCAACCTCGCCGGCCGCCTCGGCGGCGCCGAGATTGCCCGGACGGAGTGGTACCGCGAGGGCCGCGTGCCCCTGCACACCCTTCGTGCCGACATCGACTACGCCCTGTCCGAAGCCATGACGCCCTACGGCATCATCGGCATCAAGGTGTGGATCTTCAAAGGCGAGATCATGGAGCATGACCCGCAAGCCCGTGAGCGCAAGGCTCAGGAGCTGCAGGATGCTTCCGTCCCGCGCGGCGCCCGGCCTGGCCGGGATCGCTAAGGAGGAAACGAGATGCTGCAACCGAAGCGCACGAAATTCCGCAAACAGCACAAGGGCCGGATCCACGGCGAGGCGAAGGGCGGCAGCGCCCTGAACTTCGGCACCTTCGGCCTGAAGGCGCTGGAGCCCGAGCGGGTCACCGCCCGCCAGATCGAAGCCGCCCGCCGGGCGCTGACGCGTCACATGAAGCGTCAGGGCCGGGTCTGGATCCGGATCTTCCCGGATGTCGCGGTCTCCTCCAAGCCGGTCGAAGTCCGGATGGGTAAAGGTAAAGGCTCCGTCGACTTCTGGGCCGCCAAGGTGAAGCCGGGCCGGATCATGTTCGAGATCGACGGCGTCGCCGAGGACATCGCCCGCGAGGCGCTGCGCCTGGCCGCGATGAAGCTGCCGATCAAGACCAAGACGGTGGTTCGCGAAGACTGGTAAGCGTGCAAACCATTCACCTTTGGAAAGCCCCGCCGGAAACGGCGGGGCTTTTTCTTTGCCCTCCGGCATTTCGGCTGGCAGCGGTCGCCGCCGGATCGCTAAGACGGACCGGATGATCCGGGAGGGAGCGGCATGGACCCACGCAAGCTGGAAATGACGGAGCTGATGACGCCGGACATGGCGAACTTCTCCGGCAAGGTGCACGGCGGCGCGCTGCTCAGCCTGCTCGACCGGGTCGCCTTTTCCTGCGCCTCGCGCTTCTCGCAGCGCTACGCCGTCACGCTCTCCGTCGACCAGGTGGTGTTCAAGGAGCCAATCGAGGTGGGCGAGCTGGTCAGCTTCATGGCCAGCGTCAACCAGGCCGGCCGCACCTCGATGGAGATCGGCATAAGGGTGGAGGCGGAGAACATCCGCACCGGTCGCCGCCGGCACACCAATTCCTGCTACTTCACCATGGTCGCCGTCGATGACGAAGGGCGCCCGGTTGAGGTTCCCGAGCTGCGCGTCCTCACGCAGGAGGAGGCCCGCCGCCAGCGCGCTGCCGTCCTGCGCAAGGAGCTGCGCAAGCGTTTCTCGGTGGAGATGGAGCAGGCCGCCAAGGGCTAGCGGCGGCTCGCCGGCCCGGCTAGAGAGGGCCCATGGCAGACCTCCGCAATCTCTTCGTCACCCCGCTCTACCGCGCCCCCCTTTCCGAGCAGGGGCCCATAGACCCGCGTGAGCTGGAGGCGTCCTGCATCTCCATCGCCGAGGATGACGAGGCGGGGCAGGAGTGGTGCGAGGCCAACGGCTACCCCGGCTACACCTCCTACGCCTCGCTGACCGACCTGCAGTGGCGCTTCCCCATCTTCGAGGAGCTGGTGCGCGTGCTCGACAAGCACGTCGCCGCCTTCGCCGAGGCGCTGGGGTTCGATCTGGAGGAGAAGCCGCTGCGGCTGGAGGATATCTGGATCAACATCCTCCCCGAGGGCGGTACCCACGGCAGCCACATCCACCCGCATTCCGTCATCTCCGGCACCACCTACGTGGCCATGCCGGAGGGGACGTCGGCGCTGAAGCTGGAAGACCCGCGCCTGCCGATGATGATGGCGGCGCCGGCCCGCAGGAAGGGCGTGGCGGAGGAGCTGCGCCAGTTCGTCTACGTGGCGCCGGATGTGGGGGATGTAATGCTGTGGGAGAGCTGGCTGCGCCACGAGGTGCCGATGAACATGGCGGAGGAGGAGCGGATCTCCGTCTCCTTCAACTACGCCTGGGGCTGACCCGCACATGAAAAATGCGGCCCCGAAGGGCCGCATTTCCTGGATCTCAGAAGGTCAGAGAATCAGTCCCACCAGCCCTCATCGACATCTTCTAGCTGCTCGAGCTGCTCTTCGTTGTAGCGCGTGACGTAGGAATAGGTCTCGTCATCGACAGCCACGAGGCTCACGTTCTCGACAGGGATCACGACGTGCTTGTCCGCGATATCGAGGAAGCCGCCGACCTCGGCCACGATGCCGATCAGCTGACCGTCGCGCGACAGGACAAGGTCCTCGATCTCGCCGATCTGGTTCCAGTCGGGGCCGACCGCGTCATAGACGTAGGCGGAATCCCAGCCTTCATCGTCGGCCTCGTTGATCGTGTAGATATTGCCGCCGGTGATGTCCCGCGTGCGGATCAGCTCCGCGCGGTCATAGCCGTCCATTAGCATGTCCTGGGCGACAGCGCCGGTCGCGGCGATCGAAAGGGCGAGTGTGCTTGCAAACAGACGTTTCATAAGCGTCCTCCATTCGTTGTTTGGTAACACAACGGAGTGCGTGGCGTGGCGTTCCATAATCTGCGCATTTCTCGGGCAGACGTCGGGGCAGGCGGTGAGCCGGCCGGGGCAGGGGGCACCCTCGGAGCCAATGAATAAAGGCTTGCCATATCGGGCTGCAGCTCGTATGAGCCCCCCTCATCCACGTACTCCACCGGGAATCAGGGTGACCCTCGCTTGAACGAGGCAGGGGCTCTCCGGTGATGTTGAAAGGAAAGAGGCGCAATGAACGCCAGCGAACTGCGTGACAAGACGCCGGATCAGCTCCGGACCCAGCTTGTCGATCTCAAGAAGGAGGCCTTCAACCTCCGCTTCCAGCAGGCCACCGGCCAGCTGGAGAACACCGCGCGGATGCGCCAGGTCAAGCGTGACGTGGCCCGTGTGAAAACGATCCTGAACCAGAAGGCGGCCGACGCCGCCACGGCCGAGGAGTAACGACATGCCGAAGCGCATCCTGCAAGGCACCGTGACCTCCACGGCCAACGCCAACACCGTCACCGTTTCCGTCGAGCGTCGCTACAAGCACCCGCTCCTGCACAAGACGGTCCGGTCCTCGAAGAAGTACCGCGCCCATGATGAGGCCGGCGGCATCAATGTGGGCGACACGGTCCGCATCCGTGAATGCGCGCCGAAGTCGAAGACCAAGCGCTGGGAAGTGATGACCCCCGAGATGATCGAAGTCGATCGTCAGGAGCGGGAGGCGCGCGCCATCGAAGAGCAGAAGCTCGACGCGCAGCGCCATGACGAGAAGGAGGCGGCAGCGCACAGCTGACGCCTTTGCAATCGAAACCCTGGGGGCCAACAACCAGAACAGCCCCCAAAGGTCGGGAGAGATCTGAATGATCCAGATGCAGACCAATCTGGACGTCGCCGACAACTCCGGCGCGCGGAAGGTGCAGTGCATCAAGGTTCTCGGCGGTTCGCACCGCCGTTATGCCTCGGTGGGCGACATCATCGTCGTTTCCGTCAAGGAAGCGATCCCGCGTGGCCGCGTGAAGAAGGGCGATGTCCGCAAGGCCGTGGTGGTTCGCACCGCCAAGGAAGTGCGCCGCGAGGACGGCACCGCAATCCGCTTCGACCGGAACGCCGCCGTCATCCTCAACAACAACAACGAGCCGGTCGGTACCCGCATCTTCGGCCCGGTTGTTCGCGAGCTGCGCGCCAAGAACTTCATGAAGATCATTTCGCTTGCCCCGGAGGTGCTGTAATGGCTGCCAAACTCCGCAAAGGTGACAAGGTCGTCGTGCTTGCCGGCAAGGACAAGGGCACGACCGGTGAGATCGAAAGCGTCGATCCCAAGGCCGGCAAGGCCGTGGTCGGCGGCGTCAACGTCGCGATCCGCCACATGAAACAGAGCCAGACCACCCAGGGCGGCCGCACGCCCAAGGCCATGCCGATCGACCTGAGCAACCTCGCGCTCGTCGATGGCAACGGCAAGGCCAGCCGCGTCGGATTCCGCGAGGAAGACGGCAAGAAGGTCCGGTTCTTCAAGACCACCGGGGAGGCGATCTGATGCTCGATACCGCCAACTACACCCCGCGCCTGAAAACGGCGTACCGGGAAACCATCAAGCCGGCTCTCAAGGAAGAGTTCGGCTACAAGAACGACATGATGGTGCCGACGCTCGAGAAGATCGTGCTCAACATCGGCGCCGGTTCCGAAGCCGTTCGCGACTCCAAGAAGGCGAAATCGGCGCAGGACGACCTGTCGACGATCGCCGGCCAGCGCGCCGTCGTCACGAAGGCCAAGAAGTCGATCGCCGGCTTCCGCGTTCGTGAAGGCATGCCGCTCGGCGCCAAGGTCACGCTCCGCGGCGACCGGATGTACGAGTTCCTCGACCGTCTGATCACCGTTGCCATGCCGCGCATCCGCGACTTCCGCGGCGTCTCGGGCAAGAGCTTCGACGGCCGCGGCAACTACGCGACCGGCCTGAAAGAGCACATCGTTTTCCCCGAGATCAACTTCGACAAGGTCGATGAGGTCTGGGGCATCGACATCGTCATCTGCACGACCGCGAAGACAGACGCGGAAGCGAAGGCGCTGCTCAAGGCCTTCAACATGCCGTTCAACAGCTGATCGCGGGAGAGAAGAGATATGGCTAAGAAATCCATGATCGAACGCGAGAAGAAGCGTGAGCGTCTCGTGGCCCAGTACGCCCCCAAGCGCGCCGCGCTGAAGGCGATCATCGAGGACAAGGAAAAGCCGGTGGAGGAGCGCTTCAAGGCGTCCCTCGAGCTCGCGAAGCTGCCGCGCAATTCCTCGCCCACCCGTCTGCACAATCGCTGCCAGCTCACGGGGCGTCCCCACGCCTATTACCGCAAGCTGAAGATCAGCCGGATCATGCTGCGCGAGCTCGGCTCGAACGGCGAGATTCCCGGCATGGTCAAGTCGAGCTGGTAAGGAGAGTTTGAAAGATGAACGATCCCATCGGTGATATGCTGACCCGGATCCGCAATGCGCAGATGCGCGGCAAATCCACGGTCATCACCCCGGCCTCCAAGCTGCGCGCCCACGTCCTCGACGTGCTCGCCAGCGAAGGCTACATCCGCGGCTACGAAGAGACGACGGGGACCAACGGTCACCCGGCGCTGGAGATCTCCCTCAAGTACTACGAGGGCACTCCGGTGATCCGCGAACTGCGTCGCGTCTCCAAGCCCGGCCGCCGGGTCTACTCCGCTGCCATCGACCTGCCGCAAGTGCGCCAGGGCCTTGGTGTTTCCATCGTGTCCACGCCCAAGGGCGTGATGTCGGATGCCCACGCCCGCGCTGCCAATGTCGGCGGCGAGGTGCTGTGCACCGTATTCTGAGGAGGGAACCATGTCTCGAATCGGAAAACGACCAGTCGAGCTGCCCTCCGGCGTCACCGCCGACATCAAGGGCCAGCACATCGAGGTGAAGGGGCCGAAAGGCACCCGCAGCTTCACGGCGACGGACGACGTCACCCTCGCGATGGAGGACGGTGCGGTCACCGTCACCCCGCGTGGCAAGTCGAAGCGCGCCCGCCAGCAGTGGGGCATGTCCCGCACGATGGTGGAGAACTGCGTCACCGGCGTCACGACCGGCTTCAAGAAGGAGCTGGAAATTCAGGGCGTCGGCTACCGCGCGCAGATGCAGGGCAACGTGCTCAAGCTGGCGCTCGGCTACAGCCATGACGTGGACTTCCCGGTGCCGGAGGGCGTGACTGTCACGGCCCCGAAGCAGACGGAAATCACCGTCGAAGGCGCCGATCAGCAGCTCGTCGGCCAGGTCGCGGCCAACATCCGCGAGTGGCGCGCGCCGGAGCCCTACAAGGGCAAGGGCATTCGCTACAAGGGCGAGTATATCTTCCGCAAGGAAGGCAAGAAGAAGTAAGGACGCGAGAACATGGCTCTGACGAAAAGGGATTTGTTCCAGAAGCGCCGCCAGCGCGTCCGGAGCAAGCTGCGCAAGGTGAACGTGGGGCGCGCGCGCCTCTCCGTGCACCGCAGCAACAAGAACATCAGCGTTCAGCTGATCGACGATGTGAACGGCGTGACCGTCGCCTCCGCCTCCTCGCTGGAGAAGGATCTGGGCGTGGTCGGCAAGAACAACGTCGAGGCGGCGGCCAAGGTGGGTGCGGCGATTGCCGAGCGCGCCAAGAAGGCCGGCGTCGAAGAGGCCTACTTCGACCGTGGGGGTTTCCTCTTCCACGGCCGCGTGAAGGCGCTCGCCGAGGCTGCCCGCGAAGGTGGTCTGAAGATCTGAGGCGGCGGTGCGTGCCTGGCACGCACCCTCCGCCTCGCCCGGTGGCACCCATGGGCGCCACCTACCCGTAGGGTGCGTGTTCGCCACGCACCTCTACACCCCAGCGCAGGCGGCGCCGTTGCCGCCTCGATGATCCGGGGGCCGCTCCAGGCAGCCCACCAGGGATTGGACGAACCCGGGCCGCGGCCCGATCTGAGAAGAGAGGGCCTATGGCCAGAGACTCCTATAACCGCGGCAATCGCCGCGACCGCGACGAGAGCCCGGAATTCGCCGACCGTTTGGTCGCGATCAACCGCGTCTCCAAGACCGTCAAGGGCGGCAAGCGCTTCGGCTTCGCCGCGCTCGTCGTCGTGGGCGATCAGAAGGGCCGCGTCGGCTTCGGCAAGGGCAAGGCCAAGGAAGTTCCGGAGGCCATCCGCAAGGCCACCGAGCAGGCCAAGCGCAACATGATCCGCGTTCCGCTCCGCGATGGCCGCACGCTGCACCACGACGTGCAGGGCCGCCATGGCGCCGGCCGCGTCGTCATGCGCACCGCCGTCCCCGGTACCGGGATCATCGCGGGTGGTCCGATGCGTGCCGTCTTCGAGATGCTGGGCGTGCAGGACGTCGTGTCCAAGTCGCTCGGCTCGCAGAACCCCTACAACATGATCCGCGCCACGCTGGACGGTCTGCAGAAGCAGTACTCGCCCCGCTCGGTCGCGCAGCGCCGCGGCAAGAAGGTCGCCGACATTCTGCCCAAGCGCGATGACGCGCCGGCCGAGTCGAGCCTGGTCGCCGAAGAGAGCTGAGGAACGCACAGATGGCCAAAACGATCGTCGTCAAGCAGATCGGCTCCCCGATCCGCCGCCCGGCCGACCAGCGCGCGACGCTGGTGGGCCTCGGCCTCAACAAGATGCACAAGACGCGCGAGCTGGAGGATACCCCCTCCGTGCGCGGCATGGTCGCCAAGATCCCGCATCTGGTGGAGATCATCGAAGAGCGCGGCTGAGGCCGTTCTTCCTTTAGAGATTTGGCGCCGCTCCTCATTGGGGCGGCGCTTTTTCGTTGTCGGGGCTATTAACCTTCCCGGTGCTCTCGCTAGGCTAAATCTGCAGCCTCTCTGAGTTTTCCGGGAAGATCGGCGTCCCAGAAGCGGGCGTCTTCCTTGTAGTCGGGCATCTCGAGGCCTGAAAGTAATTGGCGGCTTGGTTCAGGAGCCTCGATTGCTGACGCGAGCGTGGGGAGCCGAGCCCTCCAGATTCGGTCGGCTAGATCGCTTCTGGCGCTATCGCCTTCGAGCGCCAATCGGATCATGGACGCGATCTGTTCATGCTCGATTTCCTGGCGAAGGAGGGCGACGGTTCTGCGTCGGTTCAAGATATGGAGCTGGCGCATCTTCCGCTGCACGTCGATTACAGCGGCTCCAATGACAAGAAGCATCCCGATTATAAAGTAGTCCATCTCAATCCCCTTATCGGTCCCGTCGGGACTGGCGCCTATCAGTGCTTCACCAATAGCTTGGTCCGTACATTGATGACGGAAACCACGGTAAGGCTGTCAACCATGAGCCGCATTGAAGAGAACAAGGCCAACGTCGCGGCCTTCTACGAGCTGATGTTCAATGAGTGCCGCCCGGCGGAGGCCATCGAGCGCTACGCCGGCGCCGACTACATCCAGCACAACCCGCATGTCGCCAGCGGCCGGGACGGCTTCATCGCCTATTTCGAGCGGATGGCCGAGGAATATCCCGGCAAGCGGGTGACGATCCACCGGGCCATCGCCGAGGGGGACAAGGTCGTCCTCCATTGCCACCAGGTCTGGCCTGGCGGGCTTGAATATGCGGGGATCGACATCTTCCGCCTCGACGAGGCCGGCCGCATCGTCGAGCACTGGGACGTGCTGCAGGAGATGCCGCGCGACTCCGCCCATGACAACGGCATGTTCTGAAGGAAGCCCGCGCTTGCCCATCGATCCCGCCGCCTTCCGCCACCACCCCGAGCTGATCGGCCGCATCAAGGAGCCCGAGGACTCCTTCTTCCGCGACCTCGATGTCGAGGAGATGTCCCGCATGGTCGTCGCCAATGGCGGGCCCGCCAACTGGCGCTACCCCGACGAGATGCGCGAGGAGCTGCGCCGCACCGCGCTCGCCGGGCGGCAGGGGGATGTCTGGGTCTTCGCCTACGGTTCGCTGATGTGGGACCCGGGCATCTTCTTTCACGAGGTGCGGCGCGCCCGGCTCCCCGGCTGGTCCCGCCAGCTCTGCCTCGTCGACCGCTTCGGCGGGCGCGGCACGCCCGAGGCGCCCGGGCTGATGGCCGGGCTGGTGCCCGGCGGGCATTGCGACGGGCTCGCCTTCCGCATCGCCGCCAGCGAGGTGGAGGAGGAGACGGAGCAGCTCTTCCGCCGCGAGATGCTCGCCCCCTGCTACCTGCCCACCTTCACCCCGGCCGAGACAGCGGAGGGGGAGGTCGAGGTGCTGGCCTTCGTCGCCGATGACAGCACGGAGATGATCGAGACGGGCCTGCCGCGGCAAACGCAGATTCGCTACATCGCCAGCGGACGCGGCACGCTCGGCACTTCGCTGGAGTATCTGGCGGGCGTTGTGGATCATTTTCGCGCCTTCGGCATCCACGATGACGAGCTGGAGGGCCTTCTTACCGAGGTGCGAACGCTAACAGCGTAATTGGGGGAGCGATTTCCCGCCGGGTGACGTTGATCTGTCACGGCCTCCGGGCCACGCTCAACGCATAGAGGAGGAAAATCATGACACACACACGCCGCACATTCCTGATCGGCGCCGCCAGCGCGGCTGGCGCCACCACCATCCTGCCCTACGCCGCCATGGCGCAGGAGGGCATGTCCGACACCTATTCCACCGATGCCGGGGACATCACCGTCCATCCGGTCAGCCACGCCTCCTTCGTGATGGAGACGCCGGCGGGGGTGATCTACGTCGACCCGGTGGGCGGGGCCGAGGCCTATGCCGACTACCCGGCGCCGGGCCTCATCCTCATCACCCACGAGCACCCCGACCACTACAACGCCGACACGCTCGCCGCGCTGGCCGGGGAGGGCACGCAGCTGATCACCAACCCGGCCGTCTACGACATGCTGCCGGAGGACATGCAGGCCATGGCCACCTCCATCGGCAACGGAGAGTCGGCTGAATGGGGCGGTGTTTCCATCGATGCCATCCCCGCCTACAACACCACCGAGGACCGGCTGATGTATCACCCCGAGGGGCGGGACAACGGCTACGTGCTCGGCTTCGACGGCTTCACCGTCTACATCGCCGGCGATACGGAGGACACGCCGGAGATGCGGGCGCTGGAGGGGATCGACCTCGCCTTCCTGCCGATGAACCTGCCCTACACGATGACCGCCGATCAGGCGGCCTCGGCCGTGCAGGAGTTCCAGCCCACCTACGTCTATCCCTACCACTACGGTGGCGGCGGCGAAGGCTCGCAGGATCCGGAGGCGTTCGCCGAGATGGTCGGCGATGCGTCCGAGGTGAAGATGGGCCCCTGGTACTAAGGGGATCGTTCGGGCGGGGCGGCCCTAGAGGCTGTCCCGCTCCGGCTGCGCGACCGCGGGAGCAGCGCGCCGCGCGCTTGCGCGGCGCAGCCAGATGAAGAGGCCGGCGAGCGGGTGGACGGCGCCGCTGTCCAGCCGCAACCGGTTGCTCGGGGTGCGCATCTCGCTGCCGGTCCAGACGCGGGCGGCGGCCTGCGCTGCGGCCTCAGCCTCGTCCACCAGCGCGCGGGGCAGGCGCCAGTCCGGCGAGGCATCGATGAGCTCGGCCTGGATGCGGGTCGGCTGGCCGGGCGCGATCGGCTGGTCGCCATGCGTGATGGTGTAGGCCCCCGCCTGCAACCGGTCGACGAGCGCCTGGAGGAGCGCGGCATGACCGTCCGCGCGACCGCCCTCTCGGGCGCCATTGCCGCTCCTTCGCGGGCCATGGCAGGCGATGTCGAGCCGCTTGAGGATCTCCAGCACCAGCCCCAGCCCGCATTCCCGGCGGCGCGTAATTGCGGCAAGAATGGGAAGATCGCGCGGGTCACTGCCGATGGACTCGCCTCGATAGAACTCCAGCACATCCCCCCATTCCGCGCAGGCCATCACCGCCTGCACGACATGGGGGCCTTCAGGGCGCGCTGCGGCCAAAAGGCCGTAAACGCTGGTTATTCCGTCTGCCTGCACCAAGGCACGCACCTTCGGAGGAATGCTGCTTATATTCGTCATGATTCAATTTTCTATTCAAACTGAGAGCCAGTCTACCGCTTAGGTTGTGTTAAGTATGGGGCGAGGACGTGGCAATTCCTGCGCCTGCCCCGAGGGGAGCGGGGCAGGGCGCCGGCGGGGCTTGATCGCCGGCGTGGCTGC
Source organism: Pseudoroseicyclus tamaricis (assembly GCF_012070395.1). GTDB lineage: Bacteria > Pseudomonadota > Alphaproteobacteria > Rhodobacterales > Rhodobacteraceae > Pseudoroseicyclus_A > Pseudoroseicyclus_A tamaricis. The sequence continues at coordinate 638,223 of NZ_JAAFYS010000003.1, read as the reverse complement.
ATCTATACGCCCCCGGTGGCTCCGCAGGGGCCGCGTGACAGCAAGAATCGGGCCCCTCGGCGGGCCCTCGTCAACATCAAGAAAAGCCGTGTGCGGCCCATCTCGCTTCGGGGCCGTCTCCGGCATAGGAGAAGCGACATGAAACTGCACGAACTCAGCGACAATCCGGGCGCAACCAAGAAGCGCATGCGCGTCGCCCGCGGCCCCGGCTCCGGCAAGGGCAAGACCGCCGGTCGCGGCATCAAGGGCCAGAAGTCCCGTTCGGGCGTGGCGATCAAGGGCTACGAGGGCGGCCAGATGCCGCTCTACCAGCGTCTTCCGAAGCGCGGCTTCAACAAGCCGAACCGCAAGGAATACACGGTCATCAACCTCGGCCTGATCCAGAAATTCATCGACGCCGGCAAGATCGACGCGGGCAACGAGATCACCGAGGACGCGCTCGTCGCCTCCGGTCTCGTGCGCCGCAAGCGCGACGGTGTGCGCGTGCTGGCCAAGGGCGAGATCACCTCGAAGGTCACGCTTTCCGTCACCGGCGCGTCGGCTGGCGCTGTCGAGGCGGTGAAGTCCGCCGGCGGCACGCTCAACGTCACGGCGGCGGCGGCCGAGGCCACGGAATAAGCGGCTTGTGAGCCGCATGGCGGGCCACTAAGTCTGGCCCGCGCACCAGGCGCCGCTGTCCGGAACCCCCGGATGGCGGCGTTTGCGCAAGAACAAAGGGGCCCCGGATGGCGTCAGCAGCAGAACAGATGGCCGCGAACCTCTCGTGGGGGACGCTCGGCAAGGCGACGGAGCTTCGCCAGCGCATTCTCTTCACGATCGGGCTTCTGGTGGTCTACCGGATCGGCACCTACATCCCCGTCCCGGGGATCGACGCCGGCGCCCTGCGCGACTTCATGGAAGACGCGGCCGCCGGCATCGGCGGCATCCTGTCCATGTTCACCGGCGGTGCGCTTGGGCGGATGGGCCTCTTCTCGCTGGGCATCATGCCCTACATCTCCGCCTCCATCATCATCCAGCTCGTCGCCTCTATGTACGGGCCGTGGAAGAACCTCCGGAAGGAGGGCGAGGCCGGCCGCAAGAAGATCAACCAGTATACGCGGTACTTCACCGTGATCCTGGCGACCTTCCAGGCCTACACGCTTGCCGTCTCGATCGAGGCGGGCGGGCTGGCCCATGACCCAGGCATGTTCTTCCGCGCCGCCTGCGTCGTCAGCCTCGTGGGCGCGACCATGTTCCTGATGTGGATGGGCGAGCAGATCACCGCCCGCGGCATCGGCAACGGCATCTCGCTGATCATCTTCGTCGGCATCATTGCCGAAATCCCGGCGGCTCTCGGCCAGTTCCTCAGCCAGGGCCGGGCGGGTGCCATCTCCGTCGGCGTGATCCTCGGCGTCATCGCGATGGTGCTGCTGGTGCTGGCCTTCGTCGTCTTCATGGAGCGGAGCCTGCGCAAGATCCACATCCAGTATCCGCGCCGCCAGGTGGGGATGAAGATGTACGACGGGGGCTCCAGCCACCTGCCGATCAAGGTGAACCCCGCCGGCGTCATCCCGGCGATCTTCGCCTCTGCCCTGCTGCTTCTGCCCACCACGCTGTCGACGTTCGCGGGCGGGGCGAGCGGCGGGCCGGTCATGTCGACCATCCTCGCCTATTTCGGCCCCGGGCAGCCGCTCTACCTGCTGTTCTTCACGGCCATGATCGTCTTCTTCGCCTACTTCTACACCAAGGAAGTCGCCTTCAAGACCGACGAGGTCGCCGACAACCTGAAGAACCAGAACGGCTTCGTGCCGGGCATCCGCCCCGGCAAGCGGACGGCGGAGTACCTCGACTACGTGGTCAACCGCGTGCTCGTCCTCGGCTCCGCCTATCTGGCGCTCGTCTGCCTTCTGCCGGAGATCCTGCGCAGCCAGCTGGCGATCCCCTTCTATTTCGGCGGCACATCGGTGCTGATTATCGTCTCCGTGGGGATGGACACGATCCAGCAGGTGCAGTCTCATCTTCTCGCCCATCAATATGAGGGGCTGATCGAGAAATCTCAGCTGCGCGGCCGGCGCGGCAACAAACCGAAGGCCAAGGGGGGGCCTGCTCGTCGATGAACATCATACTTCTAGGGCCGCCCGGCGCGGGCAAGGGAACTCAGGCGCGGCGGCTCGTGGAAGAGCGTGGCATGGTGCAGCTGTCCACCGGGGACATGCTGCGTGAGGCCCGCACGTCGGGCACCGAGATGGGCAAGCAGGTCGCTGCCGTGATGGACCGGGGTGACCTTGTCACCGACGAGATCGTCATCGGCCTGATCCGCGAGAAGCTGCAATCGGGCGCCACGCACGGCGGCTACATCTTCGACGGTTTCCCCCGCACCCTCCCGCAGGCCGACGCGCTCGGCGAGCTGCTGAAGGAGGAGGGCGAGAGCCTCGACCACGTCATCGAGATGCGGGTGGATGACGAGGTGCTCGTGCGCCGCATCGCCGCGCGCTCGACCTGCGGCGATTGCGGCGAGGTCTACAACGACGAAACCCGCCCGATCCCGGCCGATGGCAAATGCGCCAATTGCGGCGGGACGGAGTTCAAGCGCCGCGCCGACGACAACGAGGAAAGCCTGAAGACGCGCCTTCTGGCCTACTACAAGCAGACCTCCCCCCTGATCGGCTACTACTATGCCAAGGGGATGCTCGAGGGCGTCAACGGCCTTGGCGAGATCGATCAGGTCGCCGCGGAGGTGAAGGGCGTGCTGGGGGCCTGAGGCCCGCCGGTATGGAAGCTGAGGCGCCGGTCCACACGGGCCGGCGTTTTGCTTGCGGCATATGCCAGCGACGCTCGCACAAACCTCTTGACAGGGGGTTGACGCTCCGGGCGCATCTCCATAGATAGCGCCATCCCGCACTTGGGAATCAGAACAGGCCGACGCTCGGCCGCGCGCCCGCGCCCCAAAGCTCGCGGGCGCTGTGTTGTGAAAAAAGGGCCTGGCATTACGGGCCCGCAACGATGAAGGAATATGCCCTTGGCCCGTATCGCCGGTGTCAACATCCCCACCGCCAAGAGGGTTCCCGTCGCCCTCACCTATATCCACGGAATCGGCCCCTCGACCGCCCGGTCGATCTGCGATGCCGCCGGCATCGACCAGAGCCGCCGTGTCAACGAACTCTCCGACGCCGAAGTGCTCGCCATCCGTGAGCATATCGACGCGAACCTGACCGTGGAAGGCGACCTGCGCCGCGAAAAGCAGGTCAACATCAAGCGCCTGATGGATCTCGGCTGCTACCGCGGCCTGCGCCATCGTCGCAACCTCCCCGTGCGCGGTCAGCGCACGCACACCAACGCTCGCACGCGCAAAGGCCCCGCGAAGGCCATTGCCGGCAAGAAGAAGTAAGGGAGGCTTAGCCAATGGCACGAGATACCCGCCGTTCCGGGACCAAGCGCAAGGTCTCCAAGAACATCGCCGCCGGTGTGGCGCATGTGAACTCTTCGTTCAACAACACCAAGATCCTCATCTCCGACGTGCAGGGCAACGCGATCTCCTGGTCGTCCGCCGGCACGATGGGCTTCAAGGGCAGCCGGAAATCGACGCCCTACGCGGCGCAGATGGCCGCCGAAGATGCCGGCCGCAAGGCGCAGGAGCATGGCGTGAAGACGCTCGAGGTCGAGGTGCAGGGCCCCGGTTCGGGCCGTGAGAGCGCGCTGCGCGCGCTGGCCGCCGTCGGCTTCAACATCACGTCCATCCGCGACGTGACGCCGATCGCCCACAACGGCTGCCGCCCGCCGAAGCGCCGCCGCGTCTGAACACCGAACGACTTATTCCGGGCCGCGCAACGATTCCGCGCGGCCCGGTACCGCATTTTTGAACCTCGGGCGCTTGCCCATCTGGTCATGGAGGGCAGGCAGGAATGGAGGGCAACATGATCCACAAGAACTGGGCGGAACTCATCAAGCCGAATGCGCTTGATGTGCGCCCCGGCGCCGATCCGAGCCGTACCGCCACCGTCGTCGCCGAGCCGCTGGAGCGTGGCTTCGGCCTCACGCTCGGCAACGCGCTGCGCCGCGTTCTGATGTCGTCGCTCCAGGGCGCCGCCATCACCTCGGTGCAGATCGACAACGTCCTGCACGAGTTCTCGTCCGTCTCCGGCGTGCGGGAAGATGTGACGGATATCGTCCTCAACCTCAAGGGTGTCTCCATCCGCATGGACGTGGAAGGGCCGAAGCGCCTGACCATCCAGGCGAAGGGCCCGGGCGCCGTCACGGCGGCCGACATCTCCGAGAGCGCGGGCATCGAGATCCTGAACAAGGAGCACGTGATCTGCCACCTCGACGACGGCGCCAGCCTCTACATGGAGCTGACCGTCAACACCGGGAAGGGCTACGTCGCCGCCGACAAGAACAAGCCGGAAGACGCGCCCATCGGCATGATCGCCATCGACGCCATCTACTCGCCGGTCAAGCGCGTCTCCTACGACGTGCAGCCGACGCGGGAAGGCCAGGTGCTCGACTATGACAAGCTGGTCATGAAGGTCGAGACCGACGGCTCGCTGACGCCGGATGACGCCGTGGCCTATGCCGCGCGCATCCTGCAGGACCAGCTGTCGATCTTCGTCAACTTCGACGAGCCGGAATCGGCCACGGCCGGCTCTTCCGACGACGGGCTCGAGTTCAACCCGCTCCTCCTCAAGAAGGTGGACGAGCTGGAGCTCTCCGTCCGATCGGCGAACTGCCTGAAGAACGACAACATCGTCTACATCGGCGACCTGATCCAGAAGACCGAAGCCGAGATGCTCCGCACCCCGAACTTCGGCCGCAAGTCGCTGAACGAGATCAAGGAAGTGCTCTCGGGCATGGGCCTGCACCTCGGCATGGATGTCGAGGACTGGCCGCCGGAGAACATCGAGGATCTGGCCAAGAAGTTCGAAGACCAGTTTTAAGGTGCGTGACGAGCACGCACCCTACCGTAGGGTGCGTGCTCGCACGCACCTCCACTGCCCGGGCATCCCGCCCCACCAACGGAGCCGTCGTCACGCAAGCGGCGGCCCACATAAAACGTAACGGAGATACATCATGCGTCATGGTTCCGGCTACCGCCGCCTCAACCGTACCCACGAGCATCGCAAGGCGCTCTTCGCCAACATGTCGGGCTCGCTGATCGAGCACGAGCAGATCAAGACGACCCTGCCCAAGGCGAAAGAGCTCAAGCGCATCGTCGACAAGCTCATCACCCTCGGCAAGCGCGGCGACGTTCACGCCCGCCGCCAGGCCGCCGCTGCCCTCAAGCAGGACATCCACGTCGCCAAGCTGTTCGACGTCCTCGGCCCGCGCTACGCCGACCGTCCCGGCGGCTACACCCGCGTCCTGAAGGCCGGCTTCCGCTATGGCGACATGGCCCCGATGGCCATCATCGAGCTGGTCGACCGCGACCCCGATGCCAAGGGCGCCGCCGACCGCGCCTACCTCGAGCGCCAGGGCGAGTTCGAAGACGAAGATTGAGCGCTCGCCGCTGCTCACAAGACGCGCACCAGCGCCTCCAAGGCCCGCCCCTCCGGCGGGCCTTTTCGATGCCGCCCCTCTCCCGTAACATCATGTTCATAAAGGAGCGTGTGGCGAAAAAGCATGACCGGCCTGCCTCATTGGAAGAACATGTCAAAGTTGACGTACTCTGTCGTGAAGTGCCTATAGACGGGTAGCCATGCGGTCCGTGATCGATCAAAAATCCGATGAGCTCGGAAAGCTGGCGCCCGGCGGTTTCACCTACGGGCTGCACATCCGTTTCGCGATGCCGCTTCTGAGTCACCAATCCTTCCCGCAGGCCTGGATCGAGCACTACACGGAGGAAGCCTACGCCCTACGTGATCCGATCATCGCCTGGGGGTTCAGCGTCGAAGGCACGGCGCGGTGGAGCGAGATCGGCATCCCCGACCCGTTCGACATTCTCGGCCAGGCGGCGGACCATGGGTTGGTGCACGGCCTCGCCGTGTCGCACGGCCCCAAGCGGAGCCGCACCATTGCATCGGCCGCGCGGGGTGACCGCGCGTTTACGGACGACGAGATCTCGGCCTTCGCGGAGATCATTCACGAGTTGCATGTTCTCACCGAGCCCCCGAAGTCCCTCACGGACGCGGAGATCGAGGCCCTGCGGTGTATCGCCGAGGGAGATCGCTACGCAGCGGCCGCAGCGCGGCTGGACATCTCGGAATCGGCGCTGAAGGCGCGGCTGACATCGGCCCGCAATCGCCTTCTCGCCAGAACGACGACCGAGGCCGTCCAGCGCGCGCGTGATTACCGCCTGCTATGAGTTCTCTCGAAAAAGGCCTCGCGCGACGGATGGATCGGGTTAGTCTTTCTTCCGGAGGCCCTATGGAAGCCACGACCCTGTCGTTCGCCAATCTGCACCAGCATGGTGAACTTTTCGCAAACCTGTTTCGCGCCCGGCGTGAGTCCTTCATCCTGAAGAAGGGGTGGGATCTGCCGGAGACGATGGGGATGGAGTTCGACCAGTACGACACCCCGGTGTCGCGCTGGGTCGCCGTGCACAACGGCGACGGGCGGGTGCTCGCCGGCCTTCGCCTGACGCCGACGCGGGCGCGCTGCGGCATCTACACCTACATGATCCGCGACGCGCAGCGCGGCCTGCTCGATTCGATCCCCGCCGACCTCCTCGACGAGGACGCGCCGGTGGAGGAGGGGGTCTGGGAGGTCACGCGCGGCTTCATCCTGCAGGACATCCCCGCCGCCATGCGCCTGCGCGTGCGGCTGAAGCTCATCAGCCAGCTCACCTCCGCCGCCCGCGAGAACGACGTGCGCAAGGGTCTGGCCCTGCTGCCCTCCAACTGGGGCCGCTGGGCGAAGCGGGCGAACCTCAACCTCTCCCCCGCGGGGCGGACGATGAACATGGGCGGCATCGAGTATCAGGCCGTCTGGATGGACTTCACCCAGGCCCTGAACTGACGCCGGCGCGCAGCCGCTCACGTCTCGCCGGGGTCGCCCGGGCGGCACCGGAGGCGCACGGCCACCGGCCGCAGCGCCACACCTTTCGCCTCCCGCCATAGCGGCCTATCTCTTCCCCATGGCCGACCTCTTCTCCTCCCAGGATCCCGAGCCCGCCCGCGAGCCCGCCCGAGAGGGCGCCGCCCCCCGCCCGCTGGCCGACCGCCTGCGCCCCGCGCGGCTGGAGGAGGTCATCGGCCAGGCCCAGGTGCTCGGCCCCGAGGCTCCCCTCGGCGCCATGCTCGCCTCCGGCACCCTCTCCAGCCTCGTCTTCTGGGGCCCGCCCGGTGTCGGCAAGACGACCATCGCCCGCCTCCTCGCCCGCGAGACCGATCTCGCCTTCGTGCAGATCTCCGCCATCTTCACAGGCGTGCCGGAGCTGCGGAAGGTCTTCGAGGCGGCGAAGATGCGCCGGCAGAACGGGCAGGGCACGCTCCTTTTCGTCGACGAGATCCACCGCTTCAACAAGGCCCAGCAGGACAGCTTCCTGCCGCACATGGAGGACGGCACCATCCTCCTCGTCGGCGCGACGACGGAGAACCCCAGCTTCGAGCTCAACGCCGCCCTCCTTTCCCGCGCCTCGGTGCTGGTGCTCACCCGCCTCGGCCCCGAGGAGCTGGAGGCGCTCGCCGCCCGCGCGGAGGAGGAGCTGGGCCGCCCCCTGCCGCTCACCCCCGCCGCCCGCGAGCAGCTCCTCGCGATGGCCGATGGCGATGGCCGCGCCCTTCTCAACCTCATCGAGCAGGTCGCGGGCTGGAGCCTCTCGGCCCCCCTCGCGCCGGAGCAACTCGCCACCCGCCTCACCCGGCGTGCGGCGAAGTTCGACAAGTCGGGGGACGAGCATTACAACCTCATCTCCGCCCTGCACAAATCCGTCCGCGGCTCCGATCCCGAGGCGGCCCTCTACTGGTTCTCGCGGATGCTGGAGGGCGGCGAGGACCCGCGCTTCCTCGCCCGCCGCATCACCCGCATGAGCGTGGAGGATATCGGCCTGGCCGACCCGGCGGCCCAGCAGCACTGCCTCTCGGCGTGGGAGACCTACGAGCGCCTCGGCTCGCCGGAGGGGGAGCTCGCCCTCGCCAACGCCGTCATCTACCTCGCGCTCGCCCCCAAATCGAACGCCGCCTACAAGGCCTACAACAAGGCCCGCGGGCTGGCGAAGTCCTCCGGCTCCGCCCCGCCGCCCCGGCACATCCTCAACGCGCCCACCAAGCTGATGAAGGAGCAGGGCTACGGCTCCGGCTATGCCTATGACCACGAGGCGGAGGATGCCTTCTCGGGCCAGAACTACTTCCCCGACGGGATGGAGCGCCCGGCCCTCTACGCCCCGGTCGAGCGGGGCTTCGAGCGCGACCTGAAGAAGCGGATGGAGTACTTCTCCCAGCTGCGCGCCAAGCGCGGCACCTGAGCCTCCGGCGCCCCCGCCCGCCTTTCATCTGGCCCCAAATACCCTCGGGGGGCTCCGGGGGGCAGGGCCCCCCGGTCCCGCAGCCTCCACCCCCCACGCCAGTTGACATCCCGGCCCCCCGGCGCGAGGGAAGCGCGATGTTGCAGACCCTCGGACAAGTCGCCCTCGGCGGCGCCCTCGGCGCCTCGCTCCGTTATCTTGCGGGGCTGGGGACGCTGCGGCTCGCCGGCCCCGGCTTTCCCTGGGGCACACTGGCGGTCAACATCCTCGGCTCCTTCGCCATGGGCACGCTGATCGTCATCCTCGCCCATCTCTCCGCGACACGCTTCGCCCCGCTCCTCATGACGGGCCTGCTCGGCGGCTTCACCACCTTCTCGGCCTTCTCGCTGGATGCCATCACCCTCTTCGAGCGGGGTCAGCCCGGCACCGCGGCGCTCTACGTCACCGCCTCGCTCGTCCTCTCCGTCGGCGCCTGTGCCGCCGGCCTCCTCCTGGCACGGAGCTTCACATGAGCGGCGTCGAGCAGCGGATCGTCAAACCCGGCGAGGGCGACCAGCGGCTCGACCGCTGGCTGAAGAAGCAGTTCCCCGGCCTCGGCCAGGGGCGGATCGAGAAGGCCTGCCGCAAGGGCGAGATCCGCATCGACGGCGCCCGCGCCAAGAGCTCCGACCGCGTCGCCGACGGCCAGACCGTCCGCGTCCCGCCCCTCGGCCCCTTGGAGCAGACGGAGCCCACGGCGCCGAAGCCGCCCGTCAGGGCGGATGAGGAGATGATCCAGGCCGCCGTCCTGTGGAAGGACGACCACATCATCGCCCTCAACAAGCCCCCCGGCCTGCCGTCCCAGGGCGGCTCGGGGCAGGGGGAGCGGCATGTCGACGGCCTTTCCCGCTACCTGACCTTCGGCTACAAGGAGCGTCCGAAGCTCGTCCACCGGCTCGACAAGGACACCTCCGGCATCCTCCTCCTCGCCCGGACGGATCGCGTCGCCCGCCGCCTGAGCGAGGCCTTCCGCCACCGCGCCACCTCCAAGATCTACTGGGCCGCCATCGCTGGCGCCCCGCTGCCGCGTGCCGCCTCCATCAAGTTCGCCCTCGCCAAGATGCCCGGCCGCGGCCGGGGCGGAGAGGGGGAGAAGATGCGCTGCATCCACCCCTCCGAGATCGCCTCCGTCGAGGGCGCCAAGCGCGCCCAGAGCGACTACATCGTGCTGGAGAATGCCGGCCAGCGCCTCTCCTGGGTGGCGCTGACGCCGATCACCGGCCGCACCCACCAGCTGCGCGCCCACATGGCCGAGATCGGCCACCCGATCCTCGGCGACGGCAAGTATGGCGGCTCGGGGCAGGAGAACCTCGGCGACGGCTGGGGCGCCTCCGCCGGCGGCGCGCTCAGCCGCAAGCTGCATCTCCATGCCCGCTCGCTGATGCTGGAGCATCCCGTCACCCGTGCCCGCCTGTCCCTCACCGCGCCACTGCCCGAGCACATGCAGCGGACGTGGGACTTCTTCGGCTGGGACCCTCGCGACGTGCCGGTGGACCCCTTCTCCGAGGAGGAGTTCTGATGCGGCTCGTCATCTTCGACGTCGACGGCACGCTCGTCGACAGCCAGTCCCAGATCCACGCCGCCATGATGCGCGCCTTCTCCAGCGTCGGGCTGGAGGCGCCCGCCCTGCCGCAGGTGCGCGCCATCGTCGGCCTGTCGCTCGAGGTCGCCATGGCGCGTCTGGCGCCGGATCACCCGGCCGAGACGCATGCCCGCCTCGCGCAAGGCTACCGCACCGCCTATTACGAGGCGCGCGTCGCCGGCGGCGCCGCTTCCGGCGCGCCGCTCTTTCCCGGCGCGCGCGAGGCGCTGCTGGCGCTCAACGCCCAGCCGGAGACGCTGCTCGCCGTCGCCACCGGCAAGGCGCGCCGCGGGCTCGACGCGGTGATCGAGGCGCATGATCTGCATGGCCTCTTCGTCTCGCGCCAGACCGCCGACACCAACCCCTCCAAGCCGCACCCCGCCATGGTCGAGGCCTGCCTCTCCGAGACAGGCATCGACGCCGCCGCGGCGGTGATGGTGGGCGACACCAGCTTCGACATGGATATGGCCCGCGCCGCCGGCGCCGCCGCGCTCGGCGTCACATGGGGCTACCACGCGCCGGAGAGCCTCGGCGCCGACCGGCTGGTGGAGAGCTTCGCAGCGCTCCCCGCCGCCATCGACGCGCTTCTGGGGGTGCCGGCATGACGGAATGGGCCGCGAAGGTCTTCTGGAGCGAGGTCGCCACCGAAGAGACGGCGGAGGGCTGGCAGGTCACCCTCGACGGGCGGCCGATCCGCACCCCCGGCAAGCACCTCCTCGCCCTGCCGACGGCGGCCCTCGCCGAGCGGGTGGCCGAGGAATGGCGCGCGCAGGACGGGCAGATCCGGCCGGAGACGATGCCCGCCACCCGCACCGCCAATTCCGCGATCGAGAAGGTTGCCCCCCAGCAGGCCGACGTGTCCGCGATGCTCGCCGGCTACGGCGGCACCGACCTCATCTGCTACCGCGCCGATGCCCCGGCGGAGCTCGTCTCCCGGCAGGCCGCGGCGTGGGACCCGATGATCGCCTGGGCAGCGGAGAGCCTGCAGGCGCCCCTCAACGTCACCGCCGGCGTCATGGCGGTGGATCAGCCGGCCTCCTCGCTCACCCGCCTGCACGCGCGGGTGGAGGAGCTGGGGATCTTCCGCCTCGCCGCCTTCCACGATCTCGTCGCCCTCTCCGGCTCTCTCGTCCTCGCCCTCGCCGTCCTCGACGGCCGGCTTGGGGCGGAGGCGGCGTGGACGATCAGCCGGATCGACGAGGCCTGGCAGGAGGAGCAATGGGGCCCCGACGAGGAGGCCGCCGCCGCCACCGCCACCCGCCGCGAGGCCTTCCTGAATGCCGCCGCCTTCCTCGCGGCGGCCGGGGAGCGGTGAATCGTCTCCGCCGGCGCGGCCGGTGGATTGACTGGCGAGTCAAAAAATCGGCCACCTGACCCTCCGCCGGGCGCCCCACAGCGGTCACCCGGCTCCCAAAACGCTTTGAATTGCCAATTTTTTGGGCAGAAGGGGCCTCTCTTCGGCCCGCGAAGCCTTGACCGCAGGATGGGAATTCGCCCAAGCTTGGGGCGTCGAGAGGAGGTTCGGGCTTTCAGGGAGCCGGCCTTCCAAAAAACTCGATCCCGTTCTTCAGGGAGGGCGGGAGATAAGCCCCTGTCTCCGGGCATGGGAAATCAGGAAGAGGTAAATATGAAAACATCCGTTCTTTTCGGCGCGCTGACCGTTGCTGGTCTCGCCGCCGGCACGGCCAGTGCCCAGACGCTCGCAGACGTCCAGGAAGCCGGCGTGCTCGATTGCGGCGTGGCCACCGGTCTGACCGGCTTCGCGTCTCCGAACGCCGCCGGTGAGTGGGAGGGCTTCGACGTCAGCTTCTGCCGCGCCGTTGCCGCCGCCGTCCTCGACGATCCGATGGCCGTCAACTTCGTCCCGACCACCGGCCAGACGCGCTTCACCGCGCTCGCCTCCGGCGAGGTCGACCTGCTGGCCCGGAACACGACCTGGACCTTCAGCCGCGACGTCGACCTCGGCTTCGAGTTCGTCGGCGTGAACTACTACGACGGCCAGGGCTTCATGGTCCCCCGTGAGCTGGGCGTCACCTCGGCCCGCGATCTCGACGGCGCCACCGTCTGCATCCAGACCGGCACCACGACCGAGCTGAACCTCGCGGACTACTTCCGCGTCAACAACATCAGCTACGAGCCGGTGCCCGTCGAAACGAACGCCGAGGCCCAGCAGCAGTACCTCGCCAATGCCTGCGACGTGTACACGACCGACGCCTCCGGCCTGGCCGCCACGCGCGCCACGTTCGAGAACCCGGGCGACCACGTCATCCTGCCGGAGATCATCTCCAAGGAGCCGCTCGGCCCGCTCGTTCGCCATGGCGACAACCAGTGGGGCGACATCGCTCGCTGGACGCTGAACGCGCTGATCGCCGCCGAGGAGCTGGGCGTGACCTCCGCCAACGTCGCGGAACTCGCCGAAGGCACCGACAACCCGGAGATCAACCGTCTGCTCGGCACCGAGGGTGACCTCGGCGCCATGTTCGGCCTCGACTCCGACTGGGCGCAGCGCGCCATTGCCGCCGTCGGCAACTACGGCGAGATCTTCGAGCAGAACATCGGTGAAAGCACCCCGATCGGCCTCGCGCGCGGCCTGAACGCGCAGTGGACCGAAGGCGGCCTGCTCTACAGCCCGCCGTTCCGGTAAGACAACAGGAGGGGGCGCCGTCATTCGGCGCCCCCTTCCAATAAGACCGGAGCCAGGGCCACTGCGCGGCCCGACCTCCAAGGGATTGGACAGCATCGGGCCGCCCTGAACGACAAGCCGGGAAAAACCGGCACCGGGAAGGAAGGGCGTCTCGCCGGGGAGACATCATGTCCACGACGACTGACGCGCCGGCGCCGGACCAGGGATTCCGGCTCAACCAACTGATCTACGACACGCGCTATCGATCGATGACGATCCAGATCGTCGCCCTGATCGTGCTGCTGACGTTCTTCGGCTGGCTGATCAACAACACGATCGAAAACCTCGAAGCGCTCGGCAAGGATTTCGACTTCGGCTTCCTCGGCCAGCGCGCCGGGTACGACATCAATCAGGTGCTCATTCCGTATGACAGCGGCTCCACGCACGGGCGCGCGGCTCTGGTGGGCATCCTCAACACGCTGCTCGTCGCCGTTCTCGGCTGCATCTTGGCCACGGTCGTCGGCGTTCTGGCGGGCGTGCTGCGCCTGTCTAAGAACTGGGTCGTCGGCCGGCTGATGACCGTCTATGTCGAGGCCTTCCGCAACATCCCGCTGCTGCTCTGGATCATCCTGATCTTCGCGCTGATGACGGAAGCGACACCGCAGCCCCGGGCCTTCCTCGTGGACGAGAGCGGCAATGCCGACGCCTCGATGCTGCTGTGGGACTCGGTCGCCATCACCAACCGCGGTGTCTTCATCCCCGCGCCCGTCGGCGGTGCGGCCGCATGGTTCGTCGTCGGCGTCTTCCTCGCCTCCATCGCGGCGATCTTCCTGTGGCGCCGCTACGCGGTGAAGAAGCTGCTCGACGAGGGCAAGGTCGTCCCGACGCTGCTGCCCTCCATCCTGCTCTTCTTCGTGCCGACGCTGGTGGTCTTCTTCCTGCTCGGCCGGCCGATCAGCCTGGCCTATCCCGAGCTGGGGGGCTTCAACTTCAACGGCGGCATTCAGGTCCGCAACTCGCTCGTCGCCCTGTGGCTGGCCCTCTCGCTCTATACCGGTGCCTTCATCGCCGAGATCGTGCGCGGCGGCATCCTCGCCATCTCCAAGGGCCAGACGGAGGCCGCCTACGCGCTCGGCCTGCGCTCGGGCGTCACGATGCGGCTGGTGATCCTGCCGCAGGCGCTGCGGGTCATCATCCCGCCGCTGATCTCGCAGTACCTGAACCTGACCAAGAACTCCTCGCTGGCCATCGCCGTCGGCTACATGGATGTCCGCTCGACGCTGGGGGGCATCACCATCAACCAGACCGGCAAGGAGCTGGAGGGGATGCTCCTCCTCGGGCTCTTCTACCTGCTGATCTCGCTGCTGATCTCGGGCGCGATGAACATCTACAACAACCGCGTCAAGCTGAAGGAGCGCTGAGATGGCCGACATGCATTCCGAAGCTGACCTGGCCTTCGTCCGCGAGACGATGCTCGCCCAGAAGGAGCCGCCCATCGCCGAGCAGGGCGCGCTCAAATGGCTGCGGGAGAACCTGTTCTCCTCCTGGCTCAACGCCATCCTGACGGTGCTGTCGCTGCTCCTCGTCTACTGGGTGCTGGCGCACACGCTGCCGTGGCTGCTGCGCGGCGTCTGGGATGCCGGCTCGCTGGCGGAGTGCCGCGAGATCCGCGACGCCCGCTACGGCGACGGGGTGGATGCGGCCTGCTTCGCCGTGATCACCGATCGCTGGCAGCAGCTCCTCTTCGGCTTCTACCCGAGGGAGCTCTACTGGCGGCCGATCCTGGCGCTCCTGTGCTTCTTCGCCGCCATCGCGCCGGTCCTCTTCGCGCGGGTGCCGCGCCAGATGCTGGGCTTCACCGTCGCGGCGCCCTTCCTGATCTTCCTGCTCCTGTGGGGCGGCACGATCTGGGGGCCGCTCACGGTGGCGCTGGGCTTCGTCATCGGCTGGGCCTGCATCGCCTTCCTGACCAAGCCGCTCGGCCGGCTGGTGGCCACGATCGCAGCCGTCCTGCTGCCGATCATCTTCTGGCTCTTCCTCGCCGGCCCGCTGGCGCGGGAGCTCGGCAACATCCTCCCCATCGGGCTGGAGCCCGTCGGCTCGAAGGATTTCGGCGGCTTCATGCTCTCCTTCGTCATCGGCGTGGCGGGGATCATCCTGTCGCTGCCGCTCGGCATCCTCCTGGCGCTGGGGCGGCAGTCGGACCTGTTCCTGATCAACAAGGTCTCCGTCGGCTTCATCGAGCTGATCCGCGGCGTGCCGCTGATCGTCTGGCTCTTCACCGCCTCGCTGCTGCTGAACTACTTCCTGCCGCCGGGCACCAACTTCGACATCATGCTGCGCGTCATCATCATGGTGACGCTCTTCTCGGCGGCCTACATCGCCGAGGTGGTGCGGGGCGGCCTCGCCGCCCTGCCGAAGGGCCAATACGAGGCGGCGGACGCGCTGGGGCTGGATTACTGGCAGTCCATGCGGCTGATCATCCTGCCGCAAGCGCTGAAAATCGCCATCCCCGGCATCGTCTCCACCTTCATAGGGCTCTTCAAGGACACGACGCTGGTCGTCTTCATCGGCCTGCTCGATCCCATCGGCCTGTCCAACTCCATCCGCGCCACGACGGACTGGAACGGCATCTACTGGGAGCTCTTCCTCTTCATCGGGATCATGTTCTGGATCTTCTGCTTCAGCATGTCCCGCTACTCCATGTACCTCGAACGCAAGCTCACCCGCGAGCATCGCTAAGGAGCCCTATCCATGACCGCGCTAGATACCGAGCTTCAGATCGACCGCTCGAAACTGAAGGTGAGCGACGAGGTCGCCGTTCAGATCACCAAGATGAACAAGTGGTTCGGCACCTTCCACGTGCTGCGCGACATCGACCTGACCGTCTACCGGGGGGAGCGGATCGTCATCGCCGGCCCCTCCGGTTCCGGCAAGTCGACGCTGATCCGCTGCATCAACCGGCTGGAAGAGCACCAGTCGGGCAAGATCGAGGTGGACGGGACGGTGCTCAGCTCCGACCTCAAGAACATCGACAAGGTGCGCTCCGAGGTCGGCATGTGCTTTCAGCACTTCAACCTCTTCCCGCACCTGACCATCCTCGAGAACTGCACGCTGGCCCCGATCTGGGTGCGCAAGACGCCCAAGAAGGAAGCCGAAGAGACGGCGATGCACTTCCTCGAAAAGGTGCGGATCCCCGAGCAGGCCGACAAGTACCCCGGCCAGCTCTCCGGCGGTCAGCAGCAGCGCGTCGCCATCGCCCGCTCGCTCTGCATGCGCCCGCGGATCATGCTCTTCGACGAGCCGACGTCGGCTCTGGACCCGGAGATGATCAAGGAGGTGCTCGATACCATGATCGAGCTGGCGCAGGAGGGCATGACCATGCTCTGCGTCACGCACGAAATGGGCTTCGCCCGTCAGGTCGCCAACCGCGTGATCTTCATGGACCAGGGCCAGATCGTCGAGCAGAACGAGCCGGAGGAGTTCTTCAACAACCCCAAGAGCGACCGGACGAAGCTGTTCCTCAGCCAGATCCTCGGTCACTGAGGCGCGAGACGCGTCCGCAAGGGAGCGGCGAGCAGGGCGGCCCCGGGGCCGCCCGTCACCCCTCCGGCGCGCCCGACAGGATATGCGTCGTCGCCACCCGCTCGACGGTGGCGACGAGCGGGCGCAGCCGATCGACCATCTCGCGCGCCCCGGGGCTCCGCAGCGATGTCGCATGCACCGCCGGGCTCTTCCAGATTTCCGTCACCCAGACGGCGCTGCCGTCGTCCACATCCCGCGCCACCACGTAGGAGAGGCAGCCCGGCACCTCGCGGGGCCTGTCTTCCAGCACCTTGATCACCGCCTCGCGCTGGCCCGGACGAGCCACGATCTTTCCGACGACACCGTGCATCGCCCGCGCCTCAGCCCAGCTCTGCCGGCACGGTGAAGTCCACCAGCCGCCCGGTGCCCTCGGCCACCTTGGCCCAGTCATCCGTCTGGAAGGAAATGACGGCCGTCGCGCCCGTCGGGTAATCGTCGAAGCGCGGGTGATCCCCCCGCTCCGCCAGCAGCGCCTGCGCCAGCGCCCCGATGCCGGGGTTGTGGGCGATGACCTGGATCGTCTGTGCCGTCGTCTCCCCCCGCAGGATCTCGAGGATCCGCGCCGCCGAGGCCTGGTAGAGGCTCTTTCGCTGCCGCACCGGCGGCCAGCTCGCCCATTCCGCGAGGATCAGCGCCAGCGTCTCCCGCGTGCGCTTGGCGTCCGAGCAGAGCACAAGATCCGGCAGGTGCCCCGTCTGCTGCAGCCACTGGCCGAGGAGCGGCGCCGCCCGGCGGCCCCGCTTGTTCAGAGGGCGGGAATGGTCGTCGGCGTCCTGGCTCCAGTCGGATTTGGCGTGGCGGGTGAGGATAAGGGTCTTCAAGGGAAAAAAGCCTTCGCAATCAATACAGGGTGGTGCCTCGCTCCGTCGCCGGAGCAGGCGGGGCAATCGCCTCCCATGCTCATGCCCCCACCCTCGGTGTCAAGCCGGCCGCCGCCGGCGGCCGCCTCACTCCGAGGTCGGCACCCGGGGTTCGCTGGCGCGGATGATCGACCCGGCGCCATGCTCGGTGAAGAGCTCCAGCAGTGCCGCGTTCGGCAGCTTGCCGTTGATGATGACGGCCGCCCGCACGCCCTTCTCCACCGCCTGCAGCGCCGTCTCCACCTTGGGGATCATCCCGCCGGAGATGGTGCCGTCGTCGATCATCGCCCGAACCTGCTCGGGCGAGAGCTGGGTGACGACATTCCCGTCGGCATCCTTGACGCCCGGCACGTCGGTCAGCAGCAGCAGGCGGTCGGCCTTCAGCGCCCCGGCGATGGCGCCGGCGGCGGTGTCGCCGTTGACGTTGAAGGTCTCGTTGGGGTCCATCCCCGTCGCCACGGGCGCGATGACCGGGATGATCCCCGCCTTGAAGAGGTCGCGCAGCACCTGCACGTTCATCTCGATGGGCCGGCCGACGAAGCCGAGCTGCGGGTCATCCGCCTCGCAGACCATCAGGTCGTCGTCCTTGCCGGAAAGGCCGACGGCCCGCCCGCCCTCGTCCATGATCGCCTGCACGATCCGCTTGTTGACGAGGCCGGTCAGCACCATCTCGACGACCTCGACGGTGGCCTGGTCGGTCACCCGCTTGCCGTTGACGAAGTGCGATTCGATGCCGAGCTTGCCCAGCATCTCGTTGATCATCGGCCCGCCGCCATGGACGACGACCGGGTTCACCCCCACCTGCCGCATCAGCACGATGTCGCGGGCGAAGTCCGCCATCGCCTCGACGCCGCCCATGGCGTTGCCGCCGAACTTCACCACCACGATGGCGCCGGAATAGCGCTGCATGTAGGGCAGGGCCTTCTGAAGGGTGCGGGCAGTTGTCAGCCAGTCGCGATCCATGTCCTGTGTCTTCATCTCTCGGGTCCGGGTCCATCGGGTGGTAACCATTCCCACCCCCGAAACCAAGGGTAGCGCCCGCCGCCCCAAGTCAAGCGCCGACGGCCCCACCAGCCCCGATCCTCTTCATCTGGCCGAAAATACCTCGGGGGCGCGGGGGCAGCGCCCCCGCTCCACCACCGGCCACCCGCTCCCGCCGCCCGCCCCCGAACGCCCGGCGAGCCGGCCCGGCAGGGCCGGAGAGCGTTGACGCCCCACCCCCCGCAAGCTACCCGAAGCCGTCCCAACTGACGGAGCGAAAGATGGCCCATTCCCTTCTCATCCTGCCCGGCGACGGCATCGGCCCCGAGGTGATGGCGGAGGTCCGAAAGGTCATCGACTGGTTCGGCACGAAAGGTCACGCCTTCGACGTCTCGGAAGATCTCGTCGGCGGCGCCGCCTACGACGCGCACGGCACTCCGCTCCACGATGACACGATGGCGAAGGCGCAGGAGGTCGACGCCGTCCTCCTCGGCGCCGTCGGCGGGCCGAAATACGACGTGCTCGACTTCTCCGTGAAGCCCGAGCGCGGCCTGCTGCGCCTGCGCAAGGAGATGGACCTCTTCGCCAACCTGCGCCCCGCGCAGTGCTTCGACGCGCTGGCCGATTTCTCCTCCCTCAAGCGCGAGGTGGTCGCCGGGCTCGACATCGTCATCGTCCGCGAGCTGACCTCCGGCATCTATTTCGGCGAGCCGCGCGGCATCATCACCGAGAACAACGAGCGCGTCGGCATCAACACCCAGCGCTACACCGAGAGCGAGATCGAGCGTGTCGCCCGCTCCGCCTTCGAACTGGCCATGAAGCGCAACCGCAAGCTCTGCTCGATGGAAAAGGCCAACGTCATGGAATCCGGCATCCTCTGGCGCGAGGTCGTCACCGAGGTCGGCAAGGATTACCCCGAGGTGGCGCTCTCCCACATGTACGCCGACGCCGGCGCCATGCAGCTCTGCCGCTGGCCCAAGCAGTTCGACGTCATCGTGACGGACAACCTCTTCGGCGACCTGCTCTCCGACGCCGCCGCGATGCTCACCGGCTCCCTCGGCATGCTGCCCTCCGCCTCGCTGGGCGCCCCCATGGCGAATGGCCGGCCGAAGGCCCTCTACGAGCCCGTCCACGGCTCGGCGCCGGACATCGCGGGGCAAGGCAAGGCCAACCCGATCGCCTGCATCCTCTCCTTCGCCATGGCCCTGCGCTACTCCTTCGACCTCGGCGACGAGGCGACGCGTGTCGAGAAGGCGGTGGAGACGGTGCTGGCCGACGGCCTGCGCACCGCCGATCTGCTGGGCGAAGAGGGCAAGTCCCCCGTCTCCACCTCCGAGATGGGCGACGCCATCGTCGCGGCGCTGGCCGCCGCGTAACTCAGGACAGCGGCGCTGGCCGCCTCGGCCTGAGCGCACACTCCCGCCCCGCCCATATGGCGGCGGGGCGGAACATCGGGGCGCGCTCCCGGTTCTGTCGGGCAACCGAAACGGAATCTGGAGGAGGCTCCCATGGCCACGACAGTTGGCACCGAGAACACCGCCGAGAAGCTGATCGAGAACTGCATCCTGCTGGAGCATGACGCGATCGCCGCCTACGACACCGTCATCGAGCGGCTCGACTCCGCCGAGTACAAGGCGCAGGTCTCGGCCTTCCGGGACGATCACCACGCCCACCTCGACGCGCTTCGCACCTTGGCCGAGGCGCATGGCGTCACCCCGCCCACGGAAGGCGACATGAAGCAGATGCTGACCACCGGCAAGGTGAAGCTCGCCGACATGATGGGCGACGATGCCAGCATCCTGCGGGCGATGAGCACCAACGAATCGGACACCGTTTCCGCCTACCAGCACGCCTCTGAGAACGCGTCGCTGCCGGCGGAGATGGCCGGCATGGTGGAGACGGCGCTCGCAGACGAAAAGCGCCACAAGGCGTGGATGGAGAGCCATTCCACCGCCGACTGAGCGCTCCTAGCGAGAACCACGGGCCGGCCTTCGGGCCGGCCCTTTTCATGTCAGGGCAGGGCGCGGGGCGTACGGCGCACGCCGTCCATCAGCCCCTCGGCCAGCTCGGCGCCGGGATCGGCATAGATCACGCTCACTGTCCCCGTCGTCTCCAGCACCACGGCGCGGATCTTGGCCCGCTCCACCGTGCCTGATTCCCGCAGCTTGGCGATGAGGTCGCTCCGCGCGATCTGGGCACTCTCCATGTTCTCGTCCATGAAGCTGCCATTCTCCATCAGGAGGAGCGGCGTATTGTCCACCGCGTTGCGGAACGGCGAGAGCCGCACGCGCACGCGGCTGACCAGCCCCTGCACGAGGAAGAGCACCACGAGCGCCGCCAGCGCCGGGCCGAACGCGTCCTTCGTCGTCAGCGCCGTGGCGAGGACGGAGCCGGTGGCAACCGTGATCGCGAAATCGAAGGCGGAGATCTTCGAGAAGCTCCTCAGCCCGTTCAGCCGTGTCAGCGCCACCACCAGCGCCACGGTGACGAGGCCCCTGGCCAGCACCTGGACGAATGTCTCCATGCCTATCTCTCCCGCTTCTAAGGCCAATGAGCCTCGGCACTCGACAGTTCCGCCCCGCGCCGGCGCTCTGCCGCCACAAGGGGGGCGCCCGGCCTTGACGCGGGCGGCTCAGCGGACAATCTGCCCGTAAAACCGGGCAGGGACAGTGACATGGGTTCGAACCTAAAGGGCGTGCTACTCGCGCTCGCCGCCTTCGGCATTTATGCGACCCACGACACGCTGGTGAAGTTTCTCGGCGGCGGCTACGCGGCGGCGCAGCTGATCTTCTTCTCCACGCTGCTCTCGTTCCCGCTCGTCACCTTCTCGCTGATCTCCGACAGGGCGCCGGGCACGCTGCGGCCCGTGCACCCGTGGTGGGTGGGGGCGCGCACGCTGGCCGCCGTGGCCAACGCGGTTTGCAACTTCTACGCCTTCTCGACGCTGCCGTTGGCGCAGGTCTACGTGATCCTCTTCGCCTCGCCGTTGATCATCACCGTGCTCTCCATCCCCGTGCTGGGCGAGCAGGTGGGGCTGCGGCGCTGGGCGGCGGTTGTCGTGGGCCTGGCGGGCGTCGTCGTGGCGATCTGGCCCTCGGGCGGGCAGGATGCCATCGGCTTCGAGCTCGGCCACGCCGCGGCGCTGGTCGGGGCGCTCTCGGGCAGCTTCGCGGCCATCTCGGTGCGCAAGATCGGGGCGGACGAACGGCCCGTCGTGCTGATGCTCTACCCGATGATCGCCAACTTCGTCTTGATGGCCGTGGCGCTGCCTTTCGTCTACGAGCCGATGCCGGTGGGGCATCTCGGCCTCCTTGGCGGCATGGCCTGCCTCGGGTTCCTCGGCGGCCTCGTGATCATCGCGGCCTACAAGGCGGGCGAGGCGGCAGTGGTGGCGCCGATGCAGTACAGCCAGATCATCTGGGCGGCGGCCTACGGCTTTCTCGTCTTCGGCGAGACGCCCGGCCGCAACACGACCATCGGCGCGGTCATCATCATCATCTCGGGCCTCGTGATTCTTGGCCGCGAGCGCAACAAGCCCGAGTCGGAGCGCCCCGTCACCCGGACCCGGATGTCGCGAGAGGTGGGCACGGCGCCGCGCCCCTCGGTGCTGATGCGGGTGCTCGACGGTCGGCGCCCTGGCCGCACGAGCGCCGTGGCGCAGCGCAGCGATTGAGCCCGATTCCGCCTTGCAATCCGCCGGCCGCTTCGCTACCTCCGCCGCCACGGTCGGAGTGTAGCGCAGCCTGGTAGCGCACCTGCTTCGGGAGCAGGGGGTCGGAGGTTCGAATCCTCTCACTCCGACCAGATCCCCCAACAAAAGCGGTCTCGTGGCTGATCGCGGCGGCATTGCGCCCCCGATGGCCCGCGCTGACTCGGCGGCGTCAGGCGCTGGCCACGGTCACGGCGTTGTCTCATGGTCCTCGCCTGAATGACCCGCGCACGAAAAAGGCCCCGCGGCGGATGCCCGGGGCCTTGCTTTGATCGGTCTGCGACGCCGGCGGGATCAATCCTCGTCGTCGTCGTCCTCGTCGGTGTCGCCGGGCAGGTTGAAGAAGCTCTCGGCGTCCGAGACGTCGCGCTTGTCCTCTTCTTCCTCCTCCTCATGGCCGCGCGGATCCTCGTCGTCCCCGTCGCCGAGCGAGAAGGTCTCGAGCCCGGACATGCTGGAGGGCATGCGCGGCTCGGTCGGCATCGAGAGGGACTGGGCGGTGGAGACGAGCTTCATCCGCTCGTCATCGGTCATCACCCCGCCCTCGCGGGCTTTCTTGGCGTTGGCCTTCTGCACGGCGGCGTCGAGCTCGGACTGCTTGCACAGGCCAAGGGCGACGGGGTCAATCGGCTCGATATGGGCGATGTTCCAGTGCGTGCGCTCGCGGATCGACTGGATCGTCGGCTTCGTGGTGCCGACGAGCTTGGAGATCTGCCCGTCGCTCAGCTCGGGGTGGAACTTCACCAGCCAGAGGATCGAGGCGGGCCGGTCCTGCCGCTTGGAGAGGGGCGTGTAGCGCGGGCCGCGGCGCTTCTCCTCACCGACGGAGGCGGCGTTGAACTTCAGCTTCAGCCGGTGGGTCGGATCGGCCTCGGCCTTGTCGATCTCGTCCTGCGTGAGCTGGTTGTTGGCGACCGGGTCGAAGCCCTTCACGCCGGCGGCGACGTCGCCATCGGCGATGCCCTGGACCTCCAGCTCGTGCAGGCCGCAGAAGTCACCGATCTGCCGGAAGGTGATCGTCGTGTTGTCCACCAGCCAGACGGCGGTGGCCTTGGCCATCAGCGGTTTGTCAGCCATGTCGGGTCGCCTTTCACACGAATGCTTCTCCCCCGGCCCCTGCCGGGGCGGGTCGCCGGGCGACCCTGTTCTCTTTGTCGGGGAACGGAGGCTATATAGAAGCCGATATGGGCCTTGAAAAGATCAAAATGCCGCTGGGTCGGGCGCTGGCCGCCCTCTGGCTCGCCACGCCCGCCGGGGCGGAGGGCGTGGCGGGGGTGTTCGACTACTACGTCCTCTCCCTCTCCTGGAGCCCGTCCTGGTGCCATCTGGAGGGGGAGGAGCGGGGCTCGCCCCAGTGCGAGGGGGCCCGCGCCTTCGTGCTCCACGGCCTCTGGCCACAATACGAGCGGGGCTGGCCGGACTACTGCGAGACGTCCGAGCGAGGCCCCAGCCGGGCGCAGACGGCGGCGCGGGAAGGGCTCTATGGAGATGACGACGCGGCCTACTACCAGTGGCGCAAGCACGGTGTCTGCTCGGGGCTGGGGGCGGAGGCCTTCTACGACCTGTCGGCGGAGGCCTTCGGCCGCGTCGCCCTGCCAGAGGTGCTGACCGGGCTGGGCCGGGCGGTCACCCTGCCGGCGGAGCTGGTCGAGGAGGCCTTCCTCGAGGCGAACCCGGCGCTGGAGCCGGATGGCGTGACGATCACCTGCAAGTCCGGGATGATCCAGGAGGTGCGGGTCTGCCTGACCCGCGACCTGGCGTTCCGCCGCTGCGGGGCGGACGTGATCCGCGACTGCACTTTGGACGACGCGCTGATGCTGCCGCCGGGGTAGGGCGGTCGGGTGCAGTGTGCGCAACCAGCGCCGGCACCGTAGGGTGGGTTTGTAACCCACCAGCCCACCGCCGCCGCTTTGTCCCCCGCCCGGTACGCGCCGCAGGGCGAGCGCCTGCCCGTCCCGCGGGCTGGCGCTCCGATGCCGCCCGCGCCTTGCTCGGGGCGAGGAGGTGAGTGGCAACCATGAAGCGCTGTCGCGGCAACCCGTGAGCGCCGCCCCACGGGCCGGCACATGCCCTGCGCCTGCGAACGTCGGCGCGGGGGGAGACGGGGGCGGTGGGTTGGAAATCCACCCTGCGTGGGTGGGCCAAGGTTGCCCGACACCTGTGCACGGCCGGTGCATGCCCTGTGCACGCCCGGTGACGGCTCCCCTACTGCGCGCAGGCGCGGAGGAGGCCGTCGCCGGGGCTGGGGGCGATAAGCTCGAAGTCGATGCCGTAGAGCACCTGCCCGTTCGCCTGCGCCTCGATCCGCCAGATGCCCGTCTGCACCTCCTGCGGCTCCTCCAGCCGGTAGTAGAAGGCGGAGAGGGCGGTGCCGGAGATCGACATGTTGAAGCGCTGCTGCTGCGAGCCTTCGCCGCCGAAGGCCGGGTGCGTCACCACGACCGTGACGTTCGGGATGTCGCCGAGGGCCGACTGCGCCTCGACGCCGAAGCCGATGCCCAGCGCCGCCGGCACCACCTGCGTCTCGGCGATGAAGGGCAGCGCATCGCGCACCCCGCCGGCCGGGAAGGAGGAGGAGCAGACGGCCCCCGCGTGCCAGCCCGAGATGCTGTCGGAGACGTAATCCTCCGCCGCGGCTGGGGCGGCGGCAGCGGCAAAGGCGAGGGCGGCGAGGGCGTGGCGGAAACGGGCCATGGGCGATCCTTCAACGGGGCCCGGGAGGCGGGCCGGTAACGGGGCCCGACAGGCGGGCCGGCAGCGGGCGTGACGGCAAACTGTCCTGCGGGGGCGCGCCCGGGTCAAGGGCCCGAGTCTCGGGCCGGTGCGGCGCCGCGGTTCCGCCTCCCCGACATGGCGGGAGGCGGGCCTTGGGGCGGCCCGCCTCCTCTCAGCCCCGCGGCCTTTGGCCGGGGCCGGGGGCATCCCGTGGCTCAGCCGATGGCGGCGGCCTTCACGTCCTCGTCGATGTAAGGGACGTACTGGCCGAAGTTCTCGGCGAACATCTCCACCAGCTTCTGCGCCTGCGCGTCGTAGGCCGCCGGGTCGGCCCAGGTGCGGCGCGGGTCGAGCAGGGCGGCATCGACGCCGGGGACGGAGACGGGCACCTCGAAGCCGAAGTTCGGATCCTTGCGGAACATCCCCTCGTTGAGCGAGCCGTCGAGCGCGGCGGTCAGCAGCGTGCGCGTCGCCCTGATCGGCATCCGCTTGCCCTCGCCATAGGCGCCGCCTGTCCAGCCGGTGTTGACCAGCCAGCAGGTGGCGCCGTGGCGGGCGATCTTCTCCTGCAGGAGCTTGCCGTAGACCTCCGGCCGGCGCGGCATGAAGGGCGCGCCGAAACAGGTGGAGAAGGTCGGCGAGGGCTCGGAGACGCCCACCTCGGTGCCGGCGACTTTCGAGGTAAAGCCGGAGAGGAAGTGATACATCGCCTGCGCCGGCGTCAGCCGCGCGATGGGGGGCAGCACGCCGAAGGCGTCGCAGGTGAGCATGACGACGTTCTTGGGGTGCCCGCCGAGCGCCGTGTCGGACGCGTTGGAGATCGCCTCCAGCGGGTAGGCGCAGCGCATGTTGGCGGTGATCGAATCGTCCTCGAAGTCGAGCTCCCGCGTATCCTCGTCGTAGACCATGTTCTCGATCACGGTGCCGAAGCGCGTGGTGGTGCCGTAGATCTCCGGCTCCGCCTCCTTCGAGAGGCTGATGGTCTTGGCGTAGCAGCCGCCCTCGAAGTTGAAGGTCCCCTTCTCCGACCAGCCATGCTCGTCATCGCCGATGAGCACGCGGCTCGGCTCGGCGGAGAGCGTGGTCTTGCCGGTGCCGGAGAGGCCGAAGAACACCGCCGTGTCCACCGGGTTCTCCGGCGCGTGGTTGGCCGAGCAGTGCATCGGCATGATGCCCTTCTCGGGCAGCAGGTAGTTGAGCAGGGTGAAGACGCTCTTCTTGTTCTCGCCGGAATACTCGGTGCCGGCGATCAGGATCAGCTTCTCGTCGATATTGAGGGCGATCACCGTCTCCGACCGGCAGCCGTGCTTCGCCGGGTCCGCCTTGAAGCTGGGGACGTTGATGATCGTGTAATCGGGGGCGAAGCTCTCCAGCTCATCCCGTTCGGGCCGGCGGAGGAGGTGGCGGATGAAGAGCCCGTGCCACGCCAGTTCCGTCACCACGCGCACGTCGAGGCGGTGGGCCGGGTCGGCGCCGGCGTAGAGATCCTGCACGTAGGCGCGGCGGCCTTCCAGGTGGGCGAGCATGTCGGCCTTGAGGAGGGCGAAGCTCTCGGGGCTCATCGGGGCGTTGTTGTCCCACCAGATTGTGTCTTCGGTGGTGGGCGTGCGGACGACGAACTTGTCCTTCGGCGAGCGGCCGGTGTGCTTGCCGGTGGTGACGAGCAGGGTCCCCCCGCGGCCGAGCCGGCCCTCGCCATTGGCGATGGCGGCCTCCATCAGGCCCTCCTCGGCGAGGTTGTAATGGATCTCGCCCAGCCCGCCGATGCCCTGACGCTCCAGCGTCATCTGAGGGTTCACCCTGCCTTGATCCATCGAATACCTCCTGGCCGCCGGGGCCGAAATCCTGCGCTTGAAGCGGCCTTAACACCCCGGATGTTGCACCAGAAACCCTGATTTTATCCTGTTAGCGCAACCACATGGATGTTAGCGCCAGCACGGAATCCCCGTTAGCGCAACCAAGGTCAGAGCCTTGGCAGAGGGCGAAAATCGGCCCCTAGGGATTGTGCGGCATTTTAGTCATTGGGCAGGGATTTTGGCCACATATGGGGCAGAATGAAGGCGGCGATTCGCAGTTTTGCATTGATTCGTGCGATCTGCCCGGGGGATAGGTTGTGGAAATTGAGGCAGAAAAGAAAACCGAGCAGCAAGGATAAGCGCGATGTCGAAGATCGCCCTGGTGGATGATGACCGCAACATCCTCACCTCCGTCTCCATGACGCTCGAAGCTGAGGGCTTCGAGGTCGATACCTACAATGACGGGCAGACGGCCCTGGACGCCTTCTCGAAACGCCTGCCAGACATGGCGGTGCTCGACATCAAGATGCCCCGCATGGACGGGATGGATCTGCTGCAGCGCCTGCGCCAGAAGAGCTCGATGCCCGTGATCTTTCTCACCTCGAAGGATGACGAGATCGACGAGGTGCTGGGCCTGCGCATGGGGGCGGACGACTACGTCAAGAAACCCTTCTCCCAGCGCCTGCTGGTGGAACGCATCCGCTCCCTCCTGCGCCGGCAGGAGGCCGTTGCCGGCGACGTGGGCCCGACGACCGAAGAGACGAAGGTCATGGTCCGCGGGCACCTGACGATGGATCCGCTGCGTCATGCGGTGAAGTGGAAGGGCAACGACGTCTCGCTGACGGTGACGGAGTTCCTGCTTCTGCAGGCGCTCGCCCAGCGGCCCGGCTTCGTGAAGAGCCGCGACCA
The DNA here is from genome assembly GCF_012070395.1 of Pseudoroseicyclus tamaricis. Classification (GTDB taxonomy): domain Bacteria; phylum Pseudomonadota; class Alphaproteobacteria; order Rhodobacterales; family Rhodobacteraceae; genus Pseudoroseicyclus_A; species Pseudoroseicyclus_A tamaricis. The sequence continues at coordinate 611,050 of NZ_JAAFYS010000003.1, read as the reverse complement.
GCTGATGGATGTCGCCTACGACGATCAGGTCTATGTCGACGACCGCACCATCGACAGCCACATCAAGCGGCTGCGCAAGAAGATGCGGCAGGCGGATGACGAGTTCTCCGCCATCGAGACGCTCTACGGTATCGGCTACCGCTACAACGAAGAGTAGGGGCCAGGCATGACCACTGCGCCGAAGGTCGACGTGCGCGATCTCGGCTCCGTTCGCCGCGCCGCCGAAACCACGGCGCGCAAGCGGGCGGAGCGCAATGTCATCCTGCTCGGCGACGATTGGGTCGACCCCGAGGTGGGTGAGCGCGAGATGCAGGAATGGCGCCGCCGGCGCCGGGGCGTGATCACGCTCAAGCGCTCGCCGCTGGCGCGCAAGATCATCACCTTCAACCTCGTCGCCCTGATCCTCCTGGTGACGGGGATGCTCTACTTCGCGCCCTCCCGCGCCAACCTCGCCTTCCAGCGCGCCTCCGGCCTCGTGGCGGAGGCGGAGCTGATCGCCGACATGTTCCAGCTGCGCGCCGACATCGCCGCCAGCAGCGACGGCGAGGGGGCCTTCGGCGCCTCCGACGTGCTGGACAGGCTGGATCTGCGCCGCGGTGTGACCGTCTGGGTCTTCGATGCGCAGGGGCAGGTCGTCGGGCAGGCCGCGGCGGGGGAGCCGGAGGCGGTGCAGGGGCTGGAATACGAGGGCGGCGGCACGCTGATCACCAACGCCCTGTCCTCTGCCTGGGACGGGCTGGCGCGGCTGGTCGCCCCCGGCACGGCGGATGAGCCGGCGGCCCCGCAGGTGCCCGCCGGGCTGGTGGAGCAGGCGCTGGCCGGGCGGGGCGCCGTCAGCGACATGCGCGACGGAGACGGCAACTCCATCTTCGCCGTCGCCTCGCCGATCCTTCAGGCGGGAACGACCATCGGCGCCGTCGGCGTCACCTCCGCCCCCGGGGAGATCGACGCGCTCCTGCGGATCGAGCGGGAGCGGGTGCTGCAGATGTTCGTCGTCGGCATCATCGTCTCCATCGCGCTGAGCCTCGTGCTCGCCTCCACCATCGCAAACCCCTTGGCGGAGCTGGCGGCGGCCGCCGAGATCGGGCGCGACAAGAACGCCCGCAAGATGGCGCCCTCCCGCGTGCGCATCCCCGACCTCTCCGCCCGGCCCGATGAGATCGGCCGCCTCTCCTCCGCCCTCCGCGGCATGGTGGCGGCGCTCTACGACCGGATCGAGGGCAACGAGCAGTTCGCGGCGGACGTGGCGCACGAGATCAAGAACCCGCTCGCCTCCCTCCGCTCCGCCATGGGCACGATGCGCGTCGCCAAGCGCGAGGATCAGCGCGAGAAGCTGATCGAGGTGATGGAGCATGACGTGCGCCGCCTCGACCGGCTGGTCAGCGACATCTCCGCCGCCTCCCGCCTCGACGCCGAGCTGGTGAAGGAGGAGGAGGAGACGTTCGACCTGCTGCGCATGCTGACCAACCTCAACGAGCATCTGGGCGGCGATGCCCGCCGGCAGGGGATCGACTACATCACCGATCTGCCGCCCGGCCCGATTACGCTCTCGGGGCTCGAGGGGCGGCTGGCGCAGGTCTTCGTCAACATCATCACCAACGCCGTCTCCTTCTGCGAGGAGGGGGACGCGATCCGCGTCTGGGCCCGCCGCCGGGAGAATCGGGTGCTGGTGGTGGTGGAGGATACCGGCCCCGGCATCCCCGAAGAGGCGCTCACGAAGATCTTCCAGCGCTTCTACTCGCAGCGGCCCGAGCAGCAGTTCGGCAACAACTCCGGCCTCGGGCTCGCCATCTCCAAGCAGATCGTCGAGGCGCATGGCGGCGTCATCTGGGCGGAGAACATCCGCCCCACCGATGCCGACCCGACGTCCGAGCCGCTCGGCGCCCGCTTCGTCGTCGGCCTGCCGGTCTGACCGGGTGGAGGAGGTCCTGCATGCCTCCACCGTCGCGGTGGAGGGGCGGGGGCTCCTCATCCTCGGCCCTTCCGGCAGCGGAAAATCGGCGCTGGCGCTGGAGTTGATGGCCTTCGGCGCCGAGCTGGTGGCCGACGACCGCACCATCGTGACGGCGGAGGAGGGGGCGCTCTTCGCCGCCGCGCCGGCCGCCATCGCGGGCATGATCGAGGCCCGCTACATCGGCCTCCTCAATGCCCCGGCCCGCCCCCGCGCCCGGATCTTCGCCGCGATGGACCTCGGCCGGGTGGAGGAGGAGAGATTGCCGCCCCGCAGAAAATTGACTCTGCTGGGGGCCGATCTTCCCTTGCTTCACAAGCCTGTCACGGGCCATTTTGCAGCTGCAACATTCGCTTATATGCGTTCGGGACGGAGATCCTGATCAAATGAAAGACGCCGCGCCTCTGACGGAGGACGGCAGGCAGCGCCTCGTCCTGGTCACCGGCCCCTCTGGCGCCGGCAGGTCCACGGCGGTGCATGCGCTCGAAGACCTCGGGTTCGAGGCGATCGACAACCTGCCGCTCTCCCTTCTGCCCCGTCTCATCGACGGGCCCGCCCTCACGCGCCCCATCGCGCTGGGGCTGGACGTGCGCAATCGCGACTTCACCATCGAGGCGCTGATCGAGGTGATCGACCGCCTCGCCGCCCGCGCCGACATCGCCGAGGAGCTGCTCTACGTCGATGCCGACGAAGACACGCTGGTGCGCCGCTATTCCGAGACGCGCCGTCGCCATCCCCTCGCAGACAACAGCCCCCTGCACGGCATCCGCCGCGAACGGGAGATGCTGGTGCCCATCCGCGCCCGCGCCGACGTGCTGATCGAGACGGGGGGCCTCTCCCCGCACGACCTGCGCGCCGAGATCGAAGGCTTCTTCGCCCCGCCCGAGGGAAAGCTGCTGACGGTGGAGCTGCAGAGCTTCTCCTACAAGCGTGGCCTGCCCCGGGGGCTTGATTTCGTCTTCGACTGCCGCTTCCTGCGCAACCCGCACTGGGAGCCGACCCTGCGCGAGAGCGACGGGCGCGACGCCGCCGTGGCGAAGTACGTGGTTGAAGACCGGCTGTTTGAGCCTTTCTTCACCCAGCTGTGCGATCTTTTCGGCCTGATCCTCCCCGCCGTGCGGGAAGAGGGGAAGACCCATCTCGCCATCGGCTTCGGCTGTACCGGCGGGCAACACAGATCCGTGGCCCTCGCCGAGCGTTTGGCAAACGCCCTTGCGGTGGGCGGATGGCAGGTGTCTAAACGACACAGGGAGCTTGAGCGCAGGGCGGAGGCCGACCTCCCGGGGCGGGGTGAAGGCAGGTGAAACCGTGATCGGTATCGTCATTGTAGCCCATGGCGGCCTGGCCCGGGAATATCTCGGTGCCGTGGAGCATGTGGTGGGCCATCAGGACGGGGTTAAGGCGATTTCCATCGGGCCCGAGGATGATCGGGCCGCGAAGGAAACGGAGATTTGCGAGGCGGCCAACGCGGTGGATACCGGTGGCGGCGTCGTTCTGGTGACCGACATGTTCGGCGGCTCCCCCTCCAACCTCTCCTTGCGCGCCTGCGGCCTCTCCGGCCGGCGCATCCTTTACGGCGCCAATCTGCCGATGCTCATCAAGCTGGCCCGCTCGCGCCATCTGACCGTCTCGGAGGCGACCGACAGGGCGCTGGCCGCGGCGCGCAAGTACATGGATTGCCACGTCGCCGTGCAGGAGCCGCCGACGGCGGCGGCGCGCTGGGGCACCTCCTGAAAGTGCCGGCGACGTGAGCGGCGGCACGACACGCAACCTCAGGATCGTGAACGTGAAGGGCCTGCATGCGCGGGCCTCCGCCAAGCTCGCCGATCTCGTCGAACGCTTTGATGCCAGTGCAGAAATCTCCCGCGACGGTATGACCGCCTCGGGCGACTCCATCATGGGGCTTTTGATGTTGGCAGCCTCCAAGGGAACGACTATTGAGGTCGAAACGAGGGGCAATGAGGCAGAGCCCTTGGCCGACGCCATCGCGGCACTGGTGGCGGACAAGTTCGGCGAGGGGGACTGACCTCGTCAAGGAGGGGGCCGTCGTGACCGATCTGAGCAACCGCAAGATGCGCGCCATGGGGCCTGTCGCACCGCGGCAGCAGCCGGTGCCCCGCGTTTACGACCGCTCGTCGCTCACCTATTCCGAGACCTTCGACAACCCGTTCAAGCGCACCGCCATCAAGTCCATCGAGTGGATGACCGGCAAGCTGGAAGTGCTGCGCCGGGTGCGCCGCTTCGAGCGGATGGGCGTGCAGCCCGGCCCGGATTTCTGGCCCGGCACGATGAAGGCGATGGGCATCGAGATCCAGACGCCGCAATACCAGATCGACCGCATCCCGAAGACCGGCCCCGTCGTCTTCGTCGCCAACCACCCGCACGGCATGGTCGACGGCATGGTGCTGGCCGATCTCTTTGCCCGGGTGCGCGACGATTACCGCATCCTCTCCCGCTCGATCCTCACCGGGCTGGACGAGAGCGCGACCAAGTACATGATTCCCGTGCCCTTCCCGCACGAGCCCGACAGCCAGAAGAAGATGGTCGCCATGCGCGCCGAGGCGATGGGCCATCTCGCCAACGGCGGCCTGATCGCGCTGTTCCCGTCGGGCGTCGTCGCGACATCGCGCACCCCCTTCGGCCCGCCCATCGAGGCGGAGTGGAACCCCTTCACCGCCAAGATGATCCGCCGCTCCGGCGCCACGGTGGTGCCCTGCTACTTCCCCGGCAACAACTCGCGCTGGTATCAGCTGGCCAACATGGTCTCGCCCACGCTGCGGCAGGGGCTGCTGATCCACGAGATCGTGCATAGCTTCGACAAGCCGCAGTCGCCGATCATCGGCCAGCCCATCGGGCCGGAGGAATGCGAGGAGCGGGGGCAGGACCCGCGCGGCTTCATGACCTGGCTGCGGGCGCGGACGCTGGCGCTGGGCCCGGAGGGCTGAGGGCGGGCTCACGCCCCTTTCATCGGCGGAGGACCGCCGCCCGCACGACGCATCTTGCGACTCTCCCGTGCGCTGCGTCATGTGGCGCCGGCGCCGCGGCGGCCGCCGCATTCCGGCCCGCGCCGGTTGATGTGAAACGCTCCCGCGCCAAATGGCGTTACAGAAGGGCTGCGCAACAAGCGGCACGGGCAGGGCGCCCCGGAAAACGAGAGCCTGGTGGACGAGAGCCCGATGGACGAAAGCCCGGTGGACGAGGGAACGACAAGAGCATGCTGAAGAGACTTCTGGCCGCCCTGATGGGGCTGTCCATGGCCACGCTGCTGGCCGCGCCCGCCATGGCCCAGCAGGGCCCGCTGAGGATCGAGATCACCGAAGGGGTCATCGAGCCGATTCCGATCGCCGTCCCCATCTTCGAGGACGAGGGCGGCGCCGGCCAGCTGGCTGCCGACATCGCCCGCCTCGCGGCGGAGGATCTCACCGGCACCGGCCTCTTCCGTCTCGTCTCTCGCGATGCCTACATCACCCAGACCTCCGATTTCGACGGTGCCGTCGCCTATGCCGACTGGCGGGCGATCAACGCGCAGGCGCTGATCACCGGCGCCGTCTCCGTCAACGGCTCCGCACTGAACGTGAAGTTCCGCCTGTATGACGTCTTCACGGGGGCGGAGCTCGGCGCCGGCCTGCAGTTCAACGGCACGACCGATGGCTGGCGGCGGATGGGCCACAAGGTGGCCGATGCCGTCTACAGCCGCATCACCGGTGAGGGAGGCTATTTCGACAGCCGCGTCGCCTTCATCTCCGAGAGCGGCCCGAAGGACAATCGCGCCCGCCGGCTGGCGGTGATGGATTACGATGGCGCCAACGTGCAGTACCTGACGGACAGCTCCAGCCTCGTCCTCTCGCCGCGCTTCTCGCCCACGGGCGACCGGCTGCTCTACACCAGCTACGCCTCCGGCTTCCCGCGCATCAACATGCTGCAGGTGGCCTCGGTGGGCTCCCAGGCGCTGACGACGGCGGATGGGGAGATGGCCTTCACGCCGCGCTTCTCGCGCGACGGCAGCCAGATCATCTATTCCATCTCCTCGGGCGGCAATACCGACCTCTGGCGGACGGATCTCGGCTCCGGCCAGCACACGCGGCTGACCAATGCGCCCTCGATCGAGACCTCTCCCAGCCTTAGCCCCGATGGCAGCCAGATCGTGTTCGAGAGCGACCGTTCCGGCACGCAGCAGATCTACATCATGTCCGCCACCGGCGGCGAGCCGCGGCGCATATCCTTCGGCGAGGGGCGCTACGGCTCCCCGGTGTGGAGCCCGCGGGGCGACCTCATCGCCTTCACCAAGCAGAATGCCGGGCGCTTCCACATCGGCGTCATGCGCACCGATGGCTCCGAGGAGCGGCTGCTGACGGCCAGCTTCCTCGACGAGAGCCCGACATGGGCGCCGAACGGCCGGGTGCTGATGTTCACGCGGGAAACGCAGGGCGCCGCCGGCGGCCCGACGCTCTACTCGGTGGACATCTCGGGGCGGAACCTGCGGCAGGTGCAGACGGGCGCCTTCGCCTCCGACGCGTCCTGGGGGCCGCTGCAGCCGTGAGGGTGCGGCAGCGCGAAGGCTGGCCTGAGAGGCGGGCGCTTGGTAGACTGAACAAAACGAGCAGACAGGTGAGCCAGATGAGACTTCTTCCGATTGTGCTGATGGCCGCTGTTGCGCTGTCGGCCTGTACGCGGCCTGATCGCTTCGGCGGGGCCGGGGCCGATGGCATGGGGGCCGGCGGCATGGGCGCCGGCGCCGGCGGCGCGGTGACAACCGTCCCGGGCGGGCCGGGTGACCCCAACAGCCCCGAGTACTTCAACCAGGTGGTGGGGGATCGGGTGTTCTTCGCCGTCGACCAGTCCATCCTCTCCGACGCCGCCAAGGTGACGCTGGACGGGCAGGCGCAGTGGCTGCAGTCGCACCCCGATTACCTCGCGGTAATCGAGGGCCACGCCGACGAGGTCGGCACGCGCGAGTATAACGTCGCCCTCGGCGCCCGCCGGGCCAACGCGGCGCGCGAGTACCTCATCTCCCGCGGCATCCCGGCGACGCGCCTGCGCACCGTCTCCTACGGCAAGGAACGCCCTGTGGCCGTCTGCTCCGACGAGAGCTGCTACTCGCAGAACCGCCGGGTGGTGACCGTCATCGCGGCGGGCGCGATCAGCTGATGCGGGCGGCGACCCTCGCCCTTCTGGCGGCGCTCGCGCTGCCCGGCACGGCGCCGGCGCAGGAGGCCAATGCCGAGACGCTGGCGGACATCCGCCAGCAGCTCTCTGCCCTCTATGTCGAGGTGGACAAGCTGCGCGGGGAGCTGAACAGCACCGGCTTCCCGCAGGGCGTCTCCGGCTCCACCCCGCTCGACCGGCTGAACGCCATCGAGGCGGAGCTGCAGCGCATCACCGCCAAGGCGGAGGAGCTGGAGTTCCGCATCAACCGCATCACGGTGGATGGCACGAACCGGTTGGGGGACCTAGAGTTCCGCCTCTGCGAGATCGAGCCGGGCTGCGACATCGGCGCGCTGGGCGACACGCCTAGCCTCGGCGGCATCGACAGCGCCTCTGAAGTCCCGGTGCCCGCCCCGCCGCCGGCGGAGGGCCCGCAGCTCGCCGTGGGCGAGCAGGAGGCCTTCGACGCGGCCGAGGCGGCCTTCGCCGAGGGCCGCTACAGCGAGGCGGCGGATCTCTACCAGCAGTACCTGACCACCTATCCCGGCGGCCCCCTCTCCAACGCGGCGCTCTACAAGCGCGGCGATTCGCTGGAGCAGACGGGGGACATGCAGGCGGCGGCGCGGGCCTATCTCGAGGCGTTCTCCGGTGCGCCGAACGGCGAGTTCGCCGATGACGCGCTCTTCCGGCTGGGCCGGTCGCTGGGGCGGCTCGGGCAGGCGGCGGATGCCTGCGTGACGCTGGCCGAGCTGCCGACGCGCTTCCCCGCCTCGCCGCTGCTCGCCGACACGGCGGCGCTGCGCAGCGAGTTCGGGTGCCCCTGACAGGCGAAAGGCCGGCACTGCTGGCCGGGCTCGCCGATCATTTCACACGGCATTTCGGAGCCGAGCCGCCAACGCGGCTCGGCCTCGCCGTCTCCGGCGGCGGCGACAGCCGCGCGATGCTGGAGGCGGCGGCGCTCTGGGCGCCTGCCGCCGGCGTGGCGCTGGAGGTGGCTTGCGTCGATCACGGCCTGCGCCCCGAGTCGGGCGAGGAGGCGGCGGCCGTCGCCGCCCGCGCCGCCGCGCTGGGCCTGACCGCAGAGGTGCTGCGCTGGGAGGGCCCGGCGGGCGGCAACCTGCAGGCCGCCGCTCGCGCCGCGCGCTACCGACTGCTGGCGGACTGGGCGGCGCGCCGGGGCCTCGGCGGCGTCGCGCTGGCCCATACGCTGGACGATCAGGCGGAGACGTTCCTCATGCGCCTCTCCCGCGAGGCGGGGGTGGACGGGCTCGCCGGCATGGCCGCTAACGTCACGCGCCACGGCACCGTCTTCCACCGCCCGCTCCTCACCGCCAGCCGGGCGGAGCTGCGGGCGGCCTTGGTGGAGGCGGGGCATGGCTGGGTGGAGGACCCCTCCAACGACGATACGCGTTTCGAGCGGGTGCGCGCCCGCCGGGCCCTCGCCGCGCTGGCGCCGCTCGGCATCGGTGCCGGCACGCTGTCGGAGGTGGCGGCGCAGCTCTCCTCCGCCCGCGCGGCTCTGGGCCTGCAACTGGCCGATGCCATCGGCGCGCACGTGACGCAGGAGGCGGGGGACCTGATCCTCGCCCCCACGCTCGCCGAGGAGGCGGAGGAGACGCAGCGCCGGCTCTGGGCCGCCGCCTTCCGCTGGATCGGCTCCAGCCCCTATCCGCCCCGCCGCGCCCCCCTCGCCGCCGCCATCTCTGCCGCCGGCCGCGGCGAGACGGTCACCCTCTCGGGCACGCTGGTCTTCGCCGCCCCGCAGGGGGCGCGGCTGACGCGGGAATGGAAGGCAGTGGCCGCCACGCGCGCCCGACCGGGGGAGCCATGGGATGATCGCTGGATCGTGACTGCGCCGGAGACGGCGGGCGCCGAGGTGCGGGCGCTGGGGCAGGCGGGGCTGCTCGCCTGCGGCGACTGGCGGCAAAGCGGCCTTCCCCGTCAGACGCTTCTGGCCTCTCCGGCCCTCTGGCGGGGGGAGGAGTTGCTGGCCGCTCCACTCGCCTTCCCGGGCCGCGATGCCGATGCGCGTCTTTCCACCCAATTTGCCGAGTGGGCACTATCGGATTGAAGAACGCGCCCCGAACACTATTTTAAGCCAGCAACCGAGGCTGCGGAGGAGCCGCTCCCGGGTCTCATCGCTTCAAAGGAGCCGTGCTTTGGGCAACGCGCGCAACATCGCCTTCTGGGTCGTCCTGTTCCTCCTGATCCTGGCGCTCTTCAACATCTTCTCGAACAGCAGTGCGGGCCTGCAGACCTCCACCAGCTACTCCGACTTCGTCGAAGCGGTTGATAATGGCGAGGTCTCCTCCGTCACGCTGAACGGCGAGCAGGTGCAATACCGCCGCGAGGACGGGCAGACCTACCGGACGATCAAGCCGGAAGATGCCCAGATCACCGACCAGCTGATCGAACAGGGCGTGCCGGTCACGGCCGAGCCGCAGGAGGAGAGCGGGCTGACCGCCTTCCTCGTCGGCCTCCTGCCGTTCCTGCTGCTCATCGGCGTCTGGATCTACTTCATGAACCGGATGCAGGGCGGTGGCCGCGGGGGCGCCATGGGCTTCGGCAAGTCCCGCGCCAAGCTGCTGACGGAGAAGCACGGCCGCGTCACCTTCGATGACGTCGCCGGCATCGACGAGGCCAAGGAAGAGCTAGAGGAGATCGTGGAATTCCTGCGCAACCCGCAGAAGTTCTCGCGCCTCGGCGGCAAGATCCCCAAGGGCGCGCTGCTCGTCGGCCCCCCCGGCACCGGTAAGACGCTTCTTGCCCGCGCCATCGCGGGTGAGGCGGGCGTGCCCTTCTTCACCATCTCCGGCTCCGACTTCGTCGAGATGTTCGTGGGTGTCGGTGCGTCCCGCGTGCGCGACATGTTCGAGCAGGCCAAGAAGAACGCGCCCTGCATCGTCTTCATCGACGAGATCGACGCTGTCGGCCGCTCCCGTGGCCAGGGCTACGGCGGCGGCAACGACGAGCGCGAGCAGACGCTGAACCAGCTTCTGGTGGAGATGGACGGCTTCGAGGCCAATGAGGGCATCATCATCGTCGCGGCCACCAACCGCCCCGACGTGCTCGACCCTGCGCTTCTGCGCCCCGGCCGCTTTGACCGCCAGGTCCAGGTGCCGAACCCCGACATCAAAGGCCGCGAGAAGATCCTCGCCGTGCACGCCCGCAAGGTGCCGCTCGGCCCCGACGTGGATCTGCGCGTCATCGCCCGCGGCACGCCCGGCTTCTCGGGTGCCGATCTCGCCAACCTCGTCAATGAGGCGGCGCTGATGGCCGCCCGTGTCGGCCGGCGCCACGTGACGCTCGACGATTTCGAGATGGCCAAGGACAAGGTCATGATGGGCCCCGAGCGGCGCTCCATGGTGATGACCGAGGACGAGAAGAAGCTGACCGCCTACCACGAGGCCGGCCACGCCATCGTCGGCCTGCACGTCCCGCAGCACGACCCGGTGCACAAGGTCACCATCATCCCGCGCGGCCGCGCGCTCGGTGTGACCTTCTACCTGCCGGAGCGGGACAAGCTGTCGCTGACCAAGGAGAGCGCGCTGTCCAAGCTCGCCTCCGCCATGGGCGGCAAGGCGGCGGAGGAGCTGGTCTTCGGCCCCGACAACGTCACCAACGGCGCCTATTCCGACATCCAGCACGTGACCAACATCGCCACGGCGATGGTCAGCCAGTGGGGCATGTCGGACAAGCTGGGCAACATCAACTACACCTCCACGCAGGAGAGCTTTCTCGGCAACCAGTCGCAGTTCAACGCCTCCGGCGAGAGCCGCACGATCATCGACCAGGAGGTGCGCCGTCTGGTGGACGAGGCCTATGAGAGGGCCAAGACCATCCTGAAGGAGAACTGGTCGGAGATGGAGAACCTCGCCCAGGGCCTGCTGGAATACGAGACGCTCACCGGCGCCGACATGATGAAGGTGATCCGCGGCGAAACCCCCGGTGGCGACGACGAGGACGGCGACGCCCCGCAGGAATCGCAGAAGCCCTCGCTCGCGGTCGTCCCCAAGACGAAGCCGCGCCGCAACAAGGGCGATGGCGGGCTGGAGCCCGAGCCGACCGCCTGATCAGGGCGGCACTGCCAGACAACCAGACCCCCGCGAGCCTCTCGCGGGGGTCTTGCTTTGCGCGGACGGCGCCACGTCTCCTCAGCCGCCCCCCGTGACATCCGCCGCGCTGCGTGTCAGCAGAAGAGCGGAGCGAGTCAGACGGGCGGAATATCGAGATGGATGCACTACTTGCGGGGCTGTTCGTCATCTCCAGCTTCGGCGACATGGCCCTCAACTACTGCCCCGATGCCTGCCTCGCCCGGGCCGAGGAGGAGCCGCGCATCGCGCTCAGCTACGGCGGCGTGCAGTTCCAGGAGGATTTCGTCGCCCGCGAGGCCTACGCCCGCTACAGCTTCCCCCTCCGCTACGGGCCGGTGCAGCCGGTGCTCGGCGTGGCGCTGGCGGAGGACGGCTCCGCCTGGGTCGGCGCCGGCGGGGCGTGGACGGCCCATGCGCCGGGCGACTGGGGCTACGTTCAGTTCTCCCTCATGCCCGGCCTGCACCACGAGGGCGCCGGGCCGCGGCTCGGCCAGAGCCTCGAGTTCCGCTCCGGCATCGAGCTGGGGGTGGAGAGCCCGGGGGGCATCCGCTACGCGATCTCCTTCGATCACCGCTCCAACGCCGACCTGTCGCCGGTGAACCCGGGGCTGGAGACGCTGCAGTTCCGCGTCTCCATCCCCCTCGACTGACGGCGCCTCCACCGACGTAAACCAGCCTGGCGCTGCCGCCGATTCCGAAGCCGAAAGTGTCGGAATCGCCTGTCTTCCGGGTATCTCTCCCCGCTATCCGTGGCTCGGACGCCGGCGCGGGCTGCCTCGGCAGGGGAGAGGAGGGAGAGAGATGAGCCAAGTCCGACATCGAGATCGCGCGAAACGCCTGCAAGAAACCGATCGCGGAGATCGGCGCCAATCTCGGCCGCCACATCTCCAACGTGGGGCAGGGCGCCGAGGCGGTGCTGTGCAAGCACCGGGCCAAGGGCTCCGCCGGGATCGAGGATCTGGCGCACAAGGTCGTCCCCCGGACGAGAGCATCCGGCTCAATGGCGCCGGCCAGATCGACGGCCTTTTCTGAGGGTGGTTTGACCGCGGGCGGGGGATGGCGCAAAGTCCCCCCCGCTCGCCTCCGGGCCCCAAACCAGCGGTGCATCCAGATGCCTGACACGCCATATTCCGACCTGCCGCCCTCAGCCTACTGGAAGACGGCGATGGGCGACAACTTCGCCGATCTCACCGGCCTCTATCAGCCGAAATGGCGGATCGGGCCGGAGCATGCCGTGGCGACCTACGGCTCCTGCTTCGCGCAGCATTTCGGCCGCTCGCTGCGGGCGCGCAAGTTCACCTGGGTGGATGGCGAGCCGGCCCCGGCGGGGCTGGAGAAGGAGGCGGCGGAGCGCTTCGGCTACGGCGTCTTCTCGGCACGGACAGCCAACATCTACACGCCCACACTCCTCGCCCAATGGGGCCGCTGGGCCTTTGCCGGCGAAGAGGTGCCGCAGGAGGCATGGGCGCAGGACGGCCGCGTCTACGATCCCTTCCGCCCCCGGATCGAGCCGGAGGGATTCGCCAGCGAGGAGGAGATGCGCCGCCTGCAGGGCGTCGCGATTCGCGCCTTCCGCCGCAGCATCGAGGAGGCCGATGTGCTGGTCTTCACGCTGGGGCTGACGGAGCGTTGGCTGAACGCCGCGGGCTTTGAGTACCCCATGTGCCCCGGCACCGCCGCCGGCACGTTCGACGAAAGCGCGCACCGCTTCGACAACCTCGGCTTCCTCGAGGCGAAGGCCGGCATGGAGGAGGCAATGTCCCTCTTCAAGGCCGCCAACCCGGGGCTGCGCTTCCTGCTCACCGTCTCGCCCGTGCCGCTCGTCGCCTCCGCCTCCGGCCGGCACGTGCTGGCGGCGACGATGCAGTCCAAGGCCATCCTGCGGGCGGTGGCGGGCGACCTCGCGGCCTCGCGCGAGGATACGGATTACTTCCCGTCCTTCGAGATCATCTTCAACCCGATCTACGGGCGCCGCTTCTTCCAGGACAACCTGCGCGGCATCGCGCCCGGCGGGGTCAACCGCGTCATGGGCCACTTCTTCGACACGCAGGCCGCCATCTTCGGCGCGCCGGAGGCCGCCGGCTCCGACGCCGAGGACGAGGCGCGCGCCGATGTCATCTGCGAAGAGGAGCTGCTCGGCAGCTTCGGGGGGCGCTCATGAGGCTTTGCATCATCGGCTCCAGCCACTGCGCGGCCCTCGGCGACGGGTGGGAAGAGGTGAAGGGCCGCTACCCCGGCACCGAGATCCACATCTTCGCCGCCCCGCGCCAGCAGGTGCTGGAAACCCGGCTCACCGGGAGCGAGCTGGTGCCGGAGACGGAGAAGCTGCGGAATTTCTTCCAGCTCTCCTCCGGCGGCCGCGAGACGATCAACGTGCAGCAATACGACCGCTTCCTGCTCTACGCCCTGCAAAAGCAGGCCGAGATCTTCCAGGATGATGCCAGCTACTCCGAAGCGGTCATGCAGGCCTCGCGCTCTGCCCGCGTGCTGGAGAGCCCCGAGATGGTGCTCGCCCGGCGCCTGCGGGAGTGCACCTCCGCCCCCATCGACGTCGCGCTCAGCCCCTATCGCCGCCCCGTCGGCGGGCGGGTGCCGGCCGAGGGGAGCGTGGCGGAGGAGAACGCCGCCTTCGCGCGCCTCTGGGCCGAGGCGGTGCCGGGCGCCCGCTTCGTCCCGCAGCCGCCGGAGACGGTGCTGACGGGGCGCGCGACGATCCCCGACTACGGCTCCGGCACCCGCCGGCTCTCGACGCGCGAGGGGCAGAAGCCGATCCCGCACAAGAGCCATGACGACGTGCACGCCAATGCCGAATACGGCGCCATCTGGATCAGCCGCTATCTCGAAGGGCTGCAACACGAGGAGCTTCCCGCATGACCCAAGCCAGCCTCATCGACGGCAAGGCCTTCTCCGCTGACCTGCGCGGCCGCATCGCCACCCACGTGGCGCGGCTGAAGGAGGAGCACGGGATCACCCCGGGCCTCGCCGTCGTGCTGGTGGGGGAGGACCCGGCGAGCCAGGTCTACGTCCGCTCCAAGGGCAAGCAGACGGTGGAGGCTGGCATGGCCTCCTTCGAGCACAAGCTGCCGGCGGACACCTCCGAGGAGACGCTGCTCGCCAAGGTGCGCGAGCTGAACGAGGACCCGGCCGTCCACGGCATCCTCGTGCAGCTGCCGCTGCCGAAGCACCTCGATTCCGATCTCGTGATCAACTCCATCGACGTGGCGAAGGACGTCGACGGCTTTCACATTTCCAACGTCGGGCTGCTGGCGACTGGGCAGAAGAGCCTCGTTCCTTGCACTCCTCTGGGCTGCATCATGATGCTGAAGGCCGAGCTCGGCGACCTTTCCGGCAAGGAGGCCGTGGTCATCGGCCGCTCCAACATCGTCGGCAAGCCGATGGCGCAGCTGCTGCTGGCGGAAAGCTGCACCGTCACCATCGCCCATTCCCGCACGGCGGATCTGGCCGGCACGGTGCGCCGGGCGGATATCGTGGTGGCGGCGGTCGGCCGCCCGCAGATGGTGCCGGGGGAGTGGATCAAGCCGGGCGCTACGGTGATCGACGTCGGCATCAACCGCGTGCCCAAGGAGGACGGCGAGGGCCACCGGCTGGTCGGCGATGTCGATTTCGCGTCGGCCAAGGAGGTCGCCGGCGCCATCACCCCCGTTCCCGGCGGGGTGGGGCCGATGACCATCGCGTGCCTGCTCTCCAACACGCTCACCGCCTGCTGCCGCGCCAACGGCATCCCCGAGCCGGAGCTCTGAGGGCGCCGGCGCGGCTTGCCCCCCCGGAATATGCCCTAGCTTGGCATGCGGGGGGCACCGGACGCGGGCGGCGGCGAGATTGACGGGCCGATGGCCCCCCGCCTCAGGAGGGAGGCCAATGAACATCTATTTTCAAAAGCTGCTCCGGCCCCTCTACTGGGACGGCCGCACCGCGGACTTCTCATGGAGCATGTGGCTGCCGATCCTCCTCGCCGTGTCGGCGGTATTGGGCGTCTCCGGCCCCTTCGGCACCTACTCGCAGTTCGAACTGGTGCCGCGGCTTTTGTTCTACAAGCTCGCCATCCTCTCCTCCGCCCCCGTCGCCTGGGGCGCGTCGCGCGGCACCGCGCGGATCCTGCCCCGCCTCGGTGCGGCGCCGATGATTGCACTGCGGGCAGCGATCTTCGCCGCCGCGACGACGCCCATCTTCGTGCTCGTCTACCGCGCCTTCGATCCGTGGATGATCGGCATCCCGCCGGGCTGGGGGGAGATCGCGCTGAAGTCCCTTCTCATCGGGCTCGGCCTCTTCGCCCTGCAGCGGGCGATTCGCGACGCGGTGCCGCAAGCCTCCTCCGAAGCGCCGAGGCTCCTCGCCCGCCTGCCGGGGCATGAAGGCGGGCGGGTCTGGCGGCTCTCGGCCGACGATCACTACACGCAGGTGCTGATCGACGGGCGGGAGGAGGAGAGGCTGCTGATGCGCTTCTCCGACGCGGTGGCGGAGATGGACTGCGTCGAGGGGCTGCTGGTGCACCGCTCGCACTGGGTGGCGCGCGAGGCGATCCGGGAGGCTCGGCGCGAGGGCGGCAAGGACGTGGTCGTGCTGCGCAACGGCGCCCGCCTGCCGGTGAGCCGCACCTACCGCGAGGGGCTGGAGGAGCTGGGCTTCCTGGAGCCGCGAGAGGTGGCCGCGGCCGCCGAGGAGCGCTCCGGCAGCTGGGAGGCGCCGCGCCAGAGCACCATGGAGGAGGCGCGCAGCCCCTCCCGCCGCAGCCGTCAGAGCCGCTAGGCCCGCCGCCCCACGGCCTGGTGCAGCGGCACGGGGCGGGGGCCACCCCGCTTCGCGCCGCCGGAGGGCAGCGGCACCTTCAGCGCCCGCTTTCCCGTCAGCACCGCGTGGGCGGGCTGGGAGAAGAGCGCCGTCAGCACCGGGGAGGTGGCGGAGAGGCCGCCCGTGTAGCAGCCGTAGGCCGGCAGGATCAGCCTCGATGCGTCGATCAGAAAGCAGGGGCGCGGCCGCCCGGCGCCCGGCAGGCCGAGCTTGGGGTGGTAGTGGCCGGAGACCTCGCCATTCGCCCCGGGGATGGCGATGTGCCGGAAGGTCAGCGCCCCGAGCCGCATCTCCGACAGGTGCGCGCCGCCAAGGTCGAGCGGGCCGGGATCGTGGTTCCCCTCGATCCACACCCAGCGCCGGCCGGCCTGCAGGGTGAGCAGCTGCTCGCGCGCCGCGGGGTCGAGCGCGTCGGCGGCGGCGGCATCGTCGAAGCTGTCGCCGAGGCAGACGATCTGCCGGGCGCCCGTTGCCGCGATGTCCTGCGCCAGCCTCCCCAGCGTCTCCGCCGCCTCGAAGGGCGGCAGCAGCGGCCCCGCCTCCCGCGCCACCCGCTCGGCGCGTCCGAGATGCAGGTCGGAGACGACGAGCGCCGCCGATCCGGGCAGGAAGAGGCCGCCGGAGGGCAGGGCGAGCAGGTCGGTTCCGGCGAGGGTGAGGGGGCAGGCGTTCATGCTGTGTTCTATGGCCGGTCGGGGCGGTCGGTGCAAGCGGGGGAGGGGGGTGGTGGGTTGGAAACCCACCCTACGGGAGATGCCCGGCCGGAGCCCCCTCAGGTGGGGTGGCCGGCGGCGGAGGGTGCGTGGCGAGCGCGCACCCTGCGATGGTGGTAGCGCCGGGAGCCGGTTTGATCTCCCCGTGGCACGACGGCTCCGTTCTTTCCCCGCCCGGTGCGCGCCAAAGGCGCAGGGCGAGCGCCGGCCCGTCCCGCGGGCTGGCGCTCCGGTGACGTCAGCGCGGAGCTCGGGGCGGGGCGGGGCTTGTCTGGCATAAAGTGCGCAGCTCACCCGTCGGAGCGCCACCCCACTGGCCGGCGCTCGCCCTGCGCCGGCGGGCGTTTCGCCAGAAGGCGAGGGGGCGGTGGGTTGCAAAACCCACCCGACAGGTCACGTAGGGTGGGTTTGTAACCCACCTTGGTCCGGCCCCCTCACTCCGTCTCCGCCAACAGGGCCTCCGCCGCCTCGACCATCATCCGCTCGCCCGCCTCGCCGTCCACCGGCACGCGGCCATGCTCGAGGAACAGCGGCGCCGCGAGCGGCGTCAGACCGGGGAGCTGGCGGAAATCCCAGCTGCCCTGGGTGCGGGAGAGCATCTCCTCGATTCGGCCGAAATCGACCAGCCCGCGCATGGCCTCCTCGCGGGTGATGTCCATCAGGATGTGCTCGGGGGCGTATTTCACCAGCGTGTCGTAGAGGATGTCGGAGGAGAAGGTTGCCTGCCGCCCTGTCTTCCGCCCGCCCGCCTGGTTGCGCTCGATCAGCCCCGCGATGGTCGCCGAGGCGCGGAAGGTGCGCTTCATCACCGCGTTGCCCTGCAGCCACGTCTCGAACTCCTCGCGCAGCGGCGCCTCGGCGAGGAGGGGCCCCGGATCCTCCACCGGCTCCAGCGACCAGATGAGCGTGGCGTAGTCGGTGGAGACGAAGCCGATAGGGGCGAGGCGGGCATCCTCCATCCGGCGGGTGAGGAGCAGCCCCAGCGTCTGCTGGGCGTTGCGGCCGGCGAAGCCGTAGAAGCAGGCGTAATGGCGCCCGTCATGGGGAAAGCTCTCCACCAGCAGCGCCCCCGGGCCGGGCAGGCGAGAGACCTCCTCCTGATGGGCGAGCCAGCTGCGGGTGTGCTCGGGCAGGCGGGCGAAGTCCCTCTCGGCGAAGAGGCGCAGGATCCGCTCGGAGAGCTGGGTGGAGGTGGCGAACTTGGTGCCGGCATAGACGGCGATCTTCGGCTTGCGCCCCTTGTCGCGGCTGACCTCGACGCTCATCTCCTTCAGCCCCTCGAAGCGGACGATCTTGCCGCCGAAGAGGAAGGTGTCTCCGGGCGTGAGGGACGAGGCGAAGCCCTCCTCGATCTCCCCCAGATGCGCCCCCTGCCCGCGCATGCGCACCTTCAGCATGTCGCTGTCCTGGATGGTGCCGATGTTCATGCGGATGCGCTGGGCCGAGCGCGGGTCGCGGAGCGTCCACTTCCCCTCGCGCAGCATGAGTCGCTGCCAGCGGTCATAGGCGCCGAGGCCGTAGCCGCCGGTGGCGCAGAAATCGAGCGCCTCGTCGAACTGGGCGCGGGTGAGGGCGCGGTAGGCGCCGCAGGTCTTCACCTCGTCGTAGAGCTGCCGCTCGTCGAAGGGGCCGGCGCAGGCGCGGATGAGGATGTGCTGGCAGAGCACGTCCCTCGGGCCGGGGCCCCGTGGGTCCCCGTCCAGATCGTTCTCGCGGGCGGCGTCCAGCGCGGCGAGGCATTCGATGATCTCGAAGCGGTTGGCGGGCACGAGCAGCGCCTTGGAGGGGGCGTTGTAGCGGTGGTTGGCGCGGCCGATGCGCTGGATCAGCCGCTTGACGTTCTTCGGCGCCCCGACCTGGATGATGAGGTCGACATCGCCCCAGTCGATGCCGAGATCCAGCGTGCCGGTGCAGACGATGGCCCGCAGCTCGCCGGCCACCATCGCCGCCTCGACCTTCTCGCGCTGGGCGCGGGCGAGGGAGCCGTGGTGGATGGCGATGGGCAGGTTCTCCTCGTTCGCCAGCCAGAGGTTGTGAAAGAAGATCTCCGCCTGCGCGCGGGTGTTGTGGAAGATGAGCGTCGTCTTGTGCCGCTTCACCTGCTCCAGCACCGCGGGGATCGCGTAGGCCCCGCCGCCGCCGGCCCAGGGCGGGCGCTCCTCCGTCGCCAGCATGGCGATGTCGGGCTCCGGCCCCGGATCGGCGTGCAGGATCGGCGCGGGCGGGACGGAGACGAGCGCGGCCAGCGCCGGCGGGTCCTCCACCGTGGCGGAGAGGAAGACGCGGCGCAGGCCCGGCGAGAGCGTCTCCAGCCGGGTCAGCGACAGGAGCAGCTGGTCGCCGCGCTTTGATTCCGCGAGGGCGTGGATCTCGTCGACGACGACCCGCTCCAGTCCGGCGAAGATGCGCGGCGCGTCCTCGTAGGAGAGGAGGAGGGCGAGGCTCTCCGGTGTCGTCAGCAGGATATGCGGCGGATCGGCGCGTTGGCGGCGGCGCTTGGCGTAGGAGGTGTCGCCGGTGCGATCCTCGATGCGGATCGGCAGGCCCGCTTCCTCCACCGGCACCGTCAGGTTGCGGCGGATGTCGGCGGCGAGCGCCTTGAGGGGCGAGATGTAGAGCGTGTGGAGACCGGCGCGGGGGCGCTCGGCCAGCTCAGCCAGGGTGGGCAGGAAGCCGGCGAGCGTCTTGCCGCCGCCAGTGGGCGCGATGAGCAGGAGCGAGGGCTCGGCAGCCCGGTCCAGCATCTCTTGCTGGTGGGGGTGGAGCGACCAGCCCCGGCGGGTGAAGAAGGTATCCAGCGCGGAGGGCAGGGCGGTCATGGCGCTGATGTAGGGGGGCGGAGGGGCCGGGGCAATCCGGCCGCTGCCCTGCCGCGCTCCCGCCCACCCACCCCGCGCACCAGGGCAGCCGCCTGAGCGGGGTGGGCGGGGGCCTGCTTCAGAGGAGGGCGTTGGCGGCGAAGCCGGCCGCGAGGGCGCCGGCGGCGCCGAAGCCGAGATAGGCGGCGAAGATCGGCGGGCGGACGAGGGCCCAGACCGCCATGACGGCGGGGATGCAGGTGACGCCGCCGGCGACCATGAAGGCGAGGCCGGCGCCGGGGCTCATCCCCTGCTCCATCAGGCCGCCGACGAGGGCGGGGGCGGCGTAGCCGTTCAGGTAGGCCGGCACGCCCAGCAGCGTCGCGGCGAGGATCGGCAGCAGGCCGTCGCCACCGACCCAGGCGCCGATCGTCTCCGCCGGGATGAAGCGGGTCATCAGCACCTCGACGAAGTAGGCCAGCGTCAGCCACTTCACGAGGAAGAGCGCGTTCTCCTCCGCCGCTTCGCGGAAGGCGGTGGTGCCGCCCGGCTTCTGCCAGAAGCGGAAGGCGGGCACGGGCTTGGCGCTGCCGCCGCAGCAGCTGCCGCTGCCGCAGCCCCGGCGCACCGGGCGCGGGCGGAGCGGGCTGGCGAAGGCGCCGCCGGCCATCAGCGCCTTGGTGGCGAAGCCGGCCGTCAGCGCGATGGTGAGCGCGGCGACGAGCTTGGCGACGGCCATCTCGGGGGAAATGGCGCCAGCGGTGATCGCGAAGGCGGCCGGGTCCATCAGCGGCGAGGCGAGCCAGAAGGCCATGATGGCGCTGATCGGCGCGCCGGCGGCGAGAAGGGCGGCGACGAGCGGGATCACCTCGCAGGAGCAGAAGGGCGAGAGCCCGCCCGCGAAGGCGGCGAGCACAATGGCAAGGCTCTCCCGGCCGGCGAAGGCGCGGGTCACCAGCTCCTCCGCCTCCGCCGCCTTCAGCCAGGCGATGGAGAGGACGGCGAAGGCGATGAAGGGCGTGGTGTGCAGAAGCGCCGTCCCCGTGTCGCGCAGGAGCGGGCCGGCCTCGGCCGGGGCGAGGATGACGAGGAGCGCGGCGCCGGCGAGGAAGGTGGCCCACACACGGTCCACCTCTCTGAGGCGGGCGAGGAGGCCGCCGTCGCCGCCGGGGCCATGGTCATGCCCCGCGTGGGAGATCGAGGGGCCGGAGGTCAGGCGGGGCGGCTCAGTCGTGTCGGTCATGGCGATGTCCCTCTGGCGCGTCGGCGCAGCATTGGTCGAAGAGAAAGCCCGAGAGGCGCTCGATCACGCCCAGCTCGGCCCCCATGCAGATGATCTGCCGCCCCTGCCGCACCTGCCGGACGAGTCCCGCCTGCGCGAGGATCTTCAGGTGATGCGTCAGCGTCGATCCGGTCACCCCGGCGCGGGCGCCGAGATCGCCGATGGAGGCCCCCTCCGGCCCGGCGCGCACCAGCGTGCGCAGGACGGCGAGGCGCTGCTCGGAGCCGAGGGCGGCGAAGCGGGCGGCCATGAGGGTGAGGTCGAGATCGGCCTCGGGGGGGAGATTCATTTTCATGATGCTAGAAACATCGAATGGTGGGCGTCTGTCAATCCCGCTCGTCCAGGGGGGAGGGCCGCGGCGGCTGCCAACCCGGCGACAGAAGGTCCACCCGGTGCCGGCGGATTCGCGCGGTTTTTCCTTCGGTGAGTTAACAAAAGGTGAAGGGCTGCTTGATTTTGCGGCGGTGATGGGCCAGCAAGGAGCTCGTGGCGGGATTTCGGGTTCATATCACCGGCGCCTCGGGATCAGGCGTGACGACGTTCGGACGGGCGCTGGCGCAGGCCCGCTCCTGCCCGTCGTTCGACACCGACGATTTCTACTGGCTGCCGACCGATCCGCCTTACGCGGAGAAGCGGCCCGTGCCGCAGCGCCTGCAGCTGATGTCCGAGCTGTTCCTCAGCCGCCCCGACTGGGTGCTCTCCGGCTCCCTCGATGGCTGGGGGGACCCGCTGATCCCCTGTTTCGACGCGGTGATCTTCGTCACGCTGGAGCCCGAGGAGCGGATGCGCCGGCTGGCGGCGCGCGAGGCGCGGCGCTACGGCGCAGCCGCCCTGCAGCCGGGCGGGCGGGAGCACGCGGGCCACAAGGCCTTCATGGCCTGGGCGGCGCGCTATGACGATTCGGGGTTCGCCGGCCGCTGCCGGGCCCGGCACGAGGCCTGGCTCTCGGCGCTGCCCTGCCCGGTGGTCACGGTCGAGAGCACCGAGCCGGTGGAGGACATGCTGCGCCGCGTCGAGCATGCCCTCACCCCGCGGGAGCGCATCTCCGCTTGACCGACCTGCCGCCTAGGGACGTGCCGCCCGGTGACCTCGCCGGGGAAATATCCGCCTGCCGCCTCTGTGCCGATCGCTTCGCGGCGACGGCGACGCATCACGCGCCGCGCCCGGTGCCTTGGTTCCGCCCCGGCGCTCGGGTGCTGATCGCGGGGCAGGCGCCGGGCAAGCGCGTCCATGCCTCCGGCCGGCCTTTCACCGACCCGTCGGGGGACCGTCTGCGCGACTGGCTGGGCATGAGCGAGGAGGTGTTCTACGACCTCTCCCGCGTCGCCGTGGTGCCGATGGCCTTCTGCTTTCCCGGCTACAATGCCAAGGGCGCGGATCTGCCGCCCCCCAAGATCTGCTCGGCCACGTGGCACGACCGGGTGATGGCCGAGATGCCGGGCCTGCGCCTGAAGGTGCTGGTGGGCGCCGCCTCGATCAACTGGCACCTTGGGCCCGGCCATGGAAAGAACGGGGGCCGGATGACGGAAAGGGTGGCGGCCTGGCGCGAGACGGCGCCGGAGGTCTTTCCGCTGCCGCATCCGTCGTGGCGGAACAATGCGTGGCTGCGGGCGAACCCGTGGTTCGCCGAAGAGGTGCTGCCGGCGCTGCGGGCGCGGGTGAAGGAGGTTCTGGAATGAGCGAGACAACGGCACTGGACGAGGCCTTCGCGGTCATGGAGGCGGGCGGCGACGACGAGCGCCTCGCCTGGTACGGGGTGCTGGCCAACCAGCTGCTCCTGCTGCTGCTGGAGGGCGAGCCGGAGGGCGAGGATGTCTCGCCGAAGATCGCCCGCGTCGAGGGCGCGCCCTACGTGCTGGCCTTCGACAGCGAGGAGAAGCTGGCGGAGTTCGCCGAAGGCATGGCCGAGAGCGCGACGCTGCCCGGCCGGGTGCTCGTGGGCATGCTGGCGGGGCAGGGTCTGGGCCTCGCCGTCAACCTCGGCGCCGCCTCGGCCCAGCTTCTGCCGCAGGAGGCGGTGAACTGGTTCGCCGCCACCCTCTCCGAGGAAGCGGTGGAGGCCGAGGGCGTGCGCCCCGGCGTGCTGACGCCGCCGCGCCACGTGCCGGACGGGCTGGTGGCGGCGCTGGAGGGCAAGCTGGAGGGGCTGGCCGGCCTCGCCCAGTCCGCCTGGCTGGCAGAGGCGGAGAGGGGGCGGCTGGTGCTGGCCTTCCTCGCCGCCGCGCCGGGGGCGGAGCGGGCGCTGGCCGGGGCGATGCGCGAGGCGCTGGCGTTCTCCGGTGCGGAGGTGGAGCTCGACGTGGCCTTCCTCTCCGGCCGGGACGGGCTGTCGGCCGCGGCAATGGCCAATGGCGTGGAGCTGACGATGACGGCGCCGCCGGAGCCGGAGCGCCCGGCCAAGCCGCTGCCGCCGGGGATGGACCCGTCGAAGCCGCCGAAGCTGCGGTAGGGGCCACTCGCCGCTCCCTTGCGGGCGCGTCTCGTCAGTACCCGGCGGCGCGGTCGACGAGGTGGAGGAGCGGCTCGCCGGCCTCGTGGCGGCGGATGTTCTCCGCGATGACCCGCGCCGCCGTCCGGGGCCGCGTCTCGGCGGCGATGTGCGGGGTCACCGTCACCTGCGGGTGCTGCCAGAACGGGTGGTCCTTCCGCAGCGGCTCCTTGCGGAAGACATCCAGCGTGGCATGGCTGAGCTGCCCGGAGTCCAGCGCCGCCAGCAGCGCCTCTTCGTCGATCAGCGCGCCCCGGCCGGGGTTGAGGAGTATGGCGCCCGGCGCGAGGCGGGCGAGGGCGTCGGCGTCCACTAGGCTCTCCGTCGCTTGCGTCAGCGGCAGCAGGGTGACGAGGATCTCCGCCCCCTCCAGCGCCGCCGCGAGGCCCTCCGGCCCAGACAGGCAGCGGATCCCCGCCACCGTCTTCGGCCGCCGGCTCCAGCCGGTGACGTCGAAGCCAAAGCCCGCGAGCGCCTCCGCGCAGGCGCGGCCGAGCGCGCCGAGGCCGAGGATCGTCACCCGCCGCTCCCGCGCCAGCTTCGGCAGGCGCGGCGCCCAGTCGTGCGCCGGGTTCACCACATGCGCGTCGAGGCCGACATGGTGGCGCAGGACATGGGCGGCGACGTATTCCACCATCCCCCGCTCCAGCCCGTCATCCACCATCCGTGCCAGCGGCAGGTGCAGCGTCGGGTTGTCCACCACGTGCTCCACCCCCGCCCAGAGGGAGAGGACGGCCTTCGCCCGGGTGAAGGGCGTGAAGTCCCGCAGGCGCCCGACAGGGGCGTAGAGGATGTAATCGACCTCTTCGGCCGGCCAATCCTCCCTCACCTCGGCGTCCAGCCCCGCCTCGGCGAGGGCCTCGGCCAGAGCGGCCTCGTAGCCGGCGAAGGCGCCGGGGCGGCTGGAGAACAGCAGGCGCAGCATCAGCGCGGCTTGTGGACGTGCGCCGATTGCATGAGGCCGAAGCCGACGAGCAGGATCAGCATCGCCGAGCCGCCCCAGCTCACCAGCGGCAGCGGCACGCCGACGACAGGGGCGAGCCCCATGACCATGCTCATGTTCACCGCGAAGAACAGGAAGAAGGTCGTCGCGATGCCGATGGTCAGCAGCGCGGCGAAACGGTCCTTGTTGGTCAGCGCGGAGGAGACGCAGAAGATGATGATCAGCGCGTAGAGCAGCAGCAGGCCGAAGGCCCCGGCGAAGCCGAACTCCTCCGCCAGCGTGGTGAAGATGAAATCGGTGTGCTTCTCGGGCAGGAAGTTGAGCCGGCTCTGCGTGCCCTGCATGAAGCCCCGCCCCGTCCAGCCGCCGGAGCCCAGGGCGATCTTCGCCTGCGTGATGTGGTAGCCGGCTCCGAGCGGGTCGTTCGCCGGGTCGAGGAAGGTGTCGATCCGGCGGTACTGGTAATCCTCCAGCAGCTGCCACGGTGTGCCCCGGCTCTTGAAGACGGCGAAGACGGCGCCGGCGCCGGCGGCGATGACGGTGACGAAATAGGCCCAGTGCACCCCTGCGGCGAAGATCACCGCCCCGCCCCCGAGCAGCAGCAGGAGAGCCGTGCCGAGGTCGGGCTGCACCAGCGTCAGCATCACCGGCATGGCGATCAGGATCAGCGGCAGCGCTACGAAGATCGGGTTGGAGACGCGCTTGGCGGGCAGCCAGTCGTAATAGGCGGCCAGCATCATCACGAGGCCGATCTTCATCAGCTCCGACGGTTGCAGCTGGATGAAGCCGAGATCGATCCAGCGCTGCGCCCCCATCCCCACTTCGCCGAAGAAGTCGACGGCGATGAGCAGGGCGAGCGCGGTGAGGTAGGCGAGGACAGACATGTTCCGCCAGAACCAGATCGGCACCATCGCCACGACGAGCATCAGGGCGAGCCCGATCCCGAAGCGCTTGAGCTGCGGCAGCATCCATGTGCCCGGATTGCCGCCCGCCACCGAGTAGAGCATCAGGAAGCCGAAGGTGGCGACGGCGCAGATCAACAGGATCACGGGCCAGTTGAGGTAGAGCAGCTTGCGCGGCCCCGTCGGGACGAACTTGGTGTTGTACTCAAGGTAGGACATCGCGGCTCAGGCCCGGATCGTGGCGGTGGCGCCCTGCGCCGCCAGCCCGCGGATATGCTCCTGCTGCTCGGCCATGCGCCCGCGCATGTTGGAGGGATAGGCCTCCAGCGGCGGATCGCCGTCATAGAGCGCCTGCAGCGTGATGTCGCGCCCGATGGGCCCGGCGACGGAGGAGCCGCCGCCCCCGTGCTCCACCACCACGCAGACGGCGTAGCGCGGGTTGTCGAAGGGGGCGAAGTCGACCCAGAGCGCGTGGTCGCGCCGGTTCCACGGCAGATCGTCGTTCGAGGTCACGCCGCGCGCCCGCTCTTCGGGGGTGATCCGGCGGACCTGGCTGGTGCCGGATTTGCCCGCGATCTTCGCCTCGTCCAGCACCGTGCGGGTGCCATAGCCCGTGCCGCGCTGGTGGTTGACCACGTCGTACATGGCCGCGCGCAGGCGGCGCAGGTTGTTCTCGTTCAGCCCCAGGCTCTCGCCCCGGCCCGAGGGCTGCTCGACCCCGTCGATCGTGTGCACGAGCCGCGGCGTCACGGAGCGGCCAGTCGCCACCCGCGCCGTCATCACGGCCAGCTGCAGCGGCGACGCCAGCACGTAGCCCTGCCCGATGGAGGCGTTGACGGTATCGCCGATCCGCCATTCCTCTCCGTAGCGCTCGCGCTTCCACGCCTTGTCGGGGGCGATGCCCGGGGTGATCGCCGAGAGCGGCAGGTCATGCCGCACGCCGAGCCCGAGCTTGCGGGCCATCTCGGCCATCTTGTCGATGCCGACGCGCTGGCTCGCCTCGTAGTAATAGCAGTCGCAGCTCTGCTTGATGCTCTCGTGGAAGCTGACATTGCCGTGCCCGCCCGGTCGCCAGCAGTGGAAGCGGATGCCGGAGATATTGGTGTAACCTCCGCACCAGATCGTCTCCTCCGGCTCCACCTCGCCGGCCTCCAGCGCCGCCAGCGAGGTGACGAGCTTGAAGGTCGAGCCGGGCGGATAGCCGCCGGAGACGGCCTTGCCGGAGAGCGGCACGTGGTTGTCGTTCAAGAGGCCGTTGTAATCGGCGACCGAGATGCCGCGCACGAAGAGGTTCGGATCGAAGCTGGGGGAGGAGGCCATGGCGCGGATGTCGCCCGTCTCGGTGTCGATCACGACGGCGGCCGCGCTCTCCCCCTCCAGCCGCGCCTGCACGTAGCGCTGCAGGTGGGCGTCGATGGTCAGCTGCACGTCTGCGCCGGCGTCGCCATCCTCGCGATCGAGCTCCCGCATGACGCGGCCGAGCGCGTTCACCTCGATGCGGCGGGTGCCGGCGGAGCCGCGCAGCTGATCCTCCATCCGCGATTCGGCGCCGGTCTTGCCGACCTGGAACTTGGGGATCTGCAGGAGCGGGTCGTCATCCTCGGCGAGGTAGCCCTCCGTCAGGTCGTAGTCGGAGACGGGGCCGACATAGCCGACGACATGCGCGGTGTCGGAGCCGAGCGGGTAGACGCGGCTGAGGCCCACGTCGGCGGTGATGCCGGGCAGGGCGGGGGCGTTGGCGGTGATCTTGGCGACATCCTCCCACGCCACGCGGTCGGCGATGGTGACGGGCACGAAGGGGGAGCGGCGGGCCATCTCTTCCTTGGCACGCTCGACGAGCTCGGGGTCGATGTCGACGAGCTTGGTCAGCCGGGCGAAGGCCTCCTCGATGTCCCCGGCATCCTCGCGGGTGATGACGATGCGGTAGTTCTGCTCGTTGCCCGCCAGCAGCACGCCGTTGCGATCGAAGATCAGTCCGCGCGCCGGGGGGAGGAGGCGGATGTTGATCCGGTTCTCCTCGGCGAGCATGCGGAACTCGTCGGCATGGTCGACCTGCATCGAGTGCATCCGCCAGCCGAGCACCCCCACCACGCCGGCCTGCAGGCCGCCGAGGACGAGGGCGCGGCGCGAGAAGCGGCGCTGGATCAGGGCATCGGATCGGGTCGGGCGTTTCATATGCGGTGTCCCAGGCTGTCCACCTGCCCCGGCGCGGGGCGCGTGACCCCGAAGAGCCAGTGCGCGACGAGGGCGGCGAGCGGGTAGATGAGAGCGGTCAGCAGCATTTCGGAAGCGGTGAGCGAGAGCGGCGCCAGCGGGGCCATGAATAGCGCAAGACAGGTGCGGTAGGCCACCGCCGCGCCGAGGAGGCCGGCGGAGACGGTGAGCCATTCCTGGCCGAAGGAGGCGGAGCGCAGCGCGCCGGCGCGCCGGCGCAGCCATTCGGTGAGCAGCAGTACCACGAGAGCCCAGAGGCCCGGCGGGCGCTGGAAGACGATGTCGGCGGTGAAGAAGACCAGCGCCACCAGCGGCGCCGGCAGAAGATCCGGCCGCCGCGCCGCCCAGAGCAGCGTGAAGGCAAGGAGCAGGTCCGGCGGCGCCCAGCTCTTCGGCAGGGTGTTGAGCGGCAGAAGCCGCACGAAGATCAGCGCCAGCGCCAGCGCGAGGAACAGCGCCCGCCCCGCCCAGAGCCGCCCGACAGGGGTGCTCACCATGACAGCCCCTCCCGCCCCGCTCGCCGCTCCCTTGCGGGCGCGTCTCGCAGGCCATCATGGCAGGACAGCCGCCAAGCGCCCCTGTCTTTGGTCCCCGAAAATCCTCGGGGGGGCGCCGCAGGCGCGGGGGGCAGACAGCCCCCCTCCGTCATCGGCCATCCTTGTGACACGGTTCCGGCCTCACCCATCCACCGCCTCCGCGAGGTCGTCCAGCGCGCCTTCGGGGACAACCGGTTCCGGCACCGGGTCGGGCTCCGGCTCCACCGGGACGATCAGCGCGCCGGGGTCGCTGATCTGCTCCGTCTCCGGGCTGCGCAGGACACGCAGGAATTCCAGCCGCTCGTAATCGGCCACCAGCCGGGCCCGCAGCCGCCGGTCCGTTCCCAGCGCCACCTGCCCGACCAGCAGGTCCGGCGGGAAGAGGCCGCCGTCGCCGGCCGTCACCACCCGGTCGCCGGGGCGGACAACATCGGCATCCTCGAGGAAGTCGAGCGCCGGGTTGATCGTGTTGTCCCCCGTGAGAATCGCCCGCTGGCCGGAGGGCTGGATGATCACCGGGATGCGGCTGGAGGCATCGGTCAGCAGGATCACCCGCGAGGTGTTTCGCCCGACGCCGGAGATGCGCCCGACGAGGCCCAGCCCGTCCATCGCCGGCCAGCCGTCGAGGATGCCGTCGCGGGCGCCGACGTTGAGCAGCACCGACTGGCGGAAGGGCCCGCCCGAATCGGCCAGCACGACGCCGGTGACATGGGTCAGCTCCGGGTCCACCCGCACGTTGTTGAGGTCGCGCAGCTTGGCATTCTCCTGATCGAGCTGCAGCGCCGCCTCGCGCCAGGCACGCATGCGCTGAAGCTCGCGGCGCAGCTCCTGATTCTGCTCGGCGAGCTGGGCGTAGCTTTGAAAGTCGCTGACGAGGTTCAAAGCTCCCGTGACCGGCGCCATGGCCCAGTCGAAGCTGGGCACGACCTTGTCGATCACCGCGGCGCGAAACCGCTCCACCCGCGGGCTGTCGATCCGCCACACAAGGAAGACCGCCGCCAGGGCAAGGCAAAGGATACCGATCAGCAACCTGCGGATCGGGGTGACGTAATCCTCACCACGTCGGTCCTGGGCCAAGGGCCTCTCCCGAGGGGCTCAGCGCCCCCTTAGCTGTCGTAATCGATAACGTGCCGGAGCTGCTTTTCATACTCCAGCGCCTTGCCCGTGCCGATCGCAACGCAATTGAGCGATTCATCGGCGACGGAGATCGCGAGCCCGGTCTGTTCGCGGAGCGCGAGGTCGAGCTGACCCAGAAGGGCGCCGCCGCCGGTGAGCATGACGCCCCGGTCGACGATGTCTGCCGCCAGATCGGGCGGGGTGGCTTCGAGCGCGGTCATCACCGCCTCGCAGATCTGCTGGACCGGCTCTGCCAGTGCCTCGGCCACCTGAGCCTGGGAGATCTCGGTCTCCTTCGGCACGCCGTTCAAAAGGTCGCGGCCGCGGATATGCATCGACTGGCCGCGCCCGTCGTCGGGCATGCGGGCGGTGCCGATCGTCGTCTTCACCCGCTCGGCCGTGGCTTCGCCGACGAGCAGGTTATGCTGGCGGCGCAGGTAGCTCACGATGGCCTCGTCCATGCGGTCGCCGCCGACGCGGACGGAGCGGGCATAGACGATGTCGCCGAGCGAGAGCACCGCGACTTCGGTGGTGCCGCCGCCGATATCCACCACCATGTTCCCCGTGGGGTCGGTGATCGGCATGCCGGCGCCGATGGCGGCCGCAATCGGCTCGGCAATCAGCCCGGCGCGGCGGGCGCCGGCGGAGAGCACGGATTGGCGGATGGCCCGTTTTTCAACCGGGGTGGCGCCGTGCGGCACGCAGACGATGATCTTCGGCTTCGAGAAGGTCGCGCGCTTGGCGACCTTGCGGATGAAGTACTTGATCATCTCCTCGGCCACGTCGAAATCGGCGATGACGCCTTCGCGCATGGGCCGGATGGCCTGGATGGAGCCGGGGGTGCGGCCAAGCATCAGCTTGGCGTCCTCACCGACCGCGAGCACCTTCTTGACGCCGTCCTTGACGTGGTAGGCGACGACCGAGGGCTCCGACAGCACGATGCCGCGACCTTTCACGTAGACGAGCGTGTTCGCCGTCCCGAGATCGATCGCCATGTCGGATGAGAAGAGCCCGCCCAGACTAATCATGTGGGTTCCCGCCTGTCGCCATTGTCCCCTTGCCCGCGACTCCCCCCGGACCCGCAAGCATGTGGCTTGTAGCGGCTGCCGCAGGCGGGCGAAAGGGACAGCGGCTGAGGGATGCGCGGGAATTTGCCGCGACTCCGCGCATCCGGGCAGCAGGGCCGCCGGCCCACCGCCGTCCCGTGGCGCCTCTCCCGGAGAGTTTCTCTGAGCAAAGGCAGGTGGGCTGAGCGGCCGTGAGCGCGGCGGGGCGAAGAGGAGGGCGCGGAGATGGGCCAGGCGGAGGAGGAGGCCGCTCCACATCAACATCCCGAGATAGACCCCGAAGAGCTTGTGGCGGAAGGGCTGGCCCGAGAGGAAGGGGGGCACGAGTGGTGGGTTACAAACCCACCCTACGAATGCCCGGGGCGGTCACCCGCCGGCCCACGTAGGGTGGGTTTTCACCCCACCGCCCCCGGCAATGCCCGGCCCCGTGGGGCCGGGCCCTCATCTCAACCGACGTCCTTGTAGCTGACTTCCTTCACGTTCTCGCCCGGCGCGCTCTTCTTGCGGCGGACGAGAAGGCGGTTGATCGCGTTGATATAGGCCTTGGCGGAGGCCACGACCGTATCGGTATCCGCCGACTGGCCGGTGGCGATGCGGCCCTCTTCCTCGAGACGGACGGAGACCGTCGCCTGCGCGTCGGTGCCCTCGGTCACGGCGCTGACCTGGTAGAGCTGCAGGCGGGCGCCGTGGTCAAAGATGGCCTTCACCGCGTTGAACGTGGCATCGACCGGGCCGTCGCCGCTTGCGGTGACGCTCTGATCCTGCCCGTCGACCTCGATGGTCATGCCGGCCTCGGCCTTCACGCCCATGCCGCAGACGACCCGCATGGATTTCAGCTTCAGCCGGTCCTCCACCGCCTCGTTCTGGCGGACGAGGGCGACGAGGTCTTCGTCGTAGACCTCCTTCTTGCGGTCGGCGAGCTCCTTGAAGCGCACGAAGACGTCGTTGAGCTGGTTGTCGGCCAGCTCGAAACCCAGCTCTTTCAGCTTGCTGCGCAGGGCGGCGCGGCCCGAATGCTTGCCCATGACCAGCGAGGTGGCGGTGAGGCCGACATCCTCGGGGCGCATGATCTCGAAGGTCTCGGCGTTCTTGAGCATGCCGTCCTGGTGGATGCCGGACTCGTGGGCGAAGGCGTTCTTGCCGACGATGGCCTTGTTGAACTGCACCGGGAAGCCGGAGACGGTGGCGACGCGGCGGGAGATGTTCATGATCTTCCGGCTGTCGACCTGCGTGTGCCAGGGCATGATGTCCGACCGGACCTTCAGCGCCATCACCACCTCTTCGAGTGCGGTATTGCCCGCCCGCTCGCCGAGGCCGTTGATCGTGCATTCGATCTGCCGGGCGCCGCCCGCAACGGCGGCGAGGGAGTTGGCCGTCGCCATGCCGAGGTCGTTGTGGCAATGCGTGGCGAAGATGATCTCATCGGCGCCGGGCACCGTTTCGATCAGCTTGCGGATCAGGTCGGCGGACTCAACCGGCGCCGTGTAGCCGACCGTATCGGGGATGTTGATCGTCGTGGCGCCGGCCTTGATGGCGATCTCGACGGTGCGGCAGAGGTAGTCCCACTCCGTCCGCGTCGCGTCCATCGGCGACCATTGCACGTTGTCGCAGAGGTTGCGGGCGTGGGTGACCGTCTCGTGAATGCGCTCGGCCATCTGGTCCATGTCGAGGTTCGGGATGGCGCGGTGCAGCGGCGAGGTGCCGATGAAGGTGTGGATACGGGGCGACTTGGCGTGCTGCACCGCCTCCCAGCAGCGGTCGATATCCTTGAAGTTCGCGCGGGCGAGACCGCAGATCGTGGCCTGCTGCGAGAGCTTGGCGATCTCGGAGACGGCGCGGAAATCGCCCTCGGAGGCGATGGGGAAGCCCGCTTCGATGATATCCACGCCCATGTCGTCGAGCATGGAGGCGATCTCCAGCTTCTCCTCATGGGTCATCGTGGCGCCGGGGCTCTGCTCGCCGTCGCGCAGGGTGGTGTCGAAGATCAGGACGCGATTTTCCGGGCTCATTGCGCCTCTCCCTGTTTGGTCGGGCGCGGGGATACAGCCGGCGCGCCATGGATGCCAGTGGGGGCCGCGGTGGCGGCGTTCGGTCGGGTCGTCATGGGGAAGGTCCTTCTTAGCGTGTCCTGGCGCGGAGATACCTCTGAGCGGTCGCGCCGAAGGGCACGCTCAGAGGCGGCTAAGAAGGAGGAGGCCGAGCAGCGCCGGGCGCGCGGGATGCGCGGCAGGGGCGGAGATATGGGCCAGTGTCGTCATGGGGCGGAACTATAGGGCCGATTCGGTGGAGGGAAAGTGTTTTCCCGGGCTCGGGCGAGGAAAGGTGATTGGGGCCACAGCTGAACCGGCAGGGGCCGGGCGGCGTAGGAGAGGCATGGAACGGGTTCTGATCATCGGCGCCTCCGGCGGGATCGGCGCGGCGCTGGCCTCGGCGGCGGAAGCGCGCGGGGCGGAGGTGGTGCGGCTGTCGCGCTCGGGCGACGGCTTCGACATCACCGATCCGGCGTCGGTTTCCGCCCATCTGGGGCGGCTGGAGGGGCCCTTCGACGCGCTGGTGGTGGCCACCGGCATCCTCGCCCCGCCGGGCGGCGCGCCGGAGAAGGCGCTGGCGGCGGTGGAGGCGGAGGCGATGGCGCAGGTCTTCGCCACCAACGCCATTGGCCCGGCGCTGGTGCTGGGGCAGGCGAAGCGGCTCTTGCCGCGGGAGCGGCGGGCGGTGGTGGGCGTGCTCTCGGCGCGCGTGGGCTCCATCGGCGACAACCGGCTGGGCGGCTGGCATTCCTACCGGGCGAGCAAGGCGGCGCTGAACCAGATCATCCGCGGCGCCGCCATCGAGCTGGCGCGGACGCACCCGCAGGCGGTGGTGGCGGCGCTGCACCCGGGGACGGTGGAGACGCCGTTCACCGAGGGCTACCCGCGCGACAAGCTGCCGCCGGCGGAGGCGGCGCGGCGGCTCTGGGCCGTGCTGGAGGGGCTGCCGGCGGACGAGAGCGGCGGGTTCTTCGACCATCGGGGCGCGCGCGTGCCGTGGTGACGGGGCGCCTGGCGGCACCGGCCGCTGCCCTGCCGCGCTCCCGCCCACCCACCCCGCGCGCCAGGGCAGCGGCGGCTAGGGGAGGCTAGCGGACGATCGCCTCGTCCTTGACGAAGAGGTTGGCCCAGGCGCGGTCGATCAGCTCCGGCGTCATCTGGTTGGGGATACCCTCGAAGCGGCAGATGGAGATGATCTGGTCGATCAGGAAGATCGGCTGGTAATTGGCGAAGACGTTGTCGATCGTCGGGTATTTCTTCTCGATCAGGTGGATCAGCGCCTGCTCGTTCAGCGGCATCTTCCGTTTGCGGGCCACCATCGCGAAGATCTTCAGGAAGTCCGCCCGGCCCGGGCCGTCGATCTTGATCTTGTAGAAGATCCGCCGCAGCGCCGCCTGGTCGAAGATCTCGTTGGGGTGGAAGTTGGTGGAGAAGATGACGAGCGTGTCGAAGGGCACCTCGAACTTCTCGCCCGATTGCAGCGCGAGGATGTCGCGCTGCTCTTCCAGCGGCACGATCCAGCGGTTGACGAGCGATTGCGGCGGCTCCGCCTGCCGGCCGAGATCGTCGACGATGAAGATGCCGCCCGTGGACTTCAGCTGCAGCGGCGCCTGGTAAGTGCGCGCCGTCGGGTTGTAGACGAGATCGAGCATCGACAGGGAGAGCTCGCCCCCGGTGATCACCGTCGGGCGTTCGCAGCGCACGTATCGGGTGTCGAACTTGCCGGAGGTGCGGCGCAGGGAATTGGGGTCGTCGATATCCTCCTCCGCCGCGGAGTGGACGATGGGGTCGTAGACCGTGATGACCTGGCCGGAATACTCGATGGCGCGGGGGATGTAGATCTTGTCGCCGAGCGCGTCGCGGATGCCGTTGGAGATGGAGCTCTTGCCGTTGCCGGGGGGGCCGTACATCAGGATCGAGCGGCCGGAGGTGACGGCGGGGCCGAGCTGATCCAGCAGCGTCGGCGGCAGGACGAGGTGGCCCATGGCGCCGGTGAGCTGGTCGCGCGACATCTCGATATTGCGGATCGACTGCCGCTCCACCTGCTCGGCATAGAGCTTCAGGGGCACGGGCATGGCGCCGAAATATTCCGACTGCGCCAGCGCATCCATCGCCCGGGCCTTGCCCGCCTCCGTCAACCGGTAGCCCATCTCGCTGCCCGAATGGGCGGCGGAGAGGGTGCCGGTGGCCTCAAGGAGGAGCTGGCCGCGCGCCATGTCCACCAGCTCCTGCGTGACGGGGCGGGGCAGGCAGACTGCACGGGCGATGTCCGTCACCTCGGCGGAGTTCATGCGGAACATCGTCTTGAGGAGGATGTCGCGCATCATCACCGGCGGCAGCTGCATCTGAGCGAGCTGGCGCGGGGCCGGCGGGGCGAAGATCTGGTTTTCCACGTTCATCGGCGAAGGTCCCGGACAAGTCGGGCGCCTGACTGGCAGGGAATGGTGGCGAAAGGATGGAGGGGAGCGGGCCGGCTGCGGGCGGTGGCGCTCAGCTGGACGCCTCGGCGTGGGGTGGAGAGGGCGGGACCGGGGGCCAGCCCCCGGACCCCCTAGATCTTTAGGACCAAAGACAGGGGGAGGGGGCTGGCCGCTGCGCTCTCGTGGGAGCCGGTCGCCGGCGTAGGCCGGGTTGAGGAAGTCAGCTCATGGGGGCGAGGGGGGAGAGGCGGCTGTCGACGATGTCGCTAAGTTCGGAGACATCGGCGCCGGTGACCCGTCCGTCGGCACGGGCGGCGGCAAGGCGGCCCACGGCCTCCGACAGGGGCTCATCTCCGGCGGAGCGGGCGACGCCGGCGAGGAACTGGGTGACGTAGTCCAGCTCCTCGCCGCCGGCATCGCCCTTGAGCACCTCGGCGGCGTGGGCGAGATCGTCGCGCAGGGCGAGGCGATCGGGCTCTACCATGCCGCGGGGCAGGGGGCGGGGGCCGGCGGGCTGCCGCTCTGCGGGCAGGTGGCGCAGCACCTCGGCCTGGAAGCCGGCGAGGGAGGCGATGGGCTTTTCGAGGAAGCCGTCCGCCCCCGCGGCGCGGGCCGTCGCATCCGCCGCCGGGTCGGCCGAGACGCCGAGGATGATGTCGATCCTCGGGCGGGCCTGCGACAGCTCGGTGATGAGCTGCGCGCCCGAGCCGTCCGGCAGGCCGAGATCGACCATGACCACCGTCGGGCGGTAGACGCGCAGGTGACGGCGGGCATGCTGCAGGCTGTCGGCGCGGCGCAGGCGCGCGCCGGAGCGCAGGGCCAGAAGGCGGAACCCCTCGGCCGCGAAGCGGCTGTCTTCCACCAGCAGGATGGTGAGGCCGAGCAGCGGCTGATCCGCGTTCGGCGCGCGAAGCTGCATGTAACTGTCGATGGGGGTCATCCGCGTCTCTCCGATTCCTTCTGGCCTCGTCTGGGGAGAACTTCGCGAATCGCGGTGAAGGACGGGTTAAGCGGATCGCGCGGATGTGGGGGGGCCGGTGCTGGACGCCGGGCGCCGGGGCAGAGATAAGCGCCCCCATGATCGGACGCCTCAATCACGTCGCCATCGCCGTGCCGGACCTCGCCGCCGCGGCCGCGCAGTATCGCGGCACGCTGGGGGCCGATGTCGGCGCGCCCCGGGCGCTGCCCGAGCACGGGGTGACAATCGTCTTCGTCACCCTGCCCAATACCAGCATCGAGCTGATGGAGCCCCTGGGGGAGGCCTCGCCTCTCGCCGGGTTCCTGCAGAAGAGCCCCGCGGGCGGGATGCATCACCTGTGCTACGAGGTGGCGGACATCTCCGCCGCCGCCGCGCGGCTGGAGGCGGAGGGCGCGCGGGTGCTGGGGCCGGTGAAGACCGGCGCCCATGGTCGGCCCGTGCTCTTCCTGCATCCGAAGGATTTCACCGGCACGCTCATCGAACTGGAGGAGGCCACCCCATGAGCATCACCTCTGTCATCGTGCTCTACGCCATCACCTGGTTCATGGTGTTCTTCGTCGTCCTGCCGCTGAACCTGACGACGCAGGGCGAGGAGGGGCAGGTCGTCCCCGGCACGCATGAAAGCTCGCCCGCCGGGCCCTTCATGCGGCGCAAGCTGTGGATCACCACCATCTTCGGCACGATTATCTGGGCGCTGTTGACGGGGATCATCCTCTCCGGCTGGATCACCATCGACGATATCGACTGGGCGCGCCGC
Organism: Pseudoroseicyclus tamaricis; assembly: GCF_012070395.1. GTDB lineage: Bacteria > Pseudomonadota > Alphaproteobacteria > Rhodobacterales > Rhodobacteraceae > Pseudoroseicyclus_A > Pseudoroseicyclus_A tamaricis. Next base: position 574,806 of record NZ_JAAFYS010000003.1, on the reverse strand, counting down.
TTCCGCGAGCCGGGCTAGTAGTCGCCGGGCCGCGGCCCGCGCAGCCGGTGGTAGAGATGCGTGAAGGTGGCGGCGCCCAGCACCGGGACGAGCAGGTTCACCACGGGGATGGAGAGCGGCAGCGCCATCATGCAGCCGGCCGCCCAGATCTGCGCCGGGTAGCGGCGGCGGAGCGCCTTCGCCCCCGCCCGCCCCTCGCGCCGCATGGCGGCGACCTGGAAGTATTCCCGCCCGAGCAGGTAGCCGTTCAGCGCGTAGAAGATGAAGGGCGCCGCGAAGGGCAGGAAGAGGTATAGGATCAGCGCCACGAGGTTTGCCGCGACGAGCACGCCGAGGAAGTTCACCGTGTCCACCACGCCCTCCCAGAGGCCGCCGCCGGCGACGGGGGGCAGGGACGGGTAGTGCTTCGCCTCAACCGCCGCGGCGACGTCATCGAGGAACATCGAGGTGATCGCCGAGGCCACGGGGATCATCAGGAACACCGAGAGCACCAGCATCAGGGCCAGCGAGCCCCAACCGAGCAGGTCGTCGAGCCACGTCACCTGCCCGACGATGGGCAGCACGAGGCTCTCCGGGTTGGCGAGGCTGATGAGCCAGAGGATCAGCGCGTAGGCGGCGATGAGCAGCGCCAGCGCCAGCAGGACGCCGAGGGCGAGCACCCGGCGGAAGCGCGGGTCGCCGATCTGGCTGAGGGCCTTCAGGGCATCGGTGAAGATCACGCCCCGGTCACTCCGCGACCCAGGTGGTGAGGGCGGAGACATCGGGGCGCGGCCGCTCCGGCGGCTTGGAGGCGGCGGTGCCGATATGGATGAAGCCGGCGAGGCTCTCCGACGGGGAGAGGCCCAGGTGCTCCTCGAGGAAGGGGCGGTCGAAGGCGGGCCAGTCGGTCAGCCAGTTGGCGCCCCAGCCGGCGGCGAGGCAGGCGTTGAGCAGCGACAGGCAGACGCAGGCGGCGGAGGCGACCTGCTCCGCCTCGGGGATCTCGGACGGCTTCGGCGAGCAGATCACGGCGACACAGAGCGAGGCGTCGGCGTACTGGGCGACGATCTTCTCCGCCGGGCCCTCGCCCCGCGCCTCGGCCCGGGCGGAGATGGCGCCGGCGAGGCGCGTCATGGCCTGCTTTTCCAGCACGAGGTAGCGCCAGGGCTCCAGCTTGCCGTGATCGGGCACGCGCATGCCGATGGTGAGAAGCTCCATGAGCTCCTCCCGCGCGGGCACCGGCGGCTGCAGCAGCTTGTGCGGGCGCGAGCGGCGGGTGGCGAGGAAATCGAGGGCGGGCTGGTTGCGGTCAGGCATCGAGGCTCCGGAGATGTTTGCGCCGAGATAGGTGGCGCGGGGCGCAGCGTCCAGAGGCGCGGCGCCGGGCGGGCTAAGACGGACGGGCCGGAGGAGGAGCGCCGACGCCCCGGTCAGGAAGCGGGGCGGCCGGGGAAGGGGACGGGCTTGCCGGCGATGCCGTCCGCATCGGCGCGCAGGGTGCAGCGCACGCCTTCCGGCGCGTAATCGATCTGCGGCTGGCCGCCGAGATCGCCGGCGAGCGCCGTCACCAGCCGCGTGCCGAAGCCTGACCGCGTGGGCGGGGTGACCGACGGGCCGCCGACCTCCACCCAGCTGAAGACGAGATCGCCGCCGTCACGCTGCCAGTCGACCTGCACGCGCCCCCTGTCGTTCGACAGGGCGCCGTATTTCATCGCGTTGGTCGTCAATTCGTGCAGCAGCATCGTGAAGGCTATGGCGGCCTGCGGGTTGAGCGCGACATCCTCGCCGGTGCTGGTGATCCGCCCGGAGAAGGGCCCCTGCATCTCGGCGGTGCCCTGCACGATGGCCTGCAGCGAGGCGTCGAGCCCGTCGGACCGGGCCAAGAGGTCGTTCGTGCGGGCGAGCGCGCCGACCTGAGCGCCGATGGTCTGCTTCGCCTCGGCCATGGTGGTGGCGCGGCGGAGAGCCTGGTTCACGATGGATTGCACAATGGCCATCGTGTTCTTCATCCGGTGCTTCAGCTCGTTGGTGAGCACCTGGCTGCGGGCCTCGGCGGCGAGATGGGCAGTCGTCTCGACCACGGTTAGGAAGATGCCGCGCACCCGCCCCGCATCGTCCCAGATGGGGCTGTGGCTGTGGGTGAAGAAGGCCTCGCGCTTCGTGCCGTCCCTGTCGGGCGTGTAGCGGGCGTTCTCGGTAAAGTAGCTCTCGCCCTCCAGCACCTTCTGGAAGAACGGATCGAGCTGGTCCCACATCTCCGACCACCAGTCGCGCGCCGGCTGCCCGAGATGGCCGGGGTGCTTGCTGCCGAGGCGCTCGGCGTAGGTGTCGTTGTAGAAGGTGTGCAGGTCCGGCCCCCAGTGCACCATGGTGGCGAACTTGGACGTGAGGCAAAGGCGCACGGCGGTCTTCAGCTCCACCGGCCAATGCGCCGGCTCCCCCAGCGGGTGCTGCGACCAGTCGATGCCCTCCAGGATGCGGGTGCACTCGCCGCCGGAGGGGGGGAACGGTCTGACAGGCGGGGCGGAAGCATCCATTACCCGCTTTTAGGATGCGGCTGATCCTGACGCAAGAAAGTGGCGGGGCGGGGCGGAGCGCCCTGCGGGCTGGCGGAGGAGTGCGCCGGTTTGCTAGGCGAGGGTCCATGGTGCCCGACCTGTCTCATCTCGCCGTGCCGGGGGCGCGGATCGCCGTGCGGGTCACGCCCAAGGCCTCGCGGGCGCGGATCGAGCCGGGCGAGCCCCTGCGCGTCTACGTCACCGTGGCGCCGGAGGGCGGCAAGGCCAACGCCGCCGTCCGCAAGCTGCTCGCCAAAGCGCTGGGCCTCGCGACCTCGCGGCTGCGGCTCGTGCGGGGGGAGACGTCGCGGGAGAAGCTCTTCGAGGTGGGCTAGGTGGCCGGCTTCAGGCGGTAGATGCCCTCGGGCAGGTTCATCGCCGCGAGCAGGTCGCGCACCATCTCGGGCGAGAGCGTGATGCGCTGCACCCTGTCGGTGCGCGGGTCGAGCTGCTCGAAGGTGACGCATTCCTCGAAGCCGTTGACGATGACGTCTTCCTGCAGCGGGGCGGAGCCCTCGTCGATCAGCGTGATGACCGTTGAGTCGAAGTCGTGCTCGATGGTGAACATGCCCCGGAAGGTAGGCGCCGCCCCGCCGCCGCGCAAGGCGGCGGCCGCTCACGCAGCCGGGACTGGCCGGTGCCTGCCGCTTCCGGTTATGGTTGCCGCCAAGAAAAGAAGGGCCGGGCATGCGCAACTTCAGAAGACTGATCCTCGCCGCCGCGCTCGCCGGCCTCAGCGCCTGCGCCGTGCCGCAGGAGGTGCCGGATCGCGTGCCGCCCAGTGGCAGCAACACCGGCACGCAGAGCATGCCGCTGCCGCGCGCCGCCACCGCCCCGACGCCCTCCCGCGCCTCGGCCCGCGCCTTCGTGCAGATGGTCGACCGGGTGGAGCCGGTGGCGGAGCGCCAGTGCCGGCAGCGCAACCCGCGCGCCAACTGCGATTTCGTCATCCTCGTGGACGACCGGCCGGGCCTGCCCGCCAACGCCTTCCAGACGCTCGACGAGAGCGGCCAGCCGATCATCGTCTTCACCCTGTCGCTGATCGCCGATCTGCAGAACCCCGACGAGATGGCCTTCGTCCTCGCCCACGAGGCCAGCCACCACGTCGCCGGCCACATCGCCCGCAGCCAGCAGAACGCGCAGGCCGCCGCCGCCGTCTTCGGCGGGCTGGCGGGCGTCAGCGGCGCCAGCGACGAGGCCATCCAGCTCGCGGCGGAGCTCGGTGCCGCGGTCGGGGCGCGGCGCTATTCCAAGGAGTTCGAGCTGGAGGCGGATGCGCTGGGCACCCAGATCACCCTGCTGGCCGGCTATGACCCTCTGCTCGGCTCGCAGTTCTTCTTCCGCATCCCCGATCCGGGCGACCGCTTTCTCGGCACCCACCCGGCGAATGCGGAGCGGGTGGAGACCATCGTGCAGACGGCGGCGGGGCTCGGCTTTACCGGCTGACGCTCAGGCGAAGGCCGCCACGCAGACGGCGGCGAAGAGGCAGCCCGAGGCGGCAAGCACGAAGGCATGCCACGTGGCGGTGATGTAGCGGATCTTGCCGAGGTAGAGCACGCCGGTGCCGATGGTGTAGAGCACCCCGCCGATGACGACGAGGATCGTCGCGGCCGGCGGCAGCGTCGTCGCCATCGGGTAGAGCAGCGCGAGGCTCAGCCAGCCGGCGGCGAGGTAGAGCAGCGGAGAGATCCACGGCGGCCCGACCCGCAGGAAGAGCTTCGTCAGCCCGCCGGCGATGGCGAGGGCCCAGATGATCCAGAGCACGGAGATCGAGAGCCCGGTGCCGAGGATGATGGTGATCGGCGTGTAGGTGCCGGCGATCTTCAGCCAGATGGCGAACTGGTCGATCCGCCGGAAGACGCCCCGCGCCGCCTCCCTCGGGGGGAAGTGGTAGAGCGCCGAGGCGACGAAGGCGAAGATGAGGATGCCGCAGTAGACCGAGATCGCCGCGGTGACGTTCCCCTCCCCCCGCATCGCCGTGAAGGGGATGAGGAGGGCGGCCCCGGTTATGGCGAAGGTGATGCCGAGGGCATGCATGACGCCATCGGCGATGCGCTCGCTCCGGGCGAGGGTAGGGTAGGTCACTGCGAATCTGGTCATGCTCTACCATTTCATGCGCGCGTGACGATTTTCCAATCACGCTTTGCCGGAACGTGGCGGAACAGTCGGACGCCGGGTGTACGCCTCAATTAGAGGCGGCCGTTTGGCCTGCCGCCTGCACGGGGGCGCGCCTACATCTCGTCCTGGATACTGAGGTCTCCGCCTTCGAGCACCAGCGCCTCCACCCCCTGCCAATCCCACGGAAAGTCCGAGGCCAGGCTCCATCCCTCCCCGCCACCGCCTTGCAGCTCTGCGGCCAGCAGCGAGGCGGCGCTGCGCTGGGCGACAGTCAGGTCGATATCGCTGAGGAAGGCTTCGTAGTTCAGAAGCGCGCTCTCGCGGAGCGCCGCGGCTTGGGCCGGGTCGGCCGGGTATAGCTGACGCATCGCAGCCGCGTCCGTGTCGCTGATGACGTAGTTCGGAGGCGCGTAGCACTCCGCATCCTCTCCGTTGACGTAGAACTCGGGCGGGAAGGTGTAGAGCATGATCGACGTCCGGTCGAAGCTACTTGCGGCCGGCGCAGCCACTTGCCGGGGGCGCATGTTGAAATCTACACGCGTCACGTCCCAGTAATTCGGCGGCCCCTTCAAGTAGTCGTAAACGGCGGGCCAGTCGAAATCTCCCTCACAATTGGCGAGAATGTTTTGGTGCTCGTGCTCGAAGCCGATGGCATGGCCAAACTCGTGAAGCACGATGCGGTCGAATTCGGGGCTCGGAGGCGGTGCGACATTAAACTTGGAGAAGTTCATCGACTGTTCACGCTGTCCAGCGAGGTTCACGCTGTCGCGGCCTACGAGCGACCAATAGCCCCGATACTCGAACCCCACGCGGATCTGGTATCTCCCGCGCCCCGTGCAGTCGGGTGGTATCGGCTCCGCCCCGAAGTCGAGGGGGACTTGCCCGCCAACCTGCGTCCACTGCATGGCGATGTCGCGGATGCGGATCCTCAGGGCGGCGTCACCACCGAAGAAGCAGACGCGGACGGGCTCGGTGCTGTCCCACAGCTTGAGCTGGTCGAGATAGGCCTCGGCGGGGCGTACGCCGCTGCCGATCAACAGCACCTCGTCCTGTGCTGCAACCTTGACCTGCAGGTGATGAGGCAGCGCCTCCATCTCCCGCCTGTCCGATTGGGCGAGGGCCGGGACGGCAGGTAAAAGGCCGAAAAGAAAAAGAAAGCTGCGCAATATGGGCATGGCAATAACCCGAAATGAAGGTCAATGGCGTATTAATTAATGAACGCTATTACCATCAATTGCCGATTCGGGGAATATTTGACCTCGGAAGGCTCAGACCACCCGGCCGTAGAGATCGTACTCGCTGGCCTCGTCCACCTCGGCGGTGACGATCCGGCCGGGAACGAGCCCCTCCGTCCCCTCGTCGAGGAAGAGGTTACCGTCGATCTCCGGCGCGTCGCCCTTGGTGCGGCAGGTGGCGATGCCGTCGGCGTCCACCTCGTCCACGATCGCCTCCAGCCGCTGTCCGACCTTGGCCTGCAGCTTGGCGGCGGAAATGGCCTGCGCCTTCTCCATGAACCGCGCCCAGCGCTCGGCCTTCACCTCGTCCGGCACATGATCCGGCAGATCGGCAGAGGTGGCGCCGGCGACGTTCTCGTACTGAAAGCAGCCCACCCGGTCGAGCTGGGCCTCATCCAGCCAGTCGAGCAGCTCCTGAAACTCCGCCTCGGTCTCGCCGGGGAAGCCGACGATGAAGGTGGATCGGAGCGTGATATCAGGGCAGATGTCGCGCCAGGCGGCGATCTCGTCGAGTGTGCGGGCGGCGGCGGCCGGGCGGGCCATCCGGCGCAGCACCGAGGGCGAGCCGTGCTGGAAGGGCACGTCGAGATAGGGCAGCACCAGCCCATCGGCCATCAGCGGGATCAGCTCGCGGACATGCGGGTAGGGGTAGACGTAGTGCAGCCGCACCCAGGCGCCGAGGCTGCCGAGATCACGCGCGAGATCGGTGATATGGGCGCGGTGGCCGCGCTCCTCCGCATAGCGGATGTCGAGCCCGTAGGCGGAGGTATCCTGGCTGATGACGAGCAGCTCCTGCACGCCGGCATCCACCAGCTTCTCGGCCTCGCGGATCACTGCGTGGGCGGGGCGGGAGGCGAGGCGGCCGCGCATGGCGGGGATGATGCAGAATTTGCACTTGTGGTTACAGCCCTCGGAGATCTTGAGGTAGCTGTAGTGCCGGGGCGTCAGGCTCACGCCGCTGGCGGGCAGCAGGTCCACGAACGGGTCGGGCGAGGGCGGCACGGCGCGGTGCACGGCATCCAGCACCGCCTCGTATTGATGCGGGCCCGTCACCGCGAGCACCTTGGGATGCGCGCCGGTGATGTACTCCGGCTCCGCCCCGAGGCAGCCGGTGACGATCACCCGGCCGTTCGATTGCATCGCCTCGCCGATCGCCTCGAGGCTCTCCGCCTTGGCGCTGTCGAGAAAGCCGCAGGTGTTGACGATCACCGCGCCGGCGCCGGAGTAATCGGGGCTGATCGCGTAGCCCTCGGCGCGCAGCCGGGTGAGGATGCGCTCGCTGTCCACGAGCGCCTTGGGGCAGCCGAGGGAGACCATGCCGATCTTCGGCTGCCCCGGGCGCGCGGCCTCGCTGACGCGGGCGCGCGCGAGGTCCGGGCGGAGATCTGGCGGATTTGCAGGCATGGCGCGCCTCATAACGGCGCGGCGACCCGTGGGAAAGGGGCGTCTCGTTGGACGGGCGGTGCCCGGGCCCTATTGTGACGCCAAGGTGATCGAAAGGGGCGAGGGTGATGGGTGAGATCGAGCAGGCGCTGGGCGATATCGAGGCGTACGTCCCCAGCTCCGTCTGGCCCTGGCTGATCGTCCTCCTCGGTCTCCTCGCCGGATGGTTCGCCCATGGCTTCGTCTGGGGCGCGCTGCGCCGCGCCCTGCGCCACCGCAACGGGCTGGGCCACCGGCTGATCGAGAAGGTTCGCCGCCCCGCGCGGCTCGGCTTCATCATCGCCTTCGCCACCATCTTCGCTCAGGCCGCGAACCTCGACGACACGTTCCAGTACTGGCTCGCCAAGGCGGCGGTGGCGGTGCTGATCATGATCGTCGGCTGGATGGTGCTGATCGCCATCGACGTCTTCGTCGAGCGGGCCAATGCCAACCTCGCGCTGGACGCGGAGGACAACCTGAACGCCCGCAAGCAGGCCACGCAGATGCGGGTGCTGCAGCAGGCGGGCAAGATCGTCGTGGTGCTGGTGACGCTGGCCTCGGTGCTGGCGACCTTCGAGACGGTGCGCCAGTACGGTGTCTCCCTCTTCGCCTCCGCCGGCGCCGCGGGGCTGGTGCTCGGCTTCGCGGCCCGCCCCGTCCTCGCCAACCTGATCGCCGGCATCCAGATCGCGCTGACCCAGCCGATCCGCATCGACGACGTGGTGATCGTCGAGGGCGAGTGGGGCTGGATCGAGGAAATCGCCTCGACCTATGTCGTCGTCCGCATCTGGGATCTGCGCCGCCTGATCGTGCCGCTCTCGAAGTTCATCGAGGAGCCCTTCCAGAACTGGACGCGCGAGAACGCCAACATCATCGGCACCGTCTTCTGGTACCTCGACTGGACCGCGCCGATCGGCGCCATGCGGGAAAAGCTAAAGGAACTGGCCGAGGCTAGCCAGTACTGGGACGGCAAGGTCGTGAACCTGCAAGTCACCGAGACGGACAAGGACGTCATCACCGTCCGCGCCCTCCTCTCCGCCCGCAACTCCCCCACCGCGTGGGACCTGCGCTGCGAGATTCGCGAGAAGATGGTGGCGTGGCTGCAGGAGGCGCACCCCTCGGCGCTGCCGAAGGTGCGGGGCGAGCTGACGATGAAGGAGAAGGTCGACGCCGTCTCCAGCCTCTCGCCCAAGCAGGGCGACGCGGAGGCGGGCGGCGGTGTCCCCAGCGATGCCGTCCCGGCCAGCGAGGGCGGCACGGCCAAGCCGGTGGAGGAGTAGCTACTCCGGATACATCCGCGTCAGCATGCCGGAAGCGATGAGGCTGTCCGGCGTCACCACTTGCCGCTCCCGCATCGCCTGCCAGCAGGCCTCTGGCGGGCCGGCGGCGCAATAGGGCAGGCCGGGGAGCGAGGCCAGCAGGCCGGCGTCCACCTCCGCCAGATCGCCGAGGCGCACGGGCTCTCCAAGTCGGGAACCGGCGCTCTGCGCGGCCTCGAAGGCAAGCTCCGCCCCATAGAACCGGCCGTTGCCTAGGGTGAGGTCGGTATCGAAGGGGGCGCCGTATACCTCGAACAGCGCGTAGCTCGGCAGCGGCCCCTGCTCGACCTGACGGCCGGGCGCGTTGGGGTCGAGGCCCGTGAGCCGGTAGGCCTCGTACTCGTCCGGGCCAAGCCCGGCGATGAAATCGTCGAGCATGTCCTCCGTCACGCCGCGCTCCGGCGAGACGTAGATGACCCGGGGCCCGCCGCTGGAGGAGCGCAGAATGCCGACGCTGGCCCAGGTGCCGCCGGTGGCCTCCTTCAGCCAGTCATCGGCAGGCAGCCAGCCGTTCCGAAAGACGAGATCGCCGGGGTGCCAGTCCCAGGCCGCTTCCGCCATGATCGCGGCCCAGTCCGTGGGCGCTACGTCCTGTGCGGGCAAAGCCGCGCCGAGGCACAGGGCCGCGAGGCCTGTCACCAGGGCGGCAAGACCGCGCCGCGCCATGGCGCTTTACCGCCGGCGATCGCGCCGGGAGCTCATGGGCTGGAAGGCGACGCCGACATGGGCCTCGCAATAGGGTTTGCCCTGCTGCACGGGCAGGCCGCAGAACCAGAAGTCCTCCGTCGCCGGGTCGCCCACCGGCCATTTGCACGTCCGCTCGGTCAGCTCCATCAGCGTGAGCTTCTTGGCCGACTTTTCCACTTCGTTCACTTTCGCCAGCGCTTCGGGGCTGATCTCGTTGGCCGAGGGCTGCGGCGGCAGCGGTTGTCCGGCGGGGATGATGTTGCGGCGCGCGGGGCTCACCGGCGGTTCGGGCGCGGCGGCCTCCTCGGCAACGGGCGCGGCAGCCGGCTCGGGCGCCGGGGCGGCGGGCTCGGCGGCGGCAGGCTCCGGCTGCGGGGCCGGTGCGGCAGCGGCGGCGGGCGTGGACGGGGCGGCAGAGGCGCCGGCAGCGGGGGCCGGGCTGCCGGAGCGGTTGGACAGGCCGAGCCGATGCACCTTGCCGATGACGGCATTGCGGGTCACGCCGCCCAGCTCCTTGGCGATCTGGCTGGCGGACTTGCCGTCATTCCACATCTTCTTGAGCATCTCGACGCGTTCGTCGGTCCAGGACATGGGCTTTCCTTCGGATAGCGGTGGCGCCCGCGGCGGCGGCGGGCCGGACACAGGGGCACTATACTAGTTATGCCTGTCGGAGTTACAAGCCGGCGCCCGCGAGCGTCGCGCTGCGCGGACGCGCCGGCTGACATCCTTTCCGGCCTCTGCTAGAGGCACTGCAACCGAAAAAAATGGCAGCAGGCGCGACGGTGCAGATCGATACAACTCCTCTCGAGGGCGTGCTTGTCCTCACCCCGAAGCGCTTTGGCGATGACCGCGGCTTCTTCAGCGAAACCTATTCCCGCAAGCAGCTGGCCGAGGCCGGTGTGGGCATGGAGTTCGTGCAGGACAACCTCTCCCGCTCCGAGCGGGCCGGCACGCTGCGCGGCCTGCATTTCCAGTCGCCGCCCCATGCGCAGGACAAGCTGGTGCGCTGCAACACCGGCGCCCTGTGGGATGTCGCGGTGGACGCCCGCACCGGCTCGCCGACCTACGGGCAGTGGTTCGGCATCGAGCTGACGGACGAGAACGGCAAGCAGCTGCTGGTGCCGAAGGGCTTTCTGCATGGCTTCGTCACCCTGACCGACGGGGTGGAGATCGCCTACAAGTGCTCCGATTACTACGCGCCGGACTGCGACGGGGCCGTCCGCTGGGACTCGCTGGGCATCGACTGGCCGCTGGACGGGCGGGAGCCGGTGCTCTCCGGCAAGGATGCCGCCGCTCAGCCCTTCTCCGATTTCCAATCCCCGTTCGAGGCTTGAGATGAAGATACTCGTGACAGGCGGCGCCGGCTTCATCGGCTCTGCCGTCGTGCGCCGTGCCGTGGCCGACGGCCATTCGGTCGTCAATGTCGACGCGCTCACCTATGCCGCCTGCCTCGAGAACGTGGCCAGCGTGGCGGCCAGCCCGCTCTACGCCTTCGAGCAGGCGGATATCCGCGACCGCGCCGCGCTCGACCGCATCTTCGAGGCCCATGCCCCCGACGCCGTGATGCACCTCGCCGCCGAGAGCCATGTCGACCGCTCAATCGACGCGCCCGGCGACTTCATCGAGACCAACGTCACCGGCACCTACAACATGCTGGAGGCGGCGCGCGCCCACTGGGTCCGCCAGGGCAAGCCCGAGAGCTTCCGCTTCCACCACATCTCGACCGACGAGGTCTTCGGCACCCTCGGCGAGACGGGCCAGTTCACCGAAGAGACGCCCTACGCGCCGAATTCGCCCTATTCCGCCTCGAAGGCGGCCAGCGATCATCTCGTCCGCGCCTGGCACGAGACCTATGGCCTGCCCATCGTGATGACCAATTGTTCCAACAATTACGGGCCCTTCCACTTCCCCGAGAAGCTGGTGCCCGTCGTCATCCTCAACGCGCTCTCGGGCAAGGACATCCCCGTCTACGGGCAGGGGCTGAACGTGCGCGACTGGCTATATGTCGAGGATCACGCCGAGGCGCTGCTGAAGGTCGTGCAGGAGGGCGCGGTCGGGCGCAGCTACAACATCGGCGGCGAGAACGAGGCGAAGAACATCGACCTCGTGCAGACCATCTGCCGCATCCTCGACGACAAGCGCCCCTCGAACCACCCTTACGCCGAGCAGATCACCTACGTGAGCGACCGGCCCGGGCACGACCTGCGCTACGCCATCGACCCGAGCCGCATCCGCGAAGAGCTCGGCTGGCGGCCCTCCGTCACGTTGGAGGAGGGGCTGGAGAAGACCGTGCAATGGTATCTCGACAACGAGGAGTGGTGGCGCGCGCTGCAATCCCGCACCGGTGTCGGCGAGCGTCTGGGGACGAAGGGATGAGCCGAGGAGACGGAAATCGCGCGATTTCCGTGCACGATTTTCGCGCGAAAATCGTGGTTGAGCGGAGAGCATGCACATGAAGATCCTGATGTTCGGCAAGACGGGCCAGGTCGCCCGCGAGGTGCTCGCCCGCGCCGAGGACGTCATCGCGCTGGGGCGCGACGAGGCCGACCTCTCCGATCCCGGCGCCTGCGCCGCGGCCATCGCCAAGGCGGCGGAGGAGGGGGCGGAGATCGTGATCAACGCCGCCGCCTATACCGCCGTCGACAAGGCGGAGGAGGAGGAGGACCTAGCCACTGCCATCAACGGCGCCGCGCCCGAGGCGATGGCCCGCGCCGCTGCCTCCGCCGGGCTGCCGTTCCTGCACATCTCCACCGATTACGTCTTCGACGGCGCCGGAGAGGCGCCCTTCGCGCCCGATCACCCCACCGCCCCGCTCGGCGCCTATGGCCGCTCCAAGCTGGCGGGGGAGGAGGGCGTGCGCGCCGCGGGCGGCCAGTCCGTGATCCTGCGCACGTCGTGGGTCTTCTCCGCCCAAGGCGGCAACTTCGTGAAGACGATGCTGCGCCTCTCCGAGAGCCGCGACCGGCTGACCATCGTCGGCGACCAGATCGGCGGGCCGACCCCGGCGGCGGACATTGCCGAGGCGCTCCTCGCCATCGCCGCCGCCTTCCACGAGGGGCGGGGCGTGCCCGGCACCTATCACTTCGCCGGCGCGCCGGAGACCTCCTGGGCCGGCTTTGCCCGCGAGATCTTCGCGCAGGCGGGCCGCGAGGTGGAGGTGGCCGATATCCCCTCCGCCGAGTACCCCACTCCTGCCGCGCGGCCGCTCAATTCCCGCCTCGATGGCACGACGCTGGAGGAGGCCTATGGCATCCGCCAGCCAGACTGGCGCACCGGGCTGACAGACGTGCTCGCCGCCCTCCAGAAGGAGACCCCATGACCAACCGCAAGGGCATCATCCTCGCCGGTGGCTCCGGCACGCGGCTCTACCCGATCACGATGGGCCTCTCCAAGCAGCTGCTGCCGCTCTACGACAAGCCGATGGTCTATTACCCGCTGACGGTGCTGATGCTCGCCGGCATCCGCGAGATCGCGGTGATCACCACGCCGGAGGATCAGGCCCAGTTCCAGCGGGCGCTGGGGGATGGCAGCCAGTGGGGCCTCACCCTCACCTACATCCAGCAGCCGAGCCCCGACGGGCTCGCGCAGGCCTATATCCTCGCCGAGGAGTTCCTCGCCGGCGCTCCCTCTGCCATGGTGCTGGGGGACAACATCTTCTTCGGCCACGGCCTGCCGCAGTTGCTCGCCCGGGCGGACGAGAAGGAGACCGGCGGCACCGTCTTCGGCTACTACGTCGCCGATCCGGAGCGCTACGGCGTGGTGGACTTCGCGGCCGACGGCTCGGTGAGGGAGATCATCGAGAAGCCGGCCAAGCCGCCCTCGCATTACGCGGTAACGGGGCTCTACTTCCTCGACGGCTCGGCGCCGGAGCGGGCCAAGCAGGTCAAGCCGTCGGAGCGGGGGGAGCTGGAGATCACCACGCTGCTGGAGATGTACCTCCACGACGGCGCGCTGGACGTCCTCCGCATGGGTCGCGGCTATGCCTGGCTCGACACGGGCACGCATGATTCGCTGCTGGATGCGGGGAACTTCGTACGGACGCTGGCGAAGCGGCAAGGCCTGCAGACCGGCTCGCCAGACGAGATCGCCTTCAACCTCGGCTGGATCGACGAGGCCCAGCTCGGCGAGCGGGCGCAGACCTTCCGCAAGAACGATTACGGGAAGTATCTGGCGGACCTGCCGCTCCACGACCGGCAGGCCTGAGGGGAGGGACTGGCCGGGCGGGATTCGACCCGCCCTGCATCCGGCGTAGCTCCCCGAAGGGCGACTCTCTCCTACCTTCGCCGCTCAGCACCCCGCCCGTAAGCGCGCCGCAGGCGCCGGGCGAGCGCCGGCCCGTCCCGTGGGCTGGCGCTCTGGCTGGGGCAGCGCTGAGCTTCCCGCTCGGAGGGGGGGGCGGGCATCAATCGCAATAGCGGATCAGGAGGAGCGCCACCCCACGAGCCGGCGCTCACCCGTCGCTCAGGCCGACGGAAAGGGGGCGAAGGGGCGGCGGGGTGAACCCCGTTCTACCGCAGCCGCGCCGGGTGCAGGGCTGCCACCACCTCTGCCGAAAGCTCCGTCGCCGGGCCACCCACGTGGCTCGCGACCAGCCGGCTCGCCGCGCAGGAGGTCTGGAAGCCGTAGCCCCCTTGGCCGGCGCACCAGAGGAAGCTCGGCTCGTCAGGATCGGGCCCCAGCACCAGCTGCCGGTCAGGCGCGAAGGTCCGCAGGCCCGCCCAGGAGCCGATCAGCCGCGTCACCTCCGCCGTCACATAGGCCTGGTAGCGGTCGATGCCCTCGGCCAGCACCATGTCGTCGGCCCAGGCGTCATGCGGCTCGGCCGGGTCTTCCTCCGATGGCGAGACGATCAGCGCCCCGGCGTCGGGCTTCATGTACCACCCCTCTCCCGGCCCCATCACCATCGGCCAGCCGCGCACCTCGTGCCCCTCGGGCGCCGGGATGCGGGCCATGGAGCGGCGGAAGGGCGTCAGCCCCAGCGGCGCGATGCCGGCCAGCCTTGCCACGCCATCGGCCCACGAGCCGGCGGCATTCACCAGCACCGGCGCCTCCACCGTCTCGCCGCTCTTCAGCGTCACGCGCCAGAGCCCGGCCTCGCGGGTGATGCCCGTCACCTCTGCCCCGGTGCGGATCTCGCCATTGGTGCGGATCATCTCGCCGAAGCGGGTCATCAGCCCATGCGTGTCGATATCCCAGGCGCCGGGGTCATAGGCCGCACGGTCCACCACCGCCGGGTCGAGGATGGGGCAATGGCTGAGCGCCTCGTCGGGGCCGATCTCCGTCAGCTCCATGGCGGCGATGTCGGCCGCGAAGTCCTCCGCCTCGCTCTCGCGCCCCACCAGCAGCAGCCCGCGGGGCGAGAGGACGGCAAGCGCCTCAAGCTCCGCCCCGCTGGCGCGGTTGAGCGCCACGGTGCTGGGCAGGCCGTAGCTCTGCTCGTAAAGCGCCGCCGAGCGGCCGGAGCTGTGGTAGCCCAGATGGCTCTCGCGCTCGAGCAGGGTGACGCGGCCGAGCTCCGCCAGCCGGGCGCCCGCGGAGAGGCCGGCAATGCCGCCGCCGATGACGATGAAGTCGCTCATGCCCTGCTCCCGCTGCTGCCCGCCCCTTCCTGACAAAGCCGCCCGGGCTTGCCAAGGCGCGGAAACAAAGGTGGCCACCTAAGTTTCCAGTTGACGCCTCGCTCGCCGCGCACTTACTTAGCCACATGCCTAAGCAACCAGACCTCGACCAGACCTTCCACGCTCTTGCCGACCCCACCCGGCGGGCGGTGCTCTCCGCCCTGGCGGAGGGGGAGAAGAGCGTCGGCGATCTCGCTGCGCCCTTCGGGATGGCGCTGCCAAGCTTCATGCAGCACCTCAAGGTGCTGGAGGAGGGGCAGCTCATTCGCACCGAAAAGCGCGGCCGCCGCCGCATGTGCCGCCTCGACCCCGCCCGCTTCGCCGAGGCGAAGGAGTGGATGGAGGCCGAACATCAGCGCTGGACGGCAAGGCTCGGCCGCCTCGGCGCGTATCTTGACCGAAAGGACAACCTGCAATGACCGAGCAGACAGACGAAGCTTCCCCGCTAGACACCTGGGAGCTTGAGCGGGAGATCGTGCTCACCCAGCTCTACCCGCATCCGCGCGAGGTGGTCTTCGCCGCCTGGACGGATCCGGCCGCGCTCAGCGCCTGGTTCGGGCCGGAGGGGCTGGCAATCGAAACGAAGGAGGCCGACATCCGCGAGGGCGGCCACTGGAAATTCGACATGGTCGGCGCGGATGGCACCCGCTTCGAGAACCTCATGCAGTTTCGCCGCATCGTTGCGCCCTCGCTGATCGTCGCCGACCATGGCGATTACGATCCGCAAAGCCCCGACCGCTTCCGCCTGACGGTGACGTTCGACCAGCAGGATGACGGTCAGACCGTGCTGACCCTGCGCCAGCTCCACCCCAGCCCGGCACGGCGCGAAACTGTCATCGGCTTCGGCGCCGTCGCGTACGGCATGCAGACGCTGGCCAAGCTCGGCACCTGGCTGGGCTGAGTGCCCGCCACGTGTGGAGCGCGCGGCCGATGAACGCGTCGGCGCCATCGTCGTGCCGCTCGAGGGCCCGATCGTCGGCATCCCGTGCCTCCACGCCCGAATGCTGCGGCGCCCCTCGCAAACGGCACCCGGAATGCCAGGGCGCCGCGGCCCGGCCCCTCCCCAGCCGTGCATCGGTCGCGCGACATACACGCATGACGTGTAAGTTGCCGAAAATTATCGGAAATTTTCCGTTTCGGCCGGCCGCCGGTCCGGTATTCCCGACTGCCGCCGGCTTCCGGCCCGGCTAGTCTGCCGCCACCATCACCTATGCCAACCGGCAGGAAGGGAGAGATGCCACGGACCCTCGGCGATCTCGCCGCGCTCAGAACCCTCGTCTCGGCCGAGCCGGACATGCCGATCCTCGATGCCTGCAAGCGCATGTGCCAGGAGCGGATCGGCGCCATCGTGGTGATGCGGGGCGAGAACCTCGTCGGCATCGTCTCCGAGCGTGACATCCTGCGCCGCGTCATCTGCCGCCTCCGCGAGGTGGGGGAGACGAACGTTGGCGACGTGATGACGCCCGGCCCGATCACCGGCGAGGAGGGTGAGAGCCTCGTGGAGGGCCTCAAGAAGATGCGCGCCCACGACGTGCGCCATCTGCCGGTGATGCGCGACGGGGTGCCCGTCGGCATCGTGGCGGAGCGGGACATGCCCCCCGCCAGCCTCCTCGCCCTCGAGACGCCGGAGCGCCGGGTGGAACGCCTGCGCTCCTGACCCCGTTCTCTGCCCAAGGCGCGCCACCCGCCCCACGCCCCCTCTCGCCCTTTTCCAAATACCTCCGGGGGTCCGAGGGCTGGCCCCCGGTCCCGCAAGGGCCACCAGCGCCCCGGCCCGCCCCGGAGGGCCCGCACCCCCGCAAATGAAAAAGGCCCGCCCCCGGGGGGCGGGCCTTCGCTCGCGGTCAGGGCTGCGTCAGGAGGGGATGTCGCCCGTCAGGCCTTCGACGAAGAAGTCCATGCCGAGCAGCTGCTCGTCGGTCGCCACTTCGCCCTCTTCCAGCCAGACACTGCCGTCCTGCTTGTTGATGGGGCCGGTGAAGGGGTGGTACTCGCCGGAGGAGATGGCATCGATCATCTCCTCCGCCTCGGCCTTCACCTCGGCCGGGACGGCATCGGTGATCTCGCCGATGACGACGTGGCCGTCGGACATGCCGCCCCAGGTGCCCGTCGGCTCCCACGTGCCGTCCATGACGGCCTGCACGCGCTCGATGTAGTAGGGGCCCCAGTCGTCGATGATCGAGGCGACGCGCGGCATCGGCTTGAAGGCCGCCATGTCGGAGGCCTGACCGAAGGTGTAGACGTTGCCCGCCTGCTCCGCCGCCGCCTGCGGCGCGGTGGAATCGGTGTGCTGCAGGATGACGTCGACGCCCTGCTCGATCAGCGCCTGGGCCGCGTCGGCCTCCTTGGCCGGGTCGAACCAGGTGTAGGCCCAGACGACGACCATCTCGACATCGGGGTTCACCTCCTGCGCGTGCAGGAAGGAGGAGTTGATGCCCTGGATGACCTCGGGGATCGGGAAGGAGCCGATGTAACCGATGCGGTTGGATTCCGTCAGGTGGCCGGCGATCAGCCCCTCGACGGCGCGGCCTTCGTAGAAGCGGCTGTCATAGGTGGCGAGGTTGTCGCCGCGGATGTAGCCGGTGGCGTGCTCGAACTTCACGTCCGGGAACTGCTCGGCGACCTCGGCAGTGGCGTCCATGTAGCCGAAGGAGGTGGTGAAGATCAGGTCGGCCCCGGCGAGCACCATCTGGGTGATGGCGCGGGCGGCGTCGGCGCCCTCGGGCACGTTCTCCTGGTAGATGGTCTCGACGGCGTCGCCGAAGTGCTCTTCCACCTCGAGGCGGCCCTGGTCGTGCTGGTAGGTCCAGCCGCCGTCGCCGACGGGGCCGACGTAGATGAAGCCGACCGTCAGCGGGTCGTCCTGCGCGTGAAGTGGCGCGCCGAGGGTGGCGCAGAGCGCGGCGGCTGCGCCGGTGGCGGC
Organism: Pseudoroseicyclus tamaricis; assembly: GCF_012070395.1. Lineage (GTDB taxonomy): Bacteria > Pseudomonadota > Alphaproteobacteria > Rhodobacterales > Rhodobacteraceae > Pseudoroseicyclus_A > Pseudoroseicyclus_A tamaricis. Next base: position 556,947 of record NZ_JAAFYS010000003.1, on the reverse strand, counting down.
GAGCAGGGTTCGTCTTTGCATATCTCTTACTCCCTTACTGTCCCGGGGATTGGCCCGCCCGGGGGGCATCTTCTTGGCCTCTAGCGCGAGGCATGGAACGATCGGCCCAGTGAGCCCGGCGCCCCCAGCGCCGCGCCGCCCCTGCCGGCCGACAGGATCACGAGCACGATGATGGTGACGAGATAGGGCGACATCGACAATATCTCGACCGGCACACGGGCGCCGGCGGCCTGCAGGTTGAGCTGCAGCACGGTGATGCCGCCGAAAAGATAGGCGCCGACCAGCAGCCGGATCGGCCGCCACGAGGCGAAGACGACGATGGCCAGCGCGATCCACCCCGCCCCCGCCGTCAGCCCTTCCGTCCATTGCGGCACGCGGATGATGGAGAGGTAGGCGCCCCCCAGCCCCGCCATGGCGCCGCCGAAGGCGATGGCGGCAAGGCGGATGCGGACGACCTTGTAGCCGAGCGCGTGGGCGGCCTCGTGGTTCTCACCCACCGCCTTGAGGATCAGCCCGGCACGGGTGCGGTTGAGGAAGTACCAGACGGCCGCGACCATCCCGAGGCCGAGGTAGACGAGAAAGTCATGGCGGAAGAGGATGCGCCCCAGCACGGGCAGGTCGGAGAGCAAGGGGATGTCCAGCCGCACCGTCGCCGGCGCGCGGATGCCCACGTAGCTCTGCCCGATGAGGGAGGCGAGGCCGAGGCCGAAGAGCGTCAGTGCCAGCCCCGTCGCCACCTGGTTGGAGAGCAGGTACTGCGTCAGCACCCCGAAGATGAGGCTGAGCGCCGCCCCCGCCAGTGCCGCGGCGATGAAGCCCATGGTGGCGGAGCCGAAGCCCACCCCGGCGGCGAAGCCGACGACGGCGCCGGTGATCATCATCCCCTCCACCCCGAGGTTCAGCACCCCGGCACGCTCGACGATCAGCTCGCCGAGGGCGGCGAAGAGGATCGGCGTCGAGGCGACCATGAGGGAGGCGAGGAGCAGGATCGGGTTGATGTCGCCCATGGGTCTCTCCTCAGGCCGCGGCGTCTGCGCCGAAGCGCGGGCGGAAGTTGGTCAGCACATCGAGCGCCAGCAGGAAGAACAGCAGCATCCCCTGGAAGAGCTGGATGGCGGCGGCCGGCAGGCCGAGCTGGAGCTGCGCCATCTCGCCGCCGATGTAGGTGAGCGCGAGCAGCAGCCCGGCGAGCAGGATGCCGATCGGATGCAGCCGCCCGAGGAAGGCGACGATGATCGCCGTGAAGCCATAGCCGACGCCGAAATCGATGGAGATCTGCCCCGCCGGGCCCGTCACCTCGAAGATGCCCGCCAGCCCGGCGAGAGCGCCGGAGATGAGCATGGCGAGGATCACCAGCCGCTTCGGGTCTACCCCCGAGAAGGCGGCGGCGCGGGGGCTGGCGCCGGTGACCCGGATGGCGAAGCCGAGCGTGTGGCGCGACAGGAGCACGTAGGCGGCGATCACCGCGATGAAGGCGAAGGCGACGCCCCAGTGCATGCCGGTGCCGGCGATGAGCTCGGGGTTCGCCGTCGTGTCCCACCGGGCGAGGTTGCGCGAGCCGGGAAAGCCCATGCCCTCGGGGTTCTTCAGCGGCCCGAGCGCGGCATAGGCGAGGATGTTCTCGGCCACGTAGACGAGCATCAGCGACACGAGGATCTCGTTGGTGCCGAAGCGCACCTTCAGGATGCCGGGGATCCACGCCCAGAACGCCCCGCCGATGGCGCCGGCGACGATCATCAGCGGAAAGACCAGCCAGCGCGCCTCGGAGGGATAGAACGCCAGCCCCACGGCGGCGCCGGTGACGGCGCCCATGATGTACTGCCCCTCCGCCCCGATGTTCCAGATCCCGGCGCGGAAGCCGAGCGACAGGCCGATGGCGATGAGGATCAGCGGCCCGGCCTTCACCAGAAGCTGCGGCCGCGTGTAGCTCGCGAAGGAGCCGAAGAGAGGATCCCAGAAGATCGTGCGGATGGCGAGGATCGGGTCCTTGCCGAGGAAGACGAAGAGGATGCCGCCGACGATCATCGTCAGGACGACGGCGAGGATCGGCGTGGCCCAGGACCAGGCCTCGGACGGCTGCGGGCGTCGTTCGAGGCGCATCATGCGGCGGCTCCGGCGGCGAGGCCGGAGGGGGCTCTGCCCCCGCGCCTTTGGCGCCCCCCGGGATACTTGGAGAAAAGCGAGAGCAGGATGGGATCAGGCATGATCCGCCTCCGCCTCGTGCATGTCGTGGGCGCCGCCGAGCATCAGGCCGATCTGCTCCATCGTGAGGCCCTTGGCAGGGCGGGGGGCGGTGAGCACGCCGGCATTGAGCGCGGCGAAGCGGTCGGAGATTTCCATCAGCTCGTCGAGGTCCTGGCTGACGACGATGACCGCCGCGCCCTTGGCGGCAAGATCGAGCAGCGCCTGCCGGATCGAGGCGGCGGCGGAGGCATCTACGCCCCATGTCGGCTGGTTGACGACGAGCACCTCGGGCGCCTGCAGGATCTCCCGCCCGATGACGAACTTCTGCAGGTTGCCGCCCGAGAGGGAGCGCGCCGCATTGCCCGGGCCGGGGGTGCGGACGTCGAAATCCTTGATGACCTCCTCGGCATAGCCCTTCGAGCGGCGCCAGGAGATGAAGCCGTTGCGGCTGAGCTTCTTGCGCACGCGCGCGGTGAGGGCGGCGTTCTCCGTCAGCGTCATGTCGGGGGCGGAGGCGTGGCCGTTGCGCTCCTCCGGCGCGGCGAGGAGGCCAAGCGCGCGGCGGGCATCCGGCGGGCGGTGGCCGACGGGCTGGCCCTTGAGCTGCACCATCTGCGGCTTGGTGCGCATCTCGCCAGACAGGGCGAGGAGCAGCTCGTCCTGCCCGTTGCCGGCGACGCCGCCGATGCCGAGCACCTCCCCCTTGCGCACCTGCAGGGAGACGTCCTTGAGGGCCGTGCCGAAGGCGCGGGGGGAGGGGGCGGAGAGGCCCGCAAGCTCAAGCACCACCTCGCCGGGCGGGGCGGCCGCCCGCTCCGGCACGTGGAGGACGGAGCCGACCATGAGCTCGGCCATCTGCCGCGCCGAGGTCTCGCGCGGGTCGCAGGTGGCGACGACCTTACCGAGGCGCAGGATGGTGGCCGTCTCGCAGAGCGCGCGGATCTCCTCCAGCTTGTGGCTGATGTAGAGGATCGACGTGCCCTCCTCGCGCAGCTTGCGCAGGGTGTGAAAGAGGATCTCCACCTCCTGCGGGGTCAGCACGCTTGTCGGCTCGTCCATGATCAGCAGCTTGGGGTCCTGCAGCAGGCAGCGGATAATCTCCACCCGTTGCCGCTCCCCGGCGGAGAGGTCGCCGACCGTGCGCGACGGGTTCAGCGGCAGGCCGTAGGCCTCCGAGACATCGCGGATGCGCTGGGCCAGCTCGCCCATCGGCGGCGGTTTCTCCATGCCGAGGGCGATGTTGTCGGCGACGTTGAGCGCGTCGAAGAGCGAGAAGTGCTGGAAGACCATCGCCACGCCGCGCGCCCGCGCCTGGCTCGGCTCCGTCGGCTCATAGGGGGCGCCGGCCAGTGTCATGGAGCCGGAATCGGGGCGGACGAGGCCGTAGATCGTCTTCACCAGAGTCGACTTGCCGGCGCCGTTCTCGCCGAGGAGCGCGTGGACCTCACCGGCCCCGATGTCGAAACTGACATCCTCGTTCGCCACCACACCGGGATAGGCCTTGGTCAGCCCTTTCAGGCTGAGGAGCACCTCGCTCATCCGGTCATATCCCCCATTCGCGCCGCGCTCTCCCCTGCGGCTTTTCCAGACAGTAGGGCAGCGGCGACGGAGATCGCAATGGCCTGCGGGTGCCGTCCGAGGGATGGATCGCCGATCGGGCAGGCGATGCGGGAAATTTCGGCGGGCGAATGGCCCAATGCGGCCAGTCGGTTGCGGAAGCGTGCCCATTTGCTGTGCGAGCCGATCAGCCCGGCTTGTACGAACCCGTGGGTGAGGAGCGCGTGGCAGAGGGCGAGATCCAGTGGGTGGGAATGGGTGACGATGAGGTGCCAGCCGTCCTGCGGCAGGCCGGGCACCAGCGCCGCCGGCTCCTCCGCGATGCGGGCGGTGACGCCGGCGGGCAGGGCCGGCGGCAGCCGCGCCTCGCTGATGTCGACGAGCGTGATGTCGAAGCCGGGCAGGGGGGCGACCACCTCGGCCAGCGCCCGGCCGACATGGCCGGCGCCCCAGATGACGAGCGCCCGCCCCTCGGCCGGCGCCGCCTCGATCAGCCAGCCTTCCAGCTCGACGGGCGCCGCCCCCGGCCGCATCCTGCTCGCGCGCGCCGCGACTTTCGGCGGAATCTCTCCGGCCGCGCCGAGAGGCCGCGCCCATGGCAGGGCGCCGGGGAGCGCCTCCGCTACGAAGCGCTCCCAGATCAGCCGCACGGCGCCGCCGCAGCACTGGTCGAGCGCCGGCCCGAGTGCCAGCGTCTCCCGCCGCAGTGCCGGTCCGCCGGCCAGCATCTCGCGCGCCGCGGCCATGGCCTGCCACTCCAGCGCCCCGCCGCCGATCGTCCCCTCGGCCCCGTCCGCCCAGACGAGCATCGACGTCCCGGCGCTGCGCGGCGCCGAGCCCGCGGTATGCGCGACGAGCACCCGCACGACTTCCCCGTGCGCCGCCACCGCTCGCCCTAGCCTTTCCAGATCGAAGCTCATGACCGGTCGGGGCGAAGGAGCGCCATCGCCCATCGCCCCCCTGTCTTTGGTCCAAGGAAATCCTCGGGGGGGTCGCCATCGGCGCGCCATTGGTCCGAGCGACAATGGCGACGGGGCAGACAGCCCCCCGGTCCGACGCCGCCACAGGCGGGCCGCCCGGTGCTCATGCCCCGCGCGCCCGCCGGATCGCCTCCAGCACATGTTCCGGCGTCGCCGGGGCCTCCAGCGCCGGGTAGGCCGGGCCGCAGGCGGCGCAGGCGTTCGAGAGGGCGAGGAAGGCGGAGATGGCCAGCATGAAGGGCGGCTCGCCCACGGCCTTGGAGCGGTAGATCGTCTCCGACCGGTTCTCCCCGGAATGGAGCGTGACGTTGAACTCTTCCGGCCGGTCGGAGCAGGCAGGGATCTTGTAGGTAGAGGGCGCGTGCGTGCGCAGCCTCCCCTTGCCGTCCCACGCCAGCTCCTCCGTTGTCAGCCAGCCGGCGCCCTGCACGTAGGCGCCCTCGATCTGGCCGATGTCGATGGCCGGGTTCAGGGAGGCGCCGACATCGTGGAGGATGTCGGTGCGCAGGATGCGGTTCTCGCCCGTGCGCGTGTCGAGCAGCACCTCCGTCACCGCCGCGCCATAGGCGAAGTAGAAGAACGGCCGGCCCTGTCCCTTGAGCCGGTCCCAGTGCAGGTGCGGCGTCTTGTAGAAGCCGGAGGCGGAGAGGGAGACGCGGCTCTCGTAGGTCAGCTTCGCCGCTTCCTCGAAGGAGACGGAGGCGCCGCCGAGATGCACGCGGCTGTCCTCGAAACGCACCTCCTCGGGCTCGCCCTGCAGGTGCTTCGCCACCACCTCTGCCATCCGCTCGCGGATCGTGTCGGCGGCATTGGCGGCGGCCATGCCGTTGAGGTCGGCGCCGGAGGAGGCGGCGGTGGCCGAGGTGTTGGGCACCTTGCCGGTATCGGTCGCCGTGATGCGCACGCGGCTGGCCTCCACCCCGAATCGCGCCGCCGTCACCTGCGCGACCTTCTGGTTGAGCCCCTGGCCCATCTCGGTGCCGCCGTGGTTCAACCGGATCGAGCCGTCCTGGTAGACGTGGACCAGCGCCCCGGCCTGGTTGAGGTGGGTCAGCGTGAAGGAGATGCCGAACTTCACCGGCGAGAAGGCGAGCCCCTTCCTGAGCGCGCCGCCGGCGGTGTTGAATTCCGCCACCGCGCGCTTGCGGGCGGCGTAGTCCGAGCTCTCCAGCAGCTTGGCGGTGATCTCGTGGAGGATGAAATCCGTCACCTCCATGCCGTAGGGCGTCGTCTGCGCCTTGGGCTTCGGCGAATGCTCTCCGGCGAAGGGGCGGCCCCGGCCCGTGCCGCTCGACACCTCGTCGGCGCGGGAGAAGCTGTCCGGCGCCTCGCGGTCCGGCGTGTCCGGCGTGTCGTCCACCTCCGGCTTGTCGGGGCCGTGCTCACGCAGCGGCGGCGCTTCGGCATAATAGTTCGCCCGGCGCACCTCGACCGGGTCACGGCCCAGCTCGTGGGCGATGTGGTCGATGATCCGCTCCATGCCCAGCATGCCCTGCGGGCCGCCGAAGCCGCGATAGGCGGTGTTGGAGGCGGTGTTCGTCTTCAACCGGTGAGAGGTGATGCGGATCGCCGGCAGGTCGTAGGAGCTGTCGGCATGCAACATCGCCCGGTCGGCCACGGGCAGCGACAGGTCCATCGACCAGCCGCAGCGGATCAGCTGGGTGACGTCGAGGCCGAGGACCCGGCCGTCGTCGTCGAAGCCCACCTCGTAATCGACCCGCGCATCGTGGCGCTTGCCGGTGAGCACCATGTCGTCGTCGCGGTCATAGCGCATCCGGGCGGGGCGCCCGGTGGCCGCGGCCACCACGGCGCAGGCGATGGCGAGCCAGTTGCCCTGGCTCTCCTTACCGCCGAAGCCGCCGCCCATGCGGCGCATCTCCACCCGGACGTCGCCCATGTTGAGGCCGAGCGCCTCGGCCACCTTGTGCTGGATCTCCGTCGGGTGCTGGGTGGAGGCCTGCACGAGCAGCTCCTCCGCCTCCAGCGGCGTCACCTGCGCGGCCTGCCCCTCGAGGTAGAAATGCTCCTGCCCGCCCATCGTCAGCGAGCCCGACAGCCGGCGCGGGGCAGAGGCGATGCCGTCATCCGGCGCGCCCTTCTCCCAGACGATCGGGCCGCCCTCGAAGCGGCTGCTCGCCGCCAGCGCCTCGTCGATGGTGAGGATCGGCGTCTCTTCAGCGTAGGTGATCTTGCCCAGCCGCGCCGCCTTGCGGGCGGCGAGGTGGGAGGTGGCGGCGACGAGGAAGATCGGCTGGCCGTCGTAGAGCACCTCGTCCGTCAGCAGCGGCTCGTCGTGGAGCGGCGAGGCGGAGCAGTCGCAGGGGCCCGGCAGATCCTCCGCCGTCCACACGCGCACGACGCCGGGCGCGGCGCGCACCGCATCGAGATCCATCTCCTGCACCCGGCCCCTGGCGATCTGCGCCATGCCGAAGGCAAGGTGGAGCGTGCCGGGCTGCATCGGCAGGTCGTCCACGTAGGTGGCCTGCCCGGTGACATGCAGGCGGGCGGAATCATGGGGGAGGGGTTTCGCGACGCTCATGCCCGCACCTCCTCTTTCCGGCCCGCCATCTCGGCGACGTAGCGCAGCGCGAGGCCGCGGGCCGCCTCCGACCGGTAGGCGGCGGTGGCGCGCATGTCGGTCAGCGGCGAGAAGTCGGCGTCGAGCGCGGGGAGGGCGGCGGTCATCGCCTCCTCCGTCAGCGGCTGGCCGAGCAGCGCCTGCTCGAAGCCGCTCGCCCGCTTGGGGATGCCCGCCATGCCGCCGAAGGCGACGCGGGCGGAGGAGACGGCGCCGTCCGTCACCTCGATGTTGAAGGCACCGAGCACGGCGGAAATGTCGGAATCGAACCGCTTGGAGATCTTCCAGACGCGGAAAGCCGGGGCCTCGGCGGGGAAGCTCACCGCCTCCACGAACTCCGCCTCGCGCCGGTCCTGCTTGCCGTAATCGAGGAAGAACTCCTCCAGCGGGATCTCGCGGCGGTCATCGCCCGCCCGAAGGTGCAGCGTGGCGCCCAGCGCGATCAGCGGCGGGGCGTTGTCGCCGATGGGAGAGGCATTGGCGAGCGAGCCGCCGATGGTCGCCGCCGAGCGGATCTGGACGGAGGCGAAGCGGCGCAGCATTGCGGCATAGCTGGGGAAGTGCTTCGCGAAGAGCGGCAGCAGCGTCTCCATCGTCTCCATCGCGCCGACGCGGATGCGGCCGCCGGAGACGTCGACGCCCTTCAGGTCGGCGCAGCGGTTGAGGAAGATGATCGGGGCGATGTCCCGCAGGTCCTTCGTCACCCAGAGGCCGACATCGGTCGCCCCTGCGACCAGCGTCGCCTCGGGGTGTGCCGCGTAGAGCGCCGCCAGCGCGTCGGCGCTTTCGGGCGCGGCATCGCTCGGGCGCGGCTCCAGCGGGGCGTCCTGCATCCAGGCGGGCACGGCAGCGCCTTCCGCCGCCTTGGCGGCGCGGATGATCGGGGCGTAACCGGTGCAGCGGCAGAGGTTGCCGGCGAGCACGTCGTCATGATCCGTCCGCCCGTTGAGGTGGCCGACAGCCATGGAGACGACGAAGCCCGGTGTGCAGAAGCCGCACTGGCTGCCGTGCTTCTCCACCATCGTCTCCTGCACCGGGTGCAGGCTGCCATCCGGCCCCGCGAGGCCCTCGACGGTGCGCACGGCCTTCCCTTCGAGCTGCGGCAGGAAGAGGATGCAGGCGTTGAGGGGGCGGGCGCCGCCCTCGTCCGTCACCATGACGGTGCAGGCACCGCAATCGCCCTCGTTGCAGCCCTCCTTGGTGCCGGTCAGGCGCCTCTCGAGGCGCAGCCAGTCGAGCAGGGTGGTGTCCGGCGCGGCATCGGCCGTCACCTCTTCTCCATTGAGAGAGAAGCGAACCTCCATAAGATGTGGTCCCGCCGCCTTACACTCCTGGGCGTATTCGCTGCCGATGCGGCGTAGACAGCGCGCCGTTTCGCCCGATGAAACCGGGCCTTGCCGCCTTTGGCAAGCCTTTCGCCACGGCCTTTCCCGCCGCGCCCCCTCGTTTTTCCCCGGCGATGGCTGAGGAGGCACGCCGGGCACGTCCGCAGGTGACCGGCAGGTGACCGGCACCCGGGTGAGGTTTCCCCTACTCGCCGGAATGCAGGGCCGGGCCTAGAGCGCGGCAGCTATTTTCAACGAGGATCGATCATGGACGCTTACGTCCTTTTGAAGTTCATTCATGTCGTCGCCGCGATGCTCTGGGTAGGCGGTGGCCTCACCTTCCTCGCGCTCAGTGCCGTCCTCGGGCGGGACATCGCTGGCCAGATGGCGCTGGTGCGCATCATGGGACGGCTGGGCGCGGTGATGATGCCTGCAAGTCTTGCGGTGCTGCTCTCCGGCGGCGTGCTCGTCTGGCTCGGCGAATGGGGCTTCGAGGCCTGGGTGGCGGTGGCGCTCGTCTCAGCCGGGGCCAGCTTCGTGCTCGGCGGGGCAGTGCTCAAGCCGGCGCTCGACCGGGCGCTGCCGCTCGTCGAGGCGGGCGACGCCTCCGGCCTCGCGTCCGCCACGCCGGCGCTCTGGCGCGCTGGGCGGATCGAGCAGGGGCTGCATATCGTCACCGTGGCGATGATGGTCATCAAGCCCGAATGGGCGGACCTGCACCTGATCGTCGCCTTCGTCGCGCTCGTCGCCGCAGCGGTGATCTTCTCGGGCCGTCGCGGCCGCCCGGCGCTCGTCTGAGCGCGGACCAAAGGCCCCGGTGCGCAGCCCGCGCGCCGGGCGTCCGGTTCTCAGAAGTCCGTCGCCGCGACCGAGCCGTCGCTGAGCAGGATGTTGGCGAAGGTCTCCTGCGCGAGGTTGGCGTAGAGCGTCATGAAGGTCGTCCGCTGGCCCAGCCGCTCGATATCCGAGCCGCAGGGCGTGCCGGCGGCGACGCGGCAGACGGAGGCCTTGATGGCCTCGTAGGCGCGGGCGGTCGGCGTCATCGGCAGGACAGCCTCGGGCGTCATGTAGCGCACCATCTCGTGGGTGCCGACATCGCCGAACATCGCCAGCGAGGCCGTCACCTGCCGGGCGCAGTCATTGCCGAAGCCGGTGATGTAGAAGGTGCGGGGCTGGGCCGAGCCCGGCTCGCTGTCCCACAGCTCGTAGCCGGAGGAGGCGCCGACGCGGGTGCCCATCTCGGAGTCCGGCAGGCCGCAGACGGTGGCGAGGTGGCCCCAGGGCAGCTCGGTGCCCGGCGCGATGGTGGGCGAATCGCTCGGCGGCACGGCCGGAACCGCCGGGACGGCGGCGAAGAGGCTGGCGAGGAAGCCGCCGCCGGTGGCGGCGGGCCGCGACGCTGCCTCTTCGGCAGCGGCCGCGCCGTCCTCGATGGCGCCCTGAAAGAAGTCGAGGCCGCTGTCCGCGCCCTGCGGTGCCACGAGATCCGCCGTCGCGGTGCCCGCGGGCACCGTCGCCTCGTCGTAGCGGCCCAGATCGGCGAGCGGATCGGCACAGCCCGTCAGAATGGCGGCCGCGCAAGCGGCAGCGATGATGCCTCTCATCGAACGAAAACCCCTGATTGTCCCCTGGCCGAGCTTCTAGCCGAAGTGGGCGGGCCCCGCGAATCCCTTGTCCCCGCTTCGGCGCTTCCTTGCCGGCGGGGCAGGGAAAGCCAGTGGAATCAGACCTCCTGCACCTCCACCACGCCGGGGAGGGAGCGCAGCGCGCCCTTGATCTGGGGGGAGACGGGGTAGATGTCGCCGCAATCCATCTCCACCTCGCCCGGCAGCCCGTCGGCCATCAGGCAAAGGTAGACCGGCCCGCGCGCGCCCGGCACCTTCTGCTCCTTGGCGCGGGAGAGGACGGAGGCGATGGAGGGCACGACATCCGCCGCCTCGAGGAACAGCCGCAGCCCGTCGGAACCGGCGCCGGCCAGCATCCCGTCCACCGGCGTCACCGCCCGGGCGAGGAGCTTGAGCTGGTCGGATTCCATCGTCGCCTCGACCTGCATCGTCACCAGCGAGCCCGTCTCGAGATGCTCGCGCGTCAGCTCCAGCACGTCGGAGAACATCGTCACCTCGTATTGCCCCGACGGGTCGGAGAGGCCGACGAAGGCGAAGCGGTTGCCGCGGGCGCTCTTGCGCTCCTGCCGGGCGGTGACCGTGCCGGCCATGCGGGCGACGAAGGGGCCGGATTCGGCCTTCTTCTCCACCTCCTCCAGCGTCATGACACCCTGCCGGCGCAGGCCCGACATGTAATCGTCGAGCGGGTGGCCGGAGAGGTAGAAGCCGATGGCCTTGAACTCCTCCGCCAGACGCTCGGCCGGCAGCCAGTCGTCGCGGGGCGGCAGGCGCGGCTCGGGCAGATCATCCCCCGCCTCGCCGAAGAGGGAGACCTGCGCGGAGCCCTTCGCCTCGTGAATCGCGGCCGAATAGGCGACGAGCGGGTCGAGGCTGGCGAGCACGCGGGCCCGGTTGCCGTCCAGCGCATCGAAGGCGCCGGCGCGGGCCAGCATCTCCAAGGGGCGCTTGCCGATCATCTTCATGTCCACCCGGCGGGCGAAATCGAAGAGCGTCACGAAGGGCTTGTCGCCCCGCGCGCTCTCGATCAGACGCATGGCCTCGACGCCGACGTTCTTGAGCGCGCCGAGCGCGTAGACCAGCCGCCCGTTCACCACGGTGAACATCGCCGACGAGCGGTTGACGCACGGCGGCACCGTCTCGATGGAGAGGCCCTTGCGGACCTCCTGGAAGTAGATGGCCAGCTTGTCCGTCAGGTGGATATCGCAGTTCATGACGCCGGCCATGAACTCCACCGGGTGGTTCGCCTTGAGCCAGGCCGTCTGGTAGCTCACCACGGCATAGGCGGCGGCGTGCGACTTGTTGAAGCCGTAGTTGGCGAACTTCTCCAGCAGGTCGAAGACCTCGCCCGCCTTCTCCTTCGTCACGCCGTTGGCCAGCGAGCCCTCGATGAACTTCGGGCGCTCCTTTGCCATCTCCTCGGCGATCTTCTTGCCCATGGCGCGGCGCAGTAGGTCGGCGCCGCCGAGGCTGTAACCCGCCATCTCCTGCGCGATCTGCATCACCTGTTCCTGGTAGACGATGATGCCTTGCGTCTCTTCGAGGATGTGGTCGATCGAGGGGTGGATGGAGGCGCGGGCCTTCTTGCCGTTCTTTACCTCGCAATAGGTCGGGATGTTCTCCATCGGGCCGGGCCGGTAGAGCGCCACCAGCGCCACGATGTCCTCGATGCAGGTCGGGCGCATGCGCTTCAGCGCATCCATCATGCCCGACGATTCCACCTGGAAGACGGCGACGGTCTTGGCGCGGGCGTAGAGCTCGTAGCTCTTGGTATCGTCCAGCGGGATATGCCCGATGTCGTTCTCCGCCCCCTCGGGCGGGTCATAGAGGCGCGTGCCGTCCGCCGCCTCGTGCAGGTTGCGCCCCGAGGCGAGGATGATGTCGAGCGCGTTCTGGATGACCGTCAGCGTCTTCAGGCCGAGGAAGTCGAACTTCACGAGCCCGGCCTGCTCGACCCATTTCATGTTGAACTGGGTCGCCGGCATGTCAGAGCGCGGATCGCGGTAGAGCGGCACGAGCTGGTCGAGCGGCCGGTCGCCGATCACCACCCCGGCGGCGTGGGTGGAGGCGTTGCGGTAGAGCCCCTCGACCTGGCCCGCATAACGCAGCAGCCGGTCCACCACCTCGGCGGATTTCGCCTCCTCCCGCAGGCGCGGCTCGTCGGCCAGCGCCTTCTCGATGGAGACGGGCTTCACCCCCTCCACCGGGATCAGCTTGGAGAGGCGGTCGACCTGCCCGTACGGCATCTGCAGCACCCGGCCGACATCGCGGACGGCGGCCTTGGAAAGGAGGGCGCCGAAGGTGATGATCTGCGCGACCTTCTCGGAGCCGTACTTGCCCTGCACGTAGTGGATCACCTCCTCCCGGCGATCCATGCAGAAGTCGATGTCGAAGTCCGGCATCGACACCCGCTCGGGGTTGAGGAACCGCTCGAATAGTAGCGAATAGCGCAGCGGGTCGAGATCGGTGATCGTCAGCGCATAGGCGACGAGGGAGCCGGCGCCGGAGCCGCGGCCGGGGCCGACGGGGATGTCGTGATCCTTGGCCCATTTGATGAAGTCGGCCACGATCAGGAAGTAGCCGGGGAAGCCCATCCCCTCGATGATCCCCAGCTCGAACTCGAGGCGCTGCTCGTACTCCTCCACGCTGGCGGCATGGGGGATGACGGCGAGGCGGGCCGTGAGGCCCTCCTTCGCCTGTCGGCGCAGCTCGTCCACCTCGTCATCGGCGAACTTCGGCAGGATCGGCTTGCGCTTGGTGACGCGGAAGGCGCAGCGCTGCGCGATCTCGACTGTATTGGCCAGCGCCTCGGGGAGATCGGCGAAGAGCGCCGCCATCTCCTCCTGGCTCTTGAAGCTGTGCTGGGGGGTGAGGCGGCGCCGCGGCTCCTGCTGGTCGACATAGGCGCCCTGCGCGATGCAGAGGAGCGCATCGTGCGCCTCGTAGAGATCGGGCTTGGGGAAGTAGCAATCGTTCGTCGCGACGAGCGGCACCCCCTCGGCATAGGCCCAGGTGACGAGCCCCTCCTCGGCGCGGATCTCCTCCGCCGGCAGGCCGGATTCGCCGGGGTGGCGCTGCAGCTCGACATAGAGCCGGTCGCCGAAGATCTCCCTCAGCCGTGCCAGGTGCGCCTCGGCCTTGGGCCGCTGCCCGCTGGCGAAGAGCCGCCCGGCCGGCCCGTTCGGGCCGCCGGTCAGGCAGATGAGGCCCTCGGCGTTCTCCGCCAGCTCCTGCATCGTGACATGCAGCGCGTCGGGGCCCTGTCGCAGGTAGAGGCGGGAGTTGAGCTGCATGAGGCTCATGTACCCCGCCTCGCTCTGCGCCAGCAGGACGAGCGGCGCCGGGTCGGGCATCCGCTTGCCGGGCTCTGGGGCGAGGTAGGCCACGTCGACCTGACAGCCGATGATGGGCTGCACCCCGGCGGCGACGGCAGCCTCGGAGAATTGCAGCGCCGCGAACATGTTGTTCGTGTCTGTCAGCGCGACGGCGGGCATGGCGGCCTTGGCGGCAAGGCCGGGCAGCTTCTTCACCGGGATGGCGCCCTCGAGGAGCGAATGCTCCGAGTGGGTGCGCAGGTGGATGAATCGGGGGGAGGGCATGGGGCCCAGAATGGCCCTCCGCGGCGGCGGGGGCAATGGTGACCGGGCGGCGGAGGGGGGCTGTCTGCCCCCCGCTGGCTGCGCCAGCCCCCCCCGAGGAATATTTCGAGAAAAGCGAGGAGGCGAGACGCGCCCGGACGGGTGCGGTGAGCGCGGCCTCAGTAGTGGGGCGGCGGGCGGTCGGCGGGGGGCATCTGGCCGGCGGCTTCGCGCTCGACCTCGCGCTCCATCAGCATGCCGACGCGGCGCTCGAGGCGTTCGACGAGACGCGCCTGGCGGGCGACCTCCGCCGAGAGGTCGTCATTGGCGCGCTCCAGGTGGGCGATGCGTTCTTCCAGCTCTTCCATGTGACGCCAGATGGCGCGGGCGGGGCGGCTTGTCCAGCCGGTTGCTCCTGAGGCGCCGGGGCGGTAAGGCACGCGCGCAAAGCCGGGAGAGGCAGATGGCCAAGGACAAGCGGCGCCGGCCGAAGGCCGAGACGCCCAAGGGATTTCGCGATTATTTCGGCCCCGAGGTGACGGAGCGGGCGTCGATGCTCGCCCGCATCGCCGAGATCTACCACGCCTACGGTTTCGAGGCGCTGGAGACCTCGGCGGTGGAGACGGTCGAGGCGCTGGGCAAGTTCCTCCCCGATGTCGACCGCCCCAACGAGGGGGTCTTCGCCTGGGAGGAGGACAGCGACTGGCTGGCCCTGCGCTACGACCTGACGGCGCCGCTGGCGCGGGTGTACGCGCAGCACCGGAACGATCTGCCCTCGCCCTACCGGCGCTACCAGATGGGCACCGTCTGGCGGAACGAGAAGCCGGGGCCGGGGCGCTTCCGCCAGTTCTATCAATGCGATGCGGATACGGTTGGCGCGCCCAGCGTGGCGGCGGACGCCGAGATCTGCGCCATGGCCGCCGACGTGCTGGAGGCCATCGGCATCGCGCGGGGCGACTATCTGCTGCGCATCAATAACCGCAAGGTTCTGAACGGGGTGATGGAGGCAGCGGGCGTCCTTGACCCGTCCGACCCCGAGCGCTTCGCCGCCGAGCGCGGCATCGTGCTCCGCGCCATCGACAAGCTCGACCGGCTGGGCGAGCAGGGCGTGCGCGCGCTCCTCGGCGAGGGCCGCAAGGACGAGAGCGGCGACTTCACCAGGGGCGCCGGCCTGGCGGACGAGCAGGCCGAGATCGTCCTCGCCTTCACCGAGGCCCGCCGCGACACCGCCGCCGCCACGCTCTCCCGCCTCTCCGAACTCGTCGCCACCTCCGAGACCGGCCGCGCCGGCGTGGAGGAGCTGGAGACCATCGGCACCCTGCTGGGCGCGCAGGGCTACGATGACAGCCGCGTGCTCATCGACCCCTCCGTCGTGCGCGGCCTCGGCTACTACACCGGCCCCGTCTACGAGGCCGAGCTGACCTTCGAGATCATGGACGAGAAGGGCCGCCCGCGCTCCTTCGGCTCCGTCGCCGGGGGCGGGCGCTATGACGATCTCGTCAAGCGCTTCACGGGGCAGGAGGTGCCGGCCACCGGTATCTCCCTCGGCGTCGACCGCCTGCTCGCCGCCCTCGCCGCCAAGCGCGGCGCCGCCACCGCCGCCGCCGGGCCCGTCGTCGTCACCGTGATGGATCGGGCGCGCATGGGCGATTACCTCGCCATGGCGACCGAGCTCAGGAACGCCGGCATCCGGGCGGAGGTCTACCTCGGCAACCCGAAGAACTTCGGCAACCAGCTCAAGTATGCCGACAAGCGCGCCTCCCCCATCGCCATCATCCAGGGCGAGGATGAAGAGGCCCGCGGCGTCGTGCAGCTGAAGGACCTGATCCTCGGCGCCAGGATCGCCGAGAGCGCCAGCCTTGAGGAGTGGAAGGACCAGCCGGCCCAGAAGGAGGTGGCGCGCGGCGATCTCGTCGCCGAGGTTCGCGCCATGCTCGCGAGCCGGTCGTGACGCCGCAGATCCGCGCCGAGGCGGCGCGCCTGTCGGCCCATTTCGCGGCCCATGGGGCGGAGCCGGTGGAGACGCCGATCCTGCAGCCCGCCGACGTGCTGCTCGACCTTTACGGCGAGGATATCCGCGCCCGCGCCTATGTCACCTCCGACCCCCTGCGCGGCGAGATGATGTTGCGCCCCGACTTCACCGTGCCGCTGGTGCGCGCGCACATGGAGAGCGGGCGCGCCGAGGCCCGCTACACCTACTCCGGCGAGGTCTTCCGCCGGCAGGAGGAGGAGACGGGCCGCCCCAGCGAATACATCCAGGTCGGCTACGAGGTCTTCGGCGGCACCTTTCCGGAGGCGGATGCCGAGGTCTTCGCGACGCTCCATTCCGCGCTGGAGGGGCTGGAGCTTCGGGCCGTGACCGGGGACATCGGCCTGATCGTCGCCGCCGTCGCCGGCCTCAACACCATCGAGGCGCGCAAGCGGGCGCTTCTCCGCCACATCTGGCGGCCCCGCCGCTTCCGCGCGCTCCTGGAGCGGTTCTCCGGCCGCCGCCCGGCGCCCGCCGGCCGCGCCGCCCTGCTGGCGGCAGAGGATCCGCTCGCCGGGGCGGGCCCCGAGATCGGCAAGCGCGGCGCCCGCGAGATCGCGGCCCGGCTGGAGGCGCTGCGGGAGGATGCCGCCGCCGCCCCCATCTCCGAAGGGGAGGTGGCGCTGCTCGACGAGATCATGACGCTCTCCGCCCCGCTGCCCGAGGCGATCGGCGCGCTGGAGGACATCGCCATGAGCCTGCCCTCCATCGAAGCCGCGCTTTTGCGCCTCAAGCAGCGGACGGAGGCGCTGGCGGCCCGCGGCCTCGCGCCCGAGGCGCTGGAGTTCGAGGCCAGCTTCGGCCGCACGGCGCTGGAATATTACGACGGCTTCGTCTTCGGCCTCGTCGCCCCCGGCCGGCCCGACCTGCCGGCGGTGGCGACGGGCGGCCGCTACGACGCCCTCACCCGTGTCCTCGGCGGCGGCCGGGCGGCGCCGGCGGTGGGCGGCGTGATCCGCCCCGAGCTGGTGGTGGAACTTCGGGGGAGCGCGCAATGATCCGCCTCGGCGTGCCCTCCAAGGGCCGGCTCATGGAGAAGACCTTTGACTGGTTCGGCCAGCGCGGCCTGACGCTCCGCCGCACCGGCTCCGACCGCGACTATGCCGCCGAGGTGGCGGGCGTCGCGGGGCTGGAGCTGAACCTCGTCTCCGCCGGAGAGGTGCCCCGGGCGCTGGCGGACGGGCGGCTGCATCTCGGCGTCACCGGCTCCGACCTCGTGCGCGAGAAGCTCGCCGGCTGGGAGCAGGTGGTGCGAGAGCTGGCGCCCATGGGCTTCGGCGGCGCGGATCTCGTGATCGCGGTGCCGAAGCTCTGGGTCGACGTGGAGACGCTGGACGATCTCGACGCCGCCGCCGCCGCCTTCCGCCGCACGCATGGCCACCGCCTTCGCATCGCCACGAAATACCACCGGCTGGTGCGGGAGTTCCTGCGCGACGAGGGCGTGGCCGACTACCAGCTCATCGACAGCCAGGGCGCGACGGAAGGCACGGTGAAGGCGGAGACGGCCGAGGCCATCGCCGACATCACCTCCACCGGAGAGACGCTGCGTGCCAATGGCCTCAAGGTGCTGCCCGGCGGCCTGATCCACTCTAGCCAGGCGACGCTCTTCAAGTCCCGCCGCGCGGAGTGGAGCGATGCCGACCGCGCCCTCCTGCAGGAGCTGACGGCCCGCCTCGGCCTCTGAGCCGGGCCGGCCCTGCCCGCTTCCCGCCCACCCACCCCGCGGGCGCAGGGCCGCCCCTCAAGCCCCCGGAGCACCCCCGCCCCGGGATCCCATTTCATCTGGCCAAAAATACCGCGGGGGTGTGGGGGCAGAGCCCCCACCGCACTGATGGAACGCGCCGCAGGCGCTCCGCTTCACGTCCCGTGCAACCCAGCCATGCCCGCCGCCCCGGCTCTGGCCAATTGCCCCCGCATCCACTATCTCCCCTCCAGATTTGCGGGAAGCCACATGCCCATGACCTACGAGACGCCCGGACCGATCGAGATCGACTGGTCCGATGCCATCTCCTCCGTCGAGGAGATCATCAACGATGCCCGCAACGGGCGGATGTTCATCCTCGTCGATCATGAGGATCGGGAGAACGAGGGCGACCTCGTCATCCCCGCGCAGATGGCCACGCCCGACGCGATCAACTTCATGGCAACGCATGGCCGCGGGCTCATCTGCCTCGCGCTGACGTCGGAGCGGATCGACAGGCTCGGCCTGCCGCTGATGGCGCAGCAGAATTCCTCGCGGCACGAGACGGCCTTCACCACCTCGATCGAGGCGCGCGAGGGGGTCTCCACCGGCATCTCCGCCGCCGATCGGGCGCTCACCGTCGCGGTCGCCATCGACGCCGCCAAGGGCGCGCAGGATATCGCGACCCCCGGCCACGTCTTCCCGCTCCGCGCCCGCGAGGGCGGCGTGCTCGTCCGCGCCGGCCATACCGAGGCCTCGGTGGATATCGCCCGGCTTGCCGGGCTCAACCCCTCCGGCGTGATCTGCGAGATCATGAAGGAAGACGGATCGATGGCCCGGCTGCCCGATCTCGTCGCCTTCGCGCAGATGCACGGGCTGAAAATCGGCACCATCTCCGATCTCATCGCCTACCGCCGCCGCCACGACAATCTCGTCCGCCAGACCGAGGCGCAGACCATCACGTCGGAATTCGGCGGCGAGTGGGAGCTGCGCATCTTCTCCGACGTCACGCAGGGCGCCGAGCACATCGCGCTCATCAAGGGCGACATCTCCGGCGACGAGCCCGTCCTCGTGCGGATGCATGCGCAGGACGCGATGAAGGACATCGTCGGCGCCGGCGGCCCGGGGCGCGCCGCGCTCTTCGCCGATGCCATGCGCGCCATCGCCGCCGAGGGGCGGGGGGCGCTGGTGCTGCTGCGCGACCTGCACATGAAGATCGACGCCGGTGACGAGGTTACCCCGCAGACGCTGCGGCAATACGGGGTGGGGGCGCAGATCCTCTCCACGCTCGGGCTGCACCGCATCACGCTTCTGTCCAATTCCCCCCAGCCGCGCATCGTCGGGCTCGACGCCTATGGCATCGAGATCGCCGGCACGCGCCCGATCACCGAGGGCTGAGCCATGGCCGGACCGTCCGAATACGCGCTGCCCCGGCCGGAGTTCGACCGCCCCGTGCGCGCGCTGATCGCCGTCGCCCCCTTCTATCGCGATATCGCCGACATGCTGCTCGCCGGCGCCCGCGCCGAGCTGGAGGCCGTTGGCGCCGAGCACGAGACGGTCGAGGTGCCGGGCGCGCTGGAAGTGGCGCCGGCCCTCGCCATGGCGGCACGGCTGAGCAACTTCGACGCCTATGTCGCCCTCGGCTGCGTGATCCGCGGCGAGACGACGCATTACGACACCGTCTGCAACGACTCGTCCCATGCCCTGCAGCTCCTCGCCATTCAGGGGCTGCCGCTCGGCAACGGCATCCTGACGGTGGAGAACCACGGCCAGGCCGTCGTGCGCGCCGATCCGGCGCAGGCGAACAAGGGCGCCGGCGCGGCGGCGGCGGCGCTGCACCTGCTGGCCCTCTCCCGCACCTGGGGCGGTCGGACCCGCGGCGCCGGCTTCACCTCCGACATCCTGATGGCCCGCGGGGGCGACAGCGCATGAGCCTGCGCGGCGACAACCTGTCGAACAACCAGCGGCGCAAGATGAAGAGCGCCTCGCGCCTCTACGCCGTGCAGGCGCTCTTCCAGATGGAGGCGCAGTCGCAGCGGATCGACCGGGTCATCCGCGAGTTCGAGATGCACCGCTTCGGCGCTGTCTACGAAGAGGGCGAGTACCAGGACGGGGACATCGACCTCTTCCGCGCCCTGATGACCGATGCCGTCAGCCGGCAGGCGGAGATCGACCAGATGACCGACCGGGCGCTGGTCGCCAAGTGGCCCATCGCCCGCATCGACCCGACCTTGCGCGCCCTCTTCCGCGCCGCCGGGGCGGAGCTGGTGGCCAAGAACACGCCGCCGCGCGTCGTGATCAGCGAGTTCGTCGACGTGGCACGCGCCTTCTTCCCCGAGACGAAGGAGCCGAGCTTCGTCAATGCCGTGCTCGACCACATGGCGCGGGAGGCGGTGCCGGAGGCCTTCTGAGGCTCTGCCGGCGTCGCGGGCGCTCGGGCCGGGAAGGGGGGCTGTCTGCCCCCCGCTGCCGTAGGCAGCCCCCCCGAGGATTTTTCGGACCAAAGACAGGGCAGGGCGGCCGGCGCAAGTCGGGCCGGATGGTCATGCGGTCAGCGCAATCTAGCCTCAATGGTCTCACACTATAGGTATTGTTCGTGGATGGGGTGCGTATCGGGTTATGCCCGGCCGACGTGGAGCAAACACTATGCCTGAAGACAAAGGGACAGGCTGCGAGGCCTGCAGTGAGCGCGGGGGACAGGCCTTCCGCCAGCCGTTCTCCATGGCGTTCCAGCCGATCTTCGATGTCCACAGTGGCGCCGTCTTCGCGCAGGAGGCGCTGGTGCGCCCGGCCGGCGGCGGCTCCGCCCGGGACGTGCTGCAGCATGTCACTCAGACGAATCGCTACAGCTTCGACCAGGCCTGCCGGACGCGCGCCATCGCCATTGCCTCGCGGCTGGGGATCGACAGCCGGCTGAGCATCAACTTCATGCCCAACGCCGTCTACAACCCCGACAGCTGCATCCAGGCGACGCTGCGCGCCGCCGAGCGGTTCGAGTTTCCCACGGAGCGGCTGGTCTTCGAGTTCACCGAGGGCGAGGCGGTGCGCGATACCGGCCACCTGCAGAACATCGTCCGCTCCTACCGCTCCCGCGGCTTCCTGACGGCGATCGACGATTTCGGCGCCGGTTATGCCGGGCTGGGGCTGCTGTGCGACCTGCAGCCGGATATCGTGAAGATCGACATGGCGCTGGTGCGCGGCATCGCCGCGGATGAGCGGCGGAGGGTCGTCGTGGCCGCCATCGCCGGGCTTTGCGGGGATCTGGGCATCCTGCCCATCGCCGAGGGGATCGAGACCGCCGAAGACGCGGCGGCGGTGCGCGAGCTGGGGATCCGGCACATGCAGGGCTACCATTTCGCGCCGCCGGCCTATGAGCGGCTGGTGCTAAAGCCCGAGGGCAAGGGCTCCGCCGCCGCCTGAGGGGCGGGCAGGGGCAATGAGAAAAGGGGCGCCCGGTGCGGGGCGCCCCTTTCGTCTTGTCAGGCCGGCGTCGCCTCAGGCGGCGGCCTGCTTCGTCGGCCGCCGGCGACGGGGGCGTCGGCCCGGGGCGTTGCGCGACTTGCCGGAGGGGCCGCCGGAGGGCTTGCCGCCCCGGCCCTTGCCACCGCCTTCGGAGACAGGCGCGTCGGCGCCCTTCCACGGCGTGCCTCCGGCGACGGCGATCTTGGTGCCGATCAGCTTCTCGATGCCGCGCAGCTCGCTCACCTCGTCCTCGGCGCAGAAGGCCACGGCGCGGCCCTCGGCCCCGGCCCGGGCGGTGCGGCCGATGCGGTGCACGTAGCTTTCCGCCACGTTGGGCAGGTCGAAGTTGTAGACATAGCCGACGCCGGGAATGTCGATGCCGCGCGCGGCGACATCCGTCGCCACCAGCACGCGGAGCTTGTGCTGTCGGAAGGCGGCGAGGGCGCGATCCCGCTGGCCCTGGCTCTTGTTGCCGTGGATGGAGCCGGCGGCGTAGCCAGCCTTCTCCAGCTGGCCCTTCAGGCGCTCGGCGCCATGCTTGGTGCGCGCGAAGACCAGCGCCAGCTCGTCGCGATGCTCGTCGAGCAGGTCGATCAGCAGCGGCGTCTTGCCGGGCTTCGGCACGAAGTGCACCGACTGCTCGATCTTGTCCGCCGTCTTGCCGGGCGGGGAGACTTCGACGCGCGCCGGATCACGCAGGTAGGAGCCGGCGATCTCCTCCATCTGCTTGGGCAGCGTAGCGGAGAAGAGCATCGTCTGCCGCTGTTTCGGCAGCAGGGTGGCGATGCGGCGCAGGGCATGGATGAAGCCGAGGTCGAGCATCTGGTCCGCCTCGTCGAGGACGAGGAAGGAGGTGGCCGAGAGGTCGACGGCCTTGCGGTCGATCAGGTCGATCAGGCGGCCGGGCGTGGCGACGAGGATGTCGGTGCCGCGGGACATGGCCTTGGACTGCGCGCCTATGGACTTGCCGCCGACGACGAGCTGGATGCGCGGGTTGCCGGCGTTCCCGGCGAAGGAGCGCAGCGCGTTGACGATCTGCCCGGCGAGCTCACGAGTCGGCGCGAGGATCAGCGCGGCGGTGGTGCCGGGCTTCGGGGCCTGGCGCTTGCCGGAGAGGGCCTGGATCAGCGGCAGGCCGAAGGCGGCGGTCTTGCCGGTGCCCGTCTGGGCGAGGCCGAGCACGTCCTTGCCCTTCAGCGCATGCGGGATGGCCTGAAGCTGGATGGGGGTCGGCTCCGTCAGGCCGCTTTCGGCGAGGCGGGCGGAGATGGCGGGGGTGAGCCCCAGATCTTCGAACGTCATGGATATCCTTCATGGCCCGGAGACGGGCCTTGGCTCCCCGCCTCTGGCGGGGGATCGGGGTGGGCCGGGCGACGCCCGCAACGGCCTCATTGCCGGCGGGCCACCTCGGGCCGCGTCCCCCCTGCGTGCTGTGGGAAACTCTTGGGTCAGGCTCACTTGGGCGGGGCTAAAGGGCCCCCAGGCTCACGCGGGCAGAGCGCTGACGTAAGGGGCAGATGGGGGAAGTCGGGCCACAAGTCAATGGTGGATCGCTGCGACGCGGCGGAGGAGGGGGGTGCTATCGGGGATCGAACGGCTTTGGACCTTCGCGATTTGAGGCACTCAGATGGCCGCGAGAGAGGGCGGGGCATGTGCAACTGGTGCCCCGCTTAAGCGGTGTCCCCCGGAGACGACCGCCGCCGCTCTTGCCCCGCGCGGAATCAAGCCGCAGACGCCGCGCGAGCGCCGGCCCGTCCCCACGGGCTGCCGCTCTGGCTGGGCTGGGCGCCTCGCTCGGATCGGGGAGGGGCTTGGCGGGCATAAAGCGCACCAGTGGCCACGTTGCAGCGCCACCCCACGGGCCGGCGTGAGAGGGCAGCGCTCACACAACCGTCTCCCGGCCCAAGCCAGTGCCCCCCACATTCCCCCGCCCACCCTTGCATCCGCCGCCTGGGCGCCGCACCCTCGGCGCCAGCACAGGCGGAGGCGACGGAATGGAATTGATCGAGGCGGCGAAGGCGGTGCGGGAGAATGCCCACGCACCCTATTCCAACTTCAAGGTCGGTGCCGCCATCCGTGCCGCCTCCGGCCGCGTCTACCTCGGCGTCAACGTCGAGAACGTCGCCTACCCGGAGGGCACCTGCGCCGAGGCCGGGGCCATCGCCGCGATGGTGGCCAATGGCGAGACCGAGATCGCCGAGGTCGCCGTCATCGCCGGCTCTCCCATGCCCGTCACCCCCTGCGGCGGCTGCCGGCAGAAGCTGAAGGAATTCGGCGGCCCCGACGTGCAGGTCCACATGGCGACCATGGATGGCAAGGTGGAGACGCGCAGCATCGCCGAGCTCCTGCCCGGCGGTTTCTCCCCCGAGTTCATGAGCTGATGGAGCCGCGCGCCCTCATCGCCGCCATCCGCCGCGGCGAGGCGCTGCCCGAGTGTGCGCTGGCCCGCTTCGCGGCCGGCCTGGCCTCCGGCGCCGTCTCCGACGCGCAGGCGGGCGCCTTCGCCATGGCGGTGATGCTCAAGGGCCTCGGCGAGGAGGGACGCGTGGCGCTGACGGCGGGCTTTCGCGACAGCGGCCATGTGCTGGCGTGGGACCTGCCGGGCCCGGTGATCGACAAGCACTCCACCGGCGGCGTCGGCGATCCGGTCTCGCTGATCCTCGCCCCGGCGCTGGCCGCCTCCGGCGCCTACGTGCCGATGATCTCCGGCCGCGGCCTCGGCCATACCGGCGGCACGCTCGACAAGCTCGAAGCCGTGCCTGGTGTCGCTACCCAGATCGACGAGTGGCGCCTGCGCGAGATCACCGCCCAGGTCGGCTGCGCCATCGTCGGCGCCACGGGGGAGATCGCCCCGGCCGACAGGCGGCTCTACGCGATCCGCGATGTCACCGGCACGGTGGAAAGCGTCGATCTCATCACCGCCTCGATCCTGTCGAAGAAGCTGGCGGCCGGGCTCGATGCGCTGGTGCTCGACGTCAAATGCGGCTCCGGCGCCTTCATGAAGAGCGCCGAGGACGCCCGGGCGCTGGCCCGCGCGCTCACCGGCGCCGGCACCGGCGCCGGCTGCCCGACGGAGGCGCTGATCACCGACATGTCCCAGCCGCTCGCCCCCGCCATGGGCAACGCGCTGGAGGTCGCCGTCTGCATGGCGCTCCTGACGGAAGGGCGCCCGGCGGCGCCGCGCCTGCATGACCTGACCGTCGCGCTCGGCGGCCGCGCTTTGCGCCTCGGCGGCATCGCCGATGGCGAGGCGCTGGTGGCCGGCGCCATCGCCTCCGGCACGGCGCTGGAGCGCTTCTGCGCCATGCTCTCCGCCCTCGGCGGCCCGCCGGACATGGCGGAGGACTGGCGCACGCATCTGGGGGCCGCGCCGATCGTCGGCGACGTCACGGCGCCGGAAGGCGGCTACGTCACCGCCATCGACGGTGAGGCGCTGGGCCATGCCGTCGTCGCCCTCGGCGGCGGCCGGCAGGTGGAGAGCGACAAGGTGAACCCCTCGGTCGGCCTGTCGGAGATCGCGCCCCTCGGCACATTCGTGGAGAAGGGCGCGCCGCTCTGCCTCCTCCACGCGGCCGACGAGGAGGGCGCCTTCGCCGCGGCGCAGGCCGTCCGCGCGGCGATCACACTGGGCGAGGGCCCTCTGCCGGAGGCGCCGCTGGTACTGGAGGAGGTGACGGCATGAAGATGGCGAGACGCACCGGCAGGTGCGGCAAGCGGGGCGCGCCATGAGCCGGGCGTTCCTCGTGGTGATGGACAGCGTCGGCATCGGCGGCGCGCCCGACGCGGCCGATTATGCCAACGGCAAGGTGCCCGATACCGGCGCCAACACGCTCGGCCACATCGCCGAGGCCTGTGCCACCGGCCGGGCGGAGGAGGGGCGCTCCGGCCCCCTCCGCCTGCCGGCCCTCGCCGGCCTCGGCCTCGGCCAGGCCCTGCACCTCGCTTCCGGCTTCCCCGACCCCTGGCCGGGCGCCGAGGTCTCCGGCGCCTGGGGCGCGGCGACCGAGGTGAGCCGCGGCAAGGACACGCCCTCCGGCCACTGGGAGCTCGCCGGCGTGCCGGTGCCGTGGGACTGGGGCTACTTCCCCAACGAGACCCCCGCCTTCCCTCCGGAGCTGATGGCCGAGGTCGCCGCGAAGGCCGGCACCGAGGGCACGCTCGCCAATTGCCACGCCTCCGGCACGACGGTGATCGCGGAGTACGGCGAGGAGCATCTGCGCACCGGCTGGCCCATCTGCTACACCTCCGTCGACAGCGTCTTCCAGATCGCCGCGCATGAGGAGGCCTTCGGGCTGGAGCGGCTGCTCCGCCTCTGCGAGGACATCGCCCCGACGCTTCACGCCATGAAGATCGGCCGGGTCATCGCCCGCCCCTTCCTCGGCAGCGCGCCCGCCGATTTCAAGCGCACCGCCCACCGCCGCGACTACGCCATCGCCCCGCCGGCGCCGACGCTCTGCGACTGGGTGTCGGCGGCGGGCCGGCCCGTCCACGCCGTCGGCAAGATCGGCGACATCTTCTCGATGCAGGGCATCGACGACGTGACCAAGGGCCCCGACGAGAGCCTGATGGCGGATCTGCACCGCCTCGCGGGCGAGGCGGAGGAGGGCTCGCTCACCTTCGCCAACTTCGTCGAGTTCGACAGCCTCTACGGCCACCGGCGCGATGTCTCCGGCTACGCGCGGCACCTCGAATGGTTCGACGCCGAGCTGGCGCGACTGATCGGCCACCTGCGGCCCGGGGACCTGCTCATCGTCACCGCCGATCATGGCAACGACCCAACCTTCGCCGGCACCGACCACACGCGCGAGCGGGTGCCGGTGCTGGTGCACGGGCTGGGGCTGGACGAGCTGGGCCTGATGGCCTTCACCGACGTGGCGGAACTGGCGGCCGGGCATCTTCAGGTGCCCCGGCCGGAGGAGGGACGATGAGCTGGCGAGAGTTTCCGAAGGTCGAGCTGCACCTGCATCTGGAGGGCGCGGCGCCGCCGTCCTTCATCCGCGGGCTGGCCAAGGAGAAGCACATCGACCTCTCCGGCATCTTCACCCGCGAGGGCGACGGCTACGCCTATGACGATTTCGACCATTTCCTGCAGGTCTACGAGGCCGCCTGCACCACGCTGCAGAGCCCCGAGGACTTCCGCCGCCTGACCCTCGCCGTGCTGGAGGAGAGCGCCTCGCACGGCGTCGTCTACACCGAGGCCTTCCTGTCGCCGGATTTCTGCGGCGGCGGTGACGTCTCCGCCTGGCGCGACTACCTCGCCGCCATCGAGGATGCGGCGGCGGAGGCGGAGCGGAGTTTCGGCATCACGCTGCGCGGCATCGTCACCGCCATCCGCCATCTGGGGCCGGAGCAGGCGAAGACCGCCGCCCTCTGCGCGGCGGAGACCGCCGGGCCCTTCGTGACCGGTTTCGGGCTGGCGGGCGCCGAGCTCGTCGGGCGGCCGGGCGACTACGCCTGGAGCTTCGACATGGCGCGCGAGGCGGGCCTCTCCCTCACCTGCCATGCCGGCGAGTGGGGCGGGCCCGACATGGTGGCCGACACCATTCGCGACCTGAAGGTCTCCCGCATCGGCCACGGCATCTCCGCCGTGCGCGACCCGGCGCTCTGCGAGCGGCTGGCGGAGGACGGCGTGGTGCTGGAGGTCTGCCCCGGCTCCAACGTCTTCCTCGGCGCGGCGAAGAGCTGGGCCACCCACCCCATCGCCGAGCTGCGCGAGCGGGAGGTGAAGGTGACGATCTCCACCGACGATCCGCCCTACTTCCACACCACCATGACGAAGGAGTTCGAGGGGCTCGAGCGCGCCTTCCGCTGGGGGGAGGAGGACTTCCAGGAGCTGACCGAGGTGGCGCTCGCCGCCGCTTTCTGCGACGAGGAGACGAGGGGCAAGGTGAAGGAAAGGCTGACGAGATGACCGAGGGCGTGACACTGGTCGATCACCCGCTGGTGCAGCACAAGCTGAGCCTGATGCGTGAGAAGGAGACGTCGACGAACTCCTTCCGCCGGCTCCTGCGCGAGATCAGCCACCTTCTCGCCTACGAGATCACCCGCGACCTGCCGCTGACGACCGAGCGCATCGAGACGCCGCTGCAGCCGATGGATGCACCGATGATCGAGGGCAAGAAGCTCGCGCTCGTCTCGATCCTGCGGGCGGGGAACGGGCTGCTCGACGGTATCCTTGAGCTGATCCCGGCGGCGCGCGTGGGCTTCGTCGGCCTCTACCGCGACCCGGAGACGCTGCAGCCGGTGCAGTATTACAACAAGCTGCCGGGCAACCTCGACGAACGGCTGACCATCGTGGTCGACCCGATGCTGGCGACGGGCAATTCCTCCGCTGCCGCCATCGACCTGGTGAAGGAGGCGGGGGCGACCAACATCCGCTTCATGTGCCTGCTCGCGGCACCGGAAGGGATCGCCCGGATGCGCGAGGCGCACCCGGACGTGCCCATCATCACCGCCGCCATCGACAGCCACCTGAACGACCATGGCTACATCGTCCCAGGCCTCGGGGATGCCGGCGACCGGATGTTCGGCACGAAGTAGCCCGCGGCCCCCGGGCGGGGGCGTGCGGCCTTTACTTGCTGGGGCCGTTCCGGCATCTTCCGCTATATCTTGTGGGGGGACGCCATGGATCGTGTTCGCAAAGCCGCCGTTCTTGCGCTCGCCCTCGGGGCGGCGCCGGGCGCGCTGATGGCGCAGAGCTACGTGCCGGCGGAGTTTCCGCCCGCGGATTACGCCGGCAACCAATACGTGGATTCCGACGGCTGCGCCTTCATCCGCGCCGGCATCGGCGGGGCGCTGGAATGGGTGCCGCGGCTCGACCCGAGCCGCCGCCAGCTCTGCGGCTACGTCCCCACCTTCGACAGCCCGCCGCCGCAGACCATCGCGCCGAACCAGCCGGAGGGCTTCTTCGGCGTGCCCGGGCTGGACGACGCATCGATCCCGGCATCCCCCCCCGCTCCCGCTCCCGCTCCCGCGCCGGCCCCCGCCGCCACGCCAGCCCCGGCCCCCGAGCCGACGCCCGTGGCCGCGCCGGTGAGCCCGGTGATCACTCCGATGCCGGAGCCCGAGCCGGAGCCGCGCCGCCTGTCCCTCGCGGAAGCCTGCGACGGGCGCAGCGGCATCCAGCCGGGCCTCATCCGCGCCTCCACCGGTGAGCCGCTCGATTGCGGCCCCGCCGCCCCGGCGCAGGTGATCCCCGCCGTTCTCGAGCCGGCGCTGGAGCATCTGCCGCAGGCCCCCGCCGCCGCGCCGGCGCTGCGCCGGCTGACCATCGCGCAGGCCTGCGCCGAGGTGGCCGAGGGCCGGGTGCTGATCAACCAGTCGACCGGCAGCGCCTTCACCTGCCCCGAGGCGCCGATGCCGATCCCCGTGGTCTCCACCCCAGCACCGGCCGCGCCCGTGTTGCCGGCGGCGCCCGCTCCGGCCGGAATGATCCCGCCCATGACGGTCCCCGTTGCGGCGCCGGTGGCCCCGCAGCCGGCCACGGTCGTCGTCGCCAGCCCCGAGCCGGCGGCGCCTCTGCCGGCGGGTCTCGCCGCGGCCTGCCCGTCGGGCAGCTTCTCCTACGATGCCTTCCTCACCGGCGGCGGCGGCCTCCCGATCCGCTGTGGCCCGCAGGCGCAGTCGCCCCACAGCGCAGGCTCTGCCGTGAGGGCCACGGCCGCCGGCGGGGGCACGCTCTCGACCTTCGGAGGCACCGCGCCGCCGCCCATCTCCAACCCCGTGGTCGGCCGCGTGCCGCAGAGCCCGCCGGCCGGCTACGAGCGGGCGTGGGATGACGGGCGGATCAACTTCTACCGCGGCATGCCGCAGGCTCAGGTGGTCACTGAGGTGCCGATGAGCGGGCAGCTCTCCACCTCCTCCGCCCCGGCAGCAGCGGCGGCCCCTGCCGCCGCGCCCGCCCCGCAGCCGGTGGCGGCGCAGCCGGCGGTCACCGGGCGCTACGTGCAGGTCGGCACCTACGGCGAGCCGGCGAACGCGCAGCGCGCCGTGGCGCGGCTGGCGGCGCTGGGCCTGCCGGTCGGCGTGATGCAATCGGGCGGCATGCAGGCCGTCGCGGCCGGCCCCTTCGCCAGCGCCACGGCGCTGCAGAGCGCGCTCGGCACGGCGAGGGCCGCCGGCTACTCGGACGCGTTCGTGCGGTAGATTGGCCGCGAGAGGGCAAGGATCAGGCCCGGGGGCGAGAGCCTGCCGGGCCTTTTCATGTCCGGGCCTCAGCCCTGGCAGATGCCCTTGAGCGCGATCCAGTCGGCATCCGTCAGCAGCGGCACGCGGGTCAGCGCCTGCGGCACCGGGCCGGTGCTCTCGCCGAAGCGGGTGCCCTCCGGGTCCACCCGGGCGGACCATGCGGCGAAGCTCATCCCCTCCGCCTCGAAGCCCGCCGCCAGCTCGGCGCGGCTCGCCGGTTCCGGCGGCTCCTGCAGCAGGTGGGCGGCGTGGGCGGCGATGGCGTCGTCCGGCAGGTCGCCGGTCGTCAGCAGCGTCAGCGTGGCGCCAAGGCCGGCATCGGCGAGGAGCGCCTCCATCGGGTCATCCTCGGCGCGGGAGATCCAGGCGGTGAGGGCGTGGCCGGCGGGCACGGCGGCCTCCTCCGGCTCCTCCACCATCGCCTCGGAGAGGAGGACGATGCGGCCCGGCAGGATGATGCCCCAATCGGGCCCCTGCGGGAGGACGACGAGCTGCCCCGTGCCCTCGTCGCCGAAGAGCCGCTGCTGCAGCGTCGCCAGCGCCTGCGTGCCCAGCGGGTCCCGGCAGGAGGAGCCGGCCTGCCGCTGCACGTGGCCCAACAGCGAGGCGCCGATCTCCAGCCGCTTGGCCATGGGCACGACGGCGAGCGTCTGCCGCTGCAGGGCGCCGGGCAGCCAGAAGACGACCACGCCGAGCAGAACGGCGAGGAAGGTGCCGAGCCCGAGGTAGCGCAGCCGCCCGCGCTTCGGCCGGCTGCGCGCGAGGGCGCCGCGCACCGTCTCGATGGCGTCGATCATCAGCGCCTCGTCGATCTCGAGGCTCTCGCCCGTCTCCGGGCCGGGGGCATAGATCGCGGGCGTGGTGTCGGGGTTCTGCCGCTCGATGGCGGGCAGCGACCAATGGGCGAGGGGGCGGCCGTTGGGATCGGAGATGACGAGCGTGGCGTCGCCGAAGGAGACGAAGACCTCGCGCCGCTGCGCGCTCGCCTCCGCGCGCCACAGCCCGCTCGATTCCAGCCTCTGATATTGTGAGAGGGCCGTCACTGCCCGCACCCCTTTTTTCTCAGCATAGCCGGCAGGAATCGGGGGGGAAAGCGAAAGCGCCGCCGCAACGGGTGTTGCGGGGCGCCAAGGTCGTCTCGGGGCAGGTGCGGGCCGGCTCAAAGGCCGGCCACGCGGGCGTGCGCAAGGGGATCAGCTCTCGGGTTCGAGCAGGCGCTCGGCCATCCAGCCTTCGACCTCGCCGTCCACGAGGCGGACACGGGCCCAGCCGGCGCGTGTTTCCAGCAGTTCCAGATCGGTGCCGCCGTTGAGCGTGTCGAGGACGAGGTAATCGGTGCCCGGCCCGGCGCGCATGTTCACGCGGCTGCCGGCGACTTCCCAGATGTCCATTTCATCAGCGGCGGGGGCGGCGGCGACCTCGATCACCTCGGCCTCGGGCTCCAGGGCGATCTCCGGCTCGGCGGAGGCAGGCTCGGCGATGACGGGCAGGTTGAGGCTGCCGGCATTGGTCATCGAGGCGAGGACGACATCGTCGCCCGCGGCGCGCGTCACCTCGACGTCGGAGATATCGGCGGCCGCGACTTCCATCGGGCTCTGGCTTTCAGGCACGAAATTCGGCCCGTCGGAGAGGGCGTAGTAGGCGCCCCCAAGGAAGAGAAAAGTCACGGTGATGAAGCTCTTCACGGTCTCGCTCCCGGGTTCGGTGCGAATCCACGGCACAGCTGGCAGCTTGGCAGATTCGGTTATCGTTAAGATACTGTTGCCTCTCCAATGCGTGACGCGCCGCGAGGTTCCCTACGTCGTTAACTGCAGATGCCTTGCCGCCACGGAGGAGGGCCGCTAGACGACAGCTATGTCCGACGAGCCTGACGACCCCAAGATGGAGGGTGGCGACCCGCCGCCGCAGGAGGTGAGCGAGCCGCTCTCCCGCGCGATCGGCGAGCGCTACCTGAGCTACGCGCTCTCCACCATCGTCAACCGGGCGCTGCCGGATGCGCGCGACGGGCTGAAGCCGGTGCACCGGCGCATCCTCTATGCCATGCGCGAGCTTCGGCTCACCGCGACCGGTGGCTTTCGCAAGTCCGCCAAGATCTCCGGCGACGTGATGGGCAACTACCACCCGCATGGCGACGGCGCGATCTACGACGCGATGGCCCGCCTCGCGCAGGATTTCGTCATCCGCTACCCGCTGGTCGACGGGCAGGGCAACTTCGGCAACATCGACGGCGACATGCCCGCCGCCTCCCGCTACACCGAGGCCCGCCTGACGGCCGCTGCCGAGGCCCTGATGGAGGGGCTGGCCGAGGATGCCGTCGACTTCCGCGACAATTACGACGGCACGCTGACCGAGCCGGTCGTCATGCCGGCGGCCTTCCCCAACCTGCTCGCCAACGGCTCCTCCGGCATCGCGGTCGGGATGGCGACGAACGTGCCGCCGCACAACCTCGACGAGCTGATCGAGGCCTGCCTGCATCTCATCAAGAGCCCCGATGCCCGCGACGAGACGCTGATCCGCATCGTGAAGGGCCCCGACTTCCCCACCGGCGGCGTCATCGTCGAGCCGGCGGAGAGCATCGCGGAAACCTACCGCACCGGGCGCGGCTCCATCCGCCTGCGCTCGCGCTGGGAGGTGGAGGATCTGGGCCGCGGCACCTGGCAGATCGTCGTCACCGAGATCCCCTACATGGTGCCGAAGTCGCGGCTGATCGAAAAGCTGGCGGAGCTTATCCAGCTCAAGAAGCTCCCCGTCCTCGCCGACGTGCGCGACGAGAGCGCCGGCGACGTGCGGCTGGTGCTGGAGCCGAAGAGCCGCACCGTCGACCCCGCCGTGATGATGGAGATGCTGTTCAAGGCCTCCGACCTCGAGACGCGCTTCGCGATGAACATGAACGTGCTGATCGACGGCATCACGCCGAAGGTCTGCTCGCTGAAGGAGGTGCTGCAGGCCTTCCTCGCCCACCGCCGCGACGTGCTCATCCGCCGCTCACGCCACCGCATGGCGAAGATCGACCACCGGCTGGAGGTGCTCGAAGGCTTCATCACCGCCTTCCTCAACCTCGACCGGGTGATCGACATCATCCGCTACGACAACGATCCCAAGGCCGCGCTGATGGCCGAGGAATGGGCCCGCAAGACGCCGCGCTGCCGCGACGAGAGCGACTACGTCTCGCCGATGAGCTACTCTGCGGAGGGTGAGCTGAGCGAGGTGCAGGCCGAGGCGATCCTCAACATGCGCCTGCGCGCCCTGCGCCGGCTGGAGGAGATGGCGCTGCTGAAGGAGCAGGGCGAGCTGATGGCCGAGCGGGCCGGGCTGGAGGATCTGCTCGCCAGCGAGGAGCTGCAGTGGACAACCATCGCCGGCGAGCTGAAGGAGACGCGCAAGGCCTTCGGCGCCGGCCACGCCTTCGGCCAGCGGCGGACGACCTTCGATGTCCCCGGCGAGGTGACGGAGATCGCCGTGGAGGCGATGATCCCGAAGGAGCCGGTGACGGTCGTCCTGTCGCAGATGGGCTGGATCCGGGCCATGAAGGGCCACATCGACCTCGCGCAGGAGCTGAAGTACCGCGACGGCGACGAGGGGCGCTTCGTCTTCCATGCGCAGAGCACCGACCGGCTGATCCTCGTCGGCGAGAACGGGCGTTTCTACACGATCTCTGCCTCGGCGCTGCCCGGCGGGCGGGGCCTAGGCGAGCCGGTGCGCCTGATGGTGGACCTGCCGAACGACGCGCAGATCCTGACGATCTTCACCCATGAGCCCGGGCGCCGGCTGCTCGTCGCCTCCTCCGCCGGCGACGGCTTCGTTCTGAACGAGGACGAGGCGGTGGCGCAGACACGCGCAGGCAAGCAGGTGCTGAACGTCAAGGACGGGGTTGTGGCGAAGGTCGTCTCCCCCGTCGCGGGCGACCATGTCGCCGTGGTGGGGCAGAACCGCAAGGTGCTGGTCTTCCCGCTGGACGAGCTGCCCGAGATGGCGCGCGGCAAGGGCGTCCGTCTGCAGAAGTACAAGGACGGCGGGCTGAGCGATGTCATCACCTTCCCGCTCGCGGATGGCCTCAGCTGGCCCGACAGCGCCGGCCGCACCCGCCGCGTCGAGGACCTGACGGACTGGCTCGGCAAGCGCGCCACGGCCGGGCGCATGGCGCCGAGGGGCTTCCCCCGCGACAATCGCTTCGGCTAGGCTGACGCTGGGGCAAGCGCCCGGGGGGACAGCGCTCCGGGGAGGCCACATGCCGCGATCGGGCCGATGAGAGACATCCGCATCTGGTGGGCCTTGGCGCGCCGGATGGCGTGGGGCTGGTGGCCGGACCGCAAGACGGGTCTGCGCTCATGGTGGGCCGGGGCGGACCTGCCGGAGCGGGGCATGACGGTGTTCGTCGCCGCCTTCCTGGCCTTCTGCGTGGGTTTCCTCGGCATGGCGATGGCGGCGGCATCGGGCCCCTCCGAAGGGGTGCCATGCCCCGAACTCGGCTCCGAGGTTGCCGGGCAGCACGCCTTCGAGCCGGGGGGGACCCATTTCGACCGGGTGAACGGCGTGCTGGTGACGGCGATCTACGGCGAGGGCGGCCACAGGGCCCGCTGCGCCATGGCGCTGAACAAGCATCGCTGCGAGGTCACCGGGCCGACGATCCTCCGCTCGGAGATCTACGGCGCCCGGCGCTACTTCGAGGTCCCCGCCGGCGAGAGCGCCGCGCTCATCGTGCGCAGCAGCCGCGCGCGCTGCGTCATGTTCGGCGCCTGAGCCGGGCGGCGCTGCCGGCCCTCGCCTTCGCGCGGTGCCGAAGGGGGCCGCCCGACAGCGGCGCCCTGCGCAGGCCGCTTGATTTCTCTTTCCCAGAACAATACATCGCCCGCGATATTAGACTCGGGCCCTTCTGGCCCCCCAGACAGCGGAGCGCCGGCACATGTCCAAGGCCAAGTTTGAACGCAACAAGCCGCACGTGAACATCGGCACGATCGGTCACGTCGACCACGGCAAGACGACGCTGACGGCGGCGATCACGAAGTACTTCGGCGACTTCCAGGCCTACGACCAGATCGATGCGGCGCCGGAAGAGAAGGCCCGCGGGATCACGATCTCCACGGCCCACGTCGAGTACGAGACGGAGAACCGTCACTACGCGCACGTCGACTGCCCCGGCCACGCCGATTACGTGAAGAACATGATCACCGGTGCCGCCCAGATGGACGGTGCGATCCTCGTGGTGAACGCCGCCGACGGCCCGATGCCGCAGACGCGCGAGCACATCCTGCTCGGCCGCCAGGTCGGCATCCCGAAGATGGTCGTGTTCCTCAACAAGGTCGACCAGGTCGATGACGCCGAGCTGCTCGAGCTCGTCGAGATGGAAGTGCGCGAGCTGCTCACCGCCTACGACTACCCGGGCGACGACATCCCGATCATCGCCGGCTCGGCCCTCGCCGCGCTCGAAGGCCGTGACCCGGAAATCGGCGAAGAGAAGATCAAGGAACTGATGGCGGCCGTGGATGACTACATCCCGACCCCGGCGCGTGCCGTCGACCAGCCCTTCCTGATGCCGATCGAGGACGTGTTCTCGATCTCCGGCCGCGGCACCGTCGTGACCGGCCGTGTCGAGCGCGGTGTCGTCAACGTTGGCGACGAGCTCGAGATCGTCGGCATCAAGGACACCAAGAAGACGACCTGCACGGGCGTCGAGATGTTCCGCAAGCTGCTCGACCGCGGCGAGGCCGGCGACAACATCGGCGCGCTGCTGCGCGGCATCGACCGTGACGGCGTCGAGCGGGGCCAGGTGCTCTGCAAGCCCGGCTCGGTGAAGCCGCACACGAAGTTCGAGGCCGAGGTCTACATCCTGACCAAGGAAGAGGGTGGCCGTCACACGCCGTTCTTCGCGAACTACCGCCCGCAGTTCTACTTCCGCACGACGGACGTGACCGGCACGGTCGAGCTGCCCTCCGGCACCGAGATGGTGATGCCCGGCGACAACCTGAAGCTGTCGGCCGAGCTGATCTACCCGATCGCCATGGAAGAAGGCCTGCGCTTCGCCATCCGCGAAGGCGGCCGCACCGTCGGCTCCGGCGTCGTCTCGAAAATCATCGAGTAAGACAGCCCGGCATTACGTTTTGGAAAGGCCGCTCCCTCGGGGGCGGCCTTTTTCATTGGGGTGGGGCGCCCGGCCGGTGGCGAGGAGGCAGTCCTCCGTCTCGTCATCCACTGGCGCGAGCAGCTCCACTTCCAGCCCCGCGATGGCCGCGTCGTGGATCGAAGCGAGCCGCCCCACCAGCGACGACATGGTCAGCGTCACGCCGTCCGGCCCCGTCAGCCGGGCCGGCACGAAGGGCGGCGGCGGGTCGGTGCTGGCAAGGCGGGCTGGCACATGGTCGAACAGCCCCTCGGTGCGGGCCTGATCGAGTCGGCGGGCGAGGGCCGGGTTCTCGGCGGCGGCGCTCTGCATGCGGAAGTAGAAGACGAGGCTCACGTCCTGCCAGTTCTGCACCCGCTCGCGGAAGGCGGGCGACAGGAATATCTCGAAGAGCGAGGGCATCTCTCCGGCGGGCGCCCCCAGCGAGGCGGTGAGCGCGAGGCCCGGCCCGTTGGCGCGCAGCACCTGCCACGACCGGTCGAGCACGAAGCCCGGAAAGGGCCAGTGCCGCAGCACGCGGCGCTCGATCCGGTCCAGCAGCGCCTCCATCTCCGCCGCACCGAAATCGTCATGGCGGAAGGGGTTGGCGAGCCCCGCCGCGTCGAAGAGCATCGCCCGCTGCGGTAGCGACAGCGCGAGCCCGGTGCAGAGCCGGATGAGAAACTCGCGCGTCGCCCGGCTGCGCCCGCTTTCGATGAAGGAGACGTGCCGCTGCGTGGTGCCGATCGCGCCGGCCAGCGCCAGTTGCGACAGGCCGAGATCGCTGCGGAGTGTCTTGAGCGCGGAGCCGAAGGCCATGATACCCTCCAAGGGAATTGAGGCGATACCTGCAACAGCCTAGCTCGGGATCAGTCATCCTTGAAAGGACATTGCGATGCTGACCTGGCTGCTCATTGGCTCTGCCGTCTATCTGCTCACCTGCTACGTGCCCGCCCTCATGCTGATCTCTCATATCTCCATCGGGCGGTTCCTTGCCTCGCGCGACGAGGAGCCCCTGAAGAATGCCGTGCATGGCCGCGCCGAGCGGGCGGCGCGGAATTTTCGAGAGAATTACCCGGTGTTCATGGGTCTGGGCATCCTCGCCCTTGTGGTGCCCGGCACCAACATGCCGCTGGCGACCTTCGGGGCCGCCGTCTTCGTGCTCGTCCGCATACCCTACCTGCCGATGTACATGGCCGCGATCCCGGTCTGGCGCTCCATGGTGTTCATGGTTGGCTGGACGGGAATGGTGCTGATGGGCGTGGCGCTCGTCTGGCCGGGCTGAAGCTCAGCCGCTCGGCTCAGCCCCTGCTCAGGGGCCCGGCGCCTCGCCCACCACGCGGTCGGCCCGCTCGGTGATGGCATCGAGATGCGCCGTCAGGCTGGCCGTGGCGGCCGCCCGCTCCGCCTCGCCGGGCTGGCGGGGCAGGGGCGGCGCCTCCCACGGGGCGAGGATCATGGCGCCGCGGGTGAAGGGGCGGGGGAAGAGCGTCTTGTCCCAGCTGCCGAGGCGCCAGGGCTTCGCCTGGCTGATCGCCATGCCCCAGACGGGCACGCCGGCGATCCGCGCCCAGTCGATCGGCACCGGTTTGAGCGCCCGCGCCGGCCCCTTGGGCCCGTCCGCCGCGATGCCGATGGAGCAGCGCTCCTCCCGCAGCCGCTTCAGGACCGTCCGCATCTGCGCCATGGTGGAGGCGCGGGGCGGCATGAGCATGGGCGAGAAGCCCTGCCGCTCCATCACCTCGGCCATCATCGCGCCGATCGCCGTGCCCTCGTTGAGCGACGACATGGGAAAGCCCTGCGGCCACGCGACGCCGGCGAAGGCGATGCGTGAATGCCAGAGCACCATGACCACCGGCCCCTCGGCCAGCTGGGCGCGCAGCTCCGCCTCGCCCTCCCGCTGCCAGCGGGTGGTGGCCGCGCAAAGACGGATCCAGCCCGTCAGCAGCGCCGAAAGGGTGCGCCGCAGCCAGGCCGAATCCCGGATGCGTACGCCGAGGCTGGGGCCGGATCTCGCCATGCGCCGCACCCTGCCGCGAGCGCGCGGGGGAGGCAAGGCGGCGCGGAAGGGCAGGGTCAAACTGCCCGGAGGAGGGCGGTGCGGGGCTTGCCTCGGGGGCGGGACCATATTAAGCAGCCGCTCGGCCTTAGGGGTATAGCTCAGTTGGTAGAGCGACGGTCTCCAAAACCGTAGGTCGCGGGTTCGAGCCCTGCTGCCCCTGCCACAGGCCCGCCGCACCTGCCATGGAGACCACCATGGAGGATTGCCGATGCTCTCGCAGAAAGCCCGATACGCGCTGCACGCCGCCATCCACCTCGCTCGAGCCGAGGAGGAGGATCGGGCGGTGACCGCCGCGGCCATCGCCGCGGCCGAAGGCATCCCGGCTAAGTACCTCGAGCAGATCCTGGCGGACCTGAAGCGCCGCGGCGTCGTGCAGGGCCGGCGCGGCCCTTCAGGCGGCTACCGTCTGGCGCGGGCGGCGTCGGACATCAGCTTCGCGGAGATCCTCCGCTCGGTCGACGGGCCACTGGCGCTGGCACCTTGCGTCTCCGTCACCGCGCCGGGCCGCTGCCCGGACTGCAAATCGGTGGAACACTGCGAGATTCGCCCGATTCTCGAGGCCGTGCGCCATACCACTGCGCTGCTGCTGGAGGGGATGTCGCTGGCCGAGGCGGCGGGCGGGCGGCAGATCTCCTTCGCCGCGCCGCCTCGAGAAACGCCTGAGAATTAGGCGGTGGAGCGCCCGAAGCGCGGGGCCACCTGATTCCACTTGACGCAATTACCTAGTTATCAGGTATGAAATAGCAGAAATGTCCAACGGGGAGACCATCATGGACAACAGCTTTCTGCTCTTCTCGCTCGTCGGCTTCCTTGCCCAGCTCGTCGACGGGGCCTTGGGGATGGCCTACGGCGTCGTCGCCTCTTCCGTGCTGCTGTCCTTCGGGGTGGCGCCTGCGGTAGCCTCCGCCTCCACCCATTTCGCCGAGATCTTCACGACCGGCGCCTCGGCGAGTTCGCATGTCTGGCACCGCAACGTGAGCTGGCGGATGCTGGCGACGCTGGCGCCGGCGGGCGTGCTGGGCGGGGTGATCGGCACCTACGTGCTCACCACCTTCGACGGCAACGTCATGCGCCCCTTCATCGCCCTCTACCTCGGCGTCGTCGGCGTCTGGATCGTGGCGCGCGCCCTGATGGGGCCGGCGACGCTCCGCAAGCCGAAGGCGGGGGCTCTGCTGCCGCTGGGCGGCGCCGGCGGCTTCATCGATGCGGTGGGCGGCGGCGGCTGGGGCCCCTCCGTCACCACGGCGCTGATCGGCGCCGGCGGCGCCCCGCGGGAGACGATCGGGACGGTCAACACGGCGGAATTCTTCCTCACAATGGCCGTCTCCGTCAGCTTCATGGTGGCGATCTTCACCGGCCACTGGGACGAGGGCGGTGTCGCCGGGCACATCGCGGCGGTCGCGGGGCTCATCGTCGGCGGTGTGCTGGCGGCGCCGCTGGCGGGCTACGTCGTCAAGATCATGCCGGCGCGGACGCTGATGCTGCTCGTGGGCGTGCTCATCCTGCTGCTGGCCGTCTACCAGACCTGGCGACTGGTCTGAGGCGTTCCCCAGAGAGGAGCTGCGGCGCGGCCCGATCGTCACAGGGCCGCGCCTTTCCGCCGAGGGCCACAAGGCGGCCTTGAAAAGGGCTCGGGCAGCCGTTAGGTCGCCCGCTGCCGAGAGGGAGACGCCGATGGCCCGCACCAACCCCGTTCAGTTCATTCAGCAGACCCGCGCGGAGATCGCCAAGATCGTCTGGCCGACGCGCCGCGAGGTATTGCTGACCACGCTGATGGTGGTGCTGCTGGCCGGCCTCGCCGCCGCCTTCTTCAGCCTCGTGGACATCGTGATCCGCTTCGGGCTGACCGGCATCCTCAGCTATTTCGGCACCTGATCCCGTGACGGCCCCCGCGCTGCGCGTCGGGGTCGGCCGCCTGTTGCTCTATGTCCGCGACATCGCGGCCACGACGGACTTCTACGCAAGGCTCTTCGGCTACGAGGCGGTGACGCAAGCCCGGGACCGGATTGTCGAGTTGCGGCCCGCCGGCCCGGGACTGCCGCTTCTGCTGCATCCCGCCGCCAAGGGGCAGCGCAGCGGGCAGGCGCAGGTGAAGCTGGTCTTCGACGTGGAAGACGTGCCGGGCTTCGTGGCGGCGGCGGCGGAGCGCGGCATCCCGTTCGGCACGGTGCATGACGCGGGCGGCTACCTCTTCGCCAATGCCAGGGATCCGGCCGGCAATTCCGTCTCCGTCTCCGGCCGCGCCCATGCGGGGCAGGAGGCGGGCGGCGCGGCCGCAGCGCGGAAGGGTTGAATTCGCCGCGGCCCGGCAGTAAGAGGCCGGGCGATGGCGCGCGACGATAGAGTCCCGCGCCGCTTTTCTTTGTGGCCGGGCGCATCCGGCCTTTCGATGAACTAGAGCCGAAGGGCAGGTACGACAGATGGCGAAGCGCTGGTATTCGGTGAGCGTGCTCTCGAACTTCGAGAAGAAGATCGCCGAGCAGATTCGCGCCAAGGTGGAGGAACAGGATCTCGCCGAGCAGATCGACGAGGTACTGGTGCCGACCGAGGAGGTCATCGAGGTCCGCCGCGGCAAGAAGGTCTCGACGGAGCGGCGCTTCATGCCGGGCTACGTGCTCGTGCACATGGAAATGTCCGACGAGGGCTACCACCTGATCACCTCGATCAACCGGGTCACCGGCTTCCTCGGCCCGCAGGGCCGGCCGATGCCGATGCGCGACGCCGAGGTGCAGCAGATCCTCGGCCGAGTCGAAGAGGGCCAGGAGACGCCGCGCACCCTGATCCGCTTCGAGATCGGCGAGAAGGTGAAGGTCGCCGACGGGCCGTTCGAGGATTTCGACGGCACCGTGGAAGAGGTGGACGAGGACAACCAGCGCCTGAAGGTGACGGTCTCCATCTTTGGCCGCGCCACGCCGGTGGAGCTGGAATTCACACAGGTCAGCAAGCAGGGCTGAGCCGGGGCGGGCTGTCGCCCGTCCTGCGAGTCCGGCCCGGGCATGTCTGGCTTTCGTCGCTGGCGAGCCCCGCACATTTATCCCCACGTCCGAGCTGTTCCCCCGCCCGGTACGCGCCAAAGGCGCAGGGCGAGCGCCTGCCCGTCCCCAAGGGCTGGCGCTCTGTCTGAGCTTGGTGCCCCGCTCGGAGCCGGGAGGGGCGTGGCCGGCATAAAGCACTCCAGCGGCGCAGTTGCAGCGCCACCCCACGGGCAGGCGCTCGCCCTGCGCCTGCAAACGGAGCTGTGGGATGGCAGGCCGGGAAGGTGGGTTGAAAACCCACCCTACGATGCGCTTGTGCGTAGGGTGGGTTTGTAACCCACCTGTTTCCACAACGCGGTCACGTGGCCACCCACGGAAAGTCTGGTCCGCCGGCCCCGCGGTCAGGCCGAGCCCGCCGCCGCCAGCTCCGGCTCCTCCGCCCGGAAGCGCGCAGCCCAGCCCTTGTTCAGCGCATCGGCGATCCTGGCGACGCCCGGCTCCAGCCCGGAGGCAGCCGCCACCGGCTGGCCGAGCGCGGCGAGGATAAGGGCGACCTCGCCTTCGGGGTCGGCCGCCAGGGCTTCGTAGGTGAGGCTAAGGGGCGAGACGCCGGCCTTCGTGAACCACGCCTCCCATGCCGCCTCCTCTGCCAGCGCCGTCCGCACCCGCTCGGCTATGGCGGCGCCGTCGTAGACCGGCGGGCGGGGCGGGGAGAGCCGCTCGACTTCACTGCCATCGGGGGCCTTATGCCAGAGCCCCGTCTGCTCGGCGCGGATGTAGGAGATCGCCTGATCGAGCTTGCCACCCCGCCTCAGGTAGATCGGGACGAGCCTGCCGAGCACCGCCTCCATCGCCCCCATGTCTCCCTCTGCTTCAGGCGCGAGAGCGTGCATCTGCGCCAGGAAGAAGGGGAAGCTTTCGCGCTGAACACGCATCCCGAAGACCTCCGTCTCGCCCCGGCCGCGGGTGAGCGCGGCGGCCACCACGGCCCGGCTTGCGTCCAGCTCGCCCGGATAATCCTCCAGGGAGAGGTCGTAATCCTCGAGCCAGCCCTCAAGCGACGGCTCGTGGAAATGCGAGTTGGGGGACCCGGCGACCCCGGTGGCGGCAAGAAGACGACAGAGCAGCGTGCTGCCGCTCCGCGGCGTGGTGAAGATGATGTACCCTTTCGTCATGGCGGCATCTGAGGGGGCGAACCCCATTCAGGCAAGGGCAAACGCTTGCAATGCGGGGGCAGGGGGTGTAACCGCCGCCTCTGTCCCCCTCGGGGGGCACCAAGCGTGGGAGGCGAGGGCATCGCGATGTCCGGACCGGACCACCTCAACCGCAAGTCCGTCGGCGCGCCGGGGGGCTGTTGAAGAAGGAGATGGCCAATGGCCAAGAAAGTCATGGGGCAGCTGAAGCTCCAGGTGAAGGCGGGGCAAGCCAACCCCTCCCCGCCGGTCGGCCCCGCGCTCGGCCAGCGCGGGATCAACATCATGGAATTCTGCAAGGCGTTCAACGCGAAGACCGCCGAGTTCGAGCCGGGTGCGCCGATCCCCACCGTGATCACCTACTACCAGGACAAGTCCTTCACGATCGAGACGAAGTCGCCGCCGGCGGCCTTCCTCCTCAAGAAGGCGGCGGGCCTGAAGCCCGTTGGCAAGCGTAACCGTCCGAAGGGCTCGCCGGCCCCGGGGAAGGAAACCGTCGCCACCGTCACGATCGCCCAGGTGAAAGAAATCGCCGAAGCGAAGATGAAGGATCTGAACGCCACCTCCGTCGAAGGCGCCATGCAGACCGTGCTGGGCTCCGCCAGGTCGATGGGTATCGAGGTGAAGGGGTAAATCATGGCCAAGCTGGGAAAACGCACCCGCGCCGCGCGTGAGGCCGTGATCGGCAAGGAGAACCTCTCCGTCGCCGACGCCGTCGCGCTCATCAAGTCCAACGCCTCCGCCAAGTTCGACGAGACCATCGAGGTCGCGCTGAACCTCGGTGTCGATCCGCGCCACGCCGACCAGATGGTCCGCGGCACGGTGAACCTGCCGAACGGCACGGGCAAGACCGTCCGCGTCGCCGTCTTCGCGCGTGGCGACAAGGCCGAGGAGGCGAAAGCCGCCGGGGCCGACATCGTTGGCGCCGAGGACCTGATGGAGACCATCCAGGGCGGCACGATCGACTTCGATCGCTGCATCGCCACCCCGGACATGATGCCGATCGTCGGCCGTCTGGGTAAGGTCCTGGGCCCCCGCAACCTGATGCCGAACCCCAAGGTCGGCACGGTGACGATGGATGTCGCCGAGGCCATCAAGGCCGCCAAGGGCGGGCAGGTGCAGTTCAAGGCAGAGAAGGCCGGCGTCGTCCATGCCGGTGTCGGCAAGGCGAGCTTCGATGCCGACAAGCTCGAAGAGAACATCCGCGCCTTTGTCGAGGCGGTGAGCCGCGCCAAGCCGGCCGGGGCGAAGGGGACCTACATGAAGAAGGTCTCGCTCTCCTCCACCATGGGCGCCGGCGTCAGCGTCGACGTGAGCTCCGCCACCGGCAACTGAGCCGGGAGCAGCGGAAGAGATCGGATCGGCCGCCCCCCCCGGGCGGCCGATTTGCGTTTGGGGGTGGCCTCACCGGCCCTGGCGGGCCGTCTCGGGCGGCTCAGAGCGGGGCGACCCAGGTCTGCACGCGGCGGGCGAAGCCCATGGCGGCGAAGAGCGCGTGGGCGCCGTCATTGCCCTCGTAGGTGGTCAGCACGGCCTGGCTGCAGCCATGCTCGCGGCCGAAGGCCAGCGCCGCCTCGAAGAGGGCGCGGGCGGCGCCCTGCCGGCGGAGCGCCGGGGCGACGACGATTTCGTCGATCTTCAGGACCTTGCGCTCGTAGCTGAGGGCATTGCCTTCCAGCAGCTCGGCATGGCCGAAGATCAGCCCTTCGACCGGCTCGCCGAGGCCGAAGGCGAAGCTCTCCGGCCCCTCCAGCCCGCCGGTGACGAAGAGCTTGAAGGCGCGCGGCTCGACCTCCGCCTGCGGCTTGAAGCGGTCGGGGAAGCGCTCGGCATGCCAGGGCTGGATATGCGGCGAGAGGGCGACGGCAGCGTCGCCCGCCTCGTCGGCGGAGAGAGCGCGGGGCTGCAGCGGCGGCATCACTCTTCCTCGAACGGGTCCCACTCGTCCTCGACCTCGGCGAGGGCTTCGGCCTGGGCCTGCTCCTCGATCTCGGCCTGGCTGTGGATCTGGGTGATCTTGGCGGCGGGGAAGGCGGCGAGGACGCTCTGCACCAGCGGGTGCGCCTCGGCCGCCTCGCGTCGGGCGATCTCCGCCGCGTCGCGCTGCTCGGCGAGCGTCTCGCCGCCGGGTTCGTTGGTGATGACGACGGCCCAGCGGTTGCCGGTGTAGCTCTGCAGGCGCTGGCCGAGCTTCTGGGCGAGATCCGCCGGGGCGAGGGCCGAGGGCTCGAACTCGATGCGGCCGGGCCGGTAGGAGACCAGGCGGACGCCATTCTCCACGTCGATCAGCAGCTGCACGTCGCGGCGGGCGCGGATGAGCTCCACCACGTCCTCGAAGCGGGCGAAGCGCGCCAGCGCGCCTTCGTCGAGCTGCTGCGCTGTCTCGGCATTGCCGGCGCGGCCGCTGCCGCCCCCTCCGCCGCCGCGCGCCACCGCGTGGGACGGCGCGCGGGCGGAGGCGCCGCCGGGGGCGGGCGCCCGCGGCGCGGGGGACCCGAGACCGCCCGTGGGGGCGGGCGAGGATTGCAGCTTGCGGACGAGATCGTCGGGGCTTGGCAGGTCGGCGACATGCGTGAGGCGGATCACTGCCATCTCCGCCGCCATCATGGCGTTCGGCGCCGCCGCCACCTCCTCCAGCGCCTTGAGCAGCAT
The DNA here is from genome assembly GCF_012070395.1 of Pseudoroseicyclus tamaricis. Taxonomy (GTDB): domain Bacteria; phylum Pseudomonadota; class Alphaproteobacteria; order Rhodobacterales; family Rhodobacteraceae; genus Pseudoroseicyclus_A; species Pseudoroseicyclus_A tamaricis. The sequence goes on along the minus strand of NZ_JAAFYS010000003.1, from coordinate 512,785 downwards.
CTGCCACATCCGCGCCAGCGCCCGCATGGGCAGGTGCTCCGCAAGCCCGCGCCCCCTGTCGCGCTCGCCGGGGGAGATCGTGGGGTCCTCCGCCGCCTCGGGCGTCACCTTGATGACGCTGAGCCAGTGCGTGATCTCGGCGAGGTCTCGCAGCACGGCAACCGGGTCGGCCCCACCGGCATATTGCTCGCCGATTTCCGTCAGCGCCGCCGCCGCCTCGCCCTTCATGATGAGTTCGAAGAGGTCCATCACCCGGCCACGGTCGGCCAGCCCCAGCATGGCGCGCACCTCGTCGGCGCCCGTCTCGCCCGCGCCATGGGCGATGGCCTGGTCGAGGAGCGATTCGGCGTCGCGGGCGGAGCCCTCGGCGGCGCGAGTGATGAGCGCCAGCGCCTCGTCGGTGATCCCGGCACCCTCGTTGTCGGCAATGCGGCGGAGGAGGGCGATCATCTCCTCCGGCTCGATCCGCCGCAGATCGAAGCGCTGGCAGCGCGACAGCACCGTCACTGGCACCTTGCGGATCTCGGTGGTGGCGAAGATGAACTTCACATGCGCCGGCGGCTCTTCCAGCGTCTTCAGGAGCGCGTTGAAGGCGGAGGTGCTGAGCATGTGCACCTCGTCGATGATGTAGACCTTGTAGCGCGCGCTGGCGGCCCGGTAGTGCACGCTGTCGATGATCTCGCGGATGTCGCCCACGCCGGTGCGGGAGGCGGCGTCCATCTCCATCACGTCGACATGGCGGCCTTCCATGATGGCGACGCAATGCTCGCAGACCCCGCAGGGCTCCGTCGTCGGCCCGCCGTTGCCATCCGGCCCGATGCAGTTGAGGCCCTTGGCGATGATGCGTGCGGTGGTCGTCTTCCCAGTGCCGCGGATGCCGGTCATGATGAAGGCCTGCGCGATGCGGTCTGCGGCGAAAGCGTTCTTCAGCGTGCGCACCATGGCGTCCTGGCCGACGAGGTCGGCGAAGGTCTCGGGCCGGTATTTCCGGGCCAGCACCTGGTAGGCGGGTTTGGTCTCGTCACTCATGTTTGGCGGATTCTCCAAGGCCGGGCTAGGCTAGGGCGCCAGTGCTGCGAGGTCCATGCCCATGCCCGAGTTCAACATCCATGCGCTGCCGCTTCTCGCCGGGCAGCTCGCCCTCTCGCCTCTGCCCGGCCGCACGCGCCACTACGCCGCCGATCTGCCCCGCCTGCTCGCCTGGCGCCCCGATCTGGTGATCACCCTCTGCGAGGCGCATGAGCTGGAGCGCAAGGGCGCGGGCACGCTGGGAGAGGATCTGGCGGCGGCAGGCATCTCCTGGCGCCACTTCCCCATCCGCGATTTCACCGCGCCGGCGGAGGATGCGGGCTGGCGGGCGCTCTCGGGCGAGGCGCTGGCGATCCTGCAGGGCGGCGGCAAGGTGCTCGTCCATTGCTTCGGCGGCTGCGGCCGCTCCGGCATGGCGGCCCTGCGCCTGATGATCGAGGCGGGCGAGCCGGCCGAGGCCGCGCTCCCACGCCTGCGCGCCGTCCGCCCCTGCGCGGTTGAGACGGCCAGCCAGATGACGTGGGCCGAGGCCACCTGAGGCGCCCGCCCCCTCTCGCCCTTTTCGAAATACTCCGGGGTCCGGGACAGCGCCCCGGGTCTCTCCACCCCGAACTGCCGCCCGAACCCCGGCGCGCCCGTCCCCTCACTCCTCCTCCCAGCCAGCCTCCTTCGCCTCCCGCCGTGCATTCCCGTGCGCCGTTGTCTTCCCGAATCGGCGGAACCGCGCCCGCGCCTCGGCGATGCTCTCCGAGTTGTGCCTGTCCTCCCGGCGGAGCTTCTGCCAGCGGGCCAGCCGCTCTGCGTCCAGCTCGCCCGCATCGACGGCGGCCTTGACGGCGCAGCCCGGCTCGCTCTCGTGCCGGCAGTCGGAGAAGCGGCAGCCCGCGGCGAGGTCGGAGACGTCGGAGAAGACGACGTCGATTCCCTCCGAGGCGCCCTCCATCCCCAGCTCGCGCATGCCGGGCGTGTCGATGATCCATCCGCCGAAGCGTGTCTGGCGGAGCGAGCGGAAGGTGGTGTGGTGGCGGCCCCTGTCGTCGCCGCGCAGGCCCCCTGTGCGCTCCGAGAGGCCGGAGAGCGCGTTGAGCAGCGTCGTCTTGCCGGTGCCGGAGGAGCCGACGAGCGCGAGCGTCATGCCGGGGCGGAGCCATGGCTCCAGCTTCGCGGCCTCCTCGGTGTCGCGCGCATCGAGGGCGAGGGCGGTGACGAGGGGGGAGAGGCGCTCGGCCTGGCGGAGGAAGGCGGCCGGATCCTCCGTCAGATCGGCCTTGGTGAGCAGGATCAGCGGCAGGCAGCCGGAGGCCTCGGCCATGGCGAGGTAACGCTCCAGCCGGGGGACGGAGAAATCGGCATTGCAGGAGGTGACAATGCCGAGCGTACCGACATTGGCGGCGATGAGCTGACGCTCCGCCGCCGCGGTGCCGGCGGACCGGCGGGCGATCTCCGTCTCCGGCACGAGGCGCTCGGTGGGCCGGGTGCCATCATGGAGGATGAAGTCCCCCACGGCGAAGGCGAGGCCGGCGCCCTTCGGTGTCAGGTCGAGCGGGCCCTCGGGGGAAAGCGCCTCGAGGCGGCCGCGGTGGATGGCAGAGATTCGCGCGGCACGGGGAGACTCCCCGGCCTGGCGGGTGAAATGGTCCGACCAGCCAAGGTCGGCGAGGTTAAGCTGGGTCAATGGACTTGGGTCCCGAAGATCATGTGGCTCATACGCCCCGGGTCGGGGCGCGGCGCAGCATCGGGTGCCCGGCTGGCTGACGCGTCAGGCAGGCGCCCGGAGGAGGGGGATGAGCACAGTCATGAAACGACCCTCCTTCACGGGCGAAAAGGTGAGAGGCTGGACAACGACCCAAGCGGGGCTCGTTACGGCTGCTTCCTTCCGGACCTGACCGGGTTGGCGAGGCGCCTGCCCGCGCCAACCTCTCAAGGCCGCATATAGGGCCAACGCAGCGCCGGTGCAACCGTGGTGCGGCGGGGCCGGCGGCGCGCGCCGGGAGCTTCGCTGCCTCCGGCGGAGGTATTTGGGGCCAGATGAAACCCGGGACCGCTTGCCGGGGCAGGCGGCTCGGGGCCCGCGCTCACTCCTCCGGCAGGCCCTTCGCGCGGGCATAGGCGGCCCAGAGGTCGGGGCGGCGGGCGCGGGTGACGGCCTCGGCCTGCTTCTGCCGCCACTCGGCGATGCGGCCATGGTGACCGGAGAGGAGGACCTCGGGGATCGGCCGGTCCTGCCACTCGGCGGGCTTGGTGTACTGCGGGTGTTCGAGGAGGCCAGCGGAGAAGCTCTCCTCCTCCGCCGAGGCGGCATTGCCGAGGATGCCGGGGCGCAGGCGCAGGGCGGCGTCGATCATCGCCTGTGCGGCGAGGTCGCCGCCGGTGAGGACGAAGTCGCCGAGGGAGACCTCGATGAGGCCGTAATGCTCGATCGCCCGCTCGTCGACGCCCTCGAACCGGCCGCAGACGAAGATCGCGCCGGGGCCGGCGGCGAGGCGGGCCGCGAAGGCTTGGTCAAAGCGCTGGCCGCGCGGGGAGAGCAGGAGCATTGGCAGGGGGTGTCGCGGATCCGCCGCCGTCTCGATGGCGCGCCCGAGGATGTCGGCGCGCAGCACCATGCCGGCGCCGCCGCCGGCGGGGGTGTCGTCGACATTGCGGTGCCGGCCCTCCCCATGCTCGCGCAGATCATGGGTACGCAGCTGCCACTTGCCGTCGCTCAGCGCCCGGCCGGTGAGGCTGGCGCCCAGCACGCCGGGCCAGGCCTCGGGCAGAAGGGTGATCACCTCCGCCCGCCAGGCATGGGCGAGGGTCTCGTCGGCCATGAGGTCGGCGGGCTTGAGCGAGGCGCGGATGGACTTGCGGCCAAGGGAGCGGGGCTGAGTCATGGCCGCGTCTTTAGGAGATCGGCGGGGAGGGGAGAAGGGGGTGCTTGCGGGGCAGGGGCGCTGGAGTCTTGCACTGCCGTTGCAGGCGCAGGGCGAGCGCCCGCCCGTGGGGTGGCGCTGCGACGGTGCCGCAGGTGGTCTTTATGCCGGCAAAGGTTATCCCTGCGCCGAGCGGGGTACCAAGCTTCACCAGAGCGCCACCCCGTGGGGACGGGCAGGCGCTCGCCCTGCGCCTTTGGCGCGGACCGGGCGGGGGAATAGCTCACGCCCGGGGGTGATGGGGGCGGCGCCTGCGGAGGCGCGGGACATGTTCAGAGGGGGAAGGTGGGTTGGAAACCCACCCTACGCCTTTTTCCTGGCCTTGTAGGGGGCCATGGCGTGCCGGGCGAGCTCGTCGGCGCGCTCGTTCTCCGGGTGGCCGGCGTGGCCCTTCACCCATTCCCACGTCACCTCGTGGCGGGCCGCGGCGGCGTCGAGGCGCTGCCAGAGCTCGGCGTTCTTGACGTCCTTCTTCGCGGCGGTCTTCCAGCCGTTGCGCTTCCAGCCGTGGATCCACTTGGTCAGCCCGTCCTTCACGTAGCTGCTGTCCGTCACCAGCGTGATCTTCGTCGCCCGCCCCAGCGCCTCCAGCGCCGAGATGGCGGCCATCAGCTCCATCCGGTTGTTCGTCGTCCCCGGCTCGCCGCCGCTCAGCTCGCGGCGCTTGACCTCCTGCCCGCCCTCGCGGGCAATGAGCAGCGCGCCCCAGCCGCCGGGGCCGGGATTGCCGGAGCAGGCACCGTCCGTGTAGGCGAAATAGTCAGCCATGCGGCTCTCCCTTGTCTGCGAGGAAGACGATCCAGCCGATCGCATCCCCCGCCGTGCTGTGCCCTTGCCCCTCGTGGGAGGAGCGCTCCCGCAGGCCCGCCGCTGCGAGCATCTGCCGCAGCTCCACCGGGGCGTGGTAGCTGTAGTGCCGGCCAAGCCGGTCGCGGCGGTCTCCTTCGCCCGTCATCATGCCCAGATGCAAGAGCCCGCGCGGCCGCAGCGCCTTCGCGATGGCCATGAGGTGCCCCGGCAGGGCGGAGCGGGGCGCGTGGAGGAGCGAGAAGTTCGCCCAGATGCCGTCGTAAGCCTCCGTCTCGTCCAGCTCGGCGAAACTCGCCTGCCGGAACGTCGCGTCGGGGGCGGCGGCGCGCGCCTCGGCGAGCAGCCCGGCGGAGGCGTCGAGCCCGGTGACGGCGAAGCCGCGGGCGGTCAGCGCGGCGGTGCAGGCGCCGCTGCCGCAGCCGAGGTCGAGCACGTCGGCGCCGGGCGGCAGATGCTCTGCGAAGGCGGCGAGGTGGCGCGTGGGCAGATCGGCGGCGCGGAGGGCGGCGTAATCGGCGCTGTGGCTGTCGTACCAGGCGATGGTGCCGGCATCGGCACCTACCTCGTCGGTCACGCCCGCTCCAGCGCCAGCTTCAGCCCAAGGCCCGCGAAGCTCGCCGCGAAGGCGCGGCGCATCCACGCCATCGCCCGCTCGGAGCCGAGGATCAGGTGCCGGCCCGAGGCGGCGAGCGCGGCGTAGAGGACAAAGGTGGCGAAGGTCACCGCCGAGAAGGCGAGGCCCAGCTCCGCCACCTCGGCCAGCGCCGCCTCGGGCGAGAGGAACTGCGGCAGGAAGGCGAGGAAGAACAGGGGCAGCTTGGGGTTGAGGATGTTCAGCACGATCCCCCGCCAGACGAGCCGCCCCGCCGGCTGCGCCTCTGCCGCGCGGATGGAGAGCGCGCCCGTCTCGCGCAGCACGCCCCACGCCATCCAGAGGAGGTAGGCGACACCGGCGAACTTCAGCGCCTGGAAGAGCAGGGCGGAGGAGTGGAGGATCGCCGCCAGCCCCAGCGCCGCGACGCCCAGATGCACCACCGTCGCCAGCGTGCAGCCGACGGCGGCCCAGACGCCGGCGCGGACACCGCCGCCGAGCGCTGTGCCGAGCGTGTAGATGACGCCGATGCCCGGAGTCAGGCAGATGACGAAGGCCGTCAGCAGAAATTCCGGGCCCATCGGCGCCCTCCCTCAGGCGGGCTCGCGCAGGACGCGCGGCACCTTGAATTCCACGTGCTCCTCGGCCGTGACGACCTGGTTCACGGTGACATCGTAGCGGCCCCGGAAGGCATCGACCACCTCGTTGATCAGCACCTCGGGCGCCGAGGCGCCGGCGGTGATGCCGATGGAGCGGATGCCCTCCAGCGCCCGCCAGTCGATATCCGCCGCCCGCTGGACGAGCTGCGCGTAGCGGCAGCCGGCCTTGCTGGCGACCTCCACCAGCCGCTTGGAGTTGGAGGAATTCGGCGCTCCGACCACGAGCAGCGCGTCGCAATCGGGCGCCATCGCCTTGACGGCCGCCTGCCGGTTGGTCGTCGCGTAGCAGATGTCTTCCTTGTGCGGCCCGATGATGGCCGGGAAGCGGGCGCGGAGGGCGGCAACGATATCCGCCGTGTCGTCGATGGAGAGCGTCGTCTGGGTGACGAAGGCGAGGCGCCCGGGGTCGCGCACCTCGACCTGGGCGACATCCTCCGGCGTCTCCACCAGCAGCACCTCGCCGGGGGGGAGCTGGCCCATGGTGCCGATCGTCTCCGGGTGACCGGCGTGACCGATCATGATCATCTGCAGGCCGTTCTCGGCGTGGCGGGCGGCCTCGATATGCACCTTGCTGACCAGCGGGCAGGTGGCATCGACATAGACCATCTGCCGCTCTGCCGCCGCGGCGGGGACGGCCTTGGGCACGCCGTGGGCGGAGAAGATGACCGGTCGGTCGGTCGGGCATTCCTCCAGCACTTCGACGAAGACGGCGCCCTTGGCGCGCAGGTCGTCCACCACGTACTTGTTGTGGACGATCTCGTGGCGCACGTAGACGGGGGCGCCCCATTTCTCCAGCGCCATCTCGACGATCTTGATGGCGCGGTCGACGCCGGCGCAGAAGCCACGCGGCGCGGCGAGGTGCAAGGTGAGGGCAGGGCGGGTCATGTGCCAGAGGTAGGCGATGCAGCCGGCGCCGTCGAGACCCAGGTGGCGCTGCAATTGCGCCCCCGGGGGGCGCCGGCGTAGCACTCTTGCGTGAGGTCGCCGACGCGAGCGCCAAGGAAGAGGGCGGCGAGGCCGAGGTCGCTTATGGTGAAAATGGTAGCCCTCTGGCCGGGGCGACCGTAGGCCGGGGCTTCAGCCAGGCACCGGGGGCCTTGGAGAGCGCGCCCCGGCCATGCCGGAACGCATCAATGGTGGAATGCCAGGGCAGTCGCGGCACGAGCGGGGTGAGTCCCGCCGGTGCCGCGCCCTTCCCTCGGGCGTGCGGGCGTTATTCGCCCGGCACCGTCTCTTCGTCGTCGCGGTGGACGCGGGGATCACGGGCCTCGCGCGGTTCGCGGGGCGGGCGGCCTATGGCGTCTTTCAGGTCATCGAGGTCGATGAAGTTGTCGGCCTGCCGGCGCAGCTCGTCGGCCACCATCGGCGGCGAGGAGCGGATGGTGGAGACGACGGAGACCCGCACGCCCTTGCGCTGCAGCGCCTCGACCAGCGGGCGGAAGTCGCCGTCGCCGGAGAAGAGCACGATGTGATCGACATGCGGCGCCAGCTCCATGGCATCGACCGAGAGCTCGATGTCCATGTTGCCCTTCACCTTCCGGCGACCCTGGCTGTCAGTGTACTCCTTGGCCGGTTTCGTCACCATCGTGAAGCCGTTGTAATGCAGCCAGTCCACGAGGGGTCGGATCGGGGAGTACTCGTCGTTCTCCAGCAGCGCCGTGTAGTAGAAGGCACGCAAGAGCTTGCCCCGGCGCATGAACTCCTGTCGCAGGAGCTTGTAATCAATGTCGAACCCGAGTGACTTCGCAGCGGCGTAAAGGTTCGATCCATCGATGAAGAGCGCCAAGCGCTCGTCACGATAAAACATCAAATGTCCTTTCAATCGTCGCCCGCCGTGTGAGTGTTGTGAGTGAGTGCGTGGCGGGGGGACACGCTAATTTAGGGGAATCGTGACATGCCGCAAGCGCAACGACAAGTCACAGGGCGCCATCTGGTGTTGGTTGCCCTCGGGGCCAACCTCGACGGGGCGTCACTCGGCGGGGCGGCGGCTCGTGACGTCGCGTTGCAAGGCGCGGCGGAGGCCGTGGGCGCGGCTGCCGGCGCCCCGGTGCGGATGAGTCGCATCTATCGCTCCCCCGCCTTCCCGCCCGGATCGGGCCCCGATTACGCCAACGCGGTGCTCTCCGTCGCCTGGGAGGCGCCGCCGGAGGAAATCCTGGCCCAGCTGCATGAGATAGAGGCCGCGCACGGCCGGGAGCGGCAGGCGCGCTGGGCGGCACGGACGCTGGATCTCGATCTGATCGCTGCCGGGCCGGGCGGCGGAGAGGTCCGTCCTGACCGGGAGACATGGGCGCAGTGGCAGGGCCTGCCGCTGGAGCGCCAGCGCGTGGAGGCGCCGCAGGAGCTGATCCTGCCGCATCCGCGCCTCGCCGACCGGGCCTTCGTGCTGGTGCCGATGGCCGAGGTCGCTCCGGGCTGGCGGCACCCGGTCACCGGGCGGAGCGTCGAGGAGATGCTCGCCGCCCTGCCGCCCGGGGAGGTCGCCGCGCTGAGCCCCTGGCAGGATGAGCCCGCCCGGGGCGGCGCGCGCACCGACGGGTGACGCCGCGCGGGGCCACGGCCCTTGCCATTCGTCCTCCCCCGTCGTAAGGACGGGCTTTCGATGCGGGGCCGCGTGCGGCGCCGTCGCGGCCGTGCGGGCCTTTCCGCGCCCCCGCGAGGCAGCCCGCCGCCCCGCCGACCTCTGCGCCGCCCGGCAAGGCGCCGCGACCCGAGAACAAGGATCATCCATGGCCCGCGTGACCGTCGAAGACTGCGTTGACAAGGTTCCGAACCGCTTCGAGCTCGTGATGCTCGCCGCGCACCGCGCCCGCGAGATCACCGCTGGCGGCCCCCCCACCGTGCCGCGCGACAACGACAAGAACCCCGTCGTCGCCCTCCGCGAGATCGCGGAAGAGACGCAAGGCGCCGAGGATCTGCGCGAGCGCATGATCGAATCGCACCAGACCCAGATCGAGGTCGACACGCCCGAGGAAGACTCGATGGCCCGCCTGATGGAGGCCGAGGTCGACAAGCCGGCGCGTGACGACATGAACGAAGAGCGTCTGCTTCGCGAGCTGATGGAAGTGCAGCGGCAACGCTGATCGAAAGGCCGGAACATCATGGCGTCTGAAGGGGGCAGTCCCGGAATCAAGGCGCCGGCCCCCTCTGCCAGAGAGCCGGCCCGCCGCCGGCCTGCCCGGTCCCCACGCGCCTCCAAGCCCTCCGACCCCGTGGATGCGGCTGGCGAGGCGCTCTTCGCTGCCGTTCGCGCCTACAACCCCAAGACGGATGAGGCGCGGCTGCGCGCCGCCTTCGCCTTCGGGCGGGAGATGCACGAGGGCCAGACCCGCCGCTCGGGGGAGCCCTACTTCACCCATCCCGTCGCCGTCGCCTCCATCCTCGCCGAGCAGCGGCTGGACGATTCGACGCTGATCACCGCGCTCCTCCACGACACGATCGAGGACACCAAGGCCAGCTTCGCCGAGATCGAGAAGCGGTTCGGGCGCGAGGTGGCCGAGCTGGTCGACGGCGTCACCAAGCTGACCAACCTGCAGCTCTCCTCCACGCATACCCAGCAGGCCGAGAACTTCCGCAAGCTCTTCATGGCCACCAGCCGCGACCTGCGGGTGACACTGGTGAAGCTCGCCGACCGGCTCCACAACATGCGCACCATCGGATCGATGTCGCCCGAGAAGCAGCAGCAGAAGGCGCGGGAGACGATGGACATCTTCGCCCCGCTCGCCGGCCGCATGGGCATGCAGTGGATGCGCGAGGAGCTGGAGGATCTGGCCTTCAAGGTGATCAACCCCAAGGCCCGCACCTCCATCATCCGCCACTTCGCCCGGCTGCGGCGCGAGAGCGGCGACGTGATCAAGCGCATCACCGCCGACATGCGCAAGGAGCTGAAGGAGGCGGGCATCCCGGCGGAGGTCACGGGCCGCGCCAAGATGCCCTACTCGATCTGGCGCAAGATGCAGGAGAAGGATCAGGGCTTCTCCCGCCTCTCCGACATCTACGGCTTCCGCGCCATCACCGAGAACGAGGCCGATTGCTACCGCGCTCTCGGCGCCATCCACCAGCGGTGGAAGTCCGTGCCCGGGCGGTTCAAGGATTACATCAGCCAGCCCAAGTCCAATGGCTACCGCTCGATCCACACCACCGTCTCGGGCCGCGACGGCAAGCGGGTGGAGGTGCAGATCCGCACCCGGCAGATGCACGAGGTCGCCGAGGCCGGCGTCGCCGCCCACTGGTCTTACCGCGATGGCGTGCGGGCCGAGAACCCCTTCGCCGTCGATCCCGTCCGCTGGATTTCCACCCTCACCGCGCGCATCGACGACGAGGAGGATCACGACGCGTTCCTCGAGGCCGTGAAGCTGGAGATGTACCAGGACCAGGTGTTCTGCTTCACGCCGAAGGGCGAGGTCATCAAGCTGCCGCGCGATGCCACGCCCATCGACTTCGCCTATGCCATCCACACCCGCATCGGCCATGCCTGCGTCGGCGCCAAGGTCGACGGCATGCGGGTGCCGCTCTGGACGCGCCTCAAGAACGGTCAGGCGGTGGAGATCATCACCGCCGAGGGGCAGACGCCGCAGGCCACCTGGGTCGACATCGCCGTCACCGGCCGCGCCAAGACGGCGATCCGCCGGGCGCTGAAGGAGGTCGACCGCGAGCGCTTCATCCGCCTCGGGCAGGAGCTGGTGCGCGTTGCCTTCGAGAACCACCGCCGCAAGGCGACCGACAAAGCGCTGCGCACTGCCGCCAAGGCGCTGGCCATCGACAGCGTCGATGAGCTGCTCGCCCGCGTCGGCGCCAACGAGCTCTCCGCCCGGCAGGTCGTGCGGCTGATCTACCCCGATCTCACCCCGGCGACGGGCGACGAGATCGACGGCCACCGCGCCGTTGTCGGCCTCGCGCCCGACCAGCCGCATACCCGCGCCCCCTGCTGCAAGCCGGTGCCCGGCGAGCGGATCGTCGGCATCACGTGGCGGGGGCGGGGCGTCGTCGTCCACGCCATCGACTGCGCGTCCTTGGTGGAGTTCGAGGAGCAGCCCGACCGCTGGCTCGACCTGCGCTGGCAGGAGGGGCAGCACAAGCCGATCCACGATGTCACGCTCGATGTCACCATCGTCAACGATGCCGGTACCCTCGGGCGCCTGTGCACATTGATTGCCGAGCAATCCGCCAATATCTCCAACCTGGAGTTCAAGGATCGCAAGCCGGATTACTACCGCCTGCTCGTCGACGTGGAGCTGCGGGACGCGGAGCATCTGCACCGCGTGATGACGGCGCTGGAGGCGGAGAGCGATGTGGCGGCGCTGCGCCGCCATCGGGACCCGTCCCGGGCCGGCGAGGCACTCAAGGGGTAGCGCCGGTTAAGGCGCATGTGGCTTAACGGCAGGGCACGGGACGGATGGTCTTCAAGCGCCGCGACAGACGCCCCTGGTACAGGGCGCTGACCGAAACGCTCTGGCCGCGCGGCGGCTGGCGGCGGGCGTTCGAGTATGTCGCGCTGCGGCTGCGCCGGCTGCCGGACACGCCCGAGAAGATCTCCCGCGGGATCTTCGCCGGTGTCCTCGCCTCCTGGACGCCGTTCTTCGGGGTCCATTTCCTCATCGCTGCCGGGCTGGCCCTCGCGATGCGTGGCAACGTCATCGCGGCGCTGCTCGGCACCTTCTTCGGCAACCCCCTGACCTATCTCCCCATTGCCATCATCTCGCTGCAGTCGGGGCACTTCCTCCTCGGCTCGCGCCTGAGGCCGCAGGTGCACGAGAGCCTCTTCGGCAAGTTCACCGGCGCCGGGCGGGACCTTTTGCACAACATCGGCACGCTCTTCACGCCGGAGCAGGCCGACTGGAGCCGCCTCGCGCTCTTCTGGCACGACGTCTTCCTGCCCTACCTGATCGGCGGGATCATTCCGGGGCTCATTGCATCCGCGGTGGTCTATATGCTTTGCCTGCCGGTGATCCGCGCCTACCAGAACCGGCGCAAGAAGATCCTGAAGGAGCGCCTGGGCCAGCTCGGCAAGGCGAAGGGGGTGCGATGACGAAGCTGCGGCTCGGCGTGAATATCGACCATGTGGCGACGGTGCGGAATGCGAGGGGCTCGGCCTATCCCGACCCTGTGCGCGCCGCGAAGCTGGCGGAAGAGGCGGGGGCCGACGGCATCACCGCCCACCTGCGCGAGGACCGGCGCCATATCTCCGACGCCGATATCGACGCGCTGATGGAGGCGTTGACGGCGCCGCTCAACCTCGAAATGGCGGCGACGCAGGAGATGCAGGCCATCGCGCTGCGCCACCGGCCGCACGCCGTGTGCCTCGTGCCCGAGAAGCGCGAGGAGCGGACGACGGAGGGCGGCCTCGACGTGGCGCGCGAGGAGAACCGGCTGGCGCATTTCATCGCCCCCCTCGCCGATGCCGGCGCCCGCGTCTCGCTCTTCATCGGCGCCGACGCGCGGCAAGTGGAGGCGGCCGCCCGCATCGGCGCGGCGGTGGTGGAGCTGCACACCGGCGCCTATTGCGACCTGCACCACGAGGGACGTCTCGCCGAGCGCGACGACGAACTGGCACGCCTGCGCGAGATGGCGGCGCTCGCCGAGTCGCTGGATCTGGAGGTCCATGCCGGGCACGGGCTGACCTACGAGACGGTGGCCCCCGTCGCCGCCATCCCCGAGGTGGCGGAGCTGAACATCGGCCATTTCCTGATCGGCGAGGCGCTCTTCCGCGGGCTTGGCCCGGCGATCGAGGAGATGCGGCGGCTGATGGACGAGGCCCGGGCGTGACGGCTATTCAGCGGAGCGCCTGCGGCGCACAGCTTTAGGTAAGGGTGGGGGCGCGGCCCCCACACCCCCGGAGTATTTGCAAAAGGGCGATCAGGGGCGGAGGGGCGAGGTGCGGCCGAGGCCGGCGGCGGCCACCTCCTCCTTCAGCCATGTGGTGAAGGCACGCATCGGCCGGGTCGGGCGGGCGTCGGCGGCGGTGACGAGCCAGTAGTGGTTCTGCGTCGCGTGGCGGCCGGGGAAGGGGGCGACGAGGCGCCCCATGGCGATGGCGTCGGCGGCGAGCGTCTCGAAGGAGAGGAAGACGCCTTCGCCGGAGATCGCCGCATCGAGGCAGAGCATCGAGTCGCTGAAGAGGGGGCCGTCGCCGGGCGTGACGTCCGGGTGCCCCTCGGGGCCGAGCCAGTGCTGCCAGCCGAAATTGGGGCCCGTCTCGCGGATGACGGGCACGCGGGCGAGGTCGGCATGGGTGGTCAGGCGCGTGGCGAGGCCCGGCGCGCAGACGGGGAAGATGACCTGCGGCCAGAGCTTCTCGACCGTCACGCCGCTATACCCGCCGGGGCCGTTGCGGATGCAGATGTCGGCCTCGCCGCTGGTCGGATCGATGAGGCCGAGGCTGGCATCGAGGCGGATACGGGTGTCCGGGTGGCGGGCGCGGAAGCGGGGGAGCCGCCAGATCAGCCAGCGGGCTGCGAAGACCGGGGCGACGGAGACGGTGAGCGCGTCGTCGGTCCGGGCCGCGCGGGCGACGGCGGCGGAGAGCTCGGCGAAGCCGCGCTGCAGCTGGGCCGTGACGGGCGCGCCGCGGGCAGTTGGAACCATGCCGGAGGGGCGACGCTCGAAGAGCGTCAGCCCGAGGATCTTTTCCGCCCGGATCACCTGCTGGCTGATGGCGCCAGGTGTGACGCCAAGGTCTGCCGCCGCCGCGGCGAGGCTGCCCAGGCGGGCCACCGCCTCGACGGCGCGGAGCGATTGGAGGGGCAGGCGGTTCAGCGGGTTCATGTAGCCAGGCTATACCCCTCTCCACCGATGCGGCAATGACCGGTGGGGGCGGGCCATGAGAGAAGAGGGCATGTTCCAGACAGGAGTCCCTCTCCATGACACGCCGATTTCTCCGCCGCCTCTTCCCGCCGCCGGCCCCGCCGGAGCCGCCGGGCCCGCTCGACCACCCGATGTTCCGCGCCATGAGCCGGCGGGAGCTTGCCGACCTGCCGCTGCCGCGGCGGGGTGTGCGAAGCTGTCCGCTTCCGGCGGGGGAGCGGAGCCGCTAGCCTCGGCCGCGAACAGTCCTTCCGGAGTGCACCACATGCCCACCCCCGCCGCCGGCCTTGTAGCCCTGGCCCTCCTCGCCGCCCCCGCCGGCGCCCATGCGCTGGGGGCGGAGCCCTGTGGCGGGCGGGTCGGCATCGATGACCTCGTCGAACCTTGGGCGGAGACGAGCGCCACCTTCGCCGAGGGCGAGGTGCGCGTCGCGCTCATCGATTTCGTCGAGCCGGCGGGCGGGCCCTTTCACCTCGCCCTCATCACGCCGCCCCGCGACGAGCTGGGCCTGCGCCAGTGCCTGCTGATCACGCGGGAGGGGGCGCTCGGCTGGTGGTCGCTCGATTTCGAAACGCTGGAGGCGGTCTATGACCCGGCCACGGGGCTGACCTTCACCATCGAGGGCGCCACCCCGCTGCCGGACGAGAGCGCCTTCCCGCCCGTGCGCGTCACGGTGACCCTCAATCAGGCGACCGGGCAGATCACCGTGACGGAGGAGCCGGCATGATCCGCCACGTGGTGCTCCTCCGTCTGCAGCCGGGTCATGACGCCGGCGAACTGGGGGAGGTGATGGCGGGGCTGGCGGGCCTGTCGCTGGAGGGGCTCACCGGTTTCGACCACGGCCCGAACCTCGACATGGAGGGCAAGTCGCCGGGCTATTCCTACGGCTTCGTCGTCACCTTCGCGGATCGCGCCGCGCTGGCCCGCTATGCCGCCGATCCCGGCCATCAGGCCCTCGGCGCCCGGCTCGTGGCGCTCTGCGGCGGGGCGGAGGGGATCTTCGTCGCCGATCTGGAGAGCTGACCGGTGGCTGGCCCCCGCCGCCCGGATGGGCGAGGGTGGCGCGACGAGACCAAAGGGGGGCGCCATGATCCTGGGCATCGGCACGGACCTTGCCAATATCGAGCGGATCGAGGGCACGATCGCCCGCTTCGGCGAGCGCTTCCTCTCCCGCGTCTTCACCGAGCGGGAGCGGGCGCGCGCCGAGCGGCGGCCCTATGCCACCGCCGCGACCTACGCCAAGCGCTGGGCGGCGAAGGAGGCCTGCTCCAAGGCGCTGGGGACGGGGCTGCGCATGGGCATCGCGTGGAAGGACATGTCTGTGACCAACCTCTCCAGCGGCCAGCCGGTGATGCATGTGACCGGCTGGGCCAAGGCGCGGCTGGAGGCGCTGACGCCGCCGGGGCACCGCGCCGTCATCCACGTGACGCTGACGGACGACCACCCCTGGGCCCATGCGATGGTGATGATCGAGGCGCGGCCGGACGCCTCCGGCTGAGCCAGCGGAACTCCCGCCACGGCACCCGCCAGCGCCGCCCCTCCAGGCCCCGCCGGAGCTGCCGCGGGCGTGAGGGGGCTTCGGTTGACTTGTCCGCGCGCCCTCTCCATGAAGCCGGGGCCGATCCATCCTGATGCGAGACCGCAATGAGCGAAAAGACGGGCGTCCTGGCCGGGACGTGGGAGACCATCAAGACCATCGTCTATGCCCTGCTCATCGCCGGCATCTTCCGGACGCTGTTCTTCCAGCCCTTCTGGATCCCCTCCTCCTCGATGAAGGACACGTTGCTGATCGGCGACTTCCTTTTCGTCAACAAGATGGCCTACGGCTATTCCTACGCCTCCTGCCCCTCGATCCGCGTGCCCGCGCTGGGCATCGACATCGGGGCCGATGACTTCTGCGGCTGGATGCAGGGCGACAACGACCGCCTCTTGGGGAGCGAGCCGGAGCGGGGCGACATCGTCGTCTTCCGCCATCCCGTCGACGGGCGTGACTTCATCAAGCGGCTGATCGGCCTGCCGGGCGACCGGATTCAGGTGACGGACGGCGTGCTGCAGATCAACGGCGAGCCGGTGCAGATCGAGGCCGCCGGCGTCTTTTCCGAAACGTTCGAGCCGCAGGGCCCGCAGGGGAGCATGCCGCGCTGTTCCAACGGCCCCGTGGGACTCGGCGGCGAATGCCTGAAGACCCGCTACACCGAGACGCTGCCCAACGGGGTGCGCCACGACATCCTCGATATCGGCGAGCAGGGCCTCGACAACACCGGCGTCTACACGGTGCCCGAGGGCCACTACTTCTTCATGGGTGACAACCGCGACAACTCCACTGACAGCCGCGTGCCGCAGACGGCGCGGGGGGTGGGCTTCGTGCCGCTGGCCGACATCGTCGGCCGCGCTGACCGGGTGATGTTCTCCTCCGCCGGCCGCTCGATCCTCGCCTTCTGGACGTGGCGGGGGGACCGCTTCTTCGAGAAGTTGGAGTGAGCCTTTCGGCAGAACTGGCGGCCTTCGCGCGGTCGCTGGGGCATGAGTTCGCCGATCCGGCGCTGCTGCGCCGCGCGCTCACCCACGGCTCCGCCACCGGCGCCGGCAAGGAGGATAACCAGCGGCTGGAATTCCTCGGCGACCGGGTGCTTGGCCTCGTGATGGCCGAGGCGCTGCTGGAGGCGGACCGGACGGCGAAGGAGGGGCAGATCGCCCCGCGCTTCAACACGCTGGTGCGCCGTGAGGCCTGCGCCGAGGTCGCCCGCGAGGCGGGCCTCGGCGAGGTGCTCAAGCTGGGGCGCAGCGAGTCGATGTCCGGCGGGCGCCGCAAGGAGGCGCTTCTCGCCGACGCGATGGAGGCGGTGATCGCCGCCGTCTACCTCGATGCCGGGCTGGGCGCGGCGCGGGACGTGGTGCTCCGCCTCTGGGGCGGCCGGGTGGCCGCGGCGCCGCGCGATGCGCGCGATGCCAAGACGGCCCTGCAGGAATGGGCGCAGGCCCGGGGCCTCGCCCCGCCGGCCTATGCCGAGATCGGCCGCTCCGGGCCGGACCACGCCCCCGTCTTCACCATCGAGGCCCGCATCGACACCGGGCTCGCCGCCCGCGCCGAGGCCGGATCCAAGCGTGCGGCGGAGCATGAAGCCGCCGCCCAGCTGCTGCGCCAGGTGGAAGAGAGCGGCCGCTAGGCCAATCTCTCAGGCGCGGCCGGAGGTGGAGGAGAGCGAGGCCGGGTCGATCCCGTTCTGCTTGAGCGCCGCGCCCCATTTATGCTCCGCCGCCCGGCCGAAGAGGATGTCGCCCCGCGCCGGCACCGTCAGCCAGTCGTTGCGGGCGAGCTCCTCCTCCAGCTGGCCGGCGCCCCAGCCGGCATAGCCCAGCGCCATCATCGACTGCGCAGGCCCCTGGCCGGAAGCGATGTCGCGCAGGACGTCCGTCGTCGCGCTCATCGCCACGTCGTCATCCACCGTCAGCGTCGCCTCGTCGCTCTCGTAATCGGCCGAGTGCAGGACGAAGCCGCGCTGCGGCTCCACCGGCCCGCCGAAATGGACGCGGATGTCGCCCATCCCTACCGCCGGCTCGATGCCGAGCTGGCGCAGCAGGTCGGCGAAGCGGATCTCCGGCGTCGGCTTGTTGACGATGATGCCCATCGCCCCGTCCTCGCCATGCGCGCAGAGGTAGACAACCGCGCGGGCGAAGCGCGGATCGCTGAGGTCGGGCATCGCCACGAGGAGCTGCCCGGCGAGAGAGGTCACGTCGCTGGCGCTATCCTTGCGGGCGGGGCCGCTGGCGGACGTCTCGTCCGCCTCCGGCCGCTCGCGGGAGGGCTCGCCCCGGGAGGGGCCGTCCTTGGATGGATCATCTGTGCTCATGAGGGAATGATGTGGTGCGTCCCCGCCACGTGCAAGGGCTGCTCACGCCCCCTGTCGCGTCAACGTGACTTCCCATTTCACACCTCCCTGCCGATGACGACGCCCATGATCCGCGCCCTCGTCACCTCCCTCGCCCTCCTCCTCGCCGCTGCTCCGGCCACCGCGTGGGACGTCGATGACGCCGTGGAGCTGTCGGTTCTCCCCGGTTGGCGGCAGGACGACGGCACCCACATGGCGGCGCTGCGCATCTCGCTGGCGCCGGGGTGGAAGACCTACTGGCGCGCCCCGGGCGATGCCGGCATCCCGCCGGAGTTCCACTTTGCCGCCTCGGACAACCTCTCCGCCATCCGCCCGCACTGGCCGGTGCCGGAGATCTTCGAGGAGGGCGACATGCGCTCCATCGGCTACAGCGGCGAGCTGGTGCTGCCGCTGGAGCTGGTGCCCGACGGGCCGGGGGCGATCACGCTGCAGGGCGAGGTGGAGCTGGGCATCTGCGAGGAGATCTGCGTGCCCGTCCGCCTCTCCGTCTCCGCCGCGCTGCCGGCGGAGGGCGCCCGCGACGGCACCATCGTCGGCGCGCTGGTGGATGCGCCGATGAGCGCGGCGGCGGCCGGCGTCACCGCCGTCTCCTGCCGCCTGCGACCGGCGGAGCAGGGGCTGGAGCTGGTGGCCGAGCTCTCCCTGCCGCCGCTGGGGCCCGCCGAGGAGGCCGCCATCGAGGCCGGCCCCGGCATCTGGGTCTCCGAGCCTCAGGTGAGCCGCGAGGGCGACCGCCTCCGCCTGACCGCCCGGCTGATCGACGTCGCCGGCCGGCAGATCATGGTAGAGCGCGCCGCCCTCCGCCTGACGCTCTTCGGCGGCGGCCGCGCCGTCGACGTCCGCGGCTGCCCCGCGCCCTGAGGGGGGCTCAGGCTCCCGCGATGCTCATCCGCTCGATCATCAGCGAGGGGATGACGCGGCCGGTGTGCTCGCGGCCGTCGTTCGCCGGGATGATCCGGCGGAGCATGTCGGGCAGGGAGCCGGCAATGGTGCATTCCGAGACGGGGTAGGCAATCTCGCCGTTCTCCACCCAGAAGCCCGAGGCGCCGCGGGAGTAATCGCCCGTGTTCGGGTTGATCGTGGCGCCGATGAGGGAGGTCACCCAGAGCCCCGTGCCCATGTCGGCCAGAAGCTCCTCGCGGGTGGCGCTGCCCGGCGTCAGGCGCAGGTTATGGGCGCTCGGAGAGGGGCCGGAGCGGGCGCTGCGGGAGGCGTTGGCGCTGCTGGAGAGGCCCAGCTTGCGGGCGTTGGAGAGGTCGAGCAGCCAGCTCTGCAGCAAACCCTTCTCCACCAGCGCGCGGTCGGCCGTCGGCAGGCCCTCGGCGTCGAAACGGCGGGAGCCGGGAACGCGGGGGCGATGCGGCTCTTCGAGGAGGTCCAGCCCCTCGGGCAGCACCGCCTCGCCCATCAGCCCGCGCGCCCAGGAGGCGCCGCGCGCGATGGCGGCGCCGTTGATGGCCTGCAGCAGGTGGCCGATCAGGCTGCCCGCCACCCGCTCGTCATAGAGCACCGTCGCCTTGCCTGTCGGCGGTTTGCGGGGGCCGAGGCGGGCGAGCGCCCGCTCGGCGGCGCGGGCGCCGATCTCCTCGGCGCCGCGCAGGTCGCCGAGGTGGGTGCGCACGTCGTAGTCGTAGTCCCGCTCCATCCCCAGCCCCTCGCCGCCGATGGCGGTGCAGGAGAGCGAGGACATGGTGGAGGACCAGCCCCCCGAGAAGCCGTTGCTCGCCGCGAGGTGCAGCGTGCTGCGCCCCCAACTGGCCGAGGCCTCGGCCTGGGCGATGCCGGAGGCGGCGGTGGCAGCGCCCTCCATCGCGCGGGCCCAGTCCTCCAGCGCCGCCGGCTCCGGCTCCTCGGTGGGATCGTCGAGGTCCAGCCCCGCCGCATCGCGCGCGGCGGAGAGCTCGTCCGGCCCGGCGAGGCCGGCATAGGGGTCTTCCGGCGCCTCGCTGGCCATGGCCACGGCCCGCTCGGCGAGGCCGGAGAAGCCGTCCGGCCGCGAATCGGAGGCGGAGGCGATGGCGCTGCGCTGTCCCATGAAGACGCGGAGGCCAAGCTGCATGGATTCCGAGCGCCCCGCCTCCTCCAGCTTGCCGGCGCGTACGTCGATGCCCGAGGAGCGCTCCTCGATCACCACCGCGTCGGCCGCCTCGGCGCCGGCGCTGCGGGCAGCGGCGAGCAGCGCCTCGGCGATCTCGGCGGGGGAGGGGACGGCGCCGCTCATCGGATCGGCTGCCCGTTGGCGAGCACCGAGCCGTCCGGCCGCACCTCGATCAGCGAATGCAGCGCGTCCTCGCCCGAGACCTCGGCGAACATGCCGATGCTCATGCGCACGCCCATGATCGCCTGCGGCGGGATCATGCCGCTGGAGGAGAGCGTGTCGAGCGCGGCGTTGAGGCCCGTCAGGTCGAACTCCGCCGTGCCGTCGAGGATGGGCTCGGCGCCCGTCTCGATCAGCGGCGTCAGGTCGACATCGAAGCTGCCGTCACCGGTGAGCTGCGCGCCGAGCGCCTGCACGTCGAAGTTGCCGAAGGCGATGGAGGTGAGGTCGATCGGGCTTTCCCCGGCATCGATCATCTCGCGCATCCCGTCGAAGTCGAGCAGGTCCTGCAGGATCACCAGGTCCGCCGTCAGAACCAGGCCCATCGTCACCGGGTCATGCGGCAGGGCGCCGGTCGGGTCGATCATCGCCCAGAGGTCGTCCGAGCCGTTCAGCTCCTCGAAGCGGAAGGCGTAGCGCCCCTCCTGCGTCTCCTCCGACGCCATGAGCGGGACCGTCATGTTGAAGCTGCCCGACTGCGCGGTGAGGCTGATCGGGAACCCGATGTCCGGGGCCGTGATGTCGAGCGCGAAATCGCGGGCCGCGGCGTCGAAGAAGAGCCCGTCGGCATTCAGCCGCACGGTGCCCGTCTGATGTCCGAGGCTCTGCATCTGGTCCATGGTGACCTGGGAATCGAAATCGCTCGACACCGACTGAGATTGCGAGTTGCTGCCGTCGGTCGTCACCTCCAGCGAGAGGCCGCGGGAGAGCGCGGCGGCGAGGTTCGTCATATCCGGCGCCTCGGCGGGCAGCTCGATGCGGGCGGTCGTCGTCATCTGCTCCGCGGTGCTGACGCTGCGGGTGCTGGTCTCGCCGGGCAGCTCCATCATGAGGTCCTGCACCATGTCCGTCATCGTGACATCGGCGGTCATCGAGACCGGGCCTTCGCCCTCGGCGGTGATGGTGCTGGTGGAGTCCATCTCGTAGTCCATGAAGAAGGCGAAGTTGGGCGGGCCGTCCATCTCCGGCGGCAGATCCGGGCCGGTCGGATCCTCGATCTCCACCTCGGTCAGCGTGAGGGACAGGCTGCTGCCGGTCGTCTCGTAGGTGATGGAGCCGGGGGTGCCGCTGGCAGACCCCTGCTGGTCCAGCGTCATGTCCATCGCAGCGCGGAAGTGCGCGGGCTCGCCCTCGACCACGGCATCGACGTCTAGCGTGATCTCCATCTCCTCGGGCCAGAGAAGCGTGACGGTGCCGTCGCCGGCTTCCGTGATCTCGGGCCCGACGGAGCGCAGCTCCACCCGGCCGGCATCCTCGGGCAGCTCGTAGCTGTAGATCACCGGTCCGACGCGCAGCACGTCCCCCTCGCGCATCGGCGAGGCGGCGACGTTCACGCCCATCGCGGCGATGGGCCGGGAGAGGTTGTGCCAGACCTCCTCGGCCGTGACATCGGCGTATGCGGGCAGGGCGAGGATCGCGGCCAGCGCGGTGGCCGGGGCAAGGGCGAGACGCGTCATGAAAAGGTCCTTCCGGGTCTTCAGGCAATTGCCGGCCCCGGGGCGCGGCCGTGGCCGGCGCACCCCGGGGCCGATGCCCGATCCTTAGCGGAGCTGCTGGCCGTTCGCCAGAACCGACCCCTCCGGCGTGACCTCGATGCGGGATTCCAGCTCATCCTCGCCGACCGACTCCGCGAAGAGGCCGAGCATCATGCGCGCACCCATGATCTGGTCCGGCGGGATCAGCCCCATGTCGGCCAGCTGGCCGAGGAGCGTGTTGACCCCCTCGATGCGGAAGGTGGCCGAGCCTTCCGGCCGCGGCATCCCCTCGAAGGTGGTCAGGTCGCTGTTGTCGAAGGTGAAGCTGCCCGTGCCACTGAGCGCGGCGCCGACGAGGCGCAGCGTCAGCTCGTCGATGGAGAGGTCATAGATCTCACCCGGCAGCTCCTGCGACATCTCCTGCATGCCGCCCGTCGGGTTGGCCAGGTCCTCGTCCAGCCGGCCGGAGCCGGAGAAGCGGACAATCAGGCTCGCCGGATCGCGGGGCAGGGCGCCCGACGGATCGGCCATCATCCAGAGCTCCTCGTTCACCGTCAGCTCGTCGATGACGAAGCCGGCGGAGAAGTCTTCCGCTTCCTCGGAGGCGGAGAGCGGCATGTCGATGGCGAGCCCCAGCTCCCCCAGCGTCACGTTCACGGGGAAGGGGATGCCCTCGGACTGCAGCTGCAGCGCCATGTCGGTGGCGCCCTCGTCGAGGGTGAAGCGGTCGGCGCTGACGGCCATCGCGAGGCGGCTGCCGGCGGCGGAATAGGCGCCGCTGGCGCTCTCGGAGCCGTCGTCATAGGCGAAGATCAGCGCCGATTGCCCGGCCTCGACGTTAAGGTCCATCATGGCGCCGGATTCCATCAGCATCTCGGGCTGCTCGGGATCCATCTCCAGCGGCGTGCGCATGGTCTCGGTCAGCGAGATGTTCTCGAACTTGCCGGAGATGTCGACGACCATCTCGCCGGGCACGTCCACGTCCACGAGCAGGTCGAGCATGTCGGCGCTCATCTCGGCGTCCAGGTCCCGCATCTCGCCATCCGTGGCCATCATGGCGCTGCCGGTGAAGCCCTGCAGCGTGGCCGTGGCCTCGCCCGGCACCGTCTCCCCGGCATCCACGATTTCCGTCAGCTCGATGGTGTAGCTGTCGGCGGTGATGTCGTAGGTGATCTCCTCCGGCTCGCCGGAGACCTGCACGTCGAGCCCGCTGTTGGTGACAGTGAGCGTCGCGTGGTTGTCCTCCATGCTGCCCGGCTGGCCGAGCATCACGTCGTAGCTCTCCGGCAGGGTCACGGTGACGGTGCCGTCACCGTTCTCGGTGAAGGAGACGGTGCCGATCTGCGAGGAGACGGCCATGTCCTCCTCCTCCATCTCGAGGCTGATGTCCGAGACGGTGAGCGTGTCGCCCTCGCGGCTCTCGTCGCCGGCGGTGAGGGTGCCCTCGCCGTAGGAGCCGAGGGCCTCCTGCCACTGGGTCCAGACGTCCTCTGCGGTAACATCGGCCATCGCGGCGGAGCCGGCGACGGCGAGGGCGGTGGCGGAAGCGGCGGTTCTGGCAACGGCGACGGCGGTGATACGAGTAGCGGGCATGAGCGGCCTCTCCCTGGGATGATGCGTTGCGCCTCACCTTGCCCGGCACCCCCTGTCAGTCAAGGTCAGGGAAACTGGACCATTCCCCTCTGGCGTGCCAGCATCCGGCGGGCGGAATTGAAAAAGGATATGCGGCGATGGAGCTTGGCGGCAAATGCGTGGTGATCACAGGTGCGAGCCGGGGGATCGGCGCCGAGGCGGCCCGCGCCTTCGCCGGGGCGGGCGCCCGGGTGGCGCTCCTGGCCCGCGGCGAGGCGGAGATCGCCGAGCTGGCGGGCGAGATCGGCAGTGAGCAGGCGCTGGCCGTCCCCTGCGACGTCTCCCGCTCGTGGGAGGTGGATTTCGCCGTCAAGGCGGCGGTGGAGGCCTTCGGCCCGCCGGCCGTGGTGATCGGCAATGCCGCGGTGGTCAGCCCCATCGCCCCCATCGCAGAGGCGGATCCGGAGGCCTGGGGCCAGGCGATGGACGTCAACGTCAAGGGCCTCTTCCACACCGCGCGCGCCGCCCTGCCGTCGATGCTGGGCGCCGGGGGCGGCACCTTCCTCACCCTCTCCTCCGGCGCCGCCCACCGCCCGCTGGACCATTGGTCGGCCTATTGCACCTCGAAGGCGGCGGCGGCGATGTTCAACGCTGCCCTGCACGAGGAATACGGCCAGCGCGGCCTGCGCGCGCTCGCCCTCTCCCCCGGAACCGTGGCGACGGACATGCAGCGCCAGATCAAGGAGAGCGGCATCGGCCCCGTCGCCGCCCTCGACTGGTCGGAGCATATCCCGCCCGACTGGCCGGCGAAGGCGCTCCTGTGGATGTGCAGCCCGGACTCCGACGCCCATCTCGGCGGAGAGGTCAGCCTGCGCGACGAGAGCATCCGCGCCGCCATCGGCCTCGGCTGAGGCCGGCGGCACCGATCCTGGCCCTGCGCTGCCCGAGACTGCGGGACCGGGGGCCAGCCCCCGGACCCCCGGGATTTTCAGGACCAAAGACAGACAGGGCCCTGCCGGGGACCGCGTTCCCCTCTGCGACCCATCGCACCCCACGCCGGTCGCTCAGGGTGCGGCCCGCCTCCAGCCTCCTTTTCATCTGGCCAAAAATACCTGGTGGGGTCGCCATTGAGTGCGCCATTGGTCCAAGCACCAATGGCGACGGCGGGCTGGCCCCCGGCCTCTCCACCCTCGTGACGCCGCGTTGAGGGTGACGGCCGCTCCGCCCCGCGCCACTCTGCCCCCCGGAGGAGCCCCATGACCTATCCCCATCTCTTCGCCCCGCTCGATCTCGGCCATGTCACCCTGCCGAACCGGGTACTGATGGGTTCGATGCACACCAATCTTGAGGAAACCGGCGATTGGTCCCGCATCGCCGCCTTCTACGCGGCTCGGGCCAAGGGCGGCGCCGGTCTCATCGTCACCGGCGGCATGGCGCCCAATGCCGAGGGCGGGGTCTTCAAGGGCGCGGCCGGGCTCTACAGCGCTAAGGACATCGCCAACCACCGCATCGTCACCGAGGCCGTCCATGCCGAGGGCGGGCGGATCGCGATGCAGATCCTGCATGCCGGGCGCTATGCCTATAACCCCGCCTGCGTCGCCCCCTCCGCCATCAAGTCGCCGATCTCTCCCTTCCCACCAGCGGAGCTGGACGAAGCAGGCATCGAGAAACAGATCGCCGACATCGCCACCGCCGCCGCCCGCGCCCGCGAGGCCGGCTATGACGGGGTGGAGGTGATGGGGTCGGAGGGCTACTTCCTCAACCAGTTCCTCGCCGAGCGCACCAACCGGCGCACCGACCGCTGGGGCGGCTCCTACGAGAACCGCATGCGCCTGCCGGTCGAGGTGGTGCGGCGGGTGCGCGAGGCCGTCGGCCCCGATTTCATCCTCATCTACCGCATCTCCCTCCTCGATCTCGTCCCAGGCGGGCAGAGCTGGAAGGAGGTGCTGCGGCTTGCCCGCGCCATCGAGGCCGCCGGCGCCAGCATCCTCAACACCGGCATCGGCTGGCACGAGGCGCGGGTGCCGACCATCGCCACCTCCGTCCCCCGGGCCGCCTTCGCCTGGGTCACCAAGAAGCTGATGGGCGAGGTCTCGCTCCCCCTCATCACCTCCAACCGGATCAACACCCCCGAGGTGGCCGAGGAGGTGCTGGCGGACGGCTGCGCCGACATGGTCTCCATGGCCCGGCCCTTCCTCGCCGACGAGAACTTCGTCGCCAAGGCGAAGTCCGGCGCCCCCATCGCGCCCTGCATCGCCTGCAACCAGGCGTGCCTCGACCATACCTTCATGGGCAAGACCTCCACCTGCCTCGTGAACCCCCGCGCCTGCCACGAGACCGAACTGGTCATCGCGCCCACGAGCGCCCCCAAGACCATTGCCGTCGTCGGCGCCGGCCCCGCCGGCCTCGCCGCGGCGATCACGGCAGCGGAGCGAGGCCACAAGGTCACCCTCTGGGACAAGGCCGCCCAGATCGGCGGCCAGCTCAACCTCGCTCGCCGCATCCCCGGCAAGGAGGAGTTCCATGGCCTCGTCCACTACTATGAGGCCCGCCTGGCCGGGCTCCCCATCACCCTCCGCCTGAACGCCGCGCCCTCCGAGGCGGACCTGCAAGGGACCGACGAGGTGATCCTCGCCACCGGCGTCCGCCCCCGCGACCCCATGATCCCGGGTCAGGACGCGCCGCATGTCCTTTCCTACATCGACGTCCTTCACGGCGCCCCCGTCGGCCCCCGGGTCGTGGTGATCGGTGCCGGCGGCATCGGCTTCGACGTCTCCGAGTTCCTCGTCACCGCCGAGAGCCCCACCCTGCACCCGCAGGACTGGCTCGCCGAATGGGGCATCACCGACCCGGCCCTCCACCCCGGCGGCCTCTCCCCGGACGGCCCTCAGCCGCCCAGGCCCGCGCACCAGGTCACGCTCCTGCAGCGCAAGGCCGAGAAGCCCGGCAAGCGGCTCGGCAAGACCACCGGCTGGATCCACCGCGCCGGACTCGCCATGCGCGGCGTGACCATGCTCGGCGGCGTCACCTATGACCGCATCACGCCCGAGGGCCTGCACGTCACCACCTCCGACGGCCCCCGCCTCATCGAGGCCGATACCATCGTCCTCTGCGCTGGGCAGGAACCAGAGCGCTCCCTCGCCGCCGCCCACCCCCGCGCCCACCTCATCGGCGGGGCGGACGTGGCGGCGGAGCTCGACGCCAAGCGCGCCATCGACCAGGGCACCCGGCTCGCCGCGCGCCTCTAGCCGGCCCACTTCACGCGGCCAGACCGACCGAACGTCGTTTCCCCCTCGGGACCGATCCGCCGACATTCCCCGATATTGTCCGGGCCTCGCCCCGATTGTGCCGCGTTTGACCGGGAAACCGGGCGGACGAGAAGGGAAGGACGAACATGGACCGGCTCACCGAGATGGAGGCTTTCGCCACGGTGGTGGATCAGGGCGGCTTCACCGATGCGGCGAAGAAGCTCGGGATCTCCAAATCCGCGGTGTCGAAGCATGTCTCGGCGCTGGAGGCCCGCCTCGGCGCCCGCCTGCTCAACCGCACCACGCGCCGCGTCTCTCCCACCGAGATCGGGCTGGCCTATTACGACCGTGCCCGCCGCGTGCTCAACGATGCCGGCGAGGCCGATGCGCTCGTCTCCGCCATGCAATCGGCGCCGTCGGGGCTGCTGCGCATCTCGGTCGCTACCGATTTCGGGGTCAACCATCTCTCCCCCATCCTCGGCGAGTTTCTCAGCGAATTCCCCGACATCACCGTCAACATGGTGCTCAACAACCGCTTCGTGGAGCTGATCTCCGAAGGGTTCGACCTCGCCATCCGTATCGGCGAACTGGAGGATTCCACGCTCCGCGCCCGCAAGCTGACGGACACGACGAAGCGGATGATCGCCAGCCCTGGCTACTTCCAGCAATTCGGCCGTCCGCAGCGGATCGATGATCTCAACGAGCACAAACTGCTGCACTATTCCAACCAGTCCAATGGCGCGGTGTGGAAGATCACAGCCCCCTCGGGCGAGAAGCGGCAGGTGCGCACCGCCGGCTGGCTGACGGTCAATGACGGGCAGTCGCTGCTCAACGCCTGCATCTCGGGCCTCGGCATCGCCTACCTGCCGAGCTTCCTCTACGCCGAGGCGATGGAGCAGGGGCTGGTGGAAGAGGCGATCCCGGACCTGCCGGTGGAGGTGCAGGGCATCTACGCCGTCTATCCGCCAGGGCGCTTCACGCAGCCCAAGGTGCGGGCCTTCATCGACTTCCTCGTCAACGCCTTCGCAGAGAAGGGGCCGGACAAGTGGTGACGCCCCGCCACGGAATTCGCGCGAATTCCGTGCACGATTTCCGCGCGGAAATCGTCGGTCGCCAGCTCAGAGCGCCAGCACCATGACCAGCACCTCCCCGTAGCCGAACACCCGGCCGCCCACGCCCTTGCGCTGGCGGTGGATGACGCGAAAGCCGCAGCGCTCGTAGAGCGCCTGCGCCCTGGCGTTCCTGGCGATGACATCCAGCCGCAGCTCCCGGTAGCCGCGCCAGCGCGCCTCCGCCGCCAGCCCGCGGATCAGCAGCGTGCCGGCCCCGCCGCCGCGCGCCGCCTCCTCCACGAAGATGCCGTCGACGAGGAAGCGGTGGTTGTCCCGGTCGCGCTCCATCAGCGCCAGCAGGGAGAGGCGGGCGAGGCCGCCGGCCCAGCCATAGGTGTGCGCCATCTCTGTCAGCCCGCCCTCGGCCAGCGCCCCCTCGTGCGTCTTGAAGCCGGCGGCGCCGAGGATGCGCCCGTCCGCCCCCCGCACCACCAGCGCGTGGTCGGGCCGCAGGACGGAGGCGAGGAAGGCCAGCGCCTTCGCCTCGGGGTTCAGCGCACGGCCGAGCTTCGGCCCGAAGGCCTGCCAGTAGAGGCGTGCCACCTCCGCCCGCTCCGCCTCTGCAAAGCCCCGCTCCAGCCTCATGGCGCCAGCCGCGCCTCCGCCTCGGCGAGGTCCTCCGGCCGGTTGATGTTGAAGAACGGGTCCGCCGTGCCGCCGGGCCACGCGGCCTCTCCGGGGGAGAGGGTGGCGGCAAAGTCCATCACCCTGCGCTCGCCGGCGGCCAGCGCCGCGGCGAGGCGAGGCAGGGCGGAGACGGGCCAGAGCCCGCAGGTGCCGTGCCGCCGCCCGCCGGAGGCGGCGATGGCGCATCCCGTCTCCTCGGCGGCGAGGTAGAGCTGGGGGACGAGGTCGCCGGGCAGGAAGGGCAGGTCCACGGGGGTGGTAATCACGCCCTCCGCGCCCAGCCGCTCCGCCCAGCGCAGCCCTTGGAGGATGCCGGCCAGCGGCCCCTGGCCGCCCGCGCCCGCATCCGCCAGCACCGGGCCGGAGAAGCCCTCGAACCGCGCCGCGTCGCCGCCGGCGGAGAGGGCGAGCTCGGCCACCTGCGGGCCCAGCCGCGCCTCGACATGCCGCCAGAGCGGCCGGCCGGCCAGCGGCAGGAGGGCCTTGTCCGCCCCGCCCATCCGACGGCCGGCGCCGCCGGCGAGGATCAGGCCAAGCGGGTGCAATCGCGTGTCTTTGAGGGCGTCGGGCGAACCATTCCGCCAGAAATGCCACGCGCGCCCGGAGCCCGCCAGCGGCGAAATGCGCCGGCCCCGCCCGGCGTTGCCGGAAAGCCCGGGCCCCCGGGCGCGGCCGCCGCCGCCCGGGGGCGCTGGACAAGCGCGCCGGCGCGGATAGGCTGCGCCCCGAAAGTCGCTGGCCTCCCGAAGGCCGGCCCCCCCAGCGTTCCCGGAGGCGACCCATGGAAAAATTCGGCAAGAGCCAGCCCGTCCGCCGCGTCGAAGACGTGCGCTTCCTCACCGGCAAGGGCCGCTACGTGGATGACATCGTCCCCGCCGGTGCGCTTCAGGCCTTCTTCCTGCGCGCGCCCGTCGGGCACGGCATCATCACCGAGATGGACACCTCCATGGCCGAGGAGGCGGAGGGCGTCGCGCTCGTCCTGACCGCCGACAGCTTCAAGGCCGCCGGCTTCGTCAACGAGATGGATTTCGACGTCATCGAGCTGGAGGACGGCGAGGGCGCCGCGCCGCCGCGCCCGGTGCTGGCCGACGGCCGCGTTCGCTTCGTCGGCGAGCCGGTGGCGATGATCGTCGCCGAGACGCTGGCGCAGGCCCGCGACGCCGCCGAGATGATCAGCCTCGAGGTCGACGACCTGCCCTGCTGGTTCGGCCCCGGCCCCGGCGGGGAGGACATCCACCCCGAAGCGCCCGGCAACCTCGCCTACGACTGGTCGATGGGCGACGAGGCGGCGGTGGAGGCGGCGCTCGCGGCCTCCGACCGCGTCGTCACCGTGGAGCTGCCCGACAACCGCGTCGCCGCCACCCCGATGGAGCCGCGCGGCTGCTATGTCGAGATGGAGGGCGGCCGGCTGCACATGTGCTTCAACGGGCAGGGCGTCTGGGGCGCGAAGGACGAGATCGCCGCCTGCCTCGGGATGGAGGCGAGCGAGATTCGTGTCACCAACCCCGATGTCGGCGGCGGCTTCGGCCTGAAGGGTGCGACGCACCCCGAGCAGCTCGCCATCGCCGCCGCCGCCAAGATGCTGGGCCGGACGGTGCACTGGATGGGCGAGCGGACGGAGGGTTTCCTCTCCGACAACGGCGGGCGCGACCTCGTCTCCACCGCCACGCTCGGCTTCGATGCCGAGGGGCGCATCACGGCCTACAAGGTCGAGACGCTCTCCAACCTCGGCGCCTACAATTCCAACTACGGGCAGTTCATCCAGTCGGAGCTCTTCTCGAAGGTCGCCCCCGGCACCTATGCCATCGACAAGGCGCTGCTGAAGGCGAAGGGCTACTACACCAACTCCGCCCCCGTGGACGCCTATCGCGGCGCCGGCCGGCCCGAGGCGATCTTCGTGCTGGAGCATGCGATGGGCCACGCGGCGCTGCAGCTGGGGATCGATCCGTTCGAGTTGCGCCGCCGCAACTTCATTCCGCCGGACAGCTTCCCCTACACCTCGGCCACCGGCGTCACCTACGACGTCGGCGAGTTCGCCAAGGTGCTGAGCCGGGCGGAGGAGCACTCCGACGTCGCCGGCTTCGAGGCGCGCAAGGCGGAGTCCGAGGCAGCGGGGAAACTCCGCGGGCTCGGCCTGTGTTACTACATCGAGAGCATTCTGGGTGACAAACAGGAGTTTGCCACCGTCGTTTTCGGGGAGAACGAGGTTGAGCTGCACGTGGGCACCCAGTCGAACGGGCAGGGCCACGAAACCGTCTTTGCCAAGTTCCTCTCCGACCAGACGGGCATCCCGATGAGCCGCATCCGTGTCGTCATGGGCGACAGCGACATCATCGAATGGGGCGGCGGCACCGGCGGCTCCCGCTCCGTGACCATGCAGAACACCGCGACGCTGGCCGCAAAGGACGGCATCGCGGAGAGCTTCGGCGCCTTCCTCGCCGAGCGCGAGGGGGTGGACCCGGCGGAGGTGACGTTCGACGACGAACGCTTCCGCCTGCCCGGCTCGAACCTCTCGCCCACGATGCTCGAGGTCGCGGAGATGGCCCGCGAGGCGGGGCGGGATGACCTCCTGAAGCAGACGCACAAGGGCTCCTTGCGCAACATGTCCTTCCCCAACGGCGCCCATGTGGCGGAGGTGGAGATCGACCCGGAGACGGGCGTGACCAAGGTCGTCCGCTACACGGTGACGGACGACTTCGGCGTGCTCATCAACCCGATGCTGGCCGAGGGGCAGGTGCATGGCGGCGTGGCGCAGGGCATCGGCCAGGCGCTGACGGAGCGGGTGGTCTTCGACGAGGAGGGCCAGCTGCTGACGGCGACCTTCATGGACTACGCCCTGCCGCGGGCGGAGGACGTGCCGATGATCGCCTTCCACCACGAGGGCACGCCCTCCACCTTCAACGCGATGGGGATGAAGGGCTGCGGCGAGGCCGGCACCGTCGGCGCGCTGGCCGCAATCTCCAACGCCATGCTGGGGGCGCTCGCGCCGCTCGGCGTGAGCGACATCGCCATGCCATTCACGCCGGAGCGGGTGTGGCGGGCGATCGAGGAGACAAGGGTTGCGGCTGCTTGACGGCATACGGGGCCTCTTCCGCCGTGGCCCCCGCGTTGCAGAGACGCGGGGGCCACGGCGCGGGAGGATCACGCATGTCATCGTGCTCGACGGCACCATGTCTTCCCTTCGGGAGGGCTACGAGAGCAACGCCGGGCTGACCTTCAAGCTGCTGCGCGAGGCGGGGCGGGGGGAGGTGCACCTGTGGTACGCCGCCGGTATCCAGTGGAGCGACTGGTCCCGCACCTGGGACGTGCTGACGGGGCGCGGCATCGAGACGCAGATCGCCCGCGCCTATGGCGTGCTCGCGGGCCGCTACCGGCCGGGGGACCGGATCGTCCTCATCGGCTTCTCGCGCGGCGCCTTCGCGGCACGCTCGCTGGCCGGGATGATCGGCGCCGTGGGCCTGCTGCGGCCGGAGGCGGCGACGGTGCGCCATGTCCGCCAGGCCTGGCGCCATTACCGCGCCGGCGGGGAGAGCGCGGCAGCCGGGGCCTTCCGGCAGCATCTCTGCCACCCGGAGGTGGAGATCGAGGCGCTGGCGCTCTGGGACAGCGTGAAGTCGCTGGGCTTCGGCAATGCTGACGCCCATTCCTTCCACCGGCTGGGGGTGGCGCCGCATATCCGCCGCGCCTGGCACGCGCTGGCACTGGACGAGACGCGCGAGGCCTATCACCCGGTGCTGATTGCCGAGGACGAGAGCTATCCGGGCGAGCTGGAGCAGGTCTGGTTCCGCGGCTCCCACGGCGACGTCGGCGGCCAGCTGGACGGCTATGCCCCGGCGCGGCCGCTCGCGAATATCCCGCTGGTCTGGATGCTGGAGAAGCTGGAGGGGCAGGGGCTGCCGCTGCCGGAGGGCTGGCGGGAGCGCTTCCCGACCGATCCGGCGGCGCCGGCGCTGGGCCAGAACCGCGGCTGGGGCAAGGCGCTCCTCCATCGCCGCCGCCGCGTCGCCCTCACCGGCCCCTCCGAGCACCTGCACCCGACGGCGACGCTGCCCCCGCCCGCCAGCGGCTGGTGGGCGAGCCGGAAGCGGGCGGCGGCGCAAGGGTTGCAGCCGGGAGAGTAGGGGGAGAGGGCGGGGCGGCCTCGCCTTCGGCAATCGCCCGCCCGCCCTCCATATCCCTGTCCGCGCTGACTCCAGCGTCCGCTGGGTTCAGGGGGGAGTCGCCATCTGCTGAGAGGCCGTTTGCTGGCAGGTCTGCCCGCAAACAGGCCTCGTCGATGGTGAGCGCGAGTCGCCCCGCGTCAAGGAGCTTCGCCCGCCTTTGGCGGCGCCTGCGGCGTCCTTGACCCGGGGCGACTCGCGGCGCGCCGGGGGCGGGCGGTGGGTGTGCGATCTCGGTCAGGTCGGCCCCGCGCGCTCCTCCCTGGCGCCGCGCGGGGCCGGGCGCCCCCTCAGGCCACCTGCAACAGGGCGGGGCGGGGAGCGATGCCGAGCGCGTGGCAGACGTCGCGGCTCATCTCGGGCTTGTTGAGCGTGTAGAAGTGGAAGGCATCGACGCCCTCATCCACCAGCGCCTCGCAGAGCTCCGTCGCCAGAGCGGTGGCCAGCAGGTCGGAAGCGCCGGCGTGCTCGGCATTCTCGAAGGCGCGGGCGATGTCGTCGGGGATCGTCGCGCCGCAGGCGGCGGCGAAGCGGCGCACGCCCGCCCAGTTCTCCACCGGCAGGATGCCGGGGGTGACCGGCTTGTCGATGCCGGCGGCGGCGCAGGCATCGCGGAAGCGCAGGAAGGTCTCCGCCTCGAAGAAGAACTGGGTGATCGCCTCGTCCGCCCCGGCATCGAGCTTGCGCTTGAGGTGGTCAACGTCATCCTGTGTCGAGCCCGCCTCGGGGTGCGGCTCGGGGTAGGCGCCGACGCGCAGGCGGAACTTGCCGGTCGCCGCCAGCGCCTCGATCAGCTCGACGGAGGAGGTGAAGCCCTCCGGGTGCGGGCGGAAGGCGCCGGTGCCCTTCGGCGGGTCGCCGCGCAGGGCGACGATATCGGTCACGCCGGCGGCGGCGTAGCTTTCGGCGATCTCCATCGTCTCGGCGCGGCTGGCATCCACGCAGGTCAGGTGCGCAGCGACCGGCAGGCCGGATGTCTTGTGGATCGCTGTCACCGCCTCATGCGTCAGCTGACGGGTGGTGCCGCCGGCGCCGTAGGTGACCGAGACGTAATCGGGCTGCAGGGGCGCCAGCGTCTGCACGCAGCGCCACAGGCGGAAGGAGCCTTCGATGTCCTTCGGCGGGAAAAATTCGAAACTGATGCGCGGCATGGGGAGGACTCCGTTTGTTGCCCTCCTTGTGCCTGGTCTCGCCGCGTGAGACAAACTCATAACTTTCACCAAGGTAATGAGGCTGGCTCATGGCGATGCATATCGAGTTCCGCCATCTGCGCACGATCCGCGCCATCCATGAGACCGGCGGCCTCGCGCGGGCGGCGGATCAGCTGGGGATGACGCAGAGCGCCTTGTCCCACCAGATCAAGACGATAGAGGAGCAGGCGGGCGTCGAGCTCTTCGTGCGTCGCTCCAAGCCGCTGAAGCTGTCGGCCGCCGGGATGAAGCTGCTGGCGGCGGCGGAGGATATCCTGCCGCGCATGGCGGCGCTGGAGGCGGAGTTCGCCGGGCTGCAGGCGGGCAAGGCGGGGCGGCTGCACATCGCCATCGAGTGCCACGCCTGTTTCGAATGGCTGCTGCCGGTGCTGGAATCCTTCCGCAAGGCCTGGCCGGACGTCGATGTCGACATCCGCCCCGGCCTCGCCTTCGATGCGCTTCCGGCGCTGCGCCGTGAGGAGGTGGATCTCGTCGTGTCCTCCGATCCCGAGACCCTGCCCGGCGTCGAGTTCGCCCCGCTCTTTGACTACGCGCCCGTCTTCGTCTGCGCGGCGAGCCACCCGCTGGCGGAAAAGCCCTTCGTGGAGGCTGAGGATTTTCGCGGCCAGACACTGATCACCTACCCGGTGGAGCGGCCGAGGCTCGATATCTTCAGCCAGCTCCTCACCCCCGCCCGGGTGGAGCCGGCGGCGGTGCGGCAGGTGGAGCTGACGGCGGTGATCCTGCTGCTCGTCGCCTCCGGCCGGGGCGTGGCGGTGCTTCCCGACTGGGTGGTGCGGCAGGTGAAGAGCTCATCCGAGCTGGTGGTGAAGCCGGTGACGGAGGCGGGGCTGACGCGGCGGCTCTACGCCGCGGTGCGCGAGGAGGAGGCGGGGCTGCCGTTCATGGCGCATCTCGTGCGGCTGGCCCGGCAGGAGGCGGTGAAGCTGCAACGGGGGCAGGGCTTGCCAGACGCGGCCGGCAACGTCAGACAGCGGGCATAAGGCGCCCCGGCGCCGCCCCGCACCCCGGCCCGGCAAAGAGGGAGCCCGATGACCGCCCAGCCCCAGCCGCTCGCCCCCGCCCCGGCGGCGGAGATCAAGGCCGAGATGGCCCGCGTCCTGCGCTGCGAGGCCGCGGCGCTGGAGATGCTGGCCGGCGGGCTGGAGGACAGCGCGGCGGAGGCGGTTCGCCTGATCCGCGCCGCGCCCGGCCGGGTCATCGTCACCGGCATGGGCAAGTCCGGCCATGTGGCGCGCAAGATCGCCGCCACCTTCGCCTCCACCGGCACGCCGGCGCAGTTCGTCCATCCTGCAGAGGCGAGCCATGGCGACCTCGGGATGATCGCCGCCGGCGACGTGGTGCTGGCCATCTCCAACTCCGGCGAGACGGCGGAGCTGGCGGACCTCGTCACCTATTCCCGGCGCTTCTCGATCCCGCTCATCGCGGTGACCAAGGTGCCGGGCTCATCGCTCGGCCGTCAGGCGGACGTGATCCTGCGGTTGCCCGACGCGCCCGAGGCCTGCCCGATGGGAAGGGCGCCGACCTCCTCCACCACCGCATCGATGGCGCTGGGCGACGCGCTCGCCGTCGTGCTGATGACGGAGCGGGGCTTCAAGGAAGAGAGCTTCCACGCCTACCACCCGGGCGGGCGGCTCGGCGCGCAGCTTCTGACCGTGCGGGCGCTGATGCATTCCGGCGCCGAGCTGCCGGTGCTGGCGCCGCAGACGCCGATGGGCGAGGGGATCATCGAGATCACCGCCAAGGGCTTCGGCACCGCCGCCGTGATCGAGGACGGACGGCTGATCGGCATCATCACCGACGGCGACCTGCGCCGCCACCTCGCCGGGCTGATGGAGAAGCGGGCCGACGAGATCGCCACGCTCTCGCCCACCACCATCGCGCCGGACGCGCTCGCCTCCGAGGCGCTGGCGCTGATGAACGCGCGCAAGATCTCCGCCCTCTTCGCCGTTAGTGAGTCTGGCGAGGTCGAGGGCCTCATCCATATCCACGATTGCCTGAGAGCGGGGGTCGCATGAGCGCCACGATACTGATTCCGGCCCGCTATGCCTCCACCCGCTATCCCGGCAAGCCGCTGGTGGAGCTGACGGGGCCGGACGGGCCGAAGACGCTGATCCAGCGCAGCTGGGAGGTGGCGAAGGCCGTCGCCGGCGTCGATGCCGTGCACGTTGTGACCGATGACACGCGCATCCGGGACGCGGCGGAGGGCTTCGGCGCCTCGGTCATCATGACCTCCTCCGCCTGCCGCAACGGAACGGAGCGCTGCGCCGAGGCGGTGGCCGTGGCCGGGATCGAGAGCGACATCGTGGTGAACCTGCAGGGCGACGCGCCGCTGACGCCCGTCTGGTTTCTCGAGGCGCTGATCGACGCGATGTGCAGCTGGCCGGAGGTGGAGGCGGCGACGCCGGTGCTGCGCTGCGACGAGGCGACGCTGTCGAACTTCCTGGAGGACCGGAAGAACGGCCTCGTCGGCGGCACCACGGCCGTCTTCGGCCGGCAGATGCAGGCGCTCTACTTTTCGAAGGAAGTGATTCCCTACACCGGCTCGCGCGGCGCCGAGGGGCCGGTGCCGGTGTTTCACCACGTCGGCGTCTATGCCTACCGCCCGGCGGCGCTGGCGGCCTATCTCGACTGGCCGGTCGGGCCGCTGGAATCGCTGGAAGGCCTCGAACAGCTGCGCTTCCTCGAGAACGGCGCGGCGATGCGCTGCGTCGAGGTCGAGGCGCGGGGCCGCGTGTTCTGGGAGCTGAACAACCCGGTGGACGTGGCCCGGATCGAGGCGGCGCTGGAGGAGATGTCATGAAGATCGTCGAGATCGGGAAAATCCGCGTCGGCAACGAGTTGCCCTTCGCGCTCATCTCCGGCCCCTGCCAGCTGGAGAGCCTGGATCACGCGCTGATGCTGGCGGAAACGCTGGCCGAGGCGGCAGAGGCGGCGAAGACGCCCTTCATCTTCAAGGCCAGCTACGACAAGGCCAACCGCTCCTCGCTGAGCGGCCAGCGGGGGCTCGGCATCGAGCGGGGGCTGGAGGTGCTGGCCGAGGTGCGCGAGCGGATCGGCTGCCCCGTGCTCACGGATGTACACGATATCCCGCAGGTCGAGCGCGCCGCCGAGGTAGTCGATGTCCTGCAGATCCCCGCCTTCCTCTCCCGCCAGACGGACCTGCTGCTGGCGGCGGGGGAGACGGGCCGGGCGATCAACGTCAAGAAGGGCCAGTTCCTCGCGCCGTGGGACATGGAGAATGTCGCGGCGAAGATCGAGAGCACGGGCAACGACAAGATCCTGCTCTGCGAGCGCGGCGCCACCTTCGGCTACAACATGCTGGTGAGCGATTTCCGCGCCCTGCCGATCATGGCGAAGACCGGCTGGCCCGTCGTCTTCGACGCCACCCACTCGGTGCAGCTGCCCGGCGGGCAGGGCAGCTCCTCCGGCGGTCAGGCGGAGTTCGTGCCGCCTCTGGCGCGCGCCGCTGTGGCCGTGGGCTGCGGCGCCGTCTTCATCGAGACACACGAGGAGCCGGCTCGCTCCCCCTCCGACGGGCCGAACATGGTGGCGCTCTCCGAGATGCCGGCGCTGCTGGCTCGATTGAGGGCTCTGGACGATCTGACGAAGGCCGGCTGACAAGACTGCGCCTGCCGAACACGCAGGGTCTGGACCTCGCTGCTTAAAAAAGCGACACTGGTGAGGACTTTTCGAGTCCTGTCAACCGCGTCATGTCCAGTCGCTTCCAATCGCGGAACAGCGCTCTAAGGGTGCGGATGCCGGGCGGGTTATTTCCGATGTGCAGGCATTCACGGATTGTTGCGGTTGAGTCGTATGCGGCTGCCGGCTAAGCGGTTTTTGGAAGCGATAGCGGAATGTACGGGACATGGTGAAGATGAGTGCAGTGGCGCCCCAGGCCCCGGATACGAGCGTTCAAGACGATGACGTCATCGATATCGGGGCCCTGCTGCAGACCATCTGGCGCGGCAAGTACATCATCCTCGCCTGCATGCTCATCGCTGCGATCATCGGGATCTGGCGCGCCTACGTCGTGGCCGTACCGCTCTACACCGCGCGCTCCGTTGTCATCATGGAGCCGGACCAGTCCAACGTCATCGATCTGGAAGCCGTGGTCGGCGGCTTCGGCGGCACCGACGGCGAGCTGACCTCCGAGATGGAGGTGATCCGTGCCCGCTCGCTGATGGCGCGGGTGGTCGAGGAGCTCGACCTGACGAGCGACCCTGAGTTCAACACCTTTATCGAGGTGACGCCCGAGCCCTCTCTCGCGACCGGGATCAACGAGGGGATCGAGGACGCCAAGGCGTTTGTGAAGACCCTGCTCGGCATGGCTCCGGTTGACCCGGCCGCAGCGGCCGCGGCGCGGACACCCGCGCGCGAGCAGGACGTCACGATCAACAATCTGCTGGAAGCCATGTCGGTGTCGAACACACCGAACGGCTCATATGTCTTCACCATCACGGTGACGACCACCTCGGCGGAGAAGTCGGCCCTTATCGCCGACACCATCGTCGACCAGTACATCGAGAATCAGCTGCAGGTGAAGTTTGACGCCACCGAGCAGGCGACGACCTGGCTGACCGAGCGGGTGACCGAGCTGGAGGACCAGCTGCAGGTCGCCGAGGCCCGCGTGTCGGAATTCACGACCGAGAACGAGGTCGTCTCCCCCGAATCGGTCATGGCGCTGGAGCGGCAGCTGCAGGAAATGCGCACCCGCGTCGCCGACGCCGCCGAACAGGTGGAGACGGTCGAGGCCCGAATCGCGCGGCTCGAAGCGGCGGAGACGCTCGAAGAGCAGGCCGCCGCCGCGGACGATGCGCAGCTCGTGACGCTGGCGACGCGCGCCGCGACCGATCCGCGCGCGGCGGAGGCCGCGCAGGAGCGGTTCGAGCAGGTGCTCTCGCGCGAGCAGATCAACCTGCAGCGGCTGCGGACGCAGTACAACTCCTTCGAGCAGGCCGAGGCCCAGCTCGAGGCGGATTACGTCTCCCAGACGCAGGCGCTCACGCAGCTTCAGCAGCTTACCCGCGAGGCAGAGGCGAACCGGCTGCTCTACGAATACTTCCTGACCCGCCTGAAGGAGACGGCGGCGCAGGAAGGCATCCAGCAGGCCGACAGCCGCATCCTCTCCAACGCCGTGATCCCGACGAACCCAAGCGCGCCGAACAAGCAGTTGATCGTCGCGGTGGCTGTCCTCCTCGGCCTGATGATCGGCACCGCGATCGTGCTGATCATGGAGATGCGCAGCAACACCTTCCGCACGGCGGCGGATCTGGAACGGCTGACGGGGCGGACGGTGCTGGGGCAGCTGCCGATCTTCCCGACGCGCAAGCGCCGCGGCATCCTCTCCTACCTGCACGACA
The DNA here is from genome assembly GCF_012070395.1 of Pseudoroseicyclus tamaricis. GTDB lineage: Bacteria > Pseudomonadota > Alphaproteobacteria > Rhodobacterales > Rhodobacteraceae > Pseudoroseicyclus_A > Pseudoroseicyclus_A tamaricis. Next base: position 474,005 of record NZ_JAAFYS010000003.1, on the reverse strand, counting down.
AGCCCAACTCGCAGGCCGCCGAGGCGATCCGCAACCTTCGCACGTCGATCATGTTCTCCAACATCGACAACCCGCCGCGGCTCATCATGGTCACCTCTTCGCTGCAGGGCGAAGGCAAGACGACCAGCTCCATCGCGCTCGCCCAGAACCTCGGGGGGATGGACAAGAAGGTGCTGTTGATCGAGGGTGACATCCGCCGGCGGACCTTCGGGCAGTATTTCGAGGAGATCTTGCAGAAGTCCGACAAGGGGCTCGTCTCGGTCCTCACCGGCTCGGTTCAGCTGGAAGATGCCGTGGTCCACAGCGAGGTGCTGGGCGCGGATATCCTCGCCGGCGAGAAGACGCATTCCAACGCGGCGGACGTCTTCTCCTCCGAGCGGTTCCGGGAGTTCTGCCGGCACATCCGCCAAGCCTATGACTACATCATCATCGACACCCCGCCGGTGCTGATCGTGCCGGACGCCCGGATCATCGCCAACAACGCCGATGCTGTCGTCTTCGCCGTTCGGTGGGACAGGACCAGCCGCAACCAGGTGCAGGACGGTCTGCGCATGTTCGAGACGGTGGGCCAGCAGGTCACCGGCACCGTGCTCACGCAGATTAACCCCCGCGGCATGCGCCGCTATGGCTACGGCGAGAAGTACGGCTACGGCTACGGCGGCTACGGCAACAAGTACTACACGAACTGAGGTTGAGGGCGGCTTCGATGACGTTGCACGCTCGAAAAGAAGGTCCGCATCCTAAACCGGTGCGGGCCGTATTTTTGTTACGACAGTCTGCCCAGATAGCAAACGGCTCCGACCATGGCGAAAGCGTCGTGTTCCCGTTCGAGATGAACCACGTTTGATCAGCAGGTCTCGCGCGCGGGATCAGACTCCTGCCAAAGTAGTTGTTTAGTATCGCCAGTTTCCGGCAAGCCTTCGAAATTCGCGGTTAGATCCTTGCCCTGCCTGTGCAATTTGGCAAAGGTCCGCCGCGGAGGAGAGGCAAAGACAAAAGCTATTTCAGGGACAGAAAAACGTGACAGACATTACCCCCGTTCTCCTTGCCGGTGGCTCCGGCACCCGGCTTTGGCCGCTTTCCCGCAAGTCATATCCCAAGCAGTTCTCACGACTGCTCGGTGAAGAGAGCCTTTTCCAGGCTTCTGCTCTCCGGCTTGCGGGCAAGGAAGAGGGGCTGAGCTTTGCGAAACCCGTCGTCCTCACCAACTCCGACTTCCGCTTCATCGTCACCGAGCAGCTGGCCGAGGTAGGGATCGATCCCGGCGCTGTTCTGATCGAGCCGGAGGGGCGCAACACGGCCCCCGCCGCGTTGGCGGCGGCGCTGCATCTGGCGGCGGAGGATCCCGAGCGGATCATGCTCGTCGCCCCGTCCGACCACCACATCCCCGACACCGACGCCTTCCGCGCCGCCATCGCCAGGGGCATCGCGGCGGTGGAGGCGGGCAAGCTCGTCACCTTCGGCATCACGCCCACATGGGCGGAGACCGGGTACGGCTATCTGGAGCTCGAGGGCCCGCCTGAAGATGGCGCCGCCCAGCCGCTAGCCCGCTTCGTCGAGAAGCCGGATGCCGAGCGGGCGGCGGAGATGCTCTCCGCCGGCAACTACCTCTGGAACGCCGGCATCTTCCTCTTCCGCGTCCGCGACATCCTCGCCGCCTTCGAGGCGCACGCCCCCGGCCTGATGGAGCCGGTGGGCACGGCCGTCACCGAGGCCGCGACCGATCTCGGCTTCCTCCGGCTCGATCCGGCGGCCTGGGCCAATGCGGAGGATATCTCCATCGACTACGCCGTCATGGAGAAGGCGGACAACCTGTCCGTCGTGCCCTTCTCCGCCCACTGGTCCGACCTCGGCGGCTGGGATGCCGTTTGGCGGGAGAGCGGGCCGGACGGGCGGGGCGTCACCCTCTCCGGCGATGCCACAGCGATCGACTGTGACGACACGCTCTTGCGGTCGGAATCCGACCGGCTGGAGGTCGTCGGCATCGGGCTGAAGAACATCATGGCGGTGGCCATGAACGACGCCGTGCTCGTGGCCGACATGTCCCGCGCGCAGGACGTCAAGAAAGCCGTCACCGCGCTGAAGGAGAAGGGCTCGTCGCAGGCGACGCACTTCCCGAAGGATCACCGCCCCTGGGGCTATTTCGAGAGCCTCGTCGTCGGGCCGCGTTTCCAGGTGAAGCGCATCATGGTCCATCCCGGTGCCTCGCTCAGCCTGCAGAGCCACTTCCATCGCTCCGAGCACTGGATCGTCGTCGAGGGCACGGCGAAGGTGACGGTGGATGAGGAGGTGACGCTCGTGACGGAGAACCAGTCCGTCTACATCCCCCTCGGCGCCGTCCACCGGATGGAGAACCCCGGCAAGGTGCCGATGGTCCTCATCGAGGTGCAGACGGGCGCCTATGTCGGCGAGGACGATATCGTCCGCTACCAGGACGTCTATTCCCGCGGGCAGGGCGAACGCGGCTAGGCGTTGCGGCATCGCAGGAACGCCGCCCGGTGCTTCCGGGCGGCATTAACCTCTTCGGGTGAGCATCCGGCCAGTTTTGCACCGACCGGAGAGCCCGATATGGCCGACAACTTCGCCACCCATGCCCAGAGCCTCACCTCGCCCGCCAGCCGGCATCAGGTGGTCGTGCCCAATGACGCGGCCGACTTCGACCCGCTGCCCCGGGCGCTCTACGCCAACAGCTCCGGCACCGCCGTCCTCAGGGACAAGGCGGGAACGGAAGTGGCCTACGAGGTGGTGGTGGGGCAGGTGCTGCCTGTCCGTGCCGTCCGCGTCATGGCGACGGGGACGACGGCGGAACTGATCGCCTGGGAGTGAAGGTGGGAAGGCGGGGCGGGCCCTCAGCCCGCCTCGCCGCAGCTCTCGCCGGCGCGGCAGTCGAGCACCGTCTGCAGCATCTCGTCGGAGGGATTGATGAAGATCTTGTCGCTGCAGGGGCGGGCGTCGAGCCGCATGGTGCCGTCGCCGACCTCGACGAAGGCGAGCACGTCCATCGGCGAGGCGAGGGAGGTGCAGAAGGCGGCGGCGCAATCGATCTCCAGCGTTACCGGCGTGCCTTCCAAAGGGCCCGAGAACGCGTTGTCGGCGGCAAGGTGCGAGCCGTGGAAGATCGCGGGCACCGGATCGGGGTGCAGCCCGCCCTCGGGCACAGTGGAAAGCGTCGACGGCGGCATCAGATCCGCGTCGAAGGTCAGCGTGCCTTCGAGTACCATGTACTGCTCCTCGGCGGCGGCGACCTCCTGATAGGTCGTCGCCACGTCGGGGGCGAGGCAGGTGAGCGCCTGCGCGCTGGTGGCGGTGAGGGAGAGCGTGGCGGCGGCGAGGGCGAGGGGCTTCACAGATAGGGCTCCAGTTCCGCGAGGGCGCGGGCGTAGACCTCGCGCTTGAAGGGGACGATGGCGGGGACGATCTCGTCCCGCTCCGCCCATTTCCAGTCGGAGAATTCGACCTCGTGCGCATCGAGCCGCACGTCGGCATCCTCGCCGCGGAAACGCATGAGGAACCAGACCTGTTCCTGACCGCGCCATTTGCCCTTCGCGATGGCCCCGTCGAGCTCCGCCGGAAAGTCGTAGCGCAGAGGCTCCGCCGTCCGCGCCACGATCTTTACCTTGTCGGGGCCGAGGCCCGTCTCTTCCATCAACTCGCGGAGGGCCGCTTCCTCCGCCCCCTCGCCCGGGTCGATGCCGCCCTGCGGCATCTGCCAGGCGGGGGTCGCCATGTCCGCCCGCTGGCCGAGGAAGATGCGGCCCGCGTCATCGGCGAGCATGATGCCCACGCAGGGCCGGTAGTCCTTGCCGCTCATTCCGCGACGGCCGCCTGCTGCTGCAGGGGGCCGAGGGCCGGGCCGAGCGCTTCCAGCCCGCGCAGCAGATCGACGGCGTAGGCGAGCTGGTAATCCTCCTCGCGGAGGAGCGCGGCGGCCTCGGCGCGGGCGCGATCCTCCTCCAGCAGCGTGAGGTCATCGTCGGTCATCTCGCTCTCGAGCGCGCCGCGCAGGTTGGCCTCGCCGAAGGGGCGGGGCGCCGGGCTCTCCTCCGCGTCCTCGTCCACCGGCACGGGGGCGGGCTGCTCGACGATGATGTCGGGCGAGATGCCGAGCGCCTGAATGGAGCGGCCGGACGGCGTGTAGTAGCGCGCCGTCGTCAGCCGCATGGCGCCGTCACCGCGCAGCGGCATGACCGTCTGGACGGAGCCCTTGCCGAAGCTCTGGGTGCCGACGACGATGGCGCGGTGATGATCCTGCAGCGCGCCCGCCACGATCTCCGAGGCGGAGGCGGTGCCGTTGTTGACGAGCACCACGATCGGCTTGCCGTCGATCAAGTCACCCGGCGTGGCGCTGTAATGCTCGTCGCTGGAGACGCGGCCGCGGGTGGAGACGATCTCCCCCGACTCGAGGAAAGCGTCGGAGATGTAGATCGCCTGGTTGAGCAGGCCGCCGGGGTTGTTGCGCAGATCGAGCACCACGCCGTTGATATTCGAAATACCGCCGGCCGCCTCGATCTGCTCCTCCAGCCCGTCCTGCAGGTTCGGGAAGGTCTGGTCGTTGAAGGTGGAGACGCGCAGCACCACCGTCTCCCCCTCCGAGCGGGCGCGCACGGCGGTCAGGCGGATGGTGTCGCGGATGAGGGAGACGTCGAATGGCTCAGGCTCGCCCTCGCGCACCACGGTGATGATGATCTCCGACCCGACGGGCCCGCGCATCAGCTCCACCGCCTCGTCGAGCGTCAGGCCGAGCAGGCTCTCGCCATCGACGGCGGTGATGAAATCGCCGGACATCATGCCGGCGGCATCGGCGGGCGTGCCGTCCATGGGGGAGACGACCTTCACCCAGCCCTCTTCCTGCGTGACCTCGATCCCGAGGCCGCCGAACTCGCCGCGGGTCTGCACGCGCATGTCGGCGGCATCCTCGGGCGAGAGGTAGGAGGAGTGCGGGTCGAGCGAGGTGAGCATGCCGTTGATGGCGGCCTCGATCAGCTTGGTCTCGTCCACCTCCTCGACATATTGGGCGCGAATGCGCTCGAAGATGTCGCCGAACAGGTCGAGCTGCTCGTAGATCGAGGAGTTGCCCTCCGCGTCCTGTGCGAGCAGCGGGCCGGCGACCTGCGTCGTCACCAAAAGCCCCAGAGCCGTGCCGCCGACGGCGGCGAGTGCGAATTTCTTCATGCCTGCCTTCCTGTGTGCCCCTGTCCCCGGTCCTGGCCGTTACTGGCCAAGATCGAACCACTCCGCGGGGTCGATCGGGGTCTGCGCGTCCCGGACTTCTACATACAGCGTCTCGGGCCGGGTGGCTCCCAGCCCTTGCGCGGATTCAGTCAAAATCGCGTCAGCCGCGGGAGGATCGCCTCCCATGAGGCCAACCGGCTCGCCCTGCGGCACGATCTGGCCCGCCTGACCGAAGACCTCCCCCAGCCCGGCGAGCACGATGAGGATGCCGGGGCTCGGCTCGAGGATCACCACGTTGCCGTAATCGAGGAGCTGGCCACGGAAGCGGATGGTGGCCGCCGCGGGCGCGGTGACGAGGGCGCGGGGCCGGGTGGCGAGGATGAGGCCGGGCCGGGCGATGCCGGCGGCATCCGCCTCGCCGAAGCGGCGGATCACCTCGCCCGGCACCGGCAGCGGCAGGGAGCCCTTCAGCTCCGCCGCGTCGGGCGCGGCGCCGGCCAGCTCCTCGTCGATCACCTGCCCGAGCCCGGCAGCAAACCCGTCAAGCGTGTCGGTGGAGGCGATGAGGAGAGCGGTGGAGATCGGATCCTCGATGAACTTGCGGGGCAGGTCCGTCCGGTCGGCGATGGCGGAGGAGAGTGCGGCCCGCGCCTCCTGCGCGCCGCGCAGGCCGTCCTCCAGCGTCGAGGCGGCGCCGGCCTGCAGCAGGCGCAGCTCCTCCACCTCGGTCAGCTTGGCGCGCAGCGCCTCCACCTCCTGCTGGAGGGCGGGGGTCAGCTCGGAGATCATCATCCCCGCCCGCGCCGTGCCGAGCGGCCCGGAGGGGTGGAGGAGGAGGAGCGGCGCCGGAGCCCGCCCCATCGTCTGCAGCATGGCGAGGAGGGCGGAAATCTCGCCCGAGGAGGCGTCCAGCTCCGCCTCAAGCGCCTGCTGGCGGATGGCGGCGCGGCGCAGCCCCTCGCGCAGGGTGGCGAGGCCCTCCTCGTAGGCGCGCACCGTCTCCGTCAGCGCCGCGACGCGGTCGCTCGCCGTGCCCGCGGCGGCGAGCTGCGATTCGGCGGCGCGGAGCGATGCGGCGGCCGCCTCGGCTGCGGCGGCCGTGCCCTGCTGGGCGGCGGCCGGCGCGGCGAGGAGGGTGAGGACGGCGAGAGCGGCAAGGACGGAGGGGGGCGCGGCCCCCCGCCTGCGGCCCCCCCGGAGTATTTGGAAAAGGGCGAGAGGGGGAGCCGGAGGGCGGCGGCGGCCTGTCATTCGTGCTCCGGCAGGTGGCCCCCGGCGGTGGCGGCCGAGGGCTCCTCCTCGTGCGCCGCCCGGGGCGCCGGCGGAAGGAGGAGCGAGCGGCCGGTCATCTCCGGCGGCTGCTCCAGCCCCATGAGGGCGAGGAGCGTCGGGGCAAGATCGCACAGGCGGCCGTTGGAGAGGCGGGTGCCGGGTGCGGCGCCGAAAACGGCGACGGGCACCGGGTTGACCGTATGGGCGGTATGGGCGCCGCCGGTGAGCGGGTCGATCATCACCTCGCAATTGCCGTGGTCGGCGGTGACCACCATGGCGCCGCCGGCCTTCTCCAGCGCCGCGAGGACGCGGCCGAGGCCGGCGTCCACCGCCTCGCAGGCACGCATGGCAGCTTTCAGGTCGCCGGTGTGGCCGACCATGTCGGGGTTGGCGTAGTTGGTGACGATGAGGTCGTAGCCCTTCTCGATGGCGGCGACGAAGGCCTCCGTCACCTCGGCGGCGGACATCTCCGGCGCCAGATCGTAGGTGGCGACGCCGGGGCTCTTCGGCATGTAGCGGTCCTCGCCCTCCTCGGCCTCTTCCTTGCCGCCGTTGAGGAAGAAGGTGACATGCGGGTACTTCTCCGTCTCCGCGAGGCGGAACTGGGTGAGGCCGTGGCTGGCGACCCAGGCGCCAAGGGTGTTCGTCAGCTCCCGCTTGGGGAAGACCGCCGGGTACCAGGCGTTGTGGCGGGTGGAGTACTCCACCATGCCGAGGCGGGCGGCGAGCTCCGGCGCCGGGCCGCGGTCGAACCCGTCGAACTCCGGGTCGGCGAGGGCGGCGAGGATTTCGCGGGCCCGGTCGGCGCGGAAGTTGAGGCAGAAGAGGCCGTCCTCGGGCTTGAGCCCGGCGTAGTCGCCGATGACGGTGGCGGGGATGAACTCGTCGGTCTTGTCCTTGCCATAGGCGGCGTCGATGGCGGCCTCCGCCGTCTCGGCGGTGGCCTCGCCCTTGCCCTCGGCGATGGCGCGGTAGGCGGTCTCGACCCGCTCCCAGCGGTTGTCCCTGTCCATCGCGTAGTAGCGGCCGATCACGGTGCCGATCTGCATGCCCTCGGGCAGGAGGGGCTGGATGTCGGCGAGGTAGTCCTTGGCGGAGGAGGGGGCGACGTCGCGACCGTCGGTGATCGGATGGAGCACCACCGGCACGCCGGCGGAGCGGATCGCCTCGGCCGCGGCGACGATATGGTCGACATGGCCATGCACGCCGCCATCGGAGAGGACACCGAAGAGATGCGCTGTGCCGCCGGAGTCCTTCAGGGTGGAGATGAAGCCCTGCAGGGCCTCCTCCTCGGCGAAGCTGCCATCCTCCACCGCCATCTCGATCTTGCCGAGATCCATGGCGACGACGCGGCCGGCGCCGATGTTGGTATGACCGACCTCCGAGTTGCCCATCTGCCCCTTCGGCAGGCCGGCATCGGGTCCGTGGGTGATGAGCTCGGCATGCGGGCAGGTCTGCATGAGGCGGTCGAAATTGGGCGTCTCGGCCAGCGCCGGAGCGTTGCCGTGGCTGTCGGCACGCTTGCCCCAACCGTCGAGAATGCACAGGACCACGGGGGACTTGCCGGACATCGCTTGCTCCTTCGCCAGACCTCGCCCCTTCCATAGACCCCGGGCGCGGCGGGGTGAACCCCGGCTTGTGATGGGGCGACGGTGGGGGGCAGGAACATTGGGCGGTCGGAAGCCTCGTAGGGTGGGGTCTACCCCACCGCCCCGCTTTCCACGCGGATCAACGGCAGGACATCCCGCCCCCCGTACCACCAGGCCATGGCGATCAGCTTGGGCTGTTCCCCGCCCGGTGCGCGCCAAAGGCGCAGGGCGAGCGCCTGCCCGTCCCGGCGGGCTGGCGCTCTCGTGGGGCTAGGCGCTGAACGGGCCCCGGGGAGGGACTTGGCTGGCATAAAGCGCATCAGCGGGGCCGTTGAGGCGCCACCCCACGGGCAGGCGCTCGCCCTGTGCCTGCAACCGATGCGCGCTGGGGAGAGGGGGTGGTGGGTTGGAAACCCAGCCTACGGGGGCATGGCGTTCGTGTCTGGCGTCTTGGCCCCGGCTTGAGCTGTATTCCGCCCGGTAGGCGGCAAAGGCTCAGGCCTCGAAAGGGGCTCCAGACCTGACGACCCGCCCTACAGGAGGCCTCCCAATCACACCCGGTGATACGGCGTTCCCGCCAGGATCGTTGCCGCCCGGTAGAGCTGCTCCGCCAGCATGACCCGGGCCAGCGCATGGGGCCAGACCATGGGGCCGAAGGAGAGCAGGAGGTCCGCGCCGCCGCGCATCTCCTCCGTCACGCCATCGGCGCCGCCGATCACAAAGGCGACGTCACGCGCCTCGTCGCGCCAGCGGGCGAGCCTGTCCGCGAGGTCGGGGGAGGTGATCTGGCGGCCGCGCTCGTCGAGCACCACGCGGGCGGCACCGGCAGGGCAGGCGCGGGCCAGAAGCTCGTGCTCGGCGGCCTGCCCGGCGCCCTTGGCGTCCACCTCCGCCACGTCGGCGCCGGCGAGGCCCAGCCCCCGGCCCGTCTTCGCGAAGCGGCCGAGGTACTCCTCCGTCAGCGCGCGCTCGGGCCCCGCCCGGAGGCGGCCCACGGCGCAGATGACGAGCCGCATCAGCGGAAGGCGGCTGCGGGGCCCTTGGCGTCAGCGGGGCGGGGCATCCACATCTTCTCCAGCTGGTAGAACTCCCGCACTTCGGGACGGAAGAGATGCACGATCACGTCGCCTACGTCGATCAGGACCCAGTCGCCGCTCTCCTTGCCCTCGACCTTGCAGGGCACGCCATGCGCCTGCTTCAGCCGGTCGGTCAGGTTCTCCGCGATCGCGGCGACCTGGCGCGAGGAGCGGCCCGTGGCGATCACCATGTAATCGCTCATGTCGGAGCGCCCGCGCAGATCGATCTGCACGACCTCTTCGGCCTTGTCATCATCGAGGGACGTCAGGATGGCTTCGAGGAGCCTGTCGCTGCTCGGGGTGTCGGCGGCCTCGGGCATGCCTTGGCGGCCTTGGGGGGCGGTCATGGCCGCCTGGTCGGTCGGTGTCAGGTGTTGGTCCTCCACGGGGGCGCGCCGTCCGCGTTGCCCCGGCGCCGGGCACAGCCCGAATGTAACCGCGCCGTCCCTCCATTTCAATGAAAGTCGGGGCGCGCCCTCCGCCCCCACGCCCGCAATGATGGACAATCGGGCCCGGCGGCGGTAACAGGTCGGTGACGGCAACCTACGGCAGAGGAGCTTCGGACGTGCAATTGCGTCCCGTGCATCACCGCACACGCGGCCCTGTCTGTGCCCTGCGGACCTTTCCTCCGCAGGGCTGAGAGATCGCCTGCCGCTCTTTCGGTCCTGTTCCCGGGTGCCTTGCGCCTGAACGCCTGACCTGTCGAAAAGAGCCTTGCCATGCCTCTCCTCACCCTGAAGGACCTCTCCCACTCCCGCGGCCTGCCGCTGTTCTCCGGCCTCGATCTCTCGCTCGAGAAGGGCGAGCGCCTCGGCCTCGTCGCCGCCAATGGCCACGGCAAATCCACGCTCCTGCGCCTGATCTCGGGCGAGGAGGAGCCGACGGCGGGGGACATCACCCGCGCCCGCGGCCTGAAGATCGCCCATCTCGCCCAGGAAATCCCCGACGATCCGCGCCCGGTGCGCGAGCTGGTCGCCGAGGGGCTGGGCCCCGAGGCGGCGGAGTACGAAGGCTGGCGCGCCGACGTGGCGCTGGCCGATCTCGGCTTCTCCATCGAGGCGGCGGAGGGACCCCTCTCTGCCCTCTCCGGCGGCTGGCAGCGGCTGGCGATGCTCGCCCGCGCCGTGGTGGGGGAGCCCGACCTGCTCCTGATGGACGAGCCGACCAACCACCTCGACCTCGCCCGCATCGGCGCGCTGGAGCGCTGGGTGCTCTCCGCCGGGCTGACGCTGGTGATCGCCAGCCACGACCGCGCCTTCCTCGACGCCGTGACAACGCACACGCTGTTCCTGCGCCCCGAGCGCAGCCGCAGCTTTGCGCTCCCCTATTCCCCGGCGCTGGCGGCGCTGGACGAGCAGGATGCCGCCGACGGCCGGCGTTTCGAGAACGAGATGCGCAAGGCCTCCTCTCTCCGCCGGCAGGCCGCGAAGCTGAAGAACATCGGAATCAACTCCGGCTCCGACCTGCTTCTGACCAAGACCAAGCAGCTCTCCGAGCGCGCCGCGGCGCTGGAGGAGGGGGCCCGGCCGGCCCATCGCGAGCGGGGCGCCGGCCTCATCCGCCTCGCCAATGCCGGCACGCATGCCAAGGCGCTGGTTTCCTTCGACGAGACGACAGTGGAGGCGCCGGGCGGGCGGCCGCTCTACCGCTTCGGGCCGGCCTGGATCGAGCGGGGCGACCGGGTGGTGCTGATGGGGCCGAACGGGGCGGGCAAGACGCAGTTGGTCAACCGGGTGCTGGGCGCCATCCGGGGCGAGGACGAGACGATCCGCGCCGCGGCGACGCTGGTACTGGGCCACTCGGCGCAGGATCTGGGTCAGATCGACGGCGCGGGCACGGCCTTCGGCACGATCAACGGCCGGTTCGACGTGGGCGACGACCGGGCGCGCAGCCTGCTGGCCGGCGCCGGCCTGACGCCCGATCAGCAAAAGGCGCCGCTTCCCGCCCTCTCCGGCGGGCAGCGGGCACGGCTGGCGATGCTGGTTCTGCGGCTCCAGCAGCCGAACTTCTACCTGCTCGACGAGCCGACGAACCACCTCGACATCGACGGGCAGGAGACGCTGCAGGAGGAGCTGCTGGACAAGGAGGCCACCTGCCTCATCGTCAGCCACGACCGCAGCTTCATCCGCAACGTCGCCAGCCGCCTCTGGGTGATCGAGGGCCGTCGCCTCGTCGAGGTGGAGGACCCGGAGCCGGTCTTCGCCGCCCTCCTCGCCGAGGGGTAGCCGCCCGCCCGGCCGCCCCCCGCCGCTGCCCTGCCGCGCTCCCGCCCGCCCACCCCCGCGCGCCAGGGCAGCGGCTCGCTCCCGAGTGCAGGGCTGTGCGCCCGGCCACGCAGCTGTCCCGGATCCCTTTTCATCTGGCCAAAAATACCCTCGGGGGTGTGGGGGCAGAGCCCCCATGCGGGCCGGCCCCGGCCGGCCCGCCCCGCCTCTCGCGGGAAGGGGTGGACCTCCCACTCCGGCCCCGTCACTCTGCCGCCGACAGCCCGAAGGGAGCACAGCATGAAGATCATCCGCGCCGGCCATGAGCCGGCCAAGGCCGGGCCGCCCGAGTGGTTCACCGGCACCGTCTGGATGGAGTGGCTGGCCGAGGCCGAGGGGCAGGGACGGGCGACGTTTCTCAACGTCACCTTCGGCCCGGGGGCACGGACCTTCTGGCACACGCATCCGCTCGGCCAGACCATCCTCATCACCGCCGGCATCGGCCGCGTCCAGCGCGAGGGCGGCCCGGTGGAGGAGGTGCGGGCGGGCGATACCGTCTGGTTCCCCGCCGGCGAGGTGCATTGGCACGGCGCCGCGCCCGACCAGCCGATGACCCATATCGCCGTGCAGGAGGCCGAGGACGGCGAGACCGTCTCCTGGCTCGGCGAGGTGACCGACGCCGATTACGGGGCGGACACCGGCCTCGCGACCGGAGCGGAGGGCACGGCATGAGCGAGGGGATCGCGGCCGTCGTCTTCGACGTCGGCAACGTGCTGATCGAGTGGCAGCCGGAGCGCTTCTACGATGCCGAGATCGGCGAGGAAGCGCGGCGGGCGATGTTCGAGGAGGTCGACCTGCACGCCATGAACGAGCGGGTGGATCGCGGCGAGGCCTTTCGCGACGTGATCGAGGAGGTGGCCGCCGCCAACCCCGACCACGCCACCGCCATCATGCTCTGGCATGATCGCTGGGCCGACATCGCCTCGCCGGTCATCGACCGCTCCGTGCGGCTGTTCCGGGCGCTCAAGCGCAAGGGCGTGCCCTGCCACATCCTCTCCAACATCGGCGAGGAGACCTTCGCCATCGCGGCGGATAACTACCCGTTCTTCGAGGAGTTCGACCGCGTCTTCCTCTCCGGCCCGCTGCGCATGGCCAAGCCGGACGGCGCGATCTACGCCCATGTCGAGGGGGAGCTGGGGCTGGCGGGGGAGCGGCTCTTCTTCACCGACGACCGGGCGGACAATATCGAGATGGCCGCCTCGCGCGGCTGGCACACCCACCTCTTCAACAGCCCCTCCGGCCTTGCCGCCAAGCTGGTGGAGGAAGGGCTGCTGACGGCGGAGGAGGCGGCGTGAGCCTGCCGGTCATCTCCTTCGAGGAAGGCGAGCGCGGGCTGGATTGGCTGGCGCTGACCGATGCCATCGCCGCCGGCCACGCGGGGCCGCGGGCGGAGGTGGAGGATGTCATCCTGCGCCGCGGGGGCGACACCGTTCTCTCCCGCGCCGCTTGGATCGACGGGCTGGGGATCGGCGTGAAGACGGCGACGGTCTTCCCGGGCAACGGGGAGAAGGGGCTGCCGAGCGTCGGCGGCGCGACGTCCCTCTTCTCCGACGCGACGGGCGAGCTGGAGGCGATGGTGGATTTCCACCTCGTCACCAAGTGGAAGACGGCGGGCGATTCGCTCCTTGCCGCCCGGAGGCTGGCGCGGCCGGAGAGCCGGGACATCCTGATCGTCGGCGCCGGCACCGTCGCCGCCTCGCTGGTTGGGGCCTACGGCGCTGCCTTCCCCGAGGCGCGCTTCACGCTCTGGAACCGCTCGCGGGGCCGGGCGGAGGCGCTCGCGGCCGAGACCGGCGCGGCGGTGGCGGAGGATCTGGAGACGGCGGTGCGAGGGGCGGACATCGTCGCGACGGCGACCATGTCCACCGAGCCGCTGATCCGGGGCGCGTGGCTCCGGCCCGGCCAGCATCTCGACCTCATCGGCGCCTACCGGCCCGACATGCGGGAGGTGGATGATGCGGCGATCGCCGCGGGGCGGCTCTTCGTCGATTCGCGCAAGACCGCCGGGGAGACCGGGGAGCTGGCGCTGCCGATGGAGGCCGGCGTGCTGGGGGAGGGGGACTTGGTGGCGGATTACTACGACCTGCCGGCCTTCCGGCGGGAGGGGGACGAGATCACCCTCTTCAAGAATGGCGGCGGCGCGCATCTGGACCTGATGGTGGCGCGGCACATCCTGAGCGTCTGGCAGGGGATGTGAGCGGGATAGGGGGGCTGTCTGCCCCCCGCGCCTTCGGCGCCCCCCCGAGGATATTTCGGGACAAGCGAGAGGGAGAGGGGCAGCGCGGGTTGTCGAACTGAGCCACGATTATGCCTATCCGCCGGAGGCGGTCTAGGCCGTGGCGACGGATTACGGGGCGCTGTCGCGGGTGATGGAGGGGAGGATGCGCTTCTCCGGCCTACCTAAGGGGCGGACGGAGACGGGGCAGGTCGTCGAGGTGGGCGTGAGCCTCTTCGGTCGGCTGCCCGAGCAGCCCTACCGGATGGAGGTGCTGGAGTGCGACGAGGACGCCATGGTCCTGCGCCCGCCGAGCGTGGGGCGGGGGTCAAGCGGTGGGATCACACGCTTCGGCTCACACCGCTGCCCGGCGGGGGCGCGCGGCTCTCTGACCGGATCGAGATCGAGGCGGGAGTGATGACGCCGCTCTTCGCCGCCTGGGCGCGGTATCTCTACCGCGCCCGCCACCAGCCGCGGCTGGTGCTGCTCGCCGAGAGGGCGGCGGCTCAGGGGGAGAAGGAGAGGCCGGCGAGGCGCCAGGATTTCTCCGGGTCGCCCGCCCAGTAGCTCTCCTTCGGCGCAAGATCGGGCGGGGAGGGGATGCCATGCACCTCCGCCCAGATGTAGCGGCCCGTCTCCCGCAGGCGCACGTCGGCGCCGGGGAAGCGCTCCGCCAGATGGTCGCGCAGCGCCTTGGCGTCGTCGGAGATGGCCGGCCCGCCGAGCTTGCGGGGGGCGCCGTCGATCAGCTCCGCCATGGCGACGCGGGTGGCGCGGTAGCCGTCATGCAGGATGTCGAACGCGATCAGAAGGGCCGCGGCGCTGTCCGCCCACCAGAAGCCGAACCCGACGCCGAGGATGCCGACGATGCCGGCCGCGCCCGTCATCCAGTCGGCCTTCTGCATCAGAGCATCGGTGTGAAGCACCTTGTCCGCCAGCGCGCGGGCGACCGGCTGCTTCTTGCGGCCGAGGATCACCGGCGGGACGATGGAATAGAGCAGCGCCGCGATCATCAGCCAGCCGATCCAGATGTTCTGGCCGAAGAGATGCACGGGGCCGAGCGTCGGATGCTCCGCCGCCAGGAGCTTGCTGCCCGAATCGTAGATCAGGTAGAGCCCCATGAAGCCGAGCACCGTCGCCGCGCCGAGGAAGGCGAGGCTGTTGACGCGCGTGTAGCCGAAGGGGAACTTCTGGCTCGGCGCCTTGTGCTCGAAATGCACGGCCAGAAGGAAGACGATCGCCGGCACGAGGCCGAGGAGATCCTCGATCCACGCGGTCTTCATCGCCTGGCTGGAGCCGAGGACCAGCGCCATCAGCGCGACGATGGAGATTTGCCAGCCCAGCGTCCACCATTCGAGGCGCACGGCATGGGCGAGATCGGGTTTCAGCTTTTCAGGGACGACGTTCATGACTGGCGCTCCTCTCGCATGGCTTCGGAGACCAGCATCAGCCAGCGGTTCTCGCCCAGCGGCACGGCGGCACGGAGGACCGGCAGGTCCTTCGGCGGCGAGTCGATGCCGGGGGCGATGGTGAAGGCGGCGCGCTCGGACCACGGCGTCTTATCCGCGAACTCGCCGATGACGAGATCAATCTCGCCCTCCTCCAGCAGGTACATCAGTGCCTCCGAGGTGTCGGTGCGCGCCTCGACAGTGACTCCGGCCTCGCTGGCGATGGCCTCGGCGAGGAGCCGTTCCTCCGCCTCGCTCTCGCCGCCGCCGACGAGGCCGACGCGGACGGCGCCGCGCTCCTGAACCTCTTCGGTCGTGTTGTCGGGGTCCTTCGGGAAGCTGTCGCAGCCGGCCAGAGCGGAGGTGGCCAGGACGGCGGCAAGCAGAAAGGGCCGGCCCGGAATGGTCATGGCGCGCTCCTGTCTGTGACTGCGGTCAGTTGTCTCTGCTGCTCAAATCCGGAACGGCGGAGAGGGTTCCGGGCGCGGCCCGGAGACGCCTCCGAGATTGCCCGGCGAGAAATAGTCTGATATCAACTTAAAAACTGGGGCGCGCATAGGGAGATTGCCGATGTCCAAGGACCTGACCATCCTCGTCGGCACCACCAAGGGCGCCTTCCTCCTCTCCGGCGGGACGGATCGCTCCGGCTGGGCGCTCAGCGGGCCACATTGCAACGGCTGGCCGATCAACCACCTCGCGGGCGATCCCCAGACGGGGACGATCTGGGCCGGCGGCGGCGGCGACTTCTTCGGCGCCGGCATCTGGCGGTCGGAGGATGGCGGGCAGAGCTGGGAGCTCACGCGCCTGACCTCCGGGCAGATGGACGAATGGGCCAAGAGCGAGCCGGGCATGGCCGAGATGTTCGGCGTCACCGGCGAGCCGCTCCCCTTCGGCGACGCCTTCAAGCAGATCTGGTCGCTCCACCACGCCCATGGGGTGCTCTATGCCGGCACCAAGCCGGCGAGCCTGCTGAAGAGCCTCGATGGCGGGCGGTCATGGGAGAAGGTCTCCGGCCTGACGGACCATCCTTCCGCCGACTCGTGGCACGGCGGCGCGGCGGGGCTCGTCCTCCATTCGATCGTCAGTGACGCGCACGCGGCCGCCAAGATGTGGGTCGGCATCTCCGCCGCCGGCGTCTTCGCCACCGAGGATGGCGGCGAGACGTGGGAGCGCCGGAACCGGCTGTCGAACGCTAGGGCGCGCGAGGGGCACAACCATCCCGCCGGGCCGGAGGGCGGCGATGTCGGCCACTGCGTCCACAACATCCGCCTCGCGCCCGGCAGCGAGGACCTGATGTACCAGCAGAACCACCATGGCGTCTGGCGCTCCGCCGATGGCGGGCGCAGCTGGGACGACATCACCGAGGGGCTGCCCTCGCCCTTCGGCTTCCCCGTGCAGGTTCACCCGAGGGACCCGCAGAAGCTCTGGGTCATACCACTGGAGGAGGACAACCGCGTGCCGCTGGACGGCGCGGCGGCCGTCTGGTCCTCCTCCGATGGGGGGCAAAGCTGGGCGGCGCAGCGCGAGGGGCTGCCGCAATCGGGCTGCTTCTTCACCGTGCTGCGGCAGGCGATGACTGGGGATACGGCGGAGCCGGCGGGTGTGTACTTCGGCACCAATTCCGGCTCGGTCTTCGCCAGCCTCGACGAGGGCGAGACGTGGCAGGAGATCGCCCGCCACCTGCCGACGGTGCTGACGGTGGAGGTGCTGGAGCGGCCCTGAGGCGCCCCCATCAGGGGTACCAAGCGGATTCGAGCGCCGGGAACTGGCCAGCGCCCATTGCCCGCGCTAGGTATGCGGTCATGATCTGGAGCCTGCCCAACATTCTGACCCTCCTGCGCCTGTTCGCGGCGCCGGCTGTGGCCATCCTCTTCCTTTACTTCGCCCGGCCGATTGCCGACTGGGTGGCGCTGGCGCTCTTCGTGCTGGCGGCGGTGACGGATTTCTTCGATGGCTACCTCGCCCGCGCCTGGGGACAGGAGAGTCGCTTCGGCGCCATGGTCGACCCGATCGCCGACAAGGCGATGGTCATCATTGCGCTGCTCATCATCACGGGGCTGTCCGGCCTCAACCCGTGGATTCTCCTGCCTGCGACGCTGATCCTCTTCCGCGAGGTCTTCGTGGCGGGTCTGCGGGAGTTCCTCGGCGCCACGGCCGGGCTGCTCAAGGTCACCAAGCTGGCCAAGTGGAAGACGACGGCGCAGATGGTCGCCATCGCGGTGCTCTTCGCCGCCGGCGCCTTCGAGCATTACTACGGCGTCGCCACCCGCGGGCTGGAGCCGGGAGCGGCCGATGCCATTCTCGCTGGAGACATGGCCGACGAGCTGGGCCTGCGCTGGCGGCATTACGGCATGTGGCTCACCTGGTGGGTGGGCACAGGCCTCCTCTGGGTCGCCGCGCTGCTGACGGTGATGAGCGGATGGGACTACTTCCGCAAATCGCTGCCCTACCTGAAGGGGCCGAAATGAACGTGCGCTACTTCGCATGGCTGCGCGAGCGCATTGGCGCCGCGAGCGAGGAGATCGAGACCGGCGCGCCCACGGTCGGCGCGCTGGTGGACGAGCTGCGCGCCCGGGGTGAGGGGCATGCCAGCGCCTTCGCCGACACGCGGGCGCTGCGTGTCGCCGTCGATCAGCAACTGGCCTCCTTCGACGCGCCGCTCGCCGGGGTCCGCGAGGTTGCGTTCTTCCCGCCCATGACAGGCGGCTGATGACCACCCGTATCCAGTCGGAAGCCTTCGACGTTGGCGTAGAGGTGGAAGCTTTCACCGCCGCGCAGGCAGGGGCGGGCGCCGTGGTGAGCTTCACCGGGATCGTCCGTGACGTGGCGGGCGGCCTGCGCTGGATGGAGCTGGAGCATTACCCCGGCATGACGGAGGCGGCGGCGGAGGCGATGCGCCAGGAGGCGCTCACCCGCTTCTCGCTGACGGGGGCGCTGGTGATCCACCGATACGGTCGGCTGCCGCCGGGGGCGCCTATCATGATGGTCGCCACGGCCGCGCCGCACCGGGGCGATGCCTTCGCGGCGGCGGAATTCCTGATGGACTGGCTGAAATCCCGCGCGCCCTTCTGGAAGAAGGAAGTGACGGAGACGGGCGAAAGCTGGGTCGACGCCACGGACGCCGACGAGGAGGCGCTCGGCCGCTGGAGCTGAGAGGCTCGGTGCGCATCGGAGCAAAGCCTGCGATCAGCAGTCGACTCGCGCCGGACGCGAGCGCATTCGCTTAAATTGGAGATCCCACCACTCAGCCGGCGAACGGAAATTTCGCGATTTCCGTCACGATTTCCGCGCGGAAATCGTCGCCGCGCAATGCAGAGGGCTCGTCCAGCCTGTGACGCCCGGCAAGCGCAATCTGTCGCCGCGCCCGCCGGGCGGGGCGCTAGTGGGCCGAGAGGCGGGTGATCTCCTCCTTCAGGGCCAGCTTCATCTTCTTCATGCGGGCGATCTCAAGATCGTCGGTCGCGGGGCGGCGCTGAGCCTCCTCCACGCGGTCGGAGAGGTGCTCGTGCTTCTTGCGCAGTTCACTGAGGTGGGACGTGACGCTCATTCCTGATCTCCCTGGAGATGATGGTTCACAAGGCAAGTGCAGCACGCAATCGCGCCCGTGTCACGCGATCCCGGGCAACCCTCCCTCAATGAGCATCGTGTCGCCGACCCGTTGACGCAAGGTTAAGCCATGCCATGCAGGGGCGCTGCGTCTCGCAGCACCGCTGCAACCTCATTCGTAAAACTGTCACGGTCCTGCTCATGTTTTGGGCCGGCGTGGAGAATCACGGGCGCCAGCAGCTTGAGTCCGCCTCGTCCGCCCTTGCGCAGCCGCACGATCACCCGCTCCGCCGCGCGGCCCTCTCGTGAGGTGAGAGGTTGCACCACCGGGCTCCCCAGCCGCCCCGACGCCGCCACCAGCAGCTCCGCCAGCCGCTCGGCCCGCAGGATCATCGTCAGGTGCCCGCCGGGAGCCAGGCGCCGGGCGCCCTCCGTCACCCATTCGGCCAGCGGCGCCTCCTCGCGCCGGCCGGTGGCGCGGCCGGGGTCCTCCGGCGACTTGCCGCGGCCGGCGGCGAAGAAGGGTGGGTTGGCGATGACGTGTGAGAAATTCCGCGCCTTCAGCTCCGCCGGCATCGCGGCGAGATCGCCCTCGTGGATCTGAGCCTCCAGACCGTTCTGCGCCGCGTTGTCCCGTGCCAGTGCCGCGTAGGCGGCCTGCAGCTCCAGCCCGGCGAGGTGGAGGCCCGGCACCCGCACGCCGAGGCAGAAGAGCGCCGTGCCCACGCCGCAGCCGAGGTCGAGCACCGATTGCCCGGCTTCGGCCGGCACGGCGGCGGCGAGCAGCACAGGATCCGTCCCCGCGCGGTAGCCCTGCGCCGGCTGGCGCAGCATCAGGCGGCCGCCGAGGAAGGCGTCCCGCGTCGTCGGCGGCTCAGAGGACGATGCCATTGTCCGTCATCACTCGCTGGGCGCGCGTCAGATCCTCCTCACGCACCAGAAGACGGCGCGGCAGGATGCCGATCGACCCTTCGAGGACGCTCATATTTACGTCCATCGCGAAGCAGTCTATACCCTCGCCGCCGAGCAGCGCCGTGGCGAAGGCGATGATTGTAGGATCGTTGGTGCGCAGAAGTTCTTTCATCGTGGCGCAGGTAGGCCCGGGCGCCGGACTTGTCGAGGCGGCCCCTGCGCGGGCGGCAATCGAGGCCCCGTGCCGATGAGTCTCGACAGCACGCCGACGCGCCCGCATGAGCGCCTCGCAGCCGAGCTGGCCGAGGATCTCACCGGGGTCAACACGCTCATCCGCGCCCGCATGGCCAGCGAGCACGCGCCCCGCATCCCCGAGGTGACGGCGCACCTGGTCGAGGCCGGCGGCAAGCGCCTGCGCCCGATGCTCACGCTCGCCGCCGCGCGGCTGATGGGCTACGAGGGGGAGTATCACCTCAACCTCGCCGCGGCGGTGGAATTCATCCATACCGCGACGCTCCTCCATGACGACGTGGTGGACGAGAGCAAGCAGCGGCGCGGCCGGCCGACGGCCAACTTGCTCTGGGACAACACCTCTTCGGTGCTGGTGGGCGATTACCTCTTCGCGCGCAGCTTCCAGCTGATGGTCGAGACCGGCTCGATGCGGGTGCTCGACATCCTCGCCAATGCCGCTGCCACCATCGCCGAGGGCGAGGTGCTGCAGCTCACCGCCTCGCGCAACCTCTCCGTCACGGCGCAGACCTACGAGACCATCGCCCGCGGCAAGACGGCGGCGCTGTTCTCCGCCGCCACCCGCGCCGGCGGGGTCATCGCCGGCGCGACGGCCGAGGAGGAAGAGGCGCTCTTCGTCTATGGCGACGCGCTTGGCCTCGCCTTCCAGATCGCCGACGACCTGCTCGATTACGAGGGCGACGAGGGCATCGGCAAGAACCGGGGCGACGACTTCCGCGAAGGCAAGATGACGCTGCCGGTGATCCGCGCCGTTGCCGCCTCCGACGCCGCCGAGCGCGACTTTTGGCGCCGCACCATCGGCCGGGGCCGTGTGGAGGAGGGAGATCTGGAGGAGGCGCTGCGCCTCTTCGCCGCCCACGGCACGCTTCAGGCGGCGCGCGAGGATGCGCTGCGCTGGTCGGCGACGGCGAAAGAGGCGCTGGCGGTGCTGCCCGACGGCCCACTCCGCCAGATGCTCGCCGACCTCGCCGATTACGTGGTCGCCCGCCTCAATTGACGAGCGCCTCCGGGCCGGAAGAGGGATGCGCCATGAGCTTCGCCGAGGCGGTCAGGACCAACTTCTCCAAGTACGTCACCTTCTCCGGCCGGGCGCGGCGGTCGGAGTTCTGGTGGTGGGTGCTCTTCTGCTTCCTCGCCGGCATCGTGCTCGGCTGGGTCGACTTCGCGCTCTTCGGCGAGACGGCGACCTATGTGGGCGAGGGGGCGGGCGGCATCGTCCTCTGGTCGCGCTTCACGCCCTTCACCTCGATCTTCGGGCTGGCCACGCTCCTGCCCTCGCTCTCCGTCACGGTGCGGCGGCTGCATGACTTCGATAAGTCGGGCTGGTGGTGGTGGCTCTGGGTGATCCCGCTGGTCGGGGCGATCGTGCTGATCGTCTGGCTGTCGAGCAAGGGCACCGTCGGCCCCAATCGCTACGGGCGCGACCCGCTCGGCGGGGCCGGGCCCGGCGGGACCTCCGTTCCGCATGTCTCACGCTGACGTGCGCCCGGCGGGCCGGAACATCCGGCTCGGGGCGCGGGTTTTATCCTCAGATGACGGGCAGGAGGCCCGCCGAGGAGGACCAAGACCATGACCATTCGCAAACTTGCCAGCACGACGGCGGCACTCGCCGCCCTGATCGCGGCCCCCACCTTCGCGCAGGAGATGGGCGATTACGACACCAACGCCGACATGATGATCGACGAGACGGAGTTCGGCACCTCCTTCTCCGCCGGCGGCGCCTACGGCACGTGGGACAGCGATGCCAGTGGCACGATCTCCGAGGAGGAGTTCACCGCCGGGATCGACAGCGCCTACGATGCCGACATGAGCGGTGACATGAGCGACGACGAGCAGATGGCGATGGACGAGGGCCCGTGGAGCGGCGCCGACTTCGCCACCTGGGACACCGATGCCAGCGGCGACCTCAGCGAGGAGGAGTTCTCCGCCGGGGTCTACAGCGCCTATGACGCCGACATGAGCGGCGACTGGGACGAGACGGAATACGGCATGTACTCGGGCGTCTTCGAGACCGGCATGGAGACCGGCGCCGACAACGAGATGGACATGGACGTCGCCGAGGAGATGGGCGCCGAGGTGGACGCCGATGCCGACATGGAGACCGGCGCCGACAACGAGATGGACATGGACGTCGCCGAGGAGATGGGCGCCGAGGTGGACGCCGATGCCGATATGGAGACCGGCGCCGATAACGAGATGGATATGGACGTTGCCGAGGACATGGGCGCCGAGGTGGACGGCGACATGGAGACGGAGAACGACTGAGGCAACTGATGCCTCTCGCCTGAAAATCGCGGAAGGGCCGGCCGTCGCGCCGGCCCTTCCTCTTTGCTGGCCTTCCGCCTGGCTCAGGCGGTGCCCCGGGCCCGCAGGGTCAGTAGCTGAACTCGCCGTAGATGCGGGTGAGGTCGCCCGACCACTCGCCTTCGTAGCGCTCGATCAGCTCGTCGGCTGGCGCCTTGCCGCTTTCCACGCTCTCGCGCAGGGCGGCGAGGAAGTGGGTCTCGTCGGGGATCAGCCCGCCGGCGCCGGGGCGGGCGCGGGCCTTGAGGCCGCTCTCGGCGATGGTCACCGCCTCTTCCGCCGCCACGCGCAGCGAGACACCGTTGGCCTTGCCCTGCAGCCCATGGACGGAGGCGGCGACGCGCAGGGCGTCGCGCGTCTCGGCATCCCAGTCCTTGACCATGTCCCACGCCGCATCGAGGGCCGACTGGTCGTAGAGCAGGCCCACCCAGAAGGCGGGCAGGGCGCAGAGCCGCCGCCACGGGCCGCCATCGGCGCCGCGCATCTCCATGAACTTCTTGATCCGCGCCTCGGGGAAGACGGTGGTGCAATGATCGGCCCAGTCGGAGAGCGTCGGCTTCTCGCCCGGCAGCGCCGGCAGCTCGCCCTTGAGGAAGTCGCGGAAGGACTGGCCGAGGGCGTTGATGTACTTGCCATCCCGGTAGACGAAGTACATCGGCACATCGAGCACCCAGTCGACGTAGCGCTCGAAGCCCATGCCGTCCTCGAAGACGAAGGGCAGCATCCCGGTGCGGGAGGCGTCGAGGTTCCGCCAGATATGGGCGCGCCAGCTCTTCTGGCCGTTCAGCCGGCCCTCCCAGAAGGGGGAGTTGGCGAAGAGCGCCGTGGCGACGGGCTGCAGGGCGAGGGCGACGCGGAACTTTTGGACCATGTCCGCCTCGGAGGCGAAGTCGAGGTTGACCTGCACGGTGCAGGTCCGCCGCATCATGGCGGTGCCGAGGGTGCCGACCTCGCGCATGTAGCCGTCCATCAGCTTGTAGCGGCCCTTTGGCATCAGCGGCATGTCCTCATGCCGCCAGATGGGCGCCGCGCCGAGGCCGATGAAGCCGACGCCGATATGGTCCGCCACCGCCTTCACCTCGGCGAGGTGGGCGTTCACCTCGTCGCAGGTCTGGTGGATCGTCTCGAGCGGGGCGCCGGAAAGCTCCAGCTGGCCGCCGGGCTCCAGCGAGATGTTGGCGCCGTTCTTCTCCAGCCCGATGAGGTGGCCGCCCTCGGTGAGGGGGGACCAGCCGAAGCGGGTCTTGAGGCCCTCGAGCATGGCATTGATGGAGCGGGGGCCGTCATAGGGCAGCGGGCGCTGGCTGTCGCGGCAATAGCCGAACTTCTCGTGCTCGGTGCCGATGCGCCAGTCCTCGCGGGGACGGCAGCCGGATTCGAGGTAGCCGGCGAGATCATCGAAGCTCTCGATCAGGCCGCCGCCGGACTGGGGGATGGACATGGGGCGCGCTCCGTCTCGCTTTGGCCGTCTCGCCTGGGCCGTCCGGTCTAGGTGGCCGGAGGGCGGAGGCTTGTCAATGGAGCGGCGGTGCGGGGTAGGGCGGGCGGGCTGATGCCCGGCCTACGGGTGGCTCGGTGAGACCGCCTGGATTGGCGACCCGCTGGAGCTGTTCCCCCGCCCGGTACGCGCCAAAGGCGAAGGGCGAGCGCCTGCCCGTCCCGGCGGGCTGGCGCTCTGGTGGGGCTTGGTGCTCCGCTCGGAGCGGGGAGGGGCTTGGCGGGCGTAAAGCGCGCAGCGGTGCGGTTGGAGCGCCACCCCACGGGCAGGCGCTCGCCCTGCGCCTGCAAGGGCAGGTGTGGGATGGCGGGCGGGGAAGGTGGGTTGAAAACCCACCCTACGCAGAGCGCAGGGGGCGCGCCAAAGAGCGCGCCCTCCCTCTCAGTGCAACCGGCGCGCCAGGGACACCTGCTCGGGCCAGAGGCGCACCGGCATACCGGCGCGGCGGGCGGCGCCGAGGCGGGCGGGGGAGAGGCCGGGGAGGGTGGCGCATGCGTCGAAGAGCCGCTCGATGCCGGCGGCATTCGCCGGCACCAGCAGCTCGTTGCCGGTCTTGTCCGTCAGCCGCCAGCGCTCCGGCGTCAGCCCTTCGGCCGGATGGTACTCCAGCACCGCCAGCTCGCCCATGGAGACGGAGCTGCCGCCGCGCGGGCCGAGCCAGCTCAGCCGGCCCTCGTCGAGCTCCACGACGCCGAGGCCGCCGCCGGCGCCGCGGAAGCGGCCGCGCTGCAGCCCGGCGAGCGCCAGCGCGAGGCCGACCAGCGCCAGGAAGAGGGCGACCCAGCGGGTCAGCCCGTAGCTCTGCCAGGCGCCCAGCAGCGCCAGCGCGCAGAGCGCCGCGCCGAGCAGCGCCTCGCGCCAGCGCAGGAGGGCGGCGCGCGCCTCGGGGCGGAGGAGCTCATCCATGGATCACCTGCGGGGCAGCGAAGCGGCAGAGCGTCCAGCGGCCGATGCGGCGGAAGCCGAGCGCCTTGTAGGCGGCGATGGCGGGCGGGCCGGCGGCGAAGAGCGTCGCCTCCCGCACGCCCCTCCCCTTTGCCTCGGCGAGGTGAAGCGCCACTGCGCGGCGGGCGTGGTGACGGCCGCGCAGCGCCGGTGGGGTGTAGACGCCGCCGACCTGCACGATGCCCGGCAGGCGGGCATTGAGCCCTGCCATGGCCAGCGGCGTCTCCCCGTCCATCAGGACGACGTGGCTCTCCGCCTCCGCCGCTGCCTGCACGGCGCGGCGCGCCTCGATGGCGGCGAGGTCGAGCGGCGTGCCCAGCGTCTCGGCGAAGTAGTCGCGCATCCAGCCGACGAGCACCGCCTCCGGCCCCTCCGCGAAGGGCACGATCCCGCCCGGCCCTTCGGGGATCTGCAGATCCTCCAGCGAGAGGAGGAAATGCGGCTGCACCTCGTCGAGCTCACCGGGCACGTCCTGCAGCCCCAGCGCCTTGCGCAGCGGCCGCACCTCCTCCTCCGGCCCGATCAGCGCGCCGACCTCCTCGCCGCGCAGCGCCTCGGCCGCGGCCTCCCAGGGGCCGGTGGGGCAGGCGGGGAGGAGGAAGCCCTCGCGCGTGGCGCCGAGCACATCCGTCAGCGTGCCGTCCTCGCGGCGCAGCCAGAAGCGCATGGCGTGGCGGTGCATTTGTGGGCCGCCCGTGGCGAGCCCGTAATGGGCGAGGTTGGCGCGCGGGAACATGGCGCGGGGCAGGCGCGCATCGAGGAAGGCCTCGACCTCGGGGATGTCGGCGGGCTGCGCCGGGGTCACGGGAAGCCCCGCGCGGCGAGCCAGAGGGTGAGGGCGGAGATGGCGGCCGTCTCGGCGCGCAGGATGCGCCGGCCGAGGGCGACGGGGCGGCAGAAGGGCAGGGCGCGCAGGCGCTCCCGCTCCGCCGGGGAGAAGCCGCCCTCCGGCCCGATGAGGATGGCGCCCGGCCCCTCCGCCGGCGCCTCGGGCACCGCCG
Source organism: Pseudoroseicyclus tamaricis (assembly GCF_012070395.1). Classification (GTDB taxonomy): domain Bacteria; phylum Pseudomonadota; class Alphaproteobacteria; order Rhodobacterales; family Rhodobacteraceae; genus Pseudoroseicyclus_A; species Pseudoroseicyclus_A tamaricis. Next base: position 448,514 of record NZ_JAAFYS010000003.1, on the reverse strand, counting down.
GGTCCTCCGCCCGCATCTCGTCGCAGAACCACAGCTCGCGCGCCGGGTCCCAGCCATCGAGCAGGGCGGAGAGCTTCTCCAGCCCCGAGACCTCGGGCACCGAGGTGGCGCCGGATTGCTCCGCCGCCTCCCGCGCGATGGCGGCGAGGCGATCCTCCCGCACCCGCTCGGCATTGGTGTAATCGGTCGCCACGGGTTGAAGGCGGGTCGCCCCCAGCTCCGTCGCCTTCTCGACCAGCATGTCCGTCCGCGCCTTCTTCAAGGGCGCGAAGAGCAGCCAGAGGTCGGGCCGGGGCTGCGGCGGCGCCGCCTCGAAGAGCACGTTGAGCCGGCCCTTGCGCTTGCCCGTCTCCGCCACGACCGCCTCCCACTCGCCGCCGTCGCGGCCGTTGAAAAGGCCGAGCTGCGCTCCCTCGGTCAGGCGCATGACGGCGAAGAGGTAATGCGCCTGATCCGCCGCCAGATCGAGCGATTGCCCCGCGGCGAGGGGCTGGTCTACATAAAGCCGGACGCGCTGTGCCATGCGGCGTTGATGCGGCAAAAGGGGGCCATATGCCAGAGGCCGGAACGAGCGCCGGGCGGGTTTCCGATTCCGTCGGCAACTGGGTGGACCGGCGGGCGCCGGCGGCGCTGCAGCCCTACCTGCGCCTCTCGCGTGCCGATCGGCCGGCGGGGACGTGGCTTCTGCTGCTGCCCTGCTGGTGGGGCCTGGCGCTGGCGATGCTCTCCACCGGGCAGGCGCGGCCGGGGGATCTCTGGCTCTTTGTCGGCGCCGGGATCGGCGCCTTCCTGATGCGCGGCGCCGGCTGCACGTGGAACGACATCACAGACCGCCACATCGACGCCGGCGTGGCGCGCACCCGCTCCCGCCCCATCCCCTCGGGGCAGGTGAGCGTGCGGCAGGCGCTGGCGTGGATGGCGGCTCAGGCGCTGGTGGCGCTGGCCATCCTGCTGACCTTCCCGCCCGTCGCCATCCTCCTCGGCGTCGTCTCGCTGGCGCCCGTCGCCATCTACCCCTTCGCCAAGCGGTTCACGTGGTGGCCGCAGGTCTTCCTCGGCATCGCCTTCAACTGGGGCGCGCTCCTGCTCTACGCCGCCCATGCCGGCCGGCTGGAGCCGGCCGCCTTCGCCCTCTACGCAGCCGGCATCGCGTGGACGCTGTTCTACGACACCATCTACGCCCACCAGGACGTGGAGGACGACGCGCTGATCGGCGTGAAGTCCACCGCCCGGCTCTTCGGCTCGCGCAGCCGGCGCTGGCTGCGGGGCTTCCTCGTCGCCGCCGTGCTGCTGATGGGGCTCGCCGTGCTGCTCGCGGCGGGAGACCGCTCGGTTCTCTCACTCGTGATCGCGCTGGGAGGGCCATGGGCGCTGGGGTGGCATCTGGCTTGGCAGCTTGGGCGATTTGACGCCGATGACCCGGCGCAATGCCTCCGCCTCTTCCGCTCCAACCGGGATGCAGGCTTGCTGCCCCTGCCGTTTTTTGCCATCGCCTTTTTGCTCTGATTGATCGCGCGGGCGCCCGCGCCTATCACGGGGCGGGGGATAACGGCCGGGGAACAATGCGCCTTTCCAGACATCTCGTGCCCATCTGCGCCTTCCTGCTCGCGGCGCTGCTCTGCGGCCTCGCCGCCCGCCTTGCCGCCAAGGCGGTGGAGGAGAGTTCCGTGGCCGCCGTGGAAGAGGCGCTGGAAGGCGAGGGGCACGACTGGGCCTCCGTCATCGGCGACGGCCTGCAGGTGATCATCGAGGGCGAGGCGCCGAGCGAAGCGGTGCGCTTCCGCGCCAAGAGCGTCGCCGGCGGCATCGTCGACGCCTCCCGCGTCATCGACAACATGCAGGTGGAGGCGGCCGACCAGATCACGCCGCCCGCCTTCGACGTCGAGATCCTGCAGGGCGACAGCGGTGTCTCCCTCATCGGGCTGATCCCGGCGGGAATGGACCGCGAGGCCTTCCTCTCCCAGATCCGCCGCGCCGCCGGTGCCGCCGAGGTGACGGACCTGCTGGACGTCGCCGACTATCCCATCCCTGACGGCTGGCGCGGCGCGCTGACCTACGCGGTGCGGGCGCTGGAGATGCTGGATCACTCCAAGATCTCCGTCGCGCCCGGCTTCGTCGAGGTCGCCGCCATCTCCGAAGGGGCGGAGGAGAAGGCCCAGCTGGAGCGGTCGCTCCGCCGCAACCTGCCCGCGGGCCTGCGCGTGGATGTGGAGATTTCCGCCCCCCGGCCGGTCATCACCCCCTTCGCCGTGCGCTTCGTGATCGATGCCGAGGGCACCCGCTTCGAGACCTGCGCCGCCGACACTGAGGAGGCGCGCACCCGCATCACCGCCGCCGCCCGCGCCGCGGGGCAGGAGGGCGAGGTGACCTGCGCGCTCGGCCTCGGCACCCCCAGCCGCGAGTGGGGCGCCGCCGTGGCGGACGGCATCGCCGCGCTGGCCGAGCTCGGCGGCGGGGCGATCACCTTCTCGGACGCCGATGTCAGCCTCGTGGCGCTGCCCGGGCTGGCGCAGAGCAGCTTCGACAACGTGGTGGGCGAGCTGGAGAACCGGCTGCCCGACATCTTCTCCCTCAGCGCCGAGCTGCCGGAGGTGGTGCAGGGCGACCAGGGGCCGGTGCAGTTCACCGCGACGCTGGCGGAGGGCGGGCAGGTGCAGCTGCGCGGCCGCGTCGAGAGCGACCTGATGAACGACATCGCCGGCGATTTCGCCCGCGCCCGCTTCGTCGGCGGCGAGGTGCGGATGGCGACGCGCGTAGGCGAGGGGCTGCCCTCCGGCTGGTCGAACCGCGTCCTCGCGGGGATCGAGGCGCTGGCGGGGCTGGGCGACGGCGTCGTGGTGGTGGAGCCGGGCAGCGTCTCGGTGCGTGGCCGGACCGGCAACCCCGACGGCGAGGCGGCCATCACCCGCCTGCTGATCGACAAGCTCGGCCCGGCGGCGGAGGTGGACGTCGCCGTCGAGTACGATGAGGCGCTGGACCCGATCGCCGCCCTGCCGAGCCCCGAGGAATGCGTGCAGCACATCACGCAGGTGACGAGCGCCACGAAGATCCTCTTCGAGCCCGGCTCGGCCAACCTGACGGCGGAGACGGGGCCGGTCGTCGACCAGATCGCCGAGATCCTGCGCGCCTGCCCGGACCTGCCGCTGGAGATCGCCGGCTACACCGACAGCCAGGGCCGGGAGGAGATGAACCAGCGGCTCTCCCAGCAGCGGGCCGACGCGGTTCTGGCGGCGCTGCGCACCCGGCGCGTGCCGGTCGGCGCCTTCGATGCCTCGGGCTACGGCGAGGCCGACCCGATCGCCGACAACGACACCGAGGCCGGGCGCGAGGCCAACCGGCGCATCGAGTTCCGCCTGATGGAGCCCGAGGGCCCGCCGGCGCCGCCCTCCTCCTCCGAGGCGGACCCGCAAGGGGGCGACGAGGCGGCGCCGGAGGGAGCTGCCGACGAGGGCGAGGCGGAGCCGGAGGGCGATGACTTCCCCGCCGCCATGGAGGCGCCGCCGGAGAAACGCCCGGAGCTGCGGCCGGAAGGGCTGGCGGACGAGGGCGATGACGGCGACAACTAGGGGCAGGCAGCAGGGGGTGGCGGCAATGGGGATCGGCGCGTGAACAGGACGGAATTCATCATCGCGACGGCCGTGATCCTCTTCGTGGCCTTCTGCCTCGGCTGGTTCGCCTCGTGGCTCGTCCACCGCTTCACCCGCGTCACCAAGGCCGACATCTCCGAGCTCGACCGCATGGCGCAGGCCCTCCACGAGGCGGAGGAGACGCGCGACCAGTCGATCACCTACATGCAGCAGCGCGAGGCCGAGATCGGCGCCCAGCTGGCCCAGACGGAGGCGGAGCTGCGCGCCGCCATGGATGGTCTGCGCGACGCCCGCAGCGAAGCCGAGGAGCTGCGCGCCCACCTCGAGCGGCAGAACGCCAGCTGACGGCACGGGCGAGGCGGCCTCGCCTTCGGCAATCGCCCGCCCGCCCGCTCATCCCCGGTCGCGCCGGGGCGGGGGCGTGCCCCTTGCTGGCCACCGATCCGCGCTCTTCCCCCGCCCGGTGCGCGCCAAAGGCGCAGGGCGAGCGCCGGCCCGTCCCGCGGGCTGGCGCTCCGGTGAGGTGGGCGCGGAAGTTTGAGCGGGGAGGTTGGTGCACCATAAAGCGCGCGGCGGCGCCGTGGGAGCGCCACCCCAAGGGCCGGCGCTCGCCCTGCGCCTGCAGGCTGTGCGCTCAGTGGTGACGGAGAGGTGGGTTGGAAACCCACCCTATGTGAGCGAAAGCCGCGCCCCGCGGCCTCCCCACCCCCCGAAGGGCTTGATCGGCGGGCCGGGGCGTCCTATACGCCGCCGGTCCGCGGTCGGAATCGGCCGGCGGACCCGTTGCCCGTTTGCGCCGGCCTTCTTCCGCCGTACCCGCGCTTTCCGGCGATGGACAGCAATGACGACATCCGATCCTCCGGCGGGCGCCATTCGGGCGGACCCGGTCGAAGACCAGGAGCTCTCGGACGTCCCCACCAAGCGGGCCAACCCGCGTGAGAGAAGGAGTCAGGCATGGACCTGATCGCACAACTGGAGGCGGAACAGATCGCCGAACTCGGGAAAGCCATTCCCGATTTCAAGGCCGGCGATACCATCCGCGTCGGCTACAAGGTGACGGAAGGCACGCGCACCCGCGTGCAGAACTATGAAGGCGTCTGCATCAGCCGCAAGCACGGCAAGGGCATCGCCGGGTCGTTCACCGTCCGCAAGATTTCCTTCGGCGAGGGCGTCGAGCGCGTCTTCCCGCTCTACTCGACCAACATCGAGTCGATCGAAGTGGTGCGCCGCGGCCGTGTCCGCCGTGCCAAGCTGTATTACCTGCGCGAGCGCCGCGGCAAGAAGGCCCGGATCGCCGAAGTGCAGAACTACAAGCCGCTGTCCGACGACGCCAGCGCCTGAGGAGAGAGACGATGAAAGACGGCATCCATCCCGAATATCACCTCATCGACGTCAAGATGACCGACGGCACCGTCGTTCAGATGAAGTCGACCTGGGGCAAGGAGGGCGACACGCTCTCCCTCGACATCGACCCGACGTCCCACCCGGCCTGGACGGGTGGCTCCACCCGCCTCATGGACACCGGCGGCCGCGTGTCGAAGTTCAAGAACAAGTACGCCGGCCTCGGCTTCTGAGCTTGAGACCTTTGAGACAAATGGAGGCCCGCGCGCTCGTCGCCGCGGGCCTTCTGCTTTTCGCCGCCCCCGCTTCCGCCGACGTGCTGGAGCGGCTGGCGGCGACGGCCTGGGGGCACGACTTCTCCGCCGATGCCACCTGCCTCAACCCGCATCGCTTCAGCTTCCCCGCCGACCGCTCGCGGCTGATCGTCACCTGGGATGCGCCCATCACCGATTACGAGGGCAACGAGCGCCTCTCCGGCGGCTACGACGTGCTGGAGGAGGGGGAGCGAAGCCTGACGCTGGCGCTGCACGGGGAGAGCCGGCTCGGACCCGACGGGGAGCCGGTCCTCTGGGTGCTGCAGCTGCTCGAGACTGGCGTCTATTGCTGGCGCACGGATGACCAGACCATCCTGCAATGCGCCCATCCCGCGATGGCCTGCCCGGCGCCCCTCCCCCTGAGTTGAGGCGCCGGACAGGGGGCGGGCCGGTCAGCAGCAAAAAGGCCGCTCTGCCGACCCCGACGAACCGAAAGTTCCGGCCCGAAGGCAAGCCGCGACACGGGCAGGAGGCCTGGACGGCCCACCGCGGGCCCGGTGCCGCTCTTGCCTGCGCTGGTAACGGATCCGTGAGCATCAGGCAAGGATCATGTCACCTGACATATCCTGCCGGCGAGGGACGCGCGGCTTTCCATCTTTGCAAGGCGCGGATATTCAGCGGGAACAGCGGGGGAACAAGGGGCAGCAAACGACATGGCGCATCTGATCGTCGTGGGCAACGAGAAGGGCGGGGCGGGCAAGAGCACGACCGCCATGCATATTGCCACGGCCCTCTCGCGGATGGGGCACGCCACCGGCGTGATCGACCTCGATCTGCGCCAGCGCTCCCTCGCCCGCTATATCGAGAACCGCCGCGCCACCGTCGCCCGCGAGGGGCTCGATCTGCCGACGCCCGAGGTGGCCGAGCTGCCGAAGATCGGCGCCGATCAGGTCGCCGCCGGAGAGCACGCGATCGACCGGCGCTTCGCCGAGGCCATCGACCGTCTCGACGGCGTCTGCGCCTTCACGGTGATCGACTGCCCCGGCGCCCATTCCCGCATCTCCCAGATGGCCCATTCGCTGGCCGATACGCTGGTGACGCCGCTCAATGACAGCTTCGTCGATTTCGACATGCTGGCCCGGATGGACCCGGAGGGGGAGGAGATCCTCGGCCCCTCCGTCTATTCCGAGATGGTCTGGGCGGCGCGGCAGAGCCGGGCGAGCGCGGGGATGAAGCCGCTCGACTGGATCGTCATGCGCAACCGGATCGGCGCGCAGCACATGATCAACAAGGCCAAGATCGAGAGCGCGGTGGAGCGGCTGGCCAAGCGCATCGGCTTCCGCGTCGGCCCCGGCTTCGGCGAGCGGGTGATCTTCCGCGAGCTCTTCCCGCGCGGGCTGACGCTGCTCGACCTGCGCGACGCCGGGGTGCGGGGGCTCTCCCTCTCCGGCATCGCCGCGCGGGCGGAGCTGAGGGAGACGGTGAAGTCCCTCAAGCTGCCGGGCGTGAAGGTGGATTTCTAGCGGATCCCCATCTCTTTGATGTTGTGCTGGCGCCGCCCGAAGACGAGGCGGAGCACCAGCCGCAGCATCAGCAGGGAGAAGATGACCACGAAGAGCAGCCCCGTGCCGGCGGCGACGAGGAACTGCATCGGGTCCAGCACCTCGATGGACGGGCCGACATGGGCGCGCGCCCAGGTGTAGAGCGCCTCGCCGAGGCGCTCGGCATCGGGCAGGCCGGCCTCCGCCGGCGCCGCGGCGAGCGTGGTGGCGGCGTCCTCCACCGCGGTGACGGCGGGATCCGTGGCGGAAAGAGTGCCAGGGCCGAGGCGGGCGACCAGCGGCGCCAGCGCGGCCAGGCCGAGCGCGATGGCGATCAGCAGCAGGATGGCCCGGCCGCCGCCGTTGCCGCGGCGGGGGCGGCGCCCCGGTGTCGGCTGCGCGTCTCGCTCGGCCAGCCGGGCGGCGAGGCGGTCATGGAACTCGTATTTCTGCATGGGTGCGCCTTGCATGGGTCAGCGCCAGGCCAGCGGCTCGCCAAAGGGCGAGGTGCGGCGGCGGCGGGCACGGCCGGTGCCGGTGAGGGCGGTCAGCGCCAGGGCGGGGACCATGGTGACCACGGTCAACATCGGGATGAGCTGCCAGAGCGCCCGCATGTCGCCATCGGCGAGGAGCAGCAGCTCCCGCTCCAGCCAGGCTTGCGCGGCGCGCCAGTCCCTCCCGAAGAGGGCGGTCACGACGTCCGACAGGCCGGCGACGGCGCGGCCGAGGTTGTCGGCAAGGCCGGTCTCGAGCGGCTGGCGGCCGAAGGACGGGTCGGCGATGAGCCCGGCGAGGAGGATGGCCAGCACGAGGTAGCCGATGGCGGCGGTGCGCCGGCCCCGGTGAGAGAGCCGCGCCGCCTCAACCTCGCGCGCCACCCGGGTCTCCAGCGCGGCCTGGAACTGGTAGCGCACCGGCTTCTTGTAGTGCACCGGCTGGAAGGGGGCGATGTAGTCCGGCTGCGGCAGCTCCTCGATGGCAAGCTCGGGAGTGGCGTCGAGGGTCTCCGGCGCCGGGGCGGGTGAAGCATGGATGGCACCAAGCATCGCCAGCGTGGCGAAGGCGATGGCCGCGCGCATGAGCTGGGTCTCTCCGCCCGCGAGATGCGGGGAGAGAAGCTCGATCGCCAGCCCCGCCACCACAAGGCGCAGAAGCCAGATCGCCGGACCCTTCAGATGCTGCATGCGGGATTATCCGTTGTCGCTGCCTCGCGCGCCAGAAGGCCGGCGAAAGCGGGCCATTTCTGGGCGGGGGCGCGATCAATCCCGTCGATGACGGGGAGAAATCCGCGGCATTCTAAAGGCTTGGATTTTAGGGAGCGGGGGCACGGCCGGGTGGCCAGCGGTGCAAGGGGGCGCGCCGGGCGAGGCCGGCGCGCCTGATCGTCAGGCCGTCTGGCCGCGCTCGATGCGCGTGTAGGGCTTCACGCGGCCGCCCGCCGTCGTCTTGTGGCGGTGCAGGCGCTTGGCCCCCTCATGCGAGCCTTCGGGCGCGTTGCGGCGCTCGATCTCGGCATAGGCGCGCGTGCGGGTGCCGCTGACGGCACGGGGGTGGTCGAGAATATCCTTGGTCATCGGCTCCTCCTTGGTTTTCGGGTGTGAGCCGAATGTAGGGCCGAATCGCCGGATCTCCAAACGCCGGGGAGGGCGCGGGTTAATCCCGCGCCGCCGCCAGCGCCTGCCGCGTCTCCGGCGTCGACAGCTCGTCGTTGAGCCGCAGGAAGACGTTGATCGCGCCCCGCTGGTCGCCGGAGTTGAGCATGGCGTAGCCGCGCAGCAGCTCAAGGTCGCGGCGCAGGCTCCCCTCGATCCGCTCCAACTCGTTGAAATAGATGATCGACTGGCGGTAATCGCCCTGCTCGTAGGCGCGCACGCCGCGCTGATCGAGGATGATGGTCTCGATCGTCCGGCGCTGTGGGGCGGTGAAATCCGTCCGCGCGGCGACCTGGCTGGCGGCGTCGGTCATCTCCAGCTCCAGCATCGAGAGGGCCATGCCGTAGCGCGCGTCGCGCAAAACGACGGCGCCGAGGCGGCCGTCGGCGGCGGCGGTGAAGAGGGCGAGCGATTCAAGCGGGCGGTCGAGGTTGTAGACGCACCACGCGCGCTCATAGGCCACGTCAAGCGAGCGGGGCTGCGTCGAGGAGAAGGCGCATTGGCGGTAGTTCTCCGCCTGCGCCGCGGCGCGCACGGCATTGATCCGGCCGTCGCCCGAGCGGGGCAGCTGGGCATAGGGGCTCTGCGAGGAGGCCATGCCGAGCGGCACCGTGGAGGGCGAGGCGGCGGGCGCCGGCGCCGGGGCGGCGGAGGGCGACGCCGAGGCGGGCCGTCGTGCGGGGGCAGGGGCCGGCTCAGGCGCCGGGGCGGGCGCGGGCGCCGGAGCGGCGGCCTGCTGCGGGGCGCTCTGCGTCTGCGCGGGGGCGGCGGCCGGGGCGGGCTCGTCCTCGTCCTCCTCCGGGGCCTCGGCCGTGTCGCCGGACGGGGTGATGCCGCGGCCGGCGAGGAGGCGGGCCTCCAGCGTCTCCAGCGTGCTCGACAGCGCCGGCAGGCGGGTCTGCGCGGTGGAGACGAGGGCCTGGATCTCGTCCGCCGAGGAGACGGCGTTGGCCTTCTCGATGGTCGAGACGATCTCCGACGAGCCGGAGCAGGATTGCACGATCTGCCGGTAGGCGGCGAGGGCGGCGGCGTCGTTGCCGCTGCGTGCCTGCAGGGCCGCCAACTCCCACGTGTTGTTGATGCGGTTGCAGCTGAGCAGCTGCGGCGTGTCGACGGCGATCTCCAGCGCCCGCGTCAGGTTTTGCGAGCTGACGGCGGTGTCGAAGCTCTCCTGCGCCGAGGCGAGCTCGAGCAGCTGCGTCATGTCGGCCGGTGGCTCCCAGTTGGGGAAGGCACCCTGCGTCGTGGCGATGAGCCGGCGCGCGCCCTCGACATCGCCGGCGGCGATGCGGGCGTAGATCTGGTCGACCTCCGTCGAGGGGCCGGTGATGAGCAGCGAGTCGAGGTCCTCCGGCGGCGTCCAGCCGGGGTAGTCGATCTGCAGGCGCCGGATCTCCGCCGTGATGGCGGCCGTCTCGTCCTGCTCGATGTAATAGCGCAGCGCCCGCAGATCGTCGGGCCCCGGGGCCGCGGCGCTCGCCTCCTGCGCCAGGGGCGCGGTCGCCGGCAGCGCAACGCCGCCGAGGATGGCGGCGGCGATGGCGGCGTGGCGAACGGCGGAGAGGATCAGATGGGGACGCATGATTGTGTGGCCTCGATCTGGGCGAGCAGCGCGAAGAGATGCAACGTCGCCGGATAATAGGGTTGGTCGACTCGGAACCGGGGAATGGCGGCCCCGCTTTGACCGGAGGAGGCGCAGGTGACAAGCCCGCCGAGCGCGGCGTAGCCGGCATCGGGGCTCGTCTCGCGCACCGCGTAGGTCACACGGTCCATCACCGTGGGGGTCGGGATCTCCGCCATTTCGGCGGCGTGGAGCGCTTCGGCCTGCCGGCGCACGGCGGGGTGGTTGCCGAAGCCCGACCAGATGAGGAAGAGCGGCACGCGCATCGCCTCGTAGCCGTTGCGGTCCGCCAGCTCCTCGTCGGCATAATAGCCGCCGGCGGCGGCCACGGTGATCCAGTCGGGGATCAGGCCCTGGATGGCGAGGTCGGTCATGATGCCGATGCCGTCGCGGGAGGCCTCGGCGAAGGCGGTGATGCCGGTCGCCTCTGCCACGTCCTCCATGGCGCGGGGCATGTAGTAGGAGAGGTTGAGCACGTTGCCCTCCTCCCGCTCGAAGCCGGCGGCGGCGGGAACGAAGAGCAGCCGCTGGCCGCCGTTCTCGGTTGTCGCCGTCAGCATGCAGGTGGCGGCGAGATCGCGCGCGATGCCGGCGGCCCGCTCGCGCAGCGCCGGGCGGTCGAAGCGCTCGGCGCCGCGGATCAGCGCCCAGGCGTAGAAGAGGTCACCGTCTGAGGCGTTGTTGAGGTCGGGCACATTGTTCGCCATGTCCGGCAGCCAGCGCCAGGCGAGCAGCCGGTCCTCGCGGACGGCGAGGTTGCGCATCGTCCAGTCGTCGATGAGATCGAACGCCGCCTCGTCGCCGATGGTGGCGGCGAGGAGCAGCCCGTAGCTCTGGCTCTCGGAGTGGCTGGCGCCCTGCTGCAGCTCGTCGACGACGCGGCCGTCCTCGGCGAGGTAGCCGGTCTTCCACAGCGCCCAGGCCTCGGCGAGCGGATGCGGGCTGACAACCGTCTGCGCGAGCGCGGCGGTGCCGGAGAGGCCGAGCGGGGGCAGGGCCGTGGCGGAGAGGAGGGCGGCTAGCGCATGTCTGCGGTTCATCGGCTTGGTGTCGCTCATCGCTTGTTGCGCCCGCGTGTCCTGACGACGAAGGACAGTGCCAGCAATACAGAGAGAATGACCAGCCCCGCAAGGAGGCCGACAAAGAGGAGCGGCGACCACGAGGCATAGTTGCCTGCCACGTCGCGGAAATTCGCCAGCGTCAGTGGCTCCTGCAGGCGCGGTGGCTGCGCGGCTGGGCGCCAGCTCTCCCACGTGCCGGCCTCGGTGAGCACGGCGGCGGCCCCCTTCGGCCCGTAGGGATCGAACCGCGCGTCGGAGAGGGCGGCGGCGATGGCGACCGGCTCGGTGCCGGGGGCGAGGACGAGGGTGGCGGCGGAGGTCTCCTCCGGCGCGTCGAGGAAGAGGAAGGCCTTGCCCTGGCGCCCGGCCAGCCACTCGCCGAGCGGCGGATCGCCGGGCATGGCGAAGTCGGTCACCCAGTCATAGACGAACTCCGCCCCCTCGCGCCCGCGGGCGACGAGGCCGACGGCGGGCGCCTGCTCCTGCGTCCGGCCGCCGACGGGGGCGAGCAGGCCCTCGATGGCGGTACGGGTGACGCCGAGCCGGGCGAGCGCCGCCAGCTCGACCTCGGAGAGGCTGGTGACGGTGAGGCTGGCGCCGCCGGCGCCCTCGATCGGCTGGAAGGCCGATTGCAGGGCCGACACGGTGCGCCCGGCGAGGCTGCGCGGGTCGATCCCCGGGGGCGTGCTCGCCGAGCCGGGGGTGAGGTCGCGCAGCGCGTCGCTCACGCTGGGGTAGTCCATCGCCGGCGAGGTCGGCACGACGAGCGCCGTCGACGGATCGATGGTGACGTATGGCCCGCCGAGGCGCGTGCAGGGCAGGTCCGGCGGGTCGCCGGGGACGATGGCCTCGAAGCTGAGCTCGTTGGCGCCGGCGGAGAGCAGGCGCGCCGGCAGGCCGACGGGCAGGCGCGGCAGCGTCTCGCCGCCGCGGCCGAAGAGCGGCAGCAGCCGGACGGTCTGGTCATTGACCTTGATGAGCAGAAGCGAGCCTTCGGGCAGGCCCTCGATATAGCCGTAGCTCAGGTCGATCTCCGCCTTCTGCGAAGCGCTCAGCAGCCAGTCCTCCGGCAGGGAGAAACGGATGTCGGAGCGCGCGTAGCGGCTCTCGAAGCTCACGCCTTCCTCCTGCCCCATGTCGGCGAGGCTGATGGACTGCGCCGGCGTCAGCACGGGCAGGTCGGCGGCCGGCTGCGGAGCCGGCAGCCAGGTGTCGAGCATGGAGACGTCGAGCGGCCCGCCCAGCACCAGCACCAGCGCGCCGCCGGCACCCTCTCGCAGCTCCGCCACCGGCTCCTGCGAGGGGACGATGGCGATGCGGGCAAGCGAGAGCGGCTGCCCCTCGGTCACCGGGGCATAGGGGGAGCGGACGGTGAGCAAGGGCGCGGCGCCGGGCACGAGGGCGCGCATGCGCTGGCCAAGCTCGGAGAGCAGCGCCGGCGGCACCTCGCCGATGCTCTCGATGGTCACCTCACCGGCGGAGACGATCTGCGCCGCCAGCGCTTCGCGGATACCCTGCGCGCCGCCGGAGAGGGCCGCGCGCGGCACGACGAGGCCGCTGTTGCCGAGGTCGATCTCCGTCCAGACCTGAAAGCTCGCCTCGGGCCCGCAGAAGATGCGGTGGGTATGGTCGGCGCGGATGATGAGCTCGTTGGCGCCGGGGACGAGGGCGTCGGAGGGCAGCGCGACCGTCTCGAACCCGTCGAAGAAGTCGGGCTCCAGCCGCTCGATCTCCACCCCGTTGAGGAAGAAGGTCAGCGCCGACTGGTCGGGCAGAAGGTTGACGCTGGACCGCAGCGACAGGCGCAGCTCGCGGGCCAGCGCCGGGTTCTCGATCTGTACACTCAGCCGTGCGCTGCCGCCCTCGCCGGAGATGCGCAGCACCCGCTGGAAGGGCTGGGTGACGAAGGGCAGCAGGATGGTCTCGGGCAGCTGCTGCCCCGTCGCCTCGACCGGGTTGGCGGCGCTGGCGCCACGCTGGCTCGCCCGGTCATAGGCAGGCAGGGCGGGCGAGATGCCGTCCGTCGCCGGGCTCGGCGTGGGCGTGGCCGCGGGGGCGGGGGCCACGGCGGCCGGTTCGGATTGTTCGGGCTCCGGCGTCTGTACCTGAGTGTCGGTGCCGGGCATGGCGTTCAGCATGGGGGTGAGATCGATCACCCCGTCCTCGGCCATAAGCTCCTGCCCTTGCGCACCGCCGGCCCAGAGGCCGGCGGAGACGAGAAGAGGTACGATCCAGCCGGGTTTCACGCAGCTTGTCCTTGCAGCTTGGCGACATGATCCTGCGCCCGGGCAAGCATCCGTTCGCGCTCCTCGATGTCGACACCGAAGGCGAGGATGTGCGCCTGGTCGGACGGGTCGCGCTTGGCGACGACGGTGCGGCGGCGCATCGGCTCGCGGATGAAGGCCGCGATCAGCTTCGGCGTGCCGTTGAGGAAGAGGTAGGCCGCGTAGCCCAGCCCGCGGATCAGCCCGATGCCGCCCTGCGAGACGTAGCGGGTGTTCCGCCAGTTCTCGCTGTCGCCGAAGATCAGGTGGGCCACGGCCTCCTGCGCCTTCACCGATTGGTCGGCATTGATGACGGAGCCGGCCTGCGGCCCGTCGGGGCGCTGGTGGAAGCAGATCACCGTCAGGTTGATGTCAGCCTCGAGGTGGGGGGAGCCCTCGAAGTAGGGCCGCACGACCAGCTCCATGCCGCTGCTGCGCTTGCCGATGGGGGTGTCACCCAGCGGCTCGTCCAGCATCACCCGCATCCCGGAAGTGGAGGCATCGAGGATATGCGCCGCCACCTTCTCGTCCGGCGCGCCGGGCAGCCAGGCCATGGCGGGCACGTTCATGTTCACCCGCGGCGAGGCGCGGCGCTGCTTGCGCTCGGCCACGGCCCGCCAGGAGATGGAGACGAGGATGAAGTTGAACACCGCCCAGCCCCCGACGACGGAGAGCACCGAGCGGTCGCCCGGGAAGTTGACCCAGCGCACCACCAGGGCAGCCACGCCGGCGGCGCAGAGGCCCCAGAGGATGGTCAGCGGCCAGTGGGCGGGGGAGATAAAGTCGTTGTCGAGCGTCTCGTCCTTGGCGGTGACGTTGAACTTGGCGCCGCGCGGCTTGATCAGCGTCTTGATGACGGCCTGCGCGAGGTAGGGCGTCTGCGCGATCTCGTAGATCTCCGACATCAGTGGCCAGCGGAAGCGCGAGTAGAGCGCGTTCTGCACGAGGAAGGAGACGGCGAGGTAGCCCAGCATGTAGGCCATGGCTTCCTGGAACGTCGCGACGAGGATCTCGGCGCCGAAGAACAGGTAGGCCAGCGGCGCGCAGAGGAAGATCAGGCGGATGATCGGGAAGAGCCAGCAAGCCATCGAGTTGATGTAGCACAGGCGCTGCGCCATCGTCAGGCCGCGGCGGAACATCGGGTTCTTCAGCAGCATGATCTGCATCATGCCGGTCGCCCAGCGGCCGCGCTGCTGGATGAAGGAGGCGAAGGTCTCCGGCTGCAGGCCGGCGATCATGGCGCGGTTGAGGTACATCGAGCGCCAGCCGGAGGCGTGGATGTCCAGCGCCGTCTCGGCATCCTCGGTGATCGTCTCGCCGGAGAAGCCACCCACGCTGTCGAGCGCGGCCCGGCGCAGGACGGCGGCGGAGCCGCAGAAGAAGGCGCCGTCCCAGCGGTCGAGGCCGCGGTGGATGAAGGAGTAGAACATCTCGTTCTCGGGCGGCACGTTCTCCGACAGCTCAAGGTTCCGCATGATCGGATCCTTGTTGAGGAAGAAGTGTGGCGTCTGCACGAGGAAGAGCTTGGGGTCCTCCACGAAGTAGCCGACCGTCCGGGCGAGGAAGTCGCGCGTCGGCACGTGGTCGGCGTCGAAGACCACGACCAGGTCACCGTCGAGACGGGCCAGCGCGGCGGACATGTTGCCGGCCTTGGCGTGCTCGTTGCGGGCGCGGGTGGAGTACATCACCCCCAGCTCGGCGCAGAGCGCCTGCAGCTCGGCCCGGCGGGCGCGGGCGGCGGTGGCCTTGGCCTTGTCGCTGTCGTTGCAGCGCTGGTCCGTGCCGCCGTCGTCGCAGAGCACGACCGTCAGCTTCTCGGCCGGGTAGACCATGTTCTTGCAGGCGGCGAGCGTGATGCGCAGCATCTCCGTCGGCTCGTTGTAGGAAGGCACGAGCACGTTGACCGTCGGCAGCCGCTCCGGCGCCACGGTGGGCGGGAAGGGCCGGCGCGTCGGGTCGGAGGTGATGAAGGAGCTCAGGAAGAAGACGAGGACGGCGTAGGCCTCTGCCGCCAGCAGCGTGACGGCGCAGATGAAGGAGAGGGTGAAGCCCGGCTCCGGCAGTGTCTCGAACACGCGCCACAGGGCGTAG
Organism: Pseudoroseicyclus tamaricis; assembly: GCF_012070395.1. GTDB lineage: Bacteria > Pseudomonadota > Alphaproteobacteria > Rhodobacterales > Rhodobacteraceae > Pseudoroseicyclus_A > Pseudoroseicyclus_A tamaricis. Next base: position 433,102 of record NZ_JAAFYS010000003.1, on the reverse strand, counting down.
CGCATGACGATGACGCTCGCTGTCGCCAGCAGGAAGAAGCGCGGCACCAGCATCCGGGCGAAGGGCTTGAGCGCCGCCACCGCCAGAACCGCCACGATGGACAGGAAGGCCTGCCCGCCCACATCCGTCGGCACGCTGACCAGCGTGGCGATCGGCAGCAGAAGCGCCACCCAGAGCCACAGGTCGGCGTTCAGCCATCCCCCCTTGCGCTCCCGGCTGGCGGGGGCGGAGGTGGCGGTGTTGCTGTGGCGGGGCTTCAGCATGGGCTTACTCTGTCAATGGAGGTGCCGCGAGCGGTGAGAGCATCCGGTCTCCGCCTTCCACCGCGCCGATCCCGGCCACGGCGGAGACGCCGATCTGCCGGTCGGTGATGGGACGGAGCGCCTGCTCCACCGATCCGCGCACACAATTGCGCAAAAGAATTTCGAGAACCGACGTGTTCCGGGGCAGGAGACGCCCGGCATTGTCGATCCGGCGGAAGGCGAGCACGCAATTCGTGTCGCCGCTCGCCTGCTCGGCGAGGTAGAAATAACGCCCGAGGGAGTCGTCATCGTAGCGCAGGTTGTCATCTGACACCTGTGTGAACGGCTGAGGGATCTCCCCGACGCGGCTCAGGAAATCGACGAGCTGGAACCGGCCGGCAGGGTAGCCGTTCGGCACGCGGGCACGCAGCCAGACGAAGTTGTCGCCCGGCAGCGTCGTGTCGTTGACGAGGCCGATCTTCTGCTCGAACTCGCTGGAGAGGTTCCGATCAATCGCGATGAGCGCGCCGGAGGGTGTGACCCAGGCGGTGCTCATCGGGGTGGAGCGGAACTGCTGCGTCGCCTCCAGCACCTCGAGCCCGAGGTTGGCGGTGACGGGAATCGTCGCGCAGCCGGCAACGCCGACGACAAGCGCGAGAGCGCGGCCCCGACCGCCCAGCCGCGCCGACAGGCGGGACAGGCTGCGGGACCAGAGGGCCGCGAGGGCCGTCTGGGCGGGTAGGTCTGACCTGTAAGAGATGCGGGCGCTCATGCCGCGGGTTCCTTGTTTTAGGTCTGGAACCAATCTGCCGCCCGAAGGTGGGCAAAAAGGCGCCGGACGTTGGCTTTTCTAAGGCGTCACAAATTTTAACGGACGGCAAAGGACGTTGGGGAGGCTGCTGGCGGGAAGCCCCGATTCGGTGTGGCGACGGGGGCGCGAGGGCCTGTGCGGGGAAGGATTCTCGGAGCCTTCCCAAAGGGCAGCCGACTGGTGGGGTGCCGCGGAGAGGCGAGGGAACAAGGGGTGGTGGGCGGTCCGTCGGTGCACGTAACGCCCTGTGGGACGACGGCCGATGGTACGGCCCTTGGATCCCTGATCTCTAAGATTTCGTTAAAATACGGAATAAATTTATGTCCAAACACCGAAGCGCGACTGCAAGTGCGCCTGCCGGGACCCCTCATACCACTTACCAAACCGACCAGCACTCGGACCGCGCACCTTTCGCCCTTGAGCTCCTGCAAGTCGCGGCCGGCCAAGTCAGGCCGACGGCTGCAAGAGGTAGAGACGCCGGTACCCCCACTCAACGTCGAAACGTGCGCAATCCTACCTATACCAAGGCCGGAGCACAGGCCCTTGTGTCTGAAATAGGGCAACATTTGGTTGATTGTGCCACAGTGCCCCTAAGTCCTCGGGCGGCCTGCCCCAAAGCGGCGCGATGGCAGCGCGCGACATCGGCCGGAGTGACTCGGCGGCGTCAGGGGGCAGGAGCGGGGCCGTTGGATGCCCCTCATCTCTCCCGCAGGATCGTCCTGAGCGTGACGGAGCCGACGCCCTCGATCGAGCTCAGACGATCTGCCAGCTCGCTGATGGCGGTGGCATCCACCCCGCGAACCAGCGCAATCGCATCCACGTCGCCCGCCAGCGAGAACACCCGCTCGACGCCGGGGACGGAGCTTATGCGGCGCAGGACCGGATCGCAGGGGCGAACCTCGATGGTGATCGAGGCGAGGGCCCTATGCCCCGCATCCGCCGGTGGCTCGCAGATCGTATAGCCGCCGATGATCCCGTCCCGCTCCAGCCGGGCAATCCGATCCTGGACCGCCGTGCGCGACAAGTTCAGCTCGCGCCCCAACGACGCCGCCGTCCGTCGCGCATCCGCGCGCAACAGATCGAGGAGGCGCCGCGCCATCGGGTCGAGGTCGGCCTTGCTCATGGACTTCTTTCTCCGCGTGGGCAGGCTTGCCCTTCGCAAGCCATAAACCGCGATCCGCGGGGAGGATACGTCGATCGGCAAGTACCGCGTCTCCCTCGTCACTGCTGCAATGGGGCCGAACGACCAGCGGCCATGGAGGACCGACGATGCAGACCTATCGAGCCACGGAATTCACCGGCACTCGCGCCTGGAAGGCCCTCGACATCGAGAGGATCTCCGACGCGACCGTGCGCCTTCACTGGACCGATCAGCCCTACGAATGGCACATCAACGACGGTCCGGAAGTGTTCGCCGTCCTCGACGGATCGGTCGATATGCACATCCGCATCGACGGGCGCGAGGAGGTCATCCGCCTCGAGGTCGGCGATGTGTTCCACGCGGCGAATGGCGACGAGCATGTTGCGCACCCGGTCGGGATTGTCCGCATCCTCGTCATCGAACGGGCCGGAAGCATTTGATGTTCGGGTGCGGAGGGAGGCTGGGGCGAGGCGTCCTGGCAGGCTGCACCCGCTCGCGGCAATCACGTGAACCCTGTCTGGCGTCCCGCTTGGCAAATGCGATCTCGATCAGAGACCTGACCGGAGCGTCGGCTTTGCTTGGGATCTTATAGGGAGGAAGTGGCGCGCTGGGGAGGATTCGAACCCCCGACCCCTTGATTCGTAGTCAAGTACTCTATCCAACTGAGCTACCAGCGCGCGGGGTGTGGGGCATGTAGCGGGGCTGGGCGGGTGATGCAAGGGGCCTAATCAGACTTCTCTGCGCAGCCGCCGCACCGTCTCCAGAATGGTCCCCGGCTCGGCCCGCCAGCCGGCCCCGCCGGCACCGGGGCTGTCGAAGATGTCCAGCCAGAGCGGGGTCGGCAGCGAGAGGCGCACCGTGGCGGGCCCGGCGTTCAGATAGGAGGCGTTCGCGATCTCCAGCACCTGCGCCCCGGCGGGGGCGAAGAGGGTGTTGGTCATCCCGGCGCCGTGGAGGCCGATGATCAGCCGGGCGCGGGCGAAGAGGGCGACCTGCCCGGCGACGCCGAGCGCCCCGGCGGTCACGATCCGGACCCCCTCCGCCGCAAGCAGCCCCTCCAGCTCCGCCTCCGTCTCCATCGGCCGCCGCGTGGCATCGCGGCGAGAGACGTAGAGCGGCGGCGGCTCCGGGCCGGGTGGCACAGCGGAGAGGAGGCGGCGGCGGACGGCGAGGCGGTCCTCCGTTGGCGAGAAGAGGCCGCGGCCGCCGTTATGCTCCGAATAGGCCAGCAGCGGCGCGGTGACGCGCTCGCCGGGGGCGAGCTCCAGCCGGGGCAGGGCGCCGAGGCCGGCGAGGGAGAGCGCCTCGCGCTGGTAGGGGCCGAGCGGCGGCGTCAGCAGGCCGGCGGGGTGGCCGGGCAGGGCGCTGCGCAGGAAGCGGCGCGACTGCAGGATCGCCGGCAGCGCCTGCCGCAGCCAGTGCCAGTAATTGTTGCTGGTGCCGTTGCCGGCGACGATCCACACCCGCTCCTCCCCGAGGGTGCGCACCGGCCCGCCCGCCATCTCCGCCCAGGCGCCGGCGCTGTGGCGGGGGTGGACGCTCTCCGCCAGCAGCTCCTCGCCGCGGGAGAGGAAGAGGTGCGGCCCGCTGACGGTGATGTCGCGCAGCAGGTGGGCGCGGATCGGCAGGTTCTCCGTGAAGAGCTGGGCGGCGAAATTCTCAAACAGCTCGGCCGGCCGCTCCGCCGCCGTGGCGCCCGGGATGAAGCGAAACGCGTCCGACCGGCGCTCCTCGCTCGGCGGCGAGGTGGCCTCGGCGATCTCCTCCAGCGCCAGGGCCTTTCCCGTCACTCCGCCGCCTGCAGCACCGCCTCGGACTTCGGCAGCCAGATGGCGAACTCCGTCCCCTCGGGGCCGGAATCCCGCAGGTCCAGCCGGCCGCCATGGCCGCGCACCAGTTCCGCCGCGATGGCAAGGCCGAGGCCGGAGCCACCCTTCGTCACGGCCCCCTGGAAAGGCTGGAAGAGGTGCTCGCGCGCCTTCGGCGGCAGCCCCGGCCCGGTGTCGGAGACGGAGATCCACCACGCGTTGTCATCCTCCCATGCCCGCACGCAGATCTCCCCCGGCTTGCCGGTGGCGAGAATCGCCTGCCTCGCGTTGCGGACGAGGTTGGAGAGGACGCGGTGGATCTGCTCGCCATCCGCCCGCACCATCAGCCCGGCCGGCACGTCCTCTCCGAAGGAGATGTCGTCCGCCCCCGTCGCCAGCCGCTCGCTGTCGATCACATCGCCGATGAGCGCGGCGATCTGCACGCGCGCCAGTGTCGGCGGCGGCTCCTCCGCCCGGCCGAAGGCGAGCGTCGTCTCGGCGAGGGAGATGGCGCGGGAAATGGAGCGCAGCAGCTTGGGCATCAGCCGCTTCACCAGCGGATCGTCGGAGCCCTCGATCCGGTCGGCGAAGAGCTGGGCGGAGGTCAGGATGTTGCGCAGATCGTGGGAGACGCGCGCCACGGCGCCGCCGAGCTGGGCCAGCCGCTCCTTCTGGCGCAGCGCCCCGGTGAGCTGCGTCTGCATGGTGCGCAGCGCCTCCTCCGCCTCGCGCAGCTCGGTGACGCTGGCGGTGGGGGTGATGAGCGAGCGGGCATCTTCCGGGGCCGCGGCATAGCTCTGCATGGCGCGGATCACCCCGGCGATGGGGCGCAGGAGCAGGGCGCGCACGGCGAGGAAGAGCAGCGCCGCGGTGAGGATGGAGATGACGGCCGAGAGGACGAGCACGCGGAAGCCGTATTCGTACATCGCCGCCCGGAGAGGCCCCGTCTCCAGCGTCACCTCGATGAGCAGGCCCCCTTCCTGCACCGGGTTGCCCATGACGCGGATGATGCGGTTCTCGTTGTCGAAGAGCACCCCCAGCGCATCGGCGATCAGCGTCGGCGCGGCGGAGTTGCGCATGTCATAGGTGTCGGAGATCGGCTGCGGGATGGGCGAGGAGAGGGCGAGCTGGCGCACCTCGTCCCGCCGCAGGACGACGTTGAAGACACCGGCATTCTCCAGCAGCTCCGATTCCAGCTCGGCCGAGACCATGTCGTCCGCCAGCAGGGCCAGAGAGGCGATCTGCGCGCGGGCGAGCCGCTCGTTGAGATAATCCTGCCGGAAGCGGGCGACGGAGGGCACGAAGATCAGCACCTCCGCCAGCATGACGAAGATGACGGTCAGGACGAGGAACCGGCCTGACAGCGTCTTGAGCATGGGCCCTCCCGATCAGGGCAGGAGGCGCTGGATGGCGCCCACCGACCTTTTTACCAGATTACTCTCGAACAATTTGGGGCCAAAATAGCTCCCGGCCACGGATTTGTGAATTTCAGACCGCGTCGGGTAGGGGAAGACCGCTCCCGCCATGGCAGAAAGTTTCATCTTCTGCCCGATGGCAAGCTGCCAGTAGCCGATCTGGTCCCCCGCTCCGGGGCCGACGATGCCGGCGCCGACGGGCCGCCCGCCGGCCACCATCACCTTGATCAGCCCCTCCGTCGCCCGCTCCGCCTGAGCGCGGTCGTTGCGCTCGAAGGGCAGGGTGAGCACGGTCAGGCGGCTGCCATGCCGCTCGCGCGCCTCCGCCTCCGTCAGCCCGACATGGGCGAGCTCGGGGGCGGTGAAGGTGGCGCGGGGGATGGGCGCGGTGGCCTTCGACGGCAGGCCGAACGCGATGCGGCGCAGCGCAACGCCGCCGTGGTAGCCGGCGAGGTGGGTGAACTGGCCGCGCCCGGCCATGTCGCCGAGGGCGAAGAGGCCGCGGTGGGTGACGGAGCGCAGGCTGTCATCGACGACGATACCGGCCTTGGAGACCTCGACGCCCGCCTTCTCCAGATCCAGCCGGTCCATGTTCGGCTTGCGGCCCGTGGCGACGAGCAGGTGGGTGCCGCGAACCTCGCCCGCCTCCGTCTCCACCACGATCTCCTCGCCGTCCTGCCGCACGCGGGTCGCTGTCGTGTCCTCGCGGATGTCGATGCCCTCGGCGCGTAGGGCGGCGAGGACGACGGCGCGCAGCTCCGGCTCCTCCCGGGGGAGGGCCTTGCCGGCCTGCAGGACCGTAACCTCGCTGCCGAGACGGCGGTGGGCCTGCGCCATCTCGATGCCGATGGGTCCGCCGCCGAGCACGAGGAGGTGGCCGGGCAGGCTGGCCGTCTCCAGCCGCTCGCGGGCGAAGAGGCTTTCGTTGGTCAGGTACGGCACGTCCCGCAGCCCCTCGACGGGCGGCACCGCGGGGGAGGAGCCGGTGGCGACGGCGAAGCGGCGCGCGCGGATGCGGCGCGTGCCTTCGGGCAGCGCCACCTCCACCTCCTCGCGGGAGATGAAGCGCGCCCAGCCGCGCAGCACGGTCACGCCCAGCCCCTCGAAGCGCTCCTGGCTGTCATGCGGGGCGATGGCGTCGATGGCATCGGCGATGCGTCCCATCGCCGTCTCGTAGGAGACATCGGCCCCGGCATGATGCTCCGCCGCCGCCTTGATCAGCGCCTTGGAGGGCACGCAGCCGTAGTTCAGGCAGTCGCCGCCCATCTCGCCCCCCTCGATGAGGACGGTGCGCACGCCGGTCTGCGCGGCGCCCGAGGCGAGGGTGAGGCCGGCGGAGCCGGCGCCGATGACGCAAAGGTCGAAGGTCAGCGTGTCCATCTTGAGAGGAAGGCCTTTCGAAAGAGCGGCAGGGAGGCGAGCAGCGCGAGGCCCACGAAGGGCAGGAAGACCCGCGGCTCGCGCAGGAGAGACAGGTCGGGCCGGCCTCCGGCGGCGAACACCTCGCCCAGCCCCGCTCCGACGGAGGTGTAGACGATCGCGCCGGGGATGATCCCCAGATAGGTGGTCACCGCGAAGACCGGGAGGGGCACGGCGAGAAGAGCCGGAATCAGGTTCGCCGCGAAGAAGGGCACGACCGGGATCACCCGCATCAGGAAGAGCACCGGCCACATGTTGGCGTCGATCCCCTGCTTGAGCTTCTTCGTCCTCTCCCCCTGTTCCATCCGCCGCGCCAGCCGGCCGCCGAGGCCCCAGCGGGCGGCGAGGAAGATCAGGCAGGCGCCGGTCCCCGCGGCGAGGACGTTGAAGACCACGCCGGGAAAGACGCCGAAGAGGAAGCCGCCGGTGAGCGTCGCCACGGTGGCGCCGGGCAGCGAGAAGGCGACGATGGTGACATAGGCGCCCATGAAGGCGAGCGCCGTGAGGAGGTAGTGGTCGTCCCGGTAGGCCAGCAGCGCCTCTCGGTGGGTGGAGAGGGTGTCGAAGCTCAGCGCCTCCCCCAGCGCCCAGGCGCCCCAGATCGCCACGCCGCCGATCCCGGCGGGGAGCAGGGCGCGCGCGGGGCTGCCCTCCTTGTGCTGCGGCTCGCCGCGCTGATCATCCTCGGCCATCCGCCCACATTGCCCGGCAGGGGTGGGAAGGGAAGCGCTTTCACGGCAGCTTGACAGGGGCAGGCGCGTCCGGCCCCGCCTTTCGCCCGTCCGGCGCGCGCGGTACGCTTGGGCAAAGGGCAGGGGTGACGGGCATGATCTTCAAGGCAGGCAGCGTGGCGCCGCAGCGCGTCGAGGGCTCGGCGACCCGGCAGGAGGTGCGGCTGGGCGACGCCGGCGGGCTGGCGCAGCTCGGCGTGAACATCGTCACCCTCGGTCCGGGGGAGCGCTCCGCCATGCGGCACTGGCATGCGCAGGAGGACGAGTTCCTCTACCTCCTCTCCGGTGAGGCGGTGGTCGTCGAGGATGATGGCGAGCATGTCCTGCGGCCGGGGGACGCCTGCTGCTGGCCGGCGGGCGTGGAGAACGCGCACCACGTCCTCAACCGCTCCGACGCGCCGCTGACCTACCTCGTCGTCGGCAGCCAGGCGGAGATCGACACGGTGCGCTACCCCGACGACGGTCTGACGCTGCATCAGGCGCCGCCCCGCTGGCAGATGCTGCGCGACGACGGGACGGTGGCGCGGGAAGGCGACACCTGAGGGGCTCTGCCCCCGCCTTCGGCCCCCCGGAGGTATTTCGAAAAGGGCGAGAGCGGCCGATGGAGGCCGTTGACTCCGGCCCCGGGCCTTCCTAGAAGCCGCCATTCATTGGTGTTGGTGGCCCCCGCGAGGGCAAGCCTGTCGACCCGGCAAAATCCGGGGAGAGGACAACGCCCTTCGACCAGGCGCAGCCCGAAACGTGGCTACCGGTTTTCGGACCAAGCTGCGCGCCAACAAAACGAAGGAGACCAGCCGTGACCAAACGCACGTCTGCCAAGTACAAGATCGACCGCCGCATGGGCGAGAACATCTGGGGCCGCCCCAAATCCCCCGTCAACCGCCGCGAATACGGCCCCGGCCAGCACGGCCAGCGTCGCAAGCAGAAGATGTCGGATTTCGGCACCCAGCTGCGCGCCAAGCAGAAGCTCAAGGGCTACTACGGCGACCTGACGGAAAAGCAGTTCCGCCGCATCTACGCCGAAGCAGAGCGTGTGAAGGGCGACACCGGTGAGAACCTCATCGGCCTGCTCGAGCGCCGCCTCGACGCCGTCGTCTACCGCGCCAAGTTCGTCGCGACCGTCTTCGCCGCCCGCCAGTTCGTCAACCACGGCCACGTGACCGTCAACGGCGTGCGCGTGAACATCCCCTCCTACCGCGTGAAGGAAGGGGACGTGATCGAGGTTCGCGAGAAGTCCAAGCAGATGGCCGCCCTTCTGGAAGCCGTCTCCCTGAACGAGCGCGACGTGCCCGACTACATCGAGGCCGACCACAACAAGATGGTCGCCACCTTCGTGCGCACCCCCGGCCTCTCCGACGTGCCCTACGCCGTGGTGATGGAGCCGAACCTCGTCGTCGAATTCTACGCCAAGAACTGATCGATCGTCGATCCGTTCGGAAGGCCGCCCCCCGGGGCGGCCTTTTGTGTTTTGAGGGGCCGTTCAGGCCCGTTCACGCCTCGGCGGGCACGAGGATGGTCATCCCGGCCTCCTGCGCCACGGCCACGACTCGGGCGACGTCGGGTGGGCCGTCCATCGGGGCGGGCTCTTGCCGATCATCCGTCACCGGCACGCCGAGCTCCGTGAAGAAGCGCTCATGCATCTGGCCGGGGGCGTTGAGGATCATCAGGCGCGCCGGGCTCTCGCCGACGGCGGAGAAGGCATGGGCGGCGCCATCGGGGATGATGACGCTCTCGCCGGCGCCGGCACGGGTCACCTCGCCTTCGATCATGAAATCGACCTCGCCCTCCAGCACCACGAAGCTCTCCGTCTCGCCCGCATGGGTGTTGGGCGGTGCGCCGAGGCCGGGAGGCACCACGGCCTCGATCAGGCAGAACTTGCCCATCACCTCGTCGGGGAAGGCATGGAAGGTCATAAGAATGCCCAGCGTCTCGTACCGACGCGGGCGGGGGGCAGTCGTCATGGGGGAAACTCCTTGAGTCGGAAATGAACTTGCAGGTAAATGATACACGGGTCTCATTATGAGACAAGTGTCTCATGAGGTGGAAATGGGCAGGCAGGGCCAGAAGAGCCGAACGCGCGACGCGATCCTCGCCGCCGCGAGGGAGCTGGCGGCGGCCGGGCAGGCGCTGAGCGTGCCGGCGGTGGCGGAGGCGGCGGGCGTCTCGCGCGCCACGGCCTACCGCTATTTCTCCGACCCGTCGGTGCTGGCGGCGGAGGCGGGGCTCGATGTCGCCGTGGCGCCCTACGAGCAGATCGTGGCGGGGGCGGAGGGGCCGCGGGCGCGGCTGATGGCGGTGTCGCTCTACATGTTCGACCTCGCGGCCGGGCACGAGGCCGCCTTCCGCCACTTCCTCGCCCGCTGGCTCGATGCCTGGGCGGCCGGCAGCGGGCCGACGCGCGGGGCGCGGCGGGTGGAGATGTTCAAGCGGGCGCTGGGCGAGGATCGCGCCGGGCTGAGCGCCGCCGACGCCGCGGCGCTGGTGCGCGGGCTGACGGCGACCACGGGCACGGAGGCGCTGATCGGGTTGCTGGACGTGGCGGAGGCGGACCGCGCGGCCGCGCGCGCCACGGTGGAGGAGATCACGGGCCTGCTGATCGCGCGCTACCTCGGCACTTGAGGCGCGTCAGGTCTCGATGATGTGGTCAAAGCGCTCCGGCGGGGCGGCGTGGGCGAAGTACCACTCCTCCGCCCGGTGCCACTGCCGCTCCCACGCGGTGATCTCGCCTTCCCGCGCCAGCAGGCGCGCCTCGCGGGTGGCGGGCGCGGTGGTGACGAGGAGGGCGGCGTCGATGAGATCGGCGAGCTCGTGCCGGGCCGAGTAGACCCCCTCGAGGATGATGATCTCCGCCGGTGGTACCAGCGTCTCCGGCCCTGACGAGCCGTCGAAGGCCGCCCAGTCGAAGGGTCGAAAGCGGCCGGTGCGGCCGGCGGTGAGGGTGTCGAGGACGTCCCGCTGGCGACGCCAGTCGATGCAAGACGCGGCGAGCGCCTCGGGCGGTTCGTCCCGCAGCGCGGTGCCGCCGATGTAGAAGTCATCCCCCTCGATCAGCGTGGCGCCGAGATCCTTGGCGAGGAGCTTGGCGAAGGTCGACTTGCCGCTGCCGCTCCGCCCGTCGACGGCGATGCGCAGGGGGCGGGGCCGGGCGCGCAGGCGGTCGACGAGCGTCACGCGGCGATCCGGCGGGCGGCCTCGGCGAGATCGGCCTCCAGATCGGCGCGCGCCTCTGCCTGCGCGCCGGCATCGGGCTGGCGGAGGATGTAGGAGGGGTGGAGCGAGAGGAGGACGGGGCCATACTCCGTCTCCTCCACATGGCCGCGGCGCTTGAGGATGCCGGCGCGCTGGCCGGTCAAAGTCTCCGCCGCCGTGCCGCCGAGGGCGAGGATCAGGCGGGGGCGGATCAGCTCGATCTCGCGGGAGAGCCACCAGCGGGCATGCTCGATGTCGGAGCGGTCCGGCGACTGGTGGATGCGCCGCTTGCCGCGCCGCTCAAACTTGAACCGCTTGACGGCATTGGTGACGTAAGCCTCCCGCCGGTTCAGCCCCGCCGCCTCCGCCGCCTTGTCGAGGAGCTGCCCCGAGGGGCCGACGAAGGGACGGCCCGCCTCGTCCTCCATGTCGCCCGGCTGCTCGCCGACGATGATGAGCCGGGCGTCATGCGGGCCTTCGCCCATGACGAAGCGGCCGTAGCCCTCGCGGCCATGGCGGTTCTCCTCCTCGGCCTTCGCGGCCAGCTCCTCCCAGCTCACCTTCTCCTCCGTGTGCAGCCGCTGCAGGATGCGGGCGGCGCGGGCCGGGGGCAAGGTGGGGGCCTTCGCCGCCATCTCTGCCGCCCTCGCCTCGGCCGTGGCGATCAGCTCGGGGATGTGGCGGGCCTCGGGGAGGTTCTTCCAGTATTTCTTCGGCATCTCCGAGGTCATCGCCTTCACCTTCAGCCGCGCCGGGTTGAAGATGTTGCGGAAGTAGGTGCCCCAGAGCGCATCGGCCGCATCCTCGGGCAGGTCCGGCCGGGGGGCGCCCTCGGCGAAGCGGAGCTCTCCCCCCTCGAAATGGGCGGAGAGGGCGGGCGTGAAGATCGCCCAGTCCATGTCGGCGAAGCGCTTGGCGAAATGGGGGGCCGTCGGCTCCAGCGTGTGGTGCGTCGGCTCGAACCACGCGGCGAAGCGCCGGCGGGGGCCGCCCCCCTCGATCTCGCGGAAGCGCACGAAGGCGGTCATCTTGTGGGCGCAGCGGCGCACCTGCTTCTCCATCTGCCGGAGCTGGGCGAGGCTCTCGTCCCCCCGGTCGGCCATCAGGCGGGGGCTGCCCTGCAGCCGCCAGAGAAAGGCGTAGAGCCGGGCGAAGCGCTCCGGCTCGGCATGCCAGCAGACCGACTGGGCCAGCGGCACGAAGCTCTTCGGCACGGTGATCGCCCCGGCGGGCGGGGGCGGCGCGTCGGCGGCGAAGAGATCGCTCTGGCCGGCGCCCTCCTCGGCCCAGAGCACTGCCTCGGGCGGCACGCCCGCTGCCAGCAGCCCGCGCGCGGCATCGCGCCACGCGGTGGCGGTGCCGATGGCGGGTAGGGTGACGCGGTGCATGGCCTAGAAGAGCGACAGCTGCTCCGCCGGCGGGGCGAAGCGGGCGCGCAGGTTCGCCGCGTCCGTCAGCCCGCCGGGGGACCAGTCGGTCAGCGTGATGAAGGCCTTGGCGCTCTTCAGGTTCGCGCCCATGCGCCGCAGATCCTCGTAACGCAGGCGCCGGTGGCGGCGGGTGGTGAGGATGCGGTCGACGCTCTTGGTGCCGAAGCCGGGCACGCGGAGCAGCAGCTCCTTCTCCGCCCGCTGCACGTCGACCGGGAAGCGGTGACGGTTGGCGAGCGCCCATGCCAGCTTGGGGTCGATCGTCAGATCGAGGTTGCCGTCGGCCTGCGCGGCGGTGATCTCCCCCACCTCGAAGCCGTAGAAGCGCATCAGCCAGTCGGCCTGGTAGAGCCGGTGCTCGCGGATCAGCGGCGGCTTGATGAGGGGCAGCTTGGCGGTGGAATCGGGGATCGGCGAGAAGGCGGAGTAATAGACCCGCCGCAGCCGGTAGTCGCCGTAGAGGCGGGAGGACTGGCCGAGGATCGTCGCATCGTTGGCCGCATCCGCGCCGATGATCATCTGCGTGGACTGGCCGGCGGGGGCGAAGGCCGGCGCCTTGCGCCCCTTGTGCGTGCGGTCCTTCGCCGCCCGCTCATGGCGCTTAACGTCGCCCATTGCGCCGCGGATCGTCTCCGGCTTCTTCTCGGGCGCGTATTGGCGGACGGACTGGTCCGTCGGCATCTCGACGTTGATGGACAGCCGGTCGGCGTGGCGCCCGGCCTCCTCGATCAGCTCCGGCGCGGCGTCGGGGATGGTCTTGAGGTGTATGTAGCCCTTGAAGCCTTCGCGCTCGCGCAGCGTCCGCGCGATCTGCACCATGTCGGACATCGTCTTGTCCGGGCTCTGGATGATGCCGGAGGAGAGGAACAGCCCCTCGATGTAGTTCCGGCGGTAGAACTCCAGCGTCAGCGTGACGACCTCTTCCGGCGTGAACCGGGCGCGGGGCACGTTGGAGGAGACGCGGTTCACGCAATAGGCGCAGTCGTAGATGCAGAAGTTCGTCATCAGGATCTTCAGCAGCGAGATGCACCGCCCGTCCGGCGCATAGGCGTGGCAGATGCCACTGCCCGTCGTGCTGCCGATGCCGCCCTTGGAGCTGTCGCGCCTCGTCGTCGACGACGACGCGCAGGAAGCGTCGTAGCGCGCCGCGTCGGAGAGAATTTCCAGCTTGTCCTGCAGGGTCATGGGCATGGGATGTTCATTCTATGTTCCGCCGCGCCATGCGTCCAGCATGGCCCGGTCACAGCTGCGTGGCTTCCCCAAAGATACGCATCAGGGGCGGCACCGGATGCCTTTTCGGCCTTCCGCATCGTCACCCGCGGCCGTCATCAAACCTTTACCGCCCTGTCACGGAACGGAGTCGCGCCCCCCCTATCGCTCGCCGCACGAAGCAAACCCGCAGGGAGCACTACCCATGAAAACTTCGCTCAAGGCGAGCGTCGCCCTCGTCGCGCTGGCCGCCCCGGCCTTCGCCCAGGACATCGCCCAAGCCGACAACGAGTGGTTCACCGCCGGCTCCGAAGCCGTCATGGCCCGCGCCGAAGCCGAGGTGAACACGGCCCAGGCCCAGAACATCATCCTCTTCGTGGCCGACGGCAACGGCGTCGGCACCAACTATGCCACGCGCCTCTTCGCCGGCCAGCAGGAGGGCGGTCTCGGCGACGATTACGTGCTCTCCTATGAGGCCTTCCCGAACGCCGCGCTCGTCAAGACCTACTCGGTCAACGGCCAGACGCCGGATTCCGCGCCGACCGCCGGCGCCATGAACACCGGCATCAAGCAGCGCAACACCGTCATCAACCTGCCCTCCGAAATCGCCGTCGATGACTGCGCCGCGGGGCTGGAGACGAACCTGACGCTGCTCTCCGAGATCGTCGGCGACATGGGCAAGGAGGTTGGCATCATCTCCACCGCCCGCCTGACGCACGCCACCCCGGCCGCCGTCTACTCGCGCACCGCCAACCGCAACTGGGAAGGCAATGCCGACCTGCCCGAAGGCTGCGAGCAGCGTGACATCGCCGCCCAGCTCGGCGACGCGCTGGAAAGCGGCCTCGTGGACCTCGCCCTCGGTGGCGGCGGCCGCTACTTCTTCCCCGAGGACGTCACCGGCGACGAAGGCTACGCCGGCCGGCGTACCGACGGGCGCAACATCGTCGAGGAAGTCACCGGCATGGGCGGCCAGTTCGCCTGGAACGCCGAGACGCTGGAAGGCCTGACGCCCTCTCTCGAGAACGGCCCGATCCTCGGCCTCTTCGAGGACAGCCACATGGAGTACGAAGCCGATCGCACCGACGAGCCCTCGCTCGCCGAGATGACCGCCTTCGCCATCGACACGCTCAGCCAGAACGAAGAGGGCTTTTACCTCGAGATCGAGGCCGGCCGCGTCGACCACGCCAACCACGCCGGCAACCTCGCCCGCGTCGTGACCGACGGCGTCGCTTTCGCCGAGGCCGTGCAGACCGCGCTCGACATGGTCGACACGTCCAACACGCTGATCATCGTCACCGCCGACCACGAGCACTCGATCGCCTTCAACGGCTATTGCGGCCGCGGCTCCAACATCCTCGGCCTGTGCATGGACACGAACGATGCGGGCATCGAGACCAATGGCGAGCCGATGCTGGCCGCCGATGGCAAGCCCTACACCGTTGCCGGCTACCTCAACGGCGCCGGCTCGATCCTAGCCCCGGTCGAGGAAGGCGGCGAGTTCGTCGGCTCCCGCCCCGAGCTGACGGAAGAGGAAGCGACGGATCTCGATTACCTCCAGCAGGCCCTGATCCCGAACAGCTCCGAGTCGCACTCCGGTGAAGACGTCGCGGCCTTCGCGATCGGCCCCTGGTCGCACCTCGTCAACGGCGTGATGGAGCAGAACGAGCTCTTCCACGTGATGAACTACGCGCTCAACGCCGAGTGACGTTTCGATGACAATCGGCGGGCCGCCCTGCAAGGCGGCCCGCCTTTGCGTTACCTTCCCCGCAGGACACCCACCCGGATCTGCAAACGGAGAGACAAGATGAAGCGCCGTTCCTTCCTCACCCACTCCGCCGCTGCCGGCCTCGCCGCCGGCCTGCCCCTGCGGGCCAACGCCGCCGAAGCCGTGTTGCTGCGTGACATGTACGCAAACGGCATGGACTTTTCCGACCTCGCGCAATCGCTCGAGGGCCAGCGCGTGACGCTGGAGGGCTACATGGCCCCGCCCCTGAAGGCGAACAGCACCTTCTTCGTGCTCACCAAGATGCCGATGACCGTCTGCCCCTTCTGCGAGACGGAAGCGGAGTGGCCGGACGATATCGCCGCTGTCTACACCTCGCGCATCTACGACGTCGTCTATTACAGCGTGAAGCTGCTCACGACCGGCCGGCTGGAGCTGGGCACCGAGCGCGACGAGGAGACGGGCTTCGTCAGCCGCCTGCGCCTCGTCGATGCCAGCTTCGACCGCGCCTGAGCCCGCTGCCATGCTCGCCGCCGCCCCCACCGCTGCCCGTCCGGCCGCGCGCGCCCCGGAGCCGGGCGGCGCCGCCCTCTCGGTGCGCGGCCTCACGGTCGAGGCGGGCGGGCGGCGGCTGGTGAGCCTGCCGGCGCTCGATCTCTCCCCCGGCGCCACCCTCGCCGTCACCGGCCCGTCGGGGGCCGGCAAGTCGACGCTGCTCTTCGCCCTCGCCGGGCTGATCCCCGCCAGCGGCGGGCGGATCGACTGGGGCGGCGAGGAGATCACCGCCCTGCGCGGCGCCGCCCGGGCCGACTGGCGGCGGCGGCAGCTCGGCATCATCTTCCAGGACCATCAGCTCTTCGACGAGATGTCGGCGCTCGACAACGCCGCCCTCGGCGCCGCCTACGCCCCCCGGGCCGAGCGTGCCGCCCTGCGCGACGGCGCGGCGCACTGGCTGGAGCGGCTCGGCCTCGGCGACAAGCTGGCGCAGCGGGCGCTCTCCCTCTCCGGCGGTGAGCGGCAGCGCGTCTCCATCGCCCGGGCGCTGGCGGCGGACCCGCCGATCCTCCTCGCCGACGAGCCGACGGCCAGCCTCGACCGGGCCAGCGCCGACCGGCTGATCGCCGATCTGGCCGGCCTCGCCGGCACGCGGACGCTAGTGGCCGTCACCCATGACGCGGCGCTGGTGGCGCGCCTCGGCCGCCGGCTGGAGATCCGAGACGGCGCGCCCGCCGGGGGCCTGGCCGATGCGTGACCTCTGGTTCACCCTGCCGCCGGCCGCGCAGGACCTCCTCGCGGCCCTGCTCCTCCTCCTCCCGGCGCTGGTCATCGCGGCGGCGCTGCTGCGCGGCTTCGCGCCCGGGGCGATGATCCGTGACATGGGGCGGCGGTTCCTCTTCGCCAATGTCGCCTTCGTTGCGCTCATCGCCTGCGCCATCGCCATCGGCGCCGGGCTTCTGGCGTCGGAGCGGGGCCTGCGCGCCGGCACCGCCCGCGCCGCCGACCCGTTCGACCTCATCATCGCCGCGCCCGGCAGCGAGCTGACGGCGATGCTGGCGGCCGTCTACCTGCAGCCGGCGGACATGCCGCTGCTCTCCGGCGAGACCTACGCCCGCATCGCGGCCGACCCCGCCGTCGCCCTCGCCGCGCCGCTGGCCTTCGGCGACAGCGTCGGCGCGGCGCCGGTGGTGGGCACGACGGCGGGTTTCGCCGCCCACCTCTCCCCCGAGCTGGCGGAGGGGCGGCTCTTCGCGGCGCATGACGAGGCGGTGGTCGGCGCACTGGCCGGCTTCGCCCCCGGCGACGAGATCGCGCCGGCCCACGGCGTCGGCGACGCGGCGGATGCCCATGCCCACGCGGGCCACGAATTTCAGGTCGTCGGCCGCATGGCCCGCACTGGCTCCCCCTGGGACCGGGCGGTGCTCGTGCCGGTGGAAGCGATCTGGGAGGTGCACGGCCTCGCCAATGGCCACGCGCCGGAGGCGGGCGACCAGCTCGGCCCGCCCTTCGACGCCGCCTACTTCCCCGGCACGCCTGCGGTGCTCCTGCGCGGCGAGGGGCTGGGCGCCACCTACCAGCTTCTTTCCCGTTACGGGACGGAGGAGACCATGGCCTTCTTCCCGGGCGCCGTGCTGGCGCAGCTGCAGGCCCGGCTGGGCGACGTGCGCGCGGCGATGAGCGTCATGGCCGTGGCGGCGCAGGTGCTGGTGACGCTGGCCGTCCTGCTGGCGCTGGCCATCCTCGTGCGGCTCTTCGCCCGGGCGCTGGCGCTCCTGCGGGCGCTGGGCGCGCCGGGCCGCTTCGTGGCGGCCGTGGTGTGGAGCTACGCCGTGGGGCTGGTCGTGCTGGGCACGGCGCTCGGCCTCGCGCTGGGCCTCGGCTCGGCGGCGGCACTCTCGGCAGTGGTGACGGCGCGGACGGACATCCTCGTGCGCGCCAGCCTCGGCTGGCCGGAGGTGCACATGGCGGCAGGCTTCGTGAGCCTGACGGCGGTGCTGGCGCTTCTGCCGGCCTGGGCAGCGCTGCGGCGGGAGATCGTCCCGGAGTTGCGGGCGTAGGGGCCCCGTAGGGTGGGTTTGCAACCCACCGCCCCCAAACGCAGAGCGGCCCGGCATCGCTGCCGGGCCGCTCCGTCGTCGCATCCGGGCGGGGCTGCCCCGCCGCGACTTAGTTCCGGGCCTTGTCTACCAGCTTGCCCTTGCCGATCCACGGCATCATGCCGCGGAGCTTCTCGCCGACCTGCTCGATCTGGTGCTCGTCATTCAGGCGACGCGTCGCCTTGAACATCGGCTGGCCGACGGCGTTCTCCTGCATGAAGTCGCGCACGAACTTGCCCGTCTGGATGTCCGTCAGGACCTCCTTCATGCGCTTCTTCGTCTCCTCGTAGGGGAGGATCCGCGGCCCGCTCACGTACTCGCCGTATTCGGCGGTGTTCGAGATCGAGTAGTTCATGTTGGCGATGCCGCCTTCGTAGATCAGGTCCACGATCAGCTTCACCTCGTGCAGGCACTCGAAATAGGCCATCTCGGGCTCGTAGCCGGCCTCGACCAGCGTCTCGAAGCCCATGCGGATGAGCTCGACGAGGCCGCCGCAGAGCACAGCCTGCTCGCCGAAGAGGTCGGTCTCGCATTCCTGGCGGAAGTTCGTCTCGATGATGCCCGAGCGGCCGCCGCCGATGGCGGAGCAATAGGAGAGGCCGATCTCCATGGCGCGGCCCGTCGCGTCCTGATCGACGGCGACGAGGCAGGGCACGCCGCCGCCCTTGACGTATTCGCCGCGCACGGTGTGGCCGGGGCCCTTCGGCGCCATCATGATGACGTCGACGCCCGGCTTCGGCTCGATGAGGCCGAAGTGCACGTTCAGGCCGTGGGCGAAGGCGATGGCGGCGCCCTCTTTCAGGTTGTCATGCACGTACTTCTTGTAGGTCGCGGCCTGCAGCTCGTCGGGCATGGTGAACATGATGAGGTCGGCCCAGGCGGCGGCCTCGGCGATCCCCATGACCTGCAGGCCCTCGCCCTCGGCCTTTGCCTTCGACGGCGAGCCCTCGCGCAGTGCGACGGCGACGTTCTTGGCGCCGGAATCGCGCAGGTTCAGCGCATGGGCGTGCCCCTGGGAGCCGTAGCCGAGAATGGCCACCTTCATGTCCTTGATCAGGTTCACGTCGCAGTCGCGATCGTAATAGACGCGCATCTCGTCCCTCCGTTTATGTGCTGGGGGCTGTGTAGCCGGCGTCGGCGCTTGCTTCGAGAGGCGTTCGGCGGGTATTTGAGGTCTCGTGCGATGGTTCTATTCGCTGCGGGGTCGAAAATGGCAGAGATCATGCTTGATAACACCGACCGGCGGCTCCTGAGGATCTGGCAGTCGGAGCCCGAGCTGAGCCTTGCCGATCTCGCCGAGCGAGCAGGGGTGACGGCGCTGAAGGCCGGGCGGCGGGTGGCAAAGATGGAGGAGGCCGGCGTGATCCAGGGGCAGGAGGCGGTGATCGACTGGCGGGCACTGGGCTACGTCGTCGCCGTCTCGCTTCGCGTGACGCTGGACAAGACGGCGGCCCGGGCCTTCGAGGACTTCCTCGAAGGCGCGCGGGCGATCCCCGAAGTGACGGAGATCCAGACGTTCCTCGGCCGCGTCGACGTCCGCCTGCACGTCATCGCCCGCGACCTCGGCCACTACCAGCAGATCTACCGCCAGCGCATCCTGACGCTCCCCCACATCGCCGATATCGAGAGCCTCATGACACTCACCGAGGTGAAGCGCGACGAGGCGCTGCCGCTGTGATCGAACTGGACGAGATCGACCGGAGGCTCCTGCGAGAGCTCGCCGCCGACGCCGCCCTGCCGACGGCGGAGCTGGGGCGGCGGCTCGGCCTCTCCCAGCCGGCGGCGTGGCGACGGGTGAAGCGGCTGCGCGAGGCCGGCGTGCTCGCCGGGCGGCGGCTGCGGCTCGATGCCGGGGCGCTGGGCTTCGGCGTGACGGTCTTCCTCGGCGTGAAGCTGGCGGCGAAGAGCCAGGTCAACCTCGCCGACTTCGAGCGGGCGGTGAGCGCCATCCGAGAGGTGCAGCTCGTGGAGCACGTCCTCGGGCTCTACGACTTCCGTCTGCGGGTGGTGGCGCGCGACCTCGGCGATTTCGAGCGGGTGCTGCGGCGGCGGATCATGACGCTGCCGGGGGTTGGGGCGCTGGAGGCCAACGTGCTCCTGAGCGAGGAGCGGCGGCCGGGGCCGATCTGAGCGGTGGCGCGGGCGGAGAGTGCGGGACCGGGGGGCCAGCCCCCCGGAGCCCCCCGAGGGTATTTTTGGCCAGATGAAACAGGGGGCGGGAGGGGCCGGGTCTCTTCGCTGCGGTTTTCTTGCCGCTGTGACCTCGCGCGGAATCAAGCCGGAGGCGCCGCGCGAGCGCCGGCCCGTCCCGGCGGGCTGGCGCTCTGCTGGGGCTTGGTGCCTCGCTCAGGGCAGGGAGGGGTTTTGCGGGCATAAAGCGCGCAGCGGTGCCGTCGGAGCGCCACCCCACGGGCCGGCGTTCGGGCGGGGCGCTTGGCTGAAAGCGGCCCTTTGGCTAGCGGCGTGCCCGGGTACCTGCCTACCGCGCCCCCAGTCCCAGCTGCATCAGCCCGCGCCGCACGGGAGTCGCGCCGTGGAGGGCGCGGAGCGCGGCGGCGCGGAGGTCTCGCAGGGGCGGCAGGCCGGCGATGGCGGCGCGGTTGAGGGCGTCGATGCCGAGGAGGCGGGTGCGGATGTCGGGCTCGCGGCGGCGGGCGTAGGCGGAGAGCATCTCGGCCGAGCCGAGGCCCTCCGGCGTCGCCAGCTCCAGCAGCGCGCGCAGGTCGGCGAGCGACATGTTCAGCCCCTGCGCGCCGATGGGCGGCACCACGTGCGCCGCCTCGGCCATCAGGGCCATGCGCTTCTCGGCGATGGCCTCGGCCCGCTGGGCGATGATCGGCCAGGCCTGCCGCGGCGAGGCCAGCGTCAGCTCCCCCAGTACCCCGGCGGAGCGGGTTGTGGCGGCGGCGGAGAAGGCGGCGTCCGGCAGGGCGGCGAGGCGCAGCGCCTCCTCCGCCCGCTCCATCCAGACGACGGCGGAGGCGGGGCGCCCCTCGTGATCGGGCAGCGGCACCAGCGTGAAGGGGCCGCCGGCGCGGTGGATCTCGGTGGAGACCTCGTCATGCGGGCGCTCGTGCGTGACGGTGAAGACCAGCGCCTTCTGCCCGTAGCGGAAGGTGTGCACGCCGATGCCATAGGCCTCGCGCACCGCCGAATTGCGCCCGTCCGCCCCGATCAGCAGGCGGGTGGCGAGACGGGTGCTGTCGCTCAGTCGCACCAGGGCCTCGGCATCGCGCGGGGTGACGCCGGCGAACCCGGTGCCCTGGCGGAGGGTGACGGTCGGCAGCTCGGCGAGGCGGCCGAGCAGGGCTTCACGGATCAGGGCGTTCGGGATGTTCCAGCCGAAGGGCTCCGCCGCCTCGCCGCCGAACTCGGCACTGTCGAAATCCGCCACAATGCGGGCCAGCGGCTCCGCCCCGCCGGCATCGACGATGCGCATCACCCTCAGGGGCGTCGCATGCGGGGCGAGGTGCGCCCAGATGCCGGCCTCCTCCAGGAGCGCGCGGGCGGGCTGCAGGAAGGCTGTGGAGCGTCGGTCGGGCGCCGCATCGGCGGGGGCCGGGTCCACCAGAGTGACGGTAAAGCCGGCGGCGCCGAAGGTGGCGGCGGCAGTGAGGCCGGCGATGCCGCCGCCGGCGATGAGGAGATCGCTGTCCATGCCCCCTATCTAGGCCGGCGCAACGCCCGGGGCGAGGGCCTGCAGGAAGGCGGTGAGGTCGGACGTGTGGTGATGGATGTGCTCCGCCGCCAGATCGGGCGGCAGAGGCTCCGGCGCGACATGCACCGTGCGCATCCCCAGCGCGTGGGGGACGGCGAGGTTGCGCGGCACATCCTCGAACATCGCCGCCTCGGCGGGGGCGATGCCGTCCAGCGCGAAGACCGCCTCGAATGCCGCCTGCTCGGGCTTCGGTCGGTAGCCGGCATGTTCGACGCCGTAGACGGCATCGAAGCAGCCGGCGAGGCCGCGCGCCGCCAGCACCTGCTCTGCATAGGGGCGCGAGCCGTTGGTGTAGACGATCCGCCGGCCGGGCAGGGCGCGGATCGCGGCCGCGAGGGCCGGATCGGGCGAGAGGCCGGAGACGTCGATGTCATGCACCTCGGCGAGGTACGGGTCCGGGTCCACCCCGTGCTCGGCCATCAGGCCGGCGAGGGTGGTGCCATGGGCACGCCAGTAATCGGCGCGCAGGCGGTCGGCCTCCTCCGGCGGGACGCCGAGCTCGCGGATGACATAGGCGTTCATCTTCCGCTCGATCTGGTCGAAGAGGCGGGCCTCGGGCGGGTAGAGCGTATTGTCGAGGTCGAAGACCCAGACTTTGACATGGGCGAAGGAGGCGGCAACCATGCGCCGGTGGTGCCCTGCCGGGACGTGCGGCGCAAGGGCGCTTGATCGGCCGGGGGCGGGGGCCTAGGCTCGCCGCGCCCCCCGGGGCCGCCTCGCCCCGCCCATCGGAGTGCGCATGACCACCCCCAAGGCCCCGCAGAAGGACGCCTACCGGCTGATCCTCGATGCCATCGACGCCGGCACCTACCGCCCCGGCGACCGGCTGGTGGAGAGCGAGCTGGCGGAGCGGTTCGGCGTCTCCCGCACGCCCATCCGCGAGGCGCTGCAGCGGCTGGAGACGCAGGCGATCCTGACGCGGGACGGGCGCTCGATGATCGTCGCCTCGCTCGATCACAACCAGCTGGCCGAGCTCTACGTCGTGCGCGGCGAGCTGGAGGGGCTGGCGGCGCGGCTGGCGGCGCGCAACGCGACGCCGGAAGAGATCCGCGTGCTGCGCGACATGCTGGAGGCGGATAGGGCGCTCGTGGACGACCCTGACGCGATGGCGCGGGCCAACCGGCGGTTCCACAAGCAGATCCACCTCGCCTCGCACAACCGCTTCCTCGTGCGCCAGCTGGACCTCGTGCACCGCTCCATGGCGCTGCTCGCCAGCACCTCGATTGCCGCCGAAGGGCGGGGGGCGCGGACGCTCGACGAGCACGAGACCATCGTCACCGCCATCGAGGCGGGGGACGGGGAGGGCGCCTATGCGGCGCTGCGGGAGCATATCTCGAGCGCCTTCATCACGCGGCTGAAGCTGGACGCGCAGAAGGTGGAGGCGGCGCGGCTCTGACGGGGGGCGTGCATCGGGGGTGCCGGGCTGAAGCCCGGTCTACGGGGCGTTGGGGCCGAGTGCGCACCGCTTCTGCTGCGCCCGCCTCCCTCATCGCACCACCCGCCGATGGCGCGCAGTGGGCCGGGGCACCTCGTCTGGCTGGGAGTGTCCGTGGGACGTCTTGTCCCAGTAGAAGGGCTGCGCCACCAGCTCCCGTAGCGCCTTGAGAAGCGCCAGCGTGGCCATCGGGAAGTAGACCCAGAGCAGCGGGTAGGAGAGCATCATCCACGGCCGGCCGGAGCGGGCGGCGGCGATGGCGAAGGTGAGCAGGCTCACCGCCAGTGTCACCAGCTGCAGGGCGAGGATGCCGAGGATCAGCCCGGCGGGGAGCGTCGCCAGCACGTGCGGCAGGCCGAGGGCGAGGGCCCAGAAGCTCCACCCGACGGGCGCCAGCAGGAACTGCGCCAGCGTGCCGAGGAAGAGCAGCTGCACCGCCCAGAAGCCCCTCCAGCCTAAGTCGCGGAGCAGGGCGGCCGGGTGGCGCATGTGGCTCGCCCAGGTCAGCGCGTAGCCCTTCAGCCAGCGGGAGCGCTGGCGGATCCAGGGGCGGGGGCGGTTCGCCGCCTCCTCCTGGGTGACGGTGTCGATCAGCTCGGTGCGGTAGCCGGCGCGGTGCAGGCGCAGGCCGAGGTCGGCATCCTCGGTGACGTTGTGGGCATCCCAGCCGCCAAGGCGGGTGAGCACGTCGCGGCGCAGGAACAGCGTCGTCCCCCCCAGCGGCACCGGCAGATCGAGCGCGGCAAGGCCGGGCAGGAGCACCCGGAACCAGGCCGCATATTCCAGCGTGAAGCAGCCGGCGACCCAGTTGCTGCCGCTGTTGTAGAAGTCGAGCGCCCCCTGCAGGCAGCCCACCTGCGGCGGCGCCGTCGCGAAGCGGGCGGCGACCCGGCGCAGCTGGTCGGGCGCAGGCGCGTCCTCGGCATCGTAGATGCCGATGATCTGTCCGCGCGCCAGCGTCAGCGCGTAGTTGAGCGCGCGGGGCTTGGTGCGCAGCCCGCCGGCCGGCACGCGGATGACGCGCGCGTGGGGTGGCAGGTCGGTGCGGGCCAGCGCCGCCTCCGTCTGCGGGTCGTCCGCCTCGAGGATCAGGCAGAGATCCAGCCGGTCCGTCGGGTAGTCCAGCCGGCCGAGGCGGCGCAGCAGCGCGCCCGCGATCTCCCGCTCCTGGTAGAGCGGCACGAAGAGGGAGACGCGGGGCAACAACTCCGGCGCCGGCGCGACCGGGGCCGGCAGCGCCGGCCGGGAGGGCGGGGCGGCGAAGAGCGCCAGCAGGCGCAGCACCGTGAAGGCTGCGCCGAGGAGGGCCGTGAGCAGGCAGAGCGCCAGGAAGACCGGCCCGGGCGCGGCGAGCAGCGCCGCCAGCGCCAGCAGGAGCGCTATCCCGACGCCCCCGCGTAGCCCGGTGCCGGCGCCGAGGCCCCGGCAGGAGAGGGACGGGGGCAGCCGCTCCTCCGCTTCCAGGGCGAGGAGCGCGCCGGCATCGCGGGTCAGCGCCTCCGCCAGCCGCCCCGGCGGGGCGGCGGCGAGGCGCACGGGGCCGAGCACCGTCTCGTAGGCGGGCAGGCGGTGGCGCACCGTCTCGGCATCCATCGCGAGCAGGATCGTCGCCCCGCCCTCGCGCCGCCAAGGCAGCACCTGGTCGGTCAGGCAGATCTCCGCCCCGAGGCGGGCGATCAGCCGCGGGTCCGCCCGGCGGGCGAGCGGGTCCACCCGCAGCCGCGCGCGAGGGCTCGCTCGCCGCAGCCGGACCGGCGCGGTGATCTCGGCAGGGGTGACCTCCGCCATCGGCTCTCCTCCTTTTAACAGGAGGTTAGCCGCCGGTTGGTTAAGTGCCGGTTAAGCCGCCCTCAGCCCGCAGGCGCCGCCGCGCCGCTGCGCGCGGCCATGGCGGCGGCGAAGCGTTCGAACAGGTAGTAGCTGTCCTGCGGCCCCGGGCTCGCCTCGGGGTGGTACTGAACGGAGAAGATCGGCCGGCCATCGACGCGGATGCCGCAGTTCGAGCCGTCGAAGAGGGAGACATGCGTCTCCTTCACGCCGGCGGGCAGCGTCTGGCTGTCGACGGTGAAGCCGTGGTTCATCGAGGTGATCTCGACCTTGCCCGTCTCCATGTCCTTCACCGGGTGGTTGGCGCCGTGGTGGCCGTGGTTCATCTTCACGGTGCGGGCGCCGAGGGCGAGAGCGAGCATCTGGTGGCCGAGGCAGATGCCGAAGAGCGGCAGTTCCGTCTTCTCCACCAGCCCGCGGATGGCGGGGACGGCGTATTCGCCGGTCGCCGCCGGATCCCCCGGGCCGTTGGTGAGGAATATGCCGTCGGGCTCGTGGGCCAGCACATCCTCCGCCGTTGCCGTCGCCGGCAGCACGGTGACGTCGCAGCCGGCCGAGGCGAGGCAGCGCAGGATGTTGCGCTTGGCGCCGTAATCGATGGCGACGACGCGGTGCTGCGGCGCCTCCTGCTGAACATAGCCGGCCGGCCACGCCCAGCGCATCTCGTTCCAGCGGTAGGTCTGCCGGGTGGAGACGTCCTTCGCCAGATCGAGTCCGACAAGGCCGGGGAAGGCGCGCGCCTCCGCCACGAGGGCGGCGATGTCGAAATTGCCGTCCGGGTCATGGGCCAGCGCCGCGTGGGGCGAGCCCTGCTGCCGGATTGCGCGGGTCAGCCGCCGCGTGTCGATGCCGCCGATGCCGATGCGGCCGCGGGAGGCGAGCCAGTCCTGCAGGCGCTGGGCGGCGCGCCAGTTGGAGGGCTCCGTCGGGTCCCACTTCACCACGAGGCCGGCGGCGACCGGGTCCCCCGTCTCGTCGTCGTCGGGGTTGGTGCCGACATTGCCGACATGGGGGAAGGTGAAGGTGACGATCTGCCCGGCATAGGAGGGATCGGTCATGATCTCCTGGTAGCCGGTCATGGCGGTGTTGAAGCACAGCTCCGCCACCGCCTTGCCGGTGGCACCGAAGCCTCGGCCGTAGAAGACGGTCCCGTCGGCGAGAGCCAGGCAGGCGGTCGGCTTGGCCGGGGCGTGAGTCATCGGGCGGCTCCTCGGGCAGGGGATGTCGGGTGTTCCGGCGACATCTAGGGAGGTGCCCGGGGAGCGTCAAGCGGGGCTGGCCCGGGCGCGGCCCCGGCGCTGCCTCGTACATGCCGGCACGCGTGACGGCGCGTGACCGAGCGGGGCGGTTGTGAGGACCCAACGGAAGCGTTAAAAGGGCGGCTTGTCGCATCCCCGACCCCTCGTGGTCGGACCAGCAGGGGACGGATCGAATGGATTTGCGCAGCCGCATCAATGTGGCGCTCAAGGATGCCATGCGGGCCCGGGAGGCGGATCGCCTCTCGACCCTGCGGCTGATCAATGCGGCCATCAAGGACCGGGACATCGCCGCCCGCGGCGAGGGCGAGGATGGCGGTGTCTCCGATGCCGAGATCACCGCGATCCTCGGCAAGATGGTCAAGCAGCGCCACGAGAGCGCCCGCGCCTATGCCGAGGCGGGGCGCGTGGACATGGCGACCCGCGAGGAGGCCGAGATTAAGGTGATCGAGGAGTTCCTGCCCCGGCCGCTGACGGAGGCGGAGGCCGATGCCGCCGTCGACACCGCCATCGCCGACGTGGGGGCGGAGAACATCCGCGACATGGGCAAGGTGATGGCCGAGCTGAAGGGCCGCTTCGCCGGGCGCATGGATTTCGGCAAGGCCGGCTCCAAGGTCAAGTCCCGGCTGGGCTGACCGCCGCCCGGCATCCCCGGCCGCTGCCCTGCCGCGCTCCCGCCCGCCCACCCCGCGCGCCAGGGCAGCGCCCTTCGCTCGCGGGCCGGCGCCTCTCCCGCCTGTTTCATCTGGCCATAAATACCGCGGGATTGTGGGGGCTGGCCCCCACGCAGGCCCGCCTCCCCGCGCTCAGCCCTCCCCCGGTGCCGGCCTCGGCGATGCCCCGACATGGCGGATCCGTGCGAGCCGAAGGTCGAGGTCCCCCGCCAGCATCCGCCGCTCCTCCGGCGCGAGGAAGGCGCCGAGCTCCACCGTGCGGGCCCCGCCGCGCAGGGTGAGGTAATCTTCCACCGGCCCGCCTTCCTTGTGCAGCGTCACCTCCACCCAGTAGGGATTCGCCGCGAACTGCAGGTCCGCCTTGCCGGCCTCTCGCCGCGCGATCTCCAGCCGGTCCTCCCAGAGCGTCAGCTCTTCCACCAGCCGCTGCCGGCTCGACTGGTTGTGCCGAAGCGCCCACCAGATCGCGGCGAGAGCGGGCAGCAGGAAGAGCAGCACCACCCAGAGCACCGGGCTGCCCAGCACCGCCACCAGCGGCAGCGCCATCAGCGTGGCCGTCGCGGCGATGAAGGTGGCGAAGCCGGAGGGCTCCAGCGAGTTGTTCGGCCAGACCCGCAGCGCGCAGTGCGGCGGATCGCCGTTGCCCTGCCGGCGATGCGAAACGGCCCCGGACGCGATGTCCGGGGCCGTGTCGAAATCCCTGACCCATTCATAGGGCATCAGTGGGCGTGGCTTTTGTCCCAGTCCTTCTGCTCGGGAAGGATCTCGAACGTGTGCTCCGGCGGCGGGCAGGGCAGCGTCCACTCCAGCGTGTCGGCCCACTCGTTCCACGGGTTGTTCACGGTGACCCGGCGCCCGGCGAAGAGCACGTAGAAGGTCAGGCCGATGAAGAACACGAAGGAGGCGAAGGCGAGGAAGGCGCCCATCGACGAGATGAAGTTCCAGTAGCCGAAGGCTTCCGGGTAGTCGATGTAGCGGCGCGGCATGCCTTGGCGGCCGAGGAAGTGCTGCGGGAAGAAGGTCAGGTTCGCGCCGATGAACATGGCCCAGAAGTGCAGCTTGCCGGCCCATTCGGGATACATCCGGCCCGAGAACTTCGGCATGTAGAAGTACAGCCCCGCGAAGATCGCGAAGACGGCGCCGAGGCTCATCACGTAGTGGAAGTGGGCGACCACGTAGTAGGTGTCGTGGTAGGCGCGGTCGATCCCGGCCTGGCTGAGCACGACGCCGGTGACGCCGCCGACGGTGAAGAGGAAGAGGAAGCCGAAAGCCCAGAGCATCGGCGTCTTGAACTCCACCGAGCCGCCCCACATCGTGGCGATCCAGCTGAAGACCTTCACCCCGGTCGGCACGGCGATGACCATCGTCGCCAGCATGAAGTAGCTCTGCTGGGTGAGGGACATGCCCACCGTGTACATGTGGTGCGCCCAGACGACGAAGCCGAGCAAGCCGATGGCGACCATGGCGTAGACCATCGGCAGGTAGCCGAAGATCGGCTTCTTCGAGAAGGTCGAGATCACGTGGGAGATGATGCCGAAGCCCGGCACAATGATGATGTAGACCTCGGGGTGCCCGAAGAACCACAGGATGTGCTGGTAGAGGATCGGGTCACCGCCGCCCGAGGGCTGGAAGAAGGTGGTGCCGAAGTTGCGGTCCGTCAGCAGCATGGTGATGGCGCCGGCGAGCACCGGCAGGGCCAGAAGGATCAGCCAGGCGGTGACGAAGATCGACCAGGCGAAGAGCGGCACCTTGTGCAGCGTCATGCCCGGGGCGCGCATGTTGAGGAAGGTCGTGATCATGTTGATCGCGCCGAGGATCGACGAGGCGCCCGAGAGGTGCACGGCGAAGATGGCGAGGTCCATCGACATACCGCCCTCGTTGGTCGACAGCGGCGGATAGAGCACCCAGCCCACGCCGGAGCCGAGCTGCCCGTTGCCGCCGGGGGCGAGCAGCGAGGCCACGCCCAGCGACACGCCGGCGACGTACATCCAGAAGGAGAGGTTATTCATCCGCGGGAAGGCCATGTCCGGCGCCCCGATCTGCAGCGGCATCAGGTAGTTGCCGAAGCCGCCGAAGAGCGCGGGGATGACGACGAAGAACATCATCAGCACGCCGTGGTAGGTGATCATCACGTTCCACAGGTGGCCGTTCGGCGTACAGCTGCCCGCCTCGGCGGCGGAGAAGAAGCGCATCCCCTCCATGCACATGTACTGTACGCCCGGATGCATCAGCTCCAGCCGCATGTAGACGGTGAAGAGCACGGCGATGAAGCCGACCACGCCGGACACGAAGAGATACAGGATCCCGATGTCCTTGTGGTTGGTGGACATGAACCAGCGGGTGAAGAACCCCCGCTCGTCATGGTGCTCCGATCCGTGAATGGCGGCGTCTGCCATGGGGAACTCCTGCTGACACATGGGATGGGCGCAGGTGGTGCGCCGGACTCGCTCACGGCCTTCTAGAGGCTGGGCGCCGGAAGGGCAATATTCCGCCGGCCCGCTCCCCGCCCCTCGTCCCCTCCCCCTAAGTCAAGTTTGCGTGCGCCTCCCCCTCGCGCCCGCCGGATCCCCGTTCATCTGGCCGGAAATACCGCGGGGGTGTGGGGGCAGAGCCCCCACCGCACTCAAAGGCGCGCGCCGCAGGCGCTCCGCAATCCAGCCGTCACGCCGGCGCCCGCTCTCCCATCGCGGCCTCGAAGCTGCGGCGCAGTGCCACATCCAGGTCGTCCATCGTCACCGGCAGGCCGAGATCGACGAGCGAGGTCACGCCGTGCCCGGTGACGCCGCAGGGCACGATGCCGGAGAAGTGGGAGAGGTCGGGCTCGACGTTGATCGAGATGCCGTGGAAGCTCACCCACTTGCGCAGGCGGATCCCGATGGCGGCGATCTTGTCCTCCCGCGGCGCGCCATCGGGGAGGGGAGGCTTCTCCGGCCGCTCGACCCAGACACCGACGCGCCCCTCGCGGATGACGCCGGTGACGTTGAACTCCGCCAGCGCCGCGATCACCCAGCCTTCCAGCTGCTGCACGAAGCGGCGCACGTCGTGGCCGCGCCGGCCGACGTCGAGCATGACGTAGACGACGCGCTGGCCGGGCCCGTGGTAGGTGTACTGTCCGCCGCGTCTTGCCTCGAAGACGGGGAAGCGGGCGTCGAGCAGGTCTTCGTCCCGGGCGGAGGTGCCGGCGGTGTAGAGCGGCGGGTGCTCGAGGAGCCAGACCAGTTCCTCCGCCTCGCCGCGGGAGATCGCCTCCACCCGCGCTTCCATGGCCGCCAGCGCCTCCTCGTAGGGGACGAGGCCGGGGGAGGTGCGCCACTCAACCATGCGTCGCCGGAAGCAGCCCCGCCTCCTTCAGCGCCGGCAGATAGGTGCGGCTGGCGGGGATCTCGCGGCCGTCGCTCAGCGTCAGGCAGGCGCGGGCGCCGTCGCGGCGGGCGCAGGTGACATGGGCGCGCGACACCCAGTGCGAGCGATGGACCTGCAGGCCCTCGCCGCGGGCCGTCTCCGCCATGGCATCGCTGAGGCGCATCAGAAGCTGTCCCGTTCCCTGCGTCGTGGTCACCTCCACATAGTGGTCGCGCACCGAGATGGAAACGAGCTCCCCCCGCTGGTCCTCCGCCAGCCGGGAGAGGAGGCGCGGCGGGCTCGACTCCGTGGCCGGCGGGGCCTCGGGCGAGGGGGCCTCGGGCGAGGGGGCATGGCGCGTCTCTTCGTAGTAAAAGAGCACGAGGCTGAGGATGAAACTCACCCCGCCGACGGTGAGCAGCATCAGCCGCAGGTAGCCCGGCGCCCCCGGCCACGTCCCGAAGACCACCCCGTTGAGCACCAGTACCCCGCAGAGGACGAGCGTCGCCGTCCCCGCCGCCGCTGCCGGCGCGCGAAGCCGCGGCGAAAGGTTCGGGACGGCGTGGGTGAGGAAGGCCGGCGCGAAGGTGCCGGCGACGCCGGAGAGGCCGACGGCCAGCAGCCAGTAGCCGAGCCGCTGCAGGGGGGTGAGCAGCGCGTGGGTCTCGTAGGGGCCGACGATGGCGAGGATGACGGAGAGCCCGGCCATGACCGCCAGCGCGTGGCGGCTGAGGAGGGCGCGCTGCGTCTCACGCAGCGCCGTCTGCACCGCTTTGCCATTCACGGATGCCTCGCCCCCTTTCACGCATGTCACCCGCTCGCAGATAAAAATCGCGCGGGGGCCGGAGCAAAGGGCGGCGGAGCGACCTCACGTAAACGTGAGCGGGAGGGCGGGGGTGGGATGGTGGGGCCCGTCGTGGGGCTGCCGGGAATATTTCCAAGCGGTCCGCTTTCCCTCTTCACATCGCCCCGGGGCTTCGCTAGAGAGCCGCGCACCGAGCCAAGACAGTGCGGTCGTGGCGGAATTGGTAGACGCGCAGCGTTGAGGTCGCTGTGGGGTAACTCCCGTGGAAGTTCGAGTCTTCTCGACCGCACCATTCTGGCCTTCCTCCGGCCCAGAGGCATCCCTCGGCCCCGGAGGTCGGTAGCTCCTTCTCCCAACATCTGACCATCGAGCGGCGCGCCCCTGATCCGGGTTCGCCCGACGCCGTAGGGTGGGTTTGTAACCCACCACACCCCGGCCGGACTCGCGTCAAACCCTCTCCATTCCCCGCCTGCCACAGGCGCTGCCCTCGCACGCCGGCCCGTGGGGTGGCGCAGCAACGTCTGTGCGGCGCGCTTTATGCCCGCCAAACCCCTCCCCGCTCCGAGCGAGGCGCCAAGCCCTACCAGAGCGCCACCCCGCCGGGACGGGCCGGCGCTCGCGCGGCGCCTGCGGCTTGATTCCGCGCGTGGGAAAGAGCGGCGGCCGGGTCTCCGGTGCTATCACCCCGAGCGAGCCCCGTAGGTGGGTTTCCAACCCACCATCCCCGGCCCGCCATTGGCACCACCCTCTCACGCCGGCCCGGGGGGTGGCGCTCCAACGGCTGAGCGGTGCGCTTTATGCCAGCCAAGTCCCTCCCCGCTTCCCGCACAGCACCCAGCCCATCCAGAGCGCCAGCCCGCCGGGACGAGCCGGCGCTCGCGCGGCGGCCTGCGGCCTTGATTCCGCGCGGGGGGCAAGGGGTCACCGGGGCGCCACGGGCGGTGCGGCGCTGGGTCCCATGGCCAGGGGGCAAGCGGAGGCCCCGCCGCCCCTTGACCTTCCACCTGCTGGAACCCCCAGCCTCCCTCCCGCGAATCCCGAGGGAGGGGACCCCATGCTACAGACCACCACGCCCGGCTGGCGCCGCGCCCTGCCGTGGACGGAGGCGGACGGGCGGCTCTCGCCGCTCCGGCTTCTCACATTCCTCGCGCTCTTCTACCCCGCCGGCTGGATGCTCTACTGGTGGGACCAGCGCATCTGGATGATCCCGCAGGCGGACCTCACCTACTGGTCCGGCGTCTGGGCGATCTGGCTGCTCCTCGCCTCCCTCGCCGTCACCCCGCTCCGGCGCATCCTCCGCTGGAGCCGCCTATTGGCGATCCGCCGGATGGTGGGCGTCTCGGCGCTGCTCTACACGCTCGTCCACCTCGTCATCTACTTCTGGCTGCGCTTCTGGGCCTGGGCAGAGATCGCCCAGGAGACGGCCACCCGCCTCTCCCTCATCCTCGCCACGATCGCGCTCCTCATCCTCATCGCCCTCGGCGTCACCAGCTTCGACCGGGCGGTGCGGGCCATGGGGCCGGCGTGGCGCCGGCTGCACTGGTGGACGTACCCGGCCACGGCGCTGGCGGTGATCCACTTCCTGCTCTCGCCCGGCTCCTATGCCGGCATGCCCTTCCTCGTGCTCGGCTGCTTCGCCTGGCTCATGGGCTGGCGCTGGCTCGATCGGCGGCGGCAGGGCACGTCGCCCGGCGCGCTGCTCCTCCTCGCGCTGGCCACGACGCTGCTTGTCCTCGCCTCCGAGGTGCTGATCCCCTGGGCGCTCCGCGACGCCGATCCGGCCTTCACCCTCTCGATGAACTGGACCTTCGTCATCGGGGTGACACCCGCCTACAAGATGGCGGCCATCGGCCTCGCCCTCACCGCCGCCGCGTGGGCTCGCCGGGCCTAGGCGCGCGGCGCGGCGAGGTCCTCGAGGATCGGGCAGTCGGGCCGGTCGTCGCCATGGCAGCGGTGCACGAGATCGGAGAGCGCGCCCTGCATCTGCTGCAGCTCGCGCATCTTCGCCTCGATCCGCTCCAGCGCCGCCGCGGCGAGGGTGCGGACATCGGCGCTGGCGCGGGTGTCGTCCTCGTAGAGGGAGAGGAGCGTCCGGCACTCCTCCACCGAGAAGCCAAGGGAGCGGGCGCGGACGAGGAAGATCAGCTTGTGGGCATCGGCCTCCGAGAACACCCGGTAGCCGTTGCCGCTGCGCTGCGGGCGGATAAGCCCGATCTCCTCGTAGTAGCGGATCGTCTTGGGGGGCAGGCCGCTGGCCTCTGCCACGTCGCCGATATTCATAAGTCTTGACCTTCCAGTAACTGGAACCCCTATCTGGCCCGTCGAGGCCGAATTTACCAGAAGGCACGCCATGCGCCCCGACAGCACCGCCCCCGCCGCCCAGACATCCGGTGACGTCATCCGTGACCCCGTCTGCGGCATGACCGTCGACCCGGATGCCGGCAAGCCGAGCGCCGAGGTCGAGGGGCGCGTCTACCACTTCTGCTGCGCCGGCTGCCGCGACAAGTTCGTCTCCGACCCGGAGGCCTATTGCACGGCGGAGGACCCGGTCTGCGGCATGTCCGTCGACCGCGCGAGCGCGAAGTACATGGCAAAGCACGAGGGCCAGCGGCACTACTTCTGCTCCGCCCGCTGCCAGGAGCGGTTCGAGGCGGAGCCGGAGACCTTCCTTGGCGACCGGCCGGAGCCCGAGCCCGCGCCCGAAGGTGCTCTTTACACCTGCCCCATGGACCCTGAGATCGTGCAGGACCATCCCGGCGACTGCCCCATCTGCGGCATGGCGCTGGAGCCGATGATGCCCTCCGCCGATGCCGGGCCGAACCCCGAGCTCGTGGACTTCCGCCGCCGACTCTGGATCGCCGGGCCCCTCGCGGCGGCGGTCTTCTTGCTGGAGATGGGCAGCCACGTGGGCCTGCCCTTTGCCGACTGGATCGGCCACCGCGCCTTCGGCTGGGTGCAGTTCGCACTGGCGACGCCGGTGCTCTGGCTCTGCCGGACATTCTTC
Organism: Pseudoroseicyclus tamaricis; assembly: GCF_012070395.1. GTDB lineage: Bacteria > Pseudomonadota > Alphaproteobacteria > Rhodobacterales > Rhodobacteraceae > Pseudoroseicyclus_A > Pseudoroseicyclus_A tamaricis. Next base: position 399,329 of record NZ_JAAFYS010000003.1, on the reverse strand, counting down.
CGGCGCGGCTGGTCCTCCATCGTGAACCGCAGCCCCAACATGTGGACGCTGATCGCCATCGGCACCGGAGCGGCGTGGATCTTCTCCGTCGTCGCTCTCCTCTTTCCGGGCCTCTTCCCGCCGGCGATGCGGGATGCAATGGGCATGGTGCCCGTCTATTTCGAGGCGGCGGCAGTGATCCTCGTCCTCGTGCTCGTCGGCCAGATCATGGAGCTCTCGGCGCGGGAGCGGACGGGCGATGCCATCCGCGCGCTGATGACCCTCGCCCCCAAGACCGCCCGCCGGGTGCGGGATGGTCAGGAGGCCGACGTCTCGCTGGACGAGGTGAAGACCGGAGACATCCTCCGCGTCCGCCCGGGCGAGGCGGTGCCGGTGGACGGCACGCTCACCGAGGGGCGCAGCGCGGTGGACGAGAGCATGCTGACGGGCGAGCCGATCCCGGTGGAGAAGGCGGAGGGCGATGCCGTCACGGGCGGCACGCTCAACAAGCAGGGCAGCTTCCTGATGCGCGCCGAGGCGGTGGGGTCGGAGACGACGCTCTCGCGGATCGTCGAGATGGTAGCGAAGGCGCAGCGCAGCCGCGCCCCCATCCAGGCGCTGGCCGACCGGGTGGCCGGGTACTTCGTGCCGACGGTGGTGGGCATCGCCGTGCTGGCCTTCATCGCCTGGGCTCTCCTCGGCCCGGCGCCGGCGCTCTCCTACGCTTTCGTGGCGGCGGTGAGCGTGCTGATCATCGCCTGCCCCTGCGCGCTGGGGCTGGCGACGCCGATGTCGATCATGGTTGCTACCGGCCGCGGCGCGCAGGCGGGCGTGCTGATCCGCGATGCCGAGGCGCTGGAGCGCTTCTCGAAGGTGGACGCGCTGGTCATCGACAAGACCGGCACGCTGACGGAGGGCAAGCCGGCCCTGACCGACGTGGTGGCGCTGGCGGGCGCCGAGGCGGAGGTGCTGGCCCTCGCCGCGGCGCTGGAGCGCGGATCGGAGCATCCGCTGGCCGAGGCCATCGTCGCCGGCGCCGAGGCGCGCGGCCTCGGCCTGCAGGAGGTGGAGCATTTCGAGGCCGTCACCGGCCACGGCGTCACGGGCCGCGTCGGCGGGCGCGACGTGGCGCTGGGCAACGCGGCTTTGATGGCCGTTCTCGGCGTCGACACCCGCTCGCTGCAGGGACGCATCTCGGCGCTGCAGGCCGAGGGCAAGACGGCGATGGTGCTGGCCGAAGGGGGGCGCGCGCTGGGCCTGATCGCGGTCGCGGACCGGGTGAAGGACGGCGCGGCGGAGGCGATCCGCGAGCTGCAGGGCTTGGGCCTGCGCATCGTCATGGCCACGGGCGATGCCCGCGCGACGGCCGAGGCGGTGGCCCGCCAGACCGGCATCGACGAGGTGGAGGCCGAGGTGACCCCGGAAGACAAGCAGGCGCTGGTGGAGCGGCTGCAGGGCGAGGGCCTGTCCGTCGCCATGGCCGGCGACGGCGTGAACGACGCGCCGGCGCTGGCGGCGGCGGATGTCGGCATCGCGATGGGCACCGGCGCGGACGTCGCGGTGGAGAGCGCCGGGTTCACGCTGGTGAAGGGCGACCTCTCCGGCATCCTCCGCGCCCGGCGGCTGGCGGAGGGGACGATGCGCAACATCCGCCAGAACCTCGTCTTCGCCTTCCTCTACAACAGCTTCGGCGTGCCGCTGGCGGCGGGCGTGCTCTACCCCGTCTTCGGGCTGCTGCTCTCCCCCATCGTGGCGGCCGCGGCAATGAGCCTCTCGTCGGTGTCGGTGATCGGCAACGCGCTCCGGCTGCGGCGGTCGCGGCTATAAGGGGCGCCTGCGAGACTGCTTTCTGGAGCAGACGACGCAGCTCTGGGGCCCGAAGCTGGCGCCACCCTCGCACGCCGGCCCGTGGGGTTGCGCCGCAACGGTGCCGCAGATGCGCTTTATGCAAGCCAAACCCCTCCCAGCCACCCGCTAGGCACCAAGCCCAGCCGGAGCGCCAGCCCGCCGGGACGGGCCGGCGCTCGCGCGGCGGCCTGACGGCCTTGATTCCGCGCTTGGGGATGGAGCGGCGGCGTGGGGTTGAAGAGGGGCTCTTTTCACACCCTGCTCGTAGCTCTCCGTGACATCGGTCCAACTCGCGCGCCCCCGGGCGCCTGATCCCTCGCGGAGGCACGGGGGGGGCGCCGCTCCCCCTCCGCCGCCCGGCTGCTGCTCCCGCTCGCGTCATCGGAAGTCGCATCCGGGCCGGTTTGCGTTTTCACCCTTCTTCAACCCCGTTAGAACGTTCCGGAGCGATTCGACCGGGGTGTGACTATGGGTGGCGCGGGCCTCCTTCCGATCATTGCACTTCTGCCGTTTCTGGGGGCGCTCGTCCCCGGGGTGATGATCCGCGCCGGGCGCAATGCTGCCGCCACCTTCACCGCCATCCCGACATTCCTCGCCCTTTTGATGCTGCTCACGCTGGCGCCGGGGGTGATGGACGGGCAGGTGCTGCAGAAGAGCTTCTCGTGGTTCCCGCCGCTCGGCCTGTCCGCCAGCTTCATGCTCGACGGGCTGGGGCTGATGTTCGCGGTGATGATCCTCGGCGTCGGCCTGCTGATCACGCTCTATGCCCGCTTCTACCTCTCGAACGAGGACCCGGCGGGGGTGTTCTTCACCTATCTGCTGCTCTTCCAGGGGGCGATGCTGGGCATCGTGCTCTCCAACAACATCCTGATGTTGCTGGTCTTCTGGGAGCTGACGTCGCTCGCCTCCTTTCTGCTCATCGGCTACTGGCGCCACCTGCCCGAAGGGCGGCAGGGCGCGCGCATGGCGCTGACGGTCACGGGCGGCGGCGGGCTGGCGATGATCGGGGGGATGCTCATCCTCGGCGACATCGCCGGCAGCTACGAGCTGACGGATATCCTGCAGGCGGGCGAGGCGATCAAGGCGAGCCCGCTCTACCTGCCGGCGCTGATCCTCATCCTCCTCGGCGCCTTCACGAAATCGGCGCAGTTCCCCTTCCACTTCTGGCTGCCGCACGCGATGGCGGCGCCGACGCCCGTCTCCGCCTACCTGCACTCGGCGACCATGGTGAAGGCCGGCATCTTCCTGATGGCGCGGCTGTGGCCGGTACTCGCGGGGACGGATCCGTGGTTCTACATCGTCGCCACCACCGGGTTGATCACCATGGTGCTCGGCGCCCTGATCGCCCTCTTCAAGGACGACCTGAAGGCGCTGCTCGCCTTCTCCACCGTCTCGCATCTCGGCCTGCTGACGATGCTCCTCGGCTTCGGGACGGAGGCGGCCGCCGTCGCGGCGGTCTTCCACGTACTCAACCACCTGACGTTCAAGGCGGCGCTCTTCATGACCGCCGGCATCGTCGATCACTCGACCCACACGCGCGACATCAAGCGCCTCGGCGGTCTGCTGACCCTGATGCCGATCACGGCCGCCATCGGCATCATCGCGGCGCTGTCGATGGCCGGCATCCCTCTCTTCAACGGCTTCCTCTCCAAGGAGCTGATGCTGGAGGAGGCCTCGCACACCTCGTGGTGGGAATCGCCGTGGATCGTGCCGGTGCTGGCGACCTTCGGGGCATTGCTCTCCGTCGCCTATTCCTTCCGCTTCATCGTGCACACCTTCCTCGGCAAGCCGCGGGACGAGAGCATCGACCACCCTCATGACCCGCCCTTCGGGATGTGGCTGCCGCCGGCGCTCCTCTGCGTGATCGTCGTCGCCGTCGGCCTCTTCCCGGCGGCGATCGCCGGGCCCATCGTCGACATGGCCGCCTCGGCCGTCACCGGCACCGAGATCCACACGCATTTCGCGCTCTGGCACGGGATCACCCCGGCGCTCATCATGTCGGGCATCGCCATCTTCGGCGGCCTGATCCTGCTCGCCCTCCATGCCCCGCTCGACCGGGCGTGGCTCGCCACGCCGCGGCCGGAGGCGAAGCGCCTCTTCGACGGGGCGATGGCGGCGAGCGTGCGGGGCACGCGGGTGATCGCCGAGGGGCTGCACAGCGGCGCCATCTCCCGCGCGCTGGCCGTCTTCGTGGTGACAACGGTGGCCTCGGGCCTCATCGCCTTCTTCGGGCGGGGCCTGCCGGAGGTGTCGCGCCCGCTGCTGCCCATCCCGCCCGTCGCGGCGGCGGGCTGGCTGCTCATGGTGGCGGCGACGCTCTCCGTCATCCTGCTGCATCGCCGGCGGTTCCTCGCGCTGGTCGTCATCTCCATTTGCGGGCTGATGGTCTCCATCGGCTTCGTCTACCTCTCCGCCCCCGACCTCGCGCTGACGCAGATCACGGTGGAGACGGTGACGATCCTGCTTCTGCTCCTCGCCCTGCATTACCTGCCGAAGACGACGCCGGCCGACAGCTCCGTCGCGCTGCGCATCCGCGACGGGGTGATCGGGGTGAGCGCCGGTGTCGGCGTCGGCGCGCTGGCCTATGCCTTCATGCGTCGCGACGTGCCGTCGATCTCCGACTACTTCCTGGAGAACGCCTATTCGGGCGGCGGCGGGCACAACGTCGTCAACGTCATCCTCGTCGACTTCCGGGGCTATGACACCTTCGGCGAGATCATCGTGCTCGGCATCGCCGGCGTCATCATCTTCGCGCTGATGGAAGTTCTGCTGCGGGGCCGTGCCGGCCGGCGACTGCGCAACTGGGCCTTCTCGGAGGACCGCTCGCGCGACCGCCACCCGCTGATGATGGTCGTCGGCACCCGGGTCATGCTGCCCATCGCGCTGCTCGTCGGCGTCTACATCCTGCTGCGCGGGCACAACAATCCCGGCGGCGGCTTCGTGGCGGGGCTCGTCTTCTCCATCGCACTGCTCATGCAGTACATGGCCTCCGGCTTCGCCTGGACGATGGATCGCCAGCGCTGGGAGTATCACTCCCTGATTGGCTGGGGCGTCATCATCGCCGGCCTCACCGGCGCCGCGGCGTGGATCTTCGGGCGGCCGTTCCTGACCTCCGCCTATGGCTACATCGACTGGCCGTGGATCGAGGAGTTCGAGTGGGCGACCGCCATGGCCTTCGACGTCGGCGTCTTCCTCGCCGTGCTCGGCGCCGTCATGCTGATGCTCTACTCGCTCTCCCGCATGGCCCGGTATGCCGGTGAGACGGTGAACCTCGAGCCGATGGATTACGACCCCTCGCAGAAGTCGGTGCAGACCGAGCGGGCCCCGCAGGAGCGCGGCGTGCCCACCGAGGGGGAGGAGCTGTAAATGGAAATCGTGGTTGCGAGTTCGGTGGGCGTGCTGACGGCGGGCGGCGTCTATCTCATCCTGAGGCTGCGGGCCTTCCCCGTGATCCTCGGGATCGCGATGCTCTCCTACGCCGTCAACGTCTTCCTCTTCTCCACCGGCGGCTTGGCGGTGGACGCCGCGCCGATCCTCGGCGACCATGGCGAGGGCGGGCCCTATACGGATCCCCTGCCGCAGGCGCTGGTGCTGACGGCCATCGTCATCTCCTTCGGGATGACGGCGGTCCTCGTGATGATCGCGCTCGGCGCCTATCTCGACGTCGGGGATGACCACATCAACATGGGCGCCGCCCTCCCGGAGGGGGAGACGGACGGGCCGGAGGGGCGCAACAGCCACTCCCCCAACCCGCTGGAGGATGACGCGCCGGTGAGGTTCAACCCGTGATCGAAACCCACTGGATCATCGCGCCGGTCGTGCTGCCGGCGATCCTCGCGCCCCTGCTCGCATGGGTGATGCGGCATGACATCGTGCTCGCCCGCTCCGCCTCGCTGGCCGGGGCCGGGGGGCTGGTGGCCATCGCCGTGGGGCTGCTCAACCTCGCCGCCGGCTCAGGGGAGCAGGTCTACCGCCTCGGCGACTGGCCGGCGCCCTTCGGCATCACGCTGGTGCTCGATCACCTCTCCGCCGCCATGGTGCTGCTGACCTCGGTGCTGGGGCTGATCGTGCTGATCCACGCCGTCGCGACGGGGTGGGACAACCGCGGCCGGCACTTCCACGCGCTCTTCCAGTTCCAGCTGATGGGCATCTGCGGGGCCTTCCTGACGGGCGACGCCTTCAACCTCTTCGTCTTCTTCGAGATCCTGCTCATCGCTTCCTACGGGCTGATGATCCACGGCGGCGGCCGGGTGCGGCTGCAGGCGGGCCTGCAATACGTGGTGATGAACCTCGCCGGCTCGACGCTCTTCCTCTTCGCGCTCGGCACGCTCTACGCCGCCACGGGGACGCTCAACATCGCCGACCTCGCGGTGAAGGTGCGCGAGATCGCGCCGGAGGATGCGGCGCTGGTGCGCGTCGCGGCCATGCTGCTGCTCATCGTCTTCGCCATCAAGGCGGCGGTCTTCCCCGTGCAGTTCTGGCTGCCGACCACCTATTCCAACGCCCCGGCGCCCGTCGCCGCGCTCTTCGCGGTGATGACGAAGGTCGGCGCCTACGCCATCCTGCGCTTCTACATCATCGTCTTCGGCCCGGATGTCGCCGCCACCGGCACGCTGCCGGAGAAATGGCTCTTCGCCGGCGCCACGATCACCACCGTCATCGGCGCCTTCGGGGTGCTGGGGGCGCGGCGGCTGATGTCGATGATCTCCTTCTCCGTCATCTTCTCGATGGGCACGCTGATGCTCGCCATCAGCGCCTTCACGCCCGATGCGACGCTGGCGGCGCTCTACTACCTCCTCCATTCCACCTTCGCGACGGCGGCGCTCTTCCTCGTCGCCTGCCACATCCTCGCGCGCCGCCCCTCGGCGGACCTGCTGCACGCCTCCCCGCCGACGGTGCAGAACGGCATCTTCGCGGCGCTCTTCTTCGCCGCCGCCATCGGCATGGCGGGGATGCCGCCGCTCTCGGGCTTCCTCGGCAAGCTGGTGGTGCTCAAGGCGCTGATCCCGTGGGAGCACGCCGAGATCGCCTGGGTCGTCATCCTCGGCGGCTCGCTGGTGACGATCGTCGGCTTCGCGCGTGCCGGCTCGATGCTGTTCTGGAAGTCCACCGCCGAGCCGGTGACGGAGCCGGAGGAGGACGCCCCCGAGCCGGAGGACGCCCCGCGCCCCGCCACCGCTCTGGCGCTCGCGCCGGCGGCCGTCTGCATCCTGATGATGGCGCTCCTCTCCGCGCTCGCCGGCCCGGTGACGCGCTATCTGGGCGTCGCCGTCGCGCAGCTCTATGATCGCGAGGGCTACATCGCCGCCGTGCTGACCCCGCCCGAGGATGGCGACCGCCCCGTCGACGCCGGCATCGCGCTGGAGGCGGAGGAGGCTGCGGCACAGGAGGACGTGACGGTGGAGGATGAGGATGGCCTCACCACCGGCGTGATCGAGGAGGTCGGCCAGTGATCAAGCGCCTCTTCCCCCATCCGCTGCTCAGCCTGATGCTGGTGCTGATCTGGCTGCTTCTGGTCAACAAGATCACCACCGGCAACCTGCTGCTGGGCGTCCTGCTCTCCTTCATCGTCCCCGCGGTGACGGAGCCGTACTGGCCCAACCGGGCCCGTCTGAAGAAGCCGCTCCTCGGCTTCGAATACGTGGCCGTCGTCCTTTGGGACATCATCGTCGCCAACGTGCAGGTGGCGCTGATCGTGCTCTTCAAGCCGCAGGACAAGATCAACTCGCAATGGGTCACCGTCCCGCTGGACCTGACGTCGCCGGAGGCGATCACCGTCCTCGCCGGCACCATCACGCTCACCCCCGGCACCGTCACCGCCATGCTCTCCGCCGATGCGGGGTGCCTGCTCGTCCACTGCCTCCATACGGATGACCCCGAGGCGGTGCGCGACGAGATCAAGCACCGCTACGAGCGCCGCCTGAAGGAGCTTTTTCAGTGATCGAATACGCCCTCTGGTTCGCCTTCGCCGCCTTCGGGATCGGCCTTGTCTTCACGCTCTGGCGCGTCGTGCGCGGCCCCCATTCGGCCGACCGCATCCTCGCGCTCGACACGATGGTCATCAACGCCATCGGCCTGCTCGTCGTCTACGGCATCTCCATCGACCGGCAGGTCTATTTCGAGGCCGCGATGCTGATCGCCATGGTCGGCTTCGTCTCCACCGTCGCCTATTGCCGCTTCATCCTGCGCGGCGACATCATCGAATGAGGAGCGCGTGATGGACTGGGACATCGAGCTGATCGGCGAGATACTCGTCTCCGCCTTCCTCGTGATCGGCGGGCTCTTCGCGCTCGTCGGCTCCTTCGGGCTGGTGCGGCTGCGCGACTGCATGCAGCGCCTGCACGCGCCGACGAAGGCGACGACGCTGGGCATCGGCGGCGTGCTCATCGCCTCGATGATCCACTTCGGCATGTCCGGCGAGCAGATCTCGTTCCACGAGCTCCTGATCACCGTCTTCCTCTTCCTCACCGCGCCGCTGACGGCGAACTTCATCGCCAAGGCCTACCTCGTCTACCGCGTGGAGGAGAGCGACCTGCCGCCAACGACCGGCAAGTACGGCTGGGCCATCTACCATGACCCGCCGAAGGACCCGGCCGACCTCTGATCGGCCCCTCCGGGCAGCTCGTTTCCCTACGTCCCTCCCCATATCCGGCGGGTAACGCGCCGGCGCCGGGCGCCCTATTCTCCCCCGTGAGGCTCGCAGGGTTGAACGGTAAATGGTTAACGAGGGACGATCATGACGAGCTTCGGATGGCGGCTACGGCTGCCCGGCCTGCCCATGCCGGCCGTGGAGGAGACGGGGACGAACGGTAGTGACAGCTTCACCGGCACGCCGGGGGACGACGTCTACGAAGGTCTGGCCGGAAACGACACGATCGCCGGCATGGGCGGCAATGACGCCCTCTATGGCGGATTCGGGGATGATTCCCTCGGCGGCGGCGAGGGCAGGGACATGCTCTTCGGCGGCGCCGGGGGCGACTTCCTCGATGGTGGCACGAACACCGACATGCTGGTCGGCGGCGACGAGAGCGACACGCTCTACGGCCGCGACGCCTTCGACTACCTGATCGGCGGCGACGGCTTCGACATCCTCTTCGGCGGCGACGGCAACGACGTGCTGAACGGCGGGGTCGGCGATGACACGCTCGACGGCGGCGAGGGCGACGACACGCTGGTCGGCGAGGATGGCGGCGACGTGCTGATCGGCGCCGGCGGCGATGACATCATCTCCAGCCTGCTCGGCGACGATCTCGCCTATGGCGGCCCCGGCAACGACGAGATCCGCGGCCACATCGGCGACGACACGCTCTATGGCGGCGGCGCCAACGATTCCATCTCCGGCGGCGACGGCTCCGACGAGATCTTCGGCGAGGACGGCCTCGATTTCCTCACCGGCGACGTGGGCCGCGATTTCGTCTACGGCGGCCGGGGCGACGACACCCTGCTCGGCGCGCAGGACGACGACACGATGTACGGCGGCAGCGGCGGCGACATCCTCTACGGCGGCGGCGACCGGGACGAACTCTACGGCGACGCCGGCAACGATTCCATCGAGGGCGGCGCCTCCGACGACACGCTCTACGGCGGCGACGGAATCGACATCGTCTTCGGCCAGTCGGGCAACGACACGATGGTCGGTGGGGCAGGGACGGATTACTTCGGCTTCCTCATCGGCGTCGACCGCATCGAGGATTTCAACACCTCCGAGGATGTCCTCGCCATCTTCCGCTCCGCCTGGGGCGGCGGCTCGAAGAGCGCGGCGGAGGTCCGCGCCATGGCCCGCGACGTGCCCGAAGGGGTGGAGCTGCAGCTCGGCCTCGGCAACCGCATCACGCTGGTCGGGCTCGAGATGAGCGACGTGGCGGAGATCGACTTTCTGTTCCTGTAAGCCCGCCCCGGTGGCAAATCTGCCAGCGGCGGCCCGGCGCGCGCAATGCGACGCAAGCGTGAGTTGACCGCGCCGCGGCGGGGGGATTAGGGCGGGGGCTGACCGGCCGCGCCGCGCGTCAGACGAGGGCGGCCCGCTCAAGAGCAGGACATCGACATGCCCCCCAGATTCTCCGCCGCCATCGCCCCCACCATGCCCACCGAGGGCGACGACAGCCTGCCGGGTAGCGCCGGCAGCGACACGCTCTACGGCTTCGGCGGCAACGATACGCTCTTCGGCGGCGGCGGGGGCAACGACGTTCTGCACGGCGGCGCGGGGAACGACACGCTGATCGGCGGCCCCGGCAACGACCTCCTCGATGCCGGCCTCGGCGACGACACGCTCTACGGCGGCGGCGGGCGGGACATCTTCGACGGCGGCGACGGCGACGATCTGATCATCGGCAACATCGCGTACACGAACCCCGGCGAGACGGATGACGGCAAGCGCGACACCCACTACGGCGGCGCGGGCAGCGACACGATCCACGCCGGCCCGGGGAATGACCTCGTCTACTCTGGCGACCAGGGCGATGTCGTCTGGGACGAGGGCGGCAGCGACGTCTTCTACCTCGGCAACGGCCACGACTTCTTCCAGGCCTTCGGCGGCGCCGAGGACGACACGATCTTCGGCGAGGGCGGCAACGACTTCATCCGCGATGATGGCGGCGACAACGTCATCCGCGGCGGCGACGGCCTCGACGAGATCTATGGCGGCACCGGCCGCGACGACATCAACGGCGGCGCCGGGCATGACAAGATTTTCGGCGCGGTGGGCGTCGACTCCCTCGCCGGCGCCGATGGCGACGATTTCATCTATGGCGGCAACGGCGACGATATCCTGATCGGGCAGGGCGGGCGCGATCACCTCTACGGCGACGACGGCAGCGACGTGCTGACCGGCGGGCCGGGGGGCGACTTCCTCGTCGGCGGGCAGGGCCATGACGTCCTCAAGGGCATCGGCGGCGACGACAGCATGGATGGCGGCTCGGGCCACGATTCCATCTTCGGCAACGCCGGCAACGACATCATCCGCAACGGCGAGGCGGTCTTCGCGGGAGTGGGGGACGACAAGGTCTTCGTCTACGACCCCGGCGACATCTACGGCGGCACCGACGATGATACCTTCTTCCTCGACGGCGGCGGGCACAGCACCGTGCAGGGCAATGCCGGGGATGACACCTTCCTGCTGCGCGTGCCCGGCACGTCGGAGGTCTACGGCAATAACGGCGACGACTACTTCGACATCCGCGAGGGCGGCGTCGCGCATCTCGGCGGCGGCGACGGGGATGACACGTTCCTGATCCGCAATGCCGGCGACATCGACATCTACGGCGGGCGGGGCGTGGACAAGTTCATCGCCCAGAACGGCCGGTCGTGGGTGGCGGGCAATGACGGGGTGGATCAGTTCCACTTCCAGGGGGGCGACATGACCATCGCGGGCCTGCAGCCGGGCGAGGAAGTGGTGCGCGTCTACCGCCCGGCGGAGTCGATGACGGCCTACCTCGACCCCGATGGCGGGTCCGTTCACTTCGATTTCGGGGACGGGAACATGCTTACCCTCGTCGGCTATGCCGACGTCGACTGGGCCACGCAGCAGCTCTTTTTCGTCTGATCCGCCGCTCACGCAGGCATCAAAAGGGCGAAAATCGACGTTCAAGGGCAGGAACGGGGCGTAAGGCCCCGGCTGAAGGGTTGCACAATCCGAAGCGCTTTGGGATGTTCAGGGCAACAGCTGCAAAAAGTGGCAGGGCTCGGGCGTGACCCGTCCGGGCCTTCGATGACCTAGCAGGGGAGATTGCTTTGGACGGATCGGGCAACGCCGCATTCGTGGCCTTCGAACGCGTACAGAAGAGCTACGATGGCGAGACACTGGTCGTCAAAGACCTCAACCTGTCGATGCCGAAGGGCGAGTTCCTCACCATGCTGGGGCCGTCCGGCTCGGGCAAGACCACCTGCCTGATGATGCTCGCCGGCTTCGAGACGGCGACGCATGGCGAGATCAAGCTCGACGGGCAGTCGATCAACAACATCCCGCCGCACAAGCGCGGCATCGGCATGGTCTTCCAGAACTACGCGCTCTTCCCCCACATGACGGTGGCGGAGAACCTCTCCTTCCCGCTGGAGGTGCGCAAGATCTCCAAGTCCGACCGCGAGGCGAAGGTGAAGCGCGCACTGGACATGGTGCAGATGGGCGAGTTCGGCAATCGCCGACCCGCGCAGCTCTCCGGCGGTCAGCAGCAGCGCATCGCGCTGGCCCGCGCGCTGGTCTTCGAGCCCGAGCTGGTGCTGATGGACGAGCCGCTCGGCGCGCTCGACAAGCAGCTGCGCGAGCACATGCAGTTCGAGATCACGCGCCTCGCCCACAACCTCGGCATCACCACCGTCTACGTCACGCACGACCAGACGGAAGCGCTGACGATGTCGGATCGCGTCGCCGTCTTCGATGACGGCCGCATCCAGCAGCTCGCGCCGCCCGACAAGCTCTACGAAGAGCCGGACAACAGCTTCGTCGCCCAGTTCATCGGCGAGAACAACACGCTCCTCGGCAAGGTCGAGGAGATCTCGGGCGAGACCTGCAAGGTCCGCCTCGATTCCGGTGAGCTGATCGTGGCCAAGCCCGTGAACGTCTCCGAAGTCGGCGAGCGCACCCGTGTCTCCATCCGCCCCGAGCGGGTGGAAATGAACATGGAGCGTCTGCAGGACGGCGCTTTCACGCTGAAGGCCGAAGTGCTGGAATTCATCTACATGGGCGACATCTACCGCACTCGGCTTCGCGTCGCCGGGCACGAGGATTTCGTCGTGAAAACCCGCAACGCCCCCGATCAGCCGCGGCTCAAGCCCGGCGAGCGGATCGAGATCGGCTGGTTGCCCGAAGATTGCCGCGCGCTCGACTCCTGAGCGTGAGGAAAGGGCGGGGGCGCCTCCCGGCGGCTCCCCCACACAGCCCATCAGGCCGGAACCTGAAATACACAGGGAGAACAAACAATATGAAACTCAAGCTTCTTATGTCCGCCACGGCGGTCGCCGCCCTCGGCACCACCGCTGTCGCCCAGGAAATGGCCGACGAGATGACCATCGTCAGCTGGGGCGGTGCCTACCAGAACAGCCAGCTGCGCGCCTATGTCGAGCCCTATCTCGAGATGCACCCCGAGCTCGACGTGACCTGGGACGAGCGCTCGGGTGAGGCCGTGGCCAACCTGCGTGCCATGGACGAAGCCGGCAACATCACCTGGGACCTGGTCGACGTGACCGCCGCCGACGCCATGCGTCTGTGCGACGAGGGCCTCGCGATGGAAGTCGACTTCGAAGAGACGCTCGCCCCCGGCGATGACGGCTCCTCCGTCGAGGACGATTTCGGCGACATGCTGGTGAGCGATTGCTTCATCCCGCAGATCGCCTACTCGACGACCTTCGGCTACCGCACCGATGTTGAAGAGTGGGGCGGCGAAGTGCCGACCGAGATCTGCGACATCTTCGACACCGAGACGTTCCCCGGCCAGCGCAGCCTCGAGCAGCGCCCGATCGGCAACATGGAATGGGCCCTCTATTGCGACGGCGTCGCGATGGAAGACGTCTATGACATGCTGGAGACGGACGAAGGCGTCGATCGCGCCCTCGCCAAGCTCGACACCATCAAGGACGATGTCGTCTGGTGGACGGCCGGCGCCGACACGCCGCAGCTTCTCGCCGACGGCGAAGTCGTGATCGGCTCCACCTACAACGGCCGCCTGTTCTCGCTCATCGAAGAGCAGGACCAGCCCGTCGCCATGCTCTGGGACGCCCAGATGTATGACCTCGACGGCTGGATCATCCCGGAAGGGCTGGACGACGCCACGCTCGCCCGCGTGAAGGACTTCCTGTACTTCGCGACGGACACCCAGCGTCTGGCCGATCAGGCCCAGTACATCTCCTACGGCCCGGCGCGCGCCTCCTCGGCCCCGCTGGTGACCACGCATGCCGATCTCGGCATCGAGATGGCGCCGCACATGCCGACCAACCCGGAGAACGCGTCGAACTCCTTCGTCTACGCCTACACCTGGTGGGCTGACTACCGCGACGACCTCGACGCCCGCTTCCAGGCCTGGCTGGCCCAGTAAGGAGCGCGCCGGCGGCCTCCAAAGCCGCCGCGTGACAGGCAAGATCGAAGGGGGGCGGCACCTCGCCCCCCTTCCGCCCAAGCGGCAACGGGAGACACCATGAGCGATCAGACAGCCTCCGGCCGGCCCGAGAGCCCCCAATCCCCCGTCGCGGCCCTGCCCGGCGGCGAGGTGACCGAGCGGGACCAGGACGGCCCGATGCTGGCAGCCGATGGCCGGCCGCTGAAATCGAGCCTCGCCCGCGCCCTGCGCCGCGAGAAGCTCCGCGCGCTGGCACTGATCGCACCGCTTCTGGTGTTCATCTTCATCAGCTTCGTGCTGCCCATCGCGGACATGCTGTTCCGCTCCGTTCAGAACGATATCGTCGCCGATACGCTGCCGCGCACCGTCGTGGCGCTGGCGAACGACCCGCTGGAAGAGGAGGGGGTGCCGAGCGAGAGCACCTTCGCCCAGTTCTACACCGATCTCTACATCGCCGAGGAATACAAGGAACACACCCGCCTCGGCAGCCGCCTCAACTACGAGATGTCCGGTATCTCCTCGCTCTTCCGCGGCACGGGCCGCGCCGTGGGGCGCTTCGACACGGATATCTACGCCGACCAGTTCGAGGCCGCCGATCCCGCCTTCGAGGATCCCGCCGCATGGGCCGACTGGATGGCCGATGACGACATCCGCGCCGCCCTGCCGCTGACGACCGACGCCTACGACGCCTGGGCCGGCATCGCGGTGGAGCTCGACGAGGACAACCCGGCCGAGGAAGACCCCGAGGATATCGTCTACACCTCGCTCTACCGCGATCTGGCGAACGGCGCCGCTCCGCCCGCGCCCTTCCCGCAGGTGGATGTCTCCGGCTTCGAGAGCGTCTCGATCCGCGAGCTCTTCATCGAGGAGGACGAGGACTGGGCGGACCCGGAGGTCTGGGAGACGATCCGCGCCTACTCCTCCCGCTACACCTCCGGCTACTTCCTCAACGCCGCCGACATGCAGACGACGCCCGAGGGGGTGGAGCTGCGGCCCGAGAACGAGCGTGTCTACATGACGCTCTTCGTGCGCACGCTCTGGATGAGCCTCGTCATCACCTTCTCCTGCATCCTGCTGGCTTACCCGATCTCCTTCCTGCTGGCGACGCTGCCGGCGAGGCACGCGAACCTGCTGATGATCCTCGTGCTCCTGCCCTTCTGGACGTCCCTGCTGGTGCGAACCTCGGCCTGGAAGGTGCTGTTGCAGAACGAGGGGGTGATCAACGACATCCTCGTCTGGATCGGCATCGTCTCCGACACGAACCGACTGGCGCTGATCAACAACGCCACCGGCACGATCATCGCGATGACGCACATCCTGCTGCCCTTCATGATCCTGCCGCTCTATTCGGTGATGAAGACCATTCCGCCCAGCTACATGCGCGCCGCGCGCAGCCTCGGGGCGAAGGACTGGACGGCCTTCTGGCGCGTGTGGTTCCCGCTCTCGGTGCCGGGCATCGGCGCGGGCTCGATCCTCGTCTTCATCATGTCGATCGGCTACTACATCACGCCCGAGATCGTGGGCGGCACCAGGGGGGTCTTCATCTCCAACCGGATCGCCTACCACATCTCGACCTCGCTGAACTGGGGCCTCGCCGCGGCGCTCGGGACCATCCTGCTGGTCGTCGTGCTGGCGCTCTACTGGGTCTACGACCGGCTCGTCGGCATCGACAACGTGAAGCTGGGGTGAGCGAGATGATGGACATCTGTAACAACCTGCCCCGCCGGGGCCGCGACGGAGGACAGGTATGAGCGCGCTTCCCCCCTATGCCTCGACCGGCCAGAGAATCTGGCACTACGGCTTCCGGACGATCTGCGGTCTGATCTTCTTCTTCCTGATCGCGCCGATCATGGTGATCGTGCCGCTGTCGTTCAACGCGGAGAACTTCTTCACCTTCACGCCGGAGATGCTGCGCCTCGATCCCGAGGGATACTCGCTGCGCCACTACGTGGATTTCTTCACGAACCCGAACTGGCAGGGGCCGCTCTGGAACTCCATCAAGATCGCGCCGGCGGCGACGCTGCTGTCGGTCTGCCTCGGCACGCTGGCGGCCATCGGCCTCAGCCAGCCTCACGTGCCCGGGCGCCGGGCGATCATGGCGATGCTGATCTCGCCGATGATCGTGCCGCTGATCATCTCGGCCGCCGGCATGTACTTCTTCTATTCCCGCATCGGCCTGCAGGGCACCTACTTCGGGGTGGTGCTGGCGCACGCGGCGCTGGGCATCCCCTTCGTCATCATCACGGTGACGGCGACGCTGGTGGGCTTCGACTCCTCGCTGACCCGCGCCGCCGCCAACCTCGGCGCCAGCCCGGTGACGACGTTCTTCCGCGTGCAGATGCCGCTGATCCTGCCCGGCGTGATCTCCGGCGGGCTCTTCGCCTTCATCACCTCCTTCGACGAGGTGGTCGTGGTGCTCTTCCTCGGCTCCGCCAGCCAGAAGACGCTGCCGTGGCAGATGTTCACCGGCCTGCGCGAGCAGATCAGCCCGACGATCCTCGCCGCGGCCACGGTGCTCATCACCATCTCCATCGTCCTCCTCGCAACGCTGGAAATCCTCCGCCGCCGCTCCGAACGCCTCCGCGGCCTGAGCCCGAGCTGAGGCCGGCCTGCTGGGCGCCGCCTTGGCGCCACGGCCGAGCTCTTCCCCCGCCCGGTACGCGCCAAAGGCGCAGGTCGAGCGCCTGCCCGTCCCGCAGGGCTGGCGCTCTGGCTGAGCTTGGCGTTTCGCTCAGGGCGGGGAGGGGCTGGGCCGGCACAAAGCACGCCGCAGCACCGTTGCAGCACCATCCCACGGGCAGACGCCCGTCCTGTGCCTGTGCCTGTGCCTGTGCCTGTGAGCGTGGTGAGGGGAAGGTGGGTTACAAACCCACCCTACGAGGGCTCGTTCTGCAGCCGCCGCCCGGCGCCCGCCCTACGGCAGCAGCAGCAACCAGCCGGAGACCGTCAGGATACTGATCCCCGTCGCCACCAGCACCGCCGAGGCGGCGACGCGGCGCGCCGCGCCGTACATGTTCGCGAAGAGGTAGGCGTTGACGCCCGGTGCCATCGCCGCCGTCACCACCGCCGAGCGGAAGGCGTCGACGTCCAGCCCGAACCAGCGGCCGAGGCCGAAGGTCACCGCCGGGTGCACCAGCAGCGAGATGGCGGAGACGTAGAGGATCGCCCGCATGTCCCCCTCCGGGCGGTAGCGGAAGAGGATGCCGCCCAGCCCGAACAGCGCCGCCGGCAGCGCCGCGCGGACCATCAGGTCCAGCGCGTCGGTGATGATGGCCGGCAGCGTCAGCCCCGTCAGGTTCACCGTCAGCCCGAGGAGGATGCCGACCACCAGCGCGTTGCGGAACATCGCCCGCGCCACCTTCGCCGGCAGCCGCGCGAGGCTCTCCCCCCGGGCCCGCGCCAGCTCCATCGCCGTGATGCCGATGGCGTAGAGCGAGGGCGCGTGGATGGAGATGATGGCGAAGTTCGCCTCCAGCGCATCGGCGCCGTAGGCCCGTTCGGTGATCGGCAGGCCGAGCAGCAGCGAGTTGGAGAAAAGGCAGACGAAGCCGATCGCCACCGCATCCTCCCAGCTGCGCCGGAAGAGCAGCCGCGCGCCGAGGAGGCCGAGGGCGAAGCCCGTCAGCGCCCCGACGTAGAAGGAGATGAGCAGCGGCGGGTGGAAGTGGGCACCGAGATCAAGGGTGGAGATGGCGTTGAACAGAAGGCACGGGATCGCGAAGCCCTGGCTGAAGCGCATCAGCCCGTCGATGTGATCGTCGTTCAGAAAGCCGCGCCAGCGCGCCACCCAGCCGAACCCCAGAACGATGAAGACCGGCAGGATGACCGGCAGCGACGTCATCATCGCGCCAGATCCAGCTCCAGTTCCCTGCCGTCATGGGCCGGTGAGACCCCTGCGGGCAGTTCGGCGGCGAGCGTGTCGTAGTCGAGATCGACATGCAGGTTCGTCAGCACCGCCCGCTCCGGCTTCGCCCGCCCGATCCACTCCAGCGCTTGGTCGAGATGGGCGTGGGAGGGGTGCGGGTCACGGCGCAGCGCGTCGAGGATCAGGCAGTCGAGCCCCGCGAGGCGCCGCCACGTCTCCTCCGGGATCGCGTTGACGTCCGGCAGGTAGGCCAGATCGCCGATGCGAAAGCCGAGCGCCGGGATGTCCCCGTGCTGGACACGAAGCGGCTCGAAGGTCAGCGGCCCGCCGGCGCCGGAGACCTCGAAAGGCCCCTCGATCAGGTTCAGATCGCAGATCGGCGGGTAGGAGGAGCCCTCGGGCGTCGCGAAGACATAGGCGAAGCGGGTCAGCAGCATGTCGCTCGTCTGCCCGTCGGCCCAGACCTGCATGCGCCGGCGGGTGTTGAAGACCACCTGCCGCAGATCGTCGATCCCGTGCACGTGGTCGGCATGGGGATGGGTGTAGACGACGGCGTCGAGCCGACCCACGTCGGCCGCGAGAAGCTGCGAGCGCATGTCGGGCGAGGTGTCGATCAGCACCCGCGTCACCCCGCCCTCGCCGTGCCGCGTCAGCAGGAGTGAGCAGCGGGTGCGGTGGTTCTTCGGGTTCGCCGGGTCGCAATCGCCCCAGTGCCCGCCGAGCCGCGGCACCCCGCCGGAGGAGCCGCAGCCGAGGATGCGCGCCGTCAGCCGCGCCATCATGCGGCCTTCGCGAAGAGGCGGTGGAAGTTCTCGGTCGTCTGCGCCGCGAAATCCTCGGGGGAGAGGCCGAAGACCTCCGCCCCCACCTTCGCCGTCTCGGCGACATAGGCCGGCTCGTTGCGCCGGCCGCGATGCGGCGGCGGGGCGAGGTAGGGCGAATCCGTCTCCACGAGGATGCGTTCCACCGGCGCCTTGGCGAAGATGTCCCGCAGCTCCTGCGAACGGGGGAAGGCGGCGATGCCCGACATCGACAGGTAGCCACCGATGGCCAGCGCCCGCTCGGCCAGCTCGGGTCCGGAGGAGAAGCAGTGCATCATCAGGGGGTAGGGGGCGCGGGCGTAGCCCTCCTCGAGGATCGCGGCCATGTCGTCATCGGCGGCGCGCGAATGGATGATGAGCGGCAGGCCTGTCTCCTGCGCCGCCTCGATATGGATTCGCAGCGAGCTGCGCTGCACCTCGGCGCTCTCGGCGGTGTAGTGGTAATCGAGCCCCGTCTCGCCGATGCCGACGAACTTGGGGTGCGCGGCCAGCGCCACCAGCTCCGCCACGCTCGTCATGGGCTCCTCGGCGGCGCTCATCGGGTGGGTGCCGGCGGCGTAGTAGACGGCCTCGTTCGCCTCGGCGAGGGCGCGCACCTGCGGCTCGTTCCTGAGGCGGGTGCAGATGGTGACCAGCTTGCCCACGCCGGCCTCGCGGGCCCGGGCGAGGATGTCGGCGACCTCCCCCTCGAAATCGGGGAAGTCGAGGTGGCAGTGAGCATCGACGAGCATGGAAATCCGGGGCTTGGGACAGGTCAGGCCGCCCGGCGGGCCGCCTCTTCGATCCTGAAAAGCATATCGAGGATCAGGGAGGGAGGGTCAAGGTTGACCGCCTTCGCCGCCCGGGCGCGGGCGCTCAGGTGCTGCCCCAGCTCTGCCCAGCTGCGCGCCGCGCGGTCATGCGGGGACAGCCGCGCGAGCAGGCGCGCCTCCCCCGGCGCGCCCTGGCTGTCCGGTTCGCCCACCAGCCCGGCGCGGGCGGCGCGGGAGAGAAAGAGGTCGAGGAGCCCGAGCGCGAGGTCGAACCGCCCCTCCGCCCCGCGCGCGCCGACCTTCTCGGCGAAGGCGATGGCGGCGGCGCGGTCGAAGCCGGGCAGCCCCTCGAAGAGGCGCACGATCTCGGCGTAAAGCTGCAGCCCGCCATCGGAGGTGAGCCGGATGGCCCGCCCCGCCGAGCCGCCGGCGAGCACCGCCAGCGCCTCGGGCGCGTCGGTCTGGATGCCCTGCTCGGCGAGCACGGCGGAGAGGTCCTCCGCCCCCAGCGGCTCCAGCCGCAGCAGGCGGCAGCGCGAGCGGATGGTGGGCAGCAGGCGCGCCGGCTGGTGCGAGATCAGCAGCAGCGTCGTGCGCGCCGGCGGCTCCTCCAGCTCCTTCAGGACGGCGTTGGCGGCGGTGACGTTCATCTCGTCGGCGGCATCGACAATGACGACGCGCCGGCCGCCGTCGGTGGCGGAGAGGTGGAAGAAATCCTTCAGCCGGCGCACGTCGGCGGCCCGGATCTCCGCCGAGAGCCGGTCGCCCTTGTCGTTGGGCCGGCGCTGGACGAGCGCGAGCCGCGGATGGGCGGAGGAGCGGATGAGCCGCGCGTCGGGGTGGCTGACGGGCAGGCCGAGGGCCGGCGCTTCGCCGAAGAGCCCGCCGGCCGGGTCCTCGCCGGAAAGCAGCGTTGCCGCCATGCGATAGGCGAAGGTCGCCTTGCCGATGCCCGCCGGCCCGGTGATCAGCCAGCCGGAATGCAGCCGGCCGGAGGAGATGGCCTCCACCACCGCCGCCTCGGCGGCGGCATGGCCATGGAGCGTCTCCGCCATGCGGGGATGGGCGGCGCCCTCCACCTGCGTCGGGTCGGGAAGCTCGGACGGATCGGGCATGGGCGGCTCTCGTCGGGGGCGGTCGGGGGGAGGCTACGGGGAAACGCGAGACGGGGGAAGGCGGGGCGCGGGAGGCCGGCGGCGGAGCGGGGGGCTGTCTGCCCCCCGCGCCCCCCGAGAGGTATTTGGAAAAGGGCGAGAGGGGGGGAGGCGGGCCCGGCGCTCTCGGGAGGCAGAGGGGTGGAGCGGGGTCAGGCGAAGGGGTCGGGGTCGTAGCCGACGCCGGTCATGATCAAGCCGTCCGGCGGGGCCACCGGGCCGCAGGCGGCGCGGTCGGCGGCGGCGAGGGCCTCGGCGATGCGGGCGGGGGGCCAGGCGCCGCGGCCCACCCGCTCGAGCGAGCCGGCGATGGAGCGGACCTGGTTGTGCAGGAAGGAGCGGGCGGAGAGATGCAGGCGGATCTCCGTTCCCGCCTCTGTCGCCACCTCCTCCACCTCGCAGCGGTCCAGCGTCTTCACGGGGCTCGCGGCCTGGCACATGGCGGAGCGGAAGGTGGTGAAGTCGTGCTTCCCGAGGAGGTGGGCGGCGCCCTCCGCCATGGCCGCGGCGTCCAGCGGGCCCGGCACGCGCCAGACCTGCCCGCCCGCCAGCACCGGCGGCGCGCGGCGTACGAGGATGCGGTAGGTGTAGCTGCGCCATGTCGCGGAGAAGCGGGCGTGGAAGTCCTCCGGCACCGCCGCGCAGGCGGTGATGGCCACGGGCTCCGGCCGCAGGTGGTGATTGAGCGCCTCCGACAGGCGGAACGGCTCCCACGCCTTGGCCATGTCGCAATGGGCGACCTGCGCGCGGGCATGGACGCCCGCATCGGTGCGCCCCGCGGCGGCGATGGTGTGCTCCCCCGGCTCCAGCTTCGCCAGCGCCGCCTCGATGGCACCCTGCACGGACGCCTGGTCCGACTGGCGCTGCCAGCCGGCGAAGGGGGCGCCGTGATACTCGATGCGAAGGGCGTAGCGGGGCATGGCGCGTCTGTCGCGCGCCGGCCGCGCGAATTCAATCCCTACACATCCCCGGACGGCGCCCCTATCTTGCCAAGGTAGGTGAAAAAAGGGGGCCGCGTGGTCATCTCCAACATGGCCGAGGGGCTGCTCCGCGGCGTCGAAGGCGCGACGGACCGGCTGACGGCGCCCTTCTCCGACCCCGTGGTGCGGCTCGGCGTCACCGGCCTCAGCGAGGCGGGCAAGACCGTCTTCATCACCTCCCTCGTCGCCAACCTGCTCGACAGGGGGCGCATGCCCGGCCTGCGCGCCGCCGCCGCCAGCGAGATCCGCTCCGTCTGGCTGCAGCCGCAGCCCGATGACACGCTGCCCCGCTTCGATTACGAGGCGCACCGCGCCCGGCTGACGGGCGAGAACCCCGCCTGGCCGGAGGGGACGCGGCGCATCAGCCAGCTGCGCCTGTCCTTCCGCATCGAGCCGGCCGGCTTCTTCAGCCGGCTGGCAGGGCCGCAGACGGTGCATCTCGATATCGTCGACTACCCCGGCGAGTGGCTGCTCGACCTCGGCCTGATGGAGAAGAGCTTCGCCGACTGGTCCGCCGAGGTCATCTCCCGCGCCCGCCGCCGGCCCGTGGCGGCGCCGTGGCTCGCCGAGCTCGATGCCGCCGACCCGGGCGCCAAGCTGGAGGAGCCGGATGCGCAGGCGCTGGCCGGCGCCTTCACCGCCTACCTGCACGCCGCCCGCAAGGAGGGATACGCCGATCTCGGCCCCGGCCGCTTCCTGCTGCCGGGGGACATGGAGGGCTCGCCCGTCCTCACCTTCGCGCCGCTGCCCCCGGGGCAGGCGCCGCGCGGCTCGCTCGCGCATGAGTTCGAGCGGCGCTACGAGAGCTACAAGCGCAACGTGGTCAAGCCGTTCTTCCGCGAGCATTTCGCCCGGATCGACCGGCAGGTGGTGCTGATCGACGTGCTCGGCGCGCTCCATTCCGGCCCGCAGGCCTTCGACGACCTTCGCCTCGCCATGGCCGACATCCTCTCCGCCTTCCGCCCCGGCCGCGCCTCGTGGCTGACGCGGGCCTTCGGCGGGCGGCGGGTGGAGCGGATCCTCTTCGCCGCCACCAAGGCCGATCACCTGCACCACACCCAGCACGGCGCCCTCTCCGAAATTGCCGCCGCCATGCTGCGCGAGGCGAAGGACCGCGCCGATTTCGCCGGGGCGACGACCGCCGCCATGGCCATCGCCTCCCTCCGCACGACGGTGGAGGACAAGGTGAGCCACCAGGGCGCCGAGCTCTCCGTGGTGAAGGGGCGCGTCGCCGGCGACAGGCAGGCCGCCTTCCACCCCGGCACGCTGCCGTCCGATCCCGGCCATCTCCTCCACCCCGCGCGGGAGGGGGCGGCGGCCTGGGCCGATGACGGCTACGCCGCCGCCAGCTTCCTCCCCGCCCGGGTGACGCTGAAACCGGGGGAGGGGCCGCCGCACATCCGGCTCGATTCGGCGGCCGAGTTCCTCTTCGGGGACAAGTTGTGAGCGCGCCCATCCGCGATGCTCGCCCGGCCGACGCCGCGGCGATGGCGGCGATCCTCGGCGGCTGGGTCCGCGCAACGCCATGGATGCCCCGCCTGCATAACGAGGCGGAGGACCGCGCCTTCTGCGCCGGGCTCATCGAACAGAGTGAGGTGCGCGTCACCGGCGAGCCGCCGCTGGGCTTCCTCTCCCTCTCCGGCGAGGAGATCGGCAGCCTCTACGTCGCCGCGCCGGCGCGGGGGCAGGGGCGGGGCCGCGCGCTCCTCTCCGATGCCAAGGCCCGCCGCGCCCGGCTCAGCCTCTGGACCTTCCAGGCCAACGAGGGCGCCCGCCGCTTCTACCGGCGCGAGGGCTTCGAGGAGGCCGGCCGCACGCCGGGCGACAATGCCGAGGGCCTGCCCGACATCCGCTTCACATGGGAGGCGCCCGCATGAGCCGCGGCCCCGTCTATATCGACCTCGACGAGGAGGCGGAGGCCGCGCGCCCCGAGACGGCACCCCCCGTGCCGGAGTCGCTCCCGCAGGGGGCCGCCATGCAGCGCGCCGCGGCGCTGGCCGCGCGCCGGCCCTCGCCGCTGCGGCGGCTGTTCCTCTCCTTCCTCGGGGCGCTGCTCGTCTTCGCGCTCTCCGTCGCCGCGTGGCGCTGGGTGGAGGGGCTCGTCCTCGCCTACCCGCTCCTCGGCCTCATCGCGACGGTGCTGGTGACGGGGACGGTGCTCTTCCTCGTCCTCCTTGCCATCAAGGAGCTCGCCGCCTTCGCCCGTCTCGGCCGGCTGGAGGAGCTGCAGGCCGCCGCCGCCTCCGCCGCCTCGCTGGCAGAGGCGCGGACGGTCGTGAAATCGCTGGAGCGGCTCTACCAGGGCCGGGCGGACGTCGCCTGGGGGCTGGATCGGCTGAAGGAGCGCGAGGACGATATCATGGACGGCCCGGCGCTGATGGCGATGGCCGAGCGGGCGCTGCTGGAGCCCCTGGACAACGCCGCCCGGCGGGAGATCGAGGTCTCCGCCCGCACCGTGGCGACGGCGACGGCGCTGGTGCCGCTGGCGCTGGCGGATGTCGTCACGGCGCTCGCCGCCAACATGCGCATGATCCGCCGCATCGGAGAGATCTACGGCGGCCGCGCCGGCACGCTCGGCGCGTGGCGGCTGGTGCGGGCGGTGATGACGCATCTCGTCGCCACCGGCGCCGTGGCGGTGGGGGATGATCTCATCCATTCCGTCGCCGGCGGCTCGATCCTCACCCGCGTCTCCCGGCGCTTCGGGGAGGGGATCGTCAACGGCGCGCTCACCGCCCGCGTCGGTGTCGCCGCGATGGAGATCTGCCGCCCGCTGCCCTTCGTTGCCTTGCGCAAACCCTCCGTCACCAACCTCGTGACCCGCGGCCTCACCGGCCTCTTCGGCGTCGGCAAGGAGCCTGCGCCGCCGGCGGAGTAGGGGCTCAGGCCTGGCGGAAGGTCATGTAATGGGGGTCTCGCCCCTCGCGGAGCGCCTTCTGCTCGTAGCGGGTGGAGAGCCAGTCGGGCCAGGCCTCCCCGATCGGGTGCTCCACCCGGGTGAAGCCGGCCTTCGGCACCTCGCGCAGCGTCTGCTCGACGTAAGACGGGATGTCGGTGGCCACCCGGAACTCCGCGCCCGGCGCCAGCACCCGGTGCAGCGCCGTCAGGTATCCTTGATTGACGAAGCGGCGGCGGTGGTGCCTCCGCTTCGGCCAGGGGTCGGGGTAGTTGAGGAAGGCCTTCTCGATCCGCCCCTCCGGCAGCACGTCGAAGAGGTCGCGCACGTCGCCGGGGTGGAGGGCGAGGTTCTCCACGCCCGCCGCGCGGATCTTGCCGAGCAGCATGGCGATGCCGTTCACGAAGGGCTCGGCGCCGAGGATCTGCACCTGCGGGTTCCGCGCCGCCATGTGGACGAGGTGCTCGCCGCCGCCGAAGCCGATCTCCACCCAGACGGGGCGGCCGGGGAAGAGGGCGCCGAGGTCCAGCGGCCGCCGCTCCGGGTTCTCCTCGCGGGAGACACCGGGCAGGGTGAGGGGGCCGAGATCGCTCTCCAGCGCCTCCTTCTGGCCCGGGCGGAGCGTCTTGCCGTGGATGCGGCCATAGAAGTTGCGCCAGGGCGTCCCGTCGGGGCCGGCGCCGTCGCTGTCGGGCCCGTGGGGTTCGCCGGGGGCCCTGCTCTCATCGTCATGGGTGTCGGACATGGCGCCGCCCTCTAGCAAGGGCGGCGCGGCCCGGCAATGGCCGTGCAGGCGCGCCGGTCAGGCGCGCCCGTAGGCCTCCGCGATGGCGACCTGCAGCGAGTCCTTCGGCGTCCGGTCCGTCCAGCTGACCAGCTGGAAGGCGGGGTAGAAGCGCTCGCAGCTCATCACGGCGGCGCCGATCATCGTGTCGATCTGCTCGGCGCTGGCCGTCTGCTCGCCGCCCATGACCAGCCCGTAGCGCCAGACCATCAGGTTCTGCTCGCCCCACCATGCGAAGCTGCCGGCCCAGCACATGTCGTTGACGCTGTTGAGCAGCTCGTAGAGCGCCGGCATCCGGGCCTCGGGCGGCTCCATCTCGAAGGTGCAGATGAGCCGCAGCGTCTGGTCGTAGGCCGACCAGGCGAGGGTGATCGAGTAGGTGCGCCACTGGCCCTCCACGGCCATGGCGATCTGGTCGTCGGCAATGCGGTCGAATTCCCATTCATGGCGTTCGGCCAGATGCTCGACGACATCGATCGGATCGATCTCGTCTGCCTCGAAATATCGCTCGGAAAGCGTCATGGCGGCCTCATATGTTTTGTAGCGCCGACGCGTCGAGCCGCCTCAAGCGCTATGTGCCTGCTCTACGGAAGGTGAATGATTGCACTTCCGCTACGAGATATGGTGGGAGAGCGTGACACGTCTGTAAAGGAGATTCTTGGGGACAACTCGATGCGCCCGCCGCCCCGCCGCCAAATGCGGCAGCGTCACAGCCGCGTCAGCAGAACCCCCGCCGCGATCAGCCCGGCCGCGACCCAGCGCCAGCGCTCCACGGGTTCGCGCAGCACGACCGCCGCGATCAGCGCCGCGAAGAGGATCGACGATTCCCGCAGCGCCGCGACGAGCGCCAGCGGCGCCTGCGTGAAGGCCCAGACGGCGATCCAGTAGGCGCCGAGCGACATCGCCCCCGCCGGCAGCCCCGTCCGCCACGCCGCGCCGAGCCCGCGGAAGGCGGCGCGCCCGGTGGTGAGCGCCGCTGCGGCGGCCATCAGCCCGGTGTCCACCAGCACCATCCAGAGCACGAAGCCGGAGGCGGTGCCGGCCACCCGCGCCCCCACCCCGTCCGCCAGCGTGTAGCTGGCGGTGAAGGCGGCCGTGGCCAGCGCGTAGCCGAGCGCCGTCCTGCTGACCCGCGCCCCGCTGCCGCCCTTCACCGCCATCAGCAGCACCCCGGCAGAGATGGCGACGATGGCGGCCAGCGCCGTGGGGCCGAAGCTCGCGCCCATCCAGAGCGCGGAGACGGCCATGACGATCAGCGGCGCCGTCCCCCGCGCCAGCGGGTAGGCGAGGCTGAGATCGGCGTGGGTATAGGCCTGCGTCAGCATCAGCTTGTAGCCGGCATGCAGCGCCCCTCCGGCCAGCACCCAGCCCCAGGCTTCGGGCGCCGGCGTCGGCACGAAGGGCAGGAGCGGCAGCGCGATCGCCCCCTGCACCAGTGCCAGCAGCAGCATGGAGGCCTGCCGCCCCGTCGCCTTCTTGATGACGGCGTTCCACCCGGCATGGAGGAGCGCGGCGGCGAGCACGGCGGCGAAGACGTGGAGGGGCATCGCTCAGCGCTCCTCGCGGGCAGGGGAGGGGTCATGTGCCATGACCTCTCCTCGCCCATTGCCGGGCCGATGAAAAACGAGGATATCTCTGGGCGTCTGTGAGGAAATCGCACATGAAGCGAGGCGCCCTGCCGCTCAATGCTCTCCGCGCCTTCGAGGCGGTGATGCGCCACGGCCAGATGGGGCTGGCGGCGGCGGAGCTGGGCGTGACGCACAGCGCCGTCTCGCGGCAGGTGCGGGGGCTGGAGGAGGTGCTGGGCGTCCGGCTTTTCGACGGCCCGCGCAACCGGCTGGTGCCGTCAGAGGCGGCGCGGGCGCTGCACCCGTCGCTGCAGGAGGGGTTCGACCTGATCGAGGCGGGCGTGGCCCGCACCCTCCGGCAGGAGCGGCAGGCGCTGGACGTCTCCTGCACCTCGACGCTGGCGATGCGCTGGCTCATCCCCCGCCTCGTCGGCTTCCAGGCCGCGCACCCGGCCATCGAGATCCGCCTCACGGCGGCGGACGGCCCGGTGGACTTCGCCCGCCAGCCCTTCGACCTCGCCATCCGCGTCGGCCGGGGGCCATGGCCGGGCGCGGAGGTGACAGAGCTCTTCCCTGACTGCTCGGGGCCCGTCGCCCGCCCGGAGCTGCTGGCGGGGGTGGAGACGCCGGAGAGCCTTCTCGCCCTGCCGCGCCTGCACACCAAGACCCGCCCCACGGCGTGGGAGGAATGGTGCCGCGCCAAGGGCTGGCCCGATCCCGGCACGGGGGGCGGCCGGGAGTTCGAGCACTTCTATTTCATGCTGGAAGGGGCGGTCGCCGGGCTCGGCGTCGCCATCGCCCCGGAGGTGCTGGTGCGAGACGACCTCGCCGCGGGCCGGCTGGCGGCGCCCTTCGGCTTTGCTGGCACGGGGCGGCGCTATGTCGTCCTGCGCCGGCCCGGATCGGGGCGCGCGGCGGCCATCTTCACCGCCTGGCTGGCGGAGAGCTGACGGCCTGCCGCTGGCTTACTCGCCGGCGTGCTTGGCCTCGAGCGCCGAGACGCGGGCCTTCAGCGCCTCGTTCTCCTCGCGGGCCTTCTGGGCCATGGCGCGGACGGCGTCGAACTCCTCGCGGGTGACGAGGTCGCGATCGGCCAGAAAGCGGTCGATCATGCCGCGCATGGCATTCTCCGCCTCGCCGCGGGCGCCCTGCGCCACGCCCATGGCGTTGGACATCAGCTCGGAGAGGTCGTCGAAGATCTTGTTGCGGGTCTGCATCTGGGCCTCCTGGGTCTGTTCCCTTCCATATGGCCCCGGCCGGGCCTGCCGCAAGGGCGCCCGATTGACTTGCGCCCGCGCGCGGAGGAAGGAAGGCGCATGAACGGCATCCCCTTCCCCGACATCTCGCCGGAGATCTTCTCGCTCGAGCTGGGCGGCTTCACCTTTGCCCTGCGCTGGTACGCGCTGGCCTATATCGTCGGCATGGTCATCGGCTGGCGGGTCTGCGTCGCCGCGCTGCGCCGCCCCCGGCTCTGGGCCGGCGATCCCCCGATGGAGCCGGAGGCGACCGAGAGCCTGCTGACCGCCATCGTCCTCGGCGTCATCGGCGGCGGGCGACTTGGCTACGTGCTCTTCTACCAGCCGGCCTACTACCTCGCCCATCCGCTGGAGATCATCCGCATCTGGGATGGCGGCATGTCCTTCCATGGCGGCTTTCTCGGCGTCGTCGTGGCGCTCGTCTGGTTCTCGCGCCGGCACAAGGTGCACCTCGGGCCGGTCGGGGACATGGTGGCGATGGTGGCGCCGATCTCCATCCTGCTGGTGCGCTGCGCCAACTTCATCAACAACGAGCTCTGGGGGCGGCCGACGGATCTGCCCTGGGGCGTCATCTTCCCCGGCGCCGCCGCGCAAGATTGCGGCGACATGCTCACCCTCTGCGCCCGCCACCCCAGCCAGCTCTACGAGGCGGGGCTAGAGGGGCTGCTCCTCGGGGCGATCCTCCTCCTCGGCGGCTTCCGCTGGGGCTGGCTGAAGCAGCGCTGGAAGATCTTCTCCGTCCTGCTGATCGGCTACGGGGCCTCGCGCTTCCTGCTGGAGTTCGTGCGCCAGCCCGATGCGCAGTTCGTCTCGCCCGGCAACCCGCTCGGGCTGGCCCTGCAGGTGAACGGCTGGGGCCTGACGATGGGGCAGCTCCTGTCGCTGCCGATGATCCTCTTCGGCCTCTGGCTGCTCTCCTACTCTCGCCGCAGGGCCGCGCCCGCGTGACGGAGCTGGCGGAGATCCTCGCCGCCCGCATCCGCGCCGCCGGCCCGATGAGCGTGGCCGAGTACATGGGCGAGTGCCTGTTCCACCCCGAGCACGGCTACTACTCCACCCGCCCCGGCATCGGCAGCCGCGACTTCACCACGGCGCCGGAGATCAGCCAGATGTTCGGCGAGATGCTGGGCCTCTGCCTCGCCGCCGCCTGGATGGCCGAGGGCCGGCCGGAGCGCTTCGTGCTCGCCGAGCTCGGGCCCGGCCGCGGCGTGCTGATGGAGGATGTCCTGCGCGCCACCCGCGGCGTGCCCGGCTTCGCGCAGGCGGCCGAGCTGCACCTGGTGGAGGCCTCGCCCGTCCTGCGCGCCGAGCAGGCCCGGCGCCTGCCCGCCGCCACCCACCACGAGCGCGTGGAGGATCTGCCGGAGGGGCCGCTCTACCTCCTCGCCAACGAGTTCTTCGATGCCCTGCCCATCCGCCAGTTCATCCGCGTCGGCCGCGGCTGGGCGGAGCGGGTGGTGGGGCTCAAGGAGGGCGCGCTCTCCTTCGGCCTGACGGAGCCGGCCCCCGTCGCCGCGCTGGCGGGCCGGCTCAATGACACGGCCGAGAGCGACCTCGTGGAGATCTGCCCCATGGCCCCCGCCATCGCCTCCGAGGTGGGGCGCCGCATCGCCGCCCATGGCGGCGCGGCGCTGATCGTCGATTACGGCGGCTGGCTCTCCCGCGGCGACACGCTGCAGGCGCTGGAGCAGGGCGCCTTCGCGGACCCGCTGGCGGAGCCCGGCCGCGCCGACCTGACGGCGCATGTCGACTTCCAGCCCCTCGCCCGCGCCGCCGCCCCGGCGCTCGCCACGGCTCTGGAGGGGCAGGGGGCGTTCCTCGAACGCCTGGGCATCACCGAGCGCGCCCGTGCCCTCGCCGTGAAAGGCGATGCGGAGGCCATTGCCGCCGCCCACCGGCGCCTGTGCCATCCGGACGAGATGGGCACCCTCTTCAAGGTCCTCGGCCTCTACCGAAACGGCAGCGCCCCGCCGCCCGGCCTCGCCGAGCCCTGACGTCCTTCTCGCTTTTCTCGAAATATCCCGGGGGTGTGGGGGCAGCGACCCCACGCACGCCCGCCTCCCCGCAATCCCGCCTCAGGCGATGATGTCCGGCGTCAGCCGATCCTCGATCCGCGAGATCCGGTCCTTCAGCGCCAGCTTCTGCTTCTTCAGCCGCTTGATCGTGAGCACGTCGCCCCGCGGCCCGCGCTCTTCCAGCGCCGCGATGGCCGAGTCGAGATCGCGGTGCTCCTGGCGCAGCACCGTGAGCTCGATCTTCAGAACCTCCGCTTCCTCCAGCCTCTCAGACCCGCTCATCGCGCCCCGCATCTGCCATGTCCCGCCCCGCACCTTATCCCCGCCGCGGCTCCTTTCCCAGCCCGGCCAACCCTTGCGGGGCCGGGGAACGGCGCCCATATTGCAGCGGGCAAGGCCGGGTTGCCGCTTCGGGGCCCGACGCCGCCAGTCGCTTACGAGGACGCACATGACCAAGATCTCGCTTGGGGCGCATCCCTACCTTCTGGGCTTCGAAGAGCTCGAAAGGCTGATGGAGCGCACCGCCAAGAGCGCGGGGGACGGATATCCCCCCTACAATATTGAACAGACCTCACCGCATTCCTACCGGATCACGCTCGCCGTCGCCGGTTTCTCGGAAAATGACCTCGCCATCACGCTGGAGGAGAACAGCCTCGTGGTGCGTGGCCGGCAGAGCGAAGACTCGGACGGGCGGGTCTACCTGCACCGTGGGATCGCCGCCCGCCAGTTCCAGCGCAGTTTCGTGCTGGCGGACGGGGTGGAGATCGGCGAGGCTGTGATGGAGAACGGCCTGCTGCATATCGACCTCACCCGCAAGCCGCCGGAGAGCGTCGTGCAGACCATTCAGATCCGCAAGGGCGGACACACCAAGGGGAGCGCGCAATGAACACGCCTGTCGATATGTCGCGCATGGGCAAGAACGTCGTCTATGTGAAGCCCGTCGCTGTCGCCGACCTGCCTGAAGAGGTGCAGGCCCAGGCCGAGGGGCGCGAGACGCTCTTTGCCGTGCACAACGCCGATGGCCGCCAGCTGGCGCTCGTCATCGATCAAAAGCTCGCTTTCGCCTTGGCGCGCGAGCACGATATGGTTCCCCTGACCATTCACTGAGATAACAGGCGAGGGGCCGTGCCAAGGTCGCGTGACAAGTATTCCAGCGGGCAGATCCTGCTCCACTGGCTCACCCTCGCCGTTCTCATCGTATCATGGGTCAGCCATGACGCGGTGGAGGCGGCGTTCGAACAAGTGGCGGCGACGGGCCCCTTCACGGCCCAGGGACTCGTCCACCGCATCGCCGGGGTCGCCGTTCTGGCCCTGACACTGGTGCGCGTCGGCCTGCGCATGCGCCACGGCGCTCCGCCGGAGCCGAAGATGCCCGGCTGGATGCTGCTCGTCGCGCAGGCCTCGCACTTTGCGCTCTACGCGCTGCTCCTGATGATCCCGATCCTCGGCCTGATCGCTTGGGTCGGCGCCATCGAGAGCGCGGCGGAGCTGCACGAGACGCTGTTCTGGATGTTGGCGATCACCGTCGCCGTTCACATCGGCGCTGCGCTCTACCACCAGTTCATCCGCCACGACGGCCTGCTCCGCCGCATGATGCCGGCCCCGCGCGCGCGTTGACCGAGGGAGGATCGATGACCGTCGCCGTCTGCGCTGCCGTCATTCTCGCGATGATCGCCGCGTCCTTCATCGCGAACCGGAGGCTTCCACCGGCGGATCGGCTGCCGATGCAATGGGGTGTCTCCGGCCGTCCCACGTGGTCGGCGCCGCGCCTTGCCGCGCTGAGCTTCATGCCGGCGCTCGCCGTCGTCACCATCGCGGTGATTTACGTCGCCTCCGGCGGGGCTCTGCCGGGCGGTGCGGTCGTGATCGTTGCCTTCCTCGCGGCGCATCTGCTGCATCTGTGGATGATCGGCCGGCAGCTCGGGCAGGCCTGACGGGCGCCTGCCAGACAAGAATTCTGCCAGACAAGCAGCCGACCAGCCAAGACGCATGCCAGACAAGAAAAGGGCGGCACCCGCGGTGCCGCCC
The DNA here is from genome assembly GCF_012070395.1 of Pseudoroseicyclus tamaricis. GTDB lineage: Bacteria > Pseudomonadota > Alphaproteobacteria > Rhodobacterales > Rhodobacteraceae > Pseudoroseicyclus_A > Pseudoroseicyclus_A tamaricis. Next base: position 367,339 of record NZ_JAAFYS010000003.1, on the reverse strand, counting down.
TTCGATCTTCCGGCCGTCCGGTGAGCCTCAGCTCCCGGAGATCAGCCCCATGCTTTCCAGCTTCAGGATCACCTGATGCGCGCAGTTGTCGACGTCGGTGCCTTCCGTCTCGATCCGCAGCTCGGGGTTCTCCGGCACGTCGTAGGGGTCGGAGATGCCGGTGAACTCCTTGATCTTGCCTTCACGGGCCAGCTTGTAGAGGCCCTTGCGGTCGCGGCGCTCGCATTCCTCGATCGGGGTGGCGACGTGCACCTCGATGAAGGCGCCGAAGGCCTCGATGTCCTCGCGGACGGCGCGGCGCGTCGTGGCGTAGGGCGCGATCGGGGCGCAGATGGCGATGCCGCCGTTCTTGGTGATCTCGCTGGCCACATAGCCGATGCGGCGGATGTTGAGATCGCGGTGCTCCTTGGAGAAGCCGAGCTCGGAGGAGAGGTTCTTGCGGACGATGTCGCCGTCGAGCAGCGTCACCGGGCGGCCGCCCATCTCCATCAGCTTGACCATCAGCGCATTGGCGATGGTGGATTTGCCCGAGCCGGAGAAGCCGGTGAAGAACACCGTGAAGCCCTGCTGGCTCCGCGGCGGCCGGGTGCGGCGCAGCTCGGCGACCACTTCGGGGAAGGAGAACCAGTCGGGGATCTCGAGGCCCTCGGCGAGGCGGCGGCGCAGCTCGGTGCCGGAGATGTTGAGGATGGTCACGTCATCCTTGTCGGCGATCTCGTCGTTCGGCTCGTACTGGGCGCGTTCCTGCACGTAGACCATGTGCTTGAAGGGCACCATCTCGATGCCGATCTCGTCCTTGTACTTCGTGAACAGGTCCTGCGCGTCGTAGGGGCCGTAGAAATCCTCGCCCTGGCTGTTCTTGCCCGGGCCGGCATGGTCGCGGCCGACGATGAAGTGCGTGCAGCCGTGGTTGGCGCGGATCAGGCCGTGCCAGACGGCCTCGCGCGGGCCGGCCATGCGCATGGCGAGGTTGAGCAGCGACATGGTGGTGGTCGACTGCGGGTACTTGTCGAGCACCGCCTCGTAGCAGCGCACGCGCGTGAAGTGATCGACATCCCCCGGCTTCGTCAGGCCGACGACGGGGTGGATGAGCAGGTTCGCCTGGCTTTCGCGTGCGGCGCGGAACGTCAGTTCCTGATGGGCGCGGTGCAGCGGGTTGCGCGTCTGGAAGGCGACGACCTTGCGCCAGCCGAGCTTGCGGAAATAGGCGCGCAGCTCGTTGGGCGTATCGCGGCGGGCGCGGAAATCGTAATGCACGGGCGGCTGGATGCCGGTGACGGGGCCGCCAAGGTAGACCTTGCCGGCGTGGTTGTGCAGGTAGTTCACCGCCGGGTGGGCGCTGTCATCGGCGCCGAAGACCATCTCGGCCTCCTTCGCCTTGTTCGGCACCCACTTGTCGGTGACGGTCATTGTGGCGAGGATGACGCCTTCCTGGTCGCGCAGGGCAATATCCTGCCCGGGCTCGAGGCCTTCCGCGAATTTCTCGGAGACGTCGAGCGTGATCGGCATCGGCCAGAGCGAGCCGTCTTTCAGGCGCATCGTCTCGACGACGCTGTCGTAATCACCTTCGGAGAGGAAGCCCTTCAGCGGGTAAAATCCGCCGTTCATCAGAAGTTCGAGGTCGCAGATCTGGCGGGGGGTCAGGTCCCACGAGATCAGGTCACCGGCCGCAACCTTCAGTTTCTGGGCGCTGTCGTTGGAAACGTAGAGTTCGGGAATGGGTTCGAGATTTGATACGGTGGTCATATGCGTGCGGCCCTGCGTGCGAAATGCTGTTGCGAGGCGGTGCCTAGTTGAGGCTCGGTTTCCGTGCAAGTGAGGCCGCCCGGAATTGCAGCATTGCGCCTGCGGAATGGCTCGGCGGCGACAATTTACGGCCAGGGCGCCGCAGAACCCGTCACCTCGAGCGCGCCCGCCCAATCGAACAGCACCACGTGTTCCAGTTCCGGCCGCGTGCGCGAGCGGTAGAGGAGGCCGCGGGCGCCGGCGCTCCGGGCCGCGTCGGAGAGCGCCCAGGTCGGGGCAGGGCGGTCCATTTCGTGCCACGCGGCGCGGGCAATCTCGTCATTGCGCAGGTCGGCGATGCCGTCCGTCCGCAGGTGCAGCTTCTGGATCAGGCGGGGCGGATCGTCCGGGCCGAGATAGCGGGCGAGGGCGGAGGCGGCGCCTGCCTCGCTGAGGGAGAGGTAGAGCGCCGGCTGCCCGGTGTGGTGGAACCGCCCCTCCGGCGCGCGGACCGGCGCCAGAGGGTTCGGGTGCGCGGCCCAGAGGATGCGCCAGGCCGGCGCGTCGAGGCGGATCACTCCGCCGCAGCCACCGGGTCCGCCGGGATCTGGGCGGTGTCGATATCGGCCTCGGTCTCGGCGAGGAACTTCTCGGCGTCTAGCGCCGCCATGCAGCCCATACCCGCCGACGTCACCGCCTGCCGGTAGATGTGGTCCGTCAGGTCCCCCGCCGCGAAGACGCCGGGGATGGAGGTGCGCGTCGAGCCCGGCTCGACCTTCACGTAGCCGCCGTGATGCGTCACCAGCTGGTCCTTCACCAGCTCGGAGGCCGGCGCGTGCCCGATGGCGATGAAGACGCCCTTGGCCGCGATCTCGGTGACCTCGCCCGTCTCGACATGGCGCACAGTCACGCCCTCGACGCCCAGCGGGTTGTCCTCGCCCTTCACCTCGTCGAGCTCGTGGTGCCAGAGCACCTCGATCTTCGGGTGCTTGAAGACCCGATCCTGCAGGATGCGCTCGGCGCGGAAACTGTCACGTCGGTGCACCAGCGTCACCTTGCTGGCGAAATTGGTGAGGAAGAGCGCCTCTTCCACGGCCGTGTTGCCACCGCCGACCACGACGATCTCCTGCCCGCGGTAGAAGAACCCGTCGCAGGTCGCGCAGGCGGAGACGCCGAAGCCCTTGAACTTCTCCTCGCTCGGCAGGCCCAGCCACTTGGCCCGGGCGCCGGTGGCGAGGATCACGGCATCGGCCGTCACCACCGCGCCGCTGTCGCACTTGGCGGTGAAGGGGCGGCGCTTGAGGTCGAGCTCGGTCACGATGTCGGAGACGATCTCGGTGCCCATCTGCTTGGCGTGGGCCTCCATCCGCTCCATCAGGCCGGGGCCGGTGAGCTCGAGGTCTCCGGGCCAGTTCTCGACATCGGTCGTCGTCGTCAGCTGGCCGCCGGGCTCCAGCCCCTGGATCAGCAGGGGCTCCAGCATGGCGCGGGCGGCATAGACGGCCGCCGTGTAGCCGGCGGGGCCGGAGCCGATGATCAGAAGGCGGGTATGCGTGGCGTCGGCCATGGCGGGCTCCTTGGCAGGGAGAGGATCGAGGCAAGGATATAGGGTCGCCGGCGCGGCGGGGAAACCCCTTGACCCGCACGCACCGCCGCGCCATCAGCACCGCCCGCGTCAGACCGGATATTGCGCATAAAAGACATATTATTGCGCAAACCCCGGCCGGGGCGTAGGATATGTATGTGCGAGTGAGCGGAGGCTTGGATGCCGGGGACCAGACTGGACGCGATTGACCGGAAGATCCTCGCCGAATTGCAGGCCGACGGGCGGATGACCAACGTCGAGCTCGCCAGCCGCGTCGGCATCTCCGCGCCGCCCTGCCTGCGCCGCGTGCGCGCGCTGGAGGAGCAGGGGCTGATCCGCGGCTACCATGCCGATGTCGATCCGCGTCAGCTGGGCTTCGAGGTCACGGTGTTCGCCAGCGTCGGCCTCGTCAGCCAGGCGGAGGTGGACCTCAGCGCCTTCGAGAACCGCTGCCGCGCCTGGCCGCTGGTCCGCGAGTGCCACATGCTCAACGGCGAGATCGACTTCCTCCTGAAGTGCACCTCGCCCGACCTGCGCACCTTCCAGCGCTTCCTGACGGAGGAGCTGACGGCCGCGCCGAACGTCGCCTCGGTGAAGACCTCGCTCGTCATCCGCGACGCCAAGGACGAGCCCGGCGTGCCCTTCGAGGTGCTGGAGGCGCGGCTGGCGGAGTAAGGGGCGAGTCGGGGTTGCGCTGGCTTGCCTTGCCCCGTCGCCCCGGTTCCGACAGCGCCAGACCTCCGTCCCACGCCCCCCGCCACAGGCGCCGCGCTCGCACGCCGGCCCGTGGGGTGGCGCTCCGCCCTGGCCGCGGTGCGCTTTATTCCAGCCACGCCCCTCTCCGCGGTCCGCTCAGCGCGTACGAAAGCCAGAGCGCCAGCCCGCCGGGACGGGCCGGCGCTCGCGCGGCGCCGGCGGCTTGATTCCGCGCGGGGGGAAGAGCGGCGCCCGGGTCTCCGGAGCCCTCGCCCCGGGCGAGCCCCCGTAGAGTGGGTTTCCAACCCACCTTCCCGGCTTCTGTTGGAGTGAGGCTCCCTCCCACACCACTCGCCAAAGGCACCGCCCTCGCACGCCGGGACGGGCCGCCCTCGCGCGGCGCCTGCGGCCTTAAGTCAGCGCGGGGGAAGTCGCGGCGGCGCGGGGCATCGGACCGTGCCCGCCCCCGACAGCTCTGGCTGAAGGCCGCCCCTCAGGCGACGTTCACCATCTCCAGGTCCGCCCGTCGCAAGCGCGGCATGGAGGTGGGGCCGAAGTCGGCGAGGCTGCGGCGGTGGGGGAAGCAGGAGAGAAACATCTCCTCCAGCTCTCCCGGCAGACCGAGGGTCTTGGCCGGGCCGGGATGGTAGCTCTCCACCTCCAGCCCGTTCACCGCGAAGCGCTCATGCCCCTCGAAGGCGAGGTGGTAGACCGGCACCGGGACCTGTGGCGTCAGCTCGATGAAGCCCAGATCGTCGAGGAAGTCGCGCGCCGGCATCAGGGCCCGGTCGGCCCCCGTCAGCCGCCGCACGCCGGGGGCGGAGAGCAGGATGCGGGCCGCCGGCCCCAGCACGAGGTCGGACATGGGGCGCGCGATGCCCAGCGTGTCGGCGGGGATGCGGATCAGCCGGCGCATGGCCCGCGACTGGCCCTTCGACTGCGCGTGAATGAGGGTGGAGCCCTTCCAGAGCAGCGTCTCGAAGTCGCCGCCCGCGACGCGCACCTTGTCGCCCGGCAGCACGTCCTCGATGGCCACGGTTCCGCGATCCGTCTGCAGCAGGGCGCCGCGCGCGACGGCGCTGAAGGCCTCGTCGAAGACGGGATGGGCGGGCACGAGGCGGGTGAAGTCGAGGATGTCGCCCCGGTCGTCGAGGCAGGCGACCTCAATCTTGCGCAAGAGAGGCTGTGTGCGCTGAGGTCGCCCGTCGACGCGTGATAGACGGTCGGTCGCGGCCGGAAGGCTCGTGTGATCTGCCACGGGGCCCGTGGCAGGCAGGGGGATCGTCATGGTTGCGCCTCTTTTCAAGGCTCACCTGTCGGCCCCCACCGACAACAGCTGAGGATCGGATGCTGCGTGGCAGGAGGGAAACAGACAGGAGCCGGGCTGTCAAAGATTTCTGAAATTTGTTCTCATCTCCCGCGCCAAGCGGGCAGATGGCGGGAAGATTGTCCGCCCCGCGTGGACAGCGCCGTCCGGACCGGCCGGCGCGATTCGTCCTAGCTGCCGGTGCGGCGGCGGGCACCGCTGGCGGCCGGAACGGGCACGGGAGCGGCGGCCGGCGACGTCTTGCGGCGGGCGATCATCGCCGCCCGGCGCAGGCCGCGCTCCCAGGGCATGCGGTGGCGGCAGGCCTCGGCGTCGCGCAGGCGGGCGACGATCCAGCGGGGGGGTGTCTTCATGGCAGCTCTCCTCCTCGGGCTTTGAGCAGTCGCCCAAGGCTCCGCCATCAAAGGGGCGCGATTACGGCCCCGGGCCGGCAGCATGATGGAGATGGCGGGGGCGGCGGCCCGCCTCAGAGCCGGATGGCGGAGATCAGCCGGCCGTAATCGGCCTCGCCCTCGTGCGTCGCGCGCCGGTAGGAATAGAAGCGCGCCTTGTCGGCATAGGTGTCGGCATAGGTGCAGTGCCCCGTCCACTCCGCCTGCCCGACGCCGGCCCGCCGCAGCCGCCAGAGCCCGTAGCCCGGCAGGTCGAAGAGATAGCGGTCGCCCTCGCCCCCGGCGAAGAAGCGCATCGCCTCCTCGTCATCGGCGCGCACATCCTCCATCAGCTCCGGGCCGACCTCGTAGGCGCGCTGCGAGATCGTCGGCCCGACGACGGCGCGGATGCGCCCCCGCTCGGCGCCGAGCGCCACCATCGCCTCCACCGTGTTCTCCAGCACGCCCGCCAGCGCCCCGCGCCAGCCGGCATGGGCGGCGCCGATGACGCCCGCCTCCGGCTCGGAAAGGAGCACCGGCTGGCAATCGGCGGTGAGGATGGCGAGCCCCAGCCCCGGCGTCGCCGTGACCATCGCATCGGCCTCCACCGGCACCTCCGGCGGCGCCTCCAGCGTCACCACCCGGGGCGAATGCACCTGCGTCACGCCCGCCAGCGCCTCCGGCTCCAGCCCCAGCGCCCCGGCGGCGCGGGCCCGGTTGAGCGTCACCGCCTCCGCCATGTCGGCCGAGCCGCGGCCGCAGTTCAGCCCGGCATAGATGCCCGACGATGCCCCCCCGGCCCGGCCGAAGAAGCCGTGCCGCACCGGCAGCGCGTCCGAGGTGATGATGTCGAGGCTGGACATGCCCCCATGCCTGCCCGCCCCCGCGGCCGTGGTCAAGGTGGACGCGGCGCGCCCCCGCCCATTGCGGGGCAGGCGCGGGCGCGTATAGTGCCGCCTCCGAAGGCAGGGGGCGCGATATGGCCGAGGTCGGCATCATCATGGGCAGCCAGTCGGACTGGCCGACAATGAAGGCCGCGGCCGAGGTTCTGGGCGAGCTCGGCGTGGCGGTGGAGACGAAGATCGTCTCCGCCCATCGCACGCCGGACCGGCTGTGGGACTACGGCAAGGGCGCCGCGGGGCGGGGGCTGAAGGTCATCATCGCCGGCGCCGGCGGGGCGGCGCACCTGCCGGGCATGATGGCCTCCAAGACCCGGCTGCCGGTGATCGGCGTGCCGGTGCAGACGAAGGCGCTGGGCGGCGTCGATTCCCTCTATTCCATCGTGCAGATGCCCCGGGGCTACCCGGTGGCGACCATGGCCATCGGCGGCGCGCTCAATGCCGGGCTCATGGCCGCCGCGATCCTCGCCCTCTCGGACGACGCGCTGGCGGCGCGGCTGGAGGCGTGGCGCGAGGCCCTCTCCGCCTCCATCCCCGACGAGCCCTCCGATGAGTGAACCTCTCGCCACGCCGCTCCCCCCCGGCGCCCGCATCGGCATCCTCGGCGGCGGCCAGCTCGGCCGGATGCTGGCCATGGCGGCCGGCAAGATCGGCCTCTCCCCGGCGATCCTCGACCCCGCCCCCGGCGCCCCCGCGGGGCAGGTCGCGCCGCTGACGGTGGCCGACTGGGCGGATGCCGAGGCTCTGGCCCGCTTCGCCGCCTCGGTCGACGTTGTGACCTACGAGTTCGAGAACATCCCAGAGGCCGCGCTCGACGCGATCGAGGCCGTCGCCCCCCTCCACCCGCCCCGCCGCGCCCTCGCCGTCAGCCAGGACCGGCTGGTGGAGAAGGAGTTCCTCGCCTCCCTCGGCCTCTCCACCGCGCCCTTCGCCCCGGTCGATGACGCCGCCAGCCTTCAGGCGGCGCTGGAGCGGATCGGCACCCCGGCGATCCTCAAGAGCCGCCGCCTCGGCTACGACGGCAAGGGGCAGGCGCGCCTCTCCGGCGCCGAAGACGCCGCCTCGGCGCTGGAGGCGATGGGCGGCGCGCCGGCGATCCTCGAAGGGTTCGTCGAGTTCTCCTGCGAGATCAGCGTCATCGCCGCGCGTGGGGCGGACGGCGCCGTCGCCGCCTTCGACCCCGGCGAGAACCGCCACGAGGACGGCATCCTCCGCCGCACCCGCGTGCCGGCCGACATCCGCCCCGGCCTCGCCGCCGATGCCGTGCTGCTGGCCGGCCGCATCCTCAACGCGCTCGATTACGTCGGCGTCCTCGGGGTGGAGCTCTTCGTCACGCCCGCCGGCCTCGTCGTCAACGAGATCGCGCCTCGCGTCCACAATTCCGGGCACTGGACGCAAGCCGGCTGCCTCGTGGACCAGTTCGAGCAGCACATCCGCGCCGTAGCCGGCTGGCCGCTCGGCGACGGGACGCGCCACTCCGACGTCGAGATGGAGAACCTCATCGGCGACGACATGGAGCGCGTCCCCCGTCTTCTCTCCGAAGGGGCGGACCTGCATCTCTACGGCAAGGCCCAGACGCGCCCGGGCCGCAAGATGGGCCACGTCAACCGCCTGATCCGCCACCCCGGCACCTGAGCGCCCCGGGGCCGCGCTCGCGCCCGGCCGTCATTTACCCCGCCCCGGACGCGGTCTAGAACCCGGCCGGCAAAGAGGAGCATCCCCATGTCCGCACACGGCGATCCGATCCCGATGGTCTCCCGCAAGGGCCCGGCGCTGACGGGCGTGGCGGAGGTGCCGGGCGACAAGTCCATCTCCCACCGCGCGCTGATCCTCGGCGCCCTGGCGGTGGGGGAGACGCAGGTGACCGGCCTGCTGGAAGGGCAGGACGTGCTCGACACCGCCGCCGCCATGGGGGCCTTCGGGGCCGAGGTGGTGCGCCACGGGGCAGGGGCGTGGAGCGTCCATGGTGTCGGCACCGGCGGCTTCGCCGAGCCCCAGGACGTGATCGACCACGGCAATTCCGGCACCGGCGTGCGGCTGGTGATGGGCGCCATGGCGACGACGCCGATCTCGGCGACCTTCACCGGCGACGCCTCCCTCCGCTCGCGCCCCATGGGCCGCATCACCGACCCGCTGGCGCTCTTCGGGGCCGAGGCGCATGGCCGCGCCGGCGGCCGCCTGCCGCTGACGCTGGTCGGCGCCCGCTCCCCGGCGCCGGTGCGCTACACGCTCCCCGTCGCCTCGGCGCAGGTGAAATCCGCCGTCCTTCTGGCGGGCCTCAATGCCCCCGGCGAGACAATCGTGATCGAGCCCGAGGCGACGCGCGACCACACCGAGCGGATGCTGCGCGGCTTCGGCGCCACGCTCTTCGCGGAGGACAGCGCCGAGGGCCGCGTCATCACCCTGCAGGGCCAGCCGGAGCTGCGGCCGCAGAGCATCGCCGTCCCCCGTGACCCGTCCTCCGCCGCCTTCCCCGTCTGCGCCGGCCTGCTGGCGGAAGGCTCGGACGTGCTGGTGCCCGGCATCGGCCTCAACCCGACGCGCGCCGGCCTCTACACGACGCTCCGCGAGATGGGCGCCGACCTCACCTTCGAGAACGAGCGCGAGGAGGGCGGCGAGCCCGTCGCCGACCTGCGCGCCCGCTTCTCTGCGAACATGAAGGGCATCGAGGTGCCCCCCGAGCGCGCCGCCTCGATGATCGACGAGTACCCCGTCCTCTCCGTCGTCGCCGCCTTCGCGGAGGGGCCGACGGTGATGCGCGGCGTCAGGGAGCTGCGCGTGAAGGAGAGCGACCGCATCGACGCGATGGCGGTCGGCCTGCGCGCCGCCGGCGTCGAGGTGGAGGAGGGCGAGGACTGGTGGATCGTCCATGGCCGCGGTATGGGCAGCGTGGCCGGCGGCGCGACGGTGGAGAGCCGGCTCGACCACCGCATCGCCATGGCCTTCCTCGTCATGGGGCTCGCGACCGACAAGCCGATGCGCGTCGACGACGGCGGCCCCATCGCCACCTCCTTCCCGATCTTCGAGCCGCTCATGTCCGGCCTCGGCGCCGCCATCACCCGCGCCAATTCCTGAGGCCCCCGGCCGGCCCCGGCCCGCCTCCCGCCCACCCACCCCGGCGCGCCGGGGCCGGCCTCGCCCGGTCGGGTGAGGGAGGCTGGCGATGTCGCGGGAGGCAGGCGGGGAAAAGGGAGTATTTGAAAAAGGGCGAGAGGGGGCGGGCCCCGGACGGGATCGCTCCAGATCCCTCGTTTCGGCTCGTTTGACGCCTCTGGCGGAGTGCTCCGCCCGGCCCCTCAGCGGTGCACGCCCGGTGCACGGCCAGTGCACGCCGGGTGCAGGCAGTTTCCCGGCGCTCTTGACGGCGGAGCCGGGGCCGTGCAGCACGGGGGCCATGATCTTCACCGTGGCCATCGACGGGCCGGCTGCCGCCGGCAAGGGCACCATCGCCCGCGCCATCGCCGGGCGCTACGGCTTCGCCCATCTGGACTCCGGCCTGCTCTACCGCGCCGTTGCCCGCAAGGCGCTGGACGGCATGAGCGCCGAGGATGCCGCCCGCGGCCTCGACCCCTCCGACCTCTCCGAAGCCGGCCTGCGCACCGCCGCCATCTCCTCCGAGGCCAGCCGCGTCGCCGCCATCCCCGAGGTCCGCTCGGCCCTCGTCCACTTCCAGCGCGCCTTCGCCCGCTCCGAAGGCGGCGCCGTCATCGACGGCCGCGACATCGGCACGGTCATCTGCCCCGAGGCGGAGGTGAAGCTCTTCGTCACCGCCAGCCCCGAGGTCCGCGCCGAGCGGCGCTGGAAGGAGCTCACGGGCTCCGGCGCCGACACGACGCTGGACGCCGTCCTCGCCGATGTCCACGAGCGTGACCGCCGCGACGCCGAGCGTGCCACCTCTCCGATGATCGCGGCCGAGGATGCCCTCCAGCTCGACACCTCCGCGATGAGCATCGACGAGGCCCTCGCCGCCGCCGCCGCCCATGTCGAGGCCCGCCTCCCCCGCTGACCGGGCCCCTCCGCCCCTGCTGCTCTCGCCCTTTTCCAAATACCTCTCGGGGGGTCCGGGGGGCAGACAGCCCCCCGGTCCGACGCCCGCCAAGCGCGATCCCGCCCGCCGCGCCGCCTTACCCCCGCCGCTCGCGCGGCTCCCCGCCCTTGGAGCGGTAGCCGACGGTCGGCGGATCGGCCTGCTTGTTGGCGGCGATTCCGGACATGAGCGCCGTCTCCATCTCCGTATCCAGCTCGCGGGAGCGGGAGACGTAGTCGGGGTTCTTGCCAACAGGGACGCCGGGCTTCCAGAGTTCGGCCAGCTCCTTCAGGTTGGCGCGGTCGTGGTGGTAGAAGGTCATCTCCGCCTCGCTCGCCTCCCAGTCCGACAGGCCCATCTCCTCCAGCACGTAACGGCCGGCGCGCAGCGAGCTGTCGAAGAGCTCGCGGACGATGTCGTTCGCGCCGGCATGGTAGAGCTGATAGGCGTGCACCCGGTCGTAGGCGCGCACGACGATGTGCAGGTCCGGCCGCTGCCGGCGGGCGTGGCGGACGAGGCGCAGCGAGGACGCCCGGTCGTCCAGCGCCACGACCAGCACCCGGGCCTGCATGAGGCCGGCGGCGTTGAGCACCGAGGGCTGCGTCGGGTCGCCGAACCAGGTGCGCATCCCGAAGGTGCGCATCGTTTCGATGGCGGCGAGGTTGTTGTCCAGCACCACCGTCTCGAAGCCGGCCGAGCGCACCAGCCGGTTCACCACCTGCCCGAAGCGGCCGATGCCGGCGATGATCACCGGGCCTTCATCCTCCACCTCGTCGGGCTCGCGCGTCACCTCGCCGCGGATCCCGTCCGCCAGCCGCTCGTAGAGGATGAAGAGCAGCGGCGTCATCAGCATCGACAGGGCGATGACCATCAGGAGCCGCTGCTCGTGAACGGGAGCGATGACGTCTTGCGCGAGGCTGAAGGAGGTGAGGACGAAGCCGAACTCCCCCGCCTGCGCCAGCGACAGGGTGAAGAGCCAGCGGTCGCGGCTCTCCAGCCGGAAGACGAGGGCGAGCACGTAGAGGACGGCGCCCTTGAGGGCGATCAGCCCGAAGGTGAGGCCGAGGAGGAGCAGCGGCTCGGCGAGGAAGGCCTGGAAGGAGATGCCGGCGCCAACGGTGATGAAGAACAGCCCCAGCAGCAGCCCCTTGAATGGCTCGATGTCGCTCTCCAGCTCGTGCCGGAACTCCGAGGAGGCGAGGACGACGCCGGCCATGAAGGTGCCGAGCGCCGGCGAGAGGCCGACCGCCTGGCAGAGGACCGCGGTGCCGACGACGATGAGCAGCGCGAGGGCGGTATACATCTCCGGCAGGCGGGCCTGGTGGATGTAGCGGAAGACGGGGCGCGCCCCGTAGATGCCGGCGAGCAGGATCGCGGCGATGATGCCGATCGTCACCAGCGTCACCCCCCAGCCCGGCATGTTCTCGAGGAAATGGGCGGTGGTGTGCAGCTCCTCGCCGCCCCCATGGCCGATGGAGCCGTCGGGCGAGATCCCGATGGCGCCGCCGCCGCCGAAGGCGAGGAGCGGCAGGAGCGCGAGGAGCGGGATGACGGCAATGTCCTGCGTCAGCAGCACGGAGAAGACGTTGCGGCCGCCCGCCGTCTGCATGAGCTTCTTCTCGTCCAGCGTCTGCAGCACGATGGCGGTGGAGGAGAGCGACAGGATGAAGCCGATGGCCAGCCCCTGCTGCCACGGCAGGCCGGCGCCCCAGATCATCGCCGCGGCGATGGCGGCGGCGGTGAGGCTCACCTGCAGCCCGCCGAGGCCGAGCAGCTTGTGGCGCATGTCCCACAGCGCCTTGGGCTCCAGCTCCAGCCCGATGAGAAAGAGCATCATGACGACGCCGAACTCGGCGATATGCCGCAGCCCCTCGCTCTCCGCCCCGCCGACGAGGCCGAACACGGGGCCGATGAGGATGCCGGCGGCGAGGTAGCCGAGGACGGAGCCGAGGCCGAGCCGCGCCGAGAGCGGCACGGCGATGACGGCGGCGGCGAGGTAGATGACGGCCTGGGCGAGCATGGTTTCCATGCCGGTGATTGTTGCCTGCCGGAGGGATGGCGGCAACAGGGCATGGCGGTGCAGGTGCCCGCTGAGCGTGATCTTCCGGCGGGTTGCCGCCGGGACCGGCGGCGCAGCGGCAGGCCCGCCTCCCGCCCTCCCACCCCGGCGCGCCCGCCGCTGCGGGATGCCGCGGCGCCGGCGGCGCGGGGTGAGGGCGCGGAGGGGGTCCCCGCCGAGGCTGTCTGGAAGAATTGGCGGCGGAGGGCGCTCAGCCCTCGGCGACCTCGAGGGCGTAGGTGCGGCCGCGCTTGACGTAATTGAGGGCGCCGTCGCCGATGGCCGTCACCTGACCGCCATCGAGGCTGTCGCCGACGCCGACCCGCACGTAGCGGCCATTGTCGAGGCGGACGAGGGCGCGCCGGTCGCCCGGGCGGCCATAGACGCCGATCAGGTTGATGTCGCGCAGGTTGATCGCGTCCTCGATCGTGGCGGCCGAGGCGACGGAGCCGGGCACCGGCCCGGTGGGCTGAACCGCCGAGCTGGCGACGACGGCCGGGGCGGCGGGCTCGGCGGCGGCGGGCGCGCTCGGCGCGGGCGCCGTCTGCTGGCGGGACCGCTGCTGGGCGACCACCCGGTCGAAATTGCGCGGCCGGGCATCGGGGCGGCTGGCGGTGGCGACGGCCAGCGGCGTCGCGCCGGCGAGCGGGTCGGAGGAGCCGGAGGTGATCTCGAGGAGCGCCGTGGCGAGGCTGGCGCCCTCGGGCGGGCCGGAGGGATCAGCCTCGTCGCCCGCCTCGTCGTCGTCCTCCTCGGCCAGCTCTTCATCGGTCGCGGGGGCGAGGTCCTCGGGGCGGATGCCGGGCACGGGGCCGTCCCAGGCGGTGAGGATCTCCGCCGGCGGCTCGGGGGCGAGGGCGGCGGGGCGCAGGGCCGGGGTCGGCCCGTCCCAGCTGGCGAGGATTTCCGGCGGCGGCTCATCGCCCTGGGCTGCAGTGTCGGCGGTGGCGGACACGGGCGCGAGGTCCGCCGGGCGGTTCCGGGGAGCGGGGCCGGGGAGGCTGTCGAGGATCTCGGGCGCGGGTTCGTCGCCGGAGAGGGCGACCTCGGTGGGCGTGGTCTCCGCCGTCTCGCCGGCGGTGGTGGCGGGGTCGAGGAGGGCCATGGCCTCGCCCTCCACCAGGTCGGCGGGGCGGTCCTCCGGGGCAGGGCCCGACCAAGGGGCGAGGATCTCGGACGCGCTCTGCCCCGCGTCGTCCGACGTGGCCTCCGGCGCTCCGGGCCCGGCCTCCACGGCGGAGACGGTGCCGAGGGCGCCGATGCCCACCGCGCCGGCGGTGACGGGCGGGTCGGTGGCGGCGGCGTCGATGGCCGCGGCGTCGGTCGCGGAGAGCTCGCTGGCGGCGGCGCCCGACTCGGGGTCGGCGGCTTCAGGGGACGCGAGGGCCGGGGCGTCTGCGGCCGGGTCCTCCGCCCCCTCGGTGTCGCCCGCCTCCTCGGCAGCGGCGTCCGCCTCGGTTTCGGTGGCCTCTGCGGCGGCGGCCTCGATGGCGGCGGGGCGGGCGCGCAGGCGGGTCTCGGGCGGCGAGAGCGGGGCGTAGGTGACCGGGAAGACTGGCTCCTCCGGCGCTACGGTGCCGGGGCGCGTCGGCGGCATGATGTCCGGCCGGCCGGCGTAGATGACGAGGCCCTGCGGCGTGACCGTGCCATCCTCCGTCGCGAGGAAGAAGCCGCGGGCGTCGCGCTCGAAGGTCAGGCCCGGGGGCGGCGGGTCGATCTGCGGGCCGAGGCCGGGATCGGGGCTGGCGCGGACGATCTGCGGCGCGGCGGAGGACTCCGGCGCCGGCTCGACGAGGCCGACCTGCATCGCCTCCAGTGAGGTCGTGCGCGGCGTCAGCGGCAGGCGCGGGGCGCGCAGCCAGACGCCGGTGGCGGCGTAGAAGCGCTCTGCCTCCGCCGGGCTCGGCACCTGCCCGCGCGGCGCCAGGGGGGCGGCGGCGAGGGAGCCCTCCTCGGGCGTTAGCAGGGAGCTGTCATCCTCCGGCAGGGTGATGCTGGCGACGTCGTCCTCCTCCGGCTCCGACTCGGCGCCGGAGATCAGGGCGGAGGTGGCGGCGATGGCGCCGTCGAGGCTGTTGTCGTCCTCCGCCTCGGGGGCGGGGAGGGCGGCAAACTCCGTCTCCGCCTCGGCCCCGTCCTCGGAGGGGGAGAAGAGCGCGGAGATGACGCGCGGCGCGGCGAAGGCGGCGACGGCGAGCATCGCGAGGATGAGCAGGGCCGTCAGGATCAGGCCGAGGTAGCGGGGCGTCGTGCGCGGCGCCGTCTCGCGGGCGCCGAACACGGTCATCCGCGCGCGCTCCTCCGCGTCGGGCTTCGCCTGCGGCTCGGGCGCGGCGCGGCGGGAGCGGAGGGAGGAGAGAACGCCCGCCTTCGCCGGCTCGGCCGTCTCGAAGGGCACGGGGCCGGCAGCGCCGGGCTCGGGTGGGGGAGCGGTGGCGGGACGCGGCTTCGGCGTGGCCTCCTTGCCGGGCGCCGCGGGGGCGGGGGCGGCGGCGGCCGGGGGCGAGAAGGCCGGGGCGCTCCGCGGGGCGGTGACCGTGCGGGCAGTGAAGCGCTCCGGCATCGGCGGTTCGGTCTCGGCGGTCAGCGAATCGGCGATGTCGGGAGCGACGTCTGCCGTCACCTCCTCCGGCGGCTTCGCCTCGGGCGAGAGGCCGGTTATGGCGGGCGCGGCGCCGAGTGCACCCTCGGGGGCCCGGGCGGATGTGGGCGCGGCGACGAGCGGCGGCATGGCGCCCTTGCCCGCCGGCGCGAGGGGGCGGAGCGCGCCGCCGGTGGGCCGCGAGGCGGGCGGCGGCGGCGGGGGCGCGCCGGTGCGGAGGGCGGCGGGGCCACGGGCCGGCTCCGCCGTGAGGGCGGGGCTGGTCGCGGAGGCGCCGTCGGAGGGCTTGGCGGCGAGCGCGGAGCCGGGTCGCGCCTTCGGCTGCGGCATGGGGCGCGGGCCGGCGGAGAGCGTCTCCGGCGGCGTCGGCACGAGGCCGGCGCGGGCGCGCTCGGCCGGCCTGGACGCGGCCGACATGGGCGGCGGCTCCTTCGGCGCGGTGTCGCGGGGGGCCGAGCCCCACTTGCGGGCGCGCGAGGAGAAGAGCGGGGTGTCCGCGGTCGGAGCCGGTGCCGGGGCCTCGGCGAGAGTCGGCTCTGCGGGCGCCGGTTCGGGCGTGGAGGCCGGCGCGGGCTCCGGCTTCCGGCGACGGCTGGCGAAGCCGAGGGCGGCGGCCTCGGGGGCTTTTTCGGCGACCGTCTCGGTGGGGGCTTCGGCCACGGGGTCAGTGGCCGGCGCCTCGGTGGGCTCTGCGGGCGCGGCCGGCTCCGGCTCCTCGGGGGAGGCGTCCGCGGCGGCCGGCGTGCTCACCTCGGGCGCCCGGGGAGCGTCCGCTGCCGGCTCGACCGGGGCGCCCGGCTTGTCGTCGACCGCCACGGCGGCGTCTTCCGACACACCGGCCGGGGCGTCATCCTCGAGCGGCTCTGAGCCCGACTCGGGGGCGTCGTCCTCGATCACGGGCAGCACGGCGGGCCTGGTCGCGGGAGCCTCCTCCTCGGGTGCGTCCTCCAAGACCTCGGTGCCGTCGCCCTCGGTCATCAGCGCCAACGGGGCCTTGCCGGGGCGGCTGCCGGGCTTCTCCCAGGGGAGACGGGCGCGGGGGGTGCGGAGGGCCTTGGGGTCCACCGGGGCCTCGTCGCGCTCCGGCTCCTCTCCCGGGGGCAGCAGCGTGGCCGCCGCCTGCGTCGCCCCGAAGAAGGGCTCGCCCATGAAGGTGAAGGGCTCGGGCGCTGCAGCGAAGCAGACGGGGGCGAAGCGATGCTCCACCGCGAAACCTTCCGCCTCCGCCAGCGTCTCCCGCGCCACGGCGGCGATGTAGGTGCGCCCGCCGCCGCGCGTGTGATCGTAGGAGAGCTCGCTCACCGCGTAGGGCGTCGCCCCCTCCAGCGCCGTCTCGATATCCTCGATGCTGGCGCGGGTGGTGTCGAGCGCGATGTAGCGGATCTGGTCGTTGGGAATCAGCAGCTTGGTGCGCAGGTTCTTCGGCTCCAGCGCCAGCGCCGTCTCGCGCAGCGTCGCGAGGTCCGCCGCGAGGTCGCCCGTCTCCAGCCGCACCTCGCCCACGAGGTGCCAGTCTGCGCCGGAGCGGTGCAGAAGGCGGATTCCCTCCACCGAGAGCGAAAGAGCGAATGCGGGCTTCATCGGTGGGCCATTATCATCCTGTCGCGCCGCGCGAAAAGAGCGGCGGTGGCGCGCGCCGACCATAGAGCAACTTTCCGCCCGCGGCAAAGCGGCAGGCGGCGGCGGAGCGGACACGAATATTTGCGGCCAGCCGCCAAGGCAGGGCTTGCGGGGCGCGTCGAAAGGATCGGACAAGCGCTCAAGTCAGGGAGTTTCCTCATGCGCCTTTCTTCTGTTTGCCTTTCGCTCGGCCTGCTCGCCGGCCTCGTGCCCGGCGCGGCGAGCGCCCAGTCGCTCTTCACGGTAACCGGCACCGGCGAGGCCGCCGCCAAGCCGGACATGGCCATCATCACCGTCGGCGTCGAGCATCGCGCCGAGAGCGCCGAGGCGGCGCTCGATGCCGTCAGCGCCGGGCTGGCGCCGGTGATCGAGCAGCTGCGCGCCGCCGGCATCCCGGCGGCCGACATCCAGACCAGCGGCCTGCGGCTCGATGCGCAGATGAATTACGAGGTCACTCCCCCGGAGCAGACCGGCTTCGTCGCCGGCTCGACGCTGACGGTGCGGATCGAGGGGGTCGAGGGCACCGGTGAGCTGATCGACGAGCTGGTCGGCGAGGGCGCCAACCAGCTCTACGGCATCAGCTTCGGCCTCTCCGATTCCGCCGCCGCGCTGGAGGAGGCGCGCCGCGCCGCTGTCGCCGACGCCCGCGAGCGCGCCGAGCTCTATGCCGAGGCGCTGGGCGTGACGCTGGGGCCGATCGCCGGCTTCAGCGAGGGCGGCGGCATGGGCGGTGGCCCGGTGCCGGTGCCGGAGATGCGCATGATGGATGCCGGCTCGATGCCCGTGGCCGGCGGCGAGCTGAGCGTGAGCGCCAGCGTCACCATCTCCTGGGTGATCGAGGAGTGACGGCGCCGGTGGGCCTTTCGAGGCCCGCCGCCTCCCCGCCGGCCGGATGCATCCAAAGCCGGCGGCGCTGCGTAGATGAGGCATGACACATGCCGCTCTCAACCGCCCGCATCCTTGGGTCAGCCTGGCCCTCTTCCTCCTCCTCGTCGTCGGGGCCGGGACGGCCATCGGCTTTCTCACCGCGCCCGGCGCGTGGTACGCCGAGCTGGACAAGCCCGGCTTCACGCCGCCCAACTGGCTCTTCGGCCCGGTGTGGACGGCGCTCTACATCTGCGTCGCGATTTCCGGCTGGCGCACGTGGCAGCGCGCGCGAAGCAGCCGGCGGATGGCGCTCTGGTGGGGGCAGCTGGGGCTGAACTGGCTCTGGTCGCCCGTCTTCTTCACGCTGCACCTGCTCTGGCCGGGGATGGCGGTGATCGCCGCGCTCTGGGCGGTGATCCTCGCCTATATCATCGTGAGCTGGAGGTCGGACCGCGTGGCAGCGCTGCTCTTCGTGCCCTACCTCGCCTGGGTCTCCTATGCCTCGGCGCTCAACCTCTCCATCGCGGTGCTGAACTGACCGGGCCGGCCCGGGCGGAGTGATCAAATCCGCGCCGTATCGGCGGGGGAGCGCGCCGCCGGTGCCGGGAAATCGGGCGGACGGCCTTTTCGAGCCGCCGGGCGCCGCCTATGCTGAAGGCATTCGAACGAGAGGTCACGCATGACACGGCCGATCATCGGGATCATCGGCAACGCGACGCTGATCAATGACACCTATCAGACGCAGGCCGCCGGCATCATGAACACCGAGGCGGTGGCGCAGGTCTCCGGCGGGCTGCCGCTGATCGTCCCCGCCGACCCCGCCTGCGCCAGCGTGCCGGAGCTGCTGGAGGCCTGCGACGGCTTCCTCTTCACCGGCGGGCGCCCCAACGTCCACCCGGAGGAGTACGGCGAGGCGGAGACGCCCGCCCACGGTGCCTTCGACCGCAATCGTGACGCTGTCACGCTGCCGCTCATCCGCGCGCTGGTGGAACGGGGGCAGCCTTTCTTCGGCATCTGCCGGGGGTTCCAGGAGGTCAACGTGGCCATGGGCGGCTCGCTGCACCCGGAGATCCGCGATCTGCCGGGGCGGGAGAACCACCGCATGCCGCCCGACGGCACGGTCGAGGAGAAGTTCGCACTCCGCCACAAGGTGACGGTGAGCGAGGGCGGCCCCTTCCACCGGCTCTTCGGCGCGACCGAGGTGATGACCAACACGCTGCACGGGCAGGGCATCAACCGCGCCGGCCGCCGGATCGTCATCGACGGCCATGCGCCCGACGGCACGCCCGAGGCGACCTACGTGGAGGGCGCGCTGGGCTTTACCCTCTCCGTCCAGTGGCACCCGGAGTACCGGGCCGCGGAGGACCCCGTCTCCCGCCCGCTCTTCGAGGCCTTCGGCGAGGCCGCCCGGGCCTGGGCCCGCGGGCGCCAGCCGCTGCGGATGAGCGCTTAAGGGGGCGTTTACCTTGGGTAGGTGAGGGCGGGGGCATGGCCGCCCTCGCTCCCGTGACGCCGCAGGTCTTCTTCGACGAGCTGCTCTCCTCCCGCGCGGCTCGGCGGGGGGAAGTGGTGCGCCGCAACGTGCGCGTCGTGGAGCGCTACGTCGGGCGGGAGATCTTCGTGCGCGAGATGCGCCGCCGGGGCTACAGCGTCGTGGAGAACGCGGGGCAGTTCGTCATCTTCTGCAACAGCGCGCCGGTGCGCCGTATCGTGTGACGCCGGCCGCGAGCGGCGATTTCCATATGGAAATCGCGGGCGGAAACCATATGGTTTCCGCTCCCCGGCGGCGCCGTCTCGCGATGCCCGAACCTCTTGCCAGCCGCGGCGAAATCCCGCATCGCTGCGGCACACGGCAGGAGGGGACAGACATGAAACGCTCGCGCATCAACGCCATCATGGCCGAGGCCGCGGAAATGATCCGCGCGCATGGCTTCGTCCTGCCGCCCTTCGCGAACTGGAGCCCCGAGGAGTTCCAGGCCCGCAAGGAGGCCGCCGCCCATGTCATCGACGCGCGCTGCGGCTGGGACATCACCGATTACGGCGCCGGGCGCTACGACGAGATGGGGCTCTTCCTCTTCACGCTCCGCAACGGCCGGCTCGACGACCTGAAGCGCGGCACCGGCATGTGCTACGCCGAGAAGCTCCTGATCTCCAAGCAGGATCAGCTCTCGCCCATGCACACCCACGTGCTGAAGGCCGAGGACATCATCAACCGCGGCGGCGCGACCCTGGTGGTGGAGCTCTACGGCTCCGACGACGCGGGCGCCTTCGCGGAGGACAGGGGCGGGCGCGTCTGGTGCGACGGCATCGCGCGGGACTTCGCGCCCGGCGAAAAGCTGCAGCTGGCGCCGGGAGAGAGCGTCACGCTCATGCCGGGCGATTGGCACGCCTTCTGGGGCGAGGGCGGCGACGTGCTGATCGGCGAGGTCTCCACCGTCAACGACGACGAGACGGACAACATCTTCCGCGAGCCCATCGGCCGCTTCTCGGAGATCGAGGAGGACGAGGCTCCGGTGCACCTGCTGGTGTCGGATTACGCGCGCTGGCTGAGCTGAGCGGCGGGGGCGGCGCTCGCCCCCGCCGCCCGCCCACCAGGGCGTCGCTGGAAGACAGCGGGCCTCAGAGCTTCGCGTAGTACCAGATCGCCGGCAGGTGGGGGCCGAAGCCGGCCTTCTCGTAGGCGCGGCGGGCGGGCGCGTGGCTGGCATCGCCGCCGGTGCCGACGGTGGCCACCGTCATGCCGCGCGCCGCCATCTCCGCGAGGGCCCAGCGATACATCTGCGTCCCAAACCCGCGGCCGGCATAGGCCGGGTCGACGGCGTTGAGGCCGATCTCGCCGATCCGGCTGGTCTCGTTGAGGGCCAGCGTCAGGAAGCCGATGGTCGCCGAGCCGAGGCGCGTGACGATGAGTTCCTCCGGGCTCCCCGCCGAGAAGAGGCGGGCCAGCTCGGCCTTCTGGTCGGCCTCCGCGGTCGCCAGCGCCACCTCGGCGATGGCCGGGCCGGTGAGGGCGCGGAAGCTGGCGAAGATTGGGGCGAAGGCCGCCGCCCGGATGGCCTGCAGGAGCGGCATGTCGCCCGCTCGCGCCGGGCGGAATGTCAGCTGGCCCATCCGGGCGATGGCCAGCGGCGGCCCGCTGCCCTGAGGCCCAGACGCCCCGCCATCCCGCAGAAAATCGTCTTTCATCGTCCCACGCCCCTTTCATCACCCGGGGGTGACTTTGGGGGGGCGCGGGTTAAGACCGGTTCCACATCGCGGATTTGAGCGAAATCAACGGGAGATTCAGGTGACGGCGGCGCGGGTGGCGTAGGCGGAGTCGTCCCAGAGGCGGCCCTGCATCACTTCGGCCAGTGCGGCGATGGCGCGGTCGATCTCTGCCTCATCGATGTAGAGCGGCGTGATGCCGAAGCGGACGAGATCGGGCGCACGGAAGTCTCCGACGACGCCGCGGGCGATGAGCGCCTGGCAGATGGCGTAGCTCTCCGGATGGCGGAAGCTCACCTGGCTGCCGCGCTGCCCCGGATCGCGCGGGGAGGCGAGGGTGAGGTCCGGGCAAGCGGCCTCAACCCCCGCGATGAAGCGCTCGGAGAGGCGGAGGGAGGCGGCGCGGATCTCCGCCATGTCGACACCCTCCCAGGCGTCCATCGCCGCGTCGAGCGCCGCCATGGCGAGGATGGAGGGCGTGCCGACGCGCATGCCGCGGATGCCGGGGGCGGGGCGGTGCTCCAGCTCGAAGTCGAAGGGCGCGGCGTGGCCGAGCCAGCCGGGCAGGGCGTTGTGCAGCGCGCCGTGGTGGCGGGGCGCGGCCCAGAGGAAGGCGGGGGCGCCGGGGCCGCCATTGAGGTACTTGTAGGTGCAGCCGACGGCGAAGTCGGCGCCGCAGCCCCGGAGGTCGACATCCACCGCGCCGGCGGAATGGGCAAGATCCCAGAGCGCCAGCGCGCCGGTGTCGTGGGCGGCGGCGGTGAGGGCGGCCATGTCGTGGCGGCGGCCAATGCGGTAGTCGACCTCGGTCAGCATGAGGACGCCCACCTCTTCGGTGAGGGCGCCCGCCACCTCCTCGGGGGCGACGACGCGCAGCTCATGGCCCTGGCCGAGCTGCTGGAGGAGGCCCTCTGCCATGTAGAGGTCGGAGGGGAAGTTGCCGCTGTCGGTGAGCACCACCTTGCGGTCGGTGAGCTGCAGGGCGGCGGCGAGCGCCTGCCAGAGGCGGATGGAGAGCGTCTCGCCGACGATCACCTCGCCCGGGCCGGCGCCGATCAGGGGAGCGATGCGGTTGCCCAGCGTCTCCGGCAGGGCCATCCAGCCGGCGCGGTTCCACCCGGTGACGGCCATCTCGCCCCATTCGGAGCGCATGACCTCCTCCATCCGCGCCGGGGCGGCGGCGGGCAGGGGGCCGAGGGAGTTGCCGTCGAGATAGGCCTGGCCCTCGGGCAGGAGGAAGGCATCACGCTTGGGGATCATCTTGGGGCTCCTGGGGGCGGCTCCGGTTGGTCGGGGCTTGATGCGCTGGATTGCGGGGCGAGGTCCAGCGGGGATGGGCGCGCCGGGTGCAGGCGGAGGGCGAGCGCCGGCCCGTGGGGTGGCGCTGCGACGTGGCTGCGGGGCGGTTTATGGTGCCGCCACGTACTCGCTCCGAGCGATGCGCTGACGTCGACGGAGCGCCAGCCCGTGGGGACGGGCCGGCGCTCGCCCTGCGCCTTTGGCGCGTACCGGGAGGGGGGATGAGCGGCGAGGTTGGACGGGGCCGGACGGTGGAGTGACCGCCGGCGCTCGCCCGGCTCCCCTCCCGCGAAGGGCTTACCCCTTCAGGTAGGTCCGCCAGATGTCGCCGATGCGGGCGATGTCGTCCTCCGTCAGGATCAGCGGCGGGGACATGGCGCAGCTGTCCCCGATGGGGCGGACGATCAGGCCGGCGTCCCAGAGGGCGGCGTGGGCCGCCTTGCCGGCGGCGCCGACGTCGCCCTGGGTCTCCAGCTCCACCGCGCCGAGGAGGCCGTAGTTGCGGATGTCCTTCACGCCCGGCAGGTCCGCCAAGCCGTGCAGCATGTCCTCCCAGACCGGGGCGACGCGCTTGACGTTCTCGAAGATCTCGTCGTCGCGGTAGGCATCCAGCGTGGCGATGGCGGCGGCGGCGGCGAGGGGGTGGCCGGAGTAGGTGTAGCCATGGAAGAGGTCCGGCATCGCATGCGGGCCCTTGAGGAAAGCCTCGCGCACGCGGGTGGGCACGAGCACGCCGCCCATGGGCACGGTAGCGTTGGTGATGCCCTTGGCGCAGGTGATCAGGTCCGGCGTGACGCCGAAGGCCTGATAGGCGAAGGCCTCGCCGGTGCGGCCGAAGCCGGTGATGACCTCGTCGAAGACCAAGAGGATGCCGTGCGTGTCACAGATCTCGCGCAGGCGCTCGAGGTAGCCCTTCGGCGGCGGGTAGACGCCGCCGGCGCCCACGACCGGCTCGACGAAGACCGCGGCGATGTTGCCGCCGCCATGCAGGTCGACGAGGCGCTGCAGGTCCTCCGCCATCTCGGCCCCGCTCTCCGGCTGGCCGCGGGAGAAGCGGTTGGCCTCGGTGCCGGTGTTCCGCATGTGGTGCACATGCGGGTAGAGCGTGCCGAACTGGGCACGGTTGAGCGGCAGGCCGGCGAGGGACGTGCCGCCGACGTTGATGCCGTGATACGCCTTCTCGCGCGCCACGAGGATGCGCCGCTCCGCCTGGCCCTGCGCCCGGTGGTAGGCGAGGGCGATCTTCATCGCCGTGTCGATGGCCTCGGAGCCGGAGTTGGTGAAGAAGATGTGGTCGAAGCCCGGCGCCAGCGCCACGACGCGGGAGGCCGCCTCGAAGGCGATCGGGTGGCCCTGGTTGAAATTGTGCACGTAGTCGAGCGTCGCCGCCTGATCCTGGATCGCCTTGGTGATCCCCGGATGGCCGTGGCCGGCGTTGCAGCACCACAGGCCGCCGGTGCCGTCGATCAGCTCCTTGCCCGAGACGTCGGTGTAGTGGATGCCCTTGGCGCCGGTGATCATGCGCGGGTTGTCCTTGAACGTCCGGCTGGGCGTGAACGGCATCCAGAAGCTGTCGAGATCGTTCGGGGCGCGGGCTGTATCGGGCATGTCTCACCTCTGGATGTCTGGAGTCGGCAGGAGCGTAGACCTGCCGACAGGCCGGCGAAAGGGGGCGAGCCGCGATGGATCATATGACGAACCGTGATGGGTCTGGCCTGCCGATGGCTCGCGGCTGAACGCTCTCGGGGCGCAAACCCGGGACGGGCGATGTTGGGGGCGGACGGTCTCGGCGGCTCAGCCGAGCGGGCGCGCCTCGATCCAGAGGAAGAGCGGGAACTTCGTCCACCGCTCGCGGCCCCGCCACGGGGAGCGGGGGGAGGGCTGCGGCTCGATCATCCGGGTGATGGCGAAGCCGGCGCGGGCCAGCGCCTCGGTGTAGAGGCTCAGGGGCTGCGTCCAGCCGGCGAAGTCCATCCGCAGCCCGGCGCGCTCCGCCCGCATCGAGTAGCGCTCGCGGCCGAAGTAGCCCTCCTCCAGCCGGAGGATCGTGGCGCCGTCCTCGCCCTCCTTCTCCGCCCGCTCGCTGAAAGGGTGGGTGACGGAGATGACCAGCCGGCCGTCGGGGCGCAGGAGGCGGCGCGTCTCGGCGAGGGCCTTGGGGATATTCTCCAGAACCGTCAGGATGTTGTACATCAGCGCGAGATCGAAGCTCTCGCTCGCGAAGGGGATCTGCGCGGCGGGCGCGATGGCATAGGCATCCGCCGAGCCCTTCTCGCGCGCCGCCGCCACCATCCGCTCCACCGGGTCGATGGCGGTGACATGGTAGCCGAGCGCGACGAGGAGGGCGGAGACGCGCCCCTCGCCGCAGCCGATGTCGATCGCCGCGCCGGCGCCCGCCCCGATGAAGGCGCGCAGCACCGGCTCGTAGGCCCAGTAGGCGTCATGGCCGGGCCGGCGCGCCCAGGCGATCCAGTCCTCCGCCGCCCCCTCCCAATGGGCGATGTCGGCGCCCTTGCGGGAGAAGAGCGGCATGCCTCAGAACTCCACGCCCCGCTGCGCCTTCACGCCGGAGCGGAAGGGGTGCTTGACCAGCTCCATCTCTGTGACGAGATCGGCGGCCTCGATGATCTCTTCCGCCGCATTGCGGCCGGTCAGCACGACATGGGTCATCGGGGGCTTCTCTGCGGCGAGGAAGGCCACCACCTCGGCGGCATCGACGTAGCCGTAGCGGATGGCGATGTTGATTTCGTCAAGAAGCACCATGTGCCGCTCGCCCGAGGCGATGAGCTCCTTCGCCTTGGCCCAGGCGGCCTGCGCCATCTGGGTGTCACGCGCCTTGTCCTGCGTCTCCCAGGTGAAGCCCTCGCCCATGGTGTGGAAGTCGCAGAGATCGGAGAACTGCCCCTCGATCAGCGTGCGCTCGCCCGTCTCCATCCCGCCCTTGATGAACTGGACGACGGCGCAGGGCATGTCGTGGGCGATGCAGCGGAAGATCATGCCGAAGGCGGCGGTGCTCTTGCCCTTGCCCTTGCCGGTATGGACGACGATCAGCCCCTTCTCGCCGGTCTTGGTGGCCATGATCTTGTCGCGCGCGGCCTTCTTCTTCGCCATCTTCGCGGCGTGGCGGGCGTTGTCATCGTCGGTCATCGGGGCTCTCCTTTTGGCCGGGAGTCTGGGCGACGGGGCGGGCGGCGGCAAGGGAGGAGAGGGCAGGACCCGGGGGTTTTCCACCCCGGACCCCCGGAGGATTTTGGGGACCAAAGACAGGCGGGGCGGGGCGGCGATGCTGCGCCCCGGGGTCAGGCGACGGGGCGGCGGTAGGTGATGGAGGTGGGGCGGGCGTAGCCGGGGTGGGAGGTGCGGGCGGCCTCGGTGAAGCCGAGGGCGGCGAAGGCGGCGTGGTTGTCCGCCAGTTCGACGCGGGTGCTGAGCTCCAGCTGCGCGAGGCCGAGGGCGCGGGCCCGCGCCTCCGCCTCGGAGATGAGGGTGCGGGCGAGGCCGCGGCCCCGTGCGCTGGCGGCGACGGCGAGCTTGCCGAGGTAGAGGGACGGCGGCTTGGGCGTGAGGAAGAGGCAGGCGGTGACCGGCGCGCCGATGGCCCAGACCTCGCCGCCGGCGGCCTGCGCCTCGACCTCTGTCAGCGTCAGCCGCAGCATGGAGGAGGGCGGGTCGATGCGGCCTTCCATATAGGAGAACTCGGCGCGGATCAGAGCCAGGACCTCGGCGAGGGCGGGGTCGCCGGGAGAGAGGCGCCTCAGCCCCTGTGCTTCGGCAGGTCGTCGTGCAGGTTGAACCACGCCAGGCGTTCCTCGTGATGGCTGTGGTGTTGCATCACGATGCCCGAGGGATCGTCCAGCAGCGCTGCCATGAAATGGATCTCGTCCGGCTCCCTGTCCGAATCGTAGGCGATGGCGCTGCCGCAGGTGGCGCAGCTCAGCCAGCCGGTGCCGGGGGAGCTTTCATATCTGCGGGGCTCGGCCCCCGTCCACGCCCAGGCGCCATGCGGCACGGCCAGATAGGCGGCAACGGGCGCTCCGGTGAAGCGGCGGCAGCTGTCGCAATGGCAATAGGAGCGCCAGTTTTCCTTGCCCTCATAGGAGAAGGAGGTGGCGCCGCAGAGGCAGTGACCGGTCATCGTCATGGCCCGATGTGAGTCGCCGTCAGCGGAAAAGCGCAAGAGCAGGTGGAACCGATCGGCGGGTTTCTGCGCTATTGGCGCAACAGCGCGCGTATCGCGCTAAGCAAACAAGCAGGATCGGACAGTCAAGATGATGTACTTTTCCATTGCTCTTCTCTTTGCCTATGTCGGCGTCGCGGCGCTGGCCGCGGCTTAAAGGTCTTCTGGCCAGGGCTCTATCCTGAGCTCTGGCCAGAGCGCCTTCTGGCGCGCCGCCTTGGCCTCATGCGTGAGGCGATTCGGGCGGATCGGGTTCGGCGTCACCCGGAAGCTGAAAATGTCCCCCAGCCCGTAAGGGGCCTCCACCTCGAAATCGTCATCTGATGTCAGGCGCATCCCCACGGCATGGGTGCGGCAGGCGAAGGCGGCTATCGGCTCGCGCGCGTTCCGGTAGGGCGGGCAGGGCTGGCCGAAGTGCTGCTCGTACCAGAGATGCACGCGGGCCTGGTTACGGATCTCGACCGGAGGGTCGGCGGGGAAGAGGCGGGCGCCAGCGCGGATGACGCGGTCCTCCGCCTCCCAGCTGGTGTCGGGGTCGAAGTAGAAGAGGTCGATGTCCTTGACGCCATGGAGCTCGGGCCGGCCGGTCAGAGCGTTCCACACCTGATTGTAGAGCGCGCCGGAGACGATCCACCAGTCGGGCAGGCCGAGCTCTCGGGCGATGTGGAAGGCGCGCATGAGCTTGGGCGAGACGCGGACGATCTCTATGAGCGCGGCGCGCTGGGCCTCGAGGGAGGCGTCGGCGTAGCGCAGGTGGGTCACAGGAGGGCGGCGATGCGGGCGCGGGCGGAGTTGGACTTCGGCACCCAGAGGCCGCGGTCGATGGCCTCCTGCAGGCGGCGGGCGATCTCGGCGAGGGCGGGGGCGTTGGCCTCTTCGATGAAGGCGCGGGTGTCGTCGTCGGCGAGGAAGGCGGCCTCGCAGAGGTCGAAATGGTGGGCCTTCACGGCGCCGGTCGTGGCGGCGAAGGCGAAGAGGTAGTCGACCGTCGCCGCGATCTCGAAGGCGCCCTTGTAGCCGTGGCGCTTCACGCCCTCGATCCATTTGGGGTTCACCACGCGGGCGCGCATGACGCGGGAGATCTCCTCCTCCAGTCGGCGGATGACCGGTCGCTCGGGGCGGGAATGGTCGTTGTGATAGATCGGCCGGTCGGCCCCCTGCAGCATGGAGACGGCGGCGGCGGCGCCGCCTTCGAACTGGTAGTAATCGTCGCTGTCGAGCAGATCGTGCTCGCGGTTGTCCTGGTTCTGGACGATGGCGTCGGTCTGGGAGAGGCGGGCCTGCAGGCCGGCGCGATCCTCGGCGCCGTCGCGGCCGGCCTCGTAGGCGTAGCCGCCCCAGGAGAGATAGGCCTTGGCAAAATCGTCGCGGGAGGACCAGCCGCCTTCGTCGATGAGCGCCTGCAGGCCGGCGCCGTAGGCCCCGGGCTTGGAGCCATAGACGCGGGGGCCGGGGGAGGCGGTCGCGGGGTTCTCGGTGGCGGGCTCGTCGAGCGCCTGGATCGCCTTCGCAGCTGAATCGAAGAGGGCGATGAGCTGCGGGAAGGCGTCGCGGAAGAAGCCCGAGACGCGGAGGGTGACGTCGACGCGGGGGCGGCCGAGGAGCGACAGGGGCAGGATCTCGAAACCGGTGACGCGGCGCGAGGCGGCGTCCCACGTCGGTTTCACGCCCATCAGGGCGAGGCCCTGCGCGATGTCATCGCCGCCGGTGCGCATGTTGGCCGTGCCCCAGGCGGTGAGCAGCATGGCGCGCGGCCAGTCGCCATGCTCCTGCAGGTAGGTCTCTACGAGAAGGTCGGCGGAATGGCGGCCGATCTGCCAAGCGGTCGGCGTGGGGACGGCGCGGGCGTCGACGGAGTAGAAGTTGCGGCCGGTCGGCAGCACGTCGGGCCGCCCGCGCGTGGGGGCGCCGGAGGGCCCGGGGGGGATTGCGCGGCCGTCGAGGGCGGCGAGAAGCGACTGGGCCTCCGCCGGGCCGCAGGCGGCGATGGCGGGGGCGAGCTCGGATTGAAGCTCGGCGAGGACGGCGCTGCTCGCCGGCCCTGGCGGGCGCGTCTCGCGATCCACGAGGCGGAGGGAGAGGGATTCGAGGCGCTCGACCGTGTCGCCGGTGCTGCGCCACGGGGCGGAGGCGGCGAGGACCTCGGGGCGGGGGCCGAGCCACGGGTCGGAGAGGGTGGCGGTGAGCGGGTCGAAGGCGAGCGAGAGGTCGTCGGCGAGGGCACGGAGGAGCGAGGGGCGCTCGCCGCGGGGCAGGCGCGCGAGGGCGAGGGCGAGGTCGCGGGCCTGCGGGCCGGTGGGTGAGAGGCCGAAGATGTGCAGGCCGTCGCGGATCTGCGCCTCCTTGATCTCGCAGAGCCACGCGTCGAGGCGGGAGAGATCATCCGCCGCCGTCAGACCGGCATCGGCGGCGATGCCGGTGGTCTCGGCGAGGGAGAGGATGTCCTTCGAGAGGCGGGCGGCGCGCGAGGGGTCGAGGCTCGCGGCCTCGTAATACTCGTCCACCAGTGCTTCGAGGTCGGCGAGGGGGCCGTAGGTCTCCGCCCGGGTCATCGGCGGGGTGAGATGGTCGAGCACCACGGCGGCGGTGCGGCGCTTGGCCTGGGAGCCCTCGCCGGGGTCGTTGACGATGAAGGGATAGAGGTTGGGCAGCGGGCCGAGGGCGATCTCGGGCCAGCAGGCCTCGGAGAGGGCGAGGCCCTTGCCGGGCAGCCATTCGAGGTTGCCGTGCTTGCCCATGTGGACGGCGGCATGGGCGCCGAACTCCTCGCGCATCCAGAAGTGGAAGGCGAGGTAGTGGTGTGGCGGGGGGAGGTCCGGCGAGTGGTAGGTCTCGTCGGGGTCGATGTTGTAGCCGCGGGCGGGCTGGATGGCGACCACGGTATTGCCGAAGCGATGGGCGGCGAGGGCGAAGGCCGGCTCTGGCTGAGAGGGCGCGGAGCCTTCGGGGGACTCCGGCGGAGGTATTTGGGGCCAGATGAAAGGATCGGCCTCGGGCGGGCCCCAGCGGGTGAGGATCTGCTCCTTGGCCTCCCAGGGGAGGGCGGCGAAGGCCTGCCTGTAGGCGGAGAGGGGGTAGCGCGTGCCGCCGGCGCGCTCGGAGCGGTCGGTGAGCCAGTTGGTGGGGCCGGCCATGAGGGCGGCCATGAGATCCGCCGAGGTCTCCGGGGCGCCGGCGGTGTCGTAGCCGGCGGAGGCCATCAAGCGGAGCGCCTCGGCGGTGGAGGCGGGCGTGTCGAGGCCGACGCCGTTGGCGAGGCGGCCGTCCTTGTTGGGGTAGTTGGCGAGGATCAGCGCGATGCGGCGCTCGGCGGGAGGCGTGGCGCGCAGGCGCGCCCAGTTCGCGGCGAGGCGGGCGAGGAAGGTGATGCGGCTGCCGTGGGCCGACCACGTGGCGATCTCACACTCGGTGTCATCGTCGCGGAAGGCGGCGTCCTTGAAGGCGATGGCGCGGGTAATGAGGCGGCCGTCGACCTCCGGCAGCGCCACGTTCATCGCCACGTCGCGGGCGGAGAGGCCGGCGGCGGAGGCCTCCCACGTCTCCTGGCTGCCGGCGGCGAGGATGGCCTGCAGGACAGGTGCCTCGTTCGCGGCGGCGGAGGCGAGCGGGTTCCGGCCGGTCTCGCCGGGGGCGGCGGTGGCGAAGGAGGTGAGGTTGAGGATCACCGAGGGCGGGGCCTCGGTGAAGAGGGATTCGAGGGTGGCGGCGGACAGGTCGTCCTTGAGGGAGGTGACGAAGACCGGCATGGGCGCGAGGCCGGCGCGGAGCAGGGCCTTGGTGAGCCGGTCGATGGGCGCGAGGCCGCCGCCCTGCAGGAGGGCGCGGTAGAAGACGAGGGGGATGATCGGGGCGTCCGCCGGCCAGTGGGCGCGGAGGTCGGAGAGGGAGGGCTCCGGCTGGCCTGGCCAGTAGAGGCCGGCCTTGAGGAAGGGCTTCGGGCCGGGCGGGCGCGGGGCGTCGGCGATCATGGCGCGGGCATGGGCGAGGAAGCCGGCGGCGTTGGCGGGGCCGCCCTCGGTGAGGAAGCCGTGGAGGGCGCGATAATCCTCCGCGCTGACGGTGGAGAGGGCGGCAAGCTCCTCGTCGGGCTTGTCGTCGCCGGGCAGGGCGACGAAGGCGACGCCGGCCTCGGCGAGGCGGGCGGAATACTGGGCGAGCCCGTGCGGCCAGTAGGCCGAGCCGCCGAGGAGGCGGGCGACGACGAGGCGGGACTTCGTGGCGCAGCTCTCGAGGTGCAGGTCGACGCTCATGGGGTGCGAGAGGTGCTGCAGGCGCATGAGGCGGAGCTGGGGCGCCTCCGGCATCTCCGCGCGGGCCATGGAGAGGGCGGCGAGCTCGGTATCGGCGGCGGAGATGACCACCAGATCAGCGGGCGACTGCGTGGTGTCCACCGGGCTCTGGCCATCGCCGATGGCGCCGGGGGTGGCGGCGATCAGGTGCATGGGACGAGCGGAGAGCGCAGAGGGGGGCGCTGCCCCCCGCCTTCGGCCCCCCCGGGATATTTGGAGAAAAGCGAGAGGGGGCGGAGGGACAGGGCGGAGACCTCTGCGCGGGGCGGCCGCGTCACGTCAGCGCCTTCTCGTAGAAGATCGAGGACGGGCTCTCCTTATACGCGCCATAGGGGCCGCAGAGCGTGTATCCGAAGCGGCGGTAGAGGCGCTGGGCGGAGTCGAGGCCGGGGCCGGTTTCCAGCCTCAGCCAGGGGAGGGAGGCCGCGCGGGCGACCTCTTCCAGCCGGGCGAGGAGGGCGGCGGCGACGCCGCGGCCGCGGGCGGCCTCGGAGGTGTAGAGCGACTTGATCTCGCCGTAGCCCTCGAAGATCGCCAGCGCGCCGGTGCCGAGGGGTTGGGAGCCCGCCTCGGCGAGGTAGAGGTGGATATGCGGCGCGGCCAAAGCATCATGGCTGAGGAAGTGGTTCTGCTCGAACATGGCGCGCATCAGCGCCTGGCTCTCGTTCAGCAGCGCTTCGGCGCCGGGCTCGCGTGGCGAGACCCGGCGGAGCGTGATCGCGGGCGCCTCGGTCATGCCGCCTCGGCGCGCTCGCCGGCGATGGCCTTGGTGATCGCCGCGCGGTCGAGGCCGGAGAGGCCGATGACGACGAGGCGGCCGGCGCGGGGGTCGGCACCGAAGGGGCGGTCGAAGTAGCTGTCGACGCGCGGGCCGACGGCCTGGATCGCCAGGCGCATTGGCTTGCCGGTGATGGCGGCGAAGCCCTTGAGGCGCAGGATGCCGTGGGCGGCGATGACCTCGGCGAGGCGGGAGGTGAGGGCCTTGGGGTCGCTCACCTCGGGGAGGTCGACGACGAAGCTCTCGAACTCGTCGTGGCCGTGTTCGTGCTCGTGGTGGTGGTCCTCCTCATCATCATCGTCGTGGTGATGGTGGTGGACCTCGCCGCGGGCCTCCATGTCGCCCTCGGCGCCGGCGCCCATGCCGAGCAGGACATCGACCGGCGGCGTGCCCTTCACGACGCTGACGCCCGGGCGGGCGGCGGCGGTGAGGCGGGCCGTTAGAGGGCCGGCGTCGTCCATCAGGTCGGTCTTGGAGACGACGATCATGTCGGCGCAGGCGAGCTGGTCGTCGAAAAGCTCCGAGAGCGGCGTCTCGTGGTCGATGCTGTCATCGGCTTCGCGCTGGGCCTCGAGCGCTGCATGGTCATGGGCGAAGCGGCCGGCCTCCACCGCCGGGCCGTCGACCAGCACGATGACGCCGTCGACCGTGACCTTCGTCGCGATGCCGGGCCAGGCGAAGGCGCGCACGAGCGGCTGCGGCAGGGCAAGGCCGGAGGTCTCGATGACGATGTGGTCGGGCCGGTCGGGTCGCGCGAGGAGCGTCTCCATCATCGGCAGGAAGTCATCGGCCACGGTGCAGCAGATGCAACCGTTGGAGAGCTCGACGATATCCTCCTCGCGGCAGGTGGCGTCGCCGCAGCCGCGCAGGATCTCGCCGTCGACGCCGAGATCGCCGAACTCGTTGATGATGAGCGCGATGCGCCTGCCGTTCGCGTTCGCCAGCAGGTGGCGGATGAGCGTCGTCTTCCCGGCGCCGAGGAAGCCGGTGACGATGGTGGCCGGGATGCGGCCCGCACGGGGGGAGGCGGCTCCGGTAGAGCCTTGGGTCAGTGCCATGTCTATCTCCTTCCCGTCCCACCGACGGGGTTGGTTGCGTCATGGCAAGGCCGGTCTCCTGGCTGGCGGATCGTGGCACGCGGCGGCCTTCCCGGGGTCTCCTCCCAGTGGCATGTCGCCGGGCGCTCACCGCGGACAGTCGCGGGGGCGGCTGCATTCCGGGCCCTCCTGCGTGGATCAGGCCCGTCGCATTCCCGTTTCACCCCTGGCGGCGTGGCGCCGCACGGCGGGGAACCTTGCTGGGGCCGTTTGTGGGCGTGGGGAGGAAAGGGGTCAAGGGGCGAAAGCGGCGCTCCGGCCCCCGGCCGCGCCTCCCGCCCGCCCACCCCGGCGCGTCCGGGGCCGGAGCCCCGGGGGTGAGGCGGGAGGACCGCATGGGCCCGGGCGGGCAGGCCCGCCCGGCCCGTAGGGCTCAGAAGAACCGGTCGTAGGGGGCAGCGTTGCCGCCCTGGGGGACGTGGATCATCGTGGACACGTAGGCGACCGGGTCGAACTCCACCCAGATGCTCGGGCCGTCGCTGCCATAGGGAGAGCCGTAATAGAGCGTCTCGCCCACGAGCCGGAAAAACCGGACGTCCTCCTGCCGCTCCGCCGGCTGGCCGTAGCGGGCGATGAAATCATTGATCGTGGCCCCGGATTCTCCGAAGGCGGCCATGTCGGCCGCGAGCTCATCGGTCACGTCGGCGGGCCCGATGGGCCCTCCGGCCGGTGCGGGGGAGGCCGTGGCAGGGGAGGAAGGGGTCGACGTCGCCGGGGCGGCGGCCGCCGGTTGTTCGGCGGCGGCGGGCTGAACGGGCTCGCTGCCCGCCGAGCTCCCCTCATCCGGGGTCGAGCCGCAGGCGGCGAGCAGGAAAAGGGCAGAGCCGAGAGCGGCCGGGCGGATCATTGAAAATGTCATTCTGGTCTCCGTTTTGAACGGGGCCCAAACAAAGATACCGCTCGCCGTTGGGTCAACCGTGCAGGTTCCGGGGGAGCGCCCTGTTGCACCAGTGCCGCACCAAGCCTAGTGGAGATGGGCAATATCTTGTGGATAAACAGCGGGGAGTCGCTTGATATGGCGCAGCAGCGTTGACGGGTGGGGGCCGCCGTTGCCAAGCTTAGGCACCCAGAAGAATCGTGAGCAGCCCGCCCGATGCGCTTTACCCGGCTTCGCCTCAACGGCTTCAAGAGCTTCGTCGACCCGACGGACCTCGTCATCCATGACGGGCTGACGGGGGTCGTCGGGCCGAACGGCTGCGGCAAGTCCAACCTCCTTGAGGCACTCCGCTGGGTGATGGGCGAGACGCGGCCCACGGCGATGCGCGGCGGCGGGATGGAGGATGTCATCTTCGCCGGCGCCGCCACCCGCTCCGCCCGCAACCATGCCGAGGTGGCGCTGCATATCGACAACTCCGACCGGCTCGCCCCCGCCGCCTTCAACGATACCGACCAGATCGAGATCACCCGGCGCATCACCCGCGACGTCGGCTCCGCCTACCGCCTCGGCGGCAAGGAGGTGCGGGCGCGGGACGTGCAGATGCTCTTCGCCGATGCCTCGACGGGCGCCCATTCGCCGGCGCTCGTGCGGCAGGGGCAGATCAGCGAGCTGATCAATGCCAAGCCGGCGGCGCGGCGGCGGATCCTCGAGGAGGCCGCGGGCATCTCCGGCCTCTACCAGCGGCGCCACGAGGCGGAGCTGAAGCTGAACGGGGCGGAGCAGAACCTCGCCCGCGTCGATGACGTCGTGGAGCAGCTGGCCGGCCAGCTCGCGCAGCTGGCGCGGCAGGCCAAGGCGGCGGCGCGGTACCGGGAGATCGGGGCGAAGCTGCGCGAGGCGGAGGGGCTGCTCCTCTGGCGGCGCTGGCGAGAGGCCGGCGCGGCGCTGGAGGCGGCCGAGCAGGGGCTGCGGGAGCGGGTGCTCGGCGCCTCCCGTGCCGAGGCGGAGGCGCGCGCGGCCGAGGCGGCGCGTGACATGGCGGAGGAAGCGATGCCGGCGCTGCGCGAGGAGGAGGCGATCGCCGCCGCCCTCGCCCAGCGGCTGGCGCTGGAGGCGCAGGCGCTGCGGGAGGACGAGGCGAGGGCCCGCCGCGCCATCGAGCGGCTGCGCGCCACGCTCGCGCAGGTGGAGAAGGACGGCGCCCGCGAGGCGGAGCTGACCGGCGATGCCGAGGAGACGCTGGCCCGCCTCGCCGCCGAGGCGGAGGAGCTGGCCGCCGCCGGCGAAGGCCACGAGTCGCGGCTGACCGAGGAGGCGGAGGCGGCGCGCGCGGCGGCCGAGGCTCTGGCGGAGCGCGAATCCGCCCTCTCCGAGCGCACCGAGGATGCGGCGCGGCTCGCGGCCCGCCACCAGTCCGCCCAGCGGCTGATCGAGGATCGGCGGGCGCTGAAGGCCAAGGCGGAGGAGGCGATGGCCCGCGCCCGGACGGCGCGCGGCGAGGCCGCAGAGGCGCTGGAGCGGGCCGAGGCGGAATATGCCGCGGCGCGGGACGCAGAAGCCGGCGCCGGCGCGGCGGCCACCGCGGCCGAGGCGGCGCTGGGCGAGGCGGAGGCGACGCGGGCGGAGACGCAAGGGCAGGAGGCGGAGGCGCGGGCCGCCCGCTCCGGCGCCGAGGGCGAGGCCAGCGCGCTGACGGCCGAGGTGCGGGCGCTGGAGCGTCTCGTGGCGCGCGACACGGCGGAGGGCGGGCAGGTACTCGACCTCCTCTCCGTCGCGCCGGGCTACGAGAAGGCGCTGGGCGCGGCGCTGGCCGATGACCTGCGCGCGCCGAAAGTGGGCTCCGGGGACGCCACGGGCTGGGCCGAGCTGGCGCCTTACGAGGCGGACCAGCCCTTGCCTGGCGGCGCCGAGCCGCTGGCCGATCACATGGAGGTGCCGGCGGTGCTCGCCCGGCGCATCGCGCAAGTCGGGCTGGTGGCGGCCGCCGAGGGGCCGGCGCTGCAGGAGCGCCTTCAGCCGGGGCAGCGGCTCGTCTCCCGCGAGGGGGATCTCTGGCGCTGGGACGGCTACCGCGCCGGGGCGGAGGATGCCCCTTCCGCCGCCGCGCTGCGCCTGCAGCAGCTCAACCGGCTGGCGGAGCTGCGGCGCGACCTCTCCGAAGCCGAGGCGCGGGCGGAGGAGGCGCGGGCGGCGCACGGGGCGCTGGCGACGACGCTGGCCGAGCAGACCGAGGCGGAGAAGCTGGCCCGTGCGGCGCGGCGCGAGGCGGAGGGGCGCGTGGCCGAGGCGAGCCGCCGGGCCTCCCGCGCCGAGGCGGAGCGCAACATCGCGGAAGGCAAGCGCGAGAGCGCCCAGCTCGCCGGCGACCGCCACGAGGCCGAGGCGCGCGAGGCGGAGCAGGCCCTGCGCGAGGCGGAGAGTGCGGCGATCCCCGAGGCGGAGCTGGCCGCGGCCAAGGCGGCGGTGGAGGAGCTGCGCACGGGTGTCGAGGCGGCGCGGCTGGCGATGATCGCCCGCCGGACGGCGCATGACGAGCTCCGCCGCGAGGGCGAGGCGCGGGCGAAGCGCGCCGGCACCATCGCCCGCGAGCAGACGAGCTGGCAGGAGCGGCTGGCCAGCGCCGGGAGCCGGCGCGCCGACCTCGCCGCCCGGCAGGAGCAGGCGGGGCGCGAGCTCTCCTCCGCCGAGGGCCGGCCGGGGGTTATCGGGGCCAAGCGCGAGGCGCTGGAGGGCAGCATCGCCAAGGCCGAGGCGCGCAAGACGGCGGCGACCGAGGCGCTGACCGGCGGCGAGGCCGCGCTCCGCGAGGCGACCGTGGCCGCCCGCGAGGCGGAGGCGGCGGCGGGGCAGGCCCGGGAGGCCCGGGCCGGGGCGGAGGCGCGGCGCGACGCGGCGCGCGAGGCCGTCGCCGGGGCCGAGGCGCGCATCGAGGAGGCGCTGGAGCAGAGCCCGGAGGACCTCCGGGCCGAGCTGGGCGCGGCCGTGGACGGCGCCGAGAGCGCCGAGGAGATCGAGACGCGCATCGGCGCGCTGCGCCGCCAGCGCGACGCGCTGGGCGCGGTGAACCTGCGCGCCGAGGAGGATTCGCAGGAGGTCTCCGCCGAGCATGACCTGCTGGTTAAAGAGAAAGCCGATCTGGAGCAGGCGATCCACACGCTCCGCCACGGCATCGCGGCGCTCAACAAGGAGGGGCGCGAGCGGCTGCTGACGGCCTTCGAGCAGGTGAACGGCAACTTCTCGATGCTCTTCACTCACCTCTTCGGCGGCGGCGAGGCGCGGCTGGAGCTGGTGGAATCGGACGATCCGCTCAATGCGGGGCTGGAGATCCTCTGCCAGCCGCCGGGCAAGAAGCTCTCTACGCTGTCGCTGCTCTCTGGCGGCGAGCAGACGCTGACGGCGCTGGCGCTGATCTTCGCGGTGTTCCTCGCGAACCCGGCGCCGATCTGCGTGCTCGACGAGGTGGACGCGCCGCTGGACGATGCCAACGTCACCCGCTTCTGCGACATGCTCGACGAGATGACGCGGCGGACGCAGACGCGCTTTTTGATCATCACCCACCACGCGGTGACGATGGCGCGGATGGACCGGCTCTTCGGCGTGACGATGGGCGAGCAGGGGGTGAGCCAGCTCGTCTCGGTGGATCTGAAGAAGGCCGAGGCGCTGGTGGCGTGAGCTGAGCTCTGCGGGGGAGTGCGGGGCGGCCTCGCCTTCGGCAATCGCCCGCCCGCCCTCCATATCCCTGTCCGCGCTGACTCCAGCGTCCGGTGGGTTGAAGGGGAGTCTCCATCTGCTGAGAGGCCGTTTGCTGGCAGGTCTGCCTGCAAACAGGCCTCCTCGATGGTGAGGGCGAGTCGCCCCGCGTCAAGGAGCTTCGCCCGCCGTTGGCGGCGCCTGCGGCGTCCTTGACCCGGGGCGACTCGCGGCGCGGCGGGGGCTCCTGCGGCTTTCCCTCGTCTGCCGGACGCACTACCTCGAGGTCAAAGGAGGCTCATCCCATGTCATTCTTCACGAAGCTGAAAGACAGGCTCTTCACCTCCTCCTCCAAGCTCGACGCCGGCATCGACGCCATCGTCGGCGAAGGGGAGGGAGAAGAGCAGGCCCTGCCGGTCGATTCCGCCCCGGACGTGCCGGAGGCGCCCGAACCACCGCGCCCGCCCGAAACGGACCCCCTCGGCACGCCTGCGCCGGGGGAGCCGCCGTTCCCCGGACCCGACGAGGCGCCGATCCCCGACCCGGCCGAGGAGCCGCCGCTGCCGGGCCCGGACGAGATGCCGCCCGAGCCGGTGGATCCCGAGCCGGTGCCGCCCGAGGCGCCCGAGCCGCCGGTCACCGAGCCGCCGCAGCCGCCGGCCCCGGACCAGGTGCCCGAGGTGCCGGACACGCCCGTTCCGCCCGGGGGGCCGCAGGCGCCGGTGACGCCGCCGGGCGCCGCGCCGGTGGACGACGACCCCGAGGAGACGGAGGAGAATTCCCCGCGCCTCGCGCAGCCGATCCCCATGCCCGTCCCCGAGCCGGAGCCCGAGGCGCCGGCGGCGCGCGGGGGGCTGATGACCCGGCTCTTCCGCCGGGGCGGGGCCGCCGCCGAGGCGCCCCGCCGCCTGATGGACGACGACATGCTGGAGGAGCTGGAGGAGCTGCTCATCGCCTCGGACATGGGGGTGACCACGAGCCAGCGGGTGACGGCGAACATCGCCGAGGGGCGCATCGGGCGCCGCCTCACCTCCGCCGAGATCAAGGAGGCGCTGGCCGGGGAGATCGCCCGCATCATGGAGCCGGTGGCCCGGCCGCTGCCGCTCTACCCCTCCAAGCCGCAGGTGGTGCTCGTCGTGGGCGTCAACGGCTCCGGCAAGACGACCACGATCGGCAAGCTGGCCAGCCAGTTCCGCGGCGCCGGCAAGAGCGTCGTGGTCGCGGCGGGGGATACCTTCCGCGCTGCCGCCGTCGAGCAGCTGCAGATCTGGGGTGAGCGGGCCGGGGTGCCGGTGATGACGGCGCCCGAGGGCTCCGACCCAGCCTCGCTGGCCTTCGACGCGATGACGCGGGCGAAGAGCGAGGGGGCGGACCTCTTGATGATCGACACGGCCGGCCGCCTGCAGAACCGGCAGGACCTGATGGAGGAGCTGGCGAAGATCGTCCGCGTCATCCGCAAGAAGGACCCGGATGCGCCGCACAACACGCTGCTGGTGCTGGACGCGACGACCGGCCAGAACGCCCTGACGCAGGTGGAGATCTTCCAGAAGATCGCCGACGTCTCGGGCCTCGTGATGACCAAGCTCGACGGCACGGCGCGGGGCGGCGTCCTCGTGGCGCTGGCGGACCGCTTCGGCCTGCCGATCCACGCCATCGGGGTGGGCGAGCAGATCGACGACCTGTCGCCCTTCGACCCGGATGAATTCGCCGCCGCGCTGGTGGGGACGGAGCTGGAGCCGGCCTGAGAGGGCGCCCGCCACTCAGAAACAGAAAAGAGCCAGGCATAGAAAAAGGGCGGGGTCTGCACCCGCCCTTTTCCCTGTTAAACTGTGGTGCGGCGCGCCTCTCGGGCGCCGCAAGCCACGGTCGCTCAGATCACGTCGCCGACCTGCTCGATCTCGGCCTCGACGTCGTCGCCATCGAACCAGCCTTCGAACCAGCCCTCTTCCTCCACCGTAATGACTTCGTTCTGGTCGAGGTCGGCGCTGCTGTAGACGCCGGTGTTGAACTCGTCCTCGGTCAGAAGCGCGTCACTGTCGGTGTCGTAGTCGCTGTAGAGGGTGTTGTCCCAGCCGGCACCAAACTCGTTGGTGTCGATGTAGCCGGACGTGTCGGTGTCCCAGTCGGAGAAGGCGGTGTTGTATTCGTCGCCGTACCAATTCTGGGTACCGGTCATGTACTCCTGCTCGGTGAGCTGCAGGTCATTATCCGTGTCCCACGAGGAATAGACGCCCGTCGCGAACTCGCCTTCGCTCAGGCCGACCGTCTCGTCGCTGTCCCAGGCATTGTAGGTGCCGGTTTCGGCGAAGCCGGTCTGGAATTCCTGATCGGAGACCTCGAGGTTCCCGTCATTGTCCCAGTCGCTGTAGGTCCAGGTGGCCTGCGCGGTGGCGGCGGCGGGAAGGGCGAGCGCGGACGTGAGAGCCACGGCGCGTAAGGTTTTGAGTTGCTGCGTATTCATGGCAGTTTCCTCCTTTTTCAAGTGGGCGGGCGGGTGTGCCCCGCCTGCCCGATGCCAGACCAACCCCGCCCCCTCCGCCTGCGTTCCGAGGCTTTCGGGCTGCCGCCGGACGAGGGCGCCTATGCGCGCCATGCGTGGGTTTCGCGCTCTTCACGGCTGGTTGAGGGGTTGTCACTCCTCCGGTCGCGCGGGGCGTTTTCGGGGGGAGAGGCGGCGCTCGACGGCGCCGACGAACCAGACGACGACGATGGTCACCAGCGTCGCCACCGCGGCGAGGGGGACGTGCCCGGCCCCGCAGGAGAGGCCGATGGCCCCGGCGAGCCACATCGAGGCGCCGGTGGTGACGTTCCGCGCCTCGCCCTTGTAGTTGAAGATCAGCCCGGCGGCGAGGAAGGCGACGCCGGCGGTGACCGCCTCGATCAGGCGGATCGGATCCGTCTGCTTGGAATCGCCGCCGAAATCGAGGATCGCCAGCTCCTCGCCGACGATGACGAAGAGGCAGGCGGCGACGCCGATGAGCATGTGGGTGCGCAGGCCCGCCGTCTTCTCGCGGTATTCCCGCTCGACCCCGATCAGGCTGGAGAGGAGGAGCGCGGCCAGCAGGCGCACCAGCGTCGCCGTGAAGGTCACGGCGGTGAAGTTCGGGCGCAGCTCGTCGAGCAGTGCTTGCAGCATCCAGGTCCCCCCCTTTCTCGGTCTGAGCGGTCAATGCCGCGCCGCCCCGGGGGTTCCGCCTCCCGTCCGGGCGGCTTGCCTTCGCCCGCCGGCCGGGCCAGAGGAGGGCGATGAGCGAGTGGCTCTCGAGCATGGCCGGGACGGGGCAGGGGGCGCAGATCGCCACCCTGCTGGCGCTCATGTCCGCCATCGCCCATGCCGTCTTCGGCGCGCTGCAGAAGGGCGCGCACGATCCCTGGCTGTCGCGCGGCTCGATCGATTTCTTCCTCGTGGTGATCTCGGCGCCCGTGGCGATCTTCCTCGTGCCGGCGCCGGATGCGCAGATGTGGGCGATCCTCGCCGGCTCGCTGGTGATCCACTTCCTCTACAAGCTGGCGATGGCGCTGGCCTACGAGCGGGCGGCCTATTCCTTCGTCTATCCCGTCGTGCGCGGCTCGGGCCCCGTGGTAACGGTGGCGGCCGCCTCGCTGATCTTCCACGAGAGGTTCACGCCCCTGCAATGGGGCGGGGTGGCGCTGCTCTCCGGCGGGATCCTGCTGCTGGCGCTGCGCAACCTCGCGGAGGTGAGCCTCGGCCGGCGGGCGATGCAGATGGGGCTGGCCTTCGCGCTCTGGGGCGGGGTGATGGTGGCGATCTACACCACCTACGACGCCTGGGGCATCCGCACCGCGCCCTCGCCGATGATGTTCCTCGCGTGGTTCTTCTTCATCACGGCGCTCGACTTCCCGGTGCTGGCCGCGATCCGCTATCGCAGGATGCCGGCACCGCCCCGGCTGGGGCCGCTGGCGCTGCGCGGCATCATCGGCGCCTTCATCGCGTGGATCAGCTTCGGCGGCGTCATGCTGGCGACCTACCTTGACAAGGTGGGCGAGGCGGCGGTGCTGAGGGAGACCTCGACCGTCTTCGCCGGGCTGATCGGCTGGTTCATCCTCGGCGAGGGCGTGGGGCCCCGTCGCCTGATGTTGATGGCGATGATCGCGGCGGGGGCTGTCATCGTGGAATTCGCAGGTTAGATAGAGGCCATGAGCGACACCCCCAGACATGTCCCCGCCTGGCTGAAGATCGGCCTCGATTTCGGCCCCATCCTGCTGTTCTTCCTCGCCTATGGGCGGATGAAGGATCGTGTCTTCGAGATCGGCGGGACGGAGTACCAGGGCTTCATCGTGGTGACGGCCCTCTTCGTGCCGCTGCTGCTGCTGTGCACCGGGATCCTCTGGTGGCTCACCGGCAAGCTCTCGAAGATGCAGGTGGTGACGGCGGTGCTGGTGGTCGTCTTCGGCTCCCTCTCCGTGTGGTTCAACGACGAGCGGTTCTTCAAGATGAAGCCGACGATCATCTACGTGATTTTCGGCGCCGCGCTGGCGATCGGGCTGGCACGGGGGAAGAGCTATCTCGAAGGGCTGATGGGGGAGGCGATGCCGCTGAAGCGCGAGGGCTGGCTGCTTCTGACCAAGCGCATCATGTGGTTCTTCTTCGGCCTCGCCGTGGCGAACGAGCTGGTCTGGAGGCTCTTCTCGACGGAGGTCTGGGTGAGCTTCAAGACCTTTGGTCTGACGGCGGCGCTGTTCCTCTTCTTCATGACGCAGGGCAAGCTCCTGGAGGAGTACGGCGTCGAGGAGGAGAAGGGCAGCGCCTGAGGGGGCGGCTCTGCGGCTCGCGAGGCAAGGTGGGTTATAGGCCCACCCTACGTGAGGCGTAGGGTGGGCCTATAACCCACCGTCCCACTTCTACCGCACGCACCATCGACAGGCGCAGGGCGAGCGCCGGCCCGTGGGGTGGCGCTCCCACGTTTCCGCTCCTTGCTTTATGGCGCCACCACCTCCCCGCTCAGATCTCCGCGCTGACCTCACCGGAGCGCCAGCCCGCGGGACGGGCGGGCGCTCGCCCTGCGTCTTTGGCGCGCACCGGGCGGGGGAAGAAGCGGCGACGGTGCACCGGCTCTGCTTCCCAGGGTGGGTCGACGTTTCGGAGCGCCAGCCCCCGGGACGGGCCGGCGTTCGCCCTGCGCCCTTGGCGCGCACCGGGCGGGGGACAGAGCGGAGAGGGTGCACCTCGGCGGGTTGAAAACCCGCCCTGCGTCGACAGGCCGAGCGCGCCGCCTAAACCGGTCCCCGCGCCCCGAACCGCATCGCCGGCAGGCGCCAGCGGCGCCGCTCCGGGGCGAGGCGGGCCTGCATCACCGCGAGGGGCGTCGCCTCCGGGGTCAGCAGCACCTCCCGGTAGAAGCGCCAAACGCCGGGGCGCAGGTAGCTCGACCAGTGGCAGATCCGGGCCGTCGGCGGGGCGAGGCGGTAGCCGAGGTCCGGCAGGCGGCGCATCGGCACGTCCACCCAGCCCGGCACCCATCCCGGCGACCGCGCCCCGAGCCCGCCCCCCAGCGTCACGCCGTGGTGGGGCAGGGCAAGGCGGAGGAGGGTGTCGAAGAGGAGGTTCTGGCCCGAGATCACGTTGACGATCTCCGCCCGCCGCCCAGCGGGCGTCTCCAGCACCCGCCGCGCCTCGCCCCGGAAGGCGGCGGCGGAGAGGAGCAGCACCCGCGTGATGTCGCCCGGCCGCGCCCGCGCCAGCGCCGCGAGCGCCACCCGCGCGCCGAGGCTGTGGCCGAGGAGGTGGATCGGGCGGTCCGGCGCCGCTACCCGCAGCCTCCCCACGAGCTCGGCCAGCGCCGCCCCTGCCGCCTCCGCCCGCGCATGGGCCGCGAACAGCGTCCCCCGCGCCTCCCAGCCGAAGGCGACGGCGAGGCCCGCCTCGCCCTGCAGGCGCAGGTGGCGCGGCCAGGAGACGGCTTTCCAGCCGCCGAGGCTGGGGGCGGGCGACAGGATGTGGCGGTGCGGGTCGTGCGAGGCATCGGCGGGGGAGAAGCGGTAGCCGTGGATCATCACGACGATCGGCGCGCCGGGGTGGAGTCCCCGAAGGGCTCCGGCGATCGTGTGGCCGGAGGGGAGGTCATCCGCATTCGCTCGCAGCAATGCCATTGCGCACCCACTAGATGTGGTGTTTCCCTTGCCGCGTCTTCGCAACAGGCAGGTTACTCTTGCGTGACGCTTGGATGACGCGGCCCCGCCGCGGCAGGATGGTCACAGCCGCTCGGACTTGACCGTTCCGCCGAGGAGGCCTACTGCTCGCGTCGTGGCGATTTGTTACCGGATTGCGGGCCACGTAAAACATGCCGCTAAAGAGGTCTGACGGGTCGCTGGCCCCGATGCCTTTACCGGTGTCGGGGTTTTTCATTGGGGCAGAGGCCCCGAAGGAGGCGACACGATGTCGAAACGCGATCTTTCCCGCCGCACCAAAGCCGTCCATGGCGGCACCCGCCGCAGCCAGTACGGCGAGGTGAGCGAGGCCA
Source organism: Pseudoroseicyclus tamaricis (assembly GCF_012070395.1). Taxonomy (GTDB): domain Bacteria; phylum Pseudomonadota; class Alphaproteobacteria; order Rhodobacterales; family Rhodobacteraceae; genus Pseudoroseicyclus_A; species Pseudoroseicyclus_A tamaricis. The sequence continues at coordinate 323,668 of NZ_JAAFYS010000003.1, read as the reverse complement.
TCTTCCTCACCCAGGGCTTCGTCTACGACGACGCCGCGCAGGCCGAGCAGCGCTTCATCAAGGCCGGCGAGGATGAGTTCATCTACGCCCGCTACGGCAACCCCACGACGCGCATGTTCGAAGAGCGCATCGCCGCGCTCGAGGGCGCCGAGGATGCCTTCGCCACCGCCTCGGGCATGGCCGCCGTCAACGGCGCGCTGGTCTCCATGCTCAAGGCCGGCGACCGCGTCGTCTCCAGCCGGGCGCTCTTCGGCTCCTGCCTCTATATCCTCGAGGAGATCCTGCCGCGCTTCGGTGTCGAGGTGGTCTTCGTCGACGGCACCAGCCTCGACGAGTGGCGCGCCGCCGTCACGCCGGGCACCAAGGCGGTGTTCTTCGAGAGCGTCTCCAACCCGGCGCTCGACCTCATCGACGTCGCCGCCGTCAGCGAGATCGCCCATGCCGCCGGCGCGCTGGTGATCGCCGACAACGTCTTCGCCACGCCCGTCTTCTCCAGGGCCATCGAGCAGGGCGTGGACGTCGTCGTCTACTCCGCCACCAAGCATATCGACGGGCAGGGCCGCGTGCTCGGCGGGGTGATCCTCGGCAGCAAGGAGTTCATCCGCAAGACGGCGGAGCCCTACCTCAAGCACACCGGCGCCGCGCTGTCCCCCTTCTCCGCCTGGCTGCTGCTCAAGGGGCTGGAGACGATGGAGCTGCGGGTGCGCGCGCAGGCGGCGTCCGCCCAGCAGATCGCCGAGGCGCTGGAGGCGGACGACCGGCTCGCCCGCGTCATCTATCCCGGCCTTCCCGCCCACCCCCAGCACGCGCTGGCGATGGAGCAGATGGGCTCCGGCGGGACGGTGCTGGCGTTCGATCTCGGCAGCAAGGAGGCGGCGTTCCGCTTCCTCGACGCGCTGGAGATCGTCCTGATCTCCAACAACCTCGGCGACGCCAAGAGCATCGTCACCCACCCGGCCACCACCACCCACCAGCGCCTCGCCGAAGAGCAGCGCGCGACGCTCGGCATCACGCCCGGGCTCGTGCGCCTCTCCATTGGGCTCGAGGATCCGGCCGACCTCATCGCCGACCTGCAGGGCGCGCTGGAGGCGGCGGCGCGGGTGGCGGCGGAGGCCTGAGAGGGCGGGCCGGCTTCTCTCCGGCCCCCCGAGCCCCTAGATTGGGGGGAGCGCGCGAAGTCGCCCACAGGAGGCGCCGATGACTGTCACCAGCAAGTCCGACCCGGCGGCGAAGGATCCCGGGCGCCCCGATCCCGGACGCAGTGAGGCCGAGGCGGCGCTCGGCGTCCTGCGCGCCTGGGCCCATCACGCCCTGGCGGAGGAGGTGGCGGATCTCGACCCCGCCATCTCCCGCCTCATCGCCGACCCGACGCGGGGCAATTACCCCGCGCTGGCCCGCGCATACCCCGAGGAGTTCGAGGCGGATACCGACTACCTCGCCACCCTGCCGGATCTTCAGAACGGGCCGGAGAGCCTAATCCGCGGCGCCCGCGCGCCGATCCAGCATGTCGGCATCTCCAACTTCCGCCTGCCGGTGCGCTTTCGCACCAAGGGCGGCGGGGAGATCACGCTGGAGACCTCGGTGACGGGGACCGTCAGCCTCGATGCCAACCGCAAGGGCATCAACATGAGCCGCATCATGCGCAGCTTCTACGCCCATGCGGAGGAGGCCTTCAGCTTCGACGTGATCCAGCAGGCGCTGAACATCTACAAGACCGATCACGACACCTTCGACGCCCGCATCCAGATGCGTTTTTCCTACCCCGAGCGGGTCAAATCCCTGCGCTCCGGCCTCACCGGCTTTCAATATTACGACCTGGCGCTGGAGTTGGTGGAACAGGCGGGGGTGCCCAAGCGCATCATGCATCTCGACTACGTCTACTCCTCGACCTGCCCCTGCTCGCTGGAGCTCTCCGAGCATGCCCGCGCCTCCCGCGGGCAGCTGGCGACTCCGCATTCGCAGCGCTCGGTGGCGCGGATATCGGTGGAGGCGCTGGATGCCGGGGATCGGCTCTGGTTCGAGGACCTGATCGGCCTGGCGCGCCGGGCCGTGCCGACGGAGACGCAGGTGATGGTCAAGCGCGAGGACGAGCAGGCGTTCGCTGAGCTCAACGCCGCGAACCCGATCTTCGTGGAGGACGCGGTGCGCCTCTTCGCCGCCGAGCTGAAGGACGAGCCGCGCATCGGCGACTTCCGCGTGGTGGCGAGCCATCAGGAGAGCCTGCATAGCCACGACGCCGTCTCGATCCTCACCGAAGGCCCGACCTTCGCGGCGGAGAGCCTCGACCCGCAGTTGTTCGGGACATTGCACCACCGGGGGTGAGTGGGGGCAGGCGGCGCGGTGCCAAGCTGAAGTCCGGCCTAGGGGCGGCCCGGAATTGCGCCCGGGTTGAGCCTCGCCCCGCCCGGTGCGCGCCAAAGGCGCAGGGCGAGCGCCTGCCCGTCCCGGCGGGCTGGCGCTCTGGCGGGGCTTGGTGCTCCGCTCCGGTCGGGGAAGGGCTTGGCCGGTATAAAGCGCAGAGCAAGACCGTCGGAGCGCCATCCCACGGGCCGGCGCTCGCCCTGCGCCTGCGAGGGGATCGCCTGGGTTCGGGTGGGGCGGTGGGTTGGAAACCCACCCTACGAAGGGGCGTCCGGTCGGGGGCCACGCAGCCCTAAGTCCCCTCTCGCCCTCTTCGGCCGTTCTTCCTATAAGGAGGCGCCGCGGAAAGGACCTCTCTCATGGCAGCCGATCTCTCCCCCATCGACAAGGCCAAGTTCGTGGCCGCCCGCCGGGCCACGCAGTTTGTCGAATCGGGAATGCGGGTCGGGCTCGGCACCGGCTCCACCGCCGCTTGGCTGGTGAAGTGCCTTGGGGAGATGGTCCGCGAGGAGGGGCTGAAGATCACCGGCGTGCCCACCTCCACCCGCACCGCCGAACTGGCGCGCGAGGTGGGGATCGAGGTGATCAGCCTCGACGAGGCCCGCTGGCTCGACCTCACCATCGACGGGGCCGACGAGCTCGACGGCAAGATGAACCTCATCAAGGGCGGCGGCGGCGCCCTGCTGATGGAGAAGATCGTCGCCACCGCGTCGGACCAGATGATCGTCATCGCCGACAGCGGCAAGGAGGTGGAGACGCTGGGCGCCTTCCCGCTCCCCGTGGAGGTCATCCCCTTCGGCTGGCAGACCACCAAGCTGCTCGTCGAGGAGACGCTGATCGGCCTCGACGTGCTCGGCCGTACCACCCAGCTGCGGATGAACGGCGACGCGCCCTATGTCACCGACGAGGGCAACCACATCCTCGATCTGCACCTCAAACGCATCGGCAATGCCCGGCAGCTCTCCCTCGTGCTCAACCAGATCCCGGGTGTGGTGGAGAACGGGCTCTTCATCGACATCTGCGACAAGGTGGTGCTCGGCCATGGCGACGGCCGGGTGGAGGTGCGGGACTTCGCCGCCGGGCTCGTCAGCGAGGATCGCTACGACTTCCTCGACGACGGCAACGTCTTCACCGACATCTCCGATTAGGCCTCCGCGGGTTCGCCCGCGCCCCTGGGCCCCCGCGCGCCCGCGCCGGACCCGGCCAGCCGCACCCTGTTGCGCCCCGCCGCCTTCGCCTTGTAGAGCGCCACGTCGGCGCGGCCGACGACCTCCTGCCCGCGGGCATGGCCGCCGAAGGTGACGACGCCGATGCTGACGCTCATGCGCTGCTCCTCGCCCGTCGGCAGCGAGACGCCCTGCCGCTCCACCGCCGCCCGCGCCCGCTCCGCAGCGGCGAGAGCGTCGGCGGGGGTGATGTTCGGCACGAGGATCGCGAATTCCTCGCCGCCGTAGCGGAAGGTGAGGTCGCCCTCGCGCGCCGCGCCCGTGAGCGCCTCGCCGATCTGGCGGAGCGCGGCGTCGCCGGCGAGGTGGCCGTGGGCGTCGTTGAATTCCTTGAAGTTGTCGACGTCGATCATCAGCAGTGCGCCGGGCTGGCCGCTCTGCTCGGCGATGTCGAGGCAGGCGGCGAGCTCCCGGTCGAACGCCCGCCGGTTGCGCAGGCCGGTGAGGCTGTCGGTGCTGGCGGCGAGGGAGAGTGCCCGCTCCTGCTCGAGGATCTGCTTGGTCATCTTGTTGAAGGCGCTCGCCACCGCCGCCAGCTCCGGCGGGACCTGCACGTCGATCTGCCGCTCCCGGTCGCCGGCGGTGATGCTCATGGCGCCGGCCACCAGCTCGTCGGTGCTGTTGATGAGCGCCCGGTCGATGATCTGGATGGCGAGGAAGGTGAAGAGCAGCGTCAGCGCCACGGCCACGGCGGCGATGATCTCCAGCCGGCGCATCGCCGCCAGCGCCTCGGCATGGCTCTGCTCGCTCTGCTGGCGCAGCGTCTCCGACAGCGCCTCCAGCGCCCGGCCCGTCTCGGCGACGAGCGATTCGAAGCGCAGGAGGGCGGGATCAGCGCTGGAGGCGGTGCCGGGCGCGACCTCGGCGGCGACCTGCACGAGTAGCGCCCAGTCCTGCAGCGCGGCATCGAGGATGGGCCGGAAGGCGGGGGAGCTGCCCGCCGCCAGCTCCAGCTGCGCGAGGTGGGTGGCGATCTGCCGCTCCGTCGCCTCGAAGGTGCTGCGGTAGGCCTCCTCCCCCGTCTCGGCGAAGTCGTTGACGGCCGCCGAGAGGCCCCACATCTCTCCCTGCAGGCGCTCCAGCGGCAGCAGGATGCGGTGCTGGGTATTCAGCACCTCGCGGAAAGGCTGGGCGATCTGGCTGTGGTAGGTGGCAAAGGTCAGCGCGCCGACGATGAAGATCGGCAGGAGCGCGACGCCCATGCCGACGATGAGCCAGGTGCGGAGCGACAGGCTGCGGAACCAGCCCCGCAGGCCCCCGTGATGCCCCTCAGCCATGCCCGGTCTCCCCCTGCCAAAGGCAAACAATCGCCAAGCGGATAGTCAGCGCGGGTCGCCGCGTCCAGCCGGCGCCGTCAACTCGATGCATCCAGCACGAGCGAGGCCGCGAAGCGCAACGCGATGCAGATCGCCGCCGCCGCGGAGGCGAGTGCCGCCCGCCGGTTGAGGATGGCGCTGCGGTTCATGGCGACGACCATGCGGTTGAGGTCCGCGTGATCCAGCGTCTCGAACCGCGAGACACGGCGGATGGTCCGCGCGCCGGCCTGGTACCAGAGCCCGGCGGCGAGGAGGGAGCTGACGATCGCGGCGAGGTCGAGCAGGTGGTAGAGCATGTCACTCCGCCTCTGTCGGCTCGACGGTGCCGGCGGCGCCCTTCTGTCGCTCGGCATCCATCGCCGCGAGGATCTCGGCGGTGATCTCGCTTTCCAGCCGCTCGGCGGCCTGCGGCGGGCAGAAGAGCGTCACCTCGACGCGCAGCTTGCCGAGATCGGAGGTGCGCAGCCGCACCAGCGGCGCCGGGTCGGGCAGGTCGGTGTGGGTGCGGCGCTCGATGGCGGCGTTCACGCGGGCGGCGCTCTCGCGGAAGGGCTCGTAGTGGCGGGCGACGATCTGCGAGAGCGCCGCATGGGCGCCCTCGATGCGGGGCATCGGATCGAGCGTGACGGTGAAGCGGTGGTAGGTCGCCTCGCGCATGGCGGAGAGGTTGCGCACCGGGGTGGTCAGCAACAGGCTGTTGGGGAACACGATGGTGCGCCCGGTCGGCACGTAGGCATAGGGGCCGGCGCCGAACTCCTGCAGCGTCGTCGCCAGCACCGTGTGGTCGGTCACCTCGCCCCGGTTGTCCCCCACCTCGATCCAGTCGCCCACCGCGAAGGCGCCGGTCGTGGCGCGCAGGACGGCGCCCGAGAGGCAGAGGATGAGCTCCTTGGTCGCCACGACGATGGCCACGGCCACGGCAGTGAGCGACAGCGCGAAGGTGCGCAGCTGCGGCGCCCATATCATCACGAGGCCGATCAGCAGCAGCAGCAGGAAGGCGTTGCGGGTGGAGGTGAGCAGCCGCCGCTGATCCTGCGGCGCCAGCTCCGCCCGCGCGCGGATGGAGCGCACGACGATCTTCCGCGCGACCCAGAGCAGCAGGAGGAGGAGCAGCGACACGAGCAGGTCGACATGCGGCAGGAGCGCCGGATCGAAGGGCAGACGCGGCCATCTGAAGTCTTGGAACATGGGGCAAATCTGTTGCGGGGCAGGGCGCGAGGCAAGGGACGATTGCGCTCGGGTGGCCCTGGCGGAGGAGCAACCGGGCGGCGGGACGCTCATCGAGCGTGGAGAGCAACGAGGGCTCGGTGCTGGGAAAAACGGGGGGGAGGTGGTGGGCGACCCTGGAATCGAACCAGGCGTGGGTCTCCCCGGCGGAGTTACAGTCCGCTGCCGCACCTTGCAGCTCGTCGCCCGACGCTGGGGCGGAATAGTCGGCCCTCGGCGAGAGGTCAACAAGGTTTTGGCGGCGGCAGCGCCCGCCCCTGCAGGCCCTTGCGGAGGCGCGCGGGGCAAGGCAGTCAGGGCGCATGAAGAAGCCGAAGTGGGTCATCGAGAAGGAACGGGCGCGCCGGGCGTCGGCGGCGGAGACCGTGTGGCTCTTCGGCCTGCACGCCGTGCGCGATGCCCTGATGAACCCCGCGCGAGAGAAGCTGCGGCTGATGCTCACCCAGAACGCCGCAGACCGGCTGGGGGACGCGGTCTCCGCCGCCGGCATCGAGCCGGAGATCGTCGATGCCCGCCGCTTCGATGCGCCGCTCGATCCCTCCTCCGTCCACCAGGGCGCGGCGCTTGAGGCCAAGCCGCTCGACTGGGGCGGGCTGGATGACGTGCTGGCGAAGCCGGGGCCGGGCCTCCTCGTGTTGCTCGACCGGGTGAGCGACCCGCATAACGTCGGCGCCGTGCTGCGCTCGGCGGAGGTGTTCGGGGCGCGCGCCGTGATCGGTGTCGCCCGCCACTCGGCGCCGGAGACGGGGGCGCTGGCCAAGACGGCCTCGGGCGCGCTGGAGCGGCAGCCCTACCTGCGGCTGCGCAACCTCGCCGACACGATGGAGCGGCTGCGCGAGGAGGGCTGGCTCCTCCTCGGCCTCGCCGGGGAGGGGGAGGTAAGCCTCGCCGCCGCGCTGTCGAAAGGGCCCTCGGAGAAAGTGGCGCTGGTGCTCGGCGCCGAGGGGCCGGGCCTGCGTGAGCGGACCCGCGAGCTCTGCGACACGCTGGTGCGGATCGAGGCGGCCGGCACCTTCGGCTCGCTCAACGTCTCCAACGCCGCCGCGGTGGCGCTCTACGCCGCCAGTGCTGCGCAAGGGGCCGGCTGACCCCGGGGGCGAATTGTTACCGCCCCGCCCATCCGCCGGGCACGATCCCGCGAGGGGCGGCAGGCGGGGCGGCAGCACAACCCCCTGCATCGCAAGCGAATCTCCGGGCGCGCCGCTTCGCCGCCACGCCGGCCCCCTGTCACCTCCGCGCGAGCGGGGCTGGTCGGATGCGCCCGGGCGGCACATTCTCGGCGCAACGGAGGACAGATATGCCCACGCGCCGCCACCTGCTGCACTCGCTCGCGCTCAGCCCGCTCGCCCTCGCCGCCGCCCGTCCGGCCCTCGCCGGCACGGCGGAGATCTACGCGCCCGGCGGCATCGCCATTGGCGGCACCGATCCCGTCTCCTACTTCACCGACGGGGGGCCGCGCTCCGGCTCTCCGCGCGCGGCGCTGATGTGGCGCGGCGCGGTCTGGCACTTCGCCTCCGACGCCTCCCGCGCCGCCTTCGAGATGAACCCGGCCCGCTATGCCCCTCGCTACGGCGGCTACTGCGCCTTCGCGCTGGCCAAGGGCGCCCTCGCGCCCACGGTGCCGGACGCCTTCACGATCCACGAGGGGCGGCTCTACCTGAACTACTCGCTGGATATCCGCGCCCGCTGGCGGACCGATGCGGAGGGGAACATCGCCGCGGCCAACCAGCATTGGCCGACCATCCTCGGCTGAGCGGCAAGGGCGGCCGAGCGGCCACAGTGATCACGATTCTCTGAGCGCCCTTTCCTTTCTTCTTGCCTGTGCCAATATTGTCTCATGAAGGCGCCTCAATGGAACATGCGCGCTTTCGATCACTGTCCCTCGTTCCACACCTTTGCGCCCGGGCCTCTTGGCTTCGGGCGCTTTTTTCTGAACACCGGTGGAAAGGGAGAGAGGGAGGAGACCCATGCGCTTGATTCAGCCCGATGATTACATCCGCGAGGTCCTGACCGAAGCGAAGGTGATCGCCATGGTCGGCGCCTCCGACAAGGAGGATCGCCCGTCGCACCGGGTGATGCGCTACCTTCAATCGCGCGGCTACCGGGTGATCCCGGTCAACCCGCGCATCGCCGGCAAGGAGCTGCTGGGCGAGACGGTCTACGGCGACATCCGCGAGGTGGAGGAGGAGGTCGACATGGTCGACATCTTCCGCAAGTCGGAGGACGTCCCCTCCGTCGCGCTCGCCGCCATGTCGCATTTCAAGACGCTCAAGAGCATCTGGATGCAGCTCGGCATCACCAGCTTCTCCGCCGCCGAGGTGGCTCGGGCCAAGGGGCTGAAGGTGGTGCAGGATCGCTGCCCGGCCATCGAGATCCCGCGGCTCATGGACTGACCGTCTCCGCGGGGAGGCGAGCGGTAGAAGGGGGGCTGTCTGCCCCCCGCCGGCTGGGCTGGCCCCCCCGAGGAATATTTCGGGAAAAGCGAGGGGGCGCGCGCGGCTAGTCGGTGAGGCGGGAGAGGATGTAGCGGGCGAAATCCCAATTGGGACGCTCGAGGTGGCTGAGGGGGCCGGGGGCGCCGAGGCGGGAGGAGAGGCCGCGATAGACGGCCTCGGTGCAGGCCTTGTCCTCCATGTTCACCTCGTCCAGCAGGGTCTTGAGGGCTGTGAAGTTCTCCTCCGCCTCCGTCTCGCCGAGGAACTCGGGGGCTAGCCCGCCGCCGTAGAGGACGTCCACCTCGCCGGGCGCCACGGGCGTCAGGGAGAGGTACCAGAAGTAGCCGGGCGTCAGCGTGATGAAGAGTGAGGGGTAAATCGAGACGAGCCAGGTCTTGCGGCGGTCTTCGCCGGTGAGCCAGGTGTTCTTGTCGTGGGCGAGGGCGAGGCGGGCGGTCTCGTCCTTCAGGATCCAGTGATAGTTGAAGCCCTCCTCCCCCGGCGGGCAGGTCATCTCTTCGAGGTCCACCGCGCCGCCGATGGTGCCGGCGTGGCAGGCGGGCAGGTGGTAGCTTTCCATGAAGTTCTCGCCGAGGACCTTCCAGTTGGTCTTCCAGCGGAAGGTCTCGTGGAAGAGCTCGACGTAATCCTCCATGCGGTAGTGGCCGATGAGATCATCAAGGGCGCCCAGCCGCTCCGAGGGGGGCGGCGTCTGCGGGTCGAGGCAGAGCATGATCCAGCCCTTCCACTCCTGGCAAGCGATCTCGGGCAGGGCGATCCCCTCGCGCGAGAAGGCGGCGTTGCGGCCCATGCCGGGCGCGCCGCGGAGCGTGCCGTCGAGGTTGTAGCTCCACGCGTGGTAGGGGCAGGTGATCGTGCGGGTGTTGCCCTCCCCCTCCAGCAGCAGGGCCATGCGGTGGCGGCAGACGTTGGAGAGGGCGTGCAGGCGCCCCTCCCTATCCCGCAGCACGATGACCGGCTCGCCCGCGATCTCCATCGTCAGGTAGTCGCCCGGCACCGCGAGGCGCGAGGCGCGGCCGGCGCTGACCCACTCACGCGCGAAGAGCCGCTCCTGCTCCAGCGCCAGCACTTCGGGGGAGGTGTAGAGGCTCTTGGGCATGGCCCGCCCCTCCTCGAAGGGGGCGGCGAGTGTGGCACGCAGCTCCTCCAGCGCGGCGGGCTGCGACGGAGAGTCTTTCATCAGGGGTCCTTCCCGCCTAGTCTTCGGCGCAAGACTTTGGTCTTTTTGCCGGAAAGTCGAGGGGGCGCCCGCCGGGTTCGCCCACCGCACCACAGGGAGCCGCGCCACGTGACGACGATCATCCTCATCGCCATCCTCGGCTTCGTGCTGCTCTTCTCGCTCGGCGCCTACCTCGGCTACCGCGCCACGCGCACCGCCCAGACCCGCCCTTTCGAGGGCGAGCCGCAACCGGGCGGCGGCAGCGGCCGGCGCGGCTGACGGCGCCTTCCGTTTGCTGCCGCGCTCCGCCATCATGGCGCCGCCGGCTGGCGTGCCGGCGCAGAGGCAGGGAAGCGCGGCGTGCAGGAACCATTGAAGCCGGAGGGGCTGAGAGCCCGCGTCGAGGACGGCAAGATCGACACGGTGCTCACCGCCGTCGCCGACATGCAGGGCCGGCTGATGGGCAAGCGCTTCCACGCCGCCCACTTCCTCGACGTCGCCGAGGAGGGCTCGCACGGCTGCAACTATCTGCTCGCCACGGATCTGGAGATGGAGACGGTGCAGGGCTACGCCTCCACCGGCTGGGAGGGCGGCTACGGCGATTACGCGCACCGCCCGGACCTCTCGACGCTGCGGCTGATCCCGTGGCAGCCGGCCACGGCGCTGGTCTTCTGCGATTTCCTCGGGCCGGAGGGGGCGCCGGTGCCGATCGCGCCGCGCTCGATGCTGGCCGGGCAGGTGGCGCGGGCGCGGAAGATGGGCTTCGAGCCGATGATGGCGACGGAGCTGGAGTTCTTTCTCTTCGAGGGCGGCTACGAGGCCCACGCCGCCGCCGGCTGGCGGGGGCTGCAGCCGACGGTGCGCCACAACATCGACTACTCGCTGCAGGGCACGGGCAAGGACGAGCCGGTGATGCGGGCGATCCGCAACGGGCTCTACGGCGCCGGCGTGGCGGTGGAGAACAGCAAGGGCGAGGCGGAGGTCGGCCAGCACGAGATCAACTCCCGCTACGGGCCGGCGATGCAGGTGGCCGACAACCACGCGCTGACCAAGCTGGCGGTGAAGGAGATCGCCGAGGCGCATGGCCGCGCCGCCACCTTCATGGCCAAGTACGCAACGGGCAGGGCCGGCTCCTCCGCCCATGTCCACCAGTCGCTGGCGGGGCAGGAGGGGCCTGCCTTCTTCGCGCCGGGTGAGGCCGGGGCGATGTCGCCCATCATGCGCAGCTACCTTGCGGGACAGCTGAAATACGCGCGCGAGGTGGCGGTGTTCCTCGCGCCCTACGTCAACAGCTACAAGCGCTTCACCGAGGGGCTCTTCGCGCCCACCAAGGTTGTCTGGAGCACCGACAACCGCACCGCCGCCTTCCGCGTCGTCGGCGCCGGGGGCCCGGGCGTGCGGGTCGAGTGCCGGATCGGCGGCGCCGATCTCAACCCCTACCTCGCCCTCGCGGCGCTGCTCGCGGCCGGGCTCGCCGGCATCGAGGAGGGGCTGGAGCTGGCGCCGGAGCAGACGGGGGACATGTACGGCGCCAGCGGCGTGCCGGAGGTGCCGAGGACGCTGCGCGAGGCGACGGAGTGCCTTGATGGCTCCACCATGCTCCGCGCCGCCTTCGGGGACGAGGTGGTGGCGCATTACCTCCACGCCGCCCGCTGGGAGATCGCCGAGACGGACCGCGTGGTGACCGACTGGGATCTGCGCCGGGGCTTCGAGCGGGCATGAGGGGCGACTGGTCCTACCCCACCGCCATCCGCTTCGGCGCCGGCCGCATTGCAGAGCTGGCGGAGGTGGCGCGGGCCGCCGGGATGGCGCGGCCGCTGCTGGTGACGGACAGGGGGCTCGCCGGGGCCGAGATCACTGCGCGGGCGACGGAGGTGCTGCGCGGCGGCGGGCTGGGGGCCGGGCTCTTCGCCGAGGTCGATGCCAACCCGGTGCAGGCGAACCTCGCGGCCGGGGTGGAGGCGTTCCGCGCCGGCGGGCATGACGGGGTGGTGGCCTTCGGCGGCGGCTCGGGGCTCGATCTCGGCAAGCTGGTCGCCTTCATGGTGGCGCAGCACCGGCCGGTCTGGGACTTCGAGGACGTGGGCGACTGGTGGACGCGGGCGGAGCTGGAGGGCATCGCCCCCATCGTCGCCGTGCCGACGACGGCGGGCACGGGCTCGGAGGTCGGTCGCGCCGGGGTGCTGACGCGGGTTGAAAGCCATGAGAAGAAGATCATCTTCCACCCCCGCCTCCTCCCCGCGGCGGTGATCTGCGACCCCGAGCTGACGCTCGGCCTGCCGCCGGCGCTGACGGCGGGGACGGGGATGGATGCGCTGGCCCATTGCCTCGAGGCCTTCTGCAGCCCGCATTTCCACCCCATGAGCCAGGGCATCGCGCTGGAAGGGATGCGGCTGGCGCTGACCTACCTGCCGCGCGCCTTTGCGGACGGGGCGGACATCGAAGCACGGGGGCAGATGATGGCCGCGGCCGCGATGGGGGCGGTCGCCTTCCAGAAGGGGCTGGGTGCGATCCACGCACTCTCCCATCCCGTCGGCGCGGTCTACGGCACCCATCACGGGACGACGAACGCCGTCGTCATGCCCGCGGTGCTGCGCTTCAACCGCCCGGCGGTGGAGGCGCGGCTGACGGAGGCGGCGCCCTATCTCGGCGTGGCGGGCGGCTTCGACGGGCTGCTGGCGCGGGTGGAGGAGATGAACGCCGCCTTCGGCTTCCCCTCCGGCCTCGGGGCGATGGGGGTGCAGCGGGAGGACCTGCCGCGCCTCACCGAGATGGCGCTCGCGGACCCGTCCTGCGGCGGCAACCCCGTGCCGCTCGATGCGCCGGGCCTCCATGCCCTCTTCGAGGCAGCGATGTAGCCTCCTCGCGCGCGCCATGCTCCGGGCAGCGCCTCGATGCCATTTCATCTGGCCGAAAATACCCTCGGGGGCGTGGGGGCAGAGCCCCCACCTCTTTCCCCCCAAAAGCGAAACGCCCCGGCGCTGGGCCGGGGCGTTCTCGTCCTGCTCTATTCCGCTGCCAGCGGGGGCGCCGGCTTGTGCTCCGGGCCGAGGCGGAAGGGTTCCTTGCGCTCTTCCTCCTCCGCTTCCGGCTCGGGCTTGCGCCCGCGGATGCGCTGCCAGCCGCGCACCGCGCCGTCGCGGATGACGGTCGGCGCCGTCACCATCACCGGCACCATGACCAGCGTCAGCAGGGTGGAGACGAAGAGGCCCGAGACGAGCGCCGCCGAGAGGTGGATGAAGAACTGGCCGGCGAGGCCGCCCACCTGGATCTCCCGGCGGATGAAATCGAACTCCACGTTCAGCGCCATCGGGATGACCCCCAGCGCCGTCACCGTCGCCGTCAGCAGCACCGGGCGGATCCGCTGGGCCACGGTAAGCAGCATGGCGGTGATCGCATCCACCCCGTCGTCGCGGTGGTAGTGGTTGTAGGTGTCGATCAGCACGATGCCGTTCTTCACCACGATCCCCGTCAGGGCGACGATGCCGAGGCCGGACATGATGGCCGAGAAGGACATGCCCGTGACCACCATCCCCAGCAGCACGCCGGCGATGGACATGAGCACGGTCGAGAGCGTCACGATCACCTGGTAGAAGGAGTTGTACTCCAGCAGCAGCACCAGGAAGATCAGGAACATCGCCGCGGTGAAGGCCTGCACCATGAAGGCGTTGGTGTCGCCCATCTGCTCCTCGGCGCCGCCGTAAATCAGCTCGATGTCACCCGGCCAGTCCTGCGACTGGTCCCACGCCTGCACGGCATCCACCGAGGCGGCGGTGTCGTAGCCGGGCAGCAGGTTCGCGGCGACGCTGATCGCGTAGACCCCGTTGCGGCGCTGGATCTCCCCCACGCTGGGCTCGGCCCGGCGGGTGACGAAGTTGGAGACGGGCACCTGCCCCTGCGGCGTGACGATGCGCAGCTCGTCGAGCGTCTGCAGCGTGCGGTCGGCCTCGGGCAGGCGGACGACGATGTTGATCTCGTCGGTCGCATCCTCCGGCCGGTAGGAGCCGATGGTGACGCCCGAGGTCACCAGCTGGATGTAGGGGCCGATGTCGCGCAGGCCGAGCCCGTACTTGGACGCCTCCGCACGGTCGAACTCCAGATCCCACTGGATGCCGGGGGCGGGGCGGCCATCCTCGATGTCCACCGTGCCTTCCATCTCTTCGAGATGGGCGCGGACGACGCCGACGGCCTGTTCCACTTCCTCGTAGCTGGAGCCCTCGACCCGCAGGTTGATGGCCTTGCCGGCCGGCGGGCCGCTCTCCTGCTCGGAGATCTGGATCTCGAGGCCGGAGATGTCGGCCGTGCGCTCGCGGATCTCGGTGAAGATCTCGTCCGCCGTGCGGCGCTGCGACCACGGCTGCAGCTGCAGCGAGAGGTTGCCGATGGTGTCGGGCGGGGAGCTGTCGCCGCCGCCGAAGGCCAGCACGACCTCCTGGATGCCCGGCACCTGCAGCACCTCGTCCTGCACCTCCAGAAGCATGTCGCGCACCTCGATTGGCGAGTAGTTGCCGCGGGTGACGACGGAGACGGTGCCGTATTCGGGCTCCATCGAGGGGAAGGCTTCCACGCCAGTCGGGTTCTTGACGTAGAGCATGAAGATGGCGCCGATGATGGCGAAGCCGGCCACCAGCGTCAGCACCGGGTGGTGCAGCAGCTTGTTCATCATCCGCACGTAGACGCCGATCACGCCCGGCACCTTCGAGGGGTGGAACTTCTCGGGGTACATGACGATGTCGGCCGCCTCGCGCTCTTCCTCCGTCGTCTCGTTCTTGGCGATGAAGGCACCGATGATCGGCATGAAGAGCAGGGCGGAGACGAGCGACGCGACCATGGTGACGATGACCACGATGGGCAGGTAGCTCATGAACTTGCCGATGATGCCCGGCCAGAAGAGCAGGGGCACGAAGGCCGAGAGCGTCGTCGCCGTGGCAGAGACGACGGGGACGAACATCTTGCGGGCGGCCATGATGAAGGCCTCCTTGCGCGAGACGCCCTCCGCCAGCTTCCGCTCGGCGTATTCCACCACCACGATCGGGTCGTCGACGAGCACGCCGACGGCGATCACGAGGCCGAACATGACCATCATGTTGACCGTGATGCCCATGATCTGCAGCACGAGGAACGCCATCATGAAGGACAGCGGGATCGACATGCCGATCAGCACCGCCGGGCGCAGGCCGAGCGTGGCCACGCACATGATGAGCACCAGCGCCACGGCCGTCAGCACCGCCGCCTCGAGCGAGCGGTAGAGGTTGAGCGTGGAGACCGACTGGTCGAGCAGGAAGGCCGTCTGCACGCCGTCCGGCCAGTCGGCCGTCGTCTGCGCGGTGACGCTGCGCACCACGTCCGCCACCTCGATGATGTTGGAGCCGAGCTCCTTCTTCACCTCGATTGTGATGGCGGGGGAGCCGTTGACGTAGCTGTATTCCTGCGCGTCCTCGAAGGTGCGCGTGACGGTGGCGATGTCGCCGAAGGTGACGACGGTGCCGTTCTCCGTCTTCACGGGCATGTTGTAGACGTCGCTCGCCGTCTCGACGAGGCCGTTCACCTGCACGTTGAAGGAGCCCTGACCGGTGTCGAGCGTGCCGCCGGGGACCATCGTGTTGTTCTGCTGGAGAGCGTTGACCAGCATGGGGGCGGTGAGGTTGTAGGCCTCCATCGTCAGCTGGTCGATGGTGACTTCCAGCACCTCGTCGCGGATGCCGCGCAGCTCCGCCTCGCGGACGCCTTCGATGTTCTCCAGCGCCTCCTGCAGCTCTTCGGCGCGGTTGATGAGTGTCCGCTCGGTCACGTCGCCGTAGAGGGCCACGGAGAGGACGGGGACGTCCGTCAGCGCGATCTCGTGGACGGTGGGGTCATCGGCATCGGAGGGCAGCTCGGCCGTCACCCCGTCGAGCGCGTCGGTGATGTCCGAGTAGGCCTCGTCCTTGTCGGTGTTGACGTTGAACTCCAGGAACACGGAGACGTGCCCCTGCGTGGAGGTCGACGTCACCGCCTCCAGCCCGTCGAGATCCTGCAGCCGGTCCTCGATGGGCTTGGCGATCAGGCGCTCGGCATCGCCGGGGGAGATCCCCGTCTGGGTGGCGGAGACGTAGAAATACGGCACGTCGATGGCCGGAAAGCTTTCTTTCGGCAGCGACGTGTAGGCGGAGACGCCGCCGATGATGAGCAGGACCATGATCGTGAGCACGGCCCGCGGCATCCGCAGAAGCTTTTCGATGAAATCGACCATAAGGGCCTACCCCTCAGTGACCAGAGTGGCGTTCACCACCTGTCCATCCGTAACATATTCCTGCCCGATGGTGATTACCTGAGCCTCGGCGGGGAGCCCGCCAACCCAGATGCCTTCGGTCGTGTCGTTGAGCACCTCCACCGGCACGAAGCGGGCGACGTTGTCCTCCACGATCTGGACGCCCATCCGCCCCTCCTCGTCAAGGGTGAGGGCCGATTGCGGCAGAAGGTGCGCCGGCACCTCGCCGAGGGAGACATCGGCCTCCGCCGTCACCCCGTCGCGGATCTCGCCGCCGGGGTTGGGGAACTCGATCTCCACCTCGAAGCTGCGGGTGGCCGGGTCGGCGGAGACGGCGACATAGGTGATCTCGCCGAGGGCCTCCTGCCCGTTGATGGTGCGGATGTCGGCCGGCAGGCCGAGATAGACGCGGTCGATATAGGCCTGCGGCACCGAGCCGGTGAAGCGCATCGGGTCGAGCTGCACGATCTGCGCGCAGGAGCCGCCGACGGGGATCAGGTCGCCCACGTTGGCGACGGGGCGCTGCACCACGCCGTCGGCGGAGGCCGTCAGCTCGGTATGGGAGAGATCGTCCTGCGCGCGGCGGTAGGCGACGCGGGCGCTCTCGAGGTTAGCCTCGGCGAGGCGCAGCTGCGAGGCCACCGCTTCACCCGAGTTGGGGCTGGCGATGCCGCTCTCGCGCAGGCGCGTGTTGGTGTCGTAATCCGTCTGCGCCTGGTTCAGCGCCGCCTCGGCCTGCGCCACCTGCGCGGCGGCCTGCTCGACGGCGGCCTCGCGGGTGCCGGTGCTCAGCGTGCAGATCCGGTCGCCGGCCTGGACGCGCTGCCCTTCGGTAACATGCATCTCGGCCACGGTGTCGGAGGTCTGCGCCACCGCGTCGCGGGTCGCCGGCGTGCGGGTTGTGCCGCGCAGCGTGACGTCGAGCGACATCTGCTTGAGGGGGTAGAGCACGGTGCGCACGGAGCGAGCCTCCGGGTCTTCTTCCTCCAGCATCGCGTTGCGCTCGGCGATGGAGAGCGCCGGGTCTTCCGGGCCGCCCTCGTGCTCGACGTCGCGGGCGATGCCGGTGGCGTCGACCATCTCCGTCACCGGGCCGCCATCCTCGCCATCGATGAGCTGGGCGACGGTCATTTCGCTGTCATGCGGGCCTTGCCCGCCCTGCACGAACACGCCGGTGGAGAGCCAGACGGCTCCAATGAGAACCAGAAGGAACGCGAGGCCGTATGATTTCAAAGCACGCATGGGCGACTTTCCGAGAGTCTTGTCCAGAGGAGGACGCTTGCAGATTGCACTCTATGCAATATTTGCACTATGTGCAGTTGCAGGCGACCTAAGTGCAGGACTAACCCTTGTCAAGTTTAAGAGAGAAAAACAGGCGGCGGACGATGGAGGCGATCCAGCACGCCGCCCTGACGCTCGCCGAAAAGGCGGGATTCGAGCAGGTGACGACCGAAATGATCGCTGCCGAGGCAGGGATCAGCCCGCGGACCTTCTTCAACTACTTCCCCTTCAAGGAGGCGGCCTTCATCCCCGCGCGCATCGTGCTGCCGGAGGAGGACCGCCGCCGCTTCTGCGAGGCGCGGGGCACCGTGGCGGAGGACCTGTTGCAGCTGATGGAGGCGGCCCGGCCCAACCTGCCGCAGAACCGCGAGATGCTGCGCATGTGCAAGCTCATCGCCAGCGAGAATTCCCGCCTGATGGCGATGAACTTCGACTTCCTGCGCGAGGTGGAGGAGCAGCTGACGCAGCTCTTCCACGCGCGGGGCGGTCATGTCGGCGGCGCGCGGGCCAGCCTGATGGCGGCGCTGACCACGGCGGCGATCCGCAATGCCTTCGAGCGGTGGATCGACGGCGAGGGCGAGACCCCGGAAGAGATGACCGCCGCCAACATCGCCGTGCTGGCGCCGATCTTCGAGGGCTCGGCGGAGGAGCTGGCCGCGGCGGAATGACCGCGGCCAGTCGGTTCGTGGCGACTCAGCCCTGGGCGATGCGGCTGGCGATCAGCGCGATGGCGCGCTGGTAGACGGTGGCGGCGTTCCACTCCTCGATGACGCGGAAGTTGGCCGTGCCCTCCTGGTAGGGCTGGCCCGGCTGCCACCCCTTCTGGCGCAGGTAATTGGCGGTGGAGGCGAGCGCGTCGGTCATGTTCGTCATGTCGAGCCGGCCGTTGCCGTCGCCATCCACACCGTAGGCGAGGATGTTGCCCGGCAGGAACTGGGTGTGCCCCAGCTCGCCATGCATCGCCCCGATGGAGCCGGCGGAGATCGTGCCGCGGTCCACGAGCTTCAGCGCCGCGATGGCATGGGGCCCGAAGAACTCCGGCCGGCGGCAATCATAGGCGAGCGTCAGGATGGCGTTGACGACATTGGCATTGCCCCAGTTGCCGCCGAAGCCCGTCTCCATGCCCCAGATGGCGAGGATGACCTCCGGCGGCACGCCATAGGCATTCTCCAGCGAGGCCCAGAAGTCGGGGTACTGGGCGAGGTAGCCGCGCGCCTGGCTGGTGTAGGCGTCGGACCAGCGGATGCGCATGAACTCGTCGAGCGAGTAGCGCACGCCGGTCTGATTGCGGTCGGCGTTGATGGTGGCCTGTGCGTAGCTTGCATTCGCCAGCGCGGAGAGGCCGGCGGCGCCGACCCCCTGAGCGGAGGCCTCCTGCGCATAGGCGCTCTTCCAGGCCGCGAAGCCGGAGCCATCGTTGCCGCAGGGCGCGGCGGCCAGCGGAGCGGCGGAGAGCAGGGACAGGGCGAAAGCGATACGGGTGAACACGGGGGACATCTCCTTGAGAACGGGCCGTCTTGGGTCTAGCTGGTCTCTACCATGCCCGGGGCGGCGCAACCAACAAGGTGAGACATGGCACGGCGACGGCACAGATCCCTCGGCGGCGCCCTCGTCGTGCCCGGGCTCCTGCTCTCCTGCGCGCTCGGCGTTTTCATCGGCTATGGCTGGTCGGAGGCGCAGGCGCCGGAGCCGGTGCCCCCGGCGCCGATCATCCTGTCGGAGGAGGAGGCCGATCTCATCGGTCTCTTCGAGGCGGCCCGCGACTCGGTTGTCGCCATCGCCACGGCGGAGCAGCGGCTGAACCCATTCACCCGCGCCCGCGTCGATGCGCCGCTCGCCTCCGGCTCCGGCTTTCTCTGGGACGAGGCGGGGCACGTGGTGACGAATGCCCACGTCCTCTCCGGCGCCAGCACTGTCTCCGTCAGCCTCGCCGACGGGCGGAGCGTGGATGCCCAGCTGGTGGGGACGGATCCCTCGCACGATCTGGCGGTGCTCAAGATCGCCGAGGAGGATCTGCCGGCGCCGCTGCCCGTGGGCGACAGCGCGGCGCTGCGGGTGGGGCAGGGGGTCATGGCCATCGGCAACCCCTTCGGGCTGGACTGGACGCTGACCACCGGCATCGTCTCCGCCCTCGACCGGGATCTGCAGGAGGCGACGGGATACACCATCTCCGGCCTCATCCAGACGGATGCGGCGATCAACCCCGGCAACTCCGGCGGGCCGCTGATGGACATGCGGGGGCAGATGATCGGCGTGAACACGGCGATCCTCTCGCCCTCGGGCTCCTCCTCCGGCATCGGGCTGGCGATTCCCGCGCATGTGGTGAAGCGCGTCGTGCCGCAGCTGATCGAGACGGGCCGCTACACGCCGCCCTCGCTGGGCATAACCTTCGACCCCCGCATCAACGCGGCGGTGAACCGGCAGGGGCTGGAGGGCGCGCTGGTGCTCTACGTCGAGCCGGGCACGGCGGCGGAGGCCGCGGGCCTCGAGCCGGCCCGCCTGAGCGCCTCCGGCCGGATCGCGCCGGGCGACGTGGTGGTGGCGGTCGAGGGGATGCCGGTGACCCGCCTGGAGGACCTGATGAGCGCCATCGACCGCCGCGAGGTGGGCGAGGAGGTGGAGATCACCGTCTCCCGCGGCCGCCGCGAGCGGGACGTGACGCTGGAGCTGTTGCCGGGCGGGTGAGGGGGGGCGGATCGTTCCCCGGTGCAGCGGTGGTGCGGGATGTGACGGAGCGGTGGGTTGGAAATCCACCCAACGGGCCGCGCAGGGTGGGTTTGTAACCCACCTTCGACACGCCCGAGCTGCTGCCCCCGCCCGGTGCGCGCCAAAGGCGCAGGGCGGGCGCCGGCCCGTCCCGCGGGCTGGCGCTCTGGCGGGGCTTCGTGCTCAGCGGCGAGCAGGGAGGAGGGTGGCGGGCATAAAGCGCCTTGGCGGGACCGTCGGAGCACCACCCCACGAGCCAGCGCTCGCCCCGCGTGCAGGTGGGGTGACGGGTGGCGAGTGTGTCGGTGGGTTGGAAACCCACCCTACGAAGTCTCGCCGGGGCGGGCTTTGCAAGCCATGACCGACGTGCCGTCATGTCATCCCCGCCCGGTGGGACCGGGCGGGAAGAGACTCAGTCCTCCATCGCCTCCAGCTCGTCGATGAAGCCTTCGATCATGCTCAGGCCCTTGTTCCAGAATGCCGGGTCGGATGCATCCAGACCGAAGGGCGCCAGAAGCTCCTTGTGGTGCTTGGAGCCGCCGGCCTTCAGCATGTCGAAGTACTTCTCCTGGAAGGCCGGGCCGCTCTCTTCGTAGACGGCGTAGAGGGCGTTCACGAGGCCGTCGCCGAAGGCGTAGGCGTAGACGTAGAAGGGCGAGTGGACGAAGTGCGGGATGTAGGCCCAGAAGGTCTCGTAGCCTTCGGCGAAGTTGAACACCGGCCCCAGCGATTCCGCCTGCACCGACATCCAGAGCGCGTTGATGTCGTCGGGCGTCATCTCGCCCTGGCGGCGGGCGTCATGCAGCTTGCACTCGAAATCGTAGAAGGCGATCTGGCGGACGACCGTGTTGATCATGTCCTCGACCTTGCCGGCGAGGAGGACCTTCTTCGCCGTCGCATTCGGCGCCTCCGCCAGCAGCTTGCGGAAGGTCAGCATCTCGCCGAAGACGCTCGCCGTCTCCGCCAGCGTGAGCGGCGTGGCGGAGAGCAGTTCGCCCTGGCCCGCCGCGAGGCGCTGGTGGACGCCGTGGCCGAGCTCGTGGGCCAGCGTCATCACGTCGCGCGGTTTGCCGAGGTAGTTGAGCATCACGTAGGGGTGGACCGTCGTCACCGTCGGGTGGGCGAAGGCGCCGGGGGCCTTGCCCTCCTTCACGCCCGCATCGATCCAGCCTTCGGTGAAGAAGGGCTCCGCTAGCTCGGCCATCTCGGGAGAGAAGCCGGCGTAGGCCTGGCGGACGATGTCGCAGGCCTCGTCCCAGGGGATCGTGCGCATCTCCTCGATGGGCAGCGGGGCGTTGCGGTCCCACACCTCCAGCTGGTCGAGGCCCATCCACTTGGCCTTCAGCGCGTAGTAGCGGTGGGAGAGGCGGGGGTAGGCGTTGACGACCGCGTCGCGCAGGGCCTCCACGACCTCCGGCTCGACATGATTGGCGAGGTGGCGGCCGGTCTGCGGTGTCGGCAGGCCGCGCCAGCGATCCTCGATCTCCTTGTCCTTGGCCAGCGTGTTGTGGACGCGGGCAAAGATCTTCAGGTCCTTCTGGAAGCCCTTGGCCAGCGCACGCATGGCCGCCTCGCGGCGCGGGCGGTCCTGCTCGGACAGAAGGTCGAGCGTGCCCTCGATGCCGAGCCGCTCGCCCTGCACCTCGAAGGTCATGCCGGCGATCGTCTCGTCGAAGAGCTTGTTCCACGCCGCGGCGCCGACGGCGGATTGATCGTGCAGGAAGCGCTCCAGCTCGTCGGAGAGCTGGTAGGGCTTCATGGCGCGCATGCGCTCGAAGACCGGCCGGTAGCGGGCAAGATCGTCATTGGCGGCGAAGAGCGCATCGACGTGATCGTCGGAGAGGCGGTTGACCTCGAGGCTCCAGAACACCAGCGGCGTCGTGTCCTCGGTGATCCTGTCCTGGCAGTCGGAGAGGAACTTGGCGCGCTGGGCGTCGGTGGTGCGCTGGTAATAGGCGAGGCCGGCGTAGGACATCACGCGCCCGGCCTTGATGTCGATCTCCTCGTAGGCCTCCACGGCGCCGAGCATGCCGGCGGCATCGAGATCGGCCAGCTTGCCCTGGTAGCGGGCGGCGAAGTCGGCGCAGGCGGATTTGACGAAGGCCATGTCCTCCTGCAGCTCCGGCGCGTCGATGGAGGGGTAGAGATCCGTCAGGTCCCACTCCGGCAGCGGGCCGAAGGCGTTGGAGCCCTTCTCGGCGGCGGCATCGAGGAGCGGGCGGCGGGCGGTGGCGGGGCGTATGGCGGTCATCTGGCGATCCTTTCACCTGGCGAGGCGCGGCGGCCCCTCGGGGCACGGTGGTGCGGCCTAGATAAGCCGGGCCGCCCGCGGGGGAAAGGGTGGGGGGACGGGACCCGGGCGGGTGCAGGCTGGCTGGGGCGATGCGGTCGCTTCCCTTTCCTCCAGCGAGGAGCTCCGGTCGGAGCTTCCCCCGCCCTGTACGCGCCAAAGGCGCAGGGCGAGCGCCTGCCCGCCCCGGCGGGCTGGCGCTCTGGCGAAGCAAGGTGATCGGCTCGGGCCGGGGAGGGGCGTGGCCGGCATAAAGCGCGCAGCGGGACGGTTGGAGCGCCACCCCACGGGCAGGCGCTCACCCTGCGCCGGCGAACGAAGGTGTGGATGGCGAACGGGGAAGGTGGGTTGGAAACCCACCCTATGGGGGACGGCCGGCCCGTGCGGTGCCTGCAGTGTTCGTGCGAGTGGAAACGGCTCCGCGGGCCGAACCAGGGCAGAGAGTGGTATCCTCGTAGGGCGGGGTTTTACCCCACCTTCCCGGCCTTCACGCGTATCGACGGCATGGAAGAAAAGTCGCTTCTCGCAAGACGCCATGAGCGAAACGCTCGTGCTCTTCCCCCGCCCGGTACGCGCCAAAGGCGCAGGGCGAGCGCCGGCCCGTCCCGCGGGCTGGCGCTCTGTTGCCATTTGCGTGGAGCTGGGAGCAGGGAAGTGGCTGCAAGATAAAGCGCACGGCGGCCAGCGTTGGGGCGCCACCCCACGAGCCGGCGCTCGCCCCGCGCCTTCAAGCGTGGTGCGCGGCGGCGGTGGGGTGGAACCCCACCCTACGGGGCGAGGAGGCGCGGGGCGCTCCCCGGCCCCAACTCACCCGCTGGTATGGCGGCCGACCCGTTCTTCCTACCGAGGCCATAGCGCCCGGAAGGGGAAACCCGCCCCCTCAGTGCGGCCGAAAATGCTGGTCGAGGCGGCTCAGGATGTCCTGCCGGATCTCCGGGCGCTCGATCAGCAGCTCGTGCTTCGCGCCGGGGCAGATGA
Organism: Pseudoroseicyclus tamaricis; assembly: GCF_012070395.1. GTDB lineage: Bacteria > Pseudomonadota > Alphaproteobacteria > Rhodobacterales > Rhodobacteraceae > Pseudoroseicyclus_A > Pseudoroseicyclus_A tamaricis. The sequence continues at coordinate 300,418 of NZ_JAAFYS010000003.1, read as the reverse complement.
CGAGCTCCGCGCCCGGCCAGCGCTCGACGCGGCGGGCGATGTCGGCGGGGTCGACGATGGCTTCCAGCTCCCCGATGAATGTCAGGCAGGGGACCTTCGGCGCCGGCGCCATCTGGATGCGGCGCATCTCGCGCAGCGACTCGTTGAGCCAGTGCAGGGACGGCCCGCCCAGTGCGAGATCGGGGTGCGCGACGACCTGGCGGGTCAGGCGCTCGTAGCTCGGCAAGTGCGTCGTCAGCGTGTTCTCCTCGGCCGCAACGCGCAGCACGTAGGCCTTCGCTTGCTGCGTCGGCGCCAGAAGGGCGGAGAGGCCGAACGGCCGGGCGAGGCTCGACAGGCCCCATGCCACCGGGCGCATGGCGGCGGAGAGCTTTATGCCCCACATCGGCGCGGTGAAGGCGGCGGCGGCGATGTCCCGCCCCTCCTCCAGCGCGCGGAAGCCGATGCCGCCGCCCATCGAATGCCCCAGCAGGTAATGCGGCCGGGGCAGGCCGATCTCGTCGGCATGGGCGATCATCGCCGCCACGTCGAGCTGGTAGTCGGACATGCGCTTGACGTGGCCGAGCGCCCGGTTCGGCAGCAGCCGCTCGGCGATGCCCTGTCCGCGCCAGTCGACCACGATGACCGACAGGCCCATCCGCACGAGATCGCCCACGAGGGGCCCGTATTTCTCGATGTACTCGGTCCGCCCCGGCATCATCAGGACGGTGCCGCGCTCACCCTCCGCCCGCCAGGAGGCGACGCGGATCTGCACGCCGTCGGAGGTCGTCAGCCAGTGGCAGGACACCCCCTCGGGGGCATCGGCCACGTCCGCGTAGAACGGGGCCTTCATCGGTGCCGCGTCAAGCAAGGAGGCTGGACAGCTTCATCGCCATCCCCATGTCACCGTCAACGGCGAGCTTGCCGGACATGAAGGCGGCGGTCGGGTTCTCGTCACCGGAGACGATGGCGTCGAAGGTCTCGGCCGAGGCGGTCAGCGTCACGTCGGCATCGCCATCGGCTTCGCGGGCGCCGGCCTCGTCGACGATGATGGTCCCCTCGTCCTCGATGACGAACTTGGCGGTGCCGTCGAGGCCCTCGCCGCCCATCTTCTCGTTCAAGGCGGCCACGGCCTTGGTCACAACGTCGCTCATGCTCTCTTCCCTTCCATCATCTTTGTGAAGGACCCGTCCTTGTTTCGGACGAGTCCCAGCTTACACTCCGATGATATGGAAGCGTGCCTCACTCCGATCAAACGTATCGCTGCGTCGCTCGCGCTCGCAGTCGGGTTTTCCTTACCGGCCCCCTCCTTCGCCGATCAGGTGGACGATCTCCTCGCCGCCCTGCGCGAGGCACCCCACGGGCAGGAAGGGCGGATCCTGGAGGAGCTGGTGACCGAATGGTCCAAGTCCGGCTCCCCCACGATCGACCTGCTGCTGCAGCGCGGCCGCGACGCCCTCTCCGCCGGCGAGCCGGAGCGCGCGGTGGAGCATTTCACCGCCGCCATCGACTGGGACCCGGACTTCGCCGAGGCCTACCATGCCCGGGCGGAGGCCTTCTACTACCTCGGCCATGTCGGCCCGGCGCTTGCGGACCTTCAGGTCGCCCTGTCGATCAATCCCGACCAGTTCATCGCCATGCGCGGCTTCGCCGTCATCCTGGAGGAGCTGGATCGCCCGGAGGAGGCGCTCGAGGTCTATCGCGTTGTGCTGGAGTATTATCCGGGCGATGCTGAGTCCGAGCAGTCGATCGACCGGCTGGAGCAGATGCTGGGCGGCCAGAGCCTTTGACAAGTCCGGCGCCCCGGCCGGGGCGGAGCGGAGCGAGCACATCCCAATGAACGCGCCGAACAACAGGCAGGGCCGCATCGCCGCCGTGCTGGGCCCCACCAACACGGGCAAGACGCATTACGCCATCGAGCGGATGCTCGCCCATCGCAGCGGCATTATCGGCCTGCCGCTGCGCCTCCTCGCCCGCGAGGTCTATGACCGCATCGTCGCCCTCCGCGGCCCCTCCGTCGTCGCGCTGGTGACGGGGGAGGAGCGGATCGTGCCGCCGCGCGTGCAGTACTGGGTCTGCACGGTGGAGGCGATGCCCGAGGGTATGGGCGCCGATTTCCTCGCCGTCGACGAGATCCAGCTCTGCGCCGATCCCGAGCGCGGCCATGTCTTCACCGACCGGCTGCTGAACGCGCGCGGCCGGAACGAGACGCTCTTCCTCGGCTCCGCCACCATGCGCTCGGCCGTCTCCGCGCTGGTACCGGGCATCGAGATCATGGGGCGCGAGCGCTTCTCGACGCTGACCTACACAGGGGTCAAGAAGCTCTCCCGCATGCCCGAGCGCAGCGCCATCGTCGGCTTCTCGGTCGACAATGTCTATGCCATCGCCGAGCTGCTGCGCCGGGTGCGGGGCGGGGCGGCCGTCGTGATGGGCGCCCTCTCACCGCGGACGCGCAACGCGCAGGTGGAGATGTACCAGAACGGCGACGTCGATTACCTCGTCGCCACCGATGCCATCGGCATGGGGCTCAACCTCGACATCAACCACGTCGCCTTCTCCGGCCTCACCAAGTTCGACGGGCACCGCATGCGGCCCCTTGCCGCGGACGAGCTGGCGCAGATCGCCGGCCGCGCCGGGCGCCACCAGCGGCCCGGCACCTTCGGCACCACGGGCGAGGCGCAGCCGCTGGAGCCCGAGGTGGTGGAGGCCATCGAGGAGCACCGCTTCTCCCCCGTCCGCCGGCTGATGTGGCGCAATGCCAACCTGGAGTTCGGCTCGCCCACCCGCCTCATCCGCCGGCTGGAGGAGCGCACGGAGAATCCCTGGCTCTCCCGGGTCCGCGAATCCGACGACCTCGCCGCGCTCAAGGCGCTGTCGGGCGAGGCGGAGGTCACGGCGCGCGCCACCGACGGCCCCTCGGTGCGGCTTTTGTGGGATGTCTGCCGGGTGCCGGACTTCCGAGGCATCTCCCGCGGGGAACATGCGACGCTGCTCGCGCGTATCTTCAACGATCTGCACGAGTACGGGCATGTCTCCACCTCGTGGGTCGCCGAACAGGTGCACCGGATCGACCGGACGGAGGGTGACATCGACACATTGTCGAAACGCCTCGCCTACATCCGGACATGGACATACGTGGCCCAGCGGGCCGGGTGGCTCGAGGACGAAGGCCATTGGCGGGGGGAGACCCGCGCGGTAGAAGACCGATTGTCGGATGCGTTGCACAGCGCCCTGACGCTTGCATTTGTCGACCGGCGGACGAGCGTGCTCGCCCGGCGGCTGAAAGAGAAGGAGAGCCTCGTGGCCGAGGTGACGGAAAGCGGTGAAGTGACGGTCGAGGGCGAGTTCGTCGGCCGGTTGGAGGGGTTCCGCTTCCGGGCTGACAAGGCCGGCAGCCCCGATGAGCAGAAGACGATCGCCCGCGCCGCGCGCGAGGCGCTGGCGCCGCTGTTCAACCTGCGGGCGGATCGCTTCTACAACGCGCCCGATGGCGAGATCGACGTGACCGAGCAGGGCGGCCTCATGTGGGGCGACGCCGCGGTCGGACGTCTCGCCAAGGGTCCCGAAGCGCTGCGGCCCGAGGTCGTCCCCTTCGTCGATGACGAGGCTGGCCCGGATGTCGCCGCCAAGGTGCAGCGCCGACTGCAGCACTTCATCGACCGCCGCATCGCCGCCGCCTTCGAGCCGCTGGTGGCGCTGCAGAAGGACGAGGCGCTCTCCGGCCTCGCCAAGGGCTTCGCATATCGGCTGGTGGAGGCCTTCGGTGTCATTCCGCGCGCCAAGGTGGCCGACGACGTCAAGTCGCTCGATCAGGATGCCCGCGGCGCCCTGCGCAAGCATGGCGTGCGCTTCGGCCAGTACACGATCTTCATGCCGCTGCTCCTCAAGCCGGCGCCGACGCGCCTGCGGCTGGTGCTGTGGTCGCTCTGGAACGGGCTCGACGACTTCCCCTCCTCGCCGCCGCCGGGCCTCGTTACCATCCCCGCGCAGCAGGGGCCGGAGGGGCAGGATGCCATGCAGGGCTACCGCCGCGCCGGCGAGCGGGCGATCCGCATCGACATGGCCGAGCGCCTCGCCGACATGCTGCGCGACAAGGACAGCCGCAGCGGCTTCGAGGCCAACCCCGACATGCTCTCGATCACCGGCCTGACGCTGGAGCAGTTCGCCGGCCTCATGGAGGGCCTCGGCTACAAGGCCGAGAAGGGCGAGCGCCCCAAGCAGAAGCCCGAGCCGACGCCGGCCTCCGAGGCTGACGCTGCCCCCGAGCAGCCCCCCGCCGAAGCGGCGGAGGAGCCGGCACCCGGCGCCGAGGGCGCTGCGGAGACGCAAGCGACGCCCGATGCCGCCGAGGCGCCCGCGGCCGATCCCGGCGCCGAGGGCGCGTCGGAGGTGGAGGCGACGCCGGATGCGGCAGGCGAGGTGGCCCCGCAAGGGGGCGAAGAGCCGGCGCCCGGAGCGCCCGCCGCCGAAGGCGAGGCCGAGCCGGAAATCGAGACCTTCTACACCTTCACCTGGGGTGGCCGGCGCCAGACCGGCGGCGGCAAGCCCCGCCGCGAGGGCGGCGGTGGCCGTCCGCGGGGCGAGCCAGGCAAGGGCGGCCCCAAGCGTGGCAAGAAGGGCAAGCCGGAGGATCGCGGCCCCAAGACCGCCTCCGCTCGCCCACCCAAGCGCGAGCAGAAGATCGACCCCGACAACCCCTTCGCCGCGGCCCTCTCGGGCTTCAAGCCGAAGTGACGGCGGCTCCCTCCGCGGGGCGCTCTTGAGCGGCGGGCGGGAGACGATCCGCCTCGACAAGTGGCTCTGGCAGGCCCGCTTCTTCAAGACGCGGGGCCTCGCCGCCTCGCTTGCCGCCGCCGGCAAGTGCCGCGTCAACGGCCAGCGCACGGACAAGCCCGCCCGCGCCATCGGCGCCGGCGACGTCCTGACCTTTCCGCAGGCCGGCAACATCCGTGTCGTCCGCGTCCTCGCCTGCGGCGAGCGCCGCGGCCCGGCGAGCGAGGCGGCGGCGCTCTACGAGGATCTGGGGGAGACGGGGCCGGAGGGCGGCAAGACCTCCGCTTGAATGATCCGGCAGCCCGGACTAAGTGGGGCCGGAGCGGAAGACAGGCACAACCAAGAGACGGGCAGCGAGCGATATGACCTACATCGTCAACGACAATTGCATCGCCTGCAAATACACCGACTGCGTGGAGGTGTGCCCCGTCGACTGCTTCTACGAGGGCGAGAACATGCTCGTCATCCACCCCGACGAGTGCATCGACTGCGGCGTCTGCGAGCCGGAATGCCCCGCCGATGCCATCCGCCCGGACACCGAGCCGGACATGGAGAAGTGGGTGGAGTTCAACCGCAAGTACTCCGAGATGTGGCCCGTCATCGTCACCAAGAAGGATCCGCTGCCCGGCGCCGAGGAGATGGACGGCAAGCAGGGCAAGATGGAGCTCTTCTCCGAGGCGGCCGGCGAGGGCGGCTGATTCGCGCCCCCGTGCCGTAGCCTGCGGCGCCTGTTTCTGCCGCACGATCAATCGCTTCCGCGATGCGACTTCCAGACGTGCCTGTTTTGTGGTAGGGTCTGCAAAATGCTGCCGAATAGCTGACATCGCCCAAGAGGCCGCCCAACCCGACGGAACCCGTGGTTTCCGCCGGGTTTCGTCCGTCCGGGTGGGTGAGGCGTGGGTCGGCCGGAAAGGACACCATGAGCAAGACCAAGAAAAACGAGTTTCGTCCCAATGACTTCGTCGTCTACCCGGCGCACGGCGTGGGCAAGATCGTCTCGATCGAGGAGCAGGAGGTCGCGGGCTTCAAGCTGGAGCTCTTCGTGATCTCCTTCGAGAAGGACAAGATGACCCTCCGCGTGCCGACGCAGAAGGCCACCGAGGCCGGGCTGCGCGCGCTCTCCTCTCCCGACGTCGTCGCCCACGCGATGAAGACGCTCAAGGGCAAGGCCAAGGTGAAGAAGGCCATGTGGTCGCGCCGGGCGCAGGAATACGAGCAGAAGATCAATTCCGGTGACCTCATTGCCATCGCCGAGGTGGTTCGCGACCTGCACCGGGCGGACGACCAGCGCGAGCAGAGCTATTCCGAGCGTCAGCTCTACGAGGCGGCGCTGGAGCGGCTGACGCGAGAGATCGCTGCCGCCCTCGGCAATGACGAGACGCAGGCCGCCCGCGAGATCGACGAAGTGCTGGTCGGCCGCGCCGCCTGAGCACCCCGCCCCTCTTCAGGACAACAAGGAAGCCGCGGATCTGCCGCGGCTTTTTTGCGTCTGAGGCCTCTCTGCCAGCGCCGGCCAGCCCGGCGTCGCGCTCCGCTCAGAGCGCGCGCCAGCCGATGTCGGAGCGGTAGAAGCCCTCCGGCCAGTCGATCTGCCCGACCAGCTCATAGGCGGTATCACGTGCCTCCTGCAGGCTCGCGCCCCGCGCGGTCACGGCCAGCACCCGACCGCCGGCGGCGAGGATGCGCCCCCCTTCCGCGCGTGTGCCGGCGTGGAACGTATAGGCGCGGGAGGTCTCGGGCAGGGCGGCGAGGCCGCGGATCTCGCTGCCCTTGTCATAGCTGCCCGGGTAGCCCTTCGTCGCCATCACCACCGTCAGCGCGTGATCGTCGGCCCAGCTCGGCGCCACCTCCGCCAGACGTCCCTCGGCGGCGGCCTGGATCAGGTCCAGCGTCTGGGCGCCGAGGCGCATCATCAGGACCTGCGCCTCCGGGTCGCCAAAGCGGCAGTTGTACTCCACCAGCCGGGCGCGCCCGTTCTCGATCATCAGGCCGGCGTAGAGGACGCCCTGGTAGGGCGTGCCGCGGCGCACCATCTCTGCCATCGTGGGGCGGATGATCTCCGCCAGCACCTGCTCCTGCAGCTCGGGTGTAAGTATCGGCGCGGGGGAATAGGCGCCCATGCCGCCGGTGTTCGGCCCCTCGTCGCCGTCGAAGGCGCGCTTGTGGTCCTGCGCCGTGCCGATGGGCAGCACCTCCTCGCCGTCGACCAGCACGAAGAAGCTCGCCTCCTCGCCGGCCATGAACTCCTCGATCACCACCTCCGCGCCGGCGCCGCCATGGGTGCCGCCGAAGCACTCCTCCAGCGCGGCGAGGGCCGCCTCTTCGTCCATCGCCACGGTCACGCCCTTGCCGGCGGCGAGGCCGTCGGCCTTGATGACGATGGGCGTGCCCTCGCGGCGCACATGCGCCTCCGCCGGCTCCAGCGCGTCGAAGCGCGCCCAGGCGGCGGTGGGGGCGCCGGCGGCGTCGCAGATCGACTTCGTGAAAGCCTTGGAGGCTTCCAGCTCCGCCGCGGCAGCGGACGGTCCGAAAACGGAAAGCCCGGCATTCCGGCAGGCGTCGGCCACGCCCGCGGCCAGCGGCGCCTCGGGGCCGATGATGACCAGATCCACCGCATTCTCCACCGCGAAGCCGGTCACCGCGTCACCGTCGAGAATGTCGAGCGCGGGGCATTCCGCAATTGCGGCGATGCCCGCATTGCCGGGGGCGCAGATCAGGCGGTCGCACTTGGGGTTCTGCTTCACCGCCCAGGCGAGAGCGTGTTCGCGCCCGCCGGAGCCGAGGATGAGGATGTTCATGGCCGCTCCCTTGCCGTCACCGCTGACTGCTCACGGCGCCGTCTAGAAGGCACGGGAACGTGAGGCAAGAGAATGCCCGACGCGCCGTCAATCACGAAACCCGAACCGCTCCTCGCGTGTTGACCCACCAAACAGCACATGACCCACGAAAGGAGGCAACCATGCCGACGCTCAACGGGAAAACCATCGCTATCCTCGCCACCCACGGCTACGAGCAATCCGAGCTCGAGGAGCCGCTGAAGCAACTGCGCGCCGCGGGCGCGGAAGTCCACGTCGTCTCGCCTGAGGAGGGTGAGATCAAGGGCTGGGACAAGACCGACTGGGGCAATCCCGTGAAGGTCGACCGCAAGCTCTCTGACGTCTCCGCGTCCGACTACAACGCGCTCGTCCTGCCGGGCGGCCAGATCAACCCCGACGTCCTGCGTGTCGATGAAAACGCGTTGGCCTTCGTCAAGACGTTCTGGGAGGCCAAGAAGCCCATTGGCGCGATCTGCCACGCCCCGTGGCTCCTGATCGAGACGGGCATCGTGAAGGGCCGTCACGTGACGTCCTTCAAGTCGATCAAGACCGACGTGATCAACGCCGGCGGGCTCTGGGAAGACAGCGAGGTCGTCTGCGACCAGGCGCTCGTCACCTCCCGCAACCCCGGTGACCTCGACGCATTCTGCGCGAAGATGATCGAGGAGATTGCCGAGGGCAAGCACGAGAAGCGCGCCGCGTAAGGCGCGCGAGTACGAGCGAGAGTCTTCCCTCAGTCCTGTTAGGCTCTTGCACGGGCGGTCCCTTCTCGGGGCCGCCCGTTTTCGTTTGCAGGCGCCCCGGCGGCGGGCGAAAAGGGGCGCATGGAGCTGTTCGAAGACGAAGGGCCGGGCCCCGGCAACGCCCACGATTACTCGGTGGGAGAGATCACCGGAGCCGTGAAGCGGGTGATCGAGGGTGAGTTCGGCCGCGTGCGCGTGCGCGGCGAGGTCGGCCGCGTCACCCATGCCCGGTCGGGGCATCTCTATTTCGACCTCAAGGATGAGCGGAACACCCTCTCGGCGGTGAGCTGGAAGGGCCAGGTCGCCCGCCTCTCCCACATGCCGGAGGAGGGGATGGAGGTCATCGCCACCGGCAAGGTCACCACCTTCGGCCCGCAGTCGCGCTACCAGCTGACGGTGGAGGATATCGCCCCCGCCGGCGCCGGCGCGCTGATGGCGATGCTGGAGAAGCGGCGCAAGTCGCTGGAGGGGGAGGGCCTCTTCGCGGCGGAGCGCAAGCGCCCGCTGCCCTACCTGCCGCAGGTGATCGGCGTGATCACCTCGCCCACGGGCGCCGTCATACGCGACATCCTCCACCGGCTGGCCGACCGCTTCCCCCGCCACGTGCTCGTCTGGCCCGTGGCGGTGCAGGGGCAGACCTGCGCGCCGGAGGTGGTGCGGGCCATCGAGGGGTTCAACGCGTTGCAGCCGGGCGGGCCGATTCCCCGGCCCGACGTGCTGATCGTCGCCCGCGGCGGCGGCTCGGTGGAGGATCTCTGGGGCTTCAACGAAGAGGCCGTGGTGCGGGCAGCGGCGGCGAGCGGCATCCCGCTGATCTCCGCCGTCGGGCACGAGACCGACATCACGCTGATTGACCACGCCTCCGACCGCCGCGCGCCGACGCCCACCGCCGCCGCCGAGATGGCGGTGCCGGTGCGCGCCGACCTGATGCGCGCGGTGGAGCAGCTGGGCCTGCGCCTCGCCGCCGGCACCGAGGCGGCCGTCACCCGCCGCCGCCAGCGCCTGGCCGACATCGCCCGCGCGCTGCCCCGGCCGGAGGCGCTGCTCGCCACGCCCCGCCAGCGGCTCGACATCGCCGGAGAGCGCCTGCCCGGAGCCCTGACGCGGGTGGTGGACCGCAAGCAGCTCGCCCTCGCCCGCGTGCCCCTCTCCCCCGGCCTGCTGACGCGGGTGCGCGAGGGAGCGGCGGCGCGGCTGGATCGCGTCTCCTCCCGCCTCGCGCCCGGCCTGCAGACGGTCGTCACCGCGCGGCGGCACCGGCTGGAGCGGCTCCGCCTCTCGCCCCAGCCGCTGGAGCGGCAGGTGACGGACGGCCGCGCGCGCCTCGCCCGCGCCGCGGAACGGCTGGAGGGGGCGGAGCGGCGGTTGGCTGAGCGACGGCAAGGCCGGCTGGAGAGCGCGGCGCGGCTGCTCGAGACGCTGAGCTACAAGGCGACGCTGCAGCGGGGCTATGCCGTGGTGCGCGACGGCGAGCGGGTGATCACCACGACCGCCGCTGCGGCGACTGCCGAGCGGCTGGAAATCGAGTTTGCCGATGGCCGCTTCGTGCCCGAGGGCGACGGGGGTGGTTCGGATAGCGGCGGATCAGGCGGCAGCCCCAGGCGCAAGCCGGCGCCGAAGCCGCCGGAGCAGGGAAGCCTGTTCTAGACCCCGTAACCGGGGCAAATCAGCGGCACCTCACTGAGGGAATAGAGCACGTCGCTGCTGCCGGGGCCGCTAAAGCGCGCCTGCAGGCCGCCGTCGGCGGCGAAGGAGAAGCGCCAGCACTGCTCGTCCTCGTAATCGGGATAGTAGAAGCAGATATCCTCGCCCTTCGGATACCACTCCCCCTCGACGCATTCATCGCCAACGAAGGCCCAGAGCACCCGGCGCCCCTCGGTATAGCGCTCCACGCCGTAGGGCTCGGAGCCTAGGGCATAGCCCAGCGTCTTTCCGGTGACGAAGTCCTCGAATTCCTCCGCCGTCAGCGCCTCCTGCGCGGCGGCCGGGGCGGCGAGGAGGGCGAGAAGCGCGAAGGGGGCGAGGTGTCTCATGCGCTCAGACTTGCAGAATTCGCGCCCCCCGGGAAGGGAGGCGCGCGGTCACGTCACGGTGACGGGGGCCGGTGACGGGGGTGCCTCAGCCCCCGGCCGCTCAGGTCAGCAGCCGCGCGATCCAGAGGCCGGCGGTGGCCGAGCCGGCGGTCAGGAGCGTGCCCCACGCGAGATCGGTCATCAGCATCGAGACATGCCAGCGCGACATGACGGCGAAGCTGGTGAACTCGTAGGTGCCATAGGCGAAGAAGCCCATCAGCGCCGCGGTCAGCGCGACGGAGCCGAGGCTGGTCTCGTCGCGCAGCGCCGGCCAGGTGACGATCCAGACGAGGATGGCGACATAGGCGAGGTAGAAGAGCGCGGCGGGAGCGATGCGGATATTCTCCCGCAGCTCCGGCCCCAGATGCCGCTCGAAGAGCGGGCGCATGACGAGCGACAGCATCAGCGCATCGGCGATGAGGAAGATCGCGGCGGTGGCGGCGTAGAGGACGACGGCGGTCATGGGACAAGCTCCTTTGCCTGCCAGACGTGCCGGCGCCGCCGCTGGATCACTTTGCGCGCCCACCACGCGCCCACCCCGCTCGGGCCCCGGCCGCGCTCCCGCCCGCCCACCCCGCGCGCCCGGGCCCGGGCGGGGTGGGCGCGGGCGCCGTCAGTCCTCGCCCCGGTCGGCTGCCGCGGTGACGGCCATGAGGGTGGCGACGAGGCCCGGCGCGTCCACCTGTGCGTCGAGGGAGGCATGCTCCTCCCGCCAGATGGGCAGCGCCTCGCCGAGGAGCATGCGGCCCTCCTGCGTCAGCCGCAGGCGGCGGGCGCGGCGGTCGCTATCGTCGGGCTCCACGGCGAGGAGGCCGCGCCGCTCCAGCGGCTTGAGGGCCGCTGTGAGGGTCGTGCGGTCCATCGCCAGCAGGTTGGCGACATCGCCCATGCGGGGCGGCTCGGGGCGGTTGAGCGCCATCAGCAGCGAGAACTGCCCGTTGGTCAGCCCCAGCGGCCGGAAGGCGAGGTCGAAGCGCCGGGCGAGGGCCCGGGCGGCGCGCTGGGCATGCAGGCAGAGGCAGCGGTCGCGAACCTCCAGCGTGTCGGCGTGATCGGGAGGGCGGGGGTTAGCCATCCGGTCTACATGTTAATATCAACGCAAGTCGTCAACGGGGCGCGGCATATGACGGTCCGTCGCAGGCGCGGCGGGCGGCGCGCCCCTTTTCCGCCGCCGCGCAAGAAGGCGTTGAAAAGTCCGGAATTTGTCCCGCCGAGGGTTCGGCTTGTGAAACCCCTCCAAGGCTCTATCCTCCGCGCCAACTTGGATGCCGCAATGGGGAGGCGCCGCATGAAAATCGGGGCACCGAAGGAAACGCACGAGGGCGAGGCGCGGGTTGCGATGACGCCCGCCTCCGCGAAGGACCTCGCGAAACTCGGCCACGCGCCGCTGATCGAAGCGGGGGCGGGGCTGAAGGCCGGCTTCACCGACGAGGCGTACCGCGAGGCTGGTGCCGAGGTGCTGCCGGGCGCTGAGGAGGTCTTCGCGGCCGCCGACGTCGTCGTGAAGGTGCGCCCGCCGGTGGAGGCGGAGGTCGACCGCCTTCGCGAGGGGCAGACGCTGATCTCGATGATCTACCCGGCGCAGAACGGCGAGCTGATGGAGCGCGCCAGGGAGAAGGGCGCCACCATCGTCGCGATGGACATGGTCCCCCGCATCTCCCGCGCGCAGAAGATGGACGCGCTCTCCTCCATGGCCAATATCGCCGGCTACCGCGCCGTGATCGAGGCGGGCAGCAACTTCGGGCGCTTCTTCACCGGGCAGGTCACCGCCGCCGGCAAGGTGCCGCCCGCCAAGGTGCTGGTCGTCGGCGCCGGTGTCGCCGGCCTTGCCGCCATCGGCACGGCGACCTCGCTCGGCGCCATCACCTATGCCTTCGACGTGCGCCCCGAGGTGGCCGAGCAGATCGAGAGCATGGGCGCCGAGTTCGTCTACCTCGATTTCGAGGAAGCCTCGCAGGACGGCGCCGCCACCGGAGGCTACGCCGCGCCCTCGTCGCCTGAATTCCGCGAGGCGCAGCTGAAGAAATTCCGCGAGCTGGCGCCGGACATGGACATCGTCATCACCACCGCGTTGATCCCCGGTCGGGATGCGCCCGTGCTCTGGACGAAGGACATGGTGGAGGCGATGAAGCCCGGCTCCGTCATCGTCGACCTTGCCGCCGAGCGGGGCGGCAATTGCGAGCTGACGGTGGCCGATCAGAAGATCACGACCGAGAACGGCGTCACCATCGTCGGCTACACCGACTTCCCCAGCCGCATGGCGGCGCAGAGCTCCACGCTCTACGCCACCAACATCCGCCACATGCTGACGGACCTGACGCCCGGGAAAGACGGCGCGCTCAACCACAACATGGAGGATGACGTGATCCGCGGCGCCACGGTGGTGCGCGAGCGCGAGATCACCTATCCGCCGCCGCCCCCCAAGGTGCCCGCCATCGCGGCGCGCCCGAAGGAGAAGGTGAAGGAGCCGACGCCCGAGGAGAAGCGTGCGAAGGAGCTGGCCACCTTCAAGCAGCAGACCAAGACGCAGATCACCGTGCTCGCCGTCGGCGCGCTGGTGATGCTGATCATCGGCGCCTTCGCGCCGGCGAGCTTCATGGCGCATTTCATCGTCTTCGCACTCGCCTGCTTCGTGGGCTTCCAGGTGATCTGGAACGTCTCCCACGCGCTGCACACGCCGCTGATGGCGGTGACGAACGCCATCTCGGGCATCGTCATCCTCGGCGCGCTCCTGCAGATCGGATCCGGAAACTGGATCGTCGTCATCCTCGCCTTCGTTTCGGTGCTGATCGCCTCGATCAACATCGTGGGCGGGTTCCTCGTCACCCGGCGCATGCTCGCCATGTTCCAGAAGTCCTGAGGAGCCGCACCCATGAGCATCGGTTTCGTTTCGGCCTGCTACCTCATCGCAGCCATCCTCTTCATCCTGTCGCTCGGCGGCCTCTCCGGTCAGGAGAGTGCCAAGCGCGCCATCTGGTACGGCATCGCCGGCATGGCGGTGGCGGTCTTCGCCACCATCTTCGCGCCGGGGGTCTACAACGTCCTCCTCATTCTCGTGGCCATCGCGGCGGGCGCCTATGCCGGCTACGTCGTCGCCGGCCGGGTGCAGATGACGGAGATGCCGCAGCTCGTCGCTGCTCTGCACTCCTTCGTCGGCCTCGCGGCGGTCTTCATCGGCCTCTCGGCCGACATCATGCTGACGCGGGTGGAGAACCTGCAGCTGTCGGGCGCCGACCTCGACGTGCTTATCCTGGGCCGCGACATCACCGCCTTCGGCGCTGCGCTCTGGCTGAAGGACGCGGCGGAGCTGAACATCTTCCGCGTCGAGGTGGCGCTGGGGATCTTCATCGGCGCCGTCACCTTCACCGGCTCCGTCGTCGCGTTCGGCAAGCTGGCCGGGCGGGTTGACGGCAAGCCGTCGAAGCTGCCGGGCGGGCACATGCTCAACCTGGCGGCGGCGGTGCTCTGCCTCGTCCTGCTGATTATGTTCGTCGCCGGCGCCGGCATCTGGACGATGCTGCTCATGGCGCTGCTCGCCGGCTTCATCGGCTGGCATCTGATCATGGGGATCGGCGGGGCGGACATGCCCGTCGTCGTCTCGATGCTGAACAGCTATTCCGGCTGGGCGGCGGCGGCGATCGGCTTCACGCTGGGCAATGACCTCCTGATCGTGACGGGGGCGCTCGTCGGCTCCTCCGGGGCGATCCTGAGCTACATCATGTGCAAGGCGATGAACCGCAAGTTCGTCTCCGTCATCCTCGGCGGCTTCGGCGGCACCTCCGGCCCCGCGCAGGCGGTGGAAGGGGAGATGGTGGCGACGGATGCCGATGCCGTGGCCTCGCTGCTGGAGGACGCCGACAGCGTCATCATCATCCCGGGCTACGGCATGGCCGTGGCGCAGGCCCAGCAGCCGGTGGCGGAGCTGACGCGCCGCCTGCGCGCCAAGGGCAAGAAGGTGCGCTTCGCCATTCACCCCGTCGCGGGCCGTCTGCCGGGGCACATGAACGTGCTGCTGGCAGAGGCGAAGGTGCCCTACGACATCGTCATGGAGATGGACGAGATCAACGACGACTTCCCCTCGACGGACGTCGCCATCGTCATCGGCTCCAATGACATCGTGAACCCGGCCGCGCAGGACGACCCCAACTCCCCCATCGCCGGCATGCCGGTGCTGGAGGTCTGGAAGGCGAAGGACGTCATCGTCTCCAAGCGCGGGCAGGGGACGGGCTACTCGGGGATCGAGAACCCGCTCTTCTACAAGGACAATACGCGGATGCTCTACGGCGACGCGAAGAAGAGCGTCGAAGAGCTGCTGACGAAGATCAGCTAGGCGTTCGCGGCGGGGCGGCTTAGGGCTGCCCCGCCGGCTTCATGAGGCGGCCTCAGTCGTCGTCATCATCATCATCGTCATCATCATCGTCATCATCATCGTCGTCGTCATCATCCTCCGGGAGGTCGATGATGTCCGTCGCCTCGGCGCGGCCGCTGCAGCCGGCGCTGGCGCCCTGGGGGCGGTCGAACCTGTCCGGCAGCCGGGTCGAGGCATCGACGCAGGCCACGGCGAGCTGCGACCGGGTCAGCCCGGAGGCGAGGTGCAGATCGGCGCCGCGCAGATCGGCATGGTCGAGGTTGGCGCGGGCGAGCCGGGCATGGGCCAGCTCGGCAGCGCGGAGATCGGCATCCTTGAGGTCGGCGCCCATGAGATCGGTCGACTCCAGGTCGGCCCCGGCCAGCACTGCCTCTTCCAGTTCGGCGCCGGTCAGGTCGGAGCCCTCCAGATCCGCCCCGGTCAGGTCGAGCCCCTTCAGATCAGCCCCGGCCAGCGCGCGCTCTTCCAGCCGGGGGCGCACGAGCCCCAGCACGCCGAGTTCGGCGAGGAAGGAGATCGCCCGCCCGGCGCGCTCGCCCTCCAGCAGGTGCAGGATCACATCCGTCTGCGCCCGCGCCACCGCGGCGCCGGCGACATCGAGGCCCTCCGGCCGGGCAAGGGCGAGCGTGCTGATCCTCTCGACGTAGCTGAGCAGCGCCTCCTCGGCGGCGCGATCCTGCTCACTGCGAAACTGCGCGGTGGTGAGAAGGACGGTGGCGAGCGCCACCATGCTGGGCACGGCAAGGAGGCTGATCCAGTCCCACATCGTCCGGCCGGACAGGCCCATCCAGGCGGGGCGGAGGATCAGCCAGGTGACGGTGAGGAGAGCGACGGCGGTGGCGGCGAGGGCGATCCAGAGCATGACAGATGCTGGACCGGGCAGGGCCGCCGGATCAAGGGTTTGGGGTGGGGAGTGCGACGGATGCGGCCTTGGCGCGTTACGGTGTCCGGTCCGGCAGCAGAGGAGGGGCGACCGGCAGGTGGGTTATAAACCCACCCTACGCCGGTGCGGCGGTCGTGTGGCCTCACCACGGCCCGCAGGCGGGCGAGGTGAGGGAAGGCCGGATGGTGGGTTACCAACCCACCCTACGTAGGGTGGGTTTTCAACCCACCTTGCGTTCCCCCTAGCCGCCGGCGCCTCCTCAGACCCCCTCGCCCACGAACGCCTTCTCGACCACGAACTGCTGCGGGTCGGAGTTGGCGCCCTCGGTCAGGCCCGCCTTCTCCAGCAGCGCCTTCAGGTCGACGTTGAACGCGAGGCTCCCGCAGATCATCGCACGGTCCGTCTCCGGGTTCAGGGGCGGCACGCCGAGGTCGTCGAAGAGCTCGCCGTTCTCGATCAGCGTCGTGATCCGGCCCATCTTGGCGCTCTCTTCGCGCGTCGTCGTCGGGTAGTAGCGCAGCTTGTCGAGGCCGTCGCCGAGCAGCTCCTGCATCAGCTCGTCGCTCTTGAGGCCCTCGATCATCTCGCGGCCATAGGTCAGCTCGTCCACGCCGCGGCAGGTGTGGGTGACGATGACCTCCTCGAAGCGCTCGTAGGTGTCCGGGTCCCGCAGGAGCGAGGCGAAGGGGGCGAAGCCCGTGCCCGTCGAGAAGAGGTAGAGCCGCTTGCCGGGCAGCAGCGCGTCATGCACCAGCGTGCCCACGGGCTTCGGCCGCAGGATCACCTGGTCGCCCGGCTGGATGTGCTGGAGCTTGGAGGTCAGCGGACCGTCCTGCACTTTGATCGAATAGAACTCCAGCTCCTCGTCCCAGGAGGGCGAGGCGATGGAATAGGCGCGCAGCAGGGGTTTGCCGTTGTCGCCGAGCAGGCCGATCATCACGAACTCGCCCGAGCGGAAGCGCAGGGAGGCCGGCCTCGTCACGCGGAAGGCGAAGAGACGGTCGGTGTAATGGCGCACAGAGGTGACGGTCTGCGCATCGGGCAGGGCCATCTTGGCGGCGGGGGCTGGCTGGCTGGCGGCGGTCTGGTCGGTCATGGCTCTCTCGGCTCGCGCCCCGAATGGGCGCCTGTTGGCGGGTTTCCTTGGGGTGTGGCGGTGTCGCGTCGGCGGTCTCGGCTCGGGCTCCGGGGGGCTCAGGCGGCGGGGCGCCGGCCGCGCAGGCGGGCCTGGTAGTTGTGGGCCTGCCAGTCGGCGCGGGCGAGCCACTGCGCCTCCGGCTGCCGCTCGGCCAGCTCCGGCGAGATCTCCACCTCGTCGAAGCCCGAGCGGCGGGCCATCGCGTACTGGTCGGCGATGACATGGCCCGCGGCGCGCAGGCGACCCTTGTAGCCCTTCGCCCGCAGGCCCGAGGCCAGCGTGAAGCCGCGCCCGTCGTTGAAGGAGGGGAAGGCGATGCGGATCATCCCCGCCTGCTCCCAGCCCTCCGGCAGCTCGGCGGGGTTGGTGTCGGAGCCGAGATCCATGGGCTCGTCATTGTAGGTCTCGGGGCCGAAGCCGGTATCGGTGACGATGACGTTCATGCTGGTCTCCTCGGCTGCGTGCTCGCCGCCCTCGGCCTCATACTCGGTGGTGAGGACTTCGACGCCCTCGTCCGACATCTCCTCATGCGGCTCTTCGCCCGGCGCGGGGATGCCGCGCACCGGCTTGCCGCCGATGAAATGGATGCCGCATTCATCCTTGTCCCGCCCGCGCCAGCGCCCGGCCCGCGGGTCCTCCCCGTCGGCGACGCGGCTGGTGCAGGGCGCGCAGCCGATCGACGGGTAGCCCTGCGCGACCAGCGGATGCCGGGGCAGGCGGTTCTCGGCGATGTACTCCTGAACGTCCTTCGGAGTCCAATGGGCGAGCGGGTTGATCTTGATCCGCTTGGCGTCCTCTTCCTCGAAGAAGTCCAGCGTCACCCGTTTGCCGCCCTGGTAGCGCTTCCGCCCGGTGATCCATGCGCCGTACTGCGAGAGCGCCGTCTCGAGCGGCACCGTCTTTCGCAGGTCGCAGCAGGCATCGGGATTGGCCTTGTGGAGGAGGCCGAAGGGATCGCGCTTCTCGATCTCCGCCTCCGTGGCCTTGATGACCTGCACGTTGGTCAGGTGCAGCCGCTCGGAGAGCTCGCGCTGGTATTCCAGCGTCTCGGGGAAGAGCATCTCGGTGTCGATGAAGAGCACCGGCAGGTCGCGCTGCAGGGTCGCCACCATGTGCAGCAGCACCACCGACTCCGCCCCGAAGGAGGAGACAAGGGCAACGCGGCCCACGTCTGGGTCCTTCAGCGCATGGCCGAGCACGGCGGTGGCGCCGTGGTGGCGGTAGCGGCCGTTCAGGGCCGCCACCCGCTCACCTATGGGGGCATCAAGCGGCATCTTTGGTGTCCGGGTAGAGCGCGGCCTTGAACGGATCGGGCCCGAGGCGGCGGTAGGCCTGCAGGAACGTCTCTTCCGGCCCCTCGCGCACGTCGAGGTAGCCGAGCACGAGCCGCTCGATGGCGCCCACGATTTCTTCCGCCGGGAAGCCCGGGCCGGCCCGCTCGCCGATGGCGGCAGTCTCGGTGGCGTCGCCGCCGAGGGTGATCTGGTAGTTCTCCACCCCCGCCCGGTCGAGCCCGAGGATGCCGATATGGCCGACATGGTGGTGCCCGCAGGCATTGATGCAGCCGGAGATCTTGAGCTTCAGCTCGCCGATCTCGTGCTCCAGCTTCAGCTCCTCGAAGCGCTCGGCGATCTCCTGCGCGATGGGGATCGAGCGGGCGGTGGCGAGGGCGCAGTAATCCATGCCGGGGCAGGCGATGATGTCACTCACCAGCCCGAGGTTCGCCGTGGCGAGCTCAACGCTCTTCAGCGCGTCGTGCAGGGCGGGCAGATCGTCCTTGGCGACGTGCGGCAGGATGATGTTCTGCTCATGGCTGACGCGCAGCTCGCCGTAGGAGTACTTGTCGGCGAGGTCTGCCATCACGCGCATCTGCTCGGCCGTGGCGTCGCCCGGCGTGGCGCCCGGCTTCTTCAGGCTGATGGTGACGATGGCGTGGCCGGCGTCCTTGTGCTCGGCGAGGTTGGTATCCGCCCAGGCGCGGAAGACCGGGTCGGCCTCGCGCGCCGCCTCGAACGGGGCCGTGTCCACGGCCCGGAAAGCGGGCGGCGCAAACGCCGCCTCGATCTCGCGCAGCAGCTCCTGGTCGGCGCCGCCGAAGGCCGCGCGCGTCTCGATGAACTTCTGCTCCACGAGGTCGCGGAACGTGTCGATCCCGTTCTCGTGGACGGTGATCTTGATGCGGGCCTTGTACTTGTTATCGCGCCGGCCAAGCAGGTTGTAAGTGGCGACGATGGCCTCGCAATAGGGGAGGAGATCCTCCTTCGGCAGGAAATCCCGGATGACCTTGCCTATCATCGGCGTCCGGCCGAGGCCGCCGCCCACCAGCACCTCGAAGCCCGGCTCGCCGGCCTCGTTCCGGATCATCCTGAGGCCGATGTCATGCGCCTTCACCACGGCCCGGTCGTTCGGGCTGCCGGTGATGGCGATCTTGAACTTGCGGGGCAGGAACTGGAATTCCGGGTGGTCGGTCGACCACTGGCGCAGCAGCTCCGCCGCGGGGCGCGGATCCTCGATCTCGTCGGCGGCGGCGCCGGCGAAATGGTCGGCCGTGACGTTCCGGATCGTGTTGCCGGAGGTCTGGATGGCGTGCATCTCCACGTCCGCCAGCGCCTCGAGGATGTCGGGGACGTCCTTCAGCTTCGGCCAGTTGAACTGGATGTTCTGCCGCGTGGTGAAGTGGCCGTAGCCCTCGTCCCAGCGCTCGGCGATCATGCCGAGCTGGCGCATCTGCTCGGCGCGCAGCGTCCCGTAGGGGATGGCGACGCGCAGCATGTAGGCGTGCAGCTGCAGGTAGAGGCCGTTCATCAGCCGCAGCGGCTTGAACTCGTCCTCCGTCAGCGAGCCGTCGATCCGGCGCTCGACCTGGCCGCGGAACTGGGCGACGCGGGTGCGCACGAAGGCGTCATCGAAATCGTCGTAGCGATACATAAGGGTCAGGCCTCCGCCTGCTTGCCAAGATGGTAGTTCGAGGGGCCGCGGGTGCGGAAATCCTCGCGGAAATGGGTGGGCACCGGGCCCTCGGGGCCGGCCTTCGCATCGGCGAGGTAGGCGCCGACGACGAGATCGGGCTGGGCGAGCGCGTGGCGGAGCGCCTCGTTCGCCAGCTCCTCCTCCTCGAAGAGCTGCGCGTCGTGCATGTCGCGGCTCCAGCCGCCATCGGCGCGCAGCCAGACTGCATCGCCCTCCAGCAGGGCGTTGGCGGTGACGACCTTGGGGGTGAAGCGGCGGCTCATCGTGCGGTCTCTCTGTCTGTGGTGGAGGCGGGCGGGCGGCCCGGCTGGTTGGCGGGCGTGCGGGCCTGCACCGGCGCGGCGATACCGGGGATGAGGCGGAACGACCAGCCCTCGCCCGCCAGCCTTGCGGCCAGCGCGCGGGGCGGGGCGCCGGGCACCAGCCAGACGACCTGCAGCCCGCGCGCGATGGCGCGGCCGGCGCGGGCGACGGCGGCCTCCTCGTCGGTCGCCTCGACGCGCCACGCCTCGCGGCGCGCCAGCTCCAGCACGCCGCCGGGCGTGCCGGGGGCGTGGATGACGAGGTCGGCGGCGTCGAGCGCCTTGCGCGCGGCGAGCGTCATCAGCTCGGGGTCGCCCGGCCCGGTGCCGGCGAGATCGAGGTGGCCGCTGCGCTCCTCGGCGGCGAGGTGCTTGTCGAGGAGGGTCTCGAGCCCGCCCTCCAGCGCCGCGGCGCCGCCCTCGGACAGGCGCGGGCCGATCTCTTGGTAATACTCGGCCCAGAAGTCCCGCCGCTTGCGGCCCATGGGCAGCCGGTCGGCCATGGCGCGGAAGGCTTTGCCGACGCGGGCCATCAGACCGAGCTCGCTGGGCAGGCGGGCCTCCAGATCCTCCTTGATCATCCGCGCCAGCACGGGGGCGGCGCCCTCGGTGCCGATGGCGATGGTCACCGGGTCGCGGTCGACGATGGCGGGCGTGATGAAGTCCGAGGCCTCGAGGTTGTCGACGATATTGACCATGGCGCCGGAGGCATGGGCCAGCCGCGCCGTCTCGGCATCGAGGGTGGCGTCATCCTCTGCGGCATAGACGAGCGCGGCGCCGGCGGCGTCGTTGGCCGTCATCCGGCGGAAATGCAGCGTCAGCTTGCCGGCGCGGGCGAGCCGCTGCAGGTCGGGCTTGGCCGTTTCGGCGAAGACCTCCACCTGCGCGGTCGTCTTCAGGATCAGCCGCAGCTTGGCGAGCGCCGTCTCGCCGCCGCCGGAGAGGACGACGCGGCGGTTGTCGAGATCGAGGTAGATCGGGAAGTGCTGCATTGCGGCGTCTCCGTTCTCGTTGAGTGGCAATATAGAACGCTGTTCCCTTCGCGCGCCACGTCTGGCAGGAAATAAGGACGCTCGTTTCGGCCGGAGTGCGCTGCAGGCCGGATGTCCCAAAGAGGAGGACAAGCCGGAATGGCATTCCGCATCGACGAGACCGACAGGAAAATCCTTGCCGAATTGCAGCGCGACGCCTCCCGCCCGCTGGAGGAGATCGCCCGTGCCGTCGGCTCCTCCAAGACCCCGGTGTGGAACCGCATACGCAAGCTGAAGGAGGCGGGCGTGATCGGCGCGCAGGTGGCGCTGGTCGATGCCGAGGCGCTTGGGTTCGAGGCCTGCTTCTTCGTGCTGATCCGCACCGCCGAGCATGAGGCGGAGTGGCAGCAGAAGTTCCTCAAGGCCCTGAAGGAGCGCCCCGAGGTGCAGGAGGCGCACCGGCTGGCGGGCGACATCGACTACATCCTCAAGGTCCGCGTCCCGAACGCCCGCGCCTACGACGCCTTCTACCAGGCGCTGATCTCGGAGGTGAAGATCCACAACGTGACGGCGCTGCTGTCGATGGAAGAGATCAAGTCGACGGTGGCGCTGCCGCTGTGACCACGGCGCGGGTGGAGAGGCCGGGGGGGCTGTCTGCCCCCGTCGCCATTGGTGCTCGGACCAATGGCGCACTCAATGGCGACCCCCCCGAGAGGTATTTGAGAAAGGGCGAAAGCAAGCAGACGGTAGCGTTTACGCGTTGATAACCAACATCGGGCAACTTGGGACTCGCGGGACAGGCTGGAGAGCCGGTGGCCGTAAAGGGCGCGCCCCGCTTCGAGCTCGATGAGCGGTCGAGGCGGGGCGAGCTTCCTTGCTTTCGCCCTTTTGCAAATACTCCGGGGGGCTGCCGCAGGCAGCGGGGGCAGCGCCCCCTCCTAGGCCAGCCGGCCCGCGGCGTCCTTCGCGACGGGCGACAGGCCCTCGCCGCCCTCGGCGAGGATCGCCTTGAGGTCCCGACGCATCTGGGGGGACCAGGTGTCTCGCAGATGGCCCGCAGTGCGCTCCGCCGGGTCGCCGGAGGGCTGGGTGGCGAAGAAGGTGGCGATCTGGTTGGTCATGCGGACGAGCTTTTCGGCCTGCTTGTTTTCACCCTGCATGGGCGTCCTCGCTGAAGCGGTGGGCATGGGAAAAGGCCGTCAGGCGGCCGCCGGCGCGGCTGACGAGGGTGAGGCCGGCCTCCTCCGCCAGCCGCACCGCATGGGCGGTGGGGGCGGAGACGGAGACGAGCAGCGGCGCGCCCGCCATCACCGCCTTCTGCACCATCTCCACCGACAGGCGGGAGGTGACGATGAGGGCGCCGGTGGAGACCTCCGCTCCCGAGCGGAGGAGCGCGCCGATCAGCTTGTCGAGCGCGTTGTGGCGGCCGACATCCTCGCGCGCCAGCGTGACGCCCGAGTCGGGGTGCCAGAAGCCGGCGGCATGGACGGCGCGGGTCTCGTCATGGAGCGGCTGGAGCTGGCGGAGCGCGTCGAGCGCAGAGGTGGCCTCGGCGGTGGAGAGGGAGAGGGTGCCCGCGGCGAGGCGGGGCAGGGGGCGCACCGCCTGCTCCAGCGAGTCGATGCCGCAGAGGCCGCAGCCGACCGGGCCGGCCATGGCGCGGCGGCGGGCGGCGAGGGCGGCGGCGCGCTCTTCCGGCAGCCAGAGGCGGGCCTCGAGGCCGTTCGGCTGGGTGATGACCTCGACCTCGCCGATCTCCTCCCGCGCCGCCAGCCCCTCCGTCAGGGCGAATCCGGTGGCGAAGTCCTCGATATCAGCCGGGGTCGCCATCATCGCCGCCTGCGTCGTGCCGTTGAACACGAGCGCGACGGGCACCTCCTCGGCGAGGGGGCGCCCGGCGACGACGCGGCTGACCGGCGGCAGGCTCATGCGGGCCCCGTCACTCCGCCGCCGGCAGAATGCGCCGGGCCAGCTCGGCCTCGGCCTCGTAGCTTTCCTGCCAGTCCGTCGGCCCGTTGGAGGCGCCGACCTGCACTGCCGTCACCTTGTATTCCGGGCAGTTCGTGGCCCAGTCGGAATAGTCGGTCGTCACCACATTAGCCTGCGTCGAGGGGTGGTGGAACGTGGTGTAGACCACACCCGGCGCCACCCTGTCCGTCACCTCGGCGCGCAGGGAGACCTCGCCGGAGCGGGAGGCGAGGCGCACCCAGTCGCCCGTTTTCAGGCCGCGGTTCTCGGCATCGAAGGGGTGGATCTCCAGCCGGTCCTCCTCGTGCCAGCGCACGTTTTGCGTCCGCCGCGTCTGGGCGCCGACGTTGTACTGGCTGAGGATGCGTCCCGTGGTGAGCAGGAGCGGGAACCGCGGGCCGGTCTTCTCATCCGTCGCCACGTATTCGGTGTGGATGAACTGGCCCTTGCCGCGCACGAAGCCATCGACATGCATCACGGGCGAGCCCTCGGGCGCCGCCTCGTTGCAGGGCCATTGGACAGAACCGCGCTCCTCCAGCATCTCGTAGTTCACGCCGGCGAAACCCGGGGTGGTGAAGGCGATCTCGTCCATGACCTGGGAGGGATGCGTGTAGTGCCAATTGCCGCCCATCGCGTTGGCGAGCAGTTGGGTGATCTCCCAGTCGGCATAGCCGTTCTTCGGCTTCATCACCTCGCGCACGCGGTTGATGCGGCGCTCGGCATTGGTGAACGTCCCGTCCTTCTCGAGGAAGGTCGAGCCGGGCAGGAAGACATGGGCGTAGTTGGCCGTCTCGTTCAGGAAGAGGTCCTGCACGATGACGCAGTCCATCGCTTTCAGGCCGGCCGCGACATGCTTGGTGTCAGGATCGGATTGCAGAATGTCTTCGCCCTGGATGTAGATGCCCTTGAAGCGTCCGTTGACTGCCTCATCCAGCATGTTGGGGATGCGCAGGCCAGGCTCGGCGTCGAGCTCCACGCCCCAGGCCTGCTCGAAGATGCCGCGGGCCGTGTCGTCGCTGACATGGCGGTAGCCGGGGAACTCGTTGGGAAAGCTCCCCATGTCGCAGGAGCCCTGCACGTTGTTCTGGCCACGCAGCGGGTTCACCCCCACGCCGGGCCGGCCGATATTGCCGGTGAGCATGGCGAGGTTGGCGATGGCCATCACGGTGGTGGAGCCCTGGGAATGCTCCGTCACGCCGAGGCCATAGTAGATCGAGCCGTTGGGTGCGGCTGCATACATGCGGGCCGCTTCGCGGATGGTCGCGGCGGGGACGCTGGTGTTGGCCTCGACGGCTTCGGGCGAGTGCCGCTCTTCGCTGACGAACTCGGCATAGGCGAGGAACTCGTCCCAGTCGCAGCGCTCGCGGATGAAGGCCTCGTCCATCAGGCCCTCCGTCACGATCACATGCGCCAGCGCGGTGAGCACGGCGACATTGGTGCCGGGGCGCAGGGCGAGGTGATGCGCGGCCTTGATGTGGGGCGATTGCACGAGGTCGATGCGGCGCGGGTCGATCACGATCAGCCCGGCGCCCTGCCGCAGCCGCTTCTTCAGGCGGCTGGCGAAGACGGGGTGACCGTCGGTCGGGTTGGCGCCGATGACGATGGCGCAATCGGTGTGCTCGACAGAGTCGAAATTCTGCGTGCCGGCGGAGGTGCCGAAGGCGGTCTTCAGGCCATAGCCCGTCGGCGAATGGCAGACGCGGGCGCAGGTGTCGGTGTTGTTGTTGTGGAATACCGCGCGCGCCAGCTTCTGCACGAGGTAGGTCTCCTCGTTGGTGCAGCGCGACGAGGTGATGACACCGATGGCCTCTTTCCC
Source organism: Pseudoroseicyclus tamaricis (assembly GCF_012070395.1). Taxonomy (GTDB): domain Bacteria; phylum Pseudomonadota; class Alphaproteobacteria; order Rhodobacterales; family Rhodobacteraceae; genus Pseudoroseicyclus_A; species Pseudoroseicyclus_A tamaricis. The sequence goes on along the minus strand of NZ_JAAFYS010000003.1, from coordinate 275,618 downwards.
GTGGCTCTCCTGCAGGCCGCGCAGCTTGGTGGCGGAAAAGGCGATGGCCTCCTCCCAGCTCACCACGCGCCAGGGCTCGTCGATGCTGTCGCGGATCATCGGCTCGGTGATGCGCTCGGCGTGATTGGCGTAGCCATAGGCGAAGCGGCCTTTCACGCAGCTATGGCCCCGGTTGGCCTTGCCGTGCTTGTAGGGCTCCATCCGCACCACCTGGTCGCCGCGCATATGCGCCTCGAACGAGCAGCCGACGCCGCAATAGGCGCAGGTGGTGATGACCTTGCGGTCGGGAGTGCCGAGCTCGGCGATGGACTTCTCCTGCAACGTCGCCGTCGGGCAGGCCTGAACGCAGGCCCCGCAGGAGACGCAATCGGACGAGAACACATCCGCGCCGGCATCGCCGAAGGAGACGCGGCTATCGAAGCCCCGACCCTCAATGGTCAGCGCGAAGGTGCCCTGCACCTCTTCGCAGGCCCGCACGCAGCGCGAGCAGACGATGCACTTGGCCGGGTCGTAGGTGAAATAGGGGTTCGATTCATCCTTGGGGATGAACTTGGGGTTGGCCTCCGCCTCGGGCGCGCGCCAATGCGCCTCGGCCTGGCTGCGGGCGCCGATCCCCGCCGGATCGTAATGGTTCTCACCGGGCTTGTAGCGCACGTCGCGAAGGCCGACGGCGCCGGCGGTGTCCTGCAGCTCGCAATCGCCATTGGCGGCGCAGGTGAGGCAATCGAGCGGGTGGTCGGAGATGTAGAGCTCCATCACCCCCTTGCGCAGCTGGCGGATCTGCGGCGTCTCGGTCTGCACCACCATGCCCTCGGCCACTGGCGTCGTGCAGGAGGCGGGCGTGCCGCGCCGGCCCTCGATCTCGACGAGGCACATCCGGCAGGAGCCGAAGGCCTCCAGATTGTCGCTGGCGCAAAGCTTCGGCACGCTGATGCCCGCCTCGGCCGCGGCGCGCATCACGGAGGTGCCTTCCGGAACGGTGACCTTGAAGCCGTCGATCGTCAGCGTGACCGGCGCACCCTGCTTTGCCGGCGTGCCCATGTCGCGGGTCGAGAAGGGGCCGTCATCGGGAATGATGAAGTCTTTCATTCTGCCACCTCTGCAATGAGTTGAGCTGCTTCCCAAGCCTTGTAGGTTTGAGAAGTGCCTTTAGCTTTCCACTCTATCGTACCATTTGCCGAGCGACCTAGAATGACAGCTGCTGCAGCGCTTGGGCTGGAGAATGCGTAGTTGTCTAGAAACAAGCGCTTGTCGCCTGTTTGGGGGCCCAGAACCCCTTGGTCGACGAGTTCGGCGTAGAGCGCCTGATATCCTGACGGAATCCCGACCCACTCATGGCGCGCTTGCGAGCCAGCAAGAACCACAAATTCACCGTCACTCAAAAGTGCCCTTGCACTGATGCCAGTCGACTTTTGACCCATCTCGAACTCGGGGTCGCCCGGAAGGCGTTCGTCGGTGATTTCCTTGGTCCGTCTCTTGCGACTTACGAAGCCGTCAATTCTTAGCGCTGGCAGCACCATGAGAATGTTCTCTAGGAACGCCTCCATGTTAGCCACTGCAGCTTCCGGCAAGCTGGCACGCGACGGAGCGTTCCGGTTGTCGACGTCATAGCGCCCCACGTCCGAGGCAATCTCGACTAGTCGAGATTCAAGATACGCTGCATGAGCCTTGTGTAGCGTATTGGCTGCCGAGACGATGATTACGGCCGATGTCCACCAATCCTTGGCGACATCATGTTGGCCGATGCGTCGGGCAATATTGTCAGACTCGCCGATATAGATTTTCGTTCGCCCTTCATCTTCTCCAATGAGAAGGTAAACGCCCGAGTAGCCAGCCTCCCGGCGTGTCAGGGCTTCGCGGATCCTCGTTCTCGGGGCCATGAGGATATGGCCAGTCCAGTTGAACACTTCGGCGGTGAGCATCCCATTCGGGTCACCGTCAATGAAGTAGAGTTCCATGGATCGACCGACGGTATGCACGGCTCAACCCTTCTCTTGCCGGGCGCGCCAGGCGGCGACGAGGGCGTTGGCGTGGCCGTGGCCCATTCCGAACTCGGACTTCAGCCAGGTCACATGGTCCATGTGTGTCTTCTCACTGGCCCCGTCGAGCAGGCCCATCCAGTGGTCGATCGGCTGGCCGTATTTCGCCTCGATGGAGGGGAAGTAGGAGGCGGGGCCTTTGACCTTCTCCGTCATTCCGCCGCCTCCCGCGCGAGCTGGAATTCCTCGGGGAAATGCCGCACGGCGCTCATCACCGGGTAGGGCGTGAAGCCCCCCAGCGCGCAGAGCGAGCCGAGCTTCATGGTGTGGCAGAGGTCTTCCAGGAGCGGCAGCGCGGCGGCGTCGCCGGCGGCAATGCGGTCGATGGTTTCCACGCCGCGCACGGCGCCCACGCGGCAGGGCGTGCACTTGCCGCAGCTTTCCACCGCGCAGAACTCCATGGCGAAGCGGGCCTGCGCCACCATGTCGGCGCTGTCGTCGAAGACCACGATGCCGGCATGGCCGATCAGCCCGCCCGCCGCGTCGAAATCCTCGTAGGTGAAGGGCGTGTCGAAGAGGGCCGGTGGGAAGTAGGCGCCCAAGGGGCCGCCCACCTGCACCGCCTTCACCGGCGCGCCGGAGCGGGGCCCGCCGCCGATCTCTTCCACCAGCTGGCCGAGGGGCATGCCGAAGGGCGCCTCGAAGAGCCCGCCGCGCAGGACGTTGCCGGCGATCTGGATCGGCATCGTGCCCTTGGACCGCCCGGCGCCGTAGCCGGCATAGGCCTTGCCGCCCCCGGTGATCACGGCGGGCACGGAGGCCAGCGTGAGCACGTTGTTGACCAGCGTCGGCTTGCCGAATGCCCCCTCCAGCGCCGGCAGCGGCGGCTTGGCGCGGACCACGCCGCGCTTGCCTTCCAGCGAGTTGAGCAACGACGTCTCCTCGCCGCAGACATAGGCGCCGGCGCCGACGCGCAGCTCAAGGTCGAAGCCGTCCAGCAGGCCGCCGCCGCGCGCGATGCGCAGCGCCTCGGTGAGGATGGCGATGGCGTCGGGGTATTCCGAGCGGATGTAGATGAAGCCCTTGGCCGCCCCGCAGGCGAGCCCGGCGATGGCCATGCCCTCGATGAGGGTGAAGGGGTCGCCCTCCATCAGCATCCGGTCGGCGAAGGTGCCGCTGTCGCCCTCGTCGGCGTTGCAGACGATGTACTTGCGGTCCGCCTCGGCCTTGGCCACTGTCGTCCACTTGATGGCCGCCGGGAAGCCGGCGCCGCCGCGGCCGCGCAGGCCCGAGTCCGTCAGCTCTGACAGAACGCCCTCCGCGCCGATCTCGCGCGCCTTCTCCAGCGCCGCGAAGCCGCCGTGGGCGCGGTACTCGTCCAGCGAGAGCGGGTCGATCACGCCGCAGCGGGCGAAGGTCAGCCGCGTCTGGCGGGCGAAGAAGGGGATCTCCTCCGTCGGGCCCTGTCCCTTGTCGCAGGTGCCGGCGAGCAGCGCCGCCGCATCGCCGGGCGCCAGCGGGCCGAAGGCATGGCGGACGCCATCCACCTCCACCTCGGCCATCGGTTCCAGCCAGACCATCCCGCGCGATCCGGTGCGAACGAGCTGCAGCTCGATGCCCTGCTGCACGGCCTCCGCCGTCAGCGCCCGCGCCACCTCGTCGGCGCCGAGGGCCCGGGCGGCGGCATCCTGAGAGAGCCAGATCTTCATGCGCCGAGCTCCTCCAGGAGGGCGAGGGTGCGCTCGCGGGTGAGCCCGCCGCAGACCGTCTCGTCGATCATCGCCGCCGGCCCGCAGGCGCAGAGGCCGAGGCAGTAGACCGGCTCCAGCGTCACGCGGCCGTTGGCCGTGGTCTCGTGCCAGTCGACGCCCAGCCTGTCCTTCACCAGCTCGGCGATGCCGGCGCCGCCCTGCGCCTGGCAGGCCTCGGCCCGGCAGAGGCGCAGCACATGGGTGCCGACGGGCGCCTCGCGGAAGTCATGGTAGAAGCTGACGACGCCGTGCACCTCGGCCCGGCTCAGGTTGAGGGCCTTCGCGATCAGCGGCACGGAGGCCTGCGGCACATGCCCCCACTCCGCCTGCACAGCATGGAGGATCGGCAGCAGCGGGCCCTCGAGGCCCTGGTGCGCGGCAAGGATCTCGGAGAGCCGCTCGTCGAGGCCGTCCGGGGTGATCTGGTCGGTCATGGGGGCCCTCCAGCGCGTTTCCCTCCTCCTAGCCAGACCACACCGCAAATCAATATCGTGGATCGGTGGGTTGATAGGCGTTTCCTATCGAGGGGAGGCGCCGGGCTTACTCGGCGAAGCCACGCGCCTCGGCGAGAAACGCCTTGAGCAGGGGCGGCACCGGTTCGCGCGGGGGGTAGACGAGGCCGACGGCGTGGTGCGCGTCGGGCGCCGTGAGCGGCGTCGCGGTCAGCGGCCCGGTTGCGAGGAAGGGCTCGGCGGCGCGCGAGGGCAGGATCGTCGCCCAGCCGCCGGCGATGACGTGGGAGATGAGGGTGATGGTGGAGTTCGTCTCCACCTGCGGGGTCACCGTTACCCCCGCCTCGGAGAGGTAGCCGTCGATGATCCGCCGGTTCTGCATCTCGGGCGTCAGGAGGCAGAGGTTGAGCGCCGCCAGCTCCGCCCACGGCAGCTCGGGGCCGGCCGGCGCGTCGTCGGTGCGGGTCACCAGCACGTAGCGCTCGGCGTAGAGCGGCAGGGTGCGGGCGCGGCCGAGGGGCTCGTTGTCGAGGTAGGTCAGCCCGACATCCAGCGTCAGGTCGTCCAACCGCTCAAGGATCTCGATGGAGGAGGCGGAGGTGACGGTCAGCCGCAGCCCCGGATGCCGCGACGCGATGGCGGCGGAGAGGCGGGCGGCGGTTGTCAGCGCGGTGGGGATGACCGCGAGGCGCAGCCGCCCCGTCAGCCCCTCCCGCGCCGCGCGCAGCTCCGCCTTCATGGCGCGCACGTCGCCGGTGAGCCGGCGCGCCCAGTCCAGCACCCGCTCCCCCTCCGGCGTCAGCCCCTGAAAGCGCGAGCCGCGGTTGACGAGCACGCAGCCCAGCTGCGCCTCCAGCTGCCGGATGGCGGCCGAGAGCGACGGCTGCGTGATCCCCGCCTCCTCCGCCGCCCGCCCGAAATGCCGGGTGCGCGCGAGGATGAGGAAGAGTTCGAGCCGGTCGAGCATGACGGGCAGGGTAGGGGGCGCGAAGGGGGAGGGGAAGGGAGGACGGGGGGGGGATGCAGTGGCGGGCGGTTCTGGGTACATCGAAAGCTGGCGAGGTTCTGTCCACCTCCGCTGCCGCAATTTCGACCCACGTTGCGGGCGCAGGGCGGGCGCCTGCCCGTGGGGTGGCGCTCCAACGGCGCCGCTGCGCGCTTTATGCCCGCAAAATCCCTCCCCGACGGCCGCTGAACGCCAAGCTCAACCAGAGCGCCAGCCCGCCGGGACGGGCAGGCGCTCGCCCTGAGCCTTTGGCGCGTACCGGGGGGCATAGCTCGGACGGTGCTCCACTGCAGTTTTCGTGGGGGCGGGGGAAACACGATGGCCGACGCCGCCCGTAGGCGGGCTTCAGCCCGGCGCCGCCCTACGCCCCTTCGTAGGCCGTCAGCGCATGCACCTTCATCCCGAGGCCCTCCAGGTGGGCCCGGCCGCCGAGGTCCGGCAGGTCGATGAGGAAGGCGCAGCCGATGACCTCGCCGCCCATCTTCTCGATCAGGCGGATGCCCGCCTCCGCCGTGCCGCCCGTCGCCAGCAGGTCGTCCACCAGCAGCACCTTCTGGCCGGGCTGCACCGCGTCGTCATGCACCTCCATCACCGCCTCGCCGTATTCCAGCTTGTAGGCCTGGCTCAGCACGGCGCCCGGCAGCTTGCCGGCCTTGCGGATCGGCACGAAGCCCAGCCCCAGCTGGTAGGCGATGGCGCCGCCGAGGATGAAGCCGCGCGCCTCCAGCCCCGCCACGAGGTCGATCTGCTGGCCCGGGTAGGGCGCGAGGAGCTGGTCGATCGCGTCCCGCATCCCCTGCGGATGCAGGAATAGCGTTGTCACGTCGCGGAAGAGGATCCCCTCGTGGGGGAAGTCGGGAATCGTGCGGATGTAGTCTCGAATATCGGTCATGCGGCCCGCTTGAGGTTCAATGTCAGAAGGCCCATCGCCATGAGCGCCGCGCCGCCGGCGCGGGAAACCCAGAGGAGGAGCCGGGGCCGGGCGAGGCGCGTGCGCACCCCGTCGGCGAGCAGGGCGTAGAGCAGCGAGTTCACCGCCGCCAGCCCCACGAAGGTGGCGATGAGGATCGCCGCCTGAGGCGCCACCGGCGCGGCGGGGGAGAGGAACTGCGGCACGAAGGCGACGAAGAAAGCAATGCTCTTGGGGTTGAGCGCCGTCACCAGCGCCGCGTGGCCGAAGATGCGGCCGGGCGCCATCGGCGGCGCCTCCTCCGCCTCCGGGCGCAGCACGGCGGGCGGCTCGCGGAGCAGCCTGAAGCCCAGCCAGAGCAGGTAGAGCCCGCCGATCACCTTGAAGATCGTGAACAGCGTCGCCGAGGCCGCCATCAGCGCCCCCAGCCCGAGGAGGGAGGCGGACATGGCCAGAAGGTCCCCCAGCGCCACGCCGGCGACCATGGCCAGCGCCACGCGGCGCCCCTGGCTGAGGGCGTAGGAGAGCACCATCAGCACAGTCGGCCCCGGCAGGGCGAGCAGCAGGATCGAGGCGGCGACGAAGGCCAGCCAGACGTGAATGTCCATCTCAGGCCTCCAGAACGCGGCCGGCGACGGCCGAGAGCTTGGCCAGCAGGGCGGGGTCCCGCGCAGCGGGCTTCGTCATGATGGCGTGCTCGAGCGCCCGGTCGCAGCCATGCGGGCACGGCGTCTCGTGATCGAGGAGGCCCGGCATCGCGGCGACGGTGCCCTTTGCGTGGCCGGCATTGGCGGCGAGGGTGGCGAGGATCTCGCGGATGTCGACGGAGCCGTGGTCGGGGTGCCAGCTGTCGTAATCGGTCACCATGGCGAGGGTGAGAAAGCAGATCTCCGCCTCGCGCGCCAGCTTCGCCTCCGGCATGTTGGTCATGCCGATGATGTCGGCGCCCCAGCTCTCCCGGTACATCCGGCTCTCTGCCAGCGAGGAGAACTGCGGCCCCTCCATCGCCAGGTAGGTGCCGCCCTCGTGGACCGTCGCCCCGGCCTCGCGCGCCGCCGCCACCGCGGCGCGGGCGAGGCGGGGGCAGGTGGGGTGGGCCATGGAGACATGGGCGACGCAGCCGGAGCCGAAGAAGCTGGACGGGCGCCCCACCGTCCGGTCGATGAACTGGTCGATGGCGACGAAGTCGCCCGGCGCCATCTCCTCGCGGAAGCTGCCGCAGGCGGAGATGGAGAGGATGTCCGTCACCCCCAGCCGCTTCATCGCGTCGATGTTGGCTCGGTAGGGCACGTCTCCCGGCGCGTGGACATGCCCGCTCCCGTGGCGGGGCAGGAAGACGAGGTCTAGCCCGTTCAGGGAGCCGGTGAAGAAGGCATCCGACGGCTTGCCCCAGGGCGTCTCCACCTCCGTCCAGGCGGCGCCCTGCAGGCCTTCGATCTCGTAAAGCCCCGAGCCGCCGAGGATTCCCAGTTTGCGTGCCATGCTGCCCCCTGCCGTTCGGCCCGACCCTAGGCGATGCGGGACGGGCGCGGAAGCGCGGAGCCGTGCCGGTGTGCCGGGCAGCGCGCAGGCTGCCGCGAAAGCGGGCAGGGGCACGAACAAAAAGTGAACAAAGTCTTGCGCGGCGGCAGGGCGGCGGTAATCTTCGAATAAACCCACAGGGAGAATCGGCGATGTCCGACCAGAAGGTAACCGGGAGCTGCCAGTGCGGCGCTCTGAGCTTCGAGGCGGAGGTGGATCTGGACCACACCGTCACCTGCAACTGTTCGCGCTGCCGCCGCCTCGGCGCCGTCTTCGCCTTCACGCCGAAGGAGAAGTTCCGCCTGATCAGCGGCGAGGGGCAGATGACGGAGTATCTCTTCAACAGCGAGACGATCTCCCACCGCTTCTGCAAGACGTGCGGCATCGAGCCCTTCGGCTTCGGCGCGGCGCCGGACGGGGCGGAGACGGCGGCGGTCAACGTCAATTGCCTCGACGGGATCGACGCGCGGGCGCTGACGTCGATGGCCTACGACGGCGCCTCCGCCTGATGATGCATGACGGGGGCCTGACAAGGGCGTGACCCGGCGCCGTCGGCGGGCCCGGCCGGTCGACAGGCGCGCCCGCATCGGCAAAGGTGGCGGGGACCGACAGCCACGGAGCCACCGATGTCCCGCACCCGACTCGCCCTCGCCCTGGCGGCGCTCGCCACCCTCGCAGGCTGCGGCGTGCCCTTCGTTCCGCTGATCTGAGCGCACCCTGATCCGGGCATCGCCGCTCCGGCCTCAGAGAAAGCCGATCCGCGACAGGGCCGCCTCCGCCGCCGCGCGCCGGTGCGGACTGGCGGAGAGCATGTCGGCGTTGAGCTCGCGCATCATCTGCGACAGCGCGTGCTGGGAGATCGAGCGCTTGAGGAAGGGCGCCACCTCCTCCTCGCGCAAATCGGTGATCGTTGCGGCAGCCTTACCCGCCGCGGGCGTGCTCATGGCAGCATTCTGCATCAGACTCATCCCCGTTCCATCCTGCGGCCACATTAGCGCGCTGCCCCGCACCGAGTCCCGTCTGCCGGGCCGCCGCGGCCCCTTGCTCAGCATCTTTTGGCCGGGACGGGCTGGGGGGCGGGGGTTCTCCACAGGTCATCCACAGCCACTGCCGCGTCTTTGGGCGAATGGGCCCGCGTCACCATGGCCCGGCCGCGCCCATTGCGCCGCCCCGGCGTTGGGGGCAGCATCGCCGCGCCGATCCTCCGCCGATCCTTCCCAGCGTCTCGAAAGCCCTCATGACCGACCTCTCCGACCTCCGCCAGATTGTCCGCGACCGCCATCTTGCGAGCGAGGGCCCGCTTCTCGACGCGCTCGCGGCCGACCATGCGCCGAATGCCCAGACCCGCAAGCGGGCGGCGGAGCGGGGGGCGGCGCTGGTGCGGCGGGTCCGCCAGAACGGCCGGCCGGGGCTGATGGAGGTCTTCCTCGCCGAGTACGGCCTGTCGACGGAGGAAGGCATCGCGCTGATGTGCCTCGCCGAAGCCCTGCTGCGCGTGCCCGACAACGAGACCATCGACGCGCTGATCGAGGACAAGATCGCCCCCTCCTCCTGGGGGCGGCACCTCGGCCATTCCTCCTCTCCGCTCGTCAACGCCTCCACCTGGGCGCTGATGCTCACGGGGCAGGTCCTGCGCGAGGGGCAGGGCATGGCGGAGGTGCTGCGCGGCGCCATCCGCCGTCTGGGGGAGCCGGTGATCCGCGTCGCCGTCGGGCAGGCGATGCGCGAGCTCGGCGGGCAGTTCGTGCTCGGCCGCGACATCGACGAAGCGCTCTCGCGGGGGCGCAAGCGCTCGGCGCAGGGCTACACCTTCTCCTACGACATGCTCGGCGAGGCGGCGATGACCGCCGCCGATGCCGCCCATTTCCGCGAGGCCTATGCCGGGGCCATCGCCCGGCTGGCGCGCGAGGCGAAGGGGCAGGACGTCGCCACCAATCCCGGCATCTCCATCAAGCTCTCCGCCCTCCACCCCCGCTACGAGGTCGCCCAGCGCGAGCGGGTGATGGCGGAGCTGGTGCCCGTCGTCACCGAGCTGGCCAGCGCCGCAGCCGCGGCCAACATGGGCCTCAACATCGACGCGGAGGAAGCGGACCGGCTGGACCTGTCCCTCGACGTCATCGAGGCGGTGATCGCCGACGAGGCGCTGGCCGGCTGGCACGGCTTCGGCGTCGTCGTGCAGGCCTACGGCAAGCGGGCCCTGCCAGTCATCGACTGGCTCGATGCGCTGGCGGAGCGGCATGGCCGCCGCATCATGGTGCGCCTCGTCAAGGGCGCCTACTGGGACGGCGAGATCAAGAAGGCGCAGGTCGAGGGGCTCGCCGACTTTCCGGTCTTCACGCGCAAGCACGCGACCGACGTCTCCTACATCTGCTGCGCGGCCCGCCTGCTGGCGGCGCGGGAACGGCTCTACCCGCAATTCGCCACGCACAACGCCCACACGATGGCGGCGGTGCTGGAGATGGCGGGCGGCGTCGAGGGCTGGGAGTTCCAGCGCCTGCACGGCATGGGCGAGTCGCTGCACGAGCTCGTCCGCTCGGAGGCCGGCGCCCGCTGCCGCATCTACGCCCCCGTCGGCCCGCACCGGGACCTGCTGGCCTACCTCGTCCGGCGGCTCCTGGAGAACGGCGCCAACAGCTCCTTCGTGAACCAGATCGTCAACGTCGCCATCCCGGCCGAGGAGGTGGCGACGGACCCCTTCGTGGCGCTCGGCAGCGCCCGCTCACTGGTCCGCCAGCCCGAGGCGCTCTTCGAGGACAGGCACAATTCCCTCGGCTTTGACCTGCACGACCCCGACGCGCTGGCGGAGATCGAGGCGAGCCGGGCGCCGTGGCGCGGCCACCTCTGGGGCGAGACCGGCACGCCGGTCGCCTCCCCCTTCGATCCCGCGGATATCGTCGGCCACATCGAGGAGGCGGACGAGGAGGGCGCCCGCGCCGCCATTGCCCGCGCCGAGCCCTGGGATGCTCCGGCGGAGGAGCGGGCGGAGGTGCTGCGAAAGGCCTCCGACCTCTACGAGGCGGAGGCAGGGCAGATCTTCGCCCTCCTCGCCCGCGAAGCCGGCAAGGCGCTCCCCGACGGGGTGGCGGAGCTGCGCGAGGCGGTTGACTTCCTGCGCTACTACGCCGCCGGCGCCCCGGCGCTGGAGGGGGCGCCAGCCGGGATCTTCACCTGCATCTCGCCGTGGAACTTCCCGCTGGCCATCTTCACCGGCCAGATCGCCGCCGCGCTGGCCGCCGGCAACGGCGTCCTCGCCAAGCCGGCGGAGGCGACGCCGCTGATCGCCCGGCTCGCGGTGGGGCTCCTCCACAAGGCCGGCGTGCCCCAGAGCGCCTTGCAGCTGGTGCCGGGCGCCGGCGGCACCGTCGGCGCGGCGCTCACCTCGGATGCCCGCATCGGCGGCGTCTGCTTCACCGGCTCCACCGCCACGGCGCAGCGGATCAACCGGGCGATGGCCGAGCACCTCTCCCCCGCCGCCCCGCTGATCGCGGAGACGGGGGGCCTCAACGCCATGATCGTCGATTCCACGGCTCTGCCGGAGCAGGCGGTGCGCGATATCGTCCTCTCCGCCTTCCGCTCCGCCGGGCAGCGCTGCTCCGCGCTGCGGGTGCTCTACCTGCAGGAGGATGTCGCCGAGCGGATGCTGGCGATGCTCTACGGCGCGATGGACGAGCTGGCGCTGGGCGATCCGTGGGATCTGGCGACCGACATCGGCCCGGTGATCGACGCGCGGGCCCGCGAGGGGATCGAGGCGCATATCGCCGCGGCGCGGGCCGAGGGGCGGGTGCTCAAGGAGCTGGCGGTGCCGGGGCAGGGGCACTTCGTCGCCCCCACGGTGATCCGCCTCAGCGGCATCGGCGCGCTGGAGCGGGAGATCTTCGGCCCAGTGCTCCACGTCGCCACCTACCGGGCGGAGGCGCTGCCCAAAGTGATCGCCGACATCAACGCCCGCGGCTACGGGCTGACCTTCGGGATGCATAGCCGCATCGACGACCGGGTGGAGCAGGCGGTGGCCGGCATCGAGGCCGGCAACATCTACATCAACCGCAACCAGATCGGCGCGGTGGTGGGCGTGCAGCCCTTCGGCGGCGAGGGCCTCTCCGGCACCGGGCCGAAGGCGGGCGGGCCGAACTACCTGCCCCGCTTCCTCGCCCCGTCAGCGCCGGTGGCGGGAACCGAGGCGGCCCGGAGCGCCGACGAGGGGGCGTTGCAGGCGGGGCTGGACCGCCTGAAGGGGCAGGGCGGGCGGCCGGTCGCCATCCACCAGATGCAAGGGCCGACGGGCGAGTCGAACCGCCTCCGCGAGGTCGGGCGTGACGTCATCCTCTGCCTCGGCCCGGGCGCCGAGGCGGCGCGGGTTCAGGCAGAGATCGCCCGCGAGAACGGCGCCGCGGCGCTCACCGTCTGCCCCGGCGGCGATGTCGAGGGCGACCTGCCCGCCGAGGCGCTCGGCCGGCTCAAGGGCTTCGAGGCCGTCGCGCTCTGGGGCGACGAGGCAGCGCAGCGGGCGGCCCGTCAGGCGCTGGCGGCGCGGGACGGCATGCTCATCCCGCTGCTGACCGGGCCGGAAATGGGGCCGCGCTGCCGGTTGGAGCGGCATGTCTCCATCGACACCACCGCCGCCGGTGGCAATGCCGCGCTCCTGGCGCAATCCTCGTGAGCGACCTCGCCATCCGGCCCGCCCACGAGGACGACCTGCCGCTCATCGTCGCCCTGCTGGCCGACGACATGCTGGGCGCGGCGCGGGAGGATCTCGGCCCGCCGCTGCCCGCCGGCTATCACGCGGCCTTCGCGGCGATCCGGGCGGATGCCAACCAGCTGCTCCTGGTTGCCGAAGAGGAGGGGGAGGTCGTGGGCACCATGCAGCTCACCTTCCTGCCCGGCCTCTCGCACAAGGGCGCCTGGCGCGGGCAGCTGGAGGCGGTGCGCGTCGCTTCGGCCCGCCGGGGGCAGGGGCTCGGCCGGCAGATGGTGCTCTGGGGGATCGAGGAATGCCGGCGCCGGGGCTGCGCGCAGATGCAGCTCACCTCGCACAACGACCGGGCGGAGGCGCATCGCTTCTACCGGGGCCTCGGCTTCGCCCAGTCCCATAGCGGGTTCAAGCTGAAGCTCTAGGGCCCCCGCGCCGGGCACGCCCCCCCACCCACCCCGCGCGCCCGGCGCTGCGTGGCGCGGGGGTGGCGGGCGCGGGTTCGCCGCGCACCGCCCGCGTCCCTCAGATCAGGCCTTCCTTGCGGAACAGGGCCTTCAGGTCCGTCTCCGGCCTTGCGCCAAAGTGGGAGATGACCTCCGCCGCCGCGACGCAGCCCATCCGGCCCGAGATCGCCAGATCGGCGCCCTGCGCCATGCCGTAGATGAAGCCGGCGGCGAAGAGGTCGCCCGCCCCGGTGGCATCCACCGGCACCACGCGGGTGACCGGCACTTCCACCAGCTCCGTCCCGTCAGTGATCACGACGTCATGCCCCGAGCGGGTGCAGACGACGAGGCCCGACTCGCTTGCCGCCTGCTCCAGCGCCGAGGAAAGGTCCGTCTGGTAGAGCGATTCCCACTCGTGCTCGTTGCCGATCACGTAGTCGAGCTCCCGCACCAGCCGGCGGAAATCCTCGCGGTGCCGGTCGACGCAGAACGGGTCCGACAGGGCGATCCCCGCCCGCCCTCCGCCGGCCCGGCAGAGCCGCGCGGCTTGGGTGAAGGCCTCCTTCCCCTCCGGCCGGTCGTAGAGGTACCCCTCGAGGAAGAGGATGTCGCATTCGCCGGCGACCTCCTCCGGCACGTCGGCCGGCGAGATCTCCGACGAGACGCCGAGATAGGTGTTCATCGAGCGCTCGCCGTCGGGCGTGACGAAGATCATCGACCGCGAGGAGGGCAGCTCCGCCCCGGCGATGGGCCGGTTGGGAAAGGCGGTGCCGGCATCCTCCAGCGCCGAGGCGTAGAACTGCCCCAGCGCGTCATCCTTGACCCGCCCGATGAAGGCGGTGGAGAGGCCGAGGTTGCCAAGCCCCGCGATGGTGTTGCCGACCGAGCCGCCGGGCGCCTGCCGGCGATCCTTCATGGCGCCGTAGAGCATCTCGCCGCGCTCGCGCTCCACGAGTTGCATGATGCCTTTCTCGATGCCCATATTGGCGAGGAAGTTGTCGTCGCATTCCGACAAGACGTCGATGACGGCATTGCCGATGCCGACCGCCTGGTAACGGGTCATAGAATCTTCTCCTCGAAGGTGCAGATGTCACGGATCAGGCAATCGGGGCAGCGCGGCTTGCGCGCCACGCAGATGTAGCGCCCGTGCAGGATGAGCCAGTGGTGCGCGTGCTGCTGGTACTGGACGGGCACGCGATCCTCGATGGCGCGCTCGACGGCCAGCACGTCCTTGCCCATGGCGAGCCCGGTGCGGTTGGAGACGCGGAAGATATGCGTGTCCACCGCCTGGGCGGGAAAGCCGAAGGCCACGTTGAGCACCACGTTCGCCGTCTTCCGCCCCACACCCGGCAGCGCGACCAGCGCGGCGCGGGAGGCGGGGACCTCACCGTCATGCTCCTCCACCAGGATGCGGGAGAGGGCGATGACGTTCTTGGCCTTGTTGCGGAAGAGGCCGATGGTCTTGATGTGCTCGATCAGCCCCGCCTCGCCGAGCTCCAGCATCGCCTGCGGCGTCTGGACCTCCTCGAACAGCGCCCGCGTCGCCTTGTTCACCCCGGCATCGGTGGCCTGGGCGGAGAGGGCGACGGCGACCACCAGCGTGTAGGGGTTGACGTAGTTGAGCTCGCTCTTTGGTGCGGGGTCGGCCTCCTGCCAGCGGCGGAAGCATTCCTTGATCTCTTCGTAGGCGAGGGGCGTGGGCATGAGGGCGGTTATTGCCGGGCGCGGCGCATGAGGCAAGGCGTGGCGGGGGGGTGCGGGCCGGGCAGGGGGGGGGGGGCTGTCTGCCCCCCTCCTGGCCCTTGGCCAATTCACCCCCGAGGATTTTTGCAGGACCAAAGACAGAGGGGCGTTTGTGGCAAGTTCCGGGTCGCCGGGGGCGGGGGCGGGGCGCTAGTCTGGCCCGCAGTCAGGAGAGAGCCGATGTCCAGCCCCACGCGCTTTGAGGAAAACGGGTACCATTACCACGTCATGGCCCGCGCCATCGCCGAGATCGATGCTGCGGCGCGGGACGGGGGCGGGCAGCTCTCGCTGGAGGAGCTGGCGGGGCGGATGCAGATGTCACCGGCGCATTTCCAGCGGCTCTTCACCGCCTGGGCCGGCGTCTCGCCGAAGCGGCTGCAGCAATACCTGGCGCTCGGCCATGCCAAGGCGCTGCTGGAGGCGCGCTTCACCACGCTGGAGGCGGCGGAGGGGGCCGGGCTCTCCGGCACGGGGCGGCTCCACGACCTCTTCCTGCGGTGGGAGGCGATGAGCCCCGGCGCCTTCGCCCGCGGCGGCGAGGGGCTGGTCATCCGCTGGGGGCGCTTCGCCTCCCCCTTCGGCCCTGTGCTGGCGATGGGGACGGAGCGCGGGCTCTGCGGCCTCGCCTTCACGGCGGAGACGGGAGAAGCGCCGGCACTGGCGGAGCTGATGGGCCGCTGGCCGGGGGCGCGCTACGCGGAGGCGCCCGAGGCGCTGGAGGGCTGGGTGGCCGCGGCCTTCGGAGGGGGCGGCGAGGTGGCGCTGACGCTGACCGGCGGGCCCTTCCAGATCAAGGTCTGGGAGGCGTTGATGCGCATCCCCTCCGGCAACGTGACCACCTATTCGGAGATCGCGGCCAGCATCGGCCACCCCAAGGCGGTGCGGGCGGTGGGAACGGCGGTGGGGCGCAACCCCATCGGCTACCTGATCCCCTGCCACCGGGCGCTGCGCAAGTCCGGCGGCCTCGGCGGGTACCATTGGGGGCTGCCGGTGAAGCGCGCGATGCTGGCGTGGGAGACGGCGCGGGCGGAGGCGGGATGAGGGGCGGGCGGCCCCCGCCGCGGCGCGGCTAGGCGAAAACCCGCAATGCAGGGAAACCGCTATTGGATAACCGCGTTATCCTCCCCGATAAGAGGTTCAAGGGCGCCCGCCGGCCAGCGGCGATGGCGCCGCCCATTCGAGACGAGAGACATCATGCAGACCATCCTGAACAAAGCCGCCCTCACCCTCTCCGCCAGTGCGCTCGCCCTCGGGCTGGCCGCCTGCGAGCCGGTGCCGGGCCAAACGTCCGAGAATGCCGGCCGCGGCGCCCTGATCGGCGCCGGTATCGGCGCGGTCGGCGGCGCCCTCTCCGGTGACAACTCGCAGGAGCGCGCCCGCAACGCCATCATCGGTGCCGCCGCCGGCGCCACGATCGGCGGCACCGCCGGCACGCTCCTCGACCGGCAGGAAGCGGAGCTGCGCAACCAGCTCGGCTCCAACGTCGGCATCACCAACACCGGCGAAAGCCTCGTGGTGACGATGCCGAACGACATCCTGTTCCCGGTCGACAGCGCCTCGCTGACCGGCCAGCTGCAGGGTGACCTGCGCACGCTGGCGGCGAGCCTGCAGAGCTACCCGAACACGCGCGTCAACGTCGTCGGCCATACCGACAGCGACGGCCCCGCCGCCTACAACCAGGACCTGTCGGAGCGCCGGGCCCAGTCCGTCGCCTCCGTGCTGATCTCCGCCGGCGTCGCGCCGACGCGGATCACCACCATCGGCCGCGGCGAGGATGTGCCGGTCGCGTCCAACCTGGATGCCGCCGGCAAGGCGCAGAACCGACGGGTCGAGATCGTCATCATCCCGAACGGCTGAGTGGAGTTCCGGGGGCTGGCGCCAACCGCGCCGCCCCCTCACTCCCGACGGCAGAGAAAGGGCGTCGCCTCACCCGGGGCGGCGCCCTTCGCCTTTCCGCTTCTGTTTCATCTGGCCAAAAATACCCTCGGGGGGCTCCGGGGGGCTGGCCCCCCGGTCCCGCAGTCTCACCCCGTGACCCGCACGGGGTCCTCGAGCCGCACCTCCTCCAGGTTCGCCCCCTCGCCGATCCGGTCGACCACCGCGAAGAGCCCCGGCGGCGACAGCGGCGTCAGCACGCCGTGCCAGGTGCCGCGGTAGAGGTTGATGCCCTGCCCCGGCGCGGTGAGGAAGGCGCGGGGGGCGCCGGGCTGGCCGCCCGCGTCGGGGGCGACGATCACGAGGAAGGGCGCCTGGTGGAGCGGCAGGAAGGCCTGGCTGCCCTCGGGGTGCCGCTCCAGGAGCGTGCAGTCGTAGGGCAGGGCGCGCGGCTCGGCCCGGAAGATCGAGATGCCGGCGCGGCCGGTCCCGAAGTCGAGCCGGGCGCGGTCGTGCCAGCGCCCGCAGAGCCCCTCGTTGATGAGTTTGTCGTAGGGGCCCGCTGCTTCCAGCACGTCGCCGAAGGGGGCGAAGGCCTCCGCCGTCAGGGGCTCTGCCGCGATCTCCCTCATTTCAGGCGCAGCGGCAGGTGCCGGTTGACGTCCTTGTAGAGCAGGTAGCGGAAGGGCTCCGTCCCCGCCGCGTAGCAGGCCTGCGGGCAGAACGCGCGCAGCCACATGAAATCGCCCTCCTCCACCTCCACCCAGTCGCCGTTGAGCAGGTAGACGCCGCGTCCCTGCAGCACGTAGAGCCCGTGCTCCATCACGTGTGTCTCGGCGAAGGGGATCGTGGCGCCAGGGTGGAAGGAGACGATGTTGACGTGCATGTCGTGCCGCAGGTCGTTCGGGTCGACGAAGCGGGTGGTCGACCAGGCGGCGCGGGTGTCGGGCATCTCCACCGCCGCCACGTCGTCGTCATGCGTCACGAAGGCCTCGGGCGCCGGAAGGCCCGGCGCCGGCTCGTAGGCCTTGCGGACCCAGACGAAGCTCACCGGCGCGTCGGAGACATTGGCGACCTGCCAGTCGGCTCCGGGCGGCAGGTAGGCATAGCCGCCCGAGATCATGTCATGCGCCTCACCCGCGATGGTCAGCCGCAGATCGCCCGCCAGCACGAAGATCACCGCCTCGCCCTCCGGGTCGGGCTCGGGGTGGTCGGCGCCGCCGCCCGGCGCCACCTCCATGATGAGTTCGGCGAAGGTCTCGGAGAAGCCGGTCAGCGGGCGCGCCAGCACCCAGCCATGCGCCTTCTCCCAGCCGGGCAGCAGGCTGTAGGTGATGTCCGTCAGCACGCCGCGGGGGATGACGGCATAGGCCTCGGTGAAGATGGCGCGGTCCTTTGCGCGGCTCTTCTGGCCGGGCAGGCCCCCGGGGGGCGCGTAGTAGGACCTCATGGCAGGATCGCCTTCAGCCGGTGCCACGCGATGCGCTCGACCTGCGCCGAGGCCTCGGCGATCTCGTCGGGCGTGTCATTCGCCAGTCGCCGCTCGAAGGCGGCGAGGATGCCGGGCTTGTCGTGGTCGCGCACCGCGATGATGAAGGGGATGCCGTGACGGGCCATGTAGGCCTTGTTCAGCTCGGTGAAGCGGGCCCGCTCCTCCTCCGTCAGCGCGTCGAGCCCGGCGGAGGCCTGCTCGGCGGTGCTCTCCGCCGTCAGCGTCTCCGCCGCGGCCAGCTTGCCGGCGAGGTCGGGGTGGGCGCGCAGCACCTCCAGCCGCTCCTCCTCGCTGGCGGAGCGGAAGGCGCGGGCCATGGCGTTGGCGAGGCCGGTGGCGCTGTCATGCGCCGGCCCCAGCTCCAGCTTGTATGCGCGCTCGGCGACCCAGCGGGAATGCTCGTAGATGCCGCCGAAGAGCTCGAGGAACCGGCGCTTGCGCATCTCGCTCGGCCGCTCGCGGCGCTCGTGCGGGTGATGCTCGGCCCAGTAGCGGGCGATCTCGCCGCGGGTGAAGCACCAGCCGCCGCGCCCGGCGATATGATCGAGGAAGCGAATCAGCCCGGCGATCTTGCCCGGTCGCCCGATCAGGCGGTTGTGGAGGCCGACGCTCATCATCTTGGGGCTGCCCGCCTCGCCTTCGGCGCGCAGCGTCTCGAAGGTATCGATCAGGTAGTCGCCGAATTGCTGGCCGGTGATGTAGCCCGGCGCGGTGGCGAAGCGCATGTCGTTGGCTTCCAGCGTGTAGGGGATGACGAGCTGGTCGCGGTTTCCGATCTCGCGCCAGTAGGGCAGGTCGTCGTCATAGGTGTCGGAGATCCAGTTGAACTGGCCCGTCTCGGCGGTCAGCCGCACCGTGTTCTCGCTGCAGCGGCCGGTGTACCAACCGCGCGGCGTCTGCCCCACGACCTCGCGGTGGAGGCGGATCGCCTCCTCGATGGCGGCGCGCTCCTCGGCCTCGCCCATGTCCTTGTGCTCGACCCATTTCAGGCCGTGGCTGGCGATCTCCCAACCGGCCTCCTTCATGGCGGCGACCTGCTCGGGCGCGCGGGCGAGGGCGGTGGCGACGCCGTAGACGGTGATCGGCAGCCCCCGCTCGGTGAACAGCCGGTGCAGACGCCAGAAGCCGGCGCGGGCGCCGTAATCGTAGATGCTCTCCATGTTCCAGTGCCGCTGCCCCGGCCAGGGCTGGGCGCCGGCGATGTCGGAGAGGAAGGCCTCCGACGCCTTGTCGCCGTGGAGGATCGAGTTCTCGCCCCCCTCCTCGAAGTTGAGGACAAGGCTGACGGCGACATGCGCGCCGTTGGGCCAGTGGACGATGGGAGGGGTCGGCCCATGGCCGGTCAGGTCGCGCGGATAGCGGGGCGGCATCGGTTCATCCTTGGAGTTCCCGCTTTCCTAGGGCGAAGGAGGGCGGGGATTCAAGTGGGACGGCCCGGAGCCGAGGTGCGGCCGGATGCGGTGGTATCGCCTTCGATGGCAGGACGAGGGCGTTGCCGACGACCTTAGTTACCGAGCAGGGAGCGGACCTTGTCGGGTAGCTGATGGGCAGTCTCGCAGAGGATCGTCGCGCCATTCTCCCGAAGCTCTCGGTGGCTGCCGTAGCCCCATGTCACGCCGATGGAGCGCAGGGCGTTTCGCCGGGCGGCCAGCGTATCGTTCGCCCTGTCCCCGATCATGCAGCCCTCCTCTGCCGGCAGGTTCTGCGAGTGCAGGATGTGCGCGATGAGATCGCCCTTGTCGTCGAACCGCCCGTCGAGATCGGGGCCGTAGATCTCCTCGAAATACTCCATGAAGCCGAAATGGGCGATGACCCTGCGCGCGAAGGGCAGGGGCTTCGAGGTACAGACGAAGAGCCGGTACCCGTTGCCCTTCAGAGCGGTCAGCGCCTCGAAGATGCCCTCGTAGGGCTCGGCGCGGAACAGGCCACCTTCGCTGTAGGTCGCGCGGTAGAGGGCAACGGCGCGTTCGACGTCGCCCTCCTCTCCCAGCAGCTTCGCGAAGCTGGCGCGCAGCGGCGGACCGATGACCCAGAGCAGGTCCTGATGCGGGGGAGCGGGCTGGCCGAGCGCCGTCAGGGCCTCCTGCACCGACCCGATGATGCCGGGCGCCGGGTCTACGAGGGTGCCGTCCAGATCGAAGAAGAGGAAGCCGGGCGAGAGGTCTGCGGGTGCCATGCGGGCCCGGCTAATGGGCGCGCCCCGGCCTGTCCAGACGGGCGCGACCGGACCCCCGCGGTGCCATGGGGCATAAAAAAGCGACGGTCCGGCTTGCGGAGCCCCCGGCCCCTCCGCGATGGTGGGGGCCTGGAACGGAGGGCTCAATGGCCGGATATCTGACGACGCATGTGCTCGATACCACCCGAGGGCTCCCGGCCGAGGGGGTGGAGATCACCCTCTGGCGGCTCGATGGCGGGCGCACCAAGGTGGCCGAGACGGTGACGAATGCCGACGGCCGCACCGATCAGCCCATCCTGCCGCAGGCGGCCTTCGAGCCGGGGCGCTACGAGCTGGTCTTCTGCGCCGGGGCCTACCTGCGCGACACCGGGCAGGCGGCGGACGAGCCGCTCTTCCTCGACGAGATCCCCATCCGCTTCGGAATGGCGGAGGAGGATCATTACCACGTCCCCCTCCTGCTCTCGCCCTACGGCTACTCGACCTATCGCGGCTCCTGACCGGCGGCGACGCGGGTGCGGCGGGCGGCGACGTCCGACTGGATGTCGCTGAGCCGGATTTCGGTGAACTTCGCCATCAGCGCGGCGGTCGCGGCGGCGATGGTCTCGTCCATCGTGGCGTTGACGCTGCGCTCCACGAGGCAGTCCGGGGCGGGGTTGGAGAGGCCGAAGGCGAAGAGCTCCGGCGCGCCGAGGCTGCGGTAGATGTCTGCCAGCGTGATCTCCTCCGCCCGGCGCACCAGGCGCCAGCCGCCGCCGTGGCCGCGCTCGGCGGCGACGTAGCCGTCATCCCGGAGCCCCGCCATGATCCGCCGGACGACGACGGCGTTGGAGCCGAGCATCGCCGCGATGTCCTGCGAAGTCAGCGGCTGGTCGGTCTCCGCCATGTGCAGCAGCACGTGGAGAAGGCGGGAGAGGCGGGTGTCCTGGCGCATCGGGGGCGATCCTGGCGGGTTAGGTGACTTCACAGGTTACATGTCTTGACCGAGCCGGCATATCAAGATACTTTGTATGTTACTTGATTCAGGAGCCCGCCATGTCCGATCTGACCGCCGCCGACCCCCGCGCCCACTGGGAGGAATTCTACCGGACGAAGCGCACCGGCGCCTCCGGCCGCCCCAGCGGCGCGCTTCTGCGCTTTGTCGCCGATCTGCCGCCGGGCCGCGCGCTGGACCTCGGCTCCTCCCACGGCGACGACGTCCTCTGGCTCGCCGCCCGCGGCTGGCAGGCGCTGGGCGTGGAGATTTCGCAGACGGCGGTGGATCGCGCCCGCGCCCGGGCGGAGGAGGCGGGGCTGACGGAGGCGGCGCGCTTCGAGCAGCGCGACCTCGCGGAGGGGCTGCCGGAGGGGCCCTTCGACCTCGTCACGGCGCTCTACCTGCAGAGCCCGGTGGCGCTGCCCCGGGCGGACATCCTCCGCGCCGCTGCCGGCGTCGTCCGCCCCGGCGGGCATCTGCTCGTCGTCTCCCACGGCGCGCCGCCGCCCTGGGCGGCGCCGGAGCACCGGGCGCATGACTTCCCCACCGTCGCCAGCGAGCTGGCTGATCTCGGCGCCCCGCTGGCGGGCTGGGAGACGCGCCTCGCCGAGCTGGTGGAGCGCCCGGGCAGGGGGCCGGAGGGCGAGACGGCGACCCTCCTCGACACGGTGATCTTCCTGCGCCGCCTGCCCTGATCTCGGGCGCCGCGGGCGCGGGCAGAGGCGGCGTCGCGTCCGCCGGCCCGCGCCGGAGGGGACGATCATCCCTTGACCTCGCCGGCGCCGCGGGGCCCCCTAGGCAAAAAAGAGGGCCTCGTGATGTATGACTGGGTGCTGATCCTGGAGTGGATCAAGTTTGCCGTGCGCTGGCTGCACGTGATCACCGCCATCGCCTGGATCGGCTCGTCCTTCTACTTCATCGCCCTCGACCTCGGCCTGCACCGGGACCGCAAGCTGGAGACCGGTGCCGATGGCGAGGAGTGGCAGGTCCATGGCGGCGGATTCTACCATATCCAGAAGTACCTCGTCGCCCCGGCGCAGATGCCGGGGGACCTCGTCTGGTTCAAGTGGGAGAGCTATTCCACCTGGCTCTCCGGCTTCGCGATGCTCTTCCTCGTCTACTACCTCGGCGGGCGGCTCTACCTGATCGACCCGGCGGTCCTCGACATCCCCGTCTGGGTCGGCGCGCTGATCTCCATGGCCTCGCTGGCCTTCGGCTGGGTGGTCTATGACCAGATCTGCAAGCGGCTGGTGAACGCCAACCAGACGGCGGTGATGGTGCTGCTTTTCGCGGTGCTGGTGGGCATGTCGCTTTTCTACACCAACGTCTTCTCGGGGCGGGCGGCGCTGCTGCATCTCGGCGCCTTCACGGCGACGATCATGAGCGGCAACGTGTTCTTCACCATCATCCCAAACCAGAAGGTGGTGACGACGGACCTCATCGAGGGCCGCAAGCCCGATCCGAAATACGGCAAGATCGCCAAGCAGCGCAGCACGCACAACAACTACCTGACGCTGCCGGTCATCTTCCTGATGCTGTCCAACCATTACCCGATGGCCTTCGCGAGCGAGTTCAACTGGCTGATCGCGGCGCTGGTCTTCCTGATGGGCGTGACGATCCGGCATTTCTTCAACTCGATGCACGCCCGCAAGGGCATGCCGCACTGGACATGGGGCGTGACGGCGATCCTCTTCCTGGTGATCGTCTGGCTCTCCTCCCCTCGCGCCTACGAGTGGAGCGAGGAGGAGGCGGCGATCCCGGCCCACGCGGAGAAGTTCGCGGCGGCGGAAGGTTTCGAGGAGGTCCACCAGATCGTCGCCGGCCGCTGCTCGATGTGCCACGCGGCGGAGCCGGCCTGGGGCACGCTGCAATGGCCGCCGAAGGGCGTGATGCTGCAGACGGAGGCCGACGTGGCGACCCACGCGCGCGAGATCTACCTGCAGGCCGGCATCACCCACGCCATGCCGCCGGCGAACCTCTCCTACATGGAGCCCGAGGAGCGCGCCGCCATCGTCCGCTGGTTCCGCGCCGCCGGGGGGACGGAGCTGGCCGACGCGGGGTGAAGGGCTGCCTTCCGGTGCCGCTCTCGGGACGAGGCGCACCGGTTGCAGGCGCAGGGCGAGCGCCTGCCCGTCGGGTGGCGCTCCGACATTGCCGCTGCACGCTTTATGCCGCCAAGCCCCTCCCCGCGGTGAGCTCAGCGCCAAGCTTGGACAGAGCGCCAGCCCACCGGGACGGGCAGGCGCTCGCCCTGCGCCTTTGGCGCGTACCGGGCGGGGGAAGAGCTCGGGCCGGTCTCGTAGGGTGGGTTTGTAACCCACCGCCCGTGCCCGTGGCGCGTATCGGGAAAGCGAAGAGCGGGATTTGATGGCCTGAGGAGGAACAGGCCCCGCGAAACCTCCCCGCCCTACAACACCACCCGGTGCTCCGCCTGCCCGCGCACGCCGACGTCGAGCGCGAAGGTCCGCCCCGAGTCGGGCACCTTCGCCAGCTCGTCCTGGCTCAGGCCGGCGCTGGCGGAGGTGACGTAGAGCGTCTGCAGGTCCGGGCCGCCGAAGGCGGGGCAGGTCGTCTGGGAGGCGGGGAGCGGGTGGGCGGCGATCTCCGCGCCGCTCTCGTCATGGACGGCGACGCGGGAGGAGCCCCATTGCGCCGTCCAGAACGTCCCGTCCTCGGCGATCACCGCGCCGTCGCTGACATGAGGGGAGTCGGTGTAGTCGATGTAGGTCTCCGGCTCGCCGACCGGCCAGCCCTCGGCGTCCAGCGCCACGCGCCAGACCTTGCGGGCCCGCGTGTCGGCGAAATAGGCGCGCCCGCCATCGGCGGCGAAGCAGGTGGCATTGGGGATGGAGATGTTCGGGTAGAGCTGGCGCAGCTCGCCCCGGTAGTAGCGGTAGATGCTGCCGGCGCCCTCTTCGGCGCCGAGGCCCATGGTGCCGATCCAGAAGCCGCCCTGCGGGTCGGCCCGGCCGTCATTGCAGCGGGTGGCGGGGTTGTCCGCCTCCATCGGCACCACCTCCTCCGGCACGCCGGTCGCCAGCGGGAAGCGGACAAGGGCGCGGGAGGTGGCGACGAGAAGCGTCTCGTCATCGACCCAGCCGGCGGCGGAGACGAAATCCTCGAAATCCCAGCTCTGCGCGGCGCTGTGCAGCCTGCGGGAGAGGATATCGAACCAGAAGAGCTCGCCCCGGCCGGGGTGCCAGAGGGGGCCCTCGCCGAGCAGGCAGTTGGTGGCGTTGTAGATCATGGAAATACCTCGTCATGGGCCGCGGCGATGGCGCGGGCGCGGGTGGAGACGTCCTGCGGCGACAGCCCCGGTGTGTAGAGCGCCGTGCCGATGCCGAAGCCGCTGGCCCCGGCTGCGGCCCAGGCGGCGAAATTGGCCGGCCCCGCCCCGCCGACGGCGTAGACCGGCGTGCCCCGCGGCAGGACGGCGCGCATGGCCTTCAGCCCCGCCGGCCCGGCCAACTCCGCCGGGAAGAGCTTGAGGCCCGAGGCGCCGGCAGCGAGGGCCGCGAAGGCCTCCGTGGGAGTGAAGAACCCCGGCCAGGCCGAGAGGCCGCGCGCGCGGGCGGCGGCGATGACCGCCGCGTCGGTGTTGGGGGAGACGATGAGCCGCCCGCCGGCCTCGGCCACCTCTTCCACCTGCGCCGGGGTGAGGACGGTGCCGGCGCCGATCTCCGCCTCATCCCCGAAGGCCCGGGCGAGGGCGGCGATGGAGGAGAGCGGGTCCGGCGAGTTCAGCGGCACCTCGATGCGGGTGATGCCGGCGGCGACGAGCGCGGCGCCGACGGCCTCCGCCTCGGGCGGGGTGATGCCGCGCAGGATGGCGATGATCTCTCTCATGGGGCGGGGCCTCGCGTGTCGGGCGTCGGAGGGGGGCTGTCTGCCCCCCCGCCGCCGGGGGCGGCGTCCCCCCGAGGATTTTCGGTGACCAAAGACAGGGCAGGGGCGCGGTGGTGCCTCACGAGCGGCCCTCCATCAGGCGCTTGGCGGTGACGAGGCCGGCGAGGGTGAGCGGGTCGCTCTCCGCGCTGCGCGTTGGCACGGCCTGGGCAGCGAGGGCGCGGGCGTAGAGGGCGGTGAGGGGGCCGGCGCCGATCAGCGCCACCTCGCGGCCGAGCCACCAGGGGCGGGCGGCGGCCAGCTCCGCCCCGATGAGCAGGCCGGAGAGGCGGCCACGGGCGGCGGCGGCGGGCAGGCCGGACAGCAGCCCCTCGGCGCGGATGGAGAAGAGCCGCGCGGCCAGCTGCTCGGGGCGCGAGAGCGCCTCCGACAGGGCCTCGTCGAAGGCCGCGGCGTCGATTTCGTCCCCGCCGACGGAGTGGCGCAGGACGGTGTGGCCGGCGATGGCGGCGAAGAGCTCCCCCGTCAGGAAGGTGCGGAAGGAGACGACCTCGCCGGCGCTCACCTCCGCCCACTTGGAGTGGCTGCCGGGGAGGCAGATGACGCCGTCCCAGCCGGGGTTGGCGGCGAGCCAGCCGGCGATGGCCGTCTCCTCGCCGCGCATCACGTCGGCCGGCTTCGCCTGCGAGAGGCCGGGGATGAGGCGCACCGTCCAGCCCTCCGCCGGGGCGGCGGTGAGGCCGGGGCCAAGGGGCGGGCAGGGCAGGGGGCGATAGGGCGCCTCTGCCCAGCCCTGCTTGGCGCCGGCCATGCCGCAGGTGAGCACCGTCGTCGCCTCCCACCCCGCGGCCAGCCGGCGGAGCGTCGGCTCGAACTCGGCGGGCGCGAGGCCGCCCATGCCCTCGTCTGAGCTGCGCGCGTCCAGCAGCTCGTCGGCCGCGGAGAGATGCCACAGGCGCAGGCGGGAGGTGCCCCAGTCGGCGGCGATCCAGCTCATGCTCTGTCCTTCCGGGCGAGGCGGGTCATGCGTGGATCACGTAGCCGCCGTCGACGACGATCACCTGCGCGGCGATCATCGCGCTGGCCTCGGAGGCGAGGAAGAGCGTCGGGCCGACGAGATCCTCCGGCGCAATGGGGCGGGGTATGGCCTGGCCGCCGACATGGGATTTCAGCCCCTCCTCGGTGATCCAGAGCTCCCTCTGCCGCTCCGTCACCACGAGGCCGGGGGCGATGGCGTTGACGCGGATGCCCTCCTTGCCCCAGGCGCGGGCGAGCGAGCGGGTCATCCCCGCGACGCCGGCCTTGGCGGCGACGTAGGACGTCATGTTCGCGCCGCCGAGCGCATGGGCGATGGACGAGTAATTGACGATCCGCCCGCCGCCGCGCTTGCGCATCTGCGCCGCCGCCTCCTGCGCCGCAAAGAACTGCTGCTTGAGGTTGAGCGAGAGTGACCAGTCCCAGAAGGCCTCGTCCACCTCGTCGGCCTCGGCGCGCTGGTCGTTGGCGGCGTTGTTGACGAGCACGGCGAGGGGCCCGTGCGCCTCCTCCGCATTGCGCATGGCGGCCTTGAGGGCGCCCGTGTCGGTGACGTCGGCATCGAGGAACAGCGGGCGGGCGCCCGTCTCCTCGCCCATGCGGTCGGCGAACTCGGTGCTGTCGACGATGTCACAGAAGGCGACGCGGGCGTTCTGGCGCAGGAACCCCTCGACCAGAAGGGCGCCGATGCCGCTGCCGCCGCCGGTGATGAAGACCGGCGCGCCCGAGAGATCGGGGTACTTCGCCTGCATGGTGCCCTCCCTGTTGCCGGCGGACACTATGGGGATCGGGGCGGCTCAGGCAAGGAGGGCGAGCGCATCGCGGGCAATCTGCCGTTCCTCGTCGGCCTCCATCACCCGTACCTCGGCGGGGCCGAGGAAGGCGAGTCCGGCGGCGATGGCCTCACGCACGGGGGCGGCATGCTCGCCGATGCCGCCGGTGAAGACGATGGCGTCGAGCCCGCCCATGGCGGCGACGGCGGAGGCGCCGTGGCGGATCGCCCAGTAGCAGAAGGCGTCGACGGCGAAGCGGGCCTCGGCATCGGGGCGGGCCAGCAGCGTCTGCATGTCGTTGGTGCCGGCGAGGCCGGTGAGGCCGCTCTGCCGCAGCAGGATCTCCTCGG
Source organism: Pseudoroseicyclus tamaricis (assembly GCF_012070395.1). GTDB lineage: Bacteria > Pseudomonadota > Alphaproteobacteria > Rhodobacterales > Rhodobacteraceae > Pseudoroseicyclus_A > Pseudoroseicyclus_A tamaricis. Next base: position 248,603 of record NZ_JAAFYS010000003.1, on the reverse strand, counting down.
CGCCCGCAATGCCCTCCTCGGCGGCGAGGCGCAGGACGAGCGCGGCGTCGATGTCGCCGGCGCGGGTGCCCATCACCAGCCCGCTCGCCGGCGAGTAGCCCATGGAGGTGGCGACGGAGCGGCCCTCCTCGATGGCGCAGAGCGAGGCGCCGTTGCCGAGGTGCAGCGCGAGGAGGCGGCGGGGCAGCGGGTCGAGCCGGGCGACGAGGGAGGCATAGGAGAGGCCGTGGAAGCCGTAGCGGCGCAGGCCCCGGTCACGCAGCGCCTGAGGCAGGGCGTAAGTCGTCGCCAGGGGCGGCTGGGTTGCGTGGAAGGCGGTGTCGAAGCTCGCCGTCTGGGGAAGGGCGGGCGCGAGCCGGGCGAGGGCCTCGATGCCGGCGAGGTTGGCCGGGTTGTGGAGCGGGGCGAGGGGGCAGGCGGCGCGGATGATCTCCAGCACCTCCTCCGTCACCCGCGCCGGCGCCGTCAGCCCGCCGCCATGGACGACGCGGTGTCCTGCGGCGCGCAGGCTCTCCGGCGGGTGGCCCGCGGCTTCCAGCGCCTCCAGCAGCAGGGCCAGCGCCGCCTCGTGGCCGGGGGCGGAGACGGGGCGGCGCGCCTCGCCGACCACCAGCTCCCCGGCCCCGCCGATCTCGGAGACGGAGAGGGCGAGGAGGGAGGCGAGGCCCTCCCCGAAGAGCTCCGCCTTCAGCGAGGAAGAGCCGGCGTTGAGGACGAGGATCGGCCCGGTCATGGCGCCATGACGGCGCCGAGCGCGGCGGAGGCGAGGCGCGCCGGGGCCGTCTGGCTGCGGGAGGTGAGCAGCACCGGCACCTTCAGCCCGAGCACGATGCCGGCGGCGCAGCAGCCCATGCCGAGGACCATCAACTTGAAGATGGCATTGCCGGACGTGATGTTCGGCACCAGCATGATGTCGGCATCGCCCGAGACGCGGCTGGCGTAGCTCTTGGCGCTCGCGGCGGCGTCGGAAAAAATCAGGTCCAGCGCCATCGGCCCCTCGACGATGGCCTCCGGCAGCGCCCCCGCCGCCCAGTCGGCGATCTCGCGCGCCTCCATCGTGTTGGGCACGGTGGGGATCGGGTCCTCCGTCGGGGCGAGGATGCCGGCCTTCGGGCGGGCCACGCCGAGCCGCTGCGCCAGCATCACCGCCTGGGTCAGGCAGGCCTTCCGCGTCTCGACATCGGGGTCGACGTTGAGGGCGGCGTCGGTGAGCAGCAATGGGCGGTCGTCGCCCGGCATGGTGATGTGAAAGACATGCCCGCAGCGCGTGCCCGGCTCGCGCAGCCCGGCGGCGGAGGGCAGGAGCGCCTTGAGGAAGGTCGAGGTGTGGATCTGCCCCTTCATCACCGCGTCTGCCTCCCCCTCCCGCGCGAGACGGGCGGCGAGGGGGGCGGCCTCGTCCTGCGGGGCGTGGTGAAGGGCGAGGTGGGAGATGTCCCAGCCGATCTCCGCCGCAGTGGCGCGGATCTTATCTGCGTCGCCGATGAGGATGGGCTCGGCGAGGCCCGCATCGGCGGCCTCGCGGATCCCCTGCAGCGGGTGCGGCGCGCCGGCGTTGACGAGCGCGACGCGCGGCGCCCGCTTGCGGGCGCGGGCCCGGGCCAGCAGCGCCGCGGGGGCGTGCGGCTGGGTGGTGGAGAGGAAAGGGTACATCGGCGGCTCCCGTCGGTGGCTCGACGGCGAGCCTAGGGGCGGGGGCGCCGAGGCTCCACCCCCGACGCACCGGGGTAGCGCGGCGCCGCGAGGGCGCCGCGCCTCGCTTCAGCCCTTCCGGCCCGGCAGGCGGCGCGGGGGCCGGGGCTTGGCCTCGGCGGGCGGGCCGCCGCGGGACGTGGTCTTCTCGGTGGGGGCGGCAGGTTTGGACGGCGTGGCGCCGCCCTTGCGGCTCTTGCCGCGGGGCGTCTTGCTCTTGGGCATGGGGGTTTCCTGATATGGAATGGAGCCGGCGACGGGCCGGCCGTGGCAACGAAGTCTCCGCGTCCTGGCGGAGGGGCTGGGCCGGGGTCACCCGCGTCGGGCGAGCTCCGGGAGGCGTTGCGGGGCCGGGGCTGGATCAGCCCGGTGGCAACGGCAGGGGGCGCGTTCAGCGCGTCCGGTTGCTGCGAAAGCCCATCTGAGCTATCCTCCGTGTCCTTCGCTTGAATAGCGCCGCCCGCGCGCCCGCGCAATCGGCCGCAAACGGCCCTCCGGTGCCTCCCTCCCGCCACATCACGCGCTTGACAGGACGGGTCGCGGAGCCTAAGTCCCGCGCTGTTAGCACTCACCCAAGGAGAGTGCTAAAGGGGCGCATCCCGACCGGTCCTAGACCGGGCGGCGGGCCCCGACCGAAGGAACTTTGAGCCAGGGAGCTGCAAAGATGGCATTCAAGCCGCTTCACGACCGCGTGCTGGTCCGCCGCGTAGAATCCGAAGAGAAGACCAAGGGCGGTCTGATCATTCCCGACAGCGCGAAAGAAAAGCCGGCCGAAGGCGAAGTCGTCGCCTGTGGTGACGGTGCCCGCAAGGATTCGGGCGAGCTGATCGAGATGGGCGTCAAAGCCGGTGATCGCGTCCTGTTCGGCAAGTGGTCGGGCACGGAAGTGACGATCGACGGCCAGGAGCTGCTCATCATGAAAGAGAGCGACATCCTCGGCATCATCGCTGCCTGAGCCGCGCGGCCGGCGCCCAATGCCGGCCCGGCTCTGGACGAACAACAGAAACACTAGCTTCAGGAGCAACGCCAAATGGCTAAGGACGTACGTTTCGATACCGACGCCCGCAATCGCATGCTCAAGGGCGTCAACATCCTCGCCGACGCGGTGAAGGTGACCCTCGGCCCCAAGGGCCGGAACGTTGTCATCGACAAGAGCTTCGGCGCCCCGCGCATCACCAAGGACGGTGTGACGGTCGCCAAGGAGATCGAGCTCGAGGACAAGTTCGAGAACATGGGCGCTCAGATGGTGAAGGAAGTCGCTTCCCGCACCAATGACGAGGCCGGCGACGGCACCACGACCGCCACGGTTCTCGCCCAGGCGATCGTCAAAGAGGGCATGAAGTCGGTCGCTGCCGGCATGAACCCGATGGATCTCAAGCGCGGCATCGACATGGCGACCCTCAAGGTCGTCGAGGCCATCAAGGCTGCTGCCCGCCCGGTCAACGACAGCGACGAAGTCGCCCAGGTCGGCACCATCTCCGCCAATGGCGAGAAGGAAATCGGCCGCCAGATCGCCGACGCGATGCAGAAGGTCGGCAACGAGGGTGTCATCACCGTCGAAGAGAACAAGGGTCTGGAGACCGAGACCGAAGTCGTCGAAGGCATGCAGTTCGACCGCGGCTTCCTCTCACCCTACTTCGTCACCAACACCGAAAAGATGACCGTCGAGCTCGAAGACGCCATCATCCTGCTGCACGAGAAGAAGCTCTCGTCGCTGCAGCCGATGGTTCCCCTGCTCGAGGCCGTGATCCAGTCGGGCAAGCCGCTGCTGATCATCGCCGAGGACGTCGAGGGCGAAGCCCTGCCGACGCTCGTCGTGAACAAGCTGCGCGGTGGCCTGAAGATCGCTGCCGTCAAGGCGCCGGGCTTCGGTGACCGTCGCAAGGCCATGCTGCAGGACATCGCGATCCTCACGGGCGGCCAGGTCATCTCCGAAGACCTCGGCATGAAGCTCGAGAATGTCACGATGGACATGCTCGGCTCCGCCAAGCGCATCTCGATCACCAAGGACGAGACGACCATCGTCGACGGTGCCGGCGAAAAGGCCGAGATCGAGGCCCGCGTCACGCAGATCCGTCAGCAGATCGAGGACACCACCTCGGACTACGACCGCGAGAAGCTGCAGGAGCGTGTTGCCAAGCTGGCCGGCGGCGTTGCCGTCATCCGCGTCGGTGGCATGACCGAAGTGGAAGTGAAGGAGCGCAAGGACCGCGTCGATGACGCGCTCAACGCGACCCGCGCTGCCGTTCAGGAAGGCATCGTGGTCGGCGGCGGCGTTGCGCTGCTGCAGGGCGCCAAGGCGCTCGACGGCCTCACCGGTGACAACTCCGACCAGAACGCCGGCATCGCCATCGTTCGCAAGGCCCTCGAGGCCCCGCTGCGCCAGATCGCCCAGAACGCGGGCGTCGACGGCTCCGTCGTGGCTGGCAAGATCCGCGAGTCGAGCGATCTGAAGTTCGGGTTCAACGCCCAGACGGAAGAATACGGCGACATGTTCAAGTTCGGCGTCATCGACCCGGCGAAAGTGGTGCGCACCGCGCTGGAAGACGCGGCCTCCGTGGCCGGCCTTCTGATCACCACCGAAGCCATGGTTGCCGACAAGCCGAAGAAGGACGACGGCGGCGGTGCCCCCGACATGGGCGGCATGGGTGGCATGGGTGGCATGATGTAATCTGCCCCGCCATTCGGGACTTCAGGGAAGGGCGCCTCTCGGGGCGCCCTTTTCTATGTCCGGATGAATGGCCCTCGGCTGATGTCTTTTGCATACAGCCGTCGGCATTTGGCGTGCCCCACCGGCTCATCACGGTGGATGCACCAAGATCCGATTTTCGAAAGGCTCGCCACTGAAGGCGGTGCTTGGCGCCAGATACGGTTGAATAAGTGGCATGTTCCAACCAATGTCTGACCGTTCTGGAAGCCGGAGAGGACACGAGATGGCAGGCAAATCTCTGGTCGGCGGGCTCTACGCCTTTCATTTCGGCTCGCACATGGGGTTTGGCCTCTGCACCCACGAGGTGACGGACGGGTGGGGGCCACGGCTGGGGCAGTTGATGCGGCTGTTCCGCGGGGTCGCTGAGAACGTGCCCGAGGACGTGCCAGCGATCTTGTCGCAGCCGCTGCTGACGTCGGTCTTCGTCGACCTGCCCCGCATGGTCCGGGCGGGCGAGGCCACCAAGCTGGCGGACGTCCCGGTGCCGCCGGAGCTGGCCGCGCCGCCGCGTTTTCGCGCCGGCGGGCCGGCGCCGGAGCATTTCTTCCTGGTGGAGGGGCTGGGCGAGTCAGAAAGGATTCTCGAAGGGAGCGCCTCGGAGGCCGATATCGCCGGAGCGCCGGATCAGGCGGTCGCCGGTTTCGGCGCCCTTGAGAGGATTTTCAGGTTTGACCTGACCCCGGAACGGGATTTCGCCTTCTTCACCGGGGCGGCGGTCCTGGATGAGGAGCGCGACGCGATTTTCTGACAAGGTTGGCGTTCCACGCCCCACGCACCGCCCGGCGGGCGGCGGCGTGACAAACAGCCTCCCGCCCCCTACGCTCGCCCCCATGCCCGACCCCATCACCAACGAAGCCGAGATGATCGCCGGCATGACGCCCGTCCTCGTCTCCGGCGTCTTCGTCTTCTGCTCAGTGACGGAGGCCGAGGCCCTCGGCGCCGCGCTGCCTCACGCCCGCGGGCTCTTCGCCGAGGCGGAGGGGATGTCACTGATCCTGCCGGTGGAAAAGGCCCGGGGGCTCGGCCTTCCCGCCGACCAGCCGATGCGGCAGATCACGCTTAACGTCTATTCCTCGCTAACCGGCGTCGGCCTCACCGCCGCCGTCTCCGGCGCGCTGGCGGAGGCGGGCATCCCCGCCAACGTTGTCGCCGCCCATCACCACGATCATGTCTTCGTCCCAGAGGCGCAGGCGGAGGCGGCCCTGAGCGCGCTCCTCAGCCTGCAATCGCGCGCCCTTCCCTGAGCGCGCCGCCCCGCAGCCGCCGCGACGCAAGGTCGCCGGCGCGTCGGGCTTTCTCCGGCCGCGGCTTGCGCTAGATCTACCTCATGGAAAGCTCCCGCCGCCTCTTCCGCTCGGCCCTGGTCGCCTGCCTCTTCGTGGCCGGCCTCGCCGTGGCGGAGACGGGGCCGCGCAGCGCCGAACCGGCCGCGGCGCCCACGGCCCCGGAGGATGCCTGCGTCATCCTCCTGCACGGGCTGGCCCGGGGGGAGGAGAGCTTCCTCGTCATGCAGGAGGTGCTGGAGGGCGACGGCTACCGCGTCGTCAACCTCGGCTACCCCTCCACGAGCGAATCCATCGAGACACTGGCCGCCACGGTGCTGCCGCGCGACATCGCCGCCTGCGGCGACGCGGCGGAGATCGACATCGTCACCCATTCCATGGGCGGCATCCTCACCCGGCTCTGGCTGGCGGAGCATGAGCTGCCGCGCCTCGGTCGCGTCGTCATGCTCGCCCCGCCCAACAACGGCACCGAGCTGGTGGACACCTTCGAGGACCTGCCCCTCTTCGAATGGCTCTACGGCCCCGCGGGGCAGGAGCTGGGGACGGATGCCTCCGCCTTGCCGAACCAGCTGCCGCCGCCCGACTACCCGGTGGGCGTCATCGCCGGCACCGGCTCGCTCAACCCCTTCTACTCGGCGCTGATCGAGGGGCCCGACGACGGCAAGGTCTCCGTCCAGTCGGCGGCGCTGCCGGGGCAGGCGGACTTCCTCGTCCTGCCGGTGAGCCACACCTTCCTGATGAACAACCCCTTCGTCATCGCCCAGGTGCAGGCCTTCCTCGCCACCGGCGCCTTCGATCACGGCATGACGGCCGTCGACATCCTCTTCGGGCAATGAGGGGGCGAGCCCGCCCGGCAGGGCGGGCCGAGCAGGGGCCCTGCAGGCGCTTTACCCCCCTCGCGGGCCGACTTATAACGCGCCCCATGCACAGGCCGACCCGGATCATTCGAATTACGTCCCCGGCGCTCTGAGACCGGAGCCGCCGGGCGAAGGTGCCGAGACTCGCACCGCCTGATCCCCCTTTCCCGCTGGAAACGAGACCGTCCCCATGTGCGCCGACACGCCTGAATACAAAGACACCCTCAATCTCCCCAGGACCGACTTCCCCATGCGGGCCGGCCTGCCCAAGCGCGAGCCCGAGTGGCTCGCCCGCTGGCAGAAGATCGGCGTCTACGACCGCCTGCGCGAGAAGGAGGGCCGCCCGCCCTTCACGCTCCACGATGGTCCTCCCTACGCCAACGGCCACCTGCATATCGGCCACGCGCTGAACAAGACGCTGAAGGACATGGTCGTCCGCTCGCACCAGATGATGGGGCATGACAGCCGCTACATCCCCGGCTGGGATTGTCACGGCCTGCCGATCGAGTGGAAGATCGAGGAAAAATACCGCCAGCAGGGCAAGGACAAGGACGACGTCCCCGTCCTCGAATTCCGGCAGGAATGCCGCGACTTCGCCGCCGGCTGGGTGGATGTGCAGCGCGCCGAGTTCCAGCGCCTCGGCATCACCGGCAACTGGGCCGAGCCCTACCTCACCATGGATTTCCACGCCGAGCGGGTGATCGCCGAGGAATTCATGAAGTTCCTCATGAACGGCACGCTCTACCAGGGCTCCAAGCCGGTCATGTGGTCGCCCATCGAGGAGACGGCGCTGGCCGAGGCCGAAGTGGAATACCACGACAAGGAGAGCTTCACGATCTGGGTGAAGTTCAGGGTGCTCGGCATGGAGGGCACTGAGTTCGACGGCGCCAATGTCGTGATCTGGACGACGACGCCTTGGACGATCCCGTCCAACAAGGCGGTCGTCTACGGGGCGGACTTCTCCTACGGGCTCTACGAGGTCACCGAGACGCCCGAGCAATGCTGGGCAGCGCCCGGTGACAAGTTCCTGCTCGCTGACAAGCTGGCGGCGGATGTCTTCGGCCGCGCCCGGCTGGAAGAGGGCCAGTGGGGCCGCGTCGCCGATGTGCCCGTCGAGGCGCTGGAGAAGATGAGCCTCGCCCACCCCCTCGCCGGCGTCGAAGGCGCCGAGGGTGAGTGGGATGCGCCGCGTGACTTCCGCGCCGCCCCCTTCGTGACCGACGAAGAGGGCACCGGCTTCGTGCACTGCGCCCCCTCCCACGGGATGGAAGAGTTCGAGCTTTACCGCGAACTCGGGATGCTCGAGCAGGTCATCACCTACAACGTGCTGCCCGACGGCTCCTTCCGCCCCGACCTGCCGCTCTTCGGCGGGCGCCGCATCCTGAAGGAGACCGGCAAGGAAGGCGACGCCAACAAGGCGGTGATCGACACGCTCGTCGCCCATGGCGGCCTGCTCGCGCGCGGCAAGATCAAGCACTCCTACCCGCATTCCTGGCGCTCAAAGGCGCCGCTGATCTATCGCAACACGCCGCAATGGTTCGCCGCCATCGACCGCCCCGTCGGCGACGGGCAGGACGAACTGGGTGAGACCATCCGCGAGCGGGCGCTCACCGCCATCGACAAGGTGGAATGGACCCCCCGTTCCGGCCGCAACCGCCTGCATTCGATGATGGAGGCGCGGCCCGACTGGGTGCTCTCCCGCCAGCGCGCCTGGGGCGTGCCGCTGACCTGTTTCGTGAAAGTCGGTGCGACCCCCGACCAGCCGGACTTCCTGCTGAGGTCAGAAAAGGTCAACCAGCGCATCACCGAGGCCTTCGAAGCCGAGGGCGCCGACGCTTGGTACAAGGAAGGCGCGAAAGAGCGCTTCCTCGCCGGCGAGGTCGACCCCAAGGAGTACGAGCAGGTCTTCGACATCCTCGACGTCTGGTTCGACAGCGGCTCCACCCACGCCTTCGTGCTGCGTGACCGCGAAGACGGCACCGACGACGGCATCGCCGATGTCTACCTCGAGGGCACGGACCAGCACCGCGGCTGGTTCCACTCCTCGCTTTTGCAGGCCTGCGGCACCATCGGCCGCGCGCCCTATCGCAAGGTCGTCACCGCCGGCTTCACGCTTGATGCCAAGGGCAACAAGATGTCGAAGTCGCTGGGCAACACCATCGCGCCCGACGACGTGACCAAGCAATACGGCGCCGACATCCTGCGCCTCTGGGTCGCGCAGACGGATTACACCGCCGACCAGCGCATCGGCGACGAGATCCTGAAAGGCGTGGCTGACAGCTACCGGCGCCTGCGCAATACCATGCGGTTCCTGCTGGGCAGCCTCGGCGACTTCCGTGAGGAAGATCGCGTGGCGCCCGACGACATGCCCGAGCTTGAGCGCTGGGTGCTGCACCGCCTCGCCGAGCTCGACGCTCAGGTGCGCGAGGGCTACCGGACGTTCGACTTCCAGGGCGTCTGGCAGGCGGTCTTCCACTTCGCCACCATCGACCTCAGCTCCGTCTATTTCGACATCCGCAAGGACGCGCTCTATTGCGACGGCGATACCGCCCGCCGCCGCGCCGCCCGCACGGTGCTCGACCTGCTCTTCCACCGGCTGACGACCTGGCTCGCGCCGATCCTCGTCTTCACAATGGAAGAGGTCTGGCTGGAGCGCTTCCCGGGCGACGAGAGCTCCGTTCACCTCGTGGACATGCCGGAAACCCCGGCCTCGTGGCGTGATGAGGCGCTGGCCGAGAAATGGGCCGCCATCCGCCGCGCCCGCCGCGTCGTCACCGGCGCGCTTGAAGTGGCCCGCCGCGACAAGACCATCGGCGCGTCGTTGGAGGCGGCCCCCGTCGTGCATGTCGACGAGGCGACCGCCGCGGCGCTCAAGACCGTCTCCTTCGAGGACCTCTGCATTACCTCGGGCATCGAGATCACAACCGATCCCGCCCCGGCCGAGGCCTTCCGCATGCCGGAGGTCGAGGGGATCGGAGTGGTCTTCGAGCGGGCCGAGGGCGAGAAATGCCAGCGCTGCTGGAAGATCCTCCCCGATGTCGGCACGCATTCGCATCCCGGCGTCTGCGGGCGCTGCGACGAGGCGCTGACCGAGCTGAACGTGCCCGCTTGACGGGCCGCCGGGGCCGGGCGCAAGCTCGGCCCCATGCGCTACAAGCCGGACGGATACACCGACCTCGCCCCCTATCTCTACGTGCCTGATGCGCAGGGGCTGCTCGCGTTTTGCGAAGAGGTCTTCGGCGCCGAGCGCCTGCGTGTCATCGAGGAGGGCGGACGCATCATGCACGGCGAATGCCGCATCGGCGACACGGTCCTGATGGTCAGTGACTATGAGGGCCCGCCCGCCGTCCTCCATCTCTACATGGCAGACCCCGATGCCGCTTTCGCCCGCGCGCTGAAGGCGGGGGCCGAGGAGCTGCAGCCGATGATGGAAAAGGGCGACGGCGACCGTCGCGGCGGCTTCCGCAGCCCCGATGGCACGCAATGGTACGTGGCGCGCGAGGTCTGAGGGCCGGCGCCGACACCCCCCTCGGCCCGATCTGGGTCGAGGAGACCTCCGGCGCCCTCACCGCCGCCGGCTGGGGCCCGGCCTCTCCGCCGCCGCTCGGCAGCCTCGCCGCCGAAGCGCTCGCCCAGTTCGGCGCCTACCTCTCCGGCAGCCTCCGCCACTTCGACCTGCCCCTCGCCCCCGCGACGGGCCTCGCCGCCCGCACCCGCGCCGCGCTCCTCGCCATCCCCTTCGGCGAGACCCGCATCTACGGCGCACTCGCCGCCGCGCTCTCCATCTCCCCCCAGGCCGCCGGCCAGGCCTGCGGCGCCAACCCGCTGCCCATCTTCGTCCCCTGCCACCGCGTCCTCTCCGCCACCTCCCTCGGAGGCTATTCCGGCGCCGGCGGCATCGAGACCAAGATCAGCCTCCTCCGCCTCGAAGGCGCCGCGAGCCTCCTCCTCTAGCCTACCAGCCCGCCGCGAAGGCGCAGCACCAGCCACCCGCCCCCCGTCTTTGGTCCAAAAAATCCCGGGGGGGTCGCCATTGGCGCGCCATTGGTCCGAGTGACAATGGCGACGGGCTGGCCCCCCGGTCCCTCCCCCTCCACCAGCTCCACCGCCCGCCATCCAGCCCCAAGCTGCCCGGGCGCGCCGGGGTGGGCGGGCGGGAGGCGGGCCCGGGCAGCGGCCTACCAGAAGCTCTGCGGGTCGATATCGATGGCCAGCCGGAAGTTCGCCGGCAGCTTCACCGGCGCCACCCACTCCGCCAGTGCCTGCTGGAGCGGCGCTGACTTCGCCGCCTTCACCAGCAGCCGCACCCGGTGGCGCCCCCGCACGCGGGCGATGGGCGCCGGGGCGGGACCGTAGACCTCCGCCCCGATGGCGCGCAGCTTCTCGGTGTTGCGGGCGAGGAGGTTGCCGATGTCGAAGGTCGCCTGCAGGTCGGGGGAGGAGAGGATGAGCCCGGCCATCCGCCCGAAGGGCGGCGCGCCCGCCGCCTTCCGCTCCGCCGCCTCGGCGGCCCAAAAGCGCTCCTCCTCGCCGGAAAGGATGGCGCGGATCACCGGGTGCTCGGGCTGGAACGTCTGCAGGAGCGCCTCGCCCGGCGCCTCCGCCCGGCCGGCGCGCCCCGCCACCTGCCGGATCAGCTGGAAGGTCTTCTCCGCCGCGCGCAGGTCGCTCCCCTGCAGGCCGAGATCGCTGTCGATCACGCCCACCAGCGTCAGCAGCGGGAAGTTGTGGCCCTTGGCCACCAGCTGCGTGCCGATGACGATATCCGCCGCCCCCGCCGCAATCTCCTCGATCGCCGCCTTCAGCGCCCGGGCTGAGCCGAAGAGGTCGGAGGAGAGCACCGCCAGCCGCGCCTCGGGGAAGCGCGCGGTCACCTCCTCCGCCAGCCGCTCGACGCCGGGGCCGAGGGCGGCGAGCTTGCCCTCCACCTCGCAGCTCGGGCAGACGGTCGGCACCGGGATCGTCTCTCCGCATTGGTGGCACATCAGCCGCTTGAGGAAGCGGTGCTCCACCATCCGCGCGTCGCAGTTGCGGCAGGCGACCTGCTCGCCGCAGGCCCGGCAGAGCGTCACCGGCGCGTAGCCCCGCCGGTTGAGGAAGAGCAGCGACTGCTCGCCCTTCTCCATGCGCGCCTCGACTGCGGCGGCGAGGCTCGGTGAGATCCATGTCCCGTGGGACATCGGCTCGGCCCGCATGTCGATCGCCCGCATCTTCGGCATGACCGCCGGGCCGAAGCGGGAGGTGAGGTCGAGCCGCTCATACTTGCCCTGCTCGGCATTCACCCAGCTCTCGAGACTCGGCGTGGCGGAGGCGAGGATCACCCGCCCCCCGGAGAGCGAGGCGCGCAGGACGGCCATGTCGCGGGCGTTGTAGAGCACGCCCTCCTCCTGCTTGTAGGAGGTGTCGTGCTCTTCATCGACGACGATCAGCCCCAGCTCCCGGAAGGGCAGGAAGAGGGCGGAGCGGGCGCCGACGACCAGCTCGGCGCCGCCCTCGCCGACCATCTTCCACAGCCGCCGCCGCTCCGTCATCGTGATGCCCGAGTGCCACTCGGCCGCCTTGGCACCGAAGCGCTCCTCGACCCGGGCGAGGAAGGCGCCGGTCAGCGCGATCTCGGGCAGCAGCACCAACGCCTGCCGGCCGCGGGCGAGGCACTCCGCCACCGCCTCGAGGTATACCTCCGTCTTGCCGGAGCCGGTGACGCCGCGCAGCAGCGTCGTGCCGTAGGTGCCGGACGCGACCCCTTCGCGTAGCCGCGCCGCCGCCTCCGCCTGATCCTCCGTCAGGTCCAGCCCCGGGCGCGCGGCGTCGAGCGCGGGGTAGGGGGTGTCGCGGGGCGCCTCCTCCTCGCGGAGCGCGCCCGCCTTGACGAGGCCCTTGATGACGGAGGTGGAGACACCGGCCGCCTCGGACAGCTCGCCGAGGGTGAAGGCGGCCTCCGCGAATTCTTCCATCACCGCGAGCACCTGCTGGCGGGGCGGCGTCATGCGGGAGGGCTCGTGATGCCCGAGGCGGTAGACGCGCCGCATCGCCGGCTCGTCGCCGAGGCCGGGCGCGCGCAGCGCCATGCGCAGCATCTGGTAGGGCGGTGTGAGCGTGTAATCGGCGGAGCGGATCAGGAAGTCGCGCATCCCCTCGGTCAGTGGCGCCGCCTCCAGCACGCGGGAGACGGGGCGGAGCTTCGAGGCGGGAAAATCTCCCTCGCCCCGGCCCCAGACGACGCCGGCGACCCGGCGGGGGCCAAGCGGCACCTCGACGACGGCACCGGTGGACAGACCGCCCTCGGGCGCTAGATAGTCCAATGGACCGGGCAGCGGCTGTGTGGTCAACACCGCGATACGCGCGCCGCCTGGAAAGAAATCGTTCATGCCACGTCCGCAGATCAGGAAAACCGGGGATTGTCCCCGGGGGTTTGCCGAGGTGCGACAATCGGGGTAGATCGTCAGGCAACGCCAGCCAAGCCCCGAGCTGGCCACAAGCACGGGAGTGACCCATGAAATTCTTCGTCGACACCGCCGACATCGATGCCATCCGCGAACTTGTCGCCTTCGGCATGATCGACGGGGTGACCACCAACCCCTCGCTGATCGCCAAGTCCGGCCGCGACATCCGCGAAGTCACGAAGGAGATCTGCGATCTCGTTCCCGGCCCGGTCTCCGCCGAGACGGTCGCGCTCGATGCCGAGGGCATGATCACCGAGGGCCGCGAGCTGGCCAAGATCGCGCCGAACATCGCCGTGAAGGTGCCGCTGACCTGGGAAGGGCTGAAGGCCTGCAAGGTGCTCACCGACGAGGGCCGCATGGTCAACGTGACGCTCTGCTTCTCGGCCAACCAGGCGCTGCTGGCCGCCAAGGCGGGGGCGACCTTCATTTCCCCCTTCATCGGCCGCCTGGACGATCTCAACCTCGACGGCATGGAGCTGATCGCCGACATCCGTCAGGTCTATGACAATTACGACTTCGACACGCAGATCCTCGCCGCCTCGATCCGCTCGGCCAACCACATGTCCGAAGCCGCCAAGATCGGCGCTGACGTGGCCACGGCGCCGCCGGCGGTCATCAAGGCGATGGTCAACCACCCGCTGACCGACAAGGGCGTCGAGCAGTTCCTGAAGGACTGGGAAGGCACCGGCCAGAAGATCGTCTGAAGCCCATTGCGAAACGATATAGAAAAGGCCGGGCCCAGCGCCCGGCCTTTTGCTTAGTATGGTGATCACCTTTCCGTTGCTTTGGCGAAAACTACGGGCCGAAAGAGCGGCCTTCGACCGGCACATTGGCGGTCGCATCTGGAGAGGGTGCGAATGGACAAACTGACAACCGGACAATGCCTCTGCGGCGCGGTGTCATTCCGCATTTCGGGAGAGTTCGAGAGCTTCTTCCTTTGCCATTGCGGGCGCTGCCGCAAGGACAGCGGCTCCGCCCATTCGGCCAACCTGTTTTCCTCCACGGCGAAGATCACCTGGGTGTCCGGCGAAGAGACCGCCAGGCAATTCAGGCTTCCCGACTCACGACACGCAAAATGCTTCTGCACCGAATGCGGCTCGGCGCTCCCCTTCTCTCAAGATGGCGTGCTTGTCGTGCCGGCTGGCTCCCTCGACACCCCGATCGGCATGCGGCCGACCGCCCATATCTGTGTCTCAAGTCGCGCCGATTGGGACAATGACCTCGCCTCCCTCGACAGGATCGACGGGCTGCCTGGCTGAAGGGATCGCGCGGCACGCCACGTCACGGACCGATACGTCCAGCCTTATTCCACCGGCGTCCCCAGCGCCGTGATCGCCAGTCCGAGCAGGCAGAGCGCCCCCCACGCCATCATCCAGCCCCGCTGCCCCGCCCGGCGCGCCTCGACCGCGGCGATGGCGGCCTGCAGGGCGTAGTAGAGCGCGAAGGCGCGGCTCGCCCAGGTGATGATGACGAAGACGTCGAGCCACCATGTCAGCACCAGCCCCGCGGCCACGAGCACAGCGTACGCGGCTCTGGGGCCGATGCGCCCGCCCGTCAGCTCCTCCACCAGCCCGCCGGCGCCCGAGGTATCGGCCACGGCGGCGGAGAATTGCGCCGCGAGCGCCGCGACGACCAGCAGCGGCGGCAGGATCAGCGCGACCTGACGCATCATCCCGATGATGGCTGCCTCATCCACCTGCGCCACATGCGGGGCGAAGAGGTAGGAGAAGAGGCCGATGTAGACGAGGTAGATCAGCGTCGAGAGCGCCTGCGCCAGCCGCATCGAGCGGATGCGCTGGCGGGCGCTATACTCCTCGCCGAGATAGCGCGAGGTCTCGAAGCCCTGCACGGTCACGAGCAGGCCGAAGGCGAGGAACAGCGCCTCGGGGCCGCGGATCGTCACGGGGTTCAGGTAGAGCCCCTCGCCCGTCGCATCGGCGGCGAAGGCCCAGGCGAGGCCGGTGAGCAGCCCCGCGATGATGGCGAGCTTCAGGCCGACGGCGACCTGCTCCATCCGTTCCAGCGCCGAAAAGCCCTTGAGCCAGCCGGTGGCGAGGATGACGAGGAAGACGCCGCTGGTGACGAGTCGCGCGGTGAGCTCGCCGTTCCACGGGGTCAGCTCCACCGCGAAGGCGCCGAAGAGATTGAGGTAATAGGCCACGGCGATCGCATAGGCGAAGGCCAGCACCCATTGGCTGGTCCGCTCCAGCGCCAGCGCGGCGCGGGGGCGCGCGGCCGCCGCCTCGATGCTGGCGATGTTGGCGCGGATCGCGGCGCCGAAGGCCCAGGCGAGCGCGCAGAGCGCGGCCATGACGGCGGGCGCCCAGGCGCCGTATTCGGCATTGAGCACTGGCCCGAGGATCAGGAAGCCCGAGCCGATGATCGAGGCCAGCGGCGTGACCGTCGCGCGCCAGAGCGGGTTGCGAAACACCTTCGGCCAGGCCAGCAGGGCCCCTGCCAAAAGGACAGCCAGAAGGATCAGCGCGGTTTCCACGACGCGACGCTACGCGCTTTGCGCGGGGCCGCAAGAGCCCGGTTTCCATACGGAAATCGGCCTGCCAGCGACGGCGTCTCTCGCCCGGGCCGAGGCCTGGTGTTCCGCGAAATCCATAGCCGGCCGCTTGGTCGCCCCGGAGGCGCCGATTTCCCCACCCTCCGCCGCCCCCTCTGCTATGCTGCCTCAAAATCACCGCAACGAGTGAGACATGAGCAGCAATCCCCTTATGGAGGCGTCCGTCCGTGACCGCCTCATCCAGGAGCCCGATCTTCTTCTCGACGACAAGGAGATCATGCGCGCCCTCGTCGCCGCGAACGAGCGGCTGATGGGCGGCAACATCGTCGACCTGCGCGGCATCGCCATGGAGCGGCTGGAGGCGCGGCTCGGCCGGCTGGAGGACACCCACCGCTCGGTCATCGCCGCGGCCTACGACAACCTCGCCGGCATGCAGCAGATGCACCGCGCCGTGCTGGTGATGCTGGAAAGCCCGACCTTCGAGACCTTCCTGCACGATCTCGGCGGCGAAGTGGCGGAGATCCTGCAGATCGACCGCGTGCGCCTCGTGCTCGAGACCGCCGAGGACGATCGCAGCGGCATCGACCGGCTCTCCAGCCTCCTGCGCGTGGCGGAGCCGGGCTTCATCGGCCATTATCAGACGCTCGGCCGCGGCGGCGCCGCCCGCAGGGTGATCCTGCGGCAGTACCGGCCCGAGGACGGGCAGGTCTATGGCGATGCGGCGCCCTACGTGCGCTCCGAGGCGCTGATTCAACTCGATCTCGGCCATGGCCGGCTGCCCGGCATGCTGGCGCTCGGCGCGGAGGATCCGCACCACTACGCGCCGCAGCAGGGGACGGACCTGCTGACCTTCTTCGGCTCGGTCTTCGAGCGGCTGATGCGGCGCTGGCTCACGTGACCCACCTGTCGGAGGGGGCAGCGGCGGCGCTCTCGCGGTGGCTGGAGGAGGAGCGGGCGCTGGCCGGCGCCTCCGGGCACACCATCGCCGCCTACCGGCGCGATGTCTCCGCCTTCCTAGGCTTCATGGCGTTGCACCGGGGCGGGCCGATGGGCGTGCCGGCCATTGCCGACGTCACCATTGCCGACATGCGCGCCTTCCTCGCCGCCGAGCGGGGCAGGGGCCTCTCCTCCCGCTCGCTGGCGCGGCGCCTCTCCGCCATCAAGAGCTTCTGCCGCTGGCTGGCGGAGCGGGAGGGGGTGGAGCCCACCGCCATCCTCGCCGCCCGCGCCCCGAAGTTCCGCAAGACGCTGCCCCGCCCCCTGTCGGAAGAGGCGGCGGGCCAGCTGATCGACACGGTGGAGCTGCAGGCGCGTGACTGCTGGCAGGCGGCACGGGACGTCGCCGTCGTCACGCTGCTCTACGGCTGCGGGCTGCGCATCTCCGAGGCGCTGTCGCTGACGGGGCGCGACGCGCCGCTGCCGGAGGTGCTGCGCATCTTCGGCAAGGGCGGGCGCGAGCGGCTGGTGCCGGTGCTGCCGGCCGCGCGCCTCGCGGTGCAGGATTACCTCTCCCTCAGCCCCTGGCCGAAGGAGGGGGACGGGCCGCTCTTTCGCGGCGCCCGCGGCGGGCCGCTGAGCCCCCGGCAGGTGCAGAAGGCGACGGAGGCGGCGCGGATGCAGCTCGGCCTTCCCTCCAGCGCCACGCCGCACGCGCTGCGCCACTCCTTCGCCACCCACCTGCTCGCCGCCGGCGGGGACCTGCGCGCCATCCAGGAGCTGCTGGGCCATGCCTCGCTCTCCACCACCGAGGGTTACACTGCGGTGGACGAATCGCGCCTCATGCGCATCTACGAAGCCGCCCATCCGCGTGCCTGAGCGGGTGGTCTTGCTCCGGGGCGCCGGCTCCGTCATGAACGGGCCATGACCATCAAGACCAAGGCCCTGCTCGTCCACCTGCTCACTGCCACCGGCGCCATCTTCGCGATGCTCTCGATGCTCGCGGCGGTGGAGGGCGATTGGCGTACGATGTTCTTCTGGCTCGTCGTCGCCTTCTTCGTCGACGGGATCGATGGCCCTCTGGCGCGCCGCTACGACACGCGCACCAATGCGCCGATCTTCGACGGCGTGCTGCTCGACCTGATCATCGACTACCTGACCTACGTCTTCGTGCCGGCCTACGCGCTCTTCAAGTCGGGCCTCTTGCCCGGCTGGACAGGCTGGATCGGCATCTTCGTCATCACCTACGCCTCGGCGATGTACTTCGCCGACAGCCGGATGAAGACGAAGGACAAGAGCTTCTCGGGCTTTCCCGGCTGCTTCAACATGGTGGTGCTGGTGCTCTTCGCGCTGAAGCCGGATTTCTGGGTGATCCTCGGGCTGGTGACGATCCTCTCCGTGGCGATGTTCCTGCCGGTGAAGTTCGTCCACCCCGTGCGCACGGCGCGCTGGCGGGCGGTGACGCTGCCAATGGCGCTCGCCTGGACGGCCTTCGCCTTCTGGGCGGTGCTCGACAACTTCTCGCCGGACAGCTGGGCGCATCTGGGCCTGATCATCACCTCCGTCTACCTGCTCGGCGCCGGAGCGGCGCAGCAGATCGCCTACGGCAAGGACGGTTGACCGAAAGATAACTGCGCGGCTATCGTTTCTTCTGGTTACGGAGGGACGCATGGCGGACGGCAAGGTGACACTCCTTTCGGGCGGCAACCCTCAGATCCCGAAGGGAGACGGAGACGCGCCGGTGCAGGCCTTCATCGCCGCCTGCCCGGAGTGGAAGCGCCCTCTGGCCGAGCGGCTGGATGCGATTCTCACCGCCGAGGTGCCGGGGGTGGTCAAGAAAGTCCGCTGGAACTCCCCGTTCTACGGGGTGGACGAGGCGACGTGGTTTGCCAGCTACCATTGCTTCACCCGCTACATGAAGGTGACCTTCGCGAACGGCGCCCGGCTGGAGCCGCTGCCGAAGGGCAAGTCCAAGCATTCCGACGTGCGCTATTACGACGTACCGGAGGACGGGCTGGACGAGGCGCTCTTCGCGGAGTGGGTGCGGCAGGCGGCGAAGCTCCCGGGTGAGGCGTTTTGAGCGGAGGGGCGGGAGGCTCCTTCGTCCGTCAAAGGCGCGGGGAGGCGCGCGGCCGGTGGGTTATAAACCCACCCTACGAGACCGGCCCGAGCCGTTCCCCCGGTGCGCGCCAGCTGTGCCCCGCCCGGTACGCGCCAAAGGCGCAGGGCGAGCGCCTGCCCGTCCCGGCGGGCTGGCGCTCTGGTGGAGCTTGGTGCTGAGCGGGCCGCGGGGAGGGGCTTGGCCGCATAAAGCGCGCCGCTCGCCCGTCGGAGCGCCACCCCACGGGCAGGCGCTCGCCCTGCGCCTGCGGGCGTGGTCCCTGGGAGGAAACGGGTGCGGCGCTTGTGGAGGGCGCCGTTCCCGTGGGGCAGTCCGGTCCAGGACAGGGTGCCATCTATGACAGGACGCCCGCTCAGGTCCCGAGCGTGGCCGCCCGGCGGCACCGCGGCGGCACCGTGTCGGCGGGGCTGGGCAGCGGCAGCGGGAGGGGATAAGGGCCGGACATGGCCGATGTCGTCCCCCTGTCCGAGGCGCGCGGGCTGCCCCTCTGGCGGCGGCCGGAGACGCTGCTGTTCCTCTGCGCCGTGGCCATGCCGTTGGCCTTCTCCACGTGGAGCGCGCTCCTCAACAACTTCGTCATCGATGCAGCGGGTTTCGACGGCCACGATATCGGCTGGCTGCATACCGTGCGAGAGATCCCGGGCTTCCTTGCCGTCGGGGTGATCGCGCTGATCGTCTTCATCCGCGAGCAGCGGCTGATGCTGCTGTCGCTGGTGCTGCTCGGCGTCTCCACCGCCGTCACCGCGCATTTCCCGACCATGGGCGGCATCCTGACGATCACGCTGCTCTCTTCCATCGGCTTCCACTACTTCTCGACCGTGCAGACCTCGCTGCAGCTGCAATGGATCGACAAGAAGCGGGCGCCGCAGATGCTGGGCTGGCTGATGGCGGCGGGCTCGGCGGCGACGCTGGTGGCCTACATCGCCATCGTGCTCACGTGGCGCCGGTTCGATCTCAGCTACGACCTCGTCTTCTGGCTCTCCGGCGGGGCTTGTGCGCTGATCGCCGTCTACTGCCTCTTCGCCTTCCCGCAATTCTCGGCGCCGAACCCGCAGACGCACCGGATGGTGCTGCGGCGGCGCTACTGGCTCTACTACGCGCTGGAGTTCATGTCGGGCGCGCGGCGGCAGATCTTCGTCGTCTTCGCCGGCTTCATGATGGTGGAGCGCTTCGGCTTCGAGGTGCACGAGGTGACGGGGCTCTTCCTCATCAACCTCGTCGCCAACATGCTCGTCGCGCCGCTGCTCGGGAAGGCGGTGCACCTCTTCGGCGAGCGCAAGGCGCTGATGTTCGAGTATACCGGGCTGATCTTCATCTTCCTCGCCTATGCCGGCATCTATGCCTTTGGCTGGGGGGTGGTGCTGGCCGCCATCCTCTATGTGCTCGACCACTTCTTCTTCGGGCTGGCGCTGGCGCTGAAGACCTACTTCCAGAAGATCGCCGACCCGGGTGACATCGCGCCAACCGCCGCCGTCGCCTTCACCATCAACCACATCGCCGCCGTCTTCCTGCCCGCCGCGCTGGGATATCTCTGGCTGGTCTGGCCGGGGGCCGTCTTCTACACGGCCGCCGGCATGGCCGCCATCTCCCTGTGCCTCGCCATGCTGGTGCCGCGGCACCCCGGCCCCGGGCACGAGACGCGGCTGCGGCCGCTGCTGGCGGCGCCTGCCGAATGAGGGACATATGAGCAGCTGGTCCGCCATCACACAGGTGCAGGGCCTTGCCCGCGCCGAGGCGCTCGTCGAGGATCTGGAGGCGCTGGAGCCCGGCGCCGTCGGCTATTTCGAGATCGAGGACGGCAGCCTCGTCTTCGAGATCGGCGCCCATTGGGAGGACGCACCGGACAGCATCGCCCTCTCCCTGCTGGCGGCGGCGCATGGCGTGCGCGACTTCCTCATCTCCGAGGTGCCGGACGAGGACTGGGTGGCCAAGGTCCAGCGCGGCCTGCCCCCGGTCGAGGCCGGGCGCTTCTTCGTCTACGGCGCGCATGACGCGGGCCGGGTGCCGGCCGGAAGGGAGCCGCTGCTCATCGAGGCGGCGATGGCCTTCGGCACGGGCCACCACGGCACGACCAAGGGCTGCCTCTTGGCGCTGGAGCGGGTCTCCGGAGAGCGCTTCGCCAACATCGCCGATATCGGCTGCGGCACCGCGGTGCTGGCCATGGCGGCGCGGCGGCTCTGGCCCGAGGCGGCGGTCATCGCCTCCGACATCGACGAGGTGGCGGTGGACGTGGCGCGCGCCAACCTGAAGGCCAACGGCATGGATGGGCAGGTGGCGCTGGCGGAGGCCGCGGGCTTCGACGCGCCGGCGCTGGCCGAGGCGGCGCCGTTCGACCTGATCCTCGCCAACATCCTCGCCGGGCCGCTCATCTCCCTCGCGCCGGCCATGGCGTCCCATGCCTCGCCGGGAGCAACGGTGATTCTCTCCGGCCTTTTAACCAATCAGGCGGAGGAGGTGGCGGACCACTATCGCGCCGCCGGCATCAATCTCGTCAGCAACGAGGCGATTGGTGACTGGTCGACCCTCACCCTGCGGGTGGATGCCGGGGTTTAATCGAACTATCCGCTCATTTTAACGGTTTGCCACGATCTCGCCGCAATTGGCCGGGAAAACCAGCGTCGATCAGGGCGGGGGCCCGAGAGATGAGACGCTGCCAATGTCCGACGCTGTATTCGATGATTTCCAGACGCGCCTGAAGCGCATCAGAAAAACCCATACGCGCCTTGCCCAGGGCATGACGGTGCGGATGGACAGATCTGGGCTCGTCACGCCGCAGCCCCGCCGGCGGATGCCGGTCTTCCCGCTGCGGATGGCGATGCAGCTGCTGCTCGCTGCTCTGCTGCTCAAGGCCGCGCTCATCGCCGGCACCGACGGCGCCACCTATAGCGAGACTCTGCAGACGCTGCGCAGCGGCACGACCCCCGAGCGCGTCGGCGCCTTCATCATGGAGCCCGACCCGGTTACGAGGGTAATCGCCTCCGGGTTCTCACGCATCCTCTGACCCGGGCAGCCGGACAAGCAAAAAGGGCCGCCCCGGGGCGGCCCTTGTCATCTGCGCCCGGCCTCGAGCCGGGGCGCCTGGCGTGGCGTCAGAGCCGGCGGCCGAGGCGGGCGATGTTGTCGATATCGCCGCGGCAAAGCCCGATATCGTCCAGCTCACGCACCGACAGGGTGGAGAGCGACTTGCGCGTCATGCGCTCGTCGTTCCAGCCGGTAATGGCGGAGACCAGCGTGGCCAGCGGGGAGCGGAAGAGCCCGCCCACGGGGGCGGTATTGGTGGTCGAAATGGCCATGTGCCCATCTCCATTTTGAGGCGCTGCACAAAAGCAGAGCGGTTTGAGAACATCCCGCAGGTATGCGTTCCGGCCGCCATCCACCAATGCTATTTCTGCATGACGATATGCGCGCCCGGCATGCCGGAAACCTCTTTTAAACCTTTGGAATAAATGCGGAAATCTGGCTCGCCTGTGCCGTTTCCGACGCGCGGAATGTCGCTTTCAGGCGCCGGATGATCACGCACCGCCACGCGCCATCACGGGCCCGGGAGCGGCGGGCTGACGGAGGCCTTCCGGCGGGATGCCGAATTGATGTGCAGGCGCGGTCGCTGCCCCTTTGGCCGGGGAGAATCAGGCACCGCGCGGAGGGGTAGGGAGCCGTTTGGACGGCTTCGCCATGCTCCGGATCGGCATCACCAGCGCGGGGGCAGACATGACAGAGACGACGCAACCCATCGGGCACCTCGGAGCGCCGGCATGATCGGCCCCTCCGTCGGTCTGGGCGCGCAGGCCCGCCCGCGCGCCATCCCCGCCACCTTCTATGCCTTCGACCGGCCGGAACTGATGTTCCAGGATGCGGAGGAGACGGTCCCCGTCACCGCCGATGGCGACCCGGTGGCCGTCGTGCTCGCCCGGAGCGGCCCGAGGCCGGTGGAGCTGCCGGTGGTGAACGGCAGCTTCGACAGCGACCTCGCGGGGTGGACCATCGCCAACGGCAACGGCGTCTGGGTGGACGGCCGGGCGCGCGTCGCCCGCACGAGCACCACTGCCTCGATCTGCCAGGCGGTCTCCCTGCAGGCCGGCCTGCGCTACCGCTTCGGCGCCGAGGCGACGTGGATCGGCGGGAGCGACTGCACCGCGGCGCTGGTGCTGCGTACGGGCGCCGACTGGACGAGCGCCAACCTCGGCCACGTCGCGCTCGCCCCCGCCGCCTCCGGCACGCTGGAGCTCGACTACACGCCGACGCAGGACGAGGTGGTGCACCTGCACCTCTCCGTCACCAGCGCCTCCGGCGCGGTGGAGTTCGATGACATCACCCTCACCGCCGATCCCCGCCGCCGGCTCGTCACCGCCGCCCCCGAGCGTCGTCCCCTCTGGCGGACGGACGGGCGCCGGCACTGGCTGGAGTTCGACGGGCAGGACGATTGCCTCGAGGCGAGCGGGCCGGCGCCGGGCCTCGCGGGCTATGCCGGCGGCATCTGGGCCTCCTACCGGCCGCTCACGACGGACGGCGGCTTTGTCTGGTGCGCGGGCAGCCAGACGGAGGTGGCGACCTCGCTCACCGCGGCGTCGACGGGCGACGCCGTGCGCCTCGGCGGCGGCGCCGCGACCGTCATGGACGCGGGCCTGCACGACAAGCACGCCCTCGCCCTCTGGGACCGCACCGCCAGCACCGGCCGTGTCGGCCGGCGGGGGAAGGGCGTGGCGGCGGCCCTCGGCGAGGAGAGCGCCGACGGCCCGCTGGCCATCGGCGCCCGCCTCGCCACCGCGCCGGACTCGCCGCTGGCGATGCGCCTCTACGGGCTGGCCGTGGCGGAGGCGCCAGTCGATGCCGCCGCGCGCGAGCAGGTGACGGCCGCCGTCTCGGCCCTCGGCCGGCCTGACGTGCCGCGCCGACTGCATGTCCTCCTCGTCGGCGGGCAGAGCAACGCCGATGGCCGCGTGGCGGTGGCGGACGGTCCCGCCTGGCTGCAGGGCAGCCTCGTGCCGGGCGTGCGCGCCTGGACGGGCGAGCGGCTGGAGGAGACGTACTGGCTGACCCCTGCCGAGGGCACCGGCGCCAGCTACGTCACCACCGGCGCCTCCGGCTGCTTCGGCTTCGCCGACGTCGCCGCCAAGGGCCTCGCGGAGGCTTCGGGGGTGGATCTGGCGATCTGCCGCGTCACCGAGGGCGGCACGGCGGTGGACCCGGGCGCCAACCCCCGCGGCTCCTGGCACGCGGATGACGCCGCGATCCCCGCCGGCACGCCGAAGCTGCTGGCGGCGCTGGAGGCGCGCTACGCCGCCCTCGCCGCCTGGGCGACGGCGCGGGGGGTGGAGCTGGTGCCCGTGGCGCTCCTCTGGCACCAGGGCGAGGCCTCCGCCGCCTCCTCCGGCGCCGTCTTCCGCGCGCAGACGGAGGCGGTCTTCGCCCGGGTGCGCGCCTTCACGGGGCAGGGGGCACTGCCGGTGATCTCCGGCACCATCTCCCACGCCAGCGCGCAATACACGGTGGCGATCGAGGCGGCGATGCAGGCCATCGACGCCGCCGACCCGGACGCGCACTACCGCGACAACAGCGCCCTGACGCTCTTCGACGGGCTGCATTTCGATGCGGCCTCGGCGGAGACGTTCGGCGAATGGGCCGCGACCCGGCTTGCCGCGAGGCTCTGACTTGGCGCGTGTTCGCCTTTTGTGCTAGCGATGCGGGCAAAGGCCGAAAAAGGGGCAGGGCAGATGCGGGTATTGGGGCTCGACCCGGGGTTGAGGAACCTCGGCTGGGGCGTGATCGAGGTGGAGGGCTCGCGGGTCTCCCACGTCGCCAACGGCATCTGCCGCTCCGGCGAGGGGGCGCTGGCGGTGCGGCTGCTGGCGCTCTACCGGCAGCTCACGGTGATCCTCGCCGAGCACGCGCCCGATGCGGCGGCGGTGGAGGAGACCTTCGTCAACCGCGACGGCGCCGGCACGCTGAAGCTGGGGCAGGCGCGCGGCATCGCCCTGCTGGCTCCGGCGGAGGCGGGGCTGGAGGTCGGCGAATACGCGGCGACGGCGGTAAAGAAGGCGCTCGTCGGCACGGGGCGGGCCGAGAAGGCGCAGGTGGCGCACATGGTGCGGATGCATCTGCCGGGCGCCGTCTTCGCCGGGCCGGACGCGTCGGACGCACTGGCCGTCGCCATCTGCCACGCCCATCACCTGCAATCGCGCCGCTCGCTCGTCGCGGCGCTGGCGAGGACCCCGTCGTGATCGGGCGTCTGGCGGGGGTGATCGTGCACCGCGGCGCCGACCACGTGGTGATCGACGTGCGCGGCGTGGGCTATGTCGTCCATGTCTCCGAGCGGGTGCTGGCGGGGCTGCCGGGTGTCGGCGAGGCGGCGGCGCTCTGGACAGAGCTGCTGGTGCGCGAGGACCTGATGCAGCTCTTCGGCTTCCGCAGCCTGGCGGAGAAGGAGTGGCACCGCCACCTGACCTCCGTGCAGGGGGTGGGGGCCAAGGCCTCCATGGCGATCCTTGGCGCGCTGGGGCCGGAGGCGCTGGGCCGGGCCATCGCGCTCGGCGACTGGTCGGCGGTGGCGAAGGCCAAGGGCGTGGGCCCGAAGCTGGCGCAGCGCGTGACGGCGGAGTTGAAGGACAAGGCGCCGGCGGTGATGGCGCTGGCTCAGGAGGCGGCGGCGGACCCGCTGATCGACGATGAGGTTGCGCCGGTTGCGCCGGCTGCGCCGTCGCCCGGGGGCGGGGCCGCGGCTGGCGCCGCGGCCCCGCGCGCCTCGTCCTCGGCGGAGGCGCTCTCGGCCCTCGGCAACCTCGGCTACGCGCCGGGCGAGGCCGCTGCCGCGGTGGCCGAGGCGGCTGGCGCCGCCCCGGAGGCCGACACCGGCGCGCTGGTGCGCGCGGCGCTGAAGCTGCTGGCGCCGGGCCGCTGAGATGGCGCGCGAGCTGAACCCTGAGAAGCAGCCGGAGGACGAGGACAGGGCGCTGCGCCCCGAGCGGCTGGACGATTTCATTGGACAGGCGGAGGCGCGCAGCAACCTGCGCGTCTTCATCGAGAGCGCCCGGCGGCGCGGGCAGGCGATGGACCACACGCTGTTTCACGGGCCGCCGGGCCTCGGCAAGACGACGCTGGCGCAGATCATCTCGCGCGAGCTCGGGGTGGGCTTTCGCATGACCTCCGGCCCGGTGCTTGCCCGGGCGGGGGATCTGGCCGCGATCCTCACCAATCTCGAGCCGCGGGACGTGCTCTTCATCGACGAGATCCACCGGATGAACCCGGCGGTGGAGGAGGTGCTCTACCCGGCGCTGGAGGATTTCGCGCTGGACCTCGTCATCGGCGAGGGGCCGGCGGCACGGACGGTGCGGATCGACCTGCCGCCCTTCACGCTCGTCGGCGCCACGACGCGGCTCGGCCTGCTGACGACGCCGCTGCGTGACCGCTTCGGCATTCCGACGCGGCTGAGCTTCTACACGCCGGACGAGTTGTTCCAGATCGTCACTCGCGCCGCCCGCCTCATGGGCACCCCGGCGGAGGAGGCGGGCGCCCGCGAGATCGCGGCGCGCTCACGCGGCACGCCGAGGATCGCAGGAAGGCTGCTGCGGCGGGTGGCGGATTTCGCCATTGTCGAGGGCGACGGGGAGATTACGCGGCAGGTGGCCGACGGTGCGCTGACGCGGCTCGGCGTCGACGCCCTGGGCCTCGACGGGGCCGACCGGCGCTACCTGAGGTTGATCGCGGAGAGCTACGGCGGCGGCCCGGTGGGGGTGGAGACTCTCTCGGCGGCGCTGTCGGAGAGCCGCGACGCCATCGAGGAGGTGATCGAGCCCTTCCTGCTGCAGCAGGGGCTCATCCAGCGCACGCCGCGAGGGCGGGCGCTGGCGATGGCCGCCTGGCGGCACCTTGGGCTCGACCCGCCGGGGCAGGGGGCTCTGGACCTCTAGGCGCCCGCCGCAGGGCTTGGCGGTGCGAGCGGCATCTGCCCAATCACGCGACTAGACGTCTACGACGGCCCACGTCGGCACCGGCGTCGCCGGTTCAGAAGAGCTCGACCGGGTTCGCGGCGGGGGGCGGCGGGCGGACGGGGCGCAGATCCTCCTTGGCGTCGGAGCGGGGCACGAGCATCTGGCGGGCGTCGCCGGTCACCGGCTCGAAGCGAATGCGGCGCGCGCTCTCCCCTCCGACGCTTTCCGCGAGGCAGGGGATGTTCTCCGCCCGCAGGAACTGGCGCACGAAGGCGATGTTGGCCTCGCTGACATAGGAAAAGCGCTGCGTGATGCGCCCCGCCCCGAACACCTTGGCCGTGAGCTTGGAGCGCATGGCGCCGCGCTTTATCATGTCGTTGATCAGCAGCTCCATCGCGTGGGCGCCCTGCTTGACGTCCGGCGAGGTGCTGCCGCCCTGCCCCTCGGGGAGGAGGAAGTGGTTCATCCCGCCGATGCGCCGCTGCGGCTCATGCAGGCAGACGGCGATGCAGGAGCCGAGCAGCGTGTTGATCACGGCGCCCGGATCGTCGGAGACGTGGAACTCCCCCTGAAAGATCGTCACGACCTTTCCGCCCATGGCGATATGGCTCATGCTCTCGCTCCCGTTCTTGGCTCGGCGCCGGCCCCGGAGGAGGCGGCGGCTGTCTTGAGAATGGCGGCGGCGATGCCGCCGATGGGCACCTGCTCGCAGACGGCGCCCCGCTCGAAGGCGACGCGCGGCATGCCGTAGACGACCGACGAGGCCTCGTCCTGCGCCAGCGTCATGGCCCCGGCGCGGCGGAGGGCGAGCAGACCCTGCGCCCCGTCGGAGCCCATGCCGGTCAGCAGCACGCCGACGACCTTGCGGGCCCGCGGCACGGCGGAGTGGAAAAGCGCGTCGACCGAAGGGCAATGCCCGGCGACGGGGCCGGCATGGGTGAAACGCAGGGCCGGGGGGCCGGAGGCGCCCGCCAGCTCCATGTGCCGGGGTGTGCCGGCGGCGATGACGACGCGGCCGGGCCGCATCTCCAGCCCCGGCTCCATGGGGCGCACCTCGGCGGCGCAATTGCGGGCGAGGAGCTTGGTGAGGCTGTCGCCGAAGCCCTGCCCGGTATGCTGCACGATGGCCGTGGGTGGGCACTGGGCCGGGTATTCGGAGAGGATGCGGATCAGCGCCTCGATCCCGCCGGTGGAGGAGCCGATGAGGGCGAGCCGCCGCCAGCTTCGCCCGGCCGAGGGGCTGGGGGCGGGGGCGCCGCTGACACGCTTCTTGGGGTTGCGAACAACGGCACGCACCTGCTCCAGGATGCGCTGCGGCGGCGCCGTGAGATCGAGGCAGAAGAGCCCCGAGGCGGTGGGGGCGATGGCCGAGCGGCCGTCGCCGGGACGAGTGCAGAGCGTCAGCCAGCGCGTGTCGATGGCGGTGAAGAGCATCTGCACGGCGCGGAACTCCGGCAGCGTCGCGAGGACATCGTCGACGATGACGAGCGTGGGATCCCGCTCCTCCGTCAGGTTAAAGGTGTCCCGCAGGGTCGCCGCTTCGACGATGTTGGCCGTGACCTTGCCGCCCAGCAGCCGGGTCAGGCGGGCCCGGCAGCGCTGGTCGGGGCTGGCTATGATGATGCAGGGAGACATGTCGCCATGAACCGCCGTTGTCTGGTTTCGTCACGGTTGGCCGCGCCGCCCGCCGGGTGGGGAGGGCGCGGCCGGGTCGTCAGAAGCTCTGCCAGATGCCGGCCTGGTTGGTGCCGTCGATGGCGGCCTCGATGGGCAGAGGCTCGATGTCATCGGCGGCGCCATGGCCCGTCAGTTCGCGCGGGCTGCGGTGCGGGCCCTCGCGGAGGATCTCCCGGGGGGCTTCGCGGTAGGCCTCGTGGGTGGCCGGCGCGGGCTCCGGCGCCGGAAGAGCGGCGGGGGCGGGCGCGGCGGAGAGCGTCGCCAGCCCGGCGCCGCCGGGGGCGGTGACGAAGCGCTGGACGAGGCCAGTCAGCGTCTGCGCATCCTTTTTCAGGATGTGGCTGGCGGCCGTCGCCTGCTCCACCATGGCGGCGTTCTGCTGGGTCACCTGATCGAGCTGGCCGACGCCGGTGTTGATCTCGCCGAGGCCGGTCGACTGCTCGACGGCGCCGGAGGCGATCTCGGTGATCAGGCCGGAGATGTTGTTGACCCGCTCGGCAATGGCATTGAGCGCCTCTCCCGCTTTGCCGACCAGCTTGACGCCGGATTCCACCTGCTCCGACGAGCCGGAGATGAGATCCTTGATCTCCTTGGCCGCATCGGAGGAGCGCTGGGCAAGGGCGCGCACCTCGCTCGCGACGACGGCGAAGCCCTTGCCCGCCTCGCCGGCGCGCGCGGCCTCGACGCCGGCGTTGAGCGCCAGGAGGTTCGTCTGGAAGGCGATGTCGTCGATCACGCCGATGATCTGGCTGATCTGCTCGGAGGAGGCCTCGATCGCGGTCATCGCCGCGACGGCGCTCTGCACGATCTCGCCCGAGCGCCTAGCCTCGCCGCGCGCCTCGCCGACGACCGTCTCGACCGACTTGGCATTGCCCGCCGCGGCGACGACGGAGGTCGTCAGCTGGTCGAGCGCCGTGGCCGTCTCCTCCAGCGTGGCGGCCTGCGTTTCGGTGCGTGAGGACAGGTCGTCGGAGGCCTGGCTGATCTCGGCCGAGCCGTGATTGATGGAGCCGGCCGTCTCCACCACCTGGTCGATGACGCTGGAGAGGTTGGCGAGCGTGCGGTTGAAGTTCTCGCGCAGCGCCTCGTAATCGGCGGAGAAGGGCGTCTCCAGCCGCTGGGTGAGATCCCCCTCGGCGAGGGAGCCGAGCCCGCGGGACAGCGCATCCACGACCTCCGCCTGCTCGGCCTCGCGGCGGGCGGCTTCCGCCCGCTCCTGGTCGGCGAGGCGCAGACGGTCGCGGAAGTCGACAAGCTCCTGCGCGATCTCGCCGATCTCGTCGCCGCGCTCGGCATCGGGCACCGGGCTGGCGTAATTGCCGCCGCTGACCTGTCCCATCGCCTCGCGCACGCGGGTCAGACCGCGGGTGATGTAGGTGATGCTGGCCCAGTTGACGAGGCAGAGGAGGGCGGTGACGACGGCGGTGGCGCCGATGAAGAGGTTCCGCAGCGAGTGGAGCGTGGCGTAGATCACCGCCTCGTCCTGCTGGGCGACCACCTCCCACTCGGTGTCGTGGAAGTTGAGGCGGCTGGCATAGGCGAAGACATCATCGCCGCCGAGGCCGGTGAGGCCCATCAGCACCTGCGGGTCGGCGAGGTAGGCCGGGTCGAAGAGCCGGCGGAGATCGCTCGTCGCGGGCACTGGGTCGAGCACCCGGTAGCTCTCGCCATCGGCGGCGTCGCTGCGCAGGGTTCCGTCGGGGACGGCGAGGAAGATTTTCATCGACTCCTCCATGCCGAAGGGGTCGTTGATCACCTCAGCCACGGCGGACATGCCGACCTGCACCGCCAGCACGCCGACCAGATCGCCCTCCGCGGTCAGCACCTGGGTGGCCGAGAAGGCGGCGGGTTGGCCGGCGCTGGGTGCGTAGGCGGAATAATCGGCGAAGTAGGTCTCGCCCGGCTCGCCCTCCATCGCCTTCAGGTAGGCCTCGGCAAGCCCGCTCTCGGCATAGGGGCCGGTCAGGAGGTTCGTGGCGAAGTCCGCCTCCTTGAAGACCGAGTAGACGAGGTTGCCCCGCGGATCGATGAGGAAGATGTCGTAGAACCCCTTCGCCTCCCGCAGCGCGGCGATCGTCGGGTGATAGGCGGCGTGGTTCATGTTGTAGGGGGTGGGCGCATCGGCGCGCAGCATCTGCTGCCGCTCTTCCGGCGGGTAGGGATTGTTCTCGATGTAGTCGCGTTGCAGCTCGTCCGTCGCCGCGTCGCCCATGAGCGCGAAGGCGCCGGAGAAGCGCTGCGCGGCGGTAATCGTCTCGCTTGACTGCGCGAGGACGAGGAGATCCTCGTCGATCCGCTCGAAGAGGTCGAGGAGGTCGCGGCTGCGCTGCTCGACGACCTGCACGAAATTCTCCCGCGCCGTCTCGACGGAGGCGCTCTTGAGCATCGAGTAGCACAGCACGCAGAAGGCGGTCATCAGCGCGAGGCACACGGCCCCGACGCCGAGGGGAATCTTGATGGCGATCTTCGAGTTCTTCATCATGTCCATTCCTGCGCCACGCCGCGCGCGGGGCGTGGCTGGCCGTCCCTGACCGCGGCGGGCCGCGGCGCTTGAGGTTCATCCTGCGGCGCCGGCTTCTGGCGCCTGTCCGGCGGGCCGGACGTCAAAAGAGGTCGATCGCCTCCATCCCCGACGACTCTGCGGGGACGCGCACCTGCGCCTCGCCGGCGAGGCGCGCCGCCAGGGCATGGAGCGGGACGCCGCCGAATGCCTCGGCCGCGTCGATGCCGTAGTCTTCCGGCAGGCCGCGCAGCGCCGCGCGCAGAAAGCCCGCGACAGCGAGGAGGCATTGCGAGATCGTGTCGAAGCTCTGCAGCGTCTCGAAATCGCACTGCGTGGGGGAGCGGGAAAGGGCGTCGATGACGATCTCCTCAAGGTCGCGCAGCTCGCCGTCTGCCCGCTGCAGCTCGTCGGCGACGTTGCCCAGAAGCTCTCGCAAGGGGTGATAGTGATCCGCCATGGCTCAGAGCGGCCCCACGACCCGTTCGATGCAGGCCTTCATCTGCGCCGTGGTGAACGGCTTCTCGATCAGGTTGTTGAGGCCGAGCTGCTGACCCTGCTGCACGATTTCCGGCGTGGCCCGGCCGGTGACGAGGATGAAGCCGATCTGCTGCGTCATCCGGTTCTGCCGGAGCGCATGCAGCAGCTGCAGCCCGTCCATCTTGGGCATATTGTAATCCGACAGCACGAGGTGGACTGGATTGGCGGCCAGCTTGTTGAGCGCAACCTGCCCGTCATTCTCGGCATAGTTGTGCACGATGCCCAGTTCATCCAGCGTATTGGTGATGATCGCCCGGCTGGTGGACATGTCATCCACCACCATTATTCTGAGCTGATCTTTCAGGCTCATGTCTTCAAGCTCCTTGCCTTCGGCTCCACCGCCCCGGCGACCCGCCTGTAGGAGGTGATGCCAGAGTTTTCATAACAATTGCTCACCTCGCCCGAGAGGCGCTCGGAATGGCCGATGAACAATTCGCCCCCGGGCCGGAGCACGCTGGTCAGCTTCGACCAGACCCTCGCCTGCGTCGGCTTGTCGAAGTAGATCGCCACGTTCCGGCAGAAGATCGCGTCGAACGGCCCCCGGAAGGGCAGCTCGTCCATCAGGTTGAGCACACCGAAGGTGACAAGGCGCGTGACCTTGCTGCTCAACTGGTAGTTGCCGGGCCGGGGCTGGCTGCACTCCGACCGCATGTCGGGCGGCATGGATTCGTATTCTTCCGGCAGGTACGTCGCCGCCTTCGCCTTGGCGATGATCACCGGGTCGATGTCGGTCGCGAGGATCTTGATGTCGAGATCCGCCGCCTCGGGGCAATGACGCACGATGCACATGGCCAGCGAGTAGGGCTCCTGCCCGGAGGAGCAGGCCGCCGACCACAGCCGCACGCGCCCGCGCTTTCGCGCCCGGGCGATGAGATCCGGCAGAAGCGCCTTCTCCAGCCGCGTGAAGTGGTGCGCCTCGCGGAAGAAATGCGTGGTGTTGGTCGTCAGCGCGGTGAGGAAGTCGAGCTTCTCGTTCTCCCACTCCGGCCCCTTGAGGAGGGCGACGTAGGCAGCGAAATCGGGCAGCTCGTGCTTGCGCAGCCGCCGTGCCAGCCTCGAATAGACGAGGCTGCGCTTCGACTCGGTGAGGTAGAGCCCGAAATGCCGGTAGGCGAGCTGGGCGATGGCCGCGAAATCGGCCTCGGTCAGCTCGAATTCTCCCCCCCGGCGGGCGGGCGGCTGGTGTGCGGCCACGTGTGTCATGCTCCCTGCCTCGCCCCCGTCAGGCGACAGCGCGCGAGAAGCTGCCGGTGACGAAGCGCAGATCGAGGATGCGCGTCATGTCATCGGCCAGCGAGATCACCCCCTGGATGGCCTCGCGCGTGCTCTCGGATTTGACGTCCGGCGTCGGCAGCAGCTGATCCTCGGTGACGGAGAGGATTTCCTGCACCGTCTCGGCCAGCAGCCCGAAGAGGTTGTCATCCATCGCCACGACGATGACGACATTGCGCTCGCTCGGGTCGGTGATGCCGAGGCCGAGGCGCGAGGCCATGTCGTAGATCGGGATGACGGCGCCCCGCAGGTTCATCACACCCAGGACACCATTGGAGGCGTGGGGCAGGGGGGTCACCGGTGTCCAGCGACGGATCTCGCGGATCTTCTGGATGTCGAGGCAGTAGTTCTGCCCGGCGACGGTGAAGGTCACGAACTTCAGGTCGCGG
This sequence comes from Pseudoroseicyclus tamaricis, assembly GCF_012070395.1. Lineage (GTDB taxonomy): Bacteria > Pseudomonadota > Alphaproteobacteria > Rhodobacterales > Rhodobacteraceae > Pseudoroseicyclus_A > Pseudoroseicyclus_A tamaricis. Next base: position 215,745 of record NZ_JAAFYS010000003.1, on the reverse strand, counting down.
CCAGAAAGGCTCTTGGTCACGTCTTCACTCATCGAAGAACTCCATCGCTTGAAGGATTGGGGCGCCGGCATCGGCCCGGCTGCCGCCGATCTGCACCACGCCGTCCGGGTCGAGGATCAGGGCGATCTTGCCATCGCCGAGGATGGTCGCCGCAGAGATGCCGGGGATGTCGCCGAAGGAGCGGTCGAGGCTCTTGATGACGACCTGCCGCTGGTCATGGATGGCATCGAGCGCCATGGCGCATTGGCCCCGCTGCTCCGTCTCCACCAGGATCAGCACCGACTTGGTGATCGGGTTGGACTGCCCGTGCATGCCGAGGCTCGACGCCACGTCGATGATCGGCACGTAGGAGCCGCGGATGGAGAGAACCATCTCGCCGGAGCCGACCTTGTGGATGTCCTTGTCCGTCGGGCGGATCGTCTCCAGCACCGAGGCGATGGGCACCACCATGGTCTGCCCCTGCACGGAGATGACCATGCCGTCCATCACCGCCAGCGTCAGCGGCAGGATGATGGTCAGCGTCGTGCCCTTGCCCGTCTCCGACGCAATGGAGACGCGGCCGCCGAGCGCCTGGATGGCGGTGCGGACGACATCCATCCCCACGCCGCGGCCGGAGAGGTTGGAGACCTCGGTGGCCGTGGAGAAGCCGGGCATGAAGATCAGGTTGTCGATCTCGCTGTCGCTGAGTTCCGCGTTCGGGGGCACGAGGCCCTTCGACGTGGCGATCTCGAGGATCTTCGGCCGGTTGAGGCCCGCCCCGTCATCGGTGATCTCGATGAAGATCGAGCCCGAGCGTTGTGAGGCGGAGAGGCGCACCTCACCCTCCTCCTCCTTGCCGACCTCGCGGCGCTTATCGGGTTTCTCCAGCCCGTGGTCGATGGAGTTGCGGATCATGTGGGTGAGCGGGTCGGAGAGCCGCTCGATCACCGTCTTGTCCACCTCCGTATGCTCGCCCACCGTCACCAGCCGGGCGCTCTTGCCCGTGGCGGCGCAGGCTTCGCGCACGATGCGGGCCATGCGCTGGAAAAGCGGCTTCACCGGCTGGGCGCGGATGGCCATGACGCCTTCCTGGATCTCGCGGGCGAGGAGCTTGTAATCCTCCAGCTCGACCTCGACATCGGCGCCCTTGGGCAGCTCCAGCTCGGCGATGCGCTGGGAGAGCATCGCCTGGTTGATGATGAGCTCGCCCACGGTGTTGATCAGCCGGTCGACCCGGTCGAGCTCCACCCGCAGGGTCGCGCGGGCATTGGCCCCGCCGCTGCTGCCCTTGCCGCCCTTGGCCTCGTCATCGCCGACGCGCGAGCGCGGGGGAGGAGGAGGGGCGGCCGGGGCAGACTCGGCCGGGGCCGGGGCGGGCGCGCCCGCCGGCGCCGCCGGCGATGCGGCGACGGGCGGCGGGGCCATGGCCGGCGCCTCGGCGGGAGGGGCCGCGCCCTCCGCCTCGGTGATCTCCAGCGTGCAGAGCCCTTCGACGAACTCGAAGATCTTCTCCACCGCCGCGCGGTCGCTGTCCGTCTCCAGCTGCATCGACCACTTGAGGTAGCACTCGTCGGGGTCGAGCTCGTCGAAGGCCGGCAGCTCGTCCGACTGGGCGGAGACCTCGAGCGTGCCCAGCTCGGACAGCGCCCGCAGCAGCAGCATCGGCTCGTGGCCATTGGCCATCATCGCCCGGTCTGGCTGGAAGCGGATCTCGAAGCTGCGCATCGGCGCCACCGGCTCCGCCGCCGGCAGGGCCAGCGCCGAGAAGTCCAGCGTCATGGGCTGGAAGCCGCCCGGCGGCTCGGTGCCGTTGCCGCCGGCAGCGCCGCCTTCGGGCTCGGCCGGCTCGTCGAGGTAGCGCTTCAGTTCCTTGACGACGGAATCGCGGGGGCCGGCCTCGACCTCCGTCTCGTCGCGGGCCGCCTCGACCAGTGTCGCCAGCTGGTCGCCGGCGCGGAAAAGCACAGCCACCAGTTCCGGCGTCACGGCGAGGCGCTCGGAGCGCACCTCGTCGAACACCGTCTCGAACGTGTGGGCGAAGGAGACGAGATCGGTCAGGCCGAAGGCACCGGCCCCGCCCTTGATGGAATGCACGGCCCGGAAGACGGCGTTCACCGTCTCGGAATCATAGGAGCCTTCGTCGATGATGCCGAGGCCTTCGACCATGGCTTCGAGGAGCTCTTCGCATTCCTCGAAGAAGGTATCGCGGATGGAGGGTTGCACGGCCACGGACCTCAGGCTGCGTGCCCGGTAAGGCGCTTGAGGACGGAAATGAGCGAGGCGTCGTCGAAGGGCTTGACGATCCAGCCCGTGGCGCCGGCCGCGCGGGCGCGGGCCTTCAGCTCGTCGGAGCTCTCGGTGGTGAGCACGATGATCGGCACCTTGGTGGCGTTCGGCCCGCGCCTCAGCTCCTCGATGACGCCGTAGCCGTCGAGGTTGGGCATGTTGATGTCGGTGATGACGACATCGGGGCGCACATCGGGAAAGGCGTCGACGCCAAGGCGCCCATCCTCGGCGCAGTGATATTCGAAGCCGGCATTCTCCAGCGACATGCGCAGGAGATTGCGGATGGTGCGCGAATCATCGATCGCCAGAACCTTGGTCATGCTCACTTGTCCTCAAAATCGAATTCGGCCGGGTCGAGGCCGGACAGCTCCAGCCCCTCCATGAAGGCCTCGCCGGCGCCCGTCAGGCGCAGGGAGGCGCCCGCAGCGCGCCAGTGGCGGCTGGCGCTCACCAGAATCTGCAGGCGCTGCGCATCGCACAGGCCCACCTCGGAGAGGTCGATCACGGCCGGCCCGCCCGCGGCCCCCTTCAGGAAGGCGTAGAGCGGGTCGGCCCCGCTCTGCGCCCGCTGCGCTTCCATCCGGTAGCTCTGCCCCGTCTCGGTCACGTCTCGTCTCCCGGCTGCCGCGTTTCCCCTGGCGCCGGGCTGCCGCCCCCTCTGCGCCGGACCCCCGCATAGGCCCCCCGCTTTAAGAAAACGTTCCCGCCGCCCGCCTCCGCGCGCCTCTTCCCCCCTTTCATCTGGCCAGAAATACCGCGGGGGTGTGGGGGCAGAGCCCCCACCGCACTCAAGGGCGTGCGCCGCAGGCGCTCCGCAGAACAGCCGTCACGCCGGCGCCCCCGCCCGCAGCGACGCCTTTCCATTGCGCCCCGGTCCGGCGAGGATGGCCCCATGGCCCATCGCTTCACCACCCGCGTCTATTACGAGGACGTCGATCTCGCCGGCATCGTCTACTATGCCAACTACCTGCGCTTCATCGAACGGGCGCGTTCGGAATGGGTGCGCGAGCTGGGGCTCGACCAGCGGGCGCTGAAGGCCGAAGGGCTGGTCTTCGCGGTGCGGCGGATCGAGGCCGATTACCTCGCGCCCGCCCGTTTCGACGACGTGATCGAGGTCACGACGGCGCCGGAGCGGGTGCAGCCGGCGCGGGCGCTCCTGCTGCAGGAGGTGCGCCGGGGGGCGGAGCTGCTCTTCGCCGCAAAGGTGACAATCGTCGCCATCGGCCCCCGCGAACGCGCCGTCCGCCTGCCCCCGGCGCTGCGCGCGGCGGCGCCGGAGCAGGCCCCGGCCGAGGCCCCGGGAGAGGGCGCCGGCGGGAAAACGCGGGCTTGACCGCAGGGGCGTTGGATTTCTCCCGCTCCCTGCGCTAGAATCACCTCCAAACGGCCCCCCAGACGGCCGAGGCAGAAAGAGCAGAGCATGGATATCGCCACCGATTACACGATGTGGGCGCTGTTTGCCCGCGCGACCCTCATCGTCAAATTGGTGATGGTGATGCTGGTCGCGGCCTCCGTCTGGTGCTGGGCGGTGATCATAGACAAGTTTGTCCAGTACCGCCGCGCCCGGCGCGAGGCGCGCATCTTCGACGAATCCTTCTGGTCCGGCGAGCCGCTCGACGGGCTCTTCGACCAGATCGGCACCAACCCCTCGGGGCAGAGCCAGAAGATCTTCGTCGCCGGGATGCTGGAATGGCGTCGATCGCACCGGCAGGACGGCGGGTTGATCGCCGGGGCGCAGGCGCGGATCGACCGCAGCATGGATGTCGCCATCGCCAAGGAGGCGGGCGAATTGCAGCGCGGGCTGCCGGTGCTGGCCACCGTCGGCTCCACGGCGCCCTTCGTCGGCCTCTTCGGCACCGTCTGGGGCATCATGAACGCCTTCATCGAGATCGCTGAGGCGCAGAACACCAACCTCGCGGTCGTGGCGCCCGGCATCTCCGAGGCGCTGCTGGCCACCGGCCTCGGCCTCCTCGCCGCCATCCCGGCGGTCATCTTCTACAACAAGCTCTCGGGCGATGCCGACCGGATCATCGCCGGCTACGAGGCCTTCGCCGACGAGTTCGCCACCATCCTCTCGCGCCAGCTGGACAGCTGACATGGGCGCCGGGGTCCAGAAGAAGGCGGAGGGCGGCGGTGGCCGCAGGCGCCGGCGCGGCCGCGCCGTCCCGATGGCGGAGATCAACGTCACGCCCTTCGTCGACGTCATGCTGGTGCTGCTGATCATCTTCATGGTCGCGGCGCCGCTCATGACGGTGGGCGTGCCCGTCGAGCTGCCGGAGACGGCGGCGGGCGCCCTGCCGAGCGATCAGGAAGAGCCGCTGACGGTGACCATCACCGCCGAGGGGCAGGTGCTGATCCAGACGACGGAGATCCCGCCGGAGGAGCTGATCCCCCGCCTCTCCGCCATCGCGGCCGAGCGCACCTCCGACCGCATCTTCCTGCGCGCCGACGGCGCCAACGCCTGGGCGCGGGTGGCGGAGATCATGGGCGCGCTCAATGCCGGCGGCTTCACCAATATCGGCCTCGTCACCGATCCCGGCGGGCCGACGCTCGACGGCGGCTTCGGCGCCGGCGGGCTGGGCGGTGATGCCGGCCTCGGCGGAGCGGCCGTGCCGGCGGATGCCGGGGCCGGGCCCGACTCCGGCGTGGGGGCCGCGGCGGACGGCTCGGACGGGTAAGGCCAGACATGAGTGTCGGCGGATATCTCTCGGGCGCCGGCCATGCCGCCCTGATCGTCTGGCTCTTGGCCGGCTGGGGGCTCGACAACGAGCCTCTGGACTTCGAGATTGCCGAGGTCTCCATGGTCTCGGCCGCAGAATATGCCGACATCGTCGCCGCCACCACGCCGCAGGCCGAGGCGGATCTGCCGCCCGCCCCCGAACCGCCGGAGGTGGACGACACCGCCGAGCCGGCGCCCGCCGCGCCGCAGGCCGAGGAGCCGGTGGAGACGGCCGAGCCCGAGCCGCCGCTCGAGGCCCCGCAGGACGAGGCGCCGCCCCCCGAGGCCCCCGAGCCGCCGGCGGAGGTGACGCCGCCGCCGCAGGACATCCCCGATCTGCCGCCTCAGCCGGAGCCCGAGCCTCTCCCCGAGGCGCAGCCCGAGCCGGAGCCGGAGCCGCAGCCCGAGCCGGCGCCGAGCGACCTGCCCACCCTGCCGCCTCTCCCGGAGGCGGAGCCGCAGGTCGTGCCCGACGTGGTGACGGAGGTGGCCCCGCCGCCGCAAGCCGACGCCCCCGACGTGGCCCTCCGCCCGCAGCCCCGCCCCTCCGAGCGCGTCTCGCCCGAGGCGGCGCCCGAGAGCGACGCGCAAGTCGCCCCCGAGGTTCAGGAGGCCGTCGAGGCGGAGGCCGAGGAGGCCGAGGTCGTCGAGGAGCCGCCGCAGGAGGCGACCGCCCCTGAGGAAGCGGCGCCGGAGATCGTCACCGAAGCCGAGGAGCCGGCCGGCACCATCGAGACGGCGGTGCAGAGCGCCATCCGCCCGCCCAGCCGCCCGGCCAACCTCGCCGCGCAGCCGGCTCCGGTGGCGGATGCGCCCGAGACGACGGCGGAGAGCACGCCCGAGAGCACCGCGGATGCCGAGGCCGACGCGCTGGCCGAGGCGCTGGCGCAGGCGACCTCCGGCAGCGACAGCGGCTTCGCGCCCGACGTCGAGGCCGGCGCCCCGGCCGGCGGCAGCCAGCCGCTGACGGCGGCGGAGCAGGATACCTTCCGCGTCGCCGTGCAGGGCTGCTGGGTGCTCGACCCCGGCTCCGAGGCGGCGATGGTGACAGTCACGGTCGCCTTCGGCCTGACCCGCGAGGGCCGGGTGGAGAACAACCAGGTGGCGATGATCGGCAATTCCGGCGGCGCACCGGCGGCCGTCAACTCCGCCTTCGAAGCGGCCCGCCGCGCCGTGCTGCGCTGCCAGGGCGAGGGCGGCTACCCGCTGCCGGGCGACAAGTACGACAGCTGGCGGACGGTGGAGATGACCTTCAACCCCGCGGACATGCGGACCCGGTGAGGTGAGCGGCTGAGGGCGGGGCGGCCTCGCCTTCGGCAATCGCCCGCCCGCCCTCCATATCCCTGTCCGCGCTGACTCCAGCGTGCGGGGTGTGGAGAGGTATATCCATCTGCTGAGAGGCCGTTTGCTGGCAGGTCTGCCCGCAAACAGGCCTCCTGGATGGTGAGGGCGAGTCGCCCCGCGTCAAGGAGCTTCGCCCGCCTTTGGCGGCGCCTGCGGCGTCCTTGACCCGGGGCGACTCGCGGCGCGCCGGGGAAGAGGGCGGGGTGGGCTGCGGGGGCCACAGGGGCGTGGGAAATGAGGGGGAGGGCGGGACTGCGCCGTAATCCTGCCGCCGGGACGGGGTATGATCGGCCCATGCTTCGTTGTCTCGCCCTTCTCCTCGCCCTCGCCGCCGCGCCTGCCGGGGCGCAATCCGCGCTCACCACGTTGCAGACGATGGAGGAGGCGCGCGGGTGGGAGGCCGTGGGGCGGCTCGACATCGCCGGCGAAGGGTTCTGCACCGGCTCGCTGATCTCGGAGACGCTGGTGCTCACCGCCGCCCATTGCCTGCACGAGAGCGCCAGCGGCGCACCCATCGGGCCGGAGCGGATCACCTTCCGCGCCGGGCTGCGCGGCGGGCGGGCGCTGGCGGAGCGCGGGGTCCGGCGGGCACTGGCGCATCCCGCCTTCCGCTTCGGCGAGGGCGACCGCACCCAGCGCTCGGCGCATGACCTCGCCCTCCTCGAGCTCGACCAGCCCATCCGCACGCCGCAGATCCACCCGTTCGAGCCCGCCGCCTCCGGTGGGGCGGGGGCGCAGGTGGGCATCGTCTCCTATGCCATGGGCCGCGCCGAGGCGCCGGCGCTGCAGGAGGTCTGCGCGCTGCTGGGCGAGGTCTCCGGCGTGCTGCTCATGGATTGCGAGGTGGAGTTCGGGGCCTCCGGGGCGCCGATCTTCCGGCTGGGGCCCGAGGGGCCGCGAATCGTCTCCGTCGTCTCCGCCAAAGCGGAGGTGAGCGGCGAGGTCATCGCCCTCGGCTCGCCGCTCGCCGGGGAACTGCCGGAGCTCATGGCGCTGATGGAAGAGACGGGCGGCCGCCTCGCCGCCGGCCTGCCCCGGCGCATCGTCGTGGGCGAGGGGGAGCGCAACGACACGGGCGCGAAGTTCGTGCGCCCCGGAGGGTCTTGAACCCCGCGCGCGGGTGCCTAGATCAGCGTCGCGGGACGCCCAGCTGGGGTCCCGCACCAACCCGGCCCCGTCCGTAGCGAGGGGCCACCCGCATGTGTCGCTTCACTGGAGGATACCCCTATGCGCACGTATGACTTCTCCCCGCTCTACCGCGCCAGCGTCGGCTTCGACCAGATCGCCGAGATGATGGACCGCGTGATGGCCAGCGAGCCGCAGGCCAACAATTACCCGCCCTACAACATCGAGAAGACCGGCGATGACGCCTGGCGCATCTCGATCGCCGTGGCAGGCTTCTCCGCCGACGAGCTGAACGTCGAGGCCCGCGAGAACGCCCTCGTCATCACCGCCCGCAAGGACGGCGACGAGACCGAGCGCCGCTACCTGCATCGCGGCATCGCCACCCGCGCCTTCGAGCGCCGCTTCACGCTGGCCGACCACGTCCGCGTTACCGGTGCCGCGCATGAGAACGGCATGCTGCATATCGAGCTGGTGAAAGAGGTGCCCGAGGCCCTCAAACCGCGCCAGATCGAGATTTCCCGCGGCGGCCGCCGCGCTGAGCAGCTGGAGGCCGAAGCGGTCAACTGATCGCCCGGAACGTGAGCTGAGTGGGGGCGGGCCGATTTGGCTCGCCCTTTTTGCGTGGATCAGGCCTGACTGATGACCTGGCCCACCGGCCTGTGCGTCGGAATCCCTCTCGCTGCTTTCGGAAAATCGCGCGCAGCGGTTGGGGAGGGAGCGGAAACCATATGGTTTCCGCCTCCGATTTCCATGTGGAAATCGGCGCCCGAAGGTCAGTGCGCCTCGGCCCAGTTGCGGCCGACGCCGCCGTCGACGACCAGCGGCACGGCGAGCTGCAGGGCCGGCTGCGCGGCGCCTTCCATCACCTCGCGGGCGCGGGCGATGAGGGTCTCCTCGTGCCCCTCTTCCACCTCGAAGAGCAGTTCGTCGTGGACCTGCAGAAGCATCCGCGCCGGCAGCCCCTCGATCGCCGCCTCCATCCGCGTCATGGCGCGTCGGATGATGTCCGCCGCCGTGCCCTGGATGCGGGCGTTGATTGCGGCTCTCCGGGCGAAGCCGGCATGGGGGCCGCGGGCGTTGATCTCCGGCGTCTGGATGCGGCGGCCGAAGAGCGTCTCCACCCGGCCATGCTCCTTCGCGAAGGCGACGCTCTCGTCCATGTAGGCGCGGATGCCGGGGAAGCGCTCGAAGTAACGATCGATGAAGCCCTGCGCCTCGTCGCGCGGGATGCGCAGGTTGCGGGCGAGGCCGAAGCCGGAGATGCCGTAGATCACCCCGAAGTTGATCGCCTTGGCCTGCCGGCGGATGTCAGGCGTCATCTGCTCGATGGGCACGCCGAACATCTCCGACGCGGTGGCGGCGTGGATGTCCTGCCCCTCGGCGAAGGCCTCGCGGAGCTGCTCTATGCCGGCGATATGGGCGAGGATGCGCAGCTCGATCTGGGAATAGTCGAGCGACACCAGCACATGCCCCGGCTCGGCGATGAAGGCCTCGCGGATGCGGCGGCCCTCCTCGGTGCGCACGGGGATGTTCTGCAGGTTCGGGTCCGTCGAGGCGAGGCGGCCGGTGTTGGCGCCGGCGATGGAGTAGCAGGTGTGCACCCGCCCGGTATCGGCGTGGATATGCTCCTGCAGGGCGTCGGTGTAGGTGCTCTTGAGCTTGGAGATCTGCCGCCAGTCGAGGATCAGGCCGGGCAGCTCATGCTCCGTCGCCAGATCCTCCAGGACGTCCGCCCCGGTGCCCCAGGCGCCGGTCTTGCCCTTCTTGCCGCCGGGCAGGCCCAGCTCGTCGAAGAGGATCTCGCCGAGCTGCTTGGGGCTGCCCACGTTGAAGGGCCGGCCGGCCTTGGCGGCGATCTCCTCCTCCAGCATCGCCATCTTCTGCGCGAAGGCGTTGGACATGGCGTAGAGGTGGTCGCGATCGACCTTGATGCCGGCCAGCTCCATCCGCGCCAGCACCGGGACGAGCGGCCGCTCCATCCGCTCGTAGACGCGGGTGACCTTCGCGGCGTGCAGGCGGGGCTTGAAAAGCTCCCATAACCGCAGGGTGATATCTGCATCCTCGGCGGCGTACTTGACGGCGTCATCGATGGGCACGCGGTCGAAGGTGATCGCCGACTTGCCGCTGCCGAGGAGGGACTTGATGGGGATGGGCGTGTGGGCAAGGTAGCGCTCGCTCAGCTCGTCCATACCGTGGTTGTGCAGTCCGGCGTGGAGCGCGTAGCTCATGAGCATGGTGTCATCGATGGGCGCGACGTCGACGCCGATCCGGGCGAAGATCTTGGCGTCGTACTTCATGTTCTGGCCGATCTTGAGGATCGACGGATCCTCCAGCACCGGCTTGAGCAGGTCGATGGCCTCGGCGAAGGACATCTGCCCCTCGGCGAGGTCATCGTTGCCGAAAAGCCCCTCGTCGCCGCCGCCCGCCTTGTGGGCGAGGGGGATGTAGCCGGCAAGGCCGGGCGTCACGCAGAGCGAGATGCCGACGAGCTCGGCCCGCATCTCGGAGAGCGAGGTCGTCTCGGTGTCGATGGCGACATGGCCGCGCTCGTAGATGTAGGCGATCCAGCGCCCCAAAGCCTCGGCATCGCGGATGCAGACATACTCCGCCTCCTCGAAGGGGATCTGCGGGACCTCCTCGCGCAGCTCCTCGGCCTTCGGGCTCTCCGGCTCCTTCATCGCCGGCGCCTCGACGCCGAGCTTGTCGGCGGCGCGCTTGGAAAGGGTGCGGAACTCCATCTCTGCCAGGAAACCGAGGAGCACCTCCGGGTCCGGCTCCTTCACCTCCAGCTCATCCAGCGTGACGGGGCAGTCCATAGCGCAGTCGAGCGTGACCAGCTTCTGAGAGATGCGAATCTGCTCGGCCTTGTCGATCAGCGTCTGCCGGCGCTTGGGCTGTTTCACCTCCTCCGCCCGGGCGAGGAGCGTGTCGAGGTCGCCGAACTCGTTGATGAGGAGGGCCGCCGTCTTGAGCCCGATGCCCGGCGCGCCGGGCACGTTGTCGACCGAGTCGCCCGCCAGCGCCTGCACGTCGACCACCCGCTCGGGATAGACGCCGAACTTCTCCCAGACGCCCTCGCGGTCGATGCGCTTGTTCTTCATCGGGTCGAACATCTCGACCCCGTCGCCGACGAGCTGCATCAGGTCCTTGTCGGAGGAGACGATGGTGACCCGGCCGCCGGCATCCCGGGCCCGGCAGGAGAGGCAGCCGATGATGTCGTCGGCCTCGAAGCCCTCGATCTCGATGGAGGGGATGTTGAAGGCCCGTGTCGCGGTGCGCGTCAGCGGGAACTGGGGGACGAGATCCTCCGGCGGCGGCGGCCGGTGGGCCTTGTAGTCGGCATAGAGCTCGTTGCGGAAGGACTTGGAGGAATAGTCGAAGATGACGGCGACATGCGTCGGCGCGTCGGCGCCCTGGTTATCCTCGACCATCTTGAAGAGCATGTTCACGAAGCCGGAGACGGCACCGACCGGCAGCCCGTCGGACTTGCGGGTGAGCGGCGGCAGCGCGTGATAGGCGCGGAAGATGAAGGCCGATCCATCGACCAGCATCAGGTGATGGCCCTTGCCGAAATTGCTCATGGGACGGGTCTCCGTTGGCTGGCCCCAGAGGTGCCACAGGGGGGCGCCGAGGGCCAGAGGGGAGGGCGGTGGGCTTTGGGTGGATGTCCCCCACAGGGCACGAGCCTCGCGGCAGTGGGGGGGCAGCCCACCGCCGCCCTGTCGCCTTCCCGAGAACCACCGTGCCGCGGATCGCTCCCCCTGAAACGTTGCCCCGCCTCCACCCGCGCTGCCCTCACACGCCGGCCCGTGGGGTGGCGCAGCAACGGCTCTGCGGCGCGCTTTATGCCAGCCGAGCTCATCCCAGCTCCCCGCTCAGCGCCCAGCCCAGCCAGAGCGCCAGCCCGCCGGAACGGGCCGGCGCTCGCGCGGCGCCTGCGGCTTTATTCCGCGCGGGGGAAGCGCGGCGGCGGAGCCTCTCGAGCGCTCGCCCCGAGCGAGCCCCCGTAGGGTGGGTTTCCAACCCACCATTGACGGTCCGCCACAAGCGCCTCGGTCGCACGCCAGCCCGTGGGGACGGGCGGGCGCTCGCGCGGCGGCTTGCGGCAATAATTCCGCGCGGGGGAAACAGCGGTGAGGTCGCGCCGCAAGGACGTGGGGAGGGGCAGGGGAGCGAGGCCGAAGGGGCGGCGTCGCGGAAAGCGAGGCAGTCGCCCCGTCGTCAGCCGGGGAAGGTGGGTTGGAAACCCACCCTACGGGGCTCAGTGTGCCTCGTGGCCGTCGCCGTCCATCATCCAGCGGGCGTCGCAATAGGGGCAGTCGATCGCCTCGGCGCCGAGCGGGATCGTCAGCCAGACGCGGGGATGGCCGAGGGCGCCTTCGCTGCCGTCGCAGGCGAAGCGGCGCGTCTTCGTCATCTTCGTTTCGGGGGCGGGGTAGGCGGAGGCAGGGGTACGCGTCACTTGGGTCACTCCGGCTTGGTCAGCAGGGGGCCGAGGGGGCGGCCGCCGAGGATATGCAGGTGGAAATGCGGCACCTCCTGATGGGCGTGGCCGCGGGCATTGGCGATGGCGCGGAAGCCCTCCTCCACGCCGAGAATGCGGCAGACCTCCGCCACGGCGGCGAAGAAGCCCACCTGCTCCTCCGGGCTCGCCTCACCCGCGAAATGATCGAGCGAGACGTAAGGCCCCTTGGGCAGCACCATGACGTGCACCGGGGCCTGCGGGGCGATATCCTCGAAGGCCAGCGCGTGCTCGTTCTCGAACACCGTCTTGTTGGGGATCTCTCCGCGCAGGATCTTGGCGAAGATGTTCTCGGGGTCGTAGTCGAAGCTCATACCCGGGGCCCTTGCTAGTCGGCGAACAGATCAGGCGTGGCGGCGATGCGCGCCGCTTCCTCCTGCCCGACTTGGAGGAAATCCGCAATGGTGCGGGCCAGCTCCGCCTCGCTCGCCCCCTCGCGGAGGCGGTCGTGATGCGGCAGCCCGGCGCTGCGCAGCCCCTCGACCTCGTACGCGATGTCGTGGCGCAGCGTCGGCAGCAGGCGGGCGAGGCCGGCGGCGTCGGTGCCGGCGCCGATCAGGCCCATGCGGCGGGCATGGCCGGTGAGGAAGGCGTCCGAATAGACCGGGTCGATCTCCAGCACGCGCAGCTCGCAGCGGTCAGCCGCGAAATCCTGCAGGTGGTCGAGGCCGGAGGTGTCGAGGCAGATCAGCAGCCGGTCCGTCCCGTGGTGATCGAAGAGCATCCGCATCATCGCCCTGCGGTGCCTCGTCCGCTTGGCGATGGAGGACTGGATGCCGCCAAGATCCGGCAGGGGCGTCTCCTCCTCGTTGAAGATGTAGTCGAGGCAGGGCAGGCCGGTCGCCTCGCGGATGGCGCCGACGAGGCGCTTGGCGACGTGCCACTTCTTGCTGGCGATGACATAGAGCACCCGCTCGCGCCCCATGCTCATCCCCGCCTCCCAGAAGCGCGGCGCGAAGCGGCGCCCGATGCGGCCACGGCCGGTGAGGAAGGCGAAGAGCCGGCGGCCTTCGTTGGAGATGGGGAACTCCGTCCGACCCGACGCCCAGAGGTCGCCGAGCCGGCCCTTCAGCTCGGTCGCCTCGGGGCTGATCTTGCGGGCGAAGAGGTAATCCTGCCCCAGCAGCAGATCATAGTGATCGTTGTAGAAGGTCACCGGCATCCCGTAGTCGGTGAACATGAGGAACGTCAGCGTCCGGCAGCGGATCTCGGCCTCCGGCACGAGGTGGCGGACGAGCGTCTGGAAGAAGGTCTCGTCCGGGATCCACGTGGTGCGAAAGAAGCGGGTGACGTCGGGCCGCTCGGCGAGGAAGGCGAGCACGCCTTCAAGCGTGGCGCGGCGCAGGCACCACCATTGTGAGCCGATTTGGATCGTCAGGTCTGCCGGCGGGCGGCGGGTGAGGCCGAGGGCGCGCTGCGCCTCGATGCTGCGGTAGAAGAGCCACTTCTGTCGCCGCTCGTTGAACCAGTGGCGGACGGTCAGCCGCTCGTCCTTTATGCCGGTCTTGATCCAGTCGCTCTCGTGGAAGTCGAAGCTCTCGATGTAGTCGGCCGGGTCCCGCTCCAGGAGCTCATGCGCCCAGGCGGCGGACTTGATCGCCATGCAGTCGCCGGAGAGGAGGTAGAAGTGGGTCGCCTCGGGGAACGTCGCCAGCGCCGCCTCGGCGGCATTCAGCGTCGCCTGCACGAGGCTCCACTCCCCCCAGCCGCAGCGCACGCGGGGGGCGAAGGTGATGGCGGGGTTGCCGGCGAGGGCTCCGTGCACCTCCTCCCACACTGCCTTCGGCGCGTTGGCATCGACATGGATCGCCATGACATCGCCCGCGGCCGTGAGCTGGCGGGCCTTCTGGATGATGGCCGCCGCGTCCTTGTGGCAAAGTAGCAGGAAGGCGATCTGCGCCATGAGGTCCCCGTGTCACGCCCCTTGGGGGATAGCGTGAAGATGCGTTGTAAAGACAGCCCCCTTCATGGTCATTTGCCGGGCGACGCCGCGCGAAGGGAACATCAGATGGGCTTTCCGGGAACCTGGATGACCGAGAGCGAGAGCATGGTCTACCGCGTGGTGCCCAAATGCGCCTGCTCGACCATCGGGCAGATCATGTACTACTCCGACCACGGGCGTTTCTTCGACGGTGACATCCATGACGCGCAGGAGGGGCTGCACAAGTGGGGGATCGAGGCGAGCCAGGGGCCGATCACCGCGAATGTCGAGGCGCACAGAAGCTTCGCCTTCACCTGCGTGCGCAATCCGTACACGCGCATCCTCTCCAGCTTCTTCGACAAGATCTGCGGCATCCAGCGCAACGGCCGGCGCTACCGGGGCAACCTCGTGCCGCTGCTGGTGCAGAAATACGGGATCGAGGTGGGCAGCCCCGAGGACGGGTTCGAGTTCGACCAGATCAAGAGCTTCCGGCGTTTCCTGCTCTTCGCCCGGGACACCATTCGCTGGAAGAAGCCGATGGCGGCGGACATCCACTGGTCCGCCATGTCGGGGCATATCTCGACCTTCATCGCCAATGGCGGGCGGTATGACGCGATCTTCTGGACGGAGCGCTTCAACGAAGGGATGCAAGGGGTGCTCGACCGTGTGGAGACGCCGGTGCCGGTGTCGCTGGACGATATCCCCCGCTTCAACGAGAGCGAGGGGCACGGGCCGAAGCGGGCGCACCCGGTGGAGGCCTACTTCGACGACCTGTCGATGCATCTCGTCTACGAGATCTACAAGCGCGACTTCCAGCTCTTCCGCTATGACTTCGAGAATCCTGCCAACAAGTTACCCACAGGCGAGATTGACCTCGACGAGGTCCATGTAAAACTGGCCGGATAGGGCAGGGGGAGCCGCCTCACGCCGCCGCGTTCACAGGTTTATCCACAGGTTTTCGAGGGCGGCAGGCCCTGCCGCGCTCCCGCCCACCCACCCCGATCGGCACGGCCTGCCTCGCGCGACGGGGGCCGGTTTTCGCTGGCCGAAAGGCCTTTCGATTCTCCGCGACAGGCGTGCCGCCAAGGGCTAGGCTGGCCCTGCCTCGCCGCTCGGGAGGGAGCGGCAGAGGCGCCAAGAGGAGGAAAACATGAGACATCATCTGATCGCGGGCGCGGCCATCGGCCTCGCATCCGCCGCGCCGGCCATGGCGCAGGACTGCGCCGGTTTGCAGGACATGGGGCTCGGCGCGGGCACCGTCAGCGCCGCCGCGGCGGTGGAGGCGGGGGCGCTGCAGATCCCCGGGCGGGACGGCGTGCAGACGCTCGCCGACGCGCCGGCGCTCTGCCGGATCGAGGCGCGGCTTTCCAGCGAGGAGGGCTCCGACATCGGCATGGAGCTCTGGCTGCCGGAGCCGGAGGCGTGGAACGGCCGGTTCGTCGTGGTGGGCAATGGCGGCTTCGCCGGCTCCATCTCCCACGGGGCGATGGCCGGGCCGCTGGCGGCGGGCTACGCCGTCGCCTCCACAGACACCGGCCACGAGGGCGGGGCGGATGCGAGCTTCGCGCTCGAGGAGCCGGCCTTCTTCGATTTCGCCTACCGCGCGGTGCACGAGACCGCCGCCGCCTCGAAGGAGGTGATCGGCAGCTACTACGAGGGGGAGCTGGAGGAGAGCTACTTCACCGGCTGCTCCACCGGCGGGCGCCAGGCGCTGACCGCCGCGGCGCGCTACCCGGAGGATTTCGACGGCATCGTCGCCGGGGCGGCGGCGGTGAACGGCGCGCGGCTCCATGCGCAACAGGTCTTCACCGGGCTGGTGGGGATGGATGGCGGGCAGTCGGTGCTGACCGATGAGGACTACGCCGCCATCGCCCAGTCCACCCTCGACGCCTGCGACATGAACGACGGCGTCGCCGACGGCGTCATCGAGAACCCGCTGGCCTGCGAGCCGGACCTCGCGGCCGCCGGCCTCAGCGGCGAGAAGCTGGAGACGGCCGAGGCGCTCTATACCGGGCCGCTGGACGCCAGCGGCGCGCCGCTCTTTCACGGCTACGCGCCGGGCTCGGAGGGTACATGGTTCGCGCTCAGAGGCGAGGCGCCGCTGATCGTGGCCTCGGATTTCTTTCGCATCTTCGTCCATGGCGACGAGAGCTGGAGCTGGGAGGGATTCGACCCGGAGGCGGAGATCGCGAATGCCACGTCCATCGCCGACACGATCGGGGCGGAGAGCGCCGACCTCTCCGAGTTCTTCAGCGCCGGCGGCAAGCTGATCATGTATCACGGCTGGGCCGATCCGGGCATCTCGCCCTACAACTCCATCGCGTTCTACGAGGATATCCGGGCCGAGAGCAGCGGCGCGGAGGAGGCGGCGCGGCTCTTCATGGTGCCCGGCATGGGCCATTGCGGTGGCGGGCCGGGGCCGACCAGCTTCGACATGCTCTCGGCCATCGACGGCTGGGTGACGGAAGGCGCGGCGCCCGAGGTCATCCCCGCCGCACACCTGACGGAGGGCGTGGCCGACCGCACGCGCATCCTCTGCCCCTTCCCGCAGGTCGCCACCTATTCGGGCGAGGGGGATAACAGCGACGCGGCCAATTTCTCGTGCCAGATGCCGGGCGAGTAGCCTCCGTCCGGCGCCGGTCACCCGGCGGCGGACAAGGGGATTGCAATGCCCGATGGAATCAGTCAGGAATTGCGTCGACCCGGATTGCATGGGGTGGTCCGGGACGCGGGGACGGTGAGAGCGGCGCACACACGCACTCACCGTCCCCGTTTCTATGTCCGGTAAAATGAGAAGCTTACGGCGCGCGCGGTCCCGCCGCAGCCGGCCGCGTCACGCCACAGGGCCCGGTCGGGCTCCGTCAGGCGACGCTCTTTTTCTCGCCCTTGATCTCGGCGGCATAATACTCGCGCTTTTGCGTGTACATCCGCTCGTCCGCCCGGCGGATGGTCGCCTCCAGCGTCTCGCCGTCGCGGATCGTCGCGTGGCCGATGGCCAGCTGCAGCTGCGGCATGTGCGAGTAATACTGGTTGTTGAGCTTCACCAGCCGGTCGATCGTCTCCATCGTCGTCATGGAGGCGCTGCGGCCCACGTTCGGCAGCAGGACGGCGAACTCGTCGCCGCCGATGCGCGCCGCGCTGCCCTCTTCCCCCGCCGCTTCGCTGAGAACCTCGCCCAAGCGCCGCAGCAGGCCGTCGCCGGTGTCGTGGCCCATCGTGTCGTTGATGGTCTTCAGCCCGTTGAGGTCGACGATCAGCACCGAGACCGGGCGCACGCTCATCCGCTCGAGCCGGTTCACCGCCTCGATATGGTAGGCGCGGTTGCGCAGGCCGGTGAGGACGTCGTGCTTGCCGAGGTACTCGAGGTAGGCCTCGGCCTTCTTGCGGGCGGTGATGTCTGTCAGCGCCACCTGCACGCGGCTCCAGCTGCCTTGGTGGCCGGGCAGAACGGAGAACTGCATGATGACGAAGCGCTCCGAGCCGTCGAGCGCGTAGTTCACCACCTCGCGGCTGTGGAAGAGGTTGCCCTGCCACAGCTCGATGAGCTGCTCGCGGAAATGGTTCTCGAAATCGCCGCGGAAGATCAGGTGCTGGCTGTGCAGCAGCGTCGACTTGTCGGGCGCGCCGAACATCGTCAGCGTCGCCTGGTTGATGTCGAGCACCCGGATCTCGGCCATGCACTGGCGGATGAACTCAGGGTGCACGTCGAGGAAAACGCGCAGGTCGGAGATGCCGCGCTGGCGCAGCCCTTCCAGCAGGTGGCGGATGCGGGAGAAATCCTCGATCCAGAGCGAGACGGGGGAATGCTCGAAGATCCCCTGTGCCTCCAGCTCCTTCTGCACGGCCTGGCGGCGGGCATCGGCGGTGTCGGTGATGTCCTCCGTCGTCACCAGCACGCGGTCCATCGTCGCCTCGTGGCCGGGCAGGGCGTTGCCGCGCAGCTTGATGTCGAGCCGGCGCCCATCGAGCGTGTAGTTGGTGGTGACGGAGGAGAAGCGGGTGCCGCCGCTCCATAGCTGGCTGAGCTCCTCGATGTGGGTGCGCATCATCTCGTCGTGGAAGATGACCGGCATATTGGCGACCAGCTCGTCCTGATCGCGCGCGCCGAAGAGCTTGAGCGTGGCGGCATTGACCTGCAGAACCCGGATCTTCTCGGCGCAGGCCTTGGCGCGGCGCGGATCCTCGCCGAGGAAAGCACGAATGTCGGTGATCCCCTCCTCCCGCCACGCGTCGAACTGGGCGATGACCGCGGAGTAATCCTCCAACCACATGGCGATGGGCGCGAGGTCGAAGACGTCAGGCTCGAGCGGGGCGGGCTCTCGCGCCGAGTTGAATGTGGATCGTGCGGTTCTGGGCATACTCACTCGCCGGTCGGGCACTCGCAAATTGAGACAGGTCTCGCCGTAACGTGCTGCAGCGGACGGCCGTTCTTAAAAGAGTAAACGGCACGTGAAGAGCGTTCAAGCTCCGCGCGGCATCCGCCGGGGGCGATGCATCTGAACGTCACGTATGGTTAACCACTCCGGCCAACGGGAATAGCCCCCCGCCGGGCTCAACCGGCGGGGGGAGGCAGGAATGTCACGCTTGCGTGTGGCCGGGACAATAAGCCCCGAAATCCAGCATTTAGCAGCGCCGCGCGAACGGCGCCGCCGGGAGCTGCCGGTTACATCTGCTCCTTCTGCGCGGCGGAATCGGGCCGGGCCTTGCCGAGGTCCGGCTTCTGGCCCAGCGGCTCGACCTTGTCCTTCTTGGTGAAGGTGCCGCGCCCGTCGAGCGAGGGGCCGGCGGTCCAGCGACCTTCCGGCGTCGGCTCGTCGAGGGAGGTGTTGAGGAAGTAGTAGGAATGCTCCGTCGCCTCGTGGCTCTCGGGCGTGGAGTTGGGGACGGGCAGGGTAGCTTCCATGCCGCCCAGCTCCTCGATCACCGCAAGCCACTGCTGCTGGTGCATCGTGTCGCGGGCGATGAGGAAGGAGAGCATGTCCTTCATCCCGGCATCGTCGGTGAGGTTGTAGAGCCGGCTGGCCAGCACGCGACCGCCGCCCTCGGCCATGGCATTCGCCATCATGTCGGCGGCGAGGTTGCCGGTGGCGTAGACGTGGCTCATGTCGAAGGGCACGCCATTGGCGTTCACCGGCATGGCGGAGAGGCCGGAGGAGAGCACGTGGCGGGGGTTCATGCCGCCCATGATCGCGGCAACGACAGGGTCGGCCGCTGCCTCGTCCTGCATTGACGTGGGCGCATCCTGAAGATTGAGCGCCACGGCATGTCCGAGAAACTCGATATGGGAGAGTTCTTCCGTCGCCGTCATCATGAGAAGATCGCGGTATTTGCTGTCACCGCGCGCGCCCATCGCCTGGAAGAAATATTGCATGGCAACGCGGATCTCACCCTCAACCCCGCCGATCGCCTGCTGCAAGTACTTGGCGAACATCGGATTCGGTGTATCGACCTTGACCTCGTACTGCAGTTTTCCGGAATGATAGAACATGGCGTCCCCGTTGTTTGTGTATGTGCTGTTGAAACCGGGAAGCGGCTGCAGTGTTTCCTCCAAGCGCAGCAACATTTGTTAGGCGCCACTGGCCGTGGCCAATAGGGACAGAAAGAATGACAAATGACGCCCTGCGTCCCGAGGATCTCGCGCGCGGAATGGTCGGGCGTCTGTCGCCCGAGCTGCGCGCCCGGCTGGCGCCCCTGTGCAGCGAGACACGGGTGGTCGAGGGCCGGCGCCTCTTCTCCACCGCGCAGGAGCGGCTGGACGAGAGCGTGCTGCTGCTGGATGGGCTCATGGGCCGCTACGTGCGTGACAAGCAGGGGCGGCAGCAGATGGTGGCGATCCAGGTGCCGCTGGATTTCGTCGATCTGCATTCCTTCCCGCTCGGCTCGCTCGACCACGAGGTGGAGGCGCTGACGACGGCGCGCCTGGCGGTCTTCCCGCACGAGACGCTCCGCGCTGCGCTGCGGGACGACTACGAGCTGATGGAAGCGCTCTGGCGGCTCACGCTGATCGACGGCGCCATCCACCGGCACTGGACCTTCCGCCTCGGCCGGCTGCGCGCGCTGGCGGGCATTGCCAACTTTCTGGCGGAGATGGATTGCCGGATGCGTATCGCGGGGGTCGGCGAGGAAGGCGGCTACGCCCTGCCGTTGACCCAGCCGGATCTCTCCGACGCCTGCGGCATGTCGCCCGTGCACGTGAACCGCATCCTGCGGGAGCTGCGCGAGGCCGAGATCTGCACGCTCGCCGGCGGGCATGTGCAGATCATGAACCGCGACAAGCTCTACCGCACCGGCGATTTCCGGCAGGACTTTCTCTACGACATCTTGTGAGAGCGGCTGTCGCGGTGGCCCGAAGCCTCACCGGCTAGAATCGATCATCTTGGGGGGTGGTGGAGCCGAGGGGGATCGAACCCCTGACCTCGTCATTGCGAACGACGCGCTCTCCCAACTGAGCTACGGCCCCGAACCGGCGCCACATAGAGGCGATTGGCGGCCGGTGTCAAGCGGCCGAACCGGGCTCAAGGCACGGAAAATCGCTCCGCCCTTCGCCCCCCTCTCACCCTGCCGGATCCATTTCATCGGGCCAGAAATACCGCGGGGGGTTCCCGGGGGGCTGGCCCCCCGGTCCCGCGTTCTCGGCCAAGCTCAGGCGTTGCCCTGCGGGCCACCGTCCTCCTCCCGGTGGCCGCCGGCTGCGGCTGTCGCCCGGCGCCGCAAATCCTCCTCGCGCGGCGCCGGTCCTGCCAAGCTCGCGTACTTGATCCTTCCGATGACGTAGCGCGGGGCGCAGCGGCCCAAGCCGGTCAATCCGGGTATGATCCTCGTCCTTTTATTTCACTTGATCGGGGCGCTAGCTTAGGCATGGCTGCGCTTTGCGGTCGCCGCTTGCGCGACCCCTCCCCGGCAAAAGACCCTTGATCCGCCGCATGCTGACACCATCTGTCAGCAGCCTGCCTTGCCACAGCCCAAGATGAGACCGAGACTCGCAGCCGCACGCGCCCGAGGGGAGACCCGATGCACAACAATTCGCCTGAACAGATGCCCATGCTCCAGCGCCCGCCCGAGCGGCGCGAGAAGCTGGAGGGTGGCAAGCGCTTCCGCATGCAGACGGAGTTCAAGGCGGCGGGCGACCAGCCGACGGCGATCAAGGAGCTGGCCAGCGGCATCGGTGGCGGCGACCGGGACCAGGTGCTGCTCGGCGCCACCGGGACGGGCAAGACCTTCACCATGGCCAAGGTCATCGAGGAGACGCAGCGCCCGGCCATCATCCTCGCCCCCAACAAGACGCTGGCGGCGCAGCTCTACGGCGAGTTCAAGGGTTTCTTCCCCGACAATGCCGTGGAGTACTTCGTCTCCTACTACGATTACTACCAGCCGGAGGCCTACGTGCCGCGGTCGGACACGTATATCGAGAAGGAAAGCCAGATCAACGAGCAGATCGACCGGATGCGCCACTCGGCGACCCGCGCCCTGCTCGAGCGCGACGATGTCATCATCGTCGCCTCCGTCTCCTGCATCTACGGCATCGGCTCGGTGGAGACCTATTCCGCCATGACCGTCGACCTGCACAAGGGCCGCTCCTACGAGCAGCGCGAGGTCATCGCCGATCTCGTCGCCCAGCAGTACCGCCGCAACGATGCCGGCTTCCAGCGCGGCTCCTTCCGCGTGCGCGGCGACACCATCGAGGTCTGGCCCGCCCACCTCGAGGATCGCGCCTGGCGCCTCTCCTTCTTCGGGGAGGAGCTGGAGAGCATCACCGAGTTCGACACGCTGACGGGCGAGAAGTCCGACAGCTTCGAGCGGGTGCGCATCTACGCCAACTCGCACTACGTCACCCCGCGCCCGACGCTCGCCCAAGCCATCCAGGGCATCAAGAAGGAGCTGACGGTGCGGCTCGACCAGCTCGTCGGCGAGGGCAAGCTGCTGGAGGCGCAGCGGCTGGAGCAGCGCACCCAGTTCGATCTGGAGATGATGGAGGCGACCGGCGCCTGCAACGGCATCGAGAACTACTCGCGCTACCTGACGGGCCGCGCCCCGGGTGAGCCGCCGCCGACGCTCTTCGAGTTCATCCCCGACAACGCCATCGTCTTCGCCGACGAGAGTCACGTCTCGGTCCCGCAGATCGGCGCCATGTACAAGGGCGACTACCGGCGCAAGTTCACCCTCGCCGAGCACGGCTTCCGCCTCCCCTCCTGCATGGACAACCGCCCTCTCAAGTTCGAGGAGTGGGACGCGATGCGCCCCCAGTCCATCTACGTCTCCGCCACCCCGGCGGCGTGGGAGCTGGACCAGGCCGGCGGCGTCTTCGCCGAGCAGGTGATCCGCCCCACCGGCCTCCTCGACCCGCAGGTGGAGATCCGCCCCGTCGCGACGCAGGTCGACGACCTGCTCGACGAGATCCGCAAGGTCACCGCCAAGGGCTACCGGACGCTCTGCACCGTGCTGACCAAGCGCATGGCGGAGGATCTGACGGAGTACCTGCACGAGCAGGGCATCAAGGTGCGCTACATGCACAGCGACATCGACACGATCGAGCGGATCGAGATCCTGCGCGACCTGCGTCTCGGCGCCTTCGACGTGCTGATCGGCATCAACCTGCTCCGCGAGGGGCTCGACATCCCGGAATGCGGGCTGGTGGCGATCCTCGATGCCGACAAGGAGGGGTTCCTGCGCTCCGAGACCTCGCTGATCCAGACGATCGGCCGAGCGGCGCGGAACGTCGAGGGCCGGGTCATCATGTATGCCGACCGCATCACCGGCTCGATGGAGCGCGCGATGCGAGAGACGGAGCGGCGGCGCGAGAAGCAGATCGCCTACAACATCGAGCACGGCATCACCCCGGCGACGGTGAAGCGCAACGTCGACGACATCCTCGCCGGCCTCTACCAGGGCGACGTCGACATGAACCGGGTGACGGCCAAGGTCGACCGCCCGGTGCCCGGCGCGAACCTCGAAGCGGTGCTGGAGGGGCTGCGGGCAGACATGCGCAAGGCCGCCGAGAATCTCGAGTTCGAGGAGGCGGCGCGCCTGCGCGACGAGGTCAAGCGGCTGGAGACGGTGGACCTCGTCATCTCCGACGACCCCCTCGCCCGGCAGACGGCCGTGGACGCCGCCGTCGAGGCCGGCGCGAAAAGCTCCGGCCGCAGCACGGCCGGGCGGCCGGGCCAGCGCGGCGGGGTGAAACGGCGCGGGAAGCGGTGACGGACCGAGGCAGGATGCGTTTGGCGAAACGCCTCACGTAGCGTTAACCTCCGTTAACGAATCGTTAACGGAGGACTCGCCTTGAAAGGTATCGCAACGGCAGCGCTGTCAGCCACGGTGCTGGCCGGTCTGCTTGCAACAGGTCTGCCCGTTCGAGCGCAGTCCCAATGCGATCCGAATTACTCAGGCGCCTGTGTCCCCATCGCGTCAAATGTCGATTGCGCAGGTGGCTCAGGGAATGGCCCCGCTTACGTGCAGGGCCCCGTGCGCGTCGTGGGCAGGGATATCTACGAGCTCGACAGGGACGGCGACGGCATCGGCTGCGACTGACGTAAAAATGGCGGGGACCAGCCCCGCCATTCACTCGTACCCAAAGTCACTCGAATTCCCTCACCGCGGCGGCGTGTTCTTCTTCCGACCGCCCTTCAGCGCCTGCACGATCGCCAGCACAATCACCGCGCCGATGACGCCGACAATCAGGACGAGGAGCACCCCGCCCGCCGCCAGCGCCGTCACGCCCAGCGCGGCGAGGATGAATGGCGTCGCCAGCGCAGCCACCACGCCCACGATCATGTAGAGGCCCTTGTCGCGCCCCGCGACCATGCCGGCGATCCAGCCGGCGACGAGGCCGATCAGGGCCAGCACGATCAGCATGAAGATGCCGATGCCTTGAATGAGATCTTCCATTTCACGCTCCCACGTTACCTTTCCCTCTCAAGGCGCCGGGGAGGCTGCCGGTTCCCCCTTGTCGCCGCGCACGGGGCCGCCATCTAGCCCTTCATGCATGTCGCTCTCGTCCTCGGCTCCGCCAATCGCCCCGACGGCCCCTCGCCGAACCTCCTGCGCCGCGCCCGCCACGGCGCCCAGCTCTGGCACGAGGGGCGGGTGCAGGCGCTCGTCGGCACCGGCGGGGTCGGCGGGGGGACGGAGAGCGAGGCGGAGGCCATCGCTCGCGTCCTCATGGCCGAGGGCGTACCGGACAGCGCGATCCGGCAGGAACGCGAGGCGCGTGATACGCTGGAGAACATCCGCCTCTCCCTCCCCCTCCTGCGTGAGCTGGGCGCGACCGAGGTCCTCATTGTCTCCGACGCCGTCCACTGCCCCCGCGCCGTGATGACCGCCCGCGCCCATGGCTTGAGCGCCCGCGCTGCCCCTGTGCCCTTCCGCGGCAGCCACCTGCGCAGCCAGTCGTGGCTGGCCCTGCGCGAATGCGCAGCCATCCCCCTCTACTGGTGGCGCCTGCACCGTTGAGCCTGGTAGCAATCAAAGCATCGCGCCCCTGCTCGAGATGGCGGTGGGAGCATGGAAGCCCCGCCTGCGGGCGACAAGCTGGAACACCGCCCGCAGGAAAAAAGCTCGGCTGTCCTGTCACCGCGAGGGTGACGGCACCTCGATCACTCAACGACCTCGTCGAGGCTCCTGAACACGCCGCAGCCCAGCCGCTCGCCGGAGCCGCCGGAGGGTTGTTCAGCGTAATTGTCGTCGCCCTCGTGGATGACGATGGCGGCGCCGTCGCCATCCGTCAGCATGTCGAAGGTCAGCAGGTGGTTGAAGTAGGTCACCGTCGCCTCGCCCTCGAGATTGGCGTGCAAGTTGGGCAAGTCTCCCGGGTGCGGGCCGTCCGGCGAGAAGACGCCGTGCTCGGCATCGCCGGCGATATGGCCACCGGCGGAGGTGAAGTCCTCATCCGAGCAGTCGCCGACCTCGTGGATATGCACGCCATGGACGCCGGCGGGGGCGTCCACGAGCGAGATCTGGATCATCATGATCCCCGAGGCGGTGCGGGTGGCGGTGGCGCCGCCCATCACCTCTCCGGCCCGGTCATGAATGGCGGCGGAGATCTCCTGCGCCTGCGCGGCGGCTGGCAGGCCGAGCGCGAGCGTGGCGGCGAGGGCGGGCAGAATGCGTCTGGTCATGTGGTCCTCCTCTGGTGCCTTGCGCGGCGGGGCCGCGCCGGTTCACCGAGTCAACCGAGGCGGCGCGGGGTTGTTCCCCGATTGCCCGTGCGGGGGCCGTGGGGAGGGGCGGGGAGGCCCCTGCGCCTTGCCCTGTTCGCTCGCGCTTGGCATAAGCAGGCGGCACTCAGACGGAGCCTGACCGATGCGCGCGAGAATCTACCAGCCGTCCCGCAACGCCATGCAATCGGGCAACGCCCGCACCCGCGGCTGGGTGCTGGATTTCGTGCCCTCGGAAGCCCGCTCGGTCGACCCGCTGATGGGCTGGACCTCCTCGAGCGACATGAACGCGCAGGTGAAGCTGCACTTCGACACCAAGGAAGAGGCCATCGCCTACGCCGAGCGCCACGGGATCGACGCTCTCGTGCGTGAGCCGCGCCGCCGCGCGCCCAACATCCGCGCCGGCGGATATGGTGAGAATTTCGCCACCCACCGCCGCGGTCCCTGGACGCACTGACGCCCGGCCGCCGGCAAGTGGCGCGCTTGCGCCACGGACGGGAGCCGAATTCGCGCGCGGGCTTGCCGCGGCCACTGGTGGCTGCTCAATTCCTGTGCATATGAGCCCCGCATAAACCGGGACCAACAGGAGCAGAATACATGATTCGCTGGATCGCCATCATCGTCATCATCGTCGCGATACTCATCGCGGTGGATGTCTTCTTCGGCCTCTTCGGGGGCAACTTCTCGGGGATCTTCGGCCTCGAGCCCGAGGGCGCGGTCGTCGTCGACGACGCCGTTGTCGTCGATCCCGACGGCGACGAGACAATCGTCACCGAATAAGGCGCAGGACTGGCGCCGCGGGCGACGGCAAGCTATCCCGTCGCCCGTGCGGTCCCGTAGCTCAACTGGATAGAGCAGCCGACTTCTAATCGGCAGGTTGAGGGTTCGAGTCCTTCCGGGATCGCCAGTCTCCGGTTATTAAGGTAGATCGATGCTGCGAGTGAGATCTATCGTCGCACTCGGGTTGCAAGCGCTCAAGAAGCTGTCTGTAGGCCTTTTCATAAGGAGTGCCTCCATTGATCGTTGCTAGCCTCAGGACCCATTGATCAGGACGGCGCTGCATGATTCAGGCTTCGTCAGAAGTAGGCTGACGATGAGTGATCTTTACTGGTTGAGCGATGCGCAGATGGAGCGGTTGCGGCCCTAGTTTCCCAAGTCCTATGCTCGACCCCGCGTGGATGATAAGTTTGTGCTGAGCGGCATTGTCTTCATCAATCGTAATGGCTTGCGTTGGCGGGATGTGACCTGAGCCCCGTTTCTTCCTCCAGTTTGAGGTAGAGTTCGCTCCAACGAGGAGACGGACAATGAAGCGATCAAGGTTCACGGAAGAGCAGATCATCGGAGCGCTGAAGGAGTAGGAGGCCGGGATGTCGACGGCCGACGTGTGCCGGAAGCACGGGGTCAGCCGCGCCACGTTCTACAAGTGGAAGGCGCGCTATGGCGGGCTCGAGGTGTCGGATGCGCGGCGGCTGAAGGCGCTCGAAGAGGAGAACGGCAAGCTGAAGAAGCTGCTCGCCGAAGCCATGCTCGACAGCCCCGAGGAGGACAAATCGATCCAGTGGATCGATTTGCCGAGGGGCGATCCTGAAGGATGTCGCCGCAAAAAAATGTAGCGCCCGGCGTGAAGCGGGAGGCGGTGGCGCATGTCGTGGAGATCCACGGGGTGAGCCAGCGCCGGGCGTGCAGGGTCCTGGCCGTGGATCGCTCCGGCGTGCGCTATCGTGGCGTGCGGCCGGACGATGCCGAAGCTCGGGCGGCGATGAAGGCGGTGGCCGCGGAGCGGCGGCGGTTCGGCTATCGGCGCATCCACGTGATGCTCGAGCGCCAGGGGATCGTGATGAACCTGAAGAAGCTAAGACGGCTCTACCGCGAGGAGAAGCTCCAAGTGCGCCGCCGGGGTGGGCGCAAGCGCGCCTTGGGGACACGGCGGCCGATGCTGGTGCCGGAGGCACCGAACATGCGCTGGAGCCTGGACTTCGTCAGCGATGCACTGACCGACGGGCGGCGGTTCCGGGTCTTGGCGGTCGTCGATGATTACAGCCGGGAGTGTCTGGCGCTGGTCGCTGACACCTCCCTCTCCGGTCTACGGGTTGTCCGAGAGCTGGAGGCCCTGATCGTTCGGCGGGGGCCGCCCGCAATGGTGGTTTCAGATAATGGCAGCGAGCTCACCTCGATGGCCGTCCTGGCATGGTGCCAGAGCACCGGCGTCGATTGGCACTACATCGCACCCGGCAAGCCCATGCAGAACGGTTTCGTCTAGAGCTTCAACGGCCGGTTCCGCGACGAGCTGCTCAACGAGACGCTGTTCTCGTCGCTCAACGACGCCCGATGGCAAATCCGGGCCTGGCAGGAGGACTACAACCATCACCGCCCGCACTAGGGGCTCGGGAACATCCCGCCAGCCGAGTTCGTGGCAAAGAACGGCTTGGCAACACGTGCCGCGTAGCCCCAGACATCAAACGGCGGACTCTCCGTAAGGCCGGAGGGAAGTCGGGTCTCAGGTCAGATGCGCCACACGAATACGCTCGGCACAAGACGCTCCACAATCTCTGGATCAGATGGAGCCGCATGGGGGTGTTCGCCAAGCTCATGGAGCGGCTCGCCGCCGAGCGGGCCGACTGCCATCATGATCGACGCGACCTCTGAAGGAGCACCGCACGGCCTCAAGCTTGGAGGCTCGAAAGGGCGTGGCCGCGCCACCGTATCGAGATCATGTTCGGCCGCATCTAATGTTGGCGCCGCGTGGCCACTCGCTATGACCGAGGCCCCAAGGTCTTCCTGCCAGCCCTCGCGCCGCCACGGTCATCTATTGGCTATCAGTCCTGATCCTAATCGTATTACCACAAAACAAGTAGACCCCCATCCCTCCCCAAGGCCTTGAACCGAGCAACTTTCACCGCCATCACTAATCGAAGTCCGTCCGCTTGCTCTCCTTTTTCCAATCGGCCAGCGCCGACTTCAGGTCGTAACTGTACCGGAACCCGGTTGCAACCAGCGCTTCAGGAACAACATTTGTGGAGAGATTGAGCTTCATCACACGCGCTCGATTGATGCCAGTCTTCACGCCCACGCGGTCAAGTCCTTCGAATACTTGCCCTGCGCCCAAGACGGCCAACTTCGGCACAACCCGTTCGGCCTTTTTGTATCCACCTACCTCAGCCATCGCATCAGCAATGTCCTTCGACGTATGGCGTTCGGGATAGGCAAAATTGTAGGTGAAGGTGGGTTCGGCACGGTCCATGGCAAAGAACATACTCTCGACGAGATCCTTCACGTATCCGCAGGACTTGATTGTATCGGTCCTGCCCGGAAACACGAACCGGTTTCTCGCAAGCATTCTGGTCATTCTAGTGAAGTTGCCCCGCTCCTCACGGCCGAAGATAACAGCCGGTCGGACGATGGTCAGCTTCCGGCCTGCAGGCTGTTCGTTGTGCCACTGCCGATGGATTTCCTCAGCACACAGTTTTGATTTGCCGTAGGCGCTCTCCGGCCGGAGCGGCGAACTCTCGTCCACCGCCTCCTCGGTCGGCCCGTAGACCGAGATGGAACTTGTGAATAGAAGTTCGTTCACGCCTTTCGAACGTGCAAAATCGCACACGTGAGTGGCACCCAGTACATTGGCCCAGAAATACTCCCAGTCTGGGTGGCCCGGCGTGGTATGGACGGCTGCCAAGTTGAAAATCTTGCGGACCGGGCCGTCGATGAGGTCGCCGAGGGGGAGGGTAAGATCGTGCCTCAGGTAGGTGACACCGTCGACCCGCCACCGCGGCTCGGCGATGTCGACCGAGGTCATTTGTGCCTCTGGATCCGTCTTACTCATCCTCTCAAGAAGATGCGAGCCAATAAATCCTGCTCCGCCAAATACGACAATTTGATCTTTCATATAGAATGCCCTGAGTCGAAAAGATCTGCATTTTTTCCTAAGGCCATCGAGAGACGAAGTTTGTTCATCGTCGCCGCGTGCGCTGTGCCCTCGCCGGTTGTCTAAGCAGTGCTGCGGCGCAGCGTCCAGAGGTTCTCCGCCGTTTTCTTGGTCTCGGGACTCCTTAGAGTGATTGAACGGCAACTGTTCAGCACAACAGCTGAACCCTGAGGTGAAAAAAATCACCGTGGCTCTGGTGACATACGAATGGTCTCGGGCGCTACGCGGCTCATTCGGCGACCTGGCAAAAGCCATTGACCGCAGCGAACAAGCTGCGCATGCCCGGCATTCCACAAATTGACAGGAGCCGGCACTGCAGCTTCTCGTTCCGCCTGCATTTGGAGCGCGCAAGGAGCGCTTCAACCAGCTTAGGACTGGCTCTCCACCGCCCCGTCCATCTCCGCCTCCGTCTTCGCCGGAGGGATGATCCCCTCGCCGCGACCGGAGAGGAACAGCCCCAGCCCGTGCAGGCTGTCGAACTTCTCCGAGAAGGCGCGCACCACGATCAGCACCGGCACGGCGATGATCATCCCGACGACGGACCAGGCCCATCCCCAGAAAGCCACCGCGACGAACACCGCCACCGGGTTGAGCTTGAGGCTCCGTCCCACCGCATAGGGCGTCACGAACTGCCCCTCGATGCTCGTCAGCGCGATGTAGACCCCCGCCACGAGAGCCGCCGCCCCCACCGTGTCGAGGGAGACGATGCCGATCCCGAAGGTCAGCACCGCCCCGGCGATGGCACCGAGGAAGGGGATGAAGTTGAGCACGAAGGCCAGCACCCCGAAGAGCGCCGGGTTGGGCATCCCCAGAAGCCACAGCGCCACCCCGATGGCGAGCCCGAGGCCGGCGTTGATGACGGTGATCGTCAGGAAGTAGCGGCTGATCTTGCGCTCGATATCGTAGACGATCCCGATGGCGCGGCGCTTGTCATGGAAGGTCGGGTTCACCGCGACGATCTTCTCGTAGAAGAGATCGCCCGAGGCGATCAGGAAGAACAGCATCACCAGCGTCAGGCCGATCTGCGCCATGACGAAGGGCACCGTGGTCACCGCCTGCGTGAAGAGGCCGGGGCTTGTATCGACGGCGATCTGCTCCTGCGCCTCGTCATCGCGGTCCGTCAGCTCGCTGACCTGCTCGGTCGCGTCGGAGACCTGCTCCACGAGATCGTTGATCCCCCGCAGCTTGAACTCCACGTCTCGCAAGAGCGCCGGCCCGTCCTGGACGTAGTTCTGAACCGGCCCGGCGAGGCTGACGGCCCCGGCGACGCTCAGCGCGACGAGCATCAGCACGATGAGCCCGGCCGATGCGCCGTCCGGCAGGCCGCGGCGGTGCAGCCAGCGGCGGATCGGCGAGAAGGTCAGCGACAGCAGGAACGCCAGGATCAGGGGCATCAGGAAGGTGCGCGCCAGCACCATGACGACGCCGCAGCCAATGATGAACAGCCCCGTGACGGCCCAGTGGGACCGGGGGGCAGGGGCATCGGGGGTTTCGTTCATCTGAGGCTCCCGCATCGGCAGGCGGGAGCCGCGCTGACCGTTTCATAGGCGCTAAGCTAGCGCGCCCTTGGGGAAGGTCATACGGCCAGACGCGGAAAATCCATACGGGGAAATCGTGTGAGCCCTCTGCTGGCGGAGGGAAAACCGCCGGTCCCGGCGGTTCGCCGCCAGGCGCCAAAAGTGGCGGCGCTGCCACCTTGGCGCCGGGCTCCACCAGACGTCAGCGGGAGGTGTAGCCCCCGTCGACGAGGTGGTAGCTGCCGGTGATGAAGCTCGCCCGGTCGGAGAGCAGGAAGCAGGTCAGCGCCGAGACTTCCTCCGGCCGGCCGAGGCGCCCCACCGGGTGCTGCCCGGCAAGCCCGTCGAGCGCCCCTTGGTCGAGGTTCTTCGACAGCAGCGGCGTGTCGATGAAGGCCGGGCCCACGGCGTTCACCCGGATCCCGGCTTGCGAATACTCCAGAGCGGCCGTGCGGCTGAGCCCCAGCAGGGCGTGTTTCGTCGCCACGTAGGCGCTCGCCGAGGCGAAGCCCACCGAGCCAAGGATCGACGACATGTTGACGATGGAGCCGCCGCCGGAGGCCAGCATCGCGGCGATCTGGTACTTCATGCCGTAGAAGACGCCGTTCAGGTTGACGTCGATCACCTTGCGCCAGCCGTCCAGCGAGAGATCGGCGATTGCCTCCGCCGGCCCGCCGATGCCGGCGTTGTTGACGGCGAGATGCAGCCCGCCGAAGGCCTGGGCCGCCTTCGCCACCATCGCCTCCACCTGGCTCGCGTCGGCGACATCGACGGCGAACCCCTCGGCCTTCGCCCCGCTCTCGCGCAGCTGAGCCGCCAAAGCCTCTGCCGCCTCACCGTCGAGATCGGCGACCAGCACGCTCGCGCCGCTCGCGGCGAGCTCGCGCGCGATGGCCGCCCCGATCCCCGAGGCGCCGCCCGTGACGATCGCTGCCTTGCCCTTGAATTCACCTGTCATCGTGCCCTCCATAATGGTTGAGCCGATGTTAAGGGCGCTCGCGCGACCCTGCCTTGATGAGGATCAATCCGGCGCCGCTGGTGTGCAGACGCGAGGGACTCCGGCGGCGCCCACTGCGGCGCCCTTGCCCCTGATCCCCGATCTCAGGAGAGAGAGCCCCTCACTCTTCCCGAGGCGCGCCCCCCGCGAAGATCTGCTCCGCGCCGTAGCTGACGGGGGCCTCCGTCATCTCCAGGTGCAGGGCGGTGCCTGTGTAGGGGTGGGCGCGCGCGAGGTCTTCGTCGACCTCGATGCCGAGGCCCGGCGCGGTGGGGACGGCGACGTAGCCGTCCTCCACCGCGATGCTGCCCTTGATGAGGCGGCTGTGGAACTCCGTCTCGATGGTCTCGGCCATGAGCAGGTTGGGGATGGCGGCGCTCAGCTGCAGGCTCGCCGCCCATTCGATCGGGCCGCAGTAGAGGTGGGGGGCGACCTCGGCGCCGTAGGCCTCTGCGAGTACTGCGATCTTGCGCGCCTCCCAGATCCCCCCGCAGCGGCCGAGCGCCGGTTGCACGATGGCCGCGCCGCCGTCGCGCAGGACGGGGGCGAACTCCGCGCGGGTCGCCAGCCGCTCGCCCACCGCGACGGGCACCGGGGAGCCGGCGGAGACGCGGGCGAGGGAGGTCAGGGCGTCGGGCGGCACCGGCTCTTCGAACCAGAGCGGGTCCCAGGGCGCGATGGCGGCGGCCATGCGCAGGGCGCCGGCGGTGGAGAACTGCCCGTGCGTGCCGAAGAGCAGGTCCGCCCGGTCGCCCACCGCCTCGCGCACCGCGCGGCAGAAAGCGGCGGAGCGGGAGAGGTCCGTCAGCGCCGGCGTGTGGCCGCCGCGGATGGTGTAGGGCCCCGCCGGGTCGAACTTCACCGCCGTGTAGCCGCGCTCCACCAGCGCCAGCGCGCTCTCGGCCGCCTGCTCTGCGCTGCCCCAGAAGGCGGGGAGCGCGTGATGCGGGGCCGAAGGGTAGAGGTAGGAATAGGCGCGGATCCGCTCCTGCACCCGCCCGCCGAGGAGCGCGTGGACGGGGCGGCCGCGCGCCTTGCCGAGGATATCCCAGCAGGCGATCTCCAGCCCCGAGAAAGCGCCGATCACCGTGGGATCGGGCCGCTGGGTAAAGCCGGAGGAATAGGCGCGGCGGAACATCAGCTCGATGTTCTCTGCGCTCTCGCCTTGCATGTGCCGCTCGAAGACGTCGCGGATGACGGCCTCCATGGCCTCGGGCCCGACGGCGGCGGCGTAGACCTCGCCCCAGCCGGTGATACCGTCCGTCGTCGTCACCTTCACGAGGATCCAGTAGCGCCCGCCCCAGCCGGGCGCGGGCGGGGCGGTGACAATGACGTCCAGATCGGCGAGGTTCATTCTAGGTCTCCCGGCAAGGCGCTGCGCATGGACGATATCGAATACATCGAGGTCGGAAAGGGCGATCTGCCCCGGCTGCTCGACGCGCCGGCGGATCTCTTCGACAATCCGGTCATCCCCGAGGAGGCGGAGGCCTTCCTGGCGGACCCGGCGAATGTCATCGTCCTCGCCATGGAGGGCGGCCGCGCGGTGGCCTTCGCGTCCGGCACCTTCCTGCGCCATCCCGACAAGCCGGTGAGCCTCTTCATCAACGAGGTCGGCACGCTTGAGGGGCACCGCCGCCGCGGCCACGCCAGCGCCGTCACCCGCCGGCTGTTCGAGATCGCGCGTGAGCGCGGGGCGGAGGGCGTCTGGCTCGGCACGGAGATGGAGAACGCGCCCGCCCGCGCCCTCTATCGCAGCCTCGGCGGGGTCGAGCAGATCTCTGCCCTCTACGGCTGGGACGAGGCGTTCGGCCCATGATGGGCAGGCGGCGGAGGCGCTGGCCGGCGCGGCTGCGGCGGGCCTGGGTGGAGAGCCCAGGCCTCGTCTTCGCCTTCTTCCTCGCAGGGACGGTGACACTCTACTTCGCGCTGCGGATCGTCGCGGACGCGGTGACCGCCCCGCCGGAGCGGCCCGACATCCAGCCCTGGATGACGATGGGCGTCGTCGCCCGGATGCATGACCTCGACCTCCGCGCGCTCGATGCCATGGCCGGCCTGCCGATGCCCGGCCCGGACGGGCCGATGACGATCAGCGAGATCGCCCGCGAGCGCGGCATCCCGGTGGAGCAGGCGATCAGCGAGGTCGAGGCCGCCATCGCCCGCCTGCGGGAGGCGGAAGGCTCGGCGGACCGCGTCGGGACGGGGGCAGGGCGGCCGTGACGGACTGGCTGCTGCCGCTCGTGCCGACCTATGGCGCGCTCCTTCTGGGCGTGGCCATCTTCCTGTCATGCTTCGCGGTGCCGATCCCCGCCTCGATCATGCTGCTGGCGGCCGGCGGCTTCGTGGCGGTTGGGGACCTTGGCCTCGTGCCGGTGGCGGGGGCGGCGGCGCTGGGTCTGGTGGCGGGAAACGAGGCCGTCTACTGGCTCGGCCGCGGCGGGGGAGGGCGGCTGGCCGGCTACTTCTCGCGCCGCTCGCGCCATGTCGCCCGCGCCTCGGCGCTGCTGGCGCGGCGGGGCGGGCCGTTCCTCTTCCTCTCGCGCTGGCTCTTCTCGCCGCTGGGGCCCTACGTCACCTTCGCCGCCGGTGCCGCCCGCCAGCCCTGGGCGGTCTGGTGCGCCTGGGGCCGGGCGGGGGAGCTCATCTGGCTCGCGCTCTACCTCGGCCTCGGCTACGTCTTCGCCGACAGCCTCGAGCAGGCGTCGGACATGGCGTTCAACGTCCTGCTGCTGCTGGGCTCGCTGGCGGTGACGCTCTTCCTTGGCATCC
The DNA here is from genome assembly GCF_012070395.1 of Pseudoroseicyclus tamaricis. Lineage (GTDB taxonomy): Bacteria > Pseudomonadota > Alphaproteobacteria > Rhodobacterales > Rhodobacteraceae > Pseudoroseicyclus_A > Pseudoroseicyclus_A tamaricis. Next base: position 181,494 of record NZ_JAAFYS010000003.1, on the reverse strand, counting down.
GCCTCTTCGGCGCCCGCCAGCGCCGCCGGCGCCGCCGCCTGCCAGACGCCCGGGAAACGGCGCCCGAAGGCCCAGACGCCTGAGTCCCGGCCCGCCTGTTTTCATCTGGCCAAAAATACCTCGGGGGCGCGGGGGCAGAGCCCCCGCACGTCAATCCGAAGTCAGAGCGCCGCTTTCAGCGCGTCGCCCAGATCCGTCCGCTCCCACGAAAAGCCGCCATCATCGTCCGGCGCTCGGCCGAAATGGCCATAGGCGGCGGTGCGCTCGTAGATGGGCTTGTTCAGCTCCAGGTGCGTGCGGATGCCCTGCGGCGTCAGGTCCATCGCCCGGGCGATGGCCTTCTCGATCTGCTCGGGCGGCACCTCGGCGGTGCCCGCGGTGTCGACGTAGATCGACAGCGGCTTGGCGATGCCGATGGCGTAGGAGAGCTGGATCAGGCACTTCTCCGCCAGCCCCGCCGCCACGACGTTCTTGGCGAGGTAGCGCGCCGCGTAGGCGGCCGAGCGGTCGACCTTCGTCGGGTCCTTGCCCGAGAAGGCGCCGCCGCCATGCGGCGCCGCGCCGCCATAGGTGTCGACGATGATCTTGCGGCCGGTCAGGCCCGCATCCCCGTCAGGCCCGCCGATCACGAAGGTGCCGGTGGGGTTCACCCACCACTCCGTCGCCTCGGTCAGCCAGCCCTCGGGGATCACCTCGCGGATGTAGGGCTCGACGATGGCGCGAATGTCGGCGCTCGTCTGCCCTTCGTCGGCATGCTGGGTGGACAGGACGATGGAGGTCACCTCCACCGGCTTGCCATCCTCGTAGCGCAGCGAGATCTGGCTCTTCGCGTCGGGGCGCAGCGTCGGCTCCTCCCCCGACTTGCGCGCCTCGGCCAGCCGGCGCAGCACGGCGTGGGAATAGAGGATCGGCGCCGGCATGAGCTCCGGCGTCTCGTTGGTGGCGAAGCCGAACATGATGCCCTGGTCGCCCGCCCCCTCGGCCTTCTCGTTGGAGGCGTTGACCCCTTTGGCGATGTGCGCGGACTGCTCGTGCAGCAGGTTCGTCACTTCGCAGGTGTTCCAATGGAACTTGTCCTGCTCGTAGCCGATATCGCGGATGCACTCCCGCGCGATATCCGGGATGGCCTCCATGTAGCGGTGCAGCTTGTCCTGATCGCGCAGGCCGACCTCGCCGCCGATGACGACGCGGTTGGTGGTGGCGAAGGTTTCGCAGGCGACGCGGGCCTCGGGCTCTTCGGCGAGGAGGGCATCGAGAATGGCGTCCGAGATGCGGTCGCAGACCTTGTCCGGATGCCCCTCGGAAACGGATTCCGAGGTAAAAATGTATTCTTTACGGGCCATTGGGGAGCGCTCCATTATGGTCTGCCCGACACGCCAGGAAGCCGTTGTGACGGGGATCGTATGGAGGTAGCCGGGCCTCACAACCGCGTCAACCGCGAAAGCGCCGGCCCCCCAGCGCGGCGCCGAGCAGCAGGAGCAGCATCGCCCCCGCCGCCGGACCGTCGCCCAGCCGCGCGTAGAGTGTCGGCGCCAGCGCCTCGGGCAGCCGCGCGTCGAGCGCGCCGGCCACACCCAGTGGCAGCTCGGCGGTGACGCGACCTTTGGCGTCGATCATCGCCGAGATGCCGGTATTGGCGGCGCGGATCATCGGCAGCCCCTGCTCGATGGCCCTGAGGCGCGCCTGCGCGAGGTGCTGCTTCGGCCCGGCGCCCGGCCCGAACCATGCATCGTTGGTGATCAACAGCATGGCGCGCGGCCTCTCGCCGGCGGCCCCGGCGCGCACCTCCTCGGCGAAGATGCCCTCGTAGCAGATGAGCGGCAGCATGGGCCCGAGCCGCGGCACCTCGATCACCCGCGCCCCCGGCCCGGAGGAGAAGCCGCTCCCCTCGCTCGCCGCCAGCCCGTGCAGCCCGAAGCGGCCGAGCACGTCGCCCCAGGGCATGTACTCGCCGAAGGGCACCAGATGCGCCTTGTCATAGAGGCTCTGCACCTCCCCGGCCGGCCCGAGGGTGATCAGCGAGTTGTAGAGCCGCGCCCCCTCCTGCCGCAGGATGCCGGTGACGAGCGGCGCCCCCCGCGCCGACTCCGCCATCTCCGGCAGGCGGTCGCCGACGCTGTTCAGCCACCACGGCACCGCCGTCTCCGGCCAGACGACGAGGTCCGGCGGCGCGCCCGCCCCGTCCCCGGCGGAGAGGTCAAGCAGCCGCTGGTAGAAGACCTCCGGCCGGCGCCACTTCTCCGCCTGCGGGGCGTTCGGCTGCACGATGCGGATCATCGGCCCTTCGGAGGCCGGGGCCGCTCCGGTCGCCAGCAGAGGCCAGAGCGGCGCCAGCGCCAGCACCGGCAGCGCCGCCATCCAGCGATGCCGCCCGGCCGCCAGCCCGGCGATGCCGGCGGCGACCAGCAAGGACAGCGTCGTCAGCCCGTGCGGCCCGATCCATGCGGCCAGCTGGGCGAGGGGCGTGCCCACCCAGACATGGCCGATCAGCGCCCAGGGAAAGCCGGTGAAGATGAGCCCGCGCAGCAGTTCCACCGCCGCCAGCCCGCCCGCCAGTGCCAGCCTCTGCGCCCACACCCCGCCGCCGCGCGTCAGCTGGGCCGCGCCCCAGGCACCGATCGCCCAGAACACCCCGCCGCCGAGCGCCATGAAGAAGAGCCCGAAGGGCGCCATCCAGCCGTAGATTTCCGGCTCGACGAGGAAGGGATGCACGATCCAGTGCAGCGCCACCGCGAAATATCCGAAGCCGGCCAGCAGGCCGAAGAGCGCCGGCCGCGCCCGACCCGGCCAGAGCCAGAACAGCCCCGCCAGCGCCAGCACCGTCAGCTGCCATAGCCCCCACGGCGCCTGCCCCAGCGCCGCCAGCGCCCCGAGCAGGATCGGCAGCCCAGGGGCCGTCGCCCGCCTCACAGCCGGCTCTCGCTTTCCGGGGAATAGCCCGGGTAGGCCGACAGGCGGGGGGCCGCGCCCCCCTCAATGCCAACCGTCCCCTTAAGCCTGTCTGGCGTCATTCCGCCGGCACGGGCCGCAGGCGCACGCGCAGGCGCTTGATGCGGCGGGGATCGGCGTCGATCACCTCGAATTCCGGCCCGTCGGGGTGGCGCACCACCTCTCCGCGTGCCGGCACGTGCCCGGCGAGCATGAAGACGAGGCCGCCCAGCGTGTCGACCTCTTCCTCATCGACTTCCTCGTGCTCGGTCAGGTTGATGCCGGTCGCTTCCTCGAAATCGGTCAGCTCCGTCTTCGCCTGCGCCAGCCAGATGCCCGGCCGCTCCTGCACGAAGCTGTCCGCCTCGTCGACGTCGTGCTCGTCCTCGATCTCGCCGACGACCTGCTCGATCAGGTCCTCGATCGTCACCAGCCCGTCGGTGCCGCCGTATTCGTCGATCACCAGCGCCATGTGGATCCGCTCCGCCTGCATCTTGGTGAGCAGGACGCCGAGCGGCATCGAGGGCGGCACGAAGAGCAGCGGCCGCACGAGCGGGCGCAGGTCGAAGGCCTCGCCGCCGTCGCCGTTGAAGCCGTGCTTGAGGGCGAAATCCTTGAGGTTCACCAACCCGATGGGCGTGTCGAGCGTACCGTCGAAGACAGGCAGCCGCGTCAGCCCGCTGTCGCGGAAGACGTCCACCAGCTCCTCTTCGCTGGCCGTCACCGGGACGGCGGTGATCTCCGCCGTGGGGACGGAGACATCGTTGACCCGCAGCCGGCGCAGGTTTCCCAGCCCGGGCACCGAGGTCGTCGGCGCCGAAGCGGGGCGGTCGGCCGGGTCATCGGCCTCCTGCGGCCCGAAGGCCTCCTTGATGCGGGTGAAAAGTCCGGGCCTCCCCTGAGGAGGCTCCCCTTCTTCGCTGTCGTCCCCGGGCGTGGGCCCGTTCGTGGGCCCGGGCGTGGGGTTATCCATCGTCACTGTCATCTCGCAAGAAACGGCGGTTCGACCCGCCCGTCACATCTCCATCTCATATGGGTTCGCCACCCCCACCTTGTCCAGTATCTCCGCCTCAAGTCGTTCCATCAACGCGGCGTCCTCGTCTCTCTCGTGATCGTAACCGAGAAGATGAAGAAACCCGTGCACGACAAGGTGAGTCACATGCGCCGCCATCGGCCGCCCCGCCGCCTCGGCCTCGGTCGCGCAGGTCTCCCACGCGATGGCGATGTCGCCGAGCTCCTCGTCGCCCGGCCCGGGCGGCGGGGGAACGGCGCCGGCGGTGTCCGCGCCCCGCTCCGACGACGGCCAGGAGAGGACGTTGGTGGGCACGGGCTTGCCGCGGAAATCGGCGTTTAGCGCGGCGATGCGCGCGTCGTTGCAGGCGAGGAGGGCGGCCTCGTAGCCGCCGCCCGCGAGGCCGAGATGGAAAAGCGCCGCAGTGGCGGCGCGCTCGGCAAGGGCTTCGAGGTCGATTGTGGACCAGCGGTCATCCTCGATGAGAACGTCGATGGCGCTCATCGCTGAAACCCCGTCGCGGGGTGTCCGGCCGGGGAGGGGGGCTGTCTGCCCCCCGCTGCCTGCGGCAGCCCCCCCGAGGATTTTTTCGGACCAAAGACAGGGGGCGCGGCGGCAGCGGGCGAGACGTGCCCGCAAGGGAGCGGCGAGCGGGGCCGGTCAGCCGGGGGCATCGGCATCGTAGGCCTCGATGATCGCCGCGACGAGCGGGTGGCGGACGACGTCCTTCGACGTGAAGTAGTTGAAGGAGATCTCCGGGATGGCCTTGAGCAGGCGCTCGGCGTCCGACAGGCCCGAGGAGATGCCGCGCGGCAGGTCCACCTGCGTCCGGTCGCCGGTGATGACCATGCGGCTGCCCTCGCCGAGGCGGGTGAGGAACATCTTCATCTGCATCGTCGTGGCGTTCTGCGCCTCGTCCAGCACCACGAAGGAGCGGGAGAGCGTGCGCCCGCGCATGAAGGCGAGGGGGGCGATCTCGATCACCTTCTCCTCCATCATCTTCTGCACCTGCTTGCCCGGCAGGAAATCCCCCAGCGCGTCGTAGAGCGGCTGCATGTAGGGATCGACCTTCTCCTTCATGTCGCCGGGCAGGTAGCCCAGCTTCTCGCCCGCCTCGACGGCGGGGCGGGAGAGGAGGATGCGGTCGACATGGCCGGTGAGGAACATCGAGACGCCCACGGCGACGGCGAGGTAGGTCTTGCCGGTGCCGGCCGGGCCGATTCCGAAGGCCAGCTCGTGCTGGAAGAGTGAGCGGACATAGGCCTTCTGCGCCTCCGTCCTCGGCTCCACCAGCTTCTTGCGGGTCTTGATCTCGATCCGCTGCCCGTCGGCGCCGAAGAGTTCGGCCTGGCCGGGCAGGGCGGCAGGGCGGGAGCGGGGCGGCGGGGCCGGCTCCGGCCCGCCCATGCGCAGCTCACGGTCCAGATCGCCGGAGGCGATGCCGCGGCCCTGTTCCAGCCGGTGGTAGAGCGCGGCGAGCACTCGTTCGGCCGTGCGCTGCGAATCCGCCTCGCCGTGGATCTCCAGCCGGTTGCCGCGGCGCAGGATCTGCACCTCCAGCCGCTCCTCGAGCTCGGCAAGATTGCGGTCATGCTCGCCGCACAGGTCGATCAGGAGGAAGTTGTCAGGGAATTCGAGGATCGCGGGCGGGGGAAGAATCGACACCAAATATGTAGGCTCCTGGGGCTGGTCCCTAGGGCCATCGTGGCAAGATCGCCGCCATGGCGCAAGCGGGCATTGTGCCGCTCGGCGGGGCGCCGCAGAGCCATGCTGCGTGGCGCCTTGGAGGGACCGATGTCCGCGCGGAAATCGGCGCGGAGAACGCCCGATTTCCCTGCGCTGCGGCCCACGCAAAGGGAAGGGCGCCGGCGGGTCTCCCCACCGGCGCCTGCCATGTCGGTCTGCCGCTGCCCTCAGAGCAGGTCGGGGATCGGCGAGCCGTCCTTGAAGGGGCCGGTGACGGTGCTCGGGGCGGCGACGCCGGAGCAGACGGGTCGTCCGTCGGGCGTCAGCCGCTCGGACATGTAGCCCTCGAAGCCGTCGTCGATGATCCAGTGGTCGCAGCCGTTGGGATCGACCCAGATGCCGGCGACGAGGTCGGTCAGCGAGTGGGAGTCGATGTTGCGGTCCACGCTCTTGTCCGGCCCGTAATCGGTGCAGGCGGAGAGCGCCGCGAGGCCGGCCAGCAGGATGGCGGGTTTGAGAAAGGTCATGATCGTCATCCTTACCGGGTTAGCGCAGGCAGTAGATCTCGACACGGCGGTTCAGGCGCATGCCGCCCTGCGGGGTATCGTTGACGGCGCGGGGCCGGCGCTCGCCGAAGCCCTTCACGTCCACCACACGCGCGCCGATCGACTGGGCGACGTCGGCGACGGAGGCGGCGCGGCGCTCGGACAGCGCGATGTTGTACTCGTCGGAGGCGCGGCTGTCGGTGTGGCCGTAGATCAGGAAGCCGAAGGCATTGGCGCTGGTGAAGAAGTTCGCCAGCCGCTGGCGGTTCTCGGCGTTGATGTCCGAGCGGTCGGTGGCGAAGAGCTGGTCCGTCGGCATGACGCCGCAGATCTCGGCGCGGTGGCAGACAGGGTCGCCATTGCGATCGAGATGGGGGGACATGTAGCCCTCGGCGCCGTCATCGAGGGCCCAGTGCTCGCAGCCGTCGGGATCGATCCAGATGCTGGGCAGGTACTGCTCGTCCGCAAAGGCGGGCTGGAGCAGCCCGGCGGAGAGGAAGGCGCCCGCGGCGAGCGCGGACAAGGTGGCCCTCAGGTGGCGGACGAAGCTTCTCATGGCAGCGATCCCTTTCGGAATGGTCGGGCCAGCGGCGGGCAGCGGGCCGGCATGGCACAGGACTTTGACGTGTTAAGGCGGATGTTACGCCAGCCGGTCAAGTTGGAAAGAAATTTTAACGAAATCTGCGCCATCGGCGGCAACAATCCAGCCTCGGAGCGTGGATTGTCGGGGAAGGCCCAGCCGCCGCTCGGGGCGGCGTGGCTCGATTCGTCCTGCCCTTCGCCCTACTAGACAAGCACGCCGGCGAGGGAGTTGGGCCCCGCCTCGGTGATGCGCACGCGGCGCAGCTCTCCAATGGCGGAGGCGGGGGCCTGCACGTGCACGGCGTGCAGGTGATCGGACTTGCCGGCCATCTGGCCTTCCAGCCGTCCCGGCTTTTCGAAGAGGACGCCCACCTCGCGCCCCACCATCGCCTCCAGCGCCGCGCGCTGCTGCTCGGCGATCAGCGCCTGCAGGCGATGCAGCCGGTCCATGGAGACCTCGCGCGGCACCTGCCCCTTGCGATCCGCCGCCGGGGTGCCGGGGCGGGGGGAATAGGCGAAGGAGAAGGCGGCGCCGTAGCCGACGGCGCGCACGAGGCTCATCGTCTCCTCGAACTCCGCCTCCGTCTCGCCGGGAAAGCCGGTGATGAAGTCCGATGTCAGCAGGATGTCGGGGCGGGCTTCGCGCAGCCGCTCGATGACGGCGAGGTACTCGGCGGCGCTGTGCTTGCGGTTCATCGCCTTCAGTACCCGGTCGGAGCCGGACTGCACCGGCAGGTGCAGATAGGGCATGAGCTTGTCCACCTCGCCATGGGCGGCGATGAGCGCGTCGTCCATGTCGTTCGGGTGGCTCGTCGTGTAGCGGATGCGCAGGAGGCCATCGATCTCCGCCAGCGCCCGCACCAGCCCGGCGAGGCCGCCCGGATGGCCGTGGTAGGCGTTGACGTTCTGGCCCAGCAGCGTCAGCTCGCACACCCCCGCCTCGACCAGCGCCCGCGCCTCGGCCAGCACCCGCTCGGCGGGCCGGGAGACCTCGGCGCCGCGGGTGTAGGGCACCACGCAGAAGGCGCAGAACTTGTCGCAGCCCTCCTGCACGGTGAGAAAGGCCGTGGGCCCGCGCGTCGCCTTGCGGCGCTCGGGCAACTCGTCGAACTTGTCCTCGGCGGGGAAGTCCGTCTCCACCAGACGGGCGCCGGTGGCGAGGGCGCGATCCAGCTCCGGCAGGCGGTGGTAGCTCTGCGGGCCGAGGACGAGATCGACCATCGGCGCGCGGGTGAGGATATCCTCCCCCTCGGCCTGGGCGACGCAGCCGGCGACGCCGATGCGCATGCCGGGGCGGGCGGCCTTCAGCTCCCTGAGGCGCCCGAGCTCGGAATAGACCTTCTCGGCCGCCTTCTCGCGGATGTGGCAGGTGTTGAGAAGCACCAGATCGGCCTCGCCCACGTCCTCCGTCTGCTCGTAGCCGCGGCCGGCCAGCGCCTCGGCCATGCGCTCGCTGTCATAGACGTTCATCTGGCACCCGTAGGTGCGGATGTGGAGCTTCTTGGCCATGGGGCCTCGCGAGGGGTCTGGGTCTGGCGAGAGGCTCTAGCGGCTCGCGCCCGGCCTTGCAATGCAAGGCGCCGCGAGCGAAGGCTTGGCCCATGCGCTACGAGAGCCTCTCCTCCCTCCTCTCCGCCCGCCCGGCCGCGCTGGCGAAGGGCCCTGTCGCGGCGATCGTGGCGGAGGACGAGGTGGAGCTGGGCTCGACCCTCGCCCACCACTTGCGCTGCGGCTTTGCCACCCTGCTGCTCTTCGCCGACCCCGGCCTCGCCCTGCCGGAGCTGCCCGAGCTGGCCGACGAGCGGGTGGCGCGGGTCGATCTTGCGCCAGGGCAGGGGCGGGCGGCGATGCGCGCCGTCAACGAGGTCATCGCCCGGGCGCCGGCGGGCACGTGGCTCTACTACGGCTACGGGGCGGAGTACCTGTTCTACCCCTTCTGCGAGACGCGCAGCATCGGGGAGATGCTGGCCTTCGTGGCGGAGGAGCGGCGGGACTCGGTGCTCACCTACGTCATCGACCTCTACGCCAGCGACCTTTCCGCCGCGCCCGAGGCCGTCTCGCTGACCGATGCGCATATCGACCGCAACGGCTACTTCGCCCTCGCCCGGCGTGACGAAGCGAACCATGGCCACCCGAAGGACCGGCAGCTCGACTTCTTCGGGGGCCTGCGATGGCGCTTCGAGGAGTTCGTGCCCGAGGCGAGCCGGCGGATCGACCGGATCGGACTTTTCCGCACGAAGCCGGGGCTGAAGCTGCTGGCGGATCATCGCCTCTCGGACGAGGAGATGAACACATATGCCTGCCCGTGGCACCATTCGGTGACGGCGGCGATCTGCTCCTTCCGGACGGCCAAGGCGCTCAAGCGCAATCCCGGCTCGACCTTCGCGATCAGCGATTTCATGTGGGGCAACTCGGTGCCCTTCGACTGGGCCTCGCAGCAGCTCCTCGACCTCGGTCTGATGGAGCCGGGCCAATGGTTCTGAGCCAGTGGTTCTGACCCAGTGGTTCTGAGCGCTCAGGCGCCGACGAGGCCGAGGGCGAGGTAGAAGACCAGCGTGGCGGAGAGCGGCAGCCCCATGGGGAAGCGGCGGCCCGCCTCCCAGCTCTGCCAGTCGGGCGCGAGGCGGCGCAGCGGCGTGGCGCGGGCGAGGCGGTGCGCGGCATAGCTGGCCAGCAGGCAGGCGGCGAAGAGCAGCAGGATCAACCGCAGGTCGGCCAGCGCGATGAAGGGCGCGGCGGCGGCGGCGAACTTGGCGTCTCCCGCGCCCATGGCGCCGACGGCGAAGAGCAGCATGGCGGCGATCAGCACCACGGCGAGGTGGCTGTAGCGCCAGATGTAATCGGACATCTCCAGCGCGAAGGGGCCGAGCACGACGTAGACCGCCAGCAGCGCCAGCACGGCGATGTTGGTGATCTTCATCATGGAGAGGTCCGACCAGCAGACATAGAGGCAGATCGGAACGACGAGCGGCAGGAAGAAGGCGGCCTCCCGGGCCGTGACGGCAAGCATCGCCTCTACGCCGCGCCGTCTTCGAGCGCGCGCAAGGCGCGCACGGCCTCCTCGAAATGCTGGGGATGCGTGTCGACCGCCTCGCGCAGCAGCTGCTTGCCGATGGTCAGGTCGTTCTGCTTGATGGCCGTCAGCGCCGCCGTGTAGAGCAGCTCCGCCCGCTCGATCTGGCTCATCGGCACCACTGGCAGCTCGTAGACGCGCTGGGCGCCGCGGGCCATGACGAGGTTGTTCTTGGCGGTGAAGAGCTGCGGGTCGTGCCGCAGCGCATCCTCGAACAGCCCCTCCGCCTCGCGGTAGGCCCCGCGGGAGAGCTTGGAGAAGCCCCAGTTGTTGAGCACGCCGGCGGGCGTCGTCGTCAGCCCGGCGGCGATCTCGTAGAAGCTGTCGGCCTTCTGCCATTCCTGGTTGCTGTCGGCGACGATGGCCTCGAGGCGGTAGCGCTCGTAGGTCTCGTAGGTCGGCGGGATGGCGTCGAGCGCCCGGTCCGCCTCGTCCCAGCGATCGGCGCGGATCATCGCGCCGGCCAGCTGCACCCTGTCCTCGTTCGTCGCTTCGCCGTGCGCCGTGACGGCCTGCCAGGCGGTGACGCCTTCCGCCGCGCGGCCGGCGCGGACGAGGGAGGTGGCGAGGCCGCGCTCCAGATCGATGCGCCCGGGGTTCGCCTGCAGGGCGCGGGTGAAGTAGCTGACCGCCTCCGTCGGGTCGCCCACGGTGAGCATCACCTCGTTGAGGTTGGTCTCGTCCACCACGTTGATGTCGGCCAGCGCCCGGTCGACCACCGCGTCACCGGACTGCGAACAGGCGGACAGGCCAACGGCCCCCGCCAGAAGGGTGAAATGGATCGCCCGGAGCATGGAACTGCCCTCGCTGATATGTCTCTGCCTCAGAGCGGTGCGAGGATCAGGTAATCGCCCTGGCCACGCCGCACCAATTGGAACTGTTCGTCCTCTTGGGGGGGAGCATAGAACGCCGCATCCCGTCTTGCGAGCGCCAATCTCAGGTTGTCCCGAATCCGGTCGGAGTTTCCGTTGTCCGTTGCATAGGCGCGACGAAAGGCCTCGGCGGCTTCTGCGACCTTGCCGCGCTCCATCAGGATGACGCCGAGGTTGTTCCACGCCGGCGGGAAGGAGGCATCCTCCTCCACGGCGCGGCGCAAGAGCTCCTCCGCCTGGTTCAGCCGCCCGAGGCGGAGGTTGGCGGAGCCCATGGCCGAGAGCGTGTCGATGGTCAGCCCCTGCTCGGAGGCGGCGCGGGTGTAGGCGCGCAGGGCCAGCTCGTATTCCCCCGCCGCCATCAGCCGGTGACCGATGATCAGCCCGTCGATATCGGGCTCGCCGGAGGGGCCGGGCGCATAGACGCCGCCGGCGGACTGGTTGAGATCGCCGCCCCCGCAGGCGGCCAGCAGAACCATCAGAGCAGCGGAAAAAAGGGCGGGCAGGAGGGCTCGGGCGGGCCCGTCACTCCTCGCCGCTGTCGATCTCGTGACCTTCGTCAACGCCTGTCGCTTCTGCCGCCCCGCCACCGCCGAGCGTCTGGTAGATGTCCCAGACCGACGGCCCGATCAGGATGATGAGAAGCGGCGGCACGGTCAACATCATGGTCGCCAGCGTCATCTTGGTGGGCAGGGTGTTGGCCTTCTCCTCCGCCCGCATGACGCGCTTGTCGCGCATCTCCCCGGCATAGACGCGCAGCGCCTCGGCGATGGAGGTGCCGAACTGCTGGCTCTGGATGAGGACGGTCACGAAGCTGGTCACGTCCGCCACGCCGCAGCGCTCGGCCATGTCGCGCAGCACGGCCGTCTTGTCCTTGCCGGCCTTCATCTCGTAGGCGACCATCTCGTATTCTTCCGACAGCTCGGGAAAGCCGGTGCGCAGCTCGCGCGCCACGCGGATGATCGACTGGTCGAGCGACTGGCCCGCCTCGACGCAGACGAGCATCATGTCGAGTGAATCCGGAAAGCCGTTGGTGATCGCCTGTTTGCGCTCCTGCTGGCGCCGGTTCACCCAGTACTTGGGCAGCATGTAGCCGACGACGCCGGGGCCGAGCCCGTAGAGCGCCAGATCACGCGTCGTCGGGTCGCCCGTGGCGGAGAGGTAGAGCGTGTAGGCGATGCCGAGGATCAGCCCGCCGATGCCCATGGCGAATTGCGAGAAGTGGAAGATGCGCACCGCGTTCTTCGAGCGGTAGCCGGCCTGCAGCAGCTTCAGGCGCGAGGCGGAGAACTCCTCCTCGCTCTGCGGCTCGAGGAAATTCGAGTAGCGCTCCAGCTTGTCGCCGCGGCCGTTGCTGGCGGCGCGCAGCTTGTCCTTGCCGGGGGCCGTGGTGACCTTGGGCGTGGTGTTGGAGTCCTTCAGCTTGTCGAGCGGGTCCTTCTCGCGGCGGATGAGGAAGGCCAGCGCCACGAGGATCAGGACGATTCCGGCCGCGCCGGCCAGCATCACCGGCCCGAGGGGGCCGAGCGGAGCGATGAGGGTGTCGTTCAGCGTCTGCAACATGTCCGGTCAGACCTTGATGTTCACGAGCGAGCGCATGACGACGAGGTTCGCCACCAGGAAGGCGCCGACGACGAGGCAGGCGGGGATGAAGACGGAGGTGTCCTTCACCTCGTCGTAGTAATTCGGCTCGGCGATGTTGATCCCCACCAGCGCCACGAGCGGGAAGGCGGAGAGGAAGAGGCCGGAGAACTTCGCCTCCGCCGTGATCGCCTTCACCCGCCGGAAGAGGCGGAAGCGGGCGCGGATCACCTTGGCGAGGCCGTCGAGGATCTCGGCGAGGTTGCCGCCCGCCTGCTGCTGGATCGTGACCGCCACGGCCAGGAAGCGCAGATCCTGCATGTCGATCCGCTCGGCCATGGCCTTGAGCGTCTCGCCCATGTCGCGGCCATAGGCCGCCTCGTCGGAGATGACGCCCATCTCGGTGCCGAGCGGGTCCGGCACCTCCTTGGCGACGATGTTGATGGCGCTGGAGAAGGGATGCCCCACGCGCAGCGAGCGGACCATGAGCTCCACCGCGTCGGGCAGCTGCTCCTCGATCAGGCTCATGCGCTTCTTGGCCTTGTTGTTGATCCACAGGTAGACGCCGGCGATCCCCATCGCGATGGCGGCGAGCGCGCGGATCGGGGTGGAGGCGTCGGTGAAGTAGGTCAGCCCCATGAAGGCAACGGCGGCGAGGCCGGCCATGACGCCGATGAGCTGGACGGGCGTGAAGGCGATATTGGCCTTCTGCGCCTGGCTGGCGAGGAGCGAGTAGAGCGGGATGCTCTGGCTCTTCATGTGCTGCGTCATCTCCTTGCGGAGCTGTTCGAGCACCTCTTCACGGCGGCCACCCTTTTCCAGCAGCTCCAGCCGGCGGTTGACGCGGGAGTTGAGCTTGATCGATTTGCCGAAGGCGACGAGGTAGACGCCCTCGACGAGCACGAGGACGGCGACGAAGATCAGGCCGTAGATGATCGGTTCCGGAGAGAGGGACATGAGGCGTCCTATCCGTTGAAGGGTTCGAAGATCGCCGCCGGCAGGTCGAAGCCCCAGAGGCGGAATCTCTCGGAGAAGTGGCTGCGGACGCCGGTCGCCGTGAAGTGGCCGATGATCTTGTTGTCAGCCGTCAGGCCGGTGCGCTGGAAGCGGAAGATCTCCTGCATGGAGATGACGTCGCCCTCCATGCCGGTGATCTCGGTGATGGAGGTCATGCGCCGCGAGCCGTCCTGCAGGCGGGAGGCCTGCACGACGAGGTTCACGGCGCTGGCGATCTGGCTGCGCATGGCCTTCATCGGCATGTCGACGCCGGCCATGGCGATCATGTTCTCGAGGCGGGAGATGGCATCGCGCGACGAGTTGGCGTGGATCGTCGTCATCGAACCGTCGTGGCCGGTGTTCATGGCCTGCAGCATGTCGATGACCTCCTCGCCCCGCGTCTCGCCGACGATGATGCGGTCTGGCCGCATCCGCAGGGCGTTCTTCAGGCAGTCGCGGGCGGAGACGGCGCCGCGGCCCTCCACGTTGGCGGGCCGGCTTTCCATGCGGCCCACGTGCGTCTGCTGCAGCTGCAGTTCCGCCGTGTCCTCGATGGTGAGGATCCGCTCGGAGTTGTCGATGAAGGAGGAGAGGGCGTTGAGCGTCGTCGTCTTGCCCGAGCCGGTGCCCCCGGAGACGATGACGTTCAGCCGGGTGGCGACGGCGGCTTGCAGATATGCTGCCATCTCCTCGGAAAAGGCGCCGAATTTCACCAGGTCGTCGATGCCCAGCTTGTCCTTTTTGAACTTCCGGATGGAGACGAGGCTGCCGTCCACCGCGATGGGCGGCACCATGGCGTTGAAGCGCGAGCCGTCGCCGAGGCGAGCGTCGACATAGGGGTTGGACTCGTCCACGCGGCGGCCGACGGCAGAGACGATCTTGTCGATGATGCGCTGCAGGTGGCGCTCGTCCTTGAAGGTGATGTCCGTCAGCTGCAGCCGGCCGCCGCGCTCGACGAAGATCTGCTGCGGCCCGTTCACGAGGATGTCGGAAACGCTGTCGTCCTTCAGCAGGGTCTCCAGCGGGCCGAGGCCCGTCACCTCGAAGTAGAGATCCTGGTTGAGCTGGGCGCGCTCCTCTCGGTTGAGGACGATGCCGAGCTCCTCCAGAGTCTCAGACGAGATGGCCTGGATCTCGGTGCGCAGCTCCTGCTCGCTCGCCTTCTCCAGCGCGGCAAGGTTGAGGTTCTCCAGCAGCGCCTTGTGCAGCTCGAGCTTGATCTCGCCCAGCCGCTCCTTGCGGCGCTTTTCCTTGTCCGCCGGCGGCGGTTCGGCCGCCGCGGTGGGGGCCGTGCGCATCAGCGACTTGCGCGGCGCCGCGGGCTCCGCCGCCGGGGTGGGGGCCGGCTGGGCGGCGGCGGGGGCGGCGGTCTTGGCCGGGCGCGCGTCAGGCTTCTTGTATTTGGAAAACATGGGCGTCTTTCACAATCAGGCTTTGGCGCGCTCGTCGTCGGCGTTGACCTCGTGCACGGACTTGGCGAGCTTCTGGATTTCCTTGCGCAGGGCATTCTTGGCGGCGGCCACGGCGAGCGGCGAGCCGTGGTCGTTGACCTGCACCACCTGCTTGCCGCCGTCGGGCATCGTTACCTCGATGGAGATGCCGAGGCTCTCGGCCAGCCGCTTGACCCGGGCCTTGCCATTGAGGTCGGTGAAGCCCGGCGCCCGGTTGAGCACGAAGCGCAGCTTCTCGAAGGGCAGATCCTCGCCCTGAAGGCCGCGCTTGATGCGCAGCGCGTTCTGGGCGGAGCGCATGTCGAGTTCGATGAGGGCGAAATACACATGCGCGGCCTGCAGCACCGTCTCCGACCACTCGACCATGGTGGTCGGCATGTCGATGACGACGTAGTCGAAATTCAGCCGCGCCGTCTCGATGATGCGGCCGACGTCGTCGGGCGTCAGCAGGTCCATCGGCACCAGCTCGGCCGGGGCGGTGAGCACCTGCAGCTTGGTCTCGTAGGGCAGCAGCGCCTGCATGAAGCTCTCGCTGTCCATCGCGTCGATGTTGGAGAGCAGCTCCAGCACCGCCTCCCGGCGCGGCAGGTCGAGATAGGTGGCGACGGTGCCGAACTGCAGGTCGAGGTCGAGGAGGCAGACGCGCGGGCGGTCGCCCTCGGGCGACAGGCTCGCCAGCTCCCAGGCGAGGTTGGTGGCGAAGGTCGTCGCCCCCACGCCGCCGGCCAGCCCGTGGACGGGGATCACCACGCCCGAGCGGTCATCCTTGGCGCGCAGCGGCGTCGGCTCCGTGCTTGCAGGCTTCTCGCCCTCGTCCGGCGTGCTCATCCGGCGGATGGCGCGGTCGAGCTCGCCCTCGGGCAGCGGGTAGGGGATGAACTCGTCGCCCCCCTCGCGCAGCAGCTGGTGCAGGGCGGCGGGGCTGACATCCTCGGCGATGAGGATCACCTTGATCCCCCGTGCCTTGGCGGAGGCGATCACTTCCATCAGCAGCGTCAGGTCGGTCTCGTCCTCTGAATCGAGGGCGAGCGCGATGAAGTCGAGGCTGTCGGCATCCGGCTGGTCGAGGAAGGTCAGGGCGTCGGTGAAGCTCAGATCCCCCCAGCGCTCGCCGAGGCTGGCTTCCATGTCCTCGATCAGGAGGTCGAAGATCTGCACATCGCGGCTGACGGTGCAGGCCACGATCGGCTGTGGATCGGGTTGCAGGACGGCGGTGCTTCCCATGGTCCAGTGTTCCTCACTTCTACCAGCGGCGCGGCCCGCGGACGGGGCCGCAAGCCTGGAGGAGGATCCAACGGAATCGGCGCCTCCTCCGAAGACACGAAGTGCGCGTCAATCGGGGCAGGAATCGGGCTTCAAATCTGGAATTGTTGGGGCAGGGGTGACGATCGTCTCAAATTCGCGTGCCCTGTTCACGCTCGGGGGACGTTCAGCCCTCTCCGCCGCCGCCGCCGGCACTCTGGCCGCCGCCACCACCGCCAGTGCCACCACCACCGCCAGCACCGCCACCACCGCCGCCGCCCAGCGACTGCCCGGCGCTCTGCACGGTGGGGGAGGGCGCGGCGGAGGCGACGTAGTCGCGGAAGATCACCTCGGCATACTTGCCGTTGAGCACATTGGGATGGCCGGAAACAAAGCCCGACACCTCCGTCACCGTGCGGCGGTTGGCGCGCTCGGGATCGGTGGTGGTGATGAGCGGCTGCGTCTCGCCATAGGAGACCACCGCCTCAAGGCGGGAGCGGGAGATCCCGTGGGTGATCAGGTAGTTGACGGCCGCATTGGCGCGGCGGAGGCCGAGGTCATAGTTATAGGCGTCGCTGCCGACGAGATCGGTGTGGCCGAAGACGCGGAAGCCCACTTCCGGGAACTGGCGGATGAAGGAGGCCTGCTGATCCAGCGTCGCGCGCGCCTCGGCGCTGAGGGCGGCGGAATCGAAGGCGAAGTTGATCATCGTCGGCACGCTCTCGGAGAAGCGGGCATTGAAGCCGACAAGGTACTCCGCCTCGCCGGTCTGCACGGCGAGATTGTTGGCGGTGGCCGTGCCAAAGGCCGGGAAAGCCGGATCGGCGACGATCAGCGTGCCGGCCTCGGGGGCGCAGCCGGCGAGAAGGCCCAGCATCGCCGCGGTGGGGATCAGTCGCTGCATCGCCTCGCTCGCCTTTCGCACAGTCACGCCTGCCTCAGTCCAGCACGTAGCCGTAGGGGCTGGAGAAGTCCTGCCGGGCCACCTCTCCCGCCGCGCCGGTGACGGGAGCATTGCCGGAGACCTGCCCGAAGAGGAAGAGGTCGCGCTCCGTCGGCGGGCGCACCCTGTCCGTCGGCAGGGCCAGCGCCTCGCCGCGCGTCGGCGTCACGAGATGCGGGGTGATGATGATCACCAGCTCCGACTGCTCGCGCTGGTACTCGGCGGAGCGGAAGAGCGCGCCGAGGATCGGGATGTCGCCCAGCCACGGCACCTGCCCGTTGAGATCGCGGAAGTCGTCGGTCAGCAGGCCGGCGATGGCGAAGCTCTCGCCGTCGCGGATCTCGACGGTCGTCGAGGTCTCCCGCCGGCGGAAGGCATCGACGGAGAAGCCGTTGACCGTCACGCCGTTGCTGGAATCGATGGAGGAGACGGCGGCCGAAAGCTCCAGGTTGATCAGGTCTCCGTCCACCACGCGGGGGACGAAGTTCAGCTCCACCCCGAAAGGCTTGTACTCGACGGAGACGGAATCGCCGTTGCTGATCGGCACCGGGTATTCGCCGCCGGCGAGGAAATGCGCCTCCTGCCCCGAGAGGGCGGTCAGGTTCGGCTCCGCCAGCGTGCGGACGACACCGCGCGATTCCAGCGCCTCCAGAAGCATCCCCACCTCGACGCCGCCGGCGTTGAAGCCGAAGAGGAAGGCGCCGTTGTTGAGGTTGCTCGCCGGGATGTTGCCGCCGAAGGCGTTCTGCATCGCGCCGGAGGTGTTCAGGCTGTTCGCCCCGCCGGAGACGCCGAGGTCGCCGCCAAGGGTCGTCCCCTGCACGCTCAGCGAGGAGGAGAGGGACTTGGAGACGGAGCGCTGCATCTCGGCGAAGCGCACGCGCAGCATCACCTGCTGCTGGCCGCCCACGTCCATCAGGTTGCTCACCCGGTCGGGCGCATAGCGCTCCGCCAGCTCCAGCGCCCGGTCGAGCGCCACGATGGAGGAGACGGTGCCGGAGAGGACGATGCCGTCATTGGCGGTGCGCACCTCGACCGGCTCGCCCGGAAGGATCTGCGCCAGCCGCTCGCGGAACTCGCCGATATCGGGCGTCACCTGCACTTCGACGTTGGTGATCAGCCGCCCCTCGGCATCGAGAATCGTCAGCGTCGTCCGCCCCGGCTCCTTGCCGAGGACATAGATCGTCCGGTCGCTGAGCGAGGAGATGTCGGCGATGCCCGGGTTGGCGATGGAGAGCTCGGCGAAGGGCGTATCGCTTTCGACCACCACGGCGCGGTTCATCGGCACCTGCAGCGCCGACGTCGGTTGCCCGCGCAGCACCCGCAGCGTTTCCGCCACCGCGACATGCGGCAGGGCGGCAAAGCCGGTGATCAGGGCGATACTGGCCACCCTGAGTGCGTCTTGAAACTTCATGTGACCTGCCTCTCGGATCACGCCCGACATGCGCCTCTTGCGGGTCGCCTTCGGGTCACCCTGACAGCGGCGCCGCCTCAATACAACGATCAGCGCCTTGCGCGGCGGTCCTCATGTGGACAAACCGCAACAGCAAACGCCGCCGGAGGTCCGGCGGCGCTTGCGAAATGCGGCGATCTGCGCCAGCGGCCACGGCCGCCGTCCGGGCTCAGTCGGGGCAGGGGATCGGGATCTCCACGACTTCCGAGCCGCGGCGCGTGCGGATGGTGCAGACCTCTTCGGGCGGGGGCGGCGGGGCCACTTCCACCGGCTCCTCCTCTTCCACAATGCCGAGGAGGGAGCGCTGGTCGACCTCGACCGCCATGGCGACCGTCTCGTCCGAGTAGCCGACGAGCGCGAGGGAGAGCTTGCCGGAGGCCTGGGCCTGGGCGAGCGCGGCGACCTGCTGGGGGTCGACCTCCACCGTCACCGTGCGGGCGACGGAGGCCTCGGAGCGGCCAGAGTCGATCGTCTGGTCGACCGCAACGAGGCGCAGGCCGGTCTCGATGAGCTTCGTCACCTGCCGCCCGGTGCCGGAGACGGAGCGCCCGGCGGTGCCCGTCCAGTAGACGTCCACCCGGTCCCCCGGCCGCAGGAAGCCGGAGACACCGGAGGCCACGTCGACGGAGATGGCGAAGGCCCGCTTGCCCGGCGTCAGCCGCGTGGTGATGCCGGCATCGGCGCCCGGCTCCGTCACCTTGGCGGCGAGGACAGGCTCGTTCGGCTCCATCTGGCGGGCGACCATGCGCAGCGCCTCGGTGCCCTGCGGGAAGAGCTCCTCCTCGGTGCGGAAGACGCCCTCGGGCAGGTAGGGCTCTGCATAGGGGATCAGCGTCACGTCCTCCGGCGTCAGGCGTTCGCCGTAGCCGATGGTGCGCGTGACGGCATAGACATCGACCGTCGGCACCCGCTCCGCCGCGGCGGCGCGTTCGACGGCGAGCGCATATTGCTGCTGCTCGAGGTAGCCCTTCACCGTGTAGACGGCGAAGCCGGCCAGGCCGAGCCCGACGAGAAGCACGAGACCGAATACGGCGCGCATGGCGTGTCCTTTCTGCTCGATGCGGGGTTTCTGGCGACCCCGCCTCACTTAGGCTCTCACCTCACTCGGTGACCATCTCCGACAGCTGGTTGCCGACGGAGTCGGCAGGTTCGATCGCGGCGCTCGAGATTCCGGCGGCGATGCCGACGGCGAGGAAGCCGATCGCTGCCGTGAGCACGACCCAGTCGACCGTTACGGCCCCGCCTTCGTCGGTGGGGAAACGTTTGAGGATGTCATGCACGGCAGCACCTCTTCTGCGTGAGAACTTGCACTTGCAGGTCTGAATCGCGGATGAATGTGGCGGAACTCTGTTAGTTGGGCGGTGCTTTGGTGGAGCCCGGCCCGCCACCCCGGCCGGGGTTTCACCCCGTCCCTCAAGCGGAAAGGCCGCGCCCGGGGCGCGGCCTTTCGCTGACGTCGCTGATGTCAGGATCAGCTGTCGGCCGTTTCCATGCCGGTCAGGTCGCCGCCGATGTCGGTGGCCAGGCCCTCGGCGCCGGTCTGGATGGAGCCGAGAACGGCGATGCCGAGGCCCACGATGGCGGCGGTCAGCACGACCCAGTCGACGGTGACAGCGCCGGATTCGTCAGCACGGAATTTGTTGATGAAGTTGAGCATTGAGTGTCCCTCCTCAGGGTTTCACGCGGATTATAGGGTCTGGGGCGGATCGTCTCAGGCCGGCCTCTCATGGCCCGATCCCCGTCTCAGGTAGGCTCAATATGGCGGGTCAATTCAGGCGGGAATTTGGCACCTTTCGCTCGTTTGTGGTATATCTCCGTGGCAGAGGGGTTTGGTTAAGCCCCTGATTCCCCGCCGGAAAAATTTCACCGTCACCCAAAGTCCGCAGAAATGGGGCAGGCGGGCCCCCGCCGTCTGTCCAAAGGCCCGCCCGCGTGAGAGCATGAGCGCAACAACAAAACGGCGGGGCCCGGCCCCGGAGGCAGGCAGATGAGACTGGCAAGAGGGGCGGCGCTGGCCGCCATCCTCCTTTCCGGCGCGAGCGCGGGAGCGGCCCTGGCCGACGACACCCGCCTGCAGCCCGACTTCACCTTCCGCCGGGTGGCGGCGCCGCCCTCCGGCACGCCGCCCCGCATCACCGTGCAGATCGACCCGGAGGCCCCCAGCGCCATCCGTCCCGGCAACTCCGCCTATGGCGAGGCCGAGGCGGTGCCGCTCGCCGCCGCCCCCGGCGCGGCGATGCCGCAGATGCCCCCGGCCAGCGGGGCGGAGTGGTTCTGGGCCCTCGTGCCGCCCGAGCTCGGCATGGGCGCGGCGGAGCGGGTGAACGCCGCCCTCGCCGTTCTCGCCTCGCCGCCGGAGGGGGAGGGGGTGACGACGCCCCGCCTCGCCACCCTGCAGGCCATCGCCGAGGCGCATGGCCGCGACATCCTCGCCGCCACCATCGGCACCGAGGTCTCGCCCGCCCTCGTCCTCGCCGTCATCGCGGTGGAGAGCGCCGGCAACGCGGGCGCCGAGAGCCATGCCGGCGCCGCCGGCCTGATGCAGCTGATGCCCGACACCGCCACCCGCTTCGGCGTCGCCGACCGGCTCGATGCGCTGGAATCCATCCGCGGCGGCACCGCCTATCTCGACTGGCTGCTCGGCCATTTCCAGGGGGACGCCGTCCTCGCGCTGGCCGGCTACAACGCCGGCGAAGGCTCGGTGCGCGACAATGGCGGCGTGCCGCCCTATGCCGAAACCCGTGCCTACGTGCCCAAGGTCCTCGCCGCGTGGCGCCTCGCCCGCGGCCTCTGCCAGACGCCGCCGGAGCTGCTCTCCGACGGATGCGTCTTCACGGTGAACAACCTCTGAAAAAGGGGCCGCCCCTTCATCTGGCCAAAAATACCCTCGGGGGGCTCCGGGGGGCAGCGCCCCCCGGTCCCGCAGCTTCAGCCAGCGCCTCCGCTCAGTCGGTGAAGAGCCCCGTCCACTCCGGGTGCTTGGCCCTCTGCGCCTTCACGTAGGGGCAGAGCGCCACGATGCGAAAGTGCCGCTCGCGGGCATCCTGCACCAGCGCCTCGACCAGCTGCTTGGCCAGCCCCTGGCCCTCCAGCGCCTTCGGCACCTCGGTATGCTCGGCGATGACCAGCTCGGGGGAGGTGAGCGAGGTCACCAGCTCCGCCGAACCCTCGGGCCAGTCGATGTGGTAACGGCCCTTGCCGCCGGCCTCTTCGTAGGTGACCTCGTCAGACAATGGTCGCCTCCGTCGCGTCGCGCATCTGCTCGTCGGTGACACCGTCGGCCAGTTCCACGATTCTGAGCCCGCCCTCGACGACATCGAGCACGCCGAGGTTGGTGATGATCCGGTCCACCACGCCCGCGCCGGTCAGCGGCAGGGTGCATTCCTTGAGCACCTTGGAGGCGCCCGACTTGTTCTGGTGATCCATCACCACGATGACCTTGCCGACACCGGCGACCAGATCCATCGCGCCGCCCATGCCCTTCACGAGCTTGCCGGGGATCATCCAGTTCGCCAGGTCGCCGTTCTCGGCCACTTCCATGGCGCCGAGGATGGCGGCGGCGATCTTGCCGCCGCGGATCATGCCGAAGCTCGTGGCGCTGTCGAAATAGGCCGTCTTCGGCAGCTCGGTGATCGTCTGCTTGCCGGCGTTGATGAGGTCAGCATCCTCCTCGCCCTCCAGCGGGAAGGGTCCCATGCCGAGCATGCCATTCTCCGACTGCAGGGTGATCTCCTTGTCACCCACGTAGTTGGCGACGAGCGTGGGGATGCCGATGCCGAGATTGACATACATCCCGTCTTCCAGCTCTTCGGCGGCACGGGCGGCCATCTGGTTGCGATCCCAGGGCATGAATTCTCCTCCTCAGGAACCCGAGGCGGACAGCGCCTCGGGAATGTCGATGGTGATCGTGGTGCCGGTCGGGCCGCTCTCCACGTCGAGATCGGCCTCCAGCTCGGCCAGCAGCCCGGCGAGGACACGCCCGCCGACGGAGTCGGAGCGAGGCCATTCGGCACCGTCGGCGATGCCCGATCCGTCGTCGGAAAAGACGATCCGCACGCCGGTCTTCCCCCGGGGCTCCGCGGCGATGCGGATGGTGCCGTTCTCGCGACCCTCGTAGGCGTGTTTCATGGCGTTGGTCACGATCTCGGAGGCGATGAAGCCGAGCTTGCCGCCGATGAGGGCGGAAACGCGGGCTCCCTCCGGCACGTCCACCTCGATTTTCAGCGACTCGTGCCCGCCGGTGCGGGAGACGGCGCGCGCGATCCGCTCGAGGAAGGATCCGAGCGAGACCTGATTGGCCGTCCTGTCGCCGCCAGCCGGGTCGGAAAGCTCCTCGTAGAGCGCCTGCAGGCCGGCGATGCGTTCGATCAGGTGGTCGAAGGGGGCGCGGTCGGGCGCGCGGCGGCCTTCCATGCGGATCAGCGAGGCGATCATCGCGAGGTGGTTCTTCACCCGGTGCTGCAGCTCGCGCACCATCCGGCTGCCGAAGTTGACGGAGCGCAGCCGCTCCCCCCGGGTCAGCGGCTTCTGCACGCCGAGGAAGTAGGTGACGACGCCGTTCTCGCGCACCGGGGTCATGACCAGCCGGTTGACGAAGGTCGTGCCGTCCTTGCGGTAGTTGAGAATGTCGACGGTCGTCTCCTCCTCCTCCGCGATGGCGCGGCGGAGCTGATCGACATCCTCGGGATCGGTCATGATCCCCTGCATGAAGCGGCAGTTCTTGCCCATCACCTCGTCGCGCCGGTAGCCGGTGACCTTCTCGAAGGCGGCGTTGACGTAGACGATCGGGTTGTCGGGCTGCCGCGGGTCGGTGACCAGCAGCGAGATGTTCGAATGGTCGAGCAGCGCCATGGCCTCACGGTCGGTGAAGGCCTCGGGCGGGAAGGGGGAGGAGAAGGTCTCAGTCATCGGCGCGACCAGTCGTCAGGCGGCCCGGACGGTGCGCTGCTCGATGCGCTTCTCGTGCTCGCCCTGGATGAGACGGTGCACGTAGATGCCGGGCAGGTGGATCGCGTCGGGGTCGAGGGAGCCGGCGGGGACGATCTCCTCCACCTCCATCACGCAGGTCTTGCCGCACATGGCGGCCGGCGGGTTGAAGTTGCGGGCCGTCTTGCGGAACACGCAGTTGCCCGTCTCGTCCGCCTTCCACGCCTTGACGATGGAGAGGTCGGCGAAGATGCCCCGCTCGAGGATGTAGGTCTGCCCGTCGAAGTCCTTGTGCTCCTTGCCCTCGGCGATCACCGTGCCGACACCCGTCTTGGTGTAGAAGCCCGGGATGCCGGAGCCGCCGGCGCGCATCCGCTCCGCCAGCGTGCCCTGCGGGTTGAACTCCAGCTCCAGCTCGCCGGACAGGTACTGGCGCATGAATTCGGCGTTCTCGCCGACGTAGGAGCTCATCATCTTCCGGATCTGCCGCGTCTCCAGCAGCTTGCCGAGGCCGAAGCCGTCGACGCCGGCATTGTTGGAGGCGACGGTGAGGTCCTTCGTGCCGGCCTCGACGAGCGCGTCGATCAGCAGCTCGGGGATCCCGCAGAGGCCGAAGCCGCCTGCCGCGATTGTCATGCCGTCGAAGAGCAGCCCGTCGAGCGCATCGCTCGCCGACCCAAATACCTTCTGCATCTCACGCCTCCCCATTCGCAATATGACGAGTCTTCGCCCGCAGGTGTGGCAAAGTCAACGCGGGGAAGAGGCGCTGTTATGCGATAACATGGGCCTCACAGCGTTGGATCGGCGCGATTTTCAGGGGGCCTGTGACGGGCCAGGGCGATGCCGAAGGTCAGGATGCCGAGCCGCCCCGCCGTCATCAGCACGATGACGATCAGCTTGCCCGCGGCAGTGAGGTCCCCCGTCAGCCCCAGCGACAGCCCGACGGTGCCGACAGCCGAGACGGCCTCGAAGAGCACCTGCTCGAAGGGGGCGCTCTCGGTGGAGAGCAGCAGGATCATCGCGATGCTCATGACCCCGGCGTAATAGGCCAGCGAGGCGCCGGCGGCGCGCAGCTTCTCCTCCGGCAGGCGGCGCCCGGCGAAGCGCACCTCACTCTCGCCGCGCAGTGTGGCGCGCACCAGCGCGAAGAGGGCAGCGAAGGAGGTCGTCTTCAGCCCGCCGCCCGTGCCGGCCGGCGAGGCGCCGATGACCATGAGCACCAGCAGCCCCATGACGGACGCCGGGCCGAGCGAGCTGATGGGTACGGTGTCGAAACCGACGGTGGTGGCGGCGGTCATCGTCTGGAAGAAGGCCGCGAGCAGCCGTTCGCCAAGGGGCAGGGCGGCGATCGTCGGGTCGTCGATGGCGAGGAGCGCGGTGCCGAGCAGCAGGAAGGCGGCGGTGATCCGCACGATCATCTTCGTGGTGAAGAAGGCCCGCGCCCGGCGCCGGCGCAGCGAGCGCCAGACATCGACGACGACGAGAAAGCCCATGGCCCCCAGCAGGCTGAGCGCCGAGATGACGAGCGAGACGCCGGCGTGGGCGGAGTAATCCTCCAGGCTGTTGGGAAAGAGCGAGAAGCCGGCGGTGCAGAAGGCCGAGACGGAGTGGAAGAT
Source organism: Pseudoroseicyclus tamaricis (assembly GCF_012070395.1). Classification (GTDB taxonomy): domain Bacteria; phylum Pseudomonadota; class Alphaproteobacteria; order Rhodobacterales; family Rhodobacteraceae; genus Pseudoroseicyclus_A; species Pseudoroseicyclus_A tamaricis. The sequence goes on along the minus strand of NZ_JAAFYS010000003.1, from coordinate 156,588 downwards.
CGCGGCCCAGAGCGGCGCCGCCTCTCCCGCATCGCGGAACATCGGGTAGAGCGCCGCGGCGCCCGCCGCCTCGGCCAGCAGGGTGAAGAGGACGACGGACATCAGGAAAGGCCGCGGGTCGATCCTCTCCGGCAGCTCGAAGGCGGCGCGGGCATTGGCGGCGCGGTGGCTGGAGAGCCGGCGCTGCACAGCGATCAGCGCAAACGAGCCGATGGTCATGTAGCCGAGGCCGCCGAGCTGGATCAGCGACAGGATCACCGCTTCGCCGAAGCCCGAGTAGCTGGAGCCGGGATCGACGGTCGCAAGGCCGGTGGTCGAGACGGCGGAGGCGGCGATGAACAGCGAATCGAGCGGCGCCACCACTTCGCTGCGCGAGATCGGCAGGAGCAGCAGCACCCAGCCGATGGTCATGTAGGCGAGGTAGCCGGCGAGCAGGCTGCGGGCGGGCCGCTCTGCCCAGCGGGCATAGCGGGCGCGCAGGCGGCCTGTGCGCGCAAGGGCGGGCTCGATGGAAGCCATTGGGGATGTCCTTGAAGGGGATTGACGCGCGGCGCCGCCGGCGTGGCCGGGGCGCTGCAGGGCAGTCAGCCGTATCCTACTGTGCCGGCCGGGGGGCGGCGAAGGGGGGAGAGGAGGGGCGCCGAGGCGCAGCTGCGAACATTGTCATGTCCTCACAACCGGGGTGCTTGATAAAGCCGCAGGGGCCGCGGAGTTCCGCGGCCCCCGGGGATAGTCAGCTGTCGCCGGCCTCGTCAGTCTCGGCGGTCTTCGCCGCTGCGGACGTCTTGGCGGGGGCCTTCTTGGCCGCCGCCGTCTTGGTTGTGGACTTGGCCCCAGTCGACTTAGCCGCCGGTTTCTTGGCGGCGGTCTTCTTGGCGGCCGGCTTCTTCGCAGCGGCTTTCTTCGGCGCGGCCTTCTTGCGGCCGCCGCCCTTCTTCGCCGCCTTCTCGTTGACCAGCTCGACGGCCTGATCCAGCGTCACCGCCTCGGGCTCGACGTCCTTCGGCAGGGTGGCGTTGACCTTCTCCCACTTCACGTAGGGCCCGTAACGCCCCGGCATCACGGCAATTGCGCCGCCATCGGGGTGCTCGCCCAGCTCCTTTAGCGGCTTGGCGGCCGCGCCGCGCCCGGCGCCGCGGCTGGCGGCCTTCTGGGCGAGGAGCTCGACGGCCCGGTTCATGCCGATCTCGAAGACCTCGTCGACCTCCTTGAGGTTCGCGTAGAGCCGCCCGTGCTTCACGAAGGGGCCGTAGCGCCCGATGCCGGCCTCGACGGGCTCGCCATCCTCGGGGTGCTTGCCGACCTCGCGGGGCAGGGAGAGCAGGCGCAGCGCCTTCTCAAGATCCATCGCCTCGATGTCCCACGTCTTGGGCAGCGAGGCGCGCGGCGGCTTCGGGATCTCCTCCGTCACATCGCCGCGCTGCACGTAAGGCCCGAAGCGCCCGTCGCGGAGCGTGATCGGATCGCCCTGGTCGTGTCCGAGGAGCTTGCCCTCAGCGGGGATGTTGCTCTCCTCCGCGCCCGGCGGGCCGAAGGGGCGGGTGTAGCGGCACTCGGGGTAGTTCGAGCAGCCGATGAAGGCGCCGCCCGACCGCGCGGTGCGCATCGACAGCCGGCCCTTGTGGCAATTGGGGCAAAGCCGCGGGTCCGTCCCGTCCTCGTTCGGCGGGAAGAGATGCGGCTCCAGCACCTCGTTGATCTTCTCCAGCACGTCGGTGATGCGCAGCTCGCTCGTCTCGGAGATGGCGGCGGAGAAATCGCGCCAGAAGCGGGCGAGCACCTCTTTATACTGCGCGTCGCCGGCGGAGACGGAATCGAGCTGCTCCTCCAGATCGGCGGTGAAGTCATACTCCACGTAGCGGCGGAAGTAGTTCTCGAGGAAGGCCGTGACGAGCCGGCCTTTATCCTCTGGAATCAGGCGGTTCTTGTCCTTGCGAACATACTCCCGGTCCTGGATCGTCGTGACGATGGAGGCGTAGGTGGAGGGGCGGCCGATGCCGAGCTCTTCCATGCGCTTGACCAGCGTCGCCTCGGTGTAGCGCGGCGGCGGCTGGGTGAAGTGCTGCTCCGGCGTGATGCCGCGCTTCTCGGCCGGCTCGCCCTCGGCGACCTGCGGCAGGCGCTTGTCGTCATCGTCCGTCAGGGCGTCGTCGCGCCCCTCCTCGTAGATCTTGATGAAGCCATCGAAGAGCACGACCTGCCCCGTCGCCCGCAGGCCCACCTGCCCGTCGGCGGAGGCGATGTTCACCTCCGTCCGCTCCAGCCGGGCGGCGGCCATCTGGCTGGCGATGGTGCGCTTGTAGATCAGGTCATAGAGCTTGCGCTGGTCGGGATCGGAGATCTTCAGCTTGTCGGCGGAGAGCGTCATGTCCGTCGGGCGGACGCATTCGTGCGCCTCCTGCGCGTTCTTGGCCTTGTTCTTGTACATGCGCGGCGAGTTGGGGAGGTATTCCTCCCCGTACTTCGCCTTGATCGCGTCACGGGCCTGCATCACGGCCTCGGGCGCCATGTCGATGCCGTCCGTCCGCATGTAGGTGATCAGGCCGGCCTCGTAGAGGCGCTGGGCGGCGCTCATCGTGGCGCGGGCGCCGAAGCCGAACTTGCGGCTCGCCTCCTGCTGGAGGGTGGAGGTCATGAAGGGCGGGGCCGGGTTGCGGGTGCCGGGCTTGGCCTCGACGCTCTTGATCGACAGATCGCGCTTCTCGATGGCGCTGACGGCCATGTCGGCGGACGTCTTGTCGCCAAGGTCGAACTTCTCCAGCTTCTTGCCGCCGAGCGTGACGAGCCGGGCCTCGAAGGTCTGCCCCCGCGGCGTGGCGAGCTGGGCGGCGACCGACCAGTATTCCTGCGCGCGGAAGGCCTCGATCTCCATCTCCCGCTCGACGATCAGGCGCAGGCAGACGGACTGCACGCGCCCGGCGGACTTGGCGCCGGGGAGCTTGCGCCAGAGCACGGGAGAGAGATTGAAGCCGACGAGGTAGTCGAGCGCGCGGCGGGCAAGGTACGCCTCCACCAGCGGGGCATCGACCTGCCGGGGGTTCTTCATCGCCTCGGTCACCGCCGCCTTGGTGATGGCGTTGAAGGTGACGCGGCTGACGGCGGTGTCCTTCTTGATCGCCTTGCGGGCGGTCAGCGCCTCCTGCAGGTGCCACGAGATCGCCTCGCCCTCACGGTCAGGGTCCGTCGCGAGGATCAGCGAGGGGTCGGACTTCAGCGCATCGGCGATGGCCTTGACGTGCTTCTTGGAGTCGCTGGCGATCTCCCACTGCATGTCGAAGTCATGATCGGGATCGACGGAGCCGTCCTTCGGGGGCAGGTCACGGACGTGACCGTAAGAGGCGAGGACGGTGTAGTCGCTGCCGAGATACTTGTTGATCGTCTTGGCCTTGGCCGGAGATTCAACGACGACGACGGGCATGGGGCACTTTCCGAAAGGGGAGGGGCAGCGATTGGGGCGCGACCATGGGGGCGCGGTTCGGGGCTTGTCAATGCGGCCCGCCAGCCGGCGGGGCAGGGGAGTGAGCGGCCCGCGCCAAGTGGGGTGTCAGCCGTCGCGGGTCAAGAGGCCGCCGGTCTCGCGGCGGATGCGGCCGCCGAGCTCCAGCTCCGTCAGGGCGGGGGCGGCCTCGTCGGCGCGGGCGCCTAGATCGCGCAGCAGCTGGTCCTCCGCGAGGGGGGCGTGGCCGAGCCGGTCGAGGATGGCGGCGTGCAGGTCCCGCGTCTCGCCCGTAGGGCGGGTGGGGGCCGAGGGGAGGGCGGCGACCGTCTCCGCCAGGGGGGCGGGGGCGGCCGGCTCCTCCAGCGGCAGGCAGGGCTGGGGGGCGGGGCCGAGGGCGGAGATCACGTCTTCGGCACGGCGGACGAGCGTTGCGCCGTCGCGGAGCAGCATGTTGCAGCCCGAGGCGCGCGAATCGAGCGGGTGGCCGGGGACGGCCAGCACCTCCCGCCCCTGGTCGAGCGCGGCGCGGGCGGTGATGAGGCTGCCGGACTTCGCCGCCGCCTCCACCACCACCACGGCGCGGGCGAGGCCGGAGACGATGCGGTTGCGGAGCGGGAAGTGCCGCGCCTGCGGCTGCCGCCCGAAGGGCTGCTCGGAGAGGAGGAGGCCGCGGGCCGCCACCTCCTTCGCCAGATCGACGTTCTGCGGCGGATAGGTGATGTCGAGCCCGCCGGCGAAGACGGCGATGGTGCCCGTGGGCAGGGCCGCGGCATGGGCGGCGGCATCGATGCCGCGGGCGAGGCCGGAGGCGATGACGAAGCCCTCTTCCCCCAGCTCCTGCGCGAGCCGGCGGGCCATGCGCAGGCCGAGCGAGGAGGCGTTGCGGGCGCCGACCATGGCGATAATGGGCCGCTTCAGCAGGGAGAGATCGCCGATTCCCCAAAGGATTGGAGGGGCATCGGGAAGGTCGGAGAGGGCCGCGGGATAATCCGGGGCGCCGAAGGCGAGGAAGTGGGCCCCGGCGCGGCGCGCGGCTTTCAGCTCGGCGCGGGCAATGCCCTCGGGGCAGACTTGGTATTCCGTTTCGCCTGCGTTCCGGGCGAGGCCCGGAAGGTCCGTGAGTGCGGCCCCGGCGCTGCCATGCTGCCGGAGAAGGCGGTGGAATGTCTGCGGCCCGACGCGGCGGGAGCGCAACAGGCGAAGCCAGGACAGCCGTTCATCTTCCGTGGTGGGTGGGAGTGGGGGGTGAGTGGAAGAAGGGGTTGCCCCGGCCATCCTGACCTCGTCCTGTTGCATCGACAGGTTTAGGCGTGCGGGGTTAACGAGACGTGAATTAAATCGAATTGTCCCGGATAATTTCACACGCTGTTTGTCGAGCGTCCGGACGAGGCCACCGCGGCGCGTTTTGGGCCCGCACCGGTCGTGCACCCGGCGTGCACAGGCTGTGCACCGCCGGAAGCCCCTCTCACCCCGCCGCCACGAGCGCGAATCCGATCCGGTCGCCATGGCCGAGGCCGTAGCCGAGCTGGATCATCATCTCCGTCATCGGCTCCAGATACCGGGCGTTGGTGAGGCCGCCGGCTGGAATCGCGGTCATCCCGATGTCCCGCACGAGGCCGGCCACGGACTCGACCGCCGCCGGGTCGTCGCCGGCGACGAAGACGGGGAGGGGGGAGACCGTCCCCCCCGCATGGCCTGCAAGGACCGCCGCGAAGATCGTGTTGAAGGCCTTCACGACGGTGGAGGCGGGCAGGGCGCGGGCGATCTCCTCGGCCGCCGAGGTGCTGTGGCCGATGGTCAGGCTCATGAAGTCGGGCGCCAGCGGGTTGGTGAGATCGACGAGGGTCTTGCCCGCCAGCGCCTCCGCCACGCCGGGCTGCGCGGCGAGCGCCCGCGCCTGTTCGTACTTCACCGCGAGGAGGGTGAGGTCGGCGGCGGCGAGGGCCTCCAGCGGGTCGTCGGTGCTGGCGAAGGCCTCCACCTGGTGGCCGGCGGCCTCGATCAGGCGGGCCAGCGGCGCGCCCATGTTGCCCTTGCCGAGAATTGCGATTCGCATGTCCATGCTCCTTTGCGTCTGGATGCTCTGGACGTAGCGAGGCGCCGGGCTGCATACTCGCCGCATCATGCCAAAGAATGCGGCCAGACGGACAGAGCGACTCGTCGATCCCGATCGGGCGGGGGCGCCGGTCTTCGTGCTCTCGGACCGGCACGCGAAGATCGCCGGGCCGTGGCACAGCCACCGGCGGCGGCAGCTTCTGCACGTGAGTGCCGGGGTGCTGACGGTGGAGACGCGGGCGGCGCGCTACGTGATCCCGCCGCAAAGGGCGGTGTGGATCCCGCCGGGGGTGGAGCATCGCATCCTCTCCGCCGCGCCGTTCTGGCTGACGACCTGCTACGTCGATGCCGCCCTCATGCCGACCCTGCCCGGCGAGACCTTCGCCGTCTCCGTCGACCGGCTCTGCGACGCGCTGCTGATCGCGGCGAGCGGCTTCGGCGCCGACGCGCCGCGCAGCGGCAAGGAGGAGCGGCTGGTGGCGGTGCTGCTCGATTGCCTCGCCGCGCTGCCGGTTTTCGACGTGGTGCTGCCGCTGCCGGAGAGCGCGCGGCTCAGGAGAGTGACGGACCGGCTGATGGCGCGGCCGGAGCGGAGCGACACGCTGGCCGAGCTCGCCGCCGGGGCCGCGCTGACGGAGCGGACGGCGGCGCGGCTCTTCAAGGCGGAGACGGGGATGGCCTTCGGGGCGTGGCGGCTGACGCTGCGGGTGCAGCTCGCCACCGGGCTGCTCGCCGGGGGGATGAGCGTGACGCAGACGGCCTTCGCGGTGGGGTACCGCGACGTCTCCTCCTTCATCGAGGCGTTCCGGAGCGTCTTCGGGCATACGCCCTCGCAGATGATGAAGCGGCAGGAGGGGGCGCGAGAGGCGGGGTGAGCCGCCTCAGAGGCTCTTGCGGAAGGTGGTGACCGGCAGGGTGAAGGTGCCGCCGAGCTTCTTGAGCTCATGCGGGGCGGTGCCGGCGTCACGCCACCCCTCGCGGCCGTAGAAGCGGGCGGCACGGGTGTTCTCGGCCATGCAGAGGAGGCGGGCCTCCTGCACGCCGGTGGCGGCGAGCCGCGCCTCGCCGTCGTGGAGGAGCTCGCTCGCCAACCCGGTGCCGCGCGCGGCGGGGGAGACGTAGAGCTGGTCGATCTCCTCCCCCTCGATGGCGCAGAAGCCGAGCGGCGCCTCCGCCGTGCCGGCCATGCGGAGGAGGCCCTCCGCCTGCATGAGGCGCAGACGCTCGGCGAAATAGGGCGCGGCGCGGAAGGTCAGCACCTCCGGCGGGACATGGGCGGCGTGGGCTTCGTGCCAGCCCTCCTGCCAGAGCCGGGCGAGGGCGGGCAGATCCTCCGGCGTCGCGGGGCGGAGGGTCACCCGCCGACCGTCAGGCCGCCGATCAGCAGGCTCGGCTGGCCGACGCCGACCGGCACCCATTGGCCGGCCTTGCCGCAATTGCCGACGCCAGGATCGAGCGCGAGGTCATTGCCGATGCCGCGGATCTGCTTGAGCGCCGTGGCGCCGTCGCCGATCAGCGTCGCGCCCTTGATGGCGGCGCCCTTCACGCCGTTCTTCACCCGGTAGGCCTCGGTGCAGGAGAAGACGAACTTGCCGGAGGTGATGTCCACCTGCCCGCCGCCGAAGCCGACGGCCCAGATGCCGTCCTTGAGGTCGCCCAGCAGCGCCTCCGGCTCCGAATCGCCGGCGAGCATGTAGGTGTTGGTCATCCGCGGCATGGGTATGTGGGCGAAGCTCTCGCGGCGGCCGTTGCCGGTGGGTTCGACTCCCATGAGCCGGGCGTTCTGGCGATCCTGCATGTAGCCGACGAGCCGGCCGTCCTCGATGAGGACATTCTTGCCCGAGGGGGTGCCCTCGTCATCGACGCTGAGGGAGCCGCGGCGGCCCTCCATCGTGCCGTCGTCGAGGACGGTGACGCCCTTGGCCGCGACCTCCTGCCCCATGAGGCCGGAGAAGGCGGAGGAGCCCTTGCGGTTGAAGTCCCCTTCCAGCCCGTGGCCGACGGCCTCGTGCAGGAGGATGCCCGGCCAGCCGGGGCCGAGGAGGACATCGAGGACGCCGGCGGGGGCGGCCTCGGCGCCGAGGTTGACCAGCGCGATGCGCAGCGCCTCGGCGACATGGGCCTTCCAGCCGTCGGGCTGGAGCAGCAGCTCGATCCCGTGCCGGCCGCCGCCGCCGGAATGGCCGCTCTCGCGGCGGCCGTTCTCCTCGACGATCACCTGCACGTTGAGGCGGGCCATGGGGCGGATGTCGGTGACGGAGTGCCCCTCGGGGCGCAGGATCACGACCTCCTGATGGCTGGCGGCGATATTGGCGGAGACCTGGACGACGCGCTTGTCCATGGCGCGGGCATAGGCGTCGATCTCGCGCAGAAGGTCGACCTTCACGCCGAAGGCGGCGCCGTCGATGGGGCTGTCGTCGCCGTAGAGCTTGCGGTTGGTGGCCGGCGGGGGCGGGGCCATGGTGCCGCCGCCATCGCCCACCGCCAGCCGGGCCGTCGCGACGGCGCGGGCCAGCGAGCGCTCGGAAATCTCGGTGGAATGGGCGTAGCCGGCGACGTCGCCGCGCACGGCGCGCAGGCCGAAGCCCTCGGAGGCGTCGAAATTGGCCATCTTGAGTCGGCCGTCATCGAAGCCGAGCACCTCGGTGGCGCGGCGTTCGAGGAAGAGTTCGCCGTCATCGGCGCCGGCCACGGCCTCGCGCAGGCGGGCGAGCGCCTCGGCCTCGCCGATGAGAGTCTCGAAGGGACGGAAGGGGGCGTCGGCCATGGGGGCTCTCCTGTCGGCACCGAATGGTGAGGACCGCGTGGTCATTTGACGCCACCGGCCTTCTTGTTCTGACCGTCAGGATATGGGAATAGAGCGCCGAACCGCAATCGGCCCCGCCCACGCCCGGCCGATGGCCATCGCAAGTTGCGCGGCTGTGCGCGCCAGTACCCAGGGGACCCGATGCGCAAGTTCAACCCGATCCGCCGCGGCATGACCGCGCTCGCCGCCGCCGCCACCTCGCTCTTCGGGGCCGCCGCCGCGCGGGCGCAGACGCCTGAAATCCAGGAATTGCTGGGCGACCTGCCCGTCATCGGCCACCCCCAGTCGGGGGCGGTGGGCTGGCAGCCCGCGGCGACGGAGCTGGCGCGCGACATCCACTGGCTCGACGGGATGCTGCTGTGGATCATCTCCGGCATCGTGCTGCTGGTCATGGCGCTGATCCTGATCGTGATCGTGCGCTACAACCGCCGCGCCAACCCGACGCCGAAGCGCTTCACCCACAATTCGCCGCTGGAAATCGCGTGGACGATCGTGCCGATCGTCATCCTCGTCTTCATCGGCTCCTTCTCCCTGCCCGTCCTGTTCAAGCAGCAGGTCATCCCGGAGGGGGACATCAACATCAAGGTGACGGGCTACCAGTGGTACTGGGGCTATGAATACGTCGACGAGGGCGTCTACTTCGACGCCTTCATGATCGGCTCGGGCGCCGGGCAGATCAACGAGGAGGTCGTCGACCAGCTGGAATCCTACGGCTACTCGGCCGACGATTACCTGCTCGCCGCCGACAACGCCGTCGTCGTGCCGGTGGGGGCCACCGTGGTGATGACCGTCACGGGCGCCGACGTGATCCACTCCTGGACCATCCCCGCCTTCGGCGTGAAGCAGGACGCGGTGCCCGGCCGGCTCGCGCAACTGTGGTTCGCCCCCGAGATCGAGGGCGTGTACTTCGGCCAGTGCTCCGAACTTTGCGGTAAGGACCATGCCTATATGCCCATCGTGGTGAAGGTCGTGGACCAGGAGACCTATGACGCCTGGCTCGAGCTGGCGCGGGAAGAGTACCCGGCCTGATGAGAGCCCCCGGCGCCGCGACCGCCCGCGGCGCCAGCGAGGATGTGAGAATGCAAGAGGCCAGCCTCGACGAGAGCGCTGCCGTCCCGGTGGAAGCCGGTCTCGGCGACTACTTCGCGCTGCTGAAACCGCGGGTGATGTCGCTCGTCGTCTTCACAGCGCTGGTGGGGATGCTCGCGGCGCCGGTGCCGGTGCACCCCTACATCGCCTTCGTGGCCACCTTGTGCATCGCGGTCGGGGCCGGCGCCTCGGGCGCGCTGAACATGTGGTGGGACAGCGACATCGACACCAAGATGCGCCGCACCCGCAGCCGGCCGATCCCGCAGGGGCGTGTCCGCCCCGAGGAGGCGCTGGGCCTCGGGCTCGCCCTCTCCGGCTTCGCGGTGGTGCTGCTGTGGCTGGCGACGAACCTTTTGTCGGCGGCGCTGCTGGCCTTCACGATCTTCTTCTACTCCGTCATCTACTCGATGATCCTCAAGCGGCGCACGCCGCAGAACATCGTCATCGGCGGCGCCGCCGGCGCCTTCCCCCCGATGATCGGCTGGGCCGTGGCGACGGGGGGCGTGAGCCTTGAGTCGGTGCTGCTCTTCGCGCTCGTCTTCATGTGGACGCCGCCGCACTTCTGGGCGCTGGCGCTGTTCGTGAAGACGGATTACGGCGACGCCGGCGTGCCGATGCTGACGGAAACGCATGGCCGCCCCGCGACGCGCGTGCAGGTCTTCGCCTACACGCTGCCGCTGGTGGCCGTGTCGCTCGGTATCGCCTTCACCTCCCTCGGCGGCTGGCTCTACCTCGCCGTGGCGCTGGCGCTGGATGTCTGGTTCCTCGCCGGAGCATGGGCGATCTTCCGGCGGAGCGAGGCGCAGGCGGAGGCGGACAGCTACGCGACCGAGAAGCGGGTCTTCATGGTCTCGCTGTGGTACCTCTTCGGCCATTTCGGCGCGATCCTCGCCCAGTCCGTGCTGACGCAGTGGGGCCTGGCGCAATGGGGGGGCTTCTGATGGCCATCCAGGTCGAGCATGAGCTGCACAAGCGCCGCGCCGGGCGGAACTGGGGGCTGCTCCTCATCCTCATCGCCTTCGTCGGCGTCGTCTTCGGCCTCACGGTCGTGAAGGTGACGCGGCTGGGCGATGCGCGGGCGTTCGAGAATTTCGACCACGTCGCCAATCCGGCGCTGGAGCGGGCGGCGGAGGAGCAGGAGCTACAGGAGGTCACGCCATGAAGTGGACACCCTCGAAGATGGCCGGCGCGCTCGTGGGCGTCGCCATCGCAATGGTGAGCTTCTCCTACGCGGCGGTGCCCTTCTACTCCTGGTTCTGCGCCGTCACCGGCTTCGGCGGCGAGACGGGCGTGGCAACGGCCGGCTCCGACACCGTGCTCGACCAGACGATCAAGGTGCGCTTCGACGCCTCGCGCGACCGCGACATGCCGTGGACCTTCACGCCCGCCCAGCGGGAGATGGAGGTGCGCATCGGCGAGACGGCTCTGGCCTTCTACGAGGCGAGCAACCCGACGGACCGGGTGGTCGCCGGGCAGGCGACCTACAATGTCACCCCCTACGAGGCCGGCGGCTTCTTCGACAAGATCGAGTGCTTCTGCTTCACCGAGCAGGTGCTGCAGCCGGGCGAAACCGTGATGATGCCCGTCAGCTTCTTCGTCGACCCCGAGATCGTGGACGACCGGGACGCCAAGTATGTCAACGTCATCACCCTCTCCTACACCTTCTACGAGATCGACCTGCCGGAAGAGTATGCGGCCGTGGACGTGCAGGGCGCTGAGGCTTTGACAGGCCCCGCGCAAGGCGCCATAGACACCAACTGAAGAATATCGAGGGACGGCAAAGATGGCCCATGCCAAGAATCACGACTACCACATCCTGAGCCCCTCCATCTGGCCGCTCACCGGCTCCGTCGGCGCGTTCGTGATGCTGTTCGGCGCCGTGCTGTGGATGCATGGGTCTGGCCCCTACATGGGGCTGATCGGCTTCGTCCTCGTGCTCTACACCATGTACGCCTGGTGGGCGGAGACGGTGAAGGAAGGCACGAGCGGCGTCGATTACACGCCCGTCGTGCGCATCGGCCTGCGCTACGGCTTCATCCTCTTCATCCTCTCCGAGGTGATGTTCTTCTCCGCCTGGTTCTGGGCCTTCTTCAAGAACGCGCTCTACCCGATGGGGCCGGAGAGCCCGATGGTCGCCGGCCAGTGGCCGCCGGCCGGGATCGAGACGTTCGACCCCTGGCACCTGCCGCTGATCAACACGCTCGTGCTGCTGTGCTCCGGCGCCGCCGCGACCTGGGCGCACCACGCGCTGGTGCATGACAACAACCGCAAGGATCTGAAGGCCGGGCTGGCGCTCTCCGTCGCGCTGGGCATCCTGTTCACCGTCTTCCAGATCTACGAATACACCCACGCCACCTTCGGCTTCTCGGGCAACGTCTACGGCGCCGTCTTCTACATGGCGACAGGCTTCCACGGCTTCCACGTCGTGATCGGCACCATCTTCCTCGCCGTCTGCCTGCTGCGCGCCTATCGCGGCCACTTCACGCCCGACAATCACGTCGGCTTCGAGGCGGCCGAGTGGTACTGGCACTTCGTCGACGTGGTGTGGCTGTTCCTCTTCGCGGCCGTCTATATCTGGGGCGGCTGACACCCCCACGGACGATCGGACAGGAGGCGTGCGGGCGGGGCCCGCGCGCCTCTCTTCCTGAAGGGGGAGGCGGCCCTTGCGGCGCATCATTCCACCGCTGATCTTCGGCATCCTCGGCTGCGCCGTGCTCATCTCGCTGGGCGTCTGGCAGCTCCGCCGGCTGGAGTGGAAGGAGAGCGTCCTCGCCGAGATCGAGATGCGCATCGCCTCCGCCCCCGTCCCGCTGGAGGAGGCGGAGGCCGAATATGCCCCCGTCACGCTGAGCGGTGAGATCACCGGCCCGGCCCTGCGCTTCATCTATTCGGGGACCGAGGAAGACATCGTCGCCGCCGTCCAGACGGAGGCCGGGCGGCGGGTGATCGTCGATCTCGGCCTCGTGCCGGCGCGGCCCATGGCCAGCGCCCCGCCGGAGCTGCCGGAGGGGCGGGTGGAGATCACCGGCAACCTCGTCATGCCCGTCGGGCGCGGCGGCACGCTGCATCTCGACCAGTCCAACGCCTGGGCGGCGCGGGAGCTGGGCAACCTCGCCGAGGTGCTGGGGGCGGAGCCCGTCTTCGTCGTCGCCCGGCAGATCGAGCCGACCATCCCCGGGCTGACGCCGCTGCCGGTGAGCGCCGAGGGCATCCCCAACAACCATTTCGGCTACGCGATCCAGTGGTTCGGCATCGCCCTCGTCTGGGCGGGCATGAGCCTCTACCTGATCCGCCGGACCCTGCGAGCGAAGGACTGATCCATGCGCTACATCTCCACCCGCGGCCAGGCGCCGGTTCTCGGCTTCGAAGAGGCGATGCTGACCGGCCTCGCCCGCGACGGCGGCCTCTACGTGCCCGAGACGGTGCCGGTGATGGCGCCCGAAGAGATCGCGGCGCTGGCGGGGCTGCCCTATGAGGAGGCGGCGCGCCGCGTGGTGCTGCCCTTCCTCGGCGATGCCTTCACGGAAGGGGAGCTGGAGGGGCTGATCGAGGCGGCCTATGCCGAGTTCGCCCATGCCGCGCGGGCGCCGCTGCGGCAGATGGGGCCGAACCTCTTCCTGCTGGAGCTGTTCCACGGGCCGACGCTGGCCTTCAAGGACTTCGCCATGCAGCTGATCGGCCAGCTGATGCAGGCCTCGCTCGCCCGATCCGGCAAACGCATCACCATCGTCGGCGCGACCTCCGGCGACACCGGCTCGGCCGCGATCGAGGCCTTCAAGGGGCTGGCGAATGTGGATGTGTTCATCCTCTTCCCGCAGGGGCGCGTCTCCGAGGTGCAGCGCCGGCAGATGACGACGGCGGCGGAGGAGAACGTGCACGCCATCGCGCTGGAGGGGGATTTCGACACCTGCCAGGGCCGGCTGAAGGACCTCTTCAACGATCACAGCTTCCGCGACGAGGTGGGGCTGGCGGGCGTCAACTCCATCAACTGGGCGCGGGTGCTGGCGCAGGTGGTGTACTACTTCACCTCCGCCACGGCGCTCGGCGCGCCGCACCGGGCGGTGGATTTCACCGTGCCGACGGGCAACTTCGGCGATATCTTCGCCGGCCACATCGCGCGGCGGATGGGGCTGCCGGTGGGCAAGCTGGTGATCGCGACCAACCAGAACGACATCCTGCACCGCACCATGGCGACCGGCGAGCAGCGCAAGGAGGGGGTGTCGCCCTCCATGTCGCCTTCCATGGACATCCAGGTCTCCTCCAACTTCGAGCGGGTGCTCTTCGAGGCCTATGGCAACGACGGCGCCGCGGTGAGCGCGGCGATGGAGGGGCTGGCGAGCGAGGGCGGTTACGCGCTGGGGCAGGGGGCCTGGGGCTGGCTGGCGGAGCGCTTCGCCTCCGGCCGTGCGAGCGAGGAGGAGACGCTGCAGGCGATCTTCCGCGCGCAGGTGGCGACGGGGGAGATCCTCTGCCCGCACAGCGCCGTGGGCTACCACGTCGCCGAGACGCAGCAGGGTGCGAACCCGATGGTGACGCTGGCGACGGCGCATCCGGCGAAGTTCCCCGACGCCGTGGAGAAGGCAATCGGCCTCCGCCCGCCCCTTCCCCCGCAGATGGCGGACCTGTATGACCGGCCGGAACGGGTGACGGAGATGGCGGACGACCTCTCGGCCCTGAAAACCTTCATCCGGGAGACGCGCCGCACGTGACCGTACAAGTTCAGACCCTCTCCAACGGCCTCCGCGTGGCGACCGAGAACATGCCCTCCATGCGCTCGGCCGCCATCGGCATCTGGGTGCAGGCCGGCGGCCGGCACGAGCGGGAGGAGCAGAACGGCGTCGCGCATTTCCTCGAGCACATGGCCTTCAAGGGCACGCGGACGCGCAGCGCGCTGGCCATCGCCGAGGCGATCGAGGACGTGGGCGGCTACATCAACGCCTACACGGGGCGCGAGATGACCGCCTACTACGCCCGCGTACTGGAGGCCGACGTGCCGCTGGCGCTGGACGTGATCGCCGACATCCTGATGAACCCCGCCTTCGACGACGAGGAGATCGAGGTCGAGCGACACGTGATCCTGCAGGAGATCGGGCAGGCGCTGGACACGCCGGACGACATCATCTTCGACTGGCTGCAGGAGGTTGCCTACCCCGGCCAGCCCATGGGCCGCTCGATCCTCGGCCCCGCCGAGCGGGTGGCGGCCTTCTCCAAGGCGGACCTCAAGGGCTTCGTCTCCGAGCGCTATCGCCCGGCCGAGATGATGCTCTGCGCCGCCGGCGCGGTGGACCACGACGAGATCGTGCGCGAGGCCGAGCGACTCTTCGGCCACCTGCCCGCCAGCGAGGCGCAGGATGCCGCGACGCCGGCCAGCTTTTCCTCCGGCGAGCGGAGAGAGCTGAAGAAGCTGGAGCAGGTGCACTTCACGCTCGGGCTGGAGGGGCCGCATTACCGCGATGACCGGGTCTTCGCGGCGCAGGTCTATTCCATGGCGCTCGGCGGGGGCATGTCCTCCCGCCTGTTCCAGAAGGCGCGCGAGGAGAAGGGGCTCTGCTACACCATCTTCGCGCAGGCCGGGGCCTATGCGGATACGGGGATGCTGACCATCTACGCCGGCACCTCGGAGGCGGAGATCGCCCAGCTGGCCGAGCTGACGGCGACGGAGATCCGCCGTTCGGCCGACGACATGAGCGAGGCGGAGCTCAACCGCGCCA
Source organism: Pseudoroseicyclus tamaricis (assembly GCF_012070395.1). Taxonomy (GTDB): domain Bacteria; phylum Pseudomonadota; class Alphaproteobacteria; order Rhodobacterales; family Rhodobacteraceae; genus Pseudoroseicyclus_A; species Pseudoroseicyclus_A tamaricis. The sequence continues at coordinate 141,488 of NZ_JAAFYS010000003.1, read as the reverse complement.
AGGCGCAGATCCTCGCCGGCATGATGATGGGGCTGGAGAGCCCGTCGAACCGCGCCGAACGGCTGGCGCGGATGCTGCAGATCTGGGGCCGGGTGCCGAGCCTCGAGGAGGCCGAGGCGCGCATCCGCGACGTGACGCTGGCCGACCTCAAGGCCCACGCGGCGACGCTGGGCCAGCAGGGCATGGCCATGGCGCTCTACGGCCCCGCCGGCGGCGCGCCCGAGCTCGGCGAGCTGCGCCGGCGCCTGGCGGCGTGAGGCGGGGCTGATGCCGATGCGGGGAGCCGTCTGATGCTGGGGTCCCGCCGCCGCGTGCGGCTGGAGACCGAGCGGCTGACGCTGCGCCCGCCCGTGCATGCCGACTTCCGCGCCTGGACGGCGCTGCGCTCGCAGAGCGCCGCCTTCCTCAAGCCATGGGAGCCGACCTGGGCGGCGGATCACCTGACCCGCAAGAGCTTCACCAACCGCGTCTACTGGGCGCAGCGCTCGATCAACCAGGGCTCGGCGCTGCCGCTCTTCCTCATCCGCCGCGAGGACGAGGCCTTCCTCGGCGCGATCACGCTGGACAACATCCGACGCGGCCCGGCGCAGGCGGGGACGACGGGCTACTGGATCGGCCAGGGCTACGCCCGGCAGGGCTACATGCGGGAGGCGATCCGGGCGCTGGTGCACCACGCCTTCACGGTGCTCGACCTCAGCCGGATCGAGGCCGGCTGCCTGCCGGAGAACGCGCCCTCCCGCGGGCTCCTGGAGAGCTGCGGCTACAAGTACGAAGGCGTGGCGCAGAGCTACCTGCAGATCAACGGCCGCTGGCGCAACCACGTGCTCTACGCCAACCTGCGCAGCGACCGGCGCGGCAAGACCGAGGCGGGCTGAGCGCCGGCGGAGCCGGCGGCAGCGCCGGGCGGCCTCCCGCCCACCCACCCCGGCGCGCCCGGCGCTGGGGGGCGCTGGATCTGGCGCTGGGTGGGGGCGGAGAGGGAGGAGGGGGGCTCTGCCCCCCGCCTGCGGCCCCCCCGAGGGTATTTTTGGCCAGATGAACATGGGGCGCGGGGGGCGGTCTGTGCTTTTTGTTGCGCGGGGCGGGCTCACGGGGGTGTGACGTCGGGGAGGCGCGGGGCGTGGCAGGATGGGGCATGCGTATTGTCCTGGCCCTTGCCGCTCTGCTCCTTGCCACGCCGCTGGCGGCGCAGGAGCGGATTCCGTCGCATTGCCTCGCCTTCGCCGAAGGGGAGGCGCAGGTGATGCCGGCGAGCTTCCGCGAGCCGCTGGGGGCCGACGAGGTGCGGCTGACCTTCATCGATCACGCCATGTTCCTCATCCAGGTGCCGGGGATCGACGTGGTGACGGACTTCACCGGGTTTGTCGGCAATGTCGATTTCACGCCCGACGTGGTGACCATGAACCGGGCGCATTCCTCCCACTGGACGCCCTTCCCCGACCCGGCCATCGGGCACGTGCTGCGCGGCTGGAGCGAGGAGGGCGGGGCGGCGGAGCATTATCTCGACCTCGGGGCCATGCTGATCCGCAACGTGCCGACGGATATCCGGGTGGGAGACCGGTTCGGGAACGTGGGGCTGCTGCCCGATGGCAACTCGATCTTCATCTTCGAGGCCGGGGGGCTTTGCATCGGGCATCTGGGGCACCTGCACCACGAGCCGACGCTGGACGATTACGCGCAGATCGGGCGGCTCGACGTGGTGATGGTGCCTGTCGATGGCGGGCTGACGCTGCCGCAGGAGGTTCTGCTGAGGGCCATGGCCCGCTGGCAGGCGAGGGTGGTGATCCCCATGCACTGGTTCGGGCCTGCGAACATGGAGCGCTTCGTGGCCGGGATGCAGGCGCAGGGCGTGGCGGTGGATCGGCGGGACGGCAACGAGGCGGTGCTGTCGAGGGAGACGCTGCCGCGAGAGCCGACGGTGATGGTGCTGCAGTCGGGATTTCTCGCCGAATGAGAAGGGCTTGCCCCGACCCTTGCGCTGAACGCGGGGTGGTGGTTCTTCTGGCGGCATGAGTTTGCAGGACGCCTCCGACAGCCTGATCGATGCCCTTCGCGCCCGTCTCGGCGAGGCGGCGATCCGCGAGGGGACGCGCTACCACGAGGAGCCGCGGGGCCGCTGGCGGGGCCGGGGGCCGGTGGTGGCGCCGGGCTCCACCGAGGAGGTCGCCGAGGTGGTGCGGGCCTGCGCCGAGGCGAAGGTGGGCATCGTGCCCTATGGCGGCGGCACGGGGCTGGTCGGCGGGCAGATCGCGCCGGAGGGGGCGGTGCCGCTCGTTCTGTCGCTGGAGCGGATGGGCGCCATCCGCACCGTCTACCCCGAGGAGAACGTGATGGTCGTCGAGGCCGGCTGCATCCTGGCCGAGGTGCAGGCGGCGGCGGAGGCGGAGGGGCGGCTCTTCCCGCTGTCGCTGGCCTCGGAGGGCTCGGCAAGGATCGGCGGGCTGCTGGCGACGAATGCCGGGGGGATCAACGTGCTGCGCTGGGGCAATGCGCGGGCGCTCTGCCTCGGGATCGAGGCGGTGATGGCCGACGGCACGGTGATCGACACGCTGACGCGGCTGCGCAAGGACAACACCGGCTACGACATCCGCGACCTGATCGTCGGCTCGGAAGGGACGCTGGCCATCATCACCGCGGCGGCGCTGAAGCTGGTGCCGCGGCCGGCGCAGGTGGGGACGGCGGCGCTGGTGGTGCCCTCGCCCGAGGCGGCGCTGACGCTGCTGGCGCTGGCGCACCGGCTCTCGGGGGAGACGCTGACCGCCTTCGAGCTGATCCACCGGCAGGGGCCGGATTTCCTCTCCGAAGTGGGGCCGGAGGTGACGCGGCCCTTCGCCGAGGTGCCCGAGTGGATGGTGCTCGCCGAGGTGGGGCTGCCGGAGGGCGGCGCGCCGGAGGAGATGCTGACGCGGCTCTTCGAGGCGGCGGCGGAGGAGGGGCTGGTGAGCGACGGTGTCATCGCCTCCTCGGAGGGGCAGCGGCAGGCGCTGTGGACGCTCAGGGAATCCATCCCCGAGGCGAACAAGCGCATCGGCGCCATCGCCAGCCATGACATCGCGCTGCCGCTCTCGGAGGTCGCGGGCTTCATCGCGGAGGCGCCGGGGCGGCTGGCGGAGGTGGCGGAGGGGCTGCGGATCAACTGCTTCGGCCATCTCGGCGACGGGAACCTGCATTACAACCTCTTCCCGCCCAAGGGGCAGCGGCGCGAGGCCTACAAGGAGCAGGCGCTGGCGCTGTCGCGGATCGTCCACGATCTCGCCCATGAGCGGGGCGGGACGATCAGCGCCGAGCACGGGATCGGGCGGCTGAAGGTGCAGGATCTGGCGCGCTACGGCGACAAGGGTAAACTTGCCGCGATGGCAGCCATCAAGACGGCGCTCGACCCCCACGGGCTGCTCAATCCGGGGGCCATTCTGCCCGGAAAGTGACCGCCAATCTGTCGCAAATGTCGTCAGACTGACGATGGCAGGGCAAAATACGTAGCAATGCGGCAGGGGCCGCCCCCCAGCCCGGTTTTGCCGCCATGTCACTTTCAAAGGCTCTTGCCATTTTCTTGCGCAGGCCAAAGGATCGGCCGCATGGCGCGCGGCTCCCCGCGCGGCCTTCGTCATCTGCGGGCCGGAGAGGGACATCTCCGCACCGCGTTATCCGAACAGGGAGACTTCAATGACAGTCAAAAACATTCTGAAGGGCGGCACCGCTGCTTTCGTCCTCGGCCTTGGCTCTGCAGCCGCCGCCCAGGACAGCTCTTTCACCATGCGGATGCTCGACGAATCCCCGTCGATCGACCCCAGCCTCATCGAAGACGTCTCGGGCTCCGACATCGCCCGCCAGCTCTTCGAAGGCCTGATGAACCAGGATGCCGAGGGCAACGTGATCCCCGGCGTCGCGACCGATTACGAGGTCTCCGAGGACGGCCTCACCTATACCTTCAACCTGCGCGACGGGGCCGTCTGGTCCGACGGCGAGCCGGTGAAGGCGTCTGACTTCGTCTATTCCTGGCAGCGTGCGGCCAACCCCGAGACCGCCTCGCCCTACGCCTGGTACATCGAGCTGATGTCGATCGAGAACGCCTCGGCCGTCATCGCCGGCGAGGTCGACCCCTCCGAGCTGGGCGTCGAAGCCCCCGACGACAGCACCTTCGTCGTGCACCTGACGACGCCGCTGCCGTACTTCCCGCAGATGGTCACGCACACCACCACCTTCCCGGTGCCCGAGCACGTGATCACCGAGCTGGGCGATGCCTGGGTCGAGCCCGGCAACATGGTCTCCAACGGCGCCTACGTGCTCACCGAGCGCGTGCCGCAGGAGCGTCTCGTCGCCGAGCGCAACGAGATGTACTGGGATAACGAGAATACCTCGATCGAAGAGGTCGTCTTCCTCATCATCAACGACGAGAACGTGGCGCTGACCCGCTACCTCGCCGGTGAGCTCGACCGCACCGAAGTGCCGACCGGCCAGTACCCGAGCCTCTCCGAGGAATATCCGGATCAGGCCGTCTCGGTGCCGTCGCTGTGCACCTACTACTACAACTACAACCTGCGCGACACGGGGCCGGAGTGGGCCCAGAACGCCGACGTGCGCAAGGCGCTCAGCCTCGCCGTCGACCGTGACGTGCTGGTCGAGAACGTCCTGCAGGCCGGCCAGATCCCGGCCTACACCTTCACGCCCGGCGCCACCGCCGGCTTCGAGGTGCCGGAAGTGCCGTTCGCGACGATGACGCAGGAAGAGCGCAACGAGATGGCCCAGGAGCTTCTCGCCGGTGCCGGCTACGGCCCGGAAGGCGAGCCGCTGGAAGTGGAGATCCTCTACAACACCTCCGAAGGTCACCGTCAGATCGCCGTCGCCGTGTCCCAGATGTGGCAGCAGACGCTCGGCATCACCTCCACGCTCGCCAACATGGAATGGCAGACGTTCCTCGAAGAGCGTGGCAATGGCAACTTCGACGTCTCCCGTGCCGGCTGGTGCGGTGACTACAACGAGGCTTCCACCTTCCTCGACCTGATGGACAGCGGCTCGGGCTACAACGACGCCGCCTACGTCAACGAAGAGGTCGACACGATGCTGGCCGACGCGAAGACCGCGGAGAACCCGCAGGAGCTCTACACGCAGATCGAACAGATCGTGGCGGAAGAGATGCCGGTGATCCCGCTCTACCACTACACGTCGGTCTTCATGCTCAACCCGGCGATCCAGGGCTGGCCCTACGATAACGTGCAGGGCAACTTCTACGTCAAAGACTTCACCCTGTCCGAGTAATCGGCCGTTGTGAGCCTTTCGCGCCCCGTCTCTTGAGTGAGGCGGGGCGCGTTCCGCCTGAGTGGGGGCATCCATGCTGAATTACATCCTGCGCCGTTTGCTGATCGCCATCCCGACGATCCTCATTCTGGTCATCATCAGCTTCGTGCTGATGTTCGCGGCCCCCGGCGGGCCCTTCAATTCCGAGCGGCCGCTGCCGCCGCAGACGCTGGCGAACATCGAGGCGCGTTACGGGCTGGACCAGCCCTACGTCGTGCAGATCTTCAATTACATCAAGAACATCGTCCTGCACTTCGACTTCGGCCCCTCGTTCAAGTACAAGGACCTTTCGGTCACCGACATCATCGCGCAGGGCTTTCCCGTCACGCTGACCTACGGCTTCTGGTCCTTCGTCGTGGCGGTCGTCTCCGGCGTCTCGCTGGGCGTGGTCGCCGCGATCCGCCATAACTCGAAGGTGGATTACGCCGCCGTCGGCGTCGCCATCGGCGCAAGCGTGCTGCCGAACTTCGTGCTGGCGCCCATCCTGCTGCTGATCTTCACGCTCTGGCTCGGCTGGCTGCCGGGCGGCGGCTGGAACGGCGGGCAGATCGAATACATCATCCTGCCGGTCATCGCGCTCTCCACCAGCTACTTCGCCTCGATCGCGCGCCTCACCCGCTCGTCGATGCTGGAAGTGCTCAACACCGGATTCATCCGCACGGCGCGGGCCAAGGGCCTGCCGATGCGCCGGATCATCTGGAAGCACGCGATGAAGCCGACGATCATGCCGGTGCTGTCGTATCTCGGCCCGGCCTTCGTGGGCATGATCACCGGCTCGGTGGTCATCGACGTCTACTTCTCCACCGGTGGCATCGGGCAGTACTTCGTCAACTCGGCGTTCAACCGCGATTATTCGGTGATCATGGGGATCACCATTCTCGTCGGCTGCCTCACCATCCTGTTCAACCTCGTGGTCGATATCCTCTACGCCTGGATCGACCCGAAAATCCGCTACTGAAGGGGGGCGCCATGACTTTCGTCGACAAGGATGCCGCCGAAGAGCGGCAGGGCCATGCCGGCCATGACCAGATCGCGGGCCGCTCGCTCTGGGCCGATGCGCGGCACCGGTTCTTCCAGAACAAGGCCGCCGTCGTCTCGATGGTGGTGCTGCTGCTCATCCTGCTCTTCGCGCTCTTCGGGGGCTACCTGAACGAGCACAACGGGCAGTTCATCGACTTCACCATCGGGGGGAACCTCCGCGAGGTGGGCAAGCCCAGCATCGAGAACGGCCATTACTTCGGCCTCGATCAGGACAAGCGCGACCTCTATTCGCGCACCGTGCAGGGCACGCGCATCTCGCTGCTCGTCGGCGTGCTTGGCGCGCTCGTGGCGGTGGTCGTCGGCACGCTCTACGGCGCCATCGCCGGCTACGTGGGCGGCAAGACCGACAGCATCATGATGCGCGCCGTCGACATCCTGATGTCGATCCCCTTCATGTTCGTGCTGATCATCCTGCTCGTCATCTTCGGCCGCTCCATCGGGATGCTCTTCGTCGGCATCGGCCTGATCTCCTGGCTCGACATGTCGAGGATCGCACGGGGGCAGACGCTCTCCATCAAGAACAAGGAGTTCGTCGAGGCGGCCATCGCCACGGGCGTGGCGCCGATGACGATCATCCTGCGCCATATCGTGCCCAACCTGCTCGGCCTCGTCATCGTCTACGCGACGCTGCTGGTGCCCGGCATGATCTTGGCGGAGAGCTTCATCTCCTTCCTCGGCCTCGGCGTGCAGGAGCCGAACACCTCGCTCGGTGCGCTCATCAACTTCGGCGCGCAGAACATGGCCTATGGCACCTTGTGGATGCTGTATTTCCCGCTGGCCTTCTTCGTCCTCATCCTGACGGCGTTCTACTTCGTGGGCGACGGCCTGCGTGACGCGCTCGACCCGAAAGACCGCTGACATGGCATTGCTGGACATTCACAACCTGAAGGTCGACTTCCGCACCAACGACGGCGTCGTCAACGCCGTGAAGGGCATCGACTTCACGCTCGACCGGGGGGAGACCCTCGCCATCGTGGGCGAAAGCGGCTCTGGCAAGAGCCAGACGGCCTTCGCCACGGTGGGCCTGCTGGCGCAGAACGGCGAGGTCTCCGGCTCGGCCAAGTATGACGGGCGCGAGCTCATCGGCATGCCGCTGGCGGAGATGAACAAGATCCGGGCCCGGGAGATCGCGATGATCTTCCAGGACCCGATGACCTCGCTGAACCCCTACATGCGCATCTCCGACCAGATGGCCGAGGTGCTGCAGCATCACGAGGGCAAGTCGAAGAAGGAGGCGCTGGCCGAGGCCGTGCGCCTGCTCGACATGGTGCGCATCCCCGCCGCCAAGGCGCGGCTCAACATGTATCCGCACGAGTTCTCCGGCGGCATGCGCCAGCGGATCATGATCGCCATGGCGCTGCTCTGTAAGCCGAAGCTGCTGATCGCCGACGAGCCGACCACGGCGCTCGACGTGACGGTGCAGGCCGAAGTCCTGGACGTGATGGATGACCTCAAGCGCGAGACGAACACCGGCATCGCGCTCATCACCCACGACATGGGCGTCGTCGCGCGGATGAGCGACAACATCATCGTCATGCGCTACGGCGAGGTGGTGGAGCGGGGCACGGCCGACCAGATCTTCTACGAGCCGCAGCACGACTACACGAAGATGCTCCTCGCCGCCGTGCCGCACCTCGAGCGGACGGACAGGGGCGAGCGCCCGTCGATCGACCTCGCGGCCGGCCGGGGGGAGGACCCGATCCTCAAGGTGCGCGACATGAAGGTGCACTTCCCGGTGCAGATCGACCGCAAGGGGCTCTTCCGGCGCACGCGGCCGCTGCGCGCCGTCGATGGCGTCTCCTTCGACCTGCAGCCGGGGCAGACGCTCGGCGTCGTGGGCGAATCCGGCTGCGGCAAGTCCACGCTGGCGCGCGGTGTCCTCCAGCTCATCCCGCCGACGAGCGGCGAGGTGGTCTGGCTCGGGCGCGATGTCTCCGGCGCCAGCCGGTCGGAGCTGCGCGATCTGCGCGAGGAGCTGCAGATCGTCTTCCAGGACCCGCTGGCGAGCCTCGACCCCCGCATGACGGTGGGCGATTCCATCGCCGAGCCCTTGAAGGTTCACCGCCCCGGCCTGTCCCGCTCCGAGCGGCAGCAGAAGGTGCGGCAGATGCTGGAGCGGGTGGGCCTCGATTCCAACATGATCAACCGTTACCCGCACGAGATGTCGGGCGGGCAGAACCAGCGCGTCGGCATCGCCCGCGCCATGATCACCGAGCCGAAGCTCGTCGTCTGCGACGAGGCGGTCTCGGCGCTCGACGTCTCGGTGCAGGCCCGCGTGGTGGACCTGCTGATCGAGCTGCAGAAGAGCATGGGGCTGGCGATGATCTTCATCAGCCATGACCTCTCGGTCGTGCGCGAGGTGAGCCACCGCATCATGGTGCTCTACCTCGGCCGCGTGGTGGAGCTGGCCGACGGGCCGGAGATCTACGAGAGCCCGGCGCATCCCTACACCCGCGCGCTCCTCTCCGCCGTGCCGCGCCCCGACCCGCGGGCCGAGCGGAGCCGGGAGCGGGTGCGCCTCGAGGGCGACCTGCCGAGCCCGCTCGACAGCCGGGCGCAGCTGCGGTTCATGAAATCCAAGCTCGTCGACGACCCGGAGGCGGACCAGTATCGCCCCAAGCTCGTCGAGGTCTCCCCCGGCCACTACGCCGCGGAGCACGACCCCGTCCTCGGCACCGAGGCGCTGCGCGCCTCCTGAGCCGTCACCGGCCGGCCCTCGCGGTCGGCCGGGGCGCTGTCGCCCGGGGGGTGGTCAGACGGAGAGCAGGATCTCTCTGAGGCCGTCTTCCGTCACCATCTCGGCGGCCTCTTTGGGGCTCACCCAGATGCGGTTGCGGCGGTCGGCCTCCGGGTAGTCGGAGACGGTCTTGCGGACCTTCACCTCGAAGACGTCGAGCAGGCAGGGCTCTTCATCGCCGTGATCGGTGACCTTTGTGGCGATGAAGCTGCCGAGCGCCTTGCGGCCGACCTTGCCACGCTTGACGCCGCCTTCCTCCCACGCCTCCTGCATCGCCGCCTCGCCGGGGGTCTTGCCGTTGATCGGCCAGCCCTTGGGCAGGATCCAGCGCCCCTCCGAGGAGGTGACGAGCAGCACTTCGGTGCCGCTCTTGCCCTTGCGCAGGCAGAGCGCCGCGAGCTGGCGATGGACAGGCGGTGAATAGGCTCTCTTCGGTTTGGCCGCGACAAGCGCTTTGGCCGGCATGGGGTGCTCGAGTTCTTGTTTTTGAGATTTGTGACACCCTATCACAGTCAAGGGTAAAAACAAAGAAAAGGCTTCGGGGGCGGATCGGGGCGCCCGTCAGGTGCCCAGTCAGGTACCACGCGGCTTGGCGCGGAGCGTCGGGTCCGCCACGCGGGGGTCCTCCGGCCAGGGGTGGCGGGGGTAGCGGCCGCGCATTTCCTTGCGGACCTCGGCATATTCGCCGGCCCAGAAGCCGGGCAGGTCCATCGTCACCTGCAGGGGCCGGCGGGCGGGGGAGAGGAGCGTGATGCGGATGGGCTGGCCGGCGGCGACGGGGTGGCGCGTGGTGCCGAACATCTCCTGCATCCTGAGCTCGATGGCGGGCTGGCCGTCCTCGTAGGAGATGGGCACGCGGTTGCCGAGCGGCGTGGTGAAATGCGACGGGATGGCGCTGCTGACGGCCTGCTCCCCCGCCCAGCCGAGGCGGGCGGTGAGCGGGGGCACGAGGTTGAAGCCGCGCCACTCCGCCTCCGACGAGACGGAGCCGATGTAGGGCAGGAGCCACTCCTCCGCCTCCGCCAGCAGCGCCTCTTCGGTGAAGGGCGGCACGTCGGCGCCGGCGGAGCGGGCCAGCTCCACCCGCTGGGAGAGGCGGAGCGCGGCGCCGGAGAGGGAGAGGCCGGTGAGGCGGACGCCCTCCAGCATGGCGCGGGCGCGCAGCTCCCCCGGCGCCTCCCACCGGCGGGAGGCGAGGGTGAGGGCGCCGAGGCGCTCCTCCTCGCGGGCCACGACGCGGCGCTCGCGGCGGGACCATTCGCAGAGCTGTACCCAGGTGATCCGGGCGCCGAAGGTCTCGCGGAGTTCGGCCTCGGTGAGGCGGGCGGCGAGGCGGATCCTGGCCTCGCGGGGGTGGCCATCCGTCTCGATGGCGACGAGGAGGCGGTCGCCGGCCAGTGGGTCCGCCTCCGGCAGGATCGCGCCCTTGCCGCCGGAGAGCAGGTAGCGCGGCGCGTCGCCGGGGCGGCGGAGCGCGATGCGGTCGGGGAAGGCAAGGGCGGCGGCGATGCCGGGGGAGGCGTGTGTCTCGGGCAGGCCACGGGCGAGGCGTTTGGTTTCGGAGCGCAGGCGCTTGAGGGCCGGGGGCGGGGCCGAGGGGCCGGGCTGGCCAGCGAGGGCGGAGAGGCGGGGCGCGACGTCGACGCCGGCGGAGGGGCCGAAGGGGTCCCGCTCGGAGAGCAGGGCGGCGAGGGGGGCGGCGGGGGCGCCGGCCTCGGCCAGCATATGGGCGAGGCGGGGGTGCAGCGGAAGGGCGGCGAGGCGGCGGCCATGGGCGGTGATGAGGCCGGAGGCGTCGAGCGCGCCGAGACCGAGGAGGAGGGCGCGGGCTTCGGCCAGCGCCGCCTCGGGCGGGGGCGTCAGGAACGGCAGGTCGGCGGAGCCCCAGAGCGCGAGGTCGAGCGCGAGGGGGGCAAGGTCGCCGGCCTCGATCTCCGGCCGGGGCTGGGCGGCAAGGGCGCCCTCCTCGCCCTTCGTCCAGAGCCGGTAGGCGCGGCCAGGGGCGACGCGGCCCGCCCGGCCGGCGCGCTGCTCGGCCTCGGCGCGGGTGACGCGCTCGGTGACGAGGCGGGACATGCCGGAGCCGGGGTCGAAGAGGGCCCGGCGGGCGCGGCCGGCGTCCACCACGACGCGGATGCCGTCGATGGTGAGCGAGGTCTCGGCGATGGCGGTGGAGAGGACCACCTTGCGCCCGTCGAAGGGGGCGAGAGCGGCGCGCTGGGCGGCGGGGGGCAGGGCGCCGTAGAGCGGGAAGCACTGCGCGCCGGCGGGCAGGCGGCCGGAGAGGGCGGCCTCGGTGCGGCGGATCTCGCCCTCGCCGGGGAGGAAGACGAGGACGCCGCCTTCCGTCTCCGACAGGGCCTGGAGGGTGAGGGCAGCGACCTCCTGTTCGAGCCGGGCGCGGGGCGGCGGAGGCTTGTCCAGCCAGAGGCGCTCGACGGGGTAGGTGCGGCCCTCCGACGTGATGACGGGGGCATCGCCCATGAGGGCGGCGACGGGCGCGGCGTCGAGCGTGGCGGACATGACGACGAGGCGGAGGTCGGGGCGGAGGGCGCCGCGGATCTCCAGCGCGAGGGCGAGGCCGAGGTCGGCTTGCAGGGAGCGCTCGTGGAACTCGTCGAAGAGGATGGCGGAGATGCCCGGCAGCTCGGGGTCGGACTGGATCATCCGGGTGAGGATGCCCTCGGTGATCACCTCGATGCGGGTGGCGGGCGAGGTGACCGCCTCGCCGCGCATCCGGTAACCGATGGTCTCACCGGGGCGCTCGCCGCGCTCTGTGGCCATGCGCTCCGCCGCGGCGCGGGCGGCGAGGCGGCGGGGCTCGAGCATGAGGATGCGGCCGGGGCCGGCGAGGCCGGCGGCGAGCATGGCGGGGGGGACGCGGGTGGTCTTGCCGGCGCCGGGCGGGGCCTGGAGGACGGCGTGGCCGGTCTCCTGAAGGGCGGTCAGGAGAGCGGGGAGGGCGTCGTCGATGGGCAGGCGGGGCAGGGACATGGGGCGAGGCTTAGCGCGGGCGGGGGCAGGGGCGGAAGGGCGGTGGGTGGAAAAGGGTGGAAGACTGGTCGGAGGGGGGGCTCGGTGAGGCGGTCGCTTTGGGCATTGCCGTCTCGCAGCTGGCGCCCGGCTCTCACGCCGGCCCGTGGGGTGGCGCTCCTCCTGTTCCGCTGTCGTGCTTTATGCCTGTCACGCCCCTCCCAGCGGCGCGCTAAGCACCCAGCCCCGCCAGAGCGCCAGCCCGCGGGGACGGGCCGGCGCTCGCGCGGCGGCCTGCGGCCTTGATTCCGCGCGGGGGAAGGAGCGGTGGTGGGGCGCCGAGGTGGGTTGGAAACCCACCCTACGGATCCGCGCGACGTAGGGTGGGTTTTCAACCCACCATGCCCGGCCCGACAATGGGACTGTCTTCGCATCGTCGCTCCCCGGGTCTGGTGGTCCCGCGGCCAGCCGGGACAGGCGCACCGGCGGCATGGCGGGCTGAAGCCCGCCCTACGGGCCCTACGGAGCCCCCTCGGCACCAACCCGGCCCGCCTCAGGCCTCGGGCGCGAGCTCCATCGCCCGGGCGAACATCGCGGGATCGACATTGCCGCCCGAGGCCACCGCGATCACCGTCTCGCCTGCCAGCTCCGCCCCGTGGAACAGGGCCGCCGCCAGCGCCACCGCGCCGCCGGGCTCGACCACCAGGCGCAGGTGGCGGAAGGCGGCGCCCATGGCGCGGAGGACCTCCTCCTCCGTCACCACGAGGCCCGGGCCGGCGTGGGCGGCGAGGAGCGGGAAGGTGATGTCCCCCGGCTCCGGCGTGACGATGGCGTCGCAGATGGAGCCCGACAGGCGGGCGTTGCGACGCTTCTCCCCCGCCGCCAGCGAGCGGGCGACGTCGTCGAAATCCTCCGGCTCCACCGTCCGCACCCGCATCCCCGGCGCCTCCGCCGCCAGCGCCAGCGCCATGCCGGAGGCGAGGCCACCGCCGCCGCAGGGGACCAGCACCTCCGCCTCGCGCAGGCCGCGCTCCGCCGCCTGCGCCGCCAGCTCCAGCCCGGCGGTGCCCTGCCCGGCGATGACCAGCGGCTCGTCGTAGGGGCGCACGAGCACGTAGCCGCGCTCCTCCGCCAGCCGGGCGCCGATCTCCTCGCGGCTCTCGGTGGCGCGGTCGTAGGTGACGACCTCAGCCCCCAGCGCCCGAGTGCCGGCGATCTTCGCCGCCGGGGCGTCAGCCGGCATGAGGATCGTCGCCGGCAACCCATGCTCTCGCGCGGCATAGGCGACGCCCTGCGCGTGGTTGCCGGAGGAGAAGGCCATGACGCCGCGCACGCCGCCCTCCGCCAGCTTCGACACCGCCGACCAGCCGCCGCGCGCCTTGAAGGAGCCGGTGAGCTGCAGGCTTTCGGCCTTCACCAGCACCGGACGGCCGGCCATGGCGTCGAGGCCCGGCGAGGCGAGGAGGGGCGTGCGGTTGAGCCGCGTGCCGATGCGGGCGGCGGCGGCGCGGATGTCGGCGATGCCGGGGGGTGTCATGTCCATGCAGCTCTCCATGCGGCCAGCGCCTCCAGCGCCTGCGGTTCGTCGAGGAAGGGGACGTGGCCCCTGTCCGGCACCTCGGCGCGGATCATGTCCGGCCGGCGGCGGGACATCTCGTCCGCCACCTCCAGAGACAGAAGGTCGGAGTTCGCGCCCCGGATCAGCGCCAATGGCAGGCCGGAGAGCGCCTCGAAGAGGTGCCACTGGTCGCCGGCGGGGGCGGGAGAGCCGCTCTCGCCCAGCACCGCCTCACGCAGGGCCGGATCGTAGCGCAGCTCCAGCCCGTCCTCCCGCTCGCGGTAGCGGTGGCCGGCCTCCTCGCGCCAGCGCTGGCGCGAGACGCCGGGGAAGCGCGGGTCCGTGGCCAGCTGCGCCGCCGCCTCGTCCAGCGTTGCCGCCTTCGGAGGACGGCCGAGGTAGGAGGCGATGTGGGCGAGGCCCTCGGGCATCAGCTCCGGCCCCACGTCGTTGAGCGCCACGGCGCGCAGCCGGTCCTTCGCCGCCGCCGCCAGCACCATGGCGATCAGCCCGCCGCGGGAGGTGCCGAGCACCGCCACCTGCGGCAGGGCGAGATGGGCGAGGAGCGTCAGGACGTCGCGCGCCTCCTGCGGGATCGTGTAGGTCGCGGGGTTCGCCCAAGCGGAGCCGGCGCGCCCCCGGCAATCCATACGGATCAGGCGCAGGCCCTGCAGGTGGGGGGCGACGTGGTTGAAATCCTCGCCGCCCCGCGTCAGCCCGGCAAGGCAGAGGAGCGGCGGGCCGAAGCCCTCGTCGGTGTAGAAGATCGTCGTGCCGTCCTCGGCGGAAAAGGTGGGCATCAGGCGATCTCCGGCAGGGGGGTGAGGTCGGTGAGTTCATGCTCCGGCGCCGCCCAGAGGCGCTCGCGCGGGGCGCCGGCGCGGTTGACCCAAACGCTGGTGAAGCCGTAGCCGGAGGCGGCGGCGGCGTCCCAGCCGTTGGAGGAGACGAAGAGCACCTCCACCGGGGCGCAGCCGAAGTGCCGGCCGACGAGGGCGTAGACGGCGGCCGCCGGCTTGTAGATGCCGGCGTCCTCGGCGGAGAGCACGGCGTCGAGGTGGCCGCCGATCCCCGCCGCCTCCACCGCGCTCGCCAGCATCTGCGGCGTGCCGTTGGAGAGGATGCCGGTCGCCAGCCCCCGCGCCTTCAGCGCCGCGAGCACATCCGGCACCTCGGGGAAGGCGGCGAGCCGGTCGTAGAGGCCGAGGAGGGTGGCGCGCAGGCCCGGCTCCTCAAGGCCGAGGGAGGCCAGCGTCCAGTCCAGCGACTCCTCGGTGACGGTGCGGAAATCGGCGTGGCGGCCGGCGGCGGCGCGCAGCCAGGTGTAGTCCAGCTGCTTGTCTCGCCACAGGCGGGCCAGATCCTCCCAGACCTCTGCCAGCGCCTCGCCCCCGGGGGCGGAGGCGGCCTCTCGCGCCGGGGCGGCGACGTCGAAGAGCGTGCCGTAGGCATCGAAAATCACGGTTGTTGTTGCCACACGCTCCCCCGTCCGCTCCTCGCCGGGGGAAATTGGCATGACGGCGGGCGGAGGGGAAGGACCGGCATGGGGCGCGGCGCCGGCAGGACTCCGCCGGTCCGTCACGGGGCCGTGTGCGGCGGGGAACGAGTGGGGGCCGGCGCGACTTTAGTGACCAACGTAGCAATAACCCGACAGGGAGTTCGTAAATGTCTTTCAAGGTACACACACTCGCCGCTCTGACCGCCGGGGCGTCGGCCCTCGCTGGCGCCGCCGCGGCGCAAGATGACATGATGCCGATGATCATGGTGCAGGGCGTCACCGCCTCCAGCAACCAGATCATCGTCCCCGAAGTGATGGTCGATGAGCCCGGCTTCATCGTCGTCCACCGCATGGAAGACGGCGCGCCGGTCGTGCCGCAATCCATCGGCCACGCCTATGTCGATGCCGGCACGAGCGATGACGTCGTCATCGATCTCGACGAGCCGCTGATGGCCGACGAGCAGTACACGCTGATGCTGCACTACGACACGGATGGCGACGGCACCTACTCCTTCGGCGAAGGCATGACCGACGTCGACACCCCCGTGGTGATGGACGGCGCCCCGGTGACCACCGTCTTCGCGACCGCCGCCGACGCGCTGGGTGAGGTCGAGGCCGCCGTGGCCGAGGCCGCCGGCACCGTCGTCGAGGGCGTGCAGGACGTCGCCGAGGGCGTGGCCGAGGGTGTCGAAGGCGTGGCGGAGGATGTCGCTGCCGGTGTCGATGCCGCGGCCGAGGAGATCGACGATCTCGATGCGCCGATGATCATGGCCGATGGCGCCACAGCCGGCGGCATGGCCGTCACCGTGCCGCAGGTCTGGATCGATGAGCCCGGCTTCCTCGTCGTGCACGAGATGGTGGATGGCGAGCCGGTCGTGCCGCAATCCATCGGTCACACGGCACTCGTCGCCGGCATGAACGAAGATGTCACCGTCAGCATCGGCGAGGAATTCTCGGCCGATGAGCAGTACATGCTCATGCTGCACTACGACACGGATGGCGACGGCGTCTATTCCTTCGGCGAAGGCATGACCGACGTCGACACGCCCGTCACGGACGATGGTGCGCCGGTGACGGTTACCTTCCAGCCGTCGATGTAAGATTTCTTTTTGCGCGGGCGCTCCGCGCGAAGAATCTGGTGCCCGTCAGCGACCCCGCTGGCGGGCATTTTCTTTTGCGGTGTCAGAGGGTTGTCGGTAGGCCGGTGGGGCGCGATCCGGGGGGTGAGAGGGGCGCAAAAAAAATTTGCGCCGCCCGGAAACCATCTTCGGGGGTTATGCGTAACTAAGGCATGACCAGGCGGGTATGCCTGTCCTGCCCTGGCTCTCGCTCCCCTGGCGCGCAACCCCCTGATGCGCGCTCGACCCCCGCCGCACCCCTCGGCGGGGGTCAATTATTTGGCGGATGCGGTCGGGGTCCAATCAGCTGACGTTACCACGAGCGGCGACCGGAATTCGCGCGAATTCCGTGCACGATTTCCGCGCGGAAATCTGTTGCGCCCGGTGTCAGAGGTGTTCCGGCTGCGGCATCCCGAGGACGTGGTAGCCGCCGTCGACGCGCACGATTTCGCCCGTCGTGAAGGCGCCACCCTCGGAGCAGAGCCAGACGGCGGTGCCGCCGATGGCCTCCAGCGTGGCGTTGGCGCGCATCGGCGCATTCTCCTGCGTGTGGCGGAAGGTCCGCCGCGCGCCGCCGATGGCGGCGCCCGCGAGCGTCTTCATCGGGCCGGGGGAAATGGCGTTGACGCGGATGCCCTGCGGGCCGAGATCGTTCGCCAGATAGCGCACCGCCGCCTCCAGCGCCGCCTTGGCGACGCCCATGACGTTGTAGAAGGGGGTGACGCGGTTGGAGCCCTGGTAGGTCAGCGTGATGATGCTGCCGCCATCGGTCATCAGCGGCTCTGCCCGGCGGGCCACGTCGATCAGCGAGTAGCAGGAGATCGAGAGCGACTTCTGGAAGTTCGCCCGGGAGGTGTTGATGAACCGCCCCGTCAGCTCCGACTTGTCGGAGAAGGCGATGGCGTGGACGACGAAGTCCAGCCCGCCCCAGCGCTCGCCGATCTGCCCGAAAGCGGCATCGAGCGAGGCATCGTTCGTCACGTCGACGTCCAAGAGGAAGTCGGAGCCAAGGGAGGCCGCCAGCGGCTGCACCCGTTTGCCGAAGGCTTCCCCCTGGTAGGAGAAGGCCAGTTCGGCGCCGGCGGCGGAGAGGGCTTTGGCGATGCCCCACGCGATGGAATGGTCGTTGGCGACCCCCATCACCAACCCGCGCTTGCCGCTCATGTCCATCAGTTCATCCTTCAAAGCGCGAGAGCAGCATAGAACCGTTTGTGCCGCCGAAGCCGAACGAATTGGTCATGACGGTGTCGAGCGCGGCGCGTTCGATCAATTTTGTTGCAATTTCGTCGGGCTTTAGCGCCGGATCGAGCGTTTCGACATTGATCGAGGGGGCGATGAAGTCGCCCTTGAGCATCAGCAGGCAGAAGATCGCCTCCAGCGCGCCGGCGGCGCCCTGGGCATGACCAGTCATACTCTTGGTGGAGCTGATGGGCGGTGTGGTGCCCTCGCCGAAGACACGGCGCACCGCCTCCACCTCGCCGACATCGCCGACGGGCGTCGAGGTGCCGTGGGCGTTGATGTAGCTGATCTTGCGGCCCTCGGGCAGCGTCTGCATCGCGATACGCATCGCCCGCTCGCCGCCCTCGCCGGAGGGGGCGACCATGTCGTGCCCGTCGGAGGTGGCGGCGAAGCCCGTCACCTCGGCGAGGATGTTGGCGCCGCGGGCCTGCGCGCGCTCCAGCTCCTCCAGGACGACCATGCCGCCGCCGCCGGCGATGACGAAGCCGTCGCGGGCCTCGTCGAAGGCGCGGGAGGCCTTGGAGGGCGCGTCGTTGAACTTGCTGCTCATCGCGCCCATCGCGTCGAAGAGGCAGGAGAGCGTCCAGTCGAGCTCCTCCGCGCCGCCGGCGAACATCACGTCCTGCTTGCCCATCTGGATCTGCTCGGCCGCGGCGCCGATGCAGTGCAGGGAGGTCGAGCAGGCGGAGGTGATCGAGTAGTTGATCCCCTTGATCTTGAACCCGGTGGAGAGGTTGGCGGAGATCGTCGAGCTCATGCCCTTCGGCACGGCCAGCGGGCCGATCCGCTTGGGGCTGCCGTTCTTCAGCACCGTCTGGTGCGCGGCGAAGAGGGCGGAGGTGGAGGGGCCACCGGAGCCGGCGATGAGGCCGGTGCGGATGTTGGAGACATCCTCCTCCGTCAGGCCGGCATCGGCGATGGCCTGCTCCATGGCGATGTAGGCATAGGCGGCGCCGGGGCCCATGAAGCGCAGGGTGCGCTTATCCAGATGCTCCTTGGGGTCGATCTTCAGCGTGCCGGCGACCTGGCTGCGGAAGCCGTGTTCGGCCATCTCCTCCGACGCCTCGATGCCGGAGCGGCCGTCGCGGAGGCTCTCGGTGACCTCGTCGGCAGAATTTCCGATGGGCGAGACGATTCCCAGCCCGGTGACGACGACGCGGCGCATGAGCGGCCTCCTCAGCCTTCGGCGGCCGCGAGGCCGACCTTCATGTCCTTGACTTCGCAGACAACTTCACCGTCCGCCTCGACCCGGCCATTGGCGACGCCCATCTTCAGCCGCCGCTCGATGACGCGGGTGAAGTCGACGACGTAGCGCACCAGCTTGCGATCGGGGCGGATCATGCCGGAGAGCTTCACCTCCCCCGCGCCGAGGGCGAAGCCCTGGCCCTGCCAGCCGCGCCAGCCGAGGTTGAACCCGGTGAGCTGCCACAGCCCGTCGAGCATCAGGCAGCCGGGCATGACCGGGTTGCCGGGAAAGTGGCAGGGGAAGAACCAGAGGTCCGGCGTGATGTCGAGCTCGGCGACGATATGGCCCTTGCCGTTCTCGCCGGCATCGCCGGAGACCTCGGTGATCCTGTCCATCATCAGCATCGGGGGTTCGGGCAGCTGGGCATTGCCCGGCCCGAACAGCTCGCCCCGGGCGCAGGCGAGAAGTGCGTCCTTGTCGAATGAGGTCGGATACTCCGCCATGCCTGCCCCTTGAACCAATCCATCGCCGGCGCGCCTGCTGCGCCCGGCGTCACGGATGCTCCACTATCACCGTGAGGTGAAAGAGAGCAAGGGTTGCGCCCCGGCCCCGCCGTGGCGGCGGGATGACGCTCGCGACAAATGCGACACCGAAAGCCGTTGAAAGACGGGGGGCAGAGGCCTTATCTTGCGAAAGCCATGCATGACGAGGCCCCTCATTCCGACGCGCGCGCCGCCGACTGGCTCGGCGAAGCCGGCCTGCGCCCGACGCGCCAGCGCCTGACGCTCGCGGCCCTTCTGGTCGGCGACGGCCGGGCGCGGCATGTCACCGCCGAGGGCCTGCACGAGGCCGCGCAGGCGCGCGGCGAGCGCGTCTCGCTCGCCACCGTCTACAACACGCTCGGCGCCTTCTGCGATTGCGGGCTGCTGCGCGAGATCCGCGTGGACGGCACGAAGAGCTACTTCGACACCAACAACACCGACCACCCGCACTTCTACTGGGAAGAGAGCGGCGCCCTCACCGACGCCCCCGCGGCGGAGCTGGAGATCGCCCGCCTGCCCGACGTGCCGGAGGGGGCGGAAATCGCCTCCGTCGACGTGGTGATCCGGCTGCGGCGGCGGGGCTGAGCGCCGGCCGCTTGTTAAAATGAGCGCCTGCGGCGCACGCCATTTGGTTCGTCGGGGGCGCTGCCCCCGAACCCCCGGGATTTTTGGGACCAAAGACAGGGGGGCCTGGGGCGGGCGGGGCCGCTTCGAGGCCCTCAGAGGGGCGAGGCGGCGGCCCAGTCCCAGTAGAGCTGGCGGGAGCGGGCGGTCATGGGGCCGGGGCGGAACTCCGTCTCCTCGAAGGAGGTGACGGGGGTGACCTTGGCCATGTTGCCCGACAGGAACACCTCGTCCGCCGCATGGACATCCGCGAAGGTGAGCACCGTCTCATGCACAGTGACGCCGTCGGCCCGCAGGTTGGCGATGTGGCGGGCGCGGGTGATGCCGGCGAGGAAGCAGCCGTTGGGAATCGGCGTGAAGACCTCGCCGTCCTTGACGAGGAAGACGTTGGAGGTGGCGCTCTCCGCCAGGTTGCCGAGGGCATCGGCGACGAGGGCGTTGTGGCAGCCACGGGCCCGGGCCTCGGCCAGCATTCGGGCATTGTTGGGGTAGAGCGCGCCGGCCTTGGCGTTGACGACCGCCGTCTCCAGCACCGGTCGGCGGAAGGAGGAGCGGCAGAGGCTGACCGCCGTGTCTTCCGGCGGCATCGGGATCTCCTCGAGGCAGAGGGCGAAGCCGGGCGGGGCATCGGCGGGCAGGATGGCGGAGAGGCCGCCCTCGATGGCCCAGTACATCGGGCGGATGTAGACAGCGCTGCCGGGGCTGTAGAGCTTGAGACCCTCGCGGGCGATGGCCTCGATCTCCTCTCCCGAGTGGCTCGGCGTCAACATCATCGCCTCGGCGGAGCGGTTCACGCGGGCGCAGTGGAGATCCAGATCAGGCACGAGGCCATGGGCGAGGCGGGCGCCGTCGAAGACGCCGGAGCCGAGCCAGGCGCCGTGGTCGGCTGCGCGCATGACGTAGGCGTCGCCCTCGTGCCACTGCCCCTCGAACCACGTGCGGATGTTCGTGCCGGTCGCCATGTGCTGCCCCCAGAGAATTGCCGGGGGAGACTAGGCGGCGCCGGCGGGGGCGACAAGCGCCCCGGCCGGTGGCCGTCACGGGCGGGGCGGGGAAAAACGCGCCCGGGCGGCAGGGCCCGGGCGCGGCAGAGGAATCGGCAAGGGACCGACGCCTGGGGGACACCGGGAGCGAGGCCCGGCAGGAGGAAGGATAGGGGCGGACGGAATCGATTCCGTGACAGCCCTTCGGGGGCTCAGCCCGCCTCGGCGAGGAGGGCCTGCAGGTCGAGCCGCTCGGTGAACATCACCAGCTCGCCATCGGCGCCGCGCGGCCAGTCCTCCCGCGGGCGGTCCCAGTAGAGCTCGATGCCGTTGCCGTCGGGATCGTCGAGATAGACCGCCTCCGACACGCCATGGTCGCTGGCGCCGGAGAGGCGGACGCCGGCGGCCACGACACGGGCCACCGCCTCCGCCAGCGCCTTGCGGTCGGGGAAGAGGAAGGCGGTGTGGTAGAGGCCGGGCGCCCGGCGCGGCCCGGGCGCAGAGCCGAGGCTCTCCCAGGTGTTGAGGCCGATATGGTGGTGGTAGCCGCCGGCGGAGAGGAAGGCGGCGGCGTCGCCATAGCGCATCACCTCCTCCAGCCCGATCACGTCACGGTAGAAGGCGACGGAGCGCTCCAGGTCGGAGACCTTGAGGTGGACGTGGCCGATGCGGGTCTCGGCAGGGGCCTTGCTCATGGCCGGGCCTCCAGCGGGATCGGCCGGGGCCGTGGGAGGGCGGCGGCGAGACCGAGAAGCCCGGCGAGGGCGAGGAGGGCGGGAGTCATGGCGATCTCCTTGTCTATGGCAGTCGAGACGGAAGATCGGAGCGCGCGGGCAGGGGCGCAAGAGGTCACCCGGGGGTGACCGGCGGGGGCAGGGCCTTGGCGCTGGAGGGACGGGCGGCGGGGGGCTAGGCTGGCGGCAGGAGGTGCCTCAATTTGCCCGATCCCGTGACCCATCCCAAAGCCGATCACTGGTACGCCACCCGGGAGCGCTGGGCGGAGGAGCGGCGGCGGCTGCGCGAGATCGTCCTCGCCACCGGCGTCACCGAGACGTGGAAATGGACCCAGCCCTGCTACGTTCGCGGCGAGGGCGAGGGGCAGGGGAATGTCTGCACCATCTGGGGCTACAAGGACCATTGCGCCGTCGGCTTCTACCGCGGCGTGCTGCTGAGCGATTCCGAAGGCCTCCTCGTCGCCCCCGGCCCCAACTCGCGCGCCATGCGCAAGCTCGTCTTCGCCTCGCTGGAGGAGGTGGAAGCCGCCAGCGACGTGATCACCGCCTATGTCGAGGAGGCGATCGGGCTGGTGGACGACGGGCGGGAGGTGACGCTCGGCCCGGTGGAGCTGGACTACCCCGAGGAGCTGGTCGACGCGCTGGATGCCGACCCGGAGCTGCAGGAGGCGTGGGACGCGCTCACGCCCGGACGGCAGCGGGGCTACGTGCTGCACATCGGGCAGGCGAAACAGGCGGAGACGCGGGTGCGGCGGATCGACAAGTGGCGGGGGGCGATCCTCGCGGGGAAGGGGATGCACGACCGGTGACGGGGCGCGTGCCGGTGAGAGGTGGGGCCTTGATGGCGACGCGTGGGGGCGCTGCCCCCACACCCCCGAGGGTATTTTTGGCCAGATGAAACAGGGGTGCGGGGCGCCGGGGGCAGGGCTGGCCGGGAGAGGGGGCTAGTCCTCGTCTTCGTCGGTCGGCGTCTCCTGGGTGGGGACGCGGTAGGTGCCCTTCAGCCAGCGGCCGAGGTCGATCTCACGGCAGCGGTCGGAGCAGAAGGGGCGATGATCGGGGTCGGTCTTCTTGCCGCAGATGGGACAGGCCATGTCACAGGTGCTCCTTCAGGGCGGCGAGGATGGGCGCCATCGGCGGCCGCTCGCGCTTGCGCTGGAGTTCGAAGAGACCCATCTGCGTCCACCCGACGAGCGAGGTCTCGATGGCGTCGGCCCGGAAGCTGGCGCGCAGGCTCTGCTCCAGCTGCTTGCGCTGCGCCTTGGGCATGGAGACGAAATCCACAGCCACCTGACCGCCGAGGCCGCGCAGGCGCAGGGCCCGGGGCAGGGCGCGGGACGCGGCGAGATTGGCCTTCAGCGCCGCGGCGGGGGAGGTGTCGGCGCCGGTGTTGACGTCCACCGCCACCAGCGCCCGCGTCGGCTCGACGCTCATGAAGCCCTCGCCGAGGTCGATCTCCGCCCGGCCCAGCGCCTCGATCTCGTCCAGCACGCCCTCGCGGGCGAAGCCGCCGGGTTCCGTCACCACCTCGGGCGCCGTCCAGTCGCGCCAGGCGAGCTCATGCGGGCCGTCGCCCTCCGTCAGCGCCTCGGGCTCGGTGCCGGCGGCATCGGCGAGAACGGCGGCGGCGAGAGCCTCCATCGAGGCGATGTCCTCGGCGATCTCCTCCTCCGGCGCGCCTTCGGCGGCGGAGCGCAGGATCAGGCCATGGGCGCCGTCCGTCGCCTCCTCGGCGATGATGCGCAGGGCGGCGCGCACTTCCTCGCCCTGGATGGCGCGGGAGACGTTGATGCCGGGGGCGCCGGGGGTGACGATGACGAAGCGGGACTTGAAGAGCAGCCGGTCGGTGACCGGGATCGCCTTGCCGGGCTCGGCCACGCCCGTCACCTGAACCAGCAGCGACTGGCCGGGCTTCAGCCCGCCTGCGCCGCGCAGGAAGGCGCGGTCGCCATCCGGCAGCCTGAGGAACATGCCGCCCTGGCCCTTCATCGGCCGGTCGCAGAGGCCGCGGAAGATGGCGCCGGGGCGGACGCCCTCATCGTCGATCAGGAGATCGTCCAGCCGACCGTCGACCATCAGCGCCGCCGCGGGGCGGCCGCCGAGGTGATCGAGAACGATGCGTCTGCCTTTCATGGCCGCGTCTCCATGCCGGGGGCCTTCACGGTCGGGGCGGTCATCGCCAGACCTCCACGCCCGCCGCCTGCAACAGATGCGCCGTCTCCGCCAGCGGCAGGCCGACGACGGCGGAGAAGGAGCCGGAGATCCACGGCACCAGCGCGCCGAAGGGGCCTTGGATGCCATAGGCGCCGGCCTTACCGCGCCAGTCGCCGGTGGCGAGGTAGCCGGCGATCTCCACCTCGCTCAGGCGTTTGACCTGCACGCTCGTCACCACGTCGCGCTCCCACAGCCGCTCCGGCGTCGAGACCGCGACGGCGGTGATGACGCGGTGGCGCCGGCCGGAGAGGAGCTGCAGGAAGCGGCGCGCCTCCTCCTCGTCCTCCGGCTTGCCCATGATGCGACGGCCGAGGGCGACGGTGGTGTCGGCGCAGAGCACGACCTCACCGGGCGCGCAGGGCACCGCCTTCGCCTTCTGCCGGGCGATGCGGCGCACGTAGTCACGCGGCAGCTCGCCCTTGGCCGGGGTCTCGTCGATGTCGGGGGGGCGCACGTCCGCCGGCGCCAGGCCGAGCTGCGCGAGCAGCTCGAGGCGGCGCGGGCTGGCCGAGCCGAGGACGAGCGCCATGCTCTGGGGCACCGCGCCCGGCTTAGCGGAAGCGGTAGTTGATCCGACCCTTGGTCAGATCATAGGGGGTCATTTCCACCTGAACCTTGTCGCCAGCCAGAACGCGGATGCGGTTCTTGCGCATCTTGCCTGCCGTGTGCGCGATGATCTCATGGCCGTTCTCAAGCTCGACCCTGAACGTCGCATTCGGCAGGAGTTCCTTCACGACACCAGGAAATTCGAGCGTGTCTTCCTTGGCCATGTGATCTCCATAAAATGTTTCCCGCATGCGGCGGGTGGCGTGCATATGCGCCCGTATCCCTAGGATTTCAAGGCTAGAGTGAAGCAACCGACCCTGCCGAAGGGGCGTGGGCCGGCTGCTTCTGCGCCGTTCCGTTCACTTTGTGCGGAACGCCACAGCGGTCTCGTCGTTGTGAGGGTGTGAACCGAATAGAAACGACAGGGAGACCCCGTCATGAAAATTAGCACTCGCACCATGTTGCTGACAACGGCTCTGACCGTGCCCGTCGGCGGCGCCGCGCTCGCACAGGATGCCGAGGCACAAGTTTGTGCAGATCTGCTCACCGTGGTTGAATCCGGCACCGTTGAAAGCACCGACGCCGAGAATCAGGAAATCATGGCTGCCATCGAGGCCGGCGACATCGAGAGCTGCCAGCTCTGGCTCGTCCAGTTCTCCGAGGACGAGGCCGCCATGGCCACCGACACGGACACGGCCACTGCTGAAGTCGAGGCCGAGGCCGAGGTGGAAGCTGAAGCCGAAGTCGTCGACACCGAGCGCACGACCGTGCGTCTGGAAGACGAGGCCGTCATCGAGGGCACCGTCTATCTCGAGCAGACCCCGCCGACCGTGAACATCGAAGGCGGCGACGCCGAGGTTTCCGTGTCCGAGACGGCTCCGTCCGTTCGCGTGACCGAGGGCCAGGCCCAGATCGTCGTGCGCCAGGCCGCGCCGAACATCACGCTCGACATGCCGCAGCCGACCATCACGATCGAGCAGCCGGCCCCGGAAATCATCATCACCATGCCCGAGCCGGGCGTTGATGTTGCCACCACCGAGCCGCAGGTCGAAGTGCGCCAGGCCGAGCCGACCATCACGGTCACGCAGGCCCAGCCGCGCGTCGAGCTCGAACTGCGCCGTGCCGTCGACGAGGAAGGCAGCCCGGGTGTTCAGGTCTCCGACCGCAACACCGGCGAGACCTACCAGACGGGTGCCGCGGGCGCCGAGCGCGAGATGGCCGATGCGCAGGTCAACATGACCGCCAACCAGCCGACCGTCACCTACTCCGACGGTGGTCAGGAAGCGTCTGTGGACATCCAGCGCAGCGAGCCGATGGTCTCCTTCGAGAGCGCCGAGCCGAACGTGCAGTTCAGCTCCTCCGGCGAGCCGCAGGTCCAGTGGGTGCAGTCCGGCGAGCCCGTCGTGACGTTCAACCAGGCTGAAGGTTCCGATGATGGCGCTGCGGTCATGGACGACGCCGAAATGGACGACGCCGAGATGGAAGCGACCATGGACGACGAAGCCATGGCCGACGACACCATGGAGCTCGACGGCGAGATGGAGGTCGAAGACGATACCGAGCTGACCTCGATCGACGACGAAGTCGAAGCCGAGCTGGACGAAGCCGGCGACGAGATGGAAATGGCCGCCGAAGAAGTCGGTGACGAAGTCCAGGAAGCCGGTGCCGAAACCGCGGCGACACTCGACGCGGCCGGTGACGAGATCGAGGCCGAAGTCGACGAGGCCGGCGATCTGACCGCCACCGACAGCGAACTCATGGAAGACGAAGCCATGGGCCCGAACGTCGTGCTCGACGGCTACAATGTTGCCGGTCTCGGCGACATCCCGGCCGAAGAAATGCTCGGCGAAACGCTGTACGGCATCAACGACGAGACGATCGGTGAGATCGGCAACTTCGTGTTCAGCGAAGGTGGCCAGATCGAAGCCGTGATCGTCGAAGTCGGTGGTTTCCTCGGCATCGGTGAGAAGGACGTGGCCATCCCGTTCAACTCGCTGACGATCCTGCAGTCGGACCTCGGCGATGACGTGCGCGTCTATGCCGACTACACCGACGAGCAGCTCGAAGCCATGGAAAGCGTCGTGGTCGAATAATCGACCCGGCTGCTAGCCAGACGAGACGGAGCGGGCCGCCCTTTTGGGCGGCCCGTTTCCGTTTGCGCCTCTGCCTATTTCAGCGAGATGAGGCCTGGCGGCGGCACCCGCTTCTGCTCCGCCCATTGCGCATGGTTGCCGACGGCGCCGGTGAGACGGGGCATGGAGATCGCGGCCGGGTCCACCTCGGCGATCAGCCAGCCCGGTGCCGCGTCGCTCTGAGCCTCCGCGAGGATGCCGGAGGGCGGCTGGCCCACGTCCGGCGGGCAGAATAGCCCGGGCCGGCCGGTCCCGACATCGTAGATCTCGCAATCGGCGCAGGCCCCCGCCAGCGGCGCGTTGACGACGAGGCATTGCTGCTCGATGGCACGCGCCCGGCAGCTCTCCCGCACCCGCGTCGCGCCGGCCGGAAGGTCGGTGTAGGAGGGCACCAGCAGCATCTCCGCCCCCGCCTCCACCAGCCCGCGGGCGAGGAGGGGGAACTCGCTGTCGTAGCAGATCAGCACGCCGATCCGCCCCAGCGCGGTGTCGAAGACGTTCAGCTCCTGCCCGGGCGAGAGCTGCATGTCGTCGCGCTCGTAGGGGGTGAGGATCGCCTTGTCCTGATGGCCCGTCGCGCCGTCCGGCGTGCAGAGCCACGTGCGGTTGACGATATGCCCGTCCAGCCGCACGCAAGTGGAGCCCGCGAGGACATGCACCCCGTGCGCCTTCGCCAGATGCGCGTTGAGCCCGACCCACGCCTCCGCCCGCTCCGCCAGCCTGTCCGCCCAGCCGGCGGCGTCCAGCCCCTCCGGCTGGCCGATCAGGCCCGAGGCGACGCCGCCATATTCCGGGTAGACCAGCAGCTCCGCCCCCTGGGCCACCGCCCCGCCCACATGGGCGGCGAGGCTCTCCTCCAGCGCCGCCCAGTCGGGCAGCCATTCGGGCGCATATCCTGACACGGCGATCTTCATGGGGCCTCTCGCTTTTCTTCAAGTATCCCGGGGGGAGCCGCAGGCGGGGGGCAGAGCCCCCCTAGAGTGTCTTCATCCAGAACTGCAGCCGGTGCTCCGTCTCCGCCGGCTGATCGACGTCCTTCCAGCGGAAGGTGGCGAAGACGCCCTCCAGCGGCACATAGCCCCGCGCACGCCAGAAGGGATCGAGCGGCCGGTAGCCCTCGGGCCGGAGCGGATGGTCCGCCGGCCGGTCGACGGCGCAGAAGGCGGAATAGCGGCGGCCGAGGGCGCGGGCATGGGCCTCGCGAGCATCGAAGAAGGCATGGCCGGCGCCCTGGCCGCGATGGTCGGGCAGGAGGACGCTCTCGGCGCAGTAGAAGATCTCGCCGAGGTCGCGGCCGGCGAAGGCGGCGGCGAAGTCCTCCGCGTGATCCTCCATCGGGGTGCCGGTGGCGGCGCCGACCAATGCCTCGCCGGCGAAGGCGCCGACGAGCACCGCGCGGGGATTGTCCTCGTAGCTGGCCATGTAGCGGCGCTCGTAGGCGAGATCGCCGTCATAGAGATAGGGCCAGTCGCGGAAGACCTCGATCCTGAGGCGGGCCAGATCGTCGAGCCGCTCGGTGACCGCGGCGCCCGATAGCGTCTCGAACCGCAGGCTCACGCGGAGACCTGGGCGACCCAGTCCGCGAGGTTGTAGTAGGTGGTGACCCGGGCGATCCTGCCCTCCGCCACCGTGAAGAAGGCGCCGCCGGGCAGGCGGTAGCCCTGGCCGTTCGCCTCCGGCAGTCCGGGATCCGTCTGCAGGTAGGTGCCGTTGACCATGAACTCGGCGGCGGCGCGCGTGCCGTCGGCGCTGGCGAAGATCACCATCTCCGTCAGCCGCTCGTCGTAGCTGCGGCTCATGTGGGCGTTGAACTCGGCGAAGAGCTCGCGCCCCTGCCGCACCTGCCCCTCGTTGACGTGATGGGCCACATCCTCGGAGAGGAGGGCCAGCATCGCGTCGGTGTCCTTGGCGTTGAAGGCCTCGTAATAGGCGGCGATCAGGGCTTCGGTCTCGTCTCTCATCGGGTTTTCCTTGGCTCTCCGAACCGCGCCTGAAGGCGCGCGGCGATCATGTCACGGGTCTTGCGGTAGGAGGCAAGCCTTTCCTCGCGCCCCTCGCCGAGGCCCGTCGGATCGAGGATCGGCCAGTACTCGATGTCGAGGTGCACGACGCGCGTCAGCTCCAGCGCCCGGCGGTGGCTGGCGGGGGTGAGCGCGACGATGAGATCGAAGGACGTCAGGTCGTCGCCCCATTCGACCATCTGGTCGAAGCTGCGCGAGCGGTGCCGCTCCAGCGCCACGCCGATCTCGGCGCAGACGGAGATGGCGAAGCCATCGATCTCCATGTCGCTGCGCACGCCGGCGGACTGGGTGTAGCAGGCGGTGCCGTAGAACTTCTTCATGATGCCCTCGGCCATCGGGGAGCGGACGGCGTTGTGATCGCAGCAGAAGAGGACGGACTGGGGCGGGGCGCGGACGACCTTGTCGCTCTTGCCGTCCTCCATATCTTTCAGCCCCCGAAATGCAGCACGCAGATGAGGGTGAAGAGCCGGCGGGCCGTGTCGAGGTCGAGCTCCGCCTTGCCCTCCAGCCGCTCGCGCAAGAGGCGCGCCCCCTCGTTGTGGATGCCGCGCCGGGCCATGTCGATCGTCTCGATCTGGGAGGCGGGCATGGATTTGACGGCGTCGAAATAGCTCTCGCAGATCTGGAAGTAATCCTTCACCACCTGCCGGAAGGGCCCGAGGGAGAGGTGGATGGCGCCCACCTCCGCGCCCGCCTCGGTGGTCAGATCCAGCACCAGCCGCCGCTCGCGGACGTAGAGCTGCAGCCGGTAGGGGCCAGAGGGCAGATCGGCGCCGTCACGCAGGGGGGTGAAGGAGTTCTCCTCCAGGAGGTCGAAGATCGCCACCTTCCGCTCCTGCTCGATCTCCGGCGTCGGAGGGGGCAGGTTGGAATCGTCGATCTGGATGTGACAGATGCGGCTCATGGCCATCGATGGGTAGCCGGGCCGATGCGGGCTGGCAAGTTGGGGGGCGCCATGGGCGGACGGCTGATCTTTCTCCACGGGGCGTCCTCCTCGGGCAAGAGCACGCTGGCGCGGGCGCTGCAGGCGGCGCTGCCGGAGCCCTTCTGGCATTTCTCCATCGATCACCTGAGGGACGGCGGCATCGTGCCCATGGCCCGCTTCCGCTCCGGCGAGTTCTCGTGGGGCGCGCAGCGGCAGGCCTTCTTCGACGGCTTCCACGGCATGGTCGGTGCGGGCCTGGCGGCGGGCAACGACATGATCCTGGAGCACATCCTCGAAGCGCCGGACTGGCGTGGCGAGCTGGCGGAGCGATGGGCGGGGGTGGACCTCTTCTACGTCGGCCTCCGGACGCCGCTGGAGGAGCTGGAGCGCAGGGAAGCCGCCCGGGGCGACCGCCCTGCGGGCATGGCGGCGGAAGATTTCGGCCGGGTCCACGAGGGGCAGCGCTACGACCTGGAGGTGGATGGCGGCGCGGCACCGCAGGAGAATGCCCGGGTGGTCATCGAGGCCTGGGAGCGGCGGGGACGGTCGCGGTTCTTCGAGGTCGGGGCGGTGTGAGCTTGGGGGGGCGGCGGGAGGCGTTGGGCGTGACGCCGGCTTTGTCCCACCGATGCGCGACGGTGCCGCGTCTTCCCCCGCCCGGTGCGCGCCAAAGGCGCAGGGCGAGCGCCGGCCCGTCCGGCGGGCTGGCGCTCCGGTGACGTTGGCGCGGCGTTCTGAGCTGGGAGGTGGCGGCAACATAAAGTGCGCCGATATGCCGTAGGAGCGCCAACCCACGGTCCGGCGCTCGCCCTGCGCCGGAGAGGGGAGCGCTCGGTGGAGACGGGGAGGTGGGTTGGAAACCCACCCTACGGCGTTGGGAGTGTCTTCAACCCACCGCCGCGCCGTCCCCCGCTCACTCCTCCCGGTTCAGCCGCTCCAGTCTCGCCGTGACGCTGGCGCCGTGGGCCGTCAGGCCCTCGGCCTGCGCCAGCACCTCCGCCGCCGGGCCGATGGCCTTCAGCGCCTCGGGGGTCATCTTCGCCAGTGTCGTGCGCTTGAGGAAGTCCATCACGTTCAGCCCAGAGGAGAAGCGCGCCGAGCGCGCCGTGGGGAGGACGTGGTTCGGGCCGCCCACGTAGTCGCCGATGGCCTCCGGCGTCCACTGGCCGAGGAAGATGGCGCCGGCATGGGCGATCTCGGGGAGGAGCGCCTCCGGGTCCTCCGTGCAGATCTCCAGGTGCTCGGGCGCCACGCGGTTGGAAAGCTCGGCCGCCTCGGAGAGGTTCCGCGTCACCACCACCGCGCCGAAATCCCGCCAGCTGGCGCCGGCGATGGCGGCGCGGGGGAGGGTGGCGAGGAGGCGCGCCACCTCCGCCTCGACGGCGTCGGCGAGGGCGGGGGAGTCCGTCAGCAGGATCGCCTGCGCGCTCTCGTCGTGCTCGGCCTGGGAGAGGAGGTCAAGGGCGATGAACTCCGGCTCCACCGTGTCGTCGGCGATGACGAGGATCTCGGAGGGGCCGGCGATCATGTCGATGCCGACCTTGCCGAAGACGGCGCGCTTGGCGGCGGCGACGAAGGCGTTGCCGGGGCCGGTGATCTTGTCCACCGGGGCGATGCTCTCCGTCCCGTAGGCCAGCGCCGCGACGGCCTGCGCGCCGCCCAAGCGGTAGACCTCGTCGACGCCGGAGAGGCGGGCGGCGAGGAGGACGAGCGGGTTCAGCACCCCGTCGGGGCACGGCACCGTCACCGCGAGGCGGGGCACGCCGGCGACCTTGGCGGGGATGGCGTTCATCAGGACGGAGGAGGGGTAGGACGCCGTCCCCCCCGGCACGTATAGCCCCGCCGCCGCGATGGGCGTGAAGCGCCAGCCAAGCGTGGCGCCGACATCATCGGTGAAGGAGGCATCCTCGGGCAGCTGCCGCTCGTGGTAGGCGCGGATGCGGGCCGCGGCCAGCTCCAGCGCCTCGCGCTGACCCGGGGGGACGGAGCCGACGGCGGCGTCGATCTCGTCTGCCGAGATGCGCAGCCGGTCCGCCGTCAGCTCCAGCCGGTCGAAGCGGGCGGTCAGCTCGAGGAGCGCGGCGTCGCCCCGGGCGCGGACATCGGCGATGATCCCCGCCACCGTCTCCGCCACGTCCGGCGCATCCTCGCGCTTCATGGTCAGAAGGCGGGCGAAGGCCTCCTCGAACCCGGGATCGCGGCTGTTCAATCTGATCGGCATCGGGGCACCTCCGTCGCGATCAGGCGGATAGCGGCGGGGGGAGGGGAGGGCAAGCGGCGGGGCAGCGGCGGCCGGCCTGTCAGCGGGCGCGGAAGGCGGCCCAGTCCTCCGGCGTGTCGAGATCGAGGCGGGCGCGGTCATCCGCGAAGGGGAGGAGGAAGGTGCGGGCGTGGAGCGGGCGCACGAGGCTCTCGCCGCCCTCGTCGCCGCCGAGCCGGGCGAAGCCGGGTCGGAGGGTGGCGTCGAAGAGGATCGGGTGGCCGGGGCGGCCGTCGGGCGTGGCGCCGCGCCAGATGAGGTGGTCCGGCGCCGCGTCGGCGGCGGCGAAGACCGCCTCCATCTCCGCAGCGCCGATCAGGGGCAGGTCCGTCAGGAGCACCATGAAGCGGGCGCAGTCCGGCAGGGCGGCGACGCCGTCGCGGAGGGTGCCGCCCATGCCCTCGGCGCTGCCGGGCAGCGCGAGCGGCGTCACGGGCAGGTCCCCCAGCAGCGCGGCGCGGGGGTGATCCGGCGAGGGCAGGGCGACGAAGACGCGCGAGGAGACGTCGCAGGCGGCGTGGGCGAGGCGGGTGAGGAGGGGGATGCCCTCCACCGGCTCGGCCTGCTTGTCGGCCCCGCCCATCCGGGAGGAGAGGCCGGCGGCGAGGAGGAGGATGGGGTCCTCCCTCATGCCCGCATCCGGGCGTCGTCGCCGTCCCACTGGTCCTCGGGCACCTGCCGGGCGCGGCGCATCTCGCCGAGGATCTCGATCTCCACCTCCAGCCCCGGGCCCCAGCTCTCGCGCGGGATCAGGCCGTAGGCGAGGGACTTGCCCTGCCAGTGCGAGTAGCCGCCGGAGGTGCAGAAGCCCTTGACCTCGCCGTCGATCCAGATGGGCTCGTAGGCGGTGACGTCCGCATCCCCGGCCTCGACCTCGAAATGGGCGAGGCGGCGGGGCGGGGGCGTGGTGCGCTCGGCCTCTGCCGCATCGCGGCCGATGAAATCGCCGTTCTTGGACCACTGGATGAAGCGGTCGATGCCGGTCTCCGCCGGCGTATAGTCCGGCGAGAACTCCCGCATCCAGCCGCCGAAGAAGCGGTCCAGCCGGAGGGACATCATGGCGCGCATCCCGAAGGGGGTGATCCCGAGGGGGACGCCGGCGCGCATGAGCGTGTGGAAGAGCGTGCGCTGGTCCATCGGGTCGCAGTAGATCTCGTAGCCGAGATCTCCGGTGTAGCTGAGGCGCTGGACGAGGCAGGCGACCTGGCCGACGACCATGGGGCGGACGTCCATGAACTTGAGGTCCACCGGCTCGCGGGTGCAGGCGGCGAGGACCTCGCGCGCCTTCGGGCCGGCGAGCTGGAAGCCGTTGCGGCGGTCGGAGATGTTCTCGATCTCCACCCCCGGCGCCTTGTGGCGGAGGAACCAGCGCAGGTGAATGTTCTGCGCGCCGTATGAGGCGGTGAGCTGGAACTCCTCCTCGCTGAGGCAGGAGATGGTGAAGTCACCGATGATCCGGCCCGACTCGGCCAGCATCGGGGTGAGCGACACCCGCCCCGGTTTCGGCACGCGGCCGGCCATGATGCGGTCGAGCCAGTCGCGGGCCTTCGGGCCGGTGACGAGGAACTTGCCGAAGTTCTGCACCTCATTGATGCCCACGCCCTCGCGGACGGCGCGGACCTCGCGGCCCGTCGCCTCGAAAGCGTTGGTGCGGCGGAAGCTCGGGGTCTCGTAGCGGGGCTCGTCGCCCTTGGCGAAGTAGTTGACCACCTCCAGCCCGTATTGCTGGCCCCAGACGGCGCCCATGCCATCGAAGATGTCGTACATCGGGGTCGTGCGGTGGGGCCGGGCGGCGGGCTTTTCCTCGTTGGGATAGGCGACGGAGAAGCGGGTCTGGTAGTTCTCGATGACCTTGGGCACGGTATAGCCCGGGGTGATCCAGCTGCCGAAGCGCGCCACATCGAGGCCCGTCACGTCGCGCTCGGCCTCGCCCTCGATCATCCATTGCGCCAGCGTGAGGCCCACACCTCCGCCCTGGGAGAAACCGGCCATCACACCGCAGGCGCTCCAGTAGCCAGGGACACCCGGTACCGGCCCGACGAGGGGGTTGCCGTCGGGGGCGAAGGTGAAGGGGCCGTGGATGATGCTCTTCACGCCGGCCCGCTCCAGCACCGGGAAGCGGCGGTAGGCGAAGGCGACGCTGTCCTCGATCTTGTCGATATTGTCGGGCAGCAGCTCGTGGCCGAAGCCCCAGGGCGTGCCATCGACGCTCCATGGCTCGCAGGGCTTCTCGTAGAAGCCGATGCAGAGGCCACGGCCCTCCTGCCGCAGGTAGCTCTCGCCGCCCGGGTCCATCACATGAGGGAATTCGGCGCCGCGCTCGTAGATCTCGGGGATGTCGTCCGTCACGAGGTACTGGTGCGCCATCGGCAGGAGCGGGGCGTAGAGGCCGGCCATCGCCGCCACTTCCCGCGCCCAGAGGCCGCCGGCGTTGACGATATGCTCGGCGTGGATCGTGCCCTGCTCCGTCACCACGTCCCAGGTGCCGTCGGCGCGGGGGTTCAGCTCCATCACCCGGTTGTGGAGCACGATCTCCGCCCCGCCCATGCGGGCCGCCTTGGCATAGGCGTGGGTGGTGCCGGAGGGGTCGAGATGCCCATCGAGCGGGTCATAAAGGGCGCCGATGATGCCGTCGGTATTGACCAGCCCGCCGGTCATCTCGCGCACCTCCTCGGGGCCGAGGATGTTCGTCTCCAGCCCCATGTAGCGGTGCTTTGCGCGCTCGGCCTTGAGCATGTCGAAGCGGTCACGGTTGTCGGCCAGCGTGATGCCGCCGACGTGGTGGAGGCCGCAGGACATGCCGGTGATCTCTTCCAGCTCGCGGTAGAGGCGGATCGTGTAGCCCTGCAGCGCCGCCATGTTGGTGTCGCCGTTGAGGGTATGAAAGCCGCCCGCCGCGTGCCAGGTGGAACCCGAGGTCAGCTCCGAGCGCTCGATCAGCATCACGTCGGACCAGCCGAGCTTGGTGAGGTGATAGAGAACCGAGGCGCCGACGACGCCCCCTCCGATCACGGCAACGCGGGTGCTTGTCTTCATCTCTCGGCCTCCTGATGATGGCGGGCGCAGCGCCGTCGCGGCCACCCTATGGAGGGGAGCCGCCGGGCGGAAGGCAACAGGCGACATGACGTGTCGCAAACGGGCAGGAGACGCGATGGCATCCATCATCGGCATATCGGAAAGCCTCGTCCGCCGGGCGGTGGCGCTCTGGCGGACGCTGGTGGTGCGCGTCATCCTCTTCGGCGCGCTGGCGCTCGTCTCCATCGGGCTGACGCAGGTCATCTCGCCGCTGCTGCCCGACGAATGGCGCGCCTACGTGGGCGGGGGGGCCGCCGACCGGCTGCTCGACATCATCGCCAACGCCATGCTGGCGGCGACGATCTTCTCGCTGACGGTGATGGTCAGCGTCTACTCCTTCTCCGCCTCGCAATGGACCCCGCGCGTGCACCGGCTGATCGTGCAGGACCCGCGGATGCAGAACACGATCGCCACCTTCATCGGCGCCTTCGTCTATTCGCTCGTCGCCATCATCCTGCGCGAGATGCGGGTCTACAGCGACGAGCATGCGCTGGTGCTCTTCATCCTGACGACGATGGTGCTGGTGCTGGTGGTGCTGGCGCTGATCCGCTGGGTGCTGCACCTGCAGGGCTTCGGGCAGCTCGACCAGACGGTCCGGCAGGTGGAGGAGATCACCGCCCGCGAGCTGGCCAAGCGGCTGGAGACGCCCTGCCTCGGCGGCGCCCGCTGGGAGGGCGAGGTGCCGGAGGGCGCGACGCCGATCCGGGCGCGGGGGGCGGGCTACGTGCTGCAGATCTACCAGGACGGGCTGAACGACATCGCCGAGGCGCATGATTGCCACATCTACATGCCGCTGCCGCCCGGCACCTTCGCCCATCTCGGCGAGCCCATCGCCTATCTCGGGCGCCCGCTGGACGAGGAGCTGGAGGGCAAGGTCCGCGAGCAGATCGTCACCGGGGACGCGCGCGGCTACGTGCAGGACCCTCGGCTGGGGCTGACGGTGCTGGCCGAGATCGGCTCGAAGGCGCTCTCGCCGGGCATCAACGACAGCGGCACGGCCATCGACGTGATCACGAGGATCGGGCGCATCCTGTCGGATTACCGGCGCGAGGAGGCGGAGGATGGCCCGCTCTACCCGCGCCTGCATATCCCGCCGCTCGACCCCGAGGATCTGGTGAACGACGGCTTCGACGGCATCGCCCGCGACGGGGCCGACAAGCTGGAGGTGCAGCTGCGGGTGCAGGACCTGCTGACCGGCCTGATGGCCCATAGCGACGAGGCGATGGCGGTGGCGGCGCGGCGCGTGGCGATCCGCGAATATTGCCGCGCCATGCAGTCGATGACCTTCGAGCCCGACCGCGCCCGCCTGCGCGCCGTTGCCAATGCCGAGGTGCTGCGGGGCGCGGAGGAGACGGGCGATGACGCCGTGAAAGACGCCACCGCCGAGGCCGACGTCAGGGAATGATGCGCGTGTACTTCGTGCCCTCGATCGTGGCGCCGACCCGCAGGCCCGCCTGAGCGAAGACGACCGCGATCACGGGCGAGACGGAGGTGAGCACGTCGGCCCGCAGCATCTCTCCGCGGTTGTTGAGCGCGTATTCGATGTCGCCGCCCGCCGACCAGCCGCTGGAGCGGCGGAAGGTCATCAGGCTGTCCTGCGTCATGAAGAACAGGACGTGCGAGTATTGCTGGGCGCCGATCTGCAGGCCCGCCGAGGCGGCGGTGGCGAGGTAGTAATCCACCGTCGCGCCGCCGACGCGCAGCGCGCCGCGCCCGTAGGAGCCGCCGAGCCCGAGGCCGGCCTCGGTGACCAGCGGCATGACCAGCATCCCGGCGGCCTGCTGCTGCAGCTCGCTCGTGCCGGGATAGGTGCCGTACATGTACTGAAGGGTGGAATCGACGCGCGCGTCGATCTGGTTGGACCCGGGGGACCCGATGCCGTTGCCGCAGGCGGCCAGCGCCATCGACGCGCCGCCGGCCGCAAGCAGATTGCGCCGTGTGGTGGTGATCATCTCGCTCTCTCGCCTCATAGGTTCGGCCTTGTGGCTGGCCGATTGCGGGGCACTATAGGCAGCATCGTCGCAATTGTCATCGCCTCACGGCGGGGCGCGGCGGATCGGTCGTCACGGGTGCGTCCCCGTCGACACTCGCCGGTGGCCCGGTGCGCAGCGCCGGGCGGCGCGGGCGCAGCGCGGTGGAGAGGCCCGCCAGCAGCACCAGCACGATCCCGGCGGCGGAGACGGCATCGGGCACATGCCCGAAGACCAGCCAGCCGAGGAAGGTCGCGAAGGCGAGGTGGAGGTAGTTGACCGGCGCGAGGAAGGGCGCCGGCGCAAAGCGGTAGGCGACCGTCAGCAGGAAGTGCCCCAGCGCGCCGAAGAGGCCGAGCGTGACGATCAGCAACCCGTCGCGGAGGGGCGGCATCTCGGACGGCAGCGTCCACGGCAGGGTGGCGCCGAAGACGATCATCCCCGCCAGCGCCGTGTGCAGCACCAGCGCCTCCGTCGTCTCCGTCCGCGCGAGAAGGCGGGAGAGGAGGTGGTAGACGGAGGTGGCGGCGGCGACGCCAAGCGCGAAGAGCACGCCCTGCGGGTCGAGCCCGCCGCCGGGGCGGACGATGAGCAGCGTGCCGGCGAAGCCGACACCGGCCGCCAGCCAGCCGGCGAGGCCCACCCGCTCGCCCAGCACCGGCACGGCGAGGATGAGCACGGCCAAGGGCGCGAGATAAGTGATCGCCGCCGTCTCGCCGACGGGCAGGGTGCGCACGGCGTTCGTCATGCACCACGAGGCGGCGACGAGGCTGAGCGCGCGCAGCAGCACCAGCGCCGAGCGGTGGGTGACGAAAGCGCCGCGCCCGTAGCGGGGCAGCATGATCGCGCACATGATGGCGAAGTTCACCGCGTAGCGGATCGCCATCAGGAAGCCGGCCTCGTAGCCGGTGGAGAGCACCTTGGTGGCGGTGTCGAAGAGCGCGAAGTTGAAGACCGCCGCCGCCACCAGCGCCACGCCGAGCAGCGGGCGCTCCTGCGTCTCAGCCATTGAGGAGCCGCGCGGCGGCGGGGGCGAAGTAGGTGAGGATGCCGTCGCAGCCGGCGCGCTTGAAGGCCATCAGGCTCTCCATCATCACCCGCGGCCCGTCGAGCCAGCCGTTCTGGCTCGCCGCCTGCAGCATCGCGTACTCGCCGGAGACCTGGTAGGCGAAGGTCGGCACGCCGAACTCCGTCTTCACGGCGCGGCAGATGTCGAGATACGGCATCCCCGGCTTCACCATCACCATGTCGGCCCCTTCGGAGAGGTCGCGGGCGACGAGGCGCAGCGCCTCGTCGGCATTGGCCGGGTCCATCTGGTAGGTCTTCTTGTCGCCCTTCAGCGCGGCGGAGGCGCCGACGGCGTCGCGGAACGGCCCGTAGAAGGCCGAGGCATACTTGGCGGCGTAGGAGAGGATGGTCACGTGCTGGTATCCTTCGGATTCCAGCGCCGCGCGCATGGCGCCGATCCGCCCGTCCATCATGTCGGAGGGGCCGAGGATATCCGCCCCCGCCGCGGCCTGCGCCAGCGCCATCTTCACCAGCGCCTCGACCGTCTCGTCGTTGACGATCTCTCCCTCGCGCACGAAGCCGTCATGGCCCTCGGCGTTGTAGGGATCGAGCGCGATGTCGGTCATCACGGCGATGTCCGGCACCTTGTCCTTGATCTCGCGGATGGCGCGGTTGGTGAGGTTCTCCGGATCCCACGCCATGGCGCAGTCGTTCGTGCGCGCCTCCGCCGAGGTGTAGGGGAAGAGGCAGATGGCGGGGATCCCGAGGCTCCACGCCTCCTGCGCCGCCGCCGCGACCCGGTCCACCGACAGGCGCGAGACGCCGGGCATGGAGGCGACCGGGGTCTGCAGATCCTCGCCCTCGGTCAGGAAGACCGGCCAGATGAAATCCGCCGGGGTCAGCACGTTCTCGGAGACGAGGGCGCGGAGCGCGGGCGTGCGGCGCAAGCGGCGCGGGCGGGCGGCGGGGAAGGGCGGGGGCGTCAGCATCGCGGGCCTTTCTCGGCAAAGGGCACCGCCTGCGGCGGCAAAGGACACCGACTCCGGTGGCACGAAGCCGCGCCCACCTCAAGCCTCGCCATTCGCCGCACCAGCGCGTAGGCTCTGCGAAAAAGCTGCAGGCGGCCGCGCGTGACCTTCACTGATCTTCTCTTTCAGACCATAGATTTCCATTCGTTTTCCAATCTGTGGTACTGGATCGTGCTCGCTGTCGTCTGGTCCTCCGCCTCTCATTTCGTCATGGGCGTGCCGTGGGATCTCGTCATGCGTGCCCGCCGCGAGGGCGGTCAGGCGGAGGCCGATCTCATCCAGCTTGTCGGAATCCAGTCGCGGCGGATGCTCTTTTTCAGCCGCAATTCCGGGCTCTGGCTCTTCGGGCTGGTCTGCTTTCTGCACAGCACGCTGCTCGTCCTGTCCCTCTGGTACGGCGTCGAATGGGCGCAGGCGGTGGAGCTGATCGCCCTGCCGATGACACTGGTGGGCTTCCTCGGCGTCGCCACCGCCGCCGACTTCGACGCCGCCGATGAGCTGGAGGCCGACCTGATCTACCGGCGGCTGCGGCGGCAGAGACTTCAGGTTCAGTTGATCGGCATGGTCTCGCTGGTGGTCACCGCCATGTACGGCATGTACAAGACGCTCGCCGTGGGCCCCTTCTTCTGAGCGGGCTCGCCTTCTCGAACCCAGCGAAGAGCAGCCCGATGGCCGATCATATCACCGTCTCCGGCGCCCCGGAGGGGTTCGACGCCCGCCTGATCCTCAAGGAGGTGGAGAAGAGCGGCTGCGTCGTCCATGTCGCGCGCGACGACAAGCGCATGGCCGGGGTGCAGGCGGCGCTGGGCTTCTTCGACCCCTCGGTGCCGGTCTTCACCTTCCCCGCGTGGGATTGCCTGCCCTACGACCGCGTCTCGCCGAACCCCGACATCTCGGCCGCCCGCATGGCGACGCTGGCGGCGCTGGTGCACGACCTGCCGGAGCGCTTCGTCCTGCTCACCACGCTGAACGCCGCCATGCAGCGGGTGCCGGCGCGCGAGGTGCTGCGCGGCGCCGCCTTCACGGCGGAGGTCGGCCGGCGGATCGACGAGAAGAGTTTGCGCGACTT
The DNA here is from genome assembly GCF_012070395.1 of Pseudoroseicyclus tamaricis. Taxonomy (GTDB): domain Bacteria; phylum Pseudomonadota; class Alphaproteobacteria; order Rhodobacterales; family Rhodobacteraceae; genus Pseudoroseicyclus_A; species Pseudoroseicyclus_A tamaricis. The sequence goes on along the minus strand of NZ_JAAFYS010000003.1, from coordinate 101,712 downwards.
CCTCGCCCGCATGGGCTTCTCCCAGGCGCCGACGGTGACGGAGCCGGGCGACTGCGCCTTCCGGGGCGGCATCATCGACATCTACCCGCCGGGGGAGAGCGGCCCCGTGCGGCTCGACCTCTTCGGCGACGTGCTGGAGGGCGCGCGCCGCTTCGACGCCGCCACCCAGCGCACGACCGAGAAGCTGGAGCGGGTGGAACTGGCGCCCGTCTCCGAGGTGATCCTCGACGATGCGGCGATTACCCGCTTCCGCCAGAACTACCGGGTGGAATTCGGCGCCGCCGGCCTCGACGACCCGCTCTACGAGGCGGTGAGCGCGGGGCGCAAGCATCAGGGGATGGAGCACTGGCTCGGCTTCTTCCATGACAAGCTGGAGACGCTGTTCGACTACCTGCCCAGGGGCACCGTCACGCTGGACGAGCAGATGGCCCCCGCCCGCGAGAGCCGGTGGGAGAGCATCGCCGACCAGTACGAGACGCGCCGGCAGGCGATGGGCGGGCGCAGCCGGATCGACAGCCCCTACAAGCCGGCCCCGCCCCAGCTGCTCTACCTCGACGAGCCGGCATGGGACGCCGCGCTCGCCGGCCACCGGGCGCTGAACTTCGTCGCCCTGCGCCGCCCGCCGGGGCCGGGAGTGATCGACGCCGGCGCCAAGCCCGGGCGCGAATTCTCCCCCGAGCGCAAGCTGGAGAACGTCAACCTCTTCGCGGCGCTCGCGACGCATATCAAGTCGCGCCAGAAGGAGGGGCCGGTGATCGTCGCCTCCTATTCCGAGGGCGCGCGAGAACGTCTCGCCGGGCTGATCGCCGACGAGGGCGCCGGCAAGGCGCATCCCATCTCCCACTTCGGCGAGGTGAAGGGGCCGGGGCTCTACCTCTCCGTCTGGTCGCTGGAGCAGGGCTTCGAGGCGCCGGGGCTGACGGTGATCTCCGAGCAGGACGTGCTGGGCGAGCGGCTCATCCGCCAGTCGCGCAAGAAGCGCCGGGCCGAGAACTTCCTGACCGAGGCGCAGAGCCTCTCGCCAGGGGATCTCGTCGTCCACGTCGATCACGGTGTCGGCCGCTACCTCGGGCTGGAGGTGATCACCGCCGCCGGGGCCGAGCACGAGTGCATCGCGCTGGAATATGCCGAGAACACCAAGCTCTACCTGCCGGTCGAGAACATCGAGCTGCTCTCCCGCTTCGGCCACGAGCAGGGGCTGCTCGACAAGCTCGGCGGCGGCGCTTGGCAGGCCAAGAAGGCGCGCCTGAAGGAGCGCATCCGCGAGATGGCCGCCCGGCTCATCCGCATCGCCGCCGAGCGCGAGCTGCGCAAGGGCGAGGTGCTGGAGCCGCCGGAGGGCATGTGGAACGCCTTCCTCGCCCGTTTCCCCTACGAGGAGACGGAGGACCAGCTGCAGGCCATCGAGGACGTGCTGGAGGATCTGGAATCCGGCCGCCCGATGGACCGGCTGATCTGCGGCGATGTCGGCTTCGGCAAGACGGAGGTCGCCGTCCGCGCCGCCTTCGTCGCGGCCATGTCGGGCGTGCAGGTGGCGGTCATCGCGCCGACGACGCTGCTTGCCCGCCAGCACTACAAGACCTTCGCGGAACGCTTCCGCGGCTTCCCCATCAACGTCGCGCCGCTCTCGCGCTTCGTCTCCGCCAACGACGCGGCGAAGACGCGCGACGGGCTGGCGAAGGGCACGGTGGACATCGTTGTCGGCACCCACGCGGTGCTGGCGAAGGGCGTGCGGTTCCAGAACCTCGGCCTCCTCATCATCGACGAGGAGCAGCGCTTCGGGGTGCAGCACAAGGAGCGGCTGAAGCAGCTGCGCTCCGACGTGCACGTGCTCACGCTCTCCGCCACGCCGATCCCGCGGACGCTGCAGATGTCCCTCTCCGGCGTGCGGGACCTCTCCATCATCGGCACTCCGCCGGTCGACCGGCTGGCGATCCGCACTTACGTGTCCGAGTTCGACACGGTGACGATCCGCGAGGCGCTGCTGCGCGAGCATTACCGCGGCGGGCAGAGCTTCCTCGTCGTCCCCCGCATCACCGACCTGCCGGAGATGGAGGAGTGGCTGACCCGCGAGGTGCCGGAAGTCACCTTCGTCGCCGCCCATGGCCAGCTGGCCGCCGGCGAGCTGGATGACCGGATGAACGCCTTCTACGACGGCAAGTTCGACGTGCTGCTGGCCACGACGATCGTGGAATCGGGCCTCGACATCCCGACGGCCAACACGATGGTGGTCCACCGGGCTGACATGTTCGGGCTCTCGCAGCTCTACCAGATCCGCGGCCGGGTGGGGCGGTCGAAGACCCGCGCCTACGCGTACCTGACGACCAAGCCGCGCATGAAGCTGACGGACACCGCCGAGAAGCGGCTGCGCGTTCTCGGCTCCATCGACAGCCTCGGCGCCGGCTTTGCGCTGGCGAGCCAGGATCTCGATATCCGCGGCGCCGGAAACCTCCTCGGCGAGGAGCAGTCGGGCCAGATCCGCGAGGTCGGCTACGAGCTCTACCAGCAGATGCTGGAGGAGGAGATCGCCCGCATCCGCTCCGGCGAGAGCGAGGGCGTGCCGGAGGAGACGGGCCAGTGGGCGCCGCAGCTCAACCTCGGCGTGCCGGTGCTGATCCCCGAGGAGTACGTGCCCGACCTCGACGTGCGGCTGGGCCTCTACCGGCGCCTCTCCGATCTGGAGACGCGGGTGGAGCTGGAGGGTTTCGCGGCCGAGTTGATCGACCGTTTCGGCGAGCTGCCCAAGGAGGTGAACACCCTCCTGACGGTCGTGCGCATCAAGGCGATGTGCAAGCGCGCCGGAATCGGGCGGCTGGACGCGGGGCCGAAGGGCGCGACGATCCAGTTCCACAACGACAAGTTCGCCTCGCCGCAGGGGCTGGTTGCCTTCATCGAGGACCAGCGCGGGCTGGCGAAGATCAAGGACAACAAGATCGTCGTGAAGCGCGACTGGCAGCGCGACAGCGACAAGATCAAGGGCGCCTTCGCCATCGCGCGGGACCTCGCGGCGAAGCTGAAGGAAGAGGCGAAGGCGTAGGGCCGGGCCGGCGGGTGCGGTGCGTGCGAGCACGCACCCTACGGGCCGGTTGAGGGGAGCGCCACGGTGGGTTGAAAACCCACCCTACGGGAGGGGCGAACGCCTGCACCCTTGGTCGCGCAACGACGCCGCTTTGACTCCCGCCCGGTACGCGCCAAAGGCGCAGGGCGAGCGCCTGCCCGTCCCGGCGGGCTGGGGCTCTGGCGGAGCTTGGTGCTCAGCGGGGGGCGGGGAGGAGTCTTGCTGGCATAAAGCGCTTCAGCGGGGCCGTTGCAGCGCCACCTCTCGGGCAGGCGCTCGCCCTGCGCCTGCGGGCGGCCGGGCAGGGTGGTGAGGCCGGGTGCCGGGCTGAAAGCCCGGCCTAGGCGGCCTGCGGGGCCTGCGCGAGCGAAGGGGAACCTTCGCCCGATGCATGGCCTGCCTTACGCTTTGAGGATCGACGTGCCGGCGAATTTCGCCGTCTCGCCCAGCATCTCCTCGATGCGGATCAGCTGGTTGTACTTGGCGATCCGGTCCGAACGGCTGAGCGAGCCGGTCTTGATCTGCCCGCAGTTCGTCGCCACCGCGAGGTCGGCGATGGTCGCATCCTCCGTCTCGCCCGAGCGGTGGGACATGACGTTGGTCATGCCGGCGCGGTGGGCCATGTCAACGGCCGTCAGCGTCTCCGTCAGCGTGCCGATCTGGTTGACCTTCACCAGCATCGAGTTCGCCGCCTTGCGCTCGATCCCCATAGCCAGCCGCTCGGGGTTGGTCACGAAGAGGTCGTCCCCGACCAGCTGGACCTTGCTGCCGAGACGCTCGGTGAGCATCTGCCAGCCCTCCCAGTCATCCTCCGAGCAGCCATCTTCGATGGAGATGATCGGGTAGTCGTTCACCAGCTTCTCGAGGTAATCGACGTTCTCGGCGGAGGAGAAGGCATTCCCCTCGCCCTTCATGTCGTAAACGCCGTCCTTAAAGTACTCCGTCGCCGCGCAATCGAGCGCGAGATAGACCTGCTCACCCGGCGTGTAGCTGGCCTTCTCGATGGCGCGGAGGATGAAATCCAGCGCCTCGCGGGTGGAGGAGAGGTTGGGCGCGAAGCCGCCCTCGTCGCCGATGCCCGTCTGGTAGCCGGCGGCGGAGAGCTCCTTCTTCAGGGTGTGGAAGATCTCCGAGCCCATGCGCACGGCGTCCTGCATCGTGTGCGCGGCGACCGGCATGATCATGAATTCCTGGATGTCGATCGGGTTGTCGGCATGCTCGCCGCCATTGATGATGTTCATCATCGGCACCGGCAGCACCCGCGCGCCCGTGCCGCCGACATAGCGGAAGAGCGGCTGGCCACAGAACTCCGCCGCCGCCTTGGCCGTGGCGAGCGAGACGCCGAGGATGGCATTGGCGCCGAGCCGGCCCTTGTTGGCGGTGCCGTCGAGCTCGATCATCGTCTCGTCGATCGCCACCTGGTCGGTGGCATCCATGCCGAGGATCTCTTCCGCGATCTCGCCGTTCACGGCCGCCACCGCCTCGCGAACGCCTTTGCCGAGGTAGCGCGCCTTGTCGCCGTCACGCTTCTCCACCGCCTCGTAGGCGCCGGTCGAGGCACCGGAGGGAACGGCGGCGCGGCCCATCGAGCCATCCTCGAGCGTCACGTCCACCTCGACGGTCGGGTTGCCGCGGCTGTCGAGGATCTCGCGGGCATGGATGTCGATGATGGTGCTCATGTGGCGCTCTCCGGCTGGATCAGGGTTGCCGCCCCTATATCCCGCGGGGCGCCACGAGGGAAGCCGCGCGCCGCAGCCGCCGCTCGCGGAAGAAGGTGTAGAGCCCCGATCCGACGATCAGCGCCGAGCCGATCAGCATCGGCACGGTGATCGCCTCTCCCAGAAGCGTGCTGGCGAGGACCATCGCGAAGAGGATGCGGAAGTAGCGGAAGGGCGCGACGAAGCCGACGTCCCCCGCCCGTGTCGCGGCGACGACGGTGAGGTAGCCGCCGATGCCGAAGATCAGGATCATCGGCAGGAAGGCCAGCGCCTGCCCGGTCAGCGGCACGAAGGGCGTGCCGGATAGCCACATGAGCAGCGCCCCCGTCGGCACCAGCGCGACGAAGGCGGTGACGGAGAGCTGGAGGCCGGTGATCGCCCGCGGCACGACGCGGGTGGCGAGGTCCCGCGCGCCGAGGCCGAAGATGGCGAGGATGGCGAAGAGCGCGGCGGGGTCAAAGCCGGCGCCCCAGGGGTCGACGACGATGACGACGCCGGCGAAGCCCACGGCCACCGCGCTCCACCGCCGCCAGCCCACGGCCTCGCCGAAGACGAGCGCGGCGCCCAGCGTCACCGCCAGCGGCACCGCCTGCAGCATGGCGGAGACGAGGGCGAGCGGGGCGAGCGAGAGGGCGAGGATGTAGCCGAAGGTGCCCACGGCCTCCCCCGCCGTGCGCAGGGCGACGGTGCGGTGGGCGAGGGCGCGCCAGGGCCAGGGCTCGCGGCGGGCGAGGGAGAGCCCGGCGAGGATCGGCGCGCCGAGGCCGCCGATGAACATCAGCATCTCGCCGGGCGGGACGGTGGCGGCGAGGACCTTGATGAACAGGTCCTCCACCGCGAAGAGCGCCATGGAAAGCACCATGATCAGCGCGCCGCGAATGTTCGCGGCGCCGTCGGATGTCGGCTGCTCGGGGGCGCTTTGTCTGCTCATGACGCGGCAGTTACAGGGCCGGCGCGGCGGGCGCCAGATGGGCCTCGCTCGTCCGCACCGGGGCGCGCGAGCCGCTCCGGCAGGAGCGGTCGAGCTACCGCCGCCCCAGCCCCGGCAGCCGCAGCCACGAGCCGCCGAGCTGCCGCGCCCGGGCCCCGGTGCCAAGCTTGAAGCGCATCAACCCCGGCGCGGCGGCGTCGATGGCGCCGAGGTCCATCCGCTCCGCCCCGCCGGCGGCGAAGCGGCGGGCGGCGAGGAGCAGCCCCAGCCGGTGCGCATTCGTCCGCCGCCCCGCCTCCGACGCCCAGGCCATCTGGTATGTCACCACCCGCCCGTGCGGCAGAAAGAGCATCTGCGCCGCCACCTCGCCCTCCGCCTTCAGCTCCAGCACCTCCGCCCCCGGCCAGCCGCGCCAGAGCCCCGCCGGCAGCGCCCGGTAGCGGCGAACCTTGCGCTGTGCCGCCTCGCGGGCGAAGAGCTCGCCCGCCGCGCGCCCCGGCCGGGCGGCGGAGCCGATGGCATGCCAGCGCGCCTGCAGCCCCGCCGCCTCCGCCCGGTGCAGCCCGTTCCGCCATTTCTGCGCCATGCGCGCCCGCAGCTCCGCCTCGCCCGGCCGGATGTCCCATTCCGCCACCCAGCCCGGCGTCAGCACCTGCGAGAAGCCGGCGGCGCGCAGCCCCTCCGCCTCGTCCGGCTCCGCCAGTCGCAGCCCCTCGCGCGCCAGCTTGGCGAGCAGGCCGAGACGCATGACGTCCGGCAGGCCGGGGCGGAAGACGGGGCCGCGCGGCGCGAGGCTGAGGCCCCAGCGGCGCACCATCAGGCACTGGCAGAGGATCACCCCGCCGTTCTCCAGCGTCAGATGCTGCGCCTTGGCGCCGGCGCGGGCCAGCGCGGCAGCGAACATCGGGCTCTGTTGCAGAGGCAGGGCGAGATCGGTGGCGGCGTGATCGCGGGGCATGGCCCCATTAGGCGGCCCTTTACCTAATGTCTATTTAATGGCCCCACGATCGACGCTGCCGAAGGAGCCTGCCCATGCCCCGCCCTCACGCCTCCGTCCAGACCGCGGTGCCGGAGGCGCCGCGCCTCACCCCGCTCGGCGCCGCCCTGCTGGCGCTGGCGCTCTCCATCCCCGGTGGGCTGCTTCTGATGGCGATCAATGCCCTGATCTGAAGGGGCGGCGCGCCGCCGCCCCCGCCTCGGTCAGAGCCCTTTGAGGAAGGCGTGGAAGGCGTTGTCGAAGGCCTCCGGCAGCTCCAGGTAGGGCGAGTGGCCGCAGTCGGGGAAGACGTGGCGCTCCACCCGGCCGCCGGCCGCCTCGTAGGCGGCGAGGGCGGCTTCCGTCTGGCCGATCATCGGCTGCGGAGGATAGGCCTCCTCCCCCGGCCAGCCGGGGATGGCGCCCGCGGCGCCCAGCGCCCCGAGGTCGAAGCCCGAGGCGTCGGAGACGACGGCGTCGTCGGCGCCGCGGATCCAGCAGATCGGCGGCGTCGGCCCCCGGGTGAAGCCCAGCGGGTCCGGCATCCGGTGCGGCGCCAGCGCGTTGATCGGCCCGAAGTCCCCCGGCGCCGCCCCCGGCCAGTGCTCGGAGGGTTTGGCGTCCCCCGGATAATCCTGCTCGCCGCTGTGCTGGGCGAGCGCGGCGGTGAGGATGTCCTCCATGCGCTCCGGCACGAAAGGCGGCTTCCAGACCACGGCATTCAGCACGTTGCGCGGGTGCACCGGCGTCTCGTCACCCCGGTCGCCCTCCGCCAGCAGGCGGGCGAAATCGGGGTTCACCCCCGCCGCCCCGGCGCCGGCGCCGTCGGGATAGGCGGGCGTGCCGTCCGGCTTGGAACAGCCGAAGCCATAGGGCGAGGCGGGCGCCACCTGCGTTAGCGAGAGCACCCGCTCCGGATGGTCCGTCAGCATCTGCCACAGCACGCCGCCGCCCAGCGAATGGCCCACCATGTGCGCCGCCTCGATGCCCATCGCCTCCATCAGCGCATCCAGATCGTCGGAGAAATCCCGCAGCCCCCGCGTCGCATCCACCTTCACCGCCGCGTCCGCCTCTCCGTAGGCGCGCAGGTCCGGCGCGATGGCGCGGAAGCCCTCGGGCAGGCGCAGCATCGTCTCCTCCCACCACGTGGCGGCGGAGAGGTTGCCGTGGATGAAGATAACCGGCACGCCGTCCGGCGGCCCGCTGGTCAACACGCGGGTCTCCAGCCGCGGGGCGGCGACGCGCTGCGCTTGCGTGATGGTCGGGATGGTCATGGCTCCTCCGGGCTCCTCCATATGCGCCGCCAGCTTGGCGCCGCGCCCGGCCTGCCGCAAGCGCCTTCCCGGGCCCCCGCCGCGCGCGGCCGCCACCCCCTCTCGCCCTTTTTCAAATACCTCTCGGGGGGCTCCGGGGGGCAGACAGCCCCCCGGTCCCGTCCCGTCAGCCGGGCCGTCCCTCAGCCCAGCTGCACCAGCGCGTGCCGCTTCTTGCCGGCAGAGAGCTTCACGGGCGCCGCAAGGTCGCCCGCCCCCAGCACCTGCCCGGCATCCGTCACCGGCTGGTCGCCCATGCGCGCCCCACCGTCGGCAATCAGGCGCTTGGCCTCCTTGCCGGAGCCGGCGAGGCCGGAGCGCACGAAGAGCTGCACGATGGAGATGCCATCCGCCACCTCCCCGGCACTCAGCACCAGCGTCGGCAGGTCCTCTCCCATGCCGCCCCGCTCGAAGACCTCGCGGGCCGTCGCCTCGGCGGCGCGCGCCGCCTCCGCGCCGTGGAGGAGCGTCGTCACCTCGTTGGCCAGCACGATCTTCGCCTCGTTGATCTCCGAGCCGCCGAGGGCGCCGAGGCGCTCGCACTCCTCCACCGGCAATTCGGTGAAGAGCTTCAGGAACTTGCCCGTGTCGGCGTCGGTCGTGTTGCGCCAGAACTGCCAATACTCATAGGGCGAGAGCATGTCGCCGTTCAGCCAGACGGCGCCGCCCTGGCTCTTGCCCATCTTCCGCCCGTCGGAGGTGGTGAGCAGCGGCGTCGTCAGGCCGAAGATCTCCTGATCGGCCACGCGGCGCGTCAGGTCGATGCCATTGACGATGTTGCCCCACTGGTCGGACCCGCCCATCTGCAGGAGGCAGCCGTAGCGGCGGTTGAGCTCCAGAAAGTCGTAGGCCTGCAGGATCATGTAGTTGAACTCGAGGAAGCTCAGCGATTGCTCCCGGTCCAGCCGCGACTTCACGCTCTCGAAGGAGAGCATGCGGTTGACGGAGAAGTGCCGCCCGATATCGCGCAGGAACTCGAGGTAGTTCAGCCCGTCCAGCCACTCGGCATTGTTGAGCATGAGCGCCCCGGTGGGGCTGTCGTCGTAGCTCAGGAAGGCCGAGAAGACGGCCTTCTGGCCATCCATGTTCGCCTGGATCGCGGCATCGTCCAGGAGCGGCCGCTCGTCGGAGCGGAAGGAGGGGTCGCCCACCTTCGTCGTGCCGCCGCCGAGGAGCGTGATCGGCTTGTGGCCGGTCTTCTGCAGCCAGCGCAGCACCATGATGTTCATCTGGTGGCCGACATGCAGCGACGCCGCCGTGGCGTCGTAGCCGATATAGGCGGGGACGGGGCCGGCACTCAGCGCCTCGTCGAGGCCCTGGTAATCCGTGCAATCCTGCAGAAAGCCGCGCTCCATCAGCACGGCCATGAAGTCCGACTTCGGATGGTAGGTCATCTTGCGTCCTCGCCTGCTTGGCCGGCGCCGTCTATAGGGGCGAGGGCAGGCGAGGGGAAGCGCATGTTGAAGAACGGGCCGTGGTGGGTCGCCGGAACGATGTCGGGCACGTCGCTGGACGGGGTGGACGTGGCGCTCTTGCAGACGGACGGCGAGCGCATCCTCGCCTTCGGCGAGGGGGGCGTGCGCCCCTACCGGACGGAGGAGCGGGCGGTGCTGCGCGCCGCGCTGGGCCAGTGGCAGGGGCCGGAGGTCGAGGCGGCGGCGGAGCTGGTGACACGCGTCCACGCCGAGGCGCTGGAGGGGGTGCGGGCTGATCTCATCGGCTTTCACGGCCAGACGCTGGCGCATGAGCCGAAGGGCCGCGGCACCCTTCAGGCCGGCGACGGCGCCGCGCTGGCGGAGGCGACGGGCCTCCCCGTCGCGTGGGATTTCCGCAGTGCCGACGTGCAGATGGGCGGCGAGGGCGCGCCGCTGGCGCCGTTCTACCATTTCGCGCTGGCAAAGCACCTCGGGGCGGAGGCGCCGCTGGCGTTCCTCAACCTCGGCGGCGTCGGGAACCTGACGTGGATCGATCCGCGCCGCGCCCGGCCGGAGGAGGCGGGCGCGCTCCTCGCCTTCGATACCGGCCCGGCCAACGCTCCGGTGGACGATCTCGTCGCCGAGCGACTGGGGCAGGGCTTCGACGAGGGCGGGGCGCTGGCGGCCCGGGGGGAGGTGGACGAGGCGGTGCTGGAGGCCTTGCTCGCGCACCGCTACTTCGCCCGCATGCCGCCCAAGTCGCTGGATCGCAATGCCTTCGACCTCGATGTGAGGCACCTCGGCGATGCCGATGCCGCCGCGACGCTCACCGCCTGCGCCGCCGCTGCCGTCATGCAGGGGATGGACTTCTGCCCGGAGCCGCCGGAGCGGCTGCTCGTCACCGGCGGCGGGCGGAAGAACGAGACGCTGATGGCGATGATCGCCGCCGGGCTCGATTGCCCGGTGGAGCCGGTGGAGGCGGCGGGGCTCGACGGCGACCTGCTGGAGGCGCAGGCCTTCGCCTACCTCGCCGCCCGCGTGGCGCGGGGGCTGCCGACCTCCTGCCCCGGCACGACCGGGGTTGCGGCAGCGGTGGGGGGCGGCATCCTCTCCCGTCCTCAGGCGTAGCGGCCGAGCATCTCGTCCACCTGCGCGCCCGAGGCGCCGGCGCCGAGGCGGGTGAAGCGCCCCTCGCCGAACATCTCGGTACCGGCCTCAAGGATCGTGCCATGCACCGCCCGCGCCAGCGCCGAGCCGAGGGAAACGCGCGCCGCGCCGATGGCCGCGAACTCGGCGAGGCTGCGGTCCGCGTAGCGGATCATCAGCACGTTGACGGGCTTGGAGACGGAGGCGATGAGCCGCGCCGTCTCCTCCATCGAGGGCAGGACGGGGGCGTAGAGAACATCCGCCCCCGCCGCCTCGAAGGCCTGCACGCGGGCAATCGCCTCCTCCATGTCGTAGGTGCTGTGCATCACGCCATCGGCGCGGGCGGTGAGCACGAAGTCCCCCGGCAGGGCGCGCGCCGCGGCGGCGGCGGCGCGGATGCGCTCGGCGGCGAGATCGGCGGGGTAGGGGGTGCCATCGGGCGTGACGTCCTCGATGCAGATGCCGGCGAGGCCGATCTCGGCGGCGAGGCGCACCGTCTCGGCGCAGACCTCCGGCGCGTCGCCGTAGCCGTTCTCGAAGTCGCCCTGCACGGGAAGGGGCGTCGCCGCCACCAGCGTCTCGGCATGGGCCAGCGCTTCGTCGCGGGTGACCTGCCCGTCGGGCCGGCCGAGCGTGAAGGCATGGGCGGCGGAGGAGGTGGCGAGCGCCGCGGCCCCCATCGCCGCCATCATCCGGGCGGAGCCGGCATCCCAGACATTGGCGAGGATGAAGGGCGCGCCGGGCCGGTGGAGGGCGCGGAAGGTGGCACCGGGGTCGGGCATGGCGAGGCTCTCCTGAGGCATGGGATCTGCCCCGCATTGGCGCCCCGCCGCCCCCGCCGGTCAACCCGGAAGCTGACCGTCCTCGTCCAGCAGCTTGCGGGGGCCGGGCCCCTCCTTCGCCTGCGCGTCGTCCGGGTTGTGCAGCGCGCAGCTCTCCAGGCTCAGGCAGCCGCAGCCGATGCAGCCGTCGAGCCGGTCGCGCAGCCGCTCCAGCGCCGCGATGCGCGCGTCGATCTCGCCGCGGAACTGGGTGGACAGGCGCGTCCAGTCCGCCTTCGTCACCCGCCGCTCGTCCGGCAGTTCCTCGAGCAGGGCGGCGATGCGGGCGAGCGGGAAGCCGAGGCGCTGGGCAATCATCACGAAGGAGAGGCGGCGGATGTCGGCCCGGTCATAGCGCCGGTGCCCGCCGGCGTTGCGCAAGGGGCGCACGATGCCATGCTCCTCGTAGAAGCGGATCGCCGAGACGGCCAGCCCCGTCCGCTCCGCCACGTCGCCGATCGCCAGTCCACTCATACCGCCCTCCATCAACTCGCCAAGCCGCGCTTGACCTAAAGCGCACTTGAGAAAGTACACCTGATTCGCCCTCACAGGAAAGGATCAAGAGATGGGACGACTGGAACATGTGAACATCACGGTGGCGGACCCGGCGGCGACGGCGGAGATGCTCTGCACCCTCTTCGGCTGGCGCATCCGCTGGCAGGGGGAGGCGATCCACGGCGGCCGGACGGTGCACGTGGGCGGGGAGGGCGACTACCTCGCCCTCTACAGCGGCCCGCCCGGCCACGCGCCGGAGGAGGCGACCGACAGCTACACGCGGCGGGCAGGGCTGAACCACATCGGCGTGGTGGTGGATGACCTCTCCGCCGCCGAGGCCCGGGTGACGGCGGCGGGCTACGCTCCCCATTCCCACGCCGATTACGAGCCGGGGCGGAGGTTCTACTTCCGCGAAGAGAACGGCGTCGAGATCGAGGTGGTCAGCTACGGCTGACCGCCCGCCGGGGAGAGTGACATGACACATCAGGAATTCGCCGCTCTCGCCGCCCCGCCCGGCGAGGCACCGGGGACGACATCCCTGCTCCCGGGCCTGCGCGGCGGCATCGCGGCTCGGCTGCTGGCCGAGGTGCGGGTTGATCCACCCCCTGCGCCGCCTGCCAAGTCGGGGCCGCAGGCGCCCGTGTGGAGCCTCAGCCTCGGGCGCTTGACCCTCACGCTGCGTGAGGCCCCATAAGACCTCCCATGCGTGATTCGGTTCGGGAATATACGGTGTCGGAGCTGGCGGGGCTGGCCGGGGTGAGCGTGCGAACGCTGCACCACTACCACGAGATCGGCCTCCTCCTGCCCGCGCACCAGAGCCGGGGCGGCTACCGCCTCTACGGTCAGGCGGAGCGCCTGCGCCTGCAGGAGATCCTGTTCTACCGCGCCTTCGGGCTCTCCCTCGCCGAGATCGCCTCGGTGCTGGAGGAGCCGGGTGGCGCGGCGGGGCGGCTGAGGCGCCAGCGCCACCGCCTGGCGGCGGAGGCGGAGCGGCTGGCGGGCCTCCTGGCGGAACTGGATCGCGCGATCGAGAGCATCGAAACGGGAGACTTTGGAATGACAGATCAGCTCTATGCGCCGCATTCGGCAGAGAAGCAGGCGGAGTACGAGGCCTCGCTGGTGGCGACCTACGGGGTGGAGATGGCGCAGGCCATCGAGACCTCCCGCGCCGCGGTTGCTGCGATGCCCGAGGGGATGGAGGGCCTGATGGCGGAGCTGAAGGAGGTCGAGGCCGGTCTTGTCGCCGCCTTCGAGGCGGGGCAGACGGCCCGTGGCGCGGCGGAGGCATTCGACCGGCATCGCGCCCTGATGGCGAGGATGTGGGGAGAAGCCTGCCCGCCGGACGCTTATGCCGGCCTGGCGGGCCTCTACGAGAGCCACCCCGATTTCATCGCCCGATACGAGCGTCTGGCGCCACGGTTCTCGAAATGGCTGCCGCGCGAGATGCGCGCCTACGCCGACGCTCTCCGCCCCTGACGGGCCGCTCGCCCCGCAAGGGATCCCCTTTCATCTGGCCGAAAATACCTCGGGGGTGTGGGGGCAGAGCCCCCACGCGGCCGGCCCAGCCGGCCGCCCCCCTCAGGCCAGCGCCCCGTCCGCCGTGATCCGCGTCGCGCCCCGCAGGTAGGGGTGCAGCGCCCGGGGCAGGGAGACGGAGCCGTCCTCCTGCTGGCCGTTCTCCACCACCGCGATCAGCGTCCGTCCGACGGCGAGGCCGGAGCCGTTGAGCGTATGCACGAACTCGGGCTTGCCGCCGCCCTCGGGCCGGTAGCGGGCGTTCATGCGGCGCGCCTGGTAATCGCCGGCAACAGAGACGGAGCTGATCTCGCGGTAGGTGTTCTGCCCCGGCAGCCAGACCTCGAGGTCATGCGTCTTGCGCATCCCCGCGCCGAGATCGCCGGCGCAGAGCACGACGCGCCGATAGGGCAGCTCGAGCTTCTCGAGGATCGCCTCGGCCCGCTCGGTCATGCGCTCATGCTCGTCGGCAGAGGTCTCGGGCGTCGTGATGGAGACCATCTCGACCTTCTCGAACTGGTGCTGGCGCAGCATGCCGGAGGTGTCGCGCCCCGCCGAGCCGGCCTCTGAGCGGAAGCATTGCGTGTGGGCCACGTAGCGCTGGGGCAGGGCGGCCTCGTCGAGCAGCTCACCGTTCACGAGGTTGGTCAGCGTCACCTCGGCGGTGGGGATCAGCCACCAGCCGTTGGTGGTCTGGTAGCTGTCCTCGCCGAACTTCGGCAGCTGCCCGGTGCCGACCATCATCTCCTCGCGCACGAGCACGGGGGTGATCGTCTCCATCAGCCCATGCTCTTCGACATGCGTATCCAGCATGAACTGCGCCAGCGCCCGATGCAGCCGGGCAGCGGCGCCCTTGAGCACGACGAAACGGCTGCCGGAGAGCTTGGCGCCGGCCTCGAAATCGAGCCCCGCGGCCACGCCGGCGATCTCGTAATGCTCCTTCGGGGTGAAGGAGAAGTTGCGGGGGGAGCCCCAGCGCTTCAGCTCGACGTTATCCGCCTCGTCGGCGCCATCGGGGATGGCCTCGTCGGGCAGGTTGGGGATGCCGAGGAGGAGGTCGCGGAGCTTGGCGTCCTCCGCCTTCGCCTCTTCGTTGAGGCGGGCGACCTCGGCCTTCTTCTCGGCGACGAGGGCGCGCAGGCGCTCGAACTCCGCCTCGTCGCCCTTGGCCTTGGCGGCGCCGACCTCCTTGGAGGCGCGGTTCTGCTCGGCCTGCGCCTCCTCGGCGGCCTGGATCCTGGCGCGGCGGCCCTCGTCGAGGCTCAGGATCTCGGAGGAGACGCCAGACATCCCCCGGCGGCCCAAGGCCGCGTCGAAGGCGGTCGGGTTCTCGCGGATGGCGCGGATGTCGTGCATGTCCTCTCTCCTTGGCTTGCCCCGGTGGGCGTGAGGTGAGGCGGATATGCCGGATGTGGGGGCGAAGGGGAAGGGTTCAGGATGAGTTAGAGGCGCCGGGGGCCTGGGTGGGGTCGTAGGTTTCGGGTGAATCGACCCACTTCTGCCATTCACCTTCAAAGCGATATTTCGGCAGAATGAACCGGGGCCAGTGGGTCGGCAACTCAACGATCTCTCCTGCTCCATCTCGGGCTCGGACAGAAGCGTCGCCAAACGAGTTAGAGAGAATGCTTGCAGATATTGTCTTGGACCGGATGTCCGAAATATAGAACGCACAATTGTAAAAAGAGACCTCCTTTCCGACCATATTCCAGTCAAGGTGAGATTCGAAAATGGAACACATGAAGAACCGCGAGCCGTCCAAAAGGATGGAATCTAACCTTACCTTCAAGAATGAAGTGTGTTGAAACGAGCTTTCCTCAATTCTTGTTGATCTCAGCATTGAATCCTTAAATCTGCAGGATCCAAAATAACAGTTTGTAAACTCGCCGGCGAAGAACGAAGCTTCGTTAAATTTGCAGTCCTCGAACTGAGCTAGTTTAGCTTTGGTGAACCCAAACCTAGCGCGCGTGAAATTGCAGCGTAGGAAATTCAGACCCGACAAATTCAATTTGCTAAAGTTTGCTCCGCTCAGGTCGCAGTCTGTCAGAGTTATACGGTGACTCTCCATTCCTTCTATGGCATGTGCTCGGAGCGTACGTCCACCAATTGCCGTCAGAGCTTCTTGAACATCACTGTCGATTTGGTCTTGGTCGTCCCTACGCTGACCTATTCTGGCATTCTCCGAAATATATGAAGAAAGGATCTTCATGACTTGTACATGGATGTCGTCATTTGCTCTTGAGAGGCGGGTTAGTGCGAGAATTGCGCCAATTCTGACTTCCTTGTTCTTTTCTGTAGCTTCTCGAAAAGTTTGGGTTCCGTCTTCCCCTTCCGACAAGACGATGACGGAACGCACAGCGCCCAGATTCTCGATGGCCTTGTTGAATAGCTCGGTCTTGTGGTTCTCCTCGGCCACGTCTGCCGTCCGATGCGCAACCCAGCTTCGCCAGATGACCAGCGGCGCGCCGAGTAGAGCGGCGATTAGGGCGCCCGCGCCGAGACCGGTTGCGGGCGTATCGGCCTCACCCTGACCTCCCGCCACAGTCCACAGAACAACTGCTGCCGCGATGGTCGCAAGAACAAAGAGGGGAGCCGCGACAGCGATGATGGCGCTGAGCCAGACTGGTCGCTTGCGAACACTCTCGCCTGCGATCGACGGGTAGAGAGCATATACCAGCGCAGATACCACTGTCACCAACGCCACCAGCCCCAACACAGCCAGCTCCCGCTCCGTCAGCGGTAGCGTCAGCGTGACGCCTCGTTCCCCCATCCCCCTAGCCCTCCATCCCGCTCTCCCCTATATCGCCACGCGAACCCCCCGGTGGACAAGCCGTTCCGCCAACCCTAGGGTGCCGCACCCGTCCGAGAGGGCCCGACGGCCCCCGCCAGTAGAGAGGTCCCATGGAAGGCGTTGCTTCTATCGTCCCGCTGATCGCCATCTTCGCGATCATGTATTTCTTCCTGATCCGTCCCCAGCAGAAGAAGGTCAAAGAGCACCAGGCGATGGTGCAGGCCCTGCGGCGCGGCGATCAGGTCGTCACGCAAGGGGGCATTGTCGGCAAGGTCTCCCGCGTGAAGGAAGGCGACGAGATCGAGGTCGAGATCGCCTCCGGCGTCACCGTCCGCGTCGTCAAGGCGACCATCGCCCAGGTCGTCTCCAAGACCGAGCCGGCCAAGAGCTGACATAATGCTGCACATCCCCCTCTGGCGCCGGCTCTTCGTCTGGGCCGTCTGCCTGGCCGGGCTCCTCCTGGCGCTGCCCAATGCCTTCTACCAGCGGGTCGAACGGTCCAACGACGCCGAAGCCGCCATCGAGCGGGGGCTGACGACGCAGGAGCTCGAGTTCGAGGCCGGCCTCTGGCCGAGCTGGCTGCCCGACGGGCTCGTCAACCTCGGGCTCGACCTGCGCGGCGGCGCCCACCTCCTTGCCGAGGTGCAGGTGCAGGATGTCTACGCCACCCGGATGGAGGCGCTCTGGCCCGAGCTGCGGGACACGCTGGCCGCCGAGCGCGAGACGGTGGGCTTCGTCACCCGCGAGGACGGCCCCGAGGGGGAGCTGCGCGTGCGCATCTCCGAGGCCGCGGGCGCCGAACGGGCGCTGGAGCTGGCGCGCGGGCTCGCGACGCCGGTGACCACGCTGACCGGCGCGGGCGCCTCGGATCTCTCCATTTCCATGAACGGCACGCTGCTGACGGTGCAGCTCTCGGAGGCCGAGAAGGCCGCCAGCGATGACCGCACCGTCCGCCAGGCGCTGGAGATCGTGCGCCGCCGGATCGACGAGGTCGGCACCCGCGAGCCGACGATCATCCGCCAGGGCGACGACCGCATCCTCGTGCAGGTGCCGGGCGTCGGCTCCGCGCAGGAGGTCAAGGACATCATCGGCACCACCGCGCAGCTGACCTTCCAGCCGGTGATCAGCCGCACCTCCGATGCCTCCGCCTCCGCCCCCGCGGGCGCCGAGGTCCTCCCCTCGCTGGACGAGGACGGCATCTTCTACGTGCTGGAGAGCGCCCCCGTCGTCACCGGCGAGGAGCTGGTGGACGCGCAGCCGAGCTTCGACCAGAACGGGCGGCCGGCCGTCTCCTTCCGCTTCAACCCGACCGGCGCCCGCGCCTTTGGCGAGTACACCGGCGAGAATGTCGGTGCGCTCTTCGCCATCGTGCTCGATGAGGAGGTGGTCTCCGCCCCGCAGATCCAGTCCGCCATTCCGGGCGGCTCGGGCATCATCACCGGCAGCTTCACGGTGGAGGAATCCACCAACCTCGCCGTCCTGCTGCGCGCCGGCGCCCTGCCGGCCGAGCTGACCTTCCTCGAGGAGCGCACCATAGGGCCGGAGCTGGGGCAGGATTCCATCGATGCCGGCAAGCTAGCCGCCATTGCCGGCGGCGTCGCCGTCATCGTCGTGATGGCCGTCTCCTACGGGCTCTTCGGCTGGTTCGCGAACCTCGCGCTGGTCATCAACATGATCCTGCTCTTCGGCGCCCTCTCCATGCTCGGCGCGACGCTGACGCTGCCCGGCATTGCCGGCATCGTGCTGACGATGGGCATGGCGGTGGATGCCAACGTGCTGGTCTACGAGCGGATCCGCGAGGAGATGAGGACGGCCAAGGGCCCGGCCCGGGCGATCCAGCTCGGCTACGAGCGGGCGCTCTCGGCGATCATCGATGCGAACATCACCACGCTGATCATCGCGGCCATCCTCTTCACCCTCGGCTCCGGCCCGGTGCGTGGCTTCGCCATCACCCTCGGCATCGGCATCCTCACCTCGGTCTTCACCGCCCTCTTCGTGACGCGCGTGCTCGTCGTCATGTGGTTCGAGCGGAAACGGCCCAAGACGCTCAGGATCTGACATGGCGTTCCGCATCGTCCCGGACGACACCAATATCAACTTCTTCAGGGCCGCGCGCGTCACCTTCGGCGCCTCGGTGGTGGGGATGATCGTCTCGATCATCCTCTTCTTCACCATGGGCCTGAACTACGGGATCGACTTCACCGGCGGCACCTCCATCCGCACCGAGGCGGAGCAGCCGGTGGACGTGGGCGCCTACCGCGACGCGCTGGCGGGGCTGGATCTCGGCGACGTCGTCATCTCCGAGGTGTTCGACCCGACCTTCGAGGAGGGCCAGCACGTCGCGCAGGTGCGCATCCAGTCGCAGGAGGGCGAGGGCTCCGTCTCCTCCGAGACGATGACCGCCGTCGCCACCGCGCTGCAGCAGGTGGACCCGACGCTGGAATTCACCGCCGCCGAGAGCGTCAGCGGTAAGGTCTCGGGCGAGCTGATCCGGACGGCCATCCTCTCCGTCCTCGGCGCGATGGGGGCGATCCTCGTCTACATCTGGCTGCGGTTCGAATGGCAGTTCTCGGTCGGCGCCGTGGCGGCGCTGGTCCATGACGTGACGCTGACGATCGGCATCTTCGCGCTCTTCCAGATCAAGTTCGACCTGGCGATCATCGCGGCGCTGCTCACCATCGTCGGCTATTCGATCAACGACACGGTCGTCGTCTTCGACCGGGCGCGGGAGAACCTGCGCAAGTACAAGACCAAGCCGCTGATCGACGTGCTCAACATCTCCGCCAACGAGACGCTGAGCCGCACGGTGATGACCTCCGGCACCACGCTGGTGGCCCTGATCGCGCTGCTGGTGCTGGGGGGCGACGTGATCCGCGGCTTCGTCTTCGCGATCACATGGGGCATCGTGGTGGGGACCTACTCCTCCATCTACGTCGCCAAGAACATCGTGCTGATGCTGGGCGTGAAGCGCGACTGGGACAAGCCGTCGAAGCCGACGGGCGGGCAGTTCGCCAACGTCGACGCCTGAGGCCGGCCGGGGAGGGGGGCTGTCTGCCCCCCGCGCCTCCGGCGCCCCCCCGAGGATATTTCGAGAAAAGCGAGTGCAGTGCGGGCCGGGTCAGGCGACGCTGGTGAGGCGTGCCGGGCCCGCGAAGCCGGAAGGGCGGAAGCGGATACGGGCGTCCTCGCCCGGTGGGTCCACCTCGAAGAGAGCCGGGCGGGCCTTGGCGTAGGAGCGCCAGGTGCCTTCGACCAGGGACTTGGCGGCGACTCCGTGCTTCTGTGACATCTGGCATCCGAGTGATGTCAGCGGCATGCCGCGGCCGTTTGCGCTATGCTCTGCGATCAGCGCGCGCACCTTCAGATCCAGACGTGACGGCGCGGCGGCCGGGGGCTCCTCCGCTCCCAGTTCGAGGAACACGTCGGAGGCGGCGCGCAGGGCCGGCGGCGCCTTTGCCTCTCCAAGAAGGGTCACAGTCCGGCCCATGGCGCGGAGCGCGGTGAGGAGCGGGATGTAGTCCTGGTCGGAGCTGGCGAGACAGAGCCTGTCCCAGCGCCCCTCGGCCGCCTGATGCATGGCGTCGACGATCAGGCGGATATCGGTGGCGCAGGGGCGGCTGCCTTCCACATGCACGAAGGTGAGGCCTGGAACCTGCCGCCAGGCTGGCTGGCGCGTGGCATCGCCGTAGGCCTGGGCGGAGACGAGCTGGCCCGTCCCCCGGGCGAGGCGGAGGATGCTGTCCGCGTGGGCGGGGGAGATGTTCTCGGCGTCGATGAAGAGCGCGGCGCGGGGGGCGGTCATGGCCCGCAGGCTGTCGGGGCATTCCGGCGAAATTTGGGCGAGAGGCGCCCGCAAGGGAGCGGCGAGCGCGCGGCCGTGACGCCATCGCGCCTTGCCGAAGCGCCGCCCCGGTGCTTTATGAAGCCCCATGAAAAAGCCCAACGACAACCCGGCCGATCCGTTCAAGAAGGCGCTCGCCGAGGCGACCAAGGTGATGGCGGACGACCGCGAGCTGGCCGTCTCCTTCTCGGTCGATCCGGCCGGCGGCACCAACGACTCCATCCGCCTGCCGCAGATATCCCGCCGCATGACGGCCGAGGAGGTGCTGCTGGCCCGAGGTACGGCCGACGGGCTGGCGCTGCGCCACAAGCTGCACGACGCCGCCGTCGCCAACCGCTACCAGCCGCAGGGCCCCATGGCCCGCGATCTCTACGAGGCGATGGAATCGGCGCGGGTGGAGGCGCTGGGCGCGCGCTACATGCCCGGCACCGCCAAGAACATCGACGCGAGGATCGGAGCCGACGCCCGCCGCAAGGGCTATGACCAGGTGCGAGAGGCCTCCGAGGCGCCGCTTGCCGCAGCCGCCGGCTACCTCGTCCGCCAGCTCGCCACGGGGCGCGACCTGCCCAAGGGGGCCGACAACGTCCTCGATCTCTGGCGCGGCCACCTGGAGGAGAGCTTCGGCGACCGGCTGGAGGAGGTGAGCGACCTCCTGCACGACCAGAAGGCCTTCGCCCGCTACGCCCGCGACATGATCTCCGCCCTCGGTTACGCCGACCAGCTGGGCGACGACCCCGATGCCGAGGATGACCTCGCCGACGATCTGGCCGAGGACGAGCCCGAGACCGAAGAGGGCGAGGACGATCAGAACTCCGGCGGCGACGTCGAGGATGCCACGCCCGAGCAGTCCCAGCAGGAGCAGGAGGAGGAGGGCGAGGCGCAGGCCTCGATGGAGCAGGAAGGCGGCGACGCCGAGGAGATGGAGGAGGAACTGGTGCCCGAGGGCGAGGCGCCGACCGAGCCTCCGCCCCCCGCCCCCCATTCCGAGGCGGACCCGGACTACAAGGTCTACGATAATAGCCATGACGAGGAGATCGCGGCCGAAGATCTCGCCGAGCCCGCCGAGCGCGAGCGTCTGCGCGCCTATCTCGACCAGCAGCTGGACCCCCTGAAGGGCGCCGTCTCCCGCCTCGCCAACAAGCTGATGCGCCGCCTGCAGGCGCAGCAGAACCGGTCGTGGGAGTTCGACCTGGAGGAGGGCACGCTCGATGCCGGCCGCCTCGCCCGCGTCGTCGCCAACCCGACGACGCCGCTCAGTTTCAAGCGCGAGAAGGACACCGAGTTCCGCGACACCGTGGTGACGCTGCTCCTCGACAATTCCGGCTCGATGCGGGGGCGCCCCATCTCCATCGCCGCCATCTGCGCCGACGTGCTCGCCCGCACGCTGGAGCGCTGCCAGGTGAAGGTCGAGATCCTCGGCTTCACCACGCGCGCCTGGAAGGGCGGGCAGGCGGGCGAGGGCTGGCGCAATGCCGGCCGGCCGCCGCTGCCGGGGCGGCTGAACGACCTCCGCCACATCGTCTACAAGCGCGCCGATGCGCCGTGGCGCCGGGTGCGCGAGAACCTCGGCATCATGATGAAAGAGGGCCTCCTGAAGGAGAACATCGACGGCGAGGCGCTGGAATGGGCGCACAAGCGGCTGGTGAACCGGCCCGAGCAGCGCAAGATCCTCATGGTCATCTCCGACGGCGCGCCGGTGGACGACAGCACCCTCTCCGTGAACCCGGCCAACTACCTCGAGAAGCACCTGCGCGACGTGATCGCCATGGTCGAGAAGAAGAAGGCGGTGGAGCTCATCGCCATCGGCATCGGCCATGACGTGACGCGCTATTACGAGCGGGCGGTGACGATCACCGATGTCGAGCAGCTCGCCGGCGCGATGACGGAGCAGCTCGCCAGCCTCTTCGACAATGACCCACGCGCGCGGGCGCGGGTCATGGGGATGAAACGGGCAAGCTGATGCTGAGCTACCAGCACGGCTACCATGCCGGGAACGGGGCGGACGTGATGAAACACGCCGCCCTCTCCTGGATTCTCGACTACCTCACCCAGAAGCCGAAGCCCCTGACCTACGTGGAAACTCACGCGGGCCGGGGCCTCTATGACCTCGCTGGGGTGGAGGCACGCAAGACGGGCGAGGCCGAGGCGGGCATCGTCCGGGCGGAGGCGCTCTTCGAGCCGGACCACCCCTACCGGCAGGTGCTCGACGCGACCCGCGCCACCCACGGGCCCGATAGCTACCCCGGCTCGCCGCTCGTCGCCGCGCATTTCGCGAGGGAGCAGGACCGGCTGCACATGGCCGAGCTTCACCCGCAGGAACATGCGGCCCTCGTCGCCGCCATGGGCGAGAGGGCGGAGGTTGTGCGCGAAGACGGCGCGGCGTTCGCCCGCCGCCTCCTGCCGCCGGAGCCGGCGCGGGGGCTGGTGCTGATCGACCCCTCCTACGAGGTGAAGGCCGATTACGCGGCGATGGCGGCGCTGGTGAAGGCCCTCCACAAGCGCTGGCCGGTGGGCATCAAGATGCTCTGGTACCCGATGCTGGAGGCCGGGCTGCACGCCCCGATGGCTGAGGCGCTGGACGTGCTGGAGGGGGCGCAGCGCATCGAGACGCCGCTTCGCCCGGCACGGCCCGGGCACCGGATGCTCGGATCGGGCCTCATCCTCATCAACGCGCCCTGGGGCTTCGAGGAGGAGGCGGCGCGCATCGCCGCAATCATGGCGCGCGTCTGACAGGCCCCCGCCCGTCACGTTGCCGTCATGCGCCGCCGGAGGCGTGATCGCCCCGCGTTGACCGCTTCAGGGGAACAGCCTTGCAAATCGCCCGAGTCCCGGCGGAGAAGCGCCGCTCTGTTTCACCCTGTCGTAAAAGGTGAGTTGAGGAAGCCTTCACCCTTTCTTAACTGATGCCCGTCGGGCGAGGGCCAATTCTCTCGCCCCGCCCCATCCAAGAGGGTCTTCGTGCAGACGACGCTGAAAGAAACTGTCCGCCTCACCGGCACCGGCCTTCACACCGGGCGCCCGGCGCGGCTGACGCTGAAGCCGGCCCCCGCCGGCAGCGGCATCGTCTTCTATCGCACGGATATCTCCGGCGAGGCGGCGCGCATCCCCGCGCGCTGGGATCTCGTCACGCCCTCGCCCCTCAACTCCCAGCTTCGCAACGAGGCGGGCACCACGCTCTCCACCGTCGAGCACCTGATGGCCGCCTGCGCGGGGACCGGGCTCGGCAACGCCCGGGTGGAGATCGACGGGCCGGAAGTGCCGGTACTCGACGGCTCCTCGGCGCCTTTCGCGCGCGCCATCCTCTCGGCCGGGCTGGAGGTGCAGGATGCGTCGCTGACGGCCATCGAGATCCTGCGCCCGGTCGAGGCCCGCTCCGGCCAGGCCTCCGCCCGGCTCGACCCGGGGGCGGGGCTCGTCGTCTCCTTCGCGATCGACTTCCCCGACAAGGCCATCGGCCGGCAGGTGAAGACACTCGACATGGCCAACGGCGCCTTCCTGCGCGAGCTCTGCGATGCGCGCACCTTCTGCCGAAAGGCGGATGTCGACGCGATGCGCGCGCAGGGCAAGGCGCTGGGCGGGACGCTCTTCAACGCCGTGGTGGTGGAGGGCGACAAGGTGCTCACCCCCGGCGGCCTGCGCCACCCCGACGAGCCGGTGCGCCACAAGATGCTGGACGCGCTCGGCGATCTCGCCCTCGCCGGCGCGCCGATCCTCGGCCGCTACACCGGCGTGCGCGCCGGCCACGCGATGACCAACCAGCTTCTGCGCGCCATCTTCGCCGAGCCCTCGGCCTGGCGGCGTGTCGAGGTGAGCGAGGCGACCGCCCGCCGCCTGCCCGGCTGGAACCTGCGTCCCTCCGATCTCTCCCGCGTCGCCTGAGCGTCCGGCGATTTCCATATGGAAATCGCGTGCGGAAACCATGTGGTTTCCGCCGCCCGCGGGGCGGCAGCGGCGCCCCGCCGCAGCCCACGCAAAAGGCATTTTGCCCTCCCGCCAATCATGTTAAGCCCTTCGCGCCGGGCCAGCCCCGGCCAGAAGCAAGACCCCGGGGGGCGAGAGACGTGAGGCAGACGAGCTGGTCCTTGGCAAAAGGCGCGGCCTTGGGGCTGGCGCTTTCTGCGCTGGGCGCCTGCGGGAGCGACCTCGTCGAATCCCGGCCGGCGCTGGAGGCGTTCACCCCGGAGGAGATCTACCAGCGCGGCGAGGTCGAGCTGGCGGATGGCGACGCGGAAGACGCCGCCTATTACTTCGGTGAGATCGAGCGGCTCTATCCCTATTCGGAATGGGCGAAGCGGGGCCTGATCATGCAGGCCATGGCCTATCACCGCGACGAGGATTACCCCAATGCCCGTGCCGCGGCGCAGCGCTTCCTCGACTTCTACCCGACGGATGGCGATGCGGCCTATGCGCAGTACCTGCTGGCGCTCTCCTACTACGACCAGATCGACGAGATCGGCCGTGACCAGGGGCTGACCTTCCAGGCGCTGCAGGCCCTGCGCACGGTGATCGAGGTGTATCCCGAGAGCGAATACGCGCGGTCGGCGATCCTGAAGTTCGACCTCGCCTTCGACCATCTCGCCGGCAAGGAGATGGAGATCGGCCGCTACTACCTGCGCCGCGATCACTACGCCGCCGCCATCAACCGCTTCCGCGTGGTGGTGGAGGATTTCCAGACGACGAGCCACACGCCCGAGGCGCTGCACCGGCTGGTGGAGGCCTACCTCGCGCTCGGCCTGCCGGAAGAGGCGCAGACGGCCGGCGCGATCCTCGGCTACAACTTCCAGTCCACCGAGTGGTACCAGGACAGCTACGCCCTGCTGACGGGGCAGGGGCTGTCGATGGAGGCGTCCGGCGACAGCTGGCTGGCGCAGATCTACCGGCAGATGGTGCTGGGGGAGTGGCTCTGACGGCCGCCATGCGCCCCCGATGCTGAGACAGCTCGACATCACCGACATGCTGCTGATCCGCCGGGCCGAGCTGAGCTTCGGCCCTGGCCTCAACGTGCTGACCGGTGAGACGGGGGCGGGCAAGTCGATCCTCCTCGACTCGCTGGGCTTCGCCCTCGGCTGGCGCGGCCGGGCGGAGCTGGTGCGTCAGGGGGCCGAGAAGGGCGAGGTCGTGGCCATCTTCGAGCTCGGCCCCGGCCACCCGGCCTGCGCCGTGCTGGAGGAGGCGGGGATCGACTTCGAGGACGAGCTGATCCTGCGCCGCGTCAACACGCCGTCGGGTCGCAAGAGCGCCTGGGTCAACGACCGCCCCGCCTCCGGCGAGCTGCTACGCCGGCTCTCCGAGCACCTGGTGGAGCTGCACGGGCAGGGGGATGACCGGGCGCTGCTGGACCCCAGGTCGCACCTTGCCCTCCTCGATGCCTTCGCCGATGCGCAGGAGCCGCTGGTGGCGGTGCGCATGGCGTGGTCCTCCCTCCGCGCCACCCGCAAGGCGCTGGCCGAGGCGGAGGCGCGGGCCGAGGCGCTGCGCGAGGAGGAGGAGTACCTGCGCCACGCCGCCGCCGAGATCGAGGAGCTCTCCCCCCAGCCGGGCGAGGAGGAGGCGCTGGATACCGCCCGCCGCTCCATGCAGGCCGGGGTGCGCATCCGCGAGGATATCGCCCGCGCCCATGCCGCGCTTGCCGGCGACGCGGCCGAAGGGCTGACGATGGATGCCATCCGCTGGCTGGAAGGCGCCGCCGAGGCCGCTGAGGGCCGGCTCGATGCGCCGCTGGAGGCGCTCTCGCGCGCCGTCGATGCGCTCGGCGAGGCGGAGCAGGGCGTGGCGGAGGCGCTGGACGCGCTGAACTACGACCCCTCCGAGCTGGAGCGCACGGAGGAGCGGCTCTTCGCCCTCCGCGCCCTTGCCCGCAAGCACGGCCTCAGCATCGAGGAGCTGCCGGCGCTGGGGCAGGACCTTTCCGCCAAGCTGGAGGCGCTCGACGCCTCCGAGGGCGATATCGACACGCTGCGCCGCGAGGTCTCCGCCGCCGAGGAGGGGTTCGAGAGCGCCGCGACGCATCTCTCCGGCCTCCGCCGCGCCGCCGCGACCCGGCTGGAGGCGGCGATGGCGACGGAACTGCCGCCCCTGAAGCTGGAGCGGGCGCGCTTCACGGTTCAGATCGACGAGGCGCCGGGCGGGCCGACGGGGCTCGACATGGTGCGCTTCGCCGCCGCCACCAACCCCGGCGCCCCGGCGGGGCCGCTGGAGAAGGTGGCCTCGGGCGGCGAGCTCTCCCGCTTCCTGCTGGCGCTGAAGGTCTGCCTTCATGCCGGGGCGGAGGGGCAGATCCTGATCTTCGACGAGATCGACCGCGGCGTCGGCGGCGCCACCGCCGATGCCATCGGCCGCCGCCTGTCGCGACTCGCCGAGTCGGGGCAGGTGCTGGTGGTGACGCACTCCCCCCAGGTCGCGGCGCGTGGTGCCCACCATTTCCGCGTGCGCAAGGAAGAGACGGATGGCGGCGCCGGCACGCTCAGCCAGGTGGCGCCGCTGGCGGCGGCGGAGCGGGTGGAGGAGATCGCCCGGATGCTCGCCGGCGCCGATGTCACCGCCGAGGCGAAGGCGGCGGCGGAAGCGCTGATTGGCACGCCCCCGGCCTGACGGCGGGGCGGCGACGGAATTTCTTCAGGGGCAAGAAATAAGGGCGGCCCGTTAGGACCGCCCCGAGACTTCTCAAATATCGGCAGGGCCACTCACCGCCCTACCGAAGAAATCGAGCCGCGCTCGCTGCAAGCGCCGCAATGACTTATCAATGTGGATGTCCTAGAGGGCCGGGTCAGATTCCTCATACCCCATATGGGGTAGATTAACGGATTATTACCAAATCCCCCGGCGTCACCCTCAGGAAGCTTCGTGGAGGTGCCGCAGAATCAGCGGAAGCACCTCTCGCCACTTCAGGAAGAAGAGCAGCTGACCGGCATCGGGGAAGATGCGGAAGTCGATCCACGGGTAGCTCTGCTGGTGCTCTTCCAGCGTCTCGGAAGGTACCTGAGGGTCCTGCAAGCCGCTGAGGAAGTGCACGGGCAGCCGGCCGCGCGTGAAGGCGACATCCTCCTGCCAATCGAAATTGACCTTGGCGATCAGTTCGCGCGTGAAGGCCTTGTCCGCCACGTGGGTCTTGGAGAGGGCGACCTCGGAGCCGACGGTGATCGCCTCCAGCACCTCCGGCACCTGGAAGGTGGCGCGGTCGGCAGCGGACTGGCGGTAGACGCTCTCCAGAAAGCCGCTCTTGCCGATGCGCCGGGCGAGGGCGGCGCCGGCCTGCACCATGAAGGGCAGAAGGTGCGGCGTGGTGCGGGCACCGGCGATGACGAAGCGGTGCCAGCGGCCCATGCGGTCGAACTGCTCGGGGCCGGTGAGGGGCAGCACGCCCGCGCAGCAGATGATGGCGCTCACTCGCTCGGGCGCGGCGGTGTGGATGGCGAAGGCCAAGAGGCTGTCGTCGCCCATGGCGATGATCGGCAGCCGCGGCGCGCCGAGCCGGTCGAGCAGGGCGACGTGATCGTCGGCCAGCTGGCGCAGCACGTCGACGCCCTCGGGCAGGGCGGAGGACTGGCCGTAGCCGGCGCGGATCGGCACGATGATGCGGATGCCGGCGCGCGAGGCCTCCGCCTCGGCGCTCGCCGGCCAGCGGGTCAGGCCGAAGTCGATCGGCATGTAGAGGCAGGGCCGCCCCTTCGGATCGCCGAGGATCAGGTACTCCATCAGCCGCCCGTCGGGCAGGCTCATCCGCTGGATGGGGCGGGGCACCAGCCCGCCGTCGGCCGAATGGGCCGGCGCATCGCCCTGGAGCGCGACCGAGCCGGGGTCGGAGAAGCGGGCGATCTCCAGCATCGAGAGGGTGAGGCGGATGAGGTCCGCCTGGCTGCTGGTCTCCGTCTTCGACATCACCGACTTGAGCTGCGCGCGCACCGTGGCGACGGAGCGGCCGCGCGCCGAGGCGATGTCGGCGAGGCTGGAGCCCTCGGAGAGGGCGCGCATCACCTCCGTCTCCGCCACCGTCAGGTCGAAGGTAGCGCGCACCACCTCGCCGAAGGCGGGGGGCCACGCCAGCTCGGACGTGACGGCCAGCAGCTCCGGCGTGCCGGAGGGGCCGGCGTAGCGGCGGAAGGAGACGAGCACCGTCTTGCCGGTGCGGCTGCCGTGCAGGCGCAGGATGTGCGGGGTGGCATCGTTGCGCCGCAGCGCCTGCCGCGCGGCGGCGATCAGCGGCTCCGGCTCCGCCACGAGGCGGCCGAGATCGCTCAGCCGGGCGCCGACGGCGAGGCCGAGGCTGGCCGCCGAGGCGCGGTTGGCGGCGGTGACGACCAGCGTCTCGTCGATGACGAAGGCGGCGTTGTGATGGATCGTGGTGAGCAGCGCGCCGGCGCTCTTCGCCTCCGCCTCCATCACCCGGTCCAGCGTCTGGCCGGCGCGCATGACGTGGGGGGCGACGCCGGGAAGATCCTCCCCGTCCCCGCGCATCTGGCGGCGCAGCAGCAGGTTCTGCCAGCGGTCGAGCAGCTCCTCGTAGCGGCTGGGGTCCATGGCGGTTTCGTAGATCCCGTCGATCACCTCTTCCTCGAGGTGCCTGTCGTCGCCGTCTGCCCCGTCGCTCATCGTTGCCCCCGGCCCCTCGTCGGCGCGCGCAAAGCACCGCCGCGCAACACGGGCGGCCCGACCTGTGTGGGGGAGGAGACGCACATCTCCGGGGGGCCGCGCCTCGGCCAAGGGGCCCGGCGCCGGCTGAGGCAGCACGGCGGCGGGCGCACGGACGGCGCGGCAAGGGCGATCTGGTGGATCATGGCTCTTCGCGTCAGCGTGAGGCGCACGTTACTGTCTGTGACGTCGGGAGAAAAGGCCAGAATTCGCTGCGCGAATAATGTGCACCTTTAGTATGACCAATGCGTGACGCGAACGGCGCCCCGCCCGTGGCGCCGGGGCCATGCGCCCGGCTCCGCCCGCCGCCGCCGATCTTGCTCCGCCGCCGGCAAAGCCGCAGGAAGAGCGGATGGAACAGGGACAGGGCGGACGGACGGCTTGGATGCGGGCGCAGGCGCGCCGGGGCGGCGTGCGGCTGCGCCTCTGGGCGCTGGCACTGGCCATCGGGCTCGCCGCGTCCGTCGCCGCGCTGGCCTTCCGCCTCGGCATCGCCGGGCTGCAGGCGCTCTTCTACGGCACCGACGATGTCGCCCACATCCACTCCTTCGCCGCCGGGCTCGACTGGTACTGGCTGCTCGTCATCCCCATCCTCGGCGGCCTCGCCGTCGGCCTGCTGCTCGACCGGCTGACGGAGGACGGGCGCGTGCGCTCGGTGGCCGACGTGATCGAGGCGGCGGCACTCCGGGACGGGCGGGTGCAGCGGCGGCGGGGCCTCGTCTCCGCCCTCGCCTCGCTCATCACCCTCTCGACCGGCGGCTCGACGGGGCGGGAAGGGCCGGTGGTGCACCTTGCCGCCGTCCTCGCCTCCTACGTCAATTCCTGGGCGAAGCTCGGCGGCATAGAGGGGCGCGAGCTTTTGGGCTGCGCCGTCGCCGCCGCCGTCTCCGCCAGCTTCAACGCGCCGATCGCTGGGGCGCTCTTTGCGATGGAGGTGGTGCTGCGCCACTTCGCCGTGCAGGCCTTCGCGCCCATCGTTATCGCCTCCGCCGCGGGCACGGTGGCGGGGCGGCTGGTCTTCGGCGACATCACCGAGTTCCAGCTGCCCTTCCAGAACGCCGTGGAGTTCTACGTCGAGCTGCCGGCCTTCCTGTTGCTCGGCATCGTCTGCGGGGGCGTCGCCGTGGTGCAGATGCGGGCGATCTTCTGGGCCGACAGCCTCGCCGGGAGCCTGCGCGAGCGGGTGCGCCTGCCGGGCTGGGCCTGGCCGATGCTGGCCGGCGCCATCCTCGGCGCCATCGCCATCCCCTTCCCGCACATCATCGGCGTCGGCTACGAGACGACGAGCCGGGCGCTGACGGGGGAGCTGCTGTTTCGCGAGGCGGTGATCTTCGCCATCGTCAAAGTCGCCGCCGTCTCCGTCACCATGGGCGGGCGGATGGGGGGCGGCATCTTCTCCCCCTCGCTCATGGTCGGCTCGCTGACCGGCCTCGCCTTCGGCCTCGTCGCGACGCACCTGGCGCCGGAGCTCTCCGGCGGCTCCAGCCTCTATGCGCTGGCGGGCATGGGCGCCGTCGCGGCGGCGGTGCTGGGGGCGCCGATCTCCACCATCCTCATCGTCTTCGAGCTGACGGGGGACTGGCAGGCGGGGCTGGCGGTCATGGTCTCCGTCGCGCTCTCCTCCGCCGTCGCCTCGGCGCTGGTAGACCGCTCGTTCTTCCTCACCCAGCTGGAGCGGCGGGGCGTGCACCTCGCCGCAGGCCCGCAGGCCTGGCTGCTCGGGACCTTCCGGGTGGAGAGCGTCATGCGCGCGCAAGGCCACCCGCGCGGGGCCGACGAAGCGGCGATGCGGGAGCTGATCGCCGGCGGCACCTTCCTCAAGGAAGGACAGACGCTGGAGGAGGCGATGCCGATGTTCGAGACGGCGGGCGCCAGCGTGCTGCCGGTCGTCCACTTCGCCGGCGGCGATGCGGGGCCGGAGCTGCGCGGGGCGCTCTTCCACGTCGATGCGCTGCGGGCCCTCAACCGCGCGCTGGCGCGGCGGTCGGCGGAGGCGCACGGGTAGCGCCGATGCGGGCGGAGGGGAAGGTGGAGGGGGCGGGAGCGGGGGCCAGCCCCCGCACCCCCGAGGGTATTTTTGGCCAGATGAAGGGGATCCGGGGAGAGAAGGCGGCGCGCCGTCAGACTTGCTCGACGGCGACCTTGGAGGTGTAGAAGGCGAGGTGGCCGGCGATGGCCTCCACCCCGGCCTTGGGCTCCTCGTAGGACCAGGCGGAATCGGGGATGGTGCCGGACTTGGCGACGATGCTGAAATAGCGCGCCTCGCCCTTCCACGGGCAGGTGGAGACTGTCTCCGACGGCTCGAGAAAGGCCATCGCGATGTCCTCGCGCGGGAAGTAGATGACGGGCGGGTAGTCGCCCTCCGTCAGCTCCAGCGCCTTGTCGCTCTCGCCGAGAACGGCGCCGCCGGCGCGGACGACCCAATGGCCGCCGGCCGGCCTGATGGTGATGTGGTCTGCCATCTCGATGTCCTTCATGGATGTGGCCGGGTCATGACATGGGCACGATGACCGGCAATTCAACGGGCCCGGCACTTCAACGGGGTGGCCGAGGGGGGCCTCGACGGGCGGCGGGCGATCAGAGCGGGGCGCAGGCCTCCTCCGCCCAGGCGAGCGCGGCGCCGTCGAGGCGGGGGCCGATCCGCTCCAGCGTATCGCGATGATAGGCGTCGATCCAGTCCCGCTCGGCGGGGCTGAGCATCTCCGCCACGATCAGCCGCCGGTCGAAGGGCACGAAGGTCAGCGTCTCGAAGCCGAGGAGCGGGCGGTTCGGATCCGACGTCGGCAGGGGCGCCGCCTCCTCCACCACGACGAGGTTCTCGATGCGGATGCCCCAGGCCCCCTCGCGGTAATGCCCCGGCTCGTTGGAGAGCACCATGCCGGGCTGCAGCGCGATGTCGGTGCTGGCGCGGGAGAAGCGCGCCGGCCCCTCGTGGACGCAGAGGTAGGCGCCGACGCCGTGGCCGGTGCCGTGGTCGAAATCCATCCCCGCCGTCCAGAGCGGGAAGCGAGCGAGCGCGTCGAGATGGGCACCGGTGACGCCGCGGGGGAAGCGGGCGCGGGAGAGGGCGACCATGCCCTGCAGCACGCGCGTATAGGCCTCCGCCGCGCCCTCGGGCGGCGCGCCGACGGCGATGGTGCGGGTGATGTCGGTCGTCCCGTCGCGGTACTGGGCGCCGGAATCGACGAGCAGCAGCTCGCCGGGGCGCACGGGGCGGTCGGTCTTCTCGTTGACGCGGTAGTGGACGATGGCGCCGTGCTCGCCGGCGCCGGCGATCGTCTCGAAGGAGATATCCTCCAGCGCGTTGGTGGCGCGGCGGAAGCTCTCCAGCTCCGTCACCACGGAGGTCTCGGTTAGGCCGCCCTTCGGAGCCTCCGCGTCCAGCCAAGCGAGGAAGCGCACCATGGCGGCGCCGTCGCGCAGGTGCGCCTCGCGCATGCCGGCGATCTCGGTGGGGTTCTTGATGGCCTTGGGCAGCAGGCAGGGGTCCACCCCCTCCGCCATGCGGCTCCCGAGCGCGACGGCCAGCCGCTCCGGCGCCGAGGCGGGGTCGACGCGGACGGGGCCGTCGAGATCCGTCAGGGCGGCGAGGAGGCTGTCCGCGGGGAGGATGGCGACGTCTGCGCCGAGCGCGCCCGCCACCTCGTCGGCCTTGCCGGGGCCGCAGAAGAGCTCCACCCGGCCGCTGTCATGAAGCAGCGCGAAGGCGTGGGGCACCGGGTTGCGGGGGATGTCGCTGCCGCGGATGTTGAGGAGCCAGGCGATGGAATCGGGCAGGGTGAGCAGGGCGGCGCGCTGGCCTTCCTTGCGCAGCTCTTCGGCGAGGCGGGCGCGCTTGTCCGACGAGCTTTCGCCGGCGAACTCCTCCGGCTGCAGGAAGAAGGGGGCAGCGGGGGGCGCCGGACGATCCTCCCAGATGGCATCGACGAGGTTCTCGGTGGCGGTGAGGCGCAGCCCGTGCGGCTCCAGCGCCGCCTTCAGCCCCTTGATCTCGCCCGCCGTGTGCAGCCACGGATCGAAGCCGATGGTGGCACCCTCGGGGGCGTGCTCGATGAGCCAGTCGGCCAGCTGCGTCTCGGGCCAGTCGACGGGGGTGAAGACGGGATCGACCTCCTGCCTCACCTGCACGCGGTAGCGGCCGTCGACGAAGATGGCGGCCTCCTCGGCCAGCGCCACCGCGAAGCCGGCGGAGCCGGTGAAGCCCGTCAGCCAGGCGAGGCGGGCATCGGCGGGGGCGACGTATTCGCCGCGATGGGCATCGGCCCGGGGGACGATGAAGGCGCCGAGGCCGGCATGCAGCATCTCGTCGCGCAGCGCGGAGAGCCGCGGCGGCCCCTGCTCGGGATTGCTCGTCACCTCGAATGTCTGGAACATCTCACGCCTCCGTCTGCTCGCGCCCTACATGGCAGCGCAGGCGGCGGAGTGCCAGTGCGGCGGAGTGACCCCCTCCGGCGGCGGGCGAAACGGCGGGCGCCGGGCGCCGGCTAGAAGAGCGCGACCGCCAGCCCGGCCCAGAACGCGGCGCCGAGGCCCATGGCGGGCAGCAGCCACCAGCCGGGGGGCAGGCGCGGGGAGCCGGAGGTTTCGGCGGCCGGGGGCGGCTCACGAAGGGCGAGGGGCGCGGGATCGATGGCGGGCATGGGGCGGGCCTGGCAGATCGCGGCCGCCGGAATATGACGACCGGTGCTGCGATAGCCCGAACAGGTTTAAGAACCGCTGAACCGCGCCTCAGACGCCGAGGCGGTCGCGCAGGGCGTACCAGCTCATCGCCAGCGTCATCAGCGGCGTGCGGAAGGTGGCGCCGCCGGGGAAGCGCTGCACCGGCAGCTCGCTCATCACGTCGAACCGCTCCGCCTGGCCGGCGACTGCCTCTCCCATCAGCCGCCCGGCCATGCCGGAGAGGGCGACGCCGTGGCCCGAGAAGCCGGCGGCGGAGAGCGTCGTCGGCCCCAGCCGGGCGAGGTGGGGCAGGCGGGTCATGGTGATGCCGAGCGTGCCGCCCCAGACATGTTCCACCTCCACGCCCTTCAGCTGCGGGAAGAGGTTGGTCATCCGCGCCACCAAGGGGCCGCGGATGTCGGTGGGGAAGCCGAGCCCGTAGCTCTCCCGCCCGCCGAAGAGGAAGCGGCCGTCGGAGGTGAAGCGATAGTAGTTCACCACGAATTTCGAATCGGCGACGGCGATCTCCTCGGCCAGCACCGAGCGCGGGTCTTCCAGCGGGCGGGTTGCGGCGATGAAGGAATTGATCGGCATGACCCGGGCGGACATGTGTGGCTCGATCGCCGGCAGGTAGCCGTTGCCGGCGAGGATCAGGTGCTTGGCTCGCAAAGTGCCCGCCGCCGTCGTCAGCGAGGGCGAGGCGCCGCTTTCGATGGCGGTGACCTCGGAGCGTTCGTGGATCGTCGCGCCCGCCGCCTCCGCCGCCCGCGCCAGGGCGAGGGCGTAGTTGAGCGGGTGGATATGGGCGGCGCCCCGGTCGAGCACGCCGCCGTGGTAGAGCGGGGACTTCACCAGCTCCCGGAAGCGGTCGGCGCCCATCGCCTCGGATTGCTCGTAGCCGTATTCACGGGCGAGGAAGTCGACCTCGGCCTTGTCCTCCTCCGCCTCGGCATCGGAATAGGCGCCATGGGCGACGCCGGCCTTCCAGTCGGCCTCCACCGCGTGGCTCTCGCAGAAGGCGCGCAGCTGCGACTTGGCGTCCTCCGCCACCTGCCAGACCATCCGCGCCTTGTCGGCGCCCATGCGCCCGGCGATCCAGCGCATCGGCTTGTTATAGCCCGAGCCGACCTGCCCGCCATTGCGCCCCGAGGCGCCCCAGCCGACGCGGTGCGCCTCCAGCAGGACGACCTTGAAACCCTTCTCCGCCAGGACCTTGGCGGCCCAGAGGCCGGTGAAGCCGGCGCCGAGGATGGCGACATCGGCCATCTCGTCGCCGGCGAGCGCGGGCCGCTCGGCAGAGAGCGTGGCGGTGGCGGCATACCAGGAGGCGGGATAGGTGGCGGGGCGGTCGTTGCGGTGCAGCGGGTTCATGGCGCGGATCATCCGCCGGTGGGCGGGGAAAGGGAAGGGGGCGCGGGGGCGCGCGGCCCGCGGTGCCCGGCGCTCGCCGCCCGGGTGCTCGTCGGTTGGGCGATGAGGGGGGCTTGAGCCCAGCCTACGGTTCCGGCGAGTCTTGCGCGCGCTCTCCGCTCCATCCCCGCCCGGTGCGCGCCGAAGGCGCAGGGCGCTGTCGGTGGCACCGGGGAGGTGGGTTATAAACCCACCCTACAAGGGGCGCTTCGGCTGGTGTCGGCCGTCCTGCCGCATGACAGAGCGGGAGGGGCGCCCCCTCACCGTTCCCCGGGCGGGATGTTCTTCAGCTTCGCCGAGAGGGCGCGGATGTCTTCCAGCGGGTAGCTCAGGTCGTGTCGTTCGGTGCCGGCAGGGCGCTGCGCCAGTGACAGGCCGGGGCGCCATTCACGGGCGGGCCGGATCGGGCGAGGCGCGAAGCCGCCGCCGCAATTGGGACAGACGTTCTGCAGCTCCCTCTCCAGGCAGTCGCGGCAGAAGGTGCATTCATAGGTGCAGATCATCGCATCCGGCGCGTCCGGCGGCAGGTCCTTGTCGCAGAACTCGCAATTCGGCCGCAGCTCCAGCGCCATCAGACATTCAGGAGCAGGTGCTCCCGCTCCCAGGGGCTGATGACCTGCAGGAACTCGTCATATTCCGTCCGCTTCACGATGGAATAGACGCGGGCGAAATCGGGCCCCAGCACCTCGTGCAGCTCGCGCGCCCCGTCGAAGAGATCGAGCGCCGCGTGCACGCCGCGAGGGATGGCATCCTCCGCCTCGTAGGCGTCGCCGCGGAAGCGCTTGTCCGGGCGCAGCTCGTTCATCAGCCCGAGGTAGCCACAGGCCAGCGAGGCGGCGATGCAGAGGTAGGGGTTACAATCCATCCCAGCCAGCCGGTTCTCCACCCGCCGCGATTCCCACGGCGTGACCGGGATGCGGATGCCCGTCGTCCGGTTGTCGCGCCCCCATTCGAGGTTGATCGGCGCCGCATGGTCGCGCACGTAGCGGCGATAGGAGTTCACGTAGGGCGCGATCACGGCGATGGCGCTCGGCAGATGCTCCTGCAGACCGCCGATGAAGTGGAAGAACGCATCCGTTTCGCCGCCCGCCGGGCCGGAGAAGAGGTTCCGCCCCGTGCGCACATCGGTCACCGAGTGGTGCACGTGCATGGCCGAGCCGGGCTCGCCCTCGATGGGCTTGGCCATGAAGGTGGCGAAGCAATCGTGCTTCAGCGCCGCCTCGCGGATCAGCCGCTTGAAGTAGAAGACCTCGTCGGCCAGCCGCACCGGGTGGCCGTGGCGCAGGTTGATCTCCAGCTGGCCGGCGCCGCCCTCCTGCGTGATGCCGTCGATCTCGAAGCCCTGGATCTCGGCGAACTCATAGATGTCGTCGATCACGGGGCCGTATTCATCGACCGCGGTCATCGAATAGGCCTGCCGCGCGGCGGCGGGGCGGCCGGTGCGGCCCATCATCGGCTCGATGGGCAGGCGCGGGTCGGTGTTGCGGCCGACGAGGTAGAATTCCATCTCCGGCGCGACGATCGGCTTCCAGCCCTGCGCCTCGTAGAGCTCGACCACCCGCATCAGCACGTTGCGGGGGGAATAGGGAACGCGGTTGCCCTTCTGGTCGAACGCGTCGTGGATGACCTGCAGCGTGCCGTCATCGGCCCAGGGGGCGGCGGTGGCGGTTGTGAGGTCGGGCTTCAGGATCATGTCGGGCTCGGTGAAGCCGTCGGGCCCGGCCGCCTCGCCCCAGTCGCCGGTGATCGTCTGGAAGAAGATCGAGTTGGGCAGGTGGAAATACTGCTGCCGCTCCCACTTGCCGGCGGGCACGGCCTTGCCGCGGGCGATGCCAGGCAGGTCCGCGATGATGCACTCCACCTCGTCGAGGCGCTTGCCCTCGAGATAGGTGCGGGCCGCTTGCGGGATCCTGTCGAGCCAGTTCATGCCGGCACCCGCGCCTTGAAGAAGCCGGCGATCTCGTCGGCCAGCATCTGGTTGTCGTTCTCCAGCGGCAGCGACGCGCGCGCCTGCGAGAGCAGGTGGTCGGGGACGACCCCGGCGCCGCGCTTGTCGATCAGCCCCTCGATGAAGGCGGAGCCGAATTCCGGGTGCGCCTGCACGGTGTAGATGCTCTCGCCGTAGGCGAGGGCGGCATTGGCGCAGAAGGGGTTGGTGCCGACGACGCGGGCGCCCTCGGGCTTCACTGTCACCTGGTCCTGGTGCCAGGCGTTGAGCGCGCGGGGCTCGCCGCCGAATTCGTAGAGCTGCCGGCCGACGGCCCAGCCGCCCTCGAACTTCTCGACCCGCCCGCCCAGCGCCTGCGCGATGATCTGGTGTCCGAAGCAGATGCCGACGAGCGGCCGGCCGGAGCCCTGGATGTCGTGGATCAGCGCCTCCAGCGGCGGGATCCACGGATGGTCCTCGTAGGCGCCGTGGCGCGAGCCGGTGATCAGCCACGCATCGGCGGCCTCGGGGCCGGGGGGGAACTCCCCGTCGACGACGCTGAAGGTGACGAAGTCAAAGCCGTGCCCCGCGAGGAGCTGCTGGAAGAGATCGGAATAATCGCCGTGAGCCGGGCGCAGCGCGTCGGGCGCGTGGCCGGTCTGAAGAATGCCGATGAGCATGAAGCACCGTTTTGGAAGAGATGTGACAAGGGTAATGGGCGCCGCCCGGCGGGGCAAGCGGGGCGCGCGTCAGGGCAGGGGGCCATCGTGGCGGAAGTGCACGTCCCGCCCCTCCCGGTGCGTCCGGCGGAAGCCGAGCCTCTTCAGAAGCGCCTGCGAGGCGGCATTGTCGCGATCGGTATCGGCGATCAGCCGAGTCACCCCGTGGCGCGCTGCCAGCTCCGCCATGGCCAGCCGCGCCGCCCTTCGCCCGATGCCCCGCCGCCAGAAGCCGGCGCCGAGCACGTAGGCGAAATCCGCCTCCTCCCCCGTCACCGTCGCCTGCACGAAACCGGCGACGACGCCCTCCACCCGCACCGCCCAGTTCAGCCACAGCGCCCCGCCCCCCGGCGGCCCGGCATTCTGCCGGGTGATCTGCGCGCGGATCTGGTCGGCACTGCCCGGCGGATCGATATCGAGCGCCGCATAGGTCTCGGCATTCCCGATGGCCGCAAACAGCGCCCCCGCATCCTCCGGCACCAGCCGCCTCAGCGTCACCCGCCCCGCCCCCGGCTCCTCCGCCTCCATCAGCGCGCGGCCCCCCCTGTCTTTGGTCCCAAAAATCCTCGGGGGGGGCTGCCGGAGGCAGCGGGGGGCACACAGCCCCCCTCCGCCCTTTCCACCCCGCTCACACGGTATCGAGGTAGAGCTCCAGCTGCTGCCGCTTCGTCAGCTCGGCGAAGTAGCGTGCCTCCTGCCGCTTGGTGCGCACGAGGTTCTGGAGCAGCAGGTCGGGGAAGATGCGGCGCGCGAAGGCGCTCTCCTCCAGCGCGTCGATGGCCCGCTCCCAAGTGTCGGGGATCTGCGCCATCTCCTGCTCGTAGGCATTGCCAAAGATCGGCGGCGGCGGCTGCAGCCCGTCCTCGATGCCGGTGAGGGCGGAGCCGAGAACGGCGGCCATGAAGAGGTAGGGGTTCACGTCGCCCCCCGCCACGCGGTGCTCGATCCGCCGCGCCTTCCAGCTGCCACCGGGGACACGCACGCTCGCCGTGCGGTTCTCGTAGGCCCAGCAGATGCCCGTCGGCGCATGGCTCTCCGGGACCAGCCGGTCGTAGGAATTGCCGTGCGGCGCGAAGATCAGCGCCAGCTCGGGGATGCCCTTGAGGCACCCCGCGATGCCCTGTCGGAGAAGGTCGGAGCCCTCGAAGGTGTCGTTGGCGAAGGCGTTGTTGCCGGCCTCGTCCTGCATCGAGAAATGCATGTGCAGGCCCGAGCCGGCATATTCCTCGTAAGGCTTCGCCATGAAGCTGGCGGCCATGTTGTGGTTCCGCGCGAGGCCCCGCACCAGCATCTTGAAGAGCCACGCGTCGTCCGCCGCCTTCACGGCATCCGGCTCGTGGACCATGTTGACCTCGAACTGCCCCGCGCCGTTCTCGGATATCGCCGCCTCGGCGGGGATGCCCATGACGTCGCAGGCGTCGTAGAGCTCGGTGAAGAAGATGTCGAAGGCGTCGAGCGCCCGGAGGGACAGGATCTCCGCCCCCGGCCGCCGCTTGCCTGAGCGGGGGGAGGGCGGCTGGCGCAGTTCCTGCCCGCTGTCATCGACGAGGTAGAACTCCATCTCCGTCGCCACCACCGGCGTCAGGCCGAGCTTCTTGAAGCGGGCCACCACGTCGGCAAGTGCGTGGCGGGGATCGCCGGGGAAGGCCTCGCCTTCTTCCGTGTACATCCACATCGGCAGCAGCGCCGTGTCGGTGTTGAGCCAGGGCATGGGGACATAGCCGCGCTCGGTGGGCTTGAGCACGCCGTCGGGGTCGCCGATCTCGAAGACGAGGGGGCTGTCCTCCACATCCTCGCCCCAGATGTCGAGGTTGAGCACCGAGAGGGGGAAGCGCATCCCTTCCTCTTCCAGCTTGGCCGCAAAGCGCCATGGCACGCGCTTGCCGCGGGCGACGCCGTTGAGGTCAGCCGCGCCGGCGCGGATGTTGCGGATCGAGGGAGGAGGGCCGTTCATGTTCACCGGATGATCTGGGGGGCGCGCAGCCGCATCCTGGCTCGTCGCTCCTGCGGAAGATGGCGGTTCAGCCGCCGGTTCACCAGCCCGAAGAGTGAAATGATCACCAGAGTCAGCAGGATGAAGTAGAAGGCGAGGATCGGGTAGGGCACGAAGGGGTTGAACGTCTTGTCCGCGAAATAGGTCGCGTAATAGAGCGCATCCCCCCGCTGGCGGACGGCCGGGAAGCCGGAGAAGAAGACCAGTGTCGTGGCATGGAAGAGGAAGATCGCCTCGTTCGTATAAGCCGGCCAGGCGAGGCGCATGGTCGTCGGCCAGACGACCCGCCGCCAGCGCGCGAAGCCGGTGAGGCCATAGGCATCCGCCGCCTCGAGGTCTCCCTTCGGGACAGAGCGCAGGGCGCCGTAAAAGATCTCCGCCGAATAGGCCGCGGTGTTGAGGAAGAGCACCAGTGCCGCCCCCAGCCAGGCGGAGGTGAAGGGGTCGAACGCCGGATGGACGCTCTTGAGCGACAGAAAGGCGAAGTAGGCGAAGAAGAACTGGATGAAGAGCGGCGAGCCGCGGAAGATGAAGATGAACCACTCGGAGGGCTTGCGCAGCCAGCGCCGCTCGGAGTTCTTGCCGACGGCGAGGGCATTGGCGAGCAGGAAGCCGGTAAGCAGGGCGATCAGGCCGAAGTAGATGTTCCACAACATGCCCGAGCCGATCAGCGTGAACTGCTGGCAGAGCGTGAAATCCTCGCGCGGCAGCAGCCGCTCGCCGAGGCCGATGGAGCGCAGGGCATAGGCCTGGATCGTCTCGAGACAGGTCATCGGTGCACTCCCCTGGCCACCGGGGGACGGACATCGCGCGATGTCCGTGCACGAATGTCACGCGAAATTCGGGGGCCCGGCAGCGCCGTCATGCGGTCACCTCGTCGCGCCGCAGCCGCTCGCCCGAGGCGGTGGCCTGCCCGTGGCTCAGTCTGTCCTGCAGCCGCGTCAGCGCCCACTCGGAGAGCTTCGTCATGCCGAGGTAGAAAACCAGCAGCGCCAGGAAATACCAGACCCGCCAGTCGCCATGCGGATAGGCGGTGAATTGCGGTGTCTTCGTCCCGCCGAGCTCGCGCGCCCAGTAGACGATGTCCTCCACCCCCAGCAGGAAGAGGAGCGGCGTCGCCTTGATCAGCACCATCCAGAGGTTGGAGAGCCCCGGCAGCGCGTAGACCCACATCTGCGGCACCAGCACGCGGCGGAAGGTCTGTCCCCGGCTCATCCCGTAGGCCTCCGCCGTCTCCAGCTGCGCGCGGGGCACGGCGCGCATGGCGCCGAAGAGCACGTTGCCCGCGAAGGCGCCGAAGACGATGGAGAAGGTGATCACCGCCAGCACGAAGCCGTAGCCCTCGTGGACCCATTGCGGCGCCGAGGAGAGCGGCAGCTTCGCCGCCTGGCAGACGATGAAGTCGTTGCCCTGCCAGACGGAATTCTCCCACTCCGGGCATTTCACCTCGTGGCGCACCCACTCGAAGAGCTGGTCGAGCGCGATGACGAAGAAGAGGAAGAAGGCGATGTCCGGCACGCCGCGCACAATGGCGATGTACCCCTTGCCCAGCCAGCGCAACGGCGCGACGCGGCTGCGCGCCAGAACGGCGCCGCCGAAGCCGAAGGCGAGGGCGGTGGGCGCGGTGACGGCGAGGAGCAGCAGCACGGTGCCCACCGACCAGTAGATGGCCATGTGCTTGCCCGTGGTCAGGTAGCAGGAGAGCCACGTCAGCCGGTCGAGCACGGAAGGGTCGGCGCAGAAGTCGAACATCAGCTCTCCGGCCGCCGGCGGCGGGCAGGGGCGGCCGTCATGTCATGGGGTGAGGGGCGCATGAAGCAGGGGGCGGCGGAGCGGGAGGGCCCGCTCCGCCGCAGGCTCATCAATAGGTCTGAACGTCTTCGCCGAACCACTTGATCAGCAGTTCGTTGAGCGAGCCATCTTCCTTCATCGAGGTGATGCCGGCGTCCATCGCCTCCAGCAGTTCGGTGTCGCTCTCGCGGATGCCCATGCCGACGCCGCCGCCGAGCGGCACGCGCTCACCCACGAACATCAGTTCGCCGTTCGAGGCTTCGACGGCCGGCAGCAGGTAGTCGTAATCGGCGAAGACGGCATCGGCCTCGCCGGAGCGGACGGCGGCGATGGTCTCGTCGGGCGTCGCGTATTCCAGCAGCGTGGCGCCGCTCTCGGCCACGTGGCCGGCCTGGATCGTCGCCGTCTGGGCGGAGACGACGCCGCTCAGCACGTCGACATTCTCGGAGGCGGCGACATAGGCGGAGGCGGTGGGCGGGTAGTAATCCTGCGTGAAGTCGATGACTTCCTCGCGCTCGTCGGTGATGCTCATCCCGGCGATGATCGTGTCGTAGTTGCCGGCGACGAGGTTGGGAATGATCGAATCCCAGTCGTTCGTCACCCATTCGCAGGTCAGCCCGGCGCGCACGCAGAGCTCATCGCCCAGCTCTCGCTCGAAGCCGGCGACCTCGCCGGTGTCGTCGATGTA
Source organism: Pseudoroseicyclus tamaricis (assembly GCF_012070395.1). Lineage (GTDB taxonomy): Bacteria > Pseudomonadota > Alphaproteobacteria > Rhodobacterales > Rhodobacteraceae > Pseudoroseicyclus_A > Pseudoroseicyclus_A tamaricis. Next base: position 59,880 of record NZ_JAAFYS010000003.1, on the reverse strand, counting down.
GTTGTAGGGCGGGTAGGCGCCCTCAGTGCCGAGGCGCACGGTGTCCTGCGCGAAGGCGGCCCCGGCCGAAAGGGCCAGCGCGGCGGTGGTGAGGATCAGCTTTTGCATGATTGTCTCCCTGTTGATCCTGTTGGTGGCCCTTGTGGGCCCTTCTTTTCCGTCTCCGCGCCCCGGGCCTCAGGCGGCCTGGGTGGCGGAGAGAAACTGGCGGAGCCGCGCCGTCTCGGGGCGGCCGAATAGCTGGGCGGGCGGGCCCTCCTCCTCGATCTTCCCCTGGTGGAGGAAGACGACATGGTCGGCGACGTCCTGCGCCATCTTCATGTCATGCGTGACGAGGATCATCGTGCGCCCCTCTTCGGCGAGGGACTTGATGACCCGCACCACCTCCTGCTCCAACTCGGGGTCGAGGGCGGAGGTCGGCTCGTCGAAGAGCAGCGCCTTGGGCTCCATCGCCAGCGCCCGCGCGATGGCTGCCCTCTGTTGCTGCCCGCCGGAGAGCTGGGCGGGCCAGGCCTCGGCCTTGTCGCCGATGCCGACCTTGTCGAGGTAGCGGCGCGCCGTCTCCTCCACCTCGGCCCGGGGCCGGCGAAGCACGGTGAGCGGCGCCTCCATGACGTTCTGCAGAACGGTCATGTGCGCCCAGAGGTTGAACTGCTGGAACACCATCGAGAGATTCGTGCGGATGCGGACGAGCTGCGCATGGTCGGCCGGCCGCCGGTTTGGCCCCTGGCCCTTCCAGCGCACGTCCTCGCCATTGATGCGGATCTCGCCCTGCTGGCTGTCCTCCAAGAGGTTGCAGCACCGCAGGAGGGTGGATTTGCCCGAGCCCGACGAGCCGATCATCGCCAGCACGTGGCCGGCGGGCGCGGAGACATCCACGCCCTTGAGCACCTCGAGCTGCCCGTAGGACTTGTGGAGATCCTTGATCTCGATAACCGGGGGCCTGTTGGTGTCGTTCGGCACGCATCTCTTCCCTGACTGCAGGGCAGTCGAGCCCATTTTTCCGGCCTTGTCCATAAAGTCGCCACGTCCGTTTCGAGCAATTGCCCGATCAGGCGGCAGATGCCTCCGGCTTGGGCGGAAGCGGCAGGTCATAGGCGGAGGCGGGCAGGGGGACGATGCCTTTCAGCCCCAGCGTCGCCGCCTCTTCGGCCGGCAGCGCCCCGATCGCCTCGGCGATGGCGGCGCTGTAGGGGGCCGGATCCTCGCCGGCGCGGGTGATGAAGCTCTGCCCCGGGCTCGCCCCCGTCCGCCCGATGATCTTCACCGCCGCCACCTGCTCGGGCGCCCAGCGCTCCAGGTTGCGCCAGGTGACGGCGTCGATCGCCGCCAGCCGCCCGCGCCCCTCGGCGAGGCGGGCGAGCGAAGCGCTATGCGCCCCCGTCGCCTTCCCCGCGGGGAAGGCGAATCCCCGCTCCGCCGCCCAGAGCTGCGCCGCCCCCCAGCCGGACTGGCTGAGCCCGTCATTGTGGTCGAGGGGATATCCCGCCGCCTCCTCGGGCCGCGACGCCGGGTCGTCCTTCGGCACGACGAAGTAGGAGTAATAATAGCCGGGCGCACAGTCTTTCAGCCCATAGTCGGAGGCGCCGATCAGCGTCACCCGCTCCCGGTAGACGGCGCGGTAGGGCAGGTTGCAGATCTGGCTGAGCACCAGATCGGGCCGCCCCCAGACCTCCATGTGATCGGTCTCTACATCCAACGCCTCGGGCGCCTCGATGCCCCGGACCCGCAGCCCGTCCCGGATCAGCGCCCAGAGCACGGCATGGGCCGCGGCATTCTCGGCGCGCTGGTACATGGGCAGAGCCGCGATCATGGCGCCGCCCCGACGGACCGCTCACGATCCATTTCATCTGGCCACAAATACCGCGGGGGTGTGGGGGCTGGCCCCCACGCAGGCTCGGGCCCCCGCGCAACCTTCTGCCAGACCGAGACCTTCAGTCTTCCAGCCCCTTGCGGATCCGGTTTGAGGCGGTGTCATCGATGCCTAGCATCCGGGCGACGAGCCGCATCAGGGAGGTCTCGTCGGTGTCGCGCTGCCCGTCGGCGAGGGCGACGGCCCAGGCGGCCTCGATGACCGCTTCGCGCTCCTCGAGCGGCACGGCATCCTTGATGGCGCGAGTGAAGCGGACGGTGTCGGGGGCCTCGGCCTCCAGCGCCTCGGCCTCGCCGCGCAGCTTCGCCGCCTCGAAGGGGGACATGCCGTAGCGCCGTGCGAGAAGCGCGTCGATCTGGCGGATCTCGGCCTCGGCGTAATCATGATCGGTCCGCGCGATGCGCACCAGAAGGCCGGCCACGGCGAGCCGCTCGTCGGGCTCCGGGAGGCGGCCGGGCTCCGGCTCGGTCAGCCGGCGGATGAGGTTCGTGAACATGACAGCCAAGATAGAGCAGGGCGCGGCGCTCGGCCAGCGCCCTGCCGCATCTCGTGATGGCTCAGCTCGCGGCGGCCGTCGCCTCGCGCGCCGGCTTGAGGGCCGTGGCCCACCAGGCGAGATCGTCGAGCATCGCGGTGGCCGAGGGGCGCAGCACGCCGTCGACGTCGCTCATCGGGCCGTTGGCGCCGAGCGGGTGGACCTTGAAGAAGTCCGACGCGCCGAGGTTCACGCCGCTGCGGACGGGGACCATCTGCAGCTCCACGACGATGCCGCGGAGGTGCTCGACGGCGCGGGCGCCACCGATGGAGCCGTAGCCGAAAGCGGCCATCGGCTTGCGCACGAAGGGCATGTAGGCCTGGTCGAGGGCGTTCTTCAGCTCGCCGGGGATCGAGTGGTTGTACTCGGCGGTGAGGAAGACATAGCCGTCATACTCGGCCAGCTTCTCCTGCCAGGCGATGACCTTGGGGTCGCTCGCCGGCATCCACAGGTCGGAGGCCGGGGCCTCGAAGAAGGGCAGGTCGAAGTCGCGCAGGTCGAGGATCTCAAGCTCCAGGTCGTCGCGCTCGGCGGCGACATCCATCAGCCAGGCGGCGGGCTTGTCGGCAAAGCGCGTCTCGCGGGTGGTGGAGAGGATGAGAGCAATACGAAGTTTGGACATAGGTCGCTCCTTGGGGTAGTTACGAATCGTTACTAGCTGCATATCGGGGAGCGAGAGCTATCCCGCAAGAAGGCACCCGTTCGATAGGAAGGCACCTCGATGGAAGAAGGTCACCCGCAGGAAACCTGCTTGCGGATCAGCCAGTTGCTCAGCCGGGTCGGCGACAAGTGGGTCATCCTCGTCATCCGCGCCCTGCAGCCGGAGGCGAAGCGCTTCAACGCGCTCAAGCGAGAGATCGGCGACATCAGCCAGAAGATGCTCTCCGCCACGCTGCGCAACCTCGAGCGGGACGGCTTCGTCCGCCGCACGGTGACGCCGGTGACGCCGCCGATGGTGGAATACGCGCTGACGGATCTGGGGCGGGAACTCCTCTGCCCGGTGCAGGCGCTCGCCGACTGGACGGCCAGCAATGCCGACCGGATCGAGGCGGCCCGCGCCGCCTACGATTCGCGCGGCGAGGACGGCGCGGCGGCGACCGCCGCGTGATCGGCGCCGCGTGATCGCCCTTGGCGGGTTGTCGCCTGCCACGGGCGGCTCTCGCAAACGCGATATTGAATAGCAGCGGCTTCGGTCCAATCTCGACGGCAGAGCAGAAGACCCAAACGCCGGAGAGCGATACGATGCCGAAGCCCCGAAAGTCCCGCCGCCGCCCCTCGAGGAAAGCAGCCGCCCACATCACCACCGCCGCCGGCGTGATGCTGGGCTTTTCCATCCTTGCCGGCGCCAGCGCCGCCAAGCCGGCGCTCGGCCAGGTGACGCAGATCACCGAGGGGCTCATCAACACCGCCATCGCCTATGAGATCTCGGAGCGCTGCGACTCCATCGGCGCCCGCTGGCTGCGCGGCGTGGCGGTGCTCAACGGCCTGCAGAACCATGCCCGCGAGCTCGGCTACACCGAGGACGAGATCGACGCCTTCACCAGCAACCGGGCCGAGAAGGATCGCCTGGAGGGAATCGCCCGCGCCCGCCTCGTCGAGCTGGGTGCCCAGCCGGGCGACGAGGCCAGCCACTGCGCCGTCGGCCGCGCCCAGATCGCGGCGGGCACGCCGGTGGGGCAGCTCCTGCGGTAGGAGCGGGCCTGCCGGGCTGAAGCCCGGCCTACGGGTCGAGTTGTGCCGGCGAGTTCTCCCGGATCCTCGCGAGGCGGGGTCATGCAAAAGTGCGCCAGCGGCGCGCCGGTCCCGCTTCTCCCCCTGGCCGGTGCGCGCCAAAGGCGCAGGGCAAGCGCCGGCCCGCCCGCGGGATGGCGCTCCGGTGCCGTTTGCGCAGAGGTCTGAGCGGGGAGGTGGTGGCACCATAAAGCGCGCCGCGGTGACGGTGGAGCGCCACCCCACGTGCCGGCGCTCGCCCTGCGCCTGCGAGCGTGGGGCTATTGGCGTAGCGCTTCACGCGTCGGGTGGGTTTCCAACCCACCTTTCGCAACATCTCCGCTATGTCCCCGGTGCGCGCCAAAGGCGCAGGGCTGTTTCCGGTCTTGATCCTCCGCCCGGATCGGCGACGGCCTCGGCTGCTATAAAGCGCGCCCCACCGCCCGGCGCCCGCAGACGATGCGCCAGACGCCCCCGCACCCCGACCTCTGCCCATCGAGGCATCTGTCATCGGCCTCACCCCCGCGCCGCGGCGTGAATGTGGGCGCTCCTCCCTTTTCACCCCCGCCGAGCCGCGATAGAAGGCCGGAAAACCGGCGCCGCCGGAGAGGCGCCGCCCGCGGGCGAAAGGGGCCAGTGCCATGACAGACCTCAAGAAAGTCATCATCGACGGCCAGGAGATCGAGGTCCCCGGCGCGATGACGCTGATCCAGGCCTGCGAGGAAGCGGGCATCGAGATCCCGCGCTTCTGCTATCACGAGCGCCTCTCCATCGCCGGCAACTGCCGGATGTGCCTCGTCGAAATCGTCGGCGGCCCGCCCAAGCCCGCCGCCTCCTGCGCCATGCAGGTCAAGGACCTGCGCCCCGGCAAGAACGGCGAGCCGCCGGTCGTGAAGACCAACTCCCCCATGGTGAAGAAGGCCCGCGAGGGGGTGATGGAGTTCCTGCTCATCAACCACCCGCTCGACTGCCCGATCTGTGACCAGGGCGGCGAATGCGACCTGCAGGACCAGGCGATGGCCTATGGCGTCGACTTCTCCCGCTACCGCGAGCCGAAGCGGGCGACGGAGGATCTCGATCTCGGCCCGCTGGTCGAGACGCATATGACGCGCTGCATCTCCTGCACCCGCTGCGTGCGCTTCACGACCGAGGTCGCCGGCATCTACACGATGGGCCAGACGGGCCGCGGCGAGGATGCCGAGATCACCAGCTACCTCGGCGAGACGCTGCATTCCAACATGCAGGGCAACATCATCGATCTCTGCCCCGTCGGCGCCCTCGTCTCCAAACCCTATGCATTTACGGCCCGCCCGTGGGAGCTGAGCAAGACCGAATCCATCGACGTGATGGACGCCCTCGGCTCCAGCATCCGCGTCGACGCGAAGGGGCGCGAGGTCATGCGCATCCTGCCCCGCAACCATGACGGCGTGAACGAGGAGTGGATCTCCGACAAGACGCGCTTCGTCTGGGACGGCCTGCGCCGCCAGCGGCTCGACAAGCCCTATATCCGCGAGAACGGCAAGCTGCGCGCCGCCAGCTGGGGCGAGGCGCTCCAGAAGACCGCCGAGGCGGTCAAGGGAGCGAAGAGCCTCACCGGCCTGATCGGCGATCTCGCCCCGGCGGAGGCCGCCTTCGCCCTCAAGACCCTGATCGAGGGGCAGGGCGGTGTCGTCGAATGCCGCACCGATGGCGCCAAGCTGCCCGCCGGCAACCGGCTGGCCTATGTCGGCAACGCCCGGATCGAAGATATCGACACAGCCGACAACATCATCCTGATCGGCACCAACCCGCGCGAAGAGGCGCCGGTGCTGAACTCCCGCATCCGCCGGGCGTGGCTGCGCGGCACCAAGGTCGCCCGCATCGGGCCCGACGCCGATCTGACCTACGATGTCGCCCATATCGGCACCGGCCGCGACAAGCTGGCCTGGCTCGCCGAGCAGGATCATTCCGACAAGCAGGACAGCGCCGGCGTCATGATCATCGGGCAGGGCGCGCTGACGGGCGACGACGGCGCCGCCGTCCTCGCCACCGCGCTGAAGACGGCCAAGGCCGCCGGCTCCCGCGTCATGATCCTGCACACCGCCGCCTCCCGCGTCGGCGCGCTGGATGTCGGCGCCGTGGCCCCCGGCGGGCTGGAGCAGGCGATGGGCGGCGACGTGATCTACAACCTCGGCGCCGACGAACTCGACATGCCCGAGGGTGCCTTTGTCATCTACCAGGGCTCCCACGGCGACCGCGGTGCCCACCGCGCCAACGTCATCCTGCCCGCGGCCTGCTACGTCGAGGAAGCGGGGCTCTTCGTGAACACCGAAGGCCGCCCGCAGCTGACCGGCCGCGCCGCCTTCCCGCCCGGCGAGGCGAAGGAGAACTGGGCCATCCTGCGCGCCCTCTCGGGTGAGCTGGGGCAGGTGCTGCCCTTCGACAGCCTGCCGCAGCTGCGTGCCAAACTGATCGAGGCGGTGCCGCATCTCGGCGAGATCGACGAGGTGATGGAGAACGACGGCGACATCCCCGAGGCCGGCGGCGAGATGGGGCAGGGCGCCTTCGTCTCCCCCGTCACCGACTTCTACCTGACCAACCCCATCGCCCGCGCCTCGGCCCTGATGGCCGAGCTGTCGTCCCGGGCGGCTGCCCGCGACGCCGAAAAGATCGCCGCGGAGTGAGAGGGTTGGCGCGACTTCTTCCCCTCATGGCCCTGCCTGCCGCTGCCGGCTGCGACGCGCCGGCGCCCGCCGCGCATGCCGCTCCACCCGCGGAATACCTCGGCGTCGCGACCCGGCTGCTCGACGGCGATCTCGTCGATTTCGAGGTGGCCATGCGCGGCGCGGGCGGGGCGGAGGCGGTCAGCCGCTACGCCGAATGCGCCGCCGCTCAGTACACCCTGATCCGCGGCTACGGCTTTGCGCGCCACGTGCGCACGCTGACCGAGGAAGAGGGTGGCATCTGGCGGGCGGATGCTGTTTACACCATTTCGGCGGCGCTGCCCGAGGGCCTGCGCACCATTGATGCCGAGGTAACGGTCGCCCAGTGCGCCCAGGCCGGTATCCCGACGGTTTGACGAGGAGCCCCATGTCCTTCTTCACCGAAACAGCCGTTGGCATCCTGCTCGTCATCATCGGGCAATGCCTCCTGATCCTCGTGCCGCTGCTCGTGTTGCTGGCCTTCCTGCTCTATGCCGACCGCAAGGTCTGGGCGGCCGTGCAGATCCGCCGCGGCCCGAACGTCGTCGGCCCCTTCGGCCTGCTGCAGAGCTTTGCCGACTTCCTGAAGTACCTCGTGAAGGAGGTGATCGTCCCCGCCGGTGCGGACCGGACGGTCTTCTTCCTCGCGCCGCTCCTCTCCTTCGCGCTTCCCGTCGTCGCCTGGGCGGTCATCCCGTTCAACGATGGCTGGGTGATGAGCAACATCAACGTCGCCATCCTCTACGTCTTCGCCATCTCCTCGCTGGAGGTTTATGGCGTGATCATGGGGGGTTGGGCGTCGAACTCGAAGTACCCGTTCCTGGGGAGCCTGCGCTCCGCCGCGCAGATGATCTCCTACGAAGTCTCCATCGGCCTGATCATCATCGGCGTCATCATCTCGACCGGCTCGATGAACCTCTCCGCCATCGTCTACGCGCAGGAGACGGGCTGGGGCATCCTCGGCTGGTACTGGCTGCCGCACTTCCCGATGCTGTTCCTCTTCTTCATCTCCGCGCTGGCGGAGACGAACCGCCCGCCCTTCGACCTGCCGGAAGCGGAATCGGAGCTCGTGGCCGGCTACCAGGTGGAATATTCCTCGACGCCGTTCTTGCTGTTCATGATCGGCGAATACGTCGCCATGGTGCTGATGTGCGCGCTGGTCTCGCTGCTGTTCCTCGGCGGCTGGCTGTCGCCCGTCCCGTTCCTGCCCGACGGCTTCCTCTGGATGTTCCTGAAGGTCCTCTTCTGTTTCTTCATCTTCGCCCTCGTGAAGGCCGTGACCCCCCGCTACCGCTACGACCAGCTCATGCGGCTCGGCTGGAAGGTCTTCCTGCCCCTGTCGCTGGCCTGGGTGGTGCTGATCTCCTTCCTCGCCCGCTTCGAGGTGGCCGACGGCTTCTGGGCCCGCTGGGCCGTGGGGCTCTGATATGGGCGATATCGCCAAGGCAGTGGGGGAGGCGAGCGCGCGAGAGCTCTTCGACCTCGCCCGCCACATGACGGGCAGCCTGCAGATCGCGCGGGACGACGGGCAGGGGCTCTTCCGCCTCTCCACCGGAGACGTGGCCGAAGTCCTGCTCGACTGGGCGGAGGAGGAGGGGCTGACAGGCCCCGGCGCCGCCGCCGCTGCTGCAAAAGGCCCGCAAGAGGGCTTCGACGAGACGAGCGAACTGCACCCGGGCAATGACCCGAACCTGCCTCCCATGGAGGGCACACACGGATGAGCCAGATCGATTACACCCGCGCGGCGAAGTACTTTTTGCTCGCCGATTTCTTCAAGGGCTTCCGGGTGGGGATGAAGTACTTCTTCGCCCCCAAGCCCACGGTGAACTACCCGTTCGAGAAGAACCCCCTGTCTCCCCGCTTCCGCGGCGAGCACGCCCTGCGCCGCTATCCCAATGGCGAAGAGCGCTGCATCGCCTGCAAGCTCTGCGAGGCGATCTGCCCGGCGCAGGCGATCACCATCGATGCCGAACCGCGCGAGGACGGCTCCCGCCGCACCACGCGCTACGACATCGACATGACGAAGTGCATCTACTGCGGCTTCTGCCAGGAGGCCTGCCCGGTCGACGCCATCGTCGAGGGGCCGAACTTCGAATTCTCCACCGAGACGCGCGAAGAGCTCTACTACGACAAGGAAAAGCTCCTCGCGAACGGCGACCGCTGGGAAGCCGAGATCGCCCGCAACCTCGAAATCGACGCGCCCTACCGCTGAGGAGCTGACGCATGGGAGCCTGGGGCCCCGGACCGTTCGACAATGATGACGCGATGGACCTGCTCCTCGATTACGAGGGGCAGGGCGTCGGCGTGCTGCTGGATGTCCTGCAGGAGCCCAACGATGCCGAGGGCGACGGCTTCATCGACGCGCCGCTCGGCGGCCAGCTCATTGCGCTGGGAGAGATCGTCGCTGCCTGTCACGGCCGCCCGTTCACGGCCGGCCCGTCGGACTACGCCATGGGCGGCGACCCCGCCCGCCTGCAGGCGCAGATGAAGGCCCATGCCGAGGCGGTGAAGGCCGAGCCCCGCCTGCTGGAGGGCGCCCGCGCCGCGGTGAACGGGCTTCTCGCCAACCCCAAGGTCTCGGAGCTCGCCGCGCTCTGGCAGGAGGGCGAGCAGCTCGAGGGCTTCGCGCGCACCATCTCCGATCTCGAGACGCGGCTGCGCAAGGTGGCCACATGAGCACGCAGAACCCTTTCGAGGCGATGATGAAGGCCGGGCAGGACTGGGCCAAGGCCGTCAACCCGGCGCTGGAGAGCTTCTCTCCCAAGGGGTTCGAGGCGCTCTGGCCGACGATGCCCAAAGAGGTGCTGGAAACCTTCTGGGGCCGCACCTTCAACCCCGAGGGGCTGGACGCCAAGACGCGCCTGCTCCTGACGCTTCAGGGCCTCACGGTGCTGGGCGCGCAGGGGGAATCGCAGATCCGCATGACCGTGCGCCACGCCATCAAGGCCGGCGCCACCCGCCAGGAAGTGGCGGAAACCCTTCAGATGGCCGGCCTCTTCGGCGGCCTGCCCGCCATGAACCGGGCGCTGGACCTGGCCAAAGAGGCCATGGACGAGGAGAAAGACACATGACCGTCGCCGCTTTCGCCTTCTATCTCTTCGCCGTCAGCACCCTCTTCGGGGGCCTGATGACGGTGCTGGCCCGCAATCCGGTGCACTCGGTGCTCTGGCTCATCCTCGCCTTCCTCTCCGCCGCCGGGCTCTTCGTGCTGGTGGGGGCGGAGTTCGTGGCGATGCTGCTCATCATCGTCTACGTCGGCGCCGTCGCGGTGCTCTTCCTCTTCGTCGTCATGATGCTCGATGTCGACTTCGCCGAGCTGAAGGCGGAGATGGCCCGCTACATGCCGCTGGCGCTGCTGATCGGCATCGTCATCCTGATGCAGCTCGGCCTCGCCTTCGGCATCTGGGAATACGGCGAGGGCGCCGCCGAGCGCCTCGTGGTGCCCATCGGCGAGGGGATGAACACGCGCCTCCTCGGCCTCGTGCTCTACGACCGCTACTTCCTGCTCTTCCAGCTCGCCGGCCTGATCCTGCTGACAGCAATGATCGGGGCCATCGTGCTGACGCTGCGCCACCGGCAGGACGTCAAGCGCCAGAACGTGCTGCTGCAGATGTCGCGCGATCCCGCCAAGGCGATGGAGCTGAAGGACGTCAAGCCGGGGCAGGGCCTGTGAGCCTGCCGCGCCGCCCCGTGCGGCGCGGGCCGCGCATGGACAGCAGGAGGCATCCGATGAAGATCACCGCCAGCCTGACCGCCGCCCTCGCCCTCGCGGCCGGCGCCACCACGGCGCAGGACGCCTGCTACTTCGAGCCGGAGGCCGGTGTCATCAAGGCGGAGGGCGACGCCGCGCCCCTCGGGCAGGCGATCAGCCCGGTCGCCGAGGCGGGGGACTACAGCTCCTTCTTCTGGAGGGGCGAGGACGGCACGACGATCCTCGTGCATGACTGTGCCTCGGGCGCGCACCTGACGATCAATGCCGGCAGCTCCGGCCGCAGCGGGCTGATCTGGGAGTTCGAGGCGCTGATGGAAGGCGCCGGGGACATGAGCCTAGAGGACATCGCCGCCGGCATCGGCGCCGATGTCGACACGACGATCGGCAGCGACGAGATCGGCAATTGCGATTGCCTCGCGCTCGGCCTCGGGGGCTGAGCGTGGCCGCCCCGGCCCCTCCGGGCCAGGGCGTAAATGGTTAACGGCACAGCCGCCCCGGTTGACGGCGGCGGCGGACATGTCAGAAGGGCCTCCATGAGCGAGGGACGGAACATGAGCGGCACGGGCAGGGCGGGGATCGCCGGCGCGGCATTCGCCGCCGGCCTCGCCGGCTGCGCCATGGACGGGCTCGAGGCGGCCGATTGCGCCATCGCCTCCGGCTTCGCCGCCAGCGACGTTCCGCAGGATCTCGGCAACGGCACCGTCGTCACCCGCCTCACTCACTCGGGCGGTGCGGCAGACGACTACTGGGGCGCCGAGCGCTATGAGGTCACCGCCTGCGGCAGCGGCGAGTGGGTGAGGATGACCTCCATGGCCTTCGCCTCCGGCGGCGAGGTGCTGTCAGACCGTCGCTTCGCCGTCACGACGCTGATCGATGCGGCATCGGCGCTGGCGGCTGCCGACGTGCCGGTGTACCTCGCCGAGCGCGCGGTCTCGAACAACATCGAATACCGCGCCGGGCGCGGGACGCTGGAGAGCTGCGGCTGCCAGGTCTTCTACCCGGACAGCGCGGCAACCGCTCAGGAGGGCACCACATGATCGGGCTGGAACATTACCTCGCCGTCGCGGCGGCCCTCTTCGTCATCGGTATCTTCGGGCTCTTCCTCAACCGGAAGAACATCATCATCATCCTGATGTCGATCGAGCTGATCCTGCTCTCCGTCAACATCAACTTCGTCGCCTTCTCGGCCTATCTCGGCGATCTCGTCGGGCAGGTCTTCACGCTCTTCGTGCTCACCGTCGCCGCCGCCGAGGCGGCCATCGGCCTCGCCATCCTCGTCTGCTTCTTCCGCAACCGCGGCACGATCGACGTGGAAGATGTCAACGTGATGAAGGGGTGAGGCGGTGCTGAACGATTACGGAACCCCCGGCCAACCGGCGCCCTCCGCCGCCACGGCCACACCCGCGATGCCCGCCCGTCCGGCGCTGATCTTCTGAGGAGCGATCATGACGACCATCATCCTCTTCGCCCCTCTGGTCGGCGCGCTCATCGCCGGCTTCCTCTGGCGGCAGATCGGCGAGAGCGCCGCGCAGTGGACGGCCACCGTCCTGCTGTTCCTCGCCGCCTTCCTGAGCTGGATCGTCTTCTTCACGCTGCCTGACGGCACGCAGCACATCACGCTGATGCGCTGGGTGGAATCGGGCACGCTGAGCACCGACTGGGCCATCCGGCTCGACCGGCTGACGGCGATCATGCTGATCGTCATCACCACCGTCTCGGCGCTCGTGCACCTTTATTCCATGGGCTACATGGCCCATGACGAGAACTTCCGGGAGGGGGAGAGCTACCGTCCCCGCTTCTTCGCCTACCTGTCGTTCTTCACCTTCGCCATGCTGATGCTGGTGACCTCCGACAACCTCCTGCAGCTGTTCTTCGGCTGGGAGGGCGTGGGCGTCGCCTCCTACCTCCTGATCGGCTTCTACTTCCGCAAGCCCTCCGCCAACGCCGCCTCCATCAAGGCCTTCGTGGTCAACCGCGTCGGGGATTTCGGCTTCGCGCTCGGCATCTTCGCGCTGTTCTTCCTGGTGGATTCCATCGAGCTCGACGTGATCTTCGCCGAGGCGCCGGCGCTGGCGGACACGACGCTCCACTTCCTCTGGCGCGACTGGAATGCCGCGAACCTCGCCGCCTTCCTGCTCTTCGTCGGCGCCATGGGAAAATCGGCGCAGCTCTTCCTGCACACCTGGCTGCCGGACGCGATGGAGGGGCCGACGCCCGTCTCCGCGCTGATCCACGCCGCGACCATGGTCACGGCCGGCGTGTTCCTCGTCTGCCGGATGTCGCCGCTCTTCGAATACGCGCCGGAGGTGAAGACCTTCATCATCTACATCGGCGCCTCGACGGCCTTCTTCGCCGCCACGATCGGCCTCGTGCAGACCGACATCAAGCGAGTCATCGCCTATTCGACCTGCTCGCAGCTCGGCTACATGTTCGTGGCCGCCGGTGCCGGCATCTACGGCGCGGCGATGTTCCACCTCTTCACGCACGCCTTCTTCAAGGCCATGCTCTTCCTCGGCGCCGGCTCCGTCATCCACGCGATGCACCACGAGCAGGACATGCGGAATTACGGCGGCCTGCGGAAGAAGATCCCCTACACCTTCTGGGCGATGCTGATCGGCACGCTGGCCATCACCGGTGTCGGCATCCCGCTGACCTATATCGGCTTCGCCGGCTTCCTCTCGAAGGACGCCATCATCGAGAGCGCCTGGGCCTCCGGCAACGGCTTCGCCTTCTGGGCGCTCGTCATCGCGGCGCTCTTCACCTCCTTCTACTCCTGGCGGCTGATCTTCCTCACCTTCTTCGGCAAGCCGAGGGGCAACCACCACACGCACGAGCATGCCCATGAGAGCCCGGCGGTGATGACCATCCCGCTAGGCGTGCTGGCGCTCGGTGCCATCTTCGCCGGAATGATCTGGCACAACAGCTTCTTCGGCGACCATGACCGCATGGCGACCTTCTTCGACATGCCCCACCACGAGGAGGAGGGCTCCGAGGCGCGCGCCGGCGACGGCGAGGCCGAGCCCATCGCCGAGGCCGGCGAGTCCCCCGAAGAGGCGCAGGACGAATCCGGCGAAGGTCTGGCGGACGTGGGCGAAACCGCGGCCGAAGGCGCGGCGCCCGAGATGGATGCCACCGAGCAGGCCGCGGCGGATGAAAGCCATGCCGAGGAAGAGGCGCACCTCGTCGGCACCGGCGATATCGGCGCCATCTACATGAGCGAAGAGAGCGAAGAGGTGCTCGACGCGGCGCACCACAGCCCTGTCTGGGTGAAGGTCTCGCCCTTCGCGGCGATGCTGATCGGCTTCGCGCTCGCCTGGCTCATGTATATCCGCAAGCCCGACTTCCCCGCGAAGCTGGCCGAGAACCAGCGGCCGCTCTACAACTTCCTGCTGAACAAGTGGTACTTCGACGAGATCTACGGGTTCCTCTTCGTGCGTCCGGCCGCCGGCCTCGGCCGGCTGCTGTGGAAGCGGGGTGACGGCTCCGTGATCGACGGGACGATCAACGGCATCTCCATGGGCTTCGTACCCATGCTGACCCGCCTCGCCGGGCGCTGGCAATCCGGCTACATCTTCACCTACGCCTTCGCCATGGTGATCGGCATCGCGCTGCTCATCACCTGGCTCACGATCGCCGGGGGGGCGAACTGATGGGCAACATCCTCTCGCTCACCACCTTCATGCCGCTCATCGGGGCGGCGATCCTGGCGCTGTTCCTGCGCGGCGACGACGAAGCGGCGCAGGCCAATGCCAAGTGGGTGGCGCTCGGCGCCACGGCCTTCACCTTCGTCGCCTCCCTGTTCATCCTCGCCGGCTTTGACCGGGATGTCGCGGCCTTCCAGTTCGTCGAGGATCACGAGTGGCTCCTCGGCCTGCATTACCGCATGGGCGTGGATGGCATCTCCGTCCTCTTCGTGATGCTGACGACCTTCCTCATGCCGCTGACGATCGCGGCCTGCTGGAACGTCACGCACCGGGTGAAGGAGTACATGATCGCCTTCCTCGTGCTGGAGACGCTGATGCTCGGCGTCTTCATGGCGCTGGACCTGGTGCTCTTCTACCTGTTCTTCGAGGGCGGCCTGATCCCGATGTTCCTCATCATCGGCATCTGGGGCGGGAAGGACCGTATCTACGCGGCCTTCAAGTTCTTCCTCTACACGTTCCTCGGCTCGGTGCTGATGCTCGTCGCCATGGTGACGATGGCGAACGTCGCCGGCACCACCTGCATCGCCGCCTGCGGCGAAGGCGAGGTGTCGCTGCTGACCTTCAACTTCTCCTCCGAGACGATGCCGATCCTCGGCTGGCAGATCACCGGCGGATTGCAGACGCTGCTCTGGCTGGCCTTCTTCGCCTCCTTCGCGGTGAAGATGCCGATGTGGCCCGTCCACACCTGGCTGCCCGACGCGCACGTGCAGGCGCCGACCGCCGGCTCCGTCGTGCTGGCGGCGATCCTGCTGAAGATGGGGGGCTACGGCTTCCTGCGCTTCAGCCTGCCGATGTTCCCGGTGGCGTCCGACATCCTCGGCCCGCTGGTGCTGTGGCTGTCGGCCATCGCCATCGTCTACGCCTCGCTCGTGGCGCTGGTGCAGGAGGACATGAAGAAGCTGATCGCCTATTCCTCCGTCGCCCACATGGGCTACGTGACGGCTGGCATCTTCGCGGCGAACCAGCAGGGCATCGACGGCGCCATCTTCCAGATGCTCTCCCACGGCTTCGTCTCCGGCGCGCTCTTCCTCTGCGTCGGCGTCGTCTACGACCGGATGCACACGCGGGAGATCGACGCCTATGGCGGCCTCGTGAACCGGATGCCGGCCTATGCCTTCGTCTTCCTGCTCTTCACCATGGCCAACGTCGGCCTGCCGGGCACCTCCGGCTTCGTGGGCGAGTTCCTGACGCTGATGGGCATCTTCCAGGCCAACACCTGGGTCGCGCTCGTCGCCACCTCCGGCGTCATCCTCTCGGCCGCCTACGCGCTCTGGCTCTACCGCCGCGTCGTGCTGGGTGACCTCATCAAGGAAGCCCTGCGCTCGATCACCGACATGACCGGCCGCGAGAAGGCGATCTTCGCCCCGCTGGTGGTGATGACGATCCTGCTCGGCGTCTACCCGAGCCTCGTGATCGACATCATCGAAGTCTCCACCGCCAACCTGATCCATGACGTCGGCATCGCCCAGGAGGCGGCCGCCGGCGCCATCCAGACCGCGCAGACCGCGGCCGCAAGCCACTAGGACCGCCCCATGATGTCCACCGATCTCTCGATCCTGCTGCCGGAAGTCATGCTCGCGTTCTACGCGATGGTCTCCCTCATCGTGGTCGTCTACACCGGCAAGGACGACAGCGCCCGCCCGCTCACGGTGCTGACCGCCATCGTCTTCGCCGGCCTCGCCTTCTGGATCGGCTACGCCGGCTCCGGCAGCGAGCTGGCCTTCTACGGCAGCTTCATCAGCGACCCGTTCTCGCGCTTCGCCAAGGTGGGCATCCTGCTCTCCGCCGCCGCCGTGCTGCTGATCAGCATGGAATACATGAGCCGCCGCGGCCTCCTGCGCTTCGAGTACCCGGTGCTCATCTCGCTCTCTGTCGTCGGCATGATGGTCATGGTTTCCGCCGGGGACCTGATGGTGCTCTACATGGGGCTCGAGCTGCAGTCGCTCGCCGCCTACGTGATCGCCTCGATCCGCCGCGATTCCGTGCGCTCCACCGAGGCGGGGCTGAAGTACTTCGTGCTCGGCGCCCTCTCCTCGGGGCTGCTGCTCTACGGCGCCTCGCTGACCTACGGCTTCTCGGGCACCACGCTCTTCGCCGGCATCTTCGAGGCGGCGGCGGGCGATGTCTCCATCGGGCTGCTCTTCGGCCTCGCCTTCCTGCTCGCCGGCTTCGCCTTCAAGATCTCCGCCGCGCCCTTCCACATGTGGACGCCGGACGTCTACGAGGGCGCGCCGACGCCGGTGACGGCCTTCTTCGCCACCGCGCCCAAGCTCGCGGCCATGGCCCTGCTGGCTCGGGTGATGCACGACGCCTTCGGCACCATCGTCGGTGACTGGCAGCAGATCATCGCCTTCCTCGCCGTCTTCTCGATGTTCCTCGGCGCCATCGCCGCCATCGGGCAGCGCAACATCAAGCGACTGATGGCCTATTCCTCGATCAGCCACATGGGCTTCGCGCTCATGGGCCTCGCCTCCGGCACGCTCTTCGGCGTGCAGGCGATGCTGATCTACATGGCCATCTACCTGACGATGAACGTCGGCGCCTTCGCCTTCATCCTCTCGATGGAGAAGGACGGCCGCCCGGTCACCGACATCGAGTCGCTGCACATGTATTCCAAGCGGGAGCCGCTGCGTGCGCTGGCGATGCTGGTGCTGCTCTTCTCCCTCGCCGGGGTGCCGCCGCTGGTGGGCTTCTTCGGCAAGCTCTACGTGCTGCAGGCGGCGGTGCAGGGGGGGCTGAGCTGGCTGGCGATCCTCGGCGTCATCGCCTCGGTCATCTCCGCCTTCTACTACCTGCGCATCGTCTACTACATGTACTTCGGCACCGAGCGTGACTCGCTCGACCCGCCGTCCTCGCCGGTGCTGTGGAGCGTGCTGATGGTCTGTGCGCTGGCAATGGTCTTCGGTGTCATAAACCTCTTCGGCGTCGATGCTCTCGCCGCCCAGGCGGCCGCGGCCCTTGTCAACTGAGGCCCCGGCCCGGGCGGCCGAGAGGCGCGTCTACCGGTCGCTGACATCGACAATGGACGAGGCGGCCCGCCTCGTCCGCGAGGGCGAGCGGGGGCCCCTCTGGCTTCTGGCGCTGGAGCAGACGTCTGCACGCGGCCGGCAGGGGCGGCCCTGGGCGATGCCGCCCGGCAACTTCGCCGCCACGCTGATCGACGCGCCCGAGGGCGGCCCGATGGAGAAGGCGCAGCGCAGCTTCGTCGCCTCCCTCGCCCTGCGCGATGCCCTTGCGGAAGTCGCCCCGCAGGCCCATCTCTCCCTCAAGTGGCCGAACGACGTGCTCCTCAGCGAGGGCAAGGTCGCCGGCATCCTTCTGGAGAATTTTGGCCCGGCGCTGGCCATCGGCATCGGCGTCAACCTCGCCGCTGCGCCGGGGCAGGGAGATCTCCCGGAGGGCGCCGTTCGCCCCGTCTCCCTCCTGCAGGAGACGGGGGTCGCGGTCTCGCCCGAGGCCTTCCTCGACCGGCTCGCCCCCGCCTATGCCCGCTGGGATGCGCGGCTGGTGGCCGAGGGCTTCCCGTCTATCCGCGACGCCTGGCTCGCGGCTGCGGCGCGGCTCGGGCAGGAAATCCGGGCGCGGACGCCGAAGGGGGAGACGCGGGGCCGCTTCGACGGTATCGACGCAAGGGGCAGCCTGATGCTCACCACGCCCGCCGGGCCGGTCACGCTGCCGGCGGCGGATGTCTATTTCTGAAGGGGCGATGCCCATGCTGCTCTGCATCGACTGCGGCAACACCAACACCGTCTTCTCGGTGTGGGACGGCTCGCAGTTTCTCGGCACCTGGCGCACCTCGACGGAGTGGCAGCGCACGGCGGACCAGTATTACGTCTGGCTCTCCACCCTGATGCGCCACAACAACCTCGACGTGATGATCGACGAGGTCATCATCTCCTCCACCGTGCCGCGGGTGGTCTTCAACCTGCGGGTGCTCTGCGACCGTTACTACGGCACCCGCCCCTTCGTCGTCGGCCGGCCCGATTGCCTGCTGCCGGTGGCGCCGCGGGTCGATGCCGGCACCGCCATCGGCCCCGACCGGCTGGTGAACTCCGCCGGCGCCTATGACCGACATGGCGGCAACCTCGTCGTTGTTGATTTCGGCACCGCCACCACCTTCGACGTGGTGGATGACGACGGCGCTTATGTCGGCGGGGTGATCGCGCCGGGGGTGAACCTCTCGCTCGAGGCGCTCCACCAGGCGGCGGCGGCGCTGCCGCATGTCGACGTGACGAAGCCGCAGCAGGTGATCGGCACCAATACCGTCGCCTGCATGCAATCGGGAATCTTCTGGGGCTATGTCGGCCTCGTGCGCGGGATCTGCGAACGCATCCGCGCGGAACGTGACAGGCCGATGAGAATCATCGGCACGGGGGGCCTCGCCTCCCTCTTCGCTCAGGGCGACGTGCTGTTCGACAAGGTCGAGGATGACCTGACGATGCACGGCCTGACCATCATTCACCGCTACAACAAGGATAACACATGAGCGGCGAACGCCTTATCTACCTCCCCCTCGGGGGCGCCGGCGAGATCGGCATGAACACCTATGTCTATGGCTACGGCAAACCGGGCAAGGAGCGGCTGATCGTCGTTGACCTCGGCGTGACCTTCCCCGACATGGACGGCACCCCCGGCGTCGAGCTGATCCTGCCCGACCTGACGTGGCTCCTGGAGCGGCGTGACCGGATCGAAGCCATCTTCATCACCCATGCCCACATGGACCATATCGGCGCCGTCGGCCTGCTCTGGGACAAGCTGCGGGCGCCGATCTACGCGCGCAAGTTCACCGCCCAGATCGCCCGCGAGGCGCTGGACGAAGCGGGCGCGCCCGACAGCGCCCTGCACATCGCCGAAAGCTGGCCGGCCACCATCGAGGCCGGGCCGTTCCGCGTCGGCTTCGTGCCCATCTCGCACTCCATCCCCGAAAGCTCGGGGCTGGTGATCGAGACGGCTGCGGGCCGGATCGCCCATACCGGAGACTTCAAGATCGACGAGACGCCCATCGTCGGCGAGCCCTTCGACAAGGTGCTGTGGAGCGAGATCGGCGCGCTTGGCGTCAAGGCGCTGCTCTGCGACTCGACGAACGTCTTCTCCCCCAACCCCGGCCGCTCCGAGGCGACGCTGAAGGGCCCGATCACCGAGCTGATCCGCGAGGCTCCCGGCCTCGTCGCGGCGACGACCTTCGGCTCCAACGTCGCGCGTCTGAAGACGCTGGCGGAAGCGGGGCAGGCGGCCGGCCGCTCCGTCGTGCTGCTGGGCCGGGCGATGCGCACCATGGTCAAGGCGGCGCAGGACACCGGCATCCTCGGGGATTTCCCGCCCGTCATCTCGCCCGAAGAGGCGGCGGACCTGCCGCGCCAGAACCTGCTGCTGCTCGTGACGGGCAGCCAGGGCGAGCGGCGCGCCGCCTCCGCCCAGCTGGCGCAGGGCAGCTACCTCGGGCTGAAGCTGCAGGAGGGGGATACGTTCCTCTTCTCCTCCAAGATCATCCCGGGCAACGAAAAGGGCGTGATCAAGATCATGAACCAGCTCTCCGAGAAGGGGGTGGACGTGATCTACGGCGAAACGGGGACGCACCACGTCTCCGGCCACGCCAACCGGCCGGACCTGGAGGAGATGCACCGCCTCGTGAAGCCGGAGATGATCGTGCCCATGCACGGCGAGCACCGGCACCTGCGCGAGCACCGAAAGGTGGCCGAGGCGGGGGGCTTCCCCTCGATCATCGCCACCAACGGCATGATGCTCGACATCGGCGGCACCCGCCCCTCGGTGGTGGAGTTCGTCGATGCCGGCCGCACCTACCTCGACGGGTCTGTGATGATCGGCGCGATGGATGGCATCGTCCGCGACCGCATCCGCATGGCGCTCAACGGCCACGTGCTGGTGACGCTGGTGCTGGACGAGAAGGACGAGCCGATCGGCGACCCCTGGGTGGACCTCATGGGCCTGCCGGAGACGGGCCGCTCCAAGGCCGGGCTGACCGAGGTGCTGGAGGCGGATCTCGCCCAGTTCGTCGGCCGGGCGAATGCGAAGACCATGCGCAGCGAGGACAAGCTCGAGAAGGAGCTGAAGGGCGTCGTCCGCCGCTCGGCGAATGACGAGATCGGCAAGAAGCCCGAGGTGACGGTGGTGGTGAGCCGGCTCGGCTGACGCGGCCGTCGAGAGGGCAGGACCGGGGGGCTGTCTGCCCCCCGGGCCCCCCCGAGGATTTTTGGGACTAAAGACAGGGGCGCAAGGGCGGAGGCCGGGCGCTGCCAGGGTCTAGGGCCCAGAACGAGAAAGGCCCCGGCAGGTGACTGCCGGGGCCTTTCTCGTTACGTGGGGGTTGCGGGGCGATCAGCCGGTGCGACGTTCCGCGAAGCTCTTGGCGATGAAGGCGGGGGTGTCCTCGCCCATGCCGACGATCTCTTCGTCGCGGCTGCGGCGGCCACGGCCCTCGGAATGCCGTCCGCTCTTCTCGTCGGAGCGGCCGCCAGAGCGATTGTCGGAGCGTCGGCCACGGGCCGGCTTCTGCTCCTGCGGGGCAGGGGCGGGCGCCTCGGGGGCCGGGGCGGCCTCGGCGGCGGCGGGAGTTTCGGCGACCGGAGCTTCGGTCGTGGTGACCTTCGCGGGCGTCTTGGCCTCGCTGACGCCCTCGTCGCGCTCCGCCCGGGTGCGGCTGCGGGTGCGGCGGGGTTTCTTCTCCTCGCCCGCCGCCTCGGAGGTGGCCGGCGTGGGGGCGCTCTCGTGGCCCTGCGGGGGCTCGACGCGCGGAATTTCCTTCTCCACCAGGCGCTCGATGTCGCCGAGGTTCTTCTCGTCCTTCGGCACGCAGATCATCAGCGCCTTGCCGGAGCGGCCGGCGCGGCCGGTGCGGCCGATGCGGTGGACGTAATCCTCGGCATGGCTCGGCACGTCGTAGTTGAAGACGTGGGAGACGGCCGGGATGTCGAGCCCCCGGGCCGCGACATCGGAGGCGACGAGGAAGCGCACGGTGCCGGCGCGGAAGCCGTCGAGCGTGCGGGTGCGCTGCGACTGGTCGAGATCGCCGTGGATCGGCTCGGCATTGTAGCCGTATTTCTTCAGGCTCTTGGCCAGAACATCCACCTCGACCTTGCGGTTGCAGAAGATGATGGCGTTGGTGCAGGCCTCGCCCTCGGCGTCGATCAGCGCGCGCAGCAGCGCCCGCTTCTCGGTGCCTTCGCGATCCTTCCGCTTGGAGCGGAACATGACGACGCCCTGCGCGATCGTCTCCGACGCCGTCGCCTGGCGCGCCACCTCGATACGGGCGGGGGAGGAGAGGAACATGTTGGTGATCCGCTCAATCTCCGGCGCCATGGTGGCGGAGTAGAACATCGTCTGCCGGGTGAAGGGCGTCAGCGAGAAGATGCGCTCGATGTCGGGGATGAAGCCCATGTCGAGCATCCGGTCCGCCTCGTCGACGACCATGATCTGCACGCCGGTGAGCAGCAGCTTGCCGCGCTCGAAATGATCGAGCAGGCGGCCGGGGGTCGCGATCAGCACGTCGACACCCTTGTCGATGAGCTGGTCCTGCTCCTTGAAGGAGACGCCGCCGATCAGCAGGGCCTTCGTGAGCTTGGTGTACTTGGCGTAGGTGTCGAAGTTCTCGGCGACCTGCGCGGCGAGCTCGCGCGTCGGCGCCAGCACGAGGCTGCGGGGCATGCGCGCGCGGGCGCGGCCCTTCTGCAGCATGGTGATCATCGGCAGCGTGAAGCTGGCCGTCTTGCCGGTGCCCGTCTGGGCGATGCCGAGCACATCCTTGCCTTCCAGCGCATGGGGGATGGCCCCCGACTGGATGGGCGTCGGCGTGGTGTAGCCGGCTTCTTCGACGGCCTTGAGGACCTTCGGGTCCAGCTTGAGATCTGAGAATGCAGTCATAGGGTCCTTCACGCGTGAGGTGCGGCTGATCTGGCCGCTTCCACTGGCGCGGCCCGTCCCGGCCGGATTGCCGGGCGTCATCTGCGAGAGCGCTCTTACGCCCCGGGCGGCAAAAGGTCAACGCTGGCGGGCCGGAGGGCCGATTTCCCACGCTTTGCCCGAAGCGGGGCCAGAAGCTGCCTCATTTCCCGCCATGCTGAGCGGGCCGGGATAGCGCGGGACAAGGCGAGGGGGCCCATGAAGAACTTCGACGATTTCGCGGGCCACAGCTACGCGCCGGGCGCCGATCTGCGCGAGCGGATGCCGGCATACGAGGAGCCTGCCACCCCGGGCGAGGGCGCGGAGGCCGCCGGCGGTGGCGCCGGCGCCGCGGCGGATGGCGCCGCCGTGGAGGCGGGCGCGACTGGCGCGCAGGCCGCTGCCGGGGCCGAGGCGGCGCAGGGCGCGGCGGTGCAGGGCGGGGCGGGGGCGGCCGATCCCGCCGCTGCCGCCGAGCAGAGCGAGCGCCTGCAGGGGATCACCGACACGCTGCAGGAGGGGATGGGGCAGGGCGACTCCATGGCCATCGTCGACCAGGTCGTCGCCTTCCTCTGGCCTCCGGCGCCGAGCGTCATCGCCGTCGTCCTGCTGCTGGTCGCTGTCATGGTGGTCAGGGCCATCCGCAAGCGGCGTGCCGCCCGCGCGGCGGAGGAGGCCGCCGTCCGGCAGGCGGAGCTGGAGCGGCAGGCGCATCTCGACCGGCAGAAGGACTTCGCCCAGATGCGGCGCGAGCGTCAGGCGCGGCAGGCGGCCAACAGCTCCGCCGCCGCGTAAGGCGGCCGACAAGCTCCGCTGCCGCCTGAGGCGGCCCGCCAACGCCGGTTTCCCGGGCGCCGCGGCGGCCGTTTCATCGCCCTGTTCACGAGCGGCGGCGCGGCGCCTGCGGCGCCGGATGGCTTATGGCCAACCCCTTCCGCCACCGCTACAAGCGTCCTCGGATCCCGTGGGGGAAGATGGACATCTCGGCCACACAGACAGACGACCTGATTGCCTGCCCCAATTGCGACGTGCTCTACCGGATCAAGGCTCCGGCGCGCGGCGAGCGGGCGCGGTGCGGGCGCTGTCACGAGGTGCTGATCACTCCGCGGCTCGGGGCCGAGGGGCGCATCATCGCGCTGGCACTGGCCGTGCTGATCCTCACCATCGGGGCGCTGAGCTTTCCCTTCTTGACCATCCGGGCGGCGGGCGTCAGCCATTCCGCCTCGATCTTCTCGGCGGCGGCGGCCTTCTCCGGCGGGCCGTTCTTCCTGCTCTCCTTCGCGGTGCTCTGCCTGATCGTGCTGGTGCCGGTGGGGCGGGTGTTGCTGCTGCTCTACGTCTTCGTGCCGCTGGCGCGGGGGCGGGGCGTCGGGCCGCTGACCAAGCAGGCCTTCACGCTGGCCGAGCGGATGCGCCCGTGGTCGATGGCGGAGATCTTCGCTATCGGCTGCGCCGTGGCGCTGGTGAAGGTCGCCGACCTCGCCGAGATCGCCTTCGGCCCCGCCTTCTGGATGTTCGCGCTGCTCACCCTGCTGGTCGTCGCGCAGGATTCGCTGATCTGCCGCTGGACGATCTGGGACGCGCTCGACAAGGAGGCGGAAGCGTGAGCGAGGCCACCCCCCTCACCGCGCGCGAGGCCGGGCTCGTCGGCTGCCGGCGCTGCGGCCGCGTCTGGCCGATCGAGACGGAGGAATGCGGCCGCTGCGGCGCGCACCTGCAATCGCGTGACCCGCGCAGCCTCAGCCGCGTCTGGGCGTGGTGGGCAGCGGGGCTGATCGCCTACGTGCCGGCGAACCTCTACCCGATGCTCGTTACCAGCACGCTGGTGGAGGAGACGCAGGCCACCATCGTCGGCGGCGCGGTGGAGCTGGCGCAGCATGACGCGCTCGGCGTCGCCATCATCGTGCTCGTCGCCTCGGTGCTGATCCCCGTCGGCAAGTTCATGGCCATCGCCTTCCTCGCCCTCTCGGTGCACCGGCAGGCCGACACGGGTGCCCATGCCCGCCACAAGCTCTATGAGATCGTGGAATATATCGGCCGCTGGTCGATGATCGACGTCTTCGTCGTTGCCATCCTCACCGCGCTCGTGCAGCTCAACGCGCTGGCCTCCATCCACCCGGGGCCCGCCGCCGCCGCCTTCGCGGCCTCCGTCGTCTTCACGATGCTCTCGGCGCAGAGCTTCGACAGCCGGATGATCTGGGATCACCTCGGCGGCCCGCGCCCCCGCCCCCGCCTGGAAGAGAGAGCCACATGAGCGACGAGGACCGTATCGAGGACGTGCCGGTGGTGCCCGCGCGCCGCTCCTTCTTCGAGCGGGTGTCGGTCGTCTGGCTGATCCCGATCCTCGCGCTCGTCGTCGCGCTCGGCATCGCCTGGCAGACATGGGCGGAGCGGGGGCCGACCATCGACATCCACTTCCGCAACGCCGCCGGCATCACGCAAGGCGAGACGCAGCTGCGCTACCGCGACGTGGTCGTCGGCACGGTGGAGGAGGTCGACTTCGCCAACGGGCTGGACGAGGTGCTCGTCACCGTGCGCGTCACCCAGACCGTCGCCCCCTATATCGACGAGGAGGCGAGCTTCTGGGTCGTGCGCCCCGAGGTGACGACGCAGGGCGTCACCGGGCTAGAGACGGTGCTCTCCGGCGTCTACATCGCCGGCCAGTGGGACAATGAGCCCGGCTCCGAGGTGCGCGACTTCACGGGCCTCGCCCATCCGCCCCTGAACGAGGGCGTGCAGCCTGGCCTGAGCTTCTACCTGCGCACCTCCGGCACCTCGCTGACGGGGAACACGCCGCTCCTCTATAAGGGCGTCGAGGTCGGCCGCGTCGGCCCCGCCCGCGTCTCCGAGGATGGGGTGACGGTGGAGGCGGAGGCCTTCATCGAGGCGCCTTATGACAACCTCATCACCGAATCGACGCGCTTCTGGGATTCCTCGGGCTTCTCCTTCACGCTCGGCTCGGCCGGCGCGGCGCTGAACTTCGATTCCATCGCCTCGCTGATCGCCGGCGGCGTGAGCTTCGACACCTTCGTGGCCGGCGGCACGATCGCCGAGCCGGGGGATGTCTTCGAGGTCTATCCCGAGCGCGGGCTGGCCCGCGCCTCCGTCTTCAACCGCCGCGACGGGGTGGAGCTGACGCTGTCGGCCATCTTCGACGAGGACGTCACGGGCCTCGCCGCCGGCGCCCCGGTGGAGCTGGAAGGCCTGCGCATCGGCGAGGTCACGGGCCTCAACGGCATCGCCGACGCCGGCAGCCCCGGCGACTCCGCCGTGCGGCTGCAGGTGGTCTTCGCCATCCAGCCGGCGCGGCTGGGCTTCGACGGCGAGGGCAGCGAGACGGAGGCGCTGGAGTTCTTCGCGCAGCAGGCGGCGCTTGGCCTGCGCGCCCGGCTGGCGACGGCGAACCTGCTCACCGGCGGTCTGAAGGTCGAGCTGGTGCGCCCGGATGATCTGGCCGCCGGCGCCCTCATCGAGCCGCCGGGCGAGTATCCCATCCTGCCGACGGCGCCGAGCGACCTGATCGACGTCGGCGCCACGGCTGAAGGCACGCTGGCCCGCATCGACGCGCTGCCCATCGAGGAGCTGCTGCAGAGCGTCATCGTCTTCCTCGACGAGGCCGGTTCGCTCGTCGGCAGCGACGAGGTGCAGCAGGTCCCGGGCGAGCTCGCGGGCCTCCTCGGCAACCTGCGCGGTGTCACCGGCGCCAGCGAGGTGCAGGCCCTGCCGGCGCAGATCGGCGCGGTGATGACGGATCTGGAGAGGTCGCTCGACCAGATCTCCACCCTCGTCGCCGAGCTGGACGAGGCGCAGGCCGCTGAGCGGGTGCTGGCGGCGATCGACAGCGTCTCCGCCGCCGCCGCGGGGGTGGAGACCTCCGCCGAAGGGCTGCCGGAGCTGGTGGCGGAGATCACGGCGCTGGCGGAAGAGGCGAGGGGCCTCGGCCTGCCCGCGCTCGGCCAGCGGGCCGAGGCGGTGCTGGCCAGCGCCCAGACGCTGGTCGGCGGCGAGGCGGCGCAGGCGCTGCCCGCGCAGGTGGGCGCCGCGCTGGCGGAAGTGACCAGCGCCGCCGACGCGGTGGACGAGCTGATCGGCACCCTCAACGAGGCGCAGACGGCCGAGCGCATCGCCGCCGCCGCCGATGCCGCCGCCGCCGCGCTGCAGGCGGCGCGCCCGGGGCTCGAAGGCGTGCCGAGGCTCGTCGACGAGCTGACGGCCGTCGCGCAGGAGGCCCGCGCCATGGGTCTGCCCGCGCTCGGGCAGCGGGCCGGAGAGCTTGTCGCCTCCGCCCAGGCCCTCGTGGGGGGCGAGGCGGCGCAGGCGCTGCCGGCGCAGGTGAATGCCGCCCTCGCCGAGGTGACGGACGCCGCCGGCTCCGTCGAGGAGCTGATCGGCACGCTCAATGACGCCCAGACAGCCGAACGCCTCGCCGCCGCCGCCGATGCCGCCGCCGCGGCTCTGGAAGCGGCGCGCCCGGGACTGGAGGGCGTCCCGGCGCTCGTCGACGAGCTCACCGCCGTCGCGCAGGAGGCCCGCGGCCTCGGCCTGCCGGCGCTCGGCCAGCAGGCCAGCGCCCTCGTCGCCTCCGCGCAGAACCTCCTCGGCAGCGAGGCGACACAGGCCCTGCCGGCGGAGATCGACGCGGCGCTTGGCGATGTTTCCGCCGTCGCCACCGAGCTGCAGGCCTTCGTCGCCGGCGTGAACGAGGGCGGCACGGCGGAGCGTCTCGCCGCCGCCGCCGATGCCGCCGCCGGCGCGCTGGAAGCGGCGCGCCCGGGGCTTGAGGGCGTGCCGGCCCTCGTGGACGAGCTGACGCTCCTCGCCGGGGAGGCCCGCAGCATGGGCCTGCCGGCGCTCGGGCAGGAGGCGAGCCAGCTTGTCGCCAATGCCCAGGCGCTGATCGGCGGCGAGGCCGCACAGGGCCTGCCCGCGCAGGCCTCCGCCGCGCTGGCGGAGTTGACGGCGGCGACGACCAGCGCCAACCGCATCATCGCCGAGCTCTCCGATGCCGAGGTCGCCACCCAGCTGACCGCCGCCATCGAGAACGCGGCGGCGGCTCTGGACAGCGTCGAGACCTCCGCCGCCGGCCTGCCGGAGCTGGTGGACGAGGCGCGCGCCCTCGTCGCCCGCGCCAATTCCCTGCCGCTGGAGACCTTCGGCGCCGAGGCCGAGCGCTTCGCCGCCTCTGCCGCCGATCTCGTCGCCTCCGCCGATGCGCAGGCCCTGCCGGGGCAGCTAAACGGCGCGCTGGCGGAGCTGTCATCGGCGCTGGCGGACCTGCGCGAGGGCGGCGCCATCGCCAACACCAACGCCACGCTCGACAGCGCCCGCGCCGCCGCCGATGCCATCGCCGCCGCCTCGGCGGACCTGCCGGCCCTCGTGGCGCGGGCCGATCAGCTCGCCGCCACCGCCTCCTCGGTGCTCACCGGCTTCGATACCGAGGCGCCCGCCCTGCGGGAGGCGCGCTCTGCCCTGCGGGAGATCACGCGCGCCGCGCAGGCCGTCTCCGAACTCGCCCGCGCCATCGAGCGCCAGCCCAATTCCCTCATTCTCGGACGATAGATCATGCCACACGCGTATCCCCGGGCCGCCTGGCTCATGACTCCCCTCCTAGTGGCCCTCTCCGGCTGCTCCTTCCTCGGCGGGCCTGATCAGCTTTATGCCGTGCCGCAGGTGACGCCCTCCGAGCAGATCCCGATCGCCTTCTCCTCCGTCGAGGTGCGCGACGTCTCGCTGCCCTCCTATGCCAATTACGAGGAAATCTACGTCGAGGCGGTGGACGGCACCCTCGCTGCCGAGGACGGCCTGCTCTGGGCCGATGACCCGGCCCGCTCCGTCTCGCTGGAGCTGGTGCGGGCCCTCTCGGCACTGACGGGGGTCATCGTCGCCGGCGAGCCCTGGCCCTTCGATCCCTACCCGGCGGCGCGCGTCGAGGTTCGCGTGGAGGAGATGATCGCGTCGCGCAGCGGCGAATTCCGCCTCTCGGGCCAGTACTTCATCGCCGCGCTCGACGGCTCCGGCGGCGACTCGGCGGAGCTCTTCTCCATCACCTCGCCCCTCGCGGCGGACGCGGGCGCGGCCGCCATCGCCGCCGCCCGCGGCGCCGCGGTGGCCGAGCTCGCCCGCCAGATCGCCCGCGGCGGCCTGAGCTGAAGGACGGCCCCCGCCGTCCCCGGATCCCCTTCATCTGGCCGAAAATACCTCGGGGGGCCCGGGGGGCTGGCCCCCCGGCCTCTCCACCTTGCTCCCCCGGCCCGCCATTCCGGCGCCCCCCCGCAGGGTGGGTTTCCAACCCACCGCCCCCACAGGTCGCAGGCCCTCGCGCCACCTCCGCCTCCCACCCCCTTCCCATTCGCCCGCTTCCATGCTCAGGTCCGCCCCGGATCGCAGATGAAAGGGGGATGCCCATATGCCGGACGTGACGCTCAGCGTGAACGGTCAGGACGTGACGCAGCAGGTGGAGGGGCGCACGCTGCTGGTGGACATGCTGCGCCGCGGGCTCGGCCTCACCGGCACCCATGTCGGCTGCGACACCAGCCAGTGCGGCGCCTGCATGGTGCTGGTCGACGGCGCGCCCGTCAAAGCCTGCTCCATCCTCGCGCTCGAGGCGGAGGGGACCGAGGTGACCACGATCGAGGGCATTGCCGCCCCCGATGGCACGCTCTCGACTGTCCAGCAGGCGTTCCAGGATTACCACGGGCTGCAATGCGGCTTCTGCACGCCGGGCATGGTCGTCTCCACGACCGCCCTCCTTTCGGAGAACCCCAAGCCCAGCGAGGCCGAGATAAGGCACTGGCTGGAGGGCAACTTCTGCCGCTGCACCGGTTATCACAACATCGTCCGCGCCGTGCAGGCCGCCTCCGGCCAGGAGCCGGCGGGGACGAAGGCGGTAGAGGCCAACTGATGTACGATTTCGAGCTTGCCCGCCCGACGACCCTCGCCGAGGCGCTGGAGATGCTGGCCGAGGAGGGGAGTGACCCGCTCTCCGGCGGGCAGACGCTGATCCCCTCGCTGCGCGCCCGCCTCGCGATGCCCGAGCGGCTGGTCTCCCTGATGCATATCGACGAGCTGAAGGGCATCGAGCAGCGGGGCGATGCGCTGCACGTGAAGGGGGGCACAACCCATGCACAGCTCGTGCACGGGGCGTATGACATCTTCCCCGGCCTCGCCTCGCTCGCCGGGCGCATCGGCGACCCGGCCGTACGCACCCGCGGCACCATCGGCGGCTCCGTCGCCAACAACGACCCGGCGGCCTGCTACCCGGCCGCGGCGCTGGCCACCGGCGCCACCATCCACACCTCGCAGCGGGAGGTGGCGGCCGATGACTTCTTCCTCGGACTCTTCGAGACGGCGCTGGAGGAGGGGGAGATCGTTACCGGCGTGACCTTCCCGATCCCGCAGGCCTCGGCCTACGAGAAGTTCATCCAGCCGGCCTCGCACTTCGCCCTCGCCGCCGTCTTCGTCGCCCGCTTCGATACCCGGGTCGGCGTGGCCGTCACCGGCGCCTCCGAGGATGGCGCCTTCCGCTGGAAGGAGGCGGAGGCGGCGCTGACAGAGGACTTCTCCGTCGCGGCGCTGGAAGGCCTCTCGCTGCCGGAGCAGGGGCTGATCGCCGACGTGCATGGCGGCGCCGATTACCGCGCCCGCATGGCCGGCGTCATGCTCCGCCGGGCAGTCGCCGCCCTCGCCTGAACGGGGCCCGTCGCCTCGCAGACACTTTCCGAAAGGCCGCCCTCACCGGCGGCCTTTTGCTTTCGTGACAGGCGGGCGGGAACGCTCCGCCTCGCCCACCCGTTTGCCGTCAGCACGCGCCCATCATGGGCCACTCTCGCCGCGCCCCGAGATGGCGGCGACATATAACAAGACGCCAAGACAACAGGATGGACGTCATGCGACATGTACTCCTCAAGACCAGCACCGCGCTGGCCCTCACGCTGACCGGCGCGCCGGTCCCCCTCCTTGCGCAGGAGACGGCCCAGGCGCCGGAAGACTGCACCGTGGAGGCGCCGGAGCTGCCCTGCATCGGCCCCGACGGCGCCGTCGTGGCGACGCAGGAGGAATTCCGCGCCGGGCTCGAGCAGCTGGGCATCAACGACATCGACGCCATCATGTCCCGCTTCGAGGATCCGGAGGTCTCCACCGGTGAGGACATGCCGGGCGAGCCGGCCGAAGGGATGCCGGGCGAGGGCGCCGGTGCCGCCGCCGATGTGGCCGAGGACCTCGGTCTCGAGGAAGGCAACGCCGACGACGCGATGGGCATGCAGCCCGACGTGACCGCCGGTGTCGCTGTCGCCGATGACGAGGCCGCCGAAGACGCCGCGGCGCAGACCGCCGCCGACATGGCGCCGGAGACCGAAGGCGAGGCCGAGGAGGTCGCCGACGACCTGATGCTCGACGAGGAGCCGGGCGATAATTCCGACGTTGGCGCCGAGGTCGAAGGCGACGACACCGTCACCTCCGAAGCCGCCGCGCAGCAGGATGACGCTGCCGCGACGGCCGAGGCCGGCACCGATCCGCTGGAGGATGCCACGCCCGAGAGCGAGGCGGAGATGCCCGACGAGGTGACCGCCGGCGCCGCCGTGGCCGATGACGAGGCCGCCGAAGACGCCGCCGCCGCGACCGCCGCCGAGGGCGACGAGAACGCGCCGGGCGACGACATGACCGCCGAGGAGGTCGCCGAAGACCTGATGCTCGACGCCGAGCCGGGCGACAATTCCGAGGTCGGCGCCGAGGTCGAGGGCGACGACACCGTCACCTCCGACGCCGCCGCGCAGGAGGATGACGCCGACGCGACGGCAGAGGAGGGCACCGACCCGCTGGAGGACGCCACGCCCGAGAGCGAGGCGGAGATGCCCGACGAGATGACGGCCGGCGCCGCCATCGCCGATGACGACGCCGCCGAAGCTGCCGCCGACGCCACCGCGGCCGGCGAGGACGACGACGTCGCCGCCGAAGCCGCGGAACCGGCCGAAGCTGCCGAGCCCGCCGAAGCTGCCGAGCCGCCCGAAGCCGCCGAACCCGCTGAGCCTGCCGCCCCGCCCGCCGCTGCCGCCGCCGCGGCCAGCGACGACGAGGGCTCCAGCGAGGCCGAGGTGACGACCGAAACGGTGGAGGACGAAGACGTCCGCAACGCCGACGAGGAATTCGACACGGCCCCGACGGAGGAAAGCTCCCTCGCCCCCGACACGGCCGAAGAGATCGATGGCGACGCCACGGACGCTCCGGCCCCCGAAGGCGAGGAGATGGTCGCCGAGGAAGAGGAGGAGGACGAAGGCCTCACCAACTTCCAGCGCGCCATCCTGCTCGGGCTCGGCGCCGCCACGGTCGGCTCGATCCTCAGCAGTGGCGACGAGGTCGTCTCCAACTCCGGCGACCGCGTGGTCGTCAGCACGTCGGACGGCAACCTGCGCGTTCTCAAGAACGACGACGCGCTGCTGCGCACGGCCGGCTCCGAGGTGCGGACCGAGACGTTCGATGACGGCTCCACCCGGACCACCGTCGTTCGCGAGGATGGAAGCCAGGTGGTCACCATCCGTGCCGCCGACGGCATGGCGCTGCGCCGCACGCTGATCCGCCCCGATGGCACCCGCACGGTGCTCTTCGACGATACCGAAGAGGTCGTGGCGGTCGACGAGGCCTCGCTGCCCGCGCCCGAGCAGGAGCGGAGCATCGTCTCCACCGGTGCCGACCAGGAGGCGCTCCGTGCGGCTCTGACGGCCCGTGTCGCCTCCGACCTCGGCCGCAGCTTCTCGCTTCGCCAGGTGCGTGACATCCGCGCCGTCCGCGCGCTGGCGCCGCAGGTCGAGCTCGACGCGGTGACCTTCACCACCGGCTCCGCCGCCATCGACGCGAGCCAGGCGGAGGAGTTGACCGACCTCGGCCTCGCCATCGCGGGCATCCTCGACGAGGATCCCGGCCAGGTCTTCCTGATCGAGGGCCACACGGATGCGGTGGGCGACGCCGCCTACAACCTCGCCCTCTCCGACCGCCGGGCCGAGACGGTGGCGCTGGCGCTTGCCGAGTACTTCGACATCCCGCCGGAGAACCTCGTCACGCAAGGCTACGGCGAGGCGGACCTGAAGGTGGAGACGCAGGAGGCCGAGCGCCTCAACCGCCGCGCGGCGGTGCGCAACATCACCGAGCTGCTGCGCGGCAACATCTGACGCCGCCAGCACCACGGCACAACAAAAAGGCCGCCCTCCGGGGCGGCCTTCGTCGTTTCGGTGTGATGAGCAGCGCCTACTTCAGCGGCCCGATCATCATGACCATCTGGCGGCCTTCCATCTTGGGCATGTTCTCGACCTTGCCCAGCTCCTTGGTGTCCTCCGCCACGCGCTGCAGCAGATCACGGCCGAGCTCCTGGTGAGCCATCTCGCGGCCGCGGAAGCGCAGCGTGACCTTCACCTTGTCGCCGTTCTCGAGAAACTTGACCACGTTGCGCATCTTGACCTCGTAGTCATGCACATCCGTGTTCGGGCGGAATTTGACTTCCTTGATCTCGATGATCTTCTGCTTCTTCTTCGCCTCGGCCTCTTTCTTCTGCGTCTCGTACTTGAACTTGCCGAAGTCCATGATCTTGCAGACGGGAGGCGTGGCGTTGGGCGAGATTTCCACGAGGTCGAGCCCGGCTTCCTCGGCCATGGCGAGGGCGCGGTGCGGCGAGACGACGCCGACGTTCTCGCCTTCCGGGCCGATGAGACGGATCTCCGGCGCGCGGATACGGTCGTTCACTCGGGGGCCGGTGTCGCGGACGGGCGGCGCGTTGTGGGGTCTGCGGGCTATGGCGGTGTCCTTTCGGTCGTTCACATCCTAGGTAGCGCAAAGTAAGCCCGGGCGAGCCACCATTCAACCGCAAATGGGGCGCGCCGTCCCGCGGGCGGTGGAGAAAGGGGCAGGCGGGGGGCTGCACGGCCGGGAATGGCGCCCCGTTCTGCGTGCGGGGAGGAATAACGCCCGGCAAGGCCGGCGCGGCTATGAAAACTTTTCCGCCTCTGCCATCTTCGTTTCAAGGGCCCCCGGGCCGAACGCACTTTCGAGAGGACGAGAACACATGAGATCGATCGCCATCATCGTCGTGATCGTTGCGCTGGCCGGGGCCGGCTACTGGTACGTCACCGAGCAGAACGCCCAGCAGGCCGCGGAGGAGCAGGCAGCGATCGCCGAGGAGGCGGCGCAGCAGGCGGCCACCGAGGCCACCGCCGCGGCCGAGGCCGCCGAGGAGGCCGCTGCCGAGGCCGGCGATATCGCCGGCGCGGCCGAGGAGGGCGTCGTGGAATCGGCGGCCGAGGCCGTCGAGGATGCGGTCGACGAGTTCACCGACACGGTCGAGGACGTGGCCGACGCCGCGGCCGACGTCGTCGAGGATGTCGCGGACGAGGCCGCCGAGCTGGTCGAGGAGGCCCCGCAGGCCGCCGCC
The DNA here is from genome assembly GCF_012070395.1 of Pseudoroseicyclus tamaricis. Taxonomy (GTDB): domain Bacteria; phylum Pseudomonadota; class Alphaproteobacteria; order Rhodobacterales; family Rhodobacteraceae; genus Pseudoroseicyclus_A; species Pseudoroseicyclus_A tamaricis. The sequence continues at coordinate 26,356 of NZ_JAAFYS010000003.1, read as the reverse complement.
GCCGCCGCGGAAGAGACGGCCGAGATGGCCGAGGAGATGGCCGACGAGGCCGAGCAGATGGCGGGCGAGGCCGCGTCGCTCGCCGACGAGGCGGCCGAAGCCGCCGCCGAGGGCGAGGGCGAACTGGCCGCCGAGACCTCCCAGGCCGCGCAGGAGATGGCGCAGGAGGCCGAAGAGGCCGCCGCCGCCGCCGAGGAGAGGGCCGAGGCCGCCGCCGAGCTCTCCGAGGAGGCGCAGAGTGCCACCGAGGAGATGGAGGCCCTCGCTGAAGAGGAGATGGGCGAGGCCCCTGAGGCGCCGACGCTGGAGAGCCTGACGGGCTCCGAGACGGAGGGCGACGCTGCCGCCGCCGAGGGCGAGGCCCCGGCGGAAGGCGAGGCCGATATGGCTGAGGCTGACGCTGCGGCGGAAGGGTCCGAGGACGCGCCGGAGGGCACCGAGGCCCCGGCCGTTGAAGAGACGGCCGACGAGGCGATGGCCGAGGAGACGGGCGACGAGGCCGTGACGGAAGAGACGGCCACTGAAGAGGCCACGACTGAAGAGCCGGTGGCTGACGAAGCGGCGACCGAAGAGACGCCGACCGAAGAGCCGGTGGCTGACGAGGTGACCGGCGACGAGGCTGACGCCGAAGCGCCCGCTGCCGAAGAGCCGACCGAGGGTGCTGACTCCGAGGAGACGGCGTCCGAGGAAGTCGACGCGGACGCGCCGGACGCGGATGCCGGTGCCGAGGAGACGGATACGGGCACCAGCGCCATCGTCGTCGTCGAGACGGAAGCGGACGCGACCGGCGAGACCGCCACCAGCGAAGAGGGCACCGAGCCCGCGGCCGGTGATGAGACGGCCCCGTCGGCGGACAGCGCCGACGCGGAGGCTCCGGCCGAGGGCGAGGAGCCCGCGGATGCCGAGGCGCAGCCCGAGGCCGAGGGCATGACCGACGAGGAGGTCATGACCCCGGACGAGGCCGTGACGCCGCCTGAGGAGGTCGTGAGCCCCGAGGCCGACGAGGCGCCCGAAGAGGACGCCGCGCCTGCCGAGGCGGATGCGCCCGAGTCGGATGCTTCGGAGGCAGTCGAGGCCCCCGAGGCAGACGAGGCCTCCGAGGCGGACGAGGCGCCCGAAGCCGACGCCGCCGAGGCAGAGGAGGCTCAGTCCAGCGCCGGCGCCGACACCACTGTCCTGACTCTGCAGGGCTTCGATCCGGAGGGCGCGCGCCTGATGGTCCTCGAGGCCGACCTCAGCGAGGAGCAGAAGGCCCAGCTGGAGGAGGCGATCTCCGCCGCCGCCGAAGAGCAGAGCCTCGCCCGCCTCGCGCTGGCGCTGCGGGACATCCGTGCGGAGCTCGGGATGGAAGGTGGCGCCGCCGCCTCCACCGGGGCCGACGCCGAGGCGGACACGGCCGAAGAGCCGGCCACCGAGGCGGCCGAGGAGCCGGCCGAGTAGGACAGCAGCCCCGGGCGGTCCCCCGCCCGGGCGCTCCTCTCCCCGGGGCCTGCTGCCCCCGCGCTATTCGACAGTGACGGACTTTGCGAGGTTGCGCGGCTGGTCCACATCCGTGCCCTTCGCCGCCGCCGTGTGATAGGCCAGCAGCTGCGCGGGCAGGGCGTAGAGGATCGGCGCCCAGAGCGCCGCGACATCCGGCATCTCCAGCACCCGCCAGCAGCCCTCAGCCGCCGCCCTGGCGCCCGCGGCGTCGGTGATCAGCAGCACCCGCCCGCCGCGCGCCATCACCTCCTGCATGTTGGAGACGGTCTTGTCGAAGAGCTCGTCATGCGGCGCCATGACGATCACCGGCACCGCCGGGTCGACCAGCGCGATGGGGCCGTGCTTGAGCTCTCCGGAGGCATAGGCCTCGGCGTGGATGTAGCTGATCTCCTTGAGTTTCAGCGCCCCTTCCATCGCCAGCGGATACATCCGGCCGCGCCCGAGGAAGAGGATGTCGCGCGCCTCCGCCAGCTCCCCGGCGATGCGCGCTGCCGCCCCGGCCTTGGCCATCGCGTGATTGAAGAGCCCCGGCATCTGCCGCAGCTCCGCCAGCCGCTCGGCCACCTGCTCTGCGCTCAGCCGGCCCTTCGCCTCCGCCGCCCGGAGAGCGAGGAGGGCGAGGACGATGAGTTGGCAGGAGAAGGCCTTGGTGGAGGCGACGCCGATCTCGCGGCCCGCGAGGATCGGCAGGGCGATGTCGCTCTCCCGCGCGATGGTGCTCTCGGCGACGTTGACGATGGAGAGGATCGTCTCCGCCTTGCCGGAGGCGTAGCGCAGGGCGGCCAGCGTGTCCGCCGTCTCCCCCGACTGGCTGACGAAGATCGCCAGCGTGCCCTTCGGCACCGGCGGCTCGCGGTAGCGGTACTCGGAGGCAACGTCGACCTCGCAGGGGATGCCGGCGAGCTGCTCGATCCAGTAGCGGGCGACATGCGTGGCGTAGGAGGCGGTGCCGCAGGCGACCATCGTCACCCGCTCGATGCCGGAGAAGTCGATCTGCTGCCCGCCGAAGGTGATCTCGCCGCCCGGCGCATGGTGATCCAGCGCCTCGGCCAGCACCTGCGGCTGCTCGGCGATCTCCTTCATCATGAAGTGCTTGTGGCCGGCTTTGGAGACCTCGGCCATCTCGGCATGGATGCGCTTCTCCGGCCGGTTCGCCCGGCGGCCCGCCGCATCGAAGATCTCCGCCCCGCCGCGGCGGATGACGGCCCAGTCGCCCTCCTCGAGATAGGTGATCCGCTCCGTCATCGGGGCCAGGGCGATGGCGTCGGAGCCGACGAACATCTCGCCGTCCCCGTGGCCGATGGCGAGGGGGGAGCCCTTGCGGGCGGCGATCATCAGATCCTCCTCGCCGTCGAAGAGGAAGAGCAGGGCATAGGCGCCGGTCAGGCGGGAGAGCGTGGCGCGCACCGCCTCCTCGGGGCTCATCCCCTCGGCCAGCAGGCTCTCGGCGAACATGGCGACGGTCTCGGTGTCCGTCTCCGTCTGCGGGGTCAGGCCCTTGTGGCTGAGCTCCTCGCGCAGCTCGCGGAAGTTCTCGATGATGCCGTTGTGGACGACGGCGACGCGGCCGGCGCGGTGCGGGTGGGCGTTGCCTTCCGTCGCGGCGCCATGGGTCGCCCAGCGGGTGTGGCCGATGCCGCTGTGGCCGGCGAGCGGGTCATGGACGAGAAGGTCGGAGAGGTTGACCAGCTTGCCCACCGCCCGGCGCCGGCCGAGCTGGCCGGAGGAGACGGTGGCGATGCCGGCGCTGTCATAGCCGCGATATTCCAGCCGCTTGAGGCTTTCGAGGATGAGCGGCGCCACCTCGTGGCTGCCCAGAACGCCGACGATCCCGCACATGGGGGTATCCTTTCGCTTTCAGCGCGTGTCCGCGCGCTAGCCCTTGGCTTTCAGCGCGCGCAGGCGCTCCATCATCTTCCGCCCGAGGCCGGGCTTGGCCACCTGCCGCGCCCGCCCGAGGGCGAGGTCCCCCGCCGCCACGTCGGCTGTGATCACGGAGCCGGAGCCCGTCACCGCCTCGTCGCCCACATTCACCGGCGCCACCAGCATGGTGTTGGAGCCGATGAAGGCCCGGGCGCCGACCACGGTGCGGTGCTTGAAGACGCCGTCGTAATTGCAGGTGATCGTCCCGGCGCCGATGTTCGTCCGCTCGCCGATATCCGCATCGCCGATGTAGGAGAGGTGGTTCACCTTGGCCCCCTCGGCGATCAGCGCGTTCTTCACCTCCACGAAGTTGCCGACATGGACATCCTCGGAGAGCTCGGCCCCGGGCCGCAGCCGCGCATAGGGGCCGACGGTCGCGCCGCGGGAGACATGGGCGCCCTCGAGGTGGGAGAAGGCACGGATGCGGGCGCCGGATTCCACGGTGACACCGGGGCCGAAGACGACGTGCTGCTCGATCAGCGCGTCGCGGCCGATGTGGGTGTCGAGCGCGAAGTGCACCGTGTCCGGGGCGACGAGGGTGACGCCGGTCTCCAGCGCCTCGGCGCGGGCGCGGGCCTGGAAGGCGGCCTCGGCGCGGGCGAGCTCGGCGCGGGTGTTGATGCCCAGCGTCTCCGCCTCGTCGCAGCGCACGACGTGGGTGGTGAGGCCGCGCGAGGCGGCGAGGGCGGGGAGGTCGGTGAGGTAGTATTCCCCGGCGGCATTGTCGTTGCCGACCTCCCGGAGGAGTTGAAGCATCGCCTGAACATCGCCGCGCAATACACCGGAATTCATGAGAGTTCCGGCGCGGGTGGTCTCGTCGGCATCTTTCCACTCGACGATCCGCTCCAGCACGTCGCCGCTCGTGACGAGGCGGCCGTAGCGGGCGGCGGGGTCGCCCTCGAAGCCGAGGACGGCGAAGTCCGCCGGTGCCTCCGCCATCGCCTCCAGCGTCTCCGCCCGGATGAAGGGCGTGTCGCCGTAGAGGACGAAAGCCTGCCCCTCGGCGCCGGCGAGCGCGCCCTCCGCCTGAAGGACGGCGTGGCCGGTGCCGAGCTGCTCGGTCTGGCGCACGCAGGTCGCCTCCGGCGCATGCTCGGCCACCGCGGCCTCGACGGCCGCCGCCTCGTGGCCGGTGACCACGATGACGCGCTCGGGCGCCAGCGCCTCCGCCGCGCGCAGGGCGTGGGCGATGAGGGGGAAGCCGGCGACCTCGTGGAGGACCTTGGCCGTGTCCGAGGCCATGCGGCTGCCCTGGCCGGCGGCCAGGATGATGACGTGGTTGCCCATTTGCTGCTCTCGCGCCGTTTGCCGGCGCCTCCTGCCTCTTTCCGGCGCTTTTACCGCCCCGTGATCCTCGCACAAGACGGGCGGGCTTCACATCCCCTTACCAATCGTTACACGTCGCTCCCATGCGCTCAGTCATCTTCGATCTCGACGGCACGCTCGCCGACACCGCGGCAGACCTCGTCGCCGCCGCAAATCACTGCTTCGTCGGGCTGGGGCTCGGCGAACTGCTCGACCCGGTGGGGGACGCGAAGACGGCGCTGCGCGGCGGCAAGGCCATGCTGCGGCTCGGCTTCTCCCGCGTCGAGGGCTACGGCGACGAGGCGGTGGAGCGGGAATACCCGCTGCTGCTGGAGGCGTATGGCGAAGCCATCGCCGTCCATACGCGGCTCTATCCCGGCACCCTCGAGGCGGCGGAGGCGCTGCGGCGCGAGGGCTACGCGCTCGCCATCTGCACCAACAAGCCCGAGGGGCTGGCCGTGAAGCTGATGACGGCGCTGGGCGAGCTGGAGACCTTCGGCCCCATCATCGGCGCCGACACGCTCGCCGTTCGCAAGCCCGACCCGGCGCCCTTCCATGAGGCGGTGGCCCGCGCCGGCGGCACGGCAGGGCGCGCCTGCCTCGTCGGCGACACCGTGACGGACAGGGAGACGGCCCGCGCCGCCGGGGCGCCCTCGCTGCTGGTCAGCTTCGGGCCGGCGGGGGGCGAGATGGCGGCGCTGGAGCCGGCGGCGCTCGTCCCCTCCTACGCGGAGCTGCCCGGGATCGTGAACGGCCTGCGACTTTGAGCACGCTTGACGGTGCCCCGGCGGAGGGCGAGGCTGGCGCCATGGTTGAGCGGTTCACGGGCAGTTTCACACAGCAGGAGCCCATCCCCGAGGCGGCCATCGAGGCAGCGCTGGCGGTGATGCGGCACGGCCGTCTGCACCGTTACAACACGGCCCCCGGAGAGGCCGGCGAAGTGGCACTCCTCGAGGAGGAATTCGCCGCCTTCACCGGCGCGCATTACTGCCTCGCGCTCGCCTCGGGCGGTGTCGCCATTACCACGGGGCTGCGGGCCGTCGGCGTGCGCCCCGGCGATCCCGTTCTCACCAACGCCTTCACCCTCGCCCCCGTGCCCGGCGCCATCGCGGCCGTCGGCGCGCGGCCGGTCTTCGTGGAGGTCACGGGGGATCTGGTGATCGACCTGGAGGACCTCGCGGAGAAGGGGGCCCAGGCGAAGGTGCTCCTCCTCTCCCACATGCGCGGCCACATGGTCGACATGGACCGGCTGATGGAGGTGGCGGAGGCCGCCGGGCTGACGGTGATCGAGGATTGCGCGCACACGATGGGCGGCAGCTGGGGGGGCGTGCCCTCCGGCCGGCACGGGGCGATGGCCTGCTACTCGACGCAGACCTACAAGCACATGAATTCCGGCGAAGGGGGCCTCCTCACCTCCGACGATGACGAGGCCATGGCCCGCGCCATTTTGCTCTCCGGCTCCTACATGCTCTACGAGCGGCACCGGGCGCGGCCCCCGGCGGAGGCGTTCCGCCGCCTGCGCGCCGAGGTGCCCAACATCTCCGGCCGGATGGATAACCTGCGCGCCGCGATCCTGCGCCCGCAGCTGGCGGCGCTGCCCGCGCAGGTGGCCCGCTGGAACCGGCTCTACGGTGAGATGGAGGCGGGGCTGGCCTCCACCCCCGGCCTGCGCCTGATCCCCCGGGCGGAGGCGGAGGGCTACGTCGGCTCCTCCTTCCAGTTCCAGCTCGACGGCTGGCGGGGGGAGGCCTGTGCCGATCTCGTCGCCCGCTGCGCCGCGCGGGGCGTGGAGCTGAAGTGGTTCGGCGCCGAGGAGGCGGTGGGCTTCACCTCCCGCTATGTCCACTGGGGCTACGCGGCGCCGCCCCAGTTGCCGAAGACGGACGCGGCGCTCTCCGGCCTCGTCGACCTGCGCCTGCCGCTGACTTTCAGCCGCGAGGATGTCGCCACCATCGCCCGGATCATCCGCGCCGAGGTGGGGGCGCTCTACCAGCAGGGCGCCGCCTGAGGCGCACCCGCGGCATTTGAGGCAAGCGCCCCAATCGTGACATGCGGCCGGCCCGATGCGGCGCGGCTGGCGGCGCAGGGTGCCGCTCATGTCGCCCCGCAGCTCCTCCGTCATCCCCTTTACCGGCCGCCGACGCCGCCGGCGCGGCTACAAGGTGACCCTCTTGGCGCGCCTGAAGGTGGCCGGGCTCGCGGGCCTGTCCGTCCTCCTCCTCTACGCGCTGGTTCCGCCGGACGGGGCGGGCGCGGCCATCCGCCTGCCGCAGATCGGCCAGACCGGCACGGCGGCCGGCTGCCGGATCACCCGCATCGTCGACGGCGACACCATCGCCCTCACCTGCGCGGGCCGGGAGGAGCGGGCGCGGCTCGTCGGCTTCGACACGCCGGAGCTCTTCTCCCCGAAGTGCGAAAGCGAGCGGGCGCGGGCGGAGGAGGCCAAGGTGGCGCTGGCGCGGCTCCTCGGGCAGGGGCAGGTGAGCTGGCGGACGGAGGGGCGGGATCGCTACGACCGGCTGCTGATCGACATGGCGGTGGACGGCACCCCCGTCTCGCGCACCATGATCTCGGCCGGGCTGGCGCGCGCCTATGACGGCGGGCGCCGCGCCGGCTGGTGCGCCTGAGCTAGCGGCCCGCCTTCACCTCCCGCAGCACCCAGACGCGCAGCGCGCTGGCGAGGCCGACCTCGCCGCGGGTCTCGTCGATCTCGGCGGCGAGGGTGCTGATGCCGGCACCCCGCGCGGTGGCGAGGCGGCGGAACTCGGCCCAGAACTCGTCCTCCAGCGAGACGGAGGTGCGGTGGCCCCGCAGCGTCAGCGAGCGTTTGACGGGGCGGGCGCTCACGAGCCCTCCGAGGGCTCTCGGTCCCCCGTCCGCCGGTCCCCCGTCAGCCGGTGCCCCTCCAGCCGCTCCGCCTCCTTCGCGGCGCGGGCCTCCTCGGCGCGGCGTTCGGCCTTGGGGCGGCCGAACTTGAGGGCGTTGGCATCGGCGCGGGCGCGCTTCTCCGCCTTCGCCCGCGCCTTGCGCACCTTGCCGAGGTTGACCGGCTCGCTCACTTCGGGCCGATCATCTCTTCGGGGCGCACGACCTTCTCGAAGGTCTCCTCGTCGACGAAGCCGAGGTTGACGGCCTCTTCCTTGAGCGTCGTGCCGTTCTTGTGCGCCGTCTTGGCGACGGTCGTGGCGTTGTCGTAGCCGATGGTGGGCGCCAGCGCCGTCACCAGCATCAGGCTCTCGCGCATGAGCTTCTCGATGCGGTCGGTGTTGGCCCTGATGCCGACGACGCAATTGTCGGTGAAGGCCGAGGCGGCGTCGCCCAGAAGCTGCATGGATTGCAGCACGTTATAGGCCATCATCGGCTTGTAGACGTTGAGCTCGAAATGCCCCTGCGTGCCGGCGAAGCCGACGGCGGCGTCGTTGCCGAGGACATGGGCGCAGACCTGGGTGAGCGCCTCGCACTGCGTCGGGTTCACCTTGCCGGGCATGATGGAGGAGCCGGGCTCGTTCTCCGGCAGCATCAGTTCGCCGAGGCCGCAGCGCGGGCCGGAGCCGAGCAGGCGGATGTCGTTGGCGATCTTGAAGAGCGAGGTGGCGACGACCTTCAGCTGGCCCGACATCTCGACCATGGCGTCATGGGCGGCCAGCGCCTCGAACTTGTTGGGCGCGGTGACGAAGGGCAGGCCGGTGATCTTCGACATGTTGGCGGCGACCGTCTCGCCCCAGCCCTTCGGCGTGTTGAGCCCGGTGCCGACGGCGGTGCCGCCCTGCGCCAGCTCGTAGATGCGGGGCAGGGCGCTCTCCACCCGCTCGATCCCCATGCGGACCTGGTGCGCGTAGCCGGAGAATTCCTGCGCCAGCGTCAGGGGCGTGGCATCCATCGTGTGGGTGCGGCCGATCTTGATGATGCCGTCGAATTCCTTGACCTTCGCCTCCAGCGCATCCAGCAGCTTGCGCAGGCCCGGGATGGTCACGTCCCGCGCCGTCATGGCGACGGCGATGTGCATGGCGGTGGGGAAGGTGTCGTTGGAGCTCTGCCCCATGTTGACGTGATCGTTCGGGTGCACCGGGTCCTTGGAGCCCATGACCCCGCCCAGCATCTCGATGGCGCGGTTGGAGATGACCTCGTTGGCGTTCATGTTGCTCTGCGTGCCGGAGCCCGTCTGCCAGACGACCAGCGGGAAGTGATCGTCGAGCTTGCCCGCCACGACCTCGGCGGCGGCGGCGATCATCGCCTCGGCCATCTCGCCCTCGATCTTGCCGCGGTCGCGGTTTGCCTCGGCGCAGGCCTGCTTGATGACGCCGAGCGCGCGGACGATGGCGACGGGCTGCCGCTCCCAGCCGATGGGGAAGTTCTGCAGGCTGCGCTGCGTCTGTGCGCCCCAGTAGCGGTCGGCCTGCACCTCGAGCGGGCCGAAGCTGTCGGTTTCGCGGCGCGTGGCGTCCTTGCGGGTGTCGGTCATCTCTCTCTCCCTCGCATGCTTGCGCGGATGTCTATCCCCCCGGAATGATCAAGACAATCGGCAGGGATGGCGGCGGGAGGCCGCGGGCCGCGCCGGGCGCGGGGCGGGATTTCCCGACTATGGCGGCTGCCGCCGGGGCAGGCATGATGGCGGCGGAGCGGACCGGGGGGAGATGGCATGGAGCTTCTGCGCACACGCGACCGGATGATGGCGCCCGACGCCGCCTACATGGCGATGGATGCCCGCGAGGCGCTGCACAAGGAGAGGGCGACGGCCCTGATCATCGGCGCCATCGCGCTCTTCCTCGCCTTCGGGGTGGCGCTGATCGACGGGCTCAACGACTACACCTGCCGGCGCATCTCCATCAGCCATTACTACTACGAGCCCCTGGCCGGCGGCTTCTTCGTCGCCGCGCTGGCCTTCACCGGGGCCTTCCTGCTGCGCTACCGGGGCGAGACGCGGCTCGACGGGGCGCTGGCAAGCGTGGCGGGGGTGGCGGCGATCCTCGTGGCGCTCTTCCCGACAACCAACATCGGCTGCCTCGCCAGCAGCGAGATCGACTTCCGCCCCGCCATGGTGCTGACGCTGGAGGCGGGGGAGCTGGTGCCGGCGGAGTTCGACGGCGGGACCTACCTCGGCTACGTCGATCTGGCGGACATGCTGGCGAGCAACACCTCCGCCGTCATCCACAGTATCGCCGCGATCGTGCTCTTCGCCATCCTGCTCTACTTCTCCGCCTGGTCCTTCACGCGGGTCCGCACTGTCGACCGGAAGGACGGCGCCCCCGGCGCACCGGTGGGGACGGCGAAGAAGGTGCGCAACGGCATCTACGTCCTGTGCAGCCTCGGCATCCTCGCGGGCTTCGCGCTGGTGGGCGGGCAGGACTGGCTGCGCGAGGCGGGCTGGTTCGAGAGGCCGATGTATCTCGGCGAGGCCGCGGCGCTGGCGAGCTTCGGTGTGGCCTGGCTGGTCAAGAGCCGCCTGCTCCTGCCCGGCCTCGGGCCCTAGGCGCTCCGCTGCAACCGGGCCGATTTCTGCGCGGAAATCGGCCCGGACATCGCGCGATTTCCGTGGGCCCCGGGGGCGGACGTCGCGAACGGGGTGCGGCGCTCAGCCCTTGCGGAAGCTGTCGAGGCTGACGATCTCGGCGTCCTTCTGCGGGCGCTCGTCCTCGTCCTCGTCGTTCTCGTGGGCGATGTCGGCCCGCGCCTCTTCCTCCTCGTCGTCCTCTTCCTGCGTCTCGAAGCGCAGGCCGAACTCCACTGAGGGGTCAACGAAGGTGCGGATGGCATCGAAGGGAATGTAGAGCGGCTCGGGCTTGTCGCCGAAGTTGAGCGTGACGCCGAAGCCGTCCTCACCCACCTCCAGATCGTCGAACCAGTGCTGCAGCACGACGGTCATCTCCTCGGGGTAGCGCTGCATCAGCCAGTCGGCGATGGCGACACCGGGGTGGCGCGTGTCGAAGGTGATGAAGAAATGGTGCGCGCCCGGCAGCCCCTCGTCCGAGACGCGGGTCAGCACCTCGAGGATCAGGCCGCGCATGGCCTTGTGCATCAGCTTGCCGTAGTCGATCGATTGGGACACGGGGGGTGCGCTCATTCTTGCTTCGGGAATACCTCTGAAAGCATAGGGGATTCGCGCGCGGAGGAAAGGGCGGATGCGTCAGGCTCCCGTGAGCGCCGCCAGCCCCAGCCCGCCGAGGGCCGAGAGCGCCAGCACCAGTGGCAGCGCCAGCCCCGCCCGCAGCGCCAGCCCGGCGGCGATGGCGAGCACCAGGGGGCCGGGTTGCAGCGTGCCCGGGACGGGCAGGAGCGGCGAGAGCGGGCCGAGGGCGGGAGAGACCGTCCCTCCGAAGAGCACCTGCAGGGCGAACCAGAGCGACAGGTTGGCGATGACGCCGACGACGGCGGCGGAGATCGCCGCCAGCGCCGCCGAGAGGCGCGGGGCGTGGGTCAGCGCCTCGATGTGCGGCGCGAAGGCGAAGATCCACAGGAAGCAGGGCACGAAGGTCACCCAGAGCACCATGCCCCCGGCGAGGAGGCCGATCCCCTCCGCCTGGCCCGCGAGGATGCCGACGAATTCGGTGACGAGGATCAGCGGCCCCGGCGTCGTCTCCGCCAGCCCCAGCGCGTCGAGCATCTGCGCCGCCGTGAGCCAGCCCTGCTGGCGCACCACCTCGTCCGTCATCCAGGCGAGGACGGCATAGGCGCCGCCGAAGGTGACGAGCGCCAGCTTGGAGAAGAAGAGCCCCAGCGCGAGGAGGAGGTCGGCGCCGGTCCCCCAGGCGGCGATGAGCGGCGCCGCCCAGAGCGCGAGGAGCGCCGCGCAGAGCGCCCAGGGCGTCGCGGCGGATTGGCGCGGGGCGGCGGGGCCGGCGGGCGTGGTGAGGAAGCCGAATGCGCCGGCGGCGAGGATGACGAGCGGGAAGGGCAGGTGCGCCGCGTAGAGCGCGAGGAAGGCGAGGAGGGCGATGGCCCGATGCGGCCATGTCTTCAGCGCCTTGGACCCCAGGCGCAGGATGGCGAGGACGACGATGGCAATGACCGCCGCCTGGATGCCGGTGAAGGCCGCGCGCACCGCCGGCAGGTCGCCATGCGCGGCATAGGCGAGGGCGAGGGCGGCGATGACGGCGGCGCCGGGGAGCACGAAGAGGCTGCCGGCGACGAGGCCGCCGAGCGTGCCCCGCAGCCGCCATCCGGCATAGGTCGCCAGCTGCATCGCCTCCGGCCCCGGCAGGAGCATGCAGAAGGAGAGGGCCCGCAGGAACTCCGCCTCCGTCAGCCACGGCCGCCGCTCCACCAGCTCCCGCTGCATCAGCGCGATCTGCGCCGCCGGCCCGCCGAAGGAGAGGCAGCCGATGCGCAGGAAGACAAGCGTGAGGGCGCGAAGGGTCATGGGCGGCATGAGACAGGGAGGCGGCGGCGAGGCAAGGGCGGAGGCGGGGTGTCATGAAAGCTTCATGGGACTGAGGCGGGCAAGGCGTCCCCGTAGGGTGGGTTTCCAACCCACCTTGTCCCCCGGCCCGGAGCTCTTCCCCCGCCCGGTCCGCGCCGAAGGCGCAGGGCGAGCGCCGGCCCGTCCCGCGGGCTGGCGCTCCGGTGAGGCTTGGCGCGGAGTTCGGAGCGGGGGAGGGCCTTGGCAGGCATAAATCGCGCAGCGGGAATGTCGGAGCGCCACCCCACGGGCCGGCGCGCGCCCTGCGCCTGCAGGTGGTGCGCGAGTGGTGGGCCGGGCGGTGGGTTGAAAACCCACCCTACGAGCGTTGGCCATCGCGTGCGGAATCTCGCGCCGGATGGAGCTACCCGAACACCCGCGAGATCTCGCGCAGGATCTTGCGGCGGATGGCCTCGGGGTAATCGCGGTGGCCGCGCGCCGTGATGACGAAGCCGTCGCCGGTGACGAGGCGGCGGGCGAAGAAGGAGGTGATCGGCTGGCCGCGGCCGAGGCTCTCTATGGCGAGGCCGTTGATCGTCACCCCCGCCTGCTCGGCCGCCGTCCGTGCAGCCGGCACGCTGCCGCCGGCATTGGGCGTGCCGTCGCCGGATACGTCGATGATCCGGCGCCGGCAATCGGGCACCTCGCCGAAGAGCGCGAGGCCCGCCATCACCGCCTCCGCCGGCGCGGTGTCGGAGAGGGTGAAGGCGCGGGGCAGGGCGCGCGCCTCGGCCGAGAGCGCCAGCGCATCCGCCGCCACCCCGATCCGCCGCCAGGGGATGGAGACCTCCTGTCGCCCCACGCCCGACCATTGCAGCACGGCGATGGCCACCTGCCCGTCGACCGCCGCCTGCAGGATCTCCGGATCGGCCAGCGCGTCGGCCATGCCGTCGACCTGCAACCGGTACTCGGCCGCGTCGACGGAGTTCGAGACGTCTATGGCGAGGACGAGCGCCGTGTCGCAGGCCAGCGCCGGCCGGACGAGAAGGCTCGCGAGGAGGCAGGCGAGAGGGGCGGGGCGCCGGATCATGCCCCAGCCTCGCGCCGACGGCGCCGCCGGGCAAGCTCGGCGTTTCATCCGGCGCAGATACCTCGGGTCCGGGGCAGCGCCCCGCGCAGGCTCTCGCCGGCGCTCAGGCCGCCTTGTCGAGCCCGAAGGCGTCATGGAGCGCCTGCACGGCCAGCTCCATGTACTTGCGGTCGATGAGGACGGAGATCTTGATCTCCGACGTGGTGATGACCTTGATGTTGATCCCCTCGTCGGCCAGCACCTTGAACATCTTGGCGGCGACGCCCGTGTGGCTGCGCATGCCGATGCCGACGGCGGAGACCTTGGCGACGCCGTTGTCGCAATCGAGATCGTGGAAGTTGATCGAGCCGACCTCGCGCGCCGCGTTCAGCGCCGTCTGCGCCCGCAGCACCTGATCGGTGGGGCATGAGAAGGTCATGTCCGTCCGGCCATCCTCGGAGATGTTCTGCACGATCATGTCGACGTTCACGCCGGCCTCGGCCAGTGGGCCGAAGATGGCGGCGGCGATGCCGGGGCGGTCGGCGACGGAGATGAGCGTCATCTTCGCCTCGTCGCGGGAATGGGCGATGCCCGAGATCACGTTGCTTTCCACGATATCCTCCTCGTCGCAGACGAGCGTGCCGGCGTCGTCGCTGGGTTCCTCGAAGCTGGAGAGAACCCGCAGCTTCACCTTGTAGCGCATCGCAAGCTCGACGGAGCGGGTCTGCAGCACCTTGGCGCCGAGCGAGGCCAACTCCAGCATCTCCTCGAAGGCGATCCGGTCAAGCTTGCGCGCCTTGTCGCAGATGCGCGGGTCGGTCGTGTAGACGCCGTCGACATCGGTGAAGATGTCGCAGCGCTCGGCGTCGAAGGCGGCGGCGAAGGCGACGGCGGTGGTGTCGGAGCCGCCGCGGCCCAGCGTGGTGATCCGCCCCTCCGGGCTGACGCCCTGGAAGCCGGCTACGACGGCGACCTTCATGCCCTCGGCGAACTTCTTGAGGATATTCTCCGGCGGGATTGCCTCGATCCGCGCCGAGCCATGCGCGGAGGTCGTCTGCACCGGCACCTGCCATCCCTGCCAGGAGCGGGCGGGCACCTCCATCTCCTGCAGGCGGAGCGCCATGAGCCCGGCGGTGACATTCTCCCCCGAGGAGACGACGGCGTCGTATTCGCGCGCGTCGTAGAGGGGGGAGGTCTCGTTCACCCAGCCGACAAGCTCGTTGGTCTTGCCGGCCATGGCGGAGACGATGACGATGACGTCGTAGCCCTTCGCCACCTCCAGCGCCACGCGCTTGGCGGCCCGCTGGATGCGGTCGATCGTGGCGACGGAGGTGCCGCCGAATTTCATCACCAGAATGGGCATGTAGGGTCCCCGGGAACGTCCGGTGCGGCTCTTAATGCGCGGTGACGCAGGGTGCAATGGCCGTGGGGGCCGCGGGGGCAGCCTCCCCGCCAGTCCTCCCGGCAGCGGTCTTTGGACGCGAATGCCGGAATAGAGGATTTTCAAATTGCCGGTTCGGTCCTAGCCTTCCCGGACTGATTCAAGGAACTGGGGAATGAAATGCAAAAGCATATAATTGTTGTTTTGTCTGTTGGCCTTTTCGGCACTCTGAGCGCTTGTTCCTCGGGCTCGTCCGGAGCTTCTGAGCCGCGGTTCGAAACGTACGACGAGTGGAGCGCATTCAATGACGATCTCGGCGACCGCGTTGGCGAAAGTGACTCTGTTTTCATTGAGGACCTGCCGACATCCGGCACGGCAGACTACGAGGGGTATTTCTTCATCCGCCACTACGAGACGGATGGGAATCGCTACGTCGGCGGCGACGTTGGACTCGATGTCGATTTCGCCGATCAGTCGCTGACCGGGGAGGCCGGCAACTTCATCGATGACGAGGATCGCCAGATCGCGGGAACCGTTATGATAGCCGGGCAGGGCTTCATCTCGGATCCGTATTTCCTAGATACCCATGTCGTGACTGATCTGAACGGCACGCTGGCAAGCCCATTGGGCCATGAACTCGCAATCGATGAGGCCGTGGAGGCCTATTTTACCGAAGATGACGAAGGCTCCATCCTCTCCTCTATCTCGGAGATGACCGGGACGTCGCTATATACCGGCGAGACGGTCGAGATGGATCTGGTCTTCGTAACCGGGGAGCAGTGATCCCTCCGGCATCCCTGATCGCCTTGCCCTAGTTGCTCTTCGCCTTCGGGCGGAAGGGCAGGGGGGCGACGGGGATGCCGTCTTCGAGGAGGCTGCGCGCGTCCTCAAGCTTCGCCTCGCCGTAGATGGGGCGCCGGGGCTTGATGCCGTCATGCATGGCGCGGGCCTCGGCGGCGAAGGAGAGGCCGACGTAGTCGCTCTGCGTCTCTACCTTGCGGCGGAGCTCGGCGAGGGCCGCTTCCATCTCGCTGCGGGGGGTGCCGAGGCGCGGGGGTGCGTCCGCCGCGCTCTCTCTCGGGGCCTCGGTCCCGACGGCGGGGGCCATCAGGCGCTTCGACACGTCCGGGCTGCCGCAGATGGCGCAGGAGAGGTGGCCGGCGGCGGCGAGGCTGTCATAGGCGTCGGCGCTGGCGAACCAGCTGTCGAACGTATGGCCGTCGGCGCAGGAGAGGGCGTAGCGGATCATGGGCGGGCTTGTCTTCGCACGGACATGTCGTGGAAGCGTTAAGATAGGCGCTTTCGCGGCAGCAGCAATCCCGCCCGTGAGGCCCCGATGACGCAGGCCCATCGCGCGGGCCCTTAATGGATGGCGTGGCTGGCCGGCGGGCGGTCCATCTGCTCGAGCCGCTCCAGCTGGGCGCAGGAGAGGGCGAGCGCCCGGCCGAGGTCGCCCGCGTGGTGGATGAGCGCCGGCGCCATGTCACCGCGCACCATGAGCATCGCCAGCATCAGCGCCTCCTCCTCCTCGCCGGTGGCGGCGAGGGCGACGAGCTGCGCGAAGCAGGCCTCGTCGCCGCCGAGGCAGGAGCAGGTCGTGCCGTGGCGCATCAGCCGCCGGCGGCCGTGATCGAGCAGCAGGCGCATGGCGCCGGTCAGCGCCTCCAGCCCCGGCCCGGCGAGGCCGATCTCCTCCCGCGCGCCCTCGCACCACAGGCGCAGGGCGAGGACGGCGCCGGATTCCAGAGCGCCGAGCTCGGCAAGCTGGCCGACGGGCGCGGCGCCGCGGGGCGTGGGGGCGGGATGGGGCATGGGCGGGCTCCTCTGGGCGGGCTCGGCTATTCCTGAGTAATTAGGTCAGGCATGTCAAGCGGGCGGCGTCGGCGGCCTCTCGCCGCCGGAGGCGGAAGCAGAGCGCCGCCGATCCGCCGGTGCGGAAGTCGCGGACTTGCCGCCCCGCCGGCCTTCGGGCTAAGGAGGCGCAACAAAAGGCGCCCGGCGCCATGGGAGTGGGCATTGAGCAATCCGGACAGCTTCATCGACGAGGTGAGCGAGGCGCTGCGTCGCGACCAGATGACCCGCGCCCTCCGCCGCTGGTGGTGGGTCGGGGCGCTTGTCGTGGTCGTGATCGTCGGCGGCGCCGCGATCTACGAATGGCGTGCTAGCCGTGACCGCGCCGAGGCGGAGGCGCTCGGCGCCGCGATGCTGACGGCGATGGACGAGCCGGATCCGGCCGCCCGCGTCTCGGCGCTGGAAGGGCTCACCCCCTCCGGGCCGGCCGCGGCGGTGGTGGAGATGCTGGCGGCGGCGGAAGAGCTGGCCGCCGATGCCCCGGACGAGGCCGCCGCGCGGCTGGAGGCAATTGCCGCCTCCCCCGACATGCCCGCCCCCTACGGCGACCTGGCCGCCTTCAAGGCGGCGATGCTGCGCGTCGGCGAATTGCCGGAGCATGAGCTGCGCCAGCGCTTCGAGGGGCTGGCGACGCCGGGCTCGCCCTTCCGCCTGCTGGCGGAGGAGCAGATCGCCCTCTCCGAGCTGCGCGACGACCAGCGCGACGATGCCGTCGCCCGCCTGAGCCGCATCGGCGAGGATGCCGAGGCGACCTCGGCGCAGCAGAACCGCATCGACGCGCTTCTGGTGGCGCTCGGCGCCGGCAGCGCCCCCGAAGCCGAGACGGCGGGGGAGGCCCTGTCCGAGGAGCTCGCCGCCGACGCCCCGGCCGGTGAGCTGATCGTCGAGGACGAGGCCGCCCCGGCCGTGGACGACTCCGACATCGTGGAGCTGCCGCCGGTGGAAGAACCGGTGACCGAGGCCACGCTCGAGGAGGCGCCCGCCGCCGATGCGGACGTGCCGCTCGCCGAGGATGCGGCGCCGGACGCGACCGTTGTCGAGGAAGCTCCGGTTGAGGACGCCCCGGCCGAGGACGTGACCGTGACGGAGACGCCGGTTGAGGATGCGCCCGTGACGGAGGAGCCCGTGACCGAAGCGCCCGCAACGGACGTGCCCGCCGAGGCGTCCGCCGTCGAGGTGGCGCCCGTTGAAGACGAGGCGGACGCCGAAACTGACACCGACGTCATCGTCATCACCCCCGAGAGCGAGCCCGAGCTGCTGACCGAGCCCGACGGCGGGGCCGACGGCGCGGATGTGGCCGTGGACGAGGCGGACTGACCTCATGTCGCGCCTGACTGCCACTGCCGCCCTGCTCCTCGCCCTCGCCGCCTGCGACGCGCCGGACACGATCCTGCCCGGAGAGCGGAGCGACATCCGCCCGCAGCCGGTGGAGATGAGCCGCGCCGCGCCGATCGCGCTGCCGCCGGTGCAGCAGAACTCCGAGTGGACGCATCGGGGCGGCTCCGCCACTCATGACCTGACGCATCCGGCGCTGCCCGGTGTGCTGTCGCTGGCCTTCCGCACCGACATCGGCGAGGGCAATACGCGCCGGCGCCGGATCACCGCCGATCCGGTGGTCTCCGGCGGGCGGGTCTTCGCCATGGATGTCTCCAGCCATGTCACCGCGGTGGCGCCCTCCGGCGCGGCGCTCTGGCAGCGGGACCTGACGCCGGTCGGCGAGAACAGCTCCGACGCCTCGGGCGGCGGGCTCGCCGCCGATGGCGGGCAGCTCTTCGCCGCGACCGGCTTCGGCCAGCTCGTCGCCATGGATGCCGCGACCGGCACCGTGCAATGGCGGCAGGACCTCGGCGTGCCCGGCGGCTCGGCGCCGCTGGTCTCGGGCGATCTCGTCTATGTCTCCGCCCGCGGCTCCCTCGCCATGGCGCTCGACCGGGTGTCGGGGCGCATCGTCTGGCAGCGGACGGGCACGCAATCGGCCGCCAACTTCGCCGGCGGCGCCGGGCCGGCCATCTCAGGCGACGTGCTGGTGATGCCCTTCCCCTCCGGCGAGGTGATGGGGCTCTTCCCGCAGGGCGGGCTCAACCGCTGGTCGAGCGTCGTCGGCGGCGGCCGCGCCGGGGAGGCGCTGGCGGTGGCGACGGTGGATATCGGCGCCGACCCGGTGATCGTGGGCGATGTCGTCTATGTCGGCAACGTAACCGGCCGGCTCGCGGCGCTGGGGCTGCAGACGGGCGAGCGGCTCTGGACGGCGACGGAAGGGGCGACGAGCCCGGTGGAAGTCGCCGGCGGCTCGGTCTTCCTCGTCAATGATCTGGGAGAGCTGGTGCGGCTCGATGCCTCCGACGGCTCCGTCATCTGGCGCGTTGGGCTGCCGCAGTTCACCTCCGACGGCAAGAACCGCAACCGCCGCTTCGTGCATTACGGTCCGGTGCTGGCGGGAGGGCGGCTGATCGTCGCCTCCTCCGGCGGGGTGCTGCGCCAGTTCGACCCGGTGTCGGGCGCGCTCCTCGGCGAGGTGGCGCTGCCGGGCGGCGCGGCGAGCCACCCCGCGGTGGCGGGCGGGACGCTTTATGTCGTCAACGCCGACGGGGAGCTTCTGGCTTTCCGCTGACGGCTGCTATATCGGGGCCTCTTCATCCGCTAGAGTGGCCCCATGACCTTCTCCCTCGCCATCGTCGGCCGCCCCAACGTGGGCAAGTCGACGCTGTTCAACCGCCTCGTCGGCCGCCGGCTCGCGCTGGTCGACGATCAACCCGGTGTTACGCGCGATCTGCGCGAAGGCGAGGCGCGGCTCGGCCACCTGCGCTTCACGGTGATCGACACTGCCGGGCTGGAAGAGGCGACGGATGAGAGCCTGCCGGGCCGGATGCGCCGGCTGACCGAGCGGGCGGTGGAGCAGGCCGATATCTGCCTCTTCCTCATCGATGCCCGCGCCGGCGTGCTGCCGGCCGACGAGATCTTCGCCGACATCCTGCGCCGCAAGGGCGGCCACGTCATCCTCGGCGCCAACAAGGCCGAGGGGCGCGCCGCCGAGGGCGGCCTGCTGGAGGCCTATGCCCTCGGCCTCGGCGAGCCCGTGGCGCTCTCGGCCGAGCACGGGCAGGGCATGGACGAGCTGCGCTCGGTGCTGGAGCCCTTGGCCGAGCGCTTCGCCGAGCGGGCCGAAGCCGAGGCAGCCGAAGCCGACGTGGAGATCGGCGACGTCGATATCGCCGAGGGCGAGGAGGAGGCCGAGGAGGCCGCCTGGGCACCGTCGGAGGCGCGGCCGCTGAAGGTCGCCGTCGTCGGCCGCCCGAACGCCGGCAAGTCGACGCTGATCAACGCCATCCTCGGCGAGGACCGCCTGCTGACCGGGCCGGAGGCGGGAATCACCCGCGATTCCATCGCGCTCAACCTCGGCTGGGGCGGCGTGCCGGTGCGGCTCTTCGATACTGCGGGCATGCGCAAGAAAGCCAAGATCGACGACAAGCTGGAGAAGATGAGCGTCTCCGACGGCCTGCGCGCGGTGAAGTTCGCCGAGGTGATCGTGGTGCTGCTGGATGCGCAGATCCCCTTCGAGCAGCAGGACCTGCGGCTCGCAGATCTCGCCGAGCGCGAGGGGCGGGCCGTCGTCGTCGGCCTCAACAAGTGGGATCTGGAGGACGACAAGCAGGCGCGGCTGAAGGAACTGAAGCTCGATTTCGAACGCCTGCTGCCGAAGCTTCGGGGCGCGCCGCTGATCACGCTTTCCGCCAAGACGGGGCGAGGGCTGGAGCGGCTGCGCGAGGCGGTGCTGACGGCGCATGCGACGTGGAATCGCCGCATCTCCACCGCGCGGCTGAACCGCTGGCTGGAGGGCATGCTCTCCGCCCACCCGCCGCCGGCACCGGGCGGGCGGCGGATCAAGCTGCGCTACATGACGCAGGTGAAGACGCGGCCGCCGGGCTTCGTCATCATGTGCTCGCACCCCGACGCGCTGCCGGAGAGCTACGAGCGCTACCTCGTCAACGGGCTCCGCGAGGACTTCGACATGCCGGGCACGCCGATCCGCCTGCACCTGCGCGGGCAGGGCGACCGCAACCCCTACAAGGGGCGCAAGAAGCCGAACACCACCTCGCTGACCAAGCACCTCAAGGGGCGGCCGAAGGGCTAGCCCCGGACGGGGCGGCCTCGCCTGCGGCGTGCGCCCGCCCGCCCGGGAGATCCCCGGTGGGCGCTGTGGCGGGCGCTTGGGAATGGTGGCTGGTGGAGGAGGGGGGCTGTCTGCCCCCCGCTGGCTGCGCCAGCCCCCCCGAGGAATATTTCGAGAAAAGCGAGACGCCGAGGCGGGCCTCGGTGGCCCCGGTTGTGGTGGGCGGAGAGGGCGGACGGGTCTGTGCTGTTGCCTTCAGCGGACTGCAGGGCGCGCGGGCGATTGCGGTTGGCGCGTGGGGGCCGTTATGTGGCGGCATGGATCGTGCCTTTGCCGCTGCCCTTCTCGATGCCCTGCCGATGCCCGCCCTGCTGATCGGGCCGGCGGAACGGGTGCTGGCCGCCAATGGCGCCGCCGGCAGGCTCTTTGGCTGGGACGGGGCGGGGCGGCATTACATCACCGCCCTGCGCCAGCCGGTGCTGCTCGATGCCGTCGAGCAGGTCTTCCGCGACGGCGAGGCCCGGCAGAGCCGCTACCTCGCCCAGCACGGCAGCCGCGACGCCACCTGGCGGGTGCAGGTCGCCGCCGTGGAGACGCAGGAGGGGCGGGGGGTGCTGCTCTCCTTCGAGGACATCACCGCCGTCGAGGAGGCCGGGCAGATCCGGCGCGATTTCGTCGCCAATGTCAGCCACGAGCTGCGCACGCCGCTGACCGCGCTGCTCGGTTTCGTCGAGACGCTGCGCGGCCCGGCGAAGGATGACCCGGCGGCGCGGGAGCGCTTCCTCTCCATCATGGCAAGGGAGGCGGGGCGGATGGCGCAGCTGGTGGCCGACCTGCTCTCGCTCTCCCGCGTCGAGGAGGAGGAGCGGGTGCGGCCGATGCAGCCGGTGGACCTCAAAGCGCTGGCCGAATCGGTGGCCGCCGCCTTCGAGCCGCAGGCGTCCGCCGCCGGCGTGCCGCTGCGCCTGTCGCTGGCCGAGGGCGCGCCGAGTGTGCCCGGCGATGCCGACCAGCTGAGGCAGGTGCTCAACAACCTCGTCGAGAACGCGCTGAAATACGGCGGCGCCCGCGGCGTGGTGGAGATCGGCCTCACCGGCCCCGCGCCCGAGCCGAGCCTGCGCAGCGAGGGGCTGCGCCTCTTCGTGAGGGACGAGGGAGAGGGTATCGCCGCCCATCACATCCCGCGGCTGACGGAGCGCTTCTACCGCGTCGATTCCCACCGCTCGCGCGAGGTGGGGGGGACGGGGCTGGGCCTTGCCATCGTCAAGCACATCGTCAACCGCCACCGCGGCCGGCTGAGGGTGCAGAGCGAGGAGGGCGTGGGGACGACCTTCACGCTCATCCTGCCGGTGGGCTGAAGGGGCGCGGAGGGCGGCGCCGGCGCTACTGGTCGACGTCGAAATCGACGCAGACGATGGTGCCCTGCTCCAGGCGCCGCACGTCGAGCGTCGCGCCCAGCGTCTTCGTCAGCGAGACGATGATCGTGCCGCCGACGCCCGACCGGCCGTCATGGCCCGTCGTGTCGAGCTCGCCGCTCTCGTGCTCCGCCCGGTCACGCTGCTTCTCGAGTGAGGGCGCCTCCCACGGCCAGTTGCTGTCCTCCGGCAGGCCGACACCGTCATCCTCCACCGACAGGCGCACGCCACCGCCGCTGACCTTCTCGAAGCGCACGCGCACGCAGCCGCTCTCGCGCCCCTCGAAGGCATGTTCCAGCGCGTTGGTCATCAGCTCCGACAGGAGCAGGCCGAGCCGGGCCGCCTTGTCGACGGACAGCTCCACCTCGTCACAGTCGATGTTGACGCGGATGGCGGTGCGCCCCTCCAGCCCGGCAATGGCCGAGGCGATCCGGCTGAGATAGGCGCCGGTGCACAGCGTCTCCCCCACCCGGGCGCTGCTGCTGACGGCGAAGAGCTCCTCGTAGAGCAGCGCCAGCGCCTCGACCCGGCGCCCCACGGCGCGCAGCGAATCGGGGGTGACCTGCCGCGAGGCCTGCATGCGGATCATGCTGACGACCATCGCCAGGTGGTTCTTCACCCGGTGCTGCAACTCGCGCAGCAGGTCGACCTGGGAGGTGACCGGCTCTTCCTCCTGAATCTCCCGCTGGACGCCGAAGAAGGCGGAGATGGCCCCGGATTCGTCCCGCACCGGCGCAATGACGAGCTGGTTGCGGAAGGTGGTGCCGTCGGCCCGGTGGTTGGTGAGGATGACCTGGAATTCCTCCCCCGAGCTGATCCCGACGCGCAGCGCCTCCAATGCCTCCGGCTCCGTCTTCTCGCCCTGCAGGAAGCGGCAGTTGCGGCCGATGGCGAAGTCGCGGCTGTAGAGGGTCAACTGCTGGAAGGCCTCGTTGACGAAGGTGATCGGGTTGTCCTCGACACGAGGGTCGGTGATCACGATGGAAACGGGTGCCTGCCGGACGGCTTCGGAGACTGAATTCAAGGGGTCACTCACCTGTGGCGCTCCCGACCTGGCCCACCAACAGGGACCCATGAAAAGACATGCCCGAGTATGCGATGGGGGGGTGAAAACGCAACCCTGAGGCGCAAGGTGGAGAGGCCCCCGGGCGTGGCCCCCGCAGTGACGCCGCGTTGCACGGGCGACCCGACGTCGGGCATCCGCGCCAGTTTGCGCTGGCGCAGCGGGGAGCCACATGCGCTAGGCTTGCCGGGGGCGGAGCGGCGGGCCGCGGCGCCCGGGATCGCAGTGCAGTGAGAGGTGAGGATGTACGAACTCAGCGGGTATCACGTGGCGCTGGCGGTGATCGGCGCCATCGTCATCATCGCCTTCTGGCTGCCGCGCTTCCTCTCAAACCGGGAGCCAACGGCGCCGCCGCTGATGATCCTCCTCGGGGCGGGCGCCGCGCTGTTCCTCCCCGGGCTGCCGTCGGTGCCGGACCCGCGGGTGATGCCGATGCCGTGGACGCTGCTCAGCGAGATGGCGGTGATCATCGCGCTCTTCGGCGCCGGCATGCGGCTCGACCGGCTGCGCCCGTGGCGCCGGTGGCGGATGACCGCGCGGCTCCTCGCCATCACCATGCCGCTGACCATCTTCGCCGTCGCCCTGCTCGGCGTGTGGATCGCCGGGATGACGGTGGCGGGCGCCGTCCTCCTCGGCGCCGTGCTGGCGCCGACCGACCCGGTGCTGGCCGCCGATGTGCAGGTCGAGCCACCGCAGGAAGGCACCGAGCACCCGGTGCGCTTCGCCCTGACGACGGAGGCGGCGCTGAACGACGGGCTCGCCTTCCCCTTCGTCTACCTCGGCCTGATCCTCGCGGCGGAAGGGCTCAACCCCTCCGCCTGGGCGATGGAGTGGCTGATGCGCGACGTGCTCTACCGCATCGCCGTGGGCGCCGCCGCCGGCTGGCTGGGCGGGCGGGCGCTGGGCTACGTGCTCTTCGTCATCCCCCGCAAGGCGGTGCTGGCGCAGACGGCCTCCGGCGTCGTCGCCTTCGCCGGCGTGCTGCTCTGCTACGGCTCGACGGAGCTGGTGGAGGGCTACGGCTTCATCGCCGTGGCCGTCATGGGGCTGACGCTGCGGAGGGTGGAGAAGGATCACGCCTTCCACCGCCGGCTGCACGACTTCAGCGAATCGATCGAGCACGCGCTGACCGCGGTGCTGCTGGTCGGGCTGGGACTGATGCTGCCGTCGCTCTTGGAGGATCTGGTGTGGACGCATGTCGTCATCGCCGTGCTCCTCCTCCTCGTCATCCGCCCGCTGGCGGGCTGGATCAGCTTCGCGGGCAGCGGCGTGCCGCGCGCGGACCGGGCGGTGATGTCCGTCTACGGGGTGCGGGGCATCGGCTCGATCTACTACCTCTGCTACGCGGGCGGGCACATGGAGTTCATCGACGAGGGGAGCCTCTGGGCGCTCGTGGCGCTGGCCATCCTGTTCTCGACGCTGCTGCACGGGTTCAGCGTGGGCTGGGCGATGGAGCGGTTGAGCGGGTCAGGGGAGGGGAAGAGGGGGTGAGGAGAAGCCGCCCAGGCATCGGGTTCCCCTCAGGGTGCCCAAAGGAGCAAGCGCCAGAAGCCATAATAAGATGACAGCGTTTAAATTGTCGGCCGAAACCGAGCGATAACTTTTGACAAGGCGACAATCGATGGCGATCGTGTGGAGGTTCAACAAAGATACCCCTGACTGAGTGGGCACTGGAAATGAAAGCAGCTGATCTCCGACACGGAAAATTTTCGGACGAGTTGGAAAAGCATTACTCCAATCGCGCGCCGGACTTCTCTAAGAGGTTCCTCAAATGGTTCTTGGAGAATATCTTTAGGCTAGACGAATTCGCGGCAGATGACGCTTGTGTGGACGCAAAGCACGACAAAGGCGTCGATGCAGTGTACGTAGATGATGTCTCTGAGGTCGTGTATATTGTCCAATCCAAAACAAAAACCACTGACAAAGCGACGCTTGGGGATACAGAGCTGAAGGATTTCTACGGAACTTTGGTTCAATTTGGCAGCCAAGAGAAGATTGAAAAGCTCGCCGGCGAGACCAAGAACGAGCGCCTCAAGCAGGCAATATTGAGAAACGAGATTTCAGAGAAAGTAGCGGCTGGGTACGATGTTCAGGGCGTTTTTATCACTAATGTTCCAGCGAACAAAGATGCGGATCAGTATATTGAAAAGGCCGAGATTATCGATCTGTATGACTCCGAAGAGATTGCGGCCAATTATGTGGACCTTAACGTCGACGGCGGCATCAGTGATAGTTTTGTGTTTGACGTCTCTGACAGCGACGTAATTGAATATGACGCGGGAGGGGCTTCTGCCCGAATCTTCCTCGCTCCGGCATTGAATCTTACAAAAATGGAGGGGATATCAGATGGAGCTCTCTTCGAGCAGAATGTTCGCCTTTCCCTCGGAAATACCAAGGTAAACAAAAGTATCAAGTCTAGCATTCGTGAAAAAGCGGAGCATGTGAACTTTCCACTTTACCATAATGGAATCAATGTTCTATGCCGCGAAATAATCAACGAAGATGATCAAGCCATCTCCGTTCAGGACTATGTAGTGGTTAATGGTGCGCAGAGCCTTACATCGCTGCTTTCGGAAAGGGCGAAAATAACCGACGATCTGAAGATTCTAGTGAAGCTTATCGAGGTCAAGGGTGACATTACCCTCTCACAGAAAATCACGAGAAACAGCAATAACCAGAATGCGATAAAAGCTAGGGACATGAAGTCGAACCACAACTTGCAGCAGCGCCTCAAAGCGGAGGTCGATACGGTGAGTGGTGGAAAAATTGCTTACGAAATAAAGCAGGGCGAGAATAACAGAGGCAAGGAGGTAATCTCAAACGAGGCCGCGGGCTTAGTGCTGCTAGCGGCTGACCTTGAGCAACCTTGGAGCTGCCATCAGAAATACAAGATCATGGATGACTTGCATTCAGAGATCTTCGGGCGACCTAGCGTGACAGGTGCAAGAGTTATTGCACTCTGGAAGTGTTTTCAAACAATGTCAGAGCCGCTAGAGGAGCTGGAGAATAAGTCATTTGCGAACTATGCTCTTACTCGGTACTTTTTGTTCTTTGCAGTCATAGAGATTGTGAAGGATAGCAAAGATGGCGCGTCAATTCTAGCGTCCCTAGATGAAATCGCAAAAGATGGTAGGCTCGATGAACTGGCGAGAGGCTTTTCGAGCTTGGCGGTAAACGCGGCGATCGACCTAAACGCGGAGATCGCGCCGGAGGAGGATGAGTACTTTGACTACAAAAATGACTTGAAGAGTCAGAAGTGGTGTCGGGCAATGTCCGCGAAGCTGCTTGCACAACACAAGAAGGACGTCCGCCGAGACAAAGCCGATTCTGTGGCTGATGCCTTCTCTGATTTGCTTGCGTAGGGATCGCTTGAGATCGGTGCCCCTGTGTCTCCCAACTCCGCCACCCCCCCCCCCCCCC
>NZ_JAAFYS010000002.1 GCF_012070395.1 Pseudoroseicyclus tamaricis | reverse complement strand
CAACGCCGGGCGCCGGACATGCGCCGGGTTGTGAGGAGGGGAGGCGGGGCGCGAGGGGCGGGCCGCTGCCCGGGCGCGCCTCCCCCCCCCCCCCCCCCGCGCGCCCGGGCCGCGGGGGGGGGGGGGGGGGGGGCGGGGGGGGGGGGGGGGGGGGGCGGGGGGGGGGCCGGCCCCCCGGGGCCCCCGGGGGGGGGGGTGGCTGGGGCGGGGCCCCCCGTGCCCCCCCCCCCCCCCCCCCCCCCCCCCCCCCCCCCCCACTGTCACAAAACTCTTACATTCCTGTCACAAAAGCATAGTCCAGCACCCCTAGCAGGGCGGCACACGGTCCGGCGTTCACCGGGCCTTAACACTGACAGGAGACCCACATGTCCCTCGTGAAACTGACCGCCTCCTCCATGGCGATCGCCGCTGCCTTCACGACCGCTGCCGTGGCCCAGACGCGCGACACCGTTCAGGTTGCCGGTTCTTCCACCGTGCTGCCCTACGCCAACATCGTGGCCGAGGCCTTCGGCGCCGAGACCGACTTCCCGACGCCCGTCGTCGAGGGTGGCGGCTCCTCCACCGGCCTGTCCCGCTTCTGCGAAGGCGTGGGTGAAGGCACGATCGACGTCGCCGACGCCTCCCGCGCCATCCGCGACTCCGAGATCGAGACCTGTGCCGCCAACGGCGTGACCGACATCATCCAGGTCCGCTTCGGCTATGACGGCATCGTCTTCGCCTCCGACATCAACGGCCCCGAGTTCGCCTTCACCCCGGCCGACTGGTACAACGCCCTGGCCGCCGAGCTGCCGATGGATGGCGAGATGGTCGCCAACCCGAACACCAACTGGAACGAGGTCAACGCCGACCTGCCGGACCAGGAAATCAACACCTTCATCCCGGGCACCAACCACGGCACCCGTGAAGTCTTCGAAGAGAACGTGATCCTCGCCGGCTGCGAGGAATCGGGCGCCATGCAGGCCATGATGGACATGGGCATGGACGAAGATGCCGCCGAAGAAGCCTGCATGACCATCCGCACCGACGGTGCCTCGGTCGACATCGAAGGCGACTACACGCAGACGCTGGCCAACCTCGACTCCACGCCCAACGGCATCGGTGTCTTCGGCCTGTCCTTCTACGAGAACAACACCGACCGTCTGCAGGTCGCCACCATGTCCGGCATCGAGCCCTCGACGGACACCATCGCCTCCGGCGAGTACCCGGTCTCCCGTCCGCTCTACTTCTACGTCAAGGGTGCCCACATCGGCGTCATCCCCGGCCTGAAGGAATATGCCGAGTTCTTCGTCTCCGACGACATGGCCGGCCCGGGCGGCCCGCTCTCCGAGTACGGCCTCGTGCCCGACCCGGAACTCGCCGCCACGCAGGACATGGTCGCCAACGAAGAGACCATGTGATCGGCCGACCGGCCTGATCGAGATCACGGGCGGCCGGGGCTTCCGGCCGCCCGCCTGATGATAAAGGACCCCCCATGAGCGGCCTTCTGACCTTCCCGCTGGCATTGCTTGTCGTGCTGGTGCTGTGCATCGCAGGTTACCTGCTGGGCCGCCGCCGCGCCGTGGGGCGGGTCAAGGGCGACACCCGGGCGCTGCATTCCCGGCCGGTCCACCATGGCTGGCACGTGGTGATGGCGACGCTGATCCCCTCCTTCGCGGTGCTGGTCCTCTGGGCCTTCCTGCAGGGGCTCGTCTCCAGCGTCTACCTGGGCACCACGGTGGCCGACGACCTGCCGGAGCTGGCGCTGCCTGAGAGCCAGCGCGAGGGGCTGGAGGACGAGGAGATCGCGGTGCGCGAGGGCGCGCGGCGAGAGCTGTTCCTCGGCAACGTGCGCGTGCTGAACGAGGCCATCTACGGCGCCATCTCCTCCGACGTCATCTCCCTGCCCGAGATCGAGGCCTGGGACGCCGCCGAGACCGACGTGGGCGGCGAGTTGCGCAGCGCCGGGCAGATCGCGCCCATCGGCGTGACCCCGGCGATGCAGGAGGCGGCGCTGAAGCTCTACGGCTTCGAGCGCACCCTCTCCGCCATCGGCCCGCTTCTGGTGATGCTGCTCGCCGCCATCGGCTTCATCTGGGCGCTCAGCCGCATCGACGGTGACTTCCGCGCCCGCAACGTGGTGGAGCGCTGGGTGATGGGGCTGCTCATCTTCGCGTCCACCGTCGCCATCCTGACGACGCTGGCGATCCTTGCCGCCGTCACCTTCCCCTCCATCACCTTCTTCCGCGAATACGGGCTCTTCGACTTCCTCTTCGGCCTCACCTGGGCACCGGCGGGCGATACCGTGGGCGTGCCGGAAGGGCCGGGCGGCGAGTACGAGAGCCTCCTCGGCTTCCTGCCGCTGATCTGGGGGACGCTCTACATCTCCCTCGTGGCGCTGCTCGTCGCGACGCCCCTTGGCCTCCTCGCCGCCATCTACCTCTCGGAATTCGCCGACCGGCGGGTCCGCGCCTGGGTGAAGCCGGCGCTGGAGGTGCTGGCGGGCGTGCCGACCATCGTCTACGGCCTCTTCGCCCTCGTCACCATCGGCCCCTTCCTGCAGGCCGTGGTGGGCACGACGATCATGCCCAACACCGTCTCCGTCATGACGGCCGGCGTGGTCATGGGGATGATGCTGGTGCCCTTCGTCTCCTCCTTGTCGGACGACGTGATCAACGCCGTCCCCCAGGCGATGCGCGACGGCTCGCTCGGCCTCGGCGCCACGCCGTCGGAGACGATCACCAAGGTGATCCTGCCCGCCGCCCTGCCGGGGATCGTCGGCGCCGTGGTGCTGGCCGCCTCCCGCGCCATCGGCGAGACGATGATCGTGGTGCTGGCCGCCGGCGCCCTTTCCAACGTGCAGGGGCTGGAGCCGAACCCCTTCGGCGCCGTCGTCACCGTCACCACGCGGATCGTCGCGGTGCTCACCGGAGAGGCCTCGGGCTTTGACTCCATCGACGTGCTCGCCGTCTTCGCCCTCGCCTTCACCCTCTTCTTCATCACGCTGGCGCTGAACCTCCTCGCCCAGCGGATCGTCCGCCGCTATCGGGAGCAGTACGAATGACCGACATGACTCCCGAAGCGACCCCGCGCGCCGCCCAGTCGCTCTTCACGCGGACAGACAACGTTCGCCGACGCTACCGCCGCGGCTCGGTGCTGAAGTACCTCGGCCTCGGCGCCATCGGGCTGGTGCTCTTCTTCCTCTGCGTCCTGCTCTGGTCCATCCTGTCGCGCGGCATTCCGGCCTTCTTCCAGTACCAGGCCGAGATCCAGCTCTACTACGATCCGGAGATCCTGGAGGCCGACGGCACCGGGCCGGAGGCGCTGGGCGAGCTCTCCCTGCGCTCCGACCTCGAGCGCGGCATCTTCGCCCAGTCCCTGCGGCGGACGCTGGAGGACAGCGGCATCGACACCGCCGCCTTCGATGATGGCGACCTCTCCGCCCTGATCTACGCCGCCAACCGCCGCGACGTGCGTGACGAGCTGGTGGCCGACCCCGATCTCGTCGGGCAGACGGTGACGGTGGGCGTGCCCATCTCGCTCAATATCACACGCTACCTCACGGGCGGGCTGTCCGGTGAGGGCACCTCGGGCATGCCGCCCGGCTTCAACCGCGAGCAGCTCGACCTCATCGACCAGATGGTGGCCGCCGGGCTGGTGGACCGCAACTTCAACTGGGGCTTCTTCACCAACGAATACAGCCAGTCGGGCGAGGTGGCGGGCATTGGCCCCGCGCTGATGGGCTCGGCCTACATGATGCTCGTGGTGCTGGTCTTCTCCCTCGTCTTCGGCGTCGCCGCCTCGATCTATCTCGAGGAGTTCGCGCCGAAGAACAAGTTCACCGACTTCATCGAGATCAATATCGCGAACCTCGCCGCCGTGCCCTCCATCGTCTTCGGCATCCTCGGCGCCGCGATCCTGCTGACGCTGGGAGACCTGGGCTTCGGCTCCTCCATCCGCGGCACGGCGCTCCTCGGCGGCATCGTCCTCTCCCTGATGACGCTGCCCACCATCGTCATCGCCACCCGCTCGGCGCTGAAGGCGGTGCCGCCCTCGATCCGCGATGCGGCGCTGGGTGTCGGCGCCTCCAAGCTGCAGACGGTCTTCCACCACACGTTGCCGCTGGCCATGCCGGGCATCCTGACGGGCACCATCATCGGCATCGCGCAGGCGCTGGGCGAGACGGCACCCTTGCTGCTCATCGGCCTCAGCGTCTCCACCGGGGCCTCCATCCTCTCCTCGCCCTTCACGGGCGGCCTTCTGGAGCAGGCCCAATCGATGCCGACCGTCGTCTATCTCTTCGCGCAGAACCAGGATCTGCCGGTGCGCGAGGGATTGGCGCAGGCGGCCATCATCGTCATGCTGGCGCTGCTGTTCGCGCTCAACATCATCGCCATTCTACTCCGCCGCCGCTTCGAGCGTCGCTGGTAAGGGAGCCGGACCATGAAAGATCAGCGTCTTACCGATCGGGAAGTCGACATGCAGGATATCAAGATCAGCGCGCACGGTGTGCAGGTCTTCTACGGGGACACGCACGCCATCAAGGACGTGGACGTGGAGATCGCCGACAAGACCGTGACGGCCTTCATCGGCCCGTCGGGTTGCGGCAAGTCCACCTTCCTGCGCTGCCTCAACCGGATGAACGACACCATCGACGCGGCCCGCGTCGAGGGCGACATCCGCATCGACGGCGAGGATATCTACGACGCCCGTGTCGATCCCGTGCAGCTGCGCGCCAAGGTGGGGATGGTCTTCCAGAAGCCCAACCCCTTCCCCAAGTCGATCTACGACAACGTCGCCTACGGGCCGCGCATCCACGGCCTCGCCAAGACCAAGGGGGATCTCGACAACATCGTCGAGCAGGCCCTCCGCCGCGCCGCGCTCTGGAACGAGGCCAAGGACCGGCTCGACAAGCCCGGCACCGGCCTCTCGGGCGGTCAGCAGCAGCGCCTGTGCATCGCGCGGGCCATCGCGACGGAGCCGGAGGTGCTGCTGATGGACGAGCCCTGCTCGGCGCTCGACCCCATCGCGACGGGGCAGGTGGAGGAGCTGATCGACGAGCTGCGCTCCAACTACTCGGTGGTGATCGTCACCCACTCGATGCAGCAGGCCGCCCGCGTCAGCCAGAAGACGGCCTTCTTCCACCTCGGCAACCTCGTTGAATACGACGAGACCGGCAAGATCTTCACCAACCCGCAGGACCCGCGCACGGAGAGCTACATCTCCGGCCGGATCGGCTGAGGAAGGACCAAGCCATGAACGATCAGCACATCGTCTCCGCCTTCGACCGCGATCTGGAGGCCATCCAGGCGATGGTCATCAAGATGGGCGGGCTGGTGGAAAGCGCCATCCTCGACGGCGCCCGCGCGCTGGAGAGCCGCGATACCGAGCTGGCCGAGAAGGTCCGTGATGGCGACGCCGCCATCGACGCGCTGGAGGACCAGATCAACGAAGAGGCGGCGCGCTGCATCGCCATCCGCTCGCCCATCGCGACGGACCTGCGCATCGTCCTCTCCGTCCTGCGCCTTTCCGCCGCGCTGGAGCGGCTGGGCGATTACGCCAAGAACATTGCCAAGCGCACGACGATCCTCTCCGGCACGAACCCGATGACGGGCTCGGACGTCACCCTCCGCCGCATGGCGCGCGAGGTGCAGGCGATGCTGAAGGATACGCTCGACGCCTTCGTGCAGCGCGACAAGGCGCTGGCGGAGGATGTCATCCAGCGCGACCTCGACGTCGACCAGATGTACAACGCGCTCTTCCGCGAGTTCCTGACCTTCATGATGGAGGATCCGCGCAACATCACCTCCTGCATGCACCTGCATTTCATCGCCAAGAACATCGAGCGGATGGGGGACCTGGTGACCAACATGGCCGAGCAGGTGATCTACGTCGCCACCGGCGAGATCCCCCGCGCCGAGCGTCCGAAGGAGGATCTGACGGCGCTGCACGGGCCGGATGCCGGCCCGGCGGGAGGCGCCTGATGAGCGCGCACGGCCAGGCGCCGCTGGTGCTGGTCGTCGAGGACGAGCCGGCGCAGCGCGAGGTTCTCAGCTACAACCTGCAGGCGGAGGGCTTCCGCACCAACGCCGCCGCCGATGGCGACGAGGCGCTGACGCTGGTCAGCGAGGAGATGCCGGACGTCATCGTGCTCGACTGGATGCTGCCGAGCGTCTCGGGCATCGAGATCTGCCGCCGCCTCAAGGCCAGGGCGGAGACGAAGGGCGTGCCGATCATCATGCTCTCCGCCCGCTCCGAAGAGGTCGACCGGGTGCGGGGGCTGGAGACGGGGGCGGACGATTACGTCGTCAAGCCCTACTCCCTCTCCGAGCTCCTCGCCCGCGTGCGCACCCAGCTGCGCCGCGTGAGGCCGTCCGCCATGGGGCAGGTGCTCGAATTCGAGGACATCATGCTGGACGCGGAGACGCACCGGGTCCACCGCGGTGGCGAGCTCCTCCGCCTCGGGCCGACGGAGTTTCGCCTGCTGGCGACGTTCATGGAAAAGCCCGGCCGCGTCTGGAGCCGCGAACAGCTGCTCGACCGTGTCTGGGGCCGGGACATCTACGTCGACACCCGCACGGTGGACGTCCATGTCGGCCGCCTGCGCAAGGTGCTCGGGAAGACCGGCGGCGACGATCCGATCCGCACGGTGAGGGGCTCGGGATACGCCTTGGGGTAAGGTCGGGCTCTCGGTGCCCGAGGGCATCGCAGCTTCGGCCGCCTACTCGCCCTCGCAGGCCAGACGTCGCCGCTGCTTCCCCCCGCGCGGAATCAAGCCGCAGGCGCCGCGCGAGCGCCGGCCCGTCCCCGCGGGCTGGCGCTCTGGCTGACGTTAGCACTCAGCAAGCCGCGGGGAGGGGCTTGGCTGACATAAATCGCGCCGCACAGCCGTTGTAGCGCCACCCCACGGGCCGGCGTGCGAGGGCAGTGCATTTGGCGGGTGGTGTGGGAGGGAGCCTCACTCCAACAGAAGCCGGGAAGGTGGGTTGGAACCCCACCCTACGGGGGCTCGCTCGGGGCGAGGGCTCCGGAGACCAGGCCGCCGCTTTTGCCCCAGCGCGGAATCAAGGCCGCAGGCCGCCGCGCGAGCGCCGGCCCGTCCCCGCGGGCTGGCGCTCTGGCTGACGTAAGCACTTGGCGGGCCGCGGGGAGGGGCGTGGCTGGCATAAAACGCGCCCCTCGGATGTTGCGGCGCCACCCCACGGGCCGGCGTGATAAGTGGCCCCTGGTGGCAGGCGCCACCTCCGGCGCCCTCCTAAACCAGCCTCGCAAGAGCGCAGAAGCGCTCCAGCTCGATCTCCTCGGCGCGGGCGGTCGGGGGGATGGCTGCGGCGTGGAGCTTGTCCTCGACGTCGGGGCCGAGGCCCTTCAGAGCCGCGCGCAGCATCTTGCGGCGCTGGTTGAAGGCCATCGCCACCACCCGCTCCAGCTTCGCCGGCTCGGCGGGGTAGCGCGGCTCCGGCAGGGCCGTCAGGTGCACCACGGCGGAGGAGACTTTCGGCGGCGGCGTGAAGGCCGAGGGCGGCAGGTCCATCACGATGCGCGCGTCCGTGCGCCAGCTCGCCAGCAGCGCGAGGCGGCCATAGGCCTTCGAGCCGGGCGTGGCGACGATACGCTGGGCGACCTCGCGCTGGAACATCAGCGTCAGCGACTGCCAGAAGGGCGGCCATGTGGGGGGCGTCAGCCAGCGCACCAGCAGCTCGGTGCCGACGTTGTAGGGCAGGTTGGCGGCGATCTTCACCGGCGCCGAAAGCTTTCCGGCGAGGTCGACGCTCAGCGCGTCGCCCTGCACCACCTCCAGCCGGCCGGGATAGGCGGCGGCGATCTCCTCCAGCGCCGGGATGCAGCGGCTGTCCTTCTCCACCGCCACCACGCGGCGCGCCCCCTGCGCGAGGAGGCCGCGCGTCAGGCCGCCGGGTCCCGGGCCGACCTCGAGGATGTCGGCGCCGGTGAGGTCGCCGGCGGCGCGGGCGATCTTGGCCGTCAGGTTGAGATCGAGGAGGAAGTTCTGGCCGAGCGACTTGCGGGCCGAGAGGCCGTGCGTGGCGATGACCTCGCGCAGCGGCGGGAGGGTGTCGATCTGGCTCATCGGCCGGCGCGGGTCGAGACGGGGGAGGGGGGCGCTGCCCCCCGCCGCTTTGCGGCCCCCCCGGGATATTTCAGGAAAAGCGAGATCAAGAGCGAGACCTCGCCATGTCGGCGGCCATGTGGAGGGCGGCGATCATGGAGGTCGGGTCGGCGCGGTCCTGGCCGGCGATGTCGAAGGCGGTGCCGTGATCGGGCGAGGTGCGGATGAAGGGCAGGCCGAGCGTGATGTTGAC
The DNA here is from genome assembly GCF_012070395.1 of Pseudoroseicyclus tamaricis. Classification (GTDB taxonomy): domain Bacteria; phylum Pseudomonadota; class Alphaproteobacteria; order Rhodobacterales; family Rhodobacteraceae; genus Pseudoroseicyclus_A; species Pseudoroseicyclus_A tamaricis. The sequence continues at coordinate 1,102,484 of NZ_JAAFYS010000002.1, read as the reverse complement.
GCCGCCGGCGAAATCGATCGTCTTGATCGGGATCAAAGCCTGGTCGTGGTACATCGCGATGGCCGCATCGTAGCGGGCGCGGGCGGCGGCGTGGAACATCGTGTCCGCCGGATGTGGGCCGGTGAGGGCGAGGCCCTCGCCGCGTAGACGGTCGATGAGCGGGGTGATGAAGGCGATCTCCTCGCTGCCCATCCGCCCCTCCTCGCCCGCATGGGGGTTCAGCCCGGTGACCGCGATGCGCGGCGTGTCGAGGCCGAAGTCGCGCTGCAGGGCGGCGTGGGTGAGGCGGATGGTCTCCTCCAGCCCCGCCTCGGTGAGCGCCTCGGGCACGGCGGAAAGGGGGATGTGGATCGTGGCGGGCACGACGCGCAGCTCCGGGCAGGCGAGCATCATCGCCACCGGCACCTGTCCGGCGAGGTGGGCGAGGTACTCCGTATGGCCGGGGAAGGCGAAGCCGGCGCCGCCGATCAGCGCCGCCTTGGAGATGGGCGCCGTCACCAGCGCGCTCGCCTCGCCGGAGGCGGCGAGGGCGGCGCCGCGGGAGATCGCCTCCACCACATGCGCCGCGTGGCCCGGCTGCGGGGTGCCGGGTACGGCCGGGGAGCCGAAGGGCAAGTGTAGGACGGGCAGGGCGCCGTCCGCCACGCCCTCGGCCTCGCCGGGCGCCGAGACCTCTTGCCAGGGGAAGCCGGGGGGCAGGTGGGCCGGATCACCGATCCAGGCAAAGGGCAGGGTGGCGCCGAGCGCCGCCCAGGCCTTCGCGGCGACCTCGGGGCCGATGCCCGCCGGCTCCCCGCAGGAGACGACGAGGCTCATTCGTAGGTGATCGGCGTGCCGGCCGTCAGGTCGGCCAGCAGGGCATCGGCATAGCCGGCGAGCTGCTGCGAGCGCAGGTTGCCGCGCACCACCTCGCGGTCGGCCTCCGCCCCGCCCTCGCGGAACCGGTCGCAGAGCATCAGCAGGTAGCGCCACTGCCCGTCACCGCTGGTGAGGGAGACGGAGGTCTCGTCGGCATCGAGCTTGGCCAGTTCCAGCGCGATGTCCTGCGGCACCTCTCCGGGGGCGCGGCTCTCGACGATGAGCCGCTCCTCCGGCAGGCCGGCGGCGACGCCGTAGAGATCCTGGCAGCTGTCGAGCCGGGCGGCGATGCCGGCGGCCTCGGCGAGGCTTCCCTCGCCGTTCGGGACGAGGAAGATCATGTAGTCGAGCTGCGCCGGCGCGGCGGGGGCGGCGGCCACCTCTCGCACGTCGCGCAGCTGGAAGAGCACGATGCCATTGGTGATCGGGATCGGCGCCGTCACCTCCCCCGGCTCCAGCCCCAGGAAGACGGGGTGCAGCGCGGGGGGATAATTGCTCAGCGGGGCCCAGGGCAGGCGGCCCGACTGCTCGCGGCTGCGCGAGGCGGAGACCTCGCGCGCCGCCGCCTCGAAGGCGGCGAAGCTGGTGATGCCGGCGATCTGCTCGGCCACCCGCTGGGCCTCGGCGGCGCGGTCCGGCGGGGCGGGCAGGATGATCTCGCCCAGCAGCAGCTCGACGCCGGCGGAGTTCGGCTCCGTCGCCTGCAGGGCGCGGTCGACATCCGCTTCGGTGATCGTCACCGCGTCGCCGTAGCGCAGGCGGATGTAGTCGCGCCAGGCGATGTTGACGGAGACGTAGTCGCGGAAGGTCTGCTCCTCGACACCGTTCTGGGCGAGGCGCGCCAGGAACGCGTCGAGCTCGAGGTTGGCATTGGCGGCGATGTCGGACATCGCGTCGCGCAGGCCGTCGTCGGTGAGGGCGAGGCCCGCCCGCTCCAGCGCTGCCTGCTTGACGCGCTCGTCCACCAGCTGCGTCAGCGCCATCTGGTTGATGTCACCCGGGGAGCGGAAGAGCTCCAGCAGCAGGATGCGCTGCTGCAGCTCGTAATTGGTCACCACCCGGTCACCGACGGTGACGATGGGCGCGAAGAGCCCCTGCGCCGTGGCCGGGGCCGGCAGCGCGCCGAAGGCGGCGACGCCGAGCGCGGCCGAGAGAAATATGCTGCGAATGGCCGGCATGGCCCACCCTCCATTGGCCGACTGACGCGGCCTTGTCTGCTCAATTCCCCGGCCCCGCCCGGTCACGCGCGCCCGGGCCGCCCGCCGCTATCGGCTGCAGGACCGGGCGGCGACCGGGCTGGCCGCGCCGGCGCTGAAGCCTTCCAGCGAGACGGAGAGGCCGAGGTCGGTCACCGGCGGGCCGGCGGTTGCCGTTGTGTAGCGGCGCGACAGGGAAAAATCCACACTCACGCATTCGTTGCGCCAGCCGATGCCGATGCCGGCGCGGGCGGCCTGGTCGCTGGCGACGTCATAGCGCCCGTCGAGCCCGAGGCGCCAGCGCTCGTTGATGCGATAATCCGCCTCGACGGACCATTCGGCGACAGGGTCATCCCTACCCTCGTCGTCATCCTCCGGCAGCCAGACATAGGCGGCGCCGAGGTCGATGCGCGGGCTCGTCCAGTTGACCTCCGCCCCCGTCTTGCCGACGCCGTCCTCGGGGTCATAGAGCGTGCGGGCGGTGAAGGTGAGGCCGCCGGGAAATTCCAGCTGGCTGGCGAGCAGCAGGTCGGAGGCGGTGCCGGAAAGGCCCGAGGAATCGGAGAAGCGCGCATCCGCCTCGGCGCGGAAGAGCCGGCCGAAGGTGAGGCGGAGCTGCGCGCCCTCCGGCGTCCGCCCCGTCCAGGCGAGGCCGGCGGCGGCGCGCAAGCCCTCCTCGCGCGCATCCTCGCCGGGAAAGCGCGAGAGGGCGAAGAGGTTGCCCTCGTCGAGCTCGGCGAGGGGGCTGTCCTCGTTCGGCGGGCCGCCGCCGACCGCCTCCGACCAGGCGAGGGCGGCGATGGGCTCCAGCGTCTGGGTGACGGCGCCGGGGCGCACGAAAGGCCAGCGCAGCGTGGCGATGGCCGCCGGCTCCAGCCGGGCGAGGGGGCCGGCGCGCGGGTCGTCGGCGATCTGGTAGAGATCGGCCGTCACGCGCCCCTCCACCTCCGCCACCAGCCCGCCGGGCAGGATGCGGCTCGTCCCCAGCCCCGCCCAGGCGCCAACACGGGAGAGGTCGCGCCCGTCGCCGGGGCGGGCAAAGGCGTCGATGGAGGTGCCGAAGTCCAGCCGCGCCGCGGGGCCGAGGGCGAGACGGCGCTGCCGCTCCCACCGCAGGGCGAGGGGGGGCAGGTCGTCCTGGCTCTCGCCGTCGCGGAGGGTGGTGTAGTAGCTCAGGTCCGCCTCGGTGAGGCTGCCCTCCGTCACGCCGGTGAGGCGAATGGCTGAGGTCAGCAGGTCCTCGTCGGAATAGCCGTAGGTGGCGAGGTAGGCGCGGTCGGAGGCAAGGCGCAGGTCCATCTGCAGGGCGTAGCCGCCGCCGAGATCGAAGCCGGCATCGGCGAAGACGAAGCCGCGCGGGTCCCCCGGCGCCAGCTCGTCGTCGCTGACGGCGCCGAGGATCGTGAGGTCTCCCGCGAAGAAGGCCTGCCGGTAGCGCGCCTCCAGCGTGCGGGTGAGGGCCGAGAGGTAGGGGGTGAGGGTGAGGTCGCGGCTCTGCCCGAGGGTGATGAAATAGGGGAACTTCAGGCCGAAGCCGAGCCGGTCGGAGCTCTTGATGTCGGGGATCAGCAGGCCCGTGGCGCGGTCGACCGAGGGGTCGGGCAGGCGCAGGCGCGGGATGTAGAGGATCGGCAGGCCGCGGACGTGGAAGGTGGCCTCCTCGAACCAGAGCTGGTGGGCCACCTCGTCATGGGTGACGCGGGCGGCGCGGATCTCCCACAGGGGCGCACGGCCGGCGCAGACCTGGCAGGAGGTGGCGACGGCGCGCGTCAGTTCCGTCAGCTCGCCCTCGCGGCGGATGGCGGCGGCGGCGAGCTGCAGGCGGCGGTCGAGCACCAGCCGGGCGCCGAGGAGGAGGCCGCGCTCGAGGCTGGACGACAGCTCGGCGCGGGTGGCGGTGAAGATGTCCCCCTCCGGCGTCTCGATGAAGATCGGGCCGGTGATGGCGAGCTGGTCCGTCCGCTGGTCATAGGTGAGCCGGGCGGCGGAGAGGCGGGTGCCGTCGTAGAGCACCTCGACATTGCCCTCGACGATCAGCGTCTGCCCCTCGACCGTCAGGCTGTCGGCGACGAGGGAGGGGAGCCCCTGGGCGAGGGCGGGCAGCGGCAGGAGGGCGAAGAGGAGCAGGGCGGCACGCAGGAGCCACGCGCGGAGGTGGCGGGGGCGCAGCGCCGGCCCCGCCTCCCGCCCACCCACCCCGGCGGGGCCGGCGCTGTTTGTGCGCTGACCCGGGGCCTGGGCGGGCTGAGAAGGCGGAGGGGGGCGCTGCCCCCCGCCTGCGGCCCCCCCGAAGTATTTGGATAAGGGCGAGAGGGGCGCCGGGGACAGGAGGGGCAGGTGCCCGGTGTGGTCGAGCGTGGGGCGGTGAAGACGGGGCATCAGCCATCCTCCAGGTGCAGGATGAAGCCGAGGGCGAGGGCGATGGCGGCGGCCGGCGGCGCCCAGGCGGCGAGGCCGGCGGGGATGTCGCCGCTCTCGCCGAGGACACGGGCGAAGTTGCGCACGAAGTAGGTCGCAAAGCCGAGCAGGATGGCGAAGAGGATCATCATCCCCGTCCGCCCGCCGCGCTGGTGGCGCATCGTGAAGAGCGCGCCGATGAGCACCATGGCGACGAGGAAGAGCGGCGTCGCCAGCTCCAACTGCAGGTGCACGAGGTGGCGGCGGGCCGAGAAGCCGGCGGCCCGAAGCTCCGAGATGAAGCGCGGCAACTCCCAGATCGGGATCGAGGCGGGGGTGCCGAAGCTGTCGCGGATGGAATCCGCCGTCAGGCTGGAGGGCAGGGAAAGGGTCGCGAGCACCTCGGACGCCGCCTCGGGGTTGGGCGCATCCAGCGGCCAGCGCTTCACCCCCGCCAGCTCCCACGCGCCGGGGACGAGGCGGGCCTCCTCCGCACGCAGCCGCTCCACCGGGCGGTCGCCGGCGGCGTAGGTGAGGAAGGAGACATCGGAGAGCTCGGTGCCGTCGAGCGAGGCGCGCCCGGCGTGGATGACGCTCTGCCCCTCTGCTCCGCCTTGCCGCAGCCAGAGCCCGCCCTCGGCCAGCGCCTGCACGGGGGTGGTTCCGGTCAGCGCCATGGTGCGCGCCTCGTATTCCCGCGCCGTGGCGGCGGAGAGCGGGTTGAGCACGGCGAGCGCCGCGGCGCCGAGGACCAGCGTCACCAGCACAGGCGCCACCAGCGCCCGGAGCGCCGAGCGGCCGGAGGCGCGCGTGACGACCAGCTCCGACGAGCGGGCGAGGCCGATGAAGAGCGTCACCGTGGCGAGGATGGCGACGATGGGCAGCAGCTCGTAGAGCGTGCCCGGCAGGGCGAGCAGCGACAGCTCCACCAGCGCCACGAAGCCCGCCTCGTCGCTGTGACGGCGCGCCTGCTCGATCAGCTCGATGAAGAAGGTGAGCAGGAAGAACGTCGCCAGGATCGCGAGGAAGGCGGCGGCGAAGCGGCGGGCGATGTAGCGGTGCAGGATCATGCGGGCTCTCCTGCCGGCGCGCGTGGGCGCCGGCGGAAGAGGTGGGGCCGGGCGGCGAGGAAGAGCGTCCCCCAGGCGAGGGCGAGGCCGGTCAGCCCCGGCAGGTAGAGCGCCGGCCAGGCGGCGGGGGTGGTGCGCACCAGCCCGGTGACGGCCGATTCCACCACCTTCACGAGGATGATCAGCCCCACCGCCGCGAGGATCTGCCGCCAGATGCCGAAGCGCGAGAACCCGCCGACGAGCAGCGTGCCGAAGCCGATCAGCGGGCCGACGAAGCCGAGGATGCCCTGCGCGAAGCGGTCATGCCCCTCGGCCACCAACGCGCCGATGCTGCGCCCCGTCTCCTCGGCGAAGGCGGCATCGGCCGTAAGCAGCCGGGGCGTCGGCAGCGTGTTGAGGGCGGGGCGCGATTGCGAGCTGGCGCCGACGAGGGCGCCGATGTCGTAGGCCAGATCGTCGAAGGCGGTGACGCCCAGCGTCCCCGGCCCCTTGCGGAGCGTCTGCGCCATGCCGTCGATCATCACCAGCTGCAGCCCCGTCTCGCCGCGCACGAGATAGGCGCGGGTGGCGGTGTAGGTGATCGACTGGCTCGTCGCGCGGTCGTCGGAGAGGAAGATGTCCTGCAGCTCCCCCTCCGGCGTGATCTCGCGGACATAGAAGGTGACGCCCGCCGTTGGCGTGACGAACTGCCCCTCCTGCAGGAGCGCGGCAGCGACGCTCTCGGCGATCTCCGCCCGGCGCTCGCCGAGGCGGGCCTGCGCCATGGGGGAGAGGATGTGCGTCAGCGTCCAGACGATCAGCATCACCAGCAGGCCGAAGGTGGCGACCGGCCGCGCCAGCCGCCAGGGCGAGAGGCCGGTCGCCTGCGCCGCCACCAGCTCGCTGTCGCCCGAGAGGCGGTTGGTGACGGAGACGGCGGCGGCGAAGGCGGCGATGGGCAGCGTGATGCGGATAAGGCCGGGCAGGGAGAGCGCCGTCAGCTCGAGGAAGACGCCGATGCTCTGCCCGTCGCCGATGAGCTGGTCGAAGAGCGTCACGGCGCGGTTGATCCAGTAGACGAGCACCAGCACCAGCGCGAAGAAGCCGAAATGCGTGAGCAGGTGGCCCAGAAGATAACGGTCGAACCGGCCCATGCTGCTCCTTCGCCTCGCGCCGCCGGGGGATGGCCCGGCCCGCGGCAAATTAGCCGACGCGGCGTCGGCTTTGAACTCGTTTCTGGCCAATCGGCGCGGCGCTGGCTAGGCTCGACTGATCAACTTTGAGGAGAGCTGAATGACCGCCCCCGTGCCCGTCACCTTCGCCGAGACCGACGCCGCCGCGCTTCTGGAGCGGGAGGGAACGGTGGCCGTGATCCTCGGCCCGGAGGGGGAGATGGACGCCGCCACCGGGCAGGTCAACAGCGCCGCCGGCGAGGCGCTGGCCCGGCTCGCCAGGAGCGCCCGCTGGGGCAAGCTCGGCGAGGGCGAGCTGGTGGAGCTGGCGATGCCGGCCGGGCTGGCGGCCGAGCGGCTCTGCGCGGTCAAGCTGGGCGAAGGCGCCGACATGGCCGCCGCGCGCAAGGCCGGCGCCGCCATCGCGGCGGCGGCCGGGGAGGGGCGGGTGACGATCGCCGCCGCCTGCTTCGCGCGGACGGCGGAGCTCGCCTTCGGCTACGCGCTGCGGGCCTACGACTTTCGCGATTTCCGCAGCGGCGAGGCGCCGGCCGCCCCGCAGGTGGAGGTGATGTGCGACGATCCCGAGGCGGTGGCCGAGGCCTCCGGCCCTATGGCGGCGCTGGCCGAGGGGGTCTTCTTCACGCGCGATCTCGTCAACACGCCCGCCAACGTCCTGACGACGGACGATTTCGCCGCCCGCCTCGCCGCGATGCAGGAGATCGGGCTGGAGGTGGAGATCCTCGAGGAGGAGGAGCTGGCCAAGCTCGGGCTGCGGCTGCTCCTCTCCGTCGGCCAGGGCTCCGACAGCCCGTCCAAGGTTGTGGTCATGCGCTGGCAGGGCGGCGGCGAGGAGGCGCCGCTGGCGCTCGTCGGCAAGGGCGTGGTCTTCGACACCGGGGGCATCTCGCTGAAACCCGGGGCCGGCATGGAAGACATGGTGATGGACATGGGCGGCGCCGGCACCGTCGCCGGCGTCATGCGGGCGCTGGCGCTGCGGCGGGCGAAGGCGAATGTCGTGGGGCTGGTCGGCCTCGTGGAGAACATGCCGTCCGGCTCCGCCACGCGCCCGGGCGACGTGGTCCGCTCGATGAAGGGCGACACGGTGGAGAACATCAACACCGACGCCGAGGGCCGGCTCGTCCTGGCCGACGTGCTCTGGTACGCGCAGGAGCGGTTCAAGCCGGCGGCCATCGTCGATCTGGCGACGCTGACGGGCGCCATCATCGTGGCGCTGGGCCATGACCATGCGGGCGTCTTCGGCAATGATGACGCCTTCACGGGCCGCTTCATGAAGGCGGCGGAGGCGGAGGGCGAGGGTGCCTGGCACATGCCGCTGACGCCGGCCTACGACAAGCTGCTGAAGAGCCGCGTGGCGGATCTCAAGAACGTCGGCGGCCGGCCCGGAGGCGCGGTGATCGCGGCGCGCTTCCTCAACAACTTCGTGGGCGAGGGGGTGCCGTGGATCCACCTCGACATCGCCGGCACGGCCTGGTCGAAGAGCGGCACGGAGCTGGCGCCCAAGGGCGCGACCGGCTGGGGCGTCCTGGCGCTGGACCGGCTGGTGCGGGACGACTTCGAGGCGTGAGGGCGGGGCGGGGCTGCGGGCGCCCGTTTCGAGTTGTGCCCCCGCCCGGTACGCGCCAAAGGCGCAGGGCGAGCGGGGGCCCGTCCCGGCGGGCTGGCGCTCTGGTGAAGCTTGGTGCTCTGCTCGGGCCGGGGAGGGGCTTGGCTGGCATAAAGCGCATCAGCGGGGCCGTTGAGGCGCCACCCCACGGGCAGGCGCTCGCCCCGCGCCTGCAACCGTTGCGCGGTGGGGAGAGGGGGAGGTGGGTTGGAAACCCACCCTACGAGGCGACAGGGCCCGCGTATAAGCCCATACCTGCGGGACATCCGCTGCCAGATCGCTAGGATGGCCGGCGGGAATCGGGCGAAGGGCTCATGGGCGACGTCTTCTTCTATCACCTCACCGAGAGCCCGCTGGAGAGGGCGCTGCCGCCGCTGCTCGGCAAGGCGCTGGAGGCCGGCTGGCGCGTGGAGCTGCGCGGGCGGGAGGCGGCGGCGATGGACCGGCTCGACCAGGCGCTGTGGCTGGGGGCGGAGGAGAGCTTCCTGCCCCATGGCCGCGCCGGGGGCGCGCATGACGCCCGCCAGCCGGTGCTCCTCACCGCCGGGGAGGGGGCGGCCAATGCGCCGGCCTGCCTGATGAGCGTCGGTGGCGCGGAGGTCTCGGCGGAGGAGGTGGCGGCGCTCTCCCGGGCCTGCGTGCTCTTCGACGGCTCCGACGAGGCGGCCGTCCAGCATGCGCGGGGGCAGTGGAAGGCGCTGACCCGCGCCGGAACCAAGGCGCAGTACTGGGCGCAGGAGGGCGGGCGATGGCAGAAGAAGGCGGAGAGCTGAGCCGCTCCGGCGGCTGCCAGTGCGGCGCGGTGCGCTACGTCGTCACCGCGCTGAAGGACGACGCGCATGTCTGCCATTGCCGCATGTGCCAGAAGGCCACCGGAAACCTCTTCGCGGCGCTCGTCGGCACCGCCCCCGGCGCCCTGACCTTCACGCGGGGCACCCCCGCGACGTTCCGCTCCTCCGATCATGTCGATCGCGGCTTCTGCGCCGCCTGCGGCACGCCGCTCTTCTACCGCTACCGGCCAAGCGGGCACGTCTCGCTGATGATGGGCACATTCGACGATCCGGCGACCCTGCCGCCGTTGGTGGAGGAGGCCGGCTGCGAGGGACGGCTGCCGCATGTCGCCCAGCTCTCCGGCCTGCCCCGGCACAGCACGGAGGAGCAGATGGAGGACGCGCCGGCCATCGCCGCCTCCAACCGGCAGCATCCCGATCACGACTAGCGGGTGAGGATCATCTCTCCGCCCGTGATCTCGATGTGGGAGAGGCGGGAGAGGTAGTCCATCCCGAGGAGCGACAGCCCCTGGTCCCCTTCCGTGACCGAGGCGAAGAGCCCGTCATCCACGAAGTCGCCGATCTGCAGCTGGTCCAGCCGGACCTGCGCGATGGCGACCATGCCGCTCGCCGTCTGGGCGCTGTTGACGTAGGCGAGCCGCTCCGGCTCCAGCCCCGCCCGCTCGGCATCGTCGCGGCTGAGGACGACGCCGGAGGCCCCGGTGTCGACGATCATCGGCACCGGCGAGCCGTTGACCAGCGCGGTGACGTGGTAATGCCCGTCCCGCCCACGGGGGATCACCATCCGCCCGTCGCCGAGGACGGTCGCCGTGGGGCGGATCTCACTCTGGATATCGTCCCAGAGGCCATAGGCGGCGATGGCGCCGAGGAAGATCAGCCCCCAGACCGCCGCCTGGCTGGCGGCGCGGCCGAGCCGCCCGCGGTTGGACATGATGAACCAGCCGAGGATGGCGGCGCCGAGCAGCCCCAGGTAGACGAGGCGCATCATCTCGTCGGTGCCGAGCGCTCCGGTCATGACCCCACTCCCGACAGGCGCAGACCGTCCAGGATGAACTGGACGGAGAGGGCGGCGAGCAGCATGCCGAGCACCCGCGTCACCACGTTGATGCCGACGGCGCCGAGCAGCCGCTCGATCGACGGCGCGGCGAGGAAGGCGAGGAACACGATGCCGAGGATCGCGCCCGCCACGGCCGCCACGGCAAGAAGGTCACCCGGCCCGTCTGACTGACCCGCGAAGAGGATCAGCGTGGTGATGGCGCCGGGCCCGACGATCAGCGGCAGCGCCAGCGGGAAGACCGACGGGTCATGATCCGGCGCCGCCACCTCCCCCTCCGCCTGCCCGCGGCGCCTGTCCTGCCGGCGCTCGAAGAGCATGTCGAGCGCGGTGAGGAAGAGCAGCACGCCGCCGGCGATGCGGAAGGCCGGCAGGGTGATGCCGACGAAGCCGAGCACCGCCTCGCCGAGCAGGAGGAACGCCGCCATCAGCACGGCGGAGACGGCGATGGCCCGCAGCGCCAGCGTCCGGCGATGGCGCGGGTCCATCCCGCTGGTCAGCGCGATGAACACCGGCACGAGCCCGGGCGGGTCGATGATCACGAACAACGTCGTGAAGACGGTGATGAGGGCCGCCGGCTCGATCATGGCCCAAGATGTGGCCGCTCCGGCGGACCGGGGCAAGGGCAGGCGGTGCGCGATGCGGTGAGGAGGGGGCGGGTGGGCCGCTTGCGAGGGTCGTGCGGCCCGGTTGCGCGCGGGTTGCGGGTGGTGTGGGGGTGGAGAGGGCGGGACCGGGGGCCAGCCCCCGGACCCCCCGGAGGTATTTCGAAAAGGGCGAGAGCAAGAGGGCCGGTTCGAGGGAGGGCGCGAGGCTGGCAGGCGCTGCGCGTTGTCTCGGGCGAGACCTTTGGGGGAGCGCCTTGTCGGATTTCTCGGCGAAGGGCGAGGGGCCGGCGCGGGCTCAGGGGAGGGGGCGGTACATCACGTGCAGGCCGACGTCGCCCTCGCGCGGGTGGCGGAAGCCGGCGGGGACGGTGCCGATGATCGTGAAGCCGAGATCCTCGTAAAGGGCGACGGCGCCGCGGTTGCTCGCGGCGACGGCGTTGAACTGCAGGCCCTGAAAACCGGCGGCGGCAAGGCGGCGGAGGGAATCCTCGACCAGCAGCCGGCCGACACCGCGGCCGCGGGCGGCGGCGGAGACCATGTAGCTGGCATTGGCGACATGGGCGCCCGGCCCGGCGCGGTTGGGGCCCATGTGGGCGGTGCCGAGCACCTCGCCCTCCGCCTCCGCCAGCGTGACGATGGTCGAGGGCGGGCCCGTCCAGAAGGCGCGGGCGGCGGCCTCGTCCAGCCCCGGCTCGACCGTGTAGGTGTCACCGGCGCGGATGACCTCGCGCACGATGGGCCAGAGGCGGGGCCAGTCGGCGTCGGTCGCCGGGCGGATCGTCACGGGGGGCGCCACCGGGCTCGTCACGCCGCTCATGCCTTCTGCGCCGCCTCCAGCTTCTCCAGCGCCGCCATCCACATCGCCTCGGCGCGGCGCAGCCCGTCCATCACCTCGGCATATTTCTTGTTCCACGTCTCCAGCTCGCCGGCGCGGCCATCCTCGTAGAGCTCCGGGTCCGCCAGCTTCTTGGCCAGCTTGTCGCGCATCTGCTCGATCTTCGTCACCCGCGCCTCGCAGGTCTTCACCTCGCTGCGCAGCGCCGCGATGTCGGCGGGCTTCGGCTTCGTCTTGCCCGGCTTCTCCTTGGCCTCCTTCGCCGGCTTGTCCTGCCCGAGGAGCATCTTGCGGTAGGCGGAGAGATCCTCGTCATAGGGCGAGACGCGGCCGTCCTTCACCAGCCAGAGCCGGTCGGCGACCATCGAGAGCAGGTGCATGTCGTGGGAGACGAGGATGACGGCGCCGGAATAGGCGGTCAGCGCCTCCATCAGCGCCTCGCGGCTCTCGATGTCGAGGTGGTTGGTCGGCTCGTCGAGGATGAGGAGGTGCGGCGCGTGGTAGGTCGCCAGCAGCAGCGACAGCCGCGCCTTCTGCCCGCCGGAGAGGCGCGCGACCTCGGTATCCGCCTGCGCCTCGCCGAGGCCGAAGCCGGCGAGCCGGGCGCGCAGCTTCGGCGGCGCCATGTCGGGCAGGGCGCGGGCGACGTGCTGCAGCGGCGTCTCCTCGGGGCGCAGCTCGTCCACCTGGTGCTGGGCGAAGAAGCCGACGCGCAGCTTGGCGCTCTTGGTGATCTGCCCGCCCATCGCCGGCAGCCGGTCTGACAGCAGCTTCGCCAGCGTCGACTTGCCCTCGCCGTTGCGGCCCAGCAGCGCGATGCGGTCGTCCTGGTCGATCCTCAGGTCGAGCTTCGTGAGCACCGCCTGCCCGTCATAGCCGACCGAGGCGCCCTCGGTCGCGACGATGGGGGGCGACAGCTCCTCCGGCTCGGGGAAGGTGAAGACTGTGCGGGCGGCATCCTCCGGCAGGCGGATCGTCTCCATCTTCTCCAGCATCTTGACGCGGCTCTGCGCCTGCCGCGCCTTCGAGGCCTTGGCCTTGAAGCGGTCGACGAAGCTTTGCAGGTGGGCGCGCCGCGCGTCCTGCTTCTTGGCCTCCGCCGCCAGCAGGGCCCGCTTGGCGGCGCGGGCCTTGGCGAACTGGTCGTAGGTGCCCGTCCAGTAGGTCAGGCCCTTGTTCTCCAGATGCAGGATGCCGGTGACGGAGCGGTTGAGCAGCTCCCGGTCGTGCGAGACGATGAGAACCGTGTGCGGGTAGCGGGCGATGTAGCTCTCCAGCCAGAGCGCGCCCTCGAGGTCGAGGTAGTTGGTCGGCTCGTCGAGGAGGAGGAGGTCAGGCTCGGAAAAGAGCACGCCCGCGAGAGCTACACGCATTCGCCAGCCGCCGGAGAAGGCGGAGCAGGGCTGGTGCATCTCGGCATCGGTGAAGCCGAGGCCCTTGAGGATGGTCGCGGCCCGAGCCTCGGCGCTCCACGCGTCGATATCGGCGAGGCGGGTCTGGATCTCGGCGATGCGCGAAGGGTCGGTCGCCTGCTCGGCCATGAGCGAGGCCCGCTCGGTATCGGCGGCGAGCACGGTGTCGAGCAGCGAGACCTCGTTGCCGGGCACCTCCTGCGCCACGCCGCCGACGCGCCAGGCCCGGGGGAAGGAGATATCCCCGCCGTCGAGGACGAGCTCTCCCCGGATGAGGCGGAAGAGCGTGGTCTTGCCCGTGCCGTTGCGGCCGACGAGGCCGACCTTGTGGCCCTCGGGAATGGTGGCGGAGGCCCCTTCGAGGAGCGGCCGGCCGGCGACGGAGTAGGAGACGTTTTCGATGCGCAGCATGGCCGCCGCCTTGCCGCAAAGCGGGGGCGGCGGCAAGGGCGGGCGGTGTTTGGCGGGGCGGGCGTGGGCGGAGGGTTGCCCGGGTAGGGCAGGGGTGAAGTCCCGGGGCGTTTCGACGCCGTTCGTGCCCGGCCGAAGCTGCTCCCCCGCCCGGTACGCGCCAAAGGCGCAGGGCGAGCGCCGGCCCGTCCCACGGGCTGGCGCTCCGGTGACGTAAGCGCGGACATCGGGGCGGGGAGGTGGTGGCACCATAAAGCACACCCGCGGATTCGTCGGGGCGCCACCCCACGGGCCGGCGCCCGCCCCGCGCCTGCGGGCGGAGCGCGGGGTGGCGAGCGGGGAAGGTGGGTTGAAACCCACCCTACGAGAGCGGGCGCAGGGTCTCTCTCAGGGCCTTGGTCCCGTCACCGGCCGCAAGTGCCCGGCTGGAGCTGTGCCCCCTCCCGGTACGCGCCAAAGGCGCAGGGCGAGCGCCTGCCCGTCCCGGCGGGCTGGCGCTCTGGTGAAGCCTGGTGTCCCGCTCGGAGCGAGGAGGGGCTTGGCTGGCATAAAGTGCGTCGCGGTGCCGTTGCGGCGCCACCCCACGGGCAGGCGCTCGCCCTCCGCCTGCGGGCGGAGCGCGGGATGGAGAGGGGAAGGTGGGTTGGAAACCCAACCTACGGGCCGGGGACGGGCGGAGGCGGGGGCCGGGGTGAAGCCCGGCCTACGGGGCGGCGGTGGGGGGCGGGGGTTCCCAGAGTTCGATGGCGTTGCCCTCCGGGTCCTGGATGCGGGCGAAGCGGCCGGTCTGGGGGTCGTTCCACTCCGGGCGCGTCTCCACCGCGATGCCGGCGTCGGCGAGGCGGGTCATCATCCCGTCCAGATCGCTGACCCGGAAGTTGAGCATCACGCTCTGCTCGGGGCCGAAGTAATCCGATGTCGTCCGGAAGGGGGCGAAGACGACCGGGCCGCCTTCCGTCTGCCAGGCCCAGCGGTCCTCCGTGGGGCCGGTGGGCGAGAGGCCGGGTCCGACGCCGAGGTGGCGGGCGTACCAGTCGGCGAGGACATCGGGGTCGCGGGCGCGGAAGAAGACACCGCCAATGGCGTGAACGGGCATGCAGGCCTCCCTTGTCGGCCCCAGCTTAACCTCTCCCCCCGCCATCGGGCAATCGCGCCTTCACTCCACCCGGCGGTCATGCTAACCGCGCCGCGACCCAGCGGCCGGCGCCGGATGCCGGCTTCAACCTTATGAAAGAGGCTCGCCCCATGGCTATCGAACGCACGCTCTCCATCATCAAGCCCGACGCCACCCGCCGCAACCTGACCGGTGCCATCAACAAGAAGTTCGAGGATGCCGGCCTGCGCATCGTCGCCCAGAAGCGCATCCTCCTCTCCGAGGCCCAGGCCGGCGAGTTCTACGCCGTCCACAAGGAGCGCCCCTTCTTCGGTGAGCTCGTCTCCTTCATGGCCTCCGGCCCCGTCGTCGTGCAGGTGCTGGAAGGCGAGGGCGCCATCTCCAAGAACCGCGAAGTGATGGGTGCCACCAACCCGTCCGACGCCGCGCCGGGCACCATCCGCGCCGAGTTCGCCGAGAGCGTCGGCGAGAACTCCGTCCACGGCTCCGACGCGCCGGAGACGGCTGCCGAAGAGATCGCCTTCTACTTCTCCGGCCTCGAACTGGTCGGCTGAGGGCGGGCGTGCCCGGCACGCCTCCCATGAGCTGAGATTGAGGAGCACGCGCGGCGGCGAGCCGGGCGTGCTCTTTTTTGTCGGTAAGAAACTGTGGCGGGGACTGGCAGGCTCAGCCGGGATGCCGCTCCACCGCCCCGGCGCATGCCCCCGGCCAGCCCGTCATCGACGCCCGCGCGACGGCGATGAGCGTGCCCCGTTCGGCGCCGTCCCGGGCCAGCACGGACAGGCCCTGGATCACCGCGACGGCGAGATCGGCCAGGGCTCCAGCATTCGTTTCCGCCGGCAGCAGCCCGTCCTCCACATCCCGCTCGATCCGCATCGCGACAACCGCCCGGATCGCCCCGCGCACCTGCGCCATCGCCGCCCGCACATCGGCTGCGTCCTTCGTGCCGGTCGCCGCGGCGCTGGCCAGGAGGCACCCCCTCGGCGTCGTCTCGCCCGTGAACAGCGCCGCGGATTCCTCCAGCATCCCTGCTACGGCCTCCCGTGCCGTGGGAGCTTCGTCCAGCGAGGCCGCGAGATCGGACGGGTCGCCCGCGTAGCGGTGCATCGCCTCCAGAAACAGGCCCTTCTTGTCGCCGAACGCCGCGTAGAGGCTCGGCGCCGAGATGCCCATCGCGCCGGTGAGGTCGCTGATCGACGTCGTCTCGTAGCCACTCGCCCAGAAGGCCAGCATCGCCTTTTCCAGCACGGCATCCCGGTCGAAGGAGGCCGGTCGGCCCTTCCTGCGGGGGGGTATGTGAGCCATTTCCATATTGATCACTATAAAAAGGTTGACCCACCGCCTCAAGGCCCCAATTACATCTGTAACGATCGATATGAAAAGGAGCAGCCCATGTCTCTCAGCCAATACCGCGCCCTCGGGCGCAGCGGTCTCGTCGTCAGCCCGCTCTGCCTCGGCACCATGACCTTCGGCCCCGGCGAGTGGGGGGCGGATGAGGCGACCTCGCGCGAGATCTTCCGCGCCTACCGGGAGGCCGGCGGCAACTTCGTCGACACGGCGGACATCTACTCCGGCGGCGCCAGTGAGGAGCTCGTGGGCCGGTTCATCAAGGAGGCCGGGGCGCGGGACGAAATCGTGCTGGCCACGAAATTCGGGTTCAACGATTCCTCCAGCCCGCTCACCGCCTCGCCGGAAGGCGGCGGCAACCCGCATGCCGGCGGGGCGGGGTCGAAGAACATCCATCGCGCGCTGGAGGGCTCCCTCAAGCGGCTCGGGACGGATTACATCGACCTCTACTGGATGCACATCTGGGATGGGGTGACCCCGGTCGAGGAGATCGTGCAGACGCTGGGCGACCTCGTGCGCGCCGGCAAGATCCGCCACTACGCCTTCTCGGACATGCCGGCCTGGGTGGCGATGAAGGCCGCGACGATCGCCAGCGAGCGCCGGGTGCCGGGGCCGATCGCGATGCAGCTGGAATATTCCCTCGTCGCCCGCGGCGTCGAGGCGGAGCATTTCCCCGCCGCCCGCGAGGCGGGCATGGGCGTCATGCCGTGGAGCCCGCTCGCCGGGGGCTTCCTCACCGGCAAGTATGGCCGCGAGGACACCAGCGACAAGGGGCGCCTCAGCGGGGCCAATCCCTTCGGTGACAGCAAGTTCACCGAGCGCAACTGGAAGATCCTCGATGCGCTGAAGGAGGTCGCTGCCGAGCTGGACTGCGCGCCCGCTCAGGCGGCGCTGGCCTGGGCCGTGGCGCGGCCTGGCGTCGCCTCCACGCTCGTCGGGGCGCGGACCGCGCGCCAGATCGAGAGCAACATCGCGGCGACGGAGCTTCGGCTCAGCGAGGACCAGATGGAGCGGCTGAACGCCGTCAGCGCACCAGAGGAGAGCTTCTCATCGTCGCTGACGGGGCCCGCCATCCGCAAGATGCTCTACGGCGGGCACGACGTCATCGGGCTGGCAGGGCTAGGCGCGCCGCCTAGCAGAGCTCGCGGGAGTTGAGGCCGGTCGCGACCAGCAGGCAGCGGTCGCGGGCCTCGTAGTAGTAGCCGCGGGCATACCAGCCGATGGCCTCGTCGATGTCACCGTCGGAGACCAGCCAGGCGCCGCGCAGGTAGCGGCCGGCGTAGGTGAGGTTCACCTCCGGGTCGAGAAGGCCCGACGGCGGGCCGTCGTAGCCCATCGTCCCGGCAGTCTGCGGGAGGATCTGCATCAGCCCGTAATAGGGGCCGTTGCGGGCGGCGGGGTTGTAGTCGCTCTCGCGCTGGATGACGCGGTGCAGAAGCTCCTCGGGGATCTCCAGCGCCCGGGCATAGGTGCGGATCAGGGCCCGCATCTGCGGCGTCTCGCCGGGGTAGAGCGCCGGGGCGGTACGCGTCACCTCCGGCTCGCTGTCGGTGGTGGCGCAGGCGGAGAGGGCAAGCGCCGCGGCGACGGCGAGAGCGGACCATTTCATTGAGCGGACCTTTCGGAGAAACCCATGTCGTGAAGGAAGGCGGCCAGCCCCGCGCTGGGCGCGCCCTGATCGCGGGCCTGCGCCATCAGCGCGTCGTAGCGCTGGCGGAGCACGGCCTTCTCGTCCTTCGTGCAGCTGTGCCACGGGCGGCCCTGCAGGCCGAGGACGAGGGCGTAATAGCCGATGAAATGCGGACGTTTGCCGGCGGCGAGGAGACGAAGGTAGGCGACATCCGCGCCGGCCGCCTCGATCTCTTCGGCAGAGGAGAACCCGGCGTCGCGGTAGTCGGCCTCAGAGGCCGGGCCGAGATTCGGTATCGTGGAGATCGCCCGCATGGCCGCACCTTAGTGACGCGGCGGGGCATTTCCAGACCGGGGGGAGGGGATCGGCGCCTCTCCGCCCATGAGGGGCGGGGCCTGGGTTGGGGGCCGGGGCGCGGGGCGGCGTGGCCGCCCCGCGGGTCGCGTCTGGCTGCGCCTAGATGCTCGCGTAGTCGCGGAACATCACCGGCGCGGGTTGCGGCGCCGGCTTGGGCGCGGGCTGCGGGGTCTTGGGCTGGGGGGTCTGGTTACTCATCTACTCGTCCTCAGTTGCGCGGCAGGCAGGGGGGCCTGCCGCATCCGTCACTGCCTCTTGAGTCAGTCTGCGGATGCTGGCGCCTATCCGGTGGAACAAGGGCGGAATCAAGGACCGCCTTCGGGCCTGCCATGCTTCGGCCTGATTCCGCTTGCGGGGGCGCCACGGGGCGGAGGCCCGGTGGCGGAATATGCCGGGGTAGGGGGCTGATCTGGCGAGGAAATTCGTATCCAATGCTCCCGGCGGAGCACGGTAAAGAGGTCGGTACAAGTTTATCGGCCGGTGCACCCGGAACCGTTCCCCATGGTTTCCAGAGCCTTGCCGCCAGTGCCCTGCCGCCCGCGATTCCCGGCCGGCCTTTCCGAAGCCGGCCCCATGTGGTCTCTTGCCGGCGAGCCAGAGAGTGAGGGCATGGACGGCACGACCGACAAATCCGCCGACAAATCCGCGCGCCCGCCGCGCCGCTCCCGCCCCGTGCGGGTGGCCGAGGAGATCAAGGGCTGGGTCGTCGCGCATGACCTGCGTCGGGGCGACAAGCTGCCCAGCGAGACGGAGATGATCACCCGCTTCGGCGTCTCCAAGGGCACCGTGCGCGAGGCGATGCGTATCCTCGAGGCGCAGGGGCTGATCGTCACCCGCACCGGCCCCGGGGGCGGCAGCTTCGTCGGCGAGGTGACGGCGGAGCGCGCCAAGGAGCTGCTGGCCAACTACTTCTATTTCCAGGAGCTCTCCGTCTCAGACATCTACCAGGTCCGCCGGGCGCTGGAGCCGGAGCTGGCGGCCTCCCTCGCGGGGCACCTCTCCGAGGCGCAGCTCGCCGAGCTTCGGGCCATCGCCAGCCGCTACGACGCGCCCGCCGCCGATGCCGAGGAGGAGCGCGAGCAGCACATCGCCTCGCTCGCCTTCCACGCCCGGCTGGCGGATTTCTCGGGCAACCGGCTCCTCGGCTTCATCATCTCCTTCATGGCGCGGATCCTGACGGACCTCACCGTCTATCGCCGCCTCTACGAGCCGCCCAACCGCCAGCTGTGGGAGCGGGGGCGCCGCCACCAGCTCGATCTCGTCGAGGCGCTGGGGGCCGGCCGGGCGGAGGAGGCGCGGGCCATCATGCGCTCGCACATGGAAGGGGCGGAGACGCTGATGAACCAGCAGGAGGCGCGGGTGCTGCGCCGCTTCATCGGCTAGGTGGGCGCGCGCCCCAGCGCCCGGGAGACCTCCGCCACCAGCCGCGCCTGCGGCCAGTGAACGGCCTGCAGCCAGTCCGCCGCGCCGGCCACGTCGGCGTCATCGGCGGGCACCCAGCCGAAGCGCAGGGCCACGGCGCGGCGGGTGGGGTGGCAGGAGTACATCTCCGCCAGCGCCTCGATCACCCGCTTGCTGTGGCCATAGGCGTTGATCTGCATCGGCGGCGCCGGCGCCGCCCAGCCCGAGGAGGGCAGGACGAGACGGGGGACCCCCAGCAGCGCGCAGGCGGAGACGAAGCGGGTGCAGGTCTGAAGCGCCGCGAAATGCGCGGCCTCCGGCGCCTCGGGATCGGCGGGGGTGGCGAGGTAGATCGCCGCCTCCGCCTCGCTCAGCGCGGCGCCGAGGGGGCCGGCGGTGACGTCGGCCGTGGCGAGATCGATCTCGATGTCCGCGCCCGGCGCGCGGTCGACGCCGATGGCATCGGGGAAGGCGCGGCGCAAACGCCGGCCGATCCCGCCCTCGGAGCCGATGATCACCAGTGACATATGCGCTCTCCTGCCGGGTCACCCGCCAGTAGACCCGGCGGCGCCCGGGGCGGCAAGCCTAGCGGATGGCGCGGTGGTGCGGGTCCACCGGCGGCTCCTCCAGCGGCTCGACCTTCGGCTGCTCCTCTGGCGCGCGGAAGCGGTCGCGCTGCACGGGCACCACGTCCAGCCAGTCGGCATAGGGGGGCATGCGAACCTCGCCGAGGAGGGTCGCGAGCGCCCCCACCGGGTCCGCCGCCTGATCGATGCGCAGGTCGAGCGGCGGGAAGTCGGGATGCAGCACCAGCAGCGCGGCGGAGCGCAGGCCCCGGACGTCGCTGCCCGCCGCCTCGGCAGCGCGCAGCGCGGTGATCATCCGCGCCGCCGGGTCCTCGACGGAGGTGCGGGCGACCTCGAGGAGGGCATCCAGCACCTCCGCCCCCGCCAGCATGTTGCCGGAGACGACGAGCCCCGGCTCGGCATGGTGCCCCGCGTATTCGACGGAAGCCGCGCCCGTGAAGGCGCCGGTGCTCCCCTGCCGGTCGATGGCGGCGAGCTGGCGGTGGCCGCGGCCGCTGTCAGCTCCGGTGAGATCCAGCACCGCCTCCGAGGCGCCCTGGCCGGCATTCAGCCGCCGCAGCGCCTCGTCCCGCCAGAAGGTGGAGGGCGCGGTGCCCTGGCTGGCGACGAGCCCCGAATCGATGTCGCCGCGCAGCACCCAGCCGCCGACGCAGAGGCTTCCGGTTGCCGCGGCGCCCATGAAGGCGCCCGATTTTTCGTCATGCGCGAGAATGGAAAAGGTCATTCAGCCCCCGTTGGTGCGACAACAGGGTTGAATTTATCATGAGAATTTGTCCACCCTCAATTGATAATGAAAAATTCACGCCCCTCGCGGGGTGCAACGGAGAGGTAAGTCCCATGAGTTTCACGACCCTGACGCGGCGCGCCCTGCTCGCCGCCGGCACGGCCGGGGCGCTGGCCTTCGCGGCCCCCGCCGCCGCCCAGACACCCCCCGGCGTGCTGATCGTCGGCCAGATCGCCGAGCCGCAGGCGCTCGACCCCGCCGCCGTGACGGCGGTGAACGACTTCCGCATCCTCGTGAACATCTACGACGGCCTCGTGCAGTATGCCGACGGCACGCTGGAGGTCGCCCCGGCGCTGGCGACGGACTGGGAGATTTCCGAGGACGGCACCGAGTACACGTTCAACCTGCGCGATGACGTCACCTTCCACGACGGGTCGGCCTTCAACGCCGAGGCGGTGGTCTTCAACTTCGAGCGGATGCTCAACGAAGATCACCCCTACTACGACACCGGCCCCTTCCCGCTTTCCTTCAACTTCTCGGCCATCGACACGGTCGAGGCGGTGGACGAGTACACGGTGAAGTTCACGCTGTCGGAGCCCTTCGCGCCGTTCCTCTCCAACCTCGCCTACCCGACGGGGCTGATCGTCTCGCCCGCGGCTGTGATGGAGCACGGGCAGGATTTCGGCCGCAACCCGTCCGGCACCGGGCCCTTCCGGTTCGGCGAGTGGCGCTCCAACGAGGCCGTGGTCGTCGAGGCCAACCCCGATTACTGGGGCGACGCGCCGGAGCTTGAGGCCGTCGTCTTCCGCCCGATCACCGATGCCAACACCCGCACGGCCGAGATGCTGGCCGGCGGCATCGACCTGATGGTCGAGGTGCCGCCCGTCGCGCTCTCCGAGTTCGAGGAGACGGACGCCTACCAGATCTACGAGCAGGCCGGGCCGCACGTGTGGTTCCTGATCCTGAACCTGCGCGAGGGGCCGTTCACGGACCAACTCGTCCGGCAGGCCGCCAACTACGCCGTCAACAAGACGGCGCTGGTGGAGGATGTGCTGGAAGGGACGGCCGCCGTCTCCGCCGGCCCGATCCCGCCGGCCTTCAACTGGGCGTACAACGAAGAGCTGGAGCCCTATCCCTACGATCCCGACCGGGCGCGCGAGCTGCTCGCCGAGGCGGGCGTCGAGAACCCCGAGGTGACTTTCTTCGTCACCGAAGGCGGCTCCGGCATGCTCGACCCCGTCGCCATGGGCACCGCCATCCAGGCGGATCTGGAGGCGGTCGGCTTCGACGTCACCATCGAGACCTACGAGTGGAACACCTTCCTCGGCGAGGTGAACCCCGGGCTCGAGGGCAAGGCCGACATGGCCGAGATGGCGTGGATGACCAACGATCCCGACACGTTGCCCTTCCTGACGCTCCGCACGGCCGCCTGGCCGGAAGAGGGCGGCTTCAACTCGGGCTACTACTCCAACGAGGAGGTCGACGCGCTGCTCGACCAGGCCCGCGTCGCCACCAGCCAGGACGAGCGCGCCGAGCTCTACCGCGAGGTGCAGCAGATCGTGCAGGAGGACGCGCCCTGGGTCTTCGTGGCGAACTGGAAGCAGAACGCCGTCTCGAACGAGCGGGTGGAAGGCTTCTCGCTGCAGCCGAGCTTCCTGCTGGAGCTGGGCGACGTCAGCAAGGACTGATGCATCGCGGGGGCCGGTGACCGCCGGCCCCCGCCAGGCCTCGAATTCCACATGGAATTCGACCACGATTTCCATATGGAAATCGCTCCCCGCCCAGATGGAGGCGCAAGATGGGAAGCTACATCCTCAAGCGCCTGCTCTCGGCGATCCCGGTGCTGCTCGGCATCTCCGTCATCGTCTTCCTGATCATGGCGATGATCCCGGGCGATCCGGCCACGGCCATCCTCGGCTCCTACGCCACGCCGGAGAACGTCGCCCGCATCAACCGCGACCTCGGGCTCGATCAGCCGCTGGTGGCGCGCTACTTCATCTGGCTCGGCAACATGCTGACCGGTGACTTCGGGAGGAGCTTCTCGCTCAACCGCCCCGTCCTCGACGAGGTGCTCGACCGCTTCGGCGCCACGATGATCCTCGCCGGCACCGCCTTCGTGCTCTGCTCGATCCTCGGGGTGGCCGCCGGCGTCGTCTCCGCGGCACGGCAATACGGCTTCGCCGACAAGGCGATCACCTTCGTCGTGCTCATCGGCATCTCCATCCCATCCTTCTTCCTCGGCATGATGATGATCCTCATCTTCGCCGTGAACCTGCGCTGGTTCCCCGTCTCCGGCATGTGGCCGATCTACGGGGGGCGGACCCTCTGGTCGCTGCTCGACCACCTGATCATGCCGGCCCTCGCGCTCGCCGTCGTCGCCACCGGCGTCATCGCCCGGCTCGCCCGCTCGGCCATGCTGGAGGTGCTGCGGCAGGATTACATCCGCACCGCTCGTGCCAAGGGGGTGCATGAGCGCAGCGTCATCTGGCGCCATGCGCTCAGGGCCGCCATGGTCTCCATCATCCCGGTGCTCGGCATCCAGG
Organism: Pseudoroseicyclus tamaricis; assembly: GCF_012070395.1. Taxonomy (GTDB): domain Bacteria; phylum Pseudomonadota; class Alphaproteobacteria; order Rhodobacterales; family Rhodobacteraceae; genus Pseudoroseicyclus_A; species Pseudoroseicyclus_A tamaricis. Next base: position 1,079,371 of record NZ_JAAFYS010000002.1, on the reverse strand, counting down.
CGGGGTTCGTCCTCTCGGGCGCCGTCTATATCGAGATCGTCTTCCAGTGGCCCGGCGTCGGGCGGATGCTGGTGGACGCGATCCTCACCCGCGACATCCTGCTCGTGCAGGGCGGGGTGGTCTTCGTCGCCGCCTGCTACGTGCTCTTCAACATCGCGGTGGACGTGGCTCAGAGCCTGCTCGATCCGAGGATCAAGACATGAGAGATTTCCTGCGCCTCCTCGCCCGCAACCAGCTGGCGCTGGCCGGGCTGATCGTCCTCTCCGCCGTGGTGCTGCTGGCGCTGGTGACGCCGCTCCTGCCTCTGCAGGCGCCGAACGTCACCAACACCGGCGACCGCTTCCTGCCGCCCTTCACCGAAGGGCACCTCCTCGGCACCGATCACCTCGGGCGGGACCTCTTCTCGCGGCTGATGTACGGCACCCGCCTGTCGCTGGCCGTGGGCTTCGCCGCCGCAGTCATCGCCGCGGTGCTCGGCGCTGCCATCGGCATCCTCGCCGGCTATTACGGCGGGCGGACGGACAACGTCATCATGCGCGGCGTCGACATGCTGATGGCCTTTCCCTACATCCTGCTCGCCCTCGCCATCGTCGCCGCCCTCGGGCCGGGCCTGCTCAACGCGCTCGTCGCCGTGGCCGCCGTCAACATCCCCTTCTTCGCGAGGAACATCCGCGGCATCACCGTCGGCATCGCGCACAAGGAGTTCGTGGATGCCGCCCGCCTCTCCGGCATGGGCGACATGCGCATCATGCTGGGGGAGGTGCTGCCGAACGTCATCCCGGTCATCGTCATCGCCATGTCCACCACTGTGGGCTGGATGATCCTCGAGACGGCGGGGCTCAGCTTCCTCGGTCTCGGCTCGCAGCCGCCGGTGGCCGACCTCGGCTCGATGCTGGGGGAGGCGCGCTCGGCGCTGATCACCAACCCGCACACCTCCGTCGTGCCGGGCGTGATGATCCTGATCATCGTCATGGCCATCAACCTCCTCGGCGACGGCATCCGCGACGCGCTGGACCCGCGCCTGCGCTCCGGCGCGCTGACGCGGCCAATGGCGGCGACCACCGTGCGCCGCGACGGCCCGGTGCCCGAGGCGCGGGAGGGGGCGCTGCTGGATATCCGCGAATTGCAGACGCAGTTCCACGTCAAGAAGCGGGTGTACCGCGCCGTCGGCGGGGTGGATCTGGAGGTGAAGCCCGGCGAGTGCCTCGGCCTCATCGGCGAGAGCGGCTCGGGCAAGTCGGTCACCGCGCTCTCCGTCATGGGCCTCGTCGCCTCGCCGCCGGGGGTGATCACCGGGGGCCGGGTGGACTACAAGGGGACGGACCTGATCGGCGCCCGCTACGAGCAGCTGCGCACCCTTCGCGGCCGGGAGATCGCCTATATCTTTCAGGACCCGCTGGCGACGCTGCACCCGCTCTACAAGGTCGGTGACCAGCTGATCGAGGCGATGACGGCGCATGGTCGCGCCCCGAAGGAGGGGGCGCGCCAGAAGGCCATCGAGCTTCTGAAGTCCGTCCGCATCCCCAATGCCGAGAAGCGGATCGACAGCTACCCGCACGAGATGTCCGGCGGGATGCGCCAGCGGGCGGGCATCGCCATGGCGCTGGCCAACGACCCCGAGGTCATCATCGCCGACGAGCCGACGACGGCGCTCGACGTGACCGTGCAGGCGCAGATCCTGTCGCTGCTCGATGATCTCCGCCGCAGCCGCGGGCTGGCGATCATCTTCATCACCCACGATTTCGGCGTCGTCGCCCAGCTCTGCGACCGGGTCGCCGTCATGTATGCCGGCCGCATCGTGGAGGAGGGGCCGACGGCGGAGGTGCTGGCCACCCCCGCGCACCCCTACACCAAGCGGCTCATCGCCTGCGTGCCGGAGCTGGGGGAGGGGCGCCGCAAGCTCGCCGCCATCCCCGGCCTGCCGCCGCCGGTGGACGATCTGCCGCCCGGCTGCGCCTTCGCGCCCCGCTGCGCCAAGGCGACGCCGGCCTGCACCGAGCCGCCCATCGAGCTGATGCCCTTCGCTGGCACGCGCGCCGTGCGCTGCATCCATCCAGAAAATGACGCCGCCGCCCGGGAGGCCGCCGAATGACCCTCGCCCTGCGCCTGACAGAGCTGGAGAAGACCTTCCCCTTGAAGGGCGGCCTCTTCGGCGGCCCGCGCGGCCATGTCCATGCGGTGAACCCCACCTCGCTGGAGGTCCGGCAGGGGGAGACGCTGGGCATCGTCGGCGAGAGCGGCTGCGGCAAGTCGACGCTGGCGCGGATGCTCGTCGGCCTGCTGCCGCCCACCTCCGGCGCCATCGAGATCGAGGGGGAGCCGCTCTCTCGCGCCGATCCCGCGGCCTTCGGGCGCAAGATCCAGTATGTCTTCCAGGACCCGATCTCCTCGCTCAACCCGCGCAAGACCATCCGCCAGATCATGGAGGCGCCTCTGAAGCACCTCCACAAGATGGGGGCGGAGCAGCGCGCGGCCCGCATCTCCGAGATCTTCGCCGCCGTGAACCTGCGCGAGGAGTTCCTCGAGCGATATCCGCACGAGTTCTCCGGCGGGCAGGCGCAGCGGATCGGCATCGCCCGGGCGCTGGCGGCGCAGGCGCGCATCCTCATCCTCGACGAACCGGTCTCGGCGCTCGACGTCTCCGTGCAGGCGCAGGTGCTCAACCTGCTGGCGGACCTGAAGACCGAGTTCGGCCTCACCTACCTCTTCATCTCCCACGATCTCGCGGTGGTGGAGGCGGTGAGCGACCGCGTGGCGGTGCTCTACTTCGGCTCGGTGGTGGAGCTGGGGCCGGCGGAGCGCATCTTCGCGCGCCCGCACCACCCCTACACCAAGCTCCTCGCCGACAGCGCCCCCGTCGTCGGCCGCCCGCTAACGGCGCCGGAGGCGAAGGGCACCGAGCTGCCCAACCCCATCGACCCGCCCTCGGGCTGCGCCTTCCACGCCCGCTGCCCCCGCGCGAGCGAGAAGTGCCGGCAGGTGACGCCGGAGCTCTTCGACATGGGCGACGGTACTCAGGCCGCCTGCTATCATCCGGTGAACACGGAATAAACGCGCGCCTTGCCTTCGCGCCCGATCCTTTTCACGATGGGGCCGGGGAGGGCGCCGCCATGGATTTTGCCGACAGACGACTGGATGATGCCGCCCGCGCGGCGTGGCTCTCCTACATCGCCGGCAAGAAGCAGGACGAGATCGCGCAGATCATGGGCATCTCGCGCCAGTCGGCGCAGCGCCTGATCAGCCAGGCGCAGGCGGCGGGGCTGGTGAAGGTGCGCATCGACCACCCCATCGCCCGCTGCCAGGAGCTGGCGGCGACGCTGACGGAGCGCTTCGGCCTCAGCACCTGCGAAGTCGTGCCGACGCTGCCCTCGCCCGAGGCCAGCCTCGTCGCCGTCGCGCAGGCGACAGGGGACCTGCTCGAGGGCTGGCTCCTGCGCCCCGATCCGATGATCATCGGTCTCGGCACCGGGCGCACTTTGCGCGGCGCCATCGAGCATCTGCCGCATCTCGACTGCGCGCAGCACAAGGTCGTCTCGCTGACGGGCAACATCGCCCCGGATGGCTCCACGGCCTATTACAACGTCCTCTTCACCATCACCGACAAGGTGACCGCCCCCACCTACCCGATGCCGCTGCCGGTCATCACCTCCTCCGCCGAGGAGCGGGAGGCGCTGCTGGGGCAGGAGATGTTGGCGACGACGCGGGCGCTGGCGGCGAAGACCGACGTGCGCTTCGTCGGCGTCGGCACGCTGGGGGAGAAGGCGCCGCTGAGGCTCGACGGGTTCATCACGGCGGAGGATCAGCAGCGGCTCCGGCGCAAGGGCGCGGCGGGCGAGATCATCGGCTTCGTCTTCGATGCCGAGGGGCGGCTGATCGACGACGAGGTCAACGCCCGCGTCTCCTCCGCGGCCATCACGCCGGCGCCCGAGACCCCGGTGATCGCCGCAGCGCAGGGGCCCGACAAGGTGCCCGCGATTCGCGCCGCGCTGGCGGGGCGGCTCGTCAGCGGGCTGGTGACGGACGAGGCGACCGCCGCGGAACTCTGCGCGTAGCTCGTCAAATTTAACAACACCTTACAAGCCGTTCTTCACCCGCGCGCTGCGCCGCGGCGACGAATTGCTGTTGACCGGTCACGTCCGCGTCTGAGAAAAAGCCCGCGAGCGTAGCAATTGCTCACCCACCTTTGGGAGGATCACATGACCACCACCATTCGCGCCCTTCTGGGCGCCACCGCGCTGTCCGCCATCGGCCTTTCCGCCACCGCGCAGGACACCACGCTGACCATCGCCACCGTGAACAACGGTGACATGATCCGCATGCAGGGCCTCACGCAGGACTTCACCAACCAGAACCCGGGCATCGCCCTCGAATGGGTCACGCTGGAAGAGAACGTGCTGCGTCAGCGCGTGACGCAGGACATCGCCACCGGTGGCGGCCAGTTCGACGTGCTGACCATCGGCACCTACGAGGTTCCGATCTGGGCCAACCAGGAGTGGCTGGTGCCGCTCGACGACATGCCGGAAGACTACAACGCCGACGATCTGCTGCCCGCCATCCGCGACGCGCTCTCCGTCGACGGCACGCTCTATGCCGCGCCGTTCTACGGCGAGAGCGCCATGGTGATGTACCGCACCGATCTGGCCGAAGAAGCCGGCGTGACGATCCCGGAAGAGCCCACCTGGACGGACATCATGGCCGCCGCCGAGGCGATGACCGACCGTGACAACGAGATCTACGGCATCTGCCTGCGCGGCAAGGCCGGCTGGGGTGAGAACATGGCCTTCCTGACGGCCATGGCGAACTCCTACGGTGGCGCCTGGTTCAACAACGACTGGGAAGCCCAGTTCGAAAGCGAGCCGTGGCAGTCCGCCGTCTCCGACTACCTGATGATGATGGAGAACTACGGTCCTCCGGGCGCCGCGAACAACGGCTTCAACGAGAACCTCTCGCTCTTCCAGCAGGGCAAGTGCGGCATGTGGATCGACGCCACCGTCGCCGCCTCCTTCGTGACCGACCCCGAGGATTCCACGGTCGCCGACAGCGTCGGCTACGCGGTGTTCCCGAACAAGGAAGGCGTGGACAACCACGGCAACTGGCTCTGGGCCTGGTCGCTGGCCATCCCGGCCTCCTCCGAGCAGCAGGATGCGGCGAAAGCCTTCATCTCCTGGGCCACGGGTCAGGGCTACACCGAGCTGGTGGCGAGCGAAGAGGGCTGGCGATCCGCCCCTCCGGGCACCCGCACCTCGCTCTACGAGAACGCGGAGTACCAGGAGGCCGCGCCCTTCGCCGAGATGACGCTGAACGCCATGAACGCGGCGGACACGATCAACCAGTCCGTGATGGAGACGCCCTACACGGGTGGCCAGTTCGTGGCGATCCCGGAATTCGCGGGCATCGGCACCCAGGTCGGCCAGGAAATGTCGGCCGCGCTCGCGGGCCAGCAATCGGCTGAAGAAGCCCTTGCCAACGCCCAGGCGCTGACCACCGACGAGATCGAGGCCGCCGGCTACTAAGCCGCAGGCTCCGACGAGCTCCCGGGGGGCGGCGCGCCCGCCCCCCACGCCAATAGCAGACCCGGGGGGCGGCATGCCCGCCCGCCGGAGAACCAGAAGATCACCGGGGGGCGGCGTGCCCGCCCCCCGGCACCGCTCCCGGCCCCTCGTGGTGTGGCCGGTTCGAGCCCAAGGGGAGGACACCGCGCCATGGCGACCCAGCACTCACGCTCCGCCGCACGTCTGATGATGACGCCCGCCGTCGTCCTGCTTCTCGGCTGGATGCTCGTGCCGCTTATCATGACGCTCTACTTCTCCTTCACCGATTACCGCCCCCTGCGGGGCATCTTCGACTGCTGCGTCGGCTTCGAGAATTACGAGCGCTTCGTCACCTCCTCGGCCTTCCTCGACAGCGTCCTGACCACGCTCATCATGGTGGGCGGCATCCTCGCCATCACCGTGATCGGCGGCATCCTTCTGGCGATCTTGCTCGACCAGCCGATGTGGGGGCAGGGGATCGTGCGGATCCTCGTGATCGCGCCCTTTTTCGTCATGCCAACCGTCTCGGCGCTGGTGTGGAAGAACATGTTCATGGACCCGGTGAACGGCGTCCTCGCCCACCTGTGGCGCGCCTTCGGGATGGCGCCGGTGGACTGGCTGTCACAGGCGCCGCTCTTCTCGATCATCCTGATCGTCAGCTGGCAGTGGCTGCCCTTCGCGACGCTCATCCTGCTCACCGCCATCCAGTCGCTCGACAGCGAGCAGCTCGAGGCCTCCGAGATGGACGGCGCGCCCACGCTCAAGCGGTTCTGGTACATCATCCTGCCGCACCTCAGCCGGGCGATCACCGTGGTGATCCTGATCCAGACGATCTTCCTGCTGTCGATCTTCGCCGAGATCTTCGTGACCACCCAAGGGTCCTTCGGAACCCGCACGCTGACCTACCTGATCTACCAGCGCGTGCTGGAGAGCCAGAACGTCGGGCTCGGCTCCGCCGGCGGCATCATCGCCGTCATCCTCGCCAACATCGTCGCGATCTTCCTGATGCGGATCGTCGGCAAGAACCTGGATACCTGAGGGGGAGCCCGTGGCACGTGCCGTCACACCACAGCGCAAGACGCTGAACACCATCTTCGCCTGGGCGATCGGGCTGACGATCTTCTTCCCGATCCTCTGGACGATCCTGACCAGCTTCAAGACGGAAGGCACCGCGATCGCCAATCCGCCCGTCCTGCTCTTCTTCGACTGGACGCTGGAGAACTACGAGACGGTGCAGGAGCGCTCCAACTACATGCGCTACCTGTGGAACTCGATCGCCATCGCCGGCGGCTCGACGATCCTCGGCCTCATCGTCGCGGTGCCCGCGGCGTGGTCGATGGCCTTCGTGCCGAGCAAGGCGACGAAGAACATCCTGATGTGGATGCTCTCCACCAAGATGCTGCCGGCGGTGGGGGTGCTCTTCCCCATCTACCTGATCTGCATCCAGCTGGGGCTGCTCGACAGCAAGATCGCGCTGATCGTCATCTTGATGCTCATCAACCTGCCGATCATCGTGTGGATGCTCTACACCTACTTCCGCGAGATTCCCGGCGAGATCCTCGAAGCCGGGCGGATGGACGGCGCCGGCCTGAGGGAGGAGATCCTCTACATCCTCACGCCCATGGCCGTGCCGGGCATCGCCTCGACGCTGCTGCTCAACTTCATCCTCGCCTGGAACGAGGCGTTCTGGACGCTGAACCTCACCGCCGTGAACGCGGCGCCGCTGACGGCCTTCATCGCCAGCTACTCGTCGCCGGAGGGGCTCTTCTTCGCCAAGCTCTCCGCCGCCTCCACCATGGCCATCGCGCCCATCCTGATCCTCGGCTGGTTCAGCCAGAAGCAGCTGGTGCGCGGCCTGACCTTCGGGGCGGTGAAATGAGCGAGATCGACAACATCCGGGGGAGGGGCCGGAGCCTCCAAGCGGGCCACGGCCGGGACAAGGAATAGGACAGATGGGACGCATTCAACTCAAGCAGGTCCGCAAGACCTTCGGCGACGTCGAGGTGATCCCGCCGCTGGACCTCGATATCGACGACGGCGAGTTCGTCGTCTTCGTCGGGCCCTCGGGCTGCGGCAAGTCCACGCTGCTGCGCCTGATCGCGGGGCTGGAGGATGTCTCCTCCGGGGCCATCGTCATCGACGGCGACGATGCCACGCAGGTGCCGCCCGCCAAGCGGCGGCTGGCGATGGTCTTCCAGAGCTACGCGCTCTACCCGCACATGTCCGTGCGCAAGAACATCGCCTTCCCGCTGCGCATGGCCAAGATGGACCAGGCGGAGCAGGAGCGCCGCGTCAGCGCCGCCGCCGAGGTGCTCAACCTCAAGGCCTATCTCGACCGGCGCCCCGGCCAGCTCTCGGGCGGCCAGCGCCAGCGCGTCGCCATCGGCCGCGCCATCGTGCGTGAGCCGGCGGCCTTCCTCTTCGACGAGCCTCTGTCGAACCTCGACGCCGCGCTGCGCGTCGGGATGCGGCTGGAGATCTCCGAGCTGCACAAGCGGCTCGAGACGACGATGATCTACGTCACCCACGACCAGGTCGAAGCCATGACCATGGCCGACAAGATCGTCGTGCTGCAGGCGGGCAAGATCGAGCAGGTCGGCTCGCCGCTGGAACTCTACCGCGCGCCCCGCAACCTCTTCGTCGCCGGCTTCATCGGCAGCCCGAAGATGAACCTGATCACCGGACCCGAGGCCGAGAAGCGCGGTGCCAAGACCATCGGCATCCGGCCCGAGCACATCACCGCCTCGACGACAGAGGGCGCGTGGCAGGGACGCATCGGCGTGTCCGAGCATCTGGGCAGCGACACCTTCTTCCATGTGCATCTCGACGGGCGCGAGGAGCCGGTCACCGTGCGGGCAGGCGGCGAGGTCGACCTGCACCACGGCGACACGATCTACCTGACGCCGCAGGAAGAGCACATGCACCGGTTCGGGCCCGACGATCTGCGGATCGCCTGAGCCTGCCCCCGGGCCGCCGCTTCCTCCTGGCGGCCCGGGCCAATTCTCTTGCCACCAGGAAGACCCCCCATGTCGGTGAAGCTCTCCTTGTCCACCCTCGATGCCCTGCCGGGCGAGGTCTCCCGCCCCGCCTATGCGCGGGCGGACCTCTCCGCCGGCATCCTGCATTTCGGCGTCGGCAATTTCCACCGCGCCCACCAGGCGATGTATCTCGACCGGCTGTTCAACGCCGGCCAGAGTCGCGACTGGGCCATCGTCGGCGCCGGGGTCTTCGCGGGCGAGCAGAAGGGCCGGGCCGTCCTGCAGGAGCAGGACTGGCTGACGACGCTGGTCGAGCAGGAGGCGGATGCGAGCGAGGCGCGCGTCATCGGCTCCATGGTCGAGTTCGTGGAGCCGGCGGACAGCGCGGCGATCATCGCCCGCATGGCCGAGCCCGATATCCGCATCGTCTCGCTCACCATCACCGAGGGCGGCTACTTCCTCGATTCCGATGACAACTTCGACCCGACACATCCCGACATCGCCGCCGATGCCGCGACCCCGGAGCAGCCGAAGACCGTCTTCGGCATGATCCTCGCCGGCCTGCGCGCCCGCCGCGACAAGGGCCTCGCCCCCTTCACCGTCATGTGCTGCGACAACATCCCCCACAACGGCGCCGTCACCCGCCGCACCCTCACCGGCCTCGCCCGGCTGAGCGATGCCGCCTTCGCGCAATGGGTGGAGGAGAATGTCGCCTTCCCGAACGGCATGGTCGACCGCATCACCCCCGGCACTGGCGACCGCGAGCGCAGGATCCTCGCCGAGGACTTCGGGGTGGAGGACGGCTGGCCCGTCTTCTGCGAGGGCTTCGTGCAATGGGTGCTGGAGGATGACTTCCCCCTCGGCCGCCCGGCCTTCGAGGAGGTCGGCGTGCAGTTCGTGCCCGACGTCGCCCCCTTCGAGCTGATGAAGCTGCGCATCCTCAACGGCGGCCACGCCACCATCGCCTACCCGGGCGGGCTGATGGACATCCACTTCGTCCACGAGGCGATGGAGAACGATCTCATCCGCGCCTTCCTGCGCAAGCTGGAGGAGGAGGAGATCATCCCGATGGTCCCGCCCGTGCCGGACACCGACCTGCACGAGTATTTCGATCTGATCGAGACGCGCTTCTCCAACCCCAAGATCGGCGACACCATCCGCCGGCTCTGCCTCGACGGCTCCAACCGGCAGCCGAAGTTCATCGTGCCGACGCTCCGCGACGCACTGAAGCAGGGCGGCTCCATCGAGGGATTGGCGCTCGAATCCGCGCTCTGGTGCCGCTACTGTGCCGGGACGACGGACAGCGGCGCCGAGATCGCGCCCAACGATCCTGCCTGGGACAGGCTCGTGCCCTGGGCGCTGGAAGCGAAGGAGCGGCCCGAGGCGTGGCTGGAGATGAAGGGCATCTACGGCGAGCTGGGGGCGGATCCGCGCTTCGCGGAGGCCTTCGCCCGCTGGCTCCGCCACCTCTGGGCGGAGGGGACGGAGGCGACCCTGCGCGCCTATCTCGGCAGTGGCTGAGCAACCGGGGGCCGACATGAGCGGGGCCGCCCGGAGCGGGCCCGCGACCGGCCGGCTCGCCGGCCCGGCCCCCGCCCTCGTCGTCTTCGATTGCGACGGCGTGCTGGTGGACAGCGAGCCCATCTCGCTCGCCGTGACGCTGGACATGCTGGCCGAGGCCGGCCTGCCGATGACCCCGCGCGAGGGCTACGACCAGCTCCTCGGACGTTCGCTCACCACCATCGCCACATGGGCGGAGGAGGAGCATGGCGTGACGCTCACGCAGGATCACCTCTCCGCCATGCGCTCCCGCCTCATCGCCCGCTTCCGGGAGGAGCTACGCCCCGTTCCTGGCGTGGCCGAGGCGGTAGGGGCGCTGCCCTGGCCCGTCTGCGTCGCGTCCTCCTCCCAGCCGGACCGCATCCGCCTGAGCCTCGAGCTCGCGGGCCTGCTGCCGCTCTTCGAGCCGCATATCTTCTCCGCCAGCATGGTGTCGCGCGGCAAGCCGGCGCCGGATCTCTTCCTCCACGCCGCCGCGCAGATGGGCGCCCCGGCGGAGGCCTGCGTGGTCATCGAGGACAGCCCCGCGGGCATCGCGGCGGCCCGGGCGGCGGGGATGCGGGTCATCGGGTTCACCGGCGGCGCGCATGCGGGGCCTGCAAACCTCGCGGAGGCGGTTGCAAATTCCGCCCCCGACGCCATCATCTCCGCCATGGCCGACCTGCCCGCCTGCCTGGGCACGGGCGGCTGACGCCCAAGAGACGGGCGGGGAGGGGGAATGTCAGGCTATATCTGTGCCGTGGACGTGGGGACGCGGAGCGCCCGCGCCGGCCTCTTCGACGCCTCCGGCCGGATGCTCGCCCGAGAGGTGGCGGCCTTCCGCACCTACGAGGACGGGCCGGAGCGGGCCGAATATGCCTCCGAGGAAATCTGGGCCTCCGTCTGCGCCGCCGTCCGGCAGGTGCGTGAGCGCGCCGGGGTGCCGGCGCCAGAGGTGAAGGCGCTGGCCTTCGACGCCACCTGCAGCCTCGTGCTGCAGGACAGTGACGGCGTGCCCCTCGCCCTCGGCCCCGGCGGGCGCGACACCATCGCCTGGTTCGACCATCGCGCCACGGCCGAGGCGGCGGAGGTCTCCGCCTCCGGCCACGCGCTGATCCGCCACCATGGCGGGGCCATGTCCCCCGAGATGCAGACGCCGAAGCTCCTCTGGCTCAAGCGCCACCGCCCGGAGCTCTGGGCGCATCTCGGCGCCGCGCGCGACCTGACGGACCATCTCGCCTGGCGGGCGACGGGGCAGCGCGTCGCCTCCGCCTGCACCCTCGCCGCGAAATGGCCCTACCTGCCGGAGGCGGGCGGCTGGCAGGATGATTTCCTCGCCGCCGTCGGGCTGGAGGATCTGCGCGCCCGCGCCGCTTTGCCAGAGGTCGCCGCCCCGGTGGGCGCCGTCGCCGGCACACTCACCGGCGCTGCCGCCGCCTCCCTCCGCCTCGCGGTCGGCACGCCCGTCGCGGTCGGGCTGGTGGACGCCTATGCCGGCGCCCTCGGCTGCCTCGGCGCCGCGGGGGAGGACGGGCGCGGCCTGACGCTGATCGCCGGCACATCAATCAGCCTCATGGCGGTGACGGAGGCGCCGGTCTTCGCGCCGGGCATCTGGGGCCCGTTCCGCGACGCTGTGCTGCCGGGGCTCTGGTGCTCCGAGGGCGGGCAGTCCGCCGCCGGGGCGCTGCTCGACTACGTGCTCGACCTCTGGCCCGGACACTCGGCCGCCTCGCACCCGACGCATGACGCGGTGCTCGACCGGATCGAGATCCTGCTGGAGCGGCATGGCCCCGCCTTCGGCCGGCCGATCCATGTGCTACCCGATTTCCGCGGCAACCGCTCGCCCCTCGCCGATGCCGGCAGCCGGGGTGTGATCTCCGGCCTGACGCTCGACCGCAGCTTCGACGGGCTCTGCGCCCTCTACTGGCGCGCCGCCGTGGGGCTGGCCCTGGGCGCCCGGCAGATCCTCGGTCACATGGGAGACGCGGGGCTGGCGGCGGACCGGCTGGCCATCGTCGGCGGCCTCACCCGCTCTCCGCTGATCTCGCAGCTCTACGCGGATGCCACGGGCCTCGCCATCCACCGCCCGGAGGTGCGCGACAGCGTGCTCCTCGGCACGGCCATGGCGGGCGCGGTGGCGGCCGGCCTGCAACCCGACCTCACCACCGCCGCCCGCGCCATGGCCGGCGCCGTGGAGAGCTTCACCCCCGACGCCACCCGCGCGGAGGGCTACGGCCACGACTACGCCGCGTTCCGCCTGATGCAGCGGCAGCGCGAGGAGCTGGCGGCGGTCTGAGGCGGCGGTCTGACAGGGGGGCTGAGGCGGCGTCAGCCGCCGGACCGGAGCGCCTCCTGCAGGCTACGCAGCTCCTCGGGCGTCAGCAGCAGCCTCAGCTTGAGGCTCTCGATGGAGATGTCGACGTCCTGCAGGTCGATCTCCACCGCGACGGTCGGCAGGTCCGGCCCGCCCCCCATGCCGCCGGTCAGCTCCGAGCAGCCGCTGAGGGCCAGGATCAGGAGGAGGGTGCTGCGCATGGGGGGTGTCCTTTGTGCGGGTGAGGAGAACGGATCTAGGATCAGTGTGGATCGTAGTCGCGGTTCGCTACGGGTAGGTCCGATGTCTACGCCTCGCCAGGGTCAACTACGGAATGCGGCTGCTCCTCGTCGATAGTGCTACGGAGGCGGAGCGCTGCCAAGGTCAGGTCCGGGCCGTAGAAGAATGGGTTAGAGATCATTTCACTCGCCAAAGTCACCTTTGCGGCGCGGGTTCTGTCCGTGGAAAAGGTAGATTGAATAGTAACAAGTAGAGCAGCGAGGCGGCTAGCACAGTAGCTCCAATAATCGCACAAATACTATCAAATCCCCAGTCGCTTCCAATGACGTGTAGGATTTGGGATTTGAGAAGGAAGAAGTAGATGTAAGGGATGGGTAGGGTGAATAGGAAGATGCAGAAGGCGCAGACAATTCGGATTAGGTTCTTTACTGTCTTATTGCCGGCATCTAGGGGGGTCGGGAAAGAAGCAAAAAAAGTACTGTGCTGCTTCATCAGTGAGAGCGCATCGGCAGGGATCCCGTAAGCGTGAAGTTCTGCTGAGGTAAGGCCACGAGCGTTAGAAAGTGTATAGCAAGCTTGCGCCTGTTGGCACCAAAAGAACAGCGTGGTAGAGGCAACTAAAGTAAGAAGGTAAATGGGCAGCTCTGCTGATATTGACTGAAAAGTGAAGGATACCTCTGAAACGTCCCCTACAGAGGCAAGCAGAAAGTAAATTGCAAGAACAGCTAAAGAGAGTTTAGTGAGTTCGCCTTGGGCGCTTTTCTCGGCGGAAATCAGGTGTAGGAATCCAGCGAGCGGGTCTTTTTCTACTTCGGAAAGCCAACCCGTCATTCGTAGCAGCTCGCGAGATTTTACATCGCTCAGCGACTCCCACTCTGTACCACTCACAAATCCAGCTCCTCCACGAACCGCGCGTTCTCCTGGATATACTGGAAGCGCAGCTCCGGCTTCTTGCCCATCAGCCGCTCCACGAGGTCCGCCGTCTCCCCCGCGAAATCATCCACCAAACTCACCTTGATCAGCCGGCGCGTCGCCGGGTCCATCGTGGTTTCTTTCAGGTCCTTCGCGTCCATCTCGCCGAGGCCCTTGAAGCGGGAGGTGTCGATCTTGCCCTTGCCGCCGAGGCCCTTGGCCAGCCAGGCATCCCGCTCCGCCTCGCTCGCGCAATAGACACGCTTGGCCCCCTGCGTGAGCCGGTAGAGGGGCGGGCAGGCGAGGAACAGATGGCCTGCGTCGATCAGGGGCCGCATCTGCGTGAAGAAGAACGTCATCAGCAGCGAGGCGATGTGGGCGCCGTCGACATCGGCGTCCGTCATGATGATGACCTTCTCGTAGCGCAGGTCGTCGAGGTTGAAGCGGGTGCCCATGCCGGTGCCGAGGGCGTCGGTGAGATCCTTGATCTCGGCATTGGTGCTGATCTTGGACGAGGCGGCGCCGAGCACGTTGAGGATCTTGCCGCGCAAGGGCAGCATGGCTTGCGTCTTGCGGTTGCGGGCGGCCTTGCCCGAGCCGCCGGCGCTGTCGCCTTCCACAATGAAGAGCTCCGTCCCCTCGCGGGCGGAGTTGGAGCAGTCGACCAGCTTGCCCGGCAGGCGCAGCTTCTTGGTGGCGCTCTTGCGGGCGGTCTCCTTCTCCTGCCGGCGGCGCAGGCGCTCCTCCGCGCGCAGGACGAGGAAGTCGAGGATGGCATTGGCCGACTTGGTGTCGCCGGCCAGCCAGTTGTCGAAATGGTCGCGGACGGCGCCTTCCGTCATCTTCTGGGCGCTCTCGGAGGAGAGGCGGTCCTTCGTCTGACCCACGAAGGCCGGCTCGCGGATGAAGCAGGAGACGAGGGCGCAGCCGCCGGAGGTGAGATCCTCCCGCGTGATCTGGCTGGCCTTCTTGCTGCCCACCAGCTCCCCATAGGCGCGGATGCCCTTGAGGATGGCGGCCCAGAAGCCGGCCTCATGCGTGCCGCCCTCGGGCGTCGGCACGGTGTTGCAGTAGGACTGGATGAAGCCGTCGCGGCTCGGCGTCCAGTTGATGGCCCATTCGACCTTGCCCGGCTCGCCGAACTTCTCCTTGAAGGAAACGTTCCCGGCGAAGGGCTTCTCGGAATAGGTGGTGGAGTTGCCCAGCGTCTCGCCGAGGTAGTCGGCGAGGCCGCCGGGGAAGTGGAAGACGGCCTCCGTCGGCGTCTCGCCATCGTCGATCTCGCTCTTCCAGCGGATCTCGACGCCCGAGAAGAGGTAGGCCTTGGAGCGCACCATGGCGAGCAGGCGCGCCGGCTTGAACTGGTGGTGGCCGAAGATCTCCGCATCCGGGTGGAAGGTGGTGGTGGTGCCGCGCCGGTTGGGGGCGGCGCCGATCTCCTCCACCGGGCCGAGGGGCACGCCGCGGGCGAAACGCTGCTCCACCAGCTTGCGGTCCCGCGCCACCTGCACGACCATCGAGTCGGAGAGGGCGTTGACGACCGAGGCGCCGACGCCGTGCAGGCCGCCCGACGTCTCGTAGCTCTTGCCGGAGAACTTGCCGCCCGCGTGCAGCGTGCAGAGGATCACCTCCAGCGCCGACTTGCCGGGGAACTTGGGGTGCGGATCGAAGGGCATGCCGCGGCCATTGTCGCGGATCATGACCGATCCGTCGGCCTGCAGCTCCACCTCGATGCGGTTGGCATGGCCGGCGACGGCCTCGTCCATCGAGTTGTCGAGCACCTCGGCGACGAGGTGGTGCAGGGCCCGCTCGTCAGTGCCGCCGATATACATGCCGGGCCGCTTGCGGACCGGCTCGAGCCCTTCGAGGACTTCGATGGAGGAGGCGTCGTAGGTGCCGGGCTCCGCCCCGGAGAGGAGGTCGTCGGGCATACCGCTCATGTTCTCGTTATGTTGCCTGTGGCGCCATTGTGACAGGGCAGGGCGGCTTCGGCAATGCCGCGCGGGGCAGGAGCGCGCAGCCGGAGGGCGAGATGCCCCCGCTGCCGTTGGCAGTCCCCCCGAGGATATCTGGCTGTCGAAGATCGGATCAGGGGAAGAGGAGGGCGCGGTGGGCGCCGGCGCCGGCCATCTGGCCGCGGCCGATGGCGGCGGCGAGCGATTGGGGGCCGGCGGCGAGGTCGCCGCAGGCGAAGACGCCGGGCACCGAGGTTTCCTGCATCGGGCCGACGCGGAGGCCGCTGCCGAAGGGCGTCTCTTCGGTGTCGCAGCCGAGCTGGGCGGCGATGGGCGAGGCGGGGCGCTGGGCGGGCGCGATGAAGAGGCCGGCAAAGGTGAGAGCGCGGCCATCGGCGAGGCGGGTCTCGATATCGGCGCCCGCCGCGGCGACGGAGGTGACGGGGGCGGTCTCGATGGCGACGTCGCGGGCGGCGAAATCGGCGAGGGTCGCCTCATCGAGCGGATCGGCGCCGTTCGCCAGGTAGGTGACGGGCCCCCAGTCGCGCACCATCTGCGCCTGATGGCGGGAGACGGGCGCGCTCGCCAGCACCGCGGCGCGTCGGCCGCCAAGCTCGGTACCGTGGCAATAGGGGCAGTGAAAGACATGGCTGCCCCAAAGCGGCGCGAGGCCGGGCGTGCCCGGCAGCTCGTCGGCAACGCCGGTGGCGAGGATGAGCTGCGCGCCGGACTGGCGGCTGCCATCGGTGAGGGTCGCGGTGAAGCCCTCGGGGCCTCGGCTGACGCTCTCGGCCAAGCCCTCCACCCAGGTGAGCGTCGGATAGGCCATCACATCGGCCCGGGCGCGGGCCGCGATCTCACCCGGCGGGACACCGTCGAAGCCGATGAGGTTGTGGGCATGGGCGGCGAAGCGGTTCCGGCGCTGGCCGGCATCGATGATCGTGACGCGCCGGCCGGGGCGGAGGAGCTGCAGGGCTGCGGAGAGGCCGGCATAGGAGCCGCCGATGATGAGCACGTCGGCGGGAGCGGGGCTGGGCATGGGGGATCCTTTCGGGCAAGTTTCGTAACTTCATATAGTGCATGACATTCCGCCAGCGCAAGAGTTTGTAACCGGAAGAGTTACGAATTAGGGTGGAACCTCTTGAGGCCCCCGGCGCGTTGGGCGAGGGTCTTTGCAGAAAGAGGGAGAGAGCGATGCGGGTTTATTTCACGGGCGGAGCGGGCAAGGCCGGGCGCCATGCGATCCCCGAGCTGATCAAGGCCGGCCACGAGGTGACGAACGTCGATCACACGCCGCTGGACCTCGAGGGCGTGAACAACCTCGACGTCGAGCTGACGGATGCGGGGCAGGTCTATTCCTCGATGGCGCAGGCGGCGAGCTTCGCCGATCTGGATGAGGCGCCGGGGGTGCCGAGGTATGATGCGGTGGTGCATTTCGCGGCCATTCCGCGGATCCTGCTGAAGCCGGACAGCGAGACCTACCGGATCAACGTGCTGGCCACCTACAACGTGCTGGAGGCGGCGACGCGGCTGGGCATCCGCAAGGTGATCTTCGCCTCCTCCGAGACGACCTACGGGGTGTGCTTCGCGCAAGGCGAGCGCAAGCCGGATTACGTTCCGGTGGACGAGGAGCACCCGACGGTGCCGGAGGATTCCTACGCCATGTCCAAGGTGGCGAACGAGGTCACGGCGCGCAGCTTCCAGGCCCGGACGGGGGCGGACATCTACGGGCTGCGGATCAACAACGTCATCGAACCCCATGAATATGCTGAGATGTTCCCGGCGTTCATGGAAGACCCGTCACTCCGCCGCCGCAACATCTTCGCCTATATCGACGCGCGCGATCTGGGGCGGATGGTGAACTGCTGCCTCGCCACTGACGGGCTGGGATACGAGGTGTTCAACGTCTCCAACGACGATGCGTCGGTGGGGATTTCCACGGCCGAGATCATGGAGCGCTTCTACGACGGCGTGCCGATGAAGGGGGAGATGGGGGAGCACGAGACGTTCTATTCCAACGCCAAGGCCAAGAAGCTGGTCGGCTTCGATCCGCAGCATTCGTGGCGGGACGTGCTGGAGGGATAGGCCGTTTTGGGCGGTGCGCTGCGCGTGCACCGGGCGTGCACCGCGCGTGCGCCGGTTTCGCCGCCGGGGCTCGTGTGGACGGGGGAGGTCGGCTCGAACATGGGAGCCGCCTCCGCCACGCTGTTGAAGCGTCGCGTGAGGGCGAGGAACGACGCTTGCTGAAGAAGCGGCCGAGCGCCGAGGGCGGCGCGACTTACGGGTCACAAACGCCAAGCCCCCCGGCCTGATCCGTCACGCAGTCTGCCGTGCGGGGCTCTCTGCGGCGGCCGGCAGGTGGCTCAGGATCTCGGCCGCGGCGTGCTCGCCCATGTCGGCGGCGTTGACGAGCCCTTGGACGAAGGGCCGGCTGCGCAGGAGGACGGGGAGGGCGAGGCATTGCACGCTGCCCGGCTGCTCCGCCGCGAGCGGGACATTGTAGCCTTCGCTCGGGGGGAAGGCGTCTGACTGCGTCGCACGCGTCAGGCTGCGGAAGCCCAGCTGCTCCAGCGTGGTGGCGCGCTGGCCCCGGGCGTCGACCACCGCGTCCACGATCAGCGGGCCGCTCTCCAGATCGAAGCGGACAGCGTGGCCATCTGCCTCCGGCAGGGTCTCGCTGCCGACGCGCTCAAGGTGCAGGCGACCGGCATCGTGCAGCGCGAGCAGCCGCTTGATGGAGCGGTGCGGGACGCTGGCATAGCCGTCGGTGAAGACCGGCTTCAGATGTTTGTGGAAGCGCTCCAGATCGGCGTCAGACAGGCGCGGCGTCACCTCCTCCAGCACCTCGTGCGCGGTGACGAGCACGCGCCGCCATTGAACGATTGTCTCGCTGCGCCGGTTGGCCGCCGCCTCGGCGAGGTTGGCGCGCGCCCAGTCCCAGGGATCACTCGCCAGCCGCTCTGCGAAGTGCCGCTCGGCGAAGCCTTCGACCTCGGCAAGCGAGACGCGGGCGGCATAGGCCGGGTCCGCCGCCTTCATCTCGGCGGCGAGAAGGGCGAAAATGCGGGTCAGGAGGCCCGATTGCCCGGCCTTCGCCTCCTTCGCGACGGCCTCGGGCGTCATGTGCTCAAGCTCCGGCAGGGGGAGCGGGTAGTACCAGTCGGCCTCCGGCAGCAGGCCCTTCCTGGAGAGGAGCGTGACGTCCATCTCCTGCGCGTCGCCCTCTGGCTCCCAGACGAGGCCCTCGCCCTCTTCCACGAAGGCGCCGGCGGCGGTCGCCAGCGTCACCACCACGTCGATGGCGGAGAGGGAGGAGCCGAGGATCGCCACCCGCTGCCGCGCCAGCGGGCGCAGGCTGTGAGCAGGCCAGGGGCTGCGGAGTGCGACGCCGTTGGACATCACCTGGTCGGGCCAGTCGTGGCCCGTCGCGATGACGACGTGATCGTGCAGGCGGTGCTCCAGCCCCTCCGTCGTGCGGGCCGTGACGATGGTGCCGTCCGGGCCCGGCGCGATATCCGCCACGTGATGGCGCGTGGCGATCTCGATGGAATGGCCGGAGCTGCGGCCGCGGGCGACAACCTCCGCCAGCTCGGCCGTGTAGAAGGCCCCGAGCACGAGGCGCGGGTAGAAGGTCGATTCGTCGATCTCGCTCCGCGTCACCTCGTAGGCCCTGAGCTGTTCGCTATCGAGCGAGCGCAGGAAGCCGACGAGGGTGCGCGTGACGGGCGGCACCTCGCGGGAATCGATGTTCGACAGCATGATGGCGTCGTTGGTGCCCTCGCGGTAGGGCATCCCCGGCCCGGCGGAGCCCTCGCGCTCGTAGATCGTGATCTGAAGCGGCACCTGGGAGCGGATGAGATGCAGGAGCGTATAGACTGACGTCGGGCCACCGCCGACGATGCCGATCCGCACCGGAGCCGGACCGTCGTCTGCCAGCCCGGAGCTCTCCGCCGCACCGGTGATCGTCGCGAAAAGCGTGTCGACGTGGTTCATGATGTCTCCGAGGAATTGAGCTCAGAGAACGCCGGGCGGGAGACGAAAGTTGCAGGGGGCACCCGAAGGATGCTGCGGTGCGTCAGGCGGGGCGGCTAAGCGGCCGACCTCGGCGCCGGAAGGGGCGCGCCCGGGGCGCAGATGAGCGCCCCGGGCGGAGGGATGTAGTGTCTGAAAGGGAGGCGAGCGAACCGGTCGCCGAGACGGACAGTGGCGGGGCAATGGGCCCTCGCCGCTCCCAACGTCAGCCGGCGGCCATGCTCACCGCGCTCTCCGGCAGCTCGTCGTCGAAGCAGCGCTGGTAGAACTCGGCGACCGTCTGCCGCTCCAGCTCGTCGCACTTGTTGAGGAACGACAGGCGGAAGGCGTAGCCGATGTTGCGGAAGATCTCGGCGTTCTGCGCCCAGTTGATCACCGTGCGGGGGGACATGACCGTCGACAGGTCGCCGTTCATGAAGGCCGTCCGCGTCAGGTCGGCGACCGTCACCATCTGGTTGATCTGGTCGCGGCCCTTCTCGGTGTTGTAGTGCGGGCACTTCGCCAGCACGATCGCGGCTTCCGCATCGTGGCTGAGGTAGTTCAGCGTGGCGACGAGGGACCAGCGGTCCATCTGCGCCTGGTTGATCTGCTGGGTGCCGTGGTAGAGGCCCGTCGTGTCGCCGAGGCCCACCGTGTTCGCCGTGGCGAAGAGGCGGAAATACTTGTTCGGCGTGATGATCTCGTTCTGGTCGAGCAGCGTCAGCTTGCCGTCATGCTCTAGGACGCGCTGGATGACGAACATCACGTCGGCGCGGCCGGCGTCGTATTCGTCGAAGACGATGGCGACGGGGTTGCGCAGCGCCCAGGGCAGGATGCCCTCGTGGAATTCCGTCACCTGCTTGCCGTCGCGCAGCTTGATCGCATCCTTCCCGATCAGGTCGATCCGGGAGATGTGGCTGTCGAGGTTGACGCGCACCGTCGGCCAGTTGAGGCGGGCGGCGACCTGCTCGATATGGGTCGATTTGCCCGTGCCGTGATACCCTTGGATCATCACGCGGCGGTTGTGGGAGAAGCCGGCGAGGATGGCGAGCGTCGTGTCCGGGTCGAACTTGTAGGTCGGGTCGATGGCCGGCACGCGATCGCTCGCATCGGCGAAGCCGCGCACCTTCATGTCGGTCTCGATGCCGAAGACCTCGCGCACCGAAAGCTCCTCGGTGGGCGTCATCTTGCTGTCGAGGTCCTGCTCGGCCATGTCGATCCTCCCGTCTGTCAGGTCCTGCCTCTCCTGCAACGCCTCGGCGCCAAGCGCAAGCCGAGGAGGGGCGGGATTGCGCACGAAACGGCGCGTCGCTTGCGTTTTGGGCCGGTTGCGCCATCATCCTGTCCGCAGAGCGAAAAAGAGAGAAGCCCGGAGGAAGGACGGTATGGCGGAGGACGCGCTGACAGAGGCGATGCGGCGGGTGGCCGATGGCGACCGGGAGGCGCTCTCGCGGCTCTTCGCCGAGGCGGCGCCGCGCCTCAACGGCCTCGCCCGCGCCATGCTGGGGGAGGGCGAGGCGGCGGCGGAGGCGATGGAGGCGGCGTTCCGCTCGGCATGGCAGGAGGGGGCAGGGTTCCCCGCCTCGGGGCGGACGGCGCGGGCCTTCCTGCTCATGCGACTGCACCGGGAGGCCGCCGCGAGGCAGGAGCCGCCGGGCAAGCTGCCGGAGTTGCCGGAGCCGGAGCGGTACCTCGCGCTCAACCCGGCGGCCGAGAGCCTCGACGAGGACGCGCTGATCGCCATCCGGCAGGCGTGGCTCTTCGGCGCCGGCTACGACCGGCTCGCCAAGGAGCACGCGATGGCGCTGATGGGCGTGCGGGCGTGGCTGCGAGACAACCTCGCCCTGATGCGGGACGACGAGCGGGGCGAGGCGTTCGACGATTTCGCGGAGTACCAGATCCTCGCCGCCGAGGAGGCGCTGGGCCTTTTGTCGCAGGAGGAGAGCGAGGCCTACCGAGAGGCGGAGGGGGTGATGCCCGAGCTGGCCGACGAGGAGGCGGACTGGGCGGCGCATTTCACGCTCTTCGCCGAGGATCTGCCGCCCGTCCCGCCCGATCCGGCTTTGCGCGCCCGGCTCCTCGGCCGGCTCTTCGGGGAGGAGCGGGGGCCGCTCTGGCGCCGGCTCGGCATCGTGCCCGCCATCGCGGGCGGCGCCATCGCGGCGCTGGTGCTGATCGTGGCGGTGCGGACGGGCCTCGTGCCCGGCATGGGCGAGCCGCCGGCGCCGGTGGTGGCCGAGGAGCCGGCCGGGCTGACGCTCGCCGCCGACGTCACGGAGGGCCGGCTGACGGCGGCGTTGGGCGAGACGGGCGCGGAGGCGGAGAGCTACTGGCTCTGGCTCCTCCCCGAGGGCCAGCCGCCGCAGCCGCTCGGCGCGTTGCGGCCGGGCGGAGAGGTGGTGCTGCAGCTGCCGGGCGACCTCTGGCCCGTCGGGGCGGAGCTGGGCGTGAGCGCGGGGCCGTCGCCGGAGGACGAGATGCTGGTGACGGGGACGCCGGTGGGCGAGGCGGGGGCTGGCGGCTAGGCGGGGGCTTTCGCGCCTGCGACGAGCGTCCGTCGTCATCGACGCCGCTGGGACGGTCTCCCATCCGGCGCGGTAGCTACCGGCCGGCCGGTTCTTCGCCCTCGTCGCCCTCCTGCAGCCCCGCGATGGCGCGCTTGATCCACCCGACAAACTGATCGCGCTCCTCCGCGCTCATCTGCCCCAGCGCAAGCGCGTTGACCTCGCGGGCGGCGGCCTCGGCGGGCGCGCGGAGGGCGCGGGCGCGGTCGGTCAGGTGGATGCGCTTCGCCCGGGCGTCGCTCTCGTGGGCGCGGCGCTCGATGAGGCCGTCACGCTCCATGCGCGAGAGCGTGTTGGCCATGGTGGCCTGCTCGACATCGAGCCGCTCGACCAGCTCGCGCTGGGTCAGGCCGTCATTCTCCCACAACTCCAGCAGGCTCATGAACTGCGCGGGCGCGAGGCCGAGCGGGCGGATGCGCTCATGCAGGCGCTGCGCGAAGAGCCGCGCCATGTGGTTGGCCAGATAACCGGTGGAGCGGGTGCGGTCGAAGGTGCTGGTAGGCGTGGTCATGCGGGGCAGGTACACTTGCATAGCACGCAATGCAATGCTACCTGCGATTTGATAGCAAGCTATGCAAAGGATCATGCCATGCCACGCTCACGTCTCGTCACGCTACACGCGGTCTCGTCCTCGATCGCGCTTCTGACCATCCTCAGCTTCTGGCTGTCGGCGACCATTGCCGAGCTCTTCCTTGGCCATGACGGGATCGTCTCTGTCCGCACCGCCATCCTCTTCGTGCTGCCCGTTCTGGTCATCGCGCTGGCGGGGGCGGGGGCCAGCGGCTTCAGGCTCGCCGGCCGCTCCCGGGCGCCGGAGGTGGAGGCGAAGCGGACGCGGATGAAAGTCGCCGCCGGGATCGGGGTGCTCGTGCTCGTCCCCTCGGCGATCTTCCTCGGCTGGAAGGCGAATGCCGGCAGCCTGGATACCACCTTCACCACGGTTCAGCTGGTCGAGCTGGTGGCGGGGGCGACGAACATCGTCCTCCTCGGGCTCAACATGCGCACCGGCTTGCGGATGCGCGGGCGGCGCCTGGAGAGAAACGCGCGGAGGGCTGCGGCATGAGAGCGCTGTTTGCCTACCTCGCGGTCCTCGGCTCGGCGGCCTTCGTCGGCACGATGATCTGCATCGGCCTCGCCTTCGGCGGCTACTGGACGAGCCTGTCGCCGGAGGCCTTCCTCACCTGGTTCGCGGCGAACAACGGCTTCATCTCGCGGACCATCCCCGTGGTTGCCGGCCCCGCCCTGATCGGGCTCATCGGCTCCCTCTGGATCGCGCGGCGGGACACGCGGTCCCGCTGGGCGTGGATCACTGCCGTGCTGGCAATGGTCGGTCTCGGGGTGGTCACCGGGGTGCATCACCTGCCGGCCAACGCCGCCTTCGCCTCCGGCGCGGTGCCGCCGGAGGAGGTGCCGGCGGCGCTGACGACGTGGCTGCAGCTGCACGTGCTGCGCATCGCGCTGGGGCTCGTGGCCAGCGGCTTCGCGCTGCACGCCACGATGGCCGGCCGCCCTGCCTAGCGTCTGGCCCACCGAAGCGGTCGGTCGTGAGAGGCGACCGGCCGCTTCGCCGCCGTTTCCGCTTCGGAGACGCAATGTTCACGATCCGGGGACGGGGCGCCACATCCCCGCCTTTCCGGCGGGCCAGAGAGGCGGGCGTGCTTGACGAGAGGCGAAGGGTGATGCGCCGCCCCCATTGGCTGATGGCGCCCGAGACGGGCGGAGAGCGGCGCGTGGCGCTGGCGCTGGCGACGCTCGCCGCGGTCGGCGCCGCTGTCGCCCTGCGGGTGGCCGTGCAGCTCAACGGGTTCGAGCCGCTGCGCCCGGGCTACGGCCTCTGGGTGGCGACGGCCGGCGGCATCGGGGCGGCGAGCGGGCTCTGGGTCGTGCGGAGGCACTACGGGCATTCGGGGGCGCGGGGCGCGCTGCGCTTCGGCTGGGGGCTGGTGATGGGCAGTGTCGTCGCGGCGCTGCTGGCGGGGACGCTGGTGCTGCCGCTCTACGGCACCATGTTCGGCCCCTTCGCGCTGCTCACGGCTCTGGCCGGGGCGCCGGCGCTGGCGCTGCTCTGGCTGCTGGCCTTCGCCCGCTTCCACCGATCCATGATCGACTGGCGGCGCGAGCGGGACAGCCTGTTCGCGTGGCGGCCCCGGGCCTGAGCCCGGGGAGCGCGGTTCAATCGTCGCGGAAGTTGCGGCTGCCCTTGAGCTGATCCCAGGCCCAGACGACCTCGGCCAGCTGCTCTTCGTGGCTGCGGTCCCCGCCGTTCATGTCGGGGTGGAGCACCTTGATGAGGGACTTGTAGGCCTTGCGGATCTCCGTCCGGCTGGCGGTGTCCTTCACCTCGAGGATCTCGACCGCCTTGCGCTCCGTCGGGGGCAGGCGGCGCTGGCCGGTGACGGCCTTGCCGGGGTTGCGCGTGGCGTTCTGGCCCAGCACCTGGTGCGGGTCATCGACGCCGAGCCGGGCCCAGGCGCGCTGCTCTTCCTTCGTGAAGGGCTTGGTGCCCCGGCCCCAGACGCGATCGGCGTCGACCTGATGCTCGAAATCCTCCTCCGTGGTGCCTTCGAAGAAGTTCCACTTCAGATTGTACTCGCGCACGTGGTCCTTGCAGAACCAGAAGAAGTCGTCGAGCGAGTCCGGGCTCTTCGGTGCGCGGTACTTGCCCGCCTCCTGGCAGCCGGGATGGTCGCAGACCCGCGTCGAGGTCTCGAAAGCGCCCGACATGCCGCGCCGCCCGCGGGGGTTTTTCTTCTTGGAGGCCGACACGGATATGTCGAAACCGAAAGGGTCAGCCTTGGGCATGTGAGGGCTCCTTTCCGACTCGGAGGCGAGAGTGTAGCCCCTTGGACGGCAGATGGAAGGAGCTTCGCGAAAAATGGCGATGGCAGACGAGATGGAAACGCGCCTGAGGGGCGCCTTCACGCCGACGCGGCTGGAGATCGTCAATGAGAGCGCCCACCACGCGGGCCATGCCGGCGACGACGGCTCGGGCGAGAGCCACTGGCGCGTCGTTCTCGCGGCGCCGGAGCTGGAGGGGATGAGCCGCCTGCAGCGCCACCGCGCCGTGCACGCCGCCCTCGGGCCGGAGGTGATGGGGCGCATCCACGCACTGGCGCTCGACCTCTCCTGACGCGCGTCGCCGGGCGGGGCCGGGATGACGGCCGGGCCCGCCATGGACGCGGGAGGAGGCGGCGCGAGGCGGTGGCGAGCCATTGCCGACCTATCCAAAAGGTCAGGATGACTCCCGCAACCGAGACGTGTCTGATGCGAGCATGACTACCGGGGGCGGCGTCCTCACCGCCGTCGCCGGCACAGTAACGGGGAAGCACCGGAGGCGGCCGTTCGCGGCCCATGTTGGTGCGCGCAGGACGCAGATAGGTTTTACCATGAAGCACCCGGTCGATGTTCATGTCGGGAAACGAATTCGCCACCGCCGCTGGCTCAACGGCACGACACAGCAGCAGCTCGCCGAGAAGGTGGGCATCAAGTTCCAGCAGATCCAGAAGTACGAGACGGGGATGAACCGCGTCTCCGCCTCCCGGCTGTGGGAGATCTCGCAGACGCTGGGCGTGCCCATCTCCTTCTTCTTCGAGGGGCTGGAGGAGGGCGAGGGGGAGACGGCGCAGGCGGCCGGCGGCCTGCCGGCGGACATCTTCTCCGACCGCGAGGCGCTGGAGCTGCTGCGCTCCTACTACGCCATCCCCGAGCATCAGCGCCGCCGGCTCTTCGAGCTGGCCCGCGTCCTCTCGGCGGCGGCCTGAGCTTGACCGCCCTCCCGCCGCTCCTTACCCCGGAGGCCATGGAGCGGATGGACCCGAAGCTGGCCGATGAGCTGATCGCCACGGCGCGCGCCCTTGCCGATGCGGCGCGGGCGGCGGTGCTGCCGCATTTCCGCAGCGACATGACGGCGGAGAACAAGGCGGAGGAGGGGTTCGACCCCGTCACCGTGGCCGACCGCGCCGCCGAGACGGCGATGCGCGCCATCCTCGCGGAGCGGCGGCCCGATGACGCGATCCTCGGCGAGGAATTCGGGGTGGAGGAGGGCAGCACCGGCCTGACCTGGGTGCTCGACCCGATCGACGGCACGCGCGGCTTCATCGCCGGCACCCCGACATGGGGCGTGCTGATCGGCGTGACGGACGGGCAGGGGCCTGTCCTCGGCATCATCGACCAGCCCTATATCGGCGAGCGCTTCGAAGGCGGCCCGGGCCTTGCCCGCATGGAGGGGCCGCAGGGCGCCGGCACGCTGGCGACCCGCGCGCCCCGGCCGCTGGGCGAGGCGATCCTCTTCACCACCTTCCCCGGTGTCGGCACCGAGGCGGAGCGGCTGGCCTTCGAGGCCGTCTCGGCCCGCGCCAAGCTGACGCGCCACGGGATGGATTGCTACGCCTATGCGCTCGTCGCGGCGGGGCATGTCGACCTCGTCATCGAGGCGGGCCTCAACGCCTATGACATCGTCGCTCCGATCGCCGTCATCGAGGCGGCGGGCGGGGTGGTGACGAACTGGCAGGGCGGCCCGGCGCATGGCGGCGGGCAGGTGCTGGCGGCGGCGAACCCGCAGATCCACGCCGAGGCGCTGGCGATCCTGCGGGGGCAGGGTGGCTGACCTCCTCATCCGCGGCGCCGACACCGTCCTGACGATGGACGATGCCGGCACCGAGGAGCCCGCGGATATCCGCATCCGCGGCGGCGAGATCGCCGCGCTGGGGCAGGGGCTGGCGGCGGAGGGGGCGGAGGTGATCGAGGCGGCGGGCTGTGTCGTCACGCCCGGCCTCGTCAACACGCACCACCATCTCTACCAGAGCCTCACCCGCGCCGTGCCGCAGGCGCAGAACGCGCTGCTCTTCGGCTGGCTGCAGGTGCTTTACCCCATCTGGGCGCGCTTCGGGCCGGAGGAGATGCGCGTCTCCGCCCAGACGGGGCTGGCGGAGCTGGCGCTGTCGGGCTGCACGATGTCGAGCGACCACCTCTATCTCTACCCGAACGGCGCCCGGCTGGACGACACGATCGAGGCGGCGGCGGAGGTGGGCCTGCGCTTTCACCCGACGCGCGGGGCGATGAGCATCGGCGAGAGCGACGGCGGCCTGCCGCCCGACAGCCTCGTGGAGCGCGAGGCGGAGGTACTGGACGACGCGATCCGCCTCATCGACCGCTACCACGACGCCTCCCCTGCCTCGATGCTGCGCATCGGCATCGCGCCCTGCTCGCCCTTCTCCGTCAGCCGGGAGCTGATGCGGGACGCGGCGCTCCTCGCCCGCGACAAGGGGGTGATGCTGCACACCCACCTCGCCGAGAACGACGAGGACATCGCCTACAGCCTGGAAAAGTTCGGCTGCCGCCCCGGCCAGTATGCCGAGGATCTCGGCTGGACGGGGGAGGATGTCTGGCACGCCCATTGCGTGAAGCTCGACGGGCAGGAGATTGATCTCTTTGCCAGAAGCGGCACCGGCGTCGCCCATTGCCCCTGTTCCAATTGCCGCCTCGGCTCGGGCATCGCGCCTGTGCGGGCGATGCGGGATGCCGGGGTGCGCGTCGGGCTGGGGGTGGATGGCTCCGCCTCCAACGACGAGGGCAACCTGATCGGCGAGGCGCGGATGGCGATGCTCCTCCAGCGGGTGCGCTCCGGCGCCGATGCGATGAGCCCGCGCGAGGCGCTGATGCTCGCCACCCGCGGCGGGGCGGAGGTGCTGGGGCGCGGCAGGGAGCTGGGGCAGATCCGCCAAGGCTACCGCGCCGACCTTGCCATCTGGGACACGCGCGGCGTCGAGGCCGCCGGCTCGTGGGACCCGGCGGCGCTGCTGCTGGCCGGCCCCCGCCGGGTGCGCGATCTGATCGTCGAGGGGCGGCAGGTGGTGCGGGGCGGCGAGCTGGCGACGCTCGACCTGCCGCGGGTGCTGGAGCACCAGCGCCGGCTGGCCGGGGCGCTGGCACGCGGGCAGTGAGGCGCGTGATCGGCCCGCTCGTCCTTGCCGGGCGATCACGGGGCTTTGACAGCGGCGCGAGCGTCCCTAAGGTCACGTCACCCAAAGGGAGGAATCGCATGCGCCATGTCGTTCTCGCCGTTCTGGCGGCCACCGCTCTGACAGCCTGCACCGTCAGGTACACCGTCTCGGCGGAATCGGGGGAGAACACCCCCGTGGCGACGCCCGCCGGCTATGCCTCCGCGCTGTCGACGATGAACGCCGCCCGCGCCGAGGCGGGGCTGGTGCCGCTGACCGGCAGTGCCGAGCTGATGTCGGCGGCGCAGACGCAGCTGTCGCATGTCGTCTCCACCGGCCAGTTCTCCCACACCGGGCCGGGCGGCAACACTCTGGGCGACCGGGTGCGCGGCGCGGGCTTCTGCATGGGCGGCCCGGTGGGCGAGAACCTCGCCTATGGCCAGCAGAGTGCCGACGCCGCCGCGGCCGGCTGGCTGCAGTCGCCACTGCACCGGGCGAACATCCTGGCGCAGGGGACGGATTATTACGGCCTGGCCGACGCGGAGGGCTACTACGTGATGGTCATCGGCAGCGCCTGCTGAGGGGGCCCTGCCTGCGGCGACAGGGCGCGCGCCGGGGGGCATGGCAAAGCGGGCGCCGTGCGATAAGTCTGCCTTATGGACAGCCTCTCCCTCAGACAGTTGCGCTACTTCGTCGCCCTGGCGGAGGAGGGCGGCTTCGGGCGGGCGGCGGAGGCGGTGCATGTCACCCAGCCGGCGCTCTCCCAGCAGATCCGTGCGCTGGAGGAGAGCCTCGGCGCCCGGCTGGTGGAGCGGCTGCCGCGCGAGGTTCTGCTGACGCCGGCGGGGCACGAGGTGCTCGGCCGGGCGCGGCACATCCTCTCGGAGGTCGGCGAGCTCGCGCAGGCGGTGCGCTGGCGGGAGGGGCTGGCGCGGCGGCTCAACCTCGGCGTCATCCCCACGGTTGCCCCCTATCTTCTGCCTCTGGCGCTCACCCGCATCCGCTCCCGCGATCTGACGATGGAGCTGCGGGTGCGAGAGGCGCAGACGGAGCGGCTGGTGGAGGAGCTCCGGCGCGGCCGGCTCGACGCCGCCGTGATGGCGTTGCCGCTGCCGGCGCCCGGCCTCGTCGCCCGGCCCATCGCCACCGACCGCTTCCTCCTCGCCGGCTCCCGCAGCCGCCTTGCCGCCATGGCCGCCGGCGCCGAGGCGCTGCGGCCGAAGGCGCTGACGCCGGACCAGTTGCTCCTCCTCGACGAGGGGCATTGCCTCGCCGATCAGGCGCTGGAGGTCTGCGGCCTGTCGTCGCGCCGGCAGGTGGATCTCGGCGCCTCCTCCCTCTCCACCCTCGTCGGGCTGGTGGCGGAGGGCTACGGCGTGACGCTCCTGCCGGAGCTGGCGGTCCGGATGGAGAGCGCCGCCGCCCCGCAGCTCGCCCTCCTGCGCTTCGCGGCGCCGGAGCCGGCGCGAGAGCTGGCGCTGGTGCGGCGCGAAAGCTCCAGCGATACCGGTTGGATGGAGGAGCTGGGGGCGCTACTTGAGGAGGCGGCGGCGGAGCTGATCGACGGGGCCCGCGCCGACCATGCCCGTGTTGCGTGAGACCCGTGTTGCCTGAGACCTGTGTTCCTGTGACCCGTGTTGCCTGAGAGCCCACAGACACCCCCGGAGGATGCCATGCTGCGCCCGCTCGCCATCTCGCTCTGCCTTACCGCCCCCGCCGCCGAGGCGCAGGATATCGGCGCCCGCCTGCAGGAGGCCTGGCGCGGCTGGGTGGAGGAGGGGGGGACCGAGGTCGCCACCCTCGCCGTGCTCCACGACGGGGAGCTGGTGGTGGAGGAGGGCCTCGGCGCCGGGGCGGATGCCGCCCTGCCGCTCGCCAGCCTCTCCAAGCCGCTGACCGCTGCCTGCGCGCTGGCCCTGCCGGAGCTGACGGCGCAGACCAAAGTGGGCAGCCTGCTCGGCGGCAAGGGGACGGCGGCGGAGGCGGAGCTGGGCGCGCTCCTCACCCACAGCGCCGGCATCTGGCCGGATGCCACGCAGGGCAACGCCGCCATCGTCCTCTCCGAAGAGCCGATGACGGGCGAGGTGGCCCGGGTGGCGCTGGCGAGGGCGGAGCAGGAGGGCGAGCCCGGCAGCTACGCCTACAACAACGAGAATTACGCGCTGGTCGGTGCCATGATCGAGGCGGCGACGGGTGAGAGCTACGCCGAGGCCTGCGACGCCGCGCTGATGGCGCCGCTCGGGCTGCAGAGCGCGGCGCTGACCGGGCCATGGGTCGGGCAGGGGCCGTGGGGCGGCTGGCAGATGTCCGCCGCCGATTACGCCCGCTTCGTGGAGGCGACCTTCGGGCCGGAGGGCAGCGTCGACCCGGCCAGCGCCCCGATGCTCGACCTCGGCGATGGTTTCGCGACTTTGGGCGGGGCGCTCTCGCGAGAGCTAGAGGGGCGGCGCCTCTACTGGGGCTTCGGCCAGCTCTGCTGGGACGGGCGGGGCGACGGCAGCTACTTCGCCAGCTATGGCAACGGCTGGGTCGTGGTGGTGCTGCACAACGACTGCCCGCCCGACGAGCGGCTGGCGGCGCTGGACGCGGCGCTCTTCGAGGCGGCGCACCCGTAGGGCTGGCCCGGGCGGCCGGCGGCAAGCAGGGAGGCGGAGATTTCGGACGATCAGGAGAGCAGCGGTCACGGGCATGACCATGAGCACGCGGGCGGCCACGGCCACGCCCACGGGCATCACGGGCATTCTCACGGGCCCAAGCCGGATCATCCGGGGGGCGCGAAGGCGCTGGGCCTCGCCGCCGGACTGACCGGTCTGTTCATGCTGGCGGAGGTGGCGGGCGGCCTCGTCTCCGGCTCCCTCGCGCTGCTGGCCGATGCCGGGCACATGGCGACCGATCTCGCCTCGCTGCTGCTCGCCTTCTTCGCCGTGCGCATGGCGCAGCGGCCGGCGGATGCACAGAGGAGCTACGGCTTCGACCGCGTCTCCGTGCTCGCCGCCTTCGTCAACGGGCTGGCGCTCTTCGTCATCGCCATCTGGATCACGGTCGAGGCCGTACAGCGCTTCCTCGACCCCGGAGAGGTCATGGGCGGGCTGATGCTCTGGGTCGCCGTCGCGGGGCTGGTGGTGAACATCATCGCCTTCCGCATCCTGCACGGCGCCGAGGGCGGGCTGAACACCCGCGCCGCGGCGCTGCACGTGATGGGGGATCTCCTCGGCTCCGTCGGCGCTATCGCGGCGGCGCTGATCATCATGGCGACGGGCTGGACACCCATCGACCCGATCCTCTCCGTCTTCGTGACCCTGCTGATCCTGCGCTCGGCGTGGCGCGTGCTGGGAGAGAGCGGCCACATCCTGCTGGAGGGCACCCCCGGAGGCTTCGACCCGGCGGCCGCGAAGGAGCGGCTGGCGGAGGCGGTGCCGGGCGTGGCCTGCATCCACCACCTGCACGCCTGGTGCATCAGCGAGGAGCGGCTGATGGCGACGCTGGAGGCCGACCTCGCCGAGGGGGCGGAGTCCGAGAAGGTGAGAGACGGCATCAAGCGGGTGATGGAGCAGGAGTTCGGCATCGGCCACGTGACGGTGGAGGTGCGGGGGTAGGCGGGCTGCCGTTGGGTCCCCCCGCGCGGAATCAAGCCGCAGGCGCCGCGCGAGCGCCGGCCCGTCCCGGCGGGCTGGCGCTCTGGCTGGGCCTGGTGCTCAGCGGGCCGCGGGGAGGGGTTTGGCGGGCATAAAGCGCGCCGCGGCGAGGTCGGAGCGCCACCCCACGGGTCGGCGTGCGAGGGTGGTGCTTGTGGAGGGCCGGTGTGGGGCGGACGCGTCAGCCAGCGGAAACCGGGGACGATGGGTTAGAAACCCACCCTACGGGACGAGCTCAGTCGCAGGCGCGAGTAGACCCGGCCTCCGCTCTCTCCCCCGCGCGGAATCAAGCCGCAGGCGCCGCGCGAGCGCCGGCCCGTCCCGGCGGGCTGGCGCTCTGGCTGAGCTTGGCGCTGAGCGGGCCGCACGGAGGGATGTGGCTGACATAAAGCGAGCAGCGGCGCGGTCGGAGCGCCACCCCACGGGCCGGCGTGCGAGGGTGGTGCTTATGGCGGGCCGGTGTGCGGCGGATGCGTCAGCCGGGGGAAACCGGGAGCGGTGGGTTGGAAACCCACCCTACGGGACCAGCTCGGTGGCAGGCGCGAGGTGACCCGGCCGCCGCTCTTCCCCTCGCGCGGAATCAAGCCGCAGGCGCCGCGCGAGCGCCGGCCCGTCCCCGCGGGCTGGCGCTCTGGTTGCCGTAAGCGCTGAGCGGGCCGCGGGGAGGGGCGTGGCGGGTATAAAGCGCAGAGCGGGTGCGTTGCGGCGCCACCCCACGGGCCGGCGTGAGAGGACGGTAGCTGTGGCAGGCGAGGCCAAGCTCCCGAGGTCCACCCCCTCCGTCCCCCGTCGTGCATGGCCGCCTTGCGGGCAGGGTGCTTGGACATTGGCGTCGCAAGGGCTTAGATCGGGGGACAGGCAGGAGGAGACCCGCTTTGCGCGATCTGAAGATTCCCGGCCAGCGCCATCCGGAAAAGGCGCACCGCCCCGACCAGCCGCAGCCCAAGAAGCCGGCATGGATCCGCGTGAAGGCGCCCAGCTCCGAGGGCTACCGCCAGACGCGGGACATCATGCGCGAGCACCGGCTCTCCACCGTCTGCGAGGAGGCGGGCTGCCCCAATGTCGGCGAGTGCTGGTCCCAGGGCCACGCCACCATGATGATCATGGGCGAGATCTGCACGCGCGGCTGCACCTTCTGCAACGTCGCCACCGGACGCCCCGACGCGCTGGATGTCTTCGAGCCGGGCCGTGTCGCCGATGCGGTCAAGAAGCTGGGACTGAACCACGTCGTCATCACCTCCGTCGACCGCGACGATGTCGATGACGGCGGCGCCGAGCATTTCGCCCAGACGATCCGCGCCGTCCGCCGGCAGGCGCCGGGCACGACGATCGAGATCCTGACGCCCGACTTCCTGCGCTGCGGGCCGGAGGCGCTGGAGGTGGTCGTCGCCGCCAAGCCGGACGTCTTCAACCACAACCTCGAGACGGTGCCGGGGCTCTACACCTCCGTCCGCCCTGGGGCGCGCTACTTCCACTCCCTGCGCCTGCTGCAGCGGGTGAAGGAGCTGGACCCGGCGATGTTCACCAAATCCGGCCTCATGGTCGGCCTCGGGGAGCGGCGAGAGGAGGTCCACCAGGTGATGGACGACATGCGCGCCGCCGGCGTCGATTTCCTGACCATCGGGCAATACCTGCAGCCGAGCGCCAAGCACCATGCGGTGCATGACTACGTGACGCCGGAGGCCTTCGCCGCCTACGAGCGGACGGCCTATGGCAAGGGGTTCCTGATGGTCTCCGCCACGCCGCTGACCCGCTCGAGCTACCACGCCGGCGACGATTTCGCCCGGCTGCGGGCAAACCGGCTGGCGAAGCTGGGGATCGCCTGAGGGCGGGGCCGGGGGGGCCGGGCTGACGCCCGGCCTGCGGCTGGATGCCCTCCGCGGTTGAGGGCCGGTTCGGGAGTGTCGCCCGGAGCGGAATCAAGCCGGAGACGGACGTCGCCGCTTTTCCCCCCGCGCGGAATCAAGGCCGCAGGCCGCCGCGCGAGCGCCGGCCCGTCCCGGCGGGCTGGCGCTGTGGTTGGGCTGGGTGCCTCGCTCAGGGCGGGGAGGGGCGTGGCGGGCATAAAGCGCGCCGGAGGCTAGGTCGGGGCGCCACCCCACGGGCCGGCGTGCGAGGGCAGCTCTCTTTGCGGGGCAGCAGGCACCCGGCGTATCAGTCTTCCCCTGAGACCAACGTCGCCGCTCTATCCCCTCGCGCGGAATCAAGGCCGCAGGCCGCCGCGCGAGCGCCGGCCCGTCCCCGCGGGCTGGCGCTCTGGCTGGGCTTGGTGCCTCGTTCAGAGCGGGGAGGGGCGTGGCGGGCATAAAGCGCGCCGCGGAGGCGTCGGAGCGCCACCCCACGGGCCGGCGTGAGGCGGGGTTGCCAGGCGGAAACGTCTCCCGGAGGACGTGGCGTTGGCGGAGGAGGGACGGCGCATTGGACGGTGGGGTGAAACCCCACCCTACGAAGCGGGCTGGCGGGCGAGGATGCGGCGGCGGCGACCGGCGGCGCGGTCGATCCAGGGCTACCCCTCGATCCCCCATTTCCGCTGGTTCGCCTCGATAGCCTTGATGCGCTCCGAGGTCTTCGGGTGGCTCATCATCCAGGCGGGCATGGCGCCGGCGGGGGTGCCGGCGGTGCCCGTCAGCTTCTCCAGCTTGGCGAAGAGGCTCTTCTGCGGCTCCGCCCCGATGCCCGCCTTCGCCAGCAGGGCCGTCGCGTAGGCATCGGCCTCGAACTCCGCCCCGCGGGAGAGGCGGGAGGTGACGAGGCTCGTCAGGAAGCCGGCGATCATGCCGCCGAAGCGGGGGATGAACCGCCCGATCGTCAGCGCCAGCCCGGCGCGCAGGGCGTTCTCCACCGCGAACGTGATCTGTCGCCGCCGCCCGTGGCCGAGCGCCACGTGGCCGAGCTCGTGCGCGATGACGGAGGCCAGCTCCTCGGCGCTGACTCGGCCGGCGCGGAACTCGCGGTGAAAGCCGCGGGTGATGAAGATCCGCCCGTCGGGCGCCGCGAGGCCGTTCACCTGCGGCACGTCGTAGAGGTAGACGCGCACGCGCGGCAGATCGAGCGCCCGCGCCATCCGCTCCATCACCGGACGGAGCGCCGGGTCCACCAGCTCGACGGACTTCTGGTCGAGATCCTTCGCCGTCTTCCAGACGGAGAATCGCCAGACGACGATCCCCCAGCCGAGGGCGATGAGAAGGGGAAGGAGCACGCGGATCATGACCCCAATATGGGGTGGGCGGGGCTATCGCGCCAGCCGTCCCATCCCATCCGTGAGACCGTCGAGAGTGAGCGGCACCATCCGGTCCGCGCCGATGAGGCCGCGCACCATGCCGATGCTCTGCGTGTACTGCCAGGCGGGGGCGCGCACCGGGTTGATCCACAGGCTCTGCGGCCAGTGCTCGAAGGCGCGGCGAAGCCAGACCTCCCCCGCCTCCTCGTTCCAGTGCTCGTTGGCGCCGCCCGGCACCGCGATCTCGTAGGGGGACATGGAGGCATCGCCGACGAAGATCGCCCGCCACTCCGGCCCGTAGGTGCGCAGCAGCTCCTGCGTCGGCACCTGCTCATGCCAGCGGCGGCGATTGTCGCGCCACACGCCCTCGTAGAGGCAGTTGTGGAAATAGAACTGCTCCAGCGACGAGAAGGAGGCGCGGGCGGCGGAGAAGAGCTCCGACACCCGGCCGACATGGGCATCCATCGAGCCGCCGACATCGAGGAAGAGGAGCACCTTGACCGCGTTGCGCCGCTCTGGCCGGGTCCTGACGTCGAGCCAGCCCTGCTTCGCCGTGGCGCCGATGGTGCCGGGGAGGTCGAGCTCCTCCGCCGCGCCGTCGCGGGCCCAGCGGCGCAGGCGCCGGAGCGCGACCTGGATGGCGCGGGTGCCCAGCTCCACTTCGCCGTCGAGATCGCGGAACTCGCGCCGGTCCCAGACCTTCACGGCGCGGCCGCGGCGGCCCTTGTCCTGCCCGATGCGCACGCCCTCGGGGTTGTCGCCGTAAGCGCCGAAGGGGGAGGTGCCGGCGGTGCCGACCCACTTGCTGCCGCCCTGGTGGCGGCCCTGCTGCTCGGCGAGGCGCTGGCGCAGCGTCTCCATCAGCGCGCCGAAGCCGCCCATGGCCTCGATCTGAGCCCGCTCCTCCTCGCTGAGGATGAGCTCGGCCCGCTTCTCCAGCCAGTCCTCCGGCAGGTCGAGGGCGGAGAGCACTGCCGCGGCCGGGATCTCCTCCAACCCGCCGAAGCTGCGGGCGAAGGCGCGGTCGAAGCGGTCGATGTACCGCTCGTCCTTCACCAGCGCCGCGCGGGCGAGGTGGTAGAAGCCGTCGATGTCATAAAGCGCGATGCCGGCGCGCAGGGCCGAGAGCCAGGTCAGGAATTCGCGCAGGCTGACCGGCACCCCCGCTTCGCGCAACGCCTCGAAGAAGGGGAGGAACATGGGCCTAGCCCCCGGTGCGCACCACGATGATCGTGAGAAGGGTGCCGAGCACCAGCCCGATCATGCCCCAGACGGCGGCCCATTGGGCGATGTCCTTGCCGACGCCGCCACGAGCGCGGGCGCGCCATGCGCCGAGGGCGGCGCCGATGAGAAGACCCGCGAGGGAAAAGAGCATGAAAACGATCCGCTGGTTAGCCGCTGACGTCGGGGCGCAGCCCCTCGATCTCTCTTTGCCGCGCCCGGACGATGCCGTCGGCGCCGTAGCCGTAGCGCGCCCAGCCGAGCGAGTCCACCACGAGGGCATCTGCCTGAGCGTCACGCCCGAGGAGCCGCAGCGCCTCGGCGCGGAAGAGCATGAGCGTGGCGAGGAGGGCGGCGTTCTCGGCCCGCGTGGCGACCTCGATCGCCGGGCCGGTGAGGGCCAGCACCTCCTCCGCATCCCCGTCGGAGAGGGCGAAGGCGGCAAGCTGCAGCGAGACATGCGCCTCGTGCAGGCGCGTGTCGGGCGCGGCGGCGAAGAGAAGGGCGGCGTTCTGGAAGGCGGTCAGCGCCCGCCCCCGGTCGCGCCCCAGCTCCAGCCGGCCGAGCGCATACCACGCGAAGCCCTGCTGCGCCGGGCCGAGGCCGAGCGCCCGCGCCTGGTTGACGGCTGCGGCGGCGGAGCGGCGCCGCTCGCCGGGGGAGGCGGCCGAGGCGAGGGAGGTCTCCACCAGCCGCTGCCAGTCGCGGGGGATCGCCGGCGTCGCGGCGACCGGCACGCGCTGGCCGGCGGGGTTGAGCCGCGCCAGGAGCGCGGGCAGACGCGCCGCCACCTCGGCCCGCGACATGCCGGAGCGCAGCTCGGGCGCGTAGAAGGCGCGCAGCATCAGCATGTCGAAGCCGGTGAGGACGGCGTGGATGTCATCGTCGTTGAAGGTGGAATCCGTCAGCCGGAAGAGATCGTTCAGCGGCCCCAGCGCCTGCGCCAGCTCCTCGTGGAGGCAGTTGCGGATCTCCTGCGGCGCGGCATCGGCGGGGATGAAGATCGACGCCTGCTGGCGGACATTCAGCGTCGCCCAGTCCAGCGCGGCGGAGCGGCGGTTGGCGAGGAAATCCTGCCAGCCCTGGATGCGGGGCACGACGAAACAGGCGGCGCGCGGCACGGCAGCGGAGAGATCGGCGCGGGGCACCGCCTCGACGATGATGGAGGCGTTGGCGTCACTCGTCAGCGAGATGGGGATGCCGGCCTCGTTGCGCAGCCGGGCGAGGAGGCCGCTGAGGTCCGTCGCCATCGTCGGCGGCACGTCGCCGGCGAGGCGCAGGGTGATCGGCCCCTCGTAGCGGGTGAGGATCGGCAGGTTGCGCCCGCTCTCCAGCTTGAAGGCGAGATCGAGGAAATCCTCCGCCATCTGGGCATTGCTGC
Source organism: Pseudoroseicyclus tamaricis (assembly GCF_012070395.1). GTDB lineage: Bacteria > Pseudomonadota > Alphaproteobacteria > Rhodobacterales > Rhodobacteraceae > Pseudoroseicyclus_A > Pseudoroseicyclus_A tamaricis. Next base: position 1,041,931 of record NZ_JAAFYS010000002.1, on the reverse strand, counting down.
GCGTCGGCGGGGCGGCGGCGCGCACGGGGAAGGTGCGCATCGGCGGCAGCGAGGAGGAGATGGGCATGTTGCGCGACACCTCCCCCCCGCTGCCGGCGACGCCGCTGGAGCCGGGGCCGGCATCGGGCACGGGTGCGCAGGAGGCCAGAAGGATGGCGAGGCTGGTGAGGAGGGGGCGGATCATGCGGGGCGCTGGTATTCGATGAAGGGCGTGAGCTCGCCGATGCGGTCATAGAGCCGGCGGGCGGTCGCGTTGCTGTCCTGCGTTATCCAGTAGACATGCGGCGCGCCGGCCGCGTCGGCGGCGGCATAGACCGCCTCGATCAGTGCCCGGCCGACGCCCTGGCCGCGGACGGCGGGGTCGGCGAAGAGATCCTGCAGGTAGCAGACATCATCGAGCCGCCAGCCGTGGCGGTGGAAGATGTAATGGGCCAGCCCGACCGGCCTGTCGCCCTGGAGCGCCAGCAGCCCGTGCATCGCCGTCTCGGCGGGATCGATGAGGCGCGCGAAGGTGGCGGCGTAGATCTCCTCCGGCAGCTCGGTCTCGTAGAAGGTCAGGTAACCCTGCCAGAGCTGGCGCCAGGCCGGCGCGTCTGCCTCCTCAAGCGGGCGGATGACCATTTGCCTGTCGCTCACGTTCGCTCCCTCGATGCCGCCCCGTCACTTGCAGGTTCGTCACTTGGTCCGGTCCGACACTTGGTCCGGTCCCCGGGCCGCTCCCCGAGTCTCTGCCCGGCCGGCGACTGGGCGATGATGCGACGGGCGGGGCGCCCATGCACGGACAATCTGGCCCCGCACAAAGGATTGACCGGCGGCGTGACCTGAAAGGCGCGAGGCGCGGGGCGCATCAACATCCTGTTCATGGATCGGCTGCTAGGGGCGCGCCTTGTTCTTTCGGCAAGGAGGACGCTTCATGCAACCCGCAGACAACCCCGACAACGCCTTGCGCATCTCGCGCACCGTACCCGCCACGCCGGAGGCGGTCTTCGCCTACTGGACGCGGGCGGAGCTGGTGAGCGCCTGGTTCGGCGCCGCACACGGCCTGACCGCGACCACCTGCCGCATGACCCCGCAGGTCGGCGGGCGCTGGGCGATCACGGCCACGGGGATGGAGCCGCTGTCGCGGATCCACGGCGCCTACCACGAGGTGGTGCCGGGCAAGCGGCTCGCCTTCAGCTACCAGATCGACGAGGTGATGCTGATGTCGATCATCAGCATCACCCTGAAGCGGACGAGCGGCGGCACCGAGCTGCAGCTCCTTCAGACGGGCTTTCCCGACCGCGTGACGCTCGAACAACACGCCCTGTCCTGGGCGCAGGGGATGTGGCTGATGGACGAGATCATGGTGGTCACCGGCGGCGGCATCGGCCCGAAGTGGATGTGCCCGGAGGACAGGCCGCTGACCGAGCTGGCCGACGACATCCGCCTCGTCCGCCGCCGCTTCGAGGATGACATGGCCGCCGTCAGCGGCCGCCGCCCCTTCTTCGACTGGCCCGACGACTACGCGCTGAGGCAATGACGCGGCGCCGCGCCCGCCCGCTACTCGCGCCCGCGGTTCAGGAAGGCGAGCCGCTCGAAGAGCGCGACGTCCTGCTCGTTCTTCAGCAAGGCACCGTGGAGGCGCGGCAGGGCCTCCTTCGGGTCGGCCCGCAGGTCCGCCGCCGTCAGATCCTCCGCCAGCAGCAGCTTCAGCCAGTCGAGCACCTCGGAGGTGGAGGGCTTCTTGCGCAGGCCCGGCGTCTCGCGCAGCTCGAAGAAGCGGGTGAGCGCGATGGCCAGCAGCTCCTCCTTCACGCCGGGGTGGTGGACGGCGACGATGCGGCGCAGCGTCTCCATGTCCGGGAAGCGGATGAAGTGGAAGAAGCAGCGCCGCAGGAAGGCGTCCGGCAGGTCCTTCTCGTTGTTGGAGGTGATGATGACGATGGGCCGCCTCGCGGCGCGGATCGTCTGCCCCGTCTCGTAGACGTGGAACTCCATGCGATCGAGCTCCTGCAGCAGGTCGTTGGGGAACTCGATATCCGCCTTGTCGACCTCGTCGATGAGCAGGACGCAGCGCTCGGGGGCGGCGAAGGCCTCCCACAGCTTGCCGGGGCGGATGTAGTTGGCGACGTCGTGGACCCGCTCGTCGCCGAGCTGGCTGTCGCGCAGGCGGCTGACGGCGTCGTACTCGTAGAGCCCCTGCTGGGCGCGGGTGGTGCTTTTCACGTGCCACTCGATGAGGCGGAGGCCAAGCGCCGCGGCGACCTGGCGGGCCAGCTCCGTCTTGCCGGTGCCCGGCTCGCCCTTCACGAGGAGCGGCCGCTCCAGCGTGATGGCGGCGTTCACGGCGACCATCAGGTCGGGGGTGGCGACATAGGCGTCGGTGCCGTCGAAGCGCAAGGCGGGCCTCCTTCTTGCTGCCCTTGCGGGGCCTTTCCCCTACCTGCCCCATTCCGCTGGCAGGCGATAGGTTTAGGGCAGGTTAAGAGGGGTGACTTATTTCAAGGACCGGGGTAAAGCAGCGGCAGTCAGAAGGGGGTACCGTATGTTTGGGGAACTCAAGGAACCCGGCGACGGTCGCGCAGAGGGAGCAGCGATGAAGGCCGAGACATTTCTGCCGGACGATTATCGTCCCGCCGAAGATGAACCGTTCATGAACGAGCGCCAGCTCGAGTACTTCCGCAGGAAGCTGCTGACATGGCGCAACGAACTTCTCTCCGACAGTCGCGACACGATCACGGGGATGAAGGACTCCACCCGCAACATCCCCGACATCGCCGACCGCGCCAGCGAAGAGACGGACCGGGCGCTGGAGTTGCGCACCCGCGACCGCCAGCGCAAGCTGGTCTCCAAGATCGATGCCGCGCTGCGGCGGATCGAGGAGGGCGAGTACGGCTATTGCGAGATCACCGGCGAGCCCATCTCCCTCAAGCGGCTCGACGCGCGCCCCATCGCCACGATGAGCCTCGAGGCGCAGGAGCGGCATGAGCGGCGCGAGAAGGTGCACCGCGACGATTGATCCCGGCCCGGCGGCGGCGACGCCGGCCCGGGCGGCTGACCCTGGGCGGAGCCGCGACGTGAAGGTCATCATTGCCGGCGCCGGTGTGGGCGGCCTCACCGCGGCCCTCGCCCTTGCCCGAGCGGGCGCCGAGGTCGAGGTCTGCGAGCAGAGCCCGGCGCTGCGCGATGCCGGCGGCGGCCTGCAGATCACCCCCAACGGAGCCCGGGTGCTGCACGCGCTGGGGCTGGAGGAGATGCTGGACGAGATCGGCATACGCTCCGAAGGTGTCCTCGCCCGCGACGGGCTGAGGGGGCGCACCCTCTTCCACATGCCCATCGGCGGCGACATCCCCTACCGCTTCGTCCACCGCTCGCGCCTGACGCAGGGCCTTGCCGAGGCGGCGGAGGCGGCGGGGGCCGAGATCCGCTTCGACCGCGGGGTCCGGCACCTGCTGCCCGATGGCGGGGTGGAGCTGCAATCGGGCGCCACCGTCGCCGCCGACCTCGCCGTCGGGGCGCAGGGCATCCATTCCCTCGCGCGGATGGAGCTGAACGGGGAGACGGCGCCGGTCTTCACCCGCAATGTGGCGTGGCGCGCCGTCCTGCCCGGGCCGTCGGTGCCCCGCTCGCAGATCTGGCTGCTGCCGGGGCGCCATGTCGTCAGCTACCCGCTGGGGCCGGAGCTGACCAACCTCGTCGCCGTGCGCGAGCAGGCGGCCTGGGTGGGAGAGGGCTGGCACCACCGAGACGCGCCGGGCGCCCTGCAGGGTGCCTTCGCCGATGCCTCGGACGACCTGCAGCGGATCTTCGCGCGGGTGGAGGAGGTGCACCTCTGGGGCCTCTTCCGCCACGACGTGGCGCAGGTCTGGCGTCGCGGCCGCTCCGTCATCCTCGGCGACGCGGCGCACCCGATGCTGCCCTTCCTCTCGCAGGGCGCCAACATGGCCATCGAGGATGGCTGGGCGCTGGCGGACGAGGTGGGCCGGGGCGAGGATATCGAGGCGGCGCTGGTGCGCTTCCAGGCCCGGCGGCAGCCCCGCGCGGCGGCGGTCGTTGCCGCCTCCCGCGGGCAGGCCGGGCTCTACCACCTGCGCGGGTTGCCGCGGGCGGGCGCCCATATTGCCTTGCGCGCCTCCGGCAGTCTCACCCCGCGCCTCATGCGTCGGCGGGTGAGCTGGATCTACGATCACGACGAGACGGCGGCCCGGGGCTGATCGCGGCGGGGGCGTCCCGGGTGGGCCCGCGCCCGCATATGGTCGCGCCGTCGGGGCTCAGGCGGCGAGCTCCAGCCAGACGGGGACGTGGTCGGACGGCTTGTCCTTGCCCCGCGCCTCCTTCTCGATCCAGCAGCCGCTCATCAGGTCCGCCGCCTCGGGCGAGAGCAGGAAGTGGTCGATGCGGATGCCGTCGTCGCGTTGCCACGATCCGCGCTGGTAATCCCAGAAGGAGTAGAAGCCGGGCCGCGGCTCCAGCGTGCGGAAGGCTTCCGTCAGGCCGAGGTTCTGCAACCGGCGGAAGGCGGCCCGGCTCTCCGGCCGGAAGAGCGCGTCCTCGCGCCAGTCGTCGGGACGGGCGACATCTTCCGCCTGCGGGATGACGTTGTAATCGCCGGCGAAGACGACCGGGGCTTCCAGCGTCAGCAGCGCCTCCGCCCGCGCCTCCATCCGCGCCATCCAGCCGAGCTTGTAGTCGAACTTCGGGCCCGGGGCGGGGTTGCCGTTGGGCAGGTAGAGGCAGCAGACGCGCACCGCCTGCTCGTCGCCCATGACCGTCGCCTCGATCCAGCGGGCATGGTCGTCCTCGGCATTGCCGGGCAGGCCGCGGGTGACATCCTCCAGCGGCAGGCGGGAGAGGAGGGCGACGCCGTTGAAGCTCTTCTGGCCGTGGGTGGCGACGTTGTAGCCCATGTCCTCGAAGAGCTCGCGCGGGAAGCTCTCGTCCTGCGCCTTGATCTCCTGCAGCATGGCGACGTCGGGCTTCTGCTCCTCCAGCCAGGTCCTGGCGGTCTCGAAGCGGGCGCGGATGCCGTTGATGTTGTAGGTCGCCAGTCGCATGCCGCTCTCCGGTGGTGGTTCGGGAGGGAGCATAGCGTCGGAGGCGGGGAGGTCACGTGGAAAGGGGCGGGGGCTCGGGAGACGTCTCCATCCGCGCTGCCCTCACACGCCGGCCCGTGGGGTGGCGCTGCAACGTTGGTGCGGCGCGCTTTATCCCTGCCAAGACCCTCCCTGCTTCGAGCGAGGCTCCAAGCCCAACCAGAGCGCCAGCCCGCGGGGACGGGCCGGCGCTCGCGCGGCGCCTTCGGCTTGATTCCGCGCGGGGGGTAGAGCGGGGACGTTGGTCTCGGGGGAAGACGGACAGGCCGGGTGCCTGCTCCGCCCGCCACGGGCACCGTCCTCTCACGCCGGCCCGTGGGGTGGCGCTCCGGTGCTCGTGCGGCGCGCTTTATGCCAGCCACGCCCCTCCTAGCCCTGAGCGGAGCACCAGGCCCAGCCAGAGCGCCAGCCCGCGGGGACGGGCCGGCGCTCGCGCGGCGGCCTGCGGCCTTGATTCCGCGCGGGGGTAAGAGCGGCGGCGGTGCGTCGTCGGGTGGGCTCAACCGGTCTACCCGGAAGCCGCCGGGGACGCGCCGCTGGCCGGCGGAACCAGCCCCAACCTCACATCGAGAACGACGTCCCGCAGCCGCAGGAGGAGCTCGCGTTGGGGTTGTCGATCACGAAGCGGGCGCCGATCAGCTCGTCGGTGAAGTCGATCTTCGCACCCGCCAGAAAGGGAAGGGAGACCGAGTCGACCACCACCTTCTGGCCGTCGTTCTCCAGCACGAGGTCGTCCTCGGCCGGATCGTCCAGGGTGATCTGGTACTGGAACCCCGAGCAGCCGCCGCCCTCGACGGCGACGCGCAGTGCCTTGCCGGAGGCGGCGGCACCGATCTCGGAGAGGCGCTCGTAGGCGCGGGGGGTGACTTCGGGCGGAAGGGTCAGCATCTGGCAAGCCTGCTTGTGTCTCGGCACATGCGATTCATATAAGGCCGCAGGCACCGACATCCAAGGCGAGGCAGCGCCGTATGCGACCCGAGGGCCCCGCGCCTTACGCGACCAACCCGGCCGAGAGCCGCGGCCGGCTTCATGCCGAGGAGGAGAGCCGCTACCGCTCGCCCTTCCAGCGCGACCGCGACCGCATCATCCATGCCTCCGCCTTCCGCCGGCTCAAGCACAAGACACAGGTCTTCATCGAGCACGAGGGCGATTACTTCCGCACGCGCCTCACGCATTCCATCGAGGTCGCGCAGGTCGCGCGCACCATCGCCGCCGCCCTCGGCCTCAACACCGAGCTGGCGGAGGCGGTGGCGCTCGCCCACGATCTCGGCCACCCGCCCTTCGGCCATACGGGGGAGGAGGCGCTGGATGCGCTCATGGCCCCCTATGGCGGCTTCGACCACAACGCCCAGGCGCTGCGGATCGTCACCCACCTGGAGCGCCACTATGCCGAGTGGGACGGGCTGAACCTGACATGGGAGACGCTGGAGGGCATCGCCAAGCACAACGGCCCCGTCCTGCCGCCGCTCCCCTGGGCGCTGGAGGCCTACGAGCGGCTGCAGAGCCTCGAGCTTTCCACCCATGCCAGCGCCGAGGCGCAGGCGGCGGCGCTCTCCGACGATATCGCCTATTCGCACCACGACCTGCACGACGGGCTGAGGGCGGAGCTCTTCTCCACCGACGAGCTGGCCGAGCTGCCGGTGCTGCGGGAGTGCTTCGCCGAGGTGGACAAGACGTACCCCGACCTCAACTACTACCGCCGCCGGCACGAGGCGCTGAGGCGCTTCTTCGGCATCCTCGTCGAGGACGTCATCGACCTGGCGCTGAAGACGCTGGGAGATCTCTCGCCACAGAACGTTGCCGAGGTGCGCCATGCCGGGAAGATGGTGGTGCGATTCTCCGAGCCACTGTGGCAGGATCTGAAGGTGATCCGCACTTTCCTCTTCCACCGCATGTACCGCGCCCCGGCCGTCGTCGAGATGCGCGAGCAGGTGACGCAGGTGGTCGAGGAGTTGTTCCCGCTCTACATGGCGGCCCCCGAGAACCTGCCCCGCCAATGGCGCAAGGATGTCGCGGAGGCGGAAGGAGATACGGCGCTGGCCCGGATCGTTTGCGACTACATTGCCGGGATGACAGACCGGTTCGCCATTCAGGAACATCAGCGGCTCACGGGCCGCCCCACCGTCGTCGCCCCGGGGGTGATGAATGCACGGTGAGGGGCTGACGGCCCTCGGCGCCATCGGGCTCGTCGGTGTCGCCGGCGTCGGCGCGCAGTGGATCGCGTGGCGGATGCAGCTGCCCGCCATCGTGCTGATGCTGATCGTCGGCCTGATCTTCGGCCCCGTCCTCGGCGTGCTCAACCCGCAGGAGACGATCGGCGACCTGTCTGGGCCGATCATCTCGCTCGCCGTCGCCATCATCCTCTTCGAGGGCGGGCTGACGCTGAACCTGCGGGGCCTGCGCGACGCGGCCAGCGGGGTCAGGCGCCTCATCTTCCCCGGCGCGGTGCTGGGCTGGGTCCTCTCGGTGCTGGCGCTGCATTACGTCGCCGGGCTGAGCTGGGAGACGTCATGGGTCTTCGGCGGCATCATGATCGTCACCGGGCCGACGGTGATCGCGCCGCTGCTGCGGCAGGCGCGGCTCGCCCGGCGCCCGGCGGCTCTGCTGCAATGGGAGGCCATCGCCAACGATCCGCTCGGCGCGCTTGCGGCGGTGCTGGCCTTCGAGATCGTGCTCGTCGCGCGCGCGGCGGAGACGGCGCCGGCGGCGATCCGCGACCTCGTGCTCGGCATCCTCCTCGCCACGGGGCTGGGCTTCGCCGTGGGCCGGGGGCTGGCATGGTCCTTCCGCAATGCGCGGGTGCCGGAATACATGAAGGTGCCGGTGATCTTCGTCGCCGTGCTCGGCGCCTTCAGCCTCTCCGACGCGCTGCTCCACGAATCCGGCCTGCTGACGGTGACGATCCTCGGCCTCGTCCTCGCCAACTCGCGCCTCGCCTCGCTGCAGGAGGTGCGGCGCTTCAAGGAGCACGCGACGGTGCTGCTCGTCTCCGGCGTCTTCATCCTGCTGGCGGCGAGCTTCGATGTCGCGGCGCTGGAGCGGCTGGACTGGCGGGCGCCGCTCTTCGTGGCGGTGGTGATCCTGCTGGTGCGGCCGGCGGCGGTGTTCCTGTCGCTGCTGGGCACCGACATCCCGCAGAAGGAGCGGGTGCTCGTCGCCTTCACCGGCCCGCGCGGCGTGGTGCTGATGGCCGTCGCCGGCCTCTTCGGCGAGCGGCTGACGGAGGCGGGGGTTGCCGACGGCTACGACATCATCCCGCTGGCCTTCCTGCTCGTCGCGGCGACGGTGGTGATCCACGGCTTCTCGCTGAAGCCGCTGGCGCAGGCGCTGGGCCTGTCGCGCGCCGTGCCGGGGCTGATGATCCTCGGCGCCAACCGCTTCACGCTGGCGCTCTCCGAGGCGCTGACCAAGGCGGAGGTGCCGGTGATCCTGACGGACACCAACCATTACCGCCTCGGCCCGGCGCGGCAGGCGGGGGTGGAGACCTATTCGGGCGACATCCTCTCCGAGGCGGCCGAGCACCGGGTGGAGCTGATCCGCTACAACACGCTCCTCGCCGCCTCCGACAACGAGGCGCACAACACGCTGGTGGCGACGGACCTCGCGCCCGAGTTCGGCCGCGAGAATGTCTGGCAGCTGCGCCGGGCCCGCGAGGACAGCCCCCGCCACGCGCTGCCGGCCAGCCTCGGCGGGCGCACGCCGCTCGGCGAGAAGAGCCTCGGCGAGCTGGAGGGCATGATGGCCGAGGGCTGGCGCGCCCGCGTCACGAAGCTGACCGAGGAGTTCACCTTCGACGACTGGCGCGCCCGCCAGCCGGAGGCGCTGGTCTTCGCGGTGATCAATGACGACGGGCTGAAGATCCTCGGCCCCGAGGACGAGGTGAAGTCCACCGACGGCACCCGCCTCGTCGCCCTCGTCCCCCCCGACGCGGCACCGGCGATCGAGGAGGAGAAGGAGGCCGAGGAGCGCGAGCCGCTCCCCGAGGGCTCCGCCGACGAGGAGGAAGCCGCCGAGCAGGCCGCCGATGCCGAGGCGGAGCTGGAGGATGCCGAGCAGGAGGCCGGGGCGAGCGACGCCGAACGCCGCGCCTGAGGGCCGTTCCGGGCGGCGATTTCCATATGGAAATCGCAGGCGGAAACCATGTGGTTTCCGCGCGCCGCGGGGCCGGGGGCGCGGGATGGCGGATGTCGGAGGGGGGCTGTCTGCCCCCCGCTGGCTGCGCCAGCCCCCCCGAGGAATACTTCGGGAAAAGCGAGAGCCGGGGTGGGGGGCTGACGTCGCGCCCGGAGCGGCCGGCGGGGCGGCGCCGCGTTGACGGGGCAGGGCGCATCTGCCAGAGGGTTTGCCCGACAAGGAGCACCCGATGAATCTCTTCGCCGATATCCGCCTCGCCGTCACCGACGCGCTGGAGGCGATGATGGCGGCGGGCGAGCTGCCCGCCGGACTGGACCTGACCAACGTGACCGTCGAGCCGCCGCGAGATGCGGGGCACGGCGACATGGCCACCAATGCCGCCATGGTTCTGGCCAAGCCGGCCGGGCGCAAGCCGCGCGACATCGCCGAGGCGCTGGCGACGCGGCTGGCCGAGGACGGGCGCATCGCCGCCGCCGAGGTGGCGGGGCCGGGCTTTCTCAACCTGCGGCTGGCGCCCGAGGCGTGGCACGGCATCCTGCGCGCGGCGCTGGGGGGCGAGGGCTACGGCCGCTCCACCGTGGGGCAGGGGCAGAAGGTCAACGTCGAGTACGTCTCCGCCAACCCGACGGGGCCCATCCATGTCGGCCACACCCGCGGCGCCGTCTACGGCGACGCGCTGGCCGAGCTGCTGGCCTATGCCGGCCATGACGTCACGCGCGAATACTACATCAACGACGGCGGCGCGCAGGTCGACGTCGTCGCCCGCTCCGTCTTCGAGCGCTACCGTGAGGCCTGCGGCCAGAGCCCGGAGATTGCCGAGGGGCTCTATCCGGGCGAGTACCTGATCCCCGTCGGCGAGGCGCTGAAGGCCGAATACGGCGACAGCCTCCTCGGCCAGCCGGAGGAGCAGTGGCTGCCGCTGGTGCGCCCCTTCGCCACCGACCGGATGATGGATCTCATCCGCGCCGATCTCGCCGCCGTGGGCATCGAGATGGATGTCTACTTCTCCGAGAAGTCCCTCTACGGCACCGGCCGCATCGAGGCGGCGCTGGAGGAGCTGGACGGCAAGGGCCTGATCTACCGCGGCGTGCTGGAGCCGCCGAAGGGCAAGATGCCGGAGGACTGGGAGCCGCGCGAGCAGACGCTCTTCCGCTCCACCGCCCATGGCGACGACGTGGACCGGCCGGTGCGCAAGTCCGACGGGGCATGGACCTATTTCGCCCCCGACATCGCCTATCACTACGACAAGATCGAGCGCGGCTTCGACCAGCTGATCGACGTGCTCGGCGCCGATCACGGCGGCTACGTCAAGCGGCTGAAGGCCGTCGTCGCCGCCCTGTCGGAGGAGCGGGTGCCGCTCGACGTCAAGCTCTGCCAGATCGTGCGGCTCTACAAGAACGGCGAGCCGTTCAAGATGTCCAAGCGGGCCGGCACCTTCATCACGCTGGCCGACCTCGTCGAGCAGGTGGGCAAGGATGCCGTGCGCTTCCACATGCTTACCCGCAAGAACGACGCGCCGCTCGATTTCGACTTCGACAAGGTGCTCGAGCAGAGCAAGGAAAACCCCGTCTTCTACGTGCAATACGCCCATGCCCGCGTGCACTCGGTGCTCCGCAAGGCGGCCGAGCAGGGGGTGGAGGTGACGCCGGAGGCGCTGGCACGGGCCGATTTCTCCTCCCTCGGCCACGAGGCGGAGCTGAAGCTCGCCCGTTCCATCGCCGAATGGCCGCGGCTGGTGGAGATCGCGGCGCGCACGCACGAGCCGCACCGCATCGCCTTCTACCTCTACGACCTCGCCAGCGACTTTCACGCGCTGTGGAACCGGGGCAACGACGAGCCCTCGCTGCGCTTCCTGCAGGACGATATGGCAACAGCGCAGGCGAAGATCGGCCTCGCCCGGGCGGCGGCGATTGTCATTGCGGCCGGTTTGGGTATCCTCGGCGTCACTCCGGTGGAGGAGATGCGCTAGGGGCGCCTCTCGGACCAGAGCGCGAGAACGCGCCGCATCCGCCGGGGTTTGAGGAGAGAGACCAGGCAAGCGGCGGCGCGAGACCGCCGGGGCAGTGAGGCAGAGATGGCGGCGATTCCCGATGGCACGATGCCGGGGCGCGGTGGGGTGAGCCCCCGCGCGGTGGTGCAACTTGCAGGGGCGACGCTCTCGCTGGCGCTGGTCGCCGGGATCGGCGTCTGGGGCTACAAGGTGATGCTGCGCGACGCGACCGGGGTGCCGGTGGTGCGCGCCATGTCCGGCCCGATGCGAGAGGCGCCGGCGAGCCCCGGCGGCGAGGTGGCCCCGCATATGGGCCTCTCCGTCAACGAGGTCGCCGCGCTCGGCACCGCCGCTCCCGATTCCGACGCCCTTATCCTCGCCCCCCAGCCGCTGACGCTGGCGGATGAGGACCTCAAGCACGTCATGACCGCCGAGGCGGACGACACCCGCGGCGCCGTGCAGAAGGAGGAGGCGGAGACGCCGATTCTGACCTCGCTCTCCGCTGAGGAGGGCGAGACGCTCGACGCCCAGGGCGTCATCGCCATGGCCGACGCCATCGCCGCCCTCGCCGCGGCGCCCGAGGGCGCCGAGGAGGCCGGCCTGCCGGCCGAGGAGGTGGCCGCCGCCGCGCCCGAGGATGACGAGATCACCGCCGGCCCGGACGGGGCCGCCGTCCAGGTGGAGGAGGTCGAGCCCGGCGAGCTTCAGCCCGTGCCCGATGCCGAGGAGCTGCCTGTCGTCGCGCTCGTCGACCCGTCCGTCCCCGGCGTTGCCCGCTCCCTCCGCCCGCCATCGCGGCCCGCGACCGTCACCGCCGTTGCCGCCACGCCGGCCGCCCCGGCCCAGACGGAGGATCTGCAGGTCGCCGAGACGCCGCTGCCGGCCGGCACCGTTCTCGTGCAGCTCGGCGCCTTCGCCTCGGCGGAGCTGGCCAACGACGCCTGGGCGGCGATCACCAGCCAGTTCGGAGAGCTGATCGGCGAGCGCGAGCCGGTGGTGCAGACGGCGCAGGCCGGCGGCTCCACCTTCTATCGCCTGCGCATGAAGGGCTTCGACGCCCTCGGCGACGCGCGCCGCTTCTGCTCCGCCCTCGCCGCCGAAGACGCCGGCTGCATCCCCTACCTGGTGGATTGATGCCCGCCGCCGCGATCCTCGGCGTCGAGGGCACGAGGCTGACCGGGGCGGAGCGCGGCTTCCTCGCCGAGACCCAGCCCTGGGGCTTCATCCTCTTCGCCCGCAACGTCGAGACGCCCGAGCAGCTGACCGCGCTGACCGGCGAACTGAGGGAGAGCGTCGGCCGCGACGCCCCCATCCTGATCGACCAGGAGGGCGGGCGCGTGCAGCGGATGCGCGCGCCCCACTGGCCGGAATACCTGCCGGCGCTGGACCAGATGGCCCGCGCCGCCGATCCGCTCCGCGCCCAGTGGCTGCGCCACCGCCTCATCGCCCATGACCTCCACAGCGTCGGCATCGATACCGATTGCGCCCCGCTGGCCGATCTGGTGGAGCCGGAGACCCACCCGATCCTCCGCAACCGCCTCTATGGTGGCGACATTCCCACCGTCGTCGCCGCCGCCCAGGCCGCCGCGGAGGGGCTGCTGGCCGGTGGCGTGCTGCCGGTGCTCAAGCACATTCCCGGCTACGGGCGCGCCAATGTCGATTCTCACCTCGAGCCGGCCCGCGTCACCGCCTCCGCCGAGGCGCTCCGGGCGCGGGATTTCGCGCCCTTCCGCGAGCTGCGCGGGATGGCCATCGGCATGACCGCCCACGCCATCTACGACGCCATCGACGCGGGCCGCCCGGCCACCCTCTCCCCCGATGTCATCGCCCTGATCCGGGAGGAGATCGGCTTCACCGGCCTCTTGATGACCGACGACATCTCGATGGAGGCGCTCTCCGGCTCCCTGCCGGAGCGATGCGCCAACGCCATTGCGGCCGGATGCGACCTCGTGCTCCACTCCAACGGCAGGATGACGGAGATGGAAGAGGTGATCGCCGCCGCCGGCGCCATGGGTCCCGAGGCGGAGGCCCGGGGCGAGGCGGCGCTGGCGCAGCGCCACGCGCCGGAGCCGGCGGATATCTCGGGCCTCAGGGCCGAGCTGGCCGACCTTCTGGGGTAGCTCGTCTGGAGTAGGATGGAAGAGAGCAACGTCACATCCATCGAGGCGCGGCGCGCGGCCGAGGCGCTCATCGTCGATGTCGAGGGATACGAGGGGCCGCTCGACGTGCTCCTCATGCTCTCGCGCACCCAGAAGGTCGACCTGCGGCAGATCTCCATCCTTGCCCTCGCCGAGCAGTACCTCGCCTTCGTTGAGGAGGCCAAGGCGCTCAGGATCGAGCTGGCGGCAGATTACCTCGTCATGGCGGCGTGGCTGGCCTTCCTGAAATCCCGCCTTCTGCTGCCGCCCGACCCGGCGGAGGAGGGGCCCTCGGGCGAGGAGCTGGCGGCGCACCTCGCCTTCCAGCTGGAACGGCTGGCGGCAATGCGCGAGCGCGCGGCGGACCTCATGGCCCGCGACCGGCGGGGCCGCGAGTTCTTTGCCCGCGGCATCACGGCGGACGTCACCCGCGTGCGCCGCATCACCTGGACGGCAAGCCTCCTCGACCTCATGCAGGCCTATGCACGGCTGCAGACGAAGGGCGAGTTCCGCCCCTTCGTGCTCGACCGCGAGTCGATCTACACGATGGAGGAGGCGCTGGCCGACCTGCGCCCCATCATCGGCGCCCAGCACAGCTGGTCCGACATCTCCCGCTTCCTCCCCGCCGGATGGGCGGAGGAGCCGAAGAAGCGCCGCTCCGCCACCGCCGCCACCTTCGCGGCGATGCTGGAGCTGGTGAAGGAGGGCCGCGCGGAGCTGCGGCAGGGCGAGACCTTCGCCCCCATCGAGGTGCGCGGCAAGAGCGGCCGCGATGGCTGAGCGCGAGCAGAGCCTCTTCGAGGCGCCGCCCATGGGCGAGCAGGAGCGGATGGTGGAGGCGATGCTCTTCGCCTCCGCCGAGCCGCTCACGATCCAGCAGATGATCGGGCGGATGCCCCACGGCTCCGAGCCGGCGGAGGCTGTCCAGCACCTGCGCCGCCGCTACGAGGGGCGCGGCGTGCAGGTGGTGCGCGTCGGAGAGGCCTGGGCGATCCGCACGGCGCCCGACCTCGGCTTCCTGATGCGCGAGGAGGTGGTGGAGCAGAAGAAGCTCTCCCGCGCCGCCATCGAGACGCTGGCCATCATCGCCTACCACCAGCCGGTGACGCGGGCGGAGATCGAGGAGATCCGCGGTGTCTCCGTCTCCCGCGGGACGATCGACCAGCTTCTGGAGCTCGACTGGATCCGCCTCGGCCGCCGCAAGATGACCCCCGGCCGGCCAGTCACCTTCGTGGTGACGCCGGCCTTCCTCGATCACTTCGGCCTCGAGACGCCGCGCGACCTGCCCGGCCTGCGGGAGCTGCGCGCCGCCGGCCTGCTGGAGAATCGCCCGCCGCCCGGGACGGAGGCGGAGGAGGGGCCGCAGGCCGATGACAGCCAGGGCGACATGTTCGGCGAGGAGGCCGAGGACGGGCCCGAAAGTTAAAGGCCCGGGAATCAGAGGATCGTCCGGAAAGAAGCGCCGTCATTTCAGGAGCCAGGTGACGTTTTCTTAAGAAAGCCATGTCCACGATGCTCGCCATAGAGCGCCGGTTGGCGCGAGAGGGAGGGCAGAATGCTCGAAAAGATGGCATGGCGGCGATCGACCCGGGGGATCAGTGAAGTCCGGCGCGCCCTGCGCATCTCACGTGGGCTGGAGCGACTTGGGCCCGATTTCGCAACGATGGGGCTGGCGGTCGCCGCCCTCTCGCTGGTCGGCTACGCCGTCGATCTGTCGCTGCCCGGGCTCGGCACCGAAGGCGGGCCCCACCCCTTCACGATGCTTTGCGCCGCGGCCCTTGCCCTTGCCATGGTTCTGCCCCGCCGCCTGGGGGAGGGGTATCACCTGCGCAGCGCGATTGCGCTCGCGGTGACCGCGCTTCTGCTGTGGCGCGCCCTCGGCCTGTTCTACCCGCCCCTGACCGATCCCATGGAGCTGCTCGGCCACCTCTGGCCGGCGCCGGCCGGGGCGGGGGCCAAGGTGCCGGATGTCACCGCGACGGGGCCGCCCGCCCTGCTGCTGCTCGGGCTGACGGCCATGTCTCTCATGGATCGCCGCCGCTCGGCCTTCGGCCTCAGCTTCGCCCTTGGTGCTGCGTCGCTCATCACCTGCCTGCTGGTCGGATATGCCCAAGGTGTCCCGTCGCTGGGGCACACGACCCCCGCCACCATCGCCGCCGCCGCGCTGCTGACCATCGCGGCGCTCTGCCGGCAGGGCTGCCCCACGATGATTCGCCTGCTGCGCTCGCAGGGTGAGACCGGGCTGATCCTGCGCCGGCAGCTGATCTTCTCGCTCGCCGGGCTCTGGGGGCTGGCGGTGCTGGTCCTCTGGATCAAGCCATCCGACTGGCTGGAGCCGGGGCCGCTGGTGGCGACGGCGATGATCGTGGCCGCAATGCTGGGCATCGGCTCCACCTTCGGCCGGCTGGCGGCGGCGGAGGCGGAACGTCAGCGCCACCTGCTGAGGCTGGAGCAGCTCTCCTCCACCGACGAGCTGACCGGCCTCGCCAACCGCCGCACCGCGCAGTCTTTCGCGGAGGCGACCTTCCGCGCCGCCCAGCGGCATGCGCGCCCGCTGAGCGTGGTGATGATCGACATCGACGGCTTCAAGTGCGTGAACGACGCGCATGGCCATCATGTGGGTGACGAGGTCCTTGCCGACGTCGCGCAGCTCTTCCAGTCGATCCTGCGCCCGTCGAGCGTCATCTCCCGCTGGGGCGGGGAGGAGTTCCTGCTCATCCTCCCCGAGACAGCGCTGGCCGGCGCCCTCGCCACGGCGGAGCGACTGCGGCAATCGCTGGAGACGTCGATCTTCCTGCCCTGCGGCAGCGCCGTCACCGCCTCGCTCGGCTGCGCCGAGATGACCGGCGAGACGACGTCGCTCACCGAGCTGCTCGCCCGGGCCGACACAGCGCTCTACAAGGCCAAGGACGGCGGTCGCAACCGGGTGGAGCCCGCGCCGGTGCAGGAGGAGGGACTTGGCGGCGAGGTGCCGGCCAACGTCGCCGAGGAGCCTGCGGATACGGTGCCGGCCTGAGGCCGCGGCAGGGGAGGTGGCCCTCGCTCCGGCGGGCGGGGCCGGCGAGACCGGTCGGTCAGGCGGCGCGTGGACAGGGCCGAAGAGCCCTGGGCCCTAAAGCTCCGGCGCGGCGAAATGCTTGGCGAGCCGCAGGCCCTGGCCCTGGTAGTTCGACGCGATCTCCCGCCCGTAGAGGCGGTCCGGCGGCGCTGCCATCCGCTCGTAGACCAGCCGCCCCACGATTTGCCCATGCTCCAGCACGAAGGGGGCCTCGTGGCAGCGCACCTCCAGCACGCCGCGGCTGCCGGCGCCGCCGGCCTCCGAATGGCCGAAGCCCGGGTCGAAGAAGCCGGCGTAGTGGACGCGGAACTCGCCGACCATGGCGAGGTAGGGCGCCATCTCCGCCGCGTGGCTGGGTGGGATCGTCACCGCCTCGCGGCTGACGAGGATGTAGAAGGCGCCGGGATCGAGGATGACGGCGCCATGCGCGCCTTCCCGCTCGGGGCGGATCGGCTCCCAGAACGCCTCCGGCGGGTAGTGGGCGATGCGGTCGAGGTCGATGACGCCGGAATGCGGCTTGGCCCGCCAGCCGGCCAGCTTGCCGCGCAGATCGACGGAGAAGCCGAGCCCCTCGTCGATATGCGGCGCGCCGTCCACCAGTGGCGTCTGGTCATGGAGCGCCCGCAGCTCGCCATCGCTCAGGCGCGCCTCGCCCTCGCGGAAGCGGATCTGGCTGAGCCGCATCCCCGGCCGCACGAGGACGGAGAAGCTGCGCGGGCAGATCTCTGCGTAAAGCGGGCCATCATAACCCGCTGGAATCCGGTCGAATTCCGCCCCGCCATCGATGATCGCCCGGGTGAGCAGGTCGAGCCGGCCGGTGGAGCTCTTGGCGTTGGCGACGGCGGAGATGCCCTCCGGCAGGGCCAGCCGCTCCATCAGCGGGACGAGATAGACGCAGCCCTTCTCCAGCACGGCGCCGGGGCGCAGATCGATCTCGTGCATGGCGAGGTCCGCGAGCCGATCCTCAACCCGCCGGCCCTCGCCGGGCAGGAAGGAGGCGCGCAGGCGCCAGGCTTTCGTGCCCAAACGCAGATCGAGGCTGGCGGGTTGAACCTGTTCGGGAAGGACGGGCCGGCCGGCGGCGATCTCGCCGCGGGCGAGCATCGCCTCGATGTGCTGGCAGGGCAAAACGCCGCTCATCCAAACCTCCTCGGGCCGGAGCCCCGATAGCAAGGGCGGAGCGGTGATTGGTCGGGCTAGCAGGACTTGAACCTGCGACCTTCCGTCCCCCAGACGGACGCGCTACCAGGCTGCGCTATAGCCCGACACCGGGGGCCTTATGACCAAGTAACCGCCCCCACGCAAGCCGAAACCACACCCGATTTTCCGCCCGATCATCCGCCGTGTGCCAGCGCCTCGCGATGCGTGGCCAGCCGCTCGGCGAGCGAGCCGAGCGCGCCCCTGTGCGGGCCGAGCTGAGCGGCGGTGAGGCGGGCGAGACGTCCCAGCACATGCTCCTGCCGGCGGGGCAGGGGCGTGACGGGTGCGAGGGCCGGGGGCGGCTCCACGGGCTGCGGCTCCGGCTCCGCCTCCGGCGGGGCGGGGGGCGGCGGCTCAGGCGCGGGGTCGGGAAGGGGCTCGGGGGGAGGGGCCTCGGCGACGGGCGGCTCCTCCGGGAGAGGGTCCGCGCGGTGCTGGAACGCGGGCTCCTCCGGGGGCTCGTCTGCCGGCGGTTCCTCTTCGGCAACGGGGCCCGGCTCCGGGGGCAGCTCCGCCTCGATCTCCGGGACAAGCTCGGCGTCGTCGATCTCCGCCTCGGGGGCAGGAGCCTCCTCGGCCGTCTCGTCATGCACCAGCCTGAGGTCGGGGCGGGGCGCCTGCACGTCCACCATGTCGTCGTCGCCGGGGTGAGGCGGGGCGAGGGCGGCAACGTGGGCGACGCCGCGTTCGCGCAGCAGCTTCTGCACGCCCTTGATCGTCATGCCCTCGTTGTGGAGCAGCGCCTTGATGCCGCCAAGCAGGGCCATGTCGTCCGGCCGGTAGTAGCGGCGGCCGCCGGCGCGCTTGACCGGGCGGACCTGCGTGAACTTGGACTCCCAGAATCGCAGCACGTGGGCCGGCGTTTCCAGCCAGTCTGCCACCTCGCTGATGGTGCGGAAGGCGTCCTTCGACTTTGCCATGCCGCCCCCTGACGACCCTAGCCGCGATTGCCGTCGGCAACCCGGTCCTTCATCAGGTGCGACGCCCGGAAGGTGAGCACACGCCGCGGGTGAATCGGCACCTCTTCCCCCGTCTTGGGGTTGCGGCCGACGCGGGCCGCCTTGTCGCGCACCGAGAAGGTGCCGAAAGAGGAAATCTTGACGCTTTCGCCCTCAACGAGCGCGTCGGAGATGTGGCCGAGAACGGTCTCGACCATCTGCGCGCTCTCGTTGCGGGACAGGCCAACCTCGTTGTGGACGGCTTCGGCAAGATCCATCCGCGTCAGTGTCTTACCAGACATATCACTCCCCCGTTTTCACCGGAGAGTGAGTGCGGGATGAAAGAAAGTCAATACAATGGCTTGCGGCTCGCCCCTTGCAGGCGGGATTCGCCGCTACCAGCGCAGGACGACCGCGCCCCAGGCCAGCCCGCCGCCGATCGCCTCTGTCACGCAGACATCGCCCTCGGCGATCTGCCCGCGCTCGACGCCGACGGAAAGGGCGAGGGGTATGGAGGCAGCGGAGGTATTGCCGTGGTCCTGCACGGTCACCACCACCTTGTCCATGGACAGGCCCATCTTCTGCGCGGTGGCGCTGATGATGCGCAGGTTGGCCTGGTGGGGAACGATCCAGTCGACGTCGTCGGCGCCGAGCCCGGCCTTGCCGAGCGCGGCATGGGCCGTGGCGGCGAGCTTTTCCACCGCGTGGCGGAAGACCTCGCGCCCCTGCATCCGCAGGTGGCCGGTCGTGCCGGTGGAGACGCCGCCGTCGACGTAGAGGAGCTCGCGGTAGCTGCCGTCGGAATGCAGATCGGTCGCGAGGATGCCGCGGTCGGAGGGGGCGCCCTCACCCTCCTGCGCCTCAAGCACCAAGGCGCCGGCGCCATCGCCGAAGAGCACGCAGGTGGAGCGGTCCGTCCAGTCCATGAGTTTGGAGAAGGTCTCCGAGCCGATCACCAGGACCCGGCTGGCCTGGCCGGAGATGATCAGCGCGTTGGCCTGGGAGAGGGCATAGACGAAGCCGGCGCAGACGGCCTGCACGTCGAAGGCGAAGCCGCCCTTCATGCCGAGGTTCGCCTGAACCATCGAGGCGGCGGAGGGGAAGGTGAAATCGGCGGTGGATGTGGCGAGGATCAGCGCGTCGATGTCCGCCCCGGTCAGCCCGGCGGCGGAGAGCGCCTTTTCAGCCGCGGCGGTGGCCATCGAGGAGGTCGTCTCGCCCTCGGCGGCGAAATGGCGCCGCTCGATGCCGGAGCGGCTGCGAATCCATTCATCGGAGGTGTCGAGGGACTTCTCGAACTCGGCATTGGGCACCACCCGCTCGGGCAGGTAATGCCCGACGCCCCTCACCACTGCCCTGACGGTCATGTGTCTGCCTTGCTCGTTGCGGGCTCGTCCGGCGCCGCTTCTGCCTCCCCGGCATCCTGAGCCAGGGCCGCCGCACTTGCAACCCGCGCCGCCAGCCGGTCGGCGAAGCCGGAGCGGGCGAGCTTGGCGGCGAGGTGCAGCGCTGCCGCCATGGCGGTGGCATCGGCGGAGCCGTGGCTCTTCACCACCGTTCCGTTGAGGCCAAGGAACACGCCGCCATTGGCGCGGCGCGGGTCCATCCGCTGCCGGAGGCGGCGGATGGAGGTATAGGCGAGGAGCGAGGCGATGCGCGACAGCGGCGTCTTCATGAAGGCCTCGCGCATGAAGCCCCCGAGGAGCTGTGCGGTGCCTTCGCCCGTTTTCAGCGCGACGTTGCCGGTGAAGCCGTCGGTGACGATGACGTCGACGCGCTCGGAGGCCATCTCGGAACCCTCGACGAAGCCGACGAACTCGAACTCCGCCCGCGGGGCGGCGCGGGAGATCAGCTCGTGGGCGACCTTCAGCTCCGCCCGGCCCTTGTGCTCCTCGACGCCGACATTGAGCAGGCCGACGCGCGGGCGCTCGATGCCGAGGCCGTTGCGGGCATAGGAGGTGCCCATGAGCGCATAGGTGAGCAGGTCATCCTGATCGGCGCGGATATCGGCGCCGGCGTCGAGCAGGATGTTGTAGCCGGAGGGATTGCGCGACGGCCAGAGCCCGGCGATGGCGGGGCGGTTCACCCCCTCCACCTTGCGCAGGCGGAGCATGGCCAGCGCCATCAGCGCGCCAGTATTGCCGCAGGAAACGCAGACGGCGGCCTCACGCTCGCGCACCGAATCGAGGGCGGACCACATTGAGGTGCCCTTGCCGCGGCGCATCACCTGGCTCGGCTTGTCGTGCATGGAGACGACGCCGGAGGCATCGACGAGGGTCACTTGCCCCTCGAGCCTGCGACGGGCGAGGAGGGGCGTGAGCTCCGCCTTCGGCCCGTGCAGGAGCACGCGGACCTCAGGGTCTGCCTTGAGGAACTTGGCGAGCCCGGCCACCACCATGGAGGGGCCGGCGTCGGAGCCCATGGCATCCACCGAGAGGACAACAGAGCCCGGAGGCGCCGTCATGGAGCTCTCCGGGCTCTGGGTCGTCATGCGGATCTGTCCGGGGACGCGCGGCTCAGGCCGCGTCGTCGTCGAGATCGATCTCGGTGCCCGCGGCGACGACCTCACGGTCGGCATAGTGGCCACAGGACGGGCAGACGTGGTGGGGGCGTTTCAGCTCGCCGCAGTTCGGGCATTCGTTCGGGTTCGCACCGGAGAGGGCGTGGTGCGACCGGCGCATGTCGCGGCGCGACTTGGAAACTTTATTCTGTGGGACGGCCATGTCTCAACCTCTGATCGTGCGGGCCGTGGCCCGAGAAATTCCGTATTTGTTCGGTGCGGCGCCTCATAGCCGCCGAGTCGCGCCTTGTCGAGCCGCTTGTCCGAAAGAGCGCGCACAATAGCCGCGATGGCGAAAGACGCAAGGGGTAGCGGTCGCAGGGGAGACGCTTCGCCGCTCCCTTGCGGGCGCGTCTCAGCTCTCGCCGTCCATCCGGTCGCGAAGGGACTGAAGGGCGGCGAAGGGATTCTCCCGCTCCTCCTCGCCGGGGTCCTCTCCCTCGCCGGCATGCAGCTCCACCGGGGGGACGCTGTCGGCGCGGGGCCAGGGCGGCAGGGCGAGGGAGAGCGCCTCCTCCACCACCTCGGAGAGGTTCAACCGCTGGGGCAGGGGATCGATCGTCTCGTCCTGCGGCATCTCCACCTCGCCGGGGGGCGGGGGCGGCAGGTCGGCCATGTAGCGGCGGGCGACGGGCTCATCGATGCGGGTGGTCACCGGGGCCATCGTCGCCACGCATTCCTGCACGACGGTGGCGCCGAGCGTGCCGTCCAGCCGCCAGTCCTGCTGGCCGGTGGGGCTGAGCGTGCCGGTGAAGCGCAGCTTGCGGATGCCGAGGATGCCGAGCCCCTCGGCCAGCGCGGCGAGTTCCGCCGGCTCGGCCACCAGCTCGACGGGGCGGGGGGTGCGGCCGGCGGCGGGGCCGGTGAGCTGCTCGATTCTGCGGTTCAGGAAGGGCAGGGCGCGTCCTTTCCAGGCTCCAGTATCTGCGGCGGGCAAGGCGGCCTCGCGGCAAGGCGGCGGGACCGCTTCTTGAAGAGGGGCCGCCCGCTGTTGTAAGCCCCCTTCTTGGAAGCCCTAGGCCATCGCGCGCGGGGCGGCAAGCGGGCCGGATCGGCTCGCCCGGGGCCTGAGGCGAGGGAACAGCATGCGCTTGGCAGGGATGTGGAAGAGCGCTGTGGCGCTGGCGGCGGCGGGTCTTCTGTCCGCCTGCGTGGCGCAGTTCCGCGATCACGGCTACATCCCGAGCACGCAGGCGCGGGCCAGCCTGGCCGTCGGGCAGGACACGATGGAGACGATCGCCGAGCGCGTCGGCACGCCCACCACGGGCGGCGTGATCCGCGGGCAGAGCTATTACTACGTCGCCTCCCGCTTCCGCCATTACGGCCTGCTGGAGCCCGAGGAGGTGCAGCGGCAGGTGCTGGTGCTGGATTTCGATTCCGCCGGCATCCTGCGCAACATCGAGCTTCTGGCGCTGGAGGATGGCCGCGTCGTCGAGCTGGAGCGCCGGGTGACGGACGACAACCTCTCCGACGTCTCCTTCCTCGCCCAGCTGGTGGGCGGGATCGGCCGCTTCGAGGCCAGCGACTTCGTCGGATCGGAATAAATCCTGCACCGCAGTGCCGCCGGAGCCCTATCTTCGGCGGCGAGGCGGCGGGAGAATCACGAGATGTTGGTCAGGGGCCGGTACCGGGCGCGGCTGGCGGAGAGCGCCGCCGACCTCGACGCCTGCCGGCGCCTGCGCAGCCTGTGCTTTCGGGCGCAGGAGGATGACGCCGCCTTCGATGCCGCCTGCCGCCACCTGATGGTGGAGGATCTGCGCGGCGAGAGGCTCGTCGCCGGCTGCCGCCTGCTGCTTCTGCCGGACGGCCGGCAGATCGGGCGCAGCTACGCCGCCCGCTCCTACGACCTCTCCGCCCTCGCGGGCTTCGACCGGCCGATGGTGGAGGTCGGGCGCTTCTGCGTGCACCCCGAGGCCGGCCACCCCGACGTGCTGCGCATCGCCTGGGGCGCGGTGACGCGGATCGTCGAGGCGGAGGGGGCCGAGATGCTCTTCGGCTGCTCCTCCTTCCCCGGCACCGATTCGAGCGCCTATCTCGACGCCTTCGCCATGCTGGGGGAGCGCCACCTCGCCCCGCGCCGCTGGGGGCCGGGGGTGAAGGCGCCGCATGTCTTCCGCTTTGCCGAGACGCTGCGGCGGAGGGAGCCGGACCGCAGGCAGGGCCTGCGCCGGATGCCGCCGCTCCTGAAGAGCTACCTCGCCATGGGCGGGTGGGTGAGCGACCACGCGGTGGTGGATCACGAGATGGACACGCTGCACGTCTTCACCGGGGTGGAGATCGGGGCGATCCCGCCGGCAAGGGTGAAGGCGCTGCGGGCGGTGGCGGGATAAGGGGAGAGCCTAGGGGCGCTGCCCGCGCCATCGGGGCCTATGGCGCCGCCAATGGCGACCGCCGAAGGTATTTATGGCCAGATGAAACAGGGGCGGGCAGAGAGGGGGGCCTTGCGGGGGCGAGGGGGGCGGGCTAGCTGCCGGGCATGGCACGCGCACCCCTTCTGCAACTCACCGATGTCTCCCTCACCTTCGGCGGCGAGCCGATCTTCGACGGGCTCTCCGCCGTCGTGCAGGAGGGCGACCGGGTGGCTCTGGTCGGGCGCAACGGCTCCGGCAAGTCGACGCTGATGAAGCTCATGGCCGGGCGGATCGAGCCCGACCGCGGCGCCCGCTCGCTCGGCCCCGGCACCTCCGTCGCCTATCTCGAGCAGGACCCGCAGATGGAGGGCTTCGCGACGCTCGGCGATTTCGCCGCGAGCGACGTCGAGGAGGCGGAGCGCTACAAGGTGGAGCAGGTGGCTGAGGGGCTGGATTTCGACCTCGATCGCCCCGTCTCCGCCGCCTCGGGCGGCGAGCGGCGGCGGGCGGCGCTCGCCAAGCTGCTCGCGTCGGAGCCGGAGCTGATGCTGCTCGACGAGCCGACCAACCACCTGGACATCAACGCCATCCGCTGGCTGGAGGACGAGCTGAAGGCGACCAGGGCCGCCTTCGTCCTCATCTCGCACGACCGGGCCTTCCTGACGGCGCTGACCCGCGCGACGCTCTGGCTCGACCGCGGCGTGCTGCGCCGGCAGGAGGCGGGCTTCGGCGGCTTCGAGGCGTGGCGCGAGAAGGCCTGGGAGGAGGAGGACCTCGCCCGTCACAAGCTCGACCGGAAGATCAAGGAAGAGGCCCGCTGGGCCGTCGAGGGCATCTCCGCCCGGCGCAAGCGCAACATGGGCCGGGTGCGGGCGCTGGGGGATCTGCGGGCCGAGCGGGCCGGCATGATCCGCCGGCAGGGCACCGCGGCGATGGAGCTGAGCGAGGGGCGGACCTCCGGCAAGAAGGTCATCGAGGCGAAGGGGCTGGCGAAGGCCTATGGCGGGCGGCAGCTCTTCCAGGGGCTGGACCTGACGCTGCAGCGGGGCGACTGCCTCGCGGTGGTCGGGCCGAACGGGGCCGGCAAGACGACGCTGCTCAAGGTGCTCTTGGGAGAGGAGGCGCCCGACGAGGGGAGCATCCGCTACGGCACCAACCTAGAGATGGCGCATTTCGATCAGGCCCGGGCGGCGCTGAAGCCCGAGGAGACGCTCTGGGATGCGATGACGACCGGCGAGTCGCGCGTCTCCGGCCGCTCTGACCAGGTGATGGTGCGGGGGCAGCCGCGGCACGTGGTGAGCTATCTCAAGGACTTCCTCTTCGATGAGGCGCAGGCGCGTGCGCCGGTGGGCTCGCTCTCGGGCGGGGAGAAGGCGCGGCTGCTGCTGGCGCGGATCATGGCGCGCGAATCGAACGTGCTGGTGCTGGACGAGCCGACCAACGACCTCGACATCGAGACGCTGGACCTTTTGCAGGAGGTGCTGGGCGACTACCCGGGCACCGTGATCCTCGTCAGCCACGACCGGGATTTTATCGACCGGGTCGCGAGCATGACGCTGACGCTGGAGGGCGGCAAGGCGACGCTCTACGCCGGTGGCTGGAGCGACATCGCCGCCCAGGGCGGCGCGCCGATGGCCGGCGGGGCGGGCGATGCGAAGGCGGCGGGGCCGACGGGGAACAAGGGCGCGAAGGCGGCTGCGGCTGCGGCGGCACCGGCGGAGAAGAAGAATGGCCTCTCCTTCACCGAGAAGCACCGGCTGGAGGCCCTGCCGGCGGAGATCGACCGGCTGACGGCGGAGATCGCCAAGCTGGAGGCGCTGATGGCCGATCCGGAGCTCTTCAGCCGCGAGCCGGTGAAGTTCCGCAAGGCGACCGAAGCGCTCACCGCCCGGCAGGAGGCGCTGGCCTCCGCCGAGGAGGAATGGCTGGAGCTGGCGGAGAAGGCGGAAGGGTAGGGCCTTGCGTGGAGGAAGGTGGGTTGAAAACCCACCCTATGGTGCGTGCGATCCGTGGGGTGGGTTTGTAACCCACCTTCGTGCACCAGTGCCGCTGCTCCCCGCCCGGTACGCGCCAAGGGCGCAGGGCAAGCGCCTGCCCGTCCCGGCGGGCTGGCGCTTTGGCTGAGCTTGGTGGCGAGCGGCGTGCGGGGAGGGGCTTGGCTGGCATAAAGCGCTTCAGCGGAGATGGAGCAGGCGCCAACCTCACGGGCAGGCTCGCCCTGCGCCTGCGGGCCGGTCGCCCTCGGGGCCTCTGGCCGGCGATGCGCCAGGGTTTTTGAGGATGAAGCAGAAGTCGACGGTATAGGCCGGGCTTCAGCTCAGCACGGACGTCACAGGCCCTCTGCAGGATTCGTTTCCGCCGTGGCGCCCAAAGAGCCGGGCTGAGGCCCGGCCTACGGGCCCTCCCGCCAGAAACGAAACGGGGCGCCCGTGGCGCCCCGCGTCTCCCTCAGAACGGGATCTCGTCGTCCATGTCGTTGCCGTAGCCGCCGGAGTTCTGGGCGCTGCCGCCGCCGCCACCGCTGCTGCCACCGTAGTTGCCGCCGGAGCCGCCACGGTCGTCATAGCTGGGGCCGCCACCGCCGCCGCCTTCGCCGCGGCCGTCGAGCATCGTCAGCTCGCTGCGGAAGGGGCGCAGGACGACCTCGGTCGAGTAGCGGTCCTGGCCGGACTGGTCCTGCCATTTGCGCGTCTCGAGCTGGCCCTCGATGTACACCTTCGAGCCCTTCTTGAGGTACTGCTCCGCCACCCGCGCCAGCGGTTCGGAGAAGATGGCGACGGAGTGCCACTCCGTCCGCTCGCGGCGCTCGCCGGTGTTGCGGTCCTTCCAGGTCTCCGAGGTGGCGATGCGCAGGTTCACGACCTTGCCGCCGTTCTGGAAGGTCCGCGCCTCCGGGTCGCGGCCGAGATTGCCGATGAGGATCACCTTGTTCACGCTGCCGGCCATGTCTCTCCCCTTGTCGCTGTTACGGGTCGCGGTCTCGGGCACCTTACAGCAAAAAGGCGGGGCAGCGGAAAGGGCCAATTCGGGGGAGGGCCGCCCGAACGCCCTTCGGCGGGACGCCGCCGGCGCCGCGGGGCGGGGCGGAACGAGAAAGTTGAATCCAATTGGCGAAGGGCCCGGCGGCTGCTACAGACAGAGCCGTGATGACGATGACACGCCTTTTGGCGCCCGCCGCCCTTGCCCTGACGTTCCTTGCCGGGGGACCTGCGGGGGCGGAAACGCTCTCCACCATGTCGCGGGCCGATCTGCTGGCCAGCCAGCTCTCCGTCCTCGATGGCCGCGCGGCGGACCAGTACCGCGACTCGACGCGGCTGCAGCCGATCCGCCCGGAGATCGCCGAGGAGGCCGCCGCGCCCGCCTTCGTCGGCAGCTACAACGGCCCCTACCTCGCGCTCGCCCGCGCCGCCGCCCAGCGGCACGGCATCCCCTCCGACATGTTCCTGCGGCTCGTCCAGCAGGAGAGCGGGTGGAACGCCGGGGCGCTGTCGGTGAAGGGGGCCATGGGCCTCGCCCAGCTGATGCCCGACACCGCGCGCCTCCTCGGCGTCGACGCGGCGGACCCGGCGGAGAACCTCGAGGGCGGCGCCCGCTACCTGCGCCGGCAATACGAGCGCTTCGGCACATGGCGGCTGGCTCTGGCCGCCTACAATGCCGGGCCGGAGGCGGTGGCGCGCTACGGCGACATCCCGCCCTACGCGGAGACGCAGGGCTACGTGGTGGCGATCCTCGGCTCCTGAGCCGCGGACTGCTTCAGGGGCGCTCTCAAGACAGCCGCGCCTCGTAATCCTCCCGCACATGCTGGTTGATGTAGGTGTTGAGGCCGCTCCCGGCTTCGGCCAGTTCGATCATCGTCGCCAGCCGCTCCTCCCCCACCGAGTCCAGCGAGTAGCGGTAGGTGCCGCCGCTCCGGAAGGCGATGTCGATATGGTCCGGGCCCACGGCATAGGCCTCGATGCCGGAGGTCCCGGCACTGTCGGCATAGGTGCGCATGGGGGGCTGGTCTGTCATGTGCCCTCCGGCGGCGCGAGGCGAAACTGACCCTATGGCAACTTGCATCGGGTGCAGACATGACCCTAGGTCAGGTTCTATGATGCGCGTGGTAGGCCCGGAGGGACTCGAACCCCCAACCAAACCGTTATGAGCGGTCTGCTCTAACCATTGAGCTACGGGCCCCCGCCGCCCTTGCCTACGGAGCGGCGCGGGAGCGGTCAAGCGGCGCCACGGCGCCAGAAGGAGCATGATGAGTCCGACCCGCCTGTCGATGAGCGCCCCCGACGCCCTGCGCCTCGCCCGGGGCCGCCCGCAGAGCAGATGGCCCGCCCCGGCATCGGCAGAGGATCGTCTGGCGCCCGATTGCCGGCCCGTCTTCATCCCGAGCTTCCACATCGCGCCGGATGAGCCGGTCTTCGCCATCGGCTCCTGCTTCGCGCGGCATATCGAGGCGACGCTGGCCGAGGCGGGGCAGCCGGCTCCCATGCTCTCCTTCGCACTGCCGGCCGAGGAGCAGGCCCGCTTCGGCGCCGCCCGCCAGCCGGCGGGGCTGCTCAACAAGTACACTCCCGCCTCGATGCTGGAGGAGCTGACCATGGCGCTCGACGGCGGCGACAGCGGGCAGGAGTTCGTCGTGCCCCATGGCGAGGGCTGGATCGACCTGTCGCTGAACGCCAGCTACCCTGTCTCTCAGGCGCGGGCGATGGCGCGGCGGGCGGAGATCTCCGCCCTCTTCGCCCATGCCCTGCGCTCCTGCCGCGTCGCCATCGTCACGCTCGGCCTCATCGAGAGCTGGCTCGACGAGGAGACGGGCCGGGTGCTGACCATCGCGCCGCCGCCGCCGCTCGTCGCCGCCCATCCCGGCCGCTTCACCTTCTTCCGCCCCGCCCCGACGGAGGTGATCGCGCAGGTGGAGGCGGTCCTGCGCCTCATCCATGGCGCGCGGGGCCGAAGGGGCAGCGGACGGTGCTGACCGTCTCGCCCGTGCCTATGGTGCGCAGCTTCACCGGGCAGGACGTGCTGGAGGCGAACAGCTACTCCAAGTCGCTCCTGCGGGTGGCGGCGGAGATGGCGCGCGAGCGGCTGGCGTTCGTCGACTACTTCCCCAGCTACGAGTCGGTGACGCTGACCGACCGCTCCCGCGCCTACGGGCCGGATCGCATCCACCCCACGGCGGAGATCGTGGAACTCAACGTGGGCCGCATGCTGGCGGCCTATCGGCAGGGCCCCGCCGATTGCGCGGCGGCGCCGGATCGGGTAGGCGCGGCCCCAAAGAACTAGGGGGCGCCTGATGGACCGCAGCAACGGCCTGTCCTACCGCGACGCGGGTGTGGATATCGATGCCGGCAACGCGCTGGTGGAGCGGATCAAGCCCGCCGCCAAGGCCACCGACCGCCCAGGCGTGATGGCCGGGCTCGGCGGCTTCGGGGCGCTTTTCGATCTCAAGGCCGCCGGCTATGACGACCCGGTGCTGGTCGCGGCGACGGATGGCGTGGGCACCAAGCTCAAGATCGCCATCGAGACGGGGCTGGTGGACGGCATCGGCATCGATCTCGTCGCCATGTGCGTCAACGATCTCGTCTGTCAGGGCGCCGAGCCCCTGTTCTTCCTCGACTACTTCGCCACCGGCAAGCTGGAGGTGGAGCGCGCCGCCCGCATCGTCGAGGGCATCGCGGCGGGCTGCAAGGCCTCCGGCTGCGCGCTGATCGGCGGCGAGACGGCCGAGATGCCGGGCATGTACCAGGGCGGCGACTTCGACCTCGCCGGCTTCGCCGTCGGCGCGATGGAGCGGGGCAGGGGTCTGCCCGAGGGCGTGGCGGAGGGCGACGTGCTGCTCGGCCTCGCCTCTGATGGCGTCCATTCCAACGGCTACTCGCTGGTGCGCCGCATCGTCGAGCAGACGGGCCTCGGCTGGGACGCCCCGGCGCCCTTCGCCGATGCCCCGCTCGGCGAGGCGCTGCTGACGCCGACGCGCCTTTACGTGAAGCCGGCGCTGGCGGCCCTGAAGGCTGGCGGCGTCCATGCCTTCGCCCATATCACCGGCGGCGGGCTGACGGAGAACCTGCCCCGCGTCACCCCCGGCTTCGGCGCCGAGATCGACCTCGCCTCGTGGCGCCTGCCGCCTGTCTTCGCCTGGCTGATGGAGCAGGGCGGCGTGGCGGAGGCGGAGATGCTGCGCAGCTTCAACAGCGGCATCGGCATGGTCGTCGTCGTCGCCGAAGAGACCGCCGAGGCCGTCACCGCGACGCTCACCGAAGCCGGGGAGGCCGTCCACCGCCTCGGCCGCGTCACCGCCGGCGAGGGCGTGCGCTACGTCGGCTCGCTCGCCCCATGAGGCGGGTCGCCATCCTCATCTCCGGCTCGGGCTCCAACATGGTGGCGCTGGCCGACTCGATGACCGGCGACCACCCCGCCCGCCCCGTCATGGTGCTCTCCAATCGGCCGGAGGCGGGCGGGCTCGCCAAGGCCGAGGCGCGAGGCATCCGCACCGCCGTCATCGACCACCGCCCCTTCCTTGGTGACCGCGCCGCCTTCGAGGCGGCGCTGACCGAGCGGCTGGAGGCGGCGGAGCCCGATGTCATCTGCCTCGCCGGTTTCATGCGGGTGCTGACGCCGGCCTTCATCGATGCTTGGCGCGGGCGGATGCTCAACATCCACCCCTCGCTGCTGCCGAAGCACCGGGGCCTCGACACCCACGCCCGCGCCCTCGCCGCCGGCGATGCCGAGCATGGCTGCACGGTGCATGAGGTCACGGCGGAGCTCGACGGCGGACCCATCCTCGGCCAGGCGCGGCTGCCGATCCTCCCCGAGGACAGCGCGGGCAGCCTCGCCGCCCGCGTGCTGCCGCTGGAGCACCGGCTCTACCCGGCCGTTCTGCGCCGCTTTGTCAGCGGCCAGCGCAGCCCGCTTCTGCTGAGCGAGGAAGAGACGCACAGCCTCTAGGGGGCGAGGAGCGCGCCTTCCCAGCCGCGCAGGCCCGGGCGGGCCAGCGGCATGGGGCCCTCCTCCTCCAGCCCGGGGAAGATCGCCAGCAATTCCGCGCGGGCCGCATGCGGCATCGAGGCGAGGGCGCCGGGGCCGAGATACAGGCTCTCCGCCCCCAGCCCTTCCGCCTCAAGCACGGCGTGGCTGTCGAGCGCGAGATGCACGTAGGTGATCTCGTCGCAGGGGCAGATGCGGATCGTCCGGTCATTCACCAGATGCCGCGCCGCCACCAGCACCTCCGGCTGGCCGAAGAGCAGCTCGGCCCGCCAGCCCGTCACCAGCAGCCGGTGCTGCTGCGAGACGCGCAAGCTTCGGGTATTGCCCAGTGCGCCAGCGGCAATCTCCACCGGCGCCAGCGCGCCCCGGCCCGGCAGGCGGGCCTGCCCGGCCCAGCGCACGCTCTGCAGGCCGGCATCGCGGGTCATCACCCGGTCGCCCGCCGCGATCTCTTCCACCGGGCGAAGGCCGCCCTCCGCCGCGATCAGGGTGCCGGCGGCGAAGCAGGGCACGCTCGGCGGTTGCGAGGGCAGGCCGGAGAAGGGCAGTTGCTCGGCGCGCGGCGGCTCAAGGCCGGGCCTGTATTGCATCGAGCCGGACGAGACCCCGTTGAGGTCGATCACGTAGTTCTCGGGCGAGGTGAAGATCTGGTGCTCTTCCGAGGAGGCGCGGCCCTGAAACATGTCATGCTGCGGGTTGAGCCGGGTGACGATGGGCTCCGCCGGCGGGTCACTCTCCGGATAGGGGTAGATCGAGACGAACTGCCCGTTGCTGAAGTCATCCACGCCCTCGCCGACCTGGATGATCTCCAGCCGATACACATCCTCTGCGCCGCCGAGCGGCCGGGTGCCGTTCAGCGTGACCGCCATGTCGTCGCCGTTGCCGCCGGAGCTCAGGCTGTCATAGGTGCCGATCTGATTGCCGGTCAGGTAGAGCGTCTTGCTCGTCATGTCTGTCAATCCTCGCTCATCGGGCCGGCCGCCCTTTAGTGGCGAATGATTTCAGAAGCATTGTGGCCGCAGGAAGGGAAGTCTTGGCGTTTGTGAGGCAAGGCGTTGGCGCCCGGCGCTTTTCAATGCGCCGCAATTCGCCTAAGCCGTTGGGCAAGCAAAGGCAGGACCCGAATGCGCGTTATCACCACCACCGCGGATCTGGCGGAATTCTGCACCGCCGCCGCCGCCCACCCTTATGTCACCGTCGACACGGAGTTCCTGCGCGAGCGGACCTATTACTCCAAGCTCTGCCTTCTCCAGCTCGCCCATCCCGGCGAGGGGGACGAGGGCGCCGTGCTCGTCGACCCGCTGGTCGAGGGGCTGAGCCTCGAGCCGGTCTACGAGCTCTTCCGCGACGAGAGCGTGGTGAAGGTCTTCCACGCCGCCCGGCAGGATCTGGAGATCTTCTCCGTCGCCGCCGGCATCATCCCGACACCGCTCTTCGACACGCAGGTCGCCGCCATGGTCTGCGGCTTCGGCGAGCAGGTGGGCTACGAGACGCTGGTGCGCAAGATCGCAAAGGCGGAGATCGACAAATCCTCCCGCTTCACCGACTGGTCGCGCCGCCCGCTGACGGAGGCGCAGCAGCGCTACGCGCTGGCCGATGTCACGCACCTGCGCGTCGTCTACGAGAGCCTCGCCGAGCGGCTGGAGAAGACCGGCCGCAAGGCCTGGGTTGAGGAGGAGATGGCCGTTCTCACCGATCCCGCCACCTACCGGACGGAGCCTCACGAGGCCTGGGTGCGGGTGAAGACCCGCACCACCAGCCCCAAGTTCCTCGCCATCGTGCGGGAGCTGGCCGCCTTTCGCGAATCCTACGCGCAGGAGCGGGACGTGCCGCGCAGCCGCGTCTTCAAGGACGACGCGCTGGTGGAGCTCGCCTCCACCAAGCCGCGGAGCGAGAAGGATCTCTCCCGCTCGCGCCTGCTGCTGCGCGAGGCGCGGCGCGGCGAGATCGCCGACGGCATCCTCGCCGCCGTGACCCGCGGGGTGGAGTGCCCGGCCGAGGACCTGCCTCGCGTCGACAAGACCCGCGAGCAGCGGCAGGTGAACCCGGCGCTCGCCGATCTCCTCCGCGTGCTGCTCAAGGCCCGCGCCGAGGCGTCGGACGTCGCGCAGAAGCTCATCGCCAACTCGGCCGAGCTCGACGCGCTGGCGGCCGGAGACCGTGATCTGCCCTGCCTCACAGGCTGGCGCAGCGAGGTCTTCGGGGAGGAGGCGCTGAGCCTCTGCGCCGGCGAGGTGGCGCTGGCGGCCAAGGGGCGGCAGGTCGTCGTCGTGCGGCTCTAGCCCCGTCGCTGCCGAAAAACCGGGCCGCGCGGGCGGGCAGGGCCGGCCGCGGGCACAGAAATTCCGGCAGGGGCGTGGCCGGTGGCGATGCCGGGTGGCATCATCTCCCCCATGAGCGTGTTCAACAGGATATCCCGCGGCGCCATGTCAGAGCCCAACCTGCGCAATCTCACCTATGGCACGGCCATGACGCTGATGATCGGCTGGCTGCTCTGGGTCGGGCGGCCGGTGCTTCTGCCGATCATCGCCGCCCTCATCTCCGTCTACATCCTGCTTGCCGCGGCGCGGGCTATGTCCCGCCTGCCGGTGCTGCGCCGCCTGCCGCCCTGGGGGCATCACCTCCTGGTGCTCGCCGGGTTCACGCTGGCGGTGGCGCTGTTCTTCATCCTCATCATCAACAACCTCGCTCAGGTCGCCGGCGCCCTGCCGCGGTATGAGGCGAACCTCGAGGCGCTGGTGACGCAGACCGCCAGCCTCATGGGGATCGAGGACGAGCCGACGTGGGAGAACGTGCGCCGCGCCACCATCGACCGGATCGAGCTGAGCTCGCTCATCACGCCGGCGCTCTTGTCGCTGCGGGGGCTGGGGACGTTCCTCTTCCTCATGGTGCTCTATGCCGGCTTCTTCATGGCCGAGCGGACGGGGCTGGCGCAGAAGGTGGTGATGGCGCGCGGCAGCGCGGAGGAGGGGGCGAAGACGCTGACCCTGCTGGAGCGGATCAACGAGCGGATCGGCGGCTACCTTCTGGTGAAGACGACGCTGAACGTCATCCTCGGCCTTCTCTCCTTCGCGCTGCTCCTGCTCTTCGGGATCGAGTTCGCGCTCTTCTGGGCGGTGCTGATCGCCTTCCTCAACTACGTGCCCTATATCGGCTCGCTGGTGGGGGTGATCTTCCCGGTGGTGCTGAGCCTCGCGCAATACGGCAACCTCGGCGTCTCCATCGCGCTGGCGGTGACGCTGACGGCGGCGCAGCTGCTCGTCGGCTTCTGGTTGGAGCCCCGGATGATGGGCCGCGCCTTCAACCTCTCCCCCCTCGTGGTGCTTCTGGCGCTGGCGGTCTGGAGCACCCTCTGGGGCCTCCCCGGGGCCGTGCTGGCGGTTCCGATGACGGCCAGCCTGGTGCTGGTGCTGGCGGAGATCCGCCAGACCCGGCCGATCGCGGTACTGCTGTCGGGGAGTGGGCGGGTTTGAGGGTTACCCCCAATTGGCCATGCGCAATTGACCAAAGACCGGTTGCAAGCAATCATCTAGGTAATCAGCGCTTAGGATTCGTCGGATGCCAAGATTACCGCAACCATACGACGGTGAAAGGCTGCAAACCAAGGGTCGTCCTACTGAGTTTTCTTTTTGGCCTACGCGGCGTTTAAGGGCTCACGCGAAGATTCAGACTAAGCTCTTCGCACTTGAGCCATGGGGCATAATCGAAAAATCAGTCAATGATTGGACTCAAGGTTCTAAAAAGCTCGAAGCTCTGGCGTGCCTCAGGCAGGCGCACGATTTCTACAAAGTCGGAACAGAACCCGGCATTGAAGCTGCACGGCCACTTGCTCTGTATTACTGCTACATGAACCTCGCAAAGGTGCTTTGCTTAAGCTGGGGTGATGAAGATAGTTTCAATAACGCGCAGCATGGAATTTGGGAGCGTTCCCAAAGCTTATTCGAAGATGACTTCTTGACGGTCTTTCCCTCGCCGAACAGAGGGAAGCTTCAGAACTTCTCTGAAATCCTAGAAGTACTGACCGGATCCGGCGTGCAAACGCAAAAGGATCTGCGTATCGCAGAGATTCTGCCGCAGGTTCTGCCAGGCCATCGACTTTGGGCCCACGCAAGTGAAAAGCAGGAGCGTTTCATTTCCATCCAGGATATTCAGTTCTGGCGGAACCGAGGCGACCAAGAAATATGGCTCCGAATCTATGTGTTCGCGGATGATCTTTCACGCTTGAGCATAAGCCATAAACGATTTCTGTCCGACTCAGGTCTTGAGAATAACTTCCACGAGGTGGAGTCGGATGCTTCGATTGATGGTCGCAAGTTGCTTTGTTTTGAAGAGATTGAGGTAACTAAGTATCAAGCTAACCACCCTGCCGACTCGCTTGAGGAGTTAGCCCACAGCCTTCGAGAAAATCTTTGGGCGACGGTCGCAACTGTTCCACCCTATCGTAGATACTATGCGTATTTATGCCCGCAACCGGAGCGAGGTTCGCTACTTCCGCAACTACTCTCGGTTTACGCGCTAACCTACTATCTTGGGTCGGTTACACGATATAGGCCCCAAGACTACGATGATATTTTGGCAGGAAAGTACGGCTCGAGGTTCCAAGACTTTGTGACGGGGCAACCTGCCCAGTTCCTATATTTACTCTCGTCAGAGATTATTCGACAGGATATTGCTCAGCCAAGCATAATATAAAGTTCTTCGGGTAAATCGCTAAGACACAAAATCCTCCCTACTCCCCAACCCCCTCCAACGGCGTCACCTTCAACCGGCTGAGCCGGTTCTCCTCCTTCTCCACCACTTCGAAGCGGAAGCCGTGGAAGGAGAAGACCTGCCCCTCGGCGGGGATGATCTGGGCCTCGTGGATCACCAGTCCGGCCACCGTGTTGGCCTCTTCGTCCGGCAGCTGCCAGTCGTACATCCGGTTGAGGTCGCGGATGGTCATCGCGCCGTCCACCTCGTAGGAGCCGTCGGCCGAGACGGCGGCGGGCTTGTCCTCCGGCTCGTCGAACTCGTCGGCGATCTCGCCCACGATCTCCTCCAGGATGTCCTCCAGCGTGATCAGCCCCTGCAGGGCGCCGTACTCGTCCACCACCAGCGCGAAATGCGTGTGGCGGCGCAGGAACTGGCGCATCTGGTCGTCGAGCGTCGTGTATTCGGGGATGAAGTAGGGCTCCATCGCCACGTCCATGATGTCGAAGGCCGTCATCTCGGCAGAGGTGATCTGCCCGTCGCCCAGCATCCGGTGCATGGCGCGCAGCAGGTCCTTGGCATGGAGGACGCCGACGATGTTCTCCTGCTCGCCCCGCCAGAGCGGCAGGCGGGTGTGGCGGCTCTCCAGCACGACGGAGAGGATCTCGGAGACGGGCAGGTCGGCATCGATGGTCTCGATGCCCGAGCGGTGGCGCATGATCTCCTCCACCGTGCGGTCGGCGAGGTCGAGCGCGCCGAGGATGCGGTCGCGGTCCTCCTTCTCCACCACGCCCTCCGAATGGCCGAGGTGCAGCGCGCCGGCGATTTCTTCCCGCACGGCGAGGACGGCGGCGCCCGGGTCGGGGCGCACGCCGAAGAGCCGCAGGACACCGCGCACGATGGCGCGGATGATGCTGACGATGGGGGAGAAGATGAACACCAGCACGGCGATGGGCCGCGCGACGACCGAGGCCGTCTTCTCGGCATTGGTGATGGCGTAGGTCTTCGGCAGCACCTCGGCGAAGATCAGCACGAGCAGCGTCATGATCAGCGTGGCGACGCCGACACCGCCGCCGGCCATCACCCGGGTGAGCATGGCCGTGGCGAGCGACGTGGCGAGGATGTTCACCACGTTGTTGCCAAGGAGGATGGAGCCGATGAGCCGCTCGCTGTCCTCCGTCACCTTCAGCGCCTGGTCGGCGCCCTTGGAGCCCTTGTCGGCAAGGGCCCGCAGCTTGCCCCGGGAGGCGGCGGTCAGCGCGGTCTCGGAGCCGGAGAAGAAGCCCGAGCAGACGAGGAGGAGGAGGATCGCGGCCGAGGTGATCCAGAAGGCGGCATCGAGGGAAGCGGGCATGGCGTCCGATGTGTGAATGATGATTGGGAGTTATGGGGCCGTCGGGGCGGCGCTTCAAGCCTGAGCGCCGCGCCGGGCCATGGGATGGTGGGTGAGGACGAGCTCTTTCAGCTTCTCGTCGAGCACATGGGTGTAGATCTCGGTGCTGGAGAGGTCCGCATGGCCGAGGAGCAGCTGGATGGAGCGCAGGTCCGCCCCGCCGGCGAGGAGGTGCGTGGCGAAGGCATGGCGGAGCGCGTGGGGCGTCACCTTGTCCGGGCTGACGCCGGCCTCCACGGCGAGGTCCTTCAGGAGGGTGAAGAACCCCTGCCGGGTCAGGTGCCCCGCCTTGCCGCGCGAGGGGAAGAGCGCCTTCGCGGCGGGCTTTCCCTCGGCGCGGGCGCGATCCTCCTGCCGCTCCCGCTCCGCCGCCCAGGCGGCGAGGGCGGTGCGGGCGGGGCCGGCGAGCGGCACCATCCGCTCGCGCCCGCCCTTGCCGCGCACGAGCAGCATCGCCGGCTCGCCCCGCGCGGCGGTCAGGGGCAGGGAGACAAGCTCCGTCACCCGCAGGCCGGTGGCGTAGGCGAGCTCCAAGAGGCAGGCCCGGCGCAGGCCATCGCGGCCGGAGGAGGCGGCCTCGATCAGGCGCGTCATCTCCGCCTCGCTCAGCACGGTCGGCAGGCGCTTGGAGCGGCCGGGGCCCTTGAGCTTGATGGAGGGATTGTCCGCCCGCCAGCCTTCCTCGTAGGCGAAGCGGTAGAGCTGGCGGATGGCGGAGAGGCGGCGGGCGCGGGTCGTCTTCGCCAGCCCCGCGGCCTCGCAGGCGACGAGGTAGCCGGAGATGTCCGCCTCCTCCGCCCCGGCCAGCGTCAGGCCCCGGGCGGAGAGGTGGGCGGCGAAGTCGCCGAGATCCCGCCCGTAGGCGAGGGCGGTGTTCGTCGCGGCGCCCGCCTCCGCCTGCGCGGCCTCCAGATAGAGGGAGATCCAGCCGTCGGAGGTGGCGGGGGCGGTCACACCACCGCCTCGAGGATGAGATATTGCAGCGCCGTCTGGCGGGCGACATCCTCCAGCCCCACGGTGCGGAAGAAGGCCAGCGCCTCGGCCACGGCCTGCGGGTCCCCCGACAGGCCCTCGTTGAAGAGGGCGATGGCGCGCAGCAGGGCCTCGCCCAGCCGGTCCTCCGCGACGAGGCCGGTGAGCACCTCCGGCGGGGCGAGGCCCGTGAAGGCGCTGACGACGGCGCGCTGGCGCGGGCTGTCTCCGGCAATGGCGGAGGCGTCTCCCCGGGCGATGGCGGCGAGGAAGCGCTCCTCCTCCGTCTGCGGCTCGTAGGCCTGCGCCGCTTCTTCGTAGGCATCGGTGAGCAGGGCGAGGCGGAAGGCCGTCGCGGCGGCGGGCGGCGGCAGCTCCCTGCCGGCGAGGCGCGGGGCCACCAGCCGGGCGAGGGCCGGCTGCAGGTGCACGGCGCTCAGCAGCTCGGCGGCGAGGGGCAGGGCGTCTGCCAGCGCCGCGTCGTCGCCCCTGTCGAGCGCACGGTCGAGCACCTGCACGGCATCCACCCGCTCCCAGATCCCGCCCGAGGCGGCGGGCGTGCCGGAGAGGTAGATGCGCGCCAGCTCCTGCGGCGGGATGGCGCCGGCGCGGGCCAGCCGCTCGGCCGCCTCCACCTCCGTCCGCCAGGCGGAAAGGCCGCGCAGCTCGGCATGGGCGAAGGCGAGGGGCAAGGAGGCGGTGGGCATTCCCTCCCCGATAGCCTCGTAGAGGCGGAAGATGAGCGGGGAGAGCCGGTCCGGCGCCGCCAGAGGGGCGCTGTCCTCGGCGATGGCCGGGTCGAGGAAGCGGGTCAGCAGCTCCTCCTCGGCATCGCTGACGGCGCCGATGGCGCGGGCGGTCCCGAGCGTCAGGGCGGCGGCGTTCCAGTCCCCCTGCCGGGCGAGGCAGAAGACGCGGGCCGGCAGCGTCGGCGCGAGGGCCGGACGGGTCTGCATCTGGGCGCAGGCGACGTTTTCGGTGCCCATGAGCAGCGAGATGTCGAACCAGCGGCGGAAGGCAGCGGGATGCTCCACCCCGGCGGCGCCGATCAGCGCCTCCGCCTCCTCGAGGCGGGCAAGGTCGAGCAGCTTGTCGATGCGGGCGAGGAACATCGCATCCTCCGCCCCGGCACCGCGCGGCGGATCGGCCCGCGCGAGGAGGAGGAGCGTCAGCAGGTCGTCGATCGCGGGGAGGGACTGGCGCCGCTCCGCCGCGATGAGGGTGACGAGCAGCGACTCCTCGCTGCCGGCCCAGAGGCTCCGCGGCAGCCCCGTCTCCGCCGGGCCATAGAGGCCGACGGCGTCGAGCGAGGGGTCATCCAGCGGGGTGACGGTGATCTCAGGCGGCGCGCCGCTCTCCGCCACCGGCGGCTCGTTGACGGTCGGCGCGGTGGGCTGCACGGCGACGGAGCGCGACAGCCAGTCGATGGCGGAGAGCGGATCTCCGCCCCCGCCGCCGGCCTGCTGCTGCGCCGCCGTCGGGGCGGGCGGCAGGGCCAGCAGGAGGGCGAGGCCGAGGGCCGGCCCGAGGGAGGCGGCCGCCCGGGGGGTCATTGGCCGAGGTCCACCGGCATCGTCACCTCCTGCGCCGGCGGTTCGAAATCGCCGGGCATGAAGATGGGGCCGAGATAGGCGAAGGCGACAAGCCCTATCCCGGCCAGAATGATCAGGTAGATCAGGAACTTGATCAATCTCCACATGGGTGCCTCTGCCTCTGCCCTGCCTGTTGTTGTCGCATTCATATATGGTCTTTCGCGCAAGATCACGTCATTGAAGGCCCCGGCCCCGCGGATCGGCAGGGACGGGCCGGCCCGGCAGAGGCCGATCACCGGCCATGCACCGGCCGTGCACGGGGAATGCACAAGTTATGCTCGCGCCAGCCATGGCGCGGGGCGACCAGCGGAGGGGGGCAGGTGAGCGGCAATCAGGACCCGGCGGCACGGACGGGAGCGCTGCGCCTGAGGCGCTCTGTCGCGCTCGTCGGCATGATGGGCTCCGGCAAGACGGCCATCGGCCGCGCCCTCGCGCTGCGCCTCGGCGTGCCCTTTGTCGACAGCGACGCCGCCATCGAGGAGGCGGCGCAGGCCTCCATCCCCGAGATCTTCGCCCGCGACGGCGAATCCTTCTTCCGCGACCGCGAGGCGGCGGTGATCTTCCGCCTGCTCGCCGGACCGCCCGTCATCCTCTCCACCGGCGGCGGCGCCTACCTTGCCGAGCGCAACCGCGAGGCCATCAGCGAGGCCGGCGTAGCAATGTGGCTCGATGCCGACGTCGCGACGCTGTGGGAGCGGGTGCGCCACAAGTCCGGCCGCCCGCTGCTCGCCACGGCCAACCCGCGCCAGACGCTCGCCGAGCTCGAGGCGGCGCGCCGCCCGGTCTACGAGATGGCCGAGCTGCGCGTGCCCTCCGTCGCCCGCGCCTCCATCGAGGAGACGGCGACGCGGGCGCTGGCGGTGCTGCGCAGCCGCCCCGATATCCTGGAGACGCCGACATGACCCACCGAACCGTCCCCGTCCCGCTGCCGGGCCGGGATTACGAGATCCGCATCGGCGCCGGGCTCATCGCTGACGCCGCCACCCACCTCGCACCCCTGCTGCGCCGCCCCCGCGTCGCGGTCATCACCGAGGCCCGTGTTGCCGCGGCGCACCGCGCCGAGTTGGAGGCGGGGCTGGGAGACGTCGCCTCCGAGTGGCTGGTGCTGGAGCCGGGCGAGGCGACGAAGAGCTGGGACGGCCTGCGCCGCGCCACGGAATTCCTGCTGGAGGGGCGCTTCGAGCGGACGGATCTTGTCGTCGCCTTCGGCGGCGGCGTCATCGGCGACCTTGCCGGCTTCGCCGCCGCCACGGCCCGCCGGGGGATGCCGCTGGTGCAGATCCCGACCACGCTGCTCGCGCAGGTCGACAGCTCCGTCGGCGGCAAGACGGGCATCAATACGCCGCAGGGCAAGAACCTCGCCGGCGCCTTCCACCAGCCCTCGCTGGTGCTGGCCGACCTCGGCCTGCTGGCGACGCTGCCGGAGCGGGACTTCCTCGCCGGCTATGGCGAGGTCGTGAAATACGGCCTCCTCGGCGACGCCGCCTTCTTCGACTGGCTGGAGGCGAACTGGCAGGCCGTGAAGGCCCGCGAGGAGGCGGCGCTGATGCACGCCGTCCACCGCTCCTGCGAGATGAAGGCGGAGATCGTCGTGCGCGACGAGACGGAGCAGGGGGACCGCGCGCTCCTCAACCTCGGCCACACCTTCTGCCACGCGCTGGAGGCGGCGACGGGCTACTCGGATCGGCTGCTCCACGGCGAGGGCGTCGCCATCGGCTGCGCGCTGGCCTTCGAGCTCTCCGCGCGGCTCGGCCTCTGCCCGCAGGAGGACCCGAGCCGCCTCTCCGCGCATCTGGCCGCGATGGGCACCAAACGCAGCCTCGCCGACATCCCCGGCGATCTGCCGGATGCCGAGGCGCTGATGGGCCTGATGATGCAGGACAAGAAGGTGCAGGACGGGCGCCTGCGCTTCATCCTCGCGCGCGGCATCGGCGGGGCCTTCGTCACCTCCGATGTCCCCGGCGATGCGGTGCGGGACATGCTGGCCGAGGCGCTGGCGGCGCGCTGACGCGCGCCCGTCAGCCGGCCAGCGCCGCCTCCGCCGCCGCGGCGAGGCGGAGCATCAGCCCCTCCCGCTCCGGCAGGGCGTTGAGGAGGAGGCCGGCGGAGGGCACGCCCGTCGGCAGGCTGATCGAGGCGAGGCCCATGAGGTTCGCCATCCGCGTATTGCGCAGCGTCAGCAGGTTGGCCTCGACGTAGTAATCTTCGTCCTCCAGGAGCCGCGCCTTGTTCGGCGGCAGGAGCGGGGCGCTGGCGCAGATTACGGCGTCGTAGCCGGCGGTGGCGGCGCGGAACTCTTCGCGCAGGGCGCGCAGCCGCTCCCACCCCGCGACGAAGCGGGGGGCGGGCACGTCACGGCCGGCGGAGACGCGCTTGAGGATCTGGGGGAACATCTTCTCCGGCGCCGGCTCGATCAACGAAGACCACGCGCCCCAGGCCTCGCCGGTGTAGAGCGGGCCGGAGAGCTCGTAGGCCCCGGTGAGGCAGGGCAGCGCCCGCCGCTCCACCACCGCGCCGGCGGCCTCCAGCGCCTCCACGGCGCGGGCGAGGCCGGCGGCGGGCGCCTCCTCCAGCCCCTCGCCGACAACCGTCTCCACCAAGAGCAGGCGCCGCCCGGCGAGGCTGGCGCCGGAGAGATCCACCCCCCGCCCGCCGAGGGCGGCGTAGAGGAGGGCGCAATCCTCGACCGTCCGGGCGAGGGGGCCGATGGTGTCGAAGCTGGCGGCGAGCGGGACGGAGCCGGTGAGCGGCAGGGCGCCATGGGCCGGCTTGAAGCCGGTGATGTCGTTCCACGCCGCGGGGATGCGGCAGGAGCCGCCGGTGTCGGAGCCGATGCCCCCCGCCGCCAGCCCGAAGGCGACGGAGGTGGCGGCGCCGGAGGAGGAGCCGCCGGGGACCACCTCCGGGTCATGGATGTTCGGCGGCGTCGCCGTGATCGGGTTGAGGCCGAGGCCGGAGAAGGCGATCTCGCTCATATGCGTCTTGCCGAGGCAGACGAGCCCCTCGGCGCTGCCGCGGGCCAGCACGGCGGCATCCCGCTCCGGCACGCGGCCCGCCATCAGGGCGGTGCCGGCTTCCGTCGCCACGCCGGCCGAATCGAAGAGGTCCTTCCAGGAGACCGGCACGCCATCGAGCGGGCCGCGGCGGGTGCCGGTCTTGGCGCGGTCGGCGGCGGCGCGGGCCTCGGCGAGGGCGCGGTCGGGGGTGAGGCGGGCGTAGATGTCGTGGCTCTCGCCCGCGGCGGAGAGGAAGGTCTCCGCCAGTGCCACCGGGTCGATCTCGCCGGCGCCGATGCCGCGCCCCAGCGCCGCCGCGCTCATCTGCCGCCACTCGTCCATCATTCGCCCCCTTGCCTGCCGCGGCAGAGGCTAGCCCGAGCGTCCCCCATGGACAATGCGGCCCGGCGGCGCGACAAATCGGCCATGCAGCACGCCCTCATCATCGGCGGCGGTCTCAACGGCCCCGCGCTCGCCCTCGCCCTCGCCAAGGCCGGCATCGGCGCCACCCTGCTCGACGCCCTGCCGGCGGAGACGCGCTCCGCCCCCGGCTTCGACGGCCGCGCCTATGCGCTGGCCGCGGCCTCCGTGAAGCTTCTCAAGGCGCTGGGCGTCTGGGAGGCGGTGGCCGCAGAGGCGCAGCCGATCGAGGAGATCAAGGTGACGGACGGGGTGGCCGGCGAGGGGGCCGGGCCCTTCTGGCTGCATTTCGAGCGCGGCGCGCTGGAAGAGGGGCCGATGGGCCAGATGGTGGAGGATCGCCACCTGCGCCCGGCGCTGCTCGCCGCGCTGGAGGGCGCCGGGGTGACGCAACGGGCCGGCGCAAAGGTCATCGCGCAGGAGACGGGGCCGGGCGGCGCGCGGGTGACGCTGGAGGGCGGCGAGGTGCTGGAGGGCACGCTCATCGTCGGCGCCGACGGGCGGCGGAGCGGCACGGCGATGCGCGCGGGGCTGAAGCGGCGGGGCACGGAATACGGGCAGATCGCCGTCACCTGCGCGGTGGCGCACGAGCGCCCGCACGAGGGCGTGGCGCACCAGT
This sequence comes from Pseudoroseicyclus tamaricis, assembly GCF_012070395.1. GTDB lineage: Bacteria > Pseudomonadota > Alphaproteobacteria > Rhodobacterales > Rhodobacteraceae > Pseudoroseicyclus_A > Pseudoroseicyclus_A tamaricis. Next base: position 998,834 of record NZ_JAAFYS010000002.1, on the reverse strand, counting down.
TCTTCATGCCGGGCGGGCCGCTGGCGATCCTGCCGCTGAGCGGGAACCGCAGCTCCATCGTCTGGAGCGAGCGGGCGGCGCGGGCCGAGGCGCTGATGGCGATGGAGGAGGAGGCGTTCCTCGCCGCCCTGCGCCCCGCCTTCGGCTCTCACCTCGGGCAGATCTCGCTGGCGTCGAAGCGCTTCTCCTACCCGCTGGGCCTGTCGCTGGCGGAGCGCTTCGTGGCGGCGCGGCTGGCGCTGGTGGGCGATGCGGCGCACGGGCTGCACCCGCTGGCGGGGCAGGGGCTGAACGCCGGTTTTCGCGACGTGGCGGCGCTGGCGGAAGTGCTGGGGGCGGCGGTGCGGCGCGGGGAGGACATCGGCTCCGCCCCGGTGCTGGCGCGCTACCAGAGCTGGCGGGGCTTCGACACGGCGGCGCTGGCGATGGCGACGGACGGGTTCAACCGCCTTTTCTCCAACGACAACCCGCTTCTGCGCGCCGGCCGGCGGCTGGGGCTCGGGGCCGTCTCGGCGCTGCCGGGGCTCAGGCGCGGGCTGATGCGCGAGGCGGCGGGGCTGACGGGCGACCTGCCGCCGCTGATGCGCTAGCTCTCGTCGGATCCCGGCTCGCCCCGCCGGGCGGCGCGGCCGCCGCGCCGCTGGGTGAGCAGCGGGGCGCGAGCCGGCAGATCGGCCATGATGGCGTGGCGCTGCTCGGGGCTAAGCTTCGTCCACTGCGCGATCTCGTCGATGGTGCGGTAGCAGCCGACGCAGATCTTCGCCTTGGGGTGGACCACGCAGGTCTTCACGCAAGGGCTCTCGATCTCCGCCCGGCGCCAGACGTCGTCGCTCATGCCTGCCTCCCCAGATGACCCAGCCGGTCGAGCATCCCCTGCAGGATGTAGCCGGCGGCGACATGGTCGATCACCTCGGCGCGGCGGCGGCGGGAGGTGTCCGCTTCCAGCAGCGCCCGCTCGGCGGCCATGGTGGAGAGCCGCTCGTCCCAGAAGGCGATGGGCAGCTCGGTGAGGCGCGAGAGGTTGCGCGCGAAGGCGCGGGTCGACTGGGCGCGCGGGCCCTCGGAACCGTCCATGTTGATCGGCAGGCCGAGCACGATGCCGACGCAGGCGCGCCCCTCCGAGATGGCGAGGAAGCGGGCAGCGTCGAGGGTGAACTTCTTGCGCTTGATGGTCTCGATCGGCGAGGCGACGGAGCGCAGCCCGTCGGAGACGGCAACGCCGAGCGTGACGGTGCCGAGATCGGCGCCGATGAGGGCGCCGGTGCGGGGCAGGGCGGCGGCGAAGGCCTCGGCGCTGTCGCAGATCATGGGCGGGGCCTCGCCGCTCCCTTGCGGGCGCGTCTCGGGCGGCTCTCGACCATCGGCTCAGCCATCGGAGGGCTCCAGTCCCGCAGCTTCGGCGGCGCTGGCGAGCGCGGCGAGGGCCGCCTCGTCCCCGGCGAAGACCTGTTGCGCCTCGGCATAGATCGGCGCCGCCGCCTCGCCGCGGCCGAGGACGCCGAGCGCCCGGATGGCCTGCGCCCAGTCCTCCGCCGGGCCGCCCTCTTCGGCGAGCCGTTGCAGGAGGCGGGAGACCATGCCCTCCGCCATCGCCTGCTGCTCTTCGGCCGTCATGTCGGCGGCGGCGGCCAGATCCTCCGCCCCCGGCCCGCGGGTCGTGGCGGCGGGAGGCGTGTAGTCCAGCCCCATCTCGGCGGCGACGTCGGAGACCTGCAGGCGGGCGAGCTGGGCATAGGGGCCGGCGCCGCCCGCCTCCGCCAGCGGGCGCCAGAGCGAGAAGGCGAGGTCCGGCCGGTCGAACTGGGCATGGAGGAGGCCGAGGTAGTAGCGCCCGGCGGCGTTCTGCGCGTCGATCTCCAGCATCTGGCGGGCCAGCCCTTCCGCCTCCGGGGAGACGAAGCCGCCGGCGGCGGCGACCCAGCGGTCGAGCAGGCCCTCGCGATCCGCCATCGTCACGTCCTCGCCCCGCAGCTCCACCAGCCGCTCCTGCGCGCGGGCGGCGGCGGCGTAGTTGCCGAGGGCGAACTCGTGCTCGGCCAGAAGCTCCCAGCCGCGCGGATCGTCGGGGCGCGTCGGCACCGCCTCGCGCAGCTGCGCGATCATGTCGAGGTAATCCTGCGGCGCCTCGGGCGGCGGCGGCATGGCGGCGGCGGCCATCTCCTCCGCCCGGGCCTGGGGCAGGCGCGCCTCGCGGGCCTCGTCGGCCATCTGCATGCGCATGGCGCGCGGCATGTCGGGGTAGCCCGGCGCGCCGAGCCAGAGATAGAGCCCGGCGCCGCCGGCGGCGAGCGCCAGCACCACGGCGGCGGCGCCGGCCAGCGCGGCGGGGCGCGGCGCGGTGCCGGCCCGCTCCTCCTCCACCGCGGCGAGCAGGCGGCGGGCGACCTCTGTGCGCACCCGCTCCGCCTCCGCCTCGCCGAGGAGGCCGCGGGCGCGGTCACGCTCCACCTCCTCCAGCTGGGCGCGGTAGAGCGCCCTGTCGGAGCTGCCGCCGCTGGCGGTGCCGGGGCGCATCAGCGGCAGGCAGAGGATCAGCCCGACGCCGAGCGCCATGAGAAGAGCGAGTGCCCAGAACATGCGCCCTCTCTAGCGCCGGGGTGGGGGAGGCGAAAGGGGCGGGCGGCGGCGGGGGTGCGCCATTCGTGACCGGCGGCGAGGGACGGGGAGGGAGCGAGGGGCTTGTGCCCCGCGTCGCCCTTGACGCCCGGACCGATGGCGCGACACTGGCGATCGAAGAGAGTATTTTGAAAAGGGCGAGGGGGCCCCGGTCACGCCGGGCTCGCCGCAACGTGAGGCTGTCGGTTTCGGGCAAAGAGGTGCCGCAACCAACAGGATGGCCGGCGCCCTGCGGCGTCAGAAGAGCCTCAGACGCAGAACGGGGATTCGCATGTCCACCCGCCGCTATTCCGCCTTTGCCCTCGCCCGGGAGGCGCTTCGCGACCACCTCGGCTGGCAGCGCGCCTGGGCCAAGGCGAGCCCGAAGCCGCGCTACGACGTGATCATCGTCGGCGCCGGCGGCCATGGTCTGGCGACGGCCTATTACCTCGGCAAGAACTTCGGCATCCGCAACGTCGCGGTGCTGGAGAAGGGCTGGCTCGGCGGCGGCAACACAGGCCGCAACACCACGATCATCCGCTCCAACTACCTGCAGGACCCGTCGGCGGCGATCTACGAGAAGTCCCGCGCCCTCTACGAGACGCTCAGCCAGGAGCTGAACTACAACGTCATGTTCTCCCCCCGGGGCGTCATGATGCTGGCACAGACCGAGCACGAGGTGCGCGGCTACAAGCGCACCGCCCATGCCAACTCCATCCAGGGCGTGACGACGGAGTTCATCTCGCCCGAGCGCGTGAAGGAGCTGGTGCCGATCATCGAGCTCAAGGGGCCGCGGTACCCCGTGCTCGGCGCGCTCTGGCAGGCGCGCGGCGGCACGGCGCGGCACGATGCCGTCGCCTGGGGCTACGCGCGGGCCTGCTCCGACATGGGGATGGACATCATCCAGAACTGCGAGGTCACCGGCATCCGCTCCGAGGGCGGGCAGGTGACGGTGGTGGAGACGAGCAAGGGCGAGATCGGCTGCGGCAAGCTGGGGCTGGTCGTCGCCGGCCATTCCGGCGTGCTGGCGCAGAAGGCCGGCTTCCGCCTGCCGATCGAGAGCCTCGCGCTGCAGGCGCTGGTGAGCGAGCCGATCAAGCCCTGCATGGACGTGGTGGTGATGGCCAACACGGTGCACGGCTACATGAGCCAGTCCGACAAGGGCGAGATGGTCATCGGCGGCGGCACCGACGCCTTCAACAACTACACGCAGCGCGGGAGCTTCCACCATATCGAGGAGACGGTGCGCGCGCTGGTGGAGACCTTCCCGATGATCTCGCGGCTGAAGATGCTGCGGCAATGGGGCGGCATCGTCGACATGACGGGGGACCGCTCGCCGATTATCTCCAAGACGCCGGTGGACGGGATCTTCGTGAACTGCGGCTGGGGGACGGGCGGCTTCAAGGCCATCCCCGGCTCCGGCTGGGCGATGGCGGAGCTGATGGCCAAGGGCCACTCGCCGCTCTCCGCCGCCTTCGGGATGGAGCGCTTCCGCGAGGGGCGCTTCATCGACGAGAGCGTGGCGGCGGGGGTGGCGCATTGATGGCGCATCAGCTTGATCGGCGGCTTCCCGCTATGACCCGGCGGAACCGGCAGCCGGAGGGGGGCGTTGCGAGGGCAACCGCTTCACGGAGGCCCCCATGTCGAACACCCATTCCGATTCCGAGCGTCCGGGCACGAGGCCCGATCAGCCCGGCCAGAGCTCCCGGCTTGTCGCAGAGCCGTCCCGCTCCCGCCGCGGCAAGGCCGGGCTCATCGCCGCGGCGATCGTCGGCATCCTCGTCGTCATCGCGCTGCTCGCCTGGGCGATCCCGGATCGCGGCCCGATCGAGGAGGGGCTGGAAAGCGATCCCGCCGTCGGCGCGCTGGACTCGGAGCTGGAAACCACCGATGGCGTCGATGCCGTGGGCGTCGACCCCGCGACCGGCGAGGGCGCCGATCTGGAGCCGCCGGCCGAGGAGGTTCTCACCGACGACGGCGTGCCGCTCGACGAGGCTCCGCCGGCTGACGACACCGATGCGGGCGTGCCTGCGTCGGAACCTGTTCTCGAATAAGATCAACGGCCTGCAAGGCTTCCCTCATGCGAGGGGCGCGGCGGCCTCCAGCCCAGGGGGCCGCCCGTGCTGATTCTGACCTGTCCCTGCTGCGGCGTCACCGCCGACGAGACCGAGCTGGCCGGTGGCGGCGAGGCGCATGTCCGCCGCGCCGGCCCCGGCGCGTCGGAGAGCGAGGTCGAGGACTACCTCTTCATGCGGGAGAACCCGCGCGGCCCGCATTTCGAGCGCTGGCGCCACGCCTATGGCTGCGGCAAGTGGTTCCTAGCCGCGCGCGACACCGCGACGCTGGAGGTGTTCGGCACCTATCCCGCCCAGACGACCGAGCCGCCGGAGCATATCCGCGCCGCGATCACCGAGCGCCATCCCGGCTGGCGGTGGAGGGACTTTTCATGAGTGCACGCCTGCCCACGGGCGGCCGGCTCCTCGACAGGAGCCAGCCGCTGGACTTCACCTTCGACGGCAAGCGCCTGCATGGCTATGCCGGCGACACGCTGGCCTCGGCGCTGCTCGGGCAGGGGCAGATGCTGCTCGGCCGCTCCTTCAAGTACCACCAGCCGCGCGGCCTCGTCGCCTCCGGCGCCGAGGAGCCGAACGCGCTGGTGGGCCTCGGTGAGGGCGCCTTCTTCGAGCCGAACCAGCGGGCGACGGCGGCGGAGCTGCATGCCGGCCTGACGGCGACGAGCCAGAACCACTGGCCGAGCCTCGAGCATGACGTGGGGGCGGTGAACTCCGCCCTGACACGCTTCTTGCCGGCGGGGTTCTACTACAAGACGTTCCTCTGGCCGCGCAGCTTCTGGAAGCACGTCTACGAGCCCTTCATCCGCCAGTCCGCCGGGCTGGGGAAGCCGCCGCAGGAGGCGGACGGCTCGACCTACGAGCATTTCCACGTCCACGTCGATCTGGTGATCGTCGGCGGCGGCATCTCCGGCCTCGCCGCGGCGCTGACCGCGGGGCGCGAGGGTCGCGAGGTGCTCCTGATCGAACAGACCGCCCATTGGGGCGGCCGGGCCGTGGTGGACGCCCCCCAGATCGACGGGCAGAGCGCCGAAGACTGGGTGAAGAGCGCCCTGCAAGAGCTTGAGACCATGGCGAACGTGCGGATGCGCACGCGGACAATGGCCTCCGGCCTCTACGACCACGGCTACCTCATGGCCTACGAGCGGGTGAGCGATCACGCCCCCGCCACACCCGGCCCCCGCCACCGGCTCTGGCGCATCCGCGCCGAGGAGACCCGGTTGGCCACGGGCGCGCTGGAGCGGCCGCTCTCCTTCGCCGGCAACGATGTTCCGGGGGTGATGCTGGCCTCCGCCGTGCGCGATTACCTCGTCAACTGGGCGATCTCGCCGGGAGACCGCACGGTGGTGGTGACGAACAACGACGACGCCTACCGCACGGCGCTCGCCCTGTACCGGGCGGGGCTGGCGGTGCCGGTCATCGTCGATGCCCGCCCGCAGGTGACGGGGGCGTTGCCGCAGGCCGCCCGCGACGCCGGCATCCGGGTGGAGCCGGGCCGCGCGATCGTGAAGGTCGATGGCAAGAAGCGCGTCACCGGCGTCGAGATCGGCCTGCAGCTCGGCGAGGGCGGCGCGATGGAGCATATCGCCTGCGACGCCGTGGCCATGTCCGGCGGCTGGTCGCCGGCCGTGCACCTGTGGTCCCATTGCGGCGGCAAGCTGACATGGGACGAGGCGCAGGCGCTCTTCCGCCCCGACGCCTCGCGCCCGCCGCGGGGCGACAAGGGCCAGCCCATCGCCTCCGTCACGGGGACGGCCAACGGCCATCTCGGCACGGCGGCGGCGCTCGCCGATGCGGGGCTGGAGCTGGACGTCAGCGAGCCGGCGGAGGAGCCGATGGCCCCCGTCTGGATCATGCCGCAGGGCGCCGGGCCGGCGCTCAAGCGAAAGATGTTCCTCGACTACCAGAACGACGTGAAGGTCTCCGACGTCGAGTTGGCCGCCCGCGAGGGCTACGAGAGCGTCGAGCACGCCAAGCGCTACACGACGCTCGGCATGGCGACCGATCAGGGCAAGCTGAGCAACATCAACGGCCTCGCCGTCCTCTCCGGCGCGCTCAACGCCGCCATCCCGGCCACCGGCACGACCACCTTCCGCCCGCCCTACACGCCCATCTCCATGGGCTCCATCGCCGGCGCGGCGCGGGGGCCACTGTTCCAGCCCGTCCGCCGGACGCCGATCCACGGCTGGCACGAGGCCAATGGCGCGACGTGGGAGCCGGTGGGCCAGTGGCGCCGCCCCTACGCCTACCTCAAGGGCGCGGAGGACCGGCACACCGCTGTGACGCGCGAGGTGCAGGCGGTGCGCAATTCCGTCGGGCTGCTCGACGCCTCCACCCTCGGCAAGATCGTCGTGAAGGGCCCCGATGCCGGGCGCTTCCTCGACATGATCTACACCGGGCGGCCCTCGTCCATCGCCGTCGGCAAGTGCCGCTACGGGCTGATCTGCAACGAGAACGGCTTCCTCGTGGATGACGGCGTCGTCGCCCGGCTGGCCGAGGATACCTGGCTTTGCCACACCACCACCGGCGGGGCGGAGCATATCCACGCCCACATGGAAGACTGGCTGCAATGCGAGTGGTGGGACTGGCAGGTCTACACCGCCAACGTCACCGAGGAATGGGCGCAGGTCGCCGTCGCGGGCCCCAAGGCGCGCGCGGTGCTCGAAAGCCTCGGCGGCATGGATGTCTCCAAGGCGGCGCTGCCCTTCATGACTTGGGCGGAGGGGGAGCTCGGTGGGCTGCCGGCGCGCGTCTTCCGCATCTCCTTCTCCGGCGAGCTCTCCTACGAGATCGCCGTCCCGGCGGACCGGGGGATGGAGCTCTGGGAGGCCCTCCTGCAGGCCGGCGCCGCGCATGGGGTAACCCCCTACGGCACCGAGGCGATGCACGTGCTGCGGGCCGAGAAGGGCTTCATCATGATCGGCGAGGAGACGGACGGGACAATCATCCCGCAGGATCTGAACCTCGGCTGGGCCATCGCAAAGAAGAAGGAAGATTACCTCGGCAAGCGCGCGCAGGAGCGCCCGCACATGGCCGACCCCAAGCGCTGGAAGCTCGTGGGGCTGGAGGCGGATGGCGGCGCGGTGCTGCCCGAGGGCGCCTACATCATGGCGCCGGGGGAGAACGCCAACGGCCAGCGCCACACGCAGGGGCGCGTCACCTCCACCTACTACTCCCCGACCTTCGGGCGCGGCATCGCCATGGCGCTGCTCATCCACGGGCCGGACAGGATGGGCGAGATGGTCGAGGTGACGGACGGGCAGGGCGGCGCGATCACCGCGCGCGTCTGCGACCCGGTGCTCTATGACAGGGAAGGGGAGCGGCTCGATGGCTGAGACAAGCATCTACCGCGTGCCCACCGGCATGGTCCTGCTGCGCGGCGAGTTCGGCGCGGTCGGAGAGGCGGCGGCGCATGTCGCGGGGCTGGACGTGCCGGAGCAGCGGCGGATCACCGGCGGGCCGGAGCGGGCGCTGGCCTGGATGTCGCCCGACGAACTGATGCTCTTCTGCGCGCCCGGCGCGGCCACGGGCCTCGCCCAGGCGCTGGAGGAGAAGCTGACGGGGGTGCACCACCTCGCGCTCGACGTCTCCGCCATGCGGGTGCGCTTCCGCGTGACGGGGCCCTTCGTGCGGGAGGTGCTGGCCAAGCTCTCCCCGGCCGATGTCTCGCCGGCGGCGCTGCCGGAGGGCGAGGTCCGCCGCTCCCGCCTCGGCCAGGTGCCGGCGGCCTTCTGGGCGAGCGGGACGGACAGCTTCGACGTCGTCTGCTTCCGCTCGGTGTCGGACTACCTCGAGGAGCTCTTGGCGCATTCGGCAGCGGCGGGGCCCGTGGGGTTCTTCTGAGCGGTGGGCCGACGGAAATCGCGCGATTTCCGTGCACGAATTCCGCGCGGAATTCGTGGCGCCAGCGGCGCCTGCCCGGGACAGGCGCCTAGATCTCCAGCCGCCGCCAGGCGCGCAGGGTCAAGGCGGCGCAGATGAGGCCGAGTACGAGGCTCCCTGACACCTGCAGGATCGTGGCCGTGGGATCGGCCGACCCGCCCGCTGCCGCCCAGTATCCGGGTGCGGCGAACGGCACCCAGCCGCCGAGCCCGCCATCGGCGAGGACCGAGCTGACGATGACAGCCAGCAGGATTGCCCCGATCGGACCGAGGTAGTCGCGCGACAGGCTCGCCACCAGCGCAAAGGGCAGCGTCAGCCAAGCTGTCAGCAGGCTCACCGCGACGAGCCGGCCCAGTGCCATCGTCGCCTCCGGGCCGAAGGGGCCACGGCCGAACGGCAGGCCTGCGAGGACCAGCGCGAGGGTCATGGCCAGCGTCGTTGCGCTGGCCCAGAGAACGAACATCACGAGCTTCGCCAGCGCCACGGTGGACAGCCGGACCGGCAATCCGAACAGGCCGGCAATCGTGCCATCGGCGAATTCGCGGGCGAAGAGCCAGACGGCGACGAGGCCGAACCCGAAGAGGCCGCCGGTGGCGACGGTGCCGGCGGTGAGATCGAAGTAGCGGGCCCAGTCGCCCGCAGACAGGGTCGAGGCGTCGCCCATGTTCATCAGTGGGCTGATCACCGCCGTCACGAGGATGATGCCGAGGGTCGCGAGCTGCCCGAAGCGGGCGTGACGGAACTTCGACCATTCGACGCCGAGCGCCGTAACCAGGGCGTTCATGTCAAGCGGCCTCCGCGTCTGCGCTGACGAGCGAGAAGAAGGCGCGCTCGATCTCCGCCTGCCCGGGCTCCAGCGATCCGATGATGCGGCCGGCGTTGATCACCGTGATGCGGTCGGCGATGCGGGCGATCTCGTCGAGGTGGTGGCTCGACACGAGGATCGCGGCGCCGGCGGCGGCGCGGGCGAGGAGCGTGTCGCGCAGCACGATCATGCCCGATGGATCGAGCGCGTTGGTCGGCTCGTCGAGGATCACAAGGTCGGGGGCGTGCTGCAGCGCTGCCGCGAGGCCGACGCGCTGCCGGTTGCCCAGCGACAGATCCGCCACCCGGCGCTCGGCGAATTTCTGCAGGGCCAGGCCGGTGATGATGTCGGCCGCCACCTGACGGGCGCGGGCCGTCTCCATGCCGCGCAGCCGGGCCGCGAGCACGAGGTTCTGGCGGACGCTCAGCTCGCCATAGGCGAAGGGGTACTCGATGAGATGGCCGACGCGCGACCAGCGTCGCGGATCGAGGCTCTGAAGCGGGACGCCCTCGATCAGCACCTCGCCGCTGTCCGGCCGCTTCATGCCCAGCATAAGCCGCATCAGGGTCGATTTGCCCGCGCCGTTGAGCCCGACGAGCGCGTGGATCTCACCGGCCCTGATCGTGAAATCGATGCCACTGACACCGTCGCCAGAGGGGAAGAGCTTGGTGACGGATTTCAGTTCGAGCCTTGCGGTCATGCCGGTCTCCGGGGAGGCGCCGGGTGCAGGCCGGCCATAAGATGCATAGCGCATCTAATGCTGAGCCTTGATCCCGTCAATAGGATGCTGTTTGCATCTTACCCATGAGTAGCTCGACAGACAGCAATGGAAGCCGACGGCGTGGAGAAGCTCTTGAGGGCGCCATTCTCGATGCGGCGTGGGAGGAATTGAACGATGGCGGGTATCGCGGCCTGACCCTGCAGGCGGTGGCGAGCCGGGCGGGCACCAGCCGGCCGGTGCTGGCCCGCCGCTGGCCCAGCGTCATGGCGCTGGCGACGGCGGCGCTGGCGCGTTTCGTGCGCCAGCATCCCGTCGTCGTGCCCGATATGGGCAACCTGCGGGACGAGCTGCGCGCGTTGCTCCGCGGCCTTGCCGATCGTACGCCGCCGACCTTGCTGCGCTACATCTTCGAGATGGGAGACGATCTGCACGAGGCGCGGTCGAACATGTATCAGCTGCGGGCTGACATCGCCGATCCCCATACGGTGGGCAGCATCCTCGACCGTGCCGTCGCGAGGGGCGAGATCGACCCCGCCCGCCTGACGCCGCGGATAACGACGCTGATGATCGACCTGACAATCTACGAGGAGGTGATGACGCTCGAGACGATCTCCGACGCCGGCATCGACGAGATCATCGACGATATCTTCCTGCCGCTCGTGACCGCGCGCCCTGCCTGACGCCGGCGAGACACCGACGCCGGACCCTTAGTCCCCGTCCCCCGGCGCCTTGCCCTTCGGCCCGTCCCACGGCTTGAACCGGTGCCCCGCGGCGGCGGCGATCCTGTCGAGCTCCGCCTCGTAGTCCGCTTCCGTCGGCTCCTCCCAGGCCTCCACGCCCTTGATCAGGCCGGCGGCCATCAGGCTCTCGCGGAGCGCCGGGTAGTCCAGCTCCCCCCAGCTCGTGCGGCTCGGGCGGTTGCCATGCGCCTCGATCCAGTTGCGGCGCAGGTGATTGAAGGCCCGCGCCTCCGCCCCCTGGAAGGCGCGGATCTGGCGGGCGAAGATCTCGTCGAGGTCGCCGTCGCGCCGGGCGATGACGCCGACCTTCTGCCCCTCGTCGCCCACCATGCCGAGCAGGTGCAGCGGCGAGCAATCGACGGCGATGATGTGCCGCGCGGCGCGGTAAGCCGCGATCTGCTCCAGATGGCTGTGCTTCTGCGGGTGGTAAGGCACGTATCCCTCAGCCTCCAGCCAGCCCTCCAGCCGCCGCTCGAAGAGCACCGAGCCCCGCGCCCCCGGCAGCTCGGAGCGGGAGATGTAGATCTTCGCCGACCCCTCCGGCGCCACCGTCTTGCCGGCATGGGCGCGGATGAAGGCGCGGAACTCCGGCGCGCCCTCGATCATCTGGAACATGCCGAAGCCCTGCCGCGGCACGAAGAGCTGCTCCACCTGCGCCGGGTCCTCGATGTTGCGCATCGGCAGGTCCACCCCCAGCGCCTCGAGGAAGGGGCGGTAGACGTTCGCCACATGCTCCGGCCGGTTCTGGAACTTCGGCACGTAGAGCACGCCGTCCAGCTGGCCGCGCAGCTGATCCACCGCCCAGATGCGGCAGATGCTCTCCACGAGGAAATGGCCGAAATGCCCGAAGAGCGGCCCGAGGAAGAGCCATCGCCCCTCCAGCTGGTCCACCTCGCCCTCCGGCATGGCGGGCGGCACCGTCACCGGCGTCGTCCCCCGCCAGGTGACGGCGTTCTCCACCGGCGCCCCCTCGGCCGTCAGCACGCCGGAGCGCTGGACGGACTGGTTGGGCCCGCCCTTGGGCGGCGGCACGACATACGCCCGCTCCAGCTTCGTGATATGCGATGCAATGGGGCCGGAAATCTCCGGCACCTCGAAGGGGAAGGGGTCTGCCATGCCTGCTCGTTCTTGTTCGCCGTGGCCGCGAGTCGCGCCACCCTTCCATGTATTGCATAGAATTTTGCCCTAATTTGGACATCCTGACCCTGCACCAGAACCGCCAGACGAAAGGCCGGGCATGAGCAACATCGAAACCCTCACCGCCACCGAGGCGATGGCGCGCGCGCGCACCAACCCGCTGCGCCGCTTCCCCGCGCCGGACAGGGACGGCGAGCGTCTCTACCCGCTCGCCTCCCCCTCCTGCGCGCCCTCGTTCGAGATCGCGCGGAGCGACAGCGTCTTCGCCATCGGCTCCTGCTTTGCGCGCAATATCGAGCGGGCGCTGGACGAGGCGGGGATGCGGGTCCTCTCCCGCGAGTTCTCGCTGGGCGAGGTCGGCGAGAGCCTCGATGACGCGGCCAACTTCTTCAACAAGTACTCCATCCACTCGGTGCTCAACGAGATCACCTGGGCGCTGGAGCGGGAGCGCTTCCCGGGTCGGGACATCCTCTACCCCGGCGCCAAGGGGACGTGGTTCGACGCGCAGCTCGGCATGGCGCGGCTCGACTTCCCGCCCGAGGAGATCCTCGCCTTCCGCCACCGCTACCTCGACGGGCTGAAGGCCGTGGTGGAGGCCGACGTCGTCATCCTCACCCTCGGCTATGTCGAGACATGGTATGACCGGGCCCTCGGCCTCTATCTCAACGTCATGCCCCCCATGCAGGCGATCCGGGCGGAGCCGGAGCGCTTCGAGTTCCGCGTGCTGTCCTACCGCGACGTGCTGGAGGGGCTGGAGCAGCTGCATGCGCTGCTCTGCCGCCACCGCACCAAGCCGCTGAAGATGCTGGTGACGGTCTCGCCCGTCCCGCTCTTGGCCACGTTCCGTGACATGGATGTGCTGGTGGCCAACGCCTACTCCAAGTCCGTCCAGCGGGCGGCGCTCGATGAGTTCCTGATCGGCAAGGCGGGGGTCGATTACTTCCCCTCCTACGAGTTCGTCACCCTCTCCTCACCCGAGGTGGCGTGGAGCCGGAACGACTACCGCCATGTGGCGCCCGAGCTGGTCGATCGCATCATGTCCAACGTCCTCACCCGCTACCTGCCCGGCGGGGCGGAGGCGGACCCGGGCGCCGTGACGGGGGAGGGGCTCGTCTCCTCCGCCAAGATGCTGAGCCGGCTGGAGAAATACGATGACGTGCTGGCGCTGATGGAGGCCAACCGCGCCCTGGCCGACGGCTCCGCCGAGGCGCTGATCCTCGAAGCCACGGCGGCGCGGCGGATCGACGCGCTGGAGACGGCTTGGACGGCCCTGACGAAGGCGACGGAGATTGACCCGGCCCGCCCAGACGCGCTGGAGCGCATGATCACCCTCTGCCGCCCGCTCCGCCGCCCCGGCGAGGCCAAGGCCCTCATGGCGCGCCACGTGGAGGACTTCCCCGAGCGCTCCGAGTTCCGCCAGCGGGTGACGTGGCTCTGAGCCGCGCTGACCTTGCGGGGCAGGGGCAAACATGCGAATTTTTGAAGCAGGCGGCCCTCGGAGCCGGACAGAACAGCCCGGTGGGGCGGGGGGCAGGGCTTGATCACCTACGAAGACGCCATGAGGGCCTTTCTCTCCAACCGTCACACTGACGTCGTCGAGCCGGTGACCGCTTTGATCGAGGAGAACCCCTCCGAGCTGCAGGCGCAGAACGAGATGATCCGCCTGTGCGATCTGGCGTTGCGCTCGGCCTTCATGATGCAGGACAGGCCCGCCGCCGAGCGGCTTCTCAAGCATGCCGGCGTGCTGTCGCCGCTGTCGCATTTTCGCGCCGCTCTGGCCTTCGAGGATGGCGACCGCAAGATGGGCTGGGCCTGGATGGCCAACGCCAGCTACCATTCCAAGTCCCTGCACTTCTTCGCCTCGCTCGGGCTCAACAGCGCCGTCCGCAACCCCAACTGGCCCCTCATCGCCCGCGGTGACGGGATCACCTTCCAAGAGCCGGAGGTCGAGGTGCAGGGGGAGGGACGGGAGGCCCGCTACGCGATCGTCTTCTCGACCGACAGCGGCTATCTCAAGCGCTTTCTGCCGCAATCGCTGGGAAGCCTGCGCGCCCGCTGCACCGGCTACCTCGCCGTCTACCATGTCATCGAGCCCGATGCCGAGGCGATGGAGCTCATGCGCGCCCATGCCGGCGACGACGTGATCTTCTTCATCGAGCGCAAGGCGCAGCTGGCCGACCGGTCCTACTACGCCTCGGCCCGCTTCTTCGCGGCGCGCCGGGTGATCCAGGACATGGGGCTGCCCGCCTTTGTCTTCGATATCGACATGCGCTGCGAGAAGGACTTCGCGGAGTTGCTCGATCATCCCCGCTTCGCGCCCCGCAAGATGCAGATCCGCCTGATGCGGGGCATGAGCCTGCCGTGGCACCGGATCATCGCCCATGCCGTCTATGCGCCGGCGACACCGCAGGCGCTCGCCTACCTGACGCTGATCTGCGACTACGTTCGACTGTTCTTCAGCCGCAGCCATGGCGAGGATCTGTGGTGGATCGACCAGAACGCCATGTTCTTCTCCTACCTGCAGCGCCCACCGGGGGAATTTGCCAACCTGCCCGGCAAGCTCCTGAAGGAGCATCTGACCTTCCCCAAGATGTTCGAAGACAAGGACAAGGCGCTGCAATCGCCCTGACTTGTGGTCCCCTGCGGCCCCGCGCGGCATTGACCTTCGCCCGAGCGTGGCCATGTTAGGGTCAAATTCACCAAGCTTCCGAAAGGAGCCCCGCCATGGCTTTCGAACTTCCCGATCTGCCGTATTCCCATGACGCTCTCGCCGACAACGGCATGTCCAAAGAGACGCTGGAGTACCACCACGACCTGCACCACAACGCCTATGTCACGACCGGCAACAAGCTGATCGAAGGCACGGAGTGGGAAGGCAAGTCGGTGGAAGAGATCGTCACCGGCACCTACCAGCCCGGCGCCGTGGCGCAGTCCGGCATCTTCAACAACGCCTCCCAGCACTGGAACCACAGCCAGTTCTGGCAGATGATGGGCCCGGGTACCTCCGCGATGCCCTCCGAGTTGGAGAGCGCGCTGGTCGAGAGCTTCGGCTCCGTCGACAAGTTCAAGGACGAGTTCGCCGCCGCCGGCGGTGGCCAGTTCGGCTCCGGCTGGGCCTGGCTGGTGAAGGACACTGACGGCTCGCTCAAGGTCACCAAGACCGAGAACGGCGTGAACCCGCTCTGCTTCGGCCAGACGGCCCTGCTCGGCTGCGACGTGTGGGAGCACTCCTACTACATCGACTTCCGCAACAAGCGCCCGGCGTACCTGAAGAACTTCCTCGACAACCTCGTGAACTGGGAGAACGTCGCCTCCCGCATGTGAGGCGCGCCCAACACCTTAGACTAAGAGAAAGGCCCCGGCATTGCCGGGGCCTTTTTTCGTGCGCGGTGCCCGAACCGGGGCAGGGCAGGAGGGCCGCCCCGGGGGGGCGGCCGTCCGGCGCGGGGCCAGGATCAGTAGGAGGCGAACTTGGCGCTGAAGTCCTCGAAGCGTTCCTGGACGTCCGAGTAGACGGTGTTCGGCGTGCCGACGAGGTAGGAGAGGCGGAAGCCGATGCCTTCCTCGGTGTAACCGTCCTTGTCGTCGTAATAGGTGGCGACGACGTCGATGGAGAGGCCGGCATTGAAATCGTAGCCGGCGCCGAGGGCGTAGACGATATCGTCGTTGTCATCGGCCAGCGCGGCGAGGCCAGCGGTCACGTCGATGGCGCCGAAGTCGTAGGTGGCCGCCACGGCGACGTCCTGATCGCCCTCGTCGACCCCCTCGAAGTGGTCGTAGGAGTAGAGCAGGTCGGCCGAGATGGCGCCGCGCTCGTAGCCGACGATCGCGTCCAGCGAGGTGGAGTCGCCCGTGTCGGAGCCGTCGAGGACGTGGTTGACCGTGGCATCGACGCTGACGCCGCTCGGCAGCTCGGTGGTGCCGAGGAAGGTCAGGAAGACGTCGCCGTCCTCGTCGTCATCGAGCTCCGTTTCCACCGCGAGGGCGGAGCCGAAGGAGATGGTCACGTACTCGGCGTAGACGCCGGCGGTGGTGTAGTCGTCGCTCTCGTCGAATTCCGAGTCGTTGTAGAAATCGGCGAAGACGAAGGCCCCGGCGAGGATCGAGGGCGTGATCTGGTAGCCGCCCATCGCGGTAACCGTGCTCGTCTGGACGGATTCGTCATTGGTGATGTCGACATCGAGCCCGAGCAGGATATTGCCGAGGGTCGTCTCGTAGGTGCCGTCGAGGGAGCCGTAGGAATAATCGCCGAAATCGCTCTCGAACGAGGCAACGCCGAGATCGAGAGACATGTAGGTTTCGCCGAACATGGTCTGCGCCGACGCCGTCACCGGAAGGGCGACAAGGCTCGTGGCGACAAGAAGGGAATAGGTGCGCATTCGGTCCTCACGGGGGAAACAGGTGGTTTTCGCAAGGACGGTGCTCATGAATGAAAGGGGGGCGCAATTGCCGCTGCGCCCCCCTCCCTTATCAACCCTGAGTCGAGCGTGTCGCCAAGGTCACGCCTCGCCCGGTTCCTCCGGCGAGGCCTCGGGGGCCTCGGGCGCCTCGCTCTCGGCGATCCACGCGACGGAGGCGACCTCCTCGCCCTTGCCGGTGTTGAAGACCTTCACGCCGCCCGCGGAGCGGGAGCGGAAGGAGATGCCTTCCACCGGCACGCGGATCGACTGGCCGGCGGAGGTGACCAGCATGATCTGGTCGCCCATCTCCACCGGGAAGGTTGAGACGATGGGCCCGCCGCGCATCGCCTTGTCCATCGCCATCACGCCCTGGCCGCCACGCCCGCGCACGGGGTAGTCGTGGCTGGAGGAGAGCTTGCCGGAGCCGCCGCGGGTGATCGTGAGGATCAGGTGCTCGGCGGCCGACATCTCGGCATAGCGCTCGGGGCTGATGGCGCCGGCGGGGGCGTCGTCCTCGTCGCTCTCCGGCTCCTCCGTCACGCCGGCCACGGCGCGGCGCATCTTGAGGTAGGCGGCACGCTCCTGCGGATCGGCCTCGAAATGGCGGATGATCGACATCGAGACGACGCGGTCGCCGTTGTGCAGACGGATGCCGCGCACGCCGGTGGAGGAGCGGCCGGCGAAGACACGCACCTCGGTCACCTGGAAGCGGATGGCGCGGCCGGAATCGGTGACCAGCATCACGTCATCCTCGGGCGAGCAGATGCGCGCCCCGATGAGGGAGACGGAGCCGTCGTCGGGCAGCTTCATCGCGATCTTGCCGTTGCGCATGACGTTGGTGAAGTCGGAGAGCGCGTTCCGCCGCACGTCGCCCGCGGAGGTCGCGAAGACGATGTTGAGCGCGTCCCATTCCTCCTCCGGCCGGTCGACCGGCATGATGGCGGCAATGGAGACACCCGTGGGGATGGGCAGGATGTTGACCACCGCCTTGCCCCGCGAGGTGCGCGCGCCCAGCGGCAGGCGCCAGCACTTGAGCTTGTAGACCATCCCGTCGGTCGTGAAGAAGAGGAGCTGATCGTGGGTGTTGGCGACGAAGAGCGTCGTGACGACGTCCTCTTCCTTCAGCCCGCCACCGGAGAGGCCCTTGCCGCCGCGCCGCTGCGCGCGGAAGTCGGCCAGCGGGGTGCGCTTGATGTAGCCGCCCTGCGTGACGGTGACGACCATGTCTTCCTGCTCGATGAGGTCTTCATCGTCGAGATCGCCGGCCCAGTCGGTGATCTCCGTGCGGCGGGGGACGGCGAAGAGCGTCTTCACCTCCTCCATCTCCTCGCGGATGATGCCGATGATGCGGCTGCGCGAGCGCAGGATCTCGAGGCAATCCTTGATCCGAGCGGCCAGCTCTTCCAGCTCGTCCGTCACCTCTTTGACGCCGATCTGCGTCAGGCGCTGCAGGCGCAGCTCGAGGATGGCGCGGGCCTGCGTCTCGGAGAGGTTGTAGGTGCCGTCGTCGTTGATCGTGTGCGTCGGGTCGTCGATCAGCTTGATGTAATCGGCGATGTCCTCCGCCGGCCAGCGGCGGGTCATCAGCGCCTCGCGCGCCTCGGCGGCGTCGGCGGAGGCGCGGATGGTGGCCACGACCTCGTCGACATTGGTCACCGCCACGGCGAGACCGCAGAGGATATGCGCCCGCTCGCGCGCCTTGCGCAGCTCGAACGCGGTGCGGCGGGCGACCACCTCTTCCCGGAAGTCGAGGAAGTGGGTGAGGAAGCCCCGCAGCGTCAGCACCTCGGGCTTGCCGCCGTTGAGCGCCAGCATGTTGCAGCCGAAGGACGTCTGCATCGGGGTGAAGCGGAAGAGGTTGTTGAGCACGACCTCCGCCGTCGCATCGCGCTTCAGCTCGACGACGACGCGCACACCCTCGCGGTCGGACTCGTCCTGAACGTGGGCGATCCCCTCGATGCGCTTGTCGCGCGCCGCCTCGGCGATGCGGTCGATCATCGCCGCCTTGTTCACCTGGTAGGGGATTTCCTTGATGACGATGGCGTAGCGATCCTTGCGGAGCTCCTCGATCTCCGTCCGCGCGCGGACGACGACGGAGCCGCGGCCTTCCAGATAGGCTTTGCGCGCCCCGGAGCGGCCGAGGATGATCCCGCCGGTGGGGAAGTCGGGGCCGGGCACGTACTCGATCAGCTCGTCGGAGCTCAGATCGGGGTTCTCCAGCAGCGCGAGGCAGGCGTCGATGACTTCGCCGAGGTTGTGGGGCGGGATGTTCGTCGCCATCCCCACGGCGATGCCGCCGGCGCCGTTGACCAGCATGTTGGGGAAGCGCGCCGGCAGGACGGTCGGCTCGCGATCCTTGCCGTCGTAATTGTCCTGAAAGTCGACCGTGTCCTTCTCGATATCGGCGAGCAGGTAGGTGGCCGGCTTGTCCATCCTCACTTCGGTGTAGCGCATGGCGGCGGGTTTATCGCCGTCCATCGAGCCGAAGTTGCCCTGACCGTCGAGCAGGGGGAGGGACATCGAGAAATCCTGCGCCATCCGGGCCAGCGCGTCGTAGATCGCGCCGTCGCCATGCGGGTGGTAGCGGCCCATCGTGTCGCCGACGGGGCGGGCGGACTTGCGGTACGGCTTGTCCGGCGTGTTCGACGTCTCGTGCATCGAGTAGAGGATGCGCCGGTGCACGGGTTTCAGCCCGTCGCGCAGGTCGGGAATCGCGCGGGAGACGATGACGCTCATCGCGTAGTCGAGGTAGGCGGTCTTCAGCTCCTGGCTGATGGAGACGCTGGGGCCGCTCGGCCGCTCCGGCCTGCTGCTTTCGTCATCACCGGGGGGAATGTCGGGCGTATCGCTCACGTGTCGGCCTGCTTGTCATCGCGCCATATCTTGTTGGACGGCACTCTATCACCCCCCAGCCATGGGTTACAATGCCAGCGTCCCCTCACGGTTGGCAGCCACCAAGGCCATCTGCCAACACGCTGTTTTCGTTGACTTTACGGGGCCGCCGGCCAAGCATTTTCCTGCAGGCAGGCAACAGGAGCGGCACATGGCGGTGAGCGAGACCGAGCTGATGCTCAAGGGCTACGGGCTGACGACGGCGGAGATCTTCTATCGGATGCCGGATTATCGCAGCGTTCTCAACAGCTTCATCTGGCAGGACTACGATCTGGCCCCCGATCACCCGCGACTCTTCAAGCTCATCGAGCATTGGCAGGAGAGTATCGAGGGGCCGCTGCATTCCATCCGCTTCACGCACCGCAAGCAGGTCGCCCCCGGCCAGTGGCGCAGCGTCGTCGGCGAATTCACCTACCACTGAGGGGTCAGCGGGCGGCCTTCGCGGTCGCCGCACGCACCCAGATGATGGCGAGGATCAGCGAGAAGATGGCGTTCCAGCTCGCCATCGACAGGCCCGCGAAGGCCCAGGAGACCTGGTCGCAGAGCACGATTCCCGGCCCGTCCATCGACAGAAGGTCGGAGCCGCCGAGATCGGACAGCGAGGTGCCGGTGGAGGTGCAGGAGGTCGGGCCTTCCCACCAGCCCCGCTCCACCCCCGTATGATAGAGGCCGAGCCCGCTCGTCACCGCGGCGGCCGCGGCGCCGATCCACGGCCAGGCCCGGTTCGGCACGATGAGCATCAGCACGCCCATCCCGATGGCCACCACATGCGGCCAGCGCTGCCAGAGGCACATCTTGCAGGGCAGGTAGCCCAGCGTCTGGAAGAGGAAGGCACCGGCCAGCAGCGCCAGCGAGCCGCCGGCGGCGATGAGGGAGAGGGATTTGCGGGTCATAGATACGTCACACCGAGAAAGCCGCCGACGAGCAGCAGGCAGAAGACAATGAAGACGAGCCCCAGCCGGCGCTCGATGAAGTCGCGGATCGGCTCTCCGAAGCGCCAGAGCAGCGCCGCGACGAGGAAGAAGCGCAGCGCCCGCGCGATGACGGACGCCAGAATGAAGACGGGCAGCGACAGCGCGGTGGCGCCGGAGGCGATGGTGATCACCTTGAAGGGGAAGGGCGTGACACCCGCGATCAGCACCGCCCAGGCGCCCCACTCGTTGTAGCGCTCGGCGAAATGGGCGAAATCCTCGCCCTTGCCGTAGAAATCGAGGATCGGCTGGCCGATCTGCTCGAAGAGGCTGAGGCCGATGAAGTATCCGAAGAGCCCGCCGAGCACCGAGGCGACGGTGGCCACCAGCGCATAGAAGAAGGCGCGGCCCGGCCGGGCGATGATCATCGGGATCAGCACGACATCGGGCGGAATGGGAAAGAACGAACTTTCGACGAAGGCGATCAGGGCCAGCGCCCAGGTGGCATGGCGATGTGACGCCAGCGACAGCGTCCAGTCATAAAGCCCGCGTATCACGTCTGATCCCCACTGCCCCCGCGCGGACCCCTTAGGCCACGCGCGGGAACGATGGTCAATCTGCCGGCGTTCACGAGCGGAAGAAGCAGGTCCTCACGGGCCCGTGTGTCGCGTCAGCAGGAGCAAGTGCACATGAAATGGCAGGGGCGGAGACAAAGCCGGAACGTGGTCGACAGGCGCGGGCGCGGCGGCGCCGCGATGCGCGTCGGCGGGGCAGGGGGGCTGGGGCTGGTGGCCATCGTGGTCATCGGGCTCTTCCTCGGCGTCGATCTGACGCCTCTGCTCGGCGGCGGGGGCCTCGGCGGCGGGGGCGGCACCTATACCACCCAGACCGGCCCGCGTGAGCTGAGTGATGCCGACGAGCAGGCGGGCGAGTTCGTCGCCGTCACCCTCGCCGACACCGAGGAGGTCTGGGCCCGCATCTTCCGCTCCGAGCTGGGGGAGGCCTACGATCCGGCGACGCTCGTCCTCTTCTCCGGCGCCACGAACTCCGCCTGCGGTGGCGCCAGCGCCATGACCGGGCCGTTCTACTGCCCGTCCGATGAGCAGGTGTATCTCGACACCGACTTCTTCATCACGCTCGACCGCCAGCTCGGCGCCAGCGGCGACTTCGCCGCCGCCTATGTCATCGCCCACGAGGTGGCCCACCACGTGCAGGACGAGCTCGGCATCCTCACCGAGGCCAATGCGCTCCGCGCCCGGGTCAGCGAGGCGGACGCCAACGCCATATCCGTGCGCATCGAGCTGCAGGCCGACTGCTATTCCGGCATCTGGGCCCGCGCGGCGGAAAGCCAGCTCGGCACGCTGGAGCCCGGCGACATCGCCGAGGCGATGAATGCCGCGGCGCAGATCGGCGACGACACGCTGCAACGCGGGGCCGGCGGCCGGGTGCGGCCGGAGAGCTTTACCCACGGCACCTCCGAGCAGCGCCAGCGCTGGTTCGAGACGGGCTATCAGACGGGCGATCTCGTCGCCTGCGACACCTTCGGCACCGACACCCTGTGACCTGCCGCCCGTGCCGCCGCGCCTTCGGTGCGGCGGCACATTGACGACAGCGCCGCCGCCCGGCTAGGTGGCGGCGCATGTTTTGCCCCGTGCCGGTGTGGCGGAATGGTAGACGCAGCGGATTCAAAATCCGCCGATGGCAACATCATGTCGGTTCGAGTCCGACCACCGGTACCACCCCTGCGATCCCGCCCGCCAATCCACGATTCGAGCCGGCCCTCCAGCCGGCCGCGTCGGGGCGCCCCGGCACCAATCGCGGCGAGCTCTGCCAATTGGTTCACCATTGGAGACACCGGGTCGCCGCTGGTTTCCCCTGCTGCCTCCGGACCGGCCCCTCAGGCCGGGGACTCATCTCCGCAACAATAGGGTGCCTTTACACTCCCTAAGGTTGAGAATGCGCCCGATTTGACGGTTTTTAAGGCGCTATTAAAGAAATAACCGAAACAATGGATTTCCCCAGCGTTCCCTGACGCTTGGGAAAGAAGGCGCGGTTCTCCGCCGCCCGCCCCGATGCGCACATCTTTCCGACAATTTTCGCTTTGTTCGTACCAAATTCGCCGGTATCCAGATCGCGACCCCGCTCGTGGGTCTCCGGCTTGGGGGAGCCGGTCCGGCGCGACAGCCGGGAGATACGTAATCTGCTGCTGAGCTCAAGCTCCCTGGCGGAACAGGCAGTGACCGCATCGCCCCTCGGGCGGTGCCGCGCGGCGAACCTTCGTTCGGCCGCCACTGGAACCTTTATGCGCGGCAGGTGCCGCGGCCGGTGCGTCCGGCAGATGAATGGAGTGGACACATGGCTGGCACCGTTGAAGGCACCACCAACGACGATCTGATCGACGAGACCTATACCGGCGATCCCGAGGGTGATGCCCCCGACGACGGTGCCGATACCATCTTCGGCGGTGCCGGCTTCGACGACATCTACAGCGGCGGCGGCAATGACGTCATCTACGGCGGCGAGCAGCTCGACCACATATATTCCGGCGAGGGCGACGACAGCATCTATGCCGGGGGCGACGGCGATGTCGTCTTCGGCGGCGCGGGCGACGACCACATCGAGGGCGGCGTCGGCAACGACACGCTGAAGGGCGATGGCGGCAACGACACCATCCTCGGCGGCGAGGGCGATGACTTCATCGGCGGCGGCGACGATGCCGACGTCATCGTGGCCTCCACCGGCAACGACTGGATCGATGGCGGCGCCTGGGGCGACGACAACGACACGCTCGATCTGACGCAGGTCGGCAAGTACGAGATCGTCGATCTGACGCCCGACCTCAACGGCAACGGCTACAACGGCAAGGTTGTCCTCCTCGATCAGGACGGGAAACCGACGGGCGACGTCATCGAGTTCGTCGAGATCGAGCACTTCCTCGAGCCGACCGATCCCACCGACCCGACTGACCCGACCGATCCCACCCCGCCGAAGGGCCCCGACGGCACCGTCGAGGGGACATCCGGCGACGACCTGATCGACACCTCCTATACCGGTGACCCGGAAGGCGACGTGGTCGACGGCGACGACGCCCTGCTGCCGGGCCATGACGGCAACGACGACCTGATCTTCGCCAAGGGCGGCGACGACACCGTCATCGCCGGGGACGGGCAGGACACCGTCCATGGCGGCGAGGGCAACGATGTCATCTACGGCGACGGCAACGAGCTGCCGCGCTTCGACAACCCCTACCCGCCGCTCCAGCAGGATCCGGCCCCGCTCGACAGCATCGACACGCTCTACGGCGATGCGGGCGACGACACGATCTATGGCGGCGACGATGCCGACAAGCTCTACGGCGGCCACGGCGATGACGTGCTCTACGGCGGCATCGACAACGATTACATCCAGGGCGACAAGGGCGACGACACGATCGTCGGAGGCGAAGGCTCCGACACGATCATCGGCGGCGCCGGCAACGATGTCATCTACGGCGGGCTCGACCCCCGCTTCCCCGACGAGCTGAACATCCCCGACGACGCGGGCGACCAGGTCACCGACAACGGGCAGGACACGATCTTCGCCTCCGCCGGCGACGACACGGTCTACGGCCTCGACGACGACGACGTGATCCACGGTCAGGACGGCAACGACTACCTCGATGGCGGCGTCGACGACGACTACATCACCGGTGGCCGCGGCAACGACACGATCATCGGTGGCCAGGGCAACGACACGCTCTTCGGCAACAACGACCGGGACGTCTTCTACGGCGGCAACGGCGGCGATCATGTCGACGGCGGCGCCGGCGGCGATGACTTCGACAGCCTGCTCCTCGATCCGGGCACCGTCGACCGCGTCGAGTACACCTCCGACGACCGCGAGGATGGCATCGTCCACTTCAAGGACGGCACCTCGATGACCTTCGTCGAGATCGAGAACGTCGTCCCCTGCTTCACCCCCGGCACGGCCATCGCCACGCCGCGCGGCGAGGTCCCGGTGGAGAGCCTGCGCGAGGGCGACCGGATCATCACCCGCGACAACGGCATCCAGGAGATCCGCTGGGTCGGCCGCAAGGACGTCTCCGCCCGCGACTTCATGGCGACGCCGCAGCTCAAGCCGGTGCTCATCAAGGCCGGCGCCCTCGGCAACGGCCTGCCGGAGCGCGACATGATGGTCTCTCCGAACCACCGCCTGCTCGTCGCCTCCGAGCGCACGCAACTCTACTTCGAGGAGAGCGAGGTTCTCGCGGCCGCCAAGCACCTCGTCGGCATGCCGGGGATCGTGGAGGTGCAGGTCGCCTCCACCGCCTACATCCACTTCATGTTCGACCGTCACCAGGTGGTGCTCTCGAACGGCGCGTGGACGGAAAGCTTCCAGCCCGGCGACTTCACGCTGAAGGGCATCGACGGCGACCAGCGCGACGAGATCTTCACGCTCTTCCCCGAGCTGAAGGAGCGTGCGGGGCTGGAAAACTACCAGGCGGCCCGCAAGTCGCTGAAGAAGCACGAAGCCCGGCTTCTGGTTCGGTAACAGGTGCATCCGGCCGCCCCCTTTCGGGGCAGCCCCCGGGCGGCGCGGCCACTGGCCCCGCCGCCCTTTTCGTCTCCGCGGCCCGCCCTCCACCGGCCCCATCGTCTTTGGTCCCAGAAATCCCGGGGGGTCGCCTTTGGCGGCGCCATTGGTCCGAGCCCCAATGGCGACGGGCAGAGCCCCCAACGCACTCAAGGGCGTGCGCCAAAGGCGCTCATTTTAGTGGCCGTCACGCCGCAAACCCGCCCACTGGACGGTCCCCGAAACAGCGCCTAGAGGAGCGCCATGAGCGCGCGACCGTCCAGCCTGAGTTCCCATGCCGGTGCGCTGTTCCGCATCGGGCTGCCGCTCGTCGGCGCCTCGGTGGCGAACTTCCTCATCCACATGACCGACACGCTGATGCTGGGCTGGTACTCCGTCACCGCGCTGGCGGCGGCGACGATCGCCACCAATGTCTGGTTCGTGCTCTTCATCATGGGCGCCGGCTTCGGCATCGCCGTGGCGCCCGTCGTCTCCTCCGCCGCGGCGCGGGGGGATGCGGTGCGGGCCCGCCGCTTCACGCGCATGGCCATGTGGCTGACGCTGGCCTACGCCGCGCTCGCCGTCATCCCGCTCTGGTTCTCCGAGCCGCTGCTGCTCGCCATGGGCCAGCCGCCGGAGGTGGCCGAGGCGGCGCAGGGGTACCTGCGCATCGCCGCCTTCGGCCTCTTCGGGGCGCTCTTCGCCACCGCCATCCGCGGCTTCCTCGGCGCCCTGGAGCTGACGGGCGTGCAGCTGTGGATCACCGTCGCCGGCGTCGGGCTGAACGCGGGCATCAACTACTGCCTGATCTTCGGCAATCTCGGCGCGCCGGAGCTGGGCATCGTCGGCGCCGCCATCGCCTCGGTCATCCTCGAGATCGCCATGGCCGTCGCCGCGGCGGTCTACGCCGCCCGCAAGGCGCCGCAGTTCGAGCTCTTCGTGCGCTTCTGGAAGCCGGACTGGGAGGCGCTGGGCCAGGCCTTCCGCCTCGGCTTTCCCATCGGCCTGACGGCGCTGGCGGAATCGGGGATGTTCTCCGGCTCGGCCATCATGATGGGCTGGATCGGCGAGGTGGAGCTGGCGGCGCATGGCATCGCCATGCAGCTCACCGCGCTGCTCTTCATGTTCCATGTCGGCATGAGCCAGGCGGCGACGGTGCGCGCCGGCGGCGCCGTGGGCCGGGGGAGCGCCATCGACCTCAAGCGCACCGCGATCACCGCTCAGGCGATCTCGGTGCTCTTCGGCTTCGTCGTCGTCGCCATCCTGCTGATCTGGCCGGCGGAGCTGGTGGGGCTCTTCGTCGATCCGGAGGATCCGCTGAAGCCGCAGATCGTCGCCTTCGGCGTGCCGCTTCTCGCCATCGCGGCGCTCTTCCAGTTCGCCGATGGCGGGCAGGCGACGGCGATGGGGCTCTTGCGCGGCGTGCAGGACATGCGCGTGCCGATGGTGATCGCCTGCCTCTCCTACTGGCTGGTGGGGCTGGGGAGTGCCTGGCTCCTCGCCTTCCCGCTGGGGCTGGGGCCGGAGGGGCTGTGGTTCGGCCTGACGCTGGGGCTGACGGCGGCGGTGATCGGGCTGGCGCTGCGCTTCTGGCTGCGCTCAATCCGCCTCGTCATCCCGCCCGGCACCGTCGCCACCGACATCGCGCCCGCCTGAGCTTTCCCCCGCCCCCCGTCCCGCGCCGAGCGGCACATTCCGCGCCGGGGCCTCGGCCAGCCGCTCGGCCTTGCGGCGCACGAGGATCGTCCGCAGATCGTGCATGGCGAGGAGGAGGGGGTCCGTCACCTCCTCCAGCTCTTCCGGCGTGGCGCGGGCCTGCACCCATTGGGCGGTGAGGTTGAGGTGGTCGATGGCGCGGTGGATATCGTCCACCTCCCGCCGGGCGACGAGGGCGCGGCGCTGCGCGATCCAGCCCTCGATCTCCGCCCGCTCCGCCTCCGTCAGCTCGTGCTGGCCGTGGGGCTTGATGTCGCCGTTCTTCCAGTTCGCCACGGCGATCTGGTTGAGCTCCAGCCGGCGCTCGCGGTTCTCCGTCTCCACCTCGAAGACGGCGGCGCCGTTCTCGCGGATGCGGTAGAAGTATTTCGGCAGGTCGGTCATCAGGCGGCGGCGCTCATCCGGCCTGATGGCCGGCCTCGCTGGTCTCCCCTCAGCTGAGGCCCTCGCAGAACCGCTTGATCCGCGCGCAGGCCTCGGTCAGCGCGGCGTCGGAGGTAGCGTAGCTGACGCGGAAGTTCGGAGAAAGCCCGAAGGCGGCGCCGAAGACCACTGCCACGTTCTCCTCCTCCAGCAGCGCCGTGGCGAAGGCCTCGTCATCGGTGATCGCGGCGCCGCCGGGGCTCGTCTTGCCGATGCAGCCGGAGATGTCGGGATAGACGTAGAAGGCCCCCTCCGGCACCGGGCAGGTGATCCCCGGGCAGGCGTTCAGCCCCGCCACCACGAGATCGCGCCGCCGCTCGAAGAGCGCCCGGTTCGGCGCGATGAAGTCCTGCGGGCCGTCCAGCGCCTCCACCGCCGCCCATTGCGAGATGGAGCAGGGGTTGGAGGTGCTCTGGCTCTGGATCTTGCGCATCGCGCCGATCAGTTCCTTCGGGCCGGCCGCGTAGCCGATCCGCCAGCCGGTCATCGCGTAGGCCTTGGAGACGCCGTTGACCGTCAGCGTGCGCTCGTAGAGGCCGGGCTCCACCTCCGCCGGCGTGCAGAAGGTGAAGTCGCCGAAGGTCAGGTGCTCGTACATGTCGTCGGTCATGACGTGGACGTGGGGGTGGCGCATCAGCACCTCGGTCAGCGCCTTCAGCTCCTCGCGGGAATAGCCGGCGCCCGTCGGGTTCGACGGCGAGTTGAAGAGGAACCACTTGGTCCGCTCCGTGATTGCCGCCTCCAGCTGCTCGGGCGTGATCTTGAACCCCGTCTCCAGCGCCGCCGCCACCACCACCGGCTCGCCGCCGGCGAGGAGCACCATGTCGGGGTAGCTGACCCAGTAGGGCGCCGGGATGATGACCTCGTCGCCGGGGTTCAGCGTCGCCATGAAGGCGTTGTAGAGCACCTGCTTGCCGCCCGTGCCCACCGTCACCTGCGCCGGTTCGTAGCTCAGCCCGTTCTCGCGCTCGAACTTGGCGCAAATGGCGCGCTTCAGCTCGGGGATGCCGTCGACGGGGGTGTACTTCGTCCGCCCCTCCTCGATGGCGCGGATGCCCGCGGCCTTGATGTTCGCCGGCGTGTCGAAATCGGGCTCCCCCGCGCCGAGGCCGATGACGTCGCGCCCCGCGGCCTTCAGCTCCGCCGCCTTCGTCGTCACGGCGATGGTGGGTGAGGGCTTCACGCGGGCGAGCGCGTCGGCAAGGAAGGGAGGCATGTCGGCTCCAGACTGGAATATCAAAGGCGCGGCTGTCATAAGCCGGCCCAGCATATGCGGCAAGGAGGAGCCAGACATGACCCCCGAAGACGGCTGGTACAGTGAGGACAGCGCCACCCTCGGAGACCGCATCGCCGGTGCCCGTGAAGCGGCCGGCCTCGCCCAGAAGGAGCTCGCGGCCCGGCTGGGCGTGAAGGTCGGCACCGTCGAGCGGTGGGAGGATGACCGCGCCGAGCCGCGCGCCAACAAGCTGCAGATGCTCTCCGGCATGCTCGGCGTCTCCCTCTCCTGGATGCTCACCGGCGTCGGCGACGGGCCGGACGGCCCGGGCGAGACGGACGCGCAGGACAATGCCGCCGAGCTGGCCGAGATCCGCAAGATCCGCGCCGAGATGACGGCGACGCTGGCCCGCCTCGGCCGGCTGGAGAAGCGTCTCCGTGCCGGGTGAGGGGGGCGTGCCGTTGCAGGCGAGCGCCCCGCCGGCGGACGAGAGCCGCGAGACGCGGCTGCGCCGCCTGCACATGCGCTCCATCCGCCGGGGCATCAAGGAGATGGACCTGATCCTCGGCGACTTCGCCGTCCGGCAGCTGCCTCACCTGGAGGAATCGCTCCTCGACTCCTACGAGCGCCTCCTTCACGAAAATGACCATGACATTTACCTCTGGGTCGCCACCGGCCAGCCGGCACCGGAGGGGCTGGAGGGCGTCGTGGCCCTTATTCGCAAGGGCGCAAGCGGGGTGACGCGGCCGGAATAGCGGGCCGCATGCCTTTGCAATTCCCGCTAATTGCCCCTTTTCCGACACATTCCGACTGGGTTTTAAACCACATCTTGAGCAATTTTCTCCAAGTTAGGATCGAAAAGGCCAGATTGGAGAGAGCCGGATGAGCTTGCACAGTGCCATTGAGGATGACTCGCAACTGGGCGTCAACGCCGGGTTCATGCAGAGCTATCTCGAGGCGCTCACACTGGTTGAGCGTCTTCACCGCCTTTTGCTGGACGTTATCAAGGACGAGTTCGAGCGACTGGGAATGCTGGAGCTGAACGCCGTGCAGGCGCTTCTGCTCTTCAACATCGGCGATAACGAGGTGACCGCCGGCGAACTGAAAAGCCGCGGGTACTACCAGGGCTCCAACGTGTCGTACAACCTCAAGAAGCTGGTGGAGATGGGCTACATGCACCACCAGCGCTGCGAGATCGACCGTCGCTCGGTGCGTGTCCGCCTGACGGAGAAGGGCCGCAACGTGCGCGATATCGTCGCCAAGCTCTTCGCCGCCCATGCCGAGGGGCTCACGGGCCGCGGCGTGATCGACCTCGAGGGGCTGGACAACATCACGATGTCCCTGCGCCGGGTGGAGCGGTACTGGGCCGACCAGATCCGCTACATCTACTGAACACCGGGCTCGGAATGAGCCCCTGGCCGGGCGCCCCCTGGGGGCGGCCGGCGCCAGTCTTCGGCCATGTGCCGGTGAGCCCGCCTTAGCGGCCGGCTCAGAGGAAGGCGATATCGTCCACCATCTCCTCGGCCGACGGGGTGAGGAGGACGACCGACGAGCCGTCGGGGAAGATCAGCACGAGGTTGTAGATCTCCACCGCGAAGGCCTCCAGAACCTCTTCCGCGCTCATCTCCTCCCCGCCCCAGAGCGCGGGGTCGAGCCAGAGCGTGTCCACGTCATCCTCGAAATCGACGATCAGGTCCTGCCCCTCGCCGGCGCGGAAGACGAAGTGGTCGGCGCCGCCGTTCCCCTCCAGCTGGTCGTCATCGACGCCGCCGAAGAGGATGTCGTCGCCGTCGCCTCCCTTGATGTAATCGAAGTCGCTGCCGCCGAAGATCGTGTCGCTGCCCCGGCCGCCCTGGAACCAGCCGGCGCCGGTGCCGCCGTGGATCACGTCGTCGCCGTCGCCGCCGATGGCGTAGATATCCCCGTCGCCGGAATGGATGACATCGTCGCCCGCCCCGCCGCGCAGCCGGCCCATGTCTCCGCCGTAGATCAGGTCATCCCCGTCGCCGCCGAGCAGCCAGTCCCAGCCGGAGCCACCGAAGAGCGTGTCCGCCCCCGCGCCACCATCGAGAAAATCGTTGCCGGCGCCGCCGTCGATCTCGTCATCGCCGACACCGCCGAAGAAAACGTCGCGGGCGGGGGTGGGGGAAAAGGTGTCGTTCCCGTCGGTGCCGGGGTCGTAGGAAATGCGGGGCATGGCAATACTCGTCAGTCACTCGGGTGAATGACGCCGAGGCTGGGCGAGAGGGCGCCGTCCTGTCACCCCCGCCGTCTCAGACCAGCCGGCTCGTCTCCAGCGCCGCCCGCACGAAGCTGGCGAAGAGCGGATGCGGATCGAACGGCTTCGACTTCAGCTCGGGGTGGAACTGCACGCCGATGAACCACGGGTGGTCCGACCATTCCACGATCTCCGGCAGCCGCCCGTCCGGGCTCATGCCCGAGAAGCACAGGCCCACGCTCTCCAGCTGCTCGCGGTACTTGGTGTCGACCTCATAGCGGTGGCGATGCCGCTCCTCGATCTCGCTGGAGCCGTAGATTTCGGCGACGCGGGAGCCTTCGGTGAGCATGGCGGTATAAGCGCCGAGGCGCATGGTGCCGCCCTTGTCGTCATCGACCTTGCGGCGCACCGAATGGTTGCCCTGGATCCACTCCTTGAGGTGGTAGACCACGGGCTCGAAGCGGCGCACGCCGGCCTCGTGGTCGAACTCCTCCGATCCGGCCTTCTCCACCCCCGCGACGTTCCGCGCCGCCTCGATCACCGCCATCTGCATGCCGAGGCAGATGCCGAGGTAGGGCACCTTGTGCTCGCGCGCGAACTTCGCGGCGGCGATCTTGCCTTCCGTCCCGCGCTCGCCGAAGCCGCCGGGCACGAGGATGGCGTGGAAGCGCTCCAGCTGCGGGGCAGGGTCCTCCCGCTCGAAGATCTCGGCGTCGATCCACTCGGCCTTCACCTTCACCCGGTTCGCCATGCCGCCATGCGTCAGCGCCTCGGCGATGGACTTGTAGGCGTCCTCGAGCTGCGTGTACTTGCCGACGATCGCCACCCGCACCACGCCCTCGGCGTGATGGATGCGATCGGAGACATCTTCCCACTTCGTCAGCTCGGGCCGCGGGGCAGGGGAGATCTGGAAGGCATCCAGCACCGCCTGGTCCAGCCCCTCGCGGTGGTAGGCCAGCGGCGCGTCGTAGATGGTGGAGAGGTCCTGCGCGGCGATGACGCTGTCGGGCCGCACGTTGCAGAAGAGCGCCAGCTTCGCCCGCTCCTTCTGGGGGATCGGCCCCTCGGAGCGGCAGACGAGGATGTCGGGCGCCAGGCCGATGCTCCGCAGCTCCTTCACCGAGTGCTGCGTCGGCTTGGTCTTGAGCTCGCCCGAGGCCTTGATCCACGGCAGCAGCGTCAGGTGCATGAAGATGCACTGCCCGCGCGGCCGATCCTGGCTGAACTGGCGGATGGCCTCGAAGAAGGGCAGCCCCTCGATATCCCCGACGGTGCCGCCGATCTCGCAGAGCTGGAAGTCCACCTCGTCGTCGCCGATGGCGATGAAATCCTTGATCTCGTCCGTGACGTGCGGAATCACCTGGATTGTCTTGCCGAGGTAGTCGCCCCGGCGCTCCTTCTCCAGCACGTTGGAATAGATCCGCCCGGAGGAGACGGAATCGCTCCGCCGCGCCGCGACGCCGGTGAAGCGCTCGTAATGGCCGAGGTCGAGGTCCGTCTCCGCCCCGTCATCGGTGACGAAGACCTCGCCGTGCTCGAAGGGGCTCATCGTGCCCGGGTCGACGTTGAGATACGGGTCCAGCTTTCTCAGCCGCACCGAAAAGCCGCGCGCCTGCAGAAGGGCCCCGAGGGCGGCCGAGGCCAGCCCCTTGCCGAGAGAGGACACCACACCGCCGGTGATGAAGACATAGCGCGCCATGCGATGGAAACTCCCGTAGTCTGGCAAAATGCGGACGGACCGGAGGCCTCGGCCACCAGTACCACGGGACTCAATCATAGGCGGATTCGGCGGTCCCTGTCCACACCGAGCCTCAATATCATGTTGCGGGGTTTGGAGGGGTTACAAACCCTTGTGGCGGCGCGGGGCCCCAACCCCGCGACCGGCCTCGGGCCGCTCAGTTGCCGGCGGGCGCCGGCTCTTCTTCCGCCTCGTCGATCACGTCGACGGGCAGTTCGATGACCTCGCCCTCCGCCGGCGTTTCCGCCTCGGGCCCAGACTCGAGCCCGGACTCGGGCAGGGAGAGGTCGCCTTCGGTCGCGTCCGCCTCGGGCAGGACAAAGCCTTCCGGCGTCGCAGACGTCGCGCCGGCATCCGGCACCACCGGCCCGCTCTCCTCGGCGGAGGGCGGCAGCAGCGAGGTGCCCAGATCGGGCAGCGAGGTGTCGGCGCCGCCGCCGACGGGCTGGATCCGGTCCACCACCGAGGCGCCGGCCGAGTTGTTGGCGGAGATGATCGTCAGCGCCAGCGTGCAGACGAAGAACGCCGCGCCAAGGCCCCATGTCACCCGGCCGAGCGCATCCGCCGCGGCACGGCCGGACATCACGCCGCCACCGCCCCCGCCGCCCATGCCGAGCCCGCCCCCTTCGGAGCGCTGCAGGAGGACGACGCCGATCAGGCTGAGTGCGATCAGCAGATCTATGATGAGGAGGACGGTTTCCATTGGGGCTCCCGGTGCAACGGGGGGTATCTAGAACCCGGCCGGCAGGAGCGCAAGCATGAAGGGGCGCCGCATCGCAGCGGCAGACCGCGGGCACTCAGGGCTCCCTCAGCGTGAGGCCCTTCTCAGCCAGCGCCCCCTTCAGCGCCGCCAGCGCCTTCGGGCCCATGCCGTGGAGCTGCGCGAGGTCCTCCTCGCGCCAGCCCGTCAGATCCTCCAGCCCTGTCACGCCGGCCGCGGCGAGGGCCCGCCGCGCCGGCGCCGCGACGCCGTTCGGCCAGTCACTCACGACGCGCCGGCGCCCTCTGGTGCATGGCCGCGGACCATCGACCAGGAGAGGCCGATGCCGAGCACGGCCGAGGCGGCGAAGATCGCCAGCCAGATGCGGCCATCCGGCGTCTGCAGCGTCAGCCACCCCTGGTCGAGCGCCAGCCACGTCACCGCGGCGACGAGGCCGAGCACGAGCAGTACGCCCGTCAACCCCAGCGCGCGCACCGTCGCCCGCAGCGTCACCACGTAGCCGATGGCGAGCGCCAGCCCCATGACGGCGGCGAGGGGGAGCTGGTCTAGCCGGTGGCGGGCGAACCAGGAGAGGTAGTTCCAGGGTGTCGGGTTGTACGTCATCGCCACGAGAAGCCCCGCGAAGCTCCAGCGCATGAAAAACTGCAGTGCCATAATCTGTGCCTGTCTTAGGGTGAATTGCCCCACTCGGGATCGTTAAACTTTTATCTAACCCACTGCCCGTGCGTAGGGCCCGGCGGCCCCACCTGTCCACCCGGGCCCGCGCGCCCTTGAAGCGGGCGTGGCGCCGGCGCTATACCCCGCCCGGTTTGGCATGCGAAATAAGGAGCGCCCTCATGGCGAATGTCGTGGTCGTCGGCACCCAGTGGGGAGACGAGGGCAAGGGAAAGATCGTCGACTGGCTCTCCGAGCGGGCCGATGTCATCGCCCGATTCCAGGGTGGTCATAACGCCGGCCACACGCTCGTCATCGACGGGGAGACCTTCAAGCTGCACGCGCTGCCCTCCGGCGTCGTGCGGGGCGGCAAGCTCTCCGTCATCGGCAACGGCGTGGTGCTGGACCCCTGGCACCTCGTGCAGGAGATCGAGGCGATCCGCGGGCAGGGGGTGGAGATCTCCCCCGAGACGCTGATGATCGCCGAGAACACGCCGCTCATCCTGCCCCTGCATGGCGAGCTCGACCGCGCGCGGGAGAACCAGAATTCCGTCGCCAAGATCGGCACCACCGGCCGCGGCATCGGCCCGGCCTATGAGGACAAGGTCGGCCGCCGCGCCATCCGCGTCGCCGATCTCGGCGACGAGGCGACGCTGGAGCTGCGGGTCGACCGGGCGCTGGTGCATCACAACGCCCTGCGCGCCGGGCTGGGGCTGGAGCCGGTGGACCGGGCGGCGCTGATCGAGAAGCTGCGCGGCATCGCGCCGCAGATCCTCCCCTATGCCCAGCCGGTCTGGAAGGTGCTGACGGAGGCGCGCCGCGCCGGCAAGCGCATCCTCTTTGAGGGGGCTCAGGGCGCACTCCTCGACATCGACTTCGGCACCTATCCTTACGTGACCTCCTCCAACGTCATCGCCGGGCAGGCGGCGACGGGCACGGGCGTCGGCCCCGGGGCGATCGACTTCGTGCTTGGGATCGTGAAGGCCTACACCACCCGCGTCGGCGAGGGGCCCTTCCCGACGGAGCTCTTCGATGACGACGGCCAGCGCCTCGGCGAGCGGGGGCACGAGTTCGGCACCACCACGGGGCGCAAGCGCCGCTGCGGCTGGTTCGACGCCGTGCTCGTCCGCCAGACCTGCGCCACCTCCGGCGTCTCCGGCCTCGCGCTGACCAAGCTCGACGTGCTCGACGGGTTCGAGACGCTGCGCATCTGCACCGGCTACGAGCTCGACGGCCGCAAGCTGGATCACCTGCCCACCGCCGCCGACCAGCAGGCCCGCTGCACCCCCCTCTACGAGGAGATGCCCGGCTGGCAGGAGAGCACCGCCGGCGCCCGCAGCTGGGCGGACCTCCCCGGCCAGGCGATCAAGTACGTCCGCCGCATCGAGGAGCTGGTGGGCACGCCCGTCGCGCTGGTCTCCACCTCGCCGGAGCGGGAGGACACCATCCTCGTCACAGACCCCTTCGCCGACTGATGGCCCTCTCCTACAAAGCCCGCCGGCGCCTCTCCCTCCTTGTCCTCGTGATCGGGTTGCCGGGCTACATCATGGTGGCGGTCGTGATCATGAGCGCCATCCCCCGCCCGCCGATCTGGGCGGAACTACTGATCTACATCGCCCTCGGCGTCGTCTGGGCCCTGCCGTTGAAGGCAGTGTTCCGGGGGGTGGGGAAGGAAGACCCGGATGCGGAGCGGCGGGACTCCTGAGGAGGCGCTGCACGGGGGCGGAGGCCGGGCAGGGGCCGCTGCCCCCTCTTGGCCGATGGCCAATTCACCCCCGGGATTTTTGGGACCAAAGACAGGGGGCGGCAGCGCCCCGCGACGTGACCGGACGGTGCACACGTGGTGCACGCGCCGTGCACGGGCTGTGAAGGGGGGCAGGCGTCCCGGAGAGGCATCCGGACCGCGATGTCTGGCCGACCCTTTCGCCGCCGGGCGGCGTCGCTCCTGAACCTCCCAGAACGCCTTGCCGAGGCCGGGGCCGAACTCTGTCAGCCGGTACTCCCCCGTCTGGGCGCCGCCACGAGGGCAAGGGCCATTATCGGATGTTTCTGGGGGATGCTTGGAGGCGAGTACCGGAATCGAACCGGTCTAGACGGATTTGCAATCCGCTGCATAACCTACCTGCCCACTCGCCTGAGCCCGGCTCTGATACAGGAGCGCCACAGCGCTTGCAAGACGCCGGCACGAGGCGCGATCGGGCGTTGAAGGGGCGGGGAAGCTATGGCATCACCGGCCGGAGAGCCGAATGGCCACACGTGCCGCCTGGCCCCGCAAGTTCCATGGGGAAGCAGCCATGCCCGAGTTCGCCCGCCGCCGTACAATGATGGTCGACACGCAGGTGCGCCCGTCGGATGTGACGAAATATCCCATCATCGCCGCCATGCTGCATGTCCCGCGCGAGCGCTACGTGCCCGGCCGGCTGCGCGAGGCCGCCTATACGGGCGAAAACCTCTCGGTGGCGCCGGGGCGGATGCTCCTCGCCCCGCGAACCTTCGCCAAGCTGCTCGACGCGCTGGAGATCGACTCGCAGGATGTCATCCTCGATGTCGGCTGCCTGCAGGGCTACAGCACCGCCGTCCTCGCCCACATGGCCGAGTTCGTCGTCGCGCTGGAAGAGGAGCAGGCCCTCGCCGACGAGGCGGAGGCCATCCTCTCCGAGCAGGAGGTCGACAATGCCGCCGTCCTCACCGGCCCCCTGGCCGAGGGCGCGGCGAAGAGCGGCCCCTATGACGCCATCCTCATCGAGGGCGCGGTGGACCAGGTGCCCGCGGCGCTGACAGACCAGCTCAAGGAGCTGGGGCGCATCGCGGCCGTCTTCGTGCAGGGGGCCAACTGCACGGCGCGCTGCGGCACAAAGATCGACGGGGTCGTGCACTGGCGCGATCTCTTTCACGCGGGCGCGCCGGTGCTGCCCGGCTTCCATGCGGAGCAGTCTTTCGCATTGTGACGTCAAAACGCATCCAGCAAGAGGCGAGCAGGAGACCCGGGATGAAACAATGGCTGATGCGCGCCGCGACCGCGGCGCTACTGGCAGCTCCGCTCGCGGATGCGGCCAGGGCCGAGACCCTCGCGGATGCCATGGCCCACGGCTACGAGCATTCGGGGCTTCTGGAACAGAACCGTGCCCTGCTGCGCGCCGCCGACGAGGATGTCGCCCAGGCCAACGCCACGCTGCTGCCCGTCGTCAACTGGTCAGCCAGCGCCTCCAGCACCTTCGATACCTTCGGCGGCCTGCAGGATCTCGTCTCCGCCAACCTGCAGCTCTCCAGCCAGCTGACCGTCTATGACGGCGGCGCCGGCCGGCTCGCCATCGCGGCGCAGAAGGAGAACGTGCTCGCCACCCGCGCCTCGCTCATCAACGTCGAGCAGCAGGTGCTGCAGGGCGTGGTGGAGGCCTACCTGAACCTGCGCCTCGCGCAGGAGTTCGTCTCCATGCGCGAGAACAACGTGCGCCTCATCACGCGGGAGCTGCGCGCGGCGGAGGACCGGTTCGAGGTGGGGGAGATCACCCGCACCGATGTCTCCCTCGCCGAGGCGCAGCTCGCCGCCGCCCGGTCGGCGCTCGCCGCCGAGCAGGGCGGGCTCGTGCGGGCTGTCTACGAGTTCCAGGTGGCCGTCGGGCGCGAGCCGGGGACGCTGCAATGGCCGGGCCCCGCGCCGATCAACCGGACGCTCGCCGAGGCGAAGGCCTGGGCGCTGCGCAACCATCCTTCGATCATCCAGGCCCAGCACGCCGTCGCGGCGGCGGAGCTGAACATCGAGCGGGCGCAGGCCGCCCTCGGGCCGAACGTCAGCGTCTCCGCCGGCGTCGGGATCGACCAGGACAGCAATGTCGGGCGCAACTTCTCGCTCTCGCTCAGCGGGCCGGTCTACCAAGGCGGCCGGCTCTCCAGCCAGATCCGCCAGTTCATGTCGCGCCGCGATGCCTCGCGCGCGCAGCTGCTGCTGACCGCGCAGCAGGTGGAGCAGGCGGTCGGCAACGCATGGTCCTTCCTCGAGGTGGCCCGCTCCAGCGCCGTCGCCTACGAGCGGCAGGTGGATGCCGCCAGCGTCGCCTTCGATGGCGTGCGGGAGGAGGCCTCGCTCGGCTCGCGCACCACGCTCGACGTGCTCAACGCCGAGCAGGAGCTGCTGGACGCGCGCACCAACCTCATCTCCGCCCAGGTGGACGAGACCATCGCCTCCTATGCCGTCCTCGCCGCCATGGGGCTGCTGACGGCGCAGAGCCTCGGCCTGCACGTGCAGATCTACGACCCCTCGGCCTACTACAACCTCGTGCAGGATTCGCCGACGCGCACCTCCGAGCAGGGGCAGGCGCTGGAGCGGGTGCTGGAGGCCATCGGTCAGAACTGAGCGTTGGCCGGGCCGGACGGCCCGGTCGGCTTTCGTCAAATGCGCTCCTTTAGCGGTTTGCTTGGTAAGGATTGGCGACTAGACTCGGCCAAAAAAGGGCAGAGCACATGTCGGATCCCGCGAAGAACGCTGATATCGAGGACGTCCTGGCCTCGATCCGCCGGCTGGTGTCGGAGGGCGAACGCGCGCAGGCGCATGGCGCCGCCCGCCGCAATCCCGGCCGCCTGATCCTCACCCAGGCACAACGCGTCCAGCCGGAGCAGGATGCTGCGCCGAAGCGGATGCCGGAGCCTGCGCCGGAGCCGGCCGCGCCCGTCGTGGAGGCGGCGCCGGCCCCCGAGCCCCTGATGCCGAAGCCCCCGCTGCGCAAGCCCGCCCCGCCGAAAGGGGAGGAGCACTGGGCGCTGCCCCCCGACGCCGCGAACCTCGCCCGCGAGGACGCCGGTGAAGAGGGAGCGGCCGAGGAGGGCGAGGCGCCGGCAGAGGACGAGGAGTGGTCCGTCGATTCCTGGCTCTACCCGGAGGGTCCGGCTGAACGGCCGGCGATGATGGAGGACCTGGAGGCTCCTCTTGCCGAGGCGGACGCTGATGAGGAGGACGAGGCGGAGCTGGACGATGGCCCGCGCATCGGCCCCGAGCTGGAAGACGAGGAGGAGGAGGCGCTGGCCGCCGGTTCCGCCGTCCAGACAACTCCCGCCAGCGAGCCGTTGCAAGACCGCAGCCTTGCCGACGAGATCGCCAGCCTCGAAGCCGCCTTCTCCCGCCGCGAGGCCGGGGAGGCGCCGGAGGCCTCCGAACCCGAGGCGACCGAGCCTGAAGCCGAGGCACCCGAACCCGAAGCCAAGGCACCCGAACCCGAGGTCGCGTCCTCGCCGCGCAGCCCGCTGCGGCTGGTCTCTCCTCTGCCGTCCGACGCGGAGGCGGAGCCCGATCTGCCGCCCATCGTCCCGCCGCCCGAGGGGCCGGCGCCGGCCGCCGCCGCCTGGGCCCGGGCCCTCGCCGCCGCGCAGGAGGAAATCGAGGAGGACGAGGAGCCGGAGGATCTGCCGGGTGCCGAGGGCGCGCTCGATGCGGCCTTCGCTTCCAGTGCCATCGACGAGGCCGCCCTCCGCCGCATGGTGACGGAGATCATCCGCGAGGAGCTGCAGGGCCAGCTCGGCGAGCGGATCACGCGGAACGTGCGCAAGCTCGTCCGCCGCGAGATCTACCGCGCGCTCTCGTCCGACGAGACACGCTAACCCGAAAGGGGCGGCGGGCCGTCACGACGGCAGCGCCGCGCCTTCAACCTGTCTTCACCACAAAGAAAAAGAGCGGGGCAGGGGCCCCGCTCTTCCAATGCTCATGTCTCCGACGCTCAGCGGTTCTCGATATCCACGTAATCGCGCTGCGTCTCGCCAAGGTAGAGCTGGCGGGGGCGGCCGATTTTCAGCTGCGGATCGGCGAGCTGCTCTTTCCACTGGCTGATCCAGCCGACGGTGCGGGCGAGCGCGAAGATCGGCGTGAACATGGCGGTGGGGAAGCCCATCGCCTCGAGGATGATGCCGGAGTAGAAATCGACGTTCGGGAAGAGCTTCTTCTCGGTGAAGTAGGGATCGGCAAGGGCCTGCTTTTCCAGCTCCTTGGCCACCTGCAGCACCGGGTTGTCCTCGATGCCCAGCAGCTCCAGCACCTCGTCGGCGCTCTCCTTCATCACCGTCGCGCGCGGGTCGAAGTTCTTGTAGACGCGGTGGCCGAAGCCCATCAGGCGGAAGGGATCGTTCTTGTCCTTCGCCCGCTCGATGAACTCGGGGATGCGGTCGACCGTGCCGATCTCGCGCAGCATCTCGAGGCACGCCTGGTTGGCGCCGCCATGGGCGGGGCCCCAGAGGCAGGCGATGCCGGCGGCGATGCAGGCAAACGGGTTGGCGCCCGAGGAGGAGGCCAGCCGCACCGTGGAGGTGGAGGCGTTCTGCTCGTGATCGGCGTGGAGCGTGAAGATGCGATCCATCGCGCGGGCCAGCACCGGCGAGACGTCATAGCGCTCGGCGGGGACGGAGAAGCACATGTGCAGGAAGTTGGCCGCGTAATCGAGATCGTTGCGCGGGTACACGAAGGGCTGGCCGATCGAGTACTTGTAGGCCATCGCCGCGATCGTCGGCATCTTGGCGATCAGGCGGATCGAGGCGACCTCGCGCTGGTGCGGATCGGAGATGTCCGTCGAGTCGTGGTAGAAGGCGGCCATGGCGCCGACGACGCCGACCATGATGGCCATGGGGTGCGCATCACGGCGGAAGCCGCGGAAGAAGTACTGCATCTGCTCGTGCAGCATGGTGTGATTCGTCACCAGCTGCTCGAAATCCTCCAGCTGCTTGGCGCTCGGCAGCTCGCCGTAGAGCAGCAGGTAGCAGACCTCGAGGTAGTGCGACTGACCGGCCAGCTGGTCGATGGGGTAGCCGCGGTGCAGCAGCACACCGGCCTCGCCGTCGATATAGGTGATGGTGCTGTCGCAAGCGGCGGTCGACGTGAAGCCCGGATCGTAGGTGAACACGCCGGCCTGCCCGTAGAGCTTGCGGATGTCGATCACGTCCGGCCCCGCCGTCGGCGAATGGATGGGCAGCTCGAAGCTGTCCTCTCCGATCTGAAGGGTCGCTGTCTTGGTCGTATCAGGCATGTTCATCCCCTTATGCTTAAGGCCGCCCCGAGGGGAGCAGGGCCTCAACCAGACTCTTCTGCCCCCAGCGTGACGCAAAGGGGCAAAGGTTTTCTGTCACGCGGCCTGATCGGCAATGCGGGCGAGGGATTCGTCGCGGCCGAGGACCATCATCATGTCGAACACGCTCGGGCTGGTGGCGCGGCCTGCGAGGGCGGCACGCAGGGGGGCGGCCAGCTTGCCGAGCCCGAGCCCATGTGCCTCTGCGACAGCCTTCACCACCTCCTCGAGATCGCTGCGGGACCAGCTAGCATCTTGCAGCTGCGGCGTCAATTCAGCCAGTATACCACGGGATACCGGATCGAGCGCCTTCTGCGCCTTCTCGTCGGGCTCCAGCGGGCGTGAGACGAGCGCGAACTGCGCCTTTTCAAGGACTTGCGGCAGTAGCTTGGCGCCCTGCTTGGCCACCGGAACCGCCGCCCCCAACGCCTCCCGCTCGGGCTCCGACAGGGCCGGAGCGCCGGTCGCGGCGAGGAAGTCCTCCAGCTCTTGCAGCAGTGCGGCATCGTCCGCGATGGCGAGCTGCTGGCCGCAAAGGTTCTCCAGCTTCTTGGTGTCGAACCGGGAGGGGGACTTGCCGATCCCGCCGAGGTCGAACCACTCGCGCGCCTGCGCGTCGGTGAAGAACTCGTCATCCCCATGGGACCAGCCGAGCCGGGTG
This sequence comes from Pseudoroseicyclus tamaricis, assembly GCF_012070395.1. Lineage (GTDB taxonomy): Bacteria > Pseudomonadota > Alphaproteobacteria > Rhodobacterales > Rhodobacteraceae > Pseudoroseicyclus_A > Pseudoroseicyclus_A tamaricis. The sequence continues at coordinate 957,738 of NZ_JAAFYS010000002.1, read as the reverse complement.
AGGTAGTTGCGCATCCCCGCCGCCGGGTAGCCCATGGCGCGGTACTCCGCCGCCCCCGTGGCGCCGTGGCGCTTGGAGAGCTTCTTGCCGTCGGGCCCAAAGATCAGCGGGATATGCGCCATCACCGGCAGGTCCCAGCCCATCGCGTCGTAGATGAGCTTCTGGCGGAAGGCGTTGGTCAGGTGATCGTCGCCCCGGATGATGTGGGTCACGCCCATGTCGTGATCGTCCACCACCACGGCGAGCATGTAGACGGGGCTGCCGTCGGAGCGCAGCAGCACCATGTCGTCGAGCTCGGCGGCCTTGAGCGTCACGCGGCCCTGCACCTGATCGTCCACCACCGTCTCGCCCTCGCGCGGTGCCTTGATGCGGATGACGTAAGGCGCATTGGGGTGGGTGGCCGGGTCGGCATCCCGCCACGGCGAGCGGAAGAGGGTCGAGCGGCCTTCGGCGCGGGCCTGCTCGCGGAAGGCCTCGATCTCCTCCTGCGTGGAGAAGCACTTGTAGGCCGCGCCCCTGGCCAGCAGCTCCTGCGCCACCTCGGCATGCCGGGCGGCACCGGCGGCCTGCGAGACGGGCTCGCCGTCCCAGTCCAGCGCCAGCCACGTCAGCCCGTCGAGGATGGCGGCGGTGTTCTCGGGGGTGGAGCGGGCGCGGTCGGTATCCTCGATCCGCAGCAGGAACTTGCCGCCGCGCCCACGGGCGAAGAGCCAGTTGAACAGCGCGGTGCGGGCGCCGCCGATATGCAGCGCGCCGGTGGGCGAGGGGGCGAAGCGGGTGACGACCTCGGGTTGGGCCATGAGAGTTAACCTTTCATTCACCATCCGGGACGAGGCTCGGCAGGAGCGGGATAGAGGCTCGGGGAGCTGAGAACAAGTGCACCGCTGGGTTGATCCGGGCGCGGCCCTGCTCCGCCAGCGGGGCCACCTGATGACATGGGTGCCGGTCTTCCTCGGCCTTGGCATCGGGCTCTACCTCGCGGCGCCGGTGGAACCGTCGCTGGCCGGCTGGGGATTGATCGCGGCCGTCGGCCTCGCGGCCCTCGCGTCGGTGAGGGCGCTCGGGCCGGGGCTGGCGCCGCTGGCCACGGCGCTGGCGCTGGTGGCGCTCGGCGCCGGGCTCGCCGGGGCTCGGGTGCGCGCCGTCGAGGCGCCGGTCCTCGGCTTTCGCTACTACGGCCCGGTGGAGGGCCGCGTGCTGGCGGTGGACATTTCCGCCAGCGAGGCGCCGCGCCTGCTGCTGGACGAGGTGGTGCTGCGCAACATGTCACCGGGGCGGACGCCGGCGCGCGTGCGCATCTCCCTCTTCGGCCCGATGGACTGGCTGGCACCGGAGCCGGGACAGCGCGTCATCGCCACCGCCCACCTCTCGCCCCCCTCCGGCCCCGCCGAGCCGGGGGATTTCGACTTCCGCCGCCACGCATGGTTCGACCGGCTGGGCGCCCTCGGCTACACCCGCGCCCCCGTGCTGCTGCTAGAGCCGGCGGAGGAGGGCGCCCTGCCGCTCGCCCGCGCCCGCCACGCCATCTCCGCCTGGATGCGCGCCCGCATCCCGGGGGACCCGGGCGGCTTCGCGGCGGCGGTGACGACGGGGGACCGCTCGGGCCTCACCCCCGCCGCGTCGGATGCGCTCCGGGGGGCGAACCTCTACCACCTCGTGGCGATCTCGGGGATGCACATGGGGCTGCTGACCGGCTTCGTCTTCGCGCTGGTGCGGGGCGGGCTGGCGCTGATCCCGCCGCTGGCGCTGCGTCTGTCGACGAAAAAGTTGGCGGCGCTGGCGGCCCTGCCGGCGGCGGCCGCCTACCTCGCGCTGGCCGGGCGCGCGGTGCCGACGGAGCGGGCCTTTATCATGGCCGCCGTGGCGCTGGTCGCGGTGCTCCTCGACCGGCGCGCTATCTCGATGCGGGCCGTGGCCGTGGCGGCGACGCTGGTGCTGGTGCTGCGGCCCGAGAGCCTCGTCAACGCGGGGTTCCAGATGTCCTTCGCGGCCGTCGTCGCGCTCGTGGCCGTCTTCGGCGCGGCCTCGCCGATGCGGCTGGCGCGGCGGGGGCGGCTCTGGCGATGGGCAATGCCGGCGCTGCTGCTGGCGATGTCATCGCTCGTCGCGGGGCTGGCGACGGCGCCGGTGGCGGCGGCGCATTTCAACCGCGTGGCGCTCTTCGGGCTGCTGGCGAACCTCTTGGCGGTGCCGGCCATGGGCCTTCTCGTCATGCCGGGGGCGGTCATGACGGCGCTGCTGGCGCCACTGGGGCTGGAGGCGGCGGGCCTCGCCATGATGGCCGTGGGCTCGGGCTGGATCCTCGCGGTGGCGGAGGGGATCACCTCGATGGACGGGGCCGTGGGGGGCGTGCCGTCGCCGCCCCCCCTCGTGCTGCCGCTCCTCGCCGCGGGCGGGCTGATACTGGCGCTCTGGCAGGGGCGGGGCCGCTGGGCCGGGCTGGCGCCCATGGCCGTGGCGGCGCTGCTCTGGCAGGGGGCGGAGCGGCCGGCGCTGCTCGTCTCGGATAGCGGGGGCCTCCTCGGCCTGATGACGGCGGAGGGCCGGGCGATGAGCCGCGAGCGCACCGACAGCTACGCGGCCGGCATCTGGCTGGAGAACGACGGGACGCTGGCGCAGCGGGCGGACCTCTGGGCTCTCGGCGCCCTGCCGGAGCGGGACGGGACGGTGCGGCTGACGTTGGCGGACACCCCCATCCTGCAGGTGCGAGGGACACGGGCACTTGGGGCGCTGGAGGGATGCGGCGGCGCCGCGATCCTCATCGCCAATGTCGAGGTGCCGGGGAGCAGGCCCTGCGAGACCTACGATCTTCTGCGCCTGAGGCGCACCGGAGCGCTGGCCCTGAGAGTAGGCGAGGCCGGCGAGCTGGTTATCGAAACGGCCGGCGCCCATGCAGGCCTGCGCCCGTGGACGCGGCAGGGGCCGCGCCCGGAACCGGAGGAAGCGCCGAGGATCGCCGGCCTGCTGGTGGCTCAGTAGGAGCGGATAAGTCCGACGAGCCGGCCCTGAACGCGCACCTGGTCACCGCGGTAGATCCGCGTCTCGTAGGCCGGGTTTGCCGCTTCCAGCGCGACCATGCCGCCCTTGCGGCGCATGCGCTTGAGCGTCGCCTCCTCCTCGTCGACCAGCGCCACGACGATGTCGCCATCGTCGGCGCTGTCCGTCTCGGAGATGACGACGATGTCGCCGTCATGGATACCGGCGCCGATCATCGAATCGCCGCGCACTTCCAGCGCGAAATGGGCGCCATGGCCGAGCATGGCCTGCGGCACGGCAACCTGGTGGGAGACCTCGCTGATGGCGGCGATCGGCACACCGGCGGCGATGCGTCCCATGACCGGCAGCTCCATCGCGGCGGCGGGGGAGGCGGCAGGGGTCCGCGGCTGTTCGGGAGCCGGGCGGGGGGAGGCGCGGCGCGGCATGGAGACGACCTTCGCCTCCGCCGCCAGCCGCTGCTCCAGCGCCTCGGGGAGCTTGACGATTTCCAGCGCGCGGGCCCGGTGGGCGAGGCGGCGGATGAAGCCCCGCTCCTCCAGCGCTGTGATCAACCGGTGGATGCCGGACTTGGAGCGCAGATCCAGCGCCTCCTTCATCTCGTCGAAGGAGGGGGGAACGCCGTCGCGCTGCACCCTTTTGTGGATGAATTCCAGCAAGTCCAGTTGCTTGCGCGTCAGCATGGGGTGCCTCATTGCCGGCTCGTTTGGGCAATGTTCTACAAGTGTTCCTGTTTTGTGTCAACCGCCTAGTTGAGCGGCACGATCTCCACCTCCGCCCCTTCGGGGCGCGCCGGGTCGTTCGGCGGCTGCACGATGAGGCAATCGGCATCGGAGAGGACGGAGAGGAGCGAGGAATCCTGCTTTGAGAAGGCCGTCACCCCCTCCGGCCCCGTCTGCGCGCGCAGGTAATGCTCGCGCGGGCCATTGGCGGCCAGCGGCGCGGCGAGACGGGCGATGCGGCGGCGGGCCGAGCGGGCCGGCAGGCCGAGCATGGCGTCGATCACCGGCGCCATGAAGACCTGCCCGCAGACGAGGGCGGAGACGGGGTTGCCCGGCAGGCCGAGCAGCATCGCGTCGCCCATCCGCCCCGCCATCAGCGGTTTGCCGGGGCGCATGGCGACCTTCCAGAAGCTGCGGTCGAGCCCGGCGCCAGCGGCGGCCTCGCCGACGAGATCATGGTCCCCGACAGAAGCCCCGCCGACCGTGATCACAAGATCGGCCCCTTCGGCGAGGCGGAAGGCGATGGCCAGCGAGTCGAGGTTGTCGCGCGCGATGGGCAGGAGCCGGGGAAGGGCGTCAAGCGCCTGAAGTTGCGCGTAAAGCCCGTAGGTGTTGGAGGCGATGATCTGGTCGGGGCCCGGCTCTTCGCCGGGCGCCACCAACTCGTCACCCGTGGCGATGATGGCGACCTCCGGCCGGCGCGTGACCGGCAGCGTGCCATGGTTCATCGCCGCGGCCAGCGCGATGTCCGCTGAGGAGAGGCGGCGCGGAGCCGAGAGGCTGTCACCGGGGCCGAAATCGGCGCCGGCGGGGCGGATGTTGACGCTTTGGCCAGCGGCGGAGGAGAGCGTGATCACATCGCCCTCGCGCGTGACGTCCTCCTGGAGGATGACCATGTCGGCGCCTTCCGGCACCGGCGCGCCGGTGAAGATGCGCACAGCCTCCCCCGCCGCGGGCGTGCCGGAAAACCCGTGCCCCGCGGCACTTTCGCCGATCACGTTCAGCCGCGCGCCCTCCGCGACATCCGCCTGCCGGACGGCATAGCCGTCCATCGCCGAGGCGGCGAAGGGCGGCTGGGAGCGGCGGGCGGCGATGGGGCGGGCGAGGACACGGCCGGCAGCCTGCGTGAGCGGCACCTCCTCGGCCGGCAGCGGCGTGACGAGGGCGAAAAGCCGCTCCAGCGCCTCGGCGACCGTGATCACGCCTCGTATGTCCCGGATTTGCCGCCCGACTTGTAGGCGAGGCGGATCTCCCCGATCTCCATCCCCTTCTCGGCGGCCTTCAGCATGTCATAGAGCGTCAGCGCGGCGACGGAGACGGCGGTCAGCGCCTCCATCTCCACCCCGGTGCGCCCGGTGGTGCGCACCGTCGCTTCGAGCCTGAGGCCCGGCAGCGCCTCGTCGGCCTCGATGGCGAGGGAGACGTGGGAGAGCGGCAGCGGGTGGCAGAGGGGGATGAGATCGGCCGTGCGCTTGGCGGCCATGATGCCGGCGAGGCGGGCGGTGCCGATGACGTCGCCCTTCTTAGCCGTGCCTTGCCGCGCCAGATCAAGGGCTTGCGGCGTCATCTTCACGTGGCCGATGGCCCGGGCCTCGCGCGTCGTCACCTCCTTTTCGGAGACATCGACCATGTGCGCCTCGCCCTTCTGGTCGAAATGGCTGAGCATTCACAGCCCCCCCATGGAGGCAGGCACGGTCAGCAGCGCCTCGGTCGCCGCCTCGACATCCTCCTGCCGCATCAGGCTTTCGCCGACGAGGAAGCAGCGGGCGCCATACTGGGCGAGATCCTGGATGTGGGCGGGCTCGAAGATGCCGCTCTCGGCCACGATCGTCCTGTCCGCGGGGACGCGGCGGGCGAGGGTGCGGGTGGTCTGCAGATCGGTCTCGAAGGTGCGCAGGTTGCGGTTGTTCACGCCGATCAGCGGGGAGGAGAGCTTGACGGCGCGCTCCAGCTCCGCTTCGTCATGCACCTCGATCAGCGCGTCCATGCCCCAGTGGCGGGCGGCGCTTTCCAGCTCCTCGGCCTGATCGTCGGAGACGGAGGCCATGATGATGAGGATGCAATCGGCCCCGATCGACCGCGCCTCGGCCACCTGCCACGGATCGTAGAGGAAGTCCTTGCGCAGCACGGGCAGCGAGACGGCCTCGCGGGCGGCGATCAGGTCCGCCTCCTTGCCCTGGAAGGACGGGCCGTCGGTGAGGATGGAGAGGCAGGTGGCGCCGCCTGCCTCGTAGGCGCGGGCCAGTGCCGGCGGGTCGAACTCCGGCCGGATCAACCCCTTGGAGGGGCTGGCCTTCTTCACCTCGGCGATGAGGCCGTAGCCGGTGCGGATGGCGCCCTGCAGCGCCTCGGCGAAGGGGCGCACGGGCGGGGCGGCGGCGGCGCGCGCCTCGATCTCCGCCTGCGGCGTCTCGGCCTTGCGGGCGGCGACCTCTTCTAGCTTGTAAGCCTTGATCTTGTCGAGAATATCCATGCAGCCCTCCTACTCCTCCCCGGGGGCGGAGGGAAGCGGCCCCGCCCAGTCGATCTCGGCCTCGCCCCGCGCCGCCAGCCAGGCGTTGACGCGGCTGAAGGGGCGGGAGCCGAAGAACCCTCGCCGGGCGGAGAGCGGCGAGGGATGCGCCGTCTCGATGACGAGGTGCTCGCCGGGGCGGATCTCGTCCGCCCCCAGCTTCTGCGCCGTCTTCCCCCAGAGGAGGAAGGCGGTGGGCCGGGTGGAGACGCGGGCGACGACCTCCCGCACTAGCGGCAGCCAGCCGAGCCTGGCGTGGCCGCCCGCCTCTCCGGCCGGAACGGTGAGGGCGGTGTTGAGCAGCATCACGCCCTGATCGGCCCAGTGGCGCAGGTCCCCCGTGGCCGGGCAGCAGGCGAGATCGCCCTGCATCTCCTTGAAGATGTTGGAGAGGGAGCGGGGCAGGGGCCGCACGTGCGGCTCCACCGAGAAGGCATGGCCATGGGCGTGGCCGGGCGTCGGGTACGGGTCCTGCCCGAGGATGAGGACGCGGACGTCTTCGGGCCGCAGGTGATCGAGGGCGGCGAAGATCTGCGGCGCGGGGGGCAGGATCTGCCGCTCCTCCGCCGCGAGGGCGGCGGAGACGGCGGGCCAGCCTGTCTGCCAGAAGGCGAGATCCTCCCAGCCCGCGAGGGCGGGCGCGCTCACGCCCCGGCGGCGGAGGTGATGCGGGCCAGCCCCTCGACCTTGGCCTTCGCGGCGCCGGAGTCGATGCTCTCGGCGGCCATCTCGGCGCCCTCCTTGAGCGAGCCGGCCTTGTCGGCGACCACCAGAGCGGCCGCGGCATTGAGTAGCACCGCGTCGCGGTAGGCGCCTGGGGCGCCGTCCAGCAGATCGCGGAAGGCGACGGCGTTCTCCTCGGGCGTGCCGCCGATGATCTCCTTGAACGGATGCTCCGGCAGGCCGGCATCCTCGGGGTGCACCTCCATCGAGGTGATCTTGCCGTTCGCCAGCGCCGCGACAGCGGTGGGGCCGGAGATGGAGATCTCGTCCGTCCCGTCCGAGCCGTGGACGAGCCACGCCTTCTCGGTGCCGAGCTGCTGGAGCGTCTCGGCCATCGGGAAGATCAGGTCGATGGCGAAGGCGCCGGTGAGCTGGCGCTTCACCCCGGCGGGGTTGGTCAGGGGGCCGAGGATGTTGAAGATCGTCTTCGTCCCGAGCTCCGCCCGGACGGGGCCGACATGCTTCATCGCCGGGTGGTGCATCGGCGCCATCATGAAGCCGATGCCGATCTCGTCCAGCGCCCGCTGCACGACCTCCGCCTCGACCATGACGTTGATGCCCATGGCCGTCTGCACATCCGCCGTGCCGCTCTTGGAGGAGAGGTTGCGGTTGCCATGCTTGGCCACCGGCACCCCGGCGCCGGCCACAACGAAGGCCGTAGCGGTGGAGATGTTGAGCGTGTGCTTGCCGTCGCCCCCGGTGCCGACGATGTCCATCGCGCCCTCGGGCGCCCGCACCGCGATGCAGCGCTCGCGCATCGCCTGCGCGGCGGCGGCATATTCGGAGACGCTCTCCCCCCGCGCCCGCATCGCCATCAGGAAGCCGCCCATCTGCGCCGGCGTCGCCGCGCCCTCGAAGAGCAGACCGAAGGCCTCCTCCGCCTGCGCGCGGGAGAGCGGCCCCTCGGAGGCGGCGTAGATCAGCCCCTTCATCCGGTCGCTCATGCCGCCACCGTCGCCTGCGCCTCGGCGCCGTCGAGGAAGTTCTTCAGCAGCTGGTGCCCGTGCTCGGAGCGGATGCTCTCGGGGTGGAACTGCAGCCCGTGGATCGGCAGCTCGCGGTGGGCGAGGCCCATGATGGTGCCATCCTCCAGCTCGGCGGTGATCTTGAGGCACTCCGGCAGGCTCTCCCGCTCGACGACGAGGCTGTGGTAGCGCGTCGCAAGGAAGGGGGAGGGCAGGCCGGCGAAGACCCCCTCGCCCGTGTGGGAGACGCGGCCCATCTTGCCGTGCACGATCTCGTGGCAGCGCACCACCTTGCCGCCGAAGGCCTGCCCGATCGACTGGTGGCCGAGGCAGACGCCGAGGAGCGGCGTGCGCGTCTCCGCCGCCGCCTCGGTCAGCGCGAGGCAGATGCCGGCCTGTGAGGGATCGCAGGGCCCGGGGGATAGGACGATGGCGGAGGGGCGCATCGCCATCGCCTCCTGCACGTTCAGCGCGTCGTTGCGGCGCACGGCGACCTCCGCCCCAAGCTCGCCGAGGTAGTGGACGAGGTTGTAGGTGAAGCTGTCGTAGTTATCGATGAGCAGCAGCATGAGGGTCCGGCAATTCTGGTCTGGCCCGGGGGTGGGCGACGGGGGTAAAGTCGGCGCAACATGGCCCCCCGGCGGGCCGGGCGTCAAGCGGCGGGCCGGCGCGGGGCGGCCGATAAGCCAGAGGCGGGAGGATTGCAGTGTTACGCGGTGTGCTCACCGGGATTCTGTTCGGGCTGATCGTCGGCGGCGGCGCGCTCGTCGTCGCCTCCGTCGCCGGGGCGCCGCCGCCGGGCAATGCCCCGCCGGCCCCGCCGGAGGTCGCCGCCCCCACGGCCGCCCCGCCGCCCGAGGAGGGCGCCGCCATCGAGGCTCCGTCCCCCACCGCCGCCCCGCCAGAGAGCGCGCCGCCCCCGGCGCCGGAGGCGCTGGCGCCCGAGGCGCAGCCGGAAGGGGGCGAAGCCCCCGCCCGCCCGCAGGCGGACAGCGCGCCCGCCGCGCCTGAAGGCGACATGGGCGAGGGCGAGAGCCTGGCGCCCCTGGAGGAGGAGGGCTCTGTGGCGCCCCGCCCCGAGGCGCCCAGCCTCGGCCCCGCCGCGCCGGCGGAGGAGGTGGCGTCCACGCCCCCCGCCGCCCCGCGCCCCGCGAGCCCGCCGGAGCAGGCTCTCGGGGAGGCGCCGGAGGCGCTCGCCGCCCCGGGCGAGGAGGCGGCGCCCTCCGTCGAGGTGACGCCGGACGCCGCCCGGCTCACCCGGCCCGAAGGGCCGGCGGAGCCGGGCGGCGAGGATGTGCCGGAGATCTCCCGCGCCCCGGCGCCCGCCGCCGCGACACCCGACGTCCCGGCTCTGCCCGGCTCGCCTGAGGGGGCGGAGGGGCCGGAGGTGGCAGGCGGGGACGCCGCGCCGCCCTCGCTCGCCCAGCCCGTGCGCCCGGCGGAGCCGGGGCAGGAGGCGGCGCCCGAGGTGGCCAGCCTCTCGTCTCCCGTCGCCGACGGCCCGGAGATGCCCGCCGCCCCGGGCCAGCCCGGCCTGCCGGAGGCGGAGGAGGCGGAGGTCATGGCAGCGCTGGACGAGGCCGAGGTGCCCCAGCTCGGCGCGCCTGTCCTGCCCGTCGCGCCGGGCGGCGAGGCGGCGCCGGAGGTCAGCGCGCTGCCGGCGCCAGTCGCGGGCGAGGCGGCGGCGCTCCCGGTGCCCGAGCTGCCGGCCGGGCAGGCGCTGGCGACGGCGGAGCCGGGCCTCTCCGGCAGCGGCGAGACGCCTGTCCTGCCCAGCCCGCAGAGCCCGCCGCCGGCCCTGCCGGAGCGCGAGGCGGACCTCGCCGTCGCCACCCGCTCCGCCCCGCCGCCGGGCCCGGTGATCGTCGACGACTCGCCCGAGACGGCGCCCGGCGCCTCCGCGGGCGCGATCCCTCAGACGCTTCCGGCCCCCGACGTCGCCGAGGCGACACAGGATGCCCCCGACGCCCCGTCCGTCCCCGAAGCCGACGCGCCGGTGGCCGAGGTCGAGCCGCCGCCCCCCGCGCCGGCCCAAGAGGAGGAGACGCGCCCCCTCGTCATCGCCCGCACGGGCAGCGGCGGCGGCCTGCCGGGCTCCGGCTCCGGCCCGCCGGTCCGGCGGCTGGGCAGCGCAGAGGCCGAGCCCGAGGAGGCGGCGGTCGAGGCCGCGCCCCCCGCGACGGCGCTGGAGGCCTACGGCGCGCCCTTCACCCCCGGCGCGCTGCCGCTGATGAGCGTGCTCCTCTACGACGACGGCAGCCTGCCGCCGGAGACGCTGGCGCAGGCGGACGTGCCGGTGACGATCCTCATCGACCCCAGCCGCGACGACGCCGCCGAGGCGATGGAGCGCTGGCGCGCCGCCGGCTACGAGGTCGCCGCCATCGCCCGCCTGCCGGCCGGGGCGACGCCGCAGGATGCCGAGGTGGCGCTGGAGGCGATCTTCCGCGCTCTGCCGGAGGCGGTGGCGCTGGTCGACGCCGGTGGCATCGCCGGCCGCGAGGCGGTGGCGGAGCAGGTTCTGGCCCGGCTGGCGGACGAGGGCCGGGGGTTCGTGACGATGGACGAGGGGCTGGGAACGGGCCCCCGCCTCGCCGCCTCGGCCGGGGTGCCGGCAGCAGTGGTCTACCGCGATCTCGACGGCGAGGGGCAGGACGCCCGCGTCATCCGCCGCTTCCTCGACCAGGCCGCCTTCCAGACCCGCCGCGAGTCGGGGACGGTGCTGATGGGCCGGCTCCGGCCGGACACCGTCTCCGCCCTGACGCTCTGGCAGACGGCCAACCGGGCGCAGCAGGTGGACTTCGCGCCTCTGTCTTCGGTGCTGATGGAGGAGTGAGGGGCGAGCCGCTTCGGGCGGCTTCCGGGTCTGTCGCTGCGGTCTCCGTCTTCGGAACGTCTGGCGCATGTTGCGACGCTACGGTCTCTAAATCAGAGCGCTGTTCCCCCGCCCGGTACGCGCCAAAGGCGCAGGGCGAGCGCCTGCCCGTCCCGGCGGGCTGGCGATCTGGTTGGGCTGGGTGCTCCGCTCAGGGCGGGGAGGGGCTTGGCGGGCATAAAGCGCTGCAGCGGGGAGGGAGGAAGCGCCACCCCACGGGCAGGCGCTCGCCCTGCGCCTGCGAGGGCAGGCGCTTACTGCAGCCGAGGAGAAGGAGCTTGCGCTCAATGGGCGGCATCCAGCCCGCCGGATGCCGAGGAACGCTGTGTCCTCGGAGTGGGGGCGGCAGGCGCCGAGGCTCTGAGGTGCACGAGATGAGCGGCCAAAGGGCCGGCTCAAGCCCGCCCTACAGCTCGTCCAAACGCCTGCCCTTGAAGCTCAGGCGCCGCCCGAACCCAGGCCCCGCGTCACTCCGCCGCGATGGCGGCGCCGCGGCCGCGGATGCGGTCTTCGATCTCGTCGCGGAAGTTGCGGATGAGGCCCTGGATCGGCCAGGCGGCGGCGTCGCCGAGGGCGCAGATCGTGTGGCCCTCCACCTGCTTGGTCACCTCGAAGAGCATGTCGATCTCCTCGACGGAGGCCTCGCCCTTCACCAGCCGCTCCATCACGCGCATCATCCAGCCCGTACCCTCGCGGCAGGGGGTGCACTGGCCGCAGCTCTCGTGCTTGTAGAACTTCGCCAGCCGCCAGATCGCCTTGATCATGTCCACCGACTGATCCATCACGATCACCGCCGCCGTGCCGAGCCCCGACTTCTGCTCTCGCAGCCAGTCGAAATCCATGATCGCGTCGTCCATCGCCTCGGCGCGCAGCACCGGCACGGACGACCCGCCCGGGATCACCGCCTTGAGGTTGCCCCAGCCGCCGCGGATGCCGCCGCAATGCCGGTCGATCAGCTCCCTGAACGGGATCGACATCTCCTCCTCCACCACGCAGGGGTGGTTCACGTGGCCGGAGATGGCGAAGACCTTGGTGCCCGCGTTGTTCTGCCGCCCGAAGGAGGAGAACCAGCTGGCGCCGCGCCGCAGGATCGTCGGCACGACCGCGATGCTCTCGACGTTGTTCACCGTCGTCGGGCAGCCGTAGAGGCCGGCGCCGGCGGGGAAGGGGGGCTTCATGCGGGGCATGCCCTTCTTGCCCTCGAGGCTCTCCAGCAGGGCCGTCTCTTCACCGCAGATATAGGCGCCGGCGCCGTGATGCAGGTAGAGATCGAAATCCCAGCCGGAGCCGGCGGCATTGGCGCCGAGGAGGCCGTTCTCGTAGCACTCGTCGATCGCGGCCTGCAGGGCCTCGCGCTCGCGGATGTATTCGCCGCGGATGTAGATGTAGCAGGCATGGGCATTCATCGCGAAGCTCGCGATGAGGCAGCCCTCGATCAGCGTGTGCGGATCGTGCCGCATGATCTCCCGGTCCTTGCAGGTACCCGGCTCCGACTCGTCGGCATTGACCACGAGGTAGGCGGGGCGGCCGTCGCTCTCCTTGGGCATGAAGGACCACTTCAGGCCCGTCGGGAAGCCGGCGCCGCCGCGGCCGCGCAGGCCCGACGCCTTCATCTCCTCGATGATCCAGTCGCGGCCCTTCTGGAGGATGCCGGCCGTGCCATCCCAGTGGCCGCGCTTCTTGGCGCCCTCGAGCGTGCGCTCGTGCATGCCGTAGAGATTGGTGAAGATGCGGTCTTCGTCCTTCAGCATCGCTGCCTCACTCGTCGCGGCCGAGCCTGTAGGCCCGCCAGGTCATCCAGAGCCCCAGGCCGAAGCCGGCCAGGGCGAAGAGATCGAGGAGCGCGCGGATGCGGGTCGGCCATCCGGCCTGCGCCCCAAGATAGGTCACTGCAATCCAATAGAGCCCCGTTCCGGCCATCACAAGGGCCGCGGCCCTCCCGGCGCGGGCGCGAGGGGGGCGGCAGTCATCCATCCCGGCGCTCCTCTTCCTGCTCCTGCAGGCGCTCCGCCTCCAGCCGCGCCTCCACCTCGCCCATCGGCGCCCCCGTTTCCATCGGGCGGCCGGTATTGGAACCCCGCACCGGCGGGGTGGCGCCGGCGCTGCGGCAGAAGAGGAGGTTGAGCATGCCGGCCAGCAGCACGGCGACGCCGAGGCCGAGGAGGATGGCGGAGCTCCAGGCGGCGGGGCCGAGACCGAGGAGGAGGGCGAAGATCACGCCGCCGGCAAAGCCGGCGCCGTGGCAGGCGCTGCGGCAGCGGCGTTTCGCGGCCCTGTTGGTCATCGGCCCGGTGCGGCGGCGCCGCGGCTCATTCCGGGCTTTCGCCCTTCATCAGCATCTGCGCCTGCTCGACCCACTGGTCGCGCTCGACCCGGCCGCGGAAGGAGAGGCGGGCGTCGATCCAGGCGATCTCCTCCGCGCCCCAGGCGCCGATCTGCGAGAAGTGGTAGATGCCGAGCTCGTTGAGCTGCCCGGCGATGCCGGGGCCGACGCCGCGGATCTGCGTCAGGTCGTCGGCCTGATCGTCGCGCGGGGCATCCATGCGCTCCGGCTCCACCTCGGGGGTGGGGCCGACGGTGCCCTCGTCGCCGCCGGTGGCCTCTTCGGCCTCCGCGGAGGCGGGCACGCGCTCGGCGATAGGCTGGTTGACCACGTCGACCGGCTGGCCGGGGCTGTCGTCGTCACGCTCCGGCTGGGCGCCGGGGGCCTGCTCCTCGACGGCGTCGCCGGGCGTCTCCGGCCCGGCAGGCTCATCGGCGCGGCGATCCCACGGAGCACGGAAAGGCACCTCGGTGCCGTCGATGCGCTTGAGCGTGTCGCCGATGTCGGTCGCCAGCGTCACCGAGGCGTTGGCGGGCACGCGATCCTCGCCATGCGCCGTCAGCGAGGTGAGGCCGGAGCCCGGCTCGGAGGCATAGCGGCCGTTCTGCGGGCCGGGGGCAGGGACATTGCCCTCCGCCATCTCGTCGAGCAGGCGGGAGAGGCTCTCGGTGGTGAGATCCTCGTAATAATCCTTGCCGATCTGGGCCATGGGCGCGTTGGCGCAGGCGCCGAGGCACTCGACCTCTTCCCAGGAGAACTTGCCGTCATCCGAAAGCTGGTGCGGCGCCGCGGCGATCTTTTCCTTGCAGACCGCCATCAGGTCTTCCGCCCCGCAGATCATGCAGGAGAGGGTGCCGCAGATCTGCACATGGGCGACGGAGCCCACGGGCTGCAGCTGGAACATGAAGTAGAAGGTCGCCACCTCGAGCGCCCGGATGTAGGGCATCTGGAGCATCTCGGCGACGCCCTCGATGGCCGGGCGGGTGAGCCAGCCCTCCTGCTCCTGCGCACGCCAGAGGAGCGGGATGATGGCCGAGGCCTGCCGCCCTTCGGGGTACTTCCTGATCTGCGCCTCCGCCCAAGTCTGGTTCGCCTCCGTGAAGGCGAAGCTCTCTGGTTGGTCGGGATGAAGGCGTCTCAGCATGGGATGGGGCTCCGCTCCTCGGGCCGCGGGTGGCCGGTGGGGCTGCACATGCCAGCCCCGCCGCGCGGTGTCAAATACGGTGTCAGATGCAGTTGGTGGAGAGGATGCGGATGGCGCCTTCCCCGGAAAGTTCGGCGCGACCGGCCTCCACCAGCTGCTCGGTGATGACGCGAAGCTCGTCCGCGGTCAGGTTCGCCGAGAGCAGCACCGAATCGACGTTTGCCGAGGTGAGCACGCAGCCCTGCGCCTCGATTGCGGAGACGAGGCGATCCTCCGCTGCGGCCGGCGCGACGGGCACTTCCGGGGCCGCGGCGACGCCGGTGGGGTCGGAGGAGCTGCCGCCGGTGCGGAAGTCGGGCAGGTTGAGCGAGATCAGAGGCGACTGATCGGGCCCGCCGGTCACCCTGTCGGGATTGACGGAGCAGCCGGCCAGTGCCGCCGCCCCGATGAGTGCCGCCATGGCGGTGGATGCGGATTTCATGCCTGTCTCCTCGCGTGCCTGTTTGCGCCGGAGTTTCTGCGGAGCGGCGGGAAGGTGCAAGAGGGCAGAGGCGCCGGCGGCGGGGGAGGGTGGTTTGTCGCCGGTGGGTCGGTTGCCGTGGGGCGCTGCGACGTCTCCACCCCGAGATGCGGGTGCGGGCGCAGGGCGAGCGCCGGCACGTGGGGTGGCGCTCTTCCGGCGCCGGTGGGCGCTTTATGGTGCAACCACCTCCCCGATCAGAGCTTCGGGTTGACGGCAACGGAGTGCCAGCCCGCGGGACGGGCCGGCGCTCGCCCTGCGCCTTTGGCGCGTACCGGGCGGGGGATGAGCGGAGGCGGTGTGCCCTGAAAGTGGAGACGTGGGAGACTGTGGTCTTGTTGAGACCGTAGGCCGGGCTTCAGCCCGGCCCCTGCCTCACCGATCGACTTCGCCGAACACGATGTCGAGCGAGCCGAGCACGGCGGAGACGTCCGCCAGCTGGTGGCCCTTGAGGATGTGATCCATCGCCTGCAGGTGCAGGAAGCCGGGCGCGCGCAGCTTGGCGCGGTACGGCTTGTTGGTGCCGTCGGCGACGAGGTAGACGCCAAACTCGCCCTTCGGCGCCTCGACCGAGGCATAGACCTCGCCCTCGGGGACGTGGAAGCCCTCGGTATAGAGCTTGAAGTGGTGGATGAGCGCCTCCATGGAGGTCTTCATCTCCGCCCGGCGGGGGGGTGTCAGCTTGCCGCGGGCCAGGACGTCGCCGGGCTCGCGCCGCAGCTTGTCGATGGCCTGCCGCATGATCTTCACGCTCTCCGTCATCTCGGCCATGCGGCAGAGATAGCGGTCATAGCAGTCGCCGTTCTTGCCGACGGGGATCTTGAAGTCGAACTCGTCGTAGCACTCGTAGGGCTGGCTGCGCCGCAGGTCCCAGGCGAAGCCGGAGCCGCGGACCATGACACCCGAGAAGCCGTAGGTCTGGATGTCCTCTTCCGTCACCACGCCGATGTCGACGTTGCGCTGCTTGAAGATGCGGTTCTCGGTGACGAGATCGCCGAGATCCTGCATGAACTCGGGGAACTTGTCGCACCACGCCTCGATATCGTCGAGCAGCTCGGGCGTCAGATCCTGGTGCACGCCGCCGGGGCGGAAGTAGGCGGCGTGGAGCCGGGCGCCGGAGGCCCGCTCGTAGAACATCATCAGCTGCTCGCGCTGCTCGAAGCCCCAGAGCGGCGGGGTGAGCGCGCCGACGTCGAGCGCCTGCGTGGTGACGTTGAGCAGGTGGTTCAGGATGCGCCCGATCTC
The DNA here is from genome assembly GCF_012070395.1 of Pseudoroseicyclus tamaricis. GTDB lineage: Bacteria > Pseudomonadota > Alphaproteobacteria > Rhodobacterales > Rhodobacteraceae > Pseudoroseicyclus_A > Pseudoroseicyclus_A tamaricis. The sequence continues at coordinate 941,718 of NZ_JAAFYS010000002.1, read as the reverse complement.
GCAGTAGAGGACGCGGATCAGCGAGGCGCGGCGCGGGATCTCGGTGCCCGTCAGCTTCTCGATGGCGAGGCACCAGGCATGTTCCTGGTTCATCGTGCCGACGTAATCGAGCCGGTCGAAATAGGGCAGGTTCTGCAGGTAGGTGCGGCTCTCCATCAGCTTCTCGGTGCCGCGGTGGAGCAGGCCGATATGCGGGTCGCACCGCTCCACCAGCTCGCCGTCCAGCTCCAGCACGAGGCGCAGCACGCCGTGTGCGGCGGGGTGCTGCGGGCCGAAGTTGATGTTGAAGTTGCGGATCTTCTGTTCGTTCGTCTGGATATCGCGGAATTCGCCGTCCATCACTTGGCCTCCTCACCCTTCTCGTCACCGGGCAGCACGTATTTCGCGCCTTCCCAAGGAGAGAGGAAATCGAACTGACGATATTCCTGCACCAGCTGCACCGGCTCGTAGACGACGCGCTTTTGCGACTCGTCGTAGCGGACCTCGACGTAGCCGGTGGTCGGGAAATCCTTGCGCAGCGGATGGCCGCGGAAGCCGTAATCGGTGAGGATGCGCCGCAGGTCCGGGTGGCCGGTGAAGATGATGCCGAACATGTCGAACACCTCCCGCTCGAACCAGTCGGCGGAAGCGTGGATCTCGGTGATCGAGGCGAGCATCTCGTCCTCCCGCACGGCGGTTTTCACGCGGATGCGGTGGTTCTGGTACATCGACAGGAAGTGGTAGACGACCTCGAACCGCGCCTCGCGCCCCGGGTAGTCGACCGCGGTGATGTCGACGAGGCTCGAGAAGCGGCAGGTCTGGTCCGTCTTCAGGAACTCGGTGAAGGCGGCGACCTCCGACGAGGGGATCGTCACCGTCAGCTCGTCGAGCGCGATGGAATGGGAGAGCACCGCGTCGGGGCGCTTCATCTCGATATGGGCGGCGAGATCTTCCATCGACTACCTCTTGATCGTGCCGGTGCGGCGGATTTTGCGGCTGAGCTGCAGGATGCCGTAGAGCAGCGCCTCCGCCGTCGGCGGGCAACCTGGGACGTAGACGTCGACCGGGATGATCCGGTCGCAGCCGCGCACGACGGAATAGCTGTAGTGGTAATAGCCACCGCCATTGGCGCAGGAGCCCATCGAGATCACGTAGCGCGGCTCGGGCATCTGGTCGTAGACCTTGCGCAGCGCCGGGGCCATCTTGTTCGTCAGCGTGCCGGCGACGATCATCAGGTCGGACTGGCGCGGCGAGGCGCGCGGCGCGGTGCCGAAGCGCTCGATATCGTAGCGGGGCATCGAGGTGTGCATCATCTCGACGGCGCAGCAGGCGAGGCCGAAGGTCATCCAGTGCAGCGAGCCGGTGCGCGCCCAGTTGATGACATCGGCGGTGGAGGTGACGAGGAAGCCGCGATCCTGCAGCTCGCGGTTCAGCGCGCCCGTCGCCGCCTCGTTGTCGCCGCCGGCATCATAGGCGGCGAGGCTGGAGGGGCCGGTCTTGACGCGGGGCGTCTGGTAGCCCTCGCCCTGAACCTCTGTGACGAGCTCGTCGCGGGTCTCGGCCATGGGGAAGCTCCTGGGGTGGTGTCGGCCTGACCTAACCCTCCGCCGCGGCAGCGTCAACGCCGGGCGCCGGACATGCGCCGGGTTGTGAGGAGGGGAGGCGGGGCGCGAGGGGCGGGCCGCTGCCCGGGCGCGCCTCCCGCCCACCCACCCCGGCGCGCCCGGGCAGCGGGGGCGATGGGGCGAGGGCCGGAGGGTGGAGAGGGTGGGACCGGGGGGCTGTCTGCCCCCCGGAGCCCCCCGAGAGGTATTTGGAAAAGGGCGAGAGGGGGGAGGCGGAGAGCGTCTGGCACTTGGGGCGGCGACGCGCGGGGAGGCGGGTCAGGCGAAGTGGGCGGGGGTCAGGCGGCCCTCGCGCAGGTGGTGGAGGAGGACGTGGGCGACCGACAGGGCGTCGCCGAGGGCGTCGTGGTCGCGGCGGCCCGCGATCTCGATGCCGTAATAAGCGGCGAGCTTGTTGCTCGGGGTGCGCTTGAGGTCGTCATAGGGCATGCCGGCGGCGAGGAGGAGCTGGCAGGCGTTGGAGAAGCGCGTGACGGGCAGGGGCGGGGCGAGGCCTTCGACGTAGCAGCTGATGGCGATCATGTTGAACTCGTCCTTGCCCCAGGACCAGAGCCGCGCGTCGCCCGCGAAGCGTGCCACCTCGGCCAGCGCCTCGGCGAGGGGGCGGCCGTCTCTGTCCAGCACCGCCTCGGTCACGCCGGTCAGGCGGGTGAAGAGCGGATCGAGGGGGGCACGGGTGCCGTCCCGGCCGCGAGGGATGACATGGAGGCGGGCGGTCTCGGCGATGCCGGGCGCGGCGAGATCGAGCTTCACGAGGCCGATCTGGGCGATCACCGGGTCGGGGTCGTGCGGGCCGCACCAGAAGCGCTGCGGCGCGCCCTCGGAGGTGAGGAACTCGCAGTCGAAGATGATTGCGGTGGTCATGGCGCCCCTCCCGGAAATGACAACGCCGGCCACGTGGGCCGGCGCTTGCAAGGTTCAGGGGGCGGGGCGGGTCAATCCCACTCCAGCGCGCCCTTCTTCCATTCGTAGGCGAAGCCGATCGTCAGCACCGCGAGGAACACCATCATCGACCAGAAGGCCGCGTCCGTCAGAAGGCCGAAGCTCGTCGCCCAGGGGAAGAGGAAGGCCACTTCGAGGTCGAAGATGATGAAGAGGATAGAGACGAGGTAGAAGCGCACGTCGAACTTCATCCGCGCGTCGTCGAAGGCGTTGAAGCCGCATTCGTAGGCAGAGACCTTCTCCGGCTCGGGGTTGCGGACGGCGATGACGAGGGCGGCCACGATCAGGAGGGCGCCGACGAGGAGCGCGAGGCCGAGGAAGATGATGATCGGCAGGTATTCGGCGAGCAGGAATTCCAACGGAGCCTCCTATGGCTGTCCTTCACCGGCGAGGAATAGGCCCGCGGCGCGGGAGGGTCAACCGAGGGCGGGCTTGAGGGCGTGCCCGCCCCGCGGCGTCAGGGCAGGTAGTCGGCCGGGTCGGCGCTGTCGAGGCCGAGGCGGACCTCGAAATGCAGGTTGGCCGGGTCGCCCGGCGCCACCTGGCCGATCTGCTGGCCGCGGCTGACCGACTGTCCCTGGCTGATCGTGAGGTTGTCGATGCGGGTATAGACGGTCAGCAGCTCGTCGGAATGGCGGACGATGACGATGTTGATGCCGCCCGTGTCGGTGGTGACGGCCGCGACGGTGCCGCTGTCGGCGGCGCGCACGGGGCTTCCGGCCGCGGCCGCGATGTCGATGCCATCGTTCCGGCCCGGAGCGTATTCGCGGATGATCGAGCCGTCGACGGGCATCGACAGGCGGCTGTCATCGGCGGGCGCGGCCTGCTCGGCGCCGAGATCGGGCGCCTCCTCGGGCGCCGGCTCCTCGGCCACCTCGGCGGCGGGGGCGGGCGTCTCGATGGGAAGGGGCGCGGCGGCCGAAGGCGGCACGGGCGTGGGGGAGCCGGCGCCGGGCTCGGTGGTCGTCCCCGCCGGCTCGGGCGGCAGGGACGCGGTGGGCACGGCGGCGGCGCTGCCCTGCGGGATGAGCAGGACCTGCCCCTCGCGGATGTCGAGATTGCCGTCGAGCCCGTTCCAGGCGGCGATGGCTTCCGGCGGCACGCCGTAGCGGCGGGCGATGGTGTAGACGGTCTCTCCCGGCTCGACGCGGTGACGCAGCGGCTCCTCCCCCGTCTGGCCGAGCGGCATGACGCCGTTGGAGGGCGCCGGGGCCGAGGGCGTGGCGGAGGGCGCCGGGGTGGGCGTGCCGGCGGGGGCGAGCACCGTCGTCTCCACCGCCGGGCCGGCGGCGGCAGCGGCGGGCAGGATCGGCCCGGTGGTGGGCGCGCCAGTGGCGGGCGAGGGCTCGGAGACGCGGCCGGGCAGGGCGATGATCTCGTCCCGCCGCAGCGGCGTGTCGGCGGTGATGCCGTTGTAGGAGCCGAGCTCCTCGGCGTTCAGGCCGAGCCGCCCGGCGATCTGGCGGACGGTCTCGCCCCGCTGGGCGACGACGACCTGGAAGTTGGGGTAGGAGATGACGCCGCGCGCATCCGGCGCCGGCCGGTCGGGCAGCGCCATCAGCGAGGCGGAGGTGTCGAACCCCGAGGAGGAGAGGTTGCGCAGATCGAAGTCGAGGCGCCCGTCCTCGCAGCCCGCCAGCAGCGCCAGCGCCGCCGCGCCGGCCCAGAATTTCCCTGCCGCTGCGCCCATATCCTCGTCGCCCCCGTCTGTGTCCTGCGGCCGGTCTGCCCGGCCCGTTCTTCCTGCGGCCGGTCTGCCCGGCCGGCTCTTGCTACGGCCGGTCTGCCCGGCCGGCCCGTTCCTGACCTCTGCGGCGCCCCGCGTCCAGCCCCCCGTCCACTCGGGGGGCGGGGGCGCGCCTATTCCTGCCCCAGCCCCTCGATGAGCGGCACGAAGCGCACCGCGCGCAGCTCCTCGTAGTCGAAGCCGGTTTCGCTGCGCCGCACCCGGATGAGGCTTTGCACCTGGTCGGACTGCCCGACCGGCAGCACCATGATACCGCCCACCCGGAGCTGGGCCAAGAGCGGCCCCGGCGGGTCCTCCGCCGCCGCCGTCAGCAGGATGCGGTCGAAGGGGGCCTGGTCGGCGAGCCCGTGGCTGCCGTCGCCGATGATGGCGGTGATGTTGTGCATCCCCAGATCCTCGAAGACGCCGCGCGCCTCGAGCACCAGCCGGCGATAGCGGTCGATCGTGTAGATGCGGCGCGCCAGCAGCGACAGGATCGCCGCCTGGTAGCCGGAGCCGGTGCCGACCTCGAGCACCTTGTCGCGCGGGTTGATCTCCAGCGCCTGCGTCATCAGCCCGACGATGGAGGGCTGGGAGATGGTCTGCCCGCAGGCGATGGGCAGGGGCATGTCCTCGTAGGCGCGGTCGGAGAAGATGCCGCGCACGAAGCGGGCGCGGTCGACCCGCTCCATCGCCTCGAGCACGGATTTGTCGGTGACCCCGCGCGAGCGCAGGGCAAACAGGAACTGCATCTTGGTGACGGCCTCTCCGTCGGTCTCTTCGTCGCCGCGCTCGCCGGGGGGCTCGCCGGTCATCTCAGCGCCTCGGCCACGCGCGCGAGGCTTTCGTGCGCCGTCAGGTCGGCGCGCATCGGGGTGACGGAGATGTAGCCGTCGAGGTTGGCCGACACGTCGCTGCCGCGCCCGGTATGCACCGCCTGCTTGGCGCCGGTGATCCACAAAAACCGCCGGCCGGAGGGGGAGAGGTGCGGCTCCACCGAGAAGCCCGTCTCGGGGCGGAAGCCCTGGCGGACGGCGGCGCGGCCTTTCACCTCCGCCGCCGGGACGGGCGGGAAGTTGACGTTGTAGAAGAGCCCGTAATCGCCCGTGTCCCACGGCGCATCGTCGATCAGCTTGCGCACCAGCCCGGCGCCGAAGTTGCGCGCCGCCTCGAACGGGTCCTCCAGCCCGGCATTGCCGGGGCCGTAGAACTGGCTGAGCGCGATGGAGCGCACGCCCTGCAGCGCGCCTTCCATCGCCGCACCGAGGGTGCCGGAATAGAGCGCGTTCTCGCCCGAGTTGTTGCCCCGGTTGACACCGGAGAGCACGAGGTCGGGCCGCTGGGGCATGACGTCATGGATGGCGGCGAGCACGCAATCGGCCGGGGAGCCCTCCGCCGCCCAGCGGCGGGGGCCGAGCTCGGCGATCATCATCGGGTGCGTATAGGAGATGCAGTGGGCGACGCCCGACTGCTCGAAGGCGGGCGCCACGACCCACACTTCGCCGCCGGTTCCGGCGACCGCCTCGGCAATATGCTCCAGGACCTTCAGCCCCGGTGCGTTGATGCCATCGTCGTTCGTTACAAGGATCCGCATGCCCACCCCTTTCGCCCTCGTCTAGGCGAGGGGGGCGCGGGCGGCAAGATCAGCCCAGGATTTCCGGCATGAGGCGCCGCGCTTCCGCCGCGGGCGTGGCCAGAGGCGCACGGTCCTCGCCCGGAAAGAAGCGGGCGCGGGTGGCGGTGGGCATCGGCTCCGGCGTCAGGATGCGCACCTTCGGCCCGATCTTCGCCGTCTCCGCCGCCCAGGAGCGGGCGAGGGCGATCTGCGCCGCCTTGGTGGCGCCGTAATGGCCGAAGAAGCGCTCCCCCGCCCGGGCGTCGTCGAAGAAGACGGCGGTGCCCTCCTCGCCGAGGAGGGGGGCGACGTAGGCGATGAGGCGCCGCGTGGCGGCGATGTTGGTGGCGACGGACTTGTCGAAATCGGATTGGGCCAGATGCGGGGCGGGGGCCAGCGGGCCGGCATGGATGGCGGCATGGACCCAGACGGAGAGTCCGCCCCAGCGCTCGAAGATGGCGCGGCAGAGCTGCTGCATGGCGGCGTCGGTGCAGATGTCCATCGGTGCGAGCACCGCCTCGCCGCCGAGCTCGCGGATGGCGTCGTCCAGCTCCTCCAGCGCACCGGTGGTGCGGCCGACGGCGACGATGGGGCGGGTGGCGGCAAGCTCGAGCGCCAGCGCATGGCCGAGGCCGCGCGAGGCGCCGGTAATAAGGGCGGGTTTCATGCCGGCGGGATGCGCCGGAGCGCGCGGGAGGTCAAGGGGTGGGTGCGATGGGGGCGGGGGTGAGGACGATAGGTGAGGGGTGGGCAGTGGAGGGGGCGAGCGTGTTGAGTGCACGGGGGCGTTCTGTGACGCCCGCCCGCTACCCCAGGCGAAGGGCGGGCTTCAGCCTGCCACCGGGCCTCGCGTGACCACTTCTTTGCGGGTCCGCCAGCCACTGGTCCCGCGACCTCCACTCCGCTTGATGATGTGAGGGCCACTTCTCATCTGGAGCCTGCCCGCCTCTCTCCTACCACCCCGCGCTCCGGTTGCAGCGCCGGGCGAGCGCCTGCCCGTGGGGTGGCGCTCCGGCAGGGCCGCGGCAGCGCTTTATGCCAGCCAGGCCCCTCTCCGCGGCCCGCTGAGCACCAAGACCAGCCAGAGCGCCAGCCCGCCGGGACGGGCAGGCGCTCGCCCGGCGCCTTCGGCTTGATTCCGGGCGGGGGCAGAGCTCGGGAGTTGCGCTTGGTTGGGGGAGAGTGGCGGGAGGGCGTTCGCCGGCCTTCCCGCGATCCGAGCGCCTCTGCCCAAGGATGGGAAGGCCATAGAGCGAGGAAGACCTGGCGGACGATCCGCCGGGTCCCCCTACGCCCCCTCCGCCGGGTTCGCGTCGGGGAAGACATGCGCGCCGCCCTGCTGCATCTCCGTGCCTCGGGCGAGCAGCCTCTCCCGCACGGTGCAGGCCAGCGTCCAGGCGGTGTCGGCATTGGCGCAGGCGAGGCAGAAGGTCGCCTCCATCCCGAAGACGTCGTGCCCCGTCACCATCACCTTGTGGGCGTCGCGGTCCTGCAACTCGTCGGGATCGAGATCGTCGATGATCTCGAAGAACGCATCCCGCATTGCGCCCACATCGGCGTCGTGGGCGAACTTCAGCGGGATCAGGCGGACCATCTGCACGTCGCCCATCACCCAGTTCTGGAAGGGCTCGGAGATGAACTCGCTCACCGGCACGACCAATCGCTCGCCCGTCCAGATCTTCAGCTGCACGTAGGTGAAGTTGATCCGCTCCACGTAGCACAGCTGATCGTTGTAGAGAATCTTGTCACCGATCCGGGCCGACTGGTTGAGGGTGATCTGCAGGCTGGCGAGGATGTTGCCCAGCACCTGCCGCGCCGCGAAGCCGAAGATCAGCGTCAGGGCGCCGGCGGAGGCGAGGATCGACAGGCCGAAGCCGCGGAAGAGCTCCGTCTGGCTGAGCACGACCCCGAAGCCGACGATGACGATGATCACGATCAGCACCCGGCGCACGGTGGTGATGCGCGTCGCGTAGGCGCGCAGCTCGCCCTCGCGCGCGTCGTTCACCTGCATCCCGTCGAGCGGCGCGATCCGGTCGAGGATGGCGTCGACGCCGTTGAGGAGGAAGAGCAGCGCCGCGACGGTGTAGCCGATGATCGTCAGTGGCCCGATGATCAGCTCCACCTGCCCCGAGAAGACGAAGAAGCTCTGCGTCGTGACCGAGATCACCCAGGTGACGATGAAGACGATGAGGGGCCAGCGAATGGCCCGGATCACGCCGCGCGCCACGAAGCCGGGCGTGTGCCGGGCGGCGAGCTTGAGCAGGCGGCTCGCGGCCCAGCCGGCGAGGGCCGCCGCGAGGATGACCAGCGGCAGGCCGATCAGCTCCCACACCATCAGGCCGGCGACCGTCTCCTGCCGCAGGGACTCGGGCAGTTGCAGCTCCAGCTCCGTCGGCCCGTAGAGGCGGTGCAGCCCCGGAAGATCGCGGACGGAGCGGCGGGAGACGACCCAGACAGGGTCCCCCTCCGGCGGCTGCACGCGGTCGAGCCGCAGCTCCACCGGATGGTCGCGCAGGTCGAGCACGTCGAGCAGGATCGAGCGGCGGGCGACGCCGACCAGCGGGTCGTCGCTCTGCCCGCGGGTGAGCATCGCGTCCGGCCGGTCGACGAGATCCGCCCAGTCGAGCAGCACCTTGCGCTTGAGGATGTCGCGGAGCATCTGCGCCAGCTGCGCGCCCGATTGCGGCTGCGCGTCCTCCGGGATCTCCGAGAGATCGAGCAGCTGCGCCGCCTGCGCCCAGTCGTCGTCATCGGCGAAGGCGAAGAAGCTCTCCATCGTCGATTGCGGCGTGCTGCGATCCACCCCGTCGGCGGGCTCGGGCATGCCGCTGTTGAACGAATCCACCTCGAAGACGGTAAGGTCGCTCTCCTGCGCGGGCAGGGCCAGCGCCAGCGCCAGCCAGAGGAGAGGCGCAAGGAGGAGAAGGGGGAGCCGGTGACGCAGGGCTGTCAAGATCTCTGTCTCCTCTGTCGGATCAGGTCTGTCGGGGCAGGCGGGTCTTCACCCCCGCTTCAAATTCTTGTGCTTCCCCACCTAGCCCCCTCTTTGCCGCTGTCGACCGGTTGTCTTGCCCTTCTGGCTGAAGAGGGACGATGAGGGGCCGTGACATGCGTCTGGGGACCCCCGGCGAGGGCGTGCAGCGAGGGCGCCGGCGCCACCGCTCCCGGCCCCGTGACGTCGCCCCCCTAGGCGCGCGGCGCAAAGCCGGCTACCTCCCGGCCATGCTCGACGCCGCCGCCATCTTCGACGCCTCGCTCCTGCCCGCCGCGCTCGTGGCGCTGGCCGGGGGGATCCTCTCGTTCCTGTCGCCCTGCGTGCTGCCCATCGTACCGCCGTACCTCGCCTACATGGGCGGCGTCTCGGTGACGGAAATGGAAGGGCGCGCCCGGGGGCGGGTGTTCCTGGCAGCCGTCTTCTTCGTACTGGGGCTCTCGACGGTCTTCCTGCTGCTCGGCTTCACCTTCTCGGCCATCGGGCGGATCTTCCTGACCTATCAGGACTGGTTCACCTCGCTCGCCGGCGTCACGATCATGATCTTCGGCGCCCACTTCCTCGGCATCTTCCGCATCCCCTTCCTCGACCGCGAGGCGCGCCTCAAGGCGGAGGGGCAGGGCGGCGCCTTCGGGGCCTACCTCCTCGGCCTCGCCTTCGCCTTCGGCTGGACGCCCTGCCTTGGCCCGGTGCTGGGCGCGATCCTCGGGCTGGCGGCGGGGGAAGCCTCGGTCGTGCGTGGCACGGCGTTGCTGGCGGCCTACGCGCTGGGCCTCGGCATCCCCTTCCTGCTCGTCGCCGCCTTCTTCCCGCGGCTGAAGGGCGTGATGGCGGCGATGAAGCGGCACATGGGGCGGATCGAGAAGATCTCCGGCCTGTTGCTGTGGACGGTGGGGCTGTTGATGCTCACCGGGCAGTTCACGGCCTTCTCGTGGTGGCTCCTGGAGACCTTTCCGGCGCTCGGTGCGGTGGGCTGAGCACGGGGGAGGCGGGCCGGGGAGGGGGGCTGTCTGCCCCCCGCTGGCGGAGCCAGCCCCCCCGAGGAATATTTGAAGAAAAGCGAGAGGGGCGTTGCGGCCCGCGCTCGGCGGAGGATCGGGGGCGGCGCGTCTGGCGGGCCGGGCGGTGGGGGCGGCTTAATTTTGCCGAAAATGCGAGCTACCTAGCGGGGATGATAGAGGCGCGGGATCGGCAGGTGCGGCGGCGGCGGGTGTTCTACATCCCTGGCTACGATCCGATTCATCCCCGCCGCTACCGTGAGCTCTACCGGAAGGAAGGGGGGGCGCAGGCGGCGATCTCGGGCTACGAGATCGCGCTCAGCCCCAAGCCTCCGGGGGCTGCGGCCTATGGCTGGCTCGTCACCGGCGCGATGGAGGGGGGCGAGACCGAGGCTGAGGTCGAGGTGCTCGTCTGGTCGGACATCGTGCGCGACTCGATGCCGGGTTCCATCGGCGCGACCTACTGGCAGATGCTGAGGACGGCGTGGATCTACATCTCCACCGGTACGCTCCGGCGACTGATGTGGATGCGCAAGGGGCCGGTGATCGCGGCGCTCTACCCTGTGGGGGCGCTGATCCTGCAGGCGCTGGTGGCTTTGCTCGCCGGCTGGGCGCTCGGGGCGCTGGCTGCCTGGGGGGCGAAGGCGCTCTGGGCGCCGCTCGGGCCGGTTGCGTTCTGGCCGGTGCTGCTGGTGGTGGCGCTACTCATGCTGCGCTGGTTCAAGGCCAAGGACGGCAGGATCTACGCCTATTACCTGATGCACGACTACGCCCATTCCGCGGGCCTCCGCGGCGCCTACCCGCCGGAGCTGGAGGCGCGGCTGGAGGCGTTCCGCGCCCGCATCTCCGAGGCGCTGTGGAGCGATGTCGACGAGGTGCTCGTCGTCGGGCATTCCTCCGGCTCCTACCTCGCCGTCTCGATCCTGGCGGACCTGATCCGGAACGGCGAGGGCAGGGCGGACGGGCCGGCACTGTCCTTCCTGTCGCTGGGGCAGGTGGTCCCGATGGTCTCCTTCCTGCCGAGGGCGTGGCGGCTCAGGGCGGATCTGGCCTTCCTCTCGACCCGGGAAGAGCTCTTCTGGCTCGACGTGACGGCTCCCGGCGACGGCTGTGCCTTCGCGCTCTGCGACCCCGTCGCCGTCTCCGGCGTGGCGCCGGAGGGGAAGCGCTGGCCGCTGGTGATCTCGGCCGCCTTCACGCAGACGCTGAGCCCCGAGCGCTGGGCCGAGCTGCGCTGGCGCTTCTTCCGCCTGCATTTCCAGTATCTCTGCGCCTTCGACCGCCCCGGCGATTACGATTACTTCCGCATCACCGCGGGCCCCTGGACGCTGGCGGAGCGCTACGCAGCCCGCGCGCCGAGCAAGAGCCGCATCGACGTGCCGGCGTCTAAATACACTTCGGTCGCCCCGTGATCCCTCCGAGGCCTGCCGCGCGGGAGGACAAGGTATCGCTCCTGCGCTACCTCCGGCTCTTCCGGGCGGACATCCTCTCCGCCCAGCCGGCGCGGCTCTATCGCGCGTGGATGGCGGAGTTTCGCACGCCCTTCTTCCGCTCCTACCTCGCCAACCAGCCGGCGCTGATCGACCTGGTGCTCAAGGAGCGGCCCGGCGACTTCCCCAAGTCCACCCGCATCGGGGAAGGGCTGCGGCCGCTCCTCGGCAACTCGGTCTTCCTGACCAACGGCGAGACGTGGAAGCGCCAGCGCCGCATCATCGACCCGGCCTTCGAGGGGGGGCGGCTGAAGGACACCTTCCCCGCCATGCTCGCCGCGGCCGGGGCGGCGGCGGAGCGGCTGGCGGCGCGCGCGGGGCGGGGGCCGGTGGAGATCGAGGCGGAGGCGAGCCATGCGGCGGCGGACATCATCTTCCGCACGCTCTTCTCGATCCCCATCGAGCACGAAGTGGCGGCGGAGGTCTTCGCGAAGTTCCGCTCCCACCAGCGGGCGCAGCCGATCCTCAACCTCGCCGCCTTCGTGCCGCTGCCGGGATGGGTGCCGCGCTTCCACTCGCGGCAGGCGCGGGCGACGGCGCGCGAGATCCGGGCGCTGATCACCCGGCTGACGGAGGAGCGGGCGGCCGAAATCGCCGCCGGTACCGCGCCCGATGACCTCGCCACCAAGATCATGACGACGGGCGACCCGGTGACGGGGGAGCTCTTCAGCCCCGAAGAGATGGTCGACCAGGTGGCGATCTTCTTCCTCGCCGGGCACGAGACCTCCGCCTCCGCCCTCGGCTGGGCGCTCTGGCTGCTGGCGGCGAACCCGGACTGGCAGGCGCAGGTGGCGGCGGAGGCGCGGGCCTTCCCGGGCAGCTTCTCCGGCCTCTCGACGCTGAAGGTGACGCGCGACGTCTTCCGCGAGACGCTGCGCCTCTACCCGCCGGTGCCGATGATGGTGCGCGAAGCGACGCGGGCGGAGACGTTCCGCGAACGCCCGGTGCGCCCCGGCAGCCAGATCGTCCTCTCCCCGTGGCACCTGCACCGGCACGAGCGGCTCTGGGCGGCGCCCGATGCCTTCGACCCCGGGCGCTGGCAGACGGCGGAGGGGAAGGCCTCCGCCCGGCAGGCCTACATGCCCTTCTCCGCCGGCCCCCGCGTCTGCACAGGCGCCGGCTTCGCCATGGCCGAGGGGGTGCTGCTGCTCACCCGCATCCTCGCCCGGGTGGAGCTGCGGCCGGTGGAGGGCCGCACGCCGGTGCCCGTCGCCCACCTGACGGTGCGGGCGAGGGACGGAATCTGGCTGGAGCTGGAGGAGCGGCGGGCGCCCTGACCCCGCCCCCTTGCCATCGCCGCGCTGCGGCGGGACAAGCGGGGGCAGGTGAGACAGGAGGGCCCTCATGCGGATCATAATCGTCGGGATCGGGGCGGTCGGCGGCACCCTTGCCGGCTCGCTGGCGCTGGCGGGGCAGGATGTCGCCGCCGTGGCGCGGGGGCCGATGCTCGAGGCGCTGCGCGGCAAGGGGCTGACGCTGCGCACCACTGCCGGGACGCGGCAGGCGCAGATGCCCGTCTTCGCCAGCCCCGCCGAGGCGGGGATCAGGCCGGACGACACCATCCTGCTTTGCACCAAGACGCAGCATACCGAGGGCGCGCTCGACCAGCTCCGCGCCGCGGGGGTGGAGGAGCAGCCGATCTTCTGCTTCCAGAACGGGGTGGAGAACGAGCGGCTGGCGCTGCGGCGCTTTCCCAACATCCACGCGGTGACGGTGATGCTGCCGGCCGATTACGTCACCGCCGGCGAGGTGGTCGCCTTCGGGGCGCCCAAGCTGGGGATCTTCGACATCGGCCGCTACCCGGGCGGCACCGACGCGGCGGACGAGGCGCTGATCGCGGCGCTCCAGACGGCGGACTTCCGCGCCTGGGCCGGCGAGAGCGTGATGGCGAGCAAGTACGGCAAGCTGCTGCTGAACCTCGGCAATATCGCCGACGCGGCGCTGCCGGCGGGCGAGCTGAGGGATCGGCTGCAGGAGCGGCTGGTCGAGGAAGGGCGTGCGGTGCTGAAGTCGGCGGGGATCGAGGCCGCCGACGTGGGCAAGGCCGATCCGCGGCGCGATGAGTTCATGAAGATCGGCGAGGTCGAGGGGGTCGATCGCACCGGCTCCTCCTCCACGCAGAGCCTCGCGCGCGCCGCCGGCTCGATCGAGAGCGACTTCCTCAATGGCGAGATCGCACTCCTCGGGCGCCTGCATGGCCATCCGGCGCCTCTCAACGCCTGGGCGGCGGCGCTGGGCGCGCGGATGGTGCGGGACGGGATGGCGCCGCAGAGCGTGCCGGAGGACGAGGCCGAGGCCGCGCTCGCCCGCTAGATCAGCGGGCGCCGGGGCGGGGCTTCGAGCTCGATCCCGGCCATCTCGGCCAGCGGCTGCAGCCCCGGCACCGCAAGCTGCCCGTCCTGCCAGCGCACAAGGTTGTGCCGGCGCAGGCGGGCGAGCGTCTTGTTGGTGTGCACGAGGCTGAGGCCCAGCAGATCCGCCAGATCCTGCTGGCGGAAGGGGAAGGTCATGGCGCCGCTGTCGTTGACCAGCCCGAGCGCGCGGCCGCGCTGGAAGATCTTCGTCAGCGCCCAGGCGATGCGCTCCGTCGCGTCGCGCTGGCCCACCGTCGCCAGCGCCTCGCCGAGGAAGTGCTCCTCCACCGCTGCCAGCCAGGAGATGTCGAAGCCCCGGTTGGGGTTCGTCTTCACGAAGCCGAAGAAGTCGCCCCGGTCGAAGACGCAGAGCGTCATCGGCGTCGTGGCGACGACGGAGTGCTTCATCTCACCTATGACGCCGGCCTGCAGGCCAATGAAATCACCGGGGAAGATTATGTTCAGAACCTGCCGGCTGCCGTCGGCAAGGCTCTTGTAGCGCAGCCCCATCCCCTCCAGCGCCGTGTAGAGCTGGGCGGAGCCGGCGCCCTCGATCAGCAGGTGCGTGCCGGGCGCGATACGTAATTCGCCGGCCTTGAAGGCCTCCGTGTGGCGCACCTCGTCTCGCGTCATCTCCACGAAAATATCGTGTTTTCGCAGCGGGCAGTGGGAGCAGGGGGTGCTCACAGGGGCGGCTTCCCTGTCATGGAAAATTCGCGAAGCCCTATGTCACAGTTTAATGCCGCGGTGAGGTGCATGTGAGACCTTGTGCGTGGTGACGGCTGTCGGGGGTGCGCAAAGACAATGTCTGACATGGTGATCATTGGTTGCGAACCCCTGGTCGCTGCTGATGTCGAAGAAAACCTCGCGGCGCGATTTCCCGACCTGACGGTGCGAAGCGATCTTTCGTTTTCTGACGTATGGAACGCCGTGTCGGAAGGTTCCGTTCCGACGATTGTCATCATTGGACACAAACTCAAAGGCATGGAGCCTGTCGAGGTGGCCGGCCGCTTCGCCGAGCATCAATGCGCCATCGTCATCCTCGAGGTGGAGGACGAGGCGCCGCTCTCCTTCGAGGCGCGGCAGGCGCAGCGCTGGGCAGTGCTGCCGCTGCCCTTCTCCGATTCCGGGCTCAACCGCGCGGTGGACGAGGCGCTGGGCCGCCAACGCTTCCGCTTCAGCGCCTGAGGGGCAGGGTGGGCGCCGCGGCCGGGGTGGAACCTTGCAGCAGGCGCCGGCGTTGGAGGCGAAACGGCGCCCGAACGCGGCGCGACACCCGGAATTCCTGACAGGAGACACCCATGTTCGAACTTGGCGGCCTCTTCGGCCTCATTCTTCTGGCGCTCGACATCTGGGCGATCGTCTCGATCATCTCGTCGTCGGCCTCGACGGGCTCGAAGGTCCTGTGGACGCTGCTCGTCATCGTCCTGCCTCTCCTCGGCTTCATCATCTGGTTCTTCGCGGGGCCCAGAGGCTCCGCCCGGAACGCTTGAGCCGGGAATGGTGAAATCCGAGAGTGCCGGACGCGCCGCGGTCATCGTGATCGCGGCGCTTGCCGTTGGATACACCTTGCAAGCCGCCGAGGCGATCATCGCCCCCGTCGTCCTCGCGCTCATCGCCGGCATCGTGCTCTCCCCCCTCTCAGATCTGCTCGAACGCTGGGGGCTGGGGCGCACGATCTCCGCCCTTCTGGGCCTTTTCATCACGCTGATCGTCGTCGCCTCGCTCGTGCTGGCGCTGCAGCCCATCGCCATGCGGCTGATCCAGGCGCTGCCGCAGGTGGCGAGCGATCTTGAGGATGCGCTGACGAACCTGCGCAGCACCCTCAGCGACCTCTCCACCATGTCCGAGAACATGGCCGAGACCCTCTCACCCACCGGTGGGGGCGGCGAAGCGGCGCAGGGCGCCTCGAACGGCGGTGGCGGAGAGGAGCTGCCGGACATGCGCGACGCGCTCATGCTTGCGCCGTCGATCCTCGCTCAAATCATCGTCTTCGCCGGCACGCTCTTCTTTTTCGTGGCGACGCGTGACGAGGTCTATACCTTTCTGCGCAGGGTGCTGCCGGGCCATGACGGCCGCCGGCTGCAGACGAGTGACCTGCGGCGGGCCGAGCGGCGGGTGGCGCATTATTTCCTGACCATCACGCTCATCAACTCCTGCCTCGGCATCGCCGTCGCCGGGGCGCTCAAGCTGATGGGCCTGCCCGGGGCGCTGCAATGGGGGCTTCTCGCCTTCTTCATGAACTTCGTCGTCTATCTCGGCCCGGCGGTCTTCGGCATCTCGCTGATCATTGCCGGGGTCGCGGCCTTCGATGGTCCATATGCGCTCCTGCCCGCGGCGAGCTTCTTCCTCCTCAACATGACGGAGGGGCAGTTCATCACGCCTTCGCTCGTGGGGAGGGAGATGCGGATCAACCCGCTGCTCATCTTCCTCTCCGTGACCTTCGGGCTGTGGATCTGGGGGCCGGTCGGTGGCATCGTCGCCATCCCGCTGCTCGTCTGGCTCCTAGTGGTGCTGACGGGGCAGGCCGGCGCGGTGGACCCGCGCCCGCTCTTCGCCGCGGAGGACGGAGCCCACCAAGCCGCCGCACCGACCAAGCCGAACTGAGTCGCCGGGCACCGGCACATGGAAAGGGCGGCTGCCGGTCTGGCAGCCGCCCTTTGTCTGTCCGGGCTGGGCCGGGGATCAGCTCTCGAAGGTCGGGAGGGCGTTCAGACTGTCTTCGCTGAAGTTGGCGCGGACGATGAAACCTTCCGGCCCCGCCTGCAGCACGTCCATGTCGGCCATGTCGAGCGCTACTTCCCGCTGGGAGAAGAAGCCACCGAGGCCGATCACGGCGCCGCTGATGGCGCCGCTGCCATCGATGAACAGTTCGGCCACTTCGCCGACCTGCTGGTGGGAGGCGTCGAGGACGGGCGCATAGACGAGCGCGTCGACGTCGATACCGGTGAAGGTCAGCTCGCTGGCAGGGACGGTCGCGGCGCTCTGGGCCATGGCGGCGTCTGTGGGGGCGAGGCTGGCGGGGGCGATGCCGGCGGCGGCAGCGACACCCGTGGTGGCGAGAGCCAGGAAGAGGCCTTTGCCGATCATGTCTGCGTCTCCTCATTCGGGTCGCGGTTGTAGAACAAACGCAGAAGGAGCCGCAGAAGTTTCGCCGGCGCCCGGCAAAAGATGCAGGAAACCAGCGGGTTCGGGAAAAAGGTCGGGCTCAGAGCCGCCGGCGCGTGGACAGGCCGGCGCCGAGGCCCTGCGCGAAGGCCATGGCGATGGCCGCGGCCGTGCCCCCCGCAACCGGGGCGGGCGGGCCGAGCGCCTCCGGCTCCGCGACGGGCGGCGCCACCGGCCGGGGCCGGCGGGTGAGGGCGATCAGGAAGAGCGCGCCGAGCAGCATCCAGACGCCGCCGATGACGAGCGCCGCCATCAGGTGCCCCATCTCCGCCGCGATGGCGATCCATGCCGCGGCGGTCAGGCAGCCCAGCCCGATGAGCAGGCAGAAGATGGCGAACAGCGCGAGGATGGCGCCGCGCGCAACGGCGGCGGCGGCCAGGCTCAGGCGCGTCGAGAGGGGGGACATCACCGCCGCAGTGTCAGTTGCGGCGCGACAGGATCAGCCCGACGAGGAAGCCGAAAAAGGTGGCCAGCCCGATGGCGGCGGCGGGGTTCTCGCGCACCTTCGCCTCGGCCTCGGTGGCCGCTTCACCGGCGGCGCGGCGGGCGGCGGCGGTCAGCTCCGTCACCGTGGCCTCGCCGCGCTGGCGCAGGGCGGCGACATTGCTGGAGGCGTTGACCTTCAGCATCTCCTTCTGCTGCGCACCGATCTCGGCGGCGGCCTCGGAGAGCTGGGCGAGATCCGCCTTCAGCGCGTCGAACTGCTTCATGAAGTCGGACATCGACGGCTCGTCATTCGTCGCGTTGCTGGAGGTTGCCCTGGCCATCTGTCTCTCCCCGATGATGTGCGTCTCGCGTGGGGCGAACGCCGCGGGGCGGCGAAGGTTCCACATCATCTTCAACTTTTCCTCGCGGGGGCGGGAGCGGAACCTGCCGCGTGACGGCGGCGTTCGTCCTTCAAATCAGCGCCCAGCGGCGTTCGACATCTTCGCATGACCCATGGAGGCATCAATGCTTGGTTGGGCTCTGACTTTTCTCGTGGTGGCGATCATCGCCGCCGTCTTCGGCTTCGGCGGCATCGCTGCCGGCGCCGCGGGCATCGCGCAAATCCTGTTCTTCGTGTTCCTGATCCTGTTCCTCGTCGCCGCCATCATCGGCGCGCTGAGGGACCGCCCGCGCATCTAAGCGGCGGGACTCGGACGAAGACACTGACATGACGGCCGGCCCACGGGCCGCCCTGCTGAAAGGACCCATGACATGACTGCACCTGCTGACATCCGCACCGGCGTGAAGAACGAAGAGAGCGTCGCAACTGCGCTCTCCAGCGCCCTCGGCGATACCTACCGGCTGATGGTGAAGACGCACATCTACCACTGGAACCTCGAGGGGCCGCAGTTCTTCTCCATCCACAAGCTGACGGAGGGGCAGTACGAGGATCTCTTCAAGGCGACCGACGTGATGGCCGAGCGCATCCGTGCCCTCGGCGTCAAGGCGCCCGATACGGTCGAGGATCTTATCAGCGGCAATGTCATCGGTGCCACGCAGCGCACCTCCGACATTCCCACGCTGGTGAAGGACCTCGCGGACGATCATGAGCGCCTCGCGCTCCGGATGCACGCTGTCATCCGCGTGGCGGAAGCGCAGAACGATGCCGTGACGGCCGATCTGATCACCGCCCGCTCCAGCTTCCACGAGCAGGCGGCGTGGATGCTCCGGGCCTCGCAGGGCTGACGGGGCAGGGGGCCGGGCTGCCGGCCCCTTCCGCACGTGGAAAGCTCACGCGCAAAAAAAATGGCCCGCCGGAGCATCAACCGGCGGGCCATATGCGTCAGTGCCACCTGCAGGACTGACGAGGTGGAAGCACTGGCATTCGGAGAAAGGATCAGGCGTGCAGCGTCTCCGTCGACGAGAAGAAGCTCGCCTGGCTTACGGCGGAGCGCACCTGGTCCTCGGTATAGGGCTTGGTGATCACGAAGGCCGGCTCCGGCCGCTCGCCCGTGAGCAAACGCTCCGGGAAGGCGGTGATGAAGATGACCGGGATGTCGCCGGCGAGGCCAAGGATCTCGTTCACCGCCTCGATGCCCGACGAGCCGTCGGCCAGCTGGATGTCGGAGAGGATGAGATCGGGCTTCTCCTTCTTGAAGAGCTCGACCGCCTCGGTGTGCGTGCGCGCCACGCCGGTGATGGCATGGCCCATGTCGGCGACGATGTCCTGGATATCCATGGCGATGATCGGCTCGTCCTCGATGACGAGCACGCGTCCGGTCACGCTCTCCTCCATCTCCCGGCGGGCGGTGCCGATGAGGTGGCGGACTTCGCTTTCCTCCACATCCATGATCACGGCAATGTCCTCGGCGGTGAATTCCTCGATCGTGTAGAGCAGCAGCGCTTCCCGCGTGTTGGTCGTCAGGCGGGACATGTGGGCCTGTGCGCGGCGCGCGAGACCGTTGTCCCCCTCGCCGACGGGCGCACCCGAAGAGCTCCAGATCAGGTGGAAGGCGCGGAAGAGCGCGACCTTCTTGCTGAGCCCCTGGTCGAACACGGACCTGTCGGTCAGAAGCGCTTCCAGAGTGGCGGCCACGTAGTTATCGCCGCTCGTCTGGCTGCCGGTCAGCGCACGCGCGTAACGGCGGAGATAGGGCAGCAAATCTGCAACAGCGACGGAGAGGAAGGACGGCTCGGTGGCCTGCGACATTTGTTACCCCTTTAGTACTTTTCGTGGAACCGAACGTGCCGCCCGGCGTTTGGTTCCCGCTACAGACGATAATTTATGCTGACGTCAATGGTGCTGAAGGATGCCAAAGGGGACCATGCCCGAGGATAATCAAGACGACGATCTCGAGCAGATGATCGACAACAACCTGCGGCTGGTGTTCCAGCAGGAGCTTGAGCGCGATCTGCCGGATCGATTTGTGGAGTTGCTGCGCCAGCTCAAGGAGCAGGACCCGCCGCAATGAAATCAGGCCGTAAGCCGCCGAGGGATCACCAACCCGTACCGGGGGGGCTGGATCCCCGCGACGAGATTCTCCATCACCTTCCGTCCCTGCGGGCCTTTGCCGTCAGCCTGACGCGCAACTCCTCCGCAGCCGACGATCTGGTGCAGGACACCATCGTCAACGCATGGCGCGCGATCGACAGCTTCAAGCCCGGCACCAACATGCGGGCCTGGCTCTTCACGATCCTGCGCAACGCCTTCTACTCCGGCCGCCGGAAGATGAAGTACGAGGTCGCCGACGCCGACGGGGCGATGGCCGCCACGCTTTCGGTCAAGCCGCAGCATGACGGCCGCCTGGCGCTCAACGATTTTCGCAAGGCCTTCACCGAACTGCCGGACGAGCAGCGCGAGGCGCTGGTTCTTGTCGGGGCCTCGGGCATGACCTACGAGGAAGCGGCGGCCACCTGCGGTGTCGCCGTGGGGACGATCAAGAGCCGCGTGTTCCGGGGACGGGCACGCCTGGTGGAAATTCTGCAGCTCAATGACGACGAGCCGCTGGAAATGACGGATTCAGCGACGCTCGCGGTCGTGACGGACGGGCGGCAGTCGAGAAAGGCGGCCTTTTGACATCTATGCTCGCGCGGCTGCGTGAACGAAGTCATTCGCTCACCTTCCGTATCGGGGCGCTGATGGCGCTGGCACTGCTGCCCATCGGGCTGATCTCGGTAAACCAGACCTACCTGCTCCTGAAGGAAACCGACAAGAATTCGTCGGCCAACCTCATGGCGCGCACGGCCGAGGCGGCGGGGCGCGAGGCGAAGCATATCCAGGCGGCCTTCGGCGCCGCGCGGATGCTGGCCTCGGCCGCGCCGCTTCTGCGCAACGAGGGCGCGGGCTGCGAGGCCTCTCTGGCGCGCTTTCTTGAGCGCGAGCAGCCCTACGCCTTCGTCGGCTACGTCTCGGCAAACGGGATCGTGCAATGCGCGTCGGACGGGGTGGGGATGGATGTCTCCTCCCGTCCCAGCGTGCTGGACATGGTGAACAACCCGCGCGAGCGGGCGATGGTCATTCCCGATGCGGCGATCTCGCGCCGCGCCGTCGTCGCCGTCGGCGTGCCGGTCATCACCGACGGCGTCTACAACGGCTTCGTCACCGTCTCGATGGAGCATGGCGCGCTGGCGCAGACGATGGCGCCGATCCCGACGGGGCAGGGCGGGCGGGCGATCAACCTGATCACCTTCAACTCCAGCGGCGAGTTGCTGACCGCCGCCGAGGAAGGCACTTACCTCGAGGAGCAGCTGCCCTCCAACGCCGACCTCGCGAACCTCGCCCGCATCGGGCGCACCGCTTTCATCGGCGAGAACGCCCTCGGCGAGCGGCGCTTCTTCGCGGTCGTCCCCATCGAGGCCGGCGTCGTCTATGCCCTCGGCTCGTGGGACTACCGCGCCGACAGCCTCGTCGCCGACGGTTTGCACGCCGCCTATTCCCTGCTCTTTCCTGCCGCGATGTGGCTCGCCGGGCTGGCGGTCGCGTTCTTCTCCGTGCAGGCGATGGTCATCAAGCCGACACGCAACCTTCGTGCCCGTATGCTCATGTTCATGCGAAGCCGCAGCATCATCCCCCGCAAGGACTCTCCGTGGGAGCCGCAGGAGCTGATCGACATGGACGAGACGTGGCAGATGCTGGCCGAGAGCGTGCTGCGCGACGAGGCGGAACTGCACAATTCGCTCCACCAGAAGACGGTGCTGCTCAAGGAGGTCCACCACCGGGTGAAGAACAACCTCCAGCTCATCGCCTCGATCATCAACATGAAGATGCGCAAGATGAACGACCCGGCCGAGCGCCGCGTGCTGCAGGAGCTGCAGCACCGCGTCGCCTCCATCGCCCGGGTCCATCAGAAGCTCTACGAGACCTCCGCCGAGGAGCGGGTGAGGGCGGACGAACTCTTCACCGCCATCGTCGAGCAGACGGCGGCGACCGGCATTCAGGAAGGAACCCGAGTGGACGTGACGCAGAGCTACGACGAGGTCATCCTCTATCCCGACCAGGCGGTGCCGATGGGGCTGGCCATGTCGGAGCTGGTGATGAACGCCTTCAAGCATATCGGTGCCCCCGAGGGGGAGACGCCCTCCGTCACCATCAAGCTCTACCTTGAAGGCAGCTCCAGCGCCGTGCTCGACATCGCCAACAGCGTCGGGCCGGACGCTGCCGATCGCCGCTCCGACGGGCTCGGCGAGAAGCTGGTGCGCGCCTTCACGCAACAGGTCGGCGGCACCGTGAACGAGATGAACGACGGACGGCAGCACCGCACGGTCATCTCCTTCCCCATTGCCGCCTTCCAGGACGCGGCCTGAGCCTTGATGAGCGATAACGTCGACAACAAGGACGGGTCCGGCCGCGTCCAGATGCTGATCAACGCCGAAGAGGCGTATCCGGCGCTGGAGCGGCTGGTTCTGAACGCCGAGCGCGAGGTCATCATGGGCTTCCGCGTCTTCGATCCGCGCACGAAACTCCGCTCCCCCGAGGCGCTGGAGATCGGCAACACCTGGGTCGACCTCATCATCCATGCCCTGCGCAAGGGCGTGCGGATCAAGCTGTGGCTGTCCGACTTCGACGCCGCCGCCGCGACGGAGCTGCACCGCGCCACGTGGGAGACCGTGCGCATCCTCTGCGGCGTGCGCGAGATGGCGGGGCCGAAGGGCACGCTGCTGACGGTGCATCCCCGGCTGCACCCGGCGCGGCCCGGACGGCTCGCCCGCCTGTTCCTGTCACCCCTGATCGCCGGCCGCCTCAACTCCGTCGCCCGGACGGCGGTGAAGGAGGCGCGCACGGGGGATGGCCGCGGGCTGAAGATGCTGCCCGGCATCTCCGCCATGCGCCGCCACCGCTTCGGGCAGGGGATGCCCACCTGGCCCGTCTCGCATCACCAGAAGCTGGCCACCATCGACGGCCGCTGGCTCTATATCGGCGGGCTCGATCTCGACGAGCGGCGGTGGGACACGCATACCCACAACCAGCCCTCGCACCTGACGTGGCACGACCTGCAGCTTCTTATCGATGACGAGACGCTGGCCGCCTCCGCCCGTGCGCATCTGGAGAATTTCGACGACGTGACGGAGGCGCGGGCCGACCCGGTGAAGGCGCCGGACCTGCTGCGCACGATCTCGGCGAAGCGGCGCAAGTCGCACATGCTGCGCATCTCGCCCAAGAAGGTGCTGCGGCAGCTCGAGGCACGTCATTACGCGCGCATCGCCGAGGCGACGCACCTTGTCTACCTCGAGACGCAGTTCTTCCGGGACAAGGGCCTTGCGAAGGCGCTGGCCGACAGGGCCCACGCGATGGCCGGGCTGAAGCTCATCCTCGTGGTGCCCGGCGCGCCGGAGACCTCCGCCTTCGAGGATCCGCCCAAGCTCGACGGGCGTTATGGCGACCACCTGCAGCTGCAATGCCTGCAGATCGTGCGCAACGCCTTCGGGCCGAAGCGGCTGCTCGTCGCCAGCCCCGTCCAGCCCCGCACGCCGAACGAAGAAGATTGCCCCGCGCCACGCGCCACGCTGGCCGGCGCGCCGATCATCTACCTGCATTCCAAGCTCTCGGTCTTCGACGGCAGGGCCGCCATCGTCTCCTCCGCCAATCTCAACGGGCGCTCGCTACGCTGGGATACCGAGACGGGGGTGGAGCTGGTGGGCTCCCCGGTGGACCTGATCCGCCGGCGGATGCAGCAGTTCTGGCTGGGCGATTCCTCGGTGGAGCTCTTTCCGCTGCAGGACGCCTTCGAGCATTGGACGAAGGCGGTGGAGGCCAATGCCGGCCTGCCCCCGGCGGAGCGCAAGGGCTTCCTCGTGCCCTACGATTCCGATGCGGCACGCTACCAGGCGGTGAACCTGCCGGGCGTGCCGGTGGAAATGGTCTGAGGGACGCTCTGTCCCGGGCCGACCGGGCAAGGAAAAAGGGCCGCGCAATCTGCGCGGCCCTTTCCGTTTGAGCAGGTGAGGGTCGAGGTTACTCGACCACCGCCTCCATTTCTTCGGCGCGGGCCTTCATCTGGTCTTCCGTGGCGGCCACGAACACACGCAGGTCGTCGCCCGCGTCGTTGTTGAGGATCTGCAGCTCGTCGAAGCCGACCTGCACCTGATCCTTGCCGATGCCGAGGAAGCCGCCGACGTCGATCAGCGCGTACTCGATCATGCCGTCTTCAGTGAACATCACGTCGGCGATCTTGCCGATGCGGTCATCCTCGGCGCCGAACACCGGGGCGCCTTGCAGATCTTCCGCCGTCAGGGCGGCGGCCTCGACACCGGAGTAGCCTTCCATCTCCATCTGGGGAGCGTCCCACATGGCATCGCCACCTTCGGCGACCACGGCGTCATCGGACATCACCTCGGCGGCGCCCTCGACCTCCATGTCGCCCTCGGCAACGATGGTCTCGTCGGTCACGAACTCGCCTTCGGCGCCCATGTCCATGTCGGCGTCACCTTCGGCCACCATGTCGGCGTCGCTCTCGAGCGCCTCGTCGGTGGAGGGGAGGGCGGCGTCGGCGTCAGCGACCTCTTCGTCCGTCATGGGCTCGACCTCGGCCTCGTCCATGTCGGTGTCGGCCATCTCCTCGGTGTCGCTCTCCAGCGCTTCGTCGGTGCTGGGGATGGCGGCCTCGGCGTCGGCGACCTCACCGTCGGTCAGGGCCTCGTTGTCGGTGCCCTCCATGGTGATCGCGTCGTCGGTGCCCTCGGCCATGAGCGTGTCGTCGCCCATCGCCTGTTCGGCCTCGCCCTGCGCCACGCCCGTCGTCTCGTCCGTCAGGACGACATCGTCCGTCAGCTCTTCCTCGCCGTCGACGGTCATCTCGCCTTCGGTGACGATGGTCTCGTCGTCCATGGTCTCGTCGGTCATGCCGTCATCGGCCATTGCCTCGTCGTCCACAACCTCGACGTCGTCGACGACGGTCATGTCGTCATCCGCCATATCATCGTCGGCCATGTCGGCATCGGCCACCGCGGCTTCGGGCGTCCACTCGTCCTGGGTCTCCAGGGCTTCGCGGGTGCCGCCGTAGACGACGAAGAAGTTCTCCGTGCCGCCGTTCTCGGTGTAGAAGCTCAGGTCCTCCAGGGGAGCGGCCACGACCTTCTCGCCGATGCCGAGGAAGCCGCCGACGTCCACCAGCACTGCGGTCAGCTCACCGCTCTCGCTGAGGAGCAGGTCGCCCACTTCGCCGATATCGTCCCAGCCGTTCTCGAGGCCGGCGGTGATCTCCGCGCCCTCTTCGGACGCGTAGACGCGCTTGCCGATCAGTTCGTTCGCCTCGAAAGAGCCGAACTCGATCTCGACAGCGGCGTAATCCTCGTTCGCCAGCAGCGCCGGATCGGTGGTGTCCAGCGTGTCGGCCGTTTCCTGAGCCATCGCGGGGCCGGCGAGAATCGCCAGCGCCGCAATGATGGAATGCGACGTCCTCATAGTGTCCTCCTGCAGCAATGTGCATGGTGCCTCGGGCAGGGTCTGTTTCCCTGACCTGTATGGCGCCTCAATGCCCCGCACGGCCCCAAGGTTCCCGCGCCCAGAAACAAGAAGACGGGTGCGCGGAAACCTGCCCAGAGAGGGGCCAAGTCACCGCGTTGCATGCATAAATCTTTATGGACGGGGTGGGGTGCCGTGGCGTCCTGGGCCCAGGGGTGCGCGCAGGTGACGCGGCTACATGATCCGATCCCAGAGCCGGTAGGGGATCAGCGAGCTGCAGGTGAAGAGCCACGCGAAGGGGCGGGGGAAGTCGTGGCGGAAGCGGCGGCTGTGGAGCAGGCGCATGACATGCCCCGCGGCCTCCGCCGGCTCCATGATCTGCGGCATGGTGAAGTCGTTCTTCTCCGTCAGGCGGGACCGGATGAAGCCGGGGTTGGCGATCTGCACCTCCACCCCCGTGCCGCGGAGGTCACTCCGCAGGCTCTCGGCGAGGCTGAGGAGCGCCGCCTTGGGGGCGGAGTAGCCGATGGCGCCGGGCAGCCCGCGAAAGCCGGAGAGGGAGCCGATCAGCACCACGTGGCCGGAGCCGCGCCGCGCCATCTGCGGCACCGTGCGCCCGAAGAGGCGCATGGCGCCCATGAAGTTCGCCTCGCACATCCGCTCCGCCTCGTCGGCGTCCCACTCCTTTGCGGACATCGGGTCATAGAGGCCGACGGAATAGACGATGCCGTCGATCTCCCCGGCCTCGTGCACGGCTGCGGCGACCGCCTCCGCATCCGTCACGTCGAGCGCCAGCACCTGCGCGTCCGAAAGCTCGGCGGCGAGGTCTTGCAGCTTTTCCGCCCGCCGGGCGGAGAGAAGGAGGCGGGCGCCCTCGGCATCGAGCCGGCGGGCCAGCTCGGCGCCGAGGCCGGAGCTGGCGCCGACGATCCAGTAGCGGCGGCCTTGGAACTTGCGGCTCATGTCTGGTCTCCTGGCTGAAGGGGCGCCGGTCAGGCGTGGGAGAGGTCCCACTGCACGACCTCGCGCTCGCCGAGGGCGAAGGCGGCGGCGGCGCTCTCGAAGCGCCAGCGCCAGCGGCGGCGGACATCCTCGCCCACGCCGAGGCGGGCGGCGCGGCGGGCGGAGGCATCGAGCCGCCCGGCCCAGTGGCGGAAGGTGCGGGCGTAATCGGCGCCGAAGGCGAAGCGCTCCTGCGCCGTCAGGCCGGCCTGACGCGCGGCCTCCGGCAGGGTGTCTGCCCCCGGGACGGCCACCGTCTGCAGCAGCGCACGGCCGCCCTCGGCGAGGTGCGCCTTCATGCTGGCGAGGAGGGCGGGCAGGGCGGCGGCATCGGGCTCCACTGCCGCGATGCCGTCGAAGCGGCCGGTGAGGCGCGAGGGGCCGAGGTGGATGGCGGCCTGCCCGTCGAGGCGGGCGGCGGCGAAGGCGCGCTGCTCGGCGCGCGCCGCGACGCCCGTCACCTCGTGCCCGCGCGCGGCGGCCCGCTCCATCAGCCCGCCCCAGCCGCAGGTCATGTCCAGCAGGCGAGGGCCGGCGCCGAGCCTGTCGAGCACGCGGTCATACTTGCGGTGCTGGGCGCGGCCGAGATCGTCGTCGCCGGTCTGGAAAAGCGCGGCGGTGAAGCTCATGCCGGGATCGAGGAAGAGCTGGAAGAACTCGTTGCCCGGCAGCCGCTCGGGCCGGCGAAAGGGCAGGCGGCGGGGCGTGGGCGCGGGGAAGGCGGCGGCGTTGAGGCGGAAGAGCCGCGCCACTGCCTCGCCGTCGCGGCTATGCCAGAGCCCTCTCGCGTAGCTCTCCGCCAGCGCCTCCGGCCGCTGGGCGAGGATCGGGCGGGCGGCGGCCCAGTCGTTCAGCTCGATCTCGGCGCCGCGCGGTCCGGGGCCGAACTCGTGCGTCTCGCCCTCGGGCGTGACGAGGCGGAGGCGCCCGGTGGAGATGCGCTCGCAGGCGGCGAGCAGGCGGGCGGAGTCGCTCTTGCGGCGGATCATGTGACCTCTTCTTCGGGCGGCAGGGGACGGGCGCGATAGGGAGCGCCCTTGAGCTTCAGGCGGAGCGCCTGCCAGTGGATCAGCAGGCTGGTGCGCAGGCCCCCGAAGGGCAGGCGGGCGGCGATGGCGATAAGGCCGGCGTTCGTCATCGGCTGGCGGCGGCCGGCGAGCGTGGCGTGCAGCGTCTCGGCCCCACGCCGGTGGGCGATGAGGATCGACAGGCGGTCCTCGCGGATGTCGAAGCCGAAGCTGTAGCTGCCGCCGACCTCCTGGAAGGGGGAGACGTGGAAGACCTTCTCGGCTTCCAGCCGGTCGGAGGGCAGGATCGGCGCGAAACAGGGCTTGGCGCAGAGGTAGGAGTGGCGGTCGCCGAAGGTGTTGTTCACCTCGGCGATGACCGCCAGCAGCGCTTCGCCCCGGGTGGCCAGCCAGAAGCTCACCGGGTTGAAGCCCCGCCCGAAGATGCGCGGCTGCGTGAGGAGGAGCAGCCGGTCGCCCCCCTCCAGCGGCAGCCCCCGCGCCGCCAGCACCTCCCGCGCCCAGGGCGCGCCGCGCCCGGCGCCGCGGGGGCCGCCGTGGTCCCGGTCCCGCACGCTGGCGAGGGCGGGGCGCGTCCGGGAGAAGAGCGCCGGGCCGGCCCGCTCCTCGGGGTCGATCAGCACGTAATCCACCCGGTAGCGGAAGGCGTGGCGCACCGCGCCGCGGCGGGCGTGGGTCGTCGCCGCGAAGACCAGCTCAGGCGCCATGCGCCACCGCCAGCTTCGGCTCCATTTCCCGCGCGATGCGCACGGCGGAGGCGAAGCCGTCCTCGTGGAAGCCGTGGCGCGTCCATGCCCCGGCGAACCACGTGCCGCTGCGGCCCTGCAGGTGGCGCAGGCGGATCTGCGCGTCATGGGCAGCGGTGTCGAAGACCGGGTGGCGGAAGGTCACCTCGTCGTAGATCAGCTCCTCCCGCACCGGGCGGGCGGGGTTGAGCGTGACGAAGAGCGGGTCGCTCTCTTTGATGTTCTGCAGCCGGTTCATCCAGTAGGTCACGCCGATGCTCGGCGCGTCATGGCCGGGACGCGCCCCGTCGGACTGGTAGACCCAGGAGGACCAGCAGGCCCGCCGCCGGGGCATCTGCCCCTCGTCGGCATGCAGCACAGCGCGGTTGTCCTGGTAGCGGACGGCGCCGAGCGTGGAAGCCTCCTCGGGGCTCGCATCGGAGAGGAGCCGCAACGCCTGGTCGGGGTGGCAGGCGAAGATCACCTGGTCGTAGCGCTCCGGCAGCCCGCCCTCCGCCCGCAGGGTGGCGCCGCCGCCGTGGCGGCTGACGGCGGCGACGGGGGTGCCGGTGCGGATCGTGCATCCCGTGGCGCGCAGGTGCGCCTCCAGCCGGCGGACGTATTCGATGGAGCCGCCCTCCACCGTCCACCACTGGTGCTGGCCGGTAGCGGAGAGGAGGGCGTGGTTGCGAAAGAAGGTGAGGAGCGCGCGGGCAGGAAAGTCGCGGATCTGCTGCTCGGGCGTCGACCAGATCGCCCCGCAGATAGGCATGAGGTAGTAGCGCTCGAACCAAGGGCCGAGGCCGAGGGCGCGGATCAGCTCCCCGATCGTCTGCCCCTCGCGCGCCGCCGTCTCCGCCCCGGCGTTGAAGCGGAAGATGTCGCGCACCATCCGCATGAAGCCCGGGCGCAGGAGGTTCGCCCGCTGCGCGGCGAGGGCGGAGAGGTTGCGCAGCCCGTACTCGACGCGCCCTGCGTCGATGGTGGCGCCGAAGCTCATCTCGCTCTTCGCCACCGGCACGTCGAGCTCGTGGAAGAGCCGCGTCAGATGCGGGTAGTTCGCGTAGTTGAAGACGATGAACCCGGTATCGACCGGCTGGTCGCCCCACTTGCCGGCGATCACCGTCCGGGCATGGCCCCCCAGCCGGGGCGCCGCCTCGAAGAGCGTCACCCGGTGCTTCGGCGAGAGCAGCCACGCTGCGGCGAGACCGGAAATGCCGGCGCCGATGATGGCGATCCTCTGGGGTCGTGTCGGCGCGGCGTCGAAGGACATGGGGCCTCTGGTTGATGAAGGGCAGCCTGCACACCCTACGCCACCCTCGTGCCCGTGGATCAGTCATATGGCGCCATCTGCGGGAGGGGACCGGCGCGCCGCCCCATCCCCATCCGGCACGAGACGCGAATATGATCCACCCACGCCGGGGCATCGTAAACCGGCCATGTTGAATGACGCGTCCCCTGCTGCGACACTGCCCCCGCCTCCCACCCGGGCGGCGGGTGAGGTGACGACGACCATGGGCAGCGACGCGGGCCAGGACGAGCGGGCAGGAGAGGCGCAGCCGCGCGCCCTCTGCGAGCAGACCAAGCAGATGCTCGCCGTGCGCGACGGGCGCGACCGGGCGGCATTCGGGGCCCTCTTCGATCACTACGCGCCGCGCCTGAAGGCCATGGCCATCCGCGGCGGTGCCACGCCGGCGCTGGCGGAGGACATCGTGCAGGACGTGATGCTCACCATCTGGCGCAAGGCGGCGCAGTACGATCCCGCCCGCGCGCCCGTTTCCGCCTGGATTTTCCGCATCGCCCGCAACCGGCAGATCGACATCGCCCGCCGCAGCCGGCGGCCCGAGCCCGAGGCGCTGGACAATGCGCCCGAGCCCGCCTCCGGCGATGCCGGCGCCGGGGACATCCTCGGGCTGGAGCAGGAGGCCGAGGCTTTGGGCCGCGCCCTCCTCGCGCTGACGCCCGAGCAGCGGGCCGTGATCGAGCGCGCTTACCTCGGCGATCTCACCCACAGCGAAATTCATGCCGAGACGGGCCTGCCCCTCGGCACCATCAAGTCGCGCATCCGCCTGGGGCTGGACCGGCTGCGCCACGAACTGAAAGACCTCCGGTCATGAACGCCATCACCCACCACCTGCCGGACGAGATCCTCGCCGCCTACGCGGGCGGCAGTCTCGACTATGCCTTCGAGCTGGTCGTCGCCGCCCACGTCTCGCTCTGCGATGAGTGCCGCGCGGCGCTGACCGCCCACGAGGCCGCCGGCGGCGCGGTGCTGGAGGAGGTGGGGGCCACTGCCGTCTCCCCCGAGCTGCGCAGCCGACTCTTCGCCGAGCTGGCCGGGCCCGAGCCGGAGGCTGCCGTGCCGACATGGCGCCGCCGCGGCCCCTATCCCGCGCCCGTCGTCGAGGCGCTGGAGGGGGCGGAGCCGCGCTGGCGCAGCCTCGGCAACGGCGCCCGGCAATGCATGCTGGAGGAGAGCGCGCGCGGCAGCGTGCGGCTTCTCTACATCCCGCCGGGGCAGGCGATGCCCGAGCACGGGCACCGCGGGCTGGAGCTGACTCTGGTGCTGCAGGGCGCCTACCGCGACGCCTCCGGCCGCTTCGGCCCCGGGGACGTGGCGGTGGAGGATGACGACGAGGGCCACCAGCCCATTGCCGAGCCGGGGGAGGTCTGCATCTGCCTCGCCGCCGCCGACGCGCCGCTGCACTTCCGTGGAATCGTGCCGCGTCTGGCGCAGAGGTTCTTCCGGATCTGACGCGATGGGGCCGGCAGTCCTGTCCTCGCCCGCCGATCTTCACTCTCTGTCAGCACCTGTCCGCTATTCGGGGCATCGCCAAACGGGGCGACGTCCCCTCGAAGGATAGGACAGACATGATTCTGCGCATTCTCCTGAGCGCCGCCACCGTCTCGGTCGCGGCTCACTCCGCTGCCGCTGCCGACATGACCGCCGAGCAGCAGGCTTTCTACGACGGGACGGTCGTGCCGATCGTCACCGACCCGATGGTGATCGAGGCGATCCTCGCCCACAATGCCGTCACGGCCGACTACAGCGCCGACGACATCGCCGAGTTCGACCGGCAATGGGCCGCCCAGGTGGGCCGCTCGGAAAGCCCGCTCGTCGACTCCGTGCTGGACACGCCCGTCTCCGATCTCCTGCGGGAGACGGTGAGCGAGGCGCAGGGCATCATCACGGAGCTCTTCGTGATGGATGCGCAGGGCCTCAACGTCGCCGCCAGCTCGGCCACCTCCGACTACTGGCAGGGCGACGAGGCCAAGCATGCCGAGACCTATGGCGCCGGCGCCGGCGCCTTCCACGTCAGCGAGGTGGAGTTCGACGAATCCTCGCAGGTCTACGCCATGCAGATCTCCTTCACCGTCGTCGACCCGGCGACCGACGCGCCCATCGGCGCCATCACCGTCGGCGTGAACGCCGCCGCGCTCGAATAACCATTTTCCCCGTCGGCCGGGCCAGATCGGGGGTCGCCGGCCGACCCGAGGACAGAAGCGAAAGGTCAAGACGTTGAGACAGAACATGGGCGGCCTGAATTTCATCACGGGCTCTGTATTCATGAAGGCCGCCGGCCTTTCGGCGGTGACGACGGCCATCGTCGTGGCCATCATGGCCTTCCTCTCCGCCGCCTCGACGACCGAGGTCGCGAAGGTCGGCATGCGCTTCAACGTGACAGAGATCTCGGCCTCGGAAGCGCACGTTCTCTCGGGGCATGTCCGCTTCGGCAATACCGAGGCCATCGAGGAAGAGCTCGACTACCATGTCGAGCGCGCCGGTGAGCATTTCGTCGGCATCGTCGTCTATGACGTCAACGGCGACGTCCTCGCGCAGCGCGGTGACATGACCGGCGGCCTGCAGCAGACGCTGGCCAGCATGAGCGCGGAGGCGCGGCAGTCCGCCACGCCCATCGTCGACGGCGATGGCTTCTGGATCGCGCGGCCCGTCCTGTTCGGGGGCGATGGCGAGGTGACAGGCGCCGTCGCCGTGGCATGGAAGCCCGATGCGATGCTCGCCTGGCTCGCCGGGGAGCAGCGGCAGACCTATGCCATCGTCGTCGGGGTGTTCCTGCTCCTGCTCGTGGTGAGCACCGAGCTGACGCGCCGCATGATCGGCCGCCCGCTGACGACGATCAACGCCTCGATCAACCGCGTGGCCGAAGGCGACTACGACACCCATGTTCCGCTGACGAACAAGACCGACGAGATCGGTGCCATCGCCCGCGCCCTCGACGCGATGGTCGGCCGGCTTTCCGCCGCCCGCGCCGCGGAGAACGAGCGTGAGGCGGCCCGCGCCGGGCAGGCAGCGGTGGTGGATCGGCTCGGCCGTGGCCTGACGGCGCTGGCCGAGGGCGACCTCACCCACCGGATCGACGGCGCGCTCGGCAGCGAGTACGAGCAGCTGCGCGCCGACTTCAACCGCGCCGTCGAGCGTCTCTCCGCCGCCATCGGGCAGGTCTACTCGGCCGCCAACTCGATCCGCGAAGGCATCGGCTCCGTCTCCGCCTCCTCCGACGATCTGTCGCGGCGGACGGAGAACCAGGCCGCCACGCTGGAGGAGACGGCCGCGGCGCTCGACGAGCTGACGACCTCCGTCCGCTCCGCCGCCGATGGCTCCCGCGAGGTGGAGAGCATCGTCACCGACGCCCGCACCCATGCCGAGAAGTCCGGCCAGGTGGTGCAGAGCGCGGTCGGCGCGATGACGAAGATCGAGAAAAGCTCCGAGCAGATCAGCCAGATCATTGGCGTCATCGACGACATCGCCTTCCAGACCAACCTTCTGGCGCTCAACGCCGGGGTCGAGGCGGCGCGCGCCGGCGAGGCGGGCAAGGGCTTCGCCGTGGTCGCCTCCGAGGTGCGGGTGCTGGCGCAGCGGACCTCCGATGCCGCCAAGGAGATCAAGGATCTCATCTCCGGCTCCTCCGCGCAGGTGGGCGAGGGCGTGCATCTGGTCGGCAAGGCCGGCGAGGCGCTGGGCTCCATCGTCGAGCGGGTCAGCCACATCTCCGAGCTGGTGACGGGCATCGCCGCCGGCACGGTGGAGCAGGCCAACTCGCTGGACGAGATCAACACCGGCGTCACCTCGCTGGATCAGGTCACCCAGCAGAACGCCGCCATGGTGGAAGAGAGCACGGCCGCCGCACATACGCTCTACGCCGACGCCGACCGGCTCGCCTCTCTGGTCGGGCAGTTCCGCATCGCCCAGGCCGGCCCCGGCGCCCACCGCGCCGCCGCCTGACCCGGCCCCCAGACCAGGCAGCGCCCCGCCTTCATCCGGCGGGGCGCTTTGCGTGGGCGAGTCACCGTTGCTTCGTGAGACGCGGGAGGGGCAGGGGGCGGGTCGATGAGTAAGTCTCGGACGTATGTGCAGAGAGAGCGGGCAGAGCGTCGCCGGCGCTGACCGGCCGATGCTGGCGCCCCTCCCGCAGGCCGGGCAGGGGGACCGGCCCCGCAGACCAGCGGTTGGCCACCCCCCTCCCGTCCGCAACGGCCTTATTTCCCTTGCCCCTGCGGCGCCCTGCGCCTATATCGACGCTGCCGAAGCGGCGGGACAGTCGCGGGCGGAGCGTGAGCAGGGTCGGGGGCACCGACCCTTTTTGTTTACGCCACCGCCCCTCCGCCAGCCTTGGCCAAATTCACCTGAAGACCCGCGGAGACAACCGCGTGGCCGGAAAAACGCACGAAAAGGAAACTGATTAGCCACATGGCTCAAGATACATCCATGGAGGAGTTCGAGGCCCTCCTGAACGAAAGCCTCGAAATGGACACGCCCAACGAGGGCAGTGTCGTCAAAGGCCGGGTCATCGCTGTCGAAGCGGGACAGGCCATCATCGACGTCGGCTACAAGATGGAAGGCCGCGTCGATCTCAAGGAATTCGCGAACCCCGGCGAGTCGCCCGACATCAATGTCGGCGATGAAGTCGAGGTGTATCTCCGCCAGGTTGAGAACGCCCGCGGCGAAGCCGTCATCTCCCGCGAGATGGCGCGCCGTGAAGAGGCGTGGGACCGGCTCGAGAAGGCCTATGCCGACGAAGAGCGCGTCGAAGGCGCCATCTTCGGCCGCGTCAAGGGCGGCTTCACCGTCGATCTCGGCGGCGCCGTGGCCTTCCTGCCCGGCTCCCAGGTCGACGTGCGCCCCGTGCGCGACGCGGGCCCGCTCATGGGCCTCAAGCAGCCCTTCCAGATCCTCAAGATGGATCGTCGCCGCGGCAACATCGTTGTCTCGCGCCGCGCCATCCTGGAAGAGTCCCGCGCCGAACAGCGCGCCGAAGTCATCGCCAACCTCACCGAGGGTCAGGCGGTGGACGGCGTGGTCAAGAACATCACCGAATACGGTGCGTTCGTTGATCTCGGCGGCGTCGACGGGCTGCTGCACGTGACCGACATGGCCTGGCGCCGTGTGAACCACCCCTCGGAGATCCTGTCGATCGGCGAGACCGTGAAGGTCCAGGTCATCAAGATCAACAAGGAGACGCACCGCATCTCGCTCGGCATGAAGCAGCTTCAGGCCGACCCGTGGGATACGGTCGAGCAGAAGTTCGCTCTGGGCTCGGTGCACACCGGCCGCGTCACCAACATCACCGATTACGGCGCCTTCGTGGAGCTGGAGCCCGGTGTCGAAGGCCTGGTTCACGTCTCGGAAATGTCCTGGACGAAGAAGAACGTGCACCCCGGCAAGATCGTCTCCACCTCGCAGGAAGTGGATGTCATGGTCCTCGAGATCGACAGCGCCAAGCGCCGTGTCTCGCTCGGCCTGAAGCAGACGATGCGCAACCCGTGGGAAGTCTTCGCCGAGACGCACCCGGCGGGCACCGAAGTCGAGGGCGAGGTGAAGAACATCACCGAGTTCGGCCTCTTCATCGGCCTTCCGGGCGATATCGACGGCATGGTTCACCTCTCCGATCTCAGCTGGGATCAGCGCGGCGAGCAGGCCATCCAGGAGTATCGCAAGGGCGACATCGTCAAGGCGAAGGTCTCCGAGGTCGATATCGAGAAGGAGCGCATCTCGCTCTCCATCAAGGAGCTTGGCGAGGATCCGTTCGCCGAGGCGATCGGCGGCGTGAAGCGCGGCTCGATCGTCACCGTCGAGGTGACGAAGATCGAAGATGGCGGGATCGAGGTGGAGTACGAGGGCATGAAGTCCTTCATCCGCCGCTCCGACCTGTCGCGTGATCGCTCCGAGCAGCGGCCCGAGCGGTTCCAGCCCGGTGACAAGGTCGACGTGCGCGTGACGCAGGTCGACTCCAAGACCCGCAAGCTGGGCCTGTCGATCAAGGCCCGCGAGATCGCCGAAGAGAAGGAAGCGGTCGAGCAGTACGGCTCCTCCGACTCCGGCGCCTCGCTCGGCGACATCCTCGGCGCGGCCCTGCGCGGCAACGACGACCAGTAAATCCTCGGGCCTCGGCCCGAACGGGAAGCCCCGCGCCGGAGACGGCGCGGGGCTTTTTCTTTGTCGGGGGGCGTCAGCGGGTCTGCCGCCGCGCCTTCTTGCCGCGCGCCACCTCCGTCTCGATGGCGGCGAGTTTCGGCTCCCAGACGGCGCGGAAGCGGCTGAGCCAGGCGTCCACCTCGGCGAGGGGGGCCGGGTCGAGGGTGTAGATGCGGCGTGTGCCCTCGGGCGTGACGGTGGCAAAGCCGGCCTCCCGCAGGACCCGCAGGTGCTGCGAGACCGCCGCCTGCGTGATGCCATGCTCGGCGCGGATCACCTCCACGATCTGGCCGGAGGTCAGCGCGTCCTCCGCCAGGAGCTCGAGGATGCGGCGGCGGACGGGATCCCCCAGGATGTCGAAGGCCCCCATCAGGCGCCCGGCGGCTGCTCGCCGGTATAGAAGGCGGCCGTAGCGGCGGCGCGGCGACGGGCGTTGTCGGCGCTCTCGCCGCCGGCCTCGTCCGCCGTGCCCCAGCTCTCCGCCGAGCCGGTGATGAAGGCGCGGCCGTCCGGCTGCAGGTGGAAGCTGCTCTCGTCCGGCTTCTCTGCCGAGGGATCGGAGAGGTGCAAGGCGAGGCCGAGAAGCGCGAGATCCCAGCCCACGCCAACGGCGCCGGGGCCGAACTGATCCCAGAAGGGGCTGACGAAGGCGGTGTGCACGAGCGTCAGCCGGGTCTGCTCCGGCCCCAGCTCCTCCAGCGTGACGGAGACCCAGCTGATCTCCTCGCCCATCTCCCACGTCAGCTCCAGCCTTCGGGGCGGGGCACATTCGAGGATCTTGCCGCCGGCATTGCCCTGCACCTTGAAACGGCCGCCAAGTTTGAACTCGCCCTCCACGGGGGCGAACCAGCGGGGCAGGCGCTCGGGGCTTGTCAGCACCTCCCAGAGGTCGGCGGCATCGGTGTTATAGGGGCGGGCGAGGGTGACGGCCTTCGCCTCGCGTCCCTCGCGGGTCAGGCTCACGACGGATCGCTCGACATGGCCCAGGTGATCTGCAAATCTCATCTAATATTACTCCAAAAGAATTCTCTTATATTAGTGTCGGCTAATACTTCGTGCAAGCACCGCGGGCGAATCACAGCCGCCTTACTGCACTGCGGCATTCTGCCGCAGGCGCCGCGCGTCGGCCTTCGCAGGGCGAAATGCACGGCAAAGCGAATTTATTCCCCAAAATCACGGCACAATGGGCGCCAGCGGCCCTTTGAGGTGGCCGGGTTTCGCCCTATAGTTGGTTGGGTAGAACGACAAAAACACGTCTGCCACAGATCCGACGGAGGCGCCGCCAATGATCCGGTCAGAGCTGATCCAGAAGATCGCTGACGAAAATCCCCACCTCTACCAGCGTGATGTCGAGAAGATCGTGAACACGATCTTCGAGCAGATCACCTCGGCGCTGTCGGAGGGCGACAGGGTGGAACTGCGCGGCTTCGGCGCCTTCTCCGTCAAGAAGCGCGACCCCCGGACGGGCCGCAACCCCCGGACGGGTGAAGCCGTGGCGGTGGAGGAGAAGTACGTCCCCTTCTTCAAGACCGGCAAGCTGTTGCGCGACCGGCTCAACGGCAAGTAGGATCAGCGCCATGAAAACCATTCGTTATGCCTTCTGGGGTATCGTTGCGCTGTGCCTGATTGCGATCGGCATCGCCAACCGTGGGCTCGTAACCGTGCGCGCCATGCCGGAGACGTTGAGCGACCTGCTCGGGGTCTCCCCCGATATCGAGGTGCCGCTCTTTGTCGTCATCTTCCTCGGCGTGGCCGCGGGCCTGCTGATCGGCTTCCTGTGGGAGTGGATCCGCGAGTCGCGCTACCGCTCGGAGATGCGGCGCCGCGGCCGCGAGGCCGATGCGCTCCGCCAGGAGGTCGGGCGCCTGAAGGTCGAGAAGCACGAAGGCAAGGACGAGGTGCTGGCGCTGCTCGAATAGGGGCTGAACGCGGTGGGCCCCGCTCAAGGGCCCCTCTCGCCTCTCTAGAAGCCGCATGGCAGCGGCAGTCCTTTTCAAAGTTGTTCTGGTTTCATACATCGCCCTCGTGAGCATCCGGCTGAAAATATGCGGGCTTCGCGAGGCGGAGCATGTGGTGGCGGCGGCCGAGGCGGGCGCCGCCTATTTCGGCTTCGTCTTCTTCCCCCGCTCGCCCCGCAACGTCTCCGCCCAAGAGGCGCGGATGTTGGCGGGCGAGGTGCCAATGGGGCGCATGAAGGTCGGCCTCTTCGTCAATCCATCGGATGAGCTGCTGGCCTCCGTGCTCGATGCCGCGCCGCTCGACATGATCCAGCTGCACGGCGCCGAGCCGCCCGAACGGGTGGCCGAGGTGCGCGGCCTGACGGGGCTGCCGGTCATGAAAGCCGTCGGCGTCGCGGAGGCCGCCGACCTTGCGCTGCTGGAGGCGCAGGCTGCGGTGGCGGACCAGCTGCTCGTCGATGCCAAGGCGCCAAAGGGCGCAGCGCTGCCGGGCGGCAACGGCGTGGCCTTCGACTGGCGGCTGA
This sequence comes from Pseudoroseicyclus tamaricis, assembly GCF_012070395.1. Classification (GTDB taxonomy): domain Bacteria; phylum Pseudomonadota; class Alphaproteobacteria; order Rhodobacterales; family Rhodobacteraceae; genus Pseudoroseicyclus_A; species Pseudoroseicyclus_A tamaricis. Next base: position 903,831 of record NZ_JAAFYS010000002.1, on the reverse strand, counting down.
TCGCCAACCGCCGCTGGCCCGTTCCATGGATGCTCGCAGGCGGGCTGACGGCGCAGAACGTGGCAGAGGCGGTGCGGCTGACGGGCGCGCGGCAGGTGGATGTCTCCTCAGGTGTCGAGTCGGCGCCGGGCCAGAAGGACAGCGCCCGCATCCACGCCTTCGCCCGCGCCCTCGGCGCGGACGCCGCCCCATGACGAGGCAGGCCATCCTGCATCTGGGGATGCACAAGACCGGCACCACGACGCTTCAGCACCGCCTCGCCGGCTACGACGACGGCGAGACGCGCTACCTCGATCTCGGCTACTCCAACCATTCCATCCCGCTGAAGCTCGCCTATCTCGACGAGCCGCCGCGCGGCTTTTACGCCAGCGACGACGAGTCCGACTGGCCGGCGGAGCGTGCAGCGGCCCGAGAGAAGATCGACGCCGCCCTCCGCGCCGCCGCGCCCGCCAGCGTCATCCTCTCGGGGGAGGAGCTGTCGACCTTCCCGCCCGGGCTCTTCCGGCCCAAGCTGATGTCGCACCTGAGGCGCCATGTCTCCGATATCCGCGCCATCGGCTACGTGCGCGACCCGTCGAGCTTCATGGCCTCCGACTTCGGGCAGCGGGTGCAGGCCGGCTTCCGCCAGTTCCGCCTCAGCCGGCTCTACCCGCGTTACCGCTTCCGCTTTCAGGGCTGGGTGCACGTCATGCGCGAGTCGGGGCGCGAGGCGGAGTTGACGCTCTATGACCCCGCCGCCTATCCCGGCGGCGACGTGGTGGCCGATTTCGTCGCCCGCGTCGGGCTGGATGCGGAGCGTGTGCCGCCGACCGCCACCTACGCCAACCCCTCGCTGACAGCGGAAGGCGCGGCCGTCTTCTATGCTTGGCGCCACAAGGACGGGCCGAGCCCGCTGAGGGGCGCCGAGCAGCAGGCGCAGATCGATCTCGTCAACCTGATGTACGGCTTCGGGCGCAACCCGATCCGCCTCGCGCCGGAGACGCTGGAGCACTTCCTGCAGGCGCATGGCGACGATCTGGAGTGGATCCAGGAGAGGATTGGCCGCCCCTTCCCGCCGGCGAAGGAGGGGCCGGTGATGTTCCGCGACAGCGACCACATCGTCTCCTACGCTGGCAGCCTCGGGCCGGAGCTGGCGGAGTGGCTGTTCGAGAAGGGGCTGGAGCCGGTGAACAAGGGCCGCAACGTGCCGGCGCTGATGCGCGGCGCGGTGCTGCAGATCCTCGGGGTGGAGACGAGCCGGGCCAACCGCCTCCGCTACCGGTGGGACATCTACAAGCGCAACCGCGAGGCGGATCGCCGCGCCAGGGCCGACCGGCTGCGCCGGGAGGCGGAGCGGGCAGCGGCGGCCGCCGCCCAGCCCGCGAACAGCACCGGGAGCTAGCCCCGCTTGCCGGCGGGCGCCGGGCGGCCTAGTGTGCCGGGCGGCGCGCCGACCCTTCTTGAGGCCGCCCCCAGACGAGGAGAGGCCCCATGCCCGACGATCGCATCAACTCCTTCACGCAGGGCCCGGACGAGACGGGCCGCTTCGGCATTTTCGGTGGCCGCTTCGTCTCCGAAACGCTGATGCCGCTCATCCTCGAGCTGCAGGAAGAATACGAGAAGGCGAAGACGGATGAGTCCTTCTGGGCGCAGATGGACGATCTGTGGGAGCATTACGTCGGCCGCCCCTCTCCGCTCTATTACGCCGAGCGGATGACGGAGCATCTGGGCGGCGCCAAGATCTACTTCAAGCGCGATGAGCTGAACCACACAGGCGCGCACAAGATCAACAACGTGCTCGGGCAGATCCTGCTCGCGCGCCGCATGGGCAAGAACCGCATCATCGCCGAGACTGGCGCCGGCCAGCACGGCGTGGCGACGGCGACCGTCTGCGCCAAGTTCGGACTGAAATGCGTCGTCTACATGGGCGCGCATGATGTCGAGCGGCAGAAGCCCAACGTCTTCCGCATGAAGCTGCTGGGCGCCGAGGTGATCCCCGTCACCTCCGGCCGCGGCACGCTGAAGGATGCGATGAACGACGCGATGCGCGACTGGGTGACCAACGTGCGCGACACCTTCTACTGCATCGGCACCGTCGCCGGCCCGCACCCGTATCCGGCCATGGTTCGCGACTTCCAGTCGATCATCGGCACCGAGGCCAAGGCGCAAATGCTGAAGGCCGAGGGCCGCCTGCCAGACATCATCACCGCGGCCATCGGCGGCGGCTCCAACGCCATGGGGCTGTTCTACCCGTTCCTCGATGACCCGTCGGTGCGGATCATCGGCGTCGAGGCCGGCGGCAAGGGGGTGGACGAGACGATGCAGCACTGCGCCTCCCTCACCGGCGGGCGCCCGGGCGTGCTGCATGGCAACCGAACGTACCTCTTGCAGGACGATGACGGGCAGATCCTCGAGGGCTTCTCCATCTCCGCCGGGCTCGATTACCCCGGCATCGGGCCGGAGCATGCGTGGCTGCACGATACGGGCCGGGCGGAATACGTCTCCATCACCGACAAGGAGGCGCTGGAGGCCTTCAAGCTCTGCACCGAGCTGGAAGGGATCATCCCGGCGCTGGAGCCGTGCCATGCGCTGGCCCACGTCATGAAGATCGCCCCCGACCTGCCGGCCGAGACGCTGATCTGCATGAACATGTGCGGCCGGGGCGACAAGGACATCTTCACCGTCGCCAAGCACCTCGGGGTGGAGCTCTAGGGCTCCACACCTCCGCCTCACGGCAGCGTTCGAGAGAGTCACGCCCGCTTGAGGCGCGCAACGATGCGGCGCGGCGCCCGTTGGTTTGGCAACCGCGGTCGGGAGACGCCCGGCCGCGACACCTGAACCAACAGACAGGAGGAACCGGCATGAAGACGCTTTTCCTCACGACCGCTGCCACCGCCCTCGCCGCCACCGCGGCCACCGCTCAATCTGACATGGAGCCCTCCATGGGCATGAGCGCGCCGACCTATGGTGAGAACTCCGTCGCCTTCTCCGACGTCGTGGCCACCAACGACGGATACCTCGTGCTGCAGGAGGTCGACGAGATGGGTGAACCCATCGCCGACCGCTATTTCAGTGCCCCGATTACCGCTGGCGCCAACGACGAGGTGACGGTCGAGCTGCCCGAAGGTCTGAACAGCGGCTCGCGCTACACCGCCTCGCTCTACGAGGAGTCGGGCGACAACGCGATGTTCGACTACGACGGCGACATGGCTGACACGCCTGTCATGATGGACGGCCAGCCGCTCATGGCGCGCTACAACTACGATGGCGAGTTCTTCGTCGATGACGAGGAGACGCCGATCAACGCGCAGGCTGTCATGGAAGACGACGCCACCGCCGGTGTCGAGCCGGTGGACGAGATGGCCGAGGACGAGATGAGCGACGACATGGACATGTCGGGCGCGCCGATGGTGGATGTGTCGGACGTGATGTTCGATGGCGACACCGCGACCTTCTCGACCGTCATGGCCGATGTCGATGGCTATCTGGTCATCCACGCGGTTGAAGACGGCGAAACTTTGGTTCCCCAGTCGCTGGGCCACACCTGGGTCACCGCCGGTGAAAACACCGACGTCGCCGTGACCATCGACTACGACTACGTGGAAGGCGAGGACTACGTCGCCATGCTCCACGAGGAGACGAACGGGAATGAGACCTACGAGTTCGGCATCGACCGGACCGACGTCGACACGCCCGTGACGGTGGATGGCGAGGTGGTCGCCGAGCAGTTCACCCGGTAATCTACCCGGACGACTGGCGCCCCGGCGCCACGACGAAAAGCCGCCGCTCCCTACCCGGGGGGCGGCGGTTTTCCTTTGCCAGCCTGTTCACGTGGCCGTCAGATGTCTTTCCCCCATGGCGTCGCGCCCCAGGCTTTTGCGAAAGCTGACAGGAAAGGAAGAGACATGAAACTCCACCAGATCCTCGCCGCCGGCACGCTGGCCCTCGCCGCCGGCACCGCCAGCGCCCAGACGCTCTTCACCGACATCGATACTGATTCCGACGGCATGCTGACGATGGCCGAGCTGGAAGCGGTCTTCGGCGCCGATGCCGCCATGGCCTTCGTGAATGCGCGGGACGCCGACGCCGACGGCATGGTCACCGCCGACGAGATCCGCATGGCGACGATGGGCGACACCATGATGGCAGACGACATGGCGGGCGATGACATGATCGCGGATGACGACATGATGTCGGGCGACATGGCAGATGACGGCATGATGGACGACGCCATGATGGGCGAGAACGCCGCCGAGATGGCTCAGGACATGTAAATCCCGCGGGGCCGGGCGGCTGAGGCTGCCCAGCCCCTATTCGGCGCGGGCGGCGTGGCCCTCCAGCACCGCCATCGGCACGATCTCCAGCGCCCGGCGATGCGTGGCGGCGAGGTCGACGCGGGGCGCACAGCCCTCGTCATGGGCCTGCATGAAGCGCGCGGCGCAGAGGCACCACTTGTCGCCGGGGTTGAGCCCGGCGAAGCCGAACTCCGGCCGAGGCGTCGAGAGGTCGTTGCCGACGTATTTCGAGAAGGCGAGGAATTCCGCCGTCATCACCGCGCAGACGGTATGGCTGCCGCTATCCTCCATGCAGGTGTTGCAGTGCCCGTCGCGGAAGAAGCCGGTCAGCGGCTCTCGCGAGCAGGGGTGCAGCGCCTCGCCGAGGACGTTGACGGGAAAGTCGGGCTCCATGTCTCGCTCCTTCAGAAGGTCGGGTGCGCGGTCATCATTCGGCAGGTAGGGCACCTTGCCAGTCGATCCAGCGGCCGTGGAAGTCGACGCGGGCGAGGAGGTGGTCCTCCTCCGCCCCGCCATCCCAGAGCCGCAGGCGCAGCCCGGCGCCGGGCCGCCCGCCATCCTGCTCCATCGCCAGCCACGCCAGCGGCGCCTCCGCCGTCGCGCGGGCGCCGGCGCCCCGAATCGCCGCCTCGGCGCGCTCCTGCACGGGGGCCGGGAAGTACTGCCAGGCGATGGTGTGGTAGATCAGGTGCCAGTGGCCGGGGCGCGGCTCGGCGAGGCGCGCCTCGATCCAGTCCGCCGCGTCGGCCTTGTCGACCCGTGCGGGCGGCAACGTCAGCGCCGCCTCGGTCAGCTCCAGCCGCTCTGGCTGGTCGGGCCAGAGGTAGGAGAGCAGGCGCAGCCTGTCCTCCACCGGATCGATGGGGCTGAGGTCCGCCCCCGCGCCGCCTGCCACCTCGATGGGGGAGACGATCGGCGCCTCTCCCCGCCACTCCGGCGTCAGCACGAGGGCGGGGTCGGGGGCGCCGATGCGGCCCGCCGGCGTCTCCAGCGCGAACTCGCCGAAATGCAGGTTCAGGCCCGCCGAGGCGCCGAGCTCGGAGAGCGTGAGGGGCAGGGCGCGGCGGGCGGAAAGCCATGCGGCAGCGGGCAATAGCGCACAGGAGCGGCGCACCTCGTTGGTCTGTGGCGGGCTGTGGATAAAACCGTGGATGAACTCCGCCTCCGCCTCCAAAGCGTGGGAGAGCGCGGCGGCCAGCGTCGGGTCATCGGCGGCTTCCGGTGGGTAGACCTTCGCCAGCCCGGCGCGGCCCTGCAACCGCAGCGCGTGAAGCGCGCCGCAGAGGCGTAGCGGCACGGACTGACCTCGCGGGCCGAGATCGCCCTCCATGCCCGCCACACGCTCCAGCAGCGGCGCGGGCAGCAGGCCGGGGAGCAGGCGGCAGAGCCGGCCCATGAAGGGCGAGCCGAGATCCTCGCAGGCATGCGCTTGAAAATCAAAGGCTTGCGCGAGGCGCTCGGTCAGGTCTCCCGTCACTTGAACATCCCCTTGAGCCGGTAGAACGGGGTCTTGTTCTCCGCCGGCTTGGGTGGCTTCTTCGCCGGCTTGGGCGCGGGCGGCGGACTCTCCCCCGCCGGCGGCTCGGCCTTCGAGCCGTTGCGCGCCGGGTTCAGCCGCCGGTTGACGGCGTTGAGGAAGCCCGGCCCGTCGCCTTTCGCCAGCGCCTCCGCCCCGTCGGCGCATCCGCGGATCATGTCGTCCAGCCAGTCCTCGTCGGCCTTGGGGAAATCGTGCAGCACGTAGCCCGGCACGGCCTCCTTCCGGCCCGGATGGCCGACGCCCATGCGCACCCGCCCGTAGGCCTCGCCGACATGCTGGTGGATCGAGCGCAGGCCGTTGTGCCCCGCATGCCCGCCGCCCTGCTTGAGCTTCAGTTTGCCGGGGGCGAGGTCGATCTCGTCATGGAAGACGGTCAGGTCCTCCGGCCCCAGCTTGTAGAAGCGCAGCGCCTCGCCGACCGACTGGCCGGAGAGGTTCATAAACGTCTCCGGCTTGAGCAGCAGCACCTTTTCGCCGCCGAGGACCCCCTCGGAGACGGAGCCCTGAAAGCGCCCACGCCAGGGCGAGAAGCCATGGGCGGAGGCAATCTCCTCCACCGCCATGAAGCCGATATTGTGCCGGTTGCGGGCGTATTTGGCGCCCGGATTGCCGAGACCTGCAAAGAGTTTCATAGGACAGGTTTACGACGCCGCGCCGCGCTGCGCCAGATGCGGCGCCAGCGAGCGCAGCCAATGGCGGATCGCGGGCGCCGTGTCGGCCGCCGCTCGCTCCAGCGCCGCGGCGTCCCATGCCCGCTCCGGCGCCAGTGTCTCGAGCCACGCCAGCCGCTCCTCCTCCTGCGCTGGCGTGAGGGGGAGGCCGGCGGCGGAGAGGAGGAAGCGGTGCAGCGCCTGCACCTCGCGCATCGCCGCGAAGGCGCGGATCATCGGGCCGGTGAGCGCCGCCTCCTGTTGCCAGCTGCGGCCGGCGAAGACCTCCTGCACCACGCGCTGCCCGGCGCCGGCGCAGTCATAGGCGGCGCAGCCGGGAAAACCGGCGTCGGGCAGGCGGTCGTGGATGGAGCAGGCGTGGCCCGAGAGGTTGGGGCAGGGGGTGCCGGCGGGCTTGTCGATGGCGAAGTGCGGGCCCTCGTCGAGGGCCAGCGCCATGCAGCACAGGGCCGCGCAGCGGGAGCAATCGGCCTCGAAGTGCGGGCCGGAAACGGCAGCGGGGCCCGAAGGCCCCGCGCGATTGTCAGCCATGTGAGCCAGGGATCACTCCTCGGCGGCTTCGACTTCGGTCTCTTCCGCCGGCTCGTCACTCTCTTCCGCATCGGCGGCGCGCAGGCCGGACGGGGCGGAGATGTTGGCGATGACGAAGTTCCGGTCGATCACCGGCTTGGCGCCGCTCGGCAGCTCGACGTCATTGATGTGGACGACGTCGCCCACTTCCTTGCCCGTCAGGTCGACCGTGATCTGCTCGGGGATGTCGCCCGCGACGACGTTGAGCTCGACCTCGGGACGCACCACCGTCAGCACGCCGCCCTTCTTGATGCCCGGCGCGTCCTTGTGGTTCACGAACTCGACGGGGATGAAGAGGTTGACGCGGGAGGTGCGGCGCAGGCGCATGAAGTCGACATGCTTGGGCAGGTCCTTCACGACGTCACGCTCGACGGCGCGGCAGATGACGCGCACGTCCTCCTGTCCCTCGACCTTCAGGTTGAAGAGCGTCGAGAGGAAGCGCCCGTTGTGCAGGAGCTTGAGGAGGTAGTTGAATTTCAGGTTGATCGGAAGCGGGTCAACGCCGCCACCATAGACAATGCCAGGCACTTCGCCGTTGCGGCGAGCTTGGCGGGCGGCCCCCTTGCCTGTCCCCGCACGTGCCGTGGCGATCAGATCGGGGATCTCACCAGCCATCGGAATTTCCACTTCTGTTTTCAGGGCGCCTTCCTCCAAGGGTGATCAGGCGCCGGTTGAGGGCGCTCCCATAGCGGGGAACGGGGCGGTTGAAAAGGGGGGATGGGGGAGGGGGCGGCCATGTCCGCCGCCGGTCTCCACTCCCATGGCGCCCCGCCCGGAGCCTTTCCCCCCACCCAGTACGCGCCAAAGGCGCAGGGCGAGCGCCTGCCCGTCCCGGCGGGCTGGCGCTCTGGTGGGGCTTGATGCCTCGCTCGGGCCGGCGAGAGGCTTTGCGGGCCTAAATCAAGCAGCGGCTCCGGTGAAGGGCCACCCCACGGCCAGGCGCTTGTCCTGCGCCTGCGGGCTAGCGCCCGGCGGAGAGGGGGAAGGTGGGTTGAAAACCCACCCTACGAGGGGCGCCTCTCTCGGGGGTGGTTCACGAGGTGCAGAGGCTCTCCGCGTGTCTCACCCCACCCTCACCGGCGCCTTCCGAGCTCCGGCCATCTGCGGCACCGGCCGGTCCCAGCGGCCCTCGAAATCCTCCGGCACCAAGAGGATGTCGCGCGTCACCTCCTCCAGCCGGCGGTGGCCGCAGAAGGCCATCGAGAGGTCCAGCTCCTTGCGCATCACCTCCAGCGCCTTCGTCACGCCGGCCTCGCCCATGGCGCCCAGCCCGTAGATGTAGGCGCGGCCGATCATCGTCGCATCCGCCCCCATCGCCAGCGCCTTCAGGATGTCCTGGCCCGAGCGGATGCCGCTGTCGAGCCAGACCTCCGGCCGCCGCGCCCGCCCTTCCAGCGCCCGCAGGATCGACGGCAGCACCCGGATGGAGGAGAGCGCCCCGTCCAGCTGCCGCCCGCCGTGGTTGGAGACGATGATCGCGTCGCACCCGACCTCGGCGGCGAGCTTCGCATCCTCGGCATCGAGGATGCCTTTGAGGATCAACTTCCCGCCCCACTTCTCGCGGATGCGGCGCACCTTCTCCCAGTCGAGCGTCAGGTCGAACTGCTCCGCCGTCCAGCTCATCAGGTTGGCGAGGTTCGTCACGCCGCTCGCGTGGCCGAGGACGTTACCGAAGCTGTGGCGGCGGGTGCGCAGCATTTCCGCCGCCCAGACGGGCTTGGTGGCGATGTTGAGCAGGTTTCTCGGCGTCAGCCTCGGCGGCGCTGTCAGGGCGTTCTTGAGATCCTTGTGGCGCTGCCCCAGCGCCTGCAGGTCGAGCGTGAGGACGAGCGCGCTGCAGCCGGCGCGTTTGGCCCGCTCGATGATGGCGTCGACGAAGGCCTCGTCCTTCATCACGTAGAGCTGGAACCAGAAGCCCGGGCCCGCATGCTCCGCCACGTCCTCGATCGAGCAGATCGACATGGTGGAGAGCGTGTAGGGCACGCCGAAGGCCTTGGCGGCGCGGGCCGCCTTTATCTCCCCGTCCGCCCGCTGCATCCCCGTCATCCCCACGGGGGAAAGCGCGACGGGCATCGCCACCTCCTCGCCCAGCATGCGCCCGGCGACGGAGCGATTGGAGAGGTCGACGGCGACGCGCTGGCGGAAGCGCAGCTTCTCGAAGTCGCTGGTATTCTCCCGGAAGGTCTGCTCCGTCCAGGAGCCGCTTTCGCAATAATCGAAGAACATACGGGGGCTGCGCCGCTCATGCAGGCGCCTGAGATCGGCAATATCCGTGATCACGGGCAAGGAACGTCGTCTCCCTGGAAGGTGCTGCGGCCCTGTAAATTCAGCCGGCACGGCGGGTCTGCCGCAATCCGCCGCCTCGGCGCCCCAGTTTTGTTACTATTGAGGCCATTTTAGAAGGGCCGATTAACCATCCATTCGCTAAATTGTGGTTTCTATTGCCCGGACTATCGGGAGACCCGGATGTTCTGGAAGTTCTTTCGCGAGCCTTTCAACCTGGCCGTCGTGGCGGCCGGGCTCGCTTTGTACTACCTCTCGCACCGGTTCGACGCGTTCGATGCATTCTATGATGCTACGCGTGCCTATGAGCTCTATGAGCTCGACGAGCTCGCCAACGTCGTCTTCATTGCCGGCGTTCTGGCGCCCGTCATCCTGATCCGGTTCAACAACCAGCTCCGAAAGGCACTCCACAAGCGGGCGGAGGCGGAGGCGGAGGCGAGCCGCATCGCGCTGCACGACCCGCTGACGGGCCTGCACAACCGCCGCTATCTCAACGTCGCCATTTCCGAGCTCGGCAAGGATGGCTGGGCGACGGAAGAGAATGTCGGCATGACGGTCCTCCTGATCGACCTCGACCGGTTCAAGCCGATCAACGATCTACGCGGCCACCATGCCGGCGACCAGCTGCTGCGGGCAGTGTCCGAGCGGCTTCAGGGCCTCTGCTCGGAGGAGGATGAGTTGATGCGCATGGGCGGCGACGAGTTCGCCATCCTCGTGCGCTCCTCCGATCAGCGCGCCGCGGCGACGATGGCGCAGAAGACGCTCAACGCCATCGCCCGGCCCTTCGATTTCGGCGGGTGGACGGCGCATATCTCCTGCTCCATCGGCCTCGCCAAGTGGCAGGAGGGGCTGACGGGCTCGGAGCTGCTGCGCCATGCCGACCAGGCCATGTACAAGGCCAAGGCCAACGGACGGGACAATATCGTCCATTACGACCAGGAGCTGGGCGAGCAGCTGCGCGAGACGGCGCAGCTCCAGGCGGACCTGAAGGACGCCGTGGAGCAGGCGGCCATCGTGCCCTACTTCCAGCCGATCTACGACATCCGCACCGGCGAGATCCGCGCCTTCGAGGTGCTGGCGCGCTGGCGCCACGACACGCGCGGCTTCGTGCCGCCCGATCTCTTCATCCCGCTGGCGGAGGATCTGGGCCTGATCGACCGGCTGTCGGAGACGCTGCTGGACGAATCCGTGCGCGAGCTGCTGGACTGGCCGACGGAGGCGGGCCTGTCCTTCAACATCAGCCCCACGCAATTCTCCAACTCCGATCTCGCACGCCGCATCGCCACGATCCTGCGGCGCCACAGGTTCCCCGGCCGGCGGCTGGAGATCGAGATCACCGAGCGGGCGGTGCTGCGTGACATCAACCAGGCGCGCAATGTCATCGCCGAGCTGGCGGCGATGGGCGTGAAGATCGCGCTGGACGATTTCGGCACCGGAACCTCCTCGCTCTCCACGCTGACGCAGCTGCCGATCAGCCGCATCAAGATCGACCGGAGCTTCGTGACGGATATCGCCACGGCCTCGCAGAACTCCAAGATCGTCTCGGGCGTGCTGGCGCTGGCGCAGTCTCTCTCGCTGAACGTCACCGCCGAAGGGATCGAGCACGAGGAGGAGCTGATTTTCCTGCGCGAGCATGACTGCGATTGCGGACAGGGCTACTACCTCTGCCGGCCGGTGCCCGCCAGCGAGATCCTCAAGCTGTTCGACGTGCCCAAGGCCCAGGCGGCCGCCGGATAGAACCGGCGAGGGCGGTAGGGCAGGGGCCGAATGGTAGGCGACGGGCCGGCGCTTCGGCCCCGTTAAGCGGCCGTCAGGCCCGGTGGGCGCCCTCGGCGAGGGTGGCGACGAAGGCGGCGACCTCGTCGGCGCTCTTGCCCGCCCCGATCTCGGAGACGATGGCCGAGCCGACGACGCAGCCATCGGCCACGGCGGCGATGGATTCCGCCGCTTCCGGCGAGCGGATGCCGAAGCCAACGACGACGGGCAGGTCCGTCGCTTCCTTGATGCGCGCCACGTCCGGTGCCACGTCTACCGCCTCGGCGGCGGCGGCGCCAGTGATGCCGGTGATCGAGACGTAGTAGACAAAGCCGGAGGTGTTCTTCAGCACCGCCGGCAGGCGCTTGCTGTCCGTCGTCGGCGTCGCGAGGCGGATGAAGTTGAGCCCCGCCTCCTGCGCCGGCAGGCAGAGCTCGTCATCCTCTTCGGGGGGCAGGTCGACGATGATGAGCCCGTCGATCCCGGCTTCCTTCGCCTCGGCGAGGAAGCGGTCGACGCCGCGCGAGTAGATCGGGTTGTAGTAGCCCATCATGACGACCGGAGTGCGATCGTCCTGCTTCCGCAGCTCGCGGACGATCTGCAGCGTCTTCTCCAGCGTCTGGCCATTCTCGAGCGCGCGCTGGCCGGCGCGCTGGATGGTGGGGCCGTCGGCCATGGGATCGGTGAAAGGCAGGCCGAGCTCGATGATGTCCACCCCCGCCTCGGGGAGCTTCAGCACGATGTCGCGGGAGCGCTCGTAATCGGGATCGCCGGCCATGACATAGGCCACGAAGGCCTTCTTGCCCTCACCGCGAAGCCGTTCAAAGCAGCTGTCGATCCGTGTCATGCCCGTCCCCCTGTCGCCGCCCGTGGGTTTGCCAAGCGCGGGCGCAAAAGGCAATGGGCCTGCCGGCGTGGGGGAGGGCCGGGTCACCCGTCAGGCGACCCGGCCGCAGTGGTTCAGCCCGGAAGCTGGCTCTCGAAGGCTGAGTAGGTCATCGGCAGCATGATCGGGCTACCGGCGGCCGTCTGCTGCGTGACCCAGAGCAGGGCCTGATCATGGGCGAGCCCGAGAGAGTCGTTGAGGTCGAGGCGCAGGCCGACGAGCCCGTTGTCCCCCTGCTGCAGGGCCGCGACCCAGCCGATCATGTAGGAGTCGCTGGTATAGACCTCCACACCCATCACCGCCTCGGCGCTCAGCGCGGCCGAGCTGGTGTCAGCGGGCGCCGCGGTCGCGCCGTCGCCGGAGGACCCGCCGGCAGTGGAGCCGGTGCCGCCGTCCGACCCATCAGAGCCGCTGCCACCGGAGCCGCCATCGGAGCCAGAGCCACCGCTGCCACCGGCGCCACCGTTGCCGTCAGAGCCGCTGCCACCGTCAGAGCCGCTGCCACCGGAGCCACCGCTACCGCCGGAGCCGCTTCCGCCATCGGAGCCACTGCCGCCCGAGCCGCCCGAACCGCCAGAGCCATCGGAGCCGGAGCCACCGGAGCCATCGGAGCCGGAGCCACCACTCCCACCGGTGCCGGACCCACCGTTTCCGCCGGAGCCGGAGCTGCCGTCGCCGCCGCCACCATTGCCGCCGGAGCCTGAGCCGCCGCCGTCGGAGCCGGACCCACCGGAGCCACCGTTGCCGGACCCGCCATTGCCGCCGTTGCCGCCATTCCCGCCGGAGCCGGACTGGCCGCCGATATCCACGTCGGCGTCGACGCCATCGCCGCCGCCGACATCGACATCGGCCGTGACCTCATCATCCGTGCCGACATTCGCGTCCGCTTCCACGCCCGAGCCGCCGCCGACGTCCACGTCCGCCGCGACGGGATCGTCTTCCCCGACGTCCACGTCGACGCTCACGCCATCGTCCGGGTTGGCATCGACATCGGCGTCGACGATCTCGTCTTCCTGGCCGACATTGATGTCGACACCGTCGCCGCCGCCGATATCGGCATCAAGGTCGGTGACGCCGAGATCGGCATCGATCTCGATGCCGTCGCCTCCGCCGATATTCACTTGCGCAAAAACCGCGCCGGGAACCAAGGAAACGGCACAAACCAATGACGTCGTGAGCTTCAGCATACGCATGGTCAGGATCTCCTTCATCTGAGCTGGGCCGGGCCGGGCCAGCAGGGCAAGAAGATCGCGGCGTTAGAATGCGTTCCGAGATATGGCGAATCTTAAGTAACTGTTGTGAAAGGAGAAATCGAACTCGACGGGGCTCGGCTGCGCCGAATAGGGAATTGCGTCCGAATTGCGGCAAAAGCCGGCCAATACGGGGGCTAAAAAAACGCCGGGCGCAAGGCCCGGCGAAGTCCAACAGGGAGGTATGAGGTGGGGATGCGCAGAGCGGATCGCCCGCCTCGTCTTTCCAGATAGGCGCCGGGGACGAACCGGGCAAGACGTTTTCGCGCTCGCAGCAACAATGCTGTCATGCACCTGTTGCAAGGCTGCACAGCGGCCGGACTGAGGCTGGACCGAGGCTGCAAGAGAGGCGGCGCTACTCCGGCAGCACCTGCGCTTCGTCATGCCCGGGCGAGCCTTCCACCGTTTCGCGCATGCGGCGGCGGTGGGCGATGACCTCCTCCTGCACGAAATCGCGGAAGGCGGAGATGCGCTTCGATTGCCTGAGTTCCTCGGGGTAGGCGAGGAAGACGGGCACCTCGGCGGATTCGATATCCGGCAGCACGCGCACGAGATCGGGGAAATCCTCGACCACGTAATCGGGCAGCACGCCGATGCCGAGGTTGTTGATGACGGCTTGCAGGGCGCCGAAATAATTGTTCACCGTCAGCAACGACGGCATCTCCTGCGCCATCAACTGCTGCACCAGCAGCTTGCCAGCCGAGACCTGCGGCGAGGAGGGCGAGAGGGAGATCAGCCGGTGCATGCCGATATCCTGCATCGTCGCCGGCGTGCCGTGATCGTCGAGGTAGTTGCGGGAGGCATACATGCGCATGCGGATCGACATGAGCCGCTTGCGGATCAGGTCCGCCTGGCTCGGCTCCTTCATGCGGATGGCGACGTCGGCCTCGCGCATGGGCAGGTCGAGCACCCGCTCCTCCAGCATGAGGTCGATCTTCATCTCCGGGTATTTCTCGTAGAGCTTCGTCAGACGCGGGGCGAGCCAGAGCGTGCCGAAGCCCGTCGTGGTCGTCACCCGAAGCTGGCCGAACACCTCCTCCTCGCTGTCGCGGATGCGGGCCTCGGCCGTCTCCAGCCGCTTGTTCATGGCGCGCGTCGCCTCGAACAGAAGCTCCCCCTGCTCGGTGAGGATCAGGCCGCGGGCGTGGCGGTGGAAGAGGGTGGTGTTGAGCGAATCCTCGAGCGCGCGGATCTGGCGCGACACGGCGGACTGGCTCAGGTGCAGGGAGTCCCCGGCATGGGTGAGCGAGCCGGCGTCGGCCACGGCATGGAAGATCCGCAGTTTGTCCCAGTCCATCATCCGGCGGGGTTCCTCGAGGTTCGATGTCGGGCCTTCTAAGCGGGTTGCCGCGAATCAGGCAAGGGTAACGGGGCACGGGTAAGGAATAACCCACCGACGCCTCTGCGGGGGTGCCTCCGGGCGGACCAAAGGCCTTTTCTTTCGCCGATTGGATATTATACCGGCCACAAGCTGTGTGGGGAGCCGCCGGGAGGGCGTTCCAATGCCGGGCAAGCAGATCGCACGCGATATCACCTACGCCACCTCGGCGCAGACGCGAGGTGGGCGCGCCGTCATCCGCGTGATGGAGAATGCCACCGGCCGGCTGAAGCTCATCCGCAAGGTGCGCGGCTATGACGAGGCGGTGCAGAGCGGCGCCGATTTCTGGCAGGTCGTCCCCGAGCGCTACGGACTGTCGCTGCAGGTCGTCGGCGGCGAGCTGGAGAACATCCCGGCCGAGGGGCCGCTGATCGTCGTCGCCAACCATCCCTACGGGATCCTCGACGGGCTGATGATGGGCCACATCCTCTCCGCCCGGCGGGGCGGGGCGTTCAAGGTGCTCGCCCATCGCATCTTCCGCAAGTCGCCGGATCTGGAGCGGGTGATCCTGCCCGTCTCCTTCGATGACACCAAGGAGGCGGCGCAGCTGAACCTGCAGACCCGCAAGGAGGCGATCGGCTGGCTGGGGCAGGGCGGGGCGATCGGCATCTTTCCCGGCGGGACCGTTTCCACCGGCGCCAGCCCCTTCAGTCAGCCGCTCGACCCGCAATGGCGCAACTTCACCGCGCGGATGATCGCCAAGAGCGAAGCGGCGGTGGTGCCGATCTACTTCGACGGGCACAATTCCCGCCTCTTCAACATCGCCAGCCATATCCACACGACGCTGCGCATGGGCATGCTGATCCGCGAATTCCACGCCCGGCTCAACGCGCCGGTGCGCGTCGCCATCGGCGCGCCGATCCCGCGGGAGGCGCTGATGGCGCACAAGGGGGACTCGAAGGCGATGATGGCGTTCCTGCGCAAATCGACCTATGACCTTGCTCCGAACGCGGTTGACGCCTCGCGCCACGGGCGCGAGTTCGAGCAGAAGTACAGGCCGGGGAAAGAGGCGAAGGGGAAGCGCGCAGATGGCGGTGGGGATCTTTGACAGCGGTCTTGGCGGGCTGACGGTGCTGGGCGCGATCAATCGCCGCCTGCCCGACCTGCCGCTCGTCTATTACGGCGACAACGCGAATGCCCCCTACGGAGTTCGCGACGCCGCCGACATCTACGAGCTGACGACCGCCGGCGTCTCCCGCCTCTTCGAGGCCGGCTGCGACCTCGTCATCCTCGCCTGCAACACCGCCTCCGCCGCTGCGCTCCGCAAGATGCAGGAGGCCTGGGTGCCCGAGGGCAAGCGGGTGCTTGGCGTCTTCGTGCCGCTGATCGAGTCGCTGACCGAGCGGCAGTGGGGGGATAATTCCCCGCCCCGCGAAGTGGCGGTGAAGCACGTCGCCCTCTTCGCCACGCCCGCCACCGTCCGCTCCCGCGCCTTCCAGCGCGAGCTGGCCTTCCGCGCCATCGGCGTCGATGTCGAGGCGCAGGCCTGCGGCGGCGTCGTGGATGCCATCGAGGAGGGGGACATGATCCTCGCCGAGGCGCTGGTACGCAGCCATGTCGAGGCGCTCTTGCGCAAGATGCCCGAGCCCGATGCCGCCGTCCTCGGCTGCACGCATTACCCGCTGGTGGAGGAGATCTTCGCCGCGGCGCTCGGCCCCTCCGTTCAGGTCTATTCCCAGCCGGCGCTGGTGGCCGAGAGCCTCGCCGATTACCTCAGCCGCCGGCCGGAGATGGCCGGGCAGGGGGCGGACAGCCTGTTCCTGACCACAGGCAAGCCCGAGCGTGTCTCGAACCAGGCGACGCAGTTCCTGCGACGAAAGATCGAGTTCCTGCCGGCCTGACGCCGGTTGTCCCACTTCCCCTCGATCCTATCTTCCCTGTCAGGGAGCTGATTTTATGACCCATTCCGTCGCCATCCTCGGGGCCTCCGGCTATACCGGTGCCGAACTGGTGCGCCTCATCGCCACCCACCCCGAGCTCGAGATCGCCGCGCTGACCGCCGACCGGAAGGCCGGCCAGCCCATGGGCGCCGTCTTCCCGCACCTGCGCCACCTGGACCTGCCCATGCTGACGACGGTGGAGGAGGTGGATTTCGACGCCATCGACCTCGTCTTCTGCGCCCTGCCGCACGGGCTCTCCCAGGCCATCGTCAAGACGCTGCCGGACTCGGTAAAGGTCGTCGACCTCGGCGCCGACTTCCGGCTGCGGGACCCCAAGGATTACGAGTTCTGGTACAAGCGCCCGCATGACGCGCCGGAGCTGCAGCCTTCCGCCGTCTACGGGCTGACGGAGTTCTACCGGGACGACATCAAGGGCGCCCGGCTCGTCGCCGGCACCGGCTGCAACGCCGCCACCGTGCAGTTCGCCCTCCGCCCGCTGATCTCCGCCGGGGTGATCGGGCTCGATGACATCGTCTGCGACCTGAAGAACGGCATCACAGGGGCGGGCCGGTCTCTGAAGGAGAACATGCTCTTCGCCGAGCGCTCGACCAATGTCACCACCTATTCCTTCGGCGGCACCCACCGGCACCTCGGCGAGTTCGACCAGGAGTTCTCTAAGCTTGCCGGCCGGGAGGTGAAGATCCGCTTCACCCCCAGCCTCGTTCCGGTCAACCGCGGCATCCTCGCCACCGCCTACGTCTCCGGCGACGCCGAGGCGATCCACGCCGCCTTCACGGAGGCCTATGCGGCGGAGCCCTTCATCGAGCTCCTTCCCCTCGGACAGATGCCGCAGATGGCGGATATCACCGGCTCCAACTTCTGCCATATCGGCGTCGCGGCGGACCGCGTCTCCGGATACGCGATGGTGACGGCGACGCTCGACAACCTGTGCAAGGGCTCCTCCGGCCAGGCCCTGCAGAACGCCAACCTGATGCTGGGGCTGGACGAGACGGAGGGGCTGATGATGGCGCCGGTCTTCCCGTGAGCGGGTTCAAGAGCCTCAAGAAGCGGCGGCGCATCCAGATCATCGCCGTCACCTTCGTCGCTCTCGCCGGCGCCACGGCGCTGGCGGGCTATGCCATGCGCGACGGCATCAACTACTTCCGCTCCCCCACGCAGGTGGCCGAGGCGCCGCCGGAGCCTGACGAGGTCTTCCGCCTCGGCGGGCTGGTGGAGGACGGCAGCCTCGTGCGCGGGCAGGGCACGCAGATCTCCTTCCGCGTCACGGATGGCAGCTACGAGATCCCGGTCATCTACGACGGCATCCTCCCCGACCTCTTCGAGGAGAACCAGGGCATGATCGGGCAGGGGCGCTACATCAACGGCACCTTCGAAGCCATTGAGATTCTGGCGAAACACGACGAGGACTACCAGCCGCGAGAGCTGACGAAGGCGCTGGAGGAGGCCGGCCATCCGGTGGATCCGGCCGCTGCGGACGGTGCCGCAGTCACGAATTAACCCCGCCGCCTGAGGCTTGCCCCCTCACGCCAGAGGGGGCTGCCCATGCAATCCGTCAGGACCATCGCCGCAGAGATTGTCGCCCGGGAGGGCGGCTTCGTGAACGACCCGGATGATCCGGGCGGCGCCACGAACCATGGCGTCACCATCGGCACGATGCGTCGGCTGGGCCTCGATCTCGATTGGGACGGCGCCGTGAGCGAGGCCGACGTCCGCCGGCTCACCGCCGCGCAGGCCACCGACATCTTCATCGAGCATTACTACCGCCGCCCGCGCATCGCCGAGCTGCCGGAGGCGGTGCAGCCGTCCGTCTTCGACATGTACGTCAATGCCGGCGCCAATGCCGTGCGCATCCTGCAGCGCCTCATCCGCGACATGCGGATCGACTGCGCGGTGGACGGCGTCATCGGCCCGCAGACCATTGGCGCCGCCCGCGCGGCGCAAGAGGCGGCACCGGATCACTTCGTCGACGCCTACGGGATCGCCCGGCGGAACTACTACTACCGGCTCGCCGACAGCCGCCCTGCCTCCCGCAAGTACGCCAGGGCCCGCGATGGCGGGAAGGGTGGCTGGATCACGCGGGCGGAGGCCTTCATCTCCCCCCGCTTCCACCTGACGGAGGCCGAGCATCGCGCGCGGGTGGCGGCATGGGTGTGATCGGCACCCTCGTCGCGCCGCTGGTCGGTGCCGGCCCGAACGTCATCCGCGAGACGGCGGAGGTCTTCCGCGTGAATGCCGAGAACGCCGATGCCCGGGCGGCGGCGGGGCGCGAGGCGTCGCTGCGGCAGTTCGCGGCGGAGTTCGGCCACGCCCGGCGCGGCCGCTTCGACCGGGCGGTGGACGGGCTCAACCGCCTGCCGCGCCCGCTGATGGCCTTCGGCACCATCGGGATGCTGGTGGCGGCGATGGCAGCGCCGGAGTGGTTCGCCGCGCGGATGGGCGGGCTCGCGGCGGTGCCGGAGCCGCTCTGGTGGCTGATGGGCGCGATCGTCAGCTTCTACTTCGGCGCGCGCTACCAGACAACGGCGCAGCAGTTCCAGCGGGCGGTGGTGGGCAGCCTCGCGGCGAGCGGCACTGTGAGCGCCACGGCGAGCAGCTCTGCGGGCGTGACGCCGGAGCGGGGGGACGAGAACCCCGCGCTCGCGGAGTGGCGGGAGCAGGCGTAGAACGGGTTTCAAACCCACCTTCCCCGCGGGGAAGGACGCGGCGAGACGGCGTGGCGGCAGGCACGAAACCCGCCGCTCCTCGCTGCCCCCAACCGCACTTCAACGTGATGCGGGCCGGCAATCCGCCGCACCGCATCCCATTGGCGCGTGGGCCGGCCGGGCCTATAACCGGCCCATGACAGCCGAGCTCGGACATTTCGCCCTCATCCTCGCCCTGATCGTGGCGGCGCTGCAAACACTCATCCCCGCCGTGGGATGGGCAAAGCGCTGGGAGGGGTGGATGGGCTTCGCGGGCCCCGCGGCGCTGGCGCAGTTCCTCGTCACCGGGCTGTCCTTCATGGCGCTGCTACGCGCCTTCATGACGTCGGACTTCTCGCTCGCCCTCGTGGTGGAGAATTCGCATTCCGCCAAGCCGATGCTCTATAAAATCGCGGGCACCTGGGGGAACCACGAGGGCTCGATGCTGCTCTGGCTGCTGATCCTCGCGCTCTTCGGCGCCGCCGCGGCCGTCTTCGGCGGCGGGCTGCCGCTCCGGCTCAAGGCGCTGGTGCTGTCGGTGCAGGGCTCCATCGGGCTGGCCTTCGCGGCCTTCATCCTCTTCACCTCCAACCCCTTCACGCGGCTGGCCAACCCGCCCTTCGACGGCGGTGACCTCAACCCGCTGCTGCAGGACCCGGGCCTCGCCTTCCACCCGCCGTTTCTCTACCTCGGCTATGTCGGCCTCTCGATGGCCTTTTCCTTCGCCATCGCGGCCCTGATCGAAGGCAAGGTCGACGCCGCCTGGGCCCGCTGGGTGCGGCCGTGGACGCTGGCGGCCTGGATATTCCTGACCATCGGCATCGCGCTGGGCTCCTGGTGGGCCTATTACGAGCTCGGCTGGGGCGGCTTCTGGTTCTGGGACCCGGTCGAGAACGCCTCCTTCATGCCGTGGCTCATCGCCGGCGCGCTCCTCCATTCGGCCATCGTGGCGGAGAAGCGCGAGGCGCTGAAGAGCTGGACGATCCTGCTCGCCATCCTCGCCTTCGGCTTCTCGCTGCTCGGCACCTTCATCGTGCGCTCGGGCGTCATCACCTCCGTCCACGCCTTCGCGTCCGATCCGACGCGCGGCGTGGCGATCCTCGTGCTGCTGGCATTCTTCGTGGGCGGCGGGCTGACGCTCTATGCCGCGCGCGCCGGCTCGATGCAGGCCAAGGGCGTCTTCGGCCTCGTCAGCCGCGAGAGCGCGCTGGTGGTCAACAACGTGTTGCTGGCCGTCTCCTGCTTCATCGTCTTCCTCGGCACGCTCTGGCCCCTCTTCGCGGAGATCGTGCTGGGGCGCACCCTCTCCGTCGGGGCGCCGTTCTTCAACGCCGCATTCGTGCCGATCTTCCTCGCCCTCGCCGTGATCCTGCCCCTCGGCAGCATCCTCGCCTGGAAGCGCGGCAACCTCTCCCGCGCGGGGAAGGACATGGCGCCGGCGCTGATCCTCGGCGTCGCCCTCGGCGGGCTGGCCTTCGCGATGCTCACCGGCCGCTCGGCCCTCGGCGCGCTCGGCGTGGCCATCGGCGCCTTCGTCCTCTTCGGCGCGCTGACGGACCTGTGGCTGCGCGCCGGGCGCACGCCCCGCCGGCTCCTGCGCCTGCCGCGGGCGGACTGGGGGCGCGGGCTGGCGCATGGCGGGCTGGGGGTGACGATCCTCGGCATCGCCGTCCTCTCCGCCGGGACGCTGGAAGATATCCGCGTCATGCAGGAGGGCGAGGTGATGGAGATCGGCGCCTACGAGGTGACGCTCGCCAGCGTCTCCGAGGGGCAGGGGCCGAACTATCTCACCACCATGGCCGACATGGAGCTGCGGCGCGGCGACCGGCTGGTGGCGACGCTGCACCCCGAGAAGCGCTTCTACCCCGTCGCCGGCATGCCGACGACGGAGGCGGGCATCGACAGCGGCCTCTTCCGCGATGTCTACCTCGTCCTCGGCGACCCGCAGGAGGGTGGCGGCTGGGCCGTGCGCGCCTATGTCAAACCCTTCGCGGGGTGGATCTGGGGCGGCGCGATCCTGATGGCGCTAGGCGGGCTCGTCTCGCTGACCGACCGGCGCCTGCGCATCGCCGCCGGCGCCCGCCGCACCGCACCGCCCGCCGGGGTGCCGGCCGAATGAGGCGTCTGGCGCTGATCCTCCTGCTGCTCCTGCCGCTGCCCGCGGCGGCGGTGCAACCCGACGAGGTGCTCGCCGACCCGGTGCTGGAGGCGCGGGCCCGCGACATCTCCGCCGGGCTGCGCTGCCCCGTCTGCCGCAACGAGAGCATCGACGAATCCAACGCCGACATCGCCCGCACCCTGCGCCTGATCGTGCGCGAGCGGCTTGTGGCGGGCGACAGCGACGAGGAGGTGGTGGACTTCGTCACCGACCGCTTCGGGGAATACGTCCTGTTGCGCCCCGACACCTCGGGCGCCAACCTCGTCCTCTGGATCGGCGGGCCGGCGATGCTGCTGCTCGCCGGCGGCATCGGCCTTGCCACCATCCGCCGCCGCGCCTCGGCGACGGAGGAGGAGGGGCTGAGCGCGGAGGAGGAGGCGCGGCTGGCCGAGCTCCTCAAGGAGTGACGCGCCGTTCCGCTTTCCAGGGCGCCGCCGGGCGGCGAGGCTGAGGCCATGGAGTACCGGATGATCGAGGTGGCCGAGGCTGGCGGTGTGCGCATTGTCACCCTGAACCGGCCGGAGGTGATGAACGCCCTCAACGCCCCCATGCGGGCGGAGTTGCGCGCGGCGCTGGAGCCGGGGGAGGCACGGGTGATCGTGCTCACCGGCGCCGGCCGCGCCTTCTGCTCGGGGCAGGATCTCGGCGACGGGCAGGGGCTGACGCCGCCGGAGGTGGAGCGCATCCTCGCCGAGGAATACGTGCCCCTCCTGATGGCCATCGTGGAGAGCCCCGTGCCCGTCATCGCCGCGGTGGGCGGTCCAGCGGTGGGCGCCGGGGCCAGCCTGGCGCTGGCCTGCGACGTCGTCATCGCCTCCGAGGCGGCCGTCTTCTCCCAGAGTTTCACGCGGATCGGCCTGATCCCCGATGCCGGCAGCACCTGGCTGCTGCCCCGCCTCGTCGGCAGTGCGCGGGCGATGGGGCAGATGCTCTTCGGAGAGCCGGTGAGCGCCGCCGAGGCTGCGCGCATGGGGCTGATCTGGGAGGCGGTGCCGGAGGCGGAGTTCGCCGCGCACTGGCAGGCCCGGGCGGCACGGCTGGCGGCGGGTCCGCCGGCGGCGCTAGCGCGCGTCAAGCAGGCGCTGCGGGCGAGCGCGGGGAACGGGCTGGAAGAGCAGCTGGCGACGGAGGCGCGTCTGCAGGCGGAATGCGCGGGGACGGAGGACTTCGCCGAGGGGGTGCGGGCCTTCATGGATAAGCGCGCGCCGCGGTTTGCCGGTCGCTAGCTGAGAGCGGCCGGGGGCTCTGCCCCCGGACCCCCGCGGTATTTCTGGCCAGATGAAACAGGGGCCGCGGCGAGGGCGAGGAGGGCGTCCACGTCGAGATGTGCCTCGATGTGGTCGGCGAGGGCGTCGAGTGCGGCCTCCACGCCATCCTCGAAGCCGGGCAGGGACGGGGCGCCGAGGCGGGCGAGGTAGGCAGCGCGGAAGGCGTCTGACGCGAAGAGCCCGTGCAGGTAGCTGCCCCGGACGCGGCCGTCGGGGGAGGCGGCGCCTTCGGGCTGGCCTTCCACAGTCAGCCACGGACGGGCGGCATCGGGGCCCTCGGTGCGGCCGATGTGGATCTCGTAGCCGGTGAGGGGGGCGCCGCTCTCCCTGTCCGTCCCGTTGACGCGGGTGAGGCGCTTTTCAGGGTGCATCGTGGTGGCCACGTCGAGGAGGCCGAGGCCGGGGGCGGTGCCCGGCGGGCCCTCGATCCCCTCCGGGTCGTCGATCGTCCTGCCCAGCATCTGGTAGCCGCCGCAGAGGCCGAGGACGTGTCCGCCCCGGCGCAGGTGGGCGGCGAGGTCGATGTCCCATCCCTCGGCACGGAAGGCGGCGAGGTCGGAGAGGGTGCTCTTCGAGCCGGGGATCAGCACCAGCGCGGCGTCGCCGGGCAGGGGCTGGCCGGGGGGCACGAGGGTCAGCTCGACACCCGGCTCGGCGGCGAGCGGGTCGAGATCGTCGAAATTGGCGATGCGGGGCAGGCGGGGGACGGCGACCTTCAGGGCGCCGCCCCTAGCGAGAGGGCGGGCGAGATCGATGACGTCCTCGGCGGGCAGCTTCGCCGCCGCCGCGAGGTGGGGGAGAATGCCGAGCGGGGCCCAGCCGGTGCGCGCGGCGATGATCTCCATCCCTTCGTGGAAGAGGTGAGGATCGCCCCGGAACTTGTTGATTGCAAAGCCCTTGATGAGGGCGCGGTCGCCCTCCGGCAGGACGGCGTGGGTGCCGACGAGCTGGGCGATGACGCCGCCGCGCTCGATGTCGCCGACCAGCACCACGGGCACCCCGGCGGCCTCTGCGAAGCCCATGTTGGCGATGTCGCCGGCGCGCAGGTTCACCTCCGCCGGGCTGCCGGCGCCTTCGACGATGACCAAGTCGCGCCCCGCGCCGAGCTCATGGAAGGCGGCGAGCACCTCGGGCAGGAGTTCGCCCTTCATCTTGCCGTAGTCGCGCGCCTTGAGCGTCGCCCGGCGACGGCCGCGGACGACGACCTGCGCGCCGGTCTCGCTCTCCGGCTTCAGGAGGACGGGGTTCATCGCCGTCACCGGCTCCAGCCCCGCGGCGCGCGCTTGCAGCGCCTGGGCACGGCCGATCTCTCCGCCATCCGCGGTCACCGCGGCGTTGTTGGACATGTTCTGCGGCTTGAACGGGGCGACGGAGAGGCCCCTTCGCACTGCCGCCCGGCAGAGCCCGGCGACGAGCAGCGACTTGCCAACGTTGGAGCCGGCGCCCTGGATCATGATGGCCTTCATCCCCCCGCCTTACGTCCCCGCAGGGCGGGGGGGAAGAGGCTCAGGCCCCGCAGTTCCAGAAGCCGCGATAGCCGACCGTCAGGCCCTCTTCGAGCTGAAAGACCAGCTCGGCATCCGAGCGCCAGTCCGCCTCGTCGCCCAGAGCGGCTACTCTCATCGCGGCGCCCTCCGCTTCCCATGCCCCGCCGGCCGGACCGGGCGCAGGGCCCTCGAGCGGCACGAGCACGCCGTTGAGGTGCATCACCGCCGAGCCGGTGGTGGAGACGGCGAGGATCGGGCCGCTCTCCGGGCTGCGCTGGAAGACGCAGCTGCCGGGGCCGCCGATGATCGTGTCCGCCTCGCCGGGCTGCAGCGGCGCCGGGTCGAGCCCGGCGATGTCGACGCGGGAGAGGGCGTCCTCCACCGTTCCGGGCATCGGGATGGGGCTCTCGTAGATCTCCTCCACCTGTTCGTCGTCATGGGCGATCAGGTAGCGCATCTCGGCGATCTCGCGGCGCTGGGCGGCGATGATCTCGTCCGCCAGCTTGCGCACCCGCGGGTCGGTGATGTTCGCCCGCTCCGACGTCATGACAGCGATGGAATGGTGGGGGATCATGGCGCGCATGTAGGAGGTACCGGAGACGGTGATCTGGCTGCGCACCAGCCAGAGGGAGAGGCCGAAGACGATCGCGCCGCCGACGAGGATGGCGACATTGGCGCCGCGCTTGGGGTACATGGCGAACATGAAGCCCATCATGATGACGGCCATCGTGCCGCCCATGAGCATGGCCATGTAGGTCCGCGTCTCGGAGAAGAAGACATGCTCCCACGCGTAGGTGTTGAGGTACATCAGCACGAACATCACCAGCGTCGAGGTGGCGATCATCGCGAAGAAGCGGCCGTAGGTCATCCCATTCCCTCCGTCTCTGCCCGTGTCGGGGCAACGGGGTGGGGCGGCGGGAGGTTCCGGCGGCGACAACGGAAAAGGCCCGCCGCGGGGTGCGCGGCAGGCCTTTTCATGCAGGTCGCGCGAGTGCGTCAGGCGGCGCGCTGCGCCTCGATCTCTGCGGCCTGACGACGCTCGCTCTCCTCGCGGGAGAGGGCGACGGAGGTGCGGACACCCTTGCCGACGAACTCCATCAGGCCTTCCACGACGCGCTCGTTGGGGTCGATGCCGGCGCAGGTGAGTACCTCGCGACCGTCACGGGAGCGCGCCCAGCGGGCAATCTGCTCCGGGCCATTGCCGTATTTCTTGTCATCGGCGATGGCATCGTCCAGCGCCGCCAGCACCACGGCGGCAAAGAGCTTGCGCGCGCGGTTGCCCTGTTCGTTGTTGTAGGCGGTGCCGTCCACGAAATCTCTCATCTTTCGTCCTTTGGTCTTTTTGCTCTTGCTGTCGGCGTGCCGGCGTTTATGCGCATGTAAACTCGATTCGGGTGTGCCGATTTCGGAATGTCAGTTATGCGTCCTGTGCATGTCTGGGGCGGGGCTGATCCTGTATCTACGAGGGTTGCGCCGGGGCCAACGCGATATATAGGGTCGGCCCAGCTTTCGACAAGGTTTGGCCGGATGAGCCGCACCTCCCGATCGCGCCCCGCTAAGCCGTTGCTGTGCTAGGAATAGTTGCGCCTCATGTCTGAATTTTCGGTAAACCCCGGCAGCCGGAACCGGGCTATTTCATGGTGAGCGCCGCTCAGAAGGCCCTCCTGCTGCAGGCGGTGAGGGATGCGGCGCGCGACGAGATCCTGCCGCGTTTCCGGGCGCTGGAGGCGAGCGACATTTCCACAAAGTCCGGCCCGTCGGACCTCGTGACGCTGGCCGACACCCGCGCCGAGGCCGCCATCGCCGCCGCCGTGGAGGCCGGCTGGCCGGAGGCGCGGGTGATCGGCGAGGAGGGCGTCGCCGCCGACAAGGAGCTGCGCGGGGAGATGGCCGCGCCGGGCCCGGTGGTGATCGTCGACCCGGTGGACGGAACGTGGAACTTCGCCAAGGGCCTAGCCGTCTTCGGCGTCATCCTCGCGGTGGCGGTCGAGGGGCGGCCGGTCTACGGGCTGCTCTACGACCCGGTGATGGACGACTGGATCGAGGCGGAGGCGGGCGGGCCGGCGGAGTTCGTCTCCCCCGCCCGGCGCCGGGTGCTCGCCACGTCGAAGGAGGAACGCAAGAGCCGGATGACGGGCTACGTGCCGTTCGGCCTCTTCCCCCGGCCGATGCGGGGGCGCATCGCGCAGGAGACGACGGTCTTCAACCGGATCCAGACGCTGCGCTGCTCGGCGCACGAGTACCGGATGCTGGCGCAGGGGCACGTGGAGTTCGTCCTCTCCGGCCCGGTGCCGCACCCGTGGGACCACGCGGCCGGCGTGCTGGCGGTGGAGCGGGCGGGCGGCGTGGCCCGCTTCCTCGACGGCGGGGCCTACGAGACCGGGCGCCGCAAGGGCGTGCTCCTCACCGCCGGGAGCGAGGCGGCCTGGGAGAAGGTGGCGGAGCGGTTCAGCTTTCTGGGGTGAGGGGGGGGCGTGGGGGCGGGTTTGCGGCGCCTACGTAGGGTGGGTTTTCAACCCACCTTTGCGCAACGCCCGGAGCTCTTCCCCCGCCCGGTGCGCGCCAAAGGCGCAGGGCGAGCGCCGGCCCGTCCCGGCGGGCTGGCGCTCTGGTGAAGCTTGGTGCCCCGCTCAGGGCGGGGAGGGGCTTGGCGGGCATAAGGTACGCCGCGGATGTGTCGCAGCGCCACCCCACGGGCAGGCGCTCGCCCTGCGCCTGAGAGGGGGCGCGAGGTTGCGGGCGGGGTGGTGGGTTGGAAACCCACCCTACAGGGCATTGCGGCTTTCGTGGCCCGGTCGCCGCCGTTGTGCTCTTCGGCGGCAGGTGGCGGTGGGTTGAAAACCCACCGTACGAGGTCGTTAGGCCTCCACCCGGCGCAGCACCGCGTCGCCCGCCTGCATCTCGCCCGTGGCGCGGTCGAAGCGCAGGTAGGCGATGGCGCGGGGGCCGGAGATCGTGTGGAGGGTGCCGGCGGGGCGGCCCTCGGTGGTGATCTCGGCGCCGGGCTCCGCGGGCCCCTCAACCTCCACGAGCGCGAGGCCCTTGCGCAGCTCCGTCTTGTGCTTCATCCGCGCCGTCACCTCTTGGCCGACGTAGCAGCCCTTGCGGAAATCGACGCCGTGCAGCCGCTCGAAGCCGGCCTCGAGGATGAAGGTGTCGTCCGTCAGCTCCACGCCCGTCTCGGGCACGAGGTGGGCGACGCGCAGCGCCTCCCAGTCGGTGCCGTCATCGCCCTGCGCCTCGCCGTAGAGCCGCCAGCCGAGCGCCGGGTGGCGCGGGTCGGGCAGGGCGCCCTCGGGGGCCTCCCCGGTGCCGCGGGAGACCGTCAGCGGGCTCTCCGCCAGCGCCACCTTCGAGCGGAGCTTGTACATGGAGAGCTTCTGGAAGAGCCGCGCCGCGGCCTCCTCCGCCACGTCGATCAGGATCTCATCCCCCCGGTCCACGAGGAAGAAGTCGGCGATCAGCTTGCCCTGCGGCGTCAGCAGGGCGGCGTAGAGGATGCCGCGCTCCGCCAGCTTGCGCACATCGTTGGTGACGAGGCCCTGGAGGAAGTCCAGCCGGTCCTCGCCCGTGAGGCTGATGAGGGTTCTCATGGCGTGTCCTCCGCAAACTGCATGGCATAGAGGTCGGCATAGCGGCCGCCGCGTTCAAGGAGGGCCTCGTGCGTGCCCTCGTCCACCACCCGGCCGTCATGCATCACCACAATCCGGTCCGCCCCGCGCACGGTGGAGAGGCGGTGGGCGATGACCAGCGTGGTGCGCCCGGCCGAGAGCCGCTCCACCGCCTCCTGCACCAGCGCCTCGGTGCCGGTGTCGAGCGCGCTCGTCGCCTCGTCGAGGAGGAGGACGGGCGCGTCGCGCAGCAGCGCCCGGGCGATGGCGATGCGCTGGCGCTGCCCGCCGGAGAGGGCGGAGCCGCGGGGGCCGGCTTGCGTTTGAAGGCCGTGGGAGAGGCGGGGCAGGAAGCTGGCGACATGCGCCGCTTCCAGCACCTCAGCCAGCTCGGCCTGCGGCACGTCGCGGCCGAGGGCGATGTTCTCGTGGATGGTCTCGTCGAAGAGCAGCGCCTCCTGCGTGACGACGGCGAAGAGGCGGCGCAGCTCAGCGAGGGGCAGGGCGGTCACGTCGGTGCCGCCGAGGAGCACCCGGCCCCCCTGCGGCTCGACGAGGCGGGTCAGCACGTTGAAGATCGTGCTTTTCCCGGCGCCGGAGGCCCCGACGAGCGCCGTCGTCTTGCCTGCCTCGGCCGTGAAGCTGACGGAGGAGAGCGCGGGCATGTCGCCGTAAGAGAGCGAGACCTCCTCGAAGCGAATCTCCGGCGCGCCCTCGGGCAGGGGGGCGCCGGGTACAGGCTCCGGCCGGTCTCGGATGGTGGGCTCGGTGGAGAAGAGCTCCCGCACCCGGTCGATGGAAGCCGACGCCGCCTGCCAGAGGCCGGAGAGGTTCCCCAGCCGGCGGAGCGGCTCGAAGGCCAGCGAGATGGCGGCGAAGAAGGACATGAACTCGCCCACCGTCCGCTCGCCGGCGATGATCTGCCGGCCCGCGAACCACAGGACGAGGAAGAAGCCGATGCCGCTCATGATGTCGAGCAGCCCCGGGATCGCCGCCTGCCCGCCGGCGGCGCGGAGCGCGGCGCGCGCCTTCTCGGCATTGGCGCGCCCGAAGCGGGCGATCTGGTAACCCTCCAGCCCGCCGAGTTTGACCTGCGCGATGCCGTGCAGCGCCTCGTCGAGCCGGGTGGACATGTTGCCCGCCGCCTCCCGCGCCTCCCGCACGCGGCGGCGCACGTAGCGCTGCGCGAGGATGGCGGGCAGCACCAAGAGTGGCGTGCCGGCGAGGGCCACGACCGTCCAGCGCCAGTCGACGCTGAGGGCGACGCCGAAGAGGACGAGCACCGCGATGACGTCGCGCCCCAGCCCCGTCGCCAGCTGCTGGACGGAAGCCCCGAGCTGCGTGACATCCCCCTGCACCCGCTCGATCAGGTTGCCGGGCGGGTGGCCATGGTGGAAGGCCATGTCGAGGCTCATCAGGTGGGCGAAGAGCTTGCCCCGAAGCTCCGCCATCACCCGCTCGGAGACCTGCGTCATCGCCAGCCGCTGGCCGAGTGTGGCGGCGGCGCGCAGGAGGAAGACGCCGAGCACGCCGCCGGCGACGAGGGCCAGCGCGCCGGTGTCACCGCCGACGAGCACCTGGTCGAACATCGGCTGGATGAGCTTGGCGAGCGCGCCGAGCGCCGCGCCCTCGACCGCCATGGTGATCAGCGCCAGCCCCGCCATCTTCCAGTGCCGGCCGAGGGCCGCGCGCCAGAGCCAGCGTCCGCCGCTCTCCTCCCGCGGGGGGCGGCGGTCCGGGCTCTGGCCGGCGGGGCTCATCTGTAGGCCAGCTCGCCGCGCTCGAAGGCGGCCTGGATGGCGACGGGATCATAGCGGGTGGCGAACCACTCCTCGGGGCCGATTTGTGCGGCGTCCTGCGCGTAGAGATCGAGGACGGCATCGAGCACCGCCGTCGGGCCGCGGCGGATGTGCCAGTGCTTCCACGACAGCTGCGCCTGCGCTTCCTCGACCGGGCGGCCGAGGTGGAGGAGATAGAGCGCCGAGCCGAAGCCGGCCCTGTCCGCCCCGCTCTTGCAGTGGAGGAGGAAGGGCTTGTCGATCCGGCGGAAGATCTCGAAGGCCCGCAGCACCGCCTCCACCGGCGGCGCCTTGCGGGCGCGCAGCGGCGTCGTCCAGAGCGTCAGCCCCAGCTCGGCGCAGGCGGCGGCCTCGATGCGGAAGGCGGCGCTCGGCGGCGCGCCCCGGAGGCACAGGACGGAGCGGATGCCCTGCGCCTTGTACTCCGCCAGCCGCGCTACGGTGGGGTGGTTGGAGCGGTAGGCGCCAGGGGCGAATTCCTTGAAGTTGCGCCAGTGCCGGCGGAGGATGGCATGGTCGGCCATCGCGTATTTCCACCGGTGCCGGAAGGTGGGGGCGAAGGGCTCGCCCGCATGCGGCACCACATCCGGCACGGGAGCGCCGGTGGCGGTCTCGGGCGCGCTCTCGGCGCTCTCCGGCAGGGTGTTCGTCGGCTTTTCCATCAGCTCTTTCGCCTATCGGGACTGGGCGGGCAGGGCAAGCGAGCGCCCGCGCCACGTCTCCTCTCCTGTGTCCTTCCGGGTGCCCTTTATTGACCGGGCGCCGGGGGCGGCGTAACCGGTCCGCGCACTCCAACACCGGACGATCCCATGCTTGCCAACGGCCGCACCTACCTCGCCATTCCCGGCCCCTCCGTCATGCCCGAGCGGGTGCTCGGCGCCATGCACATGGCCGCCCCCAATATCTACGAGGGCGAGCTGCACGACATGGTGGCGCGGCTGAAACCCGATCTCGCCCGCGTCGTCGGCACCGCCCACAACGTCGCGATCTATATCGGCAACGGCCATGCCGCGTGGGAGGCCTCGCTCGCCAACGTGATCGCCCCCGGCGACAAGGTGCTGGTGCTGGCGACGGGCCGCTTCGGCATCGGCTGGGGCGAGACGGCGGCGCGGCTGGGGGCCGAGGTGGAGCATATCCGCTTCCCCTGGGGCCAGCCGGTCGACCCCGCCCAGGTGGAGGCGCATCTGCGCGCGAAAGGCCCCTACCGCGCCGTGCTCGTCTGCCAGGTGGACACGGCGACAAGCGTGAAGACGGACATCGCCCCCATCCGCGCCGCAATCGATGCGGCGGGGAGCGAGGCGCTCCTGATGGTGGACTGCATGGCCTCCCTCGGCTGCGACCGCTTCGAGATGGACGCTTCGGGCGCCGACGTGGTCACCGCCGGCTGCCAGAAGGGGCTGATGACGCCGCCGGGCCTCGCCTTCGTCTTCTTCGGCCCGCGCGCCGAGGCGGCGCAGCGCGGGGATGCCGCCAGCATCTACTGGGACTGGCGGGCCCGGGCGCATCCGGAGATCTTCTTCCAGCACTTCGGGGGGACGGCGCCGACGCACCATCTCTACGGGCTGCGTGCCGCGCTCGACATGATCTTCGAGGAGGGGCTGGAGAACGTCTGGCGTCGTCACCGCGTGCTGTCTGAGGCGATCTGGGCGGCGCTGGAGGCCTGGGACATCGGCGGCGCCCTGCGCCCCACGGTGCCGGAGCGGGCGGACCGAGCCTGGTCGGTGACGACGGTCGAGGCGGGCGGCGACAACGGCCAGCGCCTGCGCCGTTTCGTCGAGCAGCAGGCGGGCGTGACGCTGGGCATCGGCCTCGGCGCGGAGGTGCCGGCCGGCTTCTTCCGCATCGGCCACATGGGCCACGTCAACGCCCACATGGTGCTGGGCGTGCTCGGCTGCATCGGCGCCGGATTGAAGGCCCTCGACATCCCGCATGGGCAGGGCGGCCTGGACGCGGCGATGGACGTGATCGCGCGGGCCTGAAGGGGCGGGGGGCGTTGTCGCCCCGCTGAAGCGGGGAGGCGCTTCCAGAAGCGCTGCCCTCACACGCCGGCCCGTGGGGTGGCGCTCCGACGCGGGTGCGGCGCGCTTTATGCCAGCCAAACCCGTCCCGGCGGCCCGCTGAGCACCAAGCCCAGCCAGAGCGCCAGCCCGCGGGGACGGGCCGGCGCTCGCGCGGCGGCCTGCGGCTTGATTCCGCCCGGGGGAAAGAGCGGCGGCGGGGTCACCGGAGCCCTCGCCGCGAGCGAGCCCCCGTAGGGTGGGTTTCCAACCCACCATTCCCGGCCTGCCACAAGCGCCTCGGTCGCACGCCGGTCCGTGGGGTGGCGCTCCAACTGCTGTGCGGCGCGCTTTATGCCTGCCGAACCCCTCCCCGGCCCGAGCGAAGCACCAAGCCCAGCCAGAGCGCCAGCCCGCGGGGACGGGCCGGCGCTCGCGCGGCGGCCTGCGGCCTTGATTCCGCGCGGGGGACCGAGCGGCGATGTCTGGGAGGGAAGGCGGACGGTCCGGTTCTTTTCAAGTTCTCGTAGGGTGGGTTTGTAACCCACCATCCCGCCCCGCCAAGAGCGCCCCCCTCAACCCCGCGCCCGGGCCGCCGCCAGCGCTTCGGGGAGCAGCGTCGCCAGCAGGTCCATCTCCTCCGGCCGGCCGGCGGTGATGCGGATGCAGCGGTTCTGCGGCGCCGCGAAGGGCATCCGAACGAAGATGTCCCGCGCCGCCAGCTCCTCCAGCACCGCCTTCGCCAGCGCCCCGTCGCCCCCGCAATCGACCGTCACGAAGTTCGTCGCCGAGGGCAGGGCCCCCAGCCCGTTCTCGGCGGCGATGGCGGCGATGCGCTCGCGCGCCGCCGCCACCTCTCCGCGCACATGCGTCAGCCAGAGCTCGTCCTGCAGCGCCGCCAGTGCCCCGGACTGGCTGGTGCGGGACATGCCGAAGTGGTCGCGCACCTTCTCGAACACCCGGATCATGTGCCTCGGCCCCAGCGCGTAGCCCACCCGCGCCCCGGCCATGCCGTGCGCCTTGGAGAAGGTGCGGAAGCGCAGCACCTTCGGGTCCTCCACGTCCACCTCCGCCGCCGTGCCGTCCGGCGCGAACTCCACGTAGGCCTCGTCGAGGATCAAAAGCGCCCCCTCCGGCACCCGCGCGACCATTCGCGCCACCTCCGCGCCGCTGTGCCAGCTGCCCATCGGGTTGTCGGGGTTGGAGAGGTAGATGAGCTTAGCCCCCACCTCCTCGGCCTTGCCCAGCAGCGCCTCCGGGTCCTCCCTGTCGTCCCGGAACGGCACCTTCTCCGCCCGCCCGCCATGGCCGGAGACGTGGAAGTCGAAGGTCGGGTAGGAGCCGAGGGAGGAGACGGCGACCTCTCCCGGCGCCAGGAACAGGCGCACGGTCGAGCCGAGGAGGCCGTCGATCCCGGCGCCGACGACGATGTTCTCCGGCGCCACCCCGTGATGGGCCGCCAGCGCGTGGCGGAGGTCATGGGAGGCGCTGTCGCCGTATTTCCAGATCTCCCGCGCCGCCGCCTCCATGGCGGCGATGGCCTTGGGCGAGGGGCCGAAGACGCTCTCGTTGGCGCCGAGCCGGGCGCGGAAGGGCCGGCCGCGGAGGCGCTCCAGCGCCTCGGGGCCGGTGAAGGGCACGGTGGCAGGGAGCGAGGCGGCAAGCGGGGCGAGGCGCGGATCGTCGGACATGGGCGCGAGATAAGCGGGAGCGCGGCCCGGGGGCAATGGGGCTCGCCGTTCGGGCCTCCACTGGGCCCGCGCGCGATCCCCGGCCGCCCTATGCGCCCCCCGCCCCCCTTTCATCTGGCCAGAAATACCTCGGGGGTGCGGGGGCTGGCCCCCGCGCAGCTCTCCACCCCGCCCTCCCGGCGGGTTCCTGCGGCCGCCGTGCAACAGGGCCCGCAAAAGACTGGCCAGCGCGATTCGAAGCCGTTAGACTCCTTGGCAGACCCGGCAAACGGGCACCTTCGAGGCAGCGGTACGTCATGACAGAGATGGTCTACGGTGCGGCCCCCGTTCGGGCCGGCGATCCCGTTCTTCCGCGCTGGTGGCGGACGATCGACAAGTTCTCCATGGCGGGGATCCTGGGGCTCTTCGGCCTCGGCATGCTGCTCGGGCTCGCCGCCTCTCCGCCGCTGGCGGAGCGCAACGGGCTCGACCCCTTCTACTACGTCACCCGGCAGGCGATGTTCGGCGGTCTGGCGATCGCCATCATGTTCGTCACCTCGATGATGACGCCGCTGCTCATCCGCCGCCTCGCCGTGCTGGCCTTCCTTGCCTCCTTCATCGCGCTCGCCATGCTGCCCTTCTTCGGCACCGACTTCGGCAAGGGCGCGACACGCTGGTACTCGCTCGGCTTCGCCTCCTTCCAGCCGTCGGAGTTCCTCAAGCCCGTCTTCGTCGTCCTGTGCGCCTGGCTGATGGCGGCGGGGCAGGAGGTGGGTGGGCCGCCCGGCCGGATGTGGAGCTTCATCGTGGCCGTGCTCGTGGCCGGCCTCCTCGTCATCCAGCCGGATTTCGGGCAGGCCTGCCTCGTGCTCTTCTCCTGGGGCGTGATGTACTTCGTTTCCGGCGCCTCGATGGTGCTGATCTTCTCGATCTTCGGGCTCGTCGTCGGCGCCGGCATCGTCGCCTACAACTCGTCGGAGCACTTCGCCCGGCGGATTGACGGCTTCCTCGCCGCCGAGGTCGACCCCACGACCCAGATCGGCTACGCCACCAACGCCATCCGCGAGGGCGGCTTCTTTGGCGTCGGTGTCGGCGAGGGGCAGGTGAAGTGGTCGCTGCCCGATGCCCATACCGACTTCATCATCGCCGTGGCGGCGGAGGAATACGGGCTGGTGCTCGTCCTCGCCATCATCGCGCTCTTCCTCTTCGTCACCCTGCGCTCGCTCTTCCGCCTGACGAAGGAGCGTGACCCCTTCATCCGCCTCGCCGGCACGGGCCTCGCCTGCGCCTTCGGCGTACAGGCGATGATCAACATGGGCGTGGCCGTCCGCCTGCTGCCCGCCAAGGGCATGACGCTGCCCTTCGTTTCCAACGGTGGCTCGTCCGTCCTCGCGGCCGGCCTCGCGGTGGGGATGCTCCTGGCCTTCACGCGCACCCGGCCGCAGGGCGGCATGTCGGACATCTTCGGGCGGGGCCGTTGAGAGCCCCGCTCCTCGTCATCGCCGCCGGGGGGACCGGCGGGCACATGTTCCCCGCGCAGGCGCTGGCAGAGGAGATGCTGGCGCGCGGCTGGCGGGTGCGCCTGTCCACCGATGCGCGCGGCGCCCGCTATGCCGGCGGCTTCCCCGACGCGGTCGAGCGGCAGGTGGCGGCGAGCGCCACCTTCGCGCGCGGCGGGGCGGCGGCGAAGGTGGCAGTGCCCTTCCGCATCGCGGGCGGCGTGGCGGGGACGATCCGTGCCATGCGGGCCGACCGTCCGGCGCTCGTCGCCGGATTCGGCGGCTACCCGGCGATCCCCGCCATGAGCGCCGCCGTGGCGCTGGGCCTGCCCCGGCTGATCCATGAGCAGAACGGCGTCCTCGGCAAAGTGAACCAGCTCTTCGCCCGCCGCGTGCCCGTCATCGCCTGCGGCACATGGCCGACCGAGGTGCCGGGCGGCGCCGAGGCGCTCCACATCGGCAACCCGGTGCGCAGCGCCATCCGCGCCAAGGCCGGCGCGGCCTACAAGGCCCCCGGGGCCGAGGGGCCGCTGCGCCTCTTGATCCTCGGCGGCAGCCAGGGCGCGCGTGTCCTCTCCGATGTCGTGCCGGGGGCGCTGGCGGCGCTGCCGGAAGCGATGCGCGGGCAGCTCGACATCTCTCACCAGGCGCGGCCGGAGGATGTCGATCGGGTCAAGAGCTTCTATGCCAAGGCCGGTCTCCTCGCGACCGTCACCCCCTTCTTCGACGACGTGCCGGAGCGGATGAGCGCGGCGCAGCTGGTCATCGCCCGCTCCGGCGCCTCCACCGTCGCCGACCTCACCACTATCGGCCGCCCCGCGATCTTCATCCCCTACGCCGCCGCCGCGCGTGACGAGCAGACGGCGAATGCCTGCGGCCTCGTCAGCGCCGGCGCGGCGGAGGTGATGCAGGAGCGGGACCTGACGGCCGAGGCTCTCACCGCCCGGCTGGAGGTGCTGCTCGCCGGGCCGGAACCGGCCAGCACCATGGCGCGCGCCGCCCTCTCGCTCGGCAGGCCCGACGCGGCGGAGCGGCTTGCCGAGCTTGTCGAACGCCTCGCCGGGGGCCAACAAGGGAAAAACTGATGGACGGAACGCTCATGGCCGCTGCCACCAAACTGCCGCTCGATATCGGCCCGATCCACTTCGTCGGCATCGGCGGCATCGGCATGTCCGGCATCGCCGAGGTGCTGCTCAACCTCGGCTACCGGGTGCAGGGCTCCGACGCGAAGTCGAGCAAGATCACCGAGCGGCTGGAGGGCCTCGGCGCCCAGATCCACATCGGGCAGGCTGAGGAGAACCTCGAGGGCGCCGAAGTCGTCGTGATCTCGTCCGCCATCAAGCCTGGCAACCCCGAGCTCGACGGCGCCCGGCGCCGTGGCCTGCCCGTGGTGCGCCGCGCCGAGATGCTGGCCGAGCTGATGCGCATGAAGAGCAACGTCGCCGTCGCCGGAACGCACGGCAAGACGACGACCACCACGCTGGTCGCGACGCTTCTGGATGCCGGCGATATCGACCCGACGGTGGTGAACGGCGGCATCATCCACGCCTATGGCTCGAACGCCCGGATGGGGCAGGGCGAGTGGATGGTGGTGGAGGCCGACGAGAGCGACGGCACCTTCAACCGCCTGCCGGCGACCATCGCCATCGTCACGAACATCGACCCCGAGCACATGGAGCATTGGGGCAGCATCGAAAACCTCCGCCAGGGCTTCTACGACTTCGTCTCGAACATCCCCTTCTACGGCGTGGCCGTGCTCTGCACCGACCACCCCGAGGTGCAGGCGCTCGTCGGCCGGATCACTGACCGCAAGGTGCTGACCTTCGGCTTCAACTCCCAGGCCGACGTGCGGGCGGTGAACCTGACCTACAAGGCCGGCTGCGCCCAGTTCGACGTGGCGTTGCAATCGGAAGGCGAAGTCATCGAGGGCTGCACGCTGCCGATGCCGGGGGACCACAACGTCTCCAACGCGCTTGCCGCCGTCGCCGTCGCCCGCCACCTCGGCATGAGTAAGGCGGAGATCCGCGATGCGCTCGCCGGCTTCGGCGGGGTAAACCGGCGCTTCACCAAGGTGGGCGAGGTGAACGGCGTCACCATCATCGACGATTACGGCCATCACCCGGTGGAGATCGCCGCCGTGCTGAAGGCGGCGCGGCAAGCCTCCGAGGGGCGGGTCATCGCCGTGCACCAGCCGCACCGCTACTCGCGCCTGTCGACGCTGTTCGAAGATTTCTGCACCTGCTTCAACGAGGCGGACGTGGTCGGCATCGCCGAGGTCTATGCCGCCGGCGAGGCGCCCATCGAGGGCGCCGACCGCGATGCGCTGGTCGCCGGGCTGATCCGCCACGGCCATCGCCACGCCCGCGCCGTCACCTCGGAGGATGATCTGGAGCGGCTGGTGCGCGAGCAGGCGCGGGAGGGCGACATCGTCGTCTGCCTCGGCGCAGGCACGATCAGCACATGGGCGAACAACCTCCCGGCGCGACTGGCCAAATAGGCAAGCTTCCGCCGGCCCGGGGATCTCCGCGCCGGTGCCACATTGCTGCCCCCTCCGCCCGGCATTCGGTGCCGCAAAAGCAAGGAGGAGGCCGCAATGACGGTATCGCTGATCGCGGGGATCATCTGGGTGCTGGCCGGCAGTGTCACGGCGAAGCTGCCGATGCGCCACCAGGTGGCGCCGGGCCTCGCGCTCATCGCGACCGCGCCGGTGCTGCTCGGCTGGATCGCCTGGGATCACGGCTGGATCTGGCTCGTCCTCGGCCTCGCCGCCTTCGTCTCGATGATGCGACACCCGCTGCGCTATCTCCTCGCCCGGATGCGGGGTGAGGCGCCCGGCATGCCGGCGGAGATGCGCCGGTGATCAGCGGGTTCGATCCGGCGATCCTCGCCGCCTGCCTCTGGCTGGTGGTGGCGAACGTGATCGGCATGCTCCCCTCGAAGGACCATCACTGGGGCGCCGCCCGCTGGCTGATCGGGGCGCTGGTGCCGCTGCTCGCCTGGGTGTTCTGGTCTGAGCCGTGGTGGCTGGGGTTGGCCCTGCTGGCGGCGGCGGCGAGCACCTTGCGCTGGCCGGTCTACTTCGGCTGGCGCTGGGTGCGGCGGCGGCTGGGGATGAAGGTCTCGGACACCGTCTGAGCGGGGCGCAGATTTCCATATGGAAATCGGAGGCGGAAACCATATGGTTTGCGCTTCCCGGCTGCGCGGGGAAGCGATATCCGCGCAGAAAATCGTGCACGGAAATCGCGCGATTTCCGTGGCCCGGCGGCGGGCGGCTTGCTACCACCGGCCCCATGACAGCGCTCCCCACGCCCCGCGGCCCCCTCACCCCCGACCGTCCCCTCGCCGACCTCACCTGGCTCAGGGTCGGCGGCCCGGCGGAGTGGTTCTTCCAGCCGGCCGACGAGGCGGATCTCTCCGCCTTCCTCGCGGGGCTCGACCCGGCCGTCCCCGTCTTTCCGATGGGTGTCGGCTCGAACCTCATCGTCCGCGACGGCGGCATCCGGGGCGTCGTCATCCGCCTCGGGCGGGGCTTCAACGGCATCGAGATCGCGGGCGAGACCGTCACTGCCGGCGCCGCCGCGCTCGACGCCCATGTCGCCCGCCGGGCGGCGGAGCAGGGGAGGGACCTGACCTTCCTGCGCACCATCCCCGGCAGCATCGGCGGCGCGGTGACCATGAATGCCGGCTGCTACGGCACCTACGTCGCCGACCACCTCGCCAGCATCCGCCTAGCTCTGCGCGACGGCACCATCGAGGAGCGCCCGGCCGAGGCGCTGTCGCTCGCCTACCGCTCCTCTCAGATCCCCGCGGGCGCCGTCATCCTCTCCGCCACCTTCCGCGCTCCCTCCGGCGACCCCGCCGAGCTGACCGCCCGGATGGAGGCGCAGCTGGCCAAGCGCGACGAGACGCAGCCGACGAAGGACCGCACGGCGGGGTCGACCTTCCGCAATCCGGCGGGGTTCTCCTCCACCGGCCGGGCCGATGACACGCATGAGCTGAAGGCCTGGAAGCTGATCGAGGAGGCGGGAATGCGGGGCGTCACGCAGGGCGGCGCAATCATGAACCCCAAGCATGCCAATTTCCTGACCAATTCGGGCGGCGCCACCGCGCAAGACCTTGAGTCATTGGGCGAAGAGGTCCGAAAGAGGGTTTACGCATCATCCGGCATGACGCTAGAGTGGGAAATCATGCGGGTCGGCGAACCGGCACACTCACAAGAAGCTGAACGCCGCTCGGGTGACGAGCTATAACCACCGGGAAAACCGGGGGAATTTCGAGGCAGGGCGTGGCAGCGCCCCAGTATAAGCAAGGCCGCAAAAGGCCTGCATTTGAGGCGGTTCAATGGCGAGCGGGGCTCCCCCGAAGGTTGCCGTATTGATGGGCGGTCGGTCCGCCGAGAGAGAGGTCTCCCTCTCGACCGGGGCCGAATGTGCGCAGGCTCTGCGCGAGGCCGGATATGCGGTGAGCGAAGTCGAGGCGGGCGGCGATCTCGCCGAACGGCTGGCTGCCGATCGGCCGGATGTCGCCTTCAATGCCCTCCATGGCCGCTGGGGCGAGGATGGCTGCGTGCAGGGCATCCTCGAGTGGCTGCAGATCCCCTACACCCATTCCGGCGTCCTCGCCTCCGCCCTCGCCATGGACAAGCAGCGCAGCAAGGAGGCGTTCCGCGCCGCCGGCCTGCCGTTCCTCGACAGCCGCATCGTGGCGCGGGGCGAGGCCGAGGCCCGCCACGTGCTGCCGCCGCCTTACGTGGTGAAGCCGAACAACGAGGGCTCCTCCGTCGGCGTCTACATCGTCACCGAGGCCGCCAACGGCCCGCCGCAGCTGGCCCGCGAGATGCCCGCCGAGGTGATGGTGGAGGCCTACGCGCCGGGCCGAGAGTTGACGACGGCGGTGCTGCTCGACCGGCCGCTGACCGTCACCGACATCCTCACCGACGGCTGGTACGATTACCACGCCAAGTACGCGACCGGCGGCTCGCGCCACGTGGTGCCCGCCGAGGTCCCGGACGAGATTTTCGGCGCCTGCCTCGACTACGCGCTGCGCGCCCATCGGGCGCTCGGCTGCCGGGGCCTCAGCCGCACCGATTTTCGCTGGGACGAGGCACGCGGGCTCGACGGGCTGGTGCTGCTGGAGACCAACACCCAGCCGGGGATGACGCCCACCTCGCTCGCCCCCGAACAGGCGGCGGTGGAGGGCATCTCCTTCCCTGACCTGTGTGCCATGCTCGTGGAGGATGCCTCATGTTCGCGATGAAACCGCCGGCCCGGCGTGATCCGGCGCCCTCGCGGCTCGGCTACCGCTTTCACCGGCTCTGGCTGACGCCGCTCTTTCGCATCTTCCTGCGGGTGATCCTGCCGGTCTTTGCGCTCTTCCTGATCTCCGCCGCCTATGTCGCGGACGACGAGAACTGGGCGGCCATCGAGGCGCGCTACACCGCCGTCGTCCAGTCCTTCCAGGAGCGGCCTGAGTTCATGGTGACGGGCGTCGATATCCGCGGCGCCGACATCGCGCTCGCCGCGGCCATCAACGGCCTCTTGCCCTTCGAATTTCCCGTCACCTCCTTCGCCATCGACCTCGGCGGGCTGAAGGAAGAGATCACCGCGCTGACCGCCGTCAAGGAGGCGCGCCTGCGCGTGCAGACCGGCGGCACGCTGCGCGTCGACGTCACGCAGCGCCGGCCGGTGGCCATCTGGCGGCACGTGGACGGGCTCCGCCTCGTCGATGCCGACGGCGTGCTGACCGGCATGGTGCCTAACCGCACCGACCGGCCCGACCTGCCGCTGATCGCCGGCGACGGCGCGCGGGAGTCGACGGTGGAGGCGATGGCGCTCTTCGCCGCGGCCGAGCCGATCATGCCGCGCGTGCGCGGGCTGGTGCGCATGGGTGAGCGCCGGTGGGATCTGGTGCTCGACCGCGGCCAGCGCATCCTGCTCCCCGAGGAAGGCGCCGTGCCGGCGCTGGAGCGGGTGCTGGCGCTGCACGAGGCGCAGCGGATGCTCGACCTCGACATCGTCGTCGTCGACATGCGCTCGGCGGCGCGGCCGACGGTGCGGCTCTCCACCTTCGCGGAGGAGCATCTGCGCACCGTGGCGGAGCGCCGCCAGTGAGCGGAGATCCTGTGAGCGCATCCATCAAGGAATTCGACCGGGCCAGGGCCGGGGCGAGACAACCCGGGCGTCAGGAGCACGGGGCAGACGGCGCGAGGGGACAGCGCGCCATGGGGCAGGGCGGGCGCGTGGGGGCGCGCGAAGCGGAGAACGAGACATGAGAGACCTCTACCAGCGGCAGCGGCGGATGCGGGCCCTTCGCAAGGCAGCACTCCAGCGGCGGGTCATCGCGGTGCTCGACGTGGGCACCTCGAAGATCGCCTGCCTGATCCTGCGCTTCGACGGGCCGGAGCGCTTCATGGGCACCGACGGCGTCGGCTCCATGGCTGGGCAGAGCGCCTTCCGGGTGATCGGCGCCGCCACGACGCGGGCGCGCGGGATGCGCCATGGCGAGGTGGTGAAC
Source organism: Pseudoroseicyclus tamaricis (assembly GCF_012070395.1). Classification (GTDB taxonomy): domain Bacteria; phylum Pseudomonadota; class Alphaproteobacteria; order Rhodobacterales; family Rhodobacteraceae; genus Pseudoroseicyclus_A; species Pseudoroseicyclus_A tamaricis. The sequence goes on along the minus strand of NZ_JAAFYS010000002.1, from coordinate 862,640 downwards.
ATGGCCGAGGCGGAGCGGGCGATCCGCACCGCCATCCAGTCCGCCCAGAAGATGGCCGAGACGCGGGTCGATCACGCTATCACCTGCTTCTCCGGCGCCCGCCCCCGCTCCTACGGGCTGGAGGGCTCGGTGGAGCTGCACGGTCAGCAGGTCGGCGACATGGATATCGGCCGCGTCCTCGCCGCCTGTGACGAGCCCGATTACGGCGACGGGCGAGAGGTGCTGCACGCCCAGCCCGTCAACTTCTCCATCGACCACCGCTCCGGCCTCGCCGATCCGCGCGGGCAGGCGGGCACGCGCCTGTCGACCGACCTGCACGTGCTGACGGTCGAGGGGCAGAGCATCGACAACCTGCTCACCTGCATCGAGCGCTGTGACCTTGAGCTGGCGGGGCTTGCCTCCTCCTCCTACGTCTCGGCCGTCTCGAGCCTCGTGGAGGACGAGCAGGAGCTCGGCGCCGCCTGCATCGACATGGGCGGCGGCTCCACCGGCGTCTCCATCTTCTACCGCGGCCACATGATCGGCGCCGATGCCGTGCGGCTAGGCGGGGAGCACGTGACCGGCGACATCTCCATGGGACTGCAGGTGCCGTGGGCCCAGGCGGAGCGGATCAAGACCAAGCATGGCGGCACCACCGCCACCGGCATGGACGACCGCGAGATGATCGAGATCGGCGGCGACAGCGGCGACTGGGAGAAGGACCGCCGCCGCGTCTCCCGCGCGGAGCTTATCGGCATCATGCGCCCGCGCCTCGAGGAGATCCTCGAGGAGGTGCGCGCCCGGCTCGACGCGGCCGGGTTCGAGTACATGCCCTCGCAGCAGATCGTGCTGACGGGCGGCGGCAGCCAGATCCCGGGGCTGGAAGGGCTCGCGAGCCGCATCCTCGGCCAGCAGGTCCGCCTGGGCCGGCCGCTGCGCGTCGCCGGCCTGCCGCAGGCGACGACGGGTCCGGCCTTCTCCTCTGCCGTCGGGCTGGCGCTCTTCGCCGCCCACCCGCAGGACGAATGGTGGGATTTCGACGTGCCGGCGGAAAGCGTGCCCTCGCGCTCGCTCCGCCGCGCCGTGAAGTGGTTCAAGGACAACTGGTAGGGCCGCGCGCCGCCTTGCCTTTTCCCCGGCGGTGCCGCCGGGGCAGGGGTAATTAGCGGGGTGACGGGCTGCCGGGGGCGTGGTAAGATTTTGGTAAGGTCGCCGCACACGTGCGACCGGAGGCAGACGGAGCAGTCGTCTGAACAGTGATGAAGACCCGTACTCACCGCCGCAGCCCACGGGCCGCGCGGCCTGAGGGCGTCCGCCCCAGATGTCGTGTCGCTGCCGCCCTTGGCGGCTAGGGGTCGTCAGATCGGCATCATCTTGCCGGCGGCCCGCGTTACCACAGCATATTTCGTGTCATTCCTGCGGTTTTGACGTGACGGGCTGGGCAGGCAGGGTTAGAATCAAGGCCAACAGGCAGGGCGCCCGGGGGACGGGCCGGACGGAAACAAAGCAGGACAGGCAGACCGACATGACACTCAATCTCTCCATGCCCGGGCAAGACGATGACCTGAAGCCGCGCATCACGGTCTTCGGCGTCGGCGGGGCCGGCGGCAACGCCGTCAACAACATGATCGAGAAAGAGCTCGACGGCGTCGAGTTCGTGGTGGCCAATACCGACGCGCAGGCGCTCCAGCAGAGCCGCGCCACGGCCAAGATCCAGATGGGCATCAAGGCGACCGAGGGCCTCGGCGCCGGCGCCCGCCCGTCCGTGGGCGCCTCCGCCGCCGAGGAGAGCATCGAGCAGATCCTCGATCACCTCGCCGGCGCGCACATGTGCTTCATCACCGCCGGTATGGGCGGCGGCACCGGCACCGGCGCCGCGCCGATCATCGCGCAGGCCGCGCGCGAGCTGGGCGTGCTGACCGTGGGCGTCGTCACCAAGCCCTTCCAGTTCGAGGGCTCCAAGCGGATGCGTCAGGCCGAGGAGGGCGTCGAGGCCCTGCAGAAGGTCGTCGACACGCTGATCATCATCCCGAACCAGAACCTGTTCCGCATCGCGACGGAGAAGACCACGTTCACCGAGGCCTTCTCGATGGCCGATGACGTGCTCTACCAGGGTGTGAAGGGCGTGACCGACCTGATGGTCCGCCCCGGCCTCATCAACCTCGACTTCGCCGACGTCCGCGCCGTGATGGACGAGATGGGCAAGGCCATGATGGGCACCGGCGAGGCCGATGGCGAAGATCGCGCCATCATTGCCGCCGAGAACGCCATCGCCAACCCGCTGCTCGACGAGATCAGCCTCGAAGGCGCCAAGGGTGTGCTCATCAACATCACCGGTGGTCACGACCTCACGCTGTTCGAACTCGACGAGGCCGCCAACAAGATCCGCGAGAAGGTCGACCCGGACGCGAACATCATCGTCGGCTCGACGCTCGATCCGTCGATGGAAGGCGCCATCCGCGTCTCCGTCGTCGCGACCGGCATCGACGCCGTGGCCCGGACGGAGGAGATGCCCGTCCCGCGCCGCAAGATGAGCGCGCCGCTGCCGCAGACCGCCGCCCGCGCCGAAGAGCCCGAGCCGCAGCAGCCGGCGCGCCGCCCGGCCGCCGCCGTGGCGGCATCGGAAGCCCGCCGCGCCCGCACTGCCGAGGCGGAGGCGCCGCAGGCCCGCACGCAGCCGCAGAGGGCCCAGCCGCAGCCGGAGCCCGAGGTGGACGAGTACCACGAGCCGGAGCCGGGCCTCTTCGACAGCGCCTTCGACGACAGCTACGAGGACGAGGGCGCCCAGATGGTCGACGACGATCTGCCGCCGCCCGCCTATCGCCCCCGCTCCGAGGCCCCGGTCACGCGGCCGGCGGAAGACTTCGTCGCCCCCGGCCGCCCGCCGGCCGGCACGCCGACGCCCGAGGCGGTCGCCCGCCTGCGCGCCCTGACGGCCCGCCGCTCCGGCGACGCGCCGGCCCCGGCCCGCGCCGCCCAGCCGACCCCGCAGCAGCAGCCCGCCGCGCAGGGCGAGGGAGCCCACGCCCGCCGCTCGGGCATCGGTGGCCTCCTCGGCCGCATGACGGGCCAGCCGGAAGGCGCCGCCCAGCAGGGCAACGCCCAGCCGCAGCAGGCGCCGCGCCAGCAGCCGGCCGCGCGCCAGCAGCCGCGCGTCAATTCCTGGGACGAAGACGAGGCCGATCCCGAGCAGGAGCGCATCGAGATCCCGGCCTTCCTGCGCCGCCAGGCCAACTGACGCCTTCAGGCGTCCACCACCACTCACAAGAACCCGCGGCCCCCGGAGATCTCTCCGGGGGCCGTTTTTCTTTGCGCGGGCCGCCCCCGTATTCACCTCGCGTCAGCCAATTCCCGGGATTTCTGGGGACCGGACGCCCCCGCCGGGATAGGAGATCCCGGCGGGGGCGCGTGGCCGGACAAAGGCGCAGGAGGCGAGCGTATGGGCGATGTTCTTGAGCAGCAGGACGTAGCGGAGGCGGCAAGGCAGGGTGGGCCGGTGCGGGAGCGAATCCTCACCGCCGCGGGGTTCCTCTTCTACCAGCACGGCTACCGCGCCGTGGGGATCGACCGGGTGGTCGCCGAGGCCGGCGTCGCCAAGGCCACCTTCTACAAGTGCTACGGCTCCAAGGACGCGCTGATCGTCGCGTGGATCGAGCGCTGCGCCGCGACGCTGCGTGATGCCGCCTCGCCGGCGGACGGTCCGCGGCCGCTCACCGAGTGGGGCCTCTCTGCCATCCGCCGCGCCCAGCGGGACTGGGCCATGGGCTGCGCCTTCCAGACGGCGGCGGCGGAATTCTCCGACCCGCACCACCCCGTCCACGCCGCCGCAGCCCACGTGAAGCGCCGGATGATCGCCGGCCTCGCCACGCGGGCGGAGGCGGAGGGGCTGGATGCGCCGGAGGCGGCGGCGGAGGCCGTCTTCCTATTCGTAGAGGGGGTGCTCGCCTCGGTGCGCATGTTCGGCGCGCGGGCGCCGCTCGCCCATGCTCCGGCTGCGCTCTGCCGCCTGACGGGGGCGCCGCTCGCCTGACCGTGGCTTGACCCGCCTGCGCCGCGCCCGCATGGTCGCGCGCAAAACTGGAGCAGGTCTTGGCCACATCCCCGCCGCCCTTCGCGCGCTTCGAATTCCTCATCGCCTGGCGCTATCTTCGCGCCCGGCGGGCCGAGGGAGGCGTGAGCGTGATGACATGGATCTCGCTGCTCGGCGTCATGCTCTCCGTCGCCGCGCTGATCGCCACGCTCTCCGTGCGCGCCGGCTTCCGGGCCGAGTTCGTCGACACGATCCTCGGCGCCAACGCCCATGCGACGATCTACCAGTCGCTCGACGTCTCCGAGACGGGGCAGACCTCGCGCACCATCGCAGATTATCAGGCGATGGCCGAGCGGCTGGAGGCGGTGCCCGGCGTCACCAGCGCCGCGCCGCTGGTGCGCGCTCAGGTGATGGCGAACCTGCGCGGCGCCAATGCCGGCGTCGAGGTCTTCGGCATCGCGCCGGAGGATCTGGCGACCATCCCGCGGATCGCCAACCCCGAGGAGGCCGAGGGGCAGCTGCAGGACTTCCCGAACGGCATCGCCATCGGCTCCGGCGTCGCACGCGAGCTCGGCGCCTTCCTCGGCGACCGCATCCGCATCATCTCCCCCGATGGCGCCCGCACCGCCTTCGGCACGTCCCCCCGCGCCTCGGCCTACGACGCCAGCTATATCTTCACTGCCGGGCGCTACGATATCGACCGCACCCGCGTCTACATGCCGCTGGAGGAGGCGCAGCTCTTCTTCAACCGCGACGGCGTCGTCGACGAGATCGAGGTGATGGTGGAGGACCCGGACAATATCGAGGCCATCGTCCCCGCCCTGCTGGAGGCCGCCGGCCCCCGCGCGCTGGTCTGGACGTGGAAGGACTCGTCCGGCGCCTTCCTCCGCGCGCTGACGGTGGAGGACAACGTGATGTTCGTCATCCTCTCCATCCTCGTGCTCATCGCCTCGCTCAACATCATCTCGGGGCTGATCATGCTGGTGAAGAACAAGGGCCGCGACATCGGCATCCTGCGCACGATGGGCCTGTCGGAGGGCTCGATCCTGCGAATCTTCTTCCTCTGCGGCGCCTCCATCGGCACGATCGGCACGATCCTCGGCGTCATCCTCGGCTGCGCCTTCGCGATCTGGATCGACCCCATCTTTTCCTTCGTCAACTTCGTCTCCGGCGGCGGCGTGTGGGACCCGGAGATCCGCGGCATCTACGCCCTGCCGGCCAAGCTGGAATGGGGCGATGTCGGCGCCGCCGTGGCGCTGGCGCTGTTCCTCAGCTGGGTGGTCACCCTCTTTCCCGCCCGCCGTGCGGCGCGGATGAACCCGGTGGAGGCCCTGCGCTATGAGTGACGCCGCCCTCCGCCTCGACGGCATCACCAAGACCTACGGCGACGTGGCCAGGCCGGTGGAGGTGCTGCGCGGCGTCTCCCTCGCCATCCAGCCGGGGGAGATCGTCGCCCTCGTCGCGCCCTCTGGCGCCGGCAAGTCGACGCTGCTGCACATCGCCGGTCTGCTCGACACCGCCGATGCCGGCGGGCTGGAGATCGGCGGGCGGGACATGACGGGCCTCTCCGACCGCAAGCGCACCGTGGTGCGACGGCAGGAGGTGGGGTTCATCTACCAGTTCCACCACCTGCTGCCGGAGTTCAGCGCCGCCGAGAACATCATCCTCCCCCAGCTCGCCAACGGCGTGGCGCGGGCGGAGGCGGAGGCGCGGGCGGAGGCGCTCCTCGCCGAGGTCGGCCTGCAGGACAGGGGCGATCACCGCCCCGCCGCGCTCTCCGGCGGCGAGCAGCAGCGGGCGGCCTTCTGCCGGGCGTTGGCCAACGAGCCGCGCCTGCTTCTGGCCGACGAGCCGACGGGCAACCTCGACCCCGAGACGTCCGACCGCGTCTTCGCGGCGCTCATGTCCCTCGTGCGCGGCACGGGCCTCGCGGCGCTGATCGCGACGCACAACCTCGAGCTGGCCTCCCGGATGGACCGGCGGCTGCGGCTGGAGGGCGGGCAGGTGGTGCCGGCCTGATCCGGCTTCACCTGCGGCCCGATGTCCCCCGTGACGGCGCCGCGCCGGGCTGTCACAATGGGGCAAAACGGGGGAATGATCCGATGAAGACGACCTATGCCATGCTGGCCCTGCCGGCCCTCCTCGCCGCGTGCATGACCGAGCCCGCGTCCAATCCCGAGTCGGAGGCCGTCGACGGCGCCGCCTTCTACGCCGAGAATTGCGCCGCCTGCCACGGCCCCGCCGCCATGGGCAATGGTCCGCTCGCGGAGGGGCTGCCCGTCCAGCCGGCCAACCTGACGACGCTGGCTTCCGGGAACGGCGGTACCTTTCCGCGCAACGAGGTGATGAGCTACATCGACGGCTACCTCCGCGGCGGCCACTACGCCGACGTGATGCCGGAATTCGGCGCCGGAGACCTCGGCCCGCAGATCATCGTGGAGAACGAGGATGGCACCGGCACGCCCGTGCCCGCCGCGCTCCTGGCGGTGACGGATTACCTCGAGAGCCTGCAGCGCTAGTCGCAGATGCCCGAGAGGTCGTCGCCGCCGGCGGGGATCCAGACATTCTGCGCCAGAGCCACGTCGAGCGGCGGCAGGTCGAAGTACTTGCCCAGCGTCTCGTGCAGGCGAGACGTCCGCGCGGCCTCGGGGGCGAGGACGCGGCAGCAGAGGTATTCCTCGTAGACGCGGCCCTGCTGCTCCCACCCGTAGTCGAGGAAATCCACCTCGGTGTTCGGGTCGAAGAGGTAGGGATCGACGCTTTGCACATGCTCGACCGCCGCCTTGAGGGGGTGGTAGCCGGTGGTGGCGCGGTTCTGCCATTGCCAGACATGCACCATCTCATGGGCGAAGAGCATGGCGGCAGGCAGCGAGATCGCCTCGCCGCCGAGCCCCTCCAGGTAGTCCTCGAGGTAGCGGCCGGGGCGGAAGTAGACGGTCTGGAAGGCGGTGAGTGCGCCGGTCACCACCTCCACCGTCGCCGTGGCCGGCTGCGGGTAGATCCGTTCCTGGCAGGTCGTGCGGGGGCGGACGGGGATGGAATGGGGCCGCTCCTCGGCGAGATCGCCCCGCAGGCGGACGGTGGCGGGCGAGAAGTCCGGCCCGAGGAAGGCGCGGGCGAAGGACGTCTCGTCCGTCGTCAGCGGACGGCCGCAGGCGGAGAGGAGGAGGAGGGCGGTCAGGGCAAGGGCACGCATGGGCCGAAGCATGACGCGCCAGCGTGGGCGAGGGAAGGGGGCGCCGATCACCGGGCCGTGGGGGGGGGGGCGGAGAGGGGGTGCTGCCCGTGGCTCGGACAGGTTTCCATCCGCTTAGGGTGGATTTCCAACCCACCATACCCCCGGCCGGAACGTGCCCCAAGCCCCACCATCCTCCGCCGGCCGCAAGTCCCGCCCTCTCACGCCGGCCCGTGGGGTGGCGCTCCGACGCCGCCGCTGCGCGCTTTATGCCAGCCTAGCCCCTCCATGGCACGAGCGAAGCACCTAGCTCAGCCAGAGCGCCAGCCCGCGGGGACGGGCCGGCGCTCGCGCGGCGCCTGCGGCTTGATTCCGCGCGGGGGAAGGAGCGGCGGCGGAGTCTCCGCAGCCCTCGCCCCGAGCGAGTCTCGTAGGGTGGGTTTCCAACCCACCATCCCCGGCCCGCCACAGGCGCCACCATCGCACGCCGGCCCGTGGGGTGGCGCCACAACGGCGCCGCTGTGCGCTTTATGCCTGCCAAGCCCCTCCCCGTACCGAACGAAGCACCAAGCCCAGCCAGAGCGCCAGCCCGCGGCGACGGGCCGGCGCTCGCGCGGCGCCTGCGGCTTGATTCCGCGCGGGGGAAGAGCGGGGACGTTAGGGATGGCGCCGGGGCCGGGGTAGGGGCGGCAAGCCACACCCGCACCCTACAACCGCCCGATCACCATCGCCTTCAGCTCGCGCAGGAGCTTGCGACGCATGGCGGTCTCGAAATCGTCCCAGCCGAGCGCCGCTTCCACGAAGGCGCCGGGGCCGCGCAGGACGTAGGCGCGGAAGTAGGAGGTCAGCTGCTTGATGTCCGCCAGCTCCTGGTCGCTGGCGATGGCAATGCCGCCGATGACGAGGCCGTTGACCGTCACCCCCTCCGGCGCCGCGATATCCTGCGGGCGGGGGCCGGCGTTGTTCGTCCCGTCGCCCGAGAGGTCGAGCGTCCGGGTCCAGCAGGCGTCCTGCGCCCCCAGCGCCGCGAGCCCGTATTCCATGGCGCGGCCGAGCGCCGTGGTGGGCGCGGCGCCGAGGCGGGGCGTGGCGCGCAGGCGCGCGGCGGCGTCGAGCACCGCCGCCTCTCCGGCCAGCTCCGTCCAGGGCAGGAGAAGGCGCTGCGCGTCGGGGCCCGACCACTCGAAGACCAGCAGGCGCACCGGCGGCCCGGGCTCGGCCAGACGCGCGAGCACCTCGGGAGAGGCGAGGGCGGCGGCGAGCCCGTCGAGTTGCAGGCGATATTCTCGGGCGTTGACGGAGCCGGAGACATCGAGCCCGATGGCCAGCGCCTGACGGCAGGGCGCCTGCGCCGCGGCCGGCCCGGCGGCGAGGAGCAGCGCGACAGCAACGGCCAGCAGGCGCCTCATCCCGGCCCCGCCTCGCCCGGCTCAAGCGCGCCGAGGGCGAGGGCGCGCAGCTCCCGCTCCAGCTTGAAGGTCATGGCGCGCTCGAAATCCTCGAAGCCGTTGGCGGACATGACGAAGGCGCCGGGTCCGCGGATCACCTCTCGCAGGTAATGGGCGTAGAGATCATCCTCGTCCTCCTCCTCGCCGGTGGTGCCGCCCTCGATGACGAGGCCGTTCACCGTCACCCCCTCGAGCGGGAAGCCGCGGTAGGCGGAGGCGGGCGGGTAGGAATCGTTGTGGACGCCGTCGCCCGAGAGGTCGATCACCCGCCGCGTGCAGGAGGGGCTCTCCCCCAGAAGGATCGCGGCATAGCCGAGCGCCGCGCCGATGGAGGTGGGGAACTGGCCGGGCACCCGCTCGGATTCGGCGACGGCGGTGGCGGCGCCCAGCAGATCCTCCTCCGTCTCGATCAGCCGCCAGCCCATCAGCAGCGACTGGTTCGACCGGCCGGACCATTCGAAGACCGCCATCGCCACCGGCGGCTCGCCGGAGCCGAAGAGCGCGTCGTTCACCGGCTCGGAGAGGAGGGCGGCGGCGAGGCCCTGGCGCTGCAGCACATCCTCGCGCGCATCGACGGAGGCGGAGACATCGAGCCCCAGGGCGAGGGCAAGGCGGCAGGCATGGGCGGGGGCGGCCGCGCCGAGGGCGGCCAGCCCGAGGAGCGCGGCGAGCGCCCCCCTCACCCCATGCCTCCCGGCCTTACCAATGGCCCGTGTTTTCCATCGAGGCCCAGGGCTCTGCCGGCTCCTTGCTCTCGCCGTTCTGCAGCAGCTCGATGGAGATGTTGTCCGGCGAGCGCACGAAGGCCATGTGCCCGTCGCGGGGCGGCCGGTTGATGGTGACGCCGGCGTCCATCATGGCCTGGCAGGTGGCGTAGATGTCATCGACGCCATAGGCGAGGTGGCCGAAATGGCGGGAATCCGACGGCAGCTCATCGTCGCCGTCCCAGTTGTAGGTCAACTCGACGGGCGCCTCGTCCTGGCCGGGAGGGGCCATGAAGATGAGCGAGAAGCGGCCGCCCTCGTTGTCGATCCGCCGGGTCTCCTTGAGGCCGAGCAGCTCGAAGAAGGCCATGGTCTTCTCGAGGTCCTTCACGCGGACCATGGTGTGCAGATAGCGCAGGGGCATGAGGTGCTCCGGGTCATGAGTGGTTGGCCCCAAGCCTAGCAGGATGGGGCGGGACGTCCAACGCGGGAGTGTGGTCCGGGGGGCGAAGGGACGGGGCACCTGGTGTCCCCGTTGCAGGCGCAGGGCGAGCGCCGGCACGTGGGGTGGCGCTCCCACGGTCAGGCGGTGGTGCTTTATGGTGCGTCCACCTCGTCGCTCTGGGCTTTGCGCCAACGGCACCGGAGCGCCAGCCCGCGGGACGGGCCGGCGCTCGCCCTGCGCCTGTGGCGCGCACCGGGCGGGAGACGAGCTCCGGGCGTTGCGCAAAGGTGGGTTGTAAACCCACCCGACGTAGGTGGCGTTTTATCCCACCGGCCCCTCAGAATGCGGATCTGAAGTCGAGGCCGATGCTGTATTCCTCCCTGTCGAAGAAATTGACGGTGGAGAATGTACTGGCGGCTTCGAGCGTGACGCGAGGCACAAAGCCGTAGACTTCGAAGCCCGGCAGATCGACGTCGAGGTAAGTGCGGGCGCGCAAGTCCTCGCGGTCCACCGTGGTTCCTGGTTGGTTGGAATAGCGCGTCGCCTCATAGACACGCGCATCGAGCGAGGCGCCGAGGCCGAGCTCGACATTGCCGAAGACCGGCTGGGCGAAGTCGTAATCGGCCGCGAGGAACAGCCCCTGGTAGCCGCGATCGGGATCATCCGTCAGCGCCGCGCCGAAGCCCGAGGTGATCACCAGGGCTCCCATCTCCGTGGCGGGCAGCGCATGGCGGGCGCGGAAGGTGAGTGTCCACGAATCGTCGTAACCATCCTCGACCTGGAATTCGGCCAGCCCGCTCACAAGGAAGGAGCCGTCTGGCCCGAGGTCGTAGGTGCGATCATGCGACAGGCGCAGGAAATGGCGCAGAGGATCGCCTCCGTACCAGACCTGCCCGATCTCGGCGCCATAGCTCAGCCGGCGCGGGCCCGACTCAGGTGCCACGACATGTTCGAGGCCGAAGGTCAGTGTCGCGTCGGAGTAATCAAAGCCGGTCGTCTCGTCAGGGCGCTCGGGTGGGGGGGGCGGGATATCGCCTTCTTCGAGGCCCTGCAGCACCCGCTCGTACTTTTCCAGCTCGTCTTCGTATTCCTCGAGGGCGAGCTCCTCCAAAGCGTTCCGGGTTTCATCGCTGAGCACGTAGCTGCGCCCGGAGAGCCCCGCTTCGAACGATGTCTGCGAGCGCTCGGTCCGGCGCAGCCTGTAATAGAGGCTCCCGTTGGCGGAAACTTCAATTCCCGAGAGCGGCTGCGCGTCGGCGTTGAGGTCGAAGAGGCCCAAGCCGTAGGGCACGACCGTCTCCGACGACGAGCCATTGTTGATATTGCTTGAAGGCGCGACGCCGAAGCCGAAGGACAGCTGCAGCGGGTTGGCGGCGCGCAGCGCACGATAATCCTGTTCCAGCCCCGCGCGGGCCTCGGGGCTGGGCACGTAAGGCGTCGCCCGGCGCAGCCAGAGCTGCGACCAGGTGAAGTCGCCCGCCTCCGCCTCGGCCTTGGCCGTCAGGCGGGCGGCCTGGTAGCGCAGCTGGTCCTCCTCCGTCGAGCGGAAGGCGGCGGCGCCGAAGCGGGCGGCGAGGTCGGGGCGGCCGATGGCGAGCAGCGCCTCGGCCTTGACGTAGAGCGCCACGTCATCCGTCGGGTCGCGCTCCAGCAGGAGCTGGGAGAGGCGGATCGCCTCCATCGGGTCGCCCTCGCGCAGGACCTGCACGGCGACGGCCCGGAGCTGGGCGGGGGAGAGGGCGACATCCTGCGCCCCGGCCGCGAGCGGCGTCAGGGCGATGGCCAGGGCAGTGACAAGGGCTTTCATCGGTAAAGGATGAACCCGCCGGTTTCCTGCACCGTCACATCCTCGTAGCGCGGATCCTCCGATGTCATCACCATCACGCCGACCACCTCGTCCGGCCCGTCGCCGGAGAGGACGGCGTAGTAGGTGCCCGTCTCGTAATCGACCGGGGCGCCGGTGGCATTGTAGCCGCGGGTGAAGACGCCGTTGGTCAGCTCGCCATCGTCGCTCATCGTGCCGGGGCCGACGACTAAGTTGATGTCGGGCAGGAAAATGCGGCCGCCGTCGACGTTGTAGTCGTTGGTCAGCGCCACGCGGTTGCCGTTGATGTCGAACAGCTCGCGGTTGATCACATGTCCGGTGACCCCGTTGCCGGCGTTGAAGTCCTCGAAATCGATCGCCATCACCATGTCGCCGCGCGTGTATTCCAGCCCGGTGATGCCGTCGAAGATGCGCACGCCCGCGTAATCCCCGGTGAACTGCGCCTGGCCCGTCGTCGGCAGCGTCACCTCGCCGTTGCGGGTGTAGATGAAGCCACCGAAGCCGTAATCGACGTAGGAGCCGGTGCGCACGATGGCGAACTGCGTCGCCGGCTGCGGCTCGCCCTCCACCAGCACGCTGTTCTCGCTGGCGCCGTAGATGGCGCGGTAGGTGAACTGGTCGATCAGGGCGCCCGTCAGGCTGTCTTCCACCGTCTCGACCCCTTCGTAGACGGCATAGCCGCCCATGGAGGAGACGTTGGTGCCGCGCCCGTAGACGTTGGCTCCATCGAAGGCGAGGTTGTCGACGTAGAACGTATCGTCGGCGGCGACGTAATAGGCATCCTGCACGTAGCCGCCGCCCACCTCGTCGGTGGCCTCGTAGCGGGTGATGCTGGCGGTGCTGGAGGGATCGTTGGTGCCCGGCGGCAGATCGCCGGCGAGGCTGCCCTCGTCGTTGGTGCCCTCGGTCTCACCATCGCCCTCGGCGTCGGTCGGTGATTCCGTGCCCGGCTCGGGCTCTTCGGTGAAGAAGGGCTCCCCGTCGCCGCACCCGGCGAGCAGCGCCAGAAGCGCGGCGGTAGAGACGATCGTGCGCATGCTTGTTGTTCCCGCTGCTGCCCGGGTTTCCTGCCTGGGCCGCATCATCCGGAGCGGCCGGGGGCAAGTCAACGACGCAAAGGGGGCTTTGTTGGGGCATTCGACGCTTTCGCCACAGAGGCCGCTAGATATAGTAGGCGGAAAGCCGAGAGCCGCGAGGGGAGCACCAAGATGGGCCTGAAGGACAATGACCGCGCCGAGATCGAGGCGCTGCGGGCCGAGACACGGCCGACGCTGCGCGCGGTGTCGGAGGGGATGGAGGCGCATCTCTACCACGCCCACGAGGTGCTCGATCACGGGTTCGTCCGCGTCGTCGACTACATGGGCGACGACGCCGCCATCTGCCAGGCGGCGCGGGTCAGCTACGGGCGCGGCACCAAGAGCGTGCAGAACGACGAGGGGCTGATCCGCTACCTCATGCGGCACTGGCACTCGACGCCCTTCGAGATGTGCGAGATCAAGCTGCACGTGAAGCTGCCCGTCTTCGTCGCCCGCCAGTGGATCCGCCACCGCACCGCCAACGTGAACGAGTACTCCGGCCGCTACTCGATCCTCGACCGGGAGTTCTACATCCCCTCGGCCGAGCATCTCGCCGCCCAGTCGGTCGTCAACAACCAGGGCCGGGGCGAGGCGCTGACGGGGGAGGAGGCCGCCCGCGTGCTGGACTGGCTGAAGGCCGACAGCACCCGCGCCTACGACCATTACGAGGCCATGATCTCCCAGGACGGTCAGCAGGGCCTGGCGCGGGAGCTCGCCCGGATGAACCTGCCGGCGAACATCTACACGCAGTGGTACTGGAAGGTGGACCTGCACAACCTCTTCCACTTCCTGCGGCTGAGAGCGGATGCCCACGCGCAGTACGAGATCCGGGTCTATGCGGAGGCGATCTGCGAGATCGTCAAGGACTGGGTGCCGGCGGCCTACGCGGCGTTCGAGGATTACCGGCTGGGGAGTGTGCAGCTATCCGGGAAGGGTGTGGCCTGCCTGAAGCGGATGCTGGCCGGGGAAGAGGTGACGCAGGAGGGGAGCGGGATGAGCAAGGGGGAATGGCGGGAGTTTCGGGAGGTTTGGGGGTGAAGCTCACCGACTTAGCTAGTAAAACGGCGGCTCTCTTATTTCGGAAGCATGAATTTCAAAGCTTTTACCATATCTGCGGGTGGTCTCGCTAACGATATCCTGGAACCAGGGTGGAGAATATGGGGAGATAATCACAGACTCAATTAACTCTGAGAGATCTACTGGCACGTTGCTACCGTCAACCGGCGGCCTCTCCGGGTTTGGCACAACTGCTCGCACCTCATTCTCGTAGGACAGTGTTGATCTTTTGCAGAAGATCCTCTCCTCGTTCGCGGCAAAGTGAGTTGCGTAGTCTAAATACTGGACTTTACCGACCTTTAGTTCCGGCGCGGAAACCAATGAATTCCATAACTTGCTGACGTTGGTTTTGACCGCCAAGCCTGAGGTGCCATGCGGACAATAGATTTTCCAGAGGGCTTCTGACTCGCCGGAGTTCTGATGCCAGCATGAAACAAGAGAATTCCTTGCCTCAGCAAATATACGCTTTGTTTGATCTAGTAGCCTCTCTGCCGCGGGGCCTATAGAATTTTCGTCAGGGGCCGGGCCCGTTGGCGGATGCGCTATAATTTCTCTGTAGCTTTGTAGGTAGTACTCATCCCACTCTTTCTGCCGAGAGGATTTGCCTGCAGCTCCTTCGTAGATGTCGTCAAAATTAGAGGCCCGAGTGAAGTACACAGCTTCTTCGCGCAGCATACTAACGTACTTCGCGAAATCCATGTATCTCCAGAGTGGTATGCCTTCATCTATACTTATATCCAGGTTGGTCTGCCAGTATACTGGAGTTGCTAGCTCTTCGAGGTAGGCTGCGCAGGCTCCGCAAACCAACTGTGGCGCCAATTTGTAATCATATCCTGCAAATGCGGGGCGCCCGACCTCAATCTGTTTGCTGCAGAGACTGCAAACGTTATAGTTCTGAATTATCCTCTGTCGCAAAACGCCGGAAATCCGGCCAGTTGAGCTTAGGCGTCTGAAGACTTCCCGATCTTCTTCGTGATTCTTGAAGGTAGCCAAGTGACCTCGACGACTAGGAAGAATTATAGTTTGCAGCAATCACTACCGATCAAACTCTAGTAGCGACGAGACGATCCGGCATTGCCCGAGTCAAGCGTAAACTGTCCCTCGTTGAAGGACCCCGCGCCACATCCAACTCCCACGTCGTCTGCACGTTCATCCAGAAGTCCGGCGTCGTCCCCAGCGCCTCGGCCAGCCGCAGCGCCGTGTCGCCGGTGATCCCCCTCCGCCCCCGGACGATCTCCGTCACGAGGCTCGCGGGTACGCCGAGGCGGCGGGCGAGGGTGGCGGCGGAGAGGGATAGGGGGCCGAGAAACTCTTCGGCCAGCACCTCGCCGGGGTGAATCGGGGCCAGTCTGTCCGGCGGTGTCTCGGGAGGGAGTGTGGGCATCGTCCATCAGCCTATCACACCCAGCTCACCAAAGGGTAAAGGAGGCCCCCCTCACACCTTCCGCAAGTTCCCCGCCATCTGCCGCCCGTCGCGGCCGTCGATCAGCTCGTACTCGATCGGCTGGTTGTCGGCGAGGCCGGTGAGGCCGCTCTGCTCCACGGCGGAGATGTGGACGAAGATGTCCCGCCCGCCATCCTCCGGCTCGATGAACCCGTACCCCTTGGTGGTGTTGAACCACTTCACGGCGCCCTTCGGCATTGCCCGTCTCCTTCATGCCCCACCCGGCGGCAGCGGGGCGCGGGCCGGGTGGCTCTGGCCTCTGGCGCCCCCGCTGTTAAGGATTGGCGACTGCGTGCAAAACGCAAATGACAAGCGACGCCGCGCCGCCCCGGCGGCCCGTGTTGCACAGCAAGGAGGCAGCAAATGCGATTTTTCGGGCTGAAGACATGCGATACCTGCCGCCGCGCGCTGAAGGACCTGCGCGCCGCCGGCATCGAGCCGGAGGTCGTCGACGTCCGCGCCGACGGGCTGGAGGAGGGCGCTATCGCCGCGATGCTGAAGGCGCTCGGCCTCGGCGTCATCAACCACGCCTCCACCACCTGGCGCGGGCTGGGGGAGGAGGAGCGGGGGCTGCCGCCCGAAGAGCTCCTCGCGAGGCACCCGACGCTCCTCAAGCGCCCGGTGATCGAGGAGGGCGGCAGCTGGACGATGGGCTGGAAGGACGACGTGCGCGCCCGCTACCTGGGGGAATAACGGCGGCGCCTTCACCCTTGGGCCGGGCGGGGGCCGTGCCTATCTCCCTGCCAACAAAAGGAGCAGGAAAGACATGCGCAACGCCGCCCTCGTCCTCGGCATCATCGCCGGCATCATCGGCCTCGTCGTCGGACTCGTCGGCTTCGGCTGGACGGAGTTCGTCGCCGCCCAGCCCGGCGCGGCGGAGTGGTTCGAGGTGGAGAACCGCGATCTGGTGCGCGCGGCGTCCGTCCTCTCGCCCATCCTCGCCATTGCAGGCGGGGCGATGGCCCGGGCGCGGGCGCTCTGGGCCGGGGTGCTGCTGCTCGCCTCGGCGGGGCTGATGTACGCCGCCTTCGGCTTCAACGTCGGCACGATGTTCCCCATCACCATGGCCGGCCTCGCCGGCGTGCTGGCCATCGGCGCCGGCAAGCCGGACGAGGAGAAGGCGCACTTCTAGGGGAGTTGCCGGGGCAGGGGGGTGGCGAACTGCCGCCCAAGCTCCATGACCGAGTGACTCTCGTGACGCGGGGCGGGAAAACCCCGCCCCGTCGCCGTTACTCTGCCGCGATGGCCCGCTCGGCCAGGTCCGGCGGCGTCGCCTCCGTCACCAGCGCGGCGATGGCGTCGCTCAGCGGCGCCGTCTGCGTCTGCTTCTCGCCGAGGCGGCGGATGGTGACCGTCTGCTCCTCCACCTCGCGCATGCCGACCGCGAAGATCACCGGCACCTTGGCCAGCGAATGCTCGCGGACCTTGTAGTTGATCTTCTCGTTGCGGATGTCGGCCTCGGCGCGGATGCCCGCGGCGCGCAGCTTCTCCACCGTCTCCAGCACGTAGGCGTCGCAGTCGGAGACGATGGAGGCCACCACCACCTGCCGCGGCGCCAGCCACATCGGCAGCTTGCCGGCGTGCTCCTCGACGAGGATGCCGATGAAGCGCTCGAAGCTGCCGAGCGTGGCGCGGTGCAGCATGAAGGGCCGGTGCTTGGCGCCGTCAGGGCCGACATATTCCGCATCCAGCCGCTCGGGCAGGTTCGGGTCCACCTGGAAGGTGCCGCATTGCCAGACCCGGCCGATGGCGTCGGTCAGATAGAAGTCGAGCTTGGGGCCGTAGAAGGCGCCGTCGCCCGGCTCGAGCGTATAGGTGCGGCCCGTCTTGCGGATCGCCTGCTCGAGCGCGGTCTCGACGTAATCCCAGCTCTCCTCGGTGCCGACTCGCTTTTCGGGCCGCGTGGCGAACTTGATCTCGAAGGTCGCGAAGCCGAGCTCTTCATAGATCCCGGCGAGGAACTCGATGAAGCGCGCGCATTCCGTCTCGATCTGGTCTTCGGTGCAGAAGATGTGGCCATCGTCCTGCGTGAAGCCGCGCACCCGCATGATGCCGTGCAGCGCGCCCGAGGGCTCGTAGCGGGTGCAGGAGCCGAACTCGGCGAAGCGCAGCGGCAGGTCGCGGTAGGATTTCAGGCCCTGGTTGTAGACCTGCACGTGGCAGGGACAGTTCATGGGCTTGAGCGCATTGATGCGCGTGGTTTCCTTGTCCTTCGCCGCCGCGTCGTCGTTCTCGCCATCGCGGCTCTCGTCGACTTCGACGATGAACATGTGGTGCTGGTACTTCGCCCAGTGTCCCGAGGCCTCCCACAGCTTTCGGTCGACGATCTGCGGCGTGTTGATCTCGCGGTAGCCGCCGGCGCGCTGCTTGCGGCGGACGTAATCCTGCAGCGTGGTGTAGATCGTCCAGCCGTTGGGATGCCAGAACACCTGGCCCGGGGCCTCTTCCTGCATGTGAAAGAGGTCCATCTCGCGCCCGAGCTTGCGGTGGTCGCGCTTGGCGGCCTCCTCCAGCATGGTGAGGTGGGCCTTCAGCTCGTCGCGGGACTTGAAGGCGACGCCGTAGATGCGCTGCAGCATCGGGCGCTTGCTGTCGCCGCGCCAGTAAGCGCCGGCGACGCTCATCAGCTTGAAGGCATCGGCGGGGACCTGACCGGTATGCTGCAGGTGCGGGCCGCGGCACAGATCCTGCCAGTCGCCGTGCCAATACATACGTAGCGGCTCGTCGCCCGGGATCGCCTCGATCAGCTCGACCTTGTAGGGCTCGCCGGCCGCCTCGTAATGGGCGATGGCGCGCGGCCGGTCCCAGACCTCGGTGCGGACAGGCTCACGGGCGTTGATGATCTGCTTCATCTTCGCCTCGATCTCGCCGAGGTCCTCCGGCGTGAAGGGCTCCTCGCGGTCGAAGTCGTAGTACCAGCCGTGCTCGATCACCGGGCCGATGGTCACCTGCACGTCGGGCCAGAGCTCCTGCACCGCCCGCGCCATGATATGGGCGAGGTCGTGGCGGATGAGCTCCAGCGCCGGGGCGTCGTCCTTCATCGTGTTGATGGTGATCTCGCCGGAGGTCTGCAGCGGCCATTGCAGGTCGATGTGCTGGCCGTTCAGCGCCGCGCTGATCGCCTTCTTGGCGAGGGAGGGGGCGATGCTCTCGGCCACTTCGGCGGGCGTGGTGCCGGCCGGGTAGTCGCGCTGCGAGCCATCGGGGAAGGTCAGGGAAATATCGGCCATGGGCCTTTTCTCCTCGTCGGTCTGGCGCCCACCAAGCGCCCGGTTGCGGGTATGTGTGGCGCTGACATGGCTTGGCGCGGCGGCGCGGTCAAGACGGCACGGGCCGCCGGCGGCCGCCGGGGTGGCGCGGAGACATCGGCCGCGGGGCCATCTTCGGGGGGCGACAGAAAACGTTTGTCTCACGCGCCCGTGATGCTAACAATTTCATCCATTGGGGGAGTTTCCTTTCGTTTCCACCGCTTGAGGCCGTCCGGCTATTCCAGGGACGGGGCGGCGAAGCTGGGGGAGGGTGCCCGTTCACTTCGACGAAAGACGTATCCATGACTTCGATTCTTCGCTCCGCCGCTGCGCCGCTTGTCCTTCTCGCCGCGCTCGGCGCCTGCTCGTCCTCCTCCGGCCCGGAGGGTTCCGACCTGCCCGCCTTCTCCGACTTTGACGACGCCCTCTCATACGCGGAAAACGTCATCTCCTCGCTGGACACCGTCGAAGACATCTACGCCGATGAGCTGCCGGACAGCGGCACCGCCTCCTACGAGGGGTTCGCCATCGTGGCCGAGGCGGACTCGGATGCCGGTGCCATCGGCGGCGTGGCGATGGAGCTGGACTTCGGCGCCGAAAGCCTCACCGGCCGCGCGGACAACTTTGTGGCCAGCGATGACACGCCGGTCAGCGGCCAACTCGACATCGCCGGTTCGGGCATCGCGGACGATTATCTCGGCGCCGCTATCGGCGTCCGCGTCAGCGGCTCCCTGGAGGGCACCGCGGGCTACACCCACACGATCGACGAGGACGTGATGATGGCCATCGGCGCGGACGCCGACGAAGACACCGTCCTTCTGGGTGAGACCTCCTACGACGGCACCTCGCTCGTCACCGGCGAGACGGTCGGGATGGATCTGGGCATCATCGCGCTCGAGCAGTGATCGATCTGAGGCGGGCGCTCCGGCGCCTGCCTCTTCGCAGCTCGCCGGCTGGACAGCCGGCCGTGGCCGCGCCATCTCTGCCCCCATGCAACATCTCGACACGCCCGCCGGCCGCCGCATCGCTTATCACCTGACCGAAGGGGAGGGGCCTGCCGTGGTGTTCCTCGGTGGCTTCCGCTCCGACATGGAGGGGACTAAGGCGCTGTTTCTGGAGGAGTGGGCGCGGGAGCGGGGCCGCGCCTTCCTGAGGTTCGATTACTCCGGCCACGGCGCCTCCTCCGGCGCGTTCGAGGAGGGGGCCATCGGGGACTGGGCCGAGGATGCCGAGGCCGCCATCGACCTGCTGGAGGGGCCGCTGGTGCTCGTCGGCTCCTCGATGGGCGGCTGGATCTCGCTGCTTTTGGCGCGCGGCCGGCCAGAGCGGGTCGCCGGGCTCGTCACCATCGCGGCGGCGCCGGATTTCACGGTGGAGATGTGGGAGGCGTTCTCGCAGGCGCAGCGGGACGAGCTGATGGAGGCGGGCCTGACGCTCCGCCCCTCCGACTACGGCGATCCCTACCCGATCACCCGCCGCCTGATCGAGGACGGACGGTCCCACCTCGTGCTGACCCATCCGCTCGCCCTGCCGATGCCCGTCCGAATGCTGCAGGGCACCGCCGATACCGACGTGCCTCAGCACCGGGCCCTCGCCCTGCTGGATCATGCGGAGGGAGAGGACATCCGCCTGACGCTGGTAAAGGGAGCCGACCACCGCTTCTCCACGCCGGCCTGCCTGCAGCTGATCGGCGAAGCGGTGGCGGAGGTGTCCTAGCGGCCCCGCCAGCTCCCTGCGCCCCCTGTTTTTGGTCCCGAAAATCCCGGGGGTCCGGGGGCTGGCCCCCGGTCCGCGGCCGGCAATGCGCGCGACCGCCTCAGACGGGCGTCGACCCGTCCTGCCGGACGGGCTCCGGCTCCGCCTCATTGCTCGGGGGCGTGTCGTTGACCGAGACGATCTGCGGGCGCATGCCCTTGCGGGCGGGCGGGGCGTCGGAATTCTCGTCGATGAACTTCAGCACCAGCGGCCGGATGTTGTTGCGCCAGGACTTGCCGGCGAAGATGCCGTAGTGCCCGGCGCCCGGCTCCAGGTGCGCCGCCTTCTTCTCTCGCGGCAGGCCGGTGAGCAGGTCGAGCGCGGCGTAGCACTGGCCGGGGGCGGAGATGTCGTCCTCCTCGCCTTCGACGACCTTGACCGCGACGCGGGTGATCTTGCCGATGTCCACTGGCCGGCCGGCGACCTCGAAGGCGTTCCGCGCAATCTCGCGGTTCTTGAAGATGCGCTCGACGGTGGAGAGGTAGAATTCCGCCGTCATGTCCATCACCGCGAGGTATTCGTCGTAGAAGACATTGTGGCGGTCGTTGTCCTCCGCCTCGCCCTTGGCGGCGCTGACGATCTGGCTCTGGAAGGCCTCGCTGTGCGTCTCGAGGTTCATCGAGATGAAGGAGCTCAGCTGCAGAAGGCCCGGGTAGACGAGCCGTCCGACGCCGGCATACTTGAAGCCGACCTGCTGGATCGCTCCCTGCTCCAGCTGCCCCATGGTGACGGAGCGGCCGAAATCGGTGACCTCGGTCGGCGTCGCGTCGGGGTCGATCGGGCCGCCGATGAGAGTGAGCGAGCGGGGCTGCGCGTCGGGCTCGTCCTCGGCGAGGAGGGCCGTGGCGGCGAGGGTGAGCGGCGCCGGCTGGCAGATGGCGATGACGTGCAGGTCCGCCCCGAGGGCCTTCATGAACTCCACGAGGTAGAGCGTGTAATCCTCGACATCGAACTTGCCCTCCGACACCGGAATGTCACGGGCGTTGTGCCAGTCGGTGACGAAGACCTCGCAATCGGGCAGAAGAGAGATAACTGTCTTGCGCAGGAGGGTGGCGTAATGGCCCGACATGGGCGCGACGAGCAGAACCCGGCGGCGGCGCGGTTCGCGCCCCGGCACCTTGAAGTGGATGAGATCGCCGAAGGGCTTCTCGACCATCTTCATCACCCGCACCACGTGGTCGCGGCCATCGGCGCCGGTGATCGTGGGGATGCCCCATGCGGGCTTCACGACCATGCGCGAGAAGCTGCGCTCCGTCACCTCGCCCCAGGCCTTCAGCCAGGGGGCCATCGGATGGGCGGACATGGCGGGGTAGGAGCCGAGCGCCTGCGCCGTGGCGCCGAGCCACTGGTTGGTGTTGCGGACCGTCTCCATGAGATCGTAGGTGAACATGTTCTTCATCAGACCCTCCGATCGGCTCTGTCGACACCCGGCGCGCGGCGGAATTCCAACCGCGGGGCCGTCAATGCTGCACATGCAAAGTAGTCCTTGAATTAACACATGTCCATCGATGAGACCGATAACGGCGCGGAAGAGCCCCCGACCCAGGCGAAGCTGGAAGCGAACCTCGCCCGGATCGAGGCGATGAGCGCCCGCTTCCTCGCCGCTATTTCGCAGGCGCGGCAAGTGCCGCCCGGCCTCGCCGGGCCGAGCCCCGATCTCTATGCCAAGGCGGCCACCGCGTGGTGGCATCAGGCCGTGCATGACCCGGCCAAGCTGATCGAGCAGCAGATCGGCTGGTGGGGGGAGACGGTGAAGCACTATGTGGAGGCCCAGCAGCATCTCGCGCAGGGCCGTCTGACCGCCCCGTCGGGGGAGGAGGCGCCGGCCCCTAAAGACAAGCGCTTCGCCAACCCGCTCTGGGAAAGCCACCCCTATTTCAACTACATCAAGCAGCAGTACCTCGTGAACGCCGCCGCCATCGAGGCGGCCGTCGACGCGATCGAGCTGGAGCCGCGCGAGAAGAAGCGGCTGGCCTATTTCAGCCGCCAGATCGTCGAGCTGCTCTCGCCCACCAACTTCCTCGCCACCAACCCCGACGCGCTGGAGCGGGCAGTGGAGACGGAGGGGCAGAGCCTCGTCGACGGGCTGGAGAACCTCGTGGCGGACCTCGAGGCGAATGCCGGCGACCTCGTCGTCTCCCTCGCCGACCGCTCCGCCTTCCGCCTCGGCGAGAATCTCGCGACCACGCCGGGGTCCGTCGTCTACCGCAATCACCTCTTCGAGCTGATCCAGTACGCACCGTCCACGAAGGAGGTGCACAAGATCCCCGTGGTGATCTTCCCGCCTTGGATCAACAAGTTCTACATCCTCGACCTCAAGGAGAAGAACAGCTTCATCAAGTGGCTGGTCGATCAGGGCTACACGGTCTTCGTCGTCTCGTGGATCAATCCGACGCCCGGCTTCCGCGAGACGGGGCTGCTGGACTATATCGAGCAGGGCTACCTGACGGCGATGACCGAGGCGCGGAAGATCTGCGGCACCCGCCGCGTCAACGCCATCGGCTACTGCATCGGTGGCACGACCCTGTCGCTGACGCTGGCTCTGCTGAAGAAGCGGGGCGAGGACCTCGTTAAATCGGCGACCTTCTTCACGACGATGACCGACTTCTCCGATCAGGGGGAGATGGGCGTCTTCCTCGACGACGGCTTCGTCACCTCCATCGAGGCGGAGGCGGAGGAGACCGGGATCATGGACAAGTTCTACATGGCCCGCACCTTCTCCTTCCTCCGCGCGGGGGACCTGATCTACCGCCCCGCCGTGCGCAGCTACATGATGGGCGAGCCGCCCCCCGCCTTCGACCTGCTCTTCTGGAACGGCGATGGCACCAACCTGCCGGCGAAGATGGCGGTGGAGTACCTGCGCGGGCTCTGCCAGCAGGATCGCTTCGTGCAGGGCGGCTTCCCATTGGGCGGCGAGCGGGTGCACATCTCCGATGTCACCGTGCCGCTCTGCTCCATCGCCTGCGAGACGGATCACATCGCCGCATGGCGCTCCTGCTACGAGGGGTTCCGGCAGTATGGCTCGGAGGACAAGACGTTCCTCCTCTCCGAGAGTGGGCACATCGCGGGGATCGTCAATCCGCCCTCGAAGAAGAAGTACGGCCACTACACCGGCGGCGACCTGGGGCAGGATGCCGAGGGCTGGCGGCAGACGGCGCAGAAGCACGACGGCTCCTGGTGGCCCCGCTGGGAGGCATGGCTGCGGCCCCGGGCCGGCAAGCCGGTGCCTGCCCGGCAGCCCGGCGATTCGGGCCATCCGCCGCTCGGGCGGGCACCCGGCAGTTACGTCCTCAACCTGCCGGCCGTGGTGGAGCCGTCGTAACCCGTTGTTAAGTGACGCTAGGGGAGCTTTCCTTCGCTGCAGTGCAGAAAAACCTTGAATTGCTGCAGTGCAGCATCCATATTCTCCTCATTGGCGAGAGGGCGCCGGAAACGGCCCGCCCCGCCGGACTGAGTTTAAGAGGATTGCACCGATGGCCTACATGCCGAACACGCCCGATTACACCGCCGCCTTCAAGGACATGATGTCCATGTTCCCCGTCGACACCAAGGCGATGGAAAACATGTTCCGCTCGCAGACCGCCCTGGCCGAACGCATGTCGGCCGTGGCGATCGAGGCGGCGCAGAAATCGACAGATCTCTCCGCCCGCTGGACGCAGGACACCCTCTCCAAGATGGCCGACATCACCAAGGTGAAGACCGAGCCGACCGACTACGCCAAGTCGATGACGGCCTTCGCCTCCGCCTCCGCCGAGAGTGCCGCCGAGCACATGGCCGCCTTCGCCGAGATCGCCAAGTCCGCCCAGACAGAGACGCTGGAGCTCATGCTCTCCGCCGGCAAGGACATGCAGGACGAGGCCGCCGCCGCCACCCGCAAGGCGCAGGGCGAGGCCTCCTCGGCCGCGATGAACGCCACGGCCTGAGCGTCTGCGGGCCCCGGGATCGGGGCCGCGCGACCTCTGCAGGAGTGACCCTTGAAAGAGCGAGCTGCCGCCGGTGCAGCTCGCTCTTTCTTTTTCTGCATGGCGTCGTAAGGTTCTCTGCACCGCAATATGTCAGGGGGAGGACGGGCCATGGCAGACAACGCGAAACCGCTCTTGATCAAGCGATATGCCAGCCGCCGGCTCTACAACACCGAGACGAGCGATTACGTGACGCTGGAGGATATCGCGCTCTTCATCCGCGAGGGGCGCGAGGTGAAGATCGTCGACCTGAAATCGGGTGACGACCTCACGCGCCAGTACCTTTTGCAGATTATCGCCGAGCATGAGAGCCGCGGCGAGAGCGTCCTGCCGGTGGATGTGCTGACGGACCTCGTGCGCAGCTATACCAGCCAGGCGTCGTCGGTGGTGCCGCAGTTCCTCGCCGCCAGCTTCGAGATGCTGCGCGAGGGGCAGAGCCAGATGCTGGAGACGATGACCCGCGCCAACCCGATGGCGCAGATGCCCGGCTTCGAGGCGATGCGCGCCCAGCAGGAGGCGTGGCTGAAAGCGGTGGGCGGCATGGTCCCCGGCGCCTCCTCCGGCCCCGCAGCGGAGAAGGGCGGCGAGGACCTGACCGACATCAAGCGCCAGCTCGCCGAGTTGCAGGAGAAGCTGTCGAAGATGGGGCAGTAGGGCAGGACGTTGCGCGGTACCTGAGGGGTGATGGCCCGCTCCTTGCGAGGGCGGGGGAAGGTGGGTCGAAAACCCACCCTACGGGCCGGAACGCCAGCCCCGCGCGATGCCGCCGGAAAGTGGGCGGAAGGCCCGACCCCTCCGTAGGGTGGGTTTCCAACCCACCTTCCCGTCCTCCGCCAGGCACACCACCCGCAGGCGCAGGGCGAGTGCCGGCCCGTGGGGTGGCGCTCCGACTTCCAGAGCGGCGCGCTTTATGCCGGCCAAGCCCCTCCATGATCCGAGCGGAGCACCCATCCCCGCCAGAGCGCCAGCCCGCGGGACTGGCCGGCGCTCGCCCTGCGCCTTTGGCGCGTACCGGGCGGGCGAACGGTGCCGGGCGTTGCACACTTCCGGGCAAAAACGGCGGCGGCGAGGCGCGCCCCGCCGCCACCCCGCGTCACGCCACTTCGGCAAACACCTTGTCGAGCGCCGCTTCGAGCTTGTCGAACATCTCCGCCAGTTGCTCGTCCGTCAGGATGAACGGCGGCGCCAGCACGATGCTCTGGCCCAGCGGCCGGCAGATCAGACCCTGGTCGGTGCAGGCATTGGCGATCCGCTCGGAGACGGAGAGGTTGCCGGGGAACGGCGTCTTCGTCGCCTTGTCCTGCACCGCCTCCAGCGCGCCCATCAGGCCGCGGCCGCGCCATTCGCCAATGTTCTTCTTCTCCGCCAGTCGCGCCATCCCGGCCTCGAACTGCGGGATCAGGCGGGCGATATTGCCCTTGATCTCGTCGCTCATCACCATCTCGATGGCCTTCAGCGCAATCGCGCAGCCCACCGGGTGGCCCGAGGCGGTGAAGCCGTGGGGAAACTCCTCGATCGCCTCCGAGGCCCGTGTCAGCCGGTCGCTCAGCTCCGGCCCGAGGATCACGGCGCCCATCGGGAAGAGCCCGGCCGTCAGCACCTTGGAGGAGATGATGGCGTCCGGCATGAAGCCGTAGCTCTGGCAGCCCCAGTCGCTGCCCGTGCGCCCGAAGCCGCAGATCACCTCGTCGGAGATGAGCGGGATGCCGTGCTTCTGCAGGATCGGCTGGATCGTCTGGAAGTAGCCCTCCGACGGCGGGATCACCCCGCCCGCGCCCATCACCGGCTCGGCGACGAAGGCGGCGATGGTGTCGGCGCCTTCGCGGGCGATCATGTCTTCCAGCTCCTGCCCCATGCGGGCGGTGAACTCCGCCTCGCTCTCGCCGTCCTTGCCCTCGCGCCAGTAATGCGGGCAGGTGAGGTGCAGGAACCCGTCCATCGGCAGGCCGAAGACGGAGTTGTAGGGCTTGCCCGTCATCGAGGCGCTTACTGCCGTCACGCCGTGATAGGCATTCTTGCGCGTGATGATCTTGCGCCGCTGCGGCTGCCCCTCGGCGCCCCAGAGGAACCACAGCATCTTCACCAGCGTGTCGTTCGCCTCGGAGCCGGAGTTGGTGTAGAACACCTTGCCGTCGGAGAAGGGCGAGACCTCGATCAGCTTCTCGCTCAGCATCACCGCCTGGTCGGACATGCGGCCGAAGAAGGCGTGGTAGCCGGGCAGCGTATCGTATTGCGCCTTGGCAGCCTCGGCGAGTTCCTTGTTGTCGAAGCCGAGCACCATGTTCCACAGGCCAGAGTTCGCATCGAGGTAATCGCGGCCATGAACATCGGTGATGTAGGGGCCGTGGCCCGAGGTCACGATGGTGGCGCCGCGGTCGGCGATGGTGGGCAGGTCGGTGAAGCCGTAGAAGGAATGGGCGTCGGCCCGCGCCTCCCAGCTGTTCGGATTGGTCTCGCGCATGGCAGGCCCCTCTGAGTGTTTGCCGGCGGATGCTAGACCTGCGCTCCGCTCTCCGCAATCGGGGGCAAGGGGGAGGGCCTGCGTCCTCTGGCCTTGGCCGTCCCGCGCAGCTACCCTTCGCCGCGGGGCAGCGAGAAACGGGGGCGGCGGCGTGAGCGCATCGGAAGGGCGGATCAGCCTCTGGGGCATCGAGGTCTTCGTGGCGACCGCCGAGGAGAAGTCCCTCTCCGCCGCCGCGCGCCGGCTCGGCGCCTCGCCCGCCACCGTCTCTCAGCAGCTCACCAACCTCGAGGCCGCCATCGGCGTGCGCCTGCTGGACCGGGCAGCGCGGCCCGTGCGGCTGACGCCGGCGGGCGACATCTTCCTGCGCCGCGCCAACGCCATCCTCAACGAGGCGGACCAGGCGCGGGCGGAGCTGGGCCTCCGCCAGCTCACCTCGCTCACCCGCTTCCGCCTCGGCATGATCGAGGATTTCGATGCCGACGTGACTCCCCGCCTCCTCGCCTCGATGGGGGAGGAGTTGGAGCGCTGCCAGTTCCTCTTGGAGACGGGCGCCTCCCACCGCCTCTACGACCTGCTCGACGCCCGCGCCCTCGATGTCATCGTCGCCGCCGACACCGGC
Source organism: Pseudoroseicyclus tamaricis (assembly GCF_012070395.1). Classification (GTDB taxonomy): domain Bacteria; phylum Pseudomonadota; class Alphaproteobacteria; order Rhodobacterales; family Rhodobacteraceae; genus Pseudoroseicyclus_A; species Pseudoroseicyclus_A tamaricis. Next base: position 835,410 of record NZ_JAAFYS010000002.1, on the reverse strand, counting down.
GCGGAGGGGGAGGGGATGGAGAAGCACGCCCTCTTCGAGGAGCCCTTCGTGCTCGCCGTGCCGAAGGGTTTCCCCGAGGCCGAGCCCCGGATTCTCCGTCGCCGCCCGATGATCCGCTACACAACGCGCCATCACATGGGGCGCACCATTGCCGCCCATCTGGCCCGCGAGGGGGCGCTCGTGCCCTACCGGTTCGAGATGGACAGCTACCACGCCATCATGGCCATGGTCGCCGCCGGCGCCGGCTGGACGGTCCTCACGCCGATGGGCTGGCTCTCCGCCCAGCGCTTCCATGAGGCGGTGGAACTCCGCCCGCTGCCTTTCGCCCCCCTGTCGCGCTCAATCTCGCTGATCGCTCGCTCCGGCGCCCTCGGCGAAATGACCGCCAGCATGGCCGCCCGCCTCCGCCCGCTCCTGACCGAGTACATCGTTTGCCCGGCGGTGAAGGAGCACCCGTGGCTCGACGGCAGCCTCAAGGTCCTCGGCGAATAGCGAAGGGGCGCCCGGGCGAAGCCCGCGCCCCCCTGTCTTTGCTCCTAAGAAACCGGGGGGTCGCCATTTGGTGGCGCCATTGGTTCAAGCCCAATGGCGACGGGGTGGAAAACCCCCGGTCCTGTCCCCTCAACCGGCGCTCAGGCCCGGCCTCAGGTTCCGTAAGCCCGCCGTTCCGCCATCACCTCGTCCACCGCCTCGACGACGGCGGCGGCGATGGCGCGGCACTCCTCCTCCGTCAGACGCGCGGGCAGGCGCATGTCGCAGGCGGACATGAGCATGGCGCGGGTGCCGGGCAGGGGGCCGGGATCCTCGGGGAGGAACTGCCAGTTCCAGAAGGCGCGGGCATTGTCCGTCGACAGCCCGAAGATCTGAATGGCGACGTGCCGCGCGGCGGCGGCCGCGGCGAAGGCGCGGGCCTCGTCGCCGTCCATCCCCACGAGGTTGAACTGGATGGAATCGGGCGCCCGCTCCTCGCTCGCCAGCGGGTCCGGCACGTCCAGCCAGGGCGAGGCGTTCAGCAGCCCCGCCACGAGGTCATGGTTGCGCCGCCCGTCGCGCACGCGGCGCGGCAGCTCGGGCAGCTGGGCGCGGATCAGCGTGGCGGAGAGGTTGTTGAGCCGCAGGTTGTAGAGCGGCAGGCGGTTCTGCCAGCGGGCCAGCGCCGCATCGAGCGCCTCGTCGCGGTCATGCTTGCGCCAGGCATGCTCGTAGGCGCCGGACATGATGACGGCGCGGGCGATGATCTCCGCATCGTCGGTGACGAGGATGCCACCCTCACCGGCGTTGAGCAGCTTGTAGCTCTGGAAGGAGAAGCAGCCGACCTTGCCGATCGTGCCGATGTTCCGCCCGGCCCAGGTGGTGCCGAGCGAGTGGGCGGCATCCTCGATCACCGGCACGCCGGCGGCCTCGCATTGCGCCATGATGGCGTCCATGTCCGAGGTGTGCCCGCGCATGTGGGAGATGATGACGGCATCCGCACCCGGCAGCTTGCGGGCGAAATCGGCCATGTCGATCCGGTAGTTGGCGCCGCACTCGACGAGCACCGGCACCATCCCGGCATGGACGATGGAGGAGGGGACGGCGGCGAAGGTGAAGGCGGGGATCAGCACCCGCGAGCCCTTCGGCAGCTCCAGCGCCTCCAGCGACAGGAACAGTGCGGCCGAGCAGGACGAGACGGCGAGCGCGTAGCGCGCCCCCAGCATCTGCGCGAACTCCCGCTCCAGCAGCGTGACCGGCGCGTTCTCCTTGGCGGTGTAGCGGAAGAGGTCTGCCGACTGCAGCAGCCGTTCGATCTCGTCCCGGGCGGCGGCGGGGATGGGCTCGGCGGAGTAGACGTCGATCTGCTCGGTTCTGGTCATTTCAGCAATCCCGAAGACTTCTTTCGGGAAATCTTACACGCCGGATATGACAGTGCCAAGACGAACTTTGTTTGGGTGCGGGGCGGCGGCGCGGTCGAGCCAGGTTCTTTCCAGCGTGCGGAAAGCCGAAAGCTGCAAGGCCGACCGCTCCTATGACAACGCGGCGGCGATCCGTAGGAGCATCGCCGCCGCGTCCGGGGAGGCCGCGGCCTGGGCCCGGCGCTCCGTCTCCATGACGGCCCGATGGGCCTCCGCCAGCGTCGCGCGTCCGGCATCCGTCAGCTCGGTCCGCTGGATGCGCCCATGCTCGTCGTCGGGCGTGCGCGCGATGAGGCCCGCCCGCTCCAGCTTCACCAGCATCGCCTGCATGGTCTGCGGCGTCACGAAGGCGCGCCGCGCCAGCCGGGCGTTGGAGGCGCCGGGCTCCGCCTCGAGGCTGCTGAGGACGTTGTACTGCGGCGCCGTCAAGCCGAGGCTCTTCAGCTGCCCGTCCATGTGCAGGCGGAGGGCATGGTGCGCCCGTTTCAGCGCGTAGCCCAGCGTCTCGTGGGGGGCGAAGGGCGGAGTTTCGGCGGAGGGGAGCATCTTCGCTCTTTCAATATCAGCAGGCTTACATTATGTCAGCCCCCTGACATTATCTCTCCAGCCCCAGAAAGACAATCGCTATGCCCCGTCTTATCGGACCCGACTTCATCGGCCTTCAGGTCGCCGACCTCGATGCCGCCCGCGCCTTCTACGCCGACGTCGTCGGCCTCACCCCAGCGCCCGCTTCCCCGCCGGACGCGGTGGTTTTCGAGACGACGCCCATCCCCTTCGCCCTGCGCAAGCCGCTGGTCGATCTGGAGGCCACCCGGCCGCTTGGCCACGGTATCGCCCTCTGGTTCGGCTGCGACGATGCCGACGCGCTGCACGATCATCTGGTGGCCGAGGGCGTCACAATCGGCTTTCCGCCGAAGGACGGCCCCTTCGGGCGCTACTTCGCCTTCGTCGACCCCTTCGGCTACACGATCACGGCGCATACCGCTGCCCGAGGGAACTGAGGCCATGACCTGCTGGATCGGCGTCGCCTCGGCCGAGCATGTCCGCGGCGGCGTGGCGGGCGGCTTCGCGCAGCTGGGCCATGGCCGGCACGACGCGGTGAAGGCGCTGCGGAAAGGCGATTGGCTCGCCTATTATTCGCCGCGCGAAGGAATAGGGGAGGGAGCGCCCGTCCAGGCGTTCACGGCGCTGGGGCGGGTGACGTCGGAGGCCCCCTACAAGGCGGCGCAGGCGATGGATTTCAATCCCTTCCGAGTCGACGTGGACTATCTGGAGGAGGCCCGGCCCGCACCCATCCGGCCGCTGCTGGAGGTCCTCGACCTGACGCAGGGCCGCGCCGGCAACTGGGGTCTGCTGCTGCGCGGCCCGAAGCGGCGGGTCACGGAGGAGGACATGCGGCGGATCGCGGAGGCCATGGGTGTCTCGCCGGAGCGGCTGAGCCAGGAGGGCTGAGCGCCCGGCCCGTAGCCCGAAGCGCCCCCCTCCAACGGGCGGAGGGAGGACGCGAAGCGCAGGTCAGTCCTGGCCGGTCTTGATCTGAACGTTCTCGAAGGTGACGTCGCCGCCCTCGAGGAACCGGCGGCCGTTCTTTTCGTCGTGGCGCATGAAGGTCGGCGCGTCGAAGCGCACGCGCAGCGTGTAGGCGCCGTCGCCGGGGACCCGCCAGTTCCGGCCGTAGTGGTAGAGGTAGGGGTGCCACAGAAGCGGCAGCTCGTGGGTGCCGGCGTCGCTGCCGTCTGGCGCGGTGAGCGTCGCCTCGATGGTCAGCCCGGGGATCAGGCGGCCGTCGGCCGGGTCGCGGACGGCGACCTCGATATGGGCGTTCTCGTCCTGCGGCGGCTGCCATTCCAGCCCGTTGTCGCCGGGCACGTACATGCCCTCGGCCTCTTCCACGGCATAGGCGACGAGGTACTCGCCATGCGTAACCTCGCGCCCGTCATGGGCGATCTCGTCGGTCATGTGCTGAAGCGTGCGGGTGAGCGCCTCGCCCTGGGCGCGGCCAAGCTCCAGCCCCTTCTTGTCGCCCTCGTCGCTCGGGATCAGCGGTGTCGGTTGTCCGGTGCTCATGGGGTGTTCCTTTCGCGTCTCCCCATGAAACCGGGCGCCGGCGGAAAGGTTCCTGCCCGGTGTCCCGGCGGAAGGGGCCGAGAGGTCATCCCGGGGAGCAGGTGAGGGCAGGGCGGGCCGGTGCCCGCCCCAGGGTCAGACGATGCCGCCGCCCCCCGCGCCGGAGGCGGGGCGCTCCTCCGTCACCTTCGCGCGGTAGCCCGAGTGGCGGTAGGCGGCGAGCGGGTCGATGGCGGCGCCCTTCTCCAGCCGCGCCATGGCGAGGATCGGCGTCACGTCGGTGCGGAAGGCGCGCTTGAGCGTCTCCGATGCCATCATCGCGTCATTCTCCTCCTGGAAGCCGGCCAGCGCGGTCCGGTTGACGAGGAGCGCCTGCGCATAGGCGCGCTGCACCTCCATGGCGGAGTTCATCAGGCTCTCGATCGGGTCCGTCACATTGTGGCTCTGGTCGAGCATGTGCGCGGGGTCGAAGCCGGGGGTGCCCGCCGCGTCCACCAGCTCGTTGAAGACGAGGAAGAGGCGGTAGGGATCGATCGCACCGGTATCGAGATCGTCGTCGCCATACTTGCTGTCGTTGAAGTGGAAGCCGCCGAGCTTGCCGAACTGGATGAGCCGGGCGACGATCATCTCGATATTCACGTTCGGCGCATGGTGGCCGAGATCGACGAGGCAGTAGGCTCGCTCCCCCAGCTCCCTGGCGATCAGGTAGTTGGTGCCCCAGTCCTGCACGACCGTCGAGTAGAAGGCCGGCTCGAAGATCTTGTGCTCGGTGAAGAGGCGCCAATCCTCCGGCAGGCCGGCGTAGATATCGCGGGCGCTCGCGAGGTAGCGCTCGAACTGCTTCGTGAAGTTCGACTGGCCGGGGAAGTTGCTGCCGTCGCCCACCCAGATCGTCAGCGCCTTGGAGCCGATCTGTCGCCCGAGCTCGATGCAGTAGAGGTTATGCTCGATGGCCTGCTGGCGGACCTCGGCCTTGGTGTGGCTGAGGGAGCCGAACTTGTAGCTGAGCGGCTGGTCCGGCTGGTCCTGGAAGGTGTTGGAGTTCATCGCGTCGAACCCCAGCCCCGTCTCCTCGGCCTTGGCAATCAGGTCCGCCGGGTCGGCATCGTCCCACGGGACGTGGAGGGAGACGCGGGGCGTCGCACCGGTGAGCTGGTGGATCAGCCCGCAATCGTCGAGCTTGTCGAAGATGCCGGCCGGCTCGCCGGTGCCGGGGAAGCGGGCGAAACGCGTGCCGCCGGTGCCGACACCCCAGGAGGGGATGGCGATGCCGTAGGCCGACACCTTGTCCTTCACCGCGCCGATGTCGATGCCGCGGCGATCCAGTGCCTCGCCCAGCGCGTCGTACTCGGCGCGCAGGGCGCTCTCGGCCGTCTCGTTGGCGGCGGCGATGGTGGTCTTGTCGATCATGTCCTGTCCTCCCCGGGGCGCGGCGGTCAGCGCGTGAACGCTTGTACGTTGCCCGCATCGACGTTGACGATGTTGCCCGTCGACTTGGCGCTCTCGTCGCTGGCGAAGAAGTAGCAGGCGGCGGCGATATCCTCCGGCAGGACGGAACGCTTGAGCAGGCTGCGCTCGCGATACATCTCCTCCAGCCCGTCCTTGTCGGTGCCGTAGGTCGAGGCGCGCTGATCGAGCCACTCGCCTGACCAGATCTTGGAGCCGCGCAGCACCGCGTCGGGGTTCACCGTGTTGACGCGGATACCCTCCGGCGCGCCTTCCAGCGCGAGGCAGCGGGCGAGGTGGATCTCGCTGGCCTTGGCGGTGCAATAGGCGGCGGCGCCGGGCGAGGCGGCGAGGCCATTCTTGGAGGCGACGAAGATGATCGAGCCGCCGATGCCCTGGGTCTTCAACGTCCTGAACGCCTCGCGGCTGACGAGGAAGTAGCCGGTCGACAGGATCGACATGTTCTTGTTCCAAAGGTCGAGCGTCGTGTCCTCGACCTTGGCGGATGAGGCGATGCCGGCGTTGGAGACGACGATGTCGACGCCGCCGAACTCCACCGCCATGTCGGCATAGGCCTGCGCCACCGCCTCTTCGGAGGTGACGTTCATCTGCACGACGCGCACCACATCGCTGCTGTAGCGGCCGGAGAGGTTCTCCTCCGTCGCGGCGAGCGCGTCGGTGTCGATATCGGCCAGCACCACGCAGGCCCCTTCGGAGAGGTACTTCTCCGCCGTGGCCGAGCCGATGCCGCCGGCGCCGCCGGTGACGATGGCGATGCGGCCGGCTAGGCTTTTCGGCTTCGGCATCCGCTGGAGCTTGGCCTCTTCGAGCAGCCAGTACTCGATGTCGAAGGCTTCCTGCTCCGGCAAGCCCTGGTAGCGGGAGACGGCGTCGGAATTGCGCATCACGTTGATGGCGTTGACGTAGAACTCGCCGGAGATGCGGGCGGTGGCCTTGTCCTTGGCGAAGGTGATCATGCCGACGCCGGGGACGAGGTAGACCACCGCGTTGGGGTCCCGCATCGCCGGGCTGTCGTCATGCTTGCAGCGCTCGTAATAGGCGGCGTAGTCGGCGCGGTACTCCTCCACCATGCCCTTGAGGCCGTCGAGCGTGGCGGCGATGTCGGGGTTCGCCGGGTCGAAATCCACCACCAGCGGGCGGATCTTCGTGCGCAGGAAGTGGTCGGGGCAGGAGGTGCCGAGCGCGGCGAGGCGCTCCATGTCCTTGGCGCCCACGAAGGTCAGCACGGCGTCCTGATCGTCGAAATGGCCGACCTTGTGGCTCTCGCCGGAGATCATGCCGCGGATGGCGGGCATCAGCGCGGCGGCGACGCGGCGGCGCTCATCGGCGGGCAGGGTGGGGTGCGTCTCGCCGCCGAAGGGGGCCTTGCCGGCGGTCTCTTCCTCGAACCAGCCGATGGCGCGGTTGATCGTCTCCAGCGTCAGCTCGTAGCACTCGCGCGCGTCGTCGGCCCATGTGAAGAGGCCGTGGCTCTCCAGCACGACACCCTTGGCCTCGGGATTGTCGAGGCAGAACGTCTCCAGCCACAGACCGAGCTCGTAGCCCGGCTTCTTCCACGGCAGCCAGCCGATGGCGTCGCCGAAGATCTTCTGCGTCAGCTCCTTCGAGTTCTCGGAGGCGGCGATTGCGATGATCGAATCCGGGTGGACGTGATCGACGTGCTTCTTGGGGACGTAGGCGTGCAGCGGCGTGTCGATGGAGGCGGCGCGGGGGTTCAGGTTGAAGGTGCAGTGGGGCAGGTAGCCGACCATCTCGTCCTCGAACTCGACACCGCGATACTTGCCCTTCAGCGCGCGCAGCTTGTCCATGTAGAGGGTGGAGAAGCCTTCCATCTTGATCGAACCGATGTCGCCGCCGGAGCCCTTGACCCAGAGCACCTCCACCTCCTCGCCGGTGAGCGGATCGGGCTGCATGACCTTGGCGGAGGTGTTGCCGCCGCCATAATTCGTCACCCGCTTGTCGGAACCGAGCAGGTTTGACCGATAGAGCAGCTTTTCCGGCTCACTCATGGCGTTGGCATGAGCGTCGTCCCACGCGTTGGTGATACGGCTGCTGGCGGCGTCTTTCGGCATGGCTCTTCCTTCCCCTACGTGGGCGCTCTTTATCGCGGACACTCCACTGCGGCGCTGATGAAGTCAATTAGTTTCCGTCATAAACAATCATGCTGCGGCGCAGAGCGATTGATTTTGATCTTTTATGATTGACACTGAGCGGCGCGTCGAGACAGGCTGCCGGTCAGGGAGAAGGTCCATGATCGACCGCGAGCGCCATCGCATCATCCTGTCGTCCGAACTGGTCCGCTTGGCAGAGTACGCGTCGCCGGCATCGCGCGCTGGCCTCCACGGCCATGGGCTGGGCGCTGCAGTTCGAGGTAGGAACGGTGGGGCTGGTGGCCATCGGCCTCGGCGTCGGGCTGATCTGCGGGGCGTTCAACGGGGTGCTGGTGACGCGGCTGGGCCTGCCCCCCATCGTCGTCACCATCGGCACGATGAGCCTCTTCCGGGGGATCAGCTACATCGTCCTCGGCGATCAGGCCTTCAACGGCTACCCGCAGGACTTCTCCTTCTTCGGGCGCGGCTACGTCTTCTGGGTGGTCTCGTTCGAGCTGGTGCTGTTCCTCGCCTTCGCGGTGATCTACGCCGTGATCCTGCATTTCACCAACTTCGGCCGGCAGGTCTATGCCATCGGCAACAACCCCACCGCCGCCACCTTCTCGGGCATCCGGGTCGCGCGGGTGAAGATGATCCTCTTCCTGCTCACGGGCCTCATGTCCGGCGTCGCCGCGATCTGCCTGACCTCGCGCCTCGGCTCCACCCGCCCCTCCATCGCCTTCGGCTGGGAGCTGGAGGTGGTGACGATGGTGGTCCTCGGCGGGGTGTCGATCCTCGGCGGCTCCGGCTCCATCCTCGGGGTGGTGATCGCGGCGCTGATCATAGGGATGGTGACCTTCGGCCTTGGCTTGCTCAACGTGCCCGGCATCGTCATGTCGATCTTCATCGGCGGGCTGCTCATCGGGGTCATCGCCCTGCCGCGCCTCTTCCGCCTGATCCGCAGGAGGCGCGCGGCATGAGGGAGAAGCACGCCTTCGTCATGACGCTCCTGCCGGGGCAGGAGGAGGAGTATCGCCGCCGCCACGACGAGATCTGGCCGGAATTGGTGGCGCTGCTGCGCGAGGCCGGCGTCAGCGACTACTCGATCCATCTCGACCGTGCGACGCTGACGCTCTTCGGCGTCCTCTGGCGGAAGGAGGGGCACGGGATGGATGATCTCATGCGCCGCTGGTGGGCGCACATGGCGGACATCATGGAGACGAACCGCGACAACTCCCCCGTCCAGCGCGACCTCGACTGCGTCTTCCACCTGCCATGACGTCCCCCCGCCATATCGCCGTCATCGACATCGGCAAGACCAACGCCAAGCTGGCGCTCGTCGACGCCGCGACGCTCGCCGAGATTGACGTGACGACCCGGCCCAACAAGGTGCTCCCCGGCCCGCCATGGCCGCATTTCGACGTGGAGGGGCACTGGGCCTTTCTCCTGGAGGCGCTGGGCCGGATGCATCGCCAGCACGGGATCGACGCCATCTCCGTCACCACGCACGGCGCCGCGGGTGTCCTGCTGGCGGAGGACGGCTCGCTCGCCGCGCCGATGCTGGATTACGAGCATGACGGGCCGGAGAGCGTGGCGGAGGCCTACGACGCCCTCCGCCCGCCCTTCGAGGAGACGGGCTCGCCCCGCCTGCCGGGCGGGCTGAACCTCGGCGCGCAGCTGCACTGGATGCTGGAGGCCGACCCCGGCCTGCGGGAGCGGGCGGCGCATATCGTCACCTATCCGCAGTTCTGGGGGCACCGGCTGACGGGGCAGCTCGCGACGGATGTAACCTCCCTCGGCTGCCACACCGATCTCTGGAACCCCTGGGCGGGCACGCCGTCCTCGCTGGCCGAGCGGCTGGGGATCGCGGACAAGCTGGCGCCGGCGCGCCACTCCTCCGACATCCTCGGGGCGATTACGGGCGAGGTGGCGGGGCGGACGGGCCTCGCCCCCGGGACGCCCGTTGCCTGCGGCATCCATGACAGCAACGCCTCGCTCTACCCGCACCTGGCGGGACGAGAGGCGCCGTTCTCCGTCGTCTCCACCGGCACATGGGTCATCTGCATGGCCGTCGGCGCCGCGCCGCGCCGGCTCGACCCCGGCCGCGACACGCTCGTCAACGTCGATGCCCGCGGCGGGGCCGTGCCCTCGGCCCGCTTCATGGGCGGGCGGGAATTCGAGATGATCCGCGAGGGCGCCAGCGCCACGCCGACCGGAGCGGACAGGGCGGCGGTGGAGGAGGGGCTGTTCCTGCTGCCCGCCATCGCCGCGGGCACCGGCCCCTTCGCCGGCCGCGCCGGGGGCTTCACCGCCGAGCCGGCGACGCCCGGCGAGCGGATGCTCGCCCTCTCGTGGTACCTCGCCCTGATGACGGACATCTGCCTCGGCCTCATCGGCGCGGAGGGCCCGACCATCGTGGAGGGCCCCTTCGCCCGCAACGACGACTATCTGCAGATGCTCGCGGCTCTCCGCCCCGGCGGCGTGGAGGCCTCTGCCTCCGCCACCGGCACCTCGACGGGCGGGGCGCTGCTCTTCCTGCCGGATTACGTGGAGGCCCCGCAGCGGCGGGTCGAGCCGCAAGAGGCGGAGGCCTTGCGCGCCTATGCCGGACGCTGGCGGCAGCTGGTGGACGGCGGGGGCTGAGCCTGCGCCGGTTCCGGCGCGAAAGGTGGCGCTTATGCGAGCGGGAAATCGCCTTTCCGGGCGATTCCGCGCGTCGGCGCGCCCATTTCTCTTGCGCGGCGGAAAGGGCACGACAATAGTCAAATTGTCTGGGCCTTCATGCGTGGGAGCATTGTTGAATGAAGGTTGCCGTTTTCGCAGATGCTTTTCCGAAGCTTTCCGAAACCTTCGTTCTGTCCCAGGTCCTCCATTTCGCCAATCTCGGCCATGACGTCACCGTCGTCTGCCGGGCGGCGGACACCACTCAAGCCATTGACAGGGCGGGGTTATCTCATGTGCGGATACTGGAGTGGCCCGCTGCCCGCTGGCATGCGCGGACCAGCCTGCCATGGCGGCTGCGCAATGGTCTCGCCCGTCTGGCCAATCGCCGCTTTCTGAAATCGCTGCGGAATCAGGACATCTTCCTCGCCCATTTCGGCTGGCAGGGCGCGGGGCTTGTCGGCCTCGCCGGGGGGAAACCCGCGGCGCCGCTGGTGACAATCTACCATGGCCGCGATGTTAGCCATGAATATCAAAGCAATGGCCTCACGCGTTACGCCGCCCTTTTCCGCGCCGGCACCCTCCACCTGACCGTCAATCGCCCCTTCGCCGAGCTTCTCGAAGGGGCCGGGGCGCCGGCGGAGCGGGTCGCCGTCCACCACCTCGGCGTGCCGGTCGCGGACTACCGGTTCCAGCCGGCCGACTGGTCGGCGCCCGTGCGGATGATCTCCCTCTGCCGGCTGGTGGAGAAGAAGGGGGTCGAGGTCGCGCTGGAGGCCGCCGCCGAGCTTTTGGCGCAGCGGCCGGAGCTCGACTGGCACTACGAGATTGCCGGCTCCGGCCCGCTGGAGGAGCATCTGCGCACCCGCGCCGCCGAGCTGGGGCTGGGGGAGCGCGTGAGCTTCGTCGGCGCGCTCGAGCATGCCGAGGCGCTGCGGCGGATCGGGGCGGCGCATGTCCTCCTCGCGCCCAGCGTGACGGGCGAGGATGGCGATCAGGAGGGCATCCCGGTGACGCTGATGGAGGCGATGGCGCTCGGCACCATCGTCTGCTCCACCCGCCATTCCGGCATCCCCGAGCTGATCCACCATGGCGCCTCCGGCCTCCTCGCCGACGAGCACGACGTCGCCGGCCTCCGCGACAACCTGCTCAAACTGCTGGATGGAACCTGCGACCGTGACGCGATGGCCTCGGCCGCGCGCGCCAAGGTGGCCACCGATTTCGACCAGCAGACGCGCAACGCCGCCCTCCTTGCCCGCTTCGAGGAGATCAGGGCGCCCCGCGCCGCGCGGTCCCCCGCCAAAGTCCTGCCCAGACGCCCCGCCGAGCGCCGGTCATGAGCGCCGCCGCCGTGAGCCCTTCTCTCAGCAATCGAAGGATGATCTGACCGTGCCGGAGCAACGCCTGAGGGTCAGCCTCATCCTGCCGACCTACAACAGGGCCGACTTGATCGGCGAGACGCTTGACGCCATCCTCGCCCAGACCCGTCCCATCGACGAGATCCTCGTGATGGTCGACGGCTCGACGGACGGGACGGAGGACGTCCTCGCCCGCTATGGCGACCGGATCTCCGTTCATGTGCATGAGAACATGGGCAAGGCGGCCACGATGAACCGGGGCCTCGGCCTCGCCACCGGCGATCTCATCTGGATCTGCGACGACGACGACCTCCTCGTTCCCACCGCCTGCGAGCGGCTGGCCGGCGTGCTGGAGGCGGAGCCGCAGACGGAGTTCGTCGCCGGGCAGCACAAGGTGTTCCACGTCGATCCGGCGAGCGGAGAGAAGGTGTTCGCCAAATACCTAAACTGGCACCCCGGCGGGCCGGGAACCATCTTCCCCAACATGCTCGACGATTGCTTCATCCTGCAGCCCGCCCTCCTGTCGCGGCGGCTGTGCTATGACCGCGTCGGCGGCTTCGACACGGCGTTCATCCGCTCGCAGGATTACGAGATGAACCTGCGCATCGCCCGCCATTGCCGGGGCCGGCTGGTGGACGAGGTGGTCTACCTCTACCGCAAGCACGAGGGGCCGCGGGGGCCGTCCTCCGCCCCCATCGCGGCGAGCGAGATCATGGCCAAGTGGAAGATCTACAACCGCAAGCTCTTCGGCGCGCTGGTGCCCGATCTGGCGGATGAGGAGATGCTGCCCGATGGCGCGCTCGACGGCCTGACGGGCGAGGCGCGCGAGCGGCTGCTGCTGATCCGGCGCGGCGGCGTCTACGGGCGGCAGGGCATGTGGCCCGAGGCGCTGGACCTGATCTGCGCAGCCGCCGCGCGCGGCGCCCCCACGCTCAGCCCGGCGGAGGCGGAGCTGCTCTGCCGGCCGCTCGATTCCCCCTTCGGCTTCGACGATCTCGTCCATGACGGGCTGGCGCGCGGCAAGATCGGCCAGCTGATCCGCACCGAGCCCGTCGGGCGGCAGATGTGGAAGACGATGCGCCGTCACACCCGCTGGCGCCTCAAGCGCGCGACGCTGCAGGGCGAGCTGTCGAAGGCCGTCACCTACGGCCGCTTCCTCGCCTTCCCGGCCTGAGGCCGGGGACGCTCCGCTCAGGCGTATCCGAGCCGCTCCGCCGCCGGGCCGGTGAGGCGGGTGATGATCTCGAGGTTCCGCTCCCCGAAGAACTCGGCGGGCGCGGAGCGGACCTTCGCTGCCGGCTGGAACTGGACATCGAGCAGGTGGTCGATGGGCCGGGTGGCCTCCAGCCCCACGGCGGCCGCGAGCCCCTCGATGGCGCCGGTCTTGTCCGCCAGGAAGTCCTCGTAGCGCACCAGCACGTAACGCTCGGGCTGCGCGAGGTAGGTCTCCGCCGCCCGGCTCCATCGCAGGGCCAGCGCCTCGATGTGGCTCTGCCCCCCGTAGCCGAGGTCCGCGCCGCCCAGCAGGCAGCGCCAGGTGTCGTTCGGCAGTGGCGGCGCGTCGCCCCCCAGCTCCGCGAGGTGCCCCGGGATCTTCAGGCGGTTGAGGATGCTCTGGATGTTGCTCGCCGGCTCGCGGACCACGAAGATCGCCCGGGCCGCGGGGAAATGCGCCATCAGCTCCGGCGCGGCGAGCGTGAGGCAGGGCTCTTTGATGATCCGAGCCGAGAAGGCCCAGGCGTTGCGGCGCACGAAGGCGCGCGTGCCCGTCTCGCCACGCACGAGGCGCGACATGTAGGGCTCCCACGCGCCCTCGAAGTCGATCTGAGTCCTTTCGCCCGTGGCCTCGCCGAGCAGGCCGCAGATCGCCGACGTCCCCGATTTCTGCAGCCCGAAGATGAAGACCGGCGCGGGGCAGGGGGTCGAGACCAGCGCCTTGATCCGCTCTCGCTTCAGGCTCTCATTGCGCGTGATCAGCGGCGGGTCTCGCACCTCCCGCCAGAGGGCCCGGGCGGATCGCAGCTTGCCCTTGACGCTCATGCCCGCTCACCCCGCAACCTTCGGGCTCCTCACGAGGCCGGAGAGGATCGAGACGATCTCGCGCACCGTCTCCCGCCCCGGCCGGGTCAGCAGGACGAGCGCCACGGAGACGGCGTAGGAGATGACGACGGTGATGCCGATGGCCGCAATATCCGGCATCGAAACCTCTGACTTCAGGAGGCTGACGATCCCCCAGGTGATGCCGGAAGCGGCGAAGTAGGGCGCCTGCAGGATGAACAGGTCACGGAAGGAGACGATGCCGAGCCGGCTGATGTACCACCAGCGACAGGGCAGGAAGGCGACGTTGACGATGGTATAGGCCGCGGCCATGCCGACGGCGCCCCAGGGCAGGCTGGCGACGAAGGCGACGATCAGCAGCAGAGAGAAGACGATGTTGAGGCGGAACATCCGCCCCGTCTCCCCCTGCGAGATGAAGATCCACCCCCCCGTGCTCGCCACGAACTGCGCGATGCCGGCGACGCCGAGCCACGAGAAGATCGCGGCGGAGGGGAGCCACTTGTCGCCGAAGACCAGCACGATGGTCTCCTCGGCGTTGATCGTCACCGCCGCAATCGCCGGGATGGCGGCAAGCGCGGGGATGCCGACGACCCGCAGGTAGGCGTGCCTCAGCCGCGGGACATCCCCGCGCAGCTTGCTCAGCAGCGGGATGATCACCTGGCTCAGGGGATAGTTGATCGACTGCAGCGGGAACAGCAGCAGCCGGTAGGCGCGGTCATAGTAGCCGAGCGCCACCGGCCCGGCGAACTTGCCCAACAGCACGTTGTCGGCGTTGCGGCTGAAGTAGTTCACCAGCCGGAAGCCGGAGAGGTTGGCGCTGAAGGAGACGATCTCGCGCTGGATGCGAAAGCTCGGCCGCCCGGGGGACCAGCCGACGACGGACCAGTAGGCGATGCAGACGACGAGCGCCGAGGTGACACCGCCCAGCACGAGCGACCAGTAGCCGAGCCCGACGACGGCGCCGATGATTGCGGTGACGAGGTTCGTGAACGCGCCCAGCACCTCGATGCCGGCCAGCTTGCCGAACTGCAGGTGACGCGCGAGGAGCCCGGTGGGCACCATGATCATGCCGCCGAGGAAGAAGGGCAGGGCGAGGACAAGGACGACCGCCTGCAGGCGGGGCTGCTCGTAGAAGGCGGCGACCGCGGGGGCGAGGGCGGCGATCACGAGCGAGCAGACGATGGAGGCCGCGATGGCCACCCAGAACACCTGGTTGATGTCGGAATTGCTCAGGTCGGCCCGCTGGATGAGGGCCTCGCGAAGGCCGAGCTCCTGAAACATCGCGACCAGCGCCAGAATGGGGCTGACGGAGGCGATGAGGCCGAAATCCTCGGGCTGCAGAAGCCGCCCGAGCACGACAACGGAAACCAGGCTGAGCCCGATCTTCACGGCCTGCCCGCCGCCTGTCACCATTGCCCCCCGCAGGGCGATTTTCCCGAAGGAAGGCACGCGCGCGGCGGAATCCTGCGATTCGCTCGACATGAAAAGACAGCTGCTCGCTCATTGCCGCGTCTTTTGAAGATGTCGCAGTTTCGGGAGGCCGGAGCAAGGAGGAGGTGGGGTCGATGGGAGGAATTGTGCCGATGGTCAGAGCGGGTGCTTGGGGAATCGGCATCATTGGGTTTGAACTCGTCTTCGGCGTTCACGGAAAAGAGGCCTCAATCTTAAGCTGGAGCCAATGGTAGAGGGCGCCGGACTGGTCAGAGGATTTGGTGACCCAATGAGCAGGAGCGTCGGCAGAGACAAAGAAAGTCTCTCGCCTGAACGGTTCATCATGTCTGGTCTGCGGAATGTCTGCTAGGCTATGAGAAGTGGAGCGGCACGCGGTGCCGCGAATCCCGCTCAGGTAGAGCCGTATTTTGGAGATATTGCCGGTGTTGAGGAAATGGCGGGGACGCACGAACGCCCGGCGATCAGGGAAAGTGGGCGCGCAGTGGTGAGCCCCGAGACTGGCGGCCCGATGATTGCCGTCGTCATCCCGTTCTACCAAACGGAGCAGAGAATACTGCTCCGCGCTCTGGCGAGTATCGCCGGCCAGACCTTTTCCGATGGCTTCGGCCCCGCCCCGCAAATCACCGTCGTCATCGTCGACGATTCCTCGCCGCTCCCGGCCAAGCAGGAGCTGGAGTCCTACGATCCTCCGAGCGGCCTGACCCTGCACCTGATCGAGCAGCCGAACGGCGGCCCCGGCGGGGCCCGGAACACGGGGCTGGACTGGATCGCGCGGGAGGGACGGTTCGACATCGTCGCCTTCCTCGACTCGGACGACGAGTGGACGCCGACCCATCTGCAGGACGCGCTCACCTCCCTGGACCGTGGGGCCGACTTCTACTTCTGCGACAACTCCCGCGCCGGTTTCTTCGAGCGCTATTCCTCCGAAGTGCCCGTGCTGGACGACGGCGGACAGACCCTCGCGCGGCAGGCCGCGTGGGTCGACGAGGACGGCCCGGTCATGGGCTTCGCCCCCGGCGCGCTGACGGTATATTTCCTCGACCGCTACATGTGCCAGACGTCGACCGTCGTGGTAAGGGCTTCAACCGTGGAGAAAATCCGCTTCGATCCCGATCTCCGAGCCGCCTGCGAGGATTGGTTGTTCTGGGTCGAGCTGGTGCTCTCGGGGGCGCGGGTGGCGATCTCCTGGCGCTGCAATGTCGTGGCGGGGCGGGGGGTCAACATCTTCTTCCAGTCCTTCGACTGGAGCTCCCCCGCGACCTTGCGCCGGATGGCCTCGCAATACCTCTTCGCCCGGAAGTTGAAGAGGCTGGTCACGGACAAGCCGTGGCTCGGGGCGGTCGAGGCCAAGTGCGAGCACTACGGCCGCGCCTACAGCTACCTGCTGGCGCGCAACCTTCTGCGCGGCCGATTCGCGAGCGCCAGTGCGTTCCAGAAAGTGAGCCGGCTGGACCCGACCTTCCCGGCGCGGATGCCCGTATACCTCGCGAAGGTCCTGCTCGATCGGCGCCCCGATAGTCGCCTTTGGTGACGGGCCAAGATCTTCAGCATCACTGGCTTAATTTTACGCCAACGCTCCCTTTGAACAAGAATCTCGGCGCCAAAGCATTTACCCTGCCTCGCGCGTTGACATTCCCCCTGTTCCCCTCGAATATTTCCTCACTTCATGCTTGCCATATTTCGCCGTTTTCACCGGCCTACTCTCATTGCTATTCTCTCATAGCTCTTTCTTGCGCACGCACCAGATTGGATCACCTGCATGCCCCTGCAAAGCCTGAAGCGCCGCGCGATCGGCCCGTCGCTCAATGCGATTTCTCGCTTTCGGCGATATGATGCGAAGGATGCCCTGATCATCGCCGCCGACCCCCGGGGAGGGAGTACGTGGCTCTTCGAGGTTCTGCAGGGCATTCCCAAGACGGCGACAATCTACGAGCCGCTTCATTTGGGTGTGATTCCCGGACTGAAGGCCATCGGCGTCGGGTGGGACCAGCCGGTCCCCGATGATGCAGACTGGCCGGAGCTGGAGGAGTGGTTTGCCAAGTGTTTCAGCGGCGCCGAGCTGAACGAGTTCATCTGCGGCTATTCGCGTCTCCGTGAGTTCCTTTACGCCGAGCGCCTCCTCGTCAAGTTCGTGCGCGCGAAACTCATGCTGCCCTGGCTGATCCGGACGTTTGCCTTCCGCCACAAGCCGATCATGATGACCCGGCATCCCATCGCGGTCGCGCTTTCGGCGAGCAAGCACAAATGGTTCAAGAAGGAGGGCGGCGCCTTCCCGATGCCGGAGCATTACCCGGGCTACTACCTAGAGCACGAAGATATCCTGCAGTCCCTCGAGACGCCGGAGGAATATTTCGTCGCGCGCTGGTGCCTGACGAACAAGTACCTGCTCGAGCATCCGGACCACCGGCAGAAGTGGTGCGTCCTCCACTACGAGCACCTGCTGCTCGCGCCGCAGGAGAGTGTCGAGCACATCTTCTCCGAGTGGGGGATGGCGATGCCCGACCGGATTTCCGAGAGGTTCGACCGGGCGAGCCGGACGAATATCGAGGGGGACTTCCGCTCCAGCCGGCTGGAACAGCTCGACAAGTGGAAGGACGGCTACGATCAGCAGACGATCGGGCGCTTCCGCCGGATCATGGATCACTTCGAGATCGATCTCTACGACGGCTCCTCGATGCCGCGCCGGGACTCCGCCGCGCTCGGCCACATGCCCGTGTCGATCTAGGGCGGCACGATCACCCGGCCGAGGCCAGCATCCGTGAAACGTGACTGCCGCTCATCGAGGACAGGTCGGGCAGGGGCCCGCTTTCCACGATCCGCCCGCCGGACAGGACATGGACGATATCGGCGATGCGGATCATCGTTGGCCGGTGCGCGATGAGGAGGATGGTCGTCTCCGGCAGCAGGTTGCGCAATCCGGCGGCGATATCGTCCTGATGCCGCCAGTCGAGGGCGCTCGTCGCCTCGTCGAGGATCAGAAAGCGCGGCCGGCGCAGGAAGGCCTGCGCCAGCGCCACCCGCTGCCGCTCGCCACCTGAGAAGAGGCCGCCGCGCTCGCCGACGTCGCTGCCGAGAAGCGGCACGAGTTCCGACGCGCCTGCGGAGCGGAGCGCTTCGGTCATGTCCTCGTCCGAGGCGAGCGGGGCGGCGAGGATGAGGTTGTCGCGGAGGGTCGCGTGCATCAGCACCGGCTCCTGCGCGACATAGGCGAGGCGGTGGCGCCAGGCCCGGTGGTCGGTCGGGCCGAGGCTCTGCCCGTCGATGAGGACCTGCCCGTTCTGCGGGCGGATCAGCCCGGTCACCAGATCCGCAATCGTGCTTTTGCCGGAGCCGGAGGGGCCGGTAAGGGCGGTGATCTGCCCGGCCGGGATCTCCAGCGTGACGTCGCGGAGGGCCACCGTCCCGTCCGCGTAGGCGAAATCGACGCCGGCCAGCGTCACCTCGCTCGGCGCGGCGGAGCGGGGTTCGGCCGGATGGCCGGAGAGGCTCTCGTCCTTGTCGGCGTCGAGGTCGGCGGTCGCGCCCACGACGGCGGCATATGCCGGCAGGTCAACGAGCAGCTGGCTGACCTGTTGCTGCAAGGCGATGATGCGCGGCGAGGCCCGCATGAGGATCAGCAGCAGCACGAGCATCCGCGGGAAGGACAGGCCGACGATTTGCAGCGCGACGTAGATATATCCCGCCGCCCCGACGGCCATCGCCAGTTGCAGCAGCGCGCTGCTGGCGCTTGCCCGGCGCAGGTGGGCCAGCCCCTCCGTCTTGCCCTGGTCGAGCGCCGCCTCGAAGCCGGCGATGTGGCGCCGCTCGTCGTTCATGATCCGCGCCGCGCGCAGGTTGCCGAGGAAGTCGGAGACGAGGCGGCTCTGGTGTTGCCGGTTGCTCTGCAGGTGGTGGCCGTGCCGCCCCGCCGCGCGCCGG
Organism: Pseudoroseicyclus tamaricis; assembly: GCF_012070395.1. Taxonomy (GTDB): domain Bacteria; phylum Pseudomonadota; class Alphaproteobacteria; order Rhodobacterales; family Rhodobacteraceae; genus Pseudoroseicyclus_A; species Pseudoroseicyclus_A tamaricis. The sequence continues at coordinate 816,447 of NZ_JAAFYS010000002.1, read as the reverse complement.
TAGCCGCGCAGCGCCCAGAGCGACAGCCCGCCGATGGCCAGCGAGAAGGCTGTCATGGCGGGGGAGATCAGCAGGCCGAGGCCGAGGTAGAGCAGCAGGCCCACGACGGTCTGGAAGATGCCCATGACCGTCGTCGCGGCGACCTGCACACGGTCGATCTCCGCCATCAGGGCATGCTGCAGGTCCGCCCGGCGGAGGCGGCTGAGCCTGTCCCAGCGGGCATGGGCGATGCTGCGGAAGAAGCCGGTCCGCAGGTTGTTTCCGAAGTCGACGAGGATGCGGGCGACGAAGATGCTGCGGTAGCGGTGGAAGAGCGCCATCAGCCCGACGAGCACGACGAGGGCGATCAGCGTCGGCGCCAGACCCACGGCGATGTCGGGCAGCTCGACCCCCAGCACCTCGCGCCCGCCGAGGTTGATCGCGTGGCTGCCGCTGCGGTCGGCCAGCGCCAGCACCGGCACGAGCAGCGCGAGGGAGAGCCCCTCCGTCAGCGTTCCGAGGGCGAGGAACAGCAGCGCGGCGGCGAAGGAGCGCCCGGCGGAGCGGCGGAGCGCATCCAGAAGTGTCATGGCCCCGGGGGGCGAGGCCGGCATTTCGGGGGCGAGGGCGGTCACGGGGCGCCACGCCGACTGGAGGCGAGGTCGGCCGCGATAACGTCGGCCACGGCGGGGAGGCGGTCGATGCCGACGGGCAACAAAAGCTCGCCCATCGTCACCTGCCCGGCCAGCGCGCTCGCCTGACGGAAGCTGCGCCGCTCGGCCTCTCCCTTCGGGGCCATGCCATGGAAGCGCGCCATGTAGGCGTAGCGGAGCGTCAGCGCGAGCGCCTGAGGTGGGGACAGGGGGCGGATCTGCGGCACGCTGACCGCGCTGTCCCGCTTCAGGGTATAGACGCGGGCGAGGGGGACGGCAGCGGCGGGCGGCTCCCCCGGCATGAGGATCCGCAGCTTCGGGATATCGTCATGCACGTGGCCCCGGGTCACGGAGGCCTCGGGCGCCAGATGCGCTGCGGCTTCCGCCGAGAGCTTCATCTGGTTCCAGGCCGGCAGCACGGCGGGCGGCGCCTCGTCCCCAAGCGCGACGATATCGTCCGACAGCATCGCGTGCCCGGCATGGCAGAGCGCGGCGGCGGTCGTCGACTTGCCGGCGCCCTTGTCGCCGGCGAGGACGATGGCGTCGCGCCCGTTCATCGTGATGGCGCTGGCATGGAGCAGGAACAGCCCACGCATGTGCAGGAGCGTCGCGAGCACCGGGCCGAGCAGCGGGAAGGCCAGCAGTTCATCGCTGACACCGGCAGCCGCCGAGGCCTCGATGCGGCCGGGCGCGGTGACGGTGAAGCGGCCGACGGCGGGCCAGAAGAACTCGGCGCGGCCGGGCTGGAACTGCGCCTCGGGGGAGGTCCGGCCCGTCTCGTCCAGAGGCGGCCCGCGCAGGATTGTCACGTCCGGCAAGGCATCGCCGGGCGCCTCGGGGGCCATCTCCGGCAGGGGGATCTCGGAGTGGATGCGCAGCCCGAAGGCCCGGTAGCGGGCCGGCGCGATGACCGGGGGGGAGAGGTCGTAGCTCATGCGCTCAGCGCCTCCCGCTCTGCGGCGGCGCCCGCTGCGCGCGGCAGGCTCTCCAGCCATTCGGCCAGTTGCCCCATCCGCCAGACCTGCCGCATGGCCGTCGGGTCCGGCGCCTCGCCCCGCAGCCGGTCCACCGCGGCGGTGGCGGTTTCCCGGTCGACGAAGCCCGAGAGCGGGCCGGCGATGGCGGCGCGCAGCCGGTCCGTCGCCGCGGGGCTGCTGGCGCGCAGGCCGGCCCAGGCGACGGCGGTGAAATCGGTCTTGTCCGGGCGCAGGCGCACCTTGTCCGGCAGGCGCCCCTCCATCGCCTGCCGGAGCGGCGCGCGGGTCAGGCCGCCGGCCAGCCGCTGTGCCTCGCTCGCCCCGAGGCAGAGGGCGACGACCTCACGGTCGTAGAACGGGTAGCGCGCCTCGATCCCGTGGGCCCGCGCCGTGCGCCAGTGCCCCTCGAAGGCGGAGGCGGTGGCAGGAACGCGCAGCAGGTCCAGATGCGCGTCCAGATCGTCCCGCGCCGGGGCGCCGGCGGACTGCCGGGCGCGCGCCACCAGATCGGTGGACTGCGCCAGCTCGGCAGAGACGAGCGCCCGCCACGCCCAGGCGTCCTCCCGGCCCGAGGCGCCGCGCAGGCCCGCTGCGGCGCGGCGCAGCCGGTAGCGAGGCGCCGCGTTGGAGAGGACCTCCAGCACCACGTCGCCGCGTTGCCGCCCGGCCAGACGCGCCGGCCCCTCCGCCTGCCGCCAGAGCGCGCCGAGCTTCAGCCCCTGGGCCAGCCGGTGCAGGTGCCGCTGACCGGTGCCCACCACCTCGTCGCCGCCATGCCCGTCGAGGATGCTGTCCATCCCGAGGCTGCGGGCGAGCGCGTAGAGCGCGCCGATGCCCTTCTGCCCGAAGCCGTTGATCGGCTGGCCCTGCTCGGCGAGGAGGGCCGGGATGTCATCGAGGCAGCTCCCCACGGTCTCCAGCAGGTGAGGCTCGAAGCCGCCATGGCGCAGCACCTCGGCGATGTAGGCGCTCTCGTCCGCCTCGGGCCGGTCCGGGAAGACAAGCGACAGGGCGGTGACGGGCTGGCGATGCTCCGCCGCCAGCACGGCGAGGCTGCCCGAGTCGAGCCCGCCGCTGAGCATGCAGGCCGTCCGGGCGCCGAGCCGGGTGGTGGTGGCGCGGGTCAGCGCCTCGCGGAGGGCCTCCGGCAGCTCCCCCGGCGCGACCGGCCGCGCGAGGCTGCGGCCGGGCAAGGCGACGGGGCGCTCCTGTGCCTGGTGAGTGGGGTGCAGGTCGACCTGAAGGGCGTGGCCGGCAGGGAGCTTGCGGATCTCGCGGTAGGGCGTGGCCCGGGGGTCGGTATCGAGCCCCGAGAGGTACTCGGCGATCCAGGTGGGATCGGCAGAAAGGGACCCGCAGACGCGCGCGAGCGCCGGCAGATCATCTGAGAGGAGGAGGCTATCCGGCCCGTCGAGCCGGTAGAGCGGCACGATGCCGAACATGTCCCGCTCCGCCACGAGCCTCCTCGCCCGGCTGTCCCACAGCACGGCGGCGAAGGCGCCTTCGCCCGCGCCGCAGCGGCCCGTCCGCCGGTATCGCTCGGCCTGCTCGGCAACGGCGGAACTCGGCCCGAGCAGAAGAACCCCCGCCTCCGTCACCTCCCAAGGCCCCCAGCCGCGCCGGCTGTCGGCACCGAAGGTCGCCTCGCCCATGGAGAGGATCGTCTGCGCCGGGGCAGGGATGCCCGCCGCCGTCAGGATCGCCCCGACGATGCGGCGCTGCGACGAGCCATCGCCGGAGAGGGCGCAGGCGAAGGTCACGCCGCGCCCCTCGTCGTGCCGTCGCAGTCGTAGATCGCCAGCGTCCGATGCGCCCGCGCCTCCGCCTGTGTGCCGCCGAGGAGGATGGTGCTGCCGCACTGGAGCCATGCGTGGGGGGCGAGCCCGGCCGCCGCGTCCCGGGGCAGGGAGATGCGCACCTCCGAAGCAATGCCCCGCCGCGCCAGCATCGCCTGCCCGGCCATCGCCTGGGTGAGGCAGCTTGCGCCCGGCACGAGCCTCGCCGTCGCCGCGACCGCCCAGGCGACGACCCGCAGGTCTCCCAGATCCGGGGCCTGCCTGACCGGCAGGCGCGCGATCCGGCGGCGCAGCGTCGCCGCCCGGCGGAGCGACAGCATCAGGCGTGTCCATGTGACGAGGCGAAGGGCTTCGGCCAGCGCCGGGAGCGGCCTCTGCCGCCACCGTACGGCTGACCCGGCCGGGCCCGTCGCCTGATCGCCGCGCCTCATGCGGGCTCGACCAGGCTCTGCAGTCTCAGGCTCTCGAGCAGCCGATCGACATCCTGTCGGCAGCGCTCTTCCGAGACGTCGAAGGCGCCGACCGTCTTCGCGATGATCTCGTCCTGCGTCGCAGGCTGGGCGAGCTGCTCCCAGATGAAGCGGCCGACGGCGTTGAGGGTGAAATACTTGTCTGCCCGCGTATCGAGGATCGCGGCGCCATCGCCGAGCTCGCACACGTAACAGCCGTCGGCTGCGCGCAGCCGGCCGATTGCGTTGGTCATGACGATATCTCTGGAGGAAGCAGAGGGCCGCCGGCGCAAACTGCGCCGGCGGAGTGGTCAGGCACTCACCTTACGAGAAGGTGAGATCGCCGAAGGGCGTGCCGATCTGGTAGCTGGCATCCAGCTTGGTGCCCGTCGAGGCACCCTGGGTCAGCTCTTCGAGAGAGCCGCCGGCGACGAGCGCCGGGGCTTCGTATTGCCGTTTATCGTCATGATTTGTCATGGTTATCCTCAAAAGTTACATTGCTAAACGATGCGATTGCGGTGGTAGCCGCAATGAGAAAGAGTGACGCTCTCTTGCGCAAATTCAAGTTAATAGAAAATGGTAGGCAATGCGAGCGGTAAAATAAGGTGAAGAAAATGCGGAGGTTTAGGGCGGAAATTGACTGTGAAGAGACGCGAAATGTCGCATGAATTCACGGGCTTCGACATGCGCGAATTGCTGCGGTGCGGCAATGATTGAAGTCGAGCGACACTACGCCGATGTCCTCCAGCGCGACTGCCGGCCCGCTTCTGCCCTGCTGGTCGAAGCCCTCCGACGCCGCGCCGGCCTGCCGGATTCGCGACTCGGTGAGGGTGCGGAGGAGGTGGACCCGACGACGCTCCTGCACGTGGCGCGCCTGAACCAGGTGACGCTCGCGCTGGCCACGCTGCGGGACTGGACGGGCTTTGAGGCCATCGCCCCGACGGTCGACATGACCCGCCTGCGGACGGTCGCCATCAACCGCAAGGGCCTCGCCCTGACCCGGCGGATCGCGGCGGAATTCGAGGCGGCGGGGCTGCCATATCTCGTCCTGAAAGGCCCTTTGAGCCAGGTGACGCTGTACGGCGACCCGTGCGTAAAGCCTTCTGGCGACAGTGATTTTTATGTCGGCGCCGGTGATCTGCCCACCGCGCGGCGTATCCTGGCGCAGCAGGGGTTCAAGGGCGGGGGCGGTAACCTATCCGCCTGGTGGATTCATGGGCTGGGAGAGCAGCACTTCCAGGACGACGCGGGCAACGTGGTGGACCTGCACCACCGTCTCCAGCAGCCCGGAGGGGTTCGCCTGCGCGACGAGGAGCAGGTGCTGACGGAGCGCGAGATCCAGTCTTTCGAGGGCGCGCAGTACACTGTGCCGTCTTCGCATGATGTGATCTGCCTGACGGCGATCTCCCTCACGCGGGCCCTCTACGGGCGCGAACCGGGGGGCCGCTACCTGCTGGATCTGGCCCGGATCAGCCGAGACCTGGCCCCGGACCAACTGAGTGATCTTCTGGCCCATGCGAAGGCGCAAGGTATTGAAGGAACGATACTTTTTGCCCTTCAACTGACCTGCGCTGTGCTGGGACCTCTCCCCATTGTGCTACCGCGGCATCCTCTTTCGCTCGAAGATTGTGCTCTGAGGGAAATGGCCTTAATTCCTTGGACCTCCGGCCTGCCCTGGCCGCGTCGCCGGGAACTGCTCTGGCTGTTTTGTGAGCGACGGCCGTTTCCATTCCTTGCTGAGGCGGGGCGATCGGGAATGGCGGATGTCTTGAGACGTATTCTCTCTTAGAATCGGTCGTCGAATACGAATTCAGTCAGATAGAACGAATCGCGAAATAGACACCTTGTATTACAAGCCGCCCGCGATTCCGCCGTGCGCGCGGTGTAGAAAATTGTCTTAAAAGAATCGAGGTCTTGCGACGCCCTAGACCAAGGAAAAGAGGGCTTTCGCAGCGATGATGGCGCTAACGATACTGTGCTCGGGTCCGACGGTGTCCCGCATTTCCGCGTCACACCCACTCGGCCTCCAAATCTCTTTTCCGTGAGCGGGCCAAAAAGGTTTGATATGTCATTGGACACATCATGCTTGTCTGTCGCCGTGTGCGCCCAGGTCGTGTAGGACTGGCCCGGAGACAGGGGGCGTCGCAGGCCTCCAAAGATGGGGACAGTGCGATTTTTTCCAGGATCCTGAGGATGCTTGTCCCGCGACCATCGGGCGCGGCAAAGAGCGAGGAGCGACCTGCCGAGACAGGCACGGAAGAGCAGACTGCTCCTGCCCGCGAGACCCATGAGCAACGCTATATCTTCATCGGCGGCCTTGATCGCGGTAGCCTCGCGCTGATCGAGCGATGCCTCGTGGACCGCTCCGTCGTCGCCACCCTCCGCCCGGATCTGCCGGAGCGCGAGGGCCAGTATCTGCAGGACGTGGTCCCGAACGACCGGGAGCGCGGCGGGCTTGGGCGGTTCGCCCTCGACGCAAGGATGCACACGCCCCCCGCGCCGCCCACGGAGGCCGAGCGGCAGCGGCGACGGCTGCTCGAGTGCTGGGGCCCGTCGGTTGTCGGTGAAGCCGATATTCTCGTTGAGAAAAGCGCGGCGAACCTTGTCAGGATCCCTTGGCTCAGGAGCCTCTTCCCCGGCGCGCGCTTCGTCATGATGACGCGCGACCCGCGTGTCGTCGCCGTGACGTCGTCCAAGGAATACGGCGCCTCGGTCGACGAGATGCTTATCAACTGGGGCGCCGCCTATGCCGCGGCCTGGCGGGCGAAGCAGGAGGGGCTGGATGACTGCATCTTCCTGCGCCACGAGGATCTGCGGGACGCGCCGGAGGAGGTCGTCGACCGCCTGATCGCCGAGCTCGGCCTGCCCCTCCGGCCGGATGCCGCACCGCTGTCGCTGCGTAACGAGGATGACACTGCCGCCATTGCCGAATTCGGCCAGCGCCGCCTCGGGCAGGGCATCTGGGAGACGCTCGGCTACCAGCTGTAGCGCGTCCAAGCAGGGCTCAGATCGGCCTCGTGCCGGGAAGACCGATTCGGTGAAACGGCCCCGCCTCGGGCCGAGCGGTCGCGTCATTCCTGCACAATCAGCCGGCAATGCGCTTAATTTTAGTCAAGTTCGCATCCTGCTGACCGGGCTTAATTTTCTTTTCTGCCCGCAATTGATCCAAGTTTTCGGAATAAAATCAAAGCCGACCGCAATTCTTGGCTGATTTCCGCCGGTGTCCCTCGGCGAGATTGCCATGATGCGCGTGGCAACTTTTGATGGTGGGGTTCATTACATCAATTCTCGGTCTCCGTTATTTTCAACCTGGGTGGGTGTTCAATGCCATTTGAGACGACGAGGACGAATGCCGCTCAGACGAGCGGCGCCAAGACGATTTTGTACCTGACCTACAATCTCAACGACGCTGCTGCCTGGCGCCGTGTGCGGATGTTACGGGAGGGCGGGGCCGAGGTGTTTGTCGCGGGATTCGCGCGGACGGACGATCCTCTCCCCGAAGATGCAATTGTTCTCGGCCGCACGAAGAACGGGCGGCTTGGCGCGCGCATTTCCACGGTGATCTCCGCCCGGCTGAGATTGATGCGCGCCCTGAAGGGCCTTCCGCGGCCCGATGCCATTATGGCGCGCAATCTGGAGGTATTGGCGCTCGCCTCGCCTCTCGCGCGCAAGTTCTCCGAAGATGGCGCCGGACATGTGCCGCTCTCCTACGAGGTGCTCGATATTCACCGGATGATGCTCGGCGACGGCGCGAAGTCGCGGGCGCTCCGGTCGGTGGAGCGGCGGCTTTGCAGAAACGTCGACCGCCTCGTGCTGTCCTCCGAAGCCTTCCACCGGGAGTACTTCGAGAAATACGGGCAATGCAGCGCGCCGACCCTTATCGTCGAAAACAAGTCCCTCGCGCCGCCGCCCGAGCCGCGCGAGAACCCGCGCCCAAAGCTGGAACCCGGCAGCCCCATCCGCATCGGCTGGAATGGCATCCTGCGCTGCAAGCGGTCGCTGGCGCTGCTCGACGCGGCCACGCGGCAGTCGCCCGGGCGCTACCGGGTCGTCATGCGCGGGCGCCCGGCGCTCGACGAGATTCCCCACTTCCATGACGTGGTCGCGGCCAACCCCGACCTCAGCTTCGACGGCCCCTACGACTACCCCGCCGACCTGCCGCGCATCTACGGCGACATCGACGTCGCCTGGCTGATCGACCGCTACGAGGCGGGCGGCAACTCGGAGTGGCTGCTGCCGAACCGGCTCTACGAGGCGGGGCAGCACCATGTCCCCGGCATTGTCCACGCTGGCAGCGAGGTTGAGCGGGTGACGAGCGAGCTCGGCGTCGGGCTGGTCGTGAAGGACGACACCGGCGAGGCTGTGCACGACGCGCTGGAGCAGATCACCGAGACCCGTGTGGCGGAGCTTCGCGCCGCCTATGCCAAGGTCCCGGCCGACCGCTGGACATGCCATCGGGCCGATTGCGAGGTCCTCGTCGCCGGCGTCACGGGGGAGGCCTTCGATGTCGCCCCCAAGGAGCTCGCCAAGGTCGAGCGGGTGCTGGAGAGCGGCGGCGTGCTGGTCGTCATCCCGGCGTTGAACGAGGAGGCGCATCTCGGCGATGTCATCGACTCCATCGTCCCGTTCCTGCGTCGCTGCGGCGAGAGCGGGCGGGAGGCGCGGGTCGTCGTCGCCGATGGCGGCTCGGAGGATGGCACGCAGGATGTCGTGCTGCGCAAGGCCGGTGCCATGCCCGGCAGCATCAGCCTGCTCGACAACCCGAAGAAGCTGCAGAGCGCCGGCATCAATCTTGCCTGCGAGACCTACGGCGAGGGGATGAGCTGGCTCATCCGGCTCGATGCCCACGCCCGCTACCCGGACGATTACTGCGACATCCTGCTGGAGGAGGCGCAGCGGCAGCAGGCCGAGAGCATCGTCGTCTCGATGGAGGCGACGGGGACGGGCTTCCTGCAGCGGGCCATCGCGATGGCCCAGAACTCTCCCCTCGGCAACGGCGGCGCGGCGCATCGCAACAGCCCGAGCGGCAAGTTCGTCGATCATGGCCACCACGCGCTGATGCAGATGGCCGGCTTTCGCAGGGCAGGGGGGTACGACGAGACCTTCTCGCACAACGAGGATGCCGAGCTCGACCTGCGCCTCGCCTCCATCGGCGCGCAGATCTGGCTGACGGCCCGCACGGGGCTGCAGTACCTGCCGCGGGACGGCGCCGCCTCGCTCATGCGCCAGTACTACAACTTCGGGCGGGGGCGGGCGCGCACGATGTACAAGCACGGCTCCCGGCCGCGCCTCCGCCAGCTCATCATGATCGCGCTCGCCCCCTCAGTCGCGCTGGCGCTCTTCGCGCCGTGGCTGCCGATCCTCGCCATCTTCCTCGTCGTCTGGATGACGGGGTGCCTCCTCGGCGGGCTGGCGCTGGCGCTGTCGAGGCGCTCGCTGCTCGGCCTCGCCGCCGGGCCGCTCGCGGGGATGATGCACCTCGCATGGTCCGCCGGCTTCTGGCGGCAGATGGTCCTGAACCTCACCAGCGGCCAGCCCTACAAGCTGCCGGCGCGGCCGAAGGAGGCGGCGCCGCTGACGCCGGAGCGTGTCGCCGTCGGCATCTGCACCTTCCGCCGCGATCAGCTGCTGGAGACGCTGGAATCGCTGGAGGATCAGCGCGGCCTCGACGGGGTGCCCCTGACGCTCATCGTCTCCGACAATGACCGGAGCGACAGCGCCCGGGCGATGGTGGAGCGGTTCGGCGCGATGTCGCGCCACGAGGTGATCTACCTGCACGCCCCGGCGGAGAACATCTCCGTCGCCCGCAACGCCATCCTCCGGCAGGCGCGGGCCGAAGGGATCGAGGTGCTGGCCTTCATCGACGACGACGAGATCGCCTCGCGGAACTGGGTCAGCCAGCTGCTTCGTCAGCTACAGGCGGATGACGCGGAGATCGTCGTCGGTCCCGTGCAGGCGCTCTATCCCTCTACCGCGCCGGCCTGGATGCGCCAGCGGCGCGTGCATGACACGCGGCCGGAGCTCGATGCCAACGGTCGCCCCATCGCCGGACACAGCTGCAACGTGATGATCCGCCTCGCCGCCGCGCCCTTCGACGGGCTGAGGTTCGACCCGGCGCTCGGCGCCACCGGCGGGGAGGACACCGCCTTCTTCGAGCAGGCCCGGCGGAACGGCGCCCGCTTCGTAATGCAGCCGGCCGCCATGGTGACGGAGACGGTGCCGCCCACCCGCATGAGCCTGCGGTGGCTGTTGCTGCGGCGCTACCGGATGGGGCACACCCATGCGCAGCTGCATTTCTGCGCCTCGGCCATGTCGCGGGCAGAGAATCTCCCCCTGGCCCTCGCGAAATTCGGATACTGCATGTGCCTTGCAGTTGTGCTCGCGCCGCTCCCCGGCCCGCGAAATGACAATTTGATCCGGGGCGCGCTGCATCTTGGCGCAATTTCCTCCATGCTGGGCTTCCGGCAGGTGATCCTCTACGGGTCCGCGGAAAAAAGCAGTGCGTAACCCGCGGGCGCTGCGTTTTCGCTCATTGGCAGGTCCGGCATGAAACAGATGGCCTTCGGTTTGGCGGACAGCGACGGCGCATTGCGCCCGTCCGGCAATAGCGCGGCGAATGAGCCGCTCTTCGATCTGCGCTCCATTTTCGCAGTCCTGCGCCGGCAGCGGATGCTGTTCCCGCTCTGGTGGGCGGTCTTCGGGGCGATCTCGCTCGCCTATCTCGCGACGACGCCGGAGCGCTACGAGGCGGTGGGCACCATCCTCCTCGGCGGCGACGCGCGGCTGAACGTCAACGATATCGGCGACGTCGGCCCGGTCACGGATGCGAACGTGCAGACGGCGCTGCAGATCCTGCGCTCCCGCCAACTGGCGCTCGACGTCACGGACGCGCTGGCGCTGGATGAGAACGCCACCTTCCTCTCCCCGCCAAGCTCCATGGCCGGCAAGTTGATCGGCCGGGCGCGGGGCTTCGTCGGCTCCTCCATCGACCGCGTGACGAGCGCCGTGGCGCCCGTGGCGGAGGTGCCGGCAGACGTGGCCCCGGCGCCGGCGCCCGACCCGGCGCTGGTGGCGGAGGAGCGGCGGCAGGCCGTCGCGCGGATGCTGCAGGGGCGGGTCGTGCTCGGCCGCGTTGGCGACAGCTCGGCTGTCTTCATCAGCATGGTGACGCATGAGCCGGATCTCTCCGCGGCAATCGTCAACGGCTTCATCTCGGCCTTCGTGGCCGACCAGCTCTCCTCCTCCTTCGAGGCCGCGTCGCGCACCACCGACTGGCTGCAGGAGAGGCTGACGGCGCTGGAGGCGGATTCCCGTGAGGCCGCTCTCGCGGTGGAGGCCTTCCGTGTCGAGAACGGCATGATCGGCTCCAGCCCGAGCGTGCTCGGCGACGAGAACATGAGCCGCCTGAACCAGGCCCTCTCCGACGCGCAGGCCGAGCTGGCACGCAACCGTGCCCTCGTCGCCGCCTACGACACGGCGCTGGCACTGGGGCCGGAGGCGCTGGTCTCGCTGCCCTCGGACGAGCGCCTGAGCCTGCCCGGCGATGCGCGGCTCGACAACCTGCAGGGCGAGCTGACCGCGCTGACGGCGCGGCGCGATGAGGTCAGCCGCAACTTCGGCCCCGATCACCCACAGGTCACGGCGCTGGAGACGCAGATCATCGATGCCGCGGAACGCCTCTACGCCGAGATGGAGCAGCGCGCTCGCGCCGCCCGCGGCGAGCTGGAGCTCTCCAGCGCCGCCGTCGCCTCGCTGCGCCAGCAGCTCTCCGACACGTCCAGCGCGCTCGATGGCGACGCCAGTGCGCAGATCGAGCTGGAGCTGCTCGAGCGGCGGGCCGAGTCCCTCTCGCGGCTCTACGATTCCTTCCTCGCGCAGTCGCAGCAGACCGATTACCTGCGCTCCTTCCCGGTCGCGAACAACCGCGTGCTCAACCCCGCCGACGTGCCGCGCAGCCCCTCGGGGCCGTCGACGACGCGGGCCATCGGGGTGGCCATCGTGCTCGGCCTCATGGCGGCGATGCTTCATGCGACGGTCCGGGAGTGGCGCGACACCGCGCTGCGCACCGGCAGCCAGGTGACGGACACGGCCGGCCTGCCGTTCCTCGGCTACCTGCCGAAGCTCGGCAGTTCCAAGGCCCGCATCATCCCCGCGCCCAAGCGGGGCGGGAGCACCGCGGTGGACAAGACGCGCGTCTCCGTCGCCCCGCTCGACGGCACGTCTCGCTACATCGAGACGCTGCGCCTCGTGCGCCGGGCCGCCATGACGCACCCGCCGTCCGACGGCGGCGCCGCTGTCATTGGCGTCACCTCAGCCCTCCCCAACGAGGGAAAGACCTTCACGTCGCTCCAGCTGGCGCGCGTCATGGCCTCCGGCATCGGCCCCGTTTTGCTGATCGACTGCGACATGCGGCAGGCCGGCCTCTCCCGCCTTCTGCGGCTTGGGGGAGAGCCGGGGTTGGACCGGGTGCTGCTCGGCAAGGGCACGTGGCGCGAGGCGACCAAGCAGATCACCGGGACGGAGGTGGATGTCCTCAGCTGGCCGGCGAACCGGGATCGCAAGCAGGCCGGCGAGGTGCTCGGATCCGTCCAGTTCCGCGATCTCATCGCCGAGACGCGCGAGCACTACACCTGCGTCATCCTCGATCTCGCCCCCCTCGGGCCCATCGTCGATGCCCGCGAGATGCTGCCAATGGTCGACCAGGTGTTGCTGATCGCCGAATGGGGCAAGACGCCCCGGGACATCCTGCGCAAGATCGTACGCGAAGAGCCGGAGCTCTACGACAAGCTCCTCGGGGTCGTCCTGAACAAGGCGAACCTCAAGGCCCTGCGCCGCTACGCCCGGCCGGGGACCGAGGAGCTGCATTATCGCAACTACGAGACCTATTTCCGGTGAGTGCAGCCTTGTCGACCAGCCGTCGGCCGACCCGCGCGCGGCCGTCATGACCACCGGTGCTCGGCAGGTGGCCGTGCTCATCGCCGCCCACAACGCCGCCGCCACGCTGGAGCGGGCGATCCGATCCGCTCTGGCGGAGGCGGAGACGAGCGAGGTGATCGTCGTCGATGATGCCTCGAGCGACACCACACGTCAGTTGGCCGAGGCCGAGGGGGCCCGCGACCCCCGGGTCCGGGTCATCGGCCTCGACAACAACGTCGGCCCCGGGGAGGCGCGCAACATCGCGCTCGGCAGCGCCACGGCGCTCTACGTCGCCATCCTCGATTCCGACGACATGTTCCTGCCCGGCCGCCTCGGCGCGCTTCTGAAGGCGGCGGAGTGGGATCTCGTCGCCGACAACATCGCCTTCGTCACCGCCGAGCAGCGCGACCGGATGGCGAGTCGCCCGCCGCCCACCGGGGCGGAACGGTTCCGCCCCCTGACGCCCGAGGCCTTCGTGCGCGGCAACCTGCGCCAGCGCAACACGGCGCGGGGGGAACTGGGGTTCCTCAAGCCCTTGATGTCGCGAGACTTCCTTTCCCGGCACGGGCTGCGCTACGACCCGGCCCTGCGGCTGGGGGAGGATTACGACCTCTACACCCGCGCGCTGCTCGCCGGGGCGCGGATGAAGGTGACCTCCCGCCCCGGCTACCTCTCCGTCGTCCGCAACCAGAGCCTCAGCGCCCGGCACACGGGGCACGATCTCGCCCAGTTGCACGACGCCATCGAGCGCCACCTGGCCTCCGGTCCGATGGCGCCGGATCTCCGGCGCGCCATGCTGCAGCATCTCGCCGAGGTGCGCATGAAGCGCGACCATCGGCGCTTCCTCGACCTCAAGCGCGAGCAGGGCCCCCGCTCCGCGCTCGGCTACGCGCTGGCGGACCCGCGACGCCCCTGGCCGCTGGCGCGGGACATCCTGCGTGACAAGCTCGGCCCGGACCGGGGCAGCGCGCTCGGCAAAGATGGGGTGCGCCTGCTCCTGCCGGGCGGCGACACCTAGGCAGGCGCCACCTCCAGCGCGCAATCCTCGGGCAGGTCGTGGCCATGGGCCTCGTCCTCGTCGACCAGCAGCCGCGCCTTGCGCCAGCCGGGCAGGTATCCGAGCGCCGCGCGCCCCTCGGGGCCCACGGCGATGACATCGAGGGACGCCTCCGCATGCAGCCGCGCGAGCCGCTGGGCGAGCCGGCGCTGTTCCCCCAGCGTCGCCGCCTCGGGCAGGCCCGGGGGCAGGGGGATGCGCACCGCTTCCTCCGGTGCCGGCGTCTTGCCCAGCTTGCCGTCCGTCGCCAGAACGAGCGTCACCGGCGATGCCTCGGCCGGGGCCTCGCCCGCCTGCTGGCGCCGGCGCGCCCGGTTCTCCAGAAAGCTGCGGCCGAGATCGACGACCATCGCCGGCCGCGCCATCAGCTGCAGGCCGGCGGAGCCGGCGCTGCGCGCCTTGATCGTCGCCACCAGCGTCTCGTAGGCCAGCCGCCGCTGGAGGACGCGGCCCCGCCGCTCCAGCATCTGGCCCAGCAGAGCCTCCCTCGGCTCGACCCGCTCCGCCATGCCGACGGTGGCGTCGTGGGATCGGATCATGCCTGCGATCGCCTCCGTCGACAGCCGGTGCGAGATGGAGGAGGCGTGGCGGCGATAGAGATAGGTCGGCGAGGGCAGCAGCTTGTAGCGCGCCCCGCCGAGGAGGAGGCGCAGGCAGAGGTCGAAATCCTCGCCGATCCGCAGCTCCTCGTCGTAGCGCACGTCTCCCCAGGCCTCGCGCCGGATCAGCGGCTTGAGGTAGCCGAGCGACCGCCCCAGCAGATCGCTGTGCACGAAATCGGAGGCGCTGACCCAGCCGGCGGCGTGGCCGCCGCCCTCCAGCAGCGTCCGCCCGGCCGTCGCGGGGTCGCCGAAGAACACCATGTCATCGGCCACCATGTCCGCCCCCGTCTGCTCGGCGCCGGCCAGCAGCGCGGCGATGCGGCCGGGGTGGAGCAGGTCGTCGCTGTCGACGATGCCGATCCAGTCGCCGCGGGCATGATCGCGCCCCATGTTGCGCGCCGCGGCCGGGCCGCCGTTGGCCGGCATCTCCAGAACCCGCAGCCGCGGGTCCTCGGCGGCCATGCGGCGGAGCAAGGGCACGCTGCCATCGCTGGAGCCGTCATCGATGACCAGAAGCTCCAGATCGCGGTGCGTCTGCCGGAGGACAGAGCCGACCGCGGCGGCGAGATAGGCCTCGCCACAATAATTCGACATCAGGATGGAGACGGAGGGGCGTCTGGAATCGCTCATGGAAATTGCAGTTCCTCCTGCGACAGGGCTAGGCCATCTTTTCGGTGCGGTCTCCAGAGAAACAGCCCGTTCTCCGATCTTTTGCCAAACCATTTCGATCACGTTTCGGTATGGTTGGAAAGTGGGGCAGAATTTGACCGCGCCCAGGTCTGGCAAGAGAGAAAATTGAGGTAGAAGATTGAACCATGAAATGGCTCATTCCTGTTCTGGCCCTGCCGATTCTCTCTCTGGGGCGCGGCGTCTCTGCGCAATCCTCCTTCTTCGACGATTTCGAGAGCTTCGATCGGGAGCGCTGGTTCGTCTCCGACGGCTGGACGAACGGCCCACACCAGAACTGCTGGTGGTCCGCCGACGCCCTCGATCTGCCGGGCGACGGCGCCCTCTCCCTGCGGCTGCGGGAGACGGGGGAGGCGGATCGCCCTTACATCTGCGCCGAGATCCAGACGCGGGAGCGCTTCCACCACGGCACCTTCGAGGTGCGGATGCGCACCGACAGGTGGTCGGGCGTCAACGCCGCCTTCTTCACCTACATCGGTCCCGCCCACGACGCCCCCCATGATGAGATCGACGTCGAGATCCTCACCCGCGATCCCGGCGAGGTCGCGCTCAACACCTTCATCGGCGGCGAGATGCGGCACGGCGAGACCATCGACCTGCCCGTCCCGGCGGATGACGGCTTTCACGACTACGCCTTCACCTGGGAGGCGGAGCGCATTCGCTGGTTCATCGACGGCGAGCTGGTGCACGAGGCGACGGGCGAGCTTCCGACCCATCCCCAGAAGATCTACCTCAGCCACTGGAGCACCGACGAGCTGTCGGACTGGATGGGCCCTTTCGCGCCGCCCGGGCGGGACCTCGCGCTGGAGGTCGATTGGGTCGCGTGGACGGCCCCCGGCGAGGGCTGCGCCTTCCCGCAGTCCATCCTCTGCACGGAAGCGGCGGAATGAGCCTCGCCGGTGCAGAGGCGGCGCCCGTCCGCGTGGTGCGCATATGCCCGACGACGGTGCTGACGTTCCTGGTGTTTCTCTCCATCGCGCTCGTGCCGCGCTTCGGCTCGCTGGCCGTGCTGGCCTTCCTCGCCTCGGGCGCGCTGCTCATCCTGCGGCGCTACGATGTCATCCTCGCCCGCGCCGGCCCGGCGTGGTGGATCCTGGCCGTGCCCGTCTGGTGCACGATCTCCACCGTGTGGTCAGATTACCCGGCGCTCTCGCTGCGCTATGGCGTGCAGCTTGGCCTGTCGCTCGTCGTGGCCATGGCCATCAGCGCCGCGCTCTCACCCCGCACCCTGCTACGCACGCTCTTCGTCGTCCTCGCCGTCGTCGCCGCCCTCAGCCTGCTCATCGGCAGCTCGCGCGGCGACACGGGCGCGCTGCAGGGCATCTTCGGCAGCAAGAACGCCTTCTCGCAGACGATGGGGCTCTGGGCGATTTCCGGCCTCGCGCTGGCGCTGGGGCGCGACGAGACGCGACCCTGGCGGCTCGCGGGCCTCCTCAGCCTCGGGCCGGCGGTGCTGATGCTGGTACTGGGGCAATCGGCCGGCTGGCTCGTCTCCAGCGTCCTGTCCATCGGCGCCGGGCTGCTCTTCGGGCTCCTGCGCCGCTGGTACCCGGCCCAGCGGGCGCTCTTCCTGCTCTTCGCCTGTGCCGGCGCCGCGGCGGCGCTCTACCTCATCCAGCCCTATCTCGACGCCATCTTCGCCCTCTTCCTCGATGCGACGGACAAGGATGTCACCCTCACCGGGCGGACGGACCTCTGGCAGGAGGCCTTCGACCAGATCGCGGACGACCCGCTTCTGGGCAAGGGCTACAACGCCGTCTGGGTGGAGGGGAACGACGTCGCCGAGCGGATGTGGGAGATGTTCGGCATCACGACGAAGACGGGCTTTCACTTCCACAATACGTGGATCTCCAACACGGTGGAGGTCGGGCTGATCGGCATCGCCTTCCAGATCGCCGTCGTCGGCTACGCGCTCGTCGTCTCCCTCGTCCGGGTGCTGGGCGACGCGCGCAGCGACACGCTCTTCTTCGCCATGTTCACGCTGATGCAGGTGACGATGAGCGCCATCGAGCTGGTGGCGTTCATGCAGTTCCACTTCGAGTCGATGCTGCTGGTCGCCGCCGCCGTCTACGGTGTCCGCGCCCGGCGGGAGGAGGGGGGCCGGACGGCGCGCCGAGCGCCCTCCGGCCCGGCTCACTCCGCGGCGGCCTGATCCTCCAGCCCGGGGGCCGTCTCCTGCGCGAGCGGGGCCGCGGCGAGGCTCTCGACATCGACGAGGTCCCCCGGCCGCAGCGTCGTCTCCATCCCCGCCTCCATGGCCGTGACCGCGCCGGCGTCCGTCCGGTAGATCGTCAGCTCCGGCTCGGGGGCAAGCGCACCGCCCGCCTCGGCCTCCGCCGCCGCTGCGGCAGCGCGCTCGGCATCGACGCCGATCAGCCGCGTCGTCGTGGCGATGCGCTGCTCGGTATCGGCGAGGTTGGCGCGGACCTGTTGCAGTTCATTGATGAGGCCGGTGCGATAATCCGCCGTCAGCGTGCTCAGCTCCCGGTCATTCGCCGACAGATCGAGCCGCGCGCTCAGGATGGCGTTGGAGTTCTCGAGGATCTGCCCCTCGATGGTCAGCACGTTGCGCTCCGCATCCGCCAGCCGGTCGCTGGAGACGAGGTTGCGCTCCGACAGGGCCTGAGCGTTCTCCAGCGCCTCGCGCGCCAGCTCCAGCTGCCGCTCCAGAGAGGTGGTGCGCTGCTCCAGCGAGGCGATCTGCGCGGTCAGCAGCTCCTGCCGGCCGGAGAGAGAGACGCGCTCCGCCTCCAGCCGGTCGGTCTGGTGCTCCATGATCTCCTCCTCCTCGGCGAGGAGCTGGCGGCCCTCGATGTCGTCGAGCTCCGCCGGCATGACCAGCTCGCGCTCCTCGCGCTCCGCCAGCAGCCGCTCCAGCCGCGCCAGCTGGCGGCGGCGCTGGTTGCGCAGGATCAGCAGCTGGCCCTCGCTGTTGACGTAGTCGCGCCCCGCGAAATCCGCCTGGTCGGTCGGCAGCACCAGCCCGCCCGCCTGCGCGATGGCGCTGCGAACGGTCATGCCTTGCGTGAAGGGCAGCTGCCCCGGCGCGCGCACCGCGCCGCCGACGACGACGGGTCGCGATTGCAGGATGGCGACCACGGCCTCGGGCGCGGCGTTCAGCGCGAAGCGGTTGCGCAGTCCCTCGGCGATCATCGCGGCGATCTCCTCCGGCGGGCGGCCGGCGGCCTCCAGCTGGCCGACGAAGGGCACGCTGAGCGCGCCGCCGGCCGTCACGCCGTATTCGCCCGCGATGGCGGGCCAGTCCTGCAGGACACCCTCGATCGGGTCCCAGCTGATGACGCGGATGCTCAGCCGGTCCTCCGGCTGCACGATCGGGGCCTGCGCGGCGGCGGGAGAGGCAAGAGCCAGCAGGATCAGCAGGAGGGCAGGGAGGCGGTCACGGATCACATCATTCTCCGAACAATCAGTCATGGGGCCAGCGCGGCAGGCGGTGACCCTTGGAAATAGACAGGGCTTGCCGCTCCAGACCGGGGCTCTGAAGCGGCGATTGACGCGATGGTAAGCGCTGCGGAAGCGTTGTCGATCCTCGCCATGCCCGGCAGGGCAGAAAGAGGCTCAGCGGGCGCCCACCCGCCCCGCTCAGGCCGGATAATAGGCCATCCGCCGGTTCGTCGCCTGCCGGCTGAGCCGCTCGGCCCGTGCCTGTGCCTGCCCCAGCACCTCGGGGAGGTCGAGCGTCAGGTGCGCGCCGTCCCGGTAGAGGGGCCGTCCCGCGACGAGCACCGTCTCGATATCGGCGGGCGCGGCGCTCCACAGCAGGGTGGCGGCGGCGTCATGCAGCGGCCTGTCGGAGGGGCGGGAGAAGCGGCGCAGCACGATATCGGCCTGGTACCCCTCCGCCAGCCGGCCGACCTTGCCCTCCAGCCCCACGGCACGGGCACCCTCGGAGGTGGCGAGGGCCAGCGCCTCGGCGACGGGCAGGGCGGTCGGGTCGCGCCGCTCGTGCTTCTCCAGCAACGCCGTCAGGCGCGCCGCTTCGAGAATGTCGAGCGTGTTGTTGCTCGCCGCCCCGTCGCTGCCGAGGCCGACGGTGATGCCGGCCGCGCGCATGGCGCCCACGGGCGTGACGCCGGCGCCAAGCTTCATCTCCGTCTTCGGGCAGCAGCCGACGGCGGTGCCGGCGCGGGCAAGGAGCTGCAGGTCGTCATCCTGCGGATGGGCAAGGTGGGCGGCAAGGACGGGGCCGTCCAGCAGCCCCAGCTCCTGCAGCAGCCCCACCGGCGTGCGCCCCGACTGCTCTCGGCAGAGCGCCACCTGCTCGGCGGTCTCGGAGACATGCAGGTGCACGGCCAGCCCCGTGCCCCGCGCCGCCCCGGCGACGGAGCGCAGGAAATCCGGGCTGCAGGTATAGGGCGAGTGCGGCCCCAGCATCACGCCGATCCGCCCGCCGGCGGCGCCCTGCCATGCCTCGGCGAAGGCGAGGCTGGCGGCCAGTTCCTCCGCCTCGCCCTCGCCGGAGAAGATGGTCGGCGCCAGTTCGGCGCGGATTCCTGTGTCGGTGACGGCGCGAGCGATGTGCTCCATCTTGAAGTAATGCTCGGCGAAGGTCGTGACGCCGCAGGCGATCATCTCCGCGATGCCGAGGAGGGCGCCCCAGTAGACGTCCTCGTCGTCCATCCCGGTTTCCATCGGCCAGATGTGGTCGTTGAACCACTCCTGAACCGTGACATCCTCCGCCACGCCCCGGAAGAGGCCCATGGCCGCGTGGGAATGGCAGTTGACGAAGCCCGCATGCGCCAGCCGCCCCTCGCCCTCGATCACCTCGCGCGCCCGCTCCGGCTCGATGCTCGGAGCGATAGCGGCGATCTTGCCGCCGGCGATGGCGATGTCGACGCCCCGCTGGAGCGAGGCCCCGCTGCCGGTGACATCGAGGAGGTCGACGCCGCGGATGAGCAGGTCGAAGGCTCTCTCGATCTGCGGGGCAGGGGGCGTCTCGGTCATGCTCGGGCTCCGGGATGGGGGACGAGGCCAGTATCGCACCGCCGGGCGGGCAAGCGCAAACGGGCCAAGCGAAAGCGGGGGGCCTCAGTCGGCGGTCATTCCGACGTTCAGGCTTGGGCCGCGGATCATCGAGTAGACGCCGAAGCTGCCGCGCCGCGCCGTCTCCCGCTCGCGGGACATGCCGGCGATGGTGCGCAAGGGCTCGCGCTCGATGGCGGCGTCCTTAAGGCTGATGTTGACCAGCTCGCAGCGCGTCGAGGGCTCGCGGAGGACAAGGGCGGCGCCGTCGAAGGCGATTTCGGCCAGCCGCTCCTCGATGAAGGCGCTGCCGCCGCTCAGCAGCACGTTCGGGCGGAAGCGCTGCACCGGCATCGGACCGGTGCCGCCGGCGGCGAGCCGCTCGTTGAGCGCGGCAATGGAGGCATGGGTGAGCACGTGGAGCGGGTTCACCTTCGGCCAGCGGTGAGCGAGGTCGCCGATGCGCACCAGCCGCACCGGCTGGCCCAGCCAGTCGGAGAGGAACTCCGCCGCCTCGCCGCCCGCGTCGATCGCGGCGAAGCTGTTGCCGTACTGGGTGACGGTGCAGGGCGCGCCGTTATGGCCGGCCGCGACGCTCACGGAGGCGCCGTCGGGGGTGGAGATGGTGAGCATGCCCTCCGCGAAGCCGACACGCAGCAGCGTCATGCGGGGCAGGTCGCCCTGCCAGAGCATGGCACCGGCCTCGTCCACCACCAGCCACTCCCGGTCATGGCGCAGCGAGCCCTCCGGCGTGGCCTCGGCGCTCTGCAGGTGGACACCCCCGAGGGATTTGACCGGGTAGATCCAGAGATCGGTGATCGTCAGCATGGGCGGAGCCCCTCGGCTTGTGGCGGCAATGGCGCGCCGGTGTGGAAGACGTCATGGTCCGGCAGCGTCGCGACGAGCCGCGCGGCAACGGCGCCGCCGGGGGCCGTGCCGGCGGCCGTCAGGGCCAGCGCGGCGACGCCGGCCACGGGTTCGGGCACGTCGGCCACCACCTCCGCGCCCGGCAGGTCGGCGGAGAGGGCGGCGACGAGCCGCGCCGGGATCAGCCGCGCCGGATGGCGGAAGACACCGCCGGCGAGGACGATCCTCGGCGCGTCACCGGGGCCGATGCCCACCTTGCGGGCGGCCGCGCGGGCGTAGCCGATGAGCGCATCGGCATGGCGCTCGGCGAGGTCGAGCGCCGCGGCGTCCCCCTCCGCCGCGGCGTCGAGCACATGCGGCGCGAAACCGGGCAGGGGCTTAGGCGGCGGGGTGAGGCGGCCGGTGAAGGCGTGGAGCAGGTCCTCGACGCTGGCCATCCCGAAATGGGCGAGGGCGCGGGCGGTCAGAGCGGTGGGCGGCGCAATGCCGAGATCGGCGAGGTAGACGGCGTCGAGCGCCCGCTCGGCCAGCTCTCCGCCGCCTTGGGTGCGCTGCCAGAAGCTGGAGTGCCACATCTCCCCCTCCGGCCCCCGCGCGCCAATGGCGCAGCCGGTGCCGAGGACGACGGCGATGGCCGGCCCCTCGGGGGCGCCGGCGGCGAGGGCGCCGAGCGCATCGTTGACGATGGTGACCCGCTCGGCCTGCAGATGGCCGAGCCCAAGGCCGGGCAGCGAGGCGCGCCAGTGGGAGATGTCCTCCGGCCAGTCGGCGCCGACGAGGCTGAATGCGGCGCCGGCCAGCTCCTCCGCCGCCAGCCCGGCGCGGGAGAGCGCGTCGGTCGAGGCGGAGCGGACATGGGCGACGGCATCCGGCGTCTGGTAGATGTCGGCATTGCCGGCGCGGCCATGGCCGAGGACGGTGCCGTCCCGCGCCACCACCAGCGCGATGGTCTTGCTGGCCCCGCCGTCGACGGCGAGCACGGCGCCGCCGTTCATGCGCCCTCCCAAGCGGCGCGATCGGCGATCACCGTCGCCTGCGGGCAGCGCTGCAGCCAGGAGGCGGGGCAATCCTCGCTCACCGGTCCCTCGACGGCGCGGCGCAGGATCTCGTGCTTGTGGGCGCCGCTTACCACCAGCAGGATGCGCCGGGCGGAGAGCAGGGGCGCGAGGCCGAGCGTCATCGCCCGGCGCGGCACGCTCTCGATCCCGCCCTGCCAATAGGCGGCGTTGCTCTGCAGGCTCTCCGGCGAAAGCTCCACGGGGCGGGTGAGGGCGCCGGGGGCGCTGCCCGGCTCGTTGAAGCCGAGATGCCCGTTGGGCCCGAGCCCCACCACCGCCAGCCCGAGCCCTCCGGCGGCCTCCAGCTCGGTGCCCATGCGGGCGCATTCTGCCTCCGGGTCCTCCGGATCGGCGGCGAAGCGCAGCACCTGCGCGTCCGTGAGGCCCATCGGCGCCACGAAGGCGCGGCGCATCCAGTCCCAGAGCGAACGGGGGTCGTCGTCGGGCGTGCCGATGTAGCTGTCGAGCTGCACGGCGGTCATCTGCCCGGCATCGACCTCTCCTGCCGCCCGCAGCTCCGCCAGCCGCTCGTAGAGGGCGATGGGGGAGTTGCCGGTGGCGATGGCGGCGACGAGGGCCGGCTCCTCCGCCAGCGCCTCGGCCAGCTGGCGGGCGCCGGTCTCGGCGAGGGAGGCGGCATCGTCGGTGATGATCCGTTTCATCGCGGCCCCCTCATCCGACCATCCGCGCGGGCAGGAGATCCCCCTGAGCGGCGACCATGTCCTCCCAGATCGCTTCGGCCACCGGCAGCTGCATGACCAGCGGGTTGGCCGTCAGCGCCTGGATCGCCTCCGTCCTGCCGCCCGTCCATGCGGCATCCGCGGCGAGGCGCTGGTACTCGGCCAGCATCATCACCAGCCCGCGCACCTGCGAGGGGATGGGGCCGGAGGCGAGCGGCTGGGCGCCATGCCTGTCCACCAGCCCGTGCGCCTCGATCACCAGATCGTCGGGCAGGCCCTCGATGGCGCCGTTGTTGGGCACGTTGACCGGCCAGATCTCCGGCCGGTCGTTGGTGACGGCGTCCATCACGTCGACGGCGATCTCGAGGAGGTCCATGCCGCCGCGCGAGCGGGCCGGGTCGAGCCGGGGCGTCTCCGCCTCCGCCTGTTCCTTGTAATGGGCCCAGTTGTCGGGATTGGTCGCCATGATGTCCTCGGCGCGCGTTGTGGGCGCGGCCTTCAGCTCGGCGACGATCTCCTCGCGGAAGTAGTAGTACTTGAAGTACTGCGACGGGATCGCCCCCATCGCCGCGGTCATGTGCAAGAGGCGCCGGTGCTGCGGCGACAGGCTGTTGTCGCCCCGCCGCGCCTCCCAGGCCTCGCGCACCTTGGCGATCATGTCCGTCCCGTCATGCAGGTGGCGGACGGACCAAGAGCCGTGGTTGACGCCGATCATCCGCACGTCCAGCCCAGCCGGGTCGAGCCCCGCCGCCTCCGCCACCTCGATGGGGAAGATGATCGGCCCCTCGCAGAGGGAGATCACCTTGCGGTCGGTGTAGCGGCTGACGGCATCGGCGACGATGTTGACCGGGTTGGTGTAGTTGAGGAGGAGCGCGTCGGGGCAGACCTCGTCCATCTCCGCGAGCATGGGTTTCAGCGCCTCGATGGCGCGCAGCGCCATGAAGAAGCCGCCGGGGCCCTGCGTTTCCTGCCCGATGACGCCGTGCCGGAGCGGGATCGTCTCGTCCTGCAGCCGCGCCTCGAAGCCGCCGGGGCGGAAGGAGGAGAGGACGATGTCGGCATCCTCCAGCCCCGCGCGCCGGTCCCTCGTGGCGTTGAAGCGGATGTCCGCCCCCGCCGCCGCGGCCATGCGCCGGGCGAGCTTTTCAATCGTGGCGAGGTGCCCCGGGTCGACGTCGATCAGCGTGACCTCGGAGCCGGCGAAGGCCGCGGCCTTGTCGATCAGGCCGCGCACCACGGCGGGCGCGCGGGTGCTGCCGCCGCCGATATAGGCGATCTTCGTGCGGGCCATGTCAGGTATCCTT
Organism: Pseudoroseicyclus tamaricis; assembly: GCF_012070395.1. Classification (GTDB taxonomy): domain Bacteria; phylum Pseudomonadota; class Alphaproteobacteria; order Rhodobacterales; family Rhodobacteraceae; genus Pseudoroseicyclus_A; species Pseudoroseicyclus_A tamaricis. The sequence continues at coordinate 792,442 of NZ_JAAFYS010000002.1, read as the reverse complement.
GTTCGGGCCGGGGCCGGGGGTCGGGAACAGGTTCACCGGTGCCAGCCGCCCGGCGGCGGAGGTCAGCTCGAAGAGCCCGCCATTGAAGCTGGATTCGCATTTCTCGATCACCTCGCCGGTGGCGAGCTGGGTCATCTGGCTGGTGCGCAGCACCGCAGCGGGGGGCTTGAGCTTCAGCAGCCCCGCCTCCTCCTCGCTGGCGAGGGCGGCGGTGATGACCGTCGTCCCCTCCATCAGGTCGAGCCCGTATTGCTCGCGCAGGGTCCGGTAGAGCGAGCGGCCGTTGAAATCGAGCCGCATGAGCCCGGGGCAGAGATGCTCCGGCAGGAAGGAGGTCTGGATCGCCAGCGGCTGGTCACGCAGGAGGCGCAGGCGCCGCAGCAGGATGACCGGCGAATGCAGTCCGACGCCGAGGCTGCGGGCGAGATCCGTGTCCGCCTCGATCCGGCGGAAGTCGCAGATCTGCGAGCGGGTGACGAGGCCCTGCGAGCGCAGGTCCTCGTCGAAGCCGACGAGGGGGCGCAGCTCCTGCCGCAGCGGCCGGTCAGCGACGAAGGTGCCCTTGCCGGCGACGGGGTAGAGCTCCCCCTGGTGGACGAGATCGAGGATCGCGCGCCGCGCCGTCGTCCGGCTGACGCCGAAGCGGTCGCAGAGTTCCCGCTCGGAGGCGATGCGGGCGTGGGGCTGCCACTCGCCGGTGCGGATCTGCTCGAGGATGAAGCGCCGCAGCTGGCTGTGCAGCGGGTCGGCGCTGTCGGGTTGCATGCCGTCCTGCAGGTTGTCGCCGGAACCGCTCATGCCTCTGCCTCCCCCGGAATACGCTGGCCCGACTCTGGGTGAAAAAAGCTGAGGGCGCCAGACGCGGGGGCGAGGGCGACCTCTCCGGGCAGGCTCCTGGCGTCGCGCGGCGGGATGCGAGCGCAGAGGCGATGCTCGCCGACCTCGACCCAGACGAGCGTGTCGGCGCCGAGCGGCTCCGTCACCACGACGGAGCCGGTGAAGGCTTCGGGCCCGCCGGAGCCGGCCGGCATGACCGTCAGCGCCTCGCAGCGCACGCCGAGCGTCACCTCGCCCTCCACCTGCGCGGCGATGCCGGACGGGATGGGCAGGCGGGCGCCCTGCACCTCGGCCACCGCGCCGCCATCCCCCCGCACCACGCGGGCGGGCAGCAGGTTCATCGGCGGCGCGCCGATGAAACTGGCGACGAAGGTCGAGGCGGGGCGCTCGTAGACCGTCTCGGGTGTGTCGTATTGCTCCAGCCGGCCGCCATTCATCACCGCGATGCGGGTGGCCAGCGTCATCGCCTCCACCTGGTCGTGGGTCACGTAGATGAAAGTCGCGCCGAGGCGCTTGTGCAGCGCCTTGATCTCCACCCGCATCTCGGTGCGCAGCTTGGCATCGAGGTTCGACAGCGGCTCGTCGAAGAGGAAGAGGTCGGTATCGCGCACCAGCGCCCGCCCGATCGCCACCCTCTGGCGCTGCCCGCCGGAAAGGGCGGCGGGCCGCCGGTCGAGCAGCGGCTCGATCTGGAGGAGCTGCGCGGCCCAGCCGACACGCTCGTCGATCTTGGCGCGGCTCATCCGTTGCGATTCCAGCCCGAAGGAGAGGTTGGAGCGGACCTTCATCGAGGGGTAGAGCGCGTAGCTTTGGAAGACCATGCCGATGTTGCGCTGCGCCGGCTCCAGCCGGCTGACATCCTGATCGTCGAAGAGGATCTGCCCGCCCTGCAGCGGGTCGAGCCCGGCGATGGAGGAGAGGAGGGTCGACTTGCCGCAGCCCGAGGGCCCGAGCAGCACGACGAACTCGCCATCCTCCACCTCGAAGGAGACATCGCGCAGGGCATGCAGGGCGCCGTAATGGCGGTCGATGTTCTGCAGGGAAACTCGGGTCACGCGATTTACCCTTTCACGGCGCCGGCGGTCACGCCGCGGACGAAATATTGGCCGGAGATCAGGTAGAGGATCAGCGGCGGCAGGGCGGCGATCAGCGTCGCGGCCATGTTGACGTTGTATTCCGGCAGGCCGATGCGCGTGCCGACGAGGGAGTTGAGCTGCACCGTCATCGGCAGGTTGTCCCGCCCGGCGAAGATCAGGGCGAGGAGGTAGTCGTTCCAGACGCCCGTGAACGAGAGGATGACGGCCACGATGATGACGTTGGCGGACATCGGCAGCACGATCCGCCGGAAGATGCGGAAGAAGCCGGCGCCGTCCACCCGCGCCGCCTTCATCAGCTCCGGCGGGAGCGAGCGGTAAAAGTTGGTGAAGATCAGCGTCAGGATCGGCAGGCCGAAAAGCACGTGCACGACGACGACGCCCGTCAGGCTGCCGTAGATGCCGACCTGCGCGAACATGCGCACGAGCGGGTAGATCATCACCTGGAAGGGGATGAAGGCGCCGAGGAGCAGCCCCGCCAGCAGCAGCCCCGCATAGGGCACCCGCCAGAGCGACAGCGCGTAGCCGTTGATCGCCGCGATGGCGACGGAGAGGATCGTCGAGGGCACGAGGATCTTCACCGAGTTCCAGAGCCCGTTCGAGATCCCCTCGCAGACGCGCCCGATGCAGGCGGAGCCCCAGGCCTTGCCCCATGCGGCGAGGCTCGGGTCCGTCGGCAGGGCGAAGACGGAGCCGCCGCGCACCTCCTCCGCCGTCTTCAGCGAGGTGGAGAGCATCACGAAGAGCGGGATGGCGAAGAACAGGGCGGAGATGGCGAGGAAGGCCCAGAGCCCGACGCGGGCGGCGGTGCCCCAGCCGCGCCCCGTGGGCGCCTCGGGGCGGTGATAGCCGGTGCGCGTGTCGGTAAAGCTCATGCGGCCCTCCGGCGACCGGCGAGGCCGGAGAAGAGCAGGATGACGAGGATGGTGATCAGCATCACCGTCGCCGCCGCCGAGGCGAGCCCGATATTGGCGCGCGAGAAGTAGTGATCCACCACGAACTTGGCGGGCAGGTCGGTGGAGTAGCCGGGGCCGCCGCCCGTCATCGCGACGACGAGCTCGTAGCTCTTCACCACGTCCATCGCGAGGAGCACGACGCAGACCAGCAGCACCGGCGACAGCATCGGCAGGACGACCCGCAGGTACATCCTCCACTTCGGCACCCCGTCCACCCGGCTGGCGCGCCAGATCTCCCCGTCGACAGAGCCGAGCCCGGCGAAGACGATGGCCATCACCAGCCCGGCGGAGTGCCAGACGCCGGCGACGACGAGCGTGTAGACCGCCCGGTCGGGCCGCGACAGCCAGTCGAAGCGGAAATTCTCGAAGCCCAAGCCCTGCACGAATTCCTGCAGACCGGTGGTGGGGTTGAGGAACCACTGCCAGGCGAGGCCGGTGACGATGAAGCTCAGAGCGATCGGGTAGAGGAAGACCGTCTGCAGCAATGTGCGCCCGCGCACGCCCTGATCCATCGCGATGGCGAGCAGGATGCCGAAGGCGAGGCAGAAGGCAATGTAGAGCCCGCCGAAGACGAACATGTTGCGGAAGGCGACATGCCAGCGCGGCTCGCTCCAGAGCCGGGCGTACTGTTCCAGCCCCACGAACTCCGACCTCGGCAGGATGGAGGAGGAGGTGAAGGACAGCCCCGTCGTCCACGCGATGGAGCCGTAATAGCCGATCAGGCAGAGCAGGATGGTCGGCACCAGCACGAGGCGGGCCATGTTGTCTGCCCCGAAGCGGCCGAGGGGGCCCGGGCTGCCGGCAGAGCCGCCGCGCCGTCCGCCCGAAAATGGCGTTGTGTCGGCCATTTTGCTCCCCGCGCTCCCTGTCCCTCTTCGCTGGTCCGGGCCATCTGGTCACCCTTGGATACAGCTTGTAATTACCAGTTATGCATGGTAGTGCTATGCCTATTCGGGAGGCCTGTCAACGCGCCCGAACCTGTCTGGGAACGCCGCCGCCAGAAGTGCGCCAGACCATCACCCGGCACGGAGGAAGTCTCTTCATGAACAAACTCTACACGGCATCTGCAGCCGCCCTCATCGCGGGCGCTGCGCCGGCTCTCGCCCAGGACGAGCCGACGATCGACGTCATTCACTGGCTGACCGCCGGCGCGGAATCCGCGGCCGTCCAGATCCTCTCGGACGAGGTGGAGGCCCGTGGCGGCACATGGGTCGACAGCGCGGCCCCCGGCGGCGGCGCCGATGCGAGCGCCATGCTGCTGACCCGTATCGGGGGCGGTGACCCGCCGGGTGCCTCCTTCCTCGCGCTCGGCCCCGATGCGCAGGAACTGGGTTCCCAGGGTGCGCTCCGCGACGTGCGCGAGGTGGCCGAGGCCAACGGGCTCGACCAGATGGCTCAGGTGATGGTGGATATCTCCACCGCCCCCGGCGGCGAGCTCTACGCCCTGCCCATCGGGCTCGAGACGCAGAACCTGATGTACTACAACCCGACCGTCTTCGAAGAGGCCGGCGTCGAGGTGCCCGAGACGTGGGACGCCTTCCTCGAGGCCGCCCCCGCCATCGAGGAGGCCGGCTTCATCCCGATCGCCGTGGGCGCCGAGGGCTGGCAGCTCGGCATCCTGCTCAGCTCCGTCATCGTCGGCACCGGCGGCGCGGATCTCTACCGCTCCGTGATCATGGACCATGATGCCGAGGCCGCGGGCGGCGAGGGCATGGTAGAGGCCTTCACGGTGATGCGCGCGCTCGCCGACGCCTCCGACCCCGGCTCCGCTAACCGCGCCTGGAACGACACGCTCAACCTCGTGGCCGAAGGTCGCGCGGCGATGCAGGTCATGGGCAGCTGGGCCGGCGCCGAGCTGGAGAACATGGGTCTGGAATACGGCACCGAGTGGGATTGCTCCCTGACGCCGGGCAGCGAGGCCGTCGTCGTGGAAGGCGCGGGCTTCATGTTCCCGCTCGTCGACGATCCGGACGCCATCGCCGGGCAGGATCTCTTCATCGAGGTGATGATGGATCCGCAAGTGCAGGCCGATTTCGCCGCCGTGAAGGGCGCCGTCCCGCCGAGCGGCGCGGCCGATGTCTCCGAGCTCTCCACCTGCACGCAGCTCGCCGCGGAAGTGCTGACCGAGGAGGGCGGCGGCGGTCTCGCCACCATCTCCGCCAGCAACTCCTCTGACGCCTGGGGCCAGATGCAGGACATGCTCGCCTCCTTCTGGTCGGATCCGTCGATGACGCCGGAGGCCGCTGCCGAGCAGTTCGCCTCGATCATCGCCAGCCAGGGCTGAGGGCAGGGGCCTCTGGCCCCGCCCCGCACCAATAGAGAAGGGGCCGGCATCGCCGGCCCCTTTTTCATGCTCGCAGCTGCTCCTGCCGATCCGTCGGCAGGTCGATGGCCTGCGCCGGGATTGTCAGCCGGCGGCCTCCGCCAGCGGCAGTCGGGCGAGGCTGTGGAAACGGCCCGCCTCGTCCTCCCCGGCCAGCGTGATCTCGTCGATCGTCAGCGGCCCCAGATGCGGGGCGAAGAGGGTGCGGAGGGTGCTCGCCACGGCGTCCCGCTCCTCTTCCGGCAGCGGGCCGGTGAGCGTCATGTGGAAGGCGAATTCCTCGAAGACGTAAGGATAGCCCCAGCGTTGCAGTAGCTCCTCCTGCCGCGCGCTCAGACCTGAGACCCGGCGGCGGGCGAGATCTGCCTCCGCCGGCGGGGCGCGGAAGCTGTCCAGCCCCTCCACCAGCGCCCCGGCGAGGGCGCCGAGCGGCCCCGTCTCTCCCTCCGGCACCAGCGCGAGGAAGGGGCCGAGCGCCGCGAGCCGCAGGCCGGCGAGGCGCACCGGGGGCAGGCGGGCGCAGAGGGCGCGGGCCCCGGCCTCCAGCTCCTCCGGCTGCCGGCCCCCGGCGAGACGGAAGGGGGGCTTCAGCGTTGCGTGAAAGCCGTAGCGGCGCGGCGCCTCGGTGATCGCCTCCCCCGGGCGGGGGAGGGGCAGGGCGGGCTGCACCCGCGCCGCCCCCTCGTCGATCGACCAGCCGAGCCAGTCGGCGCCCGCCGCGGCGAGGGGGCCGGGGGGCGGCGTGTAGTAGAGGGCGTAACGCGTCCAGCGCATGGCAGAATCGTCGGTTGTGGGCGGGCGAGAAAGACGGAATGGTCCCGTTCATGACAGAGAGCTTCACGATTGCAAACGCCACGCTCGTCACCGGGGGCGCGCTCCTGCGGGGCTCGCTGCGCATCGAGGCCGGGCGCATCGCCGACATCGCCGAGGGCACGTCCGTGCCGCCCGGCGCGCTGGATGCCGAGGGCGATCTCCTCGCGCCGGGCCTGATCGAGCTGCATACCGACAATCTGGAGCGCCACATCTCCCCCCGCCCGAAGGTCGACTGGCCACATGCCGCGGCCATCGCCGCCCATGATGGCGAGCTGGCCTCCACCGGCATCACCACCGTCTTCGACGCCCTGCGCCTCGGCTTCCTCGCCGGGGAGGAGATGCGCAGCTATGCCCGCCCGCTCGCCAGCGAGATCATCGCCCTGCGCGAGGCCGGGGCGCTGCGCATCAGCCACTTCCTGCACCTGCGCGCCGAGATCTGCTCCAACTCCGTCGTCGAGGAGCTGGCGGCGTTCCACCCCGAGGACAGGGTCGGCATCGTCAGCCTGATGGATCACACGCCCGGCCAGCGCCAGTTCACCGATCTGGACAAGGTGCGCGATTACGTCATGGGCAAGCGCGGCGTGACGGAGGAGGAGTTCCGGCGCGCCGTCGCCGAGCAGACCGCCCTGACAGCCGAGCATGGCGCCCGTCATCTGGCGGAGGCGGTGGCGGCCGCGCGCCGCTTCGGGGCCGCGCTGGCCAGCCATGACGACACGACCGAGGCGCATGTCGCTGAGAGCGCCGGGCATGGTGTCGCCATGGCCGAATTCCCGACGACGCTGGAGGCCGCCCATGCCTGCCGCGCCGCCGGCATTGCCGTCATCATGGGGGCGCCGAACCTCGTGCGCGGCGGGTCCCATTCCGGCAACGTCGCGGCGCGGGAGGCGGCGGAGGCGGGGGTGCTCGACATCCTGTCGTCGGATTACGTGCCGAGCTCGCTCCTCCTCGGCGCCGTCATGCTGGGCGACCTCTGGGGCGACATGGCCCGCGGCCTCGCCACGGTGACGGAGGCGCCGGCCCGCGCTGCCGGGCTGGACGACCGCGGGCGCCTCGCCCCTGGCCTGCGGGCCGATCTCCTCCGCATCAGGCGGGGCCCCGGCGGCACGCCGATGGTGCGCGGCGTCTGGTCCGGCGGGGTGCGCGTCGGTTAGGCGGCCGGGCCGGGGGCGCGCCCCGGCGGCTCCCCTCAGGCGCGCGTCTCCCCCCACGGCATCGCCTCCACCTCCTCGCGGTAGGCGAAGCGGGCGAGGTGGCTGTCGATGACGCTCTTGGCGCGGGTCAGCCCCTCCTCGTCCGGCGCCGTCACCTCGATCCACAGGCTCTCCTCGTCTGCCTTCATCAGGGCGGGGCCGGGGGGCAGGGCGCAGCGACCTTCTGTCGCGGAATACTCCACCTCGATCTTGTGGGCGAAATGCTTGCAGAGCTGTTGCAGGTAGCGCGATCCGTTGGGGGTCGCGAGGCGGGCGTCCGAGCGCATGGCTGATCTCCTACTTTTTTCGTAGGAATAACCTCTGGACGGGCTGCCGGCAATTCCTTATCGAAATTGTCGGAATCGGGCGATCGAGCCCGGCAAAACAGCAGGAGAGTCTCATGACCCGCATGTTCTCAACCACTTGCGCAGCCGCTCTCGCGGCCTTCGCCGCCGCGCCCGCCCTCGCCGATATCGAGGTACAAACGTACACCGGCCCCGTCACCGTCGCCGAGAATCCCGAGACGGTGGTCGTCTACGACATGCCGGCGCTCGACAATCTCGATGCGCTGGGCGTGCCCGTCGCCGGCTCCATTGCGCCGATCTACGTGGACTACCTCCAGGGCTACGAGGGCGAGATGGGCACCCTCTTCGAGCCGGATTACGAGGCCCTCCACGCCCTTTCCCCCGACCTCGTCATCGCCGGCGGCCGCTCCTCCTCCGTCGCGGGAGACCTCAATGACGTGGCGCCGACCATCGACATGACCCTCTGGGGCGATGACGTCCTCGCCGCGATGGAGGAGCAGCTGACGGCCTATGGCGCGATCTTCGGCAAGGAGGCCGAGGCCGAGCAGCTGATCGCCAACATCGAGGCGCAGCTGGCCGAGACGCGCGCCGCCGTCGAGGGGCAGGGCGATGGCCTGATCCTGATGACCAACGGGCCGAACATCTCCGTCTACGGCCCCGGCTCGCGCTTCGGCTACCTCTACGACGCCATCGGCCTGACGCCCGCCATCAGCGCCGAGGACATCGAGAGCGAGGAGGCCACCCACGGCGACGCCATCTCCTTCGAGTTCATCGCGGAAGCGGACCCGGACTGGCTGCTGGTGCTCGACCGCGCCGCCGCCATCGGCTCCGGCGACCAGAGCGCCGAGGCGACGCTCGACAACGCCATCATGCGCGAGACCTCCGTCTGGCAGGACGGCCGGGTCGTCTACCTCAACTCCGCCGATCTCTACATCGCCATGGGCGGCTACACCTCGACCATGACGACGCTGGAGCTGATCGAGGACGTCTTCGCCGGCGCCGGCTCCTGAGGCGCGCGACTTGCGCCTTGCCTCCCTGACGATCCCCGCTCTGGCGGGGCTGGCCCTCGTGAGCATCTTCACGGGGGCCGCGACGCTGGATGTCTCGCGGCTCTTCTCCGACCCGCAGGCGCTCTGGCTCATCGCCGTCAGCCGCCTGCCGCGCACGGCGGCGGCGCTGATCGCCGGGGCCAGCCTCGCCGTCGCGGGCGTCATCATGCAGATGCTCGCTCGCAACCGCTTCGTCGAGCCTGCGACGGCCGGCACCGCGCAATCGGCGGGGCTGGGGCTGGTGCTGGTGACGCTCCTCGCCCCCGGCGCCGCGCTCTGGGCGAAGATGGGGGTGGCGACGCTGACCTCCCTCGTCGGCACCGGCCTCTTCCTCGCGCTGGTGCGCCGCCTGCCGCCCAGCCAGCCGCTGCTGGTGCCGCTGACCGGCATCGTCTTCGGCGGCATCGTCGGCGCGGCGGAGACGTTCCTCGCCTACGAGAGCGACCTGCTGCAGTACATCGGCGTCTGGATGAGCGGCGAGTTCTCCGGTGTCATGCTCGGCCGCTACGAGTACCTGTGGATCGCCGGCCTGCTCGCCGCCGCCGCCTACCTCTACGCCGACCGCTTCACCATCGCCGGCATGGGGGAGGATGTCTCCCGCGCGCTGGGGCTGAACTACGGGCAGGCGATGGCGCTGGGGCTGGCCATCGTCTCCGTCATCACCGCGGTGACGGTGGTGACGGTGGGGATGATCCCGTTCGTCGGCCTCGTCGTGCCCAACATCGTGGCGCGGATCATGGGGGAGAACCTGCGCGCCTCGCTCCCCGTCGTCGCCGCCACCGGGGCGGGGCTGGTGCTGGCCTGCGACATCGGCGGGCGGCTCATCATCCATCCTTACGAGATCCCGGTGGGCACCATCCTCGGCATCCTCGGGGCGGTGATCTTCCTGTGGCTTCTCTACGCGCGGCCCGCCCATGCACGCTGAGGCGCTTCCCGCCCCGCGTGCCCGCCCGCGCTCGCCGCACCTGAAGCCCCTGGTGCTGTCGGCGCTGGCGCTGCTGACGGCCTGCGTGCTCTTCATGACCCTCGGCACGCGGGGGGACTGGGGCTTCGTCCTCGCCTTCCGGGGGCCGAAGCTCGTCGCCCTCGTCACCATCGCCGCGGCTGTCGCCGTCTCCACCGTCGCCTTCCAGACGGTCACCGGCAACCGCATCCTGACGCCGGCGATCATGGGCTTCGACGCGCTCTACCTCGTCCTCCAGACCGGGCTGGTCTTCTTCCTCTCCGCCGGAGAGTACGGGGCGCTGGGGTCGCTGCCGCGCTTCGCGCTGGTGACGGCGGCGATGATGTCCGCCGCGCTGCTGCTCTTCGGGGTGCTCTTGCGGCAGGGGAGTGACCTCAACCGGCTGGTGCTGACGGGGATCATCCTCGGCACGCTGCTGCGCAGCCTCTCCACCTTCATGAACCGGCTGATGGACCCGGCGGAATACGCCATGGTGCAGGTCGTCTCCTTCGCCCGCTTCAACACCATCGACAAGGATCTGGTCTGGATCGCGCTGCCGCTGACGGCGCTGGCGATGGCCGCCCTGATGCTCCGCCACCGCCGGCTCGACGTGATGGCGCTGGGGCGCGACGCGGCGACGGGCCTCGGCCTCGACCATGCGAAGGAGAGCCGCTGGGTGCTGCTCCTCGTCTCGCTGCTCGTCGCCATCCCGACGGCGCTGGTGGGGCCGGTGGTCTTCTTCGGGCTGCTGGTCTCGGCGCTCGCCCACCAGATCGCCGGGACATGGCGGCACGCCGTGCTGCTGCCCGTCGCGGCGCTCGTCTCTGCCACCGTGCTCGTCGGCTGCCAGACGCTCTTCGAGCGGGTGCTGGGCTTTCAGGCGACCGTCTCCGTCGTCATCGAGGCGCTCGGCGGGCTCGTCTTCCTCTATCTCATCCTGCGCAGGCCCGCCCGATGATCGACCTCACCGATATCCACGTCACCCTCGGGCCCTCGCCCATCCTCCACGGCATCACCGCGCGCTTCCCCGCGGGGAAGGTCACGGCGCTGGTCGGGCCGAACGGGGCGGGCAAGTCGACGCTCCTCGCCGCCGCGGGCCGCCTCGTGCGCCCGTCCCGCGGCGAGGTCCGCCTGCATGGCCGGCCGCTGGCGGCATACAAGCCGGAGGATCTCGCCCGCCGCATGGCCGTGCTCCGGCAGGACGGCGGAATCACCGCGCGGCTGAACGTGCGCGACCTCGTCACCTTCGGCCGCTACCCACATTGCCGCGGCCGGCCCGGCCCGGCGGACCGCGCCGCCGTCGACCGGGCGCTGCGCCGGCTCGACCTCGCGGGCTTTGCGGAGCGCTTCCTCGACACGCTCTCCGGCGGCCAGCGGCAACGGGCGCTGATCGCCATGGCGCTGGTGCAGGCGGAGGAGGCGCTGCTCCTCGACGAGCCGCTCAACAACCTCGACCTCGCCCATGCCCGCCGCGTCATGGCCGTCGCGCGGGAGGAGGCCGCCACCGGCAAGGCCGTCGCCGTCGTCCTGCACGACCTGACCATCGCCGCGGCCTACGCCGACCACGTCATCGCCCTGAAGGATGGCCGCCTCCACGCCGAGGGACCTGTCGCCGACGTCCTCTCCGCCGCCGGCCTCGGCGCCCTCTACGAGACGGAGGTGGAGGTCGCCCATATCGACGGCCGCCGCATCATCCTGCCCATCTGAGCGGCAAGCGGGCGGCCCCCCTGTCTTTGGTCCGAAAAAAATCTCGGGGGGCGCCGCAGGTGCGGGGCAGACAGCCCCTCCGCCACCCCGCGGTGCCGCCGGCTCAGGGCCGCATCACCCGGCGCCCCGTCCGCTCCGGCACCAGCCAGTCCGGCCAGCCCCAGAGCCGCTCGATCCCCCAGAGGACGGCGCAGACGGCGATCACCCCCAGCACCACCATGACCATCCGCTTCGAGGGTGGGCGGCGGGCCCAGTGGGCCATGCGGAGGAACTGCAACGGGTTCATCTAGGTGAACCGCACCTTGCCGATGAAGGGCAGGTTTCGATCCCTCTGGGCATAGTCGATCCCGTATCCGACGACGAACTCGTCGGGTATGGAGAAGCCCGTCCAGTCGGCGCGGAAATCCACCTCCCGCCGGGTCGGCTTGTCGAGGAGGGCGATGGTCTTCAGCCGGGCCGGCGTGCGGCTCTTCAGCATGCCGACGACATGGGTGAGCGTGTGGCCGGTGTCGACGATATCCTCCACCACCAGCACGTCGCGCCCCTCGATGCCCGAGCGCAGGTCCTTCAGGATGCGCACCTCGCGGCTCGATTCCATCGCGTTGCCGTAGGAGCTGGCCTCGATGAAATCGACCTCCACGGGCAGGTCGAGCTCGCGCACCAGATCGGCGATGAAGACGAAGGAGCCGCGCAGCAGGCCCACGAGGACGAGCTGCTCGGTGCCGGCGAATTCCTCGTGGATGTCCTTCGCCAGCGCCTCCACCCGGGCCGCGATGGCCTTGGCGGAGATCATCTCGTCGATCACGTAGGGGGGGCGGGTCTCACTCATGGGCCCAGACATGCGGCAGACGCGCCCGTTTGCAAAGGGCGATTTCGCCGCAATGGCCGGCTAGGCCCTTGATCTCGTCCGCCGGCCGGATTTGAAGGGGGGCACGAAGGAGCCTGCATGACCCACCATTCCGAAACCCGGCACCTGCCCTACAGCCCCCAGCAGATGTATGACCTCGTGGCCGACGTCGAGAGCTACCCCGAGTTCATCCCCTGGACGGCGGCGGCGCGCATCCGCTCGACCGAGGACAAGGGGGATCACACGATCATGCTGGCCGACCTCGTCGTCTCCTTCCGCGTCTTCCGCGAGCGCTTCGGAAGCAAGGTGGTGCTCTGGCCGGAGAAGATGGCGATCGACACCAGCTACATCGAGGGGCCGTTCAAGCAGATGGACAGCCGCTGGGAATTCCGCGACGCGGCGGATGGGGGCTGCGACGTGCATTTCAACGTCGATTTCGAGTTCAAGAACCGCCTGCTGCAGGGCGCGGCGGGGCTGTTCTTCACCGAGGCGATGAACTCCATCGTGCGGGCCTTCGAGAAGCGGGCGCACCAGCTCTACGGCTGAGGCCGGGTGGAGACGTGGGAGGGGGCTCTGCCCCCGCCTTCGGCCCCCCGGGATATCTGAAGAAAAGCGAGGTCAGAGCGGCGCGTAGAGGTCGATGCGGTGGCCCGACGGGTCTTCGACGGTCGCGTAGCGCTGGCCCCAGGGCGCGTCCCAGGCGGGCACCTTGACGGTCTGGCCGGCAGCACCAATGCGGGCGGCGAGGCTGTCGACCTCCGCCGGCGTGTCGCAGCGCAGGGCGAAGATCGAGGCGTTGCCGGCGCGGGGCGGCTCTCCGAGGAGGCTCTCGATCAGCTCGATCGTGTCGATCATCACACGCACCTCGCCGCCGGGCAGGCTGCCTTCGACATGCTGCTCGCTCATCGCCTCGTCGGGGAAGACGAAGCCGAGAAGCTCGTAGAACGCGGTGCTTTCGGACAGGTCATGGGCGAAGACGCTGACGGCATCTAGGACGGGCATGGCGGGCTCCAGCATGAGAACAATACGGGAACGTTAGGCCTTGGGCGCACTCCGGTCAATCGCCTCGGCGAGGAGCGCGAGCGCATGGGCGGCGGCGGCGGCGCGCACCGTCGCGCGGCCGGGCGCGCCGAACTCCACCGTCTCCGTCCAGTCGCCGCCAGCGCCGGCGATGGCGAAGCAGACGCGGCCCTCGGGCTTGTGCTCCGAGCCGCCGGGGCCGGCGATGCCGGTGATCGAGACGGCGATGTCGGCGTGGGAGTGGGCGAGCGCGCCCGCTGCCATCTCCACCGCCACCTCGGGCGAGACGGCGCCGTGGGCGGCGAGTGTCGCCTCCGCCACGCCCAACATCTCGCGCTTGGCGTCGTTGGAATAGGTGACGAAGCCCCGCTCCAGCACGTCGGAGGAGCCGGGGATGTCGGTCAGCGCGGCGCTGACCATGCCGCCGGTGCAGCTCTCCGCCGCCGCGAGGCGCAGATGCTTGCGGCGGGCGGCCTCCAGCACCGCCTCGGGGGAGGCGGGCAGGCTCACATCAGCAGCCCGTGGGCGAGGCCGGCAAAGAGGATCGTCACCAGCGCCGCGAAGACGCCCGCCACGATATCGTCGGCCATCAGCCCCCAGACATCGCCGCGCGCGTCGAGCTTGCCGACGAGCCACGGCTTCCAGATGTCGAAAAGGCGGAAGAGCACGAAGGCGGCGATCCAGCCGGGCCAGAGCGCCAGCACGCCGGCGCCCATGGCCCAGGCGCCGAAGGTGACGGGCAGCAGGGCGATCATCTGGCCGACCACCTCGTCGATGACGACGTGGGAGGGGTCGCTGTCACCTGTCGCCGCCATCTCCGCCTTCGCGGCGGCAACGCCGAGCGGGATGAGGAGGAGGGCCACGATCAGCACCAGCCACGGCCCGCCGAGGACGTGCAGCGCCCAGGTGAGCGGCAGCGCGCCGAGCGAGCCCCAGGTGCCGGGGCCGGGGCGGAGCCGGCCGAGGCCGAAGACAATGGCGACGAGATGCATCATGGGCGGACCAGGGTTGCTGTGGCGAGGGCGGCGATCCCCTCTTCGCGGCCGGTGAAGCCCAGCCGCTCTGAGGTGGTTGCCTTGACGGAGATAGCCTCCGCGGCGACGCCGGCAATCTCGGCCAGCCGGACGCGCATGGCTTCGGCATGGGGGCCGATCTTCGGGCGCTCGCAGACGAGGGTGACGTCGGCGTGGGAGAGACGCCAGCCCTGCGCGCGCGCCAGCTCGGCGGCATGGGCGAGGAAGATGTGGCTTTCGGCCCCCTTCCACTGCGGGTCGGAAGGCGGGAAATGCTGGCCGATGTCTCCGGCCGAGAGGGCGCCGTAGATGGCGTCGGTCAGCGCGTGCATCCCGACATCGGCGTCGGAATGGCCCTGCAGCATGCGGTCATGCGGCACCTTGATGCCGCAGAGCCAGACATGGTCGCCGGTGCCGAAGCGGTGCACGTCGTAGCCGTTGCCGACACGCACCTGCGGCGCGGCCGAGTTGAGGGCGGGGGCGAGCAGGCGCTCGGCGCGGGCGAAATCCTCGGGATGGGTCACCTTGAGATTGTCCTCCTCTCCCGGGACGATGGCCACCTCGATCCCGGCAGCGCGGGCGACGGCCACATCGTCGGCCGCCTCGCCCTCATGCGCCCGGTGGGCGGCCAGGATGGCGGCAAAGCGAAAGCCCTGCGGGGTCTGCGCCCGCCAGAGGCCGTCGCGCGGGTGTGACGCTTCCACCGTAGAATCGCCGCGCCAGAGGGCATCGGTGACGGGCAGGGCGGGGGCGGCGGCCTCGGCCGTCTGCAGCGCGCCCAAAACGCGGGCGACGAGGGCAGGGGAGGCGCAGGGACGGGCGGCATCGTGGATGAGAACATGCTCCGGCGACAGCTCCTCCAGCGCCTCCAGCCCGGCACGGACGGAGGCGGCGCGGCTGGCGCCCCCGGCGACGACATTGTGGCCGGCGGCGCGCAGAGCCTCCGCCTCGGGGGAGGCTGGATCCTCCAGCGTGATGCACACGCCGGCAAGGCCATCGATTTGCTGAAAGGGCGCAAGGGCATGGGCGATCATCGGCCGCCCGGCGAGCGGGCGGAACTGCTTGGGCTGGCCGCCCCCCGCCCGGGTGCCCCGCCCGGCGGCGGTGAGGATCAGGGCCCAGCCCATGCGTGACCTCCAAAATGCGTCTGGCACCTCTTATGTCCTGATGAGGACAGGTGCAAACCGCCCCATCGGGCGCCCGCTTATGCTTAAATAATGGGCAGGTTATGACAGATTTACGATTGACGCTTGGGCGCAATTGCCTTCCGGGCCGGGCCACGTCACAACGGCGTTAGGGGCGCACAACGATTAGGCATTCGATCAACCACATGGCACCTCAGCTTGCCGAGACCCGTGACGGCCGCCTTCCCGGCGCCGGAGCCGCCCGCCCCGTGGCGCTGGCGCCCATGGCCGGCATCACCGATCTGCCCTTCCGCCGCCTCGTCCGCCGCTTCGGCGCCGACTGGGTGACGTCGGAGATGGTGGCCACGCGCGAGATGCTCTGCGGCACCAAGGGCGCCGAGGCGCGGGCCGAGCTGGGGGAGGATGCCGCCGGCTCCGCCATCCAGCTCATCGGCTGCGAGCCGGCGCCGATGGAAGAGGTGGCGCGGATGCTCGCCTCCCTCGGCGCCGCGGCGCT
Organism: Pseudoroseicyclus tamaricis; assembly: GCF_012070395.1. Lineage (GTDB taxonomy): Bacteria > Pseudomonadota > Alphaproteobacteria > Rhodobacterales > Rhodobacteraceae > Pseudoroseicyclus_A > Pseudoroseicyclus_A tamaricis. Next base: position 776,704 of record NZ_JAAFYS010000002.1, on the reverse strand, counting down.
CGACATCAACATGGGCTGCCCGGCGAAGAAGGTCACCTCCGGCTGGTCCGGCTCCGCGCTCATGCGCGACGAGGACGCGGCGCTGGCGATCATCGAGGCGGTGGTGCGCGGCGCCGGCGACCTGCCGGTGACGCTGAAGATGCGGCTCGGCTGGGACGACGAAAGCCGCAACGCCGCCGCCATCGCTGCCCGGGCCGAGGCGGCGGGCGTGCGGCGGATCGTGGTGCACGGGCGCACGCGCTGCCAGTTCTACAAGGGCTCCGCCGACTGGGCGGCGATCCGCGCCGTGGTCGAGGCGGTGTCGATCCCCGTCATCGCCAATGGCGACATCGTCACGGACCGGGACGCGGGCGAGGCGCTCCGCCTCTCGGGCGCCGCCGGGGTCATGGTCGGCCGTGGGGCGCAGGGGGCGCCGTGGCGGCCGGCGGAGATCGCGGCTCGGCTCACTGGCGCCGAGGGCCCGGATATCCCGCTGGGGGAGGCGCTCGCCGCGCTCGTCGCCGAGCATTACGAGGCCTCGCTCTCCTTCTACGGCACGTGGCTCGGGGCGCGCGTCTTCCGCAAGCACCTCGGCTGGTACATGGATCACGCCGGCACGCCGGCCGATCTGCGCCGCCGCCTGCTCACCGCCACGCCGGAGGAGGTGCTGCCCCTCCTCCCCGAGGCCCTGGCGGAAAGGGCGGCGGCATGATCCGCGACCTCGCGCTCTGGAACTCGCTGCCGCTGCCGGCGCTGCTTCTGTGCGACGATGACACGATCATCGAGAGCAACCCCGCGGCAGAGACATTCCTCAACCTCTCCTCCAAGGCGCTCACCGGCGCCTCGGTCTGGGACAAGGTGATGATCGACGCCGAGCTGGAAGAGGCCTTCGCCCGGGCGCGGGCGCAGAAATCCTCGCTCTTCATCAACGATGTCGATGTCGGCTCGGGGGAGCGCCCGCCGGTCACCTGCAACATCCAGATCGCACCGCTCGAAGGCGGCGAGGACACCATGCTGATGCTCATCGCCCCGCGCGAGATGGCCAGCCGGATGACGCAGAACATCTCCTCCTCCAAGGCCGCCAAGTCGGCCATCGGCATGGCGGAGATGCTGACGCACGAGATCAAGAACCCGCTCGCGGGCATCACCGGCGCCGCGCAGCTGCTCTCCATGGGGCTCAAGGGCTCCGACCTCGAGCTGACGGACCTGATCGTCGCCGAGGGGCGGCGAATCGTGAAGCTACTGGAGCAGGTCGAGCAGTTCGGGAACCTCCGCCCGCCGCTGCTGCGGCCGGTGAACATCCACGACATTCTCGACCGCGCCCGCCAGTCGGCCTCAGTCGGCTTCGGCGCGCACATGTACTTCCTCGAGGATTACGATCCCTCGCTGCCGCGCGTCTATGCCGACGGCGACCAGCTGCTGCAGGTTTTCCTGAACCTGCTCAAGAACGCCTCCGAGGCCGGCGCGCATGGCGGCACGATCCGCCTGCACACCTTCTACGAGGCGTCGCTGCGCCGGCGCATGCCCGACGGCAGCCTCGCCCGGCTGCCCGTGCAGGTGGAGATCATCGACGACGGCCCCGGCCTGCCGCCGGACATCGCTTCCGACATCTTCGAGCCCTTCGTCTCCGGCCGCGAGAACGGCACGGGGCTGGGGCTGGCGCTGGTCTCCAAGCTGATCGGCGACGTCGGGGGATGGATCAGCGTGGATTCGGTGCCCGGGCGCACCGTCTTCCGCATTTCGCTGCCGCTGGCACCGGCCGAGGCGGCCGCTGCCGAGACAGAGAGCGATTAAGGAGTAGGAGATGGACGGAACAGTTCTGGTCGCCGATGACGACCGCACCATCCGCACGGTGCTGACGCAGGCGCTGACCCGCGCCGGCTGCAAGGTGCACGCCACCTCCTCGCTGGTGACGCTGATGCGCTGGGTCGACGAGGGGAAGGGCGACCTCGTCATCTCCGACGTCATCATGCCCGATGGCAACGGGCTCGATCAGATCCCCCGCATCGCGGAGACGCGCCCGGGCCTGCCGGTCATCGTCATCTCGGCGCAGAACACCATCATGACGGCCATCCAGGCGGCGGAAGCGGATGCCTACGACTACCTGCCCAAGCCCTTCGACCTGCCGGACCTGATGAAGCGCGCCGCCCGGGCGCTGGAGGTCAAGCGCCGTGCCCCGACGCCGCGCGCCACCGTGACCGAGGAGACGGGCGACGGTGACCTGCCGCTCGTCGGGCGCACGCCAGCCATGCAGTCGCTCTACCGGCTGGTGGCGCGGGTGATGAACACGGCCCTGCCGGTGCTGATCTCCGGCGAGAGCGGCACGGGCAAGAGCCTCATCGCCAAGGCTATTCACGACTTCTCCGACCGGCGCACGCTGCCCTTCATCGTCGTCTCCGCCTCGGACCTCGAGGGCGCCGACGGGCCCTCCTCGGTGCTCGGGCGGGCGCGGGGCGGCTCGATCCTCTTCGACGAGGTGGGGGACTTTCCCGCCGAGGCGCAGGCGCGGATCGTGCGGATGCTCGACAGCCTCGGCGACAGCGCGCCGCGCATCATGTCCACCAGTCAGGTCGATCTGAAGGGCAAGATCGACGAGGGCGGCTTCCGCGAGGATCTCTTCTACCGCCTCGGCGGTGTCACCATCGCCGTGCCGAGCCTGCGCGAGCGGGTCGATGACATCCCGCTCCTCGCCGATCACTTCCTCGCCCGTTCGGAGCGGGACGGGCTGCCGCTGCGCCGTCTCTCCCAGCCGGCGCTGGACCTCGTGCGCACCTATTCCTGGCCCGGCAACGTCCGCCAGCTTGAGAATGCCATCCGCCGCCTCGTCGTCACCGGCTCGGAGGAGGAGATCACCCGTCAGGAGGTGGAAACCGTCCTCGGCAACCAGCCGACGATGGAGCCGCTGAAGGGGGGAGGGGACGGCGAGAAGCTCAACGCCTCCGTTGCCCGGCACCTGCGCCGCTACTTCGACCTGCATGGCGGGGTGCTGCCGCCGCCGGGCCTCTACCAGCGCATCCTCAAGGAGGTGGAGATGCCGCTCATCGAGATCGCGCTCGACGCGACTGGCGGCAATCAGGCCAAATGTGCCGATCTTTTGGGAATCAACCGCAATACCTTGCGCAAGAAGATCACCGATCTGGATATTCGCGTGACACGGCGCCGCAAGTTGATGTAAAAGAGCCACAGAACCGTGGCCGCCAAACCATAGGCGAGCCCGGCACAAAAGGGGCGGGTCCCCCGTGGCAAGGCGGTAACAGTGCGGCGGTCGCTCACGGCCAGAACGATTCAGCGGGTCAGCCGCTGGGGAGGGCAGAGGCGCGTTCAGAACGCGGCCACGCTTCTCCTCGTGTTGCTCGGCCCGGCGCTGGCAGCCGGCACCTACTTCGTGCTCGGCCCGCTCGACCAGGGCGCCTCGGCGCCGCTCCTGCGCATCGTGCTGCTGGTCGACCTGGTCTACATCCTCGTTCTCGCGGCGCTCGTCCTGCAGCGCGTCGGCCGCATGGTGCTCGCCCGCCGGGCGCGCTCCGCGGGCTCCAACCTGCACCTGCGGCTCACGGGGGTCTTCGCGCTCCTCGCGCTGATCCCCACCGTGACGGTCGCCATCTTCTCTGTCCTCATTATCAATGTCGGGCTGGAGGGCTGGTTCTCGCAGCGCGTGCGCAACGTCGTCGGCACCTCGCTGGAGGCGGCGCAGGCCTATGAGGAGGAGCACCGGCTGGAGCTGACGCGCGACGGCCTCGGCCTCGCCGCCTGGCTCGATGCGGAGCGCGCCAGAGAATTCTTCATGTCGAACGGCGATATCCGGCAGGCGCTGGCGCAGGTGCAGCCGCAGATCGACAGGGGGCTCAGCGAGGCCTTCGTGCTGGACGGCGCCGGCAATATCCGCGCCCGCGGGGCGCGCAGCTACGAGTTCTACTACGAACGGCCGACGCCGGAGGCCTTCGAGCGCGCCCGCGACGAGGGGCTGACGATCATCGAGGATTACCCGAACAACGAGTTCAGGGCGCTGATCCCGCTGCAGAATTTCGAGGACGGCTATCTCTACGTCACCCGTCCCGTCGACGGCGCCATCCTCTCGCTGCTCGACGAGACGCAGGAGACCGTCTCCCTCTACGAGCAGCTGGAGCAGGACCGCAGCCGCATCCTCTTCGAGTTCGGGCTGCTCTACCTCGGCTTCGCCGCGCTGCTCATCCTCGCCGCAATCTGGCTGGGCCTGTGGTTCGCCGAGCGCCTCTCCCGCCCGGTGGGCCGGCTGGTGACGGCGCTGCAGCGCGTCGGCTCCGGCGATCTCAACGTGCGGGTCGTCGAGGCGGCGGGAGAGGATGAGTTCGCCCAGATGGGCCGCTATTTCAACCAGATGACGGGCGAGCTTAAAGCTCAACGTGAAGAGCTGATGGACACCAACCGGCAGATCGAGGGTCGCCGCCGGCTCTTCGATTCCGTGCTCACCTCCGTCACTTCCGGCGTCATCGGCCTCTCCCCCGAGGGTCGCATCGACTTCGCCAACCGTTCCGCCCGCCGACTCCTCTACGTTGGCGAGGCGCAGGAGGAGATGCCGCTCACCGTCGCCGTGCCGGAGTTCGGCGCGCTCTTCGAAGACCTGCAGGCCGGCGAGCGAGGGGTGGCGCAGGGCCAGGTCGCGCTCACCCGAGGCGGCAAGCAGGAGACGCTGCTGGTCCGCATGGCCCCCCGCCGCCGCGCCGACGGCGCGCTGGAGGGCTACGTGGTGGCCTTCGATGACGTGACCGATCTCGTCTCCGCGCAGCGGATGGCGGCCTGGGGCGATGTCGCGCGGCGCATCGCGCATGAGATCAAGAACCCGCTGACGCCCATCCAGCTCTCCTCCGAGCGCATCAAGCGCAAGTTCGGCCGGCTGGTGGAGGGGGAGGACAAGCAGGCGCTCGACCAGATGACCGACGTCATCATCCGCCAGACGCTCCACCTGCGCCGCATCGTCGACGAGTTCTCCAGGTTCGCCCGCATGCCGGAGCCCGATCGCGCCCCCTGCGATCTGGCCCAACTCCTCCGCGACGCCGTCGTCCTGCAGCAGGCTGGCCAGCCGGAGGTGCGCATCGAGGCGGATGTCCCGGACATGGCCGTCAGCGCCGATCTCGACGCTACCATGATCAGCCAAGCGCTCACCAACCTCATCAAGAACGCCGGTGAAGCCATTGAAACCTATCGCGAAGAGGGTGTGCCGCAGGGTTACTCGCCGGAGATCCGCATCCGGCTGGAGGCATCCTCAGCGGCCGCCGTCGTCGCCATTTCCGACAACGGCATCGGGCTGCCGGAGGACCGCTCGAAGCTCTTCGAGCCCTACGTCACCACCCGCGACAAGGGCACCGGCCTCGGCCTGCCCATCGTCAAGAAGATCATCGAGGAGCATGGCGGCAGCCTCGAACTGATCGATGCCGAGCCCTTCGCACCCGGCGCCCGCGCCGGGGCGGAGGCGCGCATCACCCTGCCGCTGATCGTCGAAGACACAAGAAAAACCGCATGAGGCCAGAGCATGAGCGACATTCTGATCGTCGATGACGAGCGCGACATCCGCGAACTCATCTCGGACATCCTGAAGGACGAAGGCTACACCACCCGTCTCGCCGCCAATTCCGACACCTGCCTGGAGGAGCTGGTCGAGGCGGAGCCGGCGCTGGTGATCCTCGACATCTGGCTGAAGGACAGCCGGATGGACGGGATCGACATCCTCAAGCACGCCAAGCGCGAGCATCCGGAGGTGCCGGTGGTCATCATCTCCGGCCACGGCAACATCGAGACGGCGGTCGCGGCCATCAAGCTCGGCGCCTACGACTTCATCGAGAAGCCCTTCAACATCGACCAGCTTCTCGTCGTCATCCGCCGCGCGATGGAGACGGCGCGCCTGCGCCGCGAGAACAGCGAGCTGCGGCGCGGCGATCTCGCCCCGGCGGAGATGCTGGGCGACAGCGCCGCCTACCGCGGCCTGCGCAGCCAGCTCGACAAGGTCACCGGCTCCAACGGCCGGGTGATGCTCACCGGCCAGCCCGGCTCCGGCAAGGAGACGGCGGCGCGCTACATCCACGCCCATTCGCCGCGCGCCAACGCGCCCTTCGTTACCGTCAACTCCGCCTCGATCGAGCCGGAGCGGATGGAGGAGGTGCTCTTCGGCCGCGAGAGCGGCGAGCGCGGGGTGGAGAAGGGCCTCCTGGAGCAGGCGCATGGCGGCGTCGTCTATTTCGACGAGGTGGCCGACATGCCCGTGGGCACCCAGTCGAAGATCCTGCGCGTGCTGGTGGAACAGGCCTTCACCCGCGTCGGCGGCACCGAGAAGGTGCATGTCGACATGCGTGTCATTTCCTCGACGAACCGCGATCTGAAAGCCGCCATCGCCTCCGGCACCTTCCGCGAGGAGCTCTATCACCGCCTCAACGTCGTGCCGATCTCGGTGCCGAGCCTCGAGGAACGGCGCGAGGACATCCCGCTCCTTGCCGAACACTTCATCGCCGTTCTCAACCGCGATCAGGGCATGCCGCTCCGCGCATTGGGCGAGGATGCGCGTGCCCTGCTGCAGACGATGCTCTGGCCCGGAAACGTCCGCCAGCTGAGGAACGTGGTGGAGCGCATCCTCATCCTCGGCGAGGCGGTGGGCGATATCTCGGCGCGCGAGCTGCCGGGCCCCGAGGATGCCTCGGGCCAGGAGGAGGGCCGCGTCGTCCTCTCCGGCGGCCTCGCCACGCTGCCGCTGCGCGAGGCGCGCGAGCTCTTCGAGCGAGAGTACCTGCTCACCCAGATCAACCGTTTTGGCGGCAACATCTCTCGCACCGCCAGCTTCGTCGGGATGGAGCGCTCGGCCCTCCACCGCAAGCTCAAGAGCCTCGGCGTGGTCACGAGCAACAAGTCCGGCGCCCGCGTCGCCCACGTCGGCGAAGACTGACGCGCCCCGCCTGACCCCACGCCCCCTGGTTCATCTGGCCGGAAATACCTCGGGGGCGGGGGGGCAGCGCCCCCACCGCAAGGGGGGTGTGGGGGCCCGTGGGCCCCCACGAACGGCAGGGGGCTCGGGGGATGCAATCCCCCGACACTCCCCCGCACATTCCCACCCAGGTCGCCGCAGAGGCACCGATTGACCATGCTGGCCGCCTCTGTCACCCATGGCCCCCACCAAGAGGCCGCATCGAGAGGCGCGCATGAAGGTCATCATCTGCGGCGCAGGGCAGGTCGGCTGGCAGATCGCGCGGCATCTATCGGGGGAGCGCAACGACGTCACCGTCGTCGATCTCAACCCCGATCTCGTCCGCCGCATCACCGAGAGCTTCGACGTGCAGGGCATCATCGGCCACGCGTCCTACCCCGACATCCTCGAGCGGGCCGGGGCGCCGGATGCCGACATGATCATCGCCGCGACCCATAGCGACGAGGTCAACATGGTCACCTGCCAGGTGGCCCATTCCGTTTTCGCCATCTCCCGCAAGATCGCCCGTCTGCGCTCGCAGAGCTACCTCGACGCGATCTATTCCGATCTCTATCGGCGCGACCACATGCCGATCGACGTGGTGATCTCGCCTGAGAAGGAGGTCGCCGAGGCGGCCATGCAGCGCCTCGCCGCGCCCTCGGCCTTCGATACGGAGAGCTTCTTCGGCGGCAAGGGGCAGCTCCTCGGCATCAAGGTGGGGGAGGATTGCCCCATCATCGACACGCCGCTGCGCCAGCTGACCGATCTCTTCTCCACCCTGCGCGCCGTCGTCGTAGGCGTGCGCCGGGGCGGCAAGTTATTCGTACCCTCCGCCGACGACCAGCTCTTCGTCGATGACGAGGCCTATGTCTTCTCGGCGGTCGAGGATGTCGGCCGGACGCTGGAGATCTTCGGCAAGTCCACCGCCAAGCAGGACCGCGTCGTCATCATCGGCGGCGGCAACGTCGGCCTCGGCGTCGCCCGGGTGCTGGAGGAGCGGCGCGTGCGCGCCAAGGTCATCGAGAAGGACCGCCGCCGCGCCGAGAGCGCCGCCGACACGCTGGAACGCACCATCGTGCTCAACGGCGACGGCCTCGATTCGGCCCTGCTGGAGGAGGCGAACGTCGGCTCCGCCGATGCCGTCCTCGCGGTGACGGATGACGACAAGACCAACCTGCTCGCCTCCGTGCGCGCCAAGGAGATGGGCGCCAAGATGTCGATCTGTCTGGTCAACGACCCGACGCTGCTGCCGCTGATGGGGCCGCTCAAGATCGACGCCTATATCAACCCGCGCGCCACCACCGTCTCCTCCATCCTGCGCCACATCCGCCACGGACGGGTGCGCGGCGTCTATTCCATTGGCGATGCCGAGGCGGAGATGATCGAGGCGCAGGTGCTCGGCACCTCCTCCATCGCCGGCCAGCGGGTGCGGGAGATCGCCTTCCCCGAGGGCGTGCGCGTCGGCGGCATCCTGCGGGACGGCAAGTTCGTGAAACCGACCGGGGACATGCGCATCGAGGAGGGGGATCTCGTCGCCCTCTTCGCCATGAGCCCCGATGTGCATCAGGTGGAGCGGCTCCTGCAGGTCTCCATCGACTTCTTCTGATGGAGGGCGTGGCCGAGCGCAGGGGAGGCGCGCCCTTCTTCGTCTATGCCATGGCCACCGGCGCCATCGCCATGCTGGTGCCGGCCTTCCATGCGCTGACGCTGGAGGATTTCGAGACCGCCCGCATCTTCTTCTACGGCTTCATCCTCTTCGGGATGCTGACCGCGCTGATCGGCGTCGCCACCCGCGGCGCGCGCCCCAGCGCGGCGCCGCAGGGGCAGCTGGCGGGCCTGCTCGCCGCCTTCCTGCTGCTGCCCGTCATGCTCGCCGTGCCGTTCTTCGTGGCGCTGGGAGAGGACAGCTTTCTCGAGGCCTGGTTCGAGATGGTGGCCGCCTTCACCACCACCGGCGGCACCGTCTACGACAACGTCGGCCGCCTGAACCCAAGCCTGCACCTGTGGCGCGCGCTCGTCGGCTGGCTCGGCGGGCTGACCGTCTGGGTGACGGCGGCGGCAATCCTCGCGCCGATGAACCTCGGCGGCTACGAAGTTCAGGCGGCCGCCGGCGTCGATGGCGGGGCAGGGCGGCTATCGCGCTTTGCCCGTCACTCCCTGCCGGCGGAGCGGCTGGCACGGCAGGCGGCGGCGCTGGCGCCCGTCTATGCCGGGCTGACGGGGGCGCTCTGGGTGGGCCTGCTGATCGCCGGAGAGGTGCCGCTGGTGGCGATCTGCCACGCCATGTCCGTCATGGCGACCTCCGGCATCTCTCCCCTGACGAGCGGGACGACCTTCACCGGCTCGGGCTTCTTCGGGGAGCTCCTGATGGCGCTCTTCATGATCTTCGCCATCTCGCGCCACGCCTTCGCCCGCCGCCCGGTGATCGAGCGCAGCCGCAGCCTCGTGCATGACCCGGAGGTGGCGATGGCCATGTCGCTGGTCATTATCGTGCCGGGGCTGCTCTTCCTGCGCCATTTCGTCGCCGCCTCGGGCGACGGGCTGCACACCGGCGGCATCCTCGCCGGGATCGGCGCGCTCTGGGGGAGCATCTTCACCGTCCTGTCCTTCCTGACGACCACCGGCTTCGAGAGCGCCGAGTGGCGGCTGGCGCAGGACTGGTCGGGGCTGCACACGCCGGGCCTGGTGCTGGTGGGTCTGGCGCTGGTGGGCGGCGGCGTCGCCACTACCGCCGGCGGCGTAAAGCTGCTGCGCATCTACGCCCTCTACAAGCACGGCGTGAGAGAGCTGGCGCGGCTGGTCCACCCCTCCTCCGTTGGCGGATCTGGCCATACGGCGCGGCGCATCCGGCGCGAGGGGGCCTATATCTCGTGGCTCTTCTTCATGCTCTTCGCGCTCTCCCTCACCACGGTCATGCTGCTGCTGTCGCTCTACGGCGTACAGTTCGAGACGGCGATGATCCTCGCCGTCGCCGCCCTCTCCAATTGCGGGCCGATCGTGCAGATCGCGGGGGAGTATCCCATCTCCTTCGAGGGGCTGCGGCCCGAGGCGAAGACCATCCTCGCCTTCACCATGGTGCTCGGCCGGCTGGAGACGCTGGCGCTCATCGCCCTCCTCAACCCGGCCGCCTGGCGGCGCTGAGGCGCGTGCAATTGGGGGTGGAAAGTCCGAAACGGGCGTTCCATACTCCACTTAACGACGGGGCAGGCCGATCTGCGGCCTCAACAAGAAAAAAGGGCGACTGCCAATGGCCGCTGACAAGCAGAACCTGCAGGACGCGTTTCTCAACCACGTCCGCAAGATCAAGGTTCCGGTCACCATCTTTCTCATCAATGGCGTGAAGCTGCAGGGCGTGATCACCTGGTTCGACAGCTTCTGCGTCCTGTTGCGCCGCGACGGTCAGTCGCAGCTCGTCTACAAGAGCGCGATTTCCACCATCATGCCGAGCCAGCCGATCAACCTGAACGACAGTGAAGATTGACAGACAGTATTCTTGAGGGGTCCACCGAGGAGCGCCCGACGCGGGCCCTCGTCCTCCACCCCGATCTGAAGGGCGACCCGGACCGTCGGGCCGCCCTGCCGGCGCTGGAAGAAGCCAGCGCCCTCGCCGCCGCACTGGCCGCCATCGAGGTGGTCGGCGCGGAAGTCGTGCCCCTGCCCAAGCCGCATCCCGGCCTGCTCTTCGGCACCGGCAAGGTCGCCGAGCTGAAGGAGCGCATCCACGACGCCGAGGTGGAGCTGGTGCTGGTCGACGGGCCGGTGAGCCCCGTGCAGCAGCGCAACCTTGAGAAGGAGTGGAAGGTCAAGCTCCTCGACCGGACGGGGCTGATCCTCGAGATCTTCTCCGACCGCGCCCGCACCCGCGAGGGCGTGCTGCAGGTGGAGATGGCGGCGCTGACCTACCAGCGCACCCGCCTCGTGCGGGCCTGGACGCACCTGGAGCGCCAGCGGGGCGGCCTCGGCTTCGTCGGTGGCCCCGGCGAGACGCAGATCGAGGCGGACCGCCGCGCCATCGACGAGCAGCTCACGCGCCTCAAGCGCCAGCTGGAGAAGGTGCAGAAGACCCGCGCCCTCCACCGCGCCGCCCGCGCCAAGGTGCCCTATCCGATCGTCGCGCTCGTCGGCTACACCAACGCCGGCAAGTCGACGCTCTTCAACCGCCTGACGGGGGCGGAGGTGATGGCAAAGGACATGCTCTTCGCCACGCTCGACCCCACGATGCGGCGCCTTCGGCTGGAGGGGCAGGAGGTGATCCTCTCCGACACGGTGGGCTTCATCTCCGATCTGCCGACGGAGCTGGTCGCCGCCTTCCGCGCCACGCTGGAGGAGGTGCTGGAGGCCGATCTCATCCTGCACGTGCGCGACATCTCCCATGCGGAGACGGAGGAGCAGGCCGAGGAGGTGGAGACGATCCTCGCCAGCCTCGGCGTCGATCCCGAGGTGCCGGTCGTCGAGGTCTGGAACAAGATCGACCTGCTGCCCGAGATGGCCCGCGAGGCGGCAGAGCGCCGCGCCGGGCAGGAGGGGCCGGTCGCCATCTCCGCCTGGACGGGGCAGGGGATGGAAGCGCTGGTGGAGACCATCGCGGCCACGCTTGCCCCGGCGCGGCTGGAGGAAGAGCTGCTGCTTCCCTTCTCGGAAGGGCGCAAGCGCGCCTGGCTGCACGAGGAAGAGGTGATCGAGCGCGAGGAGGAGACGGAGGATGGCTACCTGCTCCACCTGCGCTGGACGGAGCGCCAGAAGGAACGGTTCGCGGCCCTCTGAGGGGGGCGGAAACCATATGGTTTCCGCAGACGAATTCCATATGGAATTCGGCGCCCGGTGGCCGCGGGGCGCGTCGCTGATCGGAGATCGCTTGGCTTCGGCGGGGGACGGAAATCGCGCGATTTCCGGCACGAATTCCGCGCGGAATTCGTCCCCCGCTCAGCCGGTGGCGCGCGCGGCCTGGGCGGATTCGATGGCGGCAAGCGTGGCGTCGAGCGCCAGCATGATCGAGCCGTGGCGGTTCTTGTACTCGCGCGCCGGGGACAGCGCCTCCAGCCCGTCGAAGGGGGCCGAGGGGGGCGGGCCGCCGGCGAGCATCGCCGCCAGCTCGTCGCGCCCCTGCCGGATCGTCGACTCGTCCAGCCCCACCACCACGCGGCCGGTGATGGAGGCCGAAGCCTGCCCGAGCGCGCAGGCCTTCACCTCCTGCGCGTAATCGGTGACCCGCTCGCCATCCCAGTCCACCGTCACGGTGACGGTGGAGCCGCAGGTGGGCGAGCGGCGCTTGGCCTCGCCATCGGGCTCCGCCAGCCGCCCGATGCGGGGCATGTCGGCGGTGAGCCCGAGGATGCGGGCGGAGTAAAGCTTGATGAGATCGCTGTCGGCAGACATGGGGCCGGTCTTTCTGGTCGCGTCGTTCTGCCCTAGATAGGCCCGGCCGCCGCCGAAGCAAAGGAGACCGCCGTGCCTTTCGACCCCACGTCGCTGACCTACAACGAGGCCGGCCTCATTCCCGCCATCGCCCAGGACGCGGCGAGCGGTGAGGTTCTGATGATGGCCTGGATGAACGCCGAGGCGGTGGCCCGCACGCTGGAGACGGGCCGCGTCACCTACTGGAGCCGCTCGCGCGCCGCCTTCTGGGTGAAGGGCGAGAGCTCCGGCCACGTGCAGGAGCTGGTGGACTTCCGCTACGATTGCGACGGCGACTGCCTTCTGGTGCTGGTGCAGCAGACGGGGCCGGCCTGCCACACCAATCGGCGGACGTGCTTCTATCGTGCCGTGCGCGGCGGCGAAGTCGAGGAGTTGATGGGGCCGGAGTAAGCTTGAGAGCACGCCCGGTTGCAGCCAGGTCCAACGCAGGCGCTCGCCCTGCGCCGTTGGCGCGTACCGGGCGGGGGAAGAGCGGCGGCGTTGCGAGGCGGCGGGGTCAAGGTGGGTTGGAAACCCACCCTACGGGCGCGGAGTCGGGAGCAGTCAGCACAGGGTGTCAGGGGAGGTGGGTTACAAACCCACCCTACGAGACCAGCGTCAGAGACCGACCATCCGCCTGATGTCCGCCGGGCTCGCGCCCTCCGCTCGGAAGGCGCCGATGGCGCGGGCATCGTCGCGCTTGGCGAGGCGTTTGCCGGCATCGTCGCGGATCAGGCGGTGGTGGTGGTAGCGCGGGCGGGGCAGGGCGAGGCGGTCCTGCAGCAGGGCGTGGATTGCCGTGGCCGCGAAGAGATCCTCGCCCCGGGTGACATGGGTGATCCCCTGCGCCGCGTCGTCCACCACCACCGAGAGGTGGTAGGAGGTGCCCATGTCGCGCCGGGCGAGGACGATGTCTCCGATGCCCAGACGCATATCCTCGGGCGTGACCTCGATCTCCCCGCTCTGCCCCTCCGGCCCCGCGCCCTCCTCGAGGAAGGTCACCGGCTCCGTCGCCGCCCGCGCCATGTGGAGGCGGATGGCGGCGCCCTCCGGCTCCGCCCCGCCGTGGCGGCAGGTGCCCGGGTAGATCGGCCCGTCCGGGCCGACCAGCGGCGCGCCCTCCTGCGGGGCGGAGAGGGCGGCCTCGATGTCCCGGCGGCGGCACTGGCAGGGATAGGTAAGGCCGTCCGCCTCCAGCCGCGCCAGGGCGTCGCGGTAGGCGCCCATGTTGGCGGACTGGCGCAGCACCGGCTCCTCCCAGCTGAGGCCGAGCCAGCGCAGGTCGTCGAAGATCTGCGCCTCCCATTTCGGCCGGGCGCGGGAGCGGTCGATATCCTCGATGCGGATGAGGAATTCCCCGCCCGCCGCCCGCGCCATGTCATGCGCAAGGATGGCGGCGTAGGCGTGGCCGAGATGCAGGGGCCCCGTGGGAGACGGGGCGAAGCGCGTCCTCACGCTTTCTCGATGACGTAGACGGTCGACTCGATGCCCATCGACGGCAGATGCGGCCCCCGCTCCTCGAAGAGGCGCCGCGCGGCGCCGGACGACAGCGCAGCCTCCAGCCGCGCCGGGAATTCCGGCACCTCCAGCGCGTGGTCGTTGTAGGAAAAGACGAGCCGCCCGCCGGGCGGGAGCAGCGCGAGGCACTGATCGAACAGCTCCACCGGCCCGGCCCCCGGCCCGATGACACCCACGGCGGCCACGGCGCGGTAGCTCTCCGGCAGCGCCTGCCCGGCGAGGAAGAGATCGCGGTAGATGCCGCGCGCGCGGGCCTGCTCCAGCATCCCGGCGGAGAGGTCGCAGCCGTCGATCACGGTGAACCCCGCCTCTGCCAGCGCCGCGCCGGAGAGGCCGGTGCCGCAGCCCATGTCGAGGATCGGCGCGTCCTTCGGCAGATCGCTCGCCGCCAGCGCGGCGGCGCAGCGGCGGGGGGTGGCATAGCCGGCCTCGGCCAGCTCGCTGTCGTAGCTGCCGGCCCAGTCGTCGTAATAGGCACGGACCTCGCCCTCGCCGTCGAGATCGTAAACGCCCTTGAGATGTCCTGTCATGGACTTCAGCCTAGCAGCCCCTCAGGCCGGCGCCAACGCCCCTGCTTGCAGCCAGCCCTGCCAGTCCTCCTTGGCGCGGGCGGTGTAGGCGGGGTAGCGCTCCCTCCGGCCGCGACGACCGCTCTTGGCCTCCGGCAGAGGCGGGAAGAGGCCGAAGTTGACGTTCATCGGCTGGAAGCTCTTCGCCTCGGCCCCGCCGGTGATGTGGGTGACGAGCGCGCCGATGGCCGTCGTCGGCGGCACCGGCGGCAAGCTCTGCCCCCGCAGCTCCGCCACCGCGAGGCGCGCGGCGAGGAGTCCCATGGCCGCGCTCTCCACGTAGCCCTCGACGCCGGTGATCTGCCCGGCGAAACGGATGTGGGGCCGCGAGCGCAGGCGCATCTGCTCGTCGAGCAGCGTCGGCGAGTTGAGGAAGGTGTTGCGGTGGATGCCGCCGAGGCGCGCGAAGGCGGCGTCCTGCAGGCCGGGGATCGTCTTGAACACCTCGGTCTGCGCGCCGTACTTCATCTTCGTCTGGAAGCCGACGATATTGTACAGCGTGCCGAGCTTGTTGTCGCGGCGCAGCTGCACGACGGCGTAGGGCTTCTGGTCCGGCTTGTGGGCGTTGGTCAGGCCGATGGGCTTCATCGGCCCGAAGCGCAGCGTCTCGCGGCCGCGCTCGGCCATCACCTCGATGGGCAGGCAGCCGTCGAAATAGCCGGCCGTCTCCCCCTCGTGGAACTCCGTCTTGTCGGCGGCGAGGAGGGCGTCGATGAAGCCCTCGTACTCGTCCTTCGTCATCGGGCAGTTGAGGTAGGCGCGTCGCTCGTCCTCCGTCTCGCCCTTGTCGTAGCGGGACTGCGCCCAGGCGACATCCATGTCGATCGTGTCGGCATGGACGATTGGCGCGATGGCATCGAAGAAGGCGAGCGCGTCAGAGCCCGTCTCCGCCGCGATGGCCTGGCCGAGGGCGGAGGAGGTGAGGGGGCCGGTGGCGATGATCCAGTGGCCGTCTTCGGGCAGCGCGGTGATCTCGCCATGCTTGATGGTGACGCGCGGGTGGGCGTGCAGGCGCTCGGTGACGGCGGCGGAGAAGGCCTCGCGGTCGACCGCGAGCGCGCCGCCGGCGGGGAGGCGGTGCGCGTCGCCCATCGCCATGATCAGCCCGCCGGCCTGCCGCATCTCCCAGTGGAGGAGGCCGACGGCGTTGTTGTCGCTGTCATCGGAGCGGAAGGAGTTGGAGCAGACCATCTCCGCCAGGTCGCCCGTCTTGTGGGCGAAGGTGCCGACCTGCGGCCGCATCTCGTGGATGACGACGTCGATGCCGGCCTCGGCCGCCTGCCATGCGGCCTCTGACCCGGCGAGCCCGCCGCCGACGATGTGAAGGGTATGTGTCATGCCTGCGCAGATAGGCCGAACGGCGCGCAAACGGAAGGGGCCGCTGCCCGGGCCCGCCTCCCGCCCACCCACCCCGGCGCGCCCGGGCAGCGGTGCGCTGTGGGGCGGGGGTGGGAGCTGGGTCTCCGGTCAGTCCGGGATGTGAGAGTGGCCGATGGACACGCGCCGGGCGCCCGTCACATCTCCTCGACCGTCTCCTCCAGCCGCACCTCGATGGCGTCGATGGCCAGCGTGTTCGCGGTGCCGTCGCCGAAACTCGGCGCCGGGTCCTCTGGGGTGGCGCGGTTGCGCAGCCAGAGGGCGTCGAAACGCGCGCCGTCGAAGCGGACGCGGGAGAAGGGGCCGGTGTTCTCGAAGCTGCCCTCGGCCACGATGCCGCCGTCCAGCATCATCCGGTAGATGCCCGTCCGGGTCTCGAAATTGCCGTTGCCGAGGAGCAGGGTGACGGAGGTCATCGGGCTGCCGTCGGCCATGGAGATCACGGTGTAGCCGGTGTCCGCCCCGTTGGGATACCAGGAGCGCAGTCCGTCGCGCCCCTCCAGCGGGATCTCGGTGAGGATGCCCTCCTCGGCGCCGTCCACCTGGGTGACGCGGATGGAATCGTCGAGCCATTCGACCTCGCTCAGCACCGCGATGGTCGCGCTCTCGAAGCTCGTGGCGTGGGCGCGGTAGATGTCCTCGGCCGCGTTGGGCGTGACCGTCGCCTCCGCGGCGGCGGGGCCGGCGAGGCTGGCGAGCAGGAGAACGGGGGTCAGGCGACGCATGGACAGGGCTCCGGTTGCGGGGACGGAGCCGGAGGATCGGGCGGGAATGTGGCCCAAGATGGGCCGAGAGCGGGAAAGATGGTGCCCGGGCGGGCGTGCGGGCGGTGCCTTTGGGCCTCGCGGCGGGGAGAGAGGCCGGGCGGGGAGGGGGGCTCTGCCCCCCGCCTGCGGCCCCCCCGAGGTATTTCGGGCCAGGTGAATGGGGCGGGTCAGGACAGGGCGGCGGCGAGGGCCTCCTCGAGGGCCGAAAGGTCGGTGTGGGAGGGGGCACGGCCGGCGAGAGCCGCGTCGGCGAAGCCTTCGGAGGCGACGTGATCGATGAGGGCCGTGAGGGGCTCCCAGTATCCATCCGGGCCGTAGAGGAAGATCGGCTTGTCGTGCAGGCCGAGGGTCGACCAGGTGAGCACCTCGAAGAACTCGTCGAGCGTGCCGGCGCCGCCGGGCAGGACCACGATGGCGTCGGCGTTCATCACCATGACCTTCTTGCGCTCGTGCATCGTCTCGGTGACGACGAAGCTGTCGATGTCGCGCTTGCCGACCTCGGCGCGCACCAGGTGCAGGGGAATGACGCCGAAGACGTTGCCGCCCGCTGCCTTCGCCGCCGACGCCACCCGCCCCATCAGCCCCACGTCGCCGGCGCCATAGACGAGCCGCCAGCCGCGCCGGGCGATCATCTCGCCCACCGCCTCGGCGGCGGCGGCATAGGTGGGGCGGGCGCCGTCCCGGGCGCCGCAATAGACGCAGACGGAAGATGTGTGGCTCATGTTGCAGGCTCCGTGGTGTCGCGCCGGACCGCGGATTGAGGCGCGGGCGGCGGATTGTTCCGCTGCGTCGGCGATTCTGCCGCGCTGCGAAGGATTTTGACCGCGTCTGACCGCATTGCTATTGTCGTGCAACTGCACGTGCGGCAACAAGACCGCCACGAAACGCCACGGGGGATGCTGGGCCTTGGCCAGCACGAACAGAGTTGTCCTCGCCGGTCTCATCGGGGCCGGCGCCGCTGTCGCCATCGTGGTGATCGGCGTCTCGACGTTGCGCCCCGGGGCGGAGCGGGCGATTGCCGTGGAGCCGGGCGTGCCGGAGACGGACGAGACGGCGCTGCCGGTGGAGCCCTCGGAGGGTGACGCAGGGGTTGCGGAGCCTGAGACCGAGGCCGCCGCCGATGGCCCCACGGTGGACACGTTTCTACTGGAGCCCGACGGCACCGGCCTCATCGCCGGCCGCGCCCGGCCGGAGGCGCGCATCCAGGTGCTGCTCGACGGCGAGGCGGTGGCGGAGACATTCGCGGACGGCGGCGGCGAGTTCTTCCTCCTCCTCTCGCTCTCCCCCTCCGCCGGCCCCCGCGCGCTGACCCTGCTCTCCGACGTCGCCGGCACCTCGATCCTCTCCGACGAGACCATCCTCGTCGCCCCGGTGAACCCGCCGCAGGTGGCGCTGGCCACGCCGGGAGCTGGGGAGGAGGTCGATGAGGCGGGATCCGGGGACGACGTCATCATCATTGCCGAGGCGGAGCCCGAGATCCTGCCGGTGCCCGGAGATGGTGCGGGAGAGGCGGATACCGAGGCTGGCTCGGCGGCCGAAGACAATCTGCCAGAGACGAGCGAAGACTCCGATGCTGAAGCTGGCGAAGCGGCCGATGGCGGCGCTGGCGCAGATGGGACCTCGGGACCTGGTTCGAGCGCGCCCGGAGCGAGCGGGTCTGACGAGACCGTGGACGTGGAGCCGGCGGACGATGTGTCCGGCGAGGCCGCGGGCGACGGGGAAGCAGACGCCGCCACGACGGACCTCGGCACGGCGCGGCTGGCGACCTCGGGCGCTGATCCGGCTGGAACAGATGTGGCTGAGGGTGCCGAGGGCGGGGGCGCCGAGAGCGGCAGCGGCTCTGACGGCGGGACGCTGTCTACGGCGCAGACGTCTGACCCGGACGGCGTTGAGCCGGATGTGGCGAGGGGCGATGCCATCGCGGGCGAAGATGACTCTGCAGAGGATGTCTCGGTTGCGACGGGTGAGGCGCTGGACGATGCGGACGCGTCGGAAGGCTCCGGGGATCAGGTGGCGGGGCTGGAGTTCGTTCCTGACCCGGACGCCACGGATGTGGAGAGCGACACGGGGAGCTCGCAGGATTCTGTGGCTGCAGGGGACCTGATAGACCGCGACGGGTCCGGGATGGTCGCCTCGCTGTCCGACGATGATGGCTCGGACGCCGACCTGGGTACTGTCGTCGGGGCTGATGCGGATGGAGACGGCAGCGGTGCTGCCGGGTCAGACGTGATTGCCGACGGTGATGCGGCGGCCGGATCGGGCGCGGTTGCCGAAGATGGTGATGCGGTTGGATCGGCCTCTGGCGCCGGGACAACCGCCGTCGCCGGAGCGACCGCTCAGCACGGTGTCGAGGCGCCGGGCACCGGGACGTCGCAGGGAACGGCCGAGGCTGGCTCGGACAGGGATGGGTCCCAGCAGGCCGGGGCGGACGGAGTAGCATCAGCTGGCACGTCGGAAATGGGCTCGGGAGAGGACGACGATGCGACCCTCCTGATCGCCGAAGGGGCGGCTGAGGCAGATGGCGCAGGAGTCGTCTCGCAAACGGACGAAGCTGGCGGAGCGAATGTCTCGCCGGAGGACGTCGCGCAGACGACTCCGGGGGCACCGACGGACGGCATCGAAGCAAGCACATCTCCGGCGGACAGCGCTGGCGGCTCTACCGGATCATCCGAGGACGTCGCGATCGCAGGCGCAGCGGGGCCGGGCAGTGAGCCGGGGGACGAGGGAGACGCCACGGACCCCTCGGAGGAGCTGGCCTCCACAGAAGACGCCCTCCGCTCCCGCGACCCAGCCGGCCCGGACGCATCCTCTCCACCCGATGTCGCCGGCGTCGAGATCGCGGCGCTGAGCGAGCCGCCGGTCGCTCCGGGCTCGCCGGAGATCGACGGCGCCGCGCCGTCCTCGGGGCCGGAACTCTCCGATCCCGCCGAGGCGCCCGCCGCCTCCGTCCCGGCACCGCCGGCGGAGACCGACGCCCAAGCGGCGCCGCGGCCGGAGGCGCTGGAGGCGGCGCCCGAGGCGGGTGCGGTGCCGGATGCCACTGCCCCTCCGGAGGCTCCGGAGGCGGTCGCCGGGGCGGAGCCGGCGCCGGCCATCGCTCCGCCGCCGGCGAGTGCCACGCCCGGTGCGCTGCCGGAGGAGGCCGCCACCGCCGCACCGCAGCCGGCTGCCGTGCAGGAGGCGCCTGGTCTGGCGTCTTCCGCAGAGGATGCCGCAGAAGACCCCGCCCCGGCGCGTCCGCCGGCGATGCTGATCTCCGACGCGGAGGGGGTGCGCCTTGCCGCGCCGCCCATGCCGGACGAGGCGACGCAGGACGCGCCGGCATCCGTCGCGCTGGACACGATCGCCTATGACGCCGCCGGCGAGGTTGTGCTCTCCGGCCGGGCCTATGGGGAGCGGGGGGGCGAGGTGCGTGTCTACCTCGACAACGAGATCGCCGGCACCGCGCCCATCGGCGCGGACAACGCGTGGTCGCTGCCGCTTCTCGGCGTGACGCCTGGTGTCTACCGCATGCGTGTCGATCAGGTGACGCCGGCGGGCGAGGTCGTCTCGCGGATCGAGACGCCGTTCCTGCGCGAAGAGCGCGAGCGCCTTGCAGAGGCGCTGGCCGACGAGGTCTCGAACCCCGATTTCTCCGTCGCCGTCCGCACCGTTCAGCCCGGGAACACGCTCTGGGCCATCGCGCGTGACCGCTACGGCGAGGGCGTGCTCTACGTGCATGTCTACGACGCCAACCGCGACCAGATCCGTGACCCGGACCTGATCTACCCCGGCCAGATCTTCCGCCTGCCGTCGCTCTCGGGGGCCACCGCCACCCCGTGACGCCGCTGCGGGCGCCGATCGGACGCGGCCGGGAGGGCTCAAAGTGCCCTTTCCCCCTGCCGCCAAGCATGAAATAGGGAAGCGCCAAACGATCCCACCCATAAGGAGACCGGTGATGGAGATTCGTGAGGCTCTCACGTTCGACGATGTGCTTCTGGTGCCGGCGGCCAGTTCGGTGCTGCCCTCGACGGCGGATACCCGCACGAGGCTGACGAAGAGCGTGGCGCTCAACATTCCGCTGGTCTCCTCGGCGATGGATACGGTGACGGAGAGCCGCATGGCCATCGCCATGGCGCAGGCCGGCGGCCTCGGCGTCATCCACCGCAACCTCGGGGTGGAGGAGCAGGCGGCGGAGGTGGCGCGGGTGAAGCGCTTCGTCTCCGGCATCGTCTACAACCCGATCACGCTGACCCCCGACCAGACGCTCGCCGACGCCAAGGCAATGATGGAGCGCTACCGCGTCACCGGCTTCCCGGTGGTGGGGGCCGACGGGCGGGTGATCGGCATCGTCACCAACCGCGACATGCGGTTCGCGCAGGATGACGCGACGCCGGTGCGGGTGATGATGACGTCGGACGACCTCGCCATGCTGCAGGAGCCGGCGGACCTCGACGAGGCGCGCAGCCTGATGAAGGCGCGGCGGATCGAGAAACTGCTGGTGACGGACGGCCAGGGGAAGCTGACCGGCCTTCTGACGCTGAAGGACAGCGAGCAGGCGGTGCTCAACCCCGCCGCCGCCAAGGACGGCCTCGGCCGCCTGCGCGTCGCCGCCGCGACGACAGTGGGCGATGCCGGCTTCGAGCGCAGCGAGGCGCTGATCGACGCCGGCGTCGATGTCGTGGTGATCGACACGGCGCATGGCCATTCCGAAGGCGTCGGCAAGGCGGTGGAGCGGCTGAAACGTCTCTCCAACGAGGTGCAGGTGATTGCCGGCAACGTGGCGACCTCCGAGGGCACCAAGGCGCTGATCGGCGCCGGGGCGGACGCGGTGAAGGTGGGGATCGGGCCGGGCTCGATCTGCACGACGCGCGTCGTCGCCGGGGTGGGCGTGCCGCAGCTGACTGCGATCATGGATTGCGCCGGCGCCGCCGGCGACGTGCCGGTGATCGCCGATGGCGGCATCAAGTTCTCCGGCGATTTCGCCAAGGCCATCGCGGCCGGCGCCTCGGTCGCCATGATCGGCTCGATGATCGCGGGGACGGACGAGAGCCCGGGCGAGGTGATCCTCTACCAAGGGCGCAGCTTCAAGAGCTACCGGGGCATGGGCTCCCTCGCCGCGATGGCGCGGGGCTCGGCCGACCGCTACTTCCAGAAGGATGCGGCCAGCGACAAGCTGGTGCCGGAAGGGATCGAGGGGCAGGTGCCCTACAAGGGCGCGGCCTCGGCCGTGGTGCACCAGCTCGTGGGGGGCCTCAGGGCCGCCATGGGCTATACCGGCTGCGCGACGGTGGAGGAGATGCGCAAGGGCGCGACCTTCGTGAAGATCACCGGGGCGGGGCTGAAGGAGAGCCACGTCCATGACGTTCAGATCACGCGGGAATCCCCGAACTACCGGGCGGGGTGAGCTCGACCCGCCCTGATGGGCGGGCTCGCGGGGCCTAGGGGTGCTGCAGGCGGAGGGGCCGGTCGGCCGGGGCCTCCGCCGTGGTGACGGTGCCGTCCGGCCAGGTGACGCTGACCCTCGCCGCTTCCGCCGCGCCGAGGCCGAAGTGCAGCGGCCCGGCCTCGCCGCCGGCATGGCCGCCGCCGATGGTGAGCTGGCGGGTGTGGCGCTGGCCGTCGGCCGTTTCCACCACGATCTGCGCGCCGATGGCACGGCTGTTGCCGCCGGACTGGGAGAGGTCGAGGGCAAGCCAATGGCCGGTGCTCTCGGTGACGTTGCGGTAGAGCTCCATCGGCGCGCGGCGGTTGATGACGACGAGGTCGAGGCGGCCATCGCCGTCCAGATCGCTCAGCGCGGCGCCGCGCGAGCGGTCGGTCGTGGCGATGCCGGCGGCGAGGCCGGCCTCCGCGAACGTGCCGTCCGCCCCCTGCATCAGCAGGTTGTTGGGGTCATGGATGGCATTCGTCGGCATCTGGTCGACGTTGCCCTTGGCGATGAAGAGGTCGTCGCGCCCGTCATTGTCGACATCGCCCCATTCGGCGTGCCAGCCGGTGGAGGGGCGGCCGTCGTCGCCGAGGTAGGGGCGCTGCGCGTAAGTGCCGATGGAGAAGGGCGCGGCGCGGTAGGCGCCGTCGGGCCCGGCGAGCTGGAGGAGCTGGTCGCCCATGGAGGTGAGCATCACTTCGTCGCGCCCGTCGCCGTCGAGATCGCGGGAGGCGATACCCATGCCCCAGAGGGAGACCGTGGGCCAGCCATCCTCCTCGGTCAGGAAGCGGCCCTCGGCGATGTCCCACATCTGCTCGTAGCCGCCGCGCACGTAGTAGTGCCGGTCGTTGGAGAGGCGGAGGCCGAGGCGGCCGCGGGCGTCGCGGGCGGCGAGGATGGAGAGGGCGCAGAAGCCGGGCTCCAGAGGCTCGGAGACGTAGCCGGAGGGGGAGGGGCGCAGGATGACGTTGCCGTCGCAGGCCTCGAAGGGGCCGGACGGGTCTGTCCGGTCAACGTAGTGGCCGATGGCGAGGGTCGGGGCCCCGTCCCCCTCCCACCAGGCGGTGAAGGCGGTGGACCAGCGGTCCTCCTGCGGGATGGCGTACTGGCCGGTGGCCTCGGTGAAGCCGCAGGCGCCGTCGCCGAGGAGCAGCCGGTCGGTGCCGACGCGCAGCACGAAGAGATCGAGCGCGCCGTCGCCGTTCACGTCCAGCGGGTAGGCGCCGGTGCTGTCGGTGATCTCGGGGAAGGGGGCGGGGGTGAAGGCGAAGCCGCCCTCGTTGCGCAGGAGCAGCATGGGGGAGGTGCCGCCGGCGGCGACGATCTCCGGCAGGGCATCGCCGTTGCAGTCGAAAACCGCGGCGCCGCCGCCGACGAAGTGCTCCCAGTCGCCGGTGTAGACGTGCTCGGGAATCGTGGCGGAGCGGTCCTCGAAGCGCGGCTCGGCCTGGGCGGCGGGGGCGAGGAGGGCGGCGCAGAGGGCGACGGCCAGCGCAGGGAGGAGAATGCGGAGGGGGGCGCTGCCCCCCGCCTGCGGCCCCCCCGGAGGATTTGGAAAAGGGCGAGAGACAGACGGGTGGGCGCCTTGGCGTGCGGGGGCACGGGGGCGCGCCGCGGGCGCGCCGGAGGAAATGGGGCGGGTCATGCGGAGGCGGCGGAGCCGAGGGCGCAGTCGGAGACCTTGTCGAGGGCGAGAGCGGTGGCGCCGCGGGCCCAGACGAGATCGCCCCAGGCGTGGATCTGCACGTCGGCTTGCGGGCGGCCGGAATCGAGGACGAGGCGGTGGAGGCTGGCGAAGACCTCGTCGGCATAGAGGTAGTCGTATTGCATCCGCTCGCCGGAAAGGATCAGCAGCTCGGGGTCGAAGATCTGGATGATGTTGCTGAGGCCGAGCGCGAGGATCCGCCCGGCCCGCTCGAAGATGGAGCGGGCGGAGACGCTGCCCGCCTTGGCCTCGGCGAAGAGATCCGCCAGCAGGCGGTGCACGTCGACGGGATCGCGGGTGGACATGCCGAGGGCCGTGCGCGCCTCGCGGGCGAGGGCGTAGTCGGCGATGTAGGCCTCCAGGCACCCGCGCTTGCCGCAGCGGCAGAGGGCGCCGTCGATCTGTACCTTGGTGTGCCCGAGCTCCAGCCCCATGCCGCGGGTGCCGCGCCACAGCTTGCCGCCGATGACGGCGCCCATGCCGACGCCGCCCTCGATCGTCACCACGATGAAGTCCGACGTGTTGCGCCCGGCGCCGAACCACAGCTCGGCGAGGGTGAGCATGTTGGCATCGTTGTCGATATGGGCCGGCACGCCGAAGCGCTCCTCGAAGGCCTCGGCGAGACGCTCCTCTCGCCGGGTGAGGACGGGGGACCATGCCACGGTGCCGGCGTTGTGGTCGATCATCCCCGGCAGGCCGAGGCCGACGGCGGCGATGTCATCGAGGCGCAGCTTCGCTTCCTGCAGGAGACGGTCGACGAGGCGCCCCGTCTCCCCCAGCATGTCGGGGAGGGACTTGCGGCCGGGAGAGGCGGGCACGGCGGCCTCGGCGCGGATGGTGCCGGCGAAATCGGCGAGGACGGCGGTGTGGCGCTCGTCGCCCAGCTTGATGCCGATGACGTTATGCGCCTCGCCCACCACCTCCAGCGCCACAGGCGGGCGGCCGCGCCCCGGCTCCAGCCGCTCGCGGGGGGCGTCGGCGACCTCGCGCAGGTAACCCTGGCCGATGAGATCGGAGGTCAGCGTGGTGACAGAGCCGGCGGAGATGCCCAGAGCGCGCACGACATCGGCGCGCGCGGCCCGCCCGGAGGCGCGCACATGCTCGAAGACGAGCTGACGCAGCGGCTTGCTGTCCCCCGCGACAGGCGCGTTGACCAGCGGACCGCAGCCGGAAGGCTCCGATGCCGCCCCCGGCCCACGCGCGATGATGAGCTCCTCCATATTCTTCACCCGTGCGAGTTATTGGGCGCCTTGGCCCCCTCCCATTCTTGAGGTGCATCTTAGAAGGCATCGGATTGATTGGAAGAGCCAAATTCTGTTCGCTCAGCGGAGAAATAAACTTTGACAGACGAAAATATTGCGTCATGCTGTGCGCGCAGAGTCGTAAGGCTCGCCTTTCGTCCCGAAAGCGGGCCGAATGAAGAAACGGGAGGTACTCTATGCGCACCGCTATTCTCGCCGCCGTCGCCGCGACGGTCGGCTTTTCCACGTCTGCCCTTGCCCAGGATCTGACCGTCGGCGTCAGCTGGTCGAACTTCCAGGAAGAGCGCTGGAAGACGGATGAGGCCGCCATCATGGAGGCCCTCGAGGCCGCCGGCGCCGAATACGTCTCCACCGACGCGCAATCCTCGTCGTCCAAGCAGCTCTCCGACATCGAGAGCCTGATGGCGCAGGGCGTCGACGCGCTGATCGTTCTGGCGCAGGACACGCAGGCCGTCATCCCGGCCGTGCAGGCCGCCGCCGACGAAGGCATTCCGGTCATCGCCTACGACCGTCTCATCGAGGACGACCGCGCCTTCTACCTGACCTTCGACAACGTCGAAGTCGGCCGCATGCAGGCCCGCGCCGTGCTGGAAGCCCAGCCGACCGGCAACTACGTCATGATCAAGGGCTCGCCCACCGACCCGAACGCGGACTTCCTCCGTGGCGGCCAGCAGGAAGTGCTGCAGGAGGCGATCGACGCCGGTGACATCACCATCGTCGGCGAGGCCTACACCGATGGCTGGGTCCCGGCCAACGCTCAGCGCAACATGGAGCAGATCCTGACCGAGAACGACAACAACGTCGACGCGGTCGTGGCCTCCAACGACGGCACCGCCGGCGGCGCCGTGGCCGCTCTGGCCGCGCAAGGCATGGACGGCATCCCCGTCTCCGGCCAGGACGCCGACTTCGCCGCGCTGAACCGCGTCGCCAGCGGCACGCAGACCGTCTCCGTCTGGAAGGACAGCCGTGACCTCGGCCGCGCTGCCGGCGAGATCGCCGTGCAGCTCGCCCAGGGCACCGAGATGTCCGAGGTCGAGGGCGCCGAGGAGTGGACCTCCCCGGCCGGCACCACGCTGTGGGCCGAATTCCTCGAGCCGGTTCCGGTGACCGCCGACAACCTCGACGTCATCGTCGACGCCGGCTGGATCTCCCAGGAAGAGCTCTGCCAGGGCGTGACCGACGGCCCGGCGCCCTGCAACTGATCGACTGACTGACCTCAATACAGACGCCCCGGGATCATCCCGGGGCGTCTCCCTCTTCGCCGAAGGCCGGCCACATGAGCGATACGACCACGGGCACCTCCGCCAACGCCCCAAAGAAGCGGAGCCTCTTTCAGCAGCTTGAAGTGGATACACGCCTCCTCGGCATGATCGGGGCGTTCCTTCTGATCTGCATCGCCTTCTCGATCTTCACCGATGGCCGTTTCCTCTCGGCCCGGAACATCTTCAACCTGACGATCCAGACCGTCTCCGTCGCCATCATGGCGACCGGCATGGTCTTCATCATCGTCACCCGCCACATCGACCTCTCCGTCGGTGCCATCCTCGCCGTCTGTTCGGCGACCATGGGGATGGTGCAGGCGCAGTGGCTGCCTCAGGCGCTCGGCTTCGGCTCCTTCTGGATCGCGCCGCTGACCATCATCGCCGGGCTCGTCGTCGGCACGCTGATCGGCGTCTTCAATGGCTGGCTGGTCGGCTACCAGGGCATTCCCGCCTTCATCGTCACGCTCGGCGGGCTGCTCGTCTGGCGCAACGTCGCGTGGTACATCACCGGCGGGCAGACGATCGGCCCGCTCGACCCGACCTTCCTCATCTTCGGCGGCGCCGAGGGGACGATGGGCGTCACCTGGTCGTGGATCATCGGCATCGCCGCCTGCCTCGCCGCGGTCTATGCCCTCTGGTCGGCCCGCCGCTCGAAACTGGCGCACGAATTCCCGGTCAAGCCCGTCTGGGCGGAGGTGGCGCTCGGTGTCATCTTCTGCGCCGCGATCCTCGGCTTCGTCTGGATCCTCAACGCCTATCTCATCCCGGAGGGCCGGCTGGAGCGTGTCTTCGAGGCCCGGGGCGAGGTGATGCCGGAGGGTTACGTCGAAGGCCACGGCCTGCCGATCTCCGTCCTCATCCTGATCCTCGTCGCCGTGGTGATGACGCTGGTGGCCCGCAAGACGCGGCTCGGCCGCTACATCTTCGCCACCGGCGGCAACCCGGACGCCGCGGAGCTCTCTGGAATCAACACCAAGATGCTGACCGTGAAGGTCTTCGCGATCATGGGTTTCCTCTGCGGGCTCTCCGCCGTGGTCGCCTCGGCGCGCCTGACCTTCCACACCAATGACATCGGCACACTGGACGAGCTGCGCGTCATCGCCGCCGCCGTCATCGGGGGCACCGCGCTCTCCGGCGGGATCGGCACGATCTACGGCGCCATCCTCGGCGCGCTGATCATGCAATCCCTGCAATCGGGGATGGGCATGGTGGGCGTCGATGCGCCGCTGCAGAACATCGTCGTCGGCGCCGTGCTCGTCTTCGCCGTGCTGATCGACATCCTTTATCGCAAGCGTTGGGGAGGCAAGTAGATGGCCGCTGTTGACCGTTCAGGAACCCCGCTCGTCGAGCTCAAGAACATCCGCATCTCCTTCGGCGGCGTCCATGCCGTCGACGACGTCAGCGTCGATCTCTACCCCGGCGAGGTCCATGGCCTCCTCGGCCATAACGGCGCCGGCAAGTCGACGCTGATCAAGTGCCTCTCCGGTGCCTACAAACAGGACTCGGGCGACGTCTTCGTCAACGGAGAGCGGGCGACGATCAACAACCCGCGCGATGCGCGCGGCTACAACATTGAGACGATCTACCAGACGCTCGCGCTGGCCGATAACCTCGATGCCGCCTCGAACCTCTTCCTCGGGCGCGAGCTGACGACGGGCCTCGGCCTCGTCAACGACGCCAAGATGGAGGCGGAGACGCGCCGGATCATGCACCGGCTCAATCCGAACTTCAAAAAGTTCAAGGACCCGGTCTCCGCCCTCTCGGGCGGTCAGCGCCAGTCCGTCGCCATCGCGCGGGCCGTCTACTTCAACGCCCGCATCCTGATCATGGACGAGCCGACGGCCGCGCTCGGCCCGCAGGAGACGCAGATGGTCGCCGACCTGATCCAGGAGCTGAAGAAGGATGGCCTCGGCATCTTCCTCATCGACCACGACGTGCACGCGGTAAAGCAGCTCTGCGACCGCGCCAGCGTTATGAAGAACGGCGAGCTGGTCGGCACGGTGGACGTGGATCAGGTGAGCGAGGACGACCTTCTCGCCATGATCATCCTCGGCAAGAAGCCGGAACATCTGGCGGCCTGAGCCGCCTTCAAGTCTGAACTGGAAAGGGACCGCATGTATCTCGGCCTCGATCTCGGCACGTCCGGCCTCAAGGGCATCCTCCTTGATGACGATCAGCGCGTGGTGGCCGAAACCACCGCGCCCTTGACCAACGAACGCCCCCACGACGGCTGGTCGGAGCAGGCCCCCGAAAGCTGGATCGCCGCGGCCGAGGCGGTGTTCGCCGAGCTGGGCGCCAAGGCGGACCTGTCGGGCCTGAAGGGCATCGGCCTCTCCGGCCAGATGCATGGCGCGACGCTACTGGACAGTGCCGACAAGGTGCTGCGCCCCTGCATCCTGTGGAACGACACCCGCAGCGCGGAGGAGGCCGCGGAGCTCGACGGCAACCCCGCCTTCCGCAAACTGACGGGCAACATCGTCTTCCCCGGCTTCACCGCGCCGAAGCTGGCCTGGGTGAAGCGGCACGAACCGGAGATCTTCGAAAAAGTCGCCAAGGTGCTGCTGCCCAAGGATTACCTGCGGCTCTGGCTGACGGGCGAGTATGTCGGCGAGATGTCCGACGCCGCCGGCACCGCCTGGCTCAACGTCGAGACCCGCGACTGGGCGGATGAGCTGCTGGCCGCCACCGACCTCTCCCGCGCGCACATGCCGCGGCTGGTCGAGGGCTCGGAGGTCTCCGGCACGCTCCGCGGTGAGCTGGCGGCGAAGTATGGCATCCCGGCCGGCGTCGTCGTCGCCGGGGGCGGTGGCGACAACGCGGCCTCTGCCGTGGGCATGGGCGTGGTCAAGGCGGGGCAGGCGTTCGTGAGCCTCGGCACATCGGGCGTGCTCTTCGCCGCCTCCGACGCCTACCAGCCCGACGCCGCCAGCGCCGTCCACACCTTCGCCCATGCGCTGCCGGGCACCTGGCACCAGATGGGGGTGATCCTCGCCGCCGCCGATGCGCTGAACTGGTTCGCCGGCATCGCCGGGGCCCCCGCCTCGGAGCTGACGGGCAGCCTGGGCGACCTGAAAGCCCCCGGCCGCACGCTCTTCCTGCCCTATCTCGGCGGCGAGCGGACGCCGCATAACGACGCCAAGGTGCGCGGCGCCTTCCTCGGGCTCGACCATGGCGCCGACCGCGCCGCGCTGACCCGCGCGGTGCTGGAGGGCGTGACCTTCGCGCTCGCCGATTGCGCCGAGGCGCTGCAGGGCACCGGCACCTCCATCGACCGGCTGATCGCCGTCGGCGGCGGCTCGCGCTCCGACTACTGGCTGAAGGCCATCGCCACGGCGCTCGACATGCCCGTCGAGCTGCCCGAGGCCGGCGATTTCGGCGGGGCCTACGGTGCTGCCCGGCTCGGCCTCATGGCCGCCACCGGCGCCGGCACCGAGATCGCCACCCCGCCGGCCATCGCCCGGACCATCGAGCCCGAGGCCGGGCTGACCCAGGCCTTCAAGGACACCCATGACCGCTACCGCGCCGCCTATGGCGCGATCCGCAGCGTCTGACCATCAGTGACGAGGACCAACATGACCGATTTCTTCAAGGGCATCCCCGAGATCAAGTACGAGGGACCGGACAGCAGCAACGAGTTCGCCTTCAAGCATTACAACCCCGACGAGATGCTGATGGGCAAGCGCATGGCCGACCACCTGCGCTTCTCCATCGCCTATTGGCACAGCTTCGCCTGGGAGGGCGGCGACCCCTTCGGCGGGCGCACCTTCGACCGGCCGTGGTTCGGCTCTTCGATGGACGCCGCCAAGCTGAAGGCCGATGTCGCCTTCGAGATGTTCCGCATTCTCGGCGCGCCGTTCTACGCCTTCCATGATCTCGACGTGCGGCCCGAAGGCGACAGCTTCGCCGAGAACCAGTCGCGCCTCGATGAGATCGCCGATGTCTTCGCCGGCAAGATGGAAGAGACCGGCACCAAGCTCCTCTGGGGCACGGCCAACCTCTTCACGCACCGCCGCTTCATGTCAGGCGCCGCGACCAACCCCGATCCGGAGGTGTTCGCCTGGTCTGCCGCGACCATCAAGGGCTGCATGGACGTGACCCACAAGCTCGGCGGCCAGAACTACGTGCTCTGGGGCGGCCGCGAGGGCTATGAGACGCTGCTGAACACCGACCTCGCGCAGGAGCGCAAGCAGGCGGGCCGGATGCTGCAGATGGTCGTCGACTACAAGCACAAGATCGGCTTCGACGGTGCGATCCTTGTCGAGCCCAAGCCGCAGGAGCCGAGCAAGCACCAGTACGATTACGATGTCGCGACGGTCTACGGCTTCCTCAAGGAATTCGGCCTCGAGGGCGAGGTGCAGATGAACATCGAGCAGGGCCATGCCATCCTCGCCGGCCACAGCTTCGAGCATGAGCTGGCGATGGCGGCGAGCCTCGGCATTCTCGGCTCGATCGACATGAACAAGAACGACTACCAGTCCGGCTGGGATACCGACCAGTTCCCGACCAACGTGCCGGAAGTGGCGCTGGCCTATTACGAGGTGCTCAAAGCGGGTGGTTTCAACACCGGCGGCACCAACTTCGACGCCAAGCTCCGCCGCCAGTCGCTCGACCCCGAGGACCTGATCCTCGGCCATGTCGGCGCCATGGACGTCTGCGCCCGCGGCCTGAAGGCCGCCGCGGCGATGCTGGAGGACGGCAAGCTCGAAGAGGCCCGCGCCGCCCGCTATGCCGGCTGGAACGACGCGCCGTGGCTGGACATGGATCTCGAGGCGATCGAGGCCAAGGTGCGTGCCGACGGCGTGAACCCCGAGCCGCGCTCGGGCCGGCAGGAGCGGCTGGAGAATCTCGTCAATTCCTACCTCTGAGCCTGTTGGAGAGGCCGGGGGGCTGTCTGCCCCCCGGACCCCCCGAAGGGTATTTTTGGCCAGATGAAAAGGCGCCGCGGGGAGGACCGGGGGCGCCTTTTATTCTCTGGGAGAATTAATTCCGCAGCGGTTTCAGGGCCTCGCCCCAGACCGCGAGCTCGTCCAGCAAGCCGGAGAGGCCCTTCTCCATTTCCTCGTTCGCTTTCAGGGTGTCCTCCTCGATGAGGTTGCCGAAGAAGGGCACCGGCACCGTCTGCTTGAGCGGCATCATGCCCTGGTTCGCGATGAGAATGCGCAGCTCCTGCGCCGAGCGCAGTCCGCCGGAGACGCCGCCGTAGCTGATGACGCCCGCCGCCTTGCGGTTCCACTCCGTCGAGAGACATTGCAGCGCATTGACGAGGCTGGCGGGAGCGAAGAAATCATATTCCGGCGTCACGAAGAGGTAGACGTCCCCCTGTTTCATCTTGGCCGACCAGGCGCGGGTGTGCTCGTGCTCGTACTTGTGCATCGCCGGGTGGGCGGGCTCGTCGAGGAGGGGCAGCTCGAAGCTGGCGAGGTCCACCAGCTCGGCGTCGAAGGCGCCGTGGGCGGTGGCGGCGCGGTGGACCCATTCGGCCACGGCCGGGCCCTTGCGGGTGGGGCGGGTACTGCCGATAACGGTTTTGAGTCTGAGCATGGGCTATCCTTCCTTCTGACGCGAGGCGCGCCGCGCAGAGAGTATGGCGCCCGCGCGCGGGGACAAGGCGGGCGCGGGGAGAGGTTGCGATGAGAGAGCATTTCGGGCGGGCGCCCGACGGGGCCGATGTCGAGCGGGTGACCATCCGTGGCGGCGGGCTGGAGGCGAAGATCATCAGCTGGGGCGCCACGCTGCAGGATCTGCGGCTGGAGGGGGTGGATCACCCGCTGGTGCTTGGGTCGGAGGACCTCTCCGCCTATCTCGGCACGATGCTCTATTTCGGCGCGCTGGTCGGCCGCGTCTCCAACCGGATCGACCGAGGCGAGGCGGAGCTGGACGGGGAGCGCGTCGTCCTCGACCGCAACGAGCCTTTTGCGACCCTCCACGGAGGCCCCTTCGGCGCCGGCGAGAAGAACTGGCGCTTCACCCACGTGGGCGAGGACAGGGTGAGCCTGACTTTGCGCATGCCGGACGGGGAGGGGGGCTTTCCGGGCAACCTCGACGTCACGGCGCACATGGCGGTCGGGCCCGACGGTCTGTCGCTCGATGTCGAGGCAGTGACGGATGCGCCGACCTTCTGTGCCTTCGCCCACCATACCTACTGGAACCTCAGCGGCGAGGAGACGATCGACGATCACCTGATGACGATCCCCGCCGAGAGCTACCACCCGGTGGACGATCACCAGATCCCCCTCGGCCCGGCCGAGCCGGTGGCAGGGACGCGGTTCGACTTCCGCACCGGGCGGCCGGTGCACAGGACGGGGGATGCCGTGCTCGATCACAACCTCTGCCCCGCGGGGCAGGGGCTGCGCCATGTCTGCGCGCTGGAGGCAGGCGGTCTCCGGCTCGACATCACCTCCGACATGCCGGGCTTGCAGGTCTACGAGGGGGTGCTGGTCGACACCGCGCCCCACCGCGGCCTGACGGGGGAGGCCTACGGCCCCCGCGCCGGGCTGGCGCTGGAGCCGCAGATGTATCCGGATTCCCCCAACCAGCCCGCCTATCCGCCGGTGACTCTCCGCCCGGGAGAGACATGGCGGCAGCGGGCGCGCTTCCGGGTGAGCCGCGCCTAGCTGGCGATGCTGAAGCGGCCAGCGCCTAGCTGGCCATGCTGAAGCGGCCGGTGTCGCCCGTCAGCCCCTCGTCGAACCACGCGGCGACGATGCGGCTGAGCGCGGCATCGGCCACGCTCAGCACCCCGTCGGAGAGGCGGGCGGCGCCCGGCAGCCGGGTCATCCCCGCCTCCGCCAGCGCCAGCAGCGGCGCGGCGGGCGCGCCGTGGCGGGCGGCGAGGGCGGGCAGGTCCGCCGCCGCGTCGCACATCAGCCGCTCGATCACCTCCGCCGTCAGCGCGTCCTCCGGGGAGAGGGCGTAGCCGCGCACGGTGGCGAGGCTGCCGGCCATCACCCGCTCCGCCCAGGCGCCGGTGGCGGGGGCGTTCTGCGCGTAGCCCTGCGGGTAGCGCGAGATGGAGGAGGGGCCGAGGCCGATGAGCGCCGCGGCATCGTCGGTCGTGTAGCCCTGGAAGTTGCGGTGCAGGCGACCGGCGGCGCTGGCCGCGACGAGCGAATCGTGCGGCAGCGCGAAGTGGTCGATGCCGATGGAGACGTAGCCCTCGGCCTCCAGCAAGGCCCGCGCGGTGGCATTGAGGTGCAGGCGCGCCGCGGCATCGGGCAGCGCCTCCTCCGCGATGAGCTTCTGGCGACGCGACATCCATGGGACATGCGCATAGCCGAAGAGCGCGACACGGTCAGGCCGGTGGCGCAGCGCCTCGGTGAGCGTGGCGACGAGGCGCGCCTCCGTCTGGTGGGGCAGGCCGTAGAGGAGGTCGAAGTTCACCCCCGCCACGCCGCGGGCGCGCAGCCCGTCGACGGCGTGGGCGGTCACCTGCGGGCTCTGCTCGCGGCCGATGGCGGCCTGCACCGCGGGGTCGAAATCCTGCACGCCGATGGAGGCGCGGGTCAGGCCGAGGCGCAGGAGGGCGTCGAGACGCGGCGCGTCGAGCTCGCAGGGGTCGATCTCCACCGCCACCTCGGTGGCGGCGTCGCGGTGGATCACCGGCGCCAGGATCTCGCCGAGCCGGTCCAGCCGGTCGGCGGAGAGCAGCGTCGGCGTGCCGCCGCCGAGATGCAGCGCCGAGGTCCGGTGGCCCGCCGGCAGGAGCGGGGCGACGAGCGCCACCTCCCGCTCAAGGTGCGAGAGGTAGGAATCGAGCGGCGCGTCGCTCGTCGTGCCTTGCGTGCGGCAGGCGCAGAACCAGCAGAGCCGGCGGCAGAAGGGCACGTGGACGTAGAGCGACAGGTCCGCCCCCGCGGGCAGGTCGGCGGCCCATGCGGCGGAGGTCTCTGCTCCGACGGCTGGGGAGAACCGGTTGGCCGGCGGGTAGCTGGTGTAGCGGGGTACGCGGGCATCGAGCAACGCGGTGCGCAGGGTGTGCTGTGTCATGGGCGAAGAGCTGGCATGCGCCGGGGCCTCCGGCATTGATGCAGGTCAAGTGAGCGAATAGACGAGGGGCATGGTCAAGCTCACACCCGTTACCGCCTGCGATGCCTGCCCGATCCGCCACAACGCCGTGTGCGCGGACTGCGATTCGCAGGAGCTTGCCATGCTGGAGAAGGCCAAGAGCTACCGCACCGTGCCGCCGGGAACGCAGATTGCCGCCGCCGGGCAGCCGCTGGAGCACTTCTCCACGATCGTCACGGGCTGCGCCACGTTGTCTCGCACGCTGGAAGACGGCCGCCGCCAGACCGTCGGCCTGCTGCTGCCGTCCGACTATATCGGCCGGCCGGGGCGGGCGACCTCGGGCTACGATGTCGAGGCGGTCAGCGAGGTGACCGTCTGCCGCTTCGAGCGGCGCACCTTCGAGAGGCTGGTGCGGGACACGCCGCATATCGCCGCGCGGCTTCTGTCCATGACGCTGGACGAGCTGGACGCCGCCCGAGACTGGGCGGTGGTGCTGGGGCGGATGACGGCGCGCGAGAAGATCGCCACCTTCCTCGTCAGCCTCGCCCGCCGCGCCTCTGCCTCCAGCGGCGAGGCCGGGCCGTCGGGTGCCGTGTCGCTGCACCTGCCGCTCTCGCGCGAGGCGATTGCCGACCACCTCGGCCTGACCATCGAGACGACGAGCCGGCAGATCACGGCGCTGCGCAAGGACGGCCTGATCGAGACGCCCTCGGCGCGGGACATCCTGATCCCAAGCTTCGAGCGCCTGTCGCTCGAGGCCGGCGAGGATGACGACGGCGGGCCGATCGTCTGAGGCGCGGGGCGCGGGCGGCGGGAAAGGTGGGTTGTAAATCCACCCTACGGGCCGCCGGCGCCGGCTTGTAGGCCGAGCGTTCAGCCCGGAACCCCCTTCCATCACCACCCCTAGCGCCCGAACCGGGCCGGCACGCAGATTGCGGTGCCTCCCCTTGATCCATGTCAAGGAAGCGCTAACCAATCTCCTTCACTCCCTCCCCGCGAAGCCGCCGGTCTGCCGGCCGGCTGCCTATGGAGCGGAGCGAAATGGATTATCTGAAACTTCTGGTACTGGGCGTCATCACGCTCCTTGCCGCCATGGCCGCGAACTTCGGCCATGACCTCGCCTACAAGGTCCACGCCATCCTTGTGATGCTGGTGGCCGGCGGCCTCTTCCTCTGGACACTGCGCCGGACGGACGAGGCCCACCCGGCCGCCGATACCGGCGCCTACATGGACGGGCCGGTGCGCGCCGGGGTGATCGCCACGGCCTTCTGGGGCATCGCGGGCTTTCTCGTCGGCGTCTTCATCGCGCTGCAGCTGGCCTTCCCGGCGCTGAACTTCGACTGGTCGGAGGGCTATGCCAACTTCGGGCGCCTCCGCCCGCTCCATACCTCCGCCGTGATCTTCGCCTTCGGCGGCAACGCGCTGCTCGCCACCTCCTTCTACGTCGTCCAGCGCACCTGCGCGGCGCGGCTCTGGGGCGGCAACCTCGCGTGGTTCGTCTTCTGGGGCTACCAGCTCTTCATCGTGCTGGCCGCGACCGGTTACCTCCTCGGCGCCACGCAATCGAAGGAATATGCCGAGCCGGAATGGTACGTCGACTGGTGGCTGACCATCGTCTGGGTCGCCTACCTCGCCGTCTTCCTCGGCACGCTGATCAAGCGCAAGGAACCCCACATCTACGTGGCCAACTGGTTCTTCCTCGCCTTCATCGTCACCGTGGCGCTGCTCCACGTCGTCAACAACATCTCCATCCCCGTCTCGCTCCTCGGCTCCAAGTCGGTGATCGTCTTCGCCGGAGTGCAGGATGCGATGACGCAATGGTGGTACGGCCACAACGCCGTGGGCTTCTTCCTGACCGCCGGCTTCCTCGGGATGATGTACTACTTCGTGCCCAAGCAGGCCGGGCGGCCGATCTATTCCTACAAGCTCAGCATCATCCACTTCTGGGCGCTGATCTTCCTCTACATCTGGGCCGGCCCGCACCATCTGCACTACACGGCGCTGCCCGACTGGGCCTCGACGCTCGGCATGGTGTTCTCGATCATGCTGTGGATGCCCAGCTGGGGCGGCATGATCAACGGCCTGATGACGCTGGAAGGCGCGTGGGACAAGATCCGCACCGACCCGATCATCCGCATGTTCGTGGCCTCGCTCGCCTTCTATGGCATGTCGACCTTCGAGGGGCCGATGATGTCGATCCGCGCGGTCAACAGCCTCAGCCACTACACCGACTGGACCATCGGGCACGTCCATTCCGGCGCGCTCGGCTGGAACGGCCTCATCACCTTCGGCTGCCTCTACTTCCTGACGCCGAGGCTCTGGGGCCGGGAGCGGATGTATTCCGTCGCCGCCATCAACTGGCACTTCTGGCTCGCGACCCTCGGGATCGTGCTCTACGCCGCCTCGATGTGGGTCTCCGGGATCATGGAGGGCCTGATGTGGCGGGAGGTGGATGCCAACGGCTTCCTCGTGAACTCCTTCGCCGACACCGTCTCCGCCAAGTTCCCGATGTACGTCGTCCGGGCGGCGGGAGGCGGCCTCTACCTCGCCGGCGCGCTGCTCATGGTCTGGAACATGTGGATGACCATCCGCCATGCCCCGGCCCGTGCCGGCGCCCGTGCCCCCATCCCCGCGGAGTAAATCAATGACCGACCACAACGACCAGGTCCCCCCGCCGGGCGAAGACCCGAAGACGAAGACCCTCAGTGACGCCAAGCATGGAGAGGTGCCCAACGAGCTGCCGCCCGAGACGGCGCTGACCGACAAGCACGGGATCATCGAGCGCAACGCGACGCTGCTCCTCGTCTTCTCCTTCCTCGTCGTCACCATCGGCGGCATCGTGGAGATCGCGCCGCTCTTCTGGCTGGAGAACACCATCGAGGAGGTGGAGGGCGTGCGCCCCTATTCCCCGCTGGAGCTGGCGGGGCGGGACATCTACGTCCGCGAGGGCTGCTACGTCTGCCACAGCCAGATGATCCGCCCGCTGCGCGACGAGGTGGAGCGCTACGGCCATTACAGCCTCGCCGCGGAGTCGATGTACGACCACCCGCACCAATGGGGCTCCAAGCGCACCGGGCCTGACCTCGCGCGCGTCGGCGGGCGCTACTCCGACGAGTGGCATGTCGACCACCTGATCGATCCGCAATCGGTGGTGCCCGAGAGCATCATGCCGAAGTACGACTACCTGCTGCGGGCCGATCTGGACGGCGAGCGCATCGACGACCTGATGGCGACCCACCGGATCGTCGGCGTGCCCTATACCGAGGAGATGATCGAGACGGCCGAGGCGGACTTCCGAGTCCAGGTCGATCCGTTCGGCGATATCGACGGCCTGCTCGAGCGCTACCCCGGCGCGCAGGTGCGCAACTTCGACGGCCAGCCGGAGCTGACCGAGATGGATGCCCTGATCGCCTACCTGCAGATGCTCGGCACGCTCGTCGACTTCTCCACCTTCACCGCAGATGCCAGCCGCTAAAGGCCCAGCCATGCATGACACCTACACGTTCCTACGCCACTTCGCCGACAGCTGGTTCCTGATCGCCATGTTCGGCTTCTTCGCGGCCTGCATCCTCTGGGCGGTCCGCCCGGGCAGCCGGGCGCTCCATGCCGATGCCGCCGCCTCCATCTTCCGCGAGCGCGCGCCTGACGGGGAGGGGGATCAATGACCGACCGCAGGATCGACGAGGAAACCGGCGTCGAGACGACCGGCCACGAGTGGGACGGGATCGAGGAGCTCAACAACCCGCTGCCGCGCTGGTGGCTGTGGACCTTCTACGCCACCGTCGTCTTCGCGCTGATCTACGTGGTGCTCTACCCGGCCTGGCCGCTGGTCGACCGCGCCACGGGCGGCGTGCTCGGTTGGTCCACCCGCGACGAGGTCGCCACCGACATGGCGGCGGTCGAGGCGAGCCAGGCGGAGATGTGGGATTCCCTCGTCTCCACCGACGTGCACATGCTGCGCGACAACGAGGCGCTGAACCGCTTCGCCTCGCAGGCCGGCGCGGCGCTCTTCCGCACCAATTGCTCGCAGTGCCACGGCTCCGGCGCCGCGGGCGCGGTGGGCTACCCCAACCTGCTGGATGACGACTGGCTCTGGGGCGGGCGGATCGAGGAGATCGCCGTCACCATCCGCCACGGCATCCGCAACGAGGAGGACCCGGACGCCCGCTTCAGCCAGATGCCGGCCTTCGGCGACTTCCTCGGCCGCGGCGAGATCGCCACGCTGGTGGCGCATGTCCAGTCTCTCCCCGAGGGAGCGGATCCGCTGGCCGGCCCCGGCGGACAGCTCTTCGGCGACAATTGCGCCTCCTGCCATGGCGACACGGCGACGGGCGACACCGAGATCGGCGCTCCGGACCTGACGGATGCCATCTGGCTCTACGGTGGCGACGCCGAGACGCTGACGGAGGTGATCTCCCGGGGCCCCTACGGCGTCATGCCGCCCTGGGGGGACCGGCTCGGCGAAGCGCGGGTGCGGGCGCTGGCGGCTTACGTCCACCAGCTCGGCGGCGGTGAGCCGGAGGCGGAGCGCTCCGACTACTCCGCCGAGGAGCAGGTGGGTGAGGGCGAGACGCCGACCCCGCCGGAGGAGACGGAGGCCGACCCGTCGGATCCAGGCGAGGTGCCCTTCCCGGGCGCGGGCGAGGAGGCCCCGGCGGAGTGAGAGGGCAGGGGGCGCGCTCACCGGCGCGCCCCTTCGCGCCTCCTGCTGCGACCGGGGCACGGACTTCGCGCGGAATCCGCCCCGATTTCCGCGTCGAAACCGGCTCCGGGCCACGGCCTCTCCGCCTCGTGACCAGCCCTTGATCCACGTCAAGGCGACCCGGCGCACCGTGGACGAGAAGGCGCCGACCAAGGACGAGAGACATGAGCCAGCCTTCCCTCTACGCCGCCCGCGTGCCGATCTTTCCCCGCCGAGTTTCCGGCTTCTACCGGAGGTTCAAGTGGCAGATCATGGCCCTGACGCTGGGCATCTACTACATCACCCCGTGGATCCGCTGGGATCGCGGTCCGGAGCTGCCGGACCAGGCAGTGCTCGTCGATCTCGCGAACCGGCGCTTCTACTTCTTCTGGGTCGAGATCTGGCCCCACGAATTCTACTTCGTCGCCGGGCTGCTGGTGATGGCGGGGCTCGGGCTCTTCCTTTTTACCGCAGCGCTCGGCCGTGTCTGGTGCGGCTATGCCTGCCCGCAGACAGTGTGGACGGACCTCTTCCTCCTCGTCGAGCGCTGGGTGGAGGGGGATCGCAACGCCCGCCTGCGCCTGCACGAGGCGGCGTGGGACGCCCGCAAATGGCGGCTGCGGCTGACCAAGTGGGCCATCTGGCTCGTCATCGCGCTCGGCACCGGCGGCGCCTGGGTCTTCTACTTCACCGATGCGCCGACGCTGCTGGGTGATCTCGTCACCCTGCACGCGCCGCCCGTCGCGTGGACGACAATCGCCATCCTGACGGCGACGACCTTCACCTTCGGCGGCTTCATGCGCGAGCAGATCTGCATCTACGCCTGCCCCTGGCCGCGCATCCAGGGCGCGATGATGGACGAGGACACGATGACCGTCGCCTACCGCGACTGGCGGGGGGAGCCGCGGGGCAAGGGCCTGCGTCGCCGCGCCCGCGCCGAGGCGGCGGAGGCTCAGACGCGCGCCGCCGGCCCGCAGATCGGCGGCCGCTCGCCCGTGATCCCGATGCAGGTGCGCGGCGGCACGGCCATTCGCCTAACACCGCAGCCGGCGCCGGTAACGCCCGGCGCGGCGGGGGACTGCATCGACTGCAATGCCTGCGTCAACGTCTGCCCCATGGGCATCGACATCCGCGACGGCCAGCAGCTCGCCTGCATCACCTGCGCGCTGTGCATCGATGCCTGCGACGAGGTGATGGAAAAGATCGGCAAGCCCCGTGGCCTGATCGACTACGTCGCCCTTTCCGACGCGCCGCGTGAGCGGGCCGGCGGCGAGCCGCGTCCAGGCTGGCAGCACGCGCTGCGCCCCCGCAACCTGATCTACGGGTTGCTCTGGGCGAGCATCGGCGTGGCGCTGGTCGTGGCCCTCGTCCTGCGCCCGAGCCTCGGGATGACGGTCGCGCCCATCCGCAACCCCACCCATATCGTCCTCTCCGACGGCGCGGTCCGCAACGCCTACGACGTGCGCCTGCGCAACATGACCGGCGCGCCCCGCGACGTGGCCCTGTCGCTAGCGGGGGGCGGGGCGCTCGCCCTCTCCGTCGAGGGAGAGGCGGGGGCGGAGGTCACCGTGCCCACCGATGCGCTGGCGCAGGTGCGCGTCTACGTCACCGCGCCCGCCGGCAGCGAGGCCGCCGCCGGCGCCGGCAGCGCCATCACCCTCGTCGCCACCGACCCCGAGACGGGGGAGGAGAGCGCCGTCGACACCACCTTCAACGGGAGAGCTCCATGACCACGCGCCCCTCCTCGCGCCCGCTGACCGGCCGCCCGCTCACCGGCCGCGCCGTCTTCGCCATGTTCGCCGGCGGCTTCGGCATCATCATCGCCGTCAACCTCGTGCTCGCCACCAACGCCGTGCGCACCTTCTCCGGCCTCGAGACGCCCAACAGCTACGTCGCCAGCCAGAGCTTCGATGCCCGCCGCGCCGCGCAGGAGGCGCTGGGCTGGGAGGTGACGGCCGACTACGCGCCCGGCAGCCTCCTCATCGACCTGACGGATGCCACGGGCCTGCGCGTCGCCCAGCCGCTGGCGTTGACGATCGGCCGCCCGACGGAGGAGCTGGACGACACCAGCTACGACGTCACGCCCGGCGACGCCCTGCCGCTCGATCTCGCCCCCGGCCGCTGGCGGCTGGACCTGACCGCCGAGGCGCCGGACGGCACGCCCTTTGAGCGCCACCTCGTCATCGAGGTCGCGTCATGACCGCCGCCTGCCCGGCCTGCGTGGAGCTGCCGCCGTCCGCCACCGTTCCGGTGCCGGCGCGGGCGGACCTCGTGCTCCACCTGCCGGACATCCACTGCGCCGCCTGCATCGCCTCCGTCGAGCGCACGCTCGGCGCCGAGCCGGGCGTCCGCGAGGCACGGGTGAATCTGTCGCTCCGCCGGGTCTTCGTCTCCGCCGCCGGGGTGGAGCCCGAGGCGCTGATCGACGCCCTCGCCGCCGCCGGCCACCGGGCGCAGCGGCTGGATGCCGCGCCGGCGCGGGATACGGGCAGCCGCGACCTCCTCATGCGCATGGGTGTCGCGGGCTTTGCCATGATGAACGTCATGCTCCTCTCCGTCGCTGTGTGGTCCGGCGCGGCGGAGGCGACGGCGCATCTGTTCCACCTCATCTCGGCGGCCATTGCGCTGCCGGCCGTCGCTTTTTCCGGCCGGCCTTTCTTCGCCTCCGCCCTCTCGGCGCTGCGGGCCGGGCGGCTGAACATGGACGTGCCGATCTCGCTCGCCATCCTCCTCGCCGCCGGCGTCTCATTCTTCGGCGCGCTCGTCGGTGCCGAACGTCCCGGCTGGTTCGACGCGGCGCTGGCGCTGACCTTCTTCCTGCTGATCGGCCGATACCTCGATCACGCCGGTCGCCGCGCCGCCCGCTCTGCCGCCGCCGACCTCGCGGCGCTGGAGGCGCCGCAGGCGATCCGGCTGGAGGGGCAGGGGGAGCGCGTGGTGCGCGCCGCCGACCTCGCCGCCGGCGATCTCATCCGCGTCCGCCCCGGCGACCGGCT
Source organism: Pseudoroseicyclus tamaricis (assembly GCF_012070395.1). Taxonomy (GTDB): domain Bacteria; phylum Pseudomonadota; class Alphaproteobacteria; order Rhodobacterales; family Rhodobacteraceae; genus Pseudoroseicyclus_A; species Pseudoroseicyclus_A tamaricis. The sequence continues at coordinate 734,852 of NZ_JAAFYS010000002.1, read as the reverse complement.
GCCGGCGGACGGCGTGGTGGAGGCCGGCGCCAGCGATCTCGACCGCGCCGCGCTGACGGGCGAGACGCAGCCCTGTGCCGTCGCCCCCGGCGGCGCCGTCGCGGCGGGGGAGGTGAACCTCTCCGGCCCGCTGACCGTGCGCGTCACCCATGCCGGCCGCGACACCTCGCTGGCCCGGCTGGCGGAGATGGTGGCGACGGCGGAGAGCCAGCGCTCCCGCCATTCCGGCCTCGCCGACCGGGCGGCGGCGATCTACGCCCCGCTCGTCCACATCCTCGGCGCGGCCGCCTTCATCGCCTGGTTCTGGGCGACGCGGGACGGGATGCGCAGCCTCGACGTCGCCATCTCTGTCCTCGTCATCACCTGCCCCTGCGCGCTCGGCCTCGCCGTGCCGGCCGTCTCCACCGTCACCACGGCGCGGCTCTTCCGGCAGGGGCTGCTGGTGAAATCGCGCACGGCGCTGGAGCGGCTGGCGGAGGTGGACATGGTCGTCTTCGACAAGACCGGCACGCTGACCACGGGCGAAGCCCGCCTGCGGGACCCGGCGGACCTGGAAGCGCTCGCTCTCGCCGCCGGCCTCGCCCGCGGCTCCGCCCACCCCTATTCCCGCGCCATCTGCGCGGCGGCGGCGGAGGAGGGCGTGACCCCCGCGGCGCTGGAGGAGGTGACGGAGATCCCCGGCTCCGGCGTCGAGGGCCTCTGGCAGGGCGCCCGCGTCCGCCTCGGCCGGCCCGCCTGGCTGGGCCTTTCCGGCGAGGGCGTGGCGCTCAGCCACGGGGCGGGAGCACCCGCGCTCTTCACCTTCGAGGAGACGCTCCGCCCCGAGGCGGCGGAGGCCGTCGCCGCCATCCGCGCCTCCGGGCGGGACGTGGCGCTGCTCTCCGGCGACGCCCCCGCCGCCGTCGCCCGCGTGGCGGAGGCGCTGGGGATCGAGGCGGCCGAGGCCGGCTTCTCGCCGCAGGACAAGGCCGACTGGCTGAGCGCCCGCGCGGCGGAGGGCCGCCGGACGCTGATGGTCGGCGACGGCCTCAACGACACCGGCGCGCTGACCGTGGCCCATGCCTCGCTCGCCCCCGCCTCGGCGCTCGACGCCGCCCGCAGCGCCGCCGACGTCGTGCTCCTCTCCGGCCGGCTCGACCGCATCGCCCCGATGCTGGCCACGGCCCGCGGCGCCACGGCGCGGATGCGCCAGAACATCGCCCTCGCCGGTGCCTACAACATCGTCGCCGTGCCACTCGCCCTCGTCGGGCTGGCGACGCCCTTCCTCGCGGCGCTTGCCATGTCGGCCTCGTCGGTCACCGTCTCCCTCAACGCGATACGGGGGGGCCGGTGAACGTCCTCGTCATCCTCATCCCCGTCTCCGTCACGCTCGGCCTCGCCGGCCTCGGCGCGTTCGTCTGGAGTCTCCGCGCCCGCCAGTACGAGGACCCGGAAGGCAGCCGCGCCCGCATCCTCGACGACCGCTGGGACGACGAACCGCGCCCCTGAGCCCACGCCCGTGAGTCCACGCCCCTGACGACCACATCGCCCGCCGGGGACGTCGGCGCCCCCCCGGAATAGCACATCTGGATACGGCGGAGCGGGCGGGGTGCCTCCGCGGCCATGCGGTTATGATGGGCGCCGCGATAGATCAGATCCTGAAACGTTCGGGCAGCCGAAGGCGCTGAGCGTATCTCAGGCAATTCTCATCCCGGAAGACGACCACTATGACCACCGCCACCTGTTGGCCCTGCCCGCAGGGCGCGCTATCCTGCGGTCATGCTCCTGCGTTCCCTGTTCTCCGCCGTCCTCCTGCTGCTCCCGATCACGGCCCAGGCGGCCACTTTCGAGCGCTGCGGGAAGACGGAAATCGCCGTCGCCTCCGCCGCGCTGCGGGGGGCGGGCGACATCGTCCTCTCCGCCGCCGCGACCGTCAGCGACAGCGACGCATACCGTCGCTGGTTCGGTCGCTACGACTCGCTCCGGGCCGAGACGGTGCGCCGCAATCTCAAGGCCATCAACCGGGCGCTCATCAGCGACGAGATGGCCGTCGTCTGCCCGGCCTTCGGCGAGGACGGGTGCCTGCGCGACACCTACGCCAACGTCTACCCCGACGAGCCCTACATCATTAACCTCTGCCCGGCCTTCTTTCGCCAGCCGAACATGCACGCCCACCCGCCAGGCGCGCCGGAGCTGGAATTCGGCACCCGCGAGGGGACGATCATCCACGAGATGAGCCATTTCCGCGTCGTCGCCGACACCGAGGACCTCTGCTACTCGCGCAGCGACTGCTCGGCCATGGCCGAACGCGACCCCGCCGGCGCCATCCGCAACGCCGACAGCTACCAGTACTTCGCCGAGGACGTGACCTTCTATCCCCTCCCGGCGGAGGACATGGAGGCGCTGGAGGATACGGCGCTGGAGGACCCGGCCACCCCCCTCGACCGGACGCTGCCGCCGCGCAGCTTCAGCACCGGTCCGGGCGAGGCCTGCCTGACCTGCCGCCTCTCCCCGGCCATCGACGAATGAGCGCCTCGCCGGCCCCCGTCATCACCCTCGTCCGCCACGGTCAGGCCCAGACGGGCGCCCGCGACGAGGCGAGCTACGACCGCCTCTCCGAGCAGGGCGAGCGCCAGGCCCGCTGGCTCGGCGCCCACCTCGCGCAGTCGGGGGAGCCGGTGCGCCGCCTCGTCTCCGGCAGCCTCGCCCGCCAGCGCCAGACGGCGGCGCTCATCGGCGCGGAACTGGGGCTGGAGCCGGAGGAGGACCCGAGGCTCGACGAGCTCGACTACTTCGGCCTCGCTGAAGCCGCCAACCGCCACCACGCGCTGCCGTTCCCCACCGACCGCGCCAGCTTCCTCTCCCACATGCCGCAGGTCATGGCGGCCTGGGCGGAAGAGCGCATCGGCACACCGCGCGAGAGCTTCGCCGCCTTCGAATTCCGCATCGCAGCGGCCCTGGCGGAGGCGGGGCAGGGCGCCCATGGACCCGGCCCGGGCGAGGAGCCAGCCCAGACCATGCTGGTCACCTCCGGCGGCGTCATCGCGATGGCCCTGAAGGTGGCGATGGGCCTCGGCGTCCATGCCTTCTCTCACGTGGCGCTGCAGATCGAGAATACCTCGATGCACCGCCTCGTCCCGGGGCCGGACCATCTGCGCCTCGATCTCTTCAACGCGACGCCCCACCTTTCGACACGTGACCGCCGGCCCTTCCGCAGTCACACCTGACGTGCATCGGCCTCTTGCAATCCCCCCGGGCTTTTGCCATCTAGGCCCCCGCCGGACAGGTGGCCGAGTGGTCGAAGGCGCACGCCTGGAAAGTGTGTAGGCGGGAGACCGTCTCGTGGGTTCGAATCCCACCCTGTCCGCCACCTGACCTCTCCCTATCTGTGCTCTGCCGCTTTGTGGTCAAAATCCCGCCCGATCGCCGGCCTCTTGCAGCGGGGCCAATTCAGAGACCGGATCTGCTCCTGTACTGGTTTCCCAAATTTCCGCAAATCGCTGATGGCCCCGGTGCGGTTTTTTGTACTGGCTGATTTCCCTACGAACAGGGAAAATTAGCAGTGAGTCGTTACCATGCTAGCGGCTGCGAGGAAGGTTAGGTTCAGAAAGACGGTAAATAACAATGGCTGTCAGCGCGGTTCTCTAAGCAGCGGAACAGGGAATCTGCTCGCCTGGAACAGAGAATTCTCGCGATGTATTGGCGAAAGAGATAGAGTCGGCGAGGGTCAGCTAAAAAAAGCCGAGCATGCGCTGCTAAGCAGCCCACTCGAAAGGGATCGTGCTCTGGACGAGCCGATCGAGCGTCAACTCCGGCGGCTGGGTCCCAGCAACGATAGCGCTCTGGATCTTCGGCGAGAGCGTCGCGAGGGCAAATATCCGGGACGAGTACCGCTCGGAGGACTTGGCGCCTTGATCTATAATCCGGAGCGGGGCTCCCGATTTCGTTTGATCCGCATAGTCATGTGCCGCGGCCAGCGCGCGGACCATCAACAGACTCACCCTTGAGGATGCCCTAGCACTCCGGCGTTGGTGGGAACGAGCACATTCAGGTCTGACCCGCACAGAGACAGCAAACAACGCCTTCGGCCACTTGTCACAGCTCCGTCATGAGTGGTGCGGTCTGGAGCGCATTGCCCGCGTAGATCGGGCGGCGGACGGTCTCGGAACCGACGCTGTCGATCACGTAACGAATGATCGTTAGTTCCAGCAGGCCGGCGACACAATGCAGGATGTTGCGCTGATCCGGCGTCGGGGAGGAGATGTTAGTCTAGCACGGCGACAGCTCCTGTAGCAGCACAAGTTTGGCCAACCCGTGCGACAGGCCGTCGCACCCGGCACGGCCGCAGCCTGCGCGCGGTGGGGCAGAACCAGGACAGCGCCGCCCTGATCGGGATAGACGTGCCGCGCGCCTTCTCGCTGGCGTTCGGCCTGTCGGCGGCGCTGGCCGGGCTGACCGGCGTGCTTCTGGGTGGCATCCGTTTCGTCACGCCGACGATGGGGGCCGAGCCGCTGGTCAGCGCGATGATCGTGGTGATCTTCGGCGGCCTTGGCAGCCTTGGCGCGACGGCGGGCGCTGCGATCGTCATCGGGCTGCTCGAGGCGTTCCTCACGCTCTGGCTCGGCCTTTACTGGACGCCCTCGGTGGTCTTCCTTCTGCTGATCCTCGTCCTCGTCTTTCGCCCCAACGGCCTGTTCGGGAGGACGTCATGACGCGCAACCGTCTGATCGTGGCGCTTGCCGCGCTGGTCCTGCTGGCCCTCGTGCCCATCTTCGTGCTCGACAGCTACACGCGGCACCTCTTCATCATCGCCTTCATCTACGCGATCGTAGCGGTGAACTGGGACCTGTCACTCGGCTTCGCTGGCCTCTTCAACTTCGGCCATCTCGCCTTTTTCGGCACCGGCGCCTATGCCGCGGCAATCCTGGCGCGCACGCTGGAGGTCAGCCCCTGGCTCGCCATACCGGCGGGCGGCGTAGCGGCGGCGGTGGCGGCGCTGCTCATCGCGCTGCCGGTCGCGCGGCTGCAGGGCATCTATGTCGTGCTCGTCACCTTCGCCTTCAGCCAGCTCGCCCTGCAGATCGTCCTCAGCCAGGGCGACATCACCGGCGGGGCAGAGGGCATCGTGAGGATCCCCTACCTGACCATTGGCGAGTACAGCTTCATCCGCGACTACAAGCTTGGCTATTACTACCTGTCGCTGGGTCTGCTGGCGCTGTCGGTCACGCTTCTGCTGCTTCTGGCGCGCTCGCCCTTCGGCAAGTCGCTCCGGGCCGTGCGCGACAATCCGGACTATGCGGCCTCCCGTGGCATCTCGGTCGCGCGACAGAGGGTGCTGGTGCTCGTCGCCTCATCCGTCTTCACCGGCATCGCCGGCGGCTTCTATGCCATCTACCTGCGCGTCGCCGCGCCCGAGGTGTTCAGCTTCGCCACGCTCAGCCTCGTGCTCTCAATGGTGCTCATCGGCGGCGCCGGCTCGATCCTCGGCCCCGCGCTGGCGGCGCTCGCACTGACCTTCGGCACCGAGGCGATGGCCGGCATTCGCGGCATGGAGGAGGCGCGCTTCATCATCGTGGCACTGGCGATGATCCTCGTCCTACGCATCGCGCCGCGCGGGGTCATCGACATACTCGGCCGCGGCCTGTCCCTTCGGTCGCGCCGCAACGCTAAAACGGGAGACGAGAGTTGAAGACCCACCGTATACCCACGGATCACGGCACCATCGCAGTCATTGAGAGCGAGGGGGCCGGCGCGCCGCTTCTGATGATCCACGGCAATTCCTCCTGCAAGGAGGTGTTCCGCAACCAGTACGACGGTGCCATCGGGCGCGACTATCGCTGCATCGCGATGGACCTGCCGGGCCACGGCGCCTCTGACGACGCGGCCGATCCCGAGCGGACCTACTGGATGCCCGGCTATGCCGAGGCGGCCATGCAGGTGATGGAGCATCTGGATATCCCCGCCTACGCCGTCCTCGGCTGGTCGCTTGGCGGGCATATCGGGCTTGAGATGATCGGCCGCACCGATGCCGTGACCCGGCTGATGATCTCGGGCACGCCGCCGTTCGAGATGACGAAGGACAGCGTCGACCGCGCCTTCCGCGACACGCCGCACATGCACCTGGCCGGCCAGCGCGATTTCTCCGCGCAGGATGTGACCGACTACGCCCGCTCCACCTGCGGCGAGAACGCGCCCCAGGAGGCGTTCCTGCACGAGGCCGTCGCCCGCACCGATGGGCGCGCGCGCGAGCGGATGATCGACCGAATTACCGATGCGGCCGCCGTCGACCAGCGGCGCGCGGCGGCGAAGGCGAACATCCCGCTCGCCATCGTCAACGGCGAGGAGGACGCGTTCATCGACAACGATTACATTGCCGCCATCAGTTACGACAATCTCTGGGAGGGCCAGGTCCACCGCATGGTGGGCATCGGCCACGCCCCGTTCTGGGAGGTGCCGGAGCTGTTCGATCCAATCCTCAGGCGCTTTCTGGGATAAAGGGGAGAAGGGAATTCGACCCCTTCATGCCCGATAACCTAGCGTGATCTTCTCGCGTTCGCGGTTAGCGAGCGTCTGGCTGACCTGCTGTCAACCGATCGAGTGCCTGACCAAGGTCGCCTTTGAGATCGTCCTGCGCCTCCAGCCCGATCTGCAGGCGGATCACCGGGCCTAGCCCCTCCCACAGTGGCAGGGAGCGGCTTTCGGGGTGCATGGGCAGCACGAGGCTCTCGAAGCCGCCCCAGGAAAAGCCGATGGAGAAGTGCTGCAGGCTGTCGATGAAGAGGCGGGCGGCATCCGGGTCATGGGAGGCCAACTCGATGGAGAAGAGGCCCGACGAGCCCGTGAAGTCGCGCGCCCAGATCTCATGGCCCGGGAAGCTGGGGAGGGCCGGGTGCAGGACCTGGGCGACCTCGGGGCGGGTCTCCAGCCATTCGGCCAGCTCCAGCGCCGCCGCGCCCTGCCTCTCCAGACGCACGCCGAGCGTGCGCAGGCCCCGCAGCGCGAGGTTGCATTCCTCGACGCCGGCGCAGCCGCCGAGATCCTGCGCCGTGGCGCGGACCTTGTCATAGACGGCGGCGTTCGTGGTCAGCACGCCGAGCATGCCGTCGGAATGGCCGACGATGTACTTCGTCGCGGCGTGGATCGACACATCCACCCCCAGCGACAGCGGCTGCAGGTAGAGCGGCGTCGCCCATGTGGCGTCGATGGCCGTGGCGATGCCGCGCGCCTTGGCGACATCGACGATGGCCGGGATATCCTGCACCTCGAAGGTGCCCGAGCCGGGGCTTTCCAGATAGATCAGCGTCGTCGCCTCGGTGATCAGCTCGGCGATGCCCGCCCCGATGCTGGGGTCGTAGAAGGTCGTGGCAATGCCCATCCGCCCCAGCGTGCGCGTGCAGAAGCGGCGCACCGGCTCGTAGACGGTGTCGGGCACCAAGAGATGTCCGCCCGCCTCGGCGAAGGCCGTGATCGTGGCGGTGATGGCGGCAAGGCCCGAGGCGGTGGCGATGGAGCGATGGCCGCCCTCCAGCGCGCAGATCGCCTCTTCGAAGGCGAATGTCGTGGGCGTGCCGACGCGGCCGTAGAAGGCGCCGTCGAACGGCGTCTTCGCGGCGGTCTGGAAGCTCTTCAGGCTGTCGAAGAGGAAGGTGGAGGCCCGCACGACGGGCGGGTTCACCGGGGCGGGGGAGGCCCCATGCGGGCGGCCGGCGGTGACGAGCTTGGTGTCGGTCTTCACAGGCTTTCCTTCGGCAAATCGCTGCGCTGGCCCCATTCGTGCCAGGAGCCGTCATAGAGGCGCACGTCCGTTCGCCCGACACGGGCGAGCTGGAAGAGGAGGATGGCGGCGGTGACGCCGGAGCCGCAGGTCGCGATCACGGGGCCGTCTTCCGGCACGCCTGTCTCGGCGAGGAGGGCGCGGGTTTCCTCCGGCGCGGTGAAGGTGAAATCGCCCTGCTGCGGCAGAAGCTTGCCCCAGGGCAGATTCACGGCGCCGGGCATGTGGCCGCCGGCAACGCCGGGGTAGCCTGAGGGCAGCTTGCCGGTGAAGCGTTCGGCGGTGCGGGCGTCCAGCAGGGTGGCGCTGCCGGTTTGCAGGGCACCCAGCACCTCCTCCCAGCCTGCCACGTCGTCTTGCGGCGCGCGCAGCGGGAAGGTGGCTTGCGGGGCGGGGGCCGGGTCGCCGGCCTCGACCGGGCGGCCCTCGGCCAGCCAGCGCTTGATGCCGCCGTTCAGCACCGCGACCTTGTCATGGCCGAAATGGCGGAACATCCACCAGACGCGGGCGGAGACGTAGGAGCTGTCATAGACCACCACCCGCGTCTGCGCCCCGATGCCGAGCGCGCCGGCAACAGCCGCGAAAGCCTCTGCGCTCGGCAGCATGTTCACGTAAGGCGAGGCGGTGTCAGAGGCCGTGTCGAGATCGAAGAAGCGCGCGCCCGGGATATGCCGCTCGCTGAACTCGTCGATGCCGCTCTTGCCGGCCTCGGGGATGTACCAAGAGCAATCCAGCACCACGAGATCGTCGGCGCCGAGTTCAGCTTCCAGCCAGTCAGGCTCTACCAGATACTTGTCCATGGCTCAGAACCCGATCGGCCAGTGCTTGATCTCCGAGCCGTCGATGAAGCGGCTGTGCCGGAAGGGCGCGGGATTGACGCAGGGTGTGTCGCCGGTGATGAGATCGGTCATCAACTGGCCCGCTCCGGGCGCGATGCCGAAGCCGTGGCCCGAATAGCCGGTGGAGATGTAAAAGCCCGGGATCGCCTCGACCGGGGAGATCACGGGGATGGCGTCGGGCGTCACGTCGATCCAGGCGCTCATGCGCTCGTTGACCTGCATGTCCTTGAACTGCGGGAAGAGCGCCTTGAAGTTGATCGTGGCCTGATCGAGGATCTTGTGCCCCGGCTCGGGCCGCATGATGCGGTAGGTCTCGAAGGGCGAGCGCTGGTCGAGCTTCCACCCGCGCTCCATGTTCACTTCCTGGAAGCTGCGCTTGCCGATGCGGAATTTCATCGCCCGCCACTCGTTCTTCAGCGCCGGCACGTAGTCTTTCAAAAAGCGGAAGCTGTCGGGCACGATGTCCACCGCGTGGGCCGAGCGCATGCCGACGTTGTAGCCGCCGTCGAGCCGCTCGCGAAAGCCGAAGCCGGGGCCGGAGCCGCAGCCCTTGAGCATGCCGTCGATGGGCCGCGTGCGCATGACCTGGCTGAGCATCTTCAACTGCGGCATCTTCACATCGATGCTGCGCGCGAAGAGCGACGACCAGATGCCGCCGGCCAGCACGACCGTCTTGCACTTGATGCGGCCCTTCTCGGTGACGACCTCGCTGATCTTCCCGCCTTCCGTCTCGAAGCCGCGCACCGCGCAACCCTCGATGATGCGGGCGCCCAGTTTCTCGGCGCCGCGGGCGATGCGCTTGGTGGCAACATGCGGCTCGGCGAAGCCGTCGGAGGGGGTGTGCAGGCCGCCGCCAAATTCGCGCGTGCTGCCGGGGGCGTATTTACCGATCTCGGATTTGCTGACCCAATGGGTGTCGAGGTCGTATTGCGCGACCTCCTTCATCCATTCCTCGTAGCGGGAGAGGTCTTTCTCTTCGTTGACGAAATAGGTGATGCCGCGCACGCGGAAGCCGACATCGTCTTGCATCATGCCATCGAGCTGGCCCCACAGATCCATCGCCAGCTTCATCAGCGGCACTTCGCGCGGGTCGCGGCCCATCTTGCGCACCCAGCCCCAGTTGCGGCCCGATTGCTCCTCGCCGAGCACGCCCTTCTCGCAAAGCGTGACGGGGATGCCCTTCTTCGCGAGGAACAGCGCGGTCGAGGCGCCGACAATGCCGCCCCCCACGATGACCACCTCGGTCTCGAGCGGAGTGACGGAGAAATCGGCTTGCGGGGAAGAGGGGGCGTTCATTCGTGGGTCCAGTATCGTGAAAGGGTCAGCCGGCGGTCGTCTTCAGCGAGTCCTTGAGCAGGGCCGCGCGTTTCAGAACGAAGGCATGGAAGGTCTGCGCCGCGATGGAGAGGGTCTCTTCATCGGCGATCATGCCCAGCGTGATGGGCATGGCGGGCAGGAAGGGGCGGAATTCGAGCCGCGGGTTGCGCCGCAGATGCGGCGAGAACGGGCTGACGATGGAAATGCCGAGCCCCGAGGCGACAAGGTTGCAGACCGCCTCATGCGTCGTCGCCTCGGTGCGCAGGCGACGGTCGATGCCGCGCTTCTCGAACAGGCTGTCCGTCTCGAAGCGGAAGGGGGCGCCGCGCGGGAAGCTGACGAAGCTCGCGTCCGCCAGATCCTCGGCCTTGATCTCTGTCTTCTCGGCCAGCCTGTGCCCCGCCGGCATGACGCAGAGCGCCGGCATGGTCAGCAGCTCGTGCACAGTGACCTGGCCGTTCGAGATCGGCAGCGAGACGAAGCCGATATCGGCCCGGCGCGTCGCCACCCATTCGCTGATCCGGCCCTGCGGCTGGCTTTCGAGCCGGATGGAGATGTCGGGGTAGTCCTCGCGGAAGCGCGCCACGATCTCGGGCAGCAGGCCGTTGTCGTAGGGGCCCATCGCTGCGATCGTGACGGTACCGCTGGCCAGCGCCTTGATGGAGCGGACCTCTTCATTCATCTCGTCGAGGCCGACGAAGAACTTGTCGACAAGCTCAAAAAGGCGGCGCGCATCTTCGGTGGGCTCGGCGCCCCCGCGTGAGCGGCGAAACAGCTTGAACCCGACCGCCTCTTGAAAGTCGACCATGAGTCGCGACACGGCGGGCTGAGAAATGCCTAATGATTCCGCAGCCTTGGTCATGCTGCCGAGCGTGATGATCGCCCGAAAAGCCTCGATCTGTCTGACGTTGAAGCGTTTCACGAAGGAGCCTTCCGTCCGCAGGGTGCCGCCGAGTTGCACAAAAATTGTGCCGATGCGGCGATCTTGTGTTTGAGGTTGATATATAACCTCTAGCACGTCAAGGCCGGCGTTGACGGCATAAATGTTATTTCCTAGCGTCGTCTCAACAGCCGCATCGCGGCCAAGTTTTGTCGAGGGCCTACATGACCGACACATCGCATCTTCCCCTGTCCGCCTCGCACTGGGGCGCGTTCCGGGCGGAGGTCGCGGAGGGCAAGGTCGTGAAGATCCACCCGTTCGAGCATGACCCGCGCCCCAGCCGCATGAACGAGGCCTGGCCCGAAATGCTCGATGCCCCCTTGCGCGTCACGCAGCCGGTGGTGCGGCAGGGCTGGCTCGATGGTGACGGCGGCGCGGCGCGCGGCGATGACACTTATGTCGAGGTCTCGTGGGACGAGGCGCTCGATCTCGTCGCCGGTGAGATCGGCCGGGTGCGCGAGACGCATGGCAACGCCGCGCTCTTCGGCGGCTCTTACGGCTGGTCGAGCGCCGGGCGCCTGCATCACGCCCGCACGCTGGTGCGCCGGTTCTTTGGCGCCATTGGCGGCTTCGTCGATCAGGAGACGAATTATTCCTACGGCGCCGCGATGGCCTTTCTGCCGCGGATCGTGGGGCAGGGGATGATCGGCTCGTCTGTCACCTCGCTCGCCTCGATCAAGGCCGAGTGCGACATCTTCCTCGCCTTCGGCGGGCTGCCGGCCAAGAACTGGGAGATCCAGTCGGGCGGCGTCGGAGAGCATGTCTATGACAGCTTCATGGGCGGCGCCACGGGCGGCCCCCGCTGCATCAACATCTCGCCCTATCGCAAGGATGTCGAAGACCGCTTCGGCGCGGAATGGCTGCCTGTCCGCCCGAACAGCGATGCCGCGCTGATGATGGCGCTGACGCAGGTCATCGTGGCCGAGGGCAAGGCAGATACGGACTTCCTCGCCCGATACACCAGCGGCCACGAGGGCTACCTTGCCTATCTCGCGGGCGAGAGCGACGGCGTGGCCAAGACGCCCGAATGGGCGGCGGAGCTGACCGGCATCGAGGCCGCGCGCATCCGCAAGCTGGCGCGCGATCTGCCCGGCAAGCGCGTGATGGTCGCCGCGAACTGGAGCCTGCAGCGCGCCCGCCACGGCGAGCAGCCCTACTGGGCCGCCATCGCGCTGGCCTCTGTGCTCGGGCAGGTGGGCCTGCCGGGCGGCGGCTTCGCCTTCGGCTACGGCTCGTCCAACGCCATGGGCAACCCCAATTACCGCACGCCGCTCTTCGGCCTGCCGACGCTGGGCAACCCGACCGGCCAGTCGATCCCCTGCGCCCGCGTCTCCGACATGCTGCTGAACCCGGGCGCGGAATATCGCTACGACGGCGAGACGCGGACTTACCCGGAGGTGAAGCTCGTCTACTGGGCCGGCGGCAACCCGTTCCACCACCATCAGGATCTCAACCGCCTGCGCGAGGCCTTCCGCCAGCCAGAGACGATCATCGTCAACGAAGGCTACTGGACGGCCACGGCCCGCCATGCCGACATCGTGCTGCCCACGACCGTCACGCTGGAGCGCGACGATATCGGCGGCGCTTCGCGCGACCGCTACATGCTGGCGATGCATAAGCTCGTCGAGCCCAATGCCGGCGCGCGCGACGATTACGCCATCTTCGCCGACCTCGCCGAGCGGCTCGGGCAGGGCGAGGCCTTCACCGAGGGCAAGCGCCCGGCCGATTGGCTGGCGCAGACCTGGGGCAAGATCAGCGACACTCTGGCCGCGCGTGGCATCAACCCGCCGAGCTTCGAGGAGTTCTGGGCGCAGGGCTACCTGAAGATGCCCAAGCCGGCCGAGGATTACGTGATGCTCGCCGATTTCCGCGCCGACCCCGAGGCGCACCCGCTGCACACGCCCTCCGGCAAGATCGAGCTCTACTCCGCGCAGGCCGCCGCCGAGCCGGGCCAGACCGGCCACCCCGTCTGGCTCGACCCCGAGGAATGGCTGGGCGCGGCGACGGCAGAGGCGCCGCTGCACCTCCTCTCGCCGCAGCCCGCCCGCAAGCTGCACGGACAGATGGATTTCTCCGCCCCCTCGCGCGAGGGCAAGGTGCAGGACCGCGAGTGCCTGCAGATCAACCCCGCCGACGCCGCCGCGCGCGGTATTGCCGAGGGCGATGCCTTGCGGGTTTTCAATGCCCGTGGCGCCTGCCTTGCCATCGCCAAGTTCGATGACGGCGTGATGCCGGGCGTCGTGCTGTTGCCCACCGGCGCGACCTACGACCCGGACGGCGCGCTCGACCGCAACTCCAACCCCAACGTGCTGACCCGCGATATCGGCTCGTCAGAGCTGGGGCAGGGCTGCGCCGCGCAATCCTGCCTCGTGCAGGTGGAGCGCTATCCCGAGCCGTTGCCGCCGCTGCGCGTCACCCGGCCGCCGCAGATCAAGACCCGAAAGACCGCCTGACATGCCCACCCCCTACGACCATATCGTCCTGCTCGTGGATGACCTCGCCGCTGCCGAGGCCGACTTCACCGCGCTCGGCTTCACCGTGCAGGAGCGCGCCGACACCGAGCACGGCAAGACGCGCTTCCGCTTCGTCTCCTTCGACGATGGCAGCTACATCCTGCTGACCGCCTTCGCCTCGCCCGAGGATCAGGCCGCCCATCGCCTCGGCGAGGTGCTCGCCGCCGGCGAGGGCTGGGCCGACTGGAGCTTCACGCTGCCCGACGTGGCCGAGACCGGCGCGGCGATGGCGGCGGCGGGGCACCCCGTGAAGGGCCCGGTGCGGGTGGCGAATGTCATTGCCGGCGGTACGCCCTGGGGGCTCGACCTGCTGATGTGCGGGCGCGGGGCCGGCGGCGACGTCGCCCTGCCGTTCCTCGTCAGCGATGTCGAGGGCCGGGGCGCCCGCATCCCCGCGCCGAAGCCGCATGCCAACGGCGCGACCGGCATGGTCGGCCTGCGCCTGACCACGGACGATGCCCGGGCGGTTGGCGAGGCCCTGACGGTCATCGGCTGCGAAGAGACCGCGCCGGGCCGCTACACCTTCGCCGACGGCTGGGTGGAGGTCCTCCCGATGGACATCCCCGGCGCCCGCGCTGGCGGCGGCATCCTCGAGGTCGTCCTCACCGGGCCTGAGGCGGCCAGCTTCGACGCCGCGCTCACCCATGGCGCGCCGCTGACGATGGAGGCGCCCTGATGCAGCCGACCGACAAGACCTCAAAGCAGATCTTTCTCGACTACCAGGCCAACCCGCGCGTTCCCGCCCGGGGCCTCGGCGAGACCATCGCGCTCATCAACGTCGACCTGCAGCGCCGCTATACGGATACCGCGAGCTTTTCCTCCGCCTATGCCGGCCATCCCCGTCAGTTCGAGGCGACGAACGCGCTCGCCCGCGCCGTGCGTGCCCTCGGCGGGCCGGTCGTCTGGGCCTATGTCGCCTATCTGCCGGATGGCTCCGATGCCGGCATGTGGTCGAAGCTCTCCACCAGCGACATGGCGCTGCACAAGGTCGGCCATGACAGCCCGCAGGCGGAGTTCGACCGGCGGCTGGACATCGAGCCCGGCGATCTGAAGCTGCACAAGCGCATGAGCTCGTGCTTCTTCGAGACGCATCTGCCGAGCTATTTCAACTTCCACCGCGTCGACACGGTCATCGTCACCGGCGGCGCCACCTCGGGCTGCGTGCGCGGCACGGTGATGGATGCACTCTCGCTCGGCTACCGCGTCTGCGTGCCCGAAGAGACGGTCGCCGACCGCGAGGAGGGCGCCCATTACGCCAACCTCTACGACATCGCCTTCAAATACGGCGACGTGGTGCCGGTGGATGATGTGCTCGCCCGCCTTGCCGCCCGCCTTCCCGCAGGAGACCAGCCATGACAGCCTGGGCCGAGCCCTTTTCCTACGATTACGCGCCTTACACCGGCCGCCCGAATATCGAATGGCCGAACGGCGCGCGCGTGGCCTTCTGGGTCGCGCCCAATATCGAGTTCTATGAATACGCCCCGCCGCCGTCGCCGACGCGCGAGGTCTGGTATCGGCCCGAGCCCGACATCCTGAACTACTCGATGCGCGACTACGGCAACCGCGTCGGCTTTCACCGCATGGCCGATGTCATGGCCCGGCACGGCGTGCGCGGCTCTGTCTCGCTGAACGTGGCGGTCTGCGACCACTTCCCCGCCATCATCGAGCGCTGCTGCGAGCTGGAGTGGGAGTTGTTCTCGCACGGCGTCTACAACACCCGCTACCTCTACGACATGACGGAGGATCAGCAGCGGCAGATCATCCGCGACAGCCGGGAGACTATTCTGCGCGCTTCGGGGCAGGATCTCGACGGCTGGCTCTCGCCCGCGATCTCGAACCTCGAGACCACGCAGGATCTGCTGGCGGAGGAGGGCGTGAAATACACGCTCGATCTCTTCCATGACGACCAGCCCATGCCTGTGAAGACCCGCAGCGAGAACCGCCTCGTCAGCGTGCCTTACATGATGGAATGCAACGACGTGCCGGTCTTGAACTTCAAGAACATCTCGCCGCGCAATTACCTCTCCATCATCACGAGCCATTTCGACCGGCTCTATGCGGAAGGGGAGGAGAGCGGCACCGTCATGTGCCTGCCGCTGCACCCCTACCTGATCGGCCAGCCGCACCGGCTGCACATCCTCGACGAGGCGCTGAAATACATCACCGGCCACGACAAGGTCTGGCTGGCGACCGGGCGCGAGATCGCCGCCCATTTCGAGGCGAATTATTACGACAGCTTCCAAAGCTGGATGGAGGGCGCGGCATGAGCCTGATTTCAGACGATTACTTCGACTACCCGAACCGCGGGCCCCAGATGGATCAGGGCCACTACGGCATCCGCTATCTGCGCGATCTGCCGAAGTTCGAGTGGCAGGGCGGCGCCTCGCTGATGGTCTGGGTGACGGTGCATCTGGAGCATTTCCCGATGGACATGCCCCGCGGCCCCGTGAAGCCCATCGGCGCGATGGAGCGCCCGGCGCCCAGCGTCTGGGATTACTCCAGCCGAGACTACGGCAACCGCGTCGGCATCTACCGGCTGATGGAGGTGCTGGACGCGAACGGCATCCGCCCGACGGCGGCGATGAATTCGGTGCTCGCCACCCGCTACCCGCGGCTCATGGCTGACGTGCTGAAGCGGGGTTGGGAGGTTGCCGCCGCCGGCACCGACATGGGGCATCTGCACCATTCGGGTTTGAGCGAGGCCGAGGAGAAGGCGCTGGTGGCCGAGGCCTTCGGCACCCTGCGCGACGTCTCCGGCCAGCCCGTCACTGGCTGGCACTCGCCGTCGCATTCGCAATCGGCCGTCACGCCCGATCTCGTGGCCGAAGCGGGCGGGCAGTATATCTGCGACTGGATCAATGACGACATGCCCTACGCGTTTCACACGCGGGCCGGCGATCTGACGCAGATGCCGCTCTCCTACGACCTGTCGGATCACAAGATCCTCGCCGCGCAGCACATGCCCATCGAGGATTACGAATACCAGCTCGGCGCCGCCTTCGACATGATGCTTGCCGAAAGCCGCGAGCGCGGCGGGCGCATCCTGTCGCTGTCGCTCTCGCCCTGGGTCATCGGCCAGCCCGGCCGCGTCGACGCGCTGAACCGCCTGCTGACCCGCTTCATGTCGGCGGACGGGGTGGCCACCGCCACCGGCGCCGAGATCTGCCGGCAGTGGACTGCGCTGGAGCTGGAAGCCTGATGACCCCCGCGCGTCCCCCCGCCAACTGGCTGACCGCCCGCGAGGCGCTGGCCGAGATGCGCGCCGGCGCGCTCTCCGCCAGCGCGCTCATGGCCGATTGCCTGGAGCGCTGGCGGGCGCGCGATGGCGAGGTGCGCGCGTGGACCTTCCTCGACGCCGATGCCGCCATGGCGCGGGCCGAGGCGGCGGGGCAGGGGCCGCTTGCCGGGCTGCCCATCGGCGTGAAAGACATCATCTACACCAAGGACATGCCGACGAGCTTCAACTCGCCGCATTTCGAAGGGCATTTCCCCAATATCGACGCCGCGAGCGTCGCCATCCTCCGGCAGGCCGGGGCGGTGATGATGGGCAAATGCGATACTGTGGAATTCGCCGTGAACGGCCGCCGCGCCGCCACGACCAACCCGCATGATCCGTCCCGCACGCCCGGCGGGTCGTCCTCCGGCTCCGCCGCCGCGGTGGCGGACGGGCAGGTGCCGGTGGCGCTCGGCACCCAGACGGGTGGCTCGGTGATCCGCCCCGCCTCTTACTGCGGGGTCTATGCCATCAAGCCGACGTGGAACGCCGTCAGCGCCGAGGGCTTCAAGGTCTGCGCCGCGAGCTTCGACACGCTCGGCTGGTATGCCCGGAGTGCGGAAGACCTCGACCTGATCGCCGAGGTGCTGGGGATCGAGGCTGTGCCCGCGCCCGCAACGTTGCAAGGCGCCCGCATCGCGCTCTGCAAGACGCCCGTCTGGGACAAGGCCCTGCCGGAAACGCGCGAGGCCATCGCCACCGCCGCCCGCGCCCTCTCTGAGGCCGGCGCCGAGTTGACCGAGCTGGAGCTGCCGGAGGCGTTTGGCGGCCTGACCGAGGCGCACCGCGTCATCATGCAGGCCGAGATGCGCAGCTCTTTCCTTGCCGACTGGCGCCAGCTCGGCGAGGCGCTCTACCCAGAGCTCGTCTCGATCCTGCGCAACGAGCGGGGCGACAGCCGCGCCGATCTGCTTGCCGTGCTCGACCTTGCCGCAGCTTGCCGGGCCGAGTTCGACCGGCTCGCGGCTCCGTTCGATGCCGTGCTTACGCCCAGCGCCCCCGGCGAAGCGCCGCTGGGCCCGCAGGATACCGGCGCCGCGATCTTCAACCGGATATGGACGCTCCTGCACATGCCCACGGTCAATGTGCCCGGCCTCACCGGCCCGAACGGCCTGCCTGTCGGCGTCACCCTCGCCGGTCCGCGCTACAGCGACCGGCGGCTCATCGCCCTGGCTGGCCAGCTCGGGGCCCTTCTGCCGCAGCCGCGCCGACCCGGTGGTCAGGCGTCAGAGGAGGCTTCCCTCTGACAGAGCTGTGTCCCGCTTCTCCCTCCCGTTCCTCTATCCTGGCGCAAGCGATGCGCGCCGCGACTACCCCCACTGGCCCCGCCAAATCCCATCACCGGCGGGCCCGACTGTCTCGCGATCATCGCGCAATACGGAGTACGTACCCTTGTCCAAGTCGTTTGAAATGAACCGCCGTGGTTTCCTCGGCAGCCTCGCCGCCGCCGGCCTTGTCCCCGCCGGCATGGTGGCCTCCGGCCCCGCGCTCGCCCAAGATGCGGGCGGCATCCTGCGCACGCCGTTCTGGCCGGCGCCGACCTACCTCAACTCCGCCATCTCCACCTCGGGCCCCGAGAGCTTCCTGTCGCCCAAGTTCTACGATGGCCTCCTCGGCTACGAAAGCGGCATGGTCCCCAAGCCCTCGCTCGCCACCGCCTGGGAGATCAGCGAAGACGGCCTGACCGTGACCTTCACCCTCCGCGAGGGCGTGACCTGGCATGATGGCGAGCCCTTCACCTCGCATGACGTGGCCTTCACCTTCATGGAGGTGCTGAAGGTCCACCACGGGCGCGGCGTGAACACCTTCGCCAACCTGACGTCTGTCGATACGCCCGACGATTACACCGCGGTCTTCAACCTCTCGAAGCCGTCGCCCGCGATGATGCGCGCGCTCGACAGCCGCGAATGCCCCATCCTGCCGGCGCACCTCTACGAGGGCACCGACATCATGGAGAACCCGGTGAACACCGCCCCCGTCGGCACCGGCCCCTTCAAGCTGGAGAGCTACGAGATCGGCTCCGCCGTCGTCATGGTGCCCTACGAGGATTACTGGGACGAAGGCTACCCGCTGCTCGACCGCTTCATCGTGCAGTTCGTGCCCGATCCGGCGACCCGTGCCGCGATGCTGGAATCCGGCCAGACCGACGCGATCTTCCTCGGCATGATCCCCACGCAGGAGATCCTGCGCATCGCCGAGATGGATGGCTTCGAGATGACCACCACCGGCTTCGAGGCGATGCCGAGCGGCCTGCAACTCGAGTTCAACCTCGAGAACGAGATCCTCGCCAACAAGCTCGTCCGGCAGGCCATCGCCCATGCCATCGACACCAACTGGATCCTCGAGAATGTCTTCTACGGCATGGGCCAGACCGGTGCCTCGCCGTTGCACTATGACCAGCGGCCCTTCTACACGACCGAGGGCGTGCCGAGCTATCCGTTCGACCTCGCGAAGGCCAACGAGCTGCTCGACGAGGCGGGCTACCCGCGCGGCGAGGGCGACATGCGCTTCAAGCTGATGCTCGATCCCTCGCCCTGGGGCACGGAATCGATCAATTCCTCGGCCTATATCCGCGAGGTGCTCCGGCAGGTCGGCATCGACGTCGAGGTGCGCCAGCAGGACTTCGCCGTCTTCGTCACGACGGTCTGGACGGAGCGCAAGCACGACCTGGTGCTCTACACCGCCACGATGGGCGTCGATCCCACGATCGGGGTGCACCGCTTCTACCTGTCGAGCAACTTCCAGCCCGGCACCGGCTTCTCGAACGGGGCGCATTACGACAACCCCGAGGTCGACGAGCTCCTGAACGCGGCCTCCATCGAGATGGATGAGGAGGCCCGCATCGCGCAATATGCCGAGTTCCAGCAGATCGCCTACGAGGATCTGCCCATCGTCAAGATGGTCGACATTGCCGCCGCGCCGACGCTGGCCAGCACCCGGGTGCATGACTTCGCCCCCGATGCGCTCGGCGCCCTCGGCAGCCTCAAGCAGACCTGGGTCGAGCAATGACACAAACCTCCGGACCCATCACCGGGAACGGGACAAAAAAGGCGGGGCCGTTCGCGGCCCTGTCTTCCCCGCTTGGGCGCTACATCCTGCGCCGGCTGGTCCAGGCCCTTCTCGTCATGGTGCTGGTCATGGTCGGCAGCTTCTTCCTGATGAAGCTCGCGCCCGGCGATTTCGTCGACGTGCTCGCCGGCACCCGCGACCTCACCGCCGAGCAGACGGCAGAGCTGCGCGCCCGCTACGGGCTCGACCAGCCGCTGGTGATCCAGCTCGTCCGCTACATGGGCCTGCTCGCGACCTTCGATTTCGGCTATTCGCCCATCAACGCGGCGCCGGTGACGGATGTGATCCTCGCCCGCCTGCCCGTGACAGCCATCCTCGTCGTCGCCTCGGTCAGCCTGTCGATGGTCATCGGCACGCTCTTCGGCATCGCCGCCGCGCGCAATGCCGGCAAGCCGGTGGACCTTGGCATCTCCATCTTCATGCTGCTGCTTTACGCGACGCCCAGCTTCATCGTGGCGATCATGCTGATCCTCGTCTTCGGGCTGAAGCTCGGGCTCATGCCCATCGCAGGCTATGAGAGCGTCGGCATGGGCTATACCGGCTGGCAGCATATCTGGGACGTGACGCGCCACCTGACGCTGCCCGTCGTCGCGCTCTGCACCTTCTACATCGCCATCTACGGCCGCATCGGCCGCGCCTCGATGCTGGAGGTGATGCGCCTCGATTTCGTGCGCACCGCCCGCGCCAAGGGCATCTCGGAGGGGCGCGTCTTCTACGTGCACGCGCTGCGCAACGCGCTTTTGCCGCTCATCACCATGGCCGGCCTGCAGGTGAGTTCGCTCGTAGGCGGCGCCGTGCTGATCGAGACGGTCTTCGGCCTGCCCGGCATGGGGCGCACGGCCTATGACGCTGTCCTGCAACGCGACACCAACCTGCTGCTCGGGGTGATCTTCACCTCGTCGCTGGCGGTGGTGACCGTCAATTTCGTGATCGACATGCTTTACATGGTGCTCGACCCGCGGGTGAACCTGAAATGACGGGGACCTTCGCACATATCCGGCGGCTCGCCCGCCACCCCTCGGGCCTCTTCGGCCTTCTGCTGCTCGCGGCGATCATCCTGATGTCCGTCTCGGCGGGCTGGATCTTCCCCGAAGGCCCCTGGGCCATGGTGGGCCCGACGCGCCTGCACCCCGGGGTGGACCCGCGCTTTCCGCTCGGGACAGACACCTACGGCCGCGACATCGTCTCCGCCATCTTCTACGGCGCGCGCGTGTCGCTCTTCGTCGGTATCGCCTCGGCGGCCATCGCGCTCATCGTCGGCATCGTCGTGGGCGCCATCGCGGGCTATTTCGGCGGCAAGGTCGATGACGCGCTGATGCGGCTGACCGATGCCTTCCAGACCATCCCGAACTTCCTGCTCTCCATCGCCATCGTCGGCATCATCGGTGCCTCGCTGCCCACGATCACCTTCGCGATCTCCATCGTCGCCTGGCCGATCATCGCGCGGCTGGTGCGGGCCGATGTGCTGCGGCTGCGGACCTATGATTTCGTGCAGTCCTGCAAGATCATCGGCATGTCCGACATGCGCATCGTCTTCCAGCAGATCCTGCCGAACTGCATGGCGCCGATCATCGTGACCACCTCCGTCCTCGTCGCCAATGCGATCATCGTCGAGGCCAGCCTCGCCTTCCTCGGCCTCGGCGACCCCAACGTGATGAGCTGGGGGACGCTGCTCAACGTGGGCCGCCAGCAGCTGCGGACAGAGGCCTATATCACCATCGTGCCGGCCGTCGCGCTCGTCCTCACCGTGCTGGCGCTCAACCTCATCGGCGATGCGCTCAACGACGTGCTGAACCCGCGCCTGAAGGAGCGGACATGAGTCTGAATACCGGCAGCGAGCCCCCCATCCTGCAGATCGACAAGCTGCGCATCGGGCAGGGCACCAAGGCCCCAATCGTCGAGCAGATGAGCCTTGAGGTCCGCCGCGGCGAGACGGTCGGCCTCGTCGGCGAAAGCGGCTGCGGCAAGTCGCTGACGGCGCTCTCCGTCATGGGGCTTCTGGCCGGCAACCTGAAGGTGGTGGGCGGCACGATCCGGCTCGGCGGCGAGGAGATCCAGGGCCTCTCGCAGAGGAAGCTTCGGCGCCTGCGGGGCGAGAAGATGGGCATGATCTTCCAGGAGCCGCTGACGGCGCTGAACCCGGTGATGACCATCGGCGCCCAGATCGCCGAGATGGTGCGCGCCCATCGCGACGTCTCGCGCAAGGCGGCGCATGAGCGGGCGCTGGAGCTTCTGCGCCTCGTCAAGATCCCCGACCCAGAGGAGCGGCTGGGAGAATATCCGCACCAGATGTCGGGCGGCATGCGCCAGCGCGTCGTCATCGCCATGGCCATCGCCTGCAACCCCGCGCTCCTGATCGCCGACGAGCCGACCACCGCGCTCGACGTGACCGTGCAGGCGCAGATCCTGGAATTGCTCGCAAGCCTGCAGCGCGAGGAAAACCTCGGCCTGCTCATGATCACCCACGACCTAGATGTCGTGCGCCTCGTCGCCGACCGCATCGTAGTGATGTATGCCGGCTCGGTGGTGGAGGAGGGCGCCGTCGAGGCGGTGCTGGATAACCCGCGCCACCCCTACACGCTCGGCCTCATCTCTGCGCGGCCCACGGGCAGCTTCGCCGCCGGGGCGCCGCGCCTTGCAGATATCCGCGGCAGCGTGCCGGCGCCGGAGGATCGGCCCGCCGGCTGCGTCTTCCGCGACCGCTGCCCCTATGCGCAGGAGGTCTGCGCCACGACCCGCCCGATGCTGGAGACAGGGCAGGGCGGCCATGCCGTGCGCTGCCACTTCCCGGTGGATCGTCAGACCGATGCGCCCAAGGAGCTTGCCCAATGAGTGCCGTCCTCAAGCTGACGGACCTGCAGGTCCATCACGACACGGCCCGCGGCGCCCTTCGCGCCGTCGATGGCATCTCGCTGGAGATCGCCCGGGGCGAGACGCTCGGCCTCGTCGGCGAAAGCGGCTGCGGCAAGTCCACGCTGGCCCGCTGCGTGACCGGCATCGACAAGCCCAACGGCGGCAGCGTCGAGATCGAGGGTGTCACCGCCGGTCGCGGCAAGGCCGCGCGGCTGCAGCGCGCCCGCAACGTCCAGATGATCTTCCAGGACCCGTCGGGCGCACTCAACCCGCGCCTGCAGGTCGAGCGCATCATCACCGAGCCGCTCAGCGTGGCGGGTGAGGAAAGCCGCTCGGCCCACCGCACACGGGCCATCGAGACGGCCCGCAAGGTAGGCCTGTCGGATTACCACCTCGAACGGATGCCGCACGAGCTCTCCGGCGGGCAGCGCCAGCGCGTTTCCATTGCGCGGGCGCTGGTCTTGAACCCCAACCTGCTGGTCTGCGACGAGGCGGTCTCGGCGCTCGATGTCTCGGTGCAGGCGCAGGTGCTGAACCTGCTGCTCGACATCCAGAAGGAGCTTGGTCTCTCCTACCTCTTCATCAGCCACGACCTTGCCGTGGTGCGCTACATCTCGCACCGCATCGCGGTGATGTATCTCGGCCGCATCGTCGAGATCGGCGCGGCAGAAGATGTCTGGGCCAGCCGCCTGCATCCCTATACGCAGGCCCTGATCCACTCGATCCCCGAGGAGGCCGCCAAGACCGGCCGAACGGTGACGTTGGAAGGCGACGTCCCGAGCCCGGTCAACCCGCCCTCGGGCTGCGCCTTCCGCACCCGCTGCCCCTTCGCGCGTGCCGCCTGCGCCGAGGCGCGGCCGGAGCTGCGGGCCGTAGGGTCTCACGAGGTCGCCTGCCATTTCGCCGAGGAGATCGCTGCCGGCTCGGGAGCTGAGCCAGAAAGGGCTCACGGATAAACGGCCGCAGAGTATGGTTGCACGGAGGCAGGCCTCCTGATCGGTGCATTGTCACCTTCCTTGACATCGGCCAGCGACCTGATGGTCGCTACACTCAACTCAAAACGGCTCGGGCGTGCCGCTATGCCAGCCACGCCTGGCTCCCGCCCGACCATCGGGTTTTCGCGAAGACCGGCCGTATCTGCCTCCCGTCACGCGCCAAGCTAGTCGACATCAACGTCCTGCACCCACATGATCGCGTCCTTTGACAGGAAGGCGCTGTCTCCGGCGCGATACTGCAAGCCGACGCCGAGTGCTGCGAAGCCCCAGAAGCAGGCGGTGGGGATGCCGAAGGCAAAGAGGCCGTTCTCGTGGGTCGTGGCGACGAGGAGGCCGCCCTGCGGAAAGGTCACGTCTTCGTCCGGCATGGCGTGGCTTTCCACGTCAGGGGCATCGGCATGGTAGATGACCTCAACCTGCCAGCCCGACGCCGGGTCGTCATTCGTCGGCAACTAGCCGAAAGGTCGAGCCGGCGAGGACTCTGTAGGGCTTGGTGAGCGGCACGATCTCTGTCGCCAGGCCCATCCTGCGCTCCTAATCCGTCGAGACGCCGTCGGAATTGAAAACGAGATTGACGAAACCATCTCGTCTTCGCCCGTTAGGAGGGCGGCAGCGACTGGCGCAGCCTGCGTGTGCTCGACGTGGCGAGCGGCACGGTGCTGGACGATCGGGTGGATTGGGCACGGTCCACGGCGCTGGAATGGGCGCCGGCTCGGGGTTCTTCTACAACCGCTATCAGGATCCGGTCGCCGACACCGCCGCCTCGTTCGTCAATCACGCGGTCTGGTTTTACCGGCTCGGCACTCCCCAGTTGAAGGATCGACAGATCCTCGTCACGCCGTTGCGGCCCGAGCTAGTGCGTCCCTTCTACCGCTCGAACGGCGGGCGCTATTTCATCATCCACTCGATGTCCGGGGTGGGCGCCATGCGGTTCAGGTGGTCGACTTTGAAGGCGCCGACTGGGAGCCGCACGCTGCGTGGCGCAGCCAGGAGGCTGCCGGGCCGAACGAGGGATGGGCGATGGACTTCGTCCACGAACAAGTCGCGCTCGGAAAGGAGCTCCCGTTTTTGACCATCGTCGACACCCACTCGCGCTACCGTCTGGCGGCCGATCAACGCTCGGCTTACCGCGGCGAGGACGTCATCCAGACGCTGGAACCCGTCTGCCACCAGATCGGCGATCCGCAGACGATCAAGGTCGACAAAGGGACTGCGTTCGTCAGTTGGGAAACTGATCTCTGGGCTTACGCCAACGACGTCACCCTAGAGGTCCCGCGGCCGGCAATCCAACCGACAACGGCTACATCGAGACCTTCAACAGCAAGTTCGGTCGGAATGCCTGAACGCCCCCTGTTTCATGGTTCTTGTCGATGCTCGCGAGAAGCTGGAAACTTCACGTCGAGACTACGACGAGGTCAGACCGCACAGCGCGATCGGATAGAACCGATCGACCTTTACGTTCTCGGTGGCGCAACCAGCCCGTCGCCGTGATCGAAGCCGCAAATTCCAGCCGCCGGCGATCCAGGATTTGGGAGCAGAGCAGATTGGACTGGGCTCGACCTTGAGGTGGAGTAGTAGCGGGTCTCAGGTCATGAGGCATCCAAAAGCAACTCGAAAGCAGGGCGCCGAGGCTCTTCAAAGATTCCGTCAACATCAGCTTCCCGTCTTAACCTTCCTTTTGTTGGGCGGGGCGACAGCTATACTCCTCGAAGGTGGTGCGGCGACCGCTTGAGGAAGATGTGTAAGCGCCTCCCCTTGTTGACGAACGCTTAACACCCTCCTGTCAGCCTCAAACACTGTTAAATCAGCAACGGCCCGCTCCAAGTATTCGGAAATCTCATGTTCGATAGAAAATACCCTCGACAACAGTTCGATATGGGAAGCGGTTGGGAAGTCTACAGCTTCCACAACCCATCCAAGCGGGCCTCGCTGATCAGGCGGAAGCGGGGCCTAATTGCGGCCTCATGGGCGATATCCACGCATGAACAGGCGCTAATCCTTTACTACGATCTAGGTCTCCCCCGCTCAGCCGAGTTAACAGGAATTCTGATTACAGAGGCCAGCCAGGAGTTACGAAGAGAGCGTATGAAGAACGACAGGCACCTCGACCGCACAGAATTAGAATAAAACTATAGAGAACTTCAAAGTTCCGTAAGGTATTTGTAGAGAAACGTCAGCCAATCATTCACGCGGCTAAAGCGTGGGTGTATGAATGCTGAATGTTACTACGAGTAGCGGTCAGGAACCGCATTGTCACGAAGCAAACCTGAATACCAAATCGACCTCGGGCATATCGGCATCGTTCCACAGTGAAAGCAGAGATTCTGATGTCTGCTCAGTAATCCAGCATCTTGAGGAAATTCCGAGGGACTTCGACAACTCAAGACTGAAATTCAGCGTCGATCGTCAGTGGGCGGAAGCGTCAGCGAGCATCAATGCAAGCCATTTTGGTGTTAATTTTGTTTACGACTTTGAGAGGATCGGCGATCAACCTTGGGAAAAGTTTGACGAAATAGTCGAGAGTTTGAATTCCGGCACAATCCGATACCCCGGCGGGATCGCTGCCGAAACGTCTCTCAGCTTGCAGGACCCTGATCAGGCCCATTATATAACTTCAGATGGTCAGCGGCAGGAAGTGATGCCGCTAACGGAATTTCTACAGCACTGCAAAGCGGCTGGATGGAAGGCATCGGTTGTCATACCAACAGCAGAGACGTTGACTGAAAACAAGATCGAGGGTCACCGCGATTTTGATGTTGCGGCCGAGAACGACGTCTACAATTTCGTAATGCAGGCACTCGAAGCTGGTGGCCCGCGGGTTATCTCGCGCTTTGAGATTGGAAACGAATACGAGACACATATGTCTGCAGTTGAGTATGGACGAGTAGCAAGCGCCATTGCAGAGATCGCTCAGAGAGCGATCGACGATTATGCTCAACAAAGCGATTCCTTGAGTTGGACCGAGCCCAAGATTGCTATCCAAGTCTGGACAGAATCCGCAAATGAAGGAACGTCGCTCGCGACGCTTTCCGAAAAGAACCAGAAAGTGATGGCGGAGTTTAACGCAAGCGAGGCGGCTGCTGTCGACGCAGTAGTTAGCCACTATTACTATGACGCAGGTAGTCACGACGGGCAAGTGAACGAGCATGCCTACGAAAATATTGACTCGATTATCGGTTGGTCAGTGGATCAAATGAGATTATGGGAAGAGAATCCAAAGTTCAATGACAACTTGGACATCATTTTTTCAGAGTGGAATGTAAACCACAAGAATGTGGATACACACGGACTACAGCAGCTTCCCGTCATGCTCAAGATGTTCGCAACCTTCGTTAGCGAGGGGGTGGATCAACTCGATTTTTGGTCGGCACAGTACAAGCCGGTCAGCCTCGCGGCAAGCGGAGCGCAGCTTACGCCGGCAGGTGAAATGTTCAAGTTCCTTTCTGGCCTCACTCGCGGAACGGTGCTTTCAACGGGGCCTAAGGTAGACAACTGCGAAACTTACGTATTCTCAAGCCCGGATCGCTTCCTTTTCGCTACAAGCTCACTGAGCGAAACGGTGCAGGTCGTGAGGGTGAGTGTCCCCGCTCGAATATCTAGTGATTCCCACGTAATCATCGTGGGTGTGGATGAGGCCACCTCAGACGGAACTTACAATGGAAGGCCTGTTGACGACTACTGGGCAGAAGCAGACGTCGCTGCCGATGTCAGAAAGTTCTCAGCAGCTTCGCTGATTTCCGGCGGCGTTATTGAGGTTACTCTTCAGCCGTATGAGGTGATGTTTCTATACGATGGTTCAGGGGCACCATTACCTCCCAACCAAGAGAACGGCTCAGACCATTTTGGGGCAGAAGGCAGCGAGGCACTTACAGGCGATACGACAGACGAGTTTCTGTTTGGGGGTGCCGGGAATAACATAATCTTCAATGATGGTGGTAGTGATGTCGTACAGGGCGGTCAAGGCGCGGACTACTTTGTGGTAGATCCGGCAACACACTATCTTAGAATTGAAGATTTCGACCCAGGCGTTGACAAGCTCGACTTATCTCAGCTGCTTGAGCGCGCTGAGACTCTAACTGCAATTTCCGAAGGGGGCTACTTCGTAGCCACAGTTTGCGAAAGTAGCGCGGAGGGATTTGGATCACTTACAATTACTGCTGAGAAGAAAAATGACTGTTTGACTCTGGATCTTCGGAACGATGGGGTTGTATTTGCACAGATTGATCTCCCAGAATATCACGCTCAGGACTGGATAGCTGACCTATGGATTTGACTTTATGAGAGATCCTGCTGAACTATTTCAAGGGTGACAGGCAAAGCGCGGCCCGCGCCAAGATGAAAATTTATAGTAGTTTCCGACAAGAATATGCGTGGTCATTAAATGGGTTCGAAATATGTCTTTCGAGTCCCTGGCGACAAGCTAACAAATATTTTTGTCGAAGGATCCTGTTCAGCCTCTCTGCCAGAATAACGTGATTCACGCCATCCCCATTGCGCGAGAAACTTCGGAGCACTTTTCGTAGATGTCATATTCTCTCTTGAGATAAACTCGTAAGTTTGCTTTCGCGTTTTCGGAAAGGATGGCTTCGGTTCCGTGATGCCGAATACCATCCTCGGAGATGACGGCCCTATCCATTTGGCTAAGTGCTAGCGCGTCAATTATGGCTGACCAGTTCGAATCGATAGAATGCGTTTCGCAGCAGAAAATGATATTTCCCGAATTCCACTCGTAATCCACAGCTGCAGGAGAGTGCAGGAAGTACTGCATCCCTAGTTTCAAATGCTGAATGTTGCCCATCGCGAAATCTGCTGCTGACCGGAGACGCTCGTCTTTTGAGTACAAACTCTCCGCGAGATGATTTGGGCTCTCAAAGAACGAAAATGATATGGCTTCTGCCGTTGACCATACAGAGTTATAAATTGGGCGGCCCTGGCGCATTCGGGATAAAAATGCAGATGCGAAGCGGGACTGAGGGTCTCTAAAGAAGAAGCCGATTTTTCTATTCCTGCCATGT
Source organism: Pseudoroseicyclus tamaricis (assembly GCF_012070395.1). Classification (GTDB taxonomy): domain Bacteria; phylum Pseudomonadota; class Alphaproteobacteria; order Rhodobacterales; family Rhodobacteraceae; genus Pseudoroseicyclus_A; species Pseudoroseicyclus_A tamaricis. The sequence continues at coordinate 706,284 of NZ_JAAFYS010000002.1, read as the reverse complement.
GACTTTAGTGTAGATACCAATGTCTCGGAATGATCGCAGAGATGAAGGTGTTTGTCGCGCTCCGCCGCAGTTCTGATCCTTGATTTAAGGTAAGTGCCGCCTGTTTTTCCAATGTGAAGAATGCAGCGAGGGGGGGGCGGCCTATTGACTTGGGGTAGCTTCTCGACGTCGGCCGTTATCGGGATTCTATGGGAGGTAGGGGCGGAATAGAACGCTACTTCCTTCATATTCGCAACGGCCTCTAAGTCTCGTTGATACATTTTATCGAGTTTATCGGTTTCGTCTTGTGTGAAGAAGCTTAACCCGGTCTTCTGGGTTTCCCTTACTGCCTCAAAGTCTTCTCGTTCAATTAGTTGCGCGATAATTTCTTCAATCACCGGAGCTTTGTTGTGAACATCCCGAAACGCAGTACTGGATCGAAGTTCGTCCCATTGGGCAGTTTGAAGTAGTTGTTGCTTGGGGTTGTTGCGCTTCCATTCGAATTCGCGCACTACAATTCTAGCTTGAGGTGCTGCTTGGCGGATGTCTCGGACAACATCGGCCCAACCTCGGTCCGAGTTGGTAATGTTTGAGAAGTCAGCTCTGCTCGGGTTAGCCAGACCCCGTGAAACACAGAAGGTAGCCACGGACCGCCACCAATCGGCAGATCTGCGCATTGTGAAGAAGATCGTCGTCTGATTGGTGATCAGTCGGTCAAGAGTCTCTATGCGTTCCTTTATGTTCGGATATAGCTTCCCGCTGGCTAGACAATTCTCCATTGTGCCGGCTATGTTTTCTTCACTAATAATAAAGCGACCAGAGCCCAAATTTTCATGCCAAGAGCTTGAATGCCTCGTATGAGGAGGTATTAAGACACGAATGTCATTTGTACTGAAATGCTGTTCGTTCTTTTGCAAGTAGTGTTGCATGGAAGTGGTGCCGGTCCGGTGCGCGCCGATGTGCAGGATCCGTTCGTTTTCTTGCATGTCGCCTCCGTTGCGCAACATCTGAACTCATCGCTGTTGATAGAACAAACTTCCCTTTAGGCAGCAAGGCCGATTTTCAGTGAGTAGCTGTTGGCGTTGCGGCAAGATGATGTTGTTGCGACGCAGCTTTTTCGGCGCCATGGGCTTCTGCTCGTGGCCGCCGTCTTCCGTCTGGGCCTGCTGCTTCTAACGATCTTTGCCTCGTTGAAGACGACTGCAGAGATGCTGATGCCTTTTGCATTGCGTGAGCGCTTGTGCCCCAGCAACTATTGAGGCGTTTGCCGATTTTCCGCGTCCGCTGGTCTCGCTGAGCGGGTAGGGCGTCAAGCAGGTTCTTCGGCCCTCAGGTTCTACGACACGATCTATGGCTGTGGTAAATCAGGCGCTCGGTATCCCGTTCTACACATTCTTCATACGCTACTATTTCGCCACCGTGCCCCGCACGACGTGGGAAAAGGCGCTAAACTACGGCTGCGACGTGACTGGGTGTTTCTTTAAGATCCAATAGATGCCGGCGTCAATCTCGGGCATGCCGGCGTCCGCCATCGTGTGGAGTCGCGGCGTCTGGACCGGCTTGCTCCTTGCCCTCGGGCGTTCGCCCGAGGCCTCACCATAAACGCGCGATCGTTCCAGTTCGAGGACGGACCGCTGACGGCGTCGGCCATCGTCTCGTCGCTGCCGATGGTGTTGCTGTTGTTCCAGAAAGCCTTCACTCACGGCCTTTTCGGCGGAAGCTCAAAAAGAGGCGTCAGATCGCTTATCGCGTCGCCCTTCTGGGCAACAGACACGAAGCTATGCTGAGCTGTCCCTTCACCGGCACATCGGTTCAAGTACCTCCGTTAGCGCACCTCAACGCCGATATAGACCGCCGCTGACTCCTCTATGTCAGCCAGCTCCTCGATGACCATGCTTATGTCGAGACCGGTTCGAACCTGCCTGCCAGCGCCGCCACCGAACTCACACACTTGGTGCTCTGCCGTTTTATCGCGGAAAATCTCTCCAGATTCTCGGGCTCTTCCCGCACGCAGCCAGTTCAGAGACCAAAACTGCGCACGATGTGGCCCTCGAATCCTCCGCAAATCTCAAATTGCCTCGCCGTGCGCGAGCGCGGGGGTCGCAAGCGGACGCTCGGGACCCAGGCGCCGATGGCCATTCCGGAGAAGCCGAACCAGCGCTGGAGCTTGGACTCCTTCGCCGAAAATCTCGCATGCTGCCGCATCTGGTGCGTGATTGACGACTTCAGCCTGGAGTGCCTAGCCACGGCGGTCGACACCTTGCTTTCGAGGCACCAAGACTCCGCGAACTGGACTGGATTGCCGAAGAGCAGGGCTACCCTTGTACGGTCTTCAGCGACAACGACACCAAACTGACCTCGAACGCGATGTTGAGCTGACAGGAGGACCGCAAGGTCGACTGGCACTACATCGCTCCCGGCCAGCCGATGCAGACCGGCTTCTTGGAGAGCTTCAACGGGCGCCTACAGGATTAGTGCGTGAACGAGCACCTCTTCCCCATTATTCGCCACGCCCGTGATCTGATCTAGCGCGATGACTAGAACCACCACGGGTGCGACAGGCTTACACCGTTGGAGTATCCAACGGTCGAATGAAGACCAAATGGCGCGCACCAGATCATCCACGGCGCCCATCGATATGCCGTGAATTTAGGCCTATAGGACGACCGCCATCAGCTTCTTCTCGGCGTGCGGCGCGGTTCCAGAAAGCTCGGGAAGTAACTGCCCTTGCGCAGCTTCGCGATGTTCAGGCCGGTAGAGCCCGCGCGGGTATCCCACTGCCTTGGCCGGTAGCTGTTGCGCTGATCCTCCCGGTCCGGGCTGCGCTCGCCACTCGAGACGAAGATCCGCGGAATTGGGCCGGGACAGCGCCTGTCGGCGAGAGAGACACACACTGCGCCGCTCGTGGCCGAGTTCGGCGAATAGTTGCAGCTCCAGCGGAGCCGGGTCTCTGCAAAGTTCCGCCTCGGAGAGAAACTCACCTACATCCACACCGGCAGCGGGACGGGTTGAAGACCTTCCTTCAGGACGGCCGCGTAGAGATCTACTCCCATGCAGTGGAGAATCTTATAAGTCCGATCGCCCTGACCCGGAAGAACGAACTCTTCGCCGGGCACGATGAAGGTGGCCGCACCTGGGGCGGCATCGCCTCGCTCGTTGCCACCGAGATGATCAACGGTATCGAACATCGGTGGGGCGTAAACGCAGCCTACACAAAGCAGGGTGTACAGGGCCGGCGCCAATAGCGCCGGGTACAACTGGCAACGGACAGGACCACGCCTGACATCCGGGCGCTGAAGTTTAGGCTCAGCAGCGACGGGACAGCGCCGTCCTGCCAGACTTGCTGGGCCAGATACCCGAAGACAAGGAGATCGGCACGGTGACCGCAGATGGCGCCTACGACCCGGGCTCCGCCCATACGGAGCCGAAACAGGCCACTGGTCTCTATTCAAGACAAACGTCACCCCGGCGCTGTCACCCCACCATCATCGACCGCAAAGCCGCTCCGATCACCCCGCTCTGCAAGAAGGGGCCGCCGTGGAAAGAGGATACCCCAGCCGCGATCACGAAAAACTACGTTCTGCTCGGCCCGGCACTATGGCAGGGCGTTCTGGAAGCGCTGGAGCGGATACTACGCCCGAAGCCGGATAGAGGCGAAGATGCAATGCCTCCACATCCGCATCGGTCTCATCAACCGCTTCTCAGCCCTCGGCATCGCCGAGAACGTTCCCGTGGCACGATGACAGTGGGTAGAGGATAAGCCGGTCAGCGAGCACATTGTTCAACGAGGCCCTTGACGGAACCATCTCGATAGGTTCTGTGCGGAGCGCGGCGGGCAACAGACAAGCCAAGCATTCGGTAGCGAAATTTTGCGTAGAGCAGACGAATAAGAGTCATTTGTGGCTCAAGAGATCTCAAAATCAGGCACAACTCCTCTCGGCGTGGTGGCTCGACGATCAGGATGGAGGGATGTGGCGTACCTCGCGAGGGTCGTAAGTTTTAAATTTTGCCAGAGAGAGGCAGATGAGATCCATGCCGAGGCGACTAGATCACAAAATATTCTGACTCGAATGAAAAAAAGGATTTGGCGACCGTGAGCTTGGTGATTAATGGCCGTTTTCTGATGCAGCATGTTACTGGCGTGCAGCGAGTTGCTCGCGAACTCTTGGCTGAGTTCGATCAGCTCGCCGCAGCTGGTTCAATTCCAGTTCCGCGGCTGTTGGTGCCGGGCAAAGGGGAAATGGTTCTACCGCCGGACCTTTCTGTGATTGAGATCGAACGCCGCGGTGTTTTGGGCGGCCACGCGTGGGAACAACTCGAGCTACCTCGACTTGTCGGGACACGAACACTGCTCTGCCTCGGCAATACGGCGCCGATAATTCAGCTCCATCTGCCTCGCCGGCCGGTAGTCGTTATGGTCCACGACCTTTCATACAAGTATTTTCCCAACGCATATAGCTGGAAGTTCAAGCGCCTTTACGGAGCTTTGACGCCGGCAATACTTCGGCGCGCTGACAGGGTGGTGACAGTCTCGCAAGCCGAACGAGCGATGATCAGCGAGCATTACCCCGATCTGAAGGACAATCCGCGGTTCTGCTACCTCCAGAACGGCGGCGTTTCAGACGGGGTTGCTCGAGCCGCCGGCGTTGCAGATTGTGCGCCTCAGGAAGTACGTACCTACGGCCTATATGTGGGCTCGTTGACCCATAGAAAGAACGCCGCTGGTATCTTGCGGACCGCTGCGGCCTTCTTGGAGCGCTATTCAGAAATGCGATTCGTCATCGCTGGCGCCACCGCAGCCAGTTTCGAAGGGGTCAATCTAGAGTTTTCGCAAGGGTTAGCGGATCGAATCGACTTCCTAGGTCAGGTCGATGATGCCTCGCGGATTCAAGAGCTATACCGTTCGGCCCGATTCTTATTGTTTCCGTCATTCTACGAAGCTTCGCCGCTGCCTCCGATTGAGGCGATGACCTTCGGCTGCCCAGTTGTTGCATCGGAGATTCCCTCGCTGGTGGAGCGTTGCGGCGACGCCGCGCTTTATTGCGACCCGTACGATCCAGCCTCAATCTTAACGGCGGTCAGTTGCTTGATGGAAGATTCTCTGACTTGGGATCTCCTGTCGCGTAAAGCCCGGGACCGCGCCGCGACCTTCAGCTGGGCGAATCAGGCCCGAGGAGTTGTTGCGCTTTGCGAGGATGCGAAATGACCCTTCCGCGCCTACGTCTGTTGCACGAGACCAATCCCGCGAAATACTTTCCAGCGCTTTACAAGCTGGCTGCGGACGATCAAGTTACGCTAACCGGTGCGCACCGCTATAGCGTCCTCAAGGAATGGTTGCGTGCTTGGAGGCGCGAAAGGGTGCCCTTCGGTGCAAGAAGCCGAAACGCTTTGGCGGATTTCCGCTTCCGCCTCTCTCAGTGTTCGGTCCGCGACGAAACAGTGGTATTGGGTTTCGCTCCTTGGGATTGGCGAATACTCTTTTATCGAGGCCTCACGAGGCACAATCATGTCCTATACCACACCTCTTGGCACGACTGGCGGGCCGAGAAGACTCCCCGACAGCCGCGTTTGGCCGTGGTTCGGACAGCTCTCCAGAATGTTTGGCTGCGTTTTCTAACCGATCCGAAAGTTCATACAATAGCGGTCACTCCTGCGGTTGCCGAAAGCCTGTGGCGGGAATGGAAGATTGCTGCAACCATCATACCACATGCTGTGCCGGAGCTATTTTTCGAGGCCGGGGCCTCTCGACCTTCCAAGACGAATCGTGGGCTTCGTCTCCTCCATGTTGGGGAAGTGTCGGAAAAGAAAGGGATTGGAACCCTCCTCAATATGATGCCCGAGCTCGCGGCGCGGGGAGTCACGCTGAGCGTGATCGGAGACGGGCCGCTGGCCCCAGCAGTCCAAGCGGCGGGACCGACAGTGACGTTCCACGGCCCAATCTGGGATCGATCCCACCTCGCTCGAACGATGGCCGAGCACGACGTACTAGTACTCCTCTCGCGGCGCACTAAGGGGTGGGAGGAGCTTTTCGGGATTGTTCTCGTGGAGGCGTTGGCCGCAGGCTTGGCGGTGATCGCGAGCGACCATGTCGGGCCGTCAGAAGTCTTAGCGCAGGTAGGCAACGCCGGTCTTTTTGATGAGGACGATACTGACGGGATCCGCCGCCGCATTGAAGCACTGTCGGAGAACCCGGCGGCGGCCGCGGCTTTGCACGCAGTGCAGGCGCCGGCCGCCGCCTCTTATAAAATCGGCGCCGTCTCGCAGGCCTGGATGCAGCAAATCTTGCACGAAAACTCGCAACTATATAGCCGCGGAACATCGGCTCAACCGAATTGAACCGGCACTCGCGCGCTCGGAGTCGAGATGGATCCACGCCGCCTGACCTGCCACGGGTTTCCTCCACCATTGATTCGGGGCCGGCCCACCCTGAGGATGGACGACGATGCGAACGAGGTTCACGGTGACCTGCCGAAATGGAACGGCTGTAGCGGGCGCAGCTGAAGAAAATTGGCGTACCCTGATTCGGAGCTAGAAAATCTAATGCGGAACTGTCAATCGACGCCACTGTCTCCGAATGCCGCTGCCAGCGCTCGGGCCAATCGAAGAAGGGAACAAGGGTGAGCACATCACCAGATCGAAAAGTCGCTGTGGTCCACGACTGGCTGCCCACCATCGGCGGTGCCGAACGGGTCGTCATGGAATTAATTAGTGCGTTTCCAAACAGCGAACTTTATACTCTGTTCGACTTTCTGACCGACGAGGAGCGCCGAATGGTTACCGGGGGGCGCCCGGTCCACGTCAGCGGCCTTAACAAGCTGCCCGGCGTGGCAAAGTATTACCGTTATCTGCTGCTGCAGTGTAGCCGGGCGATCGAAAATTTCGACGTTATGGCCTATGACGCGGTGATCAGTTCTTCGGCTGCGCTGGCCAAGGGCGTCCTGACCGCGCCGGGACAGCCCCATATCGCCTATGTTCACAGCCCGGCGCGCTATGCGTGGGACCTAACGCACGACTACATCAACAGTCTGAGCAATCAGCTCTCGCGGCATCTAGCCCAAAGGATGATGCACAAGTTCCGCATCTGGGATATGCGGACGGTTGCACAGGTGGATCAGTTCGTCGCGAACTCCAATTTTATCCGAGACCGGATCTGGAAGGCATACCGCAGAGAGGCTGAGGTGATCTATCCGCCCGTGGATATCAGCGCCTTTGTGCCCGGCGAAGGGCCGCGCGAGGAGTATTATTTTACTGCGTCGCGCATGGTTCCCTACAAACGGATCGAGATGATCGCCGCCGCCTTCCGCGAACGGCCCAAGCTACGGCTGATGATTGCCGGTGACGGCCCCGAGATGGCCCGAGTGAGGGCCGCCGCCGGGCCGAACGTGACGCTACTGGGCCACGTCACCTTTGAGGCGCTGCGCAGCCACATGCAGAAGGCCCGCGCCTTCGTCTTTGCCGCGCGCGAGGATTTCGGCATCGTCCCGGTCGAGGCGCAGGCGGCGGGCTGCCCGGTTATCGCCCTCGGCTCGGGCGGTACGGCGGAGACGATCCGCGATCTGTCGATGGACCGCCCCACCGGCGCGTGGTTTGAGACGCAGACGGTCGAAAGCCTGCTTTCTGCGATAGACAAGCTTGAGGCTAATTATGAGGTGGTGACACCCGAGAACTGCCGCGACAACGCCCTGCGGTTCAGCGCAGAGCGATTCCGCAGCGAGATCCGCGACTGCGTCGCGCGGGTATCGGGGTAAAGCACGTGACGGTCGTGACTTTTTCCTGTGCCCACCGCAGCACGGTACGGGCCGCTTCTCTTTGCGGCGGAGCCACGCCATGACGATCCGTGCCCAGACCCGCGCGCAGTCTGAGGACTTTTCGGTACTGCTGGCGCTGATCGGTGCCGCCGTTCAGCTTGCTACGGCGATCCTGTCGGTGACGCTGCAGACCCAGGACAGGGTCGACACCCTGATCAACCTGTTGTTGCTGGGCACGGCGCTGTTCCTGCTGTCTTCCGCCACGAGTCGCCAGAAAGCCGGTATCGATTTTCTGATCTCGTTTTTCTTTTTGTTTTTCCTCGCGTTTCCCGGCTACATGCAAATTTCGCTGGGCATCTTCCCTTGGGGCGCGCAGTTGCCCTTGGGTCATCTTTCGCTGGGGATCGGCTTGATCGCCTTGTCCCAGCTATCATATGCGATGGGTCAGACCTATGCGCAGTCGAAGCCGCCGCCGCGGGTCGACGATTCCCGCCTGACAGTCTTGGACGTAAGCTTCTACGTCAAATGGTCCTGGGGCCTTGCGCTGTTTGCCATTATCTGCGCCGGACTTGCCGGGCCCGACAGCCTGCTTACCGCGCGTCAGGAGCGGGGCGAAGGCGGGTTCGAGGGGCTGACGCAGCAGTTCCTGTTCATATCCCGCGCGGTCAGCGTCCTTGCGATGGTCATGATGATCTATCTTGCGCGATTCTGCCCGTTCGCGGGGCTTAGAAGACAATGCCGTATTGCCCTGGTCCTCTATATACCAATCTTCTTCGTGATCCACTTCCCCCCAGCGCTGTCCCGCTTTGCTCTTTTCGGCGCGATGATCGCGATTTCCTGCCCGTTCCTGAACTACAAGAACCGCGTGTTTAAGGTGATGATGATTGTTTTGTCGATCCTGTTCCTGCTGTTCGTCTATCCGGTTGCGAAAATCCTTGCCGACGGTACGTTCTCTGTGGCCGAGGTCGTCGAGTCGGTGCGAAGCGTCAATGTCCTCGGCTCGCTAGTGCGGGCCGATTTCGATGCGTTCATGCAAATCGTGTCGACCGTAGAATACCTTGAAGAGGGGCATGGCGGCATCCGGTGGGGCTACAACTTTTTTGGCGTTCTGCTGTTCTTTGTGCCCCGCGGCATCTGGCCAGGCAAACCGCGCGACACCGGGTCGTTGGTCTCGGAAAGCCTCGGCTACTGGTACAATAATGTCTCGAGCCCGCTGCCGGCTGAATCGCTCATGGCGTTCGGACTGATCGGGCCGGTGATCGTTTTCGCCCTACTGGGGTATTTCGTCCTGCGGATCGAGCGTGCCGCCGGGTCGCCGGGATCGGCAGGTTCAAGCCTGTCGCAGTTCGTTCTCTACGCGATCACCATGGGGTTCATAGTGATCATCATGCGCGGGGCGCTGAACGCCGTCGCCCCCGCCTTCGCCAGCGGCTTTCTGGCGTTCGCCCTGATGATGTTCGTACGCCGCAACAATTTCGTATGGACGTCGTCGTGATCCATAGCATTCTCCTTCTTCATAGGCCCCCTGCCGAGAGGCCGGAGCGCCATTTTCATTTGAAGACAGCCTGATGTCGCATGCATTCAAGACTATAGTTCGACCTGCCTACGACCGGATTCGAAAGACTTGGGAACGCGTGATGCTGATGTCCAAGGGACTTAATCCCATCGTCCTGCAAGGCATTCAGCGGTCGGGGACCAACTTTCTGTCCGAAGTCCTGATGGCCGGAAATTACCGCGTTCTCAATCAGGTTGACCCGCCCCGCGACGACCCCCGCCACAAGCATTTCCGATGGTTCGCCGACAAAGACCTGATCGCGATGGACTACCGCTATTGCAACAGCGTCACTGCCACCACGATCGGCGAGGTCAATGCCACGGCCGGGTGGCCCGAGGGAACGCGGCATCTGGTGCTGTTTCGCGATCCCGAGGACTGGCTTCACGCGATTTTCCGGTGGGGCGTGGACAACGAGTGGTTCGCCTCGGAGGCTGAGTTCATCGAAACCGGAAAACATCGGGCGTTCATGGCCGAATGGCATGCCTTCTATGGCCATTGGCATCGGCTTGCAGCGGCGGATCCCGATCACGTTCTGATCTTGCGGTATCAGGACCTTAAGACCGAACCGGCCGAGGTGCTCGCCCGCGTCGACCGCTTTGCCGGGGTCGCGCGGCAGACCCCAATCGATCCCGCCGTCTCGATCCGCAAGGTGCGCCATTCCAAGCCGCTGGACGCACCCCGGCAAAATCTGACTTCGGCACAAAGCCTCGAGGCGGCGGCGATGGAGGGCGCATTCGACTGGCGCCGCTGTCTGTCGGCGAGATGACGTGTTCTCGGGCGCGGATCGCGCCTGCGGCCCAGCAAAGGACAGCCGGCAATGAAAGAATTCTGGGGCAGTTTCGTCAAGCTGGTTCCTCTTGGAGCGCTGAGGATACTCGGGATCGGGCTGGCGTTCCTCCAAGCGGTTTTCCTTGCACGATTCTTTGGCGCGGAGGTCTACGGCATCCTGACGTTCTCGATGTCGATCATCGCCATCATCGGGCTGGTCTTCAGCTTCGGCATGAACGAATTTCTGATGCGCGAGATTGCGGCGCGGGGCCTCACCGCGGCCCGTAAAGACAGGGAGTTGCACGGAATGCTGAGGTTCGCAGCGTGGACCGTCTGTCCGGCTGCCGTCGTTATCACAATGGGCGGCATTGCGCTGTTCGGGTTAATGGACCTTGGGGGGCCCTACGGGCTGGCCCTGCTGATCGTAACGGCCACCTACCCGATCCGGGTGGTGCGACAGTTTACCGAGGCGCTGGCCGTCGCGGTCAAGAAGCAGGCACTGTCGATCCTGGGCAGCAAGATCGCGTTTCCCATCATCATGATCATCGGAACCCTCGCCTATGCCGAGGGGGGGGGCGCCTCGTTCACGACGCCGGGCATCATCCTGCTTTACGCCCTGGCGATGTTCATCTCGACGGTCGTCGCGGTCGCGCTTGTGCGGCCCGACATCCGGACCCTGTTCACCGACAGTCCCGACCCGGCACGGACGGACACCCGGCGCGTGTTCGTCTCTGCCATGCTGATGGGCGCGGTGATGTCGGCCAACCTGATCATCCTGCATATGGACACCATCCTTCTTGGCACGCTTGCCAGCCCGGAAGAGGCGGCCTATGCGCGGGTAGGCCAGAAACTGGCCGAGGCCATCGGCCTTATTCTGGTGATCGCAATGATCCAGTACCGGCCCCTGCTGGCCGAAACCCACGGTCAGGGCGACCGGGACGGGCTGGCCCGCCACGTTGACACGCTGTCGAAGTTACTGTCCGGGTTCGGGATCGCCAGCTTCGCGGTCATGGTCATCTTTGCGCCCTTCTTTGCCATGCTGTTCGGTCCCGAGTATGTCACGGCAATTCCGGCCCTGCGGGCCTATGCCTTCGGCGCGCTGGCGCTGATGCTGGCCGGTCCGGGGACCTTGCTGCTGATGATGACGGGGCGCGAGGCGATCGCCTCGCGAATCCTTTGGACCGTTCTGGTGTGCAATCTGGTGCTGGATCTGATCGCGGTCCCCAAGTTAGGTGCGTTCGGCGCCGGGCTTGCCACCGCGGTCAGCCAAAGCCTTCTCGCCGTGCTGACAGTTCAGGCATGTCGGAAACATACCGGGCTGGATCCCAGCATTCTGTCCTATCTCCGCCGCGCCCCGGGCGGCTAGGACCGAGCACTGTGGCCATCGAGCCGGTTGCGGTGTCCACATCCAGAAGACTAGAGGCGCCAGGAGGACACAGTGAGGACGACGATGATTTCGAACACTATTCTGGTGACCGGCGCACCCCGCAGCGGCACAACCCCGATGGGCGATGCCCTGAGGCATCTTCCGGGCGCCGTGTCCTTGTACGAACCTCTGGGGCTCTCGGGCGACGGCCGTGTCACTGTCCGTTTTCCGATCCCAGGCGAGCCGGCGTTCACAGAAGAGACCTTTGGCGAGGTACTTGAGGACATGCGGCGTTTCCGCTTGCGCTTTCATAAGCAACGGCGCCCGGTTGAGCGGGTCGGCTGGATGCGGGCGGCGGCGGTGCGCGTGGTCGGCACTCGCGCCCTGATGAGCCAGCGGATCGCCCGGCTGACGCCACGCAAGGATACCTTGATCTGGAAGGATCCCATGGCGGTGTTCTGTGTGCGGCACGAGGCTTCCCACGGGTTTCGTAGCGTTATCACCGTCCGCCCGCCGCTGGCGCAGGCGGCTAGCTACAAGCGGCTGGCGTGGCGGCCGCGCACGCGCGAGATTTACGACCGTTACGCAGCCCGGTTCGGGCCTGTGCCTGAGGTCGCCGACCGACTTGACGAACTCGAATACGAGGACGTGGGATCAAGCGCGCTACTGTGGCACCTTATTCATCGCCATCTGCTGCGGGTGACCCCGCAAGAGGCGGGTCACGTGCATTTCTTCGCGCCCCAGGTGCGCGGGCAGGACGATCAGGCCGCCTTTGACGCGGTCTTTGACTGGCTCGGGCGTACAATGCCGGCGGCGGTGCGTCACAACCTTGTCCGGCGTGCCGCAGCAAGCGGGTCGGGGTCGCCGAAAGAGCGGCGAGTACACGACTGGAACCGGACTTCGGCGCAGGCCAACACCTACTGGAAAGAGGTGTTGACGGAGGACGAGGTTGCGCTTGTCGAGGATATCAACGGCGGGCTTTGGGACGAGGTTCGGGCCCACATCATCGCGCATTGCTAACTGGCAAACTGTGCCGCCCGCCGCATGTGCCGGGGGAGGGGCGCTCGCGATTTGGCGGCGGGCTGACCGTCGAGGCATAAAAGAAGGGCCAGTCGGTGTCGCTGGTGTGGCCGTTTCCCTTGGTGGCGCGAAGCGATCCGGCAGGATCATGTCGCCGCCGTGGGGTTACGGGCAGCGGCGGCGCACGAACTCGCCTCTGAACAGGCGTGCTAGTGTGGACGGCTCCTCAGCCTCACAGTTTCTAGGATTGCGAAATACTGACTCCGAACTAATAAAAGAGATCGATGAATCCCACCCATCTAAACTCACCCTCGATACGGTGGCGCCTTCGGTATCTTCGCTTGTCGTATTTGTTCGCTGCCTTGCGCGACTTTCGAGGCGGAATGCATTCCCGAATTTTGCTTTCCGGCAGAGACTTGCGAAATCAGTCGGCGTCGTGGCCGGGCGGCGAGAAGCCAGGCTGCTTGCGGAAAGGGGCAAGCGCTCTTGTAGCTGACCTGACCGGCAGTCAGGAAGAGGCGGACGGGTCGGCCCTTCTCGTCGGTGACGGCGTGAAGCTTGGTGTTCATGCCGCGCTTGGTGAGTCCGATCAGGCTTCCACGCCCCTTTTGATCCTCCAAGCTTGAGGCCGTGCGGTGCGCCTTCAGATAGGTCGCGTCGATCATGATGGCAGTCGGCCTGCTCGGCGGCGAGCCGCTCCATGAGCTTGGCGAACACCCCCATGTGGCTCCATCTGATCCAGAGATTGTGGAGCGTCTTGTGCCGTCCGTATTCGCGTGGCGCATCCCGCCAACGCAAGCCATTACGATTGATGAAGATAATGCCGCTCAGCACGATCTTATCATCCACGCGGGGTCGACCATAGGACTTGGGAAAATAGTGCCGGAACCGCTCCATCTGCGCATCGCTCAACCAGTAAACATTACTCATCGTCAGCCTACTTTTGATGAAGCCTGAACCATGCAGCGCCGTCCTGATCAATGGGTCCTGAGCCTAGCCTGCCGCGCGACGCGAACCCATACCGGCCGCAGTTAACTCTCTGATCCGTCCTATTTCTTCGGCCTTGCAGCTAGCCGGCTCGTTAAGAACCAGAGGTGGGTTATAGGAAAAAAAACTCTGCTCAGTCGACATCGCGGACAGCATGTTCAGCGGATCGCTCTGAGCAGAGTTCTATGCCAGCCGCTCCGTGATCGACCAGACACCCCCTCTGACTCCTCATCGCCAAACCCACCGGTGACCCAAGACGAAGTGAATCACGAAAAAGCTCGCTCAGAGCGAGGACTCCGGAGCTGCGCACAATGCGATGCCGTCTATGTCGGGCATTCGTCCCATCTCGAAGCGGACGGCCGGTGGGGGGCAGGCCACACAGCGCAATAACCCCCGCGGCCGGATTGACACGGGTGGGACCAGAGCGATCTATCGGCAGTGAATGGGGTACCGGGGGGTAGGACATGACCCAGTTCGACGCGGATTCGGGTCTGCTCGACATGCTGCGGCAATCCGGTGACGGAGCCCTCGATACGACGGGCGACCGACGGTCGCTGCCCCGCGGGGCCCGGCTGATCGAGGCGGGGGCCGAGGCGGAGTCCCTCTATTTCGTGCTGAAGGGCCGGTTCGAGGTGCGCGTGAACGGCCGGGTCGTGGCCGAGATCGTCCCGCCCCAGTCGGTTGGCGAGATCGCCTTCCTGACCGGGGGCACCCGGACGGCCGATGTCGTCGCCGCGCGCGACTCCGAAGTGCTCGAGCTGGATCGCTCGACCTTCGACGGGCTGGTCGCCCGCGCGCCGCAGATCAACACGAATCTCACCGCCTGGCTGGCCCGGCGCCTCGCCGCCGCAACCGCGCGTCTGCCCTCGCTGGAGCGGCCGGTCCCGCGCGTGACCTGCATGCTGGTGCCGGAGGATACGCCGGACATCGCCCTGGGCGCCTTGCGCAGCATGATGGAGGCCGAAGGGCCGCTGCGGGTCGTGGATTCCGCCGATGCGGCGGTCCAGTCGTCCGGCGCGCCCGGTGCGGCGCTTCTGGATGGCGAGGATCAGGCGCCGCGATCGCTTTATATCGCGCGGTCCGATAGCGAACTCTGCCGCGCGATGGTCCGGCAGTCGGACGGGGTGGTGATCCTGGGGCCCCTTGCCGCGCCCCGCCCGGCCGAGGGGCTGTCGCAGCTGGCCGCCGAGATGCACGAGCCCGAAGCGCGGCGCCTCGTGCTCTGGCGCAACGGCGCGGAGATCGCCGGCGCGCGGTCGTGGCTCGACACGTGGGAGGTGACGCAGCACTACCACCTGCGCCTCGATGACACCGAGGCGCGCAACGAGGATGCCGCGCGGATCGCGCGCTTCCTCTCCGGGCGCGCCCGGGGTGTGGTGATGGGCGGCGGCGGCGCCCTCGGCTGCGCCCATCTCGGCGTGGCGCGGGCCCTCGCCGAGGCGGGGATATCCGTGGATTACTGGGGGGGCACCAGTGTCGGCGGTGCCATGGCGGTTGCGCTCGCCTCCGGGCTTGAGGCGGCCGAGATCATGGACCGGACCGACGAGATCTTCGTGCGCAACGCCGCGCTGTCGACCTTCGCGCCGCCGGTCTACGGGCTGCTCGATGCGCATGTCTTCGACCGGCAGCTGCGCCTGCACTATGGCGAGACGGACCTCGCGGATCTGCCCGTTCCCGTCTTCACCGCCGCCACCAGCCTGACCCGGAACGACCTGCATCTCTTCCGCACCGGGCCGTCGTGGGAGGCGGTGCGGGCCTCGGGCTCGCTGCCGATGATGCTGCCGCCCTTCATCGCCGAGGACGGCGAGGTGCTGGTGGACGGCGGGCTGACGGACAACCTTCCCCTCGCCGCGATGAGAGAGCGCAAGACCGGGCCGAACCTCGTCATCAACCTCACGCCGGATCAGGAATATCGCGCCCGGGCCCCTTATGCCGATCTGCCGACGCGGATGTCGACGCTGGCGCATCTGGTCACGCGCCGGCGCACCGGGGTCCCCAAGCTGATGGCGGTGATGTCGCGCGCGATGGTGGTGGCGTCGCGCCGGACGATGGCCCAGACGGATCTTGGCGACGATGTGCTTCTGGCGCTGACCCCGGTCCGCGGCATCGGATTGATGGACTGGAAGCGCGGGCGCGAGCAGGAAGCCTCGGCCTATGCCCAGGCCCGGGCCGCGATCGAAGAGGGGGCGCTGGATCCGTTCATGGGTCATGGCACGGGGCAGGGCACGGAGCAGGTCACTGTGCAAGCCACGGGGCAGGGCGCCGGGCCCCTCTAGATGACCTCGTCCTGGCGCGCCATCCGGGCGCCGGACCAGGCCTGCCGGGCCCGGGCCTCCTCGTGCAGCAACGCCGTGTCGTCTCGCGACGGGGCGTGATGGGACAGCAGGATCGCTGCGACGTCGGTCCTGCGCGCGAGGCGGATGCAGGCTTCCCAGCAGCCATGGCCCCAGCCGGCGCGCGCCGGGGCTTCTTCCGGCGTCCATGCCGCGTCCATGACTGCAACGCGGCATCCCTGCATCAGGCGGCAGACCCCGGCGTCGATCCGGTCGTCGCCCGGTTCGTGATCCAGCAGGACGGCCACCGCCTCCGCCCCGTCCGATATCCGCACCCCGGTCGCCCCGCCGGGATGGTTGAGCGGCGCGGTCTCGACCGACAGCCCGCCCACCCGAAGCGTCGCGCCATCCGCGATGGGATGCCCTTCGATCCGCCCCCTCAATCCCGACAGGGGCACCGGAAACCACGGGGCGCGCAGCAGCTCGCCAAGCACGGCGGCCGGGTCGGGCCCGTATCGTTGCGACAGATGGACCCGCACCAGCCCGTCGCCCCGCAGCAGCTGCGGCAGGAACGGCAGGCTGATCACGTGATCCAGATGAAGATGCGACAGGATCAGGTCGATCTCGACATGGCCCTCCTCCAGGAGGGCTGCCCCTGCCGCCGCCGCGCCGCTTCCCGCGTCGAGGATGACGGCCGATCCGGCGCCGCGGGCCACCGCGCAGATCGAGGCCGTCCCGAATTCCGCGGAGGACCGGGCGCCGGGCAACGAGCCGCGAGCGCCGTGTATCGTCAGGTTCAGCATCGCCTTCGATCCCACTCCACCGCGACCGCGACGCTCAATGAGCGCCCGGTTCGAGGGAGATGACAAGCAGCGTCTGGTCGTCGCGCGCGCCCCGGTCATCGGTCCACTCGTCGACGAGGGTCCTCGCGGCGTCGGCGACCGCTTCGGGTCCCCCCGGCGCCGCGGCGGCCAGCGCCTGGCTGAGGCGCCTCCACCCCAGACCGTGACCGCGCGGCCCGCCGGGTTGATCGGTGATCCCGTCGGTGACGAGGACGACCATCCGTCCCGGGGCGGGGGCGATGCGCTGTTCCGCAACCACTGGGGCGGGCGGCGTGTCGGGATAGCCGAGGCTCAGCCGGTCGCCGCGCAGGCGCTGCACCGTTCCGTCCCGGTCCAGCATCAGGATCGACTGGCGGGCCAGCGCCACCAGAAGCCCGCCATCCGGCGTGCGGCGGCAGATCGCGCCGTCGAACCCGTCGACCCCGGCCCCCACGTCGTAGTCGCGCGTGCGCTGGGTCAGGCGACGCCGCATGCCATCGGACATCCGGGCCAGAAGCGCCGCCGGCCCCGCTTCGGCACGGGCAGCAAGGGCGGCGTCGAGCTCGGCGGCGACCAGCATCGTCAGCAGCCCGCCCTGAACGCCGTGGCCGGTGCAATCCGCCATCGCCAGCACCGCGCCGCCGGGGCCGTCCGCGACGAGGCGGTACAGATCCCCGCCCACGCTGTCGCGGGGCCGCCACAGCACGGCATGCGCCCCGAAGACGGCGGTCATGGCGGCCGGGTCCGGCAGCAGGGATTCCTGCAGGCGCGCGGCGTAGCCGATGTTCTCCATGATGGCCTCGTGGGCCTCGCGCAGCGCCCCGGTGCGGGCCGCCTCGCGGTCGAGCATCGCGTTGTAGGTGCCGACGAGGCGCCCGATCTCGTCTTCGGTGCGCACGTCGGCATGTTCGGGGCGCCCGCGATCATAGGCCGACATGGCCCGCGAAAGCTGCCGGACGGGCCGTTCGACGAAGAGGAAGAACCCCGCCGCGCCGCTGGCCAGCAGCAAAAGGCCGAGGCCCGCGGCGAGGCCGGCCTGCAGGATCGTCTCTTCGTGGAGGCGTTGCCGAAGCACCGACTCGTCGATCCTGACGGTGAAGGTCGCCCCCTGGATCGCGACGGGGGGAGACAGGTCCAGCCCCTCCCGCATCGGTCCGCAGCCGATCCGGGGCCATGCGGCAAGCAGCTCCTCCGCCCCGCGCAGCTCGGCGCAGATCGCGTAGGGGAACGACGCGAAGACCGCCAGCACCTCGGAGGCGCGGGTCTGTTCGCCGTCCGCCGCGAGGGCCGCGGCAGGACGGGCCAGCTGCGCGGCAAGCGTGGCGACCTCGGTCGCCGCCTCCGAAACGACCCGGGTTCGGACCCGTTCTCGGTAGGTCGCCAGCACGGCGGCCGACAGGATCGCCCCTACCACGATCGACCAGACCGCGTATTTGACGAAGATCCGGCGGCGCAGGAAGCCTGTCACACCGAGGCCATCACATGTCCTTCGACATCGCCGTCTCGAGCGAGGCGCGGTCGTTCAGCAGCGCCTGCACCACCGTCCACTCGCCCTCGACCTCGCGCACCAGGAAATCTGCTGTGACCTGCTCCCCCGTCTCGGTGACCATTTCGGAACAGACGAAATAGTCGTCCCCCACGGTCACGATCATCGGATGCACGTTGGCGGGATAGACGGTGCGCATCTCGTCCGCGGTGGGATCGAGATAGGTATAGGCGCCGTCGACGAGGACCGAATCGACGTAGGACAGCATCGCGCCCTGCAGGGCCACGCGCATTTCGGCCGAAATCTCGGCGAGGGCCGGGCCGGGCAGGGTCAGGGCGCCGATGCCAAGAGCGGCGGCGGCGAAGAGCGATAAAAATTGCATGGAATGCCTCGCAAAGGAAATTTCGATAGGCAGAACAGTAGCGCGCGTCCGATGCGGGCGATAGGGTTTTGCCTGAGGATCGGCGCAGGGGGGAGACGAAAAAGGATGCTGGCGCAACGCACCTACGACCTGAGAGCCGACCTTCAGAGCCGCGGGGTGATCTTCGCCTATTCGGGATATGTGACCGACGACATCCTCAGCGGCGTGGGCGGAGCGCTGCGCCGCGAGATGGCCTCGCAGGATGCCGCGCGGCGGACGATCCGCTCCGTCTTCACCGTCTTCGTGGAGCAGATGCAGAACGTGATCCGCTATTCCGACGAGCGGCTCGACACCGGCGGCGAGACGCTGAGCTACGGCATCCTCGCGATTAGCCGGGAGTCGGATGCCTATGTCGTGCATTCGGGCAATGTCGTCTCGGCCCCCGAGGTCGCGCCCCTGCGCGAGAAGCTGGAAAGCCTGAGGGGCATGGACGCCGCCTCGCTCAAGGCGGCCTACAAGATGCGCCTGCGCGACGGCGAGACAACGGCCGGGGGCGGTGCCGGCATCGGCCTGATCGAGATCGCCCGGCGCTCGACGACGCCGGTGGGGTTCGACTTCCTCAAGATGGAGGACGGGCGCACGTTCTTTGCCATCGAGGCCAGGATCGGAGGCGACGCGTGACATCCATGCCCGACGATATCCGCAGGCCCGCCGGGCCGCGCACCCCGGCGGTCGACTTCCTCTTCTCGGAGGGGGCCTTGCGTCTTGAAGGGGAAAGCTACCCCGAGGATGTCACCACGCTCTACGGCTCCGTCCTCGCGGCGGTGGACGACTGGCTGGCGACCGAGCCGCCCAAGGCCCGGCTGGACGTGGCGCTGTCCTATTTCAACTCGTCCTCGGCAAAGGCGCTGATGATGCTGCTGGAACGCCTCGACGCGGCCGCCGGGCGGGGCACCGCCGTGGAGGTCGTCTGGTTCTTCGATGCCGAGGATGAGGGCATGGAGGAGCTCGGCGAGGAGTTCGGCGAGGATCTCGAACATGCGGCGTTCCGGCTGGAGCCCGTCCCCGCGGCGACATGAGCCACTCCGACGACCTCTTTGCGCGGGAGGTTGCCCTGCTCGAGCGGATCGACGCCCGGTTGGCCCATGACACCGCGGAGACGGACGCCGACTTTCGCGAGCTTGCCGACGGCTATGCCCGCCTTCTGAAGACCCTGCGCCGCCTGATGCGGCTGTCAGACCGCAACGAGCGCGCCCTTGCCGAGCTGGCCGAGCGGCACGAGGCCACCGCCGCGGATGCCGCGGACAAGGCGCGCGCGCTCGAGCTTCTGTCGGCGAAACTGGGGAAATACCTCAGCCCGCAGGTCTACGCCTCGATCTTCGAGGGGCGGCAGGACGTGCGCCTGACGGCCCGGCGGCGCAAGCTGACGGTCTTCTTCTCCGATCTGGTCGGCTTCACCGAGCTGACGGACCGGATGGAGGCGGAGGACCTGACGCTTCTGCTCAACACCTACCTGACCGAGATGGCCGAGATCGCGGCGGCCCACGGGGCCACGATCGACAAGTTCGTGGGCGATGCGGTGATGTGCTTCTTCGGCGACCCGGACACGCGCGGCGTGGCCGAGGATGCCCGGGCGGCGGTCGCGATGGCCATGGCCATGCGCGCCCGGCTGGAAACGCTGGCCGACCAATGGCGCCGCGAGGGCCTGCTGGAACGGCTGGAGGTGCGGATGGGGCTGCACACGGGCTATTGCGCGGTGGGAAATTTCGGCTCCGAAGCGCGCATGGACTACACCATTCTGGGCGGGACGGTGAACTTGGCCGCGCGGCTGGAAAGCGCGGCCAAGCCGGGCGAGATCCTGATCTCGCGCGAGACGCGGGTCCACCTGGGGCATGACGTGCCTTGCGAAGCGGGCGGCGCGCTGGAGGTGCGGGGCGTGGCGTACCCGGTCGAGACCTTCAAGGTCGGGCGTGCGCAGGAACACGCCCGAGTCCTGGCGGACACGCCGCACCTGCTGCTTCGCATCGACCCCCGCGCCGCAAGCCCGACCGCCCGCGCCGAGGCCCGCGCCGCCCTCTCCGAAGCCCTTCGCGCGATGGAAGACGACTAGACCGTCGTCACCTCGGTCCCGCAGCCTCTCGGGGCTCCGACGACCCGAGCGGGTGGAGGCGTGGCTGTAAGAGCAGGACGAGCGGGAGTTCTACCTCTCCGTCATCACCCTCGGCGAGTTCGAACGCGGCATCGGGCTGCAGGCCGCGAAGAACCCGCCCTTCGCCGCCGACCTCCGCCGCTGGCTGGAGCGGACATTGACGCTCTTCTCCGACCGGCTGCTGCCCTTCACCGCCGAGGGTGCGGTGGCTTGGGGCGGCCTCTCAGCCAAGCTCGGCCATCCGGGCGCCGACCTGATGATCGCCGTGCAGCCGTTGGTGCGGGAGGCTGCCGTGGTGACCGCCAATGTCTCCGACTTCACGCCGAGCGGCGCGTGGCTGGTGGACCCGTTTCAGTAGGGCAGGGGCCTCAGCCCATCCGGTCGGAGGCGTAGGCGCCGGGGCTGGCGGGGAAGACGACCGTCTTCTCCTTGTTCAGGAATACGCGGTGCTGCGCATGGGCATGCACGGCCCGCGCCAGCACCTGCGCCTCGACATCGCGGCCGAGGGAGACGTAGTCGGACGGGCTCTGCGCATGGGTGACGCGGGTCGTGTCCTGCTCGATGATCGGGCCCTCGTCGAGATCGGCGGTCACGTAGTGGGACGTCGCGCCGATGAGCTTCACGCCGCGCTGGAAGGCCTGCTTGTATGGGTTGGCGCCCTTGAAGCTGGGCAGGAAGGAGTGGTGGATGTTGATGATCCGGCCCGACATCTTCCGGCAGAGGCTGTCCGACAGGATCTGCATGTAGCGGGCCAGCACGACGAGCTCGGCGCCCGAGTCCTCCACCACCTGCAGGAGCTGCGCCTCGGCCTGGGTCTTGTTCTCTTTCGTGACCTTGATGTGGTGGAAGGGCAGGTCGTGGTTCACGACCACCTTCTGGTAGGTCATGTGGTTGGAGATGACGCCGACGATTTCGATCGGCAGCGCCCCGATCCGCCAGCGGTAGAGCAGGTCGTTCAGGCAATGGCCGAAGTTCGAGACCATGATCAGCACCTTCATCCGGTCGGCGCTGTCGTGGATGCCCCACTCCATGTCGAAGCTCTCGGCGATGGGGCCGAAGCCGGTGCGCAATGTCTCCAGCGGCGTGCCGGTCTCGGCCTCGAAGCTGATGCGGGCGAAGAAGCTGCCGGTCTCGGTGTCGTCGAACTGGGCGGCATCGGTGATGTTGCAGCCCTGTTCGGCGAGGAAGCCGGAGGTGGCGGCGACGATCCCGCGCCGGGCGGTGCAGTGGACGGTGAGGACATAGGTCATGGGGCGGTCTTTCAGGTCAGGTCTGCGGGCCGGTCGGCTGTGGCGGCCACTTTGGGCGGAAAGCGGGGGCGGTGGAAGGCGGTTTGCGACGTCGGAGCGCTGTCGGCGACGGAGGGGGCGGGATGCGGGGTGGTGCCTTTTGGGGGGAGGCCGCTCTGCGGGGCGACAGACGACATCTGGCCCGGGGGAGAGCGCGTGCTTTCAGTCATGAACATGGTGGTCTGTCACCCGCGCGCCTGACGTCGAAGTCGATATCGTCGTTGCCCCGTCCTGCCGGCACCGCCACGACGGGTGCGATGGCGCTGAACTGCTCCTATTCCGCGCCAGTCATGCCCGAGCACAGGCGATGACGCCGGGTCGATCGCCGCGATAGCCTCGAAATCAATCAGGCCGCCGATAGTGACGGGGTGTTGCGTTGCGTAGTCCTGTGCTCAGGGCCGCAGGGCGTGGTCATGGAGGCCGAACCACATGCGCGCGGTCAGGGGCTGTCCGCTAACCGCCAGCATAGTGTCGGCGCCGGCATGATCGATTGTCGCCACCCGATCGGCCTGGCTGGCGGTGGTTCCGAAGCGAGGCAGGCCGGTCCTCGCTGTCTCGCCCCCGGACCGCGGCGATCCGGGGGCGAGAGCGGTTCACATGTGGGCGCGGTGGCCGCGGGTCACTCCGGCACCGCGGTAGCCGGGTCACCGTCGATGGCCGCGGCGATCCGGGGCTCGAGGTCCTCGAGCACAAAGGGGATGCTCAGGAGTGAGGCGTGGCTGAACGCGCTGCTCAGAAGCACGTCGGTGAAGACCTCGCGCCCCTCCTGATAGGCCGTCAAAGCAGGGCGCAGAGCGAGCCCCTCGATCTTGTCGCGCTGGCCCGCCGTTTCGTCGATCATCCAGATCAGCACATCGGCATCGATGATCTGAAGCTCTTCCTCCGAGAAGGTCACGGCGAACTTGCTGCCCGTGGCCAGCGCCTGCACCGGCTCCGGCAACGACAGGCCGAGGCGCGACAGAAGGAGCGGGCGAATATCCTCGCCGGTATAGGTTCCGGGCGTGTCGCCGTAGTAATAGGCCACGGCGGCGGTCTTGTCGGCCCAATCGGGGTGACGGGCGGCGATGGCCTGCATCTCGGCTTCGATCTCGGCCACCTGTGCCTCGGCTTCGTCGAGCCGGCCGACGGCGGTGCCGGCCATCAGGGCAAGCTCATCCCAGGGCAGGGAGAAATCGCCGACACCCTCGGGGACGGCCACGACAGGGGCGATGAGCGACAGGCGCTCGTAGTCCTGCGCCGTAATGCCGGACCAGAGCGCGACGATCACATCGGGCTCTGTCGCCGCGATCTGCTCGAAGTTGAGGTCGCCGCGCAGGATCTCCGGCTCGCTTTCGAGAAGCTCATCGGCCCAGGGCCAGACGGCATTCTCGTAATCGCCGTACCAGTAGCGGATGGCGACGGGCTGAACGCCGAGCGCCAGCAGGTTGTCGGCGCCGTTGTAATCAAGGCTCGCCACCCGCTCGGGCGGCTCCTCGATGATGCTCGTGCCGAACTTGTGCTCGATGGTCAGCGGATAATCCTGCGCCATGGCCGGCGCGGCCAGCACGGCAAGCGCCGAGGCGCGAAGAAGAAGGGGCATACCAGGTCCTTTCAAGCGGGTATTCGGGGTCGGGGTCTTGGCGCGGGGCCGGGCCGATTTGTTGGAAGACAACCAGGTCATTCGGCCACGAGGTCGCGGTTCAAATCCTCTCGCGCGAGAGTTTCGGAAATCTGGTCGAGCCCGTTCATGACCTTGCCCCAAGCGGAGCCAACCATGGCCGAGCCGTCGAGCGGGACGATCTGACCCGCTTGCGCGACCTGCGTGGCCTGGACCAGCGGATGCGATGTGAAGGCGGCAAAGGCATCGCTGTCGCCCCGCTTGTCCGCGTCGTAGACGAGCAGGAACATCACATCGGCTTCGTGATCGCCGATCGTCTCGATGGACCGGGCGGCGTTGTCCTTGCCGAGGTCTCGCTCCGCCTCGGGGCGCACCGGCTGCAGGCCCCGCAGGATCACCCCCATCGCCTGCCCTTCGCCGACCGGGTAGAAAAGCCCCTCGGCGAGGTCGGCCTCGACGAAAGAGAGCGTCGTGCTGTCCAGAGCCGGCCCGAGCGCCGCGCGCACGTCGGCCATATGGCTCTCCATCTCGGCTTGCAGCTCTTCGGCCCGCTCCGTCCGGCCCACCAGATCGGCGAACTGGAACAGGGCATCCGTCAGCGGTTGCTCGAACATGTCGATGACGACGACGGGCGCGATGTGGCCGTAGAGCTCTGGCGCTCCGGTCGGCCAGGGCGAGGCGACGATGAGGTCAGGCTCCATCGCCGCGACGGCCTCTGGCTCGGGCGGCCCGCCATAGGTGCCGATCCATTCGATGCCGGAGGTGTCGTAGCCCTCCATCCGGCGGAAGATGCGCTCGCCCTCGGCCGCGATATGGCCCGCCGAGCCAACGGGGCGGACGCCCAGTTCCGTCAGCGGCAGAAGCGCATTCTGATCCTGCAGCGTGACGATGCGCTGCGGGTCGTCGGGCACGCAGGTCTCACCGGCGTAATGCTCGAAGAGGCGCTGCCCCTCCCCGCAGTCCTGAGCAGCGGCGGGGCCGGCAGGAAGGGCGAGGCTGGTAAGGCCGAAACATACTATTGCCTGAAGTCTCATGGCACGTTCCTTCGTGGTCAGGGTGCGGCCGGGGCGTCACGCGCACCGGGAGCACCGGCAGGACCGTTGCGGGTCACTGCCGTCAGGGCAGGGGTGTGGTCGGACAGCAGGGTCCGCATCGGGTGCGTACCCAGAGGGCGGTGTCAGTTGTCGCGCTGCGCGAAATCGAGTGTGCCGAGTGCTGTCGTCATGGCGTAGGCGAGCATGGTCAGCCCCACGTAGGAGGTGGCCCAGCCTTCCTCTCGCGGAATCAGCACCATCCGGCCCTCCTGGCAGGCGGTGAGCTGCGCGCAGTAGCCCGGCAGGGCGGCCTCCAGCTCGTCATGGGCATTGGCCGGCGTCTCGCCTCTGTCACTGCGGTAACTGACGAAGACGACATCGGCATCCAGCTCGGGCAAGCGCTCGGCGCTCAACTGCTCCGACGTGCCCTCGGGGATGCTCTCGATCAGCTCGGGGAAGGTGAAGCCGGCATCGCGCAGCACCTTGCCGAAGGAGGAATAAGGGTTCCACACGGAGAGATCGCCGTTCTGCGCGTGAAAGGCGCTGACCATACGCGGCGCGGGGCCGGCGACGCGCTGCAACTGCGCGATCTGCGACTCGTATCGCGCTTTCATCGGGCCAAGCTCTTCCGTCCGCCCGACGATATCGGCGAGGAGGTCTTAGAGCTCGAAATCGCCGCGCAGGCCCGACTGCGTGTCGATCACGATGGTCGGCGCGATCTCTTCAAGCTGCGCCACCTCGGCCTGCTGCCATGTGGTGGTCAGGATGAGGTCGGGCGCCGCTTCGGCCAGCACCTCGATATCGATCGGGTTTTGGCCGAGATCGACGATGCCGTCCGGCGAGAACCCATGCCCGGTCAGCAGAAGGCCTGAGCGGATCATCGGCGCCCCATCCGGCCCCGGTCGGCCATGACTGGCCACAACCGGCGCGCCGAGTTCCAGCAGCGGCACGGTGAGCTCGATATCGTGCAGAGTGGCGATGCGCTCGGGCGCCGCGGGGTAGGTCACCTCGCGGCCCATATCGTCGGTGATCGTGCGCATGTCCTGCGCCTGAGCCGGCGACACGGTTGTCGCCGTGGCGAGGGCGAGGGCCAAAAGCGTGTTTCGCATGTGGGACGTCCAAGGAATGTCAGCAGTCATCGGCCTCACCGCGGCATCGGGGTGAAGTCCTGCCCGCCGATCACGGAGAGCAGCATGTAGCTGACGGCGCCGAGCGCGTAATACGAGCGGGTGGCGCCGAGCGAGCGGCTGACGAAGTACATCTGGTCTTCGCGGCAGGCATGCAGCTGCTCGCACCAGCCCGGCAGGACGCTGTCGAAATTGGCGCGCACGTCGTCAGGCCCGTCACCAGCGGTGGAGCGGTAGGTGGCGAAGATGAAATCGCCATCGAACTCGGGCAGCACTTCGGCGGTGAAGGTCTTGCTGTCGCCCTCGGGAATCGCCTCGATGATGGCCGGCCGCTGGAAGCCGGCATCGACCAGCACCTTGCCGATGTTGCCGTAGGGATTGTAGGCGAAGAGCTCGCCGGGATTGGCCTGCACGGTCGAGACCATGATGCTCTCGGTGTCGATCACCTCGCGGATCAGGGCGATCTGGTCGGCATAGCGGCGCTTCATCAGCTCCAGCTGGTCGGTCGTGCCGGTCAGCTCGGCGAGCCAGTCGTAGATCTCCCACTCGCCGCGCTGCGTGTAATCGAGCACCACGGTAGGCGCGATGGCGCGCAGCTGGTCGACATCCGCCGTCTGCCACTGGGTGGTCAGGATCAGGTCCGGCTCGACGGCGGCGATCCGCTCCACGTCGGCGGGAAGGTTGCCGACCCACTCGATATCCGAATTGTCGAAATCGATGCCGGTGATCGACAGGCTCGAGCGGATATAGGCCTCGCCCTCGCTCTCGCCGCGGCCGTGGCTGCCGGCGAGATTTGCGCCGAGCTCCAGCAGCGGCACCGTCAGCACGCTGTCATGCAAGGCGACGATGCGCTGCGGATCTATGGGGATCTCCACCTCAGTGCCGGTGTCGTCGGTGATGATGCGGGTGTCCTGGGCGGCGACGGCGATGGGAGCCGCCAGCGCGATGAGCAAGCCGAAGGCCGGGATGGCGCGTGTCATGCTTTTATTCCTTGGGTCAGGTCTTGGTCGGTGGGGTGTTCGGGGTGGTGGCCTCGCGGAGGGGCTCGACGCTGGCCAGCCAGATTGTCTTGGTCGCGGGGGGCTTGGCCCCGTCGATATCGGAGCAGGTGCCATGGCCGCTCATGCTGCCTTCGGTGAGCGAGACATGCGCGACGCTGGCGCCCACAGTCACGGCATAGCGGCCCGCGCCGGTCTCGCGCAGTGTGGCGGTCCCGCAGATGCCCTGGCTGGCGAGGTGCTGGAGGCCGGCGACCTCGGCGACCTGCGCCGGGCCGTCGAGGTGAGAGGCGCCGCGATAGCACTTTAGATACGGCAGGCCCGCGGCCTCGGCGCTCAGCAGCGCCGGCGCGTCTGCCGGGGCGAGGCGGCCGTATTTGCGCATCGAGGGCAGCACGAGAACGCTCGCCGCCAGCCGGCAGCCGCCCAGATGCGTGGCCTCCCAGACATCGAAATCGCCGCGCGCCTCAGCTTCGCCGGCCATGGCGCGGTAGAGGGCGAAGCCGAACTTGGCGCAGCAGCGATCATGCTTGCCGTGGGTGCAGCAGAGGACGAGCGGCGTGCGCGCCGGCTTCGGGCCGAACGGGGCCAGCGCGTCCACGCCCATCGGGATGGCGGCGAGGAAGGCGGGCAGGGTCTCCGCGCGCAGCTCGAAAGAGAGCGCCTCGGGATAGAGGAAGACCTGCAGCGTCTCGCGGCTCTCGCCCTTGCGGTCGATGAGGTTGACGCGCCAGCCGGCCGCCACGACGTCTTCGAGGGCGGTGACCAGCGCCTCGTCCATGTCCGCCGCGATGCGCAGAGAATGGCGCCATTTCGCTTTCGGCCATTGGATCAGCAGGTTGCGGGCGGGGTGGATGCCCGTGCCCGCCAGCGGCTCACCCGCCGCAAGGCTGCGCTCGCTGCAGAAGCGGCTCATGACGGGCTCCCCTGCCGGCGCAGGATCAGCGCTACGAAGATCGGCACGCCGATCACCGCCGTGACAATGCCCGCCGGGATCTGGATCGGGGCGAAAAGGGCGCGGCCAGCAAGATCCGCCGCCCCCACCAGCAGGGCGCCTGCCGCCGCCGACAGCCCCAGATGCAGCCCCACGCCCGAGCGGGCGAGGCGATGCGCCAGATGCGGCGCGACCAGCCCGACAAAGCCCAGCGGCCCGACCATGGCCACCGCTGCCGCGGCCAGCGCGACCGAGAGGGTGATCAGCGCCACGCGCGCCCGCCCGACCCGCACGCCCAGCGCCACGGCCATCTCCGGCCCCATGCGCAGCGCGGCCATCGGGCGCGAGGCGGCGAAGAGCGCGGGTACGAGCACGATGAGCGCCAGCCCCAGCACGGCGACGTCGCTCCACCCCGCGGCATGAACCGATCCGGCGAGCCAGCCCAGAGCCGCCATCGCCTGATCGATCTTGCCATAGGTGAGCATCGCGGAGGTCGCCGCCGAGATGAAGGCCGCGACGCCGATGCCCGTGAGGATGAACCGCATGGTTGCCCCGCCTGTCCGCCGCATGGAGATCCACTGGATCAGCGCGGCCACGGCGAGTGCCCCGGCAAAGGCCAGAACGGGGCGCAGCCCGTAGGGCAGCTGCGGAAAGAGCACGATGGCTGCGACAACGGCGAGCCCCGCGCCCTGGCTGACGCCCACCAGCGAGGGGTCGGCCAGCGGGTTGCGCGTGACGTTCTGCAAGGTGGCGCCCGACAGGGCCAAGAGAGCGCCGGCGCCGAAGGACGCGAGCGTGCGGGGGAAGCGGAATTGCCAGACGACGGTGTCCGCGATGGCCGACGGGGCGTTGCCGGTGAGTGTCGACAGCACGCCCGGCAGGTCCAGCGCGTAGCTGCCCGTCATCAGGCTGACCACGAGCACCACGGCGACGAGGCCGAGGAGCAGGCCGAGCACGCAGAGCGCCCTCGTCGGCAGCGCGAAGGTGACGGGCCCCTCCAGCCGGGTGAAGAGACCGGCCGTCACAGCCGCGCCCTGATCAGCCAGACGAAGATCGGCGCGCCCAGCAGCGCGGTGACGAGGCCCGTGGAGATCTCGACCGGCGCCAGCGCCATGCGGGCCGCGATATCCACCACCAGCAGGTAGGCGGCTCCGGCCAGCGCCGACCATGGCACGACCAGCCGGTAATCCTGCCCGACGAACAGCCGCACGGCATGGGGCACGACGAGGCCGACAAAGCCCATCGGCCCGGCGATGGCGACGGAGGCGGCGGTTAGCGCGATCACCGACACCAGCACCAGCGCCTTCAGGCGGCCGACGTTCATCCCCAGCCCGACGGCGGTCTCCTCGCCCATGGCCAGCGCCGTGACCTGTCGCGCGGCGCCAAAGGCGATGACCAGCCCCGCGGCGAGCCAGGGGAGCGCCCATGGCAGCACATCCAGCCTTCGGCCGGCGAGCGAGCCGGTGAGCCAGACGCGCAGTTCCTCGAAGGTCTCTTCGTCGAGCAGGTTGGCCGCGGTGATCAGCGCACCGAGGAAGGCGGTGATGGCCGCCCCGGCGAGCACCAGCGTCAGCGGCGTCGCCCCGCCCGGCGCGGCGGTCGAGATGCCCCAGACGGTCACGGCCGCGGCCAGCGCCCCGATGGCCGCCACCAGTGGGATCAGGGCCGGCGGGGCGAGGTCGAACACGCCGACGAAGACCACGACAGCAAAGGAGGCGCCGATCAGCAGCCCCAGGATGCCCGGCTCTGCCAGCGGGTTGCGCGTGACGCCCTGCATCAGCGCCCCGGCAACCGAGAGCGCGGCGCCCACCAGCACGGCGAAGAGGGCTCGCGGCAGGCGCAGGTCGACGATGACGACATGGTCGAAGTTGGTGGCGTCGTAAGCCACAAGCGCCTCCATCACCGTGCCGAGGGGGATCGTCTTGGCCCCGACCGAGATGTGCCACCCAAACGCCAGCAGCAGCGCCGCGACGCCCGCCACGGGCACGGCCCAGGCGAACAGGCTGCCGCGCGGCAGGGCCGCCACGCTCACTGCGCCGCAACCGCGAGGCTGGGCGCGACGATTGGCACGCAGACCGGCCGCCCGCTGACCGGGTCTGCCACCACACTGGCCTCTAGGCCGAAGACCTCCGCCAATGCCTCGGCGGTAAAGGCCGTCTCGACAGGCCCCTGCGAGACGAGCCGGCCGTCCTTCATCATGACCAGCAGGTCGGCGAAGGCGGCGGCGACGTTCAGCTCGTGCAGGACGACGACCAGGGTGCGCCCGTCCTCATGCGCGATGCGGCGCAGCAGCTTCATCAGCTCGACCTGAACCTTGAGGTCGAGAAAGGTCGTGGGCTCGTCGAGCAGGATGATGTCCGTCTCCTGGGCCAGCACCATGGCGACCCAGCAGCGCTGCCTCTGCCCGCCGGAGAGCTCCGACACCGGCCTGCCCGCGAATTGCGCGACATCGGCGGCCTCCATCGCCGCCTCGACAGCGCGCGCATCCTCGCGCGACCACTGCCGCATCAGCGACTGGTGCGGAAAGCGGCCCTGCGCCACCAGCTCGCGGACCCGCAGCCCCTCGGGCGCCGTCGGCCCCTGCGGGAGCAGCGCCATGCGCTTGGCCACGTTGCGCGTGGGCGTGTCGTGCACGGGCCGGCCGTCGAGAAGGACCTGCCCCGCAGAGGCGGGCAGGACCCGCGCCATGGTCTTGAGCAGCGTCGACTTGCCGCAGCCGTTCGGCCCGATGAGCACCGTCAGCGCCGCGTCCGGAACGGTCAGCGTCACGTCGCGGACGATGACCTTCCCGCCATAGCCCGAGGAGACGTCTTCGGCGGCAAGACGGCTGGGTGGGGCGACCTGTGACGTTCTGAGTGCGGACGTGGGCATGAGGCTCTCGTGGTGTTCTCACGCGAGACCTACATGGATATTTCGAGATGGCAAGATTAGCCGACAAAATTAGTCGGGATTTCCCTGCGCCGGGCAGAACGGCTCCCCTAGCGCGTCTGTCAATCAGGCAGGGGACGCCGGCCGCGCTCGCCGTCCGTCCTGAATCAACGGCCGCTCAAGAGTTCCCGACCCTGGCCATCTGCGAGGTGGATATGCTCTCTCAGCGCCGCGTTCACCGCTTCCGGCTCATCCTGGGCGGAGGCGTGCGTGGCGCCGGGGATGATCGTGAGCCTGCCCTTTGGCAGGGCGGCCGCGAGAGCTTCGGAGGCGCCCAGACGAATGGAATGCTCGTTCTCTCCGTGCACCACGAGTGTCGGCATGGTGAGCGCCGCGAGGTCTGACAGCTCAAGGGTCGGCTCGCGGAGCCAGAGGCCGTGGATGATGCGGGGGAAATAGGCCTCCCAATCGTCCACAGACATCCGGGCCCGGAGCTTGTCGGTCAGCTCCCGCACGACGGGGCGCGCCTGCTCCAGGTGCTCCGGCTGCATGGCGGCCATGCCGCTCAGGACGCCGTCGGCGTAGTTGTCGGTGTGATAGGGCGTCCCGAGGAGGGAGAGCGAGCGGACACGGCCCGGCGCGCGCAGGGCCAGCTCCAGCGCGGTGCAGCCGCCGTCGCTGAAGCCGACGATATGGGCGCTTGCCAGCCCCAGCCCGTCCATGAGGGCGGGGATATCTTCCGCAAAGGCGGCGTAAGTGGCGGGGAGGTCGCCGCCGGTGCTGGCGCCATGGCCGCGTGTCGAGGGCAGGATGAGGCGGAGTTCCTCCGCGAGGGGCAGCTGGTTGCCCCAGCTGGAATGGTCCATTAGCCCGCCATGCAGGAAGATCACGGGCGGGCCGGCGCCGATATCGGCGTAGGCGAGGCTGTGGGTGCCGAGGTCGAGGTGCCTGTCGGGGCCGGGCAGGGGGGCGATGAGCGGTGCGGCGATAGCGGTCACCCGGCGGCCGGCAGAAGCGCGCCCGGATCGTCCCGGAGACCCGCCTCCGATATGGCCTCGCGCATGATCGCCGCCATGTCGCCCCGCCGCTCGAGGCAGCGGGAGACCGGCCCGGCGGAGACGATGGAGAGGCGCTTGCCCCCGAACGGCAGCGGCACGGACGCCCCGGCGAGATCGGCGATATATTCAGACTGGCTCTGATGGTAGCCGCGCTCTCCCGCCGCCCGCAGCTCGGCCTCGATCCGCTCGATGCTCATCGGCGTGGTCGTCGAATACTTCTCGAAGACGAGCTTGCGATAGAGCGCCTCGCGCTCCTTTTCCGACATCTGGACGAGGATCGCGCGGCCGACGGAGCTGGCATGGATCGGCACGCGGGTGCCTATGCTGGCAAAATAGCGGATGGGCTGACGCGACTCGCGCACGTAGAGCATGATGACGTGCAGGCCGGAGGCGCTGGCGAGCGCGGTGGTCTCTCCCGTCCGCTCTGCGATCGTGTCGATCAGGTCGATCAGCGCGGTGGGGACAGGGTCGCGCTCCTCGATCTGGCGGATGATCGTCTGCCAGCGCGGGCTGGGGAAGTAGCCGCCCCGGCTGCGCGGCTCGTAGAGATAGCCCTTCTCCACCAGCGTGCCGATGATGTTGAAGGTGCTGCTGCGCGGCCAACCCAGCGTGTCGGCGATCTCTGCGATGGTCGCCGCCTCCCCGTGCGTGGCGAAGAACTCCAGTAGCTCGACCACATTGGCCGCCTGCTTCACATACATGCGTGCCTGTCTCCCGCTCGCCGCGTCGTTTCGTCCTGCAGGCTAGTTCATGAGCGTGAACTTCGCAATCCAGATCGTTCCGCGCAATTTTTCAGCGCTCGGTAGAGAAAACAGGGGAAATCCTGAGATGAATCGCTGTTTGGCCGCGCTAAGGGCGCCTCCTTACGCCTTCTTCTACATCAAGGTCGTTGACTGAGTTCATAATGGTGACTTACCAATTCACAATAATGTATTGAACTCGGAGCCGGTCATGAAGGCTGCAGCAGCGGAACGTGCGACGGGAGAGGCAGCGGCCGCGGACGGCGCGCTCGCCCGGTACGAGCACCTCTACATCAACGGCGCTTGGGTCACGCCGGAGGATGGCGGCCTCATGGAGAGCCTCGACCCTTCCACCGGCAGGCCTTGGGCCATGGTCGCCTTCGGCGGCAAGCGGGACATCGACCGTGCGGTCGCCGCTGCCCGCGCTGCCTTCGAGGGCCCGTGGGGCCGGATGCCGCCGCATGAGCGGGCTGCGCTTCTCCGCCGCTTCGCCGATCTCTACCAGGCCGCCGCGCCCCGCCTCGCCGAGGTGGAATCGCGCGACAACGGCCGGGCACACCGCGAGAGCCGCGCCGATGCCGGCAGCCACCACCAGGCCTATCACTGGTTCGCCTCGCTGGCGGACAAGCAGGGCGGCCGCACCATCCCGCTCGACGCCTCCGTCCATGCCTATACCGAGCGGCTGCCCATCGGGGTCGTCGGGGCGATCACGCCGTGGAACGTGCCGCTCATGGCCGCCTGCTGGAAGCTCGGCCCGGCGCTCGCCGCCGGCTGCACCGTGGTGCTCAAGCCCGCCGAGCTCACCTCCTGCTCGTCGCTGGAGCTGGCGCGCCTCTTCGAGGAGGCGGGCTTCCCGCCGGGTGTCGTCAACATCGTGCCGGGCTACGGCGCGGGCGGGGCGGGGGATCACCTCGTCACCCATCCCGGCGTCGACAAGATCACCTTCACGGGCGAAGGCGCCACGGCGAAGGAGATCCTCAGGCGCGGTGCCGACACGCTGAAGAAGTTCACCTTCGAGCTGGGCGGGAAGGCGCCGCATATCCTCTTCGCCGATGCCGATCTGGAGCAGGCGATCAACGCCGCCACCGGCTCCGCCTGGGCGCTCTGCGGGCAGAGCTGCGCGCTCGGCAGCCGGGTGCTGGTGGAGCGCGCCGTCTACGATCAGGTGGCGGAGGCCTTCGCGGCCCGCGCCGCCAAGGTGCGCGTCGGCCGCCCGCTCGACGAGGCGACACATATGGGCCCGCAGGCCAGCGCCGTGCAGCGGGACAAGACGCTCTCCTACATCGCCCGCGGCAACGAGGAGGGCGCCCGGCTGATCGTCGGCGGCGCGGCGGTGGAGGGGCCGGAGTTCGACGGTGGCTATTATGTGCAGCCCACCGTCTTCGCCGATGTCGCCAACGACATGGCCATCGCGCGCGACGAGATCTTCGGCCCCGTCGCGGCGCTCATCCCCTTCGAGGGCGAGGACGAGGCCGTCGCGCTCGCCAATGACACCGCCTACGGCCTGACCGCCGGCCTGTGGACGCAGGATCTCGGCCGCGCGCATCGCACCGCCGCGCGCATCCGCGCCGGCGTCGTCTGGGTGAACACCTATCGCTACCTGCGCTGGTCGATCCCCTATGGCGGCTTCAAGGCCAGCGGCTGGGGCCGCGAGAACGGCCTCGAGGCGCTGGAGCCCTACCTCGAAACCCGCGCCACGGTGATCTCCACCACGGGCGCCTTCCCGGATGCCTACGCCCAATGACCATTGCCTCACATCCCGGCGGGGAGACGCGCCCCTCCACGCGTCTGAAGGACAAGCGCGCCATCATCACCGCTGCCGCCTCCGGCATGGGGCGGGCGGGGGTGGAGCTCTTCCTCGCCGAGGGGGCCACGGTCTGCGCGGTGGACATCAACGAAGATGCGCTCGACGCGCTGAAGGCCGAGCTTGGCGCCGGGGACCGGCTAGTCACCCTGCAGGCCGATCTCTCAACTGCCGAGGGCGTGCGCGGCTCGATCAACGAGGCGGCGGAGCGCCTGGGCGGCGTCGATATTCTCTGGGCCCATGCTGGCATCCCCGGCCCGGGCGGCATCGAGGGGCTCGACGTGGGCGAGTACCAGCTCGCCTTCGCGCTGAACGTCCAGAGCGCCGCGCTCGGCGCCGGAGAGGTCATCTCCCACATGCGTCGCAACAATGGCGGGGCAGGGGGCGGCGCGATCGTCTTCACCTCCTCCGTCTCCGGCATGGTCGGCTCGATGTGGTCGCCCGTCTATTCCAGCTGCAAGTTCGCGGTGGTGGGGCTGACGAAATCGCTGGCGCAGACCTTCGCGCCCGACGGGGTGCGCGTGAACGTCATCTGCCCCGGCCTCGCCGAGACACCGATGAAGTCGGGCTTTACCGGACGGGGCGTCTCCGCCGAGGCCGCCAAGGCAGCCGAAGACAAGTACGTCTCGAACGTGCCGCTCGGCCGCCTGGTCCGCCCCGAAGAGGTGGCGCAGGCGGTGCTCTGGCTCGCCTCCGACGACGCGGGCTTCGTGACCGGCATAGAGCTGCCGGTCGACGGGGGCTTCACCTGCAAATGACCCGCGCCCGGGCGCCCTCGGCGCCCCGCTGCAAGACGACCAACAGACCCAAGGCAAAGAACGAAGCGACCACGAATTGATCAGGGCCGGACCGGCCGCCGAAGATTGACACCACAAGGGGTTCACCATGCTGTCACGCCGCACATTCCTCACCGCCGCCGCCGCGAGCGCGGCCATTCCGAACTTCGCGAAGATCGCGTCGGCCCAGACGCCGGTCGAGATCGTCGTGATGGCGAAGGGCATCGACGACGTCGTCAACGGCTTCGACCCGGCGCAGGCCTATCTCGGCACGGATTACGAGATCACCTCGAACACCTACCGGATGCTGGTGACCCTCGATCCCGAGGACGGCACCCGCTACATCAGCGACCTCGCCGAAAGCTGGGAGGTCGCCGAGGATGGCCTGACCATCACGTTCATCCTGCGCGATGACGTGGTCTTCGAGAGTGGCAACCCTGTGACCGCCGAGGATGTCCGCTGGTCGATCTGGCGCCTTATGAAGATGGGCCAGTACCCGGCGACGGACTACGCCCTGCTCGGCTGGAGCGCCGAGACCATCGACGAGATCGTCGAGGCCGTCGATGAGCGGACCTTCGTCATCCACATGCCGGAGGTCCGGGCCCCCGGCACGGTGCTCAACACGCTGGCCAGCCCGCGCGGCTGTGTCGTCGATAAGCTGACGGCGCTGGAGCACGAGGTCGACGGCGACATGGGCAACGCCTGGCTGCGGACGCACTCCGCCGGGTCCGGCTCCTACAAGCTGACGGAATGGCTGGCCGGGGATCGCATCATCCTCGATGCCAACCCCAATGCCGAGGTTCAGCCGAACGTGCCGCGCCTGCTGATCCGCAACGTGGCGGACCCGGCGACCCAGCTGCTGCTGCTCGAGCAGGACGACATCGACATCGCTCGCGACCTCGGCTCCGACCAGCTGCCGTCGGTGCGCGAGCAGGACGACCTCGTCGAGGTCAGCGCCCTGACCACGGCGCAGATGAACATCGTGATGAACCAGGACCACGAGATCCTGAGCAACCCGCTGGTCATCCAGGCGATCAAGTGGGCCGTCGATTGCGAGGCCATCGCCAACAACATCACGCCCGGCATCTGGGATGTCTGGCAGGCCAGCTTCCTGCCGTCGAACGTGAAAGGCGCCGTGCCGAGCACCTTCTACAAGGACAGCGACCGCGCCCGCCAGCTGCTGGAGGAGGCCGGCTACCCCGACGGCTTCTCGATCACTCTGGACCACTTCGCCGCCTGGCCCTGGGCCAACATCGCGCAGGCGATCCAGTCGGACATGGCGGAGATCGGCATCGACGTGCAGCTCGTCTCGGCCGACCAGGGGCAGGTCATCACCAAGTACCGGGCTCGCGAGCACGAGCTGGCGCTCGTCTACTGGGCGACCAACCTCTACGATCCCGATTACAACGCCCGCACGTGGTGCATCAACATCGACGACAGCGAGGACAGCGAGCTGAAGACGCAGGCCTGGCGCAATCACTTCATCGATGACGACATGGCCGCGCGTGCCGATGCGGCTGGCAAGGAGCTCGACGAGGAGGTCCGCGCCGAGATGTACCACCAGTTGCAGATTGACTTCATGGAGCGGGCGCCTGTCTCGTGGCTCCTGCAGATGCGGGACATCGCGGTGCACCGGGCGGAGACGCCGGGCCTGCATCTCGGCGGCCTCGCCTACCTCAACCGCTTCGCGGGGATCACCAAGTCATGAGCCTGATGGACGCGATGCTCAGGCGGCCCGGCCGCGGGCCCGGAGGCGGCGCCGATGGCGCGCCCTCGGGGCGGCGGGGGCTCGCCCTCGCCAGCCGGGGCAAGAGCATCGCGTCCACTCTCCTGACGGTTCTGGCCACGCTCTTCGGCCTGGCCCTCCTGACCTTCGTCATCGGCCGCACGATGCCCATCGACCCGGTGCTCGCCATCGTGGGCGACCGCGCCTCGCCCGAGGTCGAGGCGGCCATCCGCGAAGAGCTCGGCCTCGATCGCTCCGTGCTCGTGCAGTTCGGCATCTACCTGCGTGACCTGCTGCAGGGCGACCTCGGGCGCTCCGTCATGACGGGCGATCCGGTGATGCAGGACATCCTGCGCTTCTTTCCCGCCTCGATGGAGCTGGCGACGACGGCCATGGTCATCGCGCTGGCCTTGGGCGTGCCGCTGGGGATGCTGGCGGCGGCGCACCAGAACTCCATCTTCGACAACGTCCTGCGCGTCATCGGCCTCCTCGGCTATTCCATCCCGGTCTTCGTGCTGGCGCTGATCTGCCTGCTGGTCTTCTACGCCAAGCTCGGCATCGCGCCGGGCACCGGCTCTCAGGGGATCATCTACCAGGGCATGGTGCCGCCCCGCACCGGCATGATCACCGTCGATGCCGCGCTGGACGGGCAATGGGGGGCCTTTCGGGACGCGCTCTCCTACCTCGCCATGCCGGCCATCCTGCTGGCCTTCATCACGCTTTCCATGATCGTGCGGATGACCCGCGCCTTCATGCTGGAGGCGCTGAGCGGCGAGTACATCGTCACGGCCCGCGCCAAGGGCCTCAGCCAGGCGCGCATCCTCTGGCGGCACGGGCTGGGCAACATCGCCGGCCGGCTCCTCACCGTGCTCGCGGTGATCTATGCCAGCCTCCTCGAGGGCACGGTGCTCACGGAGACTGTCTTCTCCCGCCCGGGCCTCGGCCTCTACCTGACGCGCTCGCTGATGAACGCCGACATGAACGCCGTGCTCGGCGCGACGCTGGTGATCGGCATCGTCTATGTCACGCTGAACCTGCTGGCCGATCTTGGCCAGCGTGCCCTCGATCCGCGGGCGAGGGGGCGGGCATGACCGACGTCTCGCGTGCGGCCCATGCCTCCGTCAGCCGCCGCCAATGGCTGCTCGACCCGTCGCCCGGCTCACGCCGGCAGGCGGCCTGGGGCAATGCCTATCGCCGCTGGCTGCAGTTCCGGGCCAACACGCTGGCGATGATCGGCCTCGTCACCGTGGTGCTGCTGATCGCCGCGGCCATCTTCGCGCCGCTGCTGGCCACGCATGACCCCTCGGCCATCGCGCTGGAGAACCGCCTCGCCCCGCCGAGCGCTGCGCACTGGCTGGGGACGGATGACCTTGGCCGCGACCTCTATTCCCGCATCCTCTACGGCGCGCAGGTGACGCTGGGCATGGTCGTCGCCGTCGTCGTGCTGGTCGCGCCGGTGGGGCTGGTGATCGGCGTGGTCGCCGGCTACGTGGGCGGCTGGCTCGACACGCTGCTCATGCGCGTCACCGACGTCTTCATGGCCTTCCCCAAGCTGGTGCTGGCGCTCGCCTTCGTCGCCGCCCTGCAGCCCGGCGTCACCAGCGCTGTCATCGCCATCGCGCTCACCGCCTGGCCACCGCTCGCCCGGCTGGCGCGGGCGGAGACGCTGACCATCCGCGAGAGCGACTTCATCAACGCTGTCCGCGTCACCGGCGCCTCGAAGGGGCGCATCATCATGCGCCACGTCATGCCGCTCTGCGTGCCGTCGATCATCGTGCGCATCGCCCTCGATATCTCCGGCATCATCCTCACGGCGGCGGGCCTCGGCTTCCTCGGCATGGGGGCGCAGCCGCCGATGCCGGAATGGGGGACGATGATCGCCACGACGAGCGGCTTCATCCTCAGCCAATGGTGGGTGCCGACGATCCCCGGCGTCGCGATCCTCCTCGCCTCGCTGGCCTTCAACCTCCTCGGCGACGGTCTGCGCGACGTCCTCGACCCAAGGCAGGAGTGAGGCGATGAGCGTCGTGGCCAGGAACCTTTGCGTGACCTTCGACACCCCACACGGGCCGGTCGAGGCCGTGCGCGGCATCTCCTTCCAGATCGGCAGGGAGAAGGTCGGCATCGTGGGGGAGAGCGGCTCCGGCAAGTCTCTCACCGCCCGCTCGATCCTTCGGCTCCTGCCCGGCCAGGCGCGCATGACGGCCGACGAGTTGAGCTTTGATGGCATCGACGTTGCGCAGGCAAGCGAGCGCGCCATGCGCCGCATCCGGGGCAAGCGGGCGGGGTTGATCCTGCAGGACCCGAAGCATTCGCTGAACCCGGTGATGAGCGCCGGCCGGCAGATCGCCGAGAGCTGGCGCGTGCATCGCGGCGGCTCCCGGCGCGAGGCGATGGAGGCGGCGGTGGACCTGCTGGCGCAGGTGCAGATCCGCAATCCCGCCCAGGTGGCCGAGCGCTATCCGCACGAGCTCTCCGGCGGCATGGGGCAGCGCGTGATGATCGCCATGATGCTGGCGCCGGACCCCGAATTCCTCATCGCCGACGAGCCGACATCGGCGCTCGACGCGACGGTGCAGGCAGAGATCATGCGGCTGATCGAGGAGCTCGCCTCCGAGCGCGGCATGGGGCTCATGCTCATCAGCCACGACCTGCCGCTCGTCTCGCATTTCTGCGACCGCGTGCTGGTGATGTATGCCGGCCAGATCGTGGAGGAGCTGAAGGCGGGCGAGCTCGGCCGGGCCCGGCACGGCTATACGCAGGGGCTCCTCAGCTGCCTTCCCTCCCTCTCGCACCCGCGGGAGCGGCTCAACGTGATGCAGCGGGAGGCGGAATGGCTGGCATGATGCTGGACGTCGAGGATCTGCGCATCCGCTTCGGCACGCTCGAGGCGGTGCGCGGCGCGTCCTTTGCAATCGCAGAGGGCGAGAGCTTCGGCCTCGTCGGCGAAAGCGGCTCGGGCAAGTCGACGATCCTGCGGGCGCTCGCCGGGCTGAACCGGGACTGGGACGGAACGGTCCGTCTCGCCGGCGAGCCTCTGGGGCGACTGCGCGACAGGGCCTTCTTTCGCCGTGTTCAGATGGTCTTCCAGGACCCCTACGGCTCGCTGCACCCGCGCCAGACCATCGACCGCATCCTCGCCGAACCGCTGATCGTGCATGGCTTCGGCGACATCGACGCCCGCATCTGCCGGGCGCTGGAGGAGGTCTCGCTGCCCGCCGCGATGCGCTTCCGCTACCCGCACCAGCTCTCGGGCGGGCAGAGGCAGCGGGTGGCCATCGCCCGGGCGCTGATCTCCGAACCGGAGGTGCTGCTTCTCGACGAGCCGACCTCGGCGCTCGACGTCTCCGTGCAGGCCGAGGTGCTCAACCTGCTGACTGACCTGCGCCGCGCGCGCGGGCT
The DNA here is from genome assembly GCF_012070395.1 of Pseudoroseicyclus tamaricis. GTDB lineage: Bacteria > Pseudomonadota > Alphaproteobacteria > Rhodobacterales > Rhodobacteraceae > Pseudoroseicyclus_A > Pseudoroseicyclus_A tamaricis. Next base: position 666,418 of record NZ_JAAFYS010000002.1, on the reverse strand, counting down.
GACCTACCTGATGGTCGGCCACAACCTCGCCGTGGTGACGCACCTGTGCGAGCGGATCGCGGTGATGTCGCATGGCGAGATCGTCGAGACGGTGACGGCGGAGGACCTGCGGCAGGGCCGTGTCCAGCACCCGCATACGGTGGAGCTGCGTGCCCTCTCGCTCGATCTGGCCGAGGCGCAGGGGCAGGGGGGCGAGAGCGACCTCTCCCAGGCGCGGACGGGGACGGCGCCATGACCGCGCTTGCCGGCGATACGCGGCCGGACGCCCTGTCCGACCTCCTGTCCGCCCTGAGCGCGGCGTTTCGCGCCGTCGGGCCCGGCCCCGAGGTCTCCGCCTGTCTCGACAAGGTCGAGGAGGCGCTCGGCGCCGGCAGTGGCTCCATCGACCCGGCGCCGCTGCATCCGCAGACGGCCGGGTATCTGCCCGACGCACTGAAACCGGCCCGGGCCGCGGGCGGCCCGCTCGCCGAGCTGGCGGAGGCCCTGGCGGCGCTCGATCCGCAGCTCGCCTGGCGGCTGCGCGGGGGAGAGGACGCGGCGGTGGACGACCTGCCCGGCCAGATCGCCAACGCGATGATCGTCGGCCCCGGCGCGCTGGAGGAGCGGCGCGACGTCTGGGTCGGCGCCTCGCTCCTGCCGCCGGGCGCGCCCTATCCCGAGCACCGCCACGCGCCGGAGGAGATCTATCTCTTCCTCACCCCCGGCCTCGCGCGGCATGGGCAGGGCGACTGGCACGAGCCGGGCGTGGGCGGCGTGATGCACAACGTGCCCAATACGCCCCACGCCCTTCAGGCGCCGGCCGACGCGCCGATGCTCACGCTCTGGATGCTTCACGATCCCGGGCACGGCTGACCCGATGCCTCCGATCCCGCCCAAGACCTCGCGACAAGCAGCAGACGGGGGCCCGATCATCGCCTGGCTGCCGAGCTGCCCGACCGCCATGGTCGCCACGATGTCGAGCGTCGGCTTCGGCCTGTCGCCCGCCACCGGCCATGCCATCCGCGACCTGATCGACGACGGGGCCTGCTCCTTCGCCGACACCTCCTCCTTCGCGCTGTCGCGCTTCGGCAGGCTTGAGCCGGACTGGGTGATGCGGCAGGGCTGGCACGGTGTCGATAGCGCCGCCTGAGACCCTCCTTCGAAGAAAGACCGATCCCATGTCGAACACGCTCACCCTGCCGGCGCCGACGGCCGACGATCTCGCCGCTCTCGTCGCCTTCCGCCAAGAGCTTCACCGCCACCCCGAGCTTTCGGGGGAGGAGGAAGCCACGGCGGCGAAGGTGGTGGAGATGCTTCGCCCCACGGCGCCGGACCGCATCCTCACCGGCCTCGGCGGCCATGGGGTCGCGGCGGTGTTCGACAGCGGTCGGCCAGGGCCGACGATCCTCTTCCGCTCCGAGCTCGATGCGCTTCCGATCGAGGAGCTGGGCGAGGTCGAGCATCGCTCCCGGGCGCCCGGCAAGGCACACCTCTGCGGTCACGACGGGCATTCCACCATCCTCGTCGGGATGGCGCGGGTGCTCTCCCGCGCGCGGCCGACGAGCGGCCGGGTCGTCCTCATGTTCCAGCCGGCGGAGGAGAACGGCGCCGGCGCGCGGGCCGTGGTCGCCGACGCTCGGTACGGTGAGATCCGCCCCGACTGGGCCTTCTCGCTGCACAACGCCCCCGACGTGCCCTTCGGCTCCGGCAAGCTGGTCTCCGGCCCCGCCAACTGCGCCTCCCGCGGCATGTGGATCGAGCTGACCGGCAGCACCGCCCATGCCTCCCGCCCCGGCGACGGGCGCTCGCCGATGCAGGCCATAGCCGAGCTGATGCCGGCTTTGACGGCGCTGGGCACCGGCGGCGAGTTGAAGCCGGGGTTCAAGATGGTGACCGTCACCCACGCCCAAATGGGCGCCCCGAGCTACGGCGTCGCCCCCGGCGCCGCCAGTATCATGGCGACGCTGCGCACGGTGCGAGACGAGGAGATGGAGGCGCTCGTCGCCGCCGCCGAGGGCCTCGTCACCGAAGCGGCGGGCCGCCACGGGCTGACGTCGGCCTTCGGCTACGACGACGTCTTCAACGCCTCCATCAACGATCCCGAGGCGACGGAGATCCTCGGCGAGGCGATGGCCCGCACGGGCATCGCCCGCGCGCCGCGCTCCGACCTCTCCATCGCGTCGGAGGATTTCGGCGAGTTCGCGCTGGCCGGGGCGAAGGGGGCTATGGTCTTCCTCGGCGCGGGGCCGGACTGGCCCGCCGTCCACACGCCCACCTATGACTTCCGCGACGAGCTGATCGCGCAGGGCATCGCCCTCTTCTCCGCCACGCTCGTCGCCTGCCTCGAGCGGGCATGAGCGATCCCGCGGCCGACTTCCCCTATAGCCTCGCGGCTCCGCCCGAATATGCCGGTCCGCTGCCGGAAGGGGCGGACGTGGCGATCATCGGGGGTGGCATCATCGGCATCTGCACGGCGCTCTTCCTCGCCCGGGCCGGGCTGCGGCCCGTGGTGCTGGAGAAGGGGCGTGTCGCGGCCGAGCAATCCTCGCGCAACTGGGGCTGGATCCGCACGCAGGGGCGCGACCCCGCCGAGCTGCCCATCGCCATGGAGGCGCGGCGGCTCTGGGCGGAGCTCGCCCGGCAGAGCGGCGAGGATATCGGCCTGAGGCAGAGCCCGGTCACCTACCTCGCCCGCAAGGCGCGGGAGCTGGAGGATTTCGCCGAGTTCGCGGCGCTGGCGAAGGCGCATGGCCTCGACACGCGGCTCCTCGATGCCGCCGAGACGCGGGCCTTCATGCCCGGCATGAGCCGAGGCTATCTCGGCGCCATGACCACCCCGTCGGACATGCGGGCCGAGCCGTGGCTGGCGGTGCGGGCGCTGGCGCGGCTGGCGGTGCGCGAGGGCGCGGTGATCCGCGAGCATTGCGCCGCGCGCGGGCTCGACATGGCGGCCGGCCGTGTCGCCGGGGTGTGGACGGAGGCCGGCCTCCTGCGGGCGGACGCCGTGCTGGTGGCCGGCGGTGCGTGGTCGTCGCTCTTGCTGCGCGCCCACGGCGTGACCATCCCGCAGCTCGCCGTCCGGGCGACGGTCGCGGCGACGGTGCCGCTGCCGCTCGTCCATGACGGCGCGGCGACCGACGAGCACATCGCCTTCCGCCGCCGCCAGGACGGGGGCTACACGCTCGCGCCCGGCGGGCTCGCGCGCCTCGCGCTCGGGCCAGACGCCCTGCGCCATGCGCGCCACTACCTGCCCGCGCTGCGCGCCAGCCCCTTCGGCATCGGCTACGGCCCCGCGGCGCCGGCAGGCTATCCGGATGGCTGGCGGACGCCCCGGCGCTGGGAAATGGACGAGCAGAGCCCGTTCGAGCGGATGCGCATCCTCGACCCGCTGCCGGAGGCGCGGCGGGTCCGCTCGATGACCGCCGCCTTCGGCAGGCTCTACCCCGCGCTGGGCGAGGTGAAGCTGCACAAGGCCTGGGCCGGCATGATCGACGCGATGCCGGACATCGTGCCGGTGGTCGACCATGTGGAGGGCCTGCCGGGCCTCACGGTGGCGACCGGGATGAGCGCCCACGGCTTCGGCATCGGCCCCGGCTTCGGCCGTGTCACCGCCGATCTGATCCGCGGCGCCGCATCCGTGCACGACCTGACCCGTTTCCGACTGTCACGCTTCTCCGACGGATCGCGTCTGGAGCTTGGGCCCGCGCTCTGAGCGAACTCGTCTGTGTGCCGAGGCCGTTCCTTTGCGATATCGGACCAATGGTGTGCCGTATTTGCGATTTGCCCGAGGCAGTGGGGCAGTGGGGCGGTGGGCGGCACGGCTAACTACTGGTCCCGGCGCATCCGGCGCTAACGTCTGACTTCTACAGAGAGACATTCGCACCGGTCACGCGGCACCGGCACCATCAGATTATTGTCTGCTGCACAGTCCCGAGTGGGGTCCTTTTTTTGTGTTGAGCGGTATTCTAAGGCCGTCGGATACTCCGTCGTCTGAAGACCCGGCCGGACGTCGCTGACCCCCGCGAACCTAAGGCATTCGAAGTCCATCTTCCGCTCGATGCGCATGTCTCGCTGACTGCGAAAACGTTTCAAGCGAGCTTTCACTTAGGTTTGTCCCACCGGCTCCGCCTCGATTGCGCCGGGAAAGCCGGCCGTCCCCGGGGTCGCCCCGCCGCTCCGCGTCCTCTCGCCGCTGCACCATCTTTGCCTTCTTTGGGTCACAACTTCCTCCGGGGAGGGGGCTAGGCAGGCTCAACAGCGCCGGGTGGTCGGGGCAATTGCCGCAGGGCCGTGTCAGACGGCGGCATCGGGGGGACATGGATACCATTCTCGGATGGCAGATCGCCGTCGTCATCAGCATCGTCGCGGCGCGCCTCGTCTCGCGCGAGGCCATGGTCTGGGTCGCCACCGGCTGGAGCCTGTTCAGCCTGTTCGCCATCTGGGCCGAGGGCCTGCTGCTCCTGCAGCTCGGGTCGGCCTGGGGAACGGTGTGGCTGCTCTCCGCGCTGTTCGGCGGCGCCTCGTCGGACGAAACCTCCGAGAAGAATGCACCCGGGCCCACCAAGGCGCCACCGCCCGCCGCCCCCAAACCCCGCGAGACGTCCGCGGCGAAGCCCGCCAGCGTGATCGACGACTTCGCCGCCTGGATGGCGCGGCTGGATGCCGCGCAGCGCGCCAATTCCGATCTGCACCACGAGCTTGGTTGTATTCGGATCGAGGTGGAGGCGCTGCTAAAGCGGGGGCACTTGCGCAAGGCCCATGACGAGCGGCTCGCCGACCCCTCCGAGCTCGGTGTCCTCTACCGGGAGAGCTACGCGAAACTACAGGCCGTCTTCGCGGACAAGGAGGAGGACCGGAAGCCACGCGCCCCCTCGCGCCTCACGATCGCGCCTGTGCCCAGGAGCGAGCTGCCCGTCGAAGCCTTGAACCCCCGCGAGCTGGAGCTGACCCACACGCGGCACGTGCTGAAAGATGCCGAGCAGCAGGTAAGCAAGGATCGCGCGCTGCTGGCGGCCATCGATGCCGAGCGGGCCGAGCCGGTCCTGCCTTACCTGCAGGAGGAGGCGGAGAAGGTCTCCGCCCATCTCGCCGCGCTCTCGGGCAAGGCGGCTCCGACCCTGGCCAAGCCACCCGCCTCCAAGCCGGCCACCGCCCTGCCAGCCACCGCCCAACCGGCCGGCAAGTCCACCGCGCCCGACGGCGCCGCGCCCATCTCCTGGGCCGAGCTCCTGCAGCAGATGGAGGATCAGGCGGAACCCGCCCCGCAGGAGCGGCGCGACGAGATCGAGCGGCTGGCGCGCGAGTTGCGCATTCCGCATCTCGTGCACTTCACCCGGGTCGAGAACCTGCCAGGCATCCTCAGTTCCGGCCTGATGTCGGCGAGCGCCTGCCGGGATGCGTGCCTGCCGGCGCTGCGAAACGATGAGAACCGCTACGACGGGCAGCTCGACGGGACGTCGCTGTCGATCAGCTTTCCCAACTACCGGATGTTCTGGAAGTACCGCCGGCTCGCTCCGCAGGCGGAGTGGGCCGTGCTGCTGCTCGACCCCTCGGTCCTCTGGCTCAAGGACTGCGCCTTCTACCCGCGCAACGCCGCCGATGCCCGCATGATCCGCCGGCCCCGGGCCGGAATGAAATCCGCCGAGGCGCTGGCCGAGATGTTCGCCGAGGAGGAGGGGCGCCCGGACTGGCTGCGGGCCTACGATCCCACCGATCCACAGGCGGAGGTGATGGTCTACGAGACGATCGAGCCCAGGTTCATCGAGACCATCGCCTTCGAGACGCGGGAGGTGCGGGGGCGGCACATCAGGCGACTCGGCGGGATCGACAGCCTCTACGCGGGGCCGGGCAAGGGGCTCTTCGCCTCGCGGCAGCACATGTTGACGGAGCTGAAGGGAGGGCAGAATGGCCACGCGTCCGGCATTCTTCAGCGCCACTGAGCCGCCACTCGTCCGGGCCGAGCCGGTCGACTTCCAGTGGCACGCAGGGATGGCGAAGGTGCGCAAGCAGATGTGCATCCGCTCGCTGCACGAGGCGATCCGTCAGGATCGGCCCGAGGCGCGGGTGCTGGAGGTCTCCAGCGCGTCGGAGACGGAGCTGGGCGTAAGCCTGAGCGCCTTCAACCTGACCTTCACGTCCCGCAGCGGCGCCGAGATCGCGGTGGAATGCGCCTTCCAGGGCGCCAAGGTGTTCGAGCAGGGCGGCCCCTACACGGACCTACTCACCGGCAGCCCGCTCGACGCAAAGCGCGACCCGCGGCTGAAGTCCTCCGGCCGGCTGACCGGCTTCCGCTGGCGGGACAGGGACTGGCCGCTGGAGCCGCTGACGGCCTTTTACGACTGGATCTACCTCAATGCCCTCCACCGCCGGCCGTCCCTTGCCGAGGCGGCGCTGGCCTATGACACCTTCACCGACATCGCGTTCAACCCGGCGAAATCCATCAACTGCCAGGCCGGCGCCGTCGCGCTCTACGTGGCGCTGCGCCGGAGCGGGCAGCTGGAGACGGCGCTGACATCGGCGGAAGGGTACCTCGCTCTGATCGTCGAGGCGTCCGGCGCCGCGCGCGGTGGGGAGGAGCAGGGGCAACTGCTCTGAGGCGTGGCGCGCCAGCCAGCCCGGTCAGGGGGGCGGCGCCGCCGAGTATCCGCGCGTGGCCCTGGGCGGGGCATGTTTCGGCCGGCCGAGATCCTTCACCCAGGCGAGGGCAAAGCTGATCGCGAGGGCGAGCGGCGGCAGCGCCCATGCGGGCCACGCCTCCCCCGGTTCGACCCGCATCACGATCTGCCCGAGGAGCGCCAGCGCGGTGCCGGCGGCGAAGACGAGCAGGCCCTGCCGTCCGAGGAGGCGCAGCGGCGCGGCGAGGCGCGTGGCGGCGGCGCGGCGGACGACGGGCAGGCAGGAGAGCACGTAGACCAGCGCGAGGATGTGCAGCAGACGCGGGAAGCCGAGGTAGGTCTTCGTGTGCGTCACCATGTTCGGCGGCACCCCCAGCTCTCCCAGCTGCCACATGAGGTGGTTCATGGCCTCGCCGAGGCCGGGGACCACGCGCCAGAGGAGCGTGAAGACGAGGAAGGCCACGGCGAGCCCCAGAAGCACGGGGCTCGCGCGCAGCAGGGGCCGGCCCTGCCGCTGCCGGATGCCGATCATCAGCCCGATCACGAAGATGCACTGCCAGGCCATGGGCGAGAAGAACCAGCCGCCGCCGCCCGGCCAGTTGGGGAGGTTCCAGCGCCAGAGGCTGGCGCAGAACCACAGGGCGAACGAGGCGCCGATCACCGGCCATGGCCAGCGCGTCCCGGCCCAGAGCGCCAGCGGCGCGCCGAGGAGCAGCACGATATAGGCCGGCAGGATGTTCACGTAGCCGAGCTGGTAGCTCAGCATCAGCAGGCCCGGCAGGGCCTCGCGCGGGTTGCTGTAGATGAGGCCGGTGTTGTGGATCTCCAGGAACTCCGCGCGCCAGAAGGTGCCGGCCGCCCAGGCGAAGGCGGCCAGCGCGAAGACGGTGAGGAAGATCTGCACGAGGTAGAGCGTCCACGCCCGCAGCCACAGCGGCGACACGGCGCGCCAGAGCGAGCCCTCGCCCCGCCTCCAGCGGTCGAAGCCGCCGGAATAGGCGAGGCCGGCGGCGATGCCGGACATCACGAAGAACGCCTCCGCCGCGTCGGAGAAGCCGAAGTTGCGGATCGTGCCGGCCTCGTAAGGATTGCCGGGCATGTGGTCGATGAGGATCATCACCAGCGCGATGCCGCGGAAGGCATCGATGCGCGGGTCGCGCTCGCTGCGCGAGGGCGGGGCAGGTGGGGCCGCCTTGGCCGGGCGCGGTGCGCTCACCAGCCGCTCCTCAGATCGCAGCATGGCTGCCCGCCTCCGCCGCGTGATCGTGGGCCGGAGCGGCGCCCCAGCGGTCGAGCTGGGCGCGGTAGCGGGCGACGACGGGGGGCACGTCGCCCTCCTCCGGCACGCGGAAGAGCCAGCGGGGCGCGGGAGCGGAGGTCCACGCGATGAGGAGAGGCGCCGCCATCATCGGCAGGGCCACGGGCAGCAGCCACGGCGCCAGCGTCGGCGCGAGGTGGACGGCGGCGGCGATCAGCGCCACGCCCCAGGCGGTGATGCGGCGCCCGGCGACCCAGCCGTCGGCCAGCGTCATGCGGGCGCCGTCGCGCGGGGTAGCGGGCCAGCCGCCGTCATGCCCGGCCAGCACCTCTCCCACGGCGCGCGACTGGTAGACGAGCATCAGGGGGGCGATGAGCGTCGACAGCAGTACCTCCGCGAGCATCGAGGCAAGGGCGCGCAGCGCGCCGCCGAAAGCTCGCGAGCGGCCCGAGAGGGCGGCGCCGAGGTGGATGGCGATCTTGGGCAGGAAGAGCAGGCCGCCGATCCCCGCGGCAAGGCCGACGATCCGGCTGGTGCGGTCGGCGGGGAAGGCGGGGAAGAGGTTGTAGGCCTCGGGGAAGTAGTTGGGCGCCGGGCTGGTGATCGTCGCCAGCACCGAGGCGGCGAGGAAAGCGCCCCAGAAGATGGCGACGAGATAGGCGAGGATGCCCTGCAAGAAGACGAAGCGGCTCCACGGCTTCAGGCCCGGGGCGAAGATCAGGCGGATGTGCTGCAGGTTGCCCTGGCACCAGCGCCTGTCACGCCGGGCATAGGCGACGATATCCTCCGGCCCTTCCTCGTAGGAGCCGCCGAGCCGGTCATCGACCTCCACGCGCCAGCCGCCGCGGGCGAGGAGCGCCGCCTCGACGTAGTCATGGCTGAGGATGGTGCCGCCGAAGGGCGGGCGCCCGCTGAGGACGGGCAGGCCGCAGCATTCGGCCATGGCGCGCACGCGGACGATGGCGTTGTGGCCCCAGAACGGGCCCGCGCTGCCCTGCATCCGGGCGAGGCCGCGGGCGAAGACGGGCGAGTAGAAGCCGGCGGAGAACTGCATCGCCCGCCCGAAGATGGAGCGGGCACCGGTGATGCGCGGCAGGGTCTGCAGCAGGCCGAGGTCGGGGTCGGCATCCATCCGCAGGATCATCTGGCGGATCGTCGCGCCCTCCATCAGGCTGTCGGCGTCGAGGATCAGCGCATAGTCGTAGGCGGCGCCCGAGCGGCGGATGAAATCCTCCACGTTGCCGGCCTTGCGCCCGCGGTTGTCTGTCCGGCGGCGGTAGAAGATGCGGCCGACGCCGCCCGTCCGCTCCAGCAGCATGGCGAAGGCCGCCGTCTCGCGCCGGCTGGCGATGCCGTCGCGGGTGTCGGAGAGGACAGCGATGTCGAGGTCGAGCCCCGCCTCCCGCGCCGAAGCGTCCATCGCGGCGACTCGCGCGAAGACCGGCCCCGGCTCCTCGTGGCAGATCGGCAATAGGAGGACGGCGCGGCCCATGGGCTCGGATGCGGTGCGCGCGGGCGCGCTCCGCCGGGGCGGCAGGCCGACGAGCACCTGCGCCGCCCCCCAGGCGAGCCAGGTGGTCGTGAGCAGGATCAGCGCCACGCAGAGCCCGTCCCAGACGGAGAAATGGTCCACCGCCGCCGCCTGCGCGAGGATCGCGGCCGCCCCGAGCCCGCAGATCGCGGCGAAGCCTAGCGCGACGAGGCGGGTCAGTGCCGTCCGCGCGCTGTGGGAGGCGGCAGGGGCGTTACGCATTCACGTCCCGCACCGGCCAGAGGCGCCGCAGCGACCATCCGCCGGTGACCGGTTGCAGAACCTGCCGCGGCATGTCGATGGGCGCCTCGGGCGGCGCCCAGAGGGCTTCCTGTTGCGGTGCGCCCGGCTCGGACGGGGCGTGTGCCAAGGTATCGGCAATCGTCATGGCTTCATCCACTGGTAGAGCCAGGTTTCCGTCAGCGGCGCGCCGTCGAGTTCGAGCAGCGCGCGCAGTTCCACGATGGCGCCGGGCGGGGCCGACACCTCGATCACGAGGCGCCACAGGCCCGTGCCCTGGACCGGCGACAGGCCAGTCTGCAGGATCTCCCCGCCGCCAGCCGAGACCTCGGCCTCGATCTCCGAGCCGCCATCGAGCTCCGCCAGCTGCCCGCCCTCGAAGTCGATGACGAACTTGCGGCGGTCGGCGAGCGGGTCGATCCCGGCGACGCCGCCGTGGCCCGACATGGTGCGCACGATGTGGCCGAGCTCCGGCTGCTCCGGCCCCGGCGCCATCCCCCAGTGCAGGCGGTAGGAGAACTCGCGCTCGTCTCCCGCCGCGGCGCCCGCCTCGGGCACCCAGAAGGCCACGATGTTGTCGTTGGCCTCCAGATCCGACGGCAGTTCGATCAGCCGCACCGATCCCGGCCCCCAGTCGCCCATCGGCTCGACCCGGAGCGAGGGGCGGCGCTCGTAATGGGCGCCGGCATCGAGGTAATCGTCGAAGTCGCGGCTGCGCTGGTAGAGGCCGAAGCTGCGCGGGTTCACCGCGCCGAGGTACGAGTTCGCCAGCCGCGGTGGGTTGTTGAGGGCGCGCACGAAGGTGTCGCCGTCGGTCTGCAGCAGCAGCACCTCGCTGTCATGGACGGCGGCGCGGTAATCGTCGAAGGCGCCCTCGTCGCTGGCCCCGAAGAGGAACATCGAGGTCAGCGGCGCCACGCCGATCTGGTCCACCGGCGCGCGGAAGAACAGGCGGGTGGTGACCTCCATCTGCGTGGTCTCGCCGGGGGTCAGGATGAAGCGGTAGGCACCGGTGACGGAGGGGCTCTCCAGCGCGGCGTAGATCACCACCTGCTCGGCATCCTCGGCGGGGCGCTCGATCCAGAAGGCGCTGAAGCGGGGGAATTCCTCCTCGCTCCCCATGGCGGTGTTGATCGCCAGCCCGCGGGCCGAGATTCCATAGACGTTGCCGCGCCCCAGCGCGCGGAAGTAGCTCGCGCCGAGGAAGGAGACGAGCTCGTCGTAATGGTCCGGCTGGTTCAGCGGAGCGTTGAGTCGGAAGCCGGCGACGCCAGGCAGAACGCCCTCCTCGGGGACGGTATCGGCGAGGTCGCCGCGATACTGGAAGTCGGAATAGGTGAAGTTGACCGCCCGGGCGGTGCCGTCCGTGATCTCGTAGATCTCCACCGGCTCCTGGAAGAGCCAGCCGAGATGGTAGGCGTGCAGTTCGAACGGCGCGTCCTCACCCTTCCAGCGCGCCTGCGCCGGATCGAACTGGATGAGCCGGTAATCGTCGTAGTCGAGCTCGCCCAGAAAGCCCTCGGGGAGCTTCGGCGCGCGGTAGGGGCTGCGGCTTTTCGTGCGCATCCACTCCGTCAGGATATCGAAGGAGAACGGCTCCCCGGCCGTCTCCACCTGCGCCTGATCCTGCGCATTTGCCGGGCCGAGCCCGGCGCCGGCGAGCGCCCCGGCGAGCAGCCCGATCGACTGCCTCCGGGACAGGTGAAGTGTCCGGTCCTCAAAGCCAAAGGGCCAATTTCTCATGGGGGGTCTTTCAGTGCGAGAGTCGGGTTCGTCCGCTGACCCTCAAATCGTGCATCTGCAGAAAAGATCAAAGGGGGGCTTTGACGCACTGGCGGAAAATTGCGCTCCGAACGCGTGTTGGGCGTCATGTGACCCACCCCTCCGGACCGGGTTTGTTCAACAAACAGGCAGACTTGAAACGCGGGCGGGCAGAATGCCGCACCCGCGCTCATCCCTTCAGCGCTCCGGAGGTGAGCGCGCGGACGATCAGCCGCTGGAGCGCGAGGAAGACGATCAGCGTCGGCACCACGGCGACGAGGCAGGCGGCGGCCAGAAGCTGGGTCGTCGTCGCGTTGGTGGCGCCCGCGTAGTTGAAGATCGCCACCGAAATCGGCCACTTGGCGCTCTCGCTCAGCATCACGAAGGGGATGAGGAACTGCGACCAGTTGAGGATGACGTTGAGGATCAGCGCCGAGGCGACGCCGGGCGCGGCCAGCGGCAGCGTGATCCGCAGGAAGGTCTCGAACCGGCCGAGCCCGTCGATGGCCGCCGCCTCCTCCAGCTCCATGGGAACAGCATCGAAGCTGGTCTTGAGGAGCCAGACCGTCACCGGGATGCCGGCGGAGATGTAGAGCAGCGTCGTGCCGAAATGCGTCTCCAAGAGGCCGAGGCGATCCATGTAGCGGTAGAGCGGGATCAGGATGACGAGGCCGGAGACCATCTGCACCGCGAGGATGCCCATCATCAGCGCCGGCTTGCCGCGAAAGGTCATCCGCGAGAAGGCGTAGGAGGCGGGCGCGGCGAAGGCAACGGCGCCGGCCGCGCCGAGGAAGGCGAGCTTGACCGAGTTCCACAGGTAGAGGCGGAAGCCGCCATCCGTCAGCACCTGCCCGAAATTGGCGAGCGTCGGCGCCTCGGGGATCAGCCGGGAGGCCCCGAGGAACACCTCCTGAGGCGTGCGCACCGACAGGGAGACGAGCCAGATCACGGGGATCAGGAAGAACGCGGCCAGCGGGATCACCGCCGCGTAGGTCAGCGCGTTGCCGATGCGGGAACGGCGGCTCTGGATCATGGCCGCCCCGAGCGGGGCAGGAACATCGCGACGATGGCGGCGAGGGTCAGCGAGATCGCCATCAGCAGGATCGACAGGACGCTCCCCCCGGCGAGGTCGAAATTGTAGAAGACGGTATTGTAGGCATAGAGCGCCAGCACCTCCGTCGCCCGGCCCGGGCCGCCGCCGGTGAGCGAGATGATCACGTCGAAGGTGTTGAGCGTCATGATGACGATGAGGATCGCGTTGACCAGCAGCGCGCCGCGCAGCTCGGGCAGGGTGATGAACCACAGCCGCTCCCACGGCGTCGCCGCGTCGACGGCGGCCGCCTCGTAGAGCGTGTCGTCGATGGAGCGCAGCGCGGCGTAGAGCAGGATCATCGAATAGGCCGTGCCCTGCCAGACGGTCGCGATGATCGCCGACATCATGGCGTTGTCGGGGTTCGACAGCCACGCGACGGGCGGGATGCCGACGAGCCGCAGGGTGGAGTTGATCGCCCCGAACGGTGCCTCGGAGAAGAGCATCTGCCAGATGACGCCGTTGGCGATCCCGGGGATCACCCAAGCGGCGAGGACGAGCGTGCGCAGCACCAGCATCCCGCGCAGGTTGTTGCGCTCCCCCCGCACGACAAGCAGCGCGATGGCGAGGCCGAGGAGGAGTTGGCCGAAGACGCTGCCGAGCGTGAAGACGGCGGTGTTGCGCAGCACCGTGCCGAGCGCGGCGCTGCCCAGCATCGCGCCGATGGCGTCGAGGGAAAAATTCGCCTCGCGGTCCAGCAGGGAGGCGTCGGTGAAGGCGAGGCGCAGCGCGTCGATGATCGGCCAGAGGTAGAAGAGGCCGATGAAGAAGAGGACCGGCAGGAGCCACGGCAGCGGCCGCGCGGGCGCCGGCCCGCCCCCGGTGGCGGGCGGGGCTGCAGCGCGGCGAGGGGCGGAGGTGGCGGTCATGCGCGGTCCTTCGCGGCGGGGCAGGGGCGCTGGCCCCCGCCCCGGGCTGTCTTACTGGCGGGCGTAGGCGGCTTCGACCGCTTCGGCGGCGGCGTCGAGGGCCTCCTCCGGCTCCGCGGCGCCCGACATCACCTCGCCGAGGAGGATCTGGATCTGGTTGGAGATCTCGGGATAGATCGCCACCCCCGGCCGGGCCTGACCGTTCTCGAGCGCGGCCGAGAAGACCTCGAACTCCGGGCCGGCGTAGGTGTCATATTCCTCGTAGAGCGAGGCCTGCGTCGGCAGCAGCGCCTGGAAGGCGTTGCCCGGGCCGAGGTAGAGCTTGGCGATGGCGGCGCACATGCGCACCTTTTCCGGATCGTCCGTCAGGGCGGCGATCGTCCAGCCGCCGGTGCCGGTGGCGCGCTGGTCGGCGGTGGGGCCGGGCAGCTCGGAGGCCTCCCACTTGGCGGCCTCTTCCTCGGGCAGGGTGGACTGGATCTGCGCGTACATCCAGTTGCCGCCCACAAAGAGCGCGGTCGTGCCCGCGGCGGCGGCGGCGAGCATATCGTCATAGGTGGTGATGGAGGTCACGCGGGCCGGCGCGGCGCCGGATTCCACCAGGTCCTCGTAATAGCGCACGGCTTCCAGGAAGAGCTCGCGGTTCTCGCCCTCGTAGAAGACCGGCTCGCCGGCCTCGTTCACCAGCTGACCGCCCTGCGCCCAGAAGTTGGCGAGCCAGTCGAAGGCCGTGCCTTCCGTCCGACCGCCGTTGAAGAGGACACCCTCGTAGCCCTCGTCCACCGTCTCCAGCGCGGCGGTCTTGAGCTCCTCCCACGTCTGGGGCGCCTCGGGCACCACCTCGGTATTGCGGTAGAGGACGCGCAGGTCGGTGAACCACCAGACGGCGAGGATGTTGCCCGCGTCGTCGGTGATCCCGTCACGAACATAGGGGAAGAAGTCGGCGACCTCGTCCTCGGTGAAGTACTCGTTCATCGGCGAGAGGACACCGGCGGCCTTGTAGGTGGCGAGCTGCGAGCTGTCGACCATGGCGCAGTCGGGGCCGCGCCCGGCCTGGGCCTGCTCGATCATCCGGGCCTGCTCCTGGTTGAGGTTGCCGGTCTGCAGCTGCGTGTCGATGCGCCAGCCGGGATTGTCCTCGATGAAGTCGATGAAGAGCTCCTCGAAGGCGGTCGCCGTCGCCTCGTCGGAGGAATAGAGGTCATAGGCCGTCAGGCGGAAGGTCAGCGCGTTCTCGGCATCGGCGGGGCCGACGCGGTCACGCGTCACCATGTCTTCCTGCGCCAAGGCGGGGGCACCGCCGATGGCGAGGGCAAGGGCGGATACGATCAGTGGGCGGTTCATGTTGGCTCTCCCGGTCTGTCTGGTTGTCGGTCAGGCCGCGCCGATGACGCGGTCCGTCGTGGGGTCGATAAGGATCATACGTTCCAGCCCGAGCCGCAGATGAACCTGATCCCCGCGGGAGGGGACACTGTCTCCCGTCAGGCGGGCGCAGGCCTCGGTACCGCCGAAGCCGAGATAGGCCAGCGTCTCGGCGCCCATCGTCTCCACCATTTGCACAGGCGCGACGGGGCCGTCGCCGGCCTCGATGACGATATCTTCGGGGCGCAGGCCGAAGACGACGGGCTGCCCGGCATAGCTTTCGCAGCCGGCGCGGCGGCTGGCGGGGACGGAGAGGCGGGTGCCGTCGGCCAGCTCGATCCAGAGCCCGTCATCACTCCCGCCCGTCAGCCGCGCATCGAAGAGGTTGACGGCGGGCGCGCCGATGAACTCGGCCACGAAGCGGGTGCGCGGGTTGCGGTAGATCTCCATCGGCGGGCCGGCCTGCTCGATCCGCCCCTCGTTCATCACCACGACGCGGTCGGCCATGGTCATCGCCTCCGTCTGATCGTGGGTGACGTAGAGCGTGGTGACGGGCTTGCGGGCATGGAGACGCTTGATCTCGAGCCGCATCTGTAGCCGCAGCCGCGCGTCGAGGTTCGACAGCGGCTCGTCGAAGAGGAAGACCTGCGGATCGCGGATGATCGCCCGGCCCATCGCCACCCGCTGGCGCTGGCCGCCGGAGAGGGCGCGGGGCCGCCGGTCCAGCAGCGGCTCGATCTCCAAGAGCTTTGCCACCTCCAGCACCGCCGCGTCCCGCTCGGCGCGGGAGAGCTTGCGGCGCCGCAGGCCGAAGGCGATGTTCTGGGCGACCGACATGTGCGGGTAGAGCGCGTAGTTCTGGAAGACCATCGCCACGTCGCGCTCCCCGGGGGAGCGGTCGTTGACCCGCTCGCCGCCGATGCGCAGCTCTCCCGAGCTGATCGCCTCCAGCCCCGCGACCATGCGCAGGGTGGTGGACTTGCCGCAGCCCGAGGGGCCGACGAGCACGACGAACTCGTTCTCGGCCACGGTCAGGTCGATGCCATGCACCACCTCGGTGTCGCCGAAGCTCTTGGAGATGCCGTCGAGGACGAGCTCAGACATGGTGCGCTCCAGGAATGCGGGGGCGGGCGGTCACGGGTGGACCCCGGCGAAATCGGTGCCGTCCGTATAGGCGGCGATGAAGCGGTTGCGGAACTCGTCCATCCGCCACGGCTCGACGTTACCGGAGGGGACGAGGCCCTCCGTCCAGCCCCATTCCTCCATCGGCGCCAGCGCCTCGGGCGGGCCGATGACGTGGATCGGCACGTCGTAGCTATCGCTGAGCGAGATCCAGTCGGCCGTCTGGTGATCGCCGAGGATGATAATCAGCGGCCCCTCCGGCGCGGTGCGCTCGGCGTAGGAGAAGGCGGCGGAGAGGGCGTAGTCGATGGCCTTGCTGTATTGCTCGCGCAGATAGTCGCGGTCCCGCCAGACGACCTCCGGCGGGTCGCCCGCGCCGTCATAGGGCGCGTAGACGCTGCCGTCGCCGACATCCTCCCACGGGATCATCGCCGGGATCGGCGTGAAGGGCGCATGGGAGGAGATGAGGGCGATCTGGGCGAAGAGCGGCCGGCGCTCTTCCACCGGCTCGGCGCGGAAGGCGCGGTCGAAGGCCGTCAGCGTGTACTGGTCGGGCATCGTCACCCAGTTGAAGGGCGGGCCACGGTAGCCGAGTTCGGTGGAATCGAGGATGTCCTCGAAGCCCATCAGGTCCCCCTCGGGCCAGTCGTAGCTGATCGCCGGCATGACGGCGGCGGTGTGGAAACCCGCCTCGCGGGCGAGGTGGAAGAGCGTGCGGCGGGGGCTGGCGAGCATGGCGCGGTAGCGCGTCTGGTCCGGCGTCCATAGGCCGGAGGAGACGGAGGCATGGGCGAGCCAGCTCTGCCCGCCGCGCATAGGCGCCGTCAGCCAGCCCGAGCGCATGGCAAGGCCGGCCTCCTCCATCCTCGCCGCCGCCGCCTCCATCGTCGCGACATGCGTCTCGGCATAGAGCGGCACGTCGATGCTGGCGCGGCCGTAGCTCTCCACGAAGAGGATCAGCACGTCGCGCCCGGCGAGCCGGCCGAAGAGGTCGCCGCCGTCGCCATAGGGATCGCTCCGCGCGGCGGCGGCGAACTCGGCGAGCTGCCCGGCCGTGCGGCGGATCTGCGCGACGCGCTCGGCGGCGACGCGGGCGGTGAATGCGGTGCCCGGCGGATCGACAGGCAGATCCCAGAGCCCGCGCCGATCCCCGACCTCGGCGACGACGACGAGGGTGGCAGCTACGGCGCCCACCGCGCCCGCCGCTCTGAGCGCCGCGCCGGGGAGCGAGGCCCGCGACCAGACGCCGGTCGCCCACCACAGGAGCCACGTGACGGCGACGATCACCGCGAGCGCGGCGAGGAGGGCTAAGGCCGCCAGCGGGATGCCGACGGCGCCGGAGCCGAGCCGCCACGCGGCGGGGAGCAGGTGCAGGTCGACGACCGGGTTGAAGCTTCGCCCGTAGGCGAGCTGGGTGGCGTAGTCCGCCGCCTTCAGGAGGGCGAGGAACGCGAGGATCGCCACCAGCACCACCCGGATCACCCGCGTGACGGTCGCCCGGGAGGGAAGGGCGAGCAGGCCCAGCAGGATTGCCGGCAGCTCCAGCGGGAAGAGCTTGAGCGCGCCCCACGTCATCGCGGCGGGGTGGTTCGGCTGGATCAGCACGAGGAACAGGACAGCCGCGGCAACGGCCAGACGCAGGACCGCGGCAAGGCCCACGCTCAGCGGCCCCGCCGGGAGAGCCAGAGGATGTCACGCCCGAAGGAGAAGGCCAGCAGCGCTGCCGCGACGATGGCGGCGACAGCGCCAAGCGTCTCCGGCAGGATCGGCGCGTGCAGGGCGAGGAGCGTGCCGAGCTGGATGACGCAGATGGTCTTGCGCAGCAGGCTCGGCGGCAGCGGCGCCCCCAGCCACGGCAGCGCCCAGCTGGCGACGAGGAAGGCATAGCGCGCCAGCCCGAGGATCAGCACGAGCGGCCCCGCCGCGCCGCCCTGCCACGCCAGAAGGGCGAGGACGAGGGCGAGGACGGCGTCGATCTCCATGTCGAACCGAGCGCCGAAGGCGGAGGAGAGGCCGTCGCGCCGGGCGAGCCAGCCATCCACGCCGTCGAGAGACAGCGCCAGCAGGCCGGTCGCGAAGACGGCCCAGCCGACCGCTGGGTCGGCGAGGGTGGCGGGGGCCGCGAGAGGCAGGGCGATGATGCAGCTGAGGCTGCCACGCAGGTAGGTGACGCAATTTGCCGCACCGAACCTGTCGTGCCCGAACGTCCGCTTGCCGGTCACCCAGAGCAGCGTCCCGATGGTCGCCGCCATCGCCGCGGCCATCCCGAGCGCGAGGAGGCGGCCGGTCTCCAAAGCAGGGCGGAGGGCCTCGAAGGCCCCGATCCCTGCGATGACGATGGCAAGATGGACGGCGGACATGCCGAGCATCCCGGCGACCGGCCCGGGCACAACCGGGCGGCTCCGACGCGCAAGCTCTGTGATCCGACCGGACGTTTCCACCAGAAAATAGTTAACCCGGCCGGTGCGAAGTCAAGCCCGCCGTTGCTGGATCGGCGGACGCAGCCTATGGGTGGAGAAACAACCGGGGGGCGACATGGCAAACGCGGCGGAGATCGAGGCAGGCCGGGCCGGGGCCGGCCGCTATCGCGGGCCGGCGCAGGCGCTGCACTGGCTGACGGCGCTGCTGATCCTCTCAACCATTCCCGCCGGTGTCATCATGGTCGAGGAGGGGACGAGCCGCCCGGTGCAGGATGCGCTCTACCTCTGGCACAAGAACGTCGGCGTCGTGATCTTCCTGCTCGTCGTGGCCCGCCTCATCTACCGGGCCTTCCACCCCGCCCCGCCGCTGCCGGGACGCGTGCCGCCGCTGCAGCGCAGGATCGCCTACGCGACGCACTGGCTGCTCTACCTGCTCGTCCTCGTCATGACGATCTCGGGCTACATCCGCGTCAAGGCGGGCGGCTTCCCCATCGAGATGCTGGACGCGCTGGGCCTCCCCTCGCTGGTGCCGCGCAGCGACGACCTCGCCGAGACGGCGCAAAACGTTCACCTCACGGCCCGCTACGCGATCGTCGTGCTGGTCCTGCTGCACATCGGCGCGGCGCTCTACCATCTGCTGGTCCGCAAGGACGGTGTCTTCCAGCGCATGCTCCCGGGCCGCCGCTAGAACGGCGCGACGAGGGCACGGACGGGCCGATGGTCGGAGGCGGCGCGGATGCCGGGGCCGTCGAGCACCGTGAAGCCGCTGACAGCGCCCGGCATGTCGCAGAGGATGCGGTCGAGCGGCAGGATCGGGCGGCCGACCGGGAAGCTCGGCTTGCAGGGGCCGGAGAGGCGGCACCCCGTGACGCGCGGGGAGAAGGCCAGCCCGCCCCAGGGGCGCCATTCGTTGAGATCGCCCATCAGCACGCTCGGCATGGAAGGGCGGCGGAAGATGTACTGCACCAGCGTGCGCACCTGCACGATCCGCAGGGGCTGGCCCAGCGACAGATGCGTGCAGAGGAGGCGCAGGGGGCCGTGCGGCGTCTCCGCCTCCACCGAGATGGCGCCGCGGTGGCAATGGCCGGGGAGGTCGATGACGTCGGCATGGGTGATCTGCCAGCCTGGCGGCAGGAACAGGATCGCGCCGAGAAACCCGTCGCTCTGCGCCCCCCAGCGCAGCCCCGGCCTGTCATGGACGGAGCGCAGGCCCGTCGCCGCCTCGATGGCTTGGATGTCGAGGATGCGCGCGTGAGGCGGCACCTCGTCGTCCGCCTCCTGCAGCCCGAGGATGTCGGCGCCGCCTTTCGGGCAGACCTCCTCCGCCAGCGTGTGCAGGATGCGGGCCGGGTCGACCCGCCCGTCGCCGCCGCGCCCGCGATGGACGTTCCACGAGACGGCCCGGAGGGCCGCCGGCTCTGCCGTTGCTGCTGCCGTCACGCGGGGGGCCTCCCTCGTTGCCGGGCGCGCCCGGGACCCGGCGGATTGCGCTTGCCCCGGCGACGCCCGCGCCGATAGTGCCGGGAATGGCACCCTCCTTGCAACGTCTCGGCCGCATCCTGCGCCTCCTGCTGCCCGTCGCGCTTCTGGTCTGGCTCTGGCAGGCGACGGACGGGCCGGAGGTGCTGAGCCTCCTGCGCGCGGCCGACCCGCTCCTCCTCGCCCTCGCGCTGGGCGCGATCCTTGCGCAGAACACGCTTTCGGCCCTGCGCTGGCGGCTCACGGCAGCGGGCCTCGGCCAGCCCATCGCGCGGGGCCGGGCGTTGCGGGAGTACTTCCTGTCGCAGTTCCTCAACATGACGCTGCCCGCCGGCGTGCTCGGCGATGCCGGCCGCGCCGTGAGGGCGCGCGAGGGCGTGGGGCTGGTGAAGGCGGGGCAGGCGGTCGTCATCGACCGGATGGTCGGGCAGGTGACGCTCTTCGCCGTGCTGCTGGCCGGGCTCTCGGTGGTCGGCCTGACGGGCGGGGCCGGGCGCTGGCCCGACTGGGTGCCGCCTCTGGCGCTGGGCATCGCCGGCGGCATCGTGGGGATCGCGCTCCTCCTCATCCTCCTCGCCTGGCTCGGCGGGCGCGTGGGGCGCGCGGTGGGCGGCTTCCTCGGCGGGGTGCGGGCGGCGGTGCTCTCGCGCCGGGCCTGGCCGCGTCAGGCGGGCTTCAGCCTCGCCATCGTCGCCTGCAACCTCGGCGCCTTCGCGCTCTGCGCCGCCGCGACGGGGACGATGCTGCCGCCGCTGGCCATCGTGACAATCCTGCCGCTGATCCTTGCCACCATGGTGATCCCCATCTCCGTCGCCGGCTGGGGCGTGCGGGAGGGCGCGGCTGCCGCGCTCTGGCCGGTGCTGGGCGCCAGCGCCGAGGCGGGTATCGCGGCCTCCGTCGCCATGGGGCTGGTGATCCTCGTCGCCTCGCTGCCCGGCGTGGTGGTGCTGATGGCGCCCGCGCCGAGACGTCGGGCCGACGACCCTGCCGAGGGCGAGACCTAGTCGGCCCCGGCGTCGGCCCTGGCTCGGCCGAAGACCTCGTCCTTGTCCTCGAAGAGCTTGGGATAGGTCACGTATTCCCGCACCGCCGCGCCGGGGATGTTCTTGAACTCCGTCTCCGGCCGTTTCATGTGCGCGAAGAACAGGGCGTTCTGGTCGATCCACCAGAGCGGCTCACCGTAGCTGCGGCTGAAGTGGTAGCTCAGGTATTCGCAGACCAGGGTGAGAAACGCCTCCGAGGCCGGCGTGGCCGGCGAGTAGACGCAGTTGGCCACCATCTTGTGCCACGGCAGGTTCAGCCCGGACATGATGCGCAGCTGCGTCTTCCTCGGGCGGAAGTAGCGGGCCTCCATCATGTCGCCGAAGTTCTTCTCGCAGCGCATGTCGATGTCGAGGATGAAGGCCGGGATCTTGAGGGTGGAGACTACCCGCCGCGCCGCGAAGAAACGGGCCGAGGCGAAATAAGCCTTGTCGTCAGGGCGTTGCGGGGCGTTCTCGATGTAGAAGATGACGTCGTCGCCGGCCTCGGCGCGCATCAGGGCCATGGCCTCCTCGTCGGGCGAGATGACGTGATACACCGCGAGATAGTCCCGGCATTTCGCCCGGATCGACGCCAGCGACAGGGACAGGAACCGCTTGAGGTAGGTGCTGTCCGCCGAGAAGACGATGGCATATCTCGCCTCCCGCCCGTCGCCCAGCGTCTCGATCACTGGGTCGCCGAAGGTGCAGTGCTTGCCGCGCGCCAGCTCCGGCCAGTGCGGGGTGCGCGCGGCACTGTTGAGCCCCAGCGACGGGAAGGCGTGCAGCTCCTGCGAGTAGGGGGAGGCATTGGCGAGGTACATCCACCCCGCCTTCCGGTCGCCATCCTCGAAGGCGAGCGCGGCGCGGAAGTGGGAGAGCGGGGCGAGGAGCCCGGCGATATCCAGCAGCGCCTCGATCTTGCCCCTGTCCTGCACCTCGAACCCCTCGCGCATGAAGCCCGAGCGCAGCGCGAGGTCGCACAGCTTGATCAGATCGGGCCGGCCCGAGAGCTGCCCGGCCTGCGGGCCGAGGTACTCTATGACGCCGTCGATGATTTCTTCGAACCGGCTCTCTTTGAAGGCGGCCAGGGCGTGTTCGTAGGTTTTCACGTAAAAGGGCACTCTTACAGATGGCAGGATGTTCAAGATCCCACCTAGCGGAAACCTAACGGCGATGCGACCGCCCGGTTGAAGGGGGCAGTCCGGCACCCGCGAACGGGCGGAGCGTCCCGGATTGCCCTGTGCTTTCAAGGGTATTGGGACTTCCAATGGTTCACATAAAGGAAGTGCGGCTCCCAAAGCTTGCGGGACGGGCCGAAAAGGAATGGAACAGGAGAAACCGATACGAAAAAGCGAGCTGTAGGCATCATGACCAAGCGAAACAGACGAGTGGCGGCGGCCATCACGGCGGCGACGATCGTCATGACGGCCGGTGGGAGCGGCTGGGCGTTCAGCGAGATGACGGACGAGGAGCGCGCCGCGATCGAGGCCGCGCAGGAGGCCGCCCGCGCCGAGGCTGACGCCGGGGAGGAAGAGGCCACCGAGATGACCATCTGGGACGGCATCTACACCGAGGAGCAGGCGCTGGCCGGCCGCTCCATCTACGGGCAGTCCTGCAACGCCTGCCACGGTGTCCGCGGACGCGGCACGCCCGGCGGCCCCGGCATCATCGGCAACGTGCTGGACGACAAGTACTTCGACGTCCCGCTCAGCGCCTACTACGACTACATCCATTACCAGATGCCCAAGGGGCAGCCGAACTCGCTGACGTCCGAGCAATATGCCGACGTCACCGCCTTCGTGCTGTCGCTGCACGGCGCGCCCGCGGGCGACATGGAACTCCCGGCCGATTACGACGTGCTCGACACGATCATCATCACGCACAAGCCGGAGGAGTGACCGGCCCGCGGCCGGCCCCCGAGGGGCCGTTGCCGCCGCCGGAGAGATTGCGCGGCCGGGCTTGAGGAGGCGGCCGCGCGAAGAAAACGTAAATGGGAGGAGAGATCCAATGAAGCTGCGTTCTGTATTGCTGACATCCGTCATGATGGCCGCCGGTGGCGCCGCCATGGCGCAGGTCGCGCCCGTCACGGACGAGATGCTTGCCAACCCCGACCCGGCCGACTGGCTCACCTATGGCCGGGCCCAGAACAACTACCGTCACAGCCCGCTGACGCAGATCACGCCCGAGAACGTCGACGACCTGCAGCTCGTCTGGGCCCGCGGCCTCGAGCCGGGGCCGATGCAGGGCTCGCCGATCATCTATGACGGCGTGATGTACATGCCCAACCCGGGCGACGTCATCCAGGCCATCGACGCCGTCACCGGCGACCTGATCTGGGAATACCGCCGCGCCGTCGGCGACACGATGCTGCTCAACTCGCTGGGCGACCGCAAGCGCGGCATCTCGATCTACGAAGACAAGCTCTACATGGCGACGTGGGACAACCACCTCGTGGCGCTCGATCTCGACAGCGGCCAGCTCGCCTGGGAGATCGACCGCGGGCAGGGGACCGAGATGGTCTCGAACACCTCCGGCCCGATCGTCGCCAATGGCGTCGTCGTCCTCGGCTCCACCTGCCAGTTCTCGCCCTTCGGCTGCTTCATCACCGGCCATGACAGCGAGACCGGCGAAGAGCTGTGGCGCAACGAGTTCATTCCGCGCCCCGGCGAGGAAGGCGACGAGACCTGGGGCAACGACTACGAGTCGCGCTGGATGACCGGCGTCTGGGGCCAGATCACCTATGACCCCGAGCTCGACCTCGTGTTCTACGGCTCCTCCGGTGCCGGCCCCGCCTCCGAGGCGCAGCGCGGCACGCCGGGCGGCACCCTCTACGGCACCAACACCCGCTTTGCGGTCCGTCCCGAAACGGGCGAGATCGTCTGGCGCCACCAGACCCTGCCCCGCGACAACTGGGACCAGGAATGCACGTTCGAGATGATCACGGCGGACATCACCGCCACGCCGAGCGAGTCGATGGAGGGCATGCTCGCCATCGGCGACGGCGCGACGGACGAGATGCAGCGCGTGCTGACCGGCATCCCCTGCAAGACCGGCGTCATGTGGCAGTTCGATGCGGAATCGGGTGACTTCATCTACGCCCGCTCCACCGTCGAGCAGAACATGATCGAGTCGGTCGACGAAGAAGGCATTGTCACCGTCAACGAGGACGCCGTCCTCAGCACGGTCGGCGAGACGGTCTACCACTGCCCGACCTACCTCGGCGGCCGCGACTGGAGCCCGTCGAGCTACGATCCGAACTCCAACCTCTTCTTCATCACGCTGTCCAACGCCTGCTACGAAGCGTCGGCCACGGATCAGGAGTTCGGCGCGCTCGACGTCTACAACACCGACACCACCTCCGTTCTGCCGGAAGGCAAGGACAACGTCGGCCGGATCGACGCCATCAACATTGCCACGGGCGAGACGGCCTGGAGCTACGAGCAGCCCCTGCCGATCTACGCCCCGCTGATGTCCACCGACAGCGGCGTGCTCTTCGCCGGCGGCGTCGACCGGGTCTTCAAGGCGCTCGACAGCTCCACGGGCGAGATGCTCTGGTCGACCAAGCTGGCGGCCGCGGCCTCCGGTCACCCGGTGACCTACGAGGTCGACGGTCGCCAGTACGTGGCCATCCCCTCGGGCGGCCCGAGCTACGGCGCGAGCTTCGCCTCCCTCGTCGGGGAGACGCTGGACCTGCCGACCACCGGCAACGCGGTCTACGTCTTCGCCCTGCCGGAAGGCGAGTGACCCTCTGAACGCGAGGCTCCGGCGGACGCATCTGTCCGCCGGGGCCTTCCTGTCTCCGCCGTGCCGGCCCTGGGGGCCGGCGCGGCGCTCAGGCCCGCCGGGCGCGGGCGACAAGGGGTACACGTATGCGACCGATCCAGCGCGCCCTCGCGGCGGCGTCTGTCGCCGGTATGGCTCTCTCCACCGCCGCCGCGGCGCAGGAAGGGATCATCAGCCGCGATATCTATCAGGACCGCCTGCGCAACGACGGCAACAAGATCACCTTCTGCTACAATCCCTTCGGGATGATGGCCGGGTTCGAGCGCGAGCTGGCCGAGACGCTCGGCATGGCGCTGCTGGCGGAGGTGGATTTCTTCGAGATCAGCCGCGGCGACCTGCAGACCATCCAGTCCGAGTACGACTACCGCATCCCGCTGACGGTCGATCAGATCTTCTACATGTTCGTCCAGTACTGCGATGCGTTCATGGGCTTTCTGGTCAATGACCGGAACCCCGAATGGGTCACGGTCAGCCGGCCCTATCTCAGCGCCGAGACGGTCATCTTCAGCCGCGACGAGGACGCCGACGAGATCGGCGATCTGCCCGGCGACACCCGCATCGGCACGCGCATGATGGCGCCGGGCGATGCGCAGCTCATCAACTTCCTCTCCGCCCAGCGCGCCGACTGGACGCGCGTGCCCTATTACGACAACGCCCTGGTGCTGGAGCGGATAGAGGACGGCAGCAATACCGCCGGCATGATGTGGCTGCCCGGCCTGCTGAATGCCACGGGCGGGGACCCGGAGGCCGCCGGCTACCACATCCTGCCGCAGATGCCCTTCCAGGTGCGCAGCGTCGATGTCGGCATCGCCACGCGCGCGCAGGACAGCTTCCTGAACACGACGCTGAGCGACGCCATCGCGGCGCTGCAGGCCGACGGCACCATCGAGGCCATGCTCGTCGCGCATGATCTCGCGCGGCCGGACGGCGGCTGACCTTGCGGGCGCGGCGGCGATCATGAGGGACATATCCGTCTGGCAGATGTTGCTCAGGGCCGCGGCCGCGTTCGTGCTGCTGACGGCCCATGGCGCCGCCTTCGCCAGTCTCGCGCGCATCCTCGGGGATGACGGGCCGAAGAAGGACGGGCGCGTCACGCTGAACCCCGTCGCGCAGGTGCCGATCTGGGCCATTCTCGCCGCGGTGCTCGGCCGCGCCGGCTGGGTGAAGCCGGTGGACGTGGACCCCGCCGAACTCCGAGGGGGCAGGGCGGGCCTGCTGGTCTGCGTCGCCGGGGCGCTGGCCGCGATGCTGGCCCTCGGCGTCCTCGCCTGGGCGCTGCGGCCGCTGGTGCTCGGCACCTTCTCCCCCGGCCTCTCCGCCGGCCTGAACTCCTGGCTGCTGACGACGTCCGAGCTGGCGGCATGGATCGCCCTGCTCGGCCTGCTGCCCATCCCGCCGCTCCCCGGCGGCTACCTGCTGCTGGCCGTCTGGCCTCAGGGCTACCACGCCATCGCCCGCCGCAATCAGATCGTCGGCGTGGCGCTCGTCGCGCTCTTCTGGCTCCTGCAGAGCAGCGGCGTCGCCGACGTGCTGCGCCCCCTCGTCCGCCTCCTCTCGCCGGCCGTCTCATGAGCGCGGCGGTGGAGCCGGCGGGCGGCGCCCGGGAGGCGCTCTTTGAGCCCATGCGCCGCGTCTCCCGCCGCTCGCGGCTGCGCGACACGCTGGCCGCCGTGCTGGCCGGGCTCATCGCCGGGCTGGCGGTGATCGGGGCGGCGGAAATCGCGGCCCTTGTTGGCGCCACGCTGCCCCCCGTCGTCCCTTTCGCGGCGGTGGCGTCGCTGCTCGTCGGTGCTGCCGTGGCGCTCGTCCTCTGGCGTCGGCGCCCGGCAGGCGCGGCGCTCGCCTTCCGCATCGACCGGCGCGCCGGCTTCGGGGAGGCCTACGGCACCGCCATCGACGTCGCCGGCCGCGAGGAGACGCCGGGCCCGGTGGGACAGGTGCTGCTCGAGCACCTCGCGCCCCGCGCCCGCAGCCTCGACACGTCCCGGATCGAACCGCTCTTCCCGCGCCCCGTCATCGTCCTCGCGGCGGTCGCCGCCGTCCTCCTCCTCGCCGTCGGCCTGAGCCTCGGCCTCCGGCAGGGCGCCGCGCCGGCCCCCGCCGCCGCGCCCCGCCCGCTGGAGGAGGCGGAGCCGGAGGACCCGGAGGCCGCGCTGCAGGCGGCGGCGGAGCGGATGGCGGCCGATGCCGAGGAGACGGGCGACGCCTATCTGGAGGCCGTCGCCCGCGCCATCGAGGACCGGCTGGAGCAGGCGCGCGCCGGCGGCGGCGAGATCAGCTCTGCCGAGGCGGAGGACCTTCTGGAGCACGCCGCCCGCGCCTATGGCGAGGACCAGCCGGACTGGCTGGGCGAGGGCGCGGGGGAGCGGCTCGCCGGCCTCGGCGACCGGCTGGAGGAGGAAGCGCGGCAGGAGGCCGCCCGCGCTGCCCGGGCCGAGCAGGAGGCCGACCGGCCCCCCGGCATGTATGACCGCCCGCCGGACATGGCCGAGCGCTATGTCGGCCGCGGCGAGGATGAGCTCCGCTCCGATCCGAACGCGCCGAGCGGCGAGGCCGCCGCGTCCTCCGACCCCGGCCTGACGGGCGGCGGCGGAGAGGACGAGCCCCGGCGGATGGACAGCGAGGATCTGCAATTCGCCGGCCGCGTCCCCGTCGGCGCCGCGCTGCAATCGGGCCGGGGCGAGAGCAACATGGCCGGCCTCGGCTCGCAGGACCTTCAGGAGGACGCGGACTTCGCGGGTCTCGCGGCCGAGACGGGTGAGACCATCCTCCTCGGCGGGCAGGCCTCGCCGGACGGCAACCGCATCCGCATCGAGCTGCCGCCGGAGGTGGAGGCTGCGGCAGCGGCGGAGGCCGCGGCGGCCGGCTTCGCCTCCGGCGGCGCAGAGGGCCCGGCGGCCGGCGCCCGGGCACGCAGCGTCGTCTCTCTGGAGGGGCGGGACATGGTGGCCCGCTACCTCGGCCGCGGCACCACCTGCGAGGGCGCGGGGTGCTGAGCTTCTCCGCCCCCCTCTTCCTCGCCGTCGGGCTGGTCGCGGCCGGCGTCCTGCTGCTGCACGCCGTGCGCAAGCGCCGCGCCGAGGTGCCGAGCCTGCTCATCTGGCGCCGCTTCGCCCTCCCGGAGGGCAGCCGGCAGGCGCGCCGCCGCTGGCCGCCCTTCTCCTGGCCGCTGGTCCTGCAGATCGCCGCCGTCCTGCTTCTCGCGACGGCGCTCGCCCAGCCCTATCTCTCCCGCCGCGCGCCCGCCGAGCATCTCGTACTGGTGCTGGATGGCTCCGCGCAGATGGCGGCAGAGAGCGCCGACGGGACCCCGCTCTTCGACGCGGCACTGGCGGAGCTTCGCGGAGACCTCGAGCGCCCTGGCGCCGTCTCTCCCGCCCGCCTCTCCGCCATTCTCGCCGGCCCCGAGCCGCGCCTGCTCGCCGCCGCCTGGCCCTGGCGGCCGGAGATGGCGGCGCCCCTTCTGGACGGGCTCACCTCGGCGGAGGCCGCGGCGGACTGGGCCGAGGTGGCGCGCATGGTGCAGGGCGTCGGCGGCGACGCGGAGGGGGCGGAGATCCTCCTCCTCTCCAGCGGCCCCGTGCCCGAGGAGCTGGCGCCCTTCGCGCCTGGGCTTCGCCGCCCGCCCGTCACTGCCGCGCCGCGCCCGGCCGTCACGGCGGAGGTCACCGCCCTCAACGCCGACGCCGGCCGCTGGCGCGTCACCGCAGAGGTGACCTTCCCCGAGGGCGCCGGGCCGACGCAGCTGACGCTCGGCTACAGCGACGCCCCGGGCGTCACGCCGCTCCCCTGGGCGGAGATCGACGTCGAGCCCGACGACGACGGGCAGGACAGCGTCACCCGTGATCTGGAGCTACCGGGGCCGGGCATCCTCACCGTTGCGCTGGCCGGGGGAGAGGAGGAGCACTTCACGCTCGGCCTGCCGCCGCCGGAGCTTCCGGTGCTCTACCTCGGCCCCGGTGAGCAGCCGCTCCTCGCCGCGCTCTCCGCCGTGCCGCAGGTGGCGCTCTACCAGGCGGCGGAGCTGCCCGAGGACCTCTCCGCCTACGCGCTCGTCATCGTCGACGGCGTCACCGTCGCCCGCGAGCCCGAGGCGTCGACCCTCTGGATCGGCGCGGCCCATGCGGAGGGGACACCGCAGCCCGTCGCCGTCGAGGGCCCCGATCCGGGGGACTGGTCCGGCACCAACCCCCTCGGGCAGGCGCTGCCCTGGAGCGACCTGTCGCTCAGCCGCGCCTATGCCGCCCCGGCCATGGAGGGCGCGGAGGTCATCGTCTCCGGCAGCGGCGTGCCGCTGGTGGAGCTGCGCAGCGGGGCCACGCGCGCCGACCTGCGGCTGGCCTTCGACCCCGCTGACAGCTCCTGGCCCGGCACGCCGGAGATGGCGCTGCTGGCCGGCGCGCTCCTGCAGGCGCTCGACCTGCCGACCCGCGAGCCGGGGCCGGCCTGCGTGGTGGGCCAGCCCTGTGCCGCCCCGCTGGAGGGGATGGAGGAGGCGACCACCGGCGCCCCGCTTGCCCATGAGGGCCACGTGCCGCTGAGCGCCGGCCTCTTTTGGGACCCGAGCACGGAGCAGATCCTCGCCATCAACGCGCCGCCCGCCGACACCCCCGCCGGAGAGGCGCCGCCGCTGGAGCCGGCCTCCGCCGCGCTCCTGCCGCAGGGGCTGGCGCCGTGGCTCATCGGCCTCGCCGCCGCCTGCATCCTCGCCGACAGCGCCTATGCCGTCTTCACCGGTCGCAACCGCGGGCAGCTCCCTGTGCTCGCGCTCCTCGCGCTCGCGCTGCTGGTGGCCGGCGTGCTGCGCCTGCCGGCGCCGGAGGTCTCGCCCCGCGAACGGCTTGTCCTCGTGACGGCGGACGGCAGCCTTGCACCCAGCAGCGGCCTCACCGGCCCCGACCTCTCGGTCGTCCGCGCCGGCCCGGTGCCGGAGCTCGCCGGCTCCGCGGTCGACCCCGCCGCTCCTGAAGCCGGCCAAGCCCCGCTCCTCCACGGCACCGAGGCCCTCGCCCTCGCCGTTGCCAGCGTGCCCCCGGGCCAGAGCGGGCGCGTGCTGCTCACCGCCTCACTCGGGCAGCGCCCCGATCTGGGGGAGGTGGCGGCAGCCACCGGCGGTGCCGCCCTCCCGGTGGATTACCTGCGGCCGGAGCGCCTCGCCCCCGACGAGGTCGTCCTGCGGCGGATCGAGACGTCGCGCGCCGCGCTCATCGGCGACCGGCTGCGCATCACCGGGTTCGTCGAGGCGGGGCAGGGGACGGAGCGGCGGCTGCGCATCTTCCGCGACGGGGCGGAGATCGCCTCCCAGCCCGTCAGCCTGCAGCCGGGCACCAACCGGCTGGAGATGGTCCTCCCCGCCCAATCGGAAGCGGAGCCGGCGCTGGTTGAAATGCTGATCGAGCCCGAGGGGGCCGACAGCCCCGCCAACAACCGCGCCGGGCGGATCGTCCACCCGCGCCCCCTGCGGCCCGTCGCCGTCATCAGCCCCGACCCGGCGCATGGCGAGGCCTTCGCGGCGCTGCTCGCCGGTGCAGGGCTGACGGTGGATGTCCTCGCCCCCGACGCGGCGCCCGACTATGTGCGCGGCTGGCTCGGCTACGGCACCGCGGTGCTGCTCAACACCCCCGCCATCTCGCTGACCAGCCGCAAGCAGGAGATCCTGGAGGAGGCGGTGCGCGAGCACGGGCTGGGGCTGCTGTTGCTAGGGGGCGCCAACAGCTTCGGGCCCGGCGGGTACTTCGAGACGCCGCTCGAGGATCTCTCGCCGCTCTCTGCCAAGGTGCCGCGCGATGCGCCCGAGGTGGCGATGATGTTCGTGCTCGACCGCTCCGGCTCCATGCAGCAGGCGGTGGGCGAGGGGACGCGGCTGGACATGGCCAAGCGCGCGACGCTCTCCGCCATCGAGCTCCTCAACAGCGAGAGCCAGGTGGGGATCGTCGTCTTCGACGCCGAGGCGCGCACCGTGCTGCCGATGAGCGACCTCGACATGGGGGTGGCGGAGGCGGCGCTCACGCAGGTCGATCCCGGCGGCGGCACCTCGATCTACCCCGGCCTCGTGGCGGCGTGGGGACAGATGGGTCAGGCGGAGTCCGCCGCGCGCCATGTCATCGTGATGACCGACGGTCTGTCTCAGCCCGGCGACTGGCCCGGCATCCTCGGCCAGATGCGGGAGGCGGGGGTCACCGTCTCTGGCGTCGCCATCGGCGAGGGGTCCGACAGGACGACGGTGGAGGAGATCGCCGCGCTCGGCGGCGGCGCGGCGCATGTCACGCGGGACTTCGCGGCGCTGCCCTCCATCCTCTCGCAGGAGGCGATGATGTTCTCCTCCCCCGTGGAGGAGGGGGCGCGGCAGCCCTCGTGGACAGACCGGTCCGCCCCCGGTGCGGACGCCTTGCCCGCCCGCCTGCCGCCGGTCACCGGCTACGTGCTGACCACGGCCAAGGACGAGGCGGAGGTGGCGATCACCGTGCCGGACGAGGAGGGCGAGGACGCCCCGCTCCTCGCCGCATGGGCCTACGGAACGGGGCAGGTGCTCGCCTTCACCTCCGACGCGACGGGGCCGTGGACGGAGGACTGGCACGCGCTGCACGGCTACGGCGGCTTCTGGGCGAGCGCCGCGCGCGGCGTGCAATCGCCGCTGCCGGCGACCGGCCGCATCCTCGATGCCAGCAGCGACGGCGAGCGGCTGACCGTCAGTCTTACGGTGCTGGACGAGAACGGCGAACCGGAGAGCGGCCTGCGCGAGGCCGCCAGGGTGGAGCGCCCGGGAGGAGAGACCGACCGCCTGCGCCTGATCGAGGCGCAGCCGGGGCTCTACGAGGGCTCCCTGCCGCTGGCTGCCCCCGGCACCTATCGCGCCAGCGTCGGCGAGGGGGAGGCCGTGGCCGAGACGGCCTATCACCTTTCCTACGCCCCCGCCTTCACCCCGCCCGCCGATCTCGCGGCCGGCGAATGGCTCGCCTCGGCGACCGGGGGCGAGCTGACCACGGTTGAGGAGGCGACGGAGGCCGGCCGGGGGCTCCGCTTCGGCTGGGCCGGGGCGTGGCGTCCCTGGGTGATCGCCGGCCTCGTCCTTTTCCTCGCGGCCCTGCTGCGCCGCTACATCGACTGGCCCGGGCGGGCCAACAGGACCCGCATGGAGGGAACACAATGACCGACCAGACGACGACCGCGATGGCCGAAGCCGCTCGCCCGGACGGGGCAGGCGAACTGGCGCGCCTGCGCGCCGCGCTCGCCGGCACGCTGACGGGCATGCAGACGAGCGTCGTCGGGCAGGAGGGGCCGCTGCGGCTGATCCTGACCGGGCTGATCGCCGGCGGGCACATCCTGCTGGAGGGGCCGCCGGGCGTCGGCAAGACGCTGATGGTGCGCAGCCTCGCCGCCGCCACCGGGCTGGGCTTCTCCCGCATCCAGTTCACGCCCGATCTCATGCCCGCCGACATCACCGGCGCCATGGTCATCGTGCCGGGGGAGGACGGGCGCAATCATCTGGAGTTCCGCCGCGGCCCCATCTTCGCCCAGCTGCTGCTGGCCGACGAGATCAACCGGGCCACGCCGCGCACCCAGTCGGCGCTGCTGGAGGCGATGCAGGAGGGCACCGTCTCCGCCGCCGGCGAGTCGATGCAGCTGCCGAAACCGTTCTTCGTTCTCGCCACGCAGAACCCGATCGAGATGGAGGGGACGTACCAGCTCCCCGAGGCGCAGATCGACCGCTTCCTCTTCCGCGTCGACATCGCCTACCCGGACAGCGCCATGCTCTCCGGCATCCTCGCCGCCACGACCGGCGGAGCATCCGCCGAGCAGGCGCAGACGATCACGCCGGAGGATATCCTCGCCCTGCAGCGCCTCGTGCGCGCCGTGCCGCTGGCCGAGCGGCTGCGGGCGGCGGTGGCGGAACTCTGCGTGCGCTCGCAGCCGGGCAGCCCCGATGCGCCGGAGGAGGTGCGCCGCAACATCCGCTTCGGCATCAGCCCGCGCGGCGCGCAGGCGCTGGTGCTCTCCGCCAAGGCCAACGCCATGATCGCCGGGCGCGACCATGTGGCGGTGGAGGATCTGCGCGCCGTGCTCGGCCCCGTCACCGGCCACCGCGTCCAGCCCAACTTCGAAGGCCGGGCGAGCGAGGTGGACGTGGCGGGCCTGATGCGGCGGCTCTTCGACAAGACCGTGGGGGCCGTCTGATGCGCCCGCCCGCCGCCCTGCTCGACAGGCTGATGACCAGCCGGCTGCTGCCCTCCCGGGC
This sequence comes from Pseudoroseicyclus tamaricis, assembly GCF_012070395.1. Taxonomy (GTDB): domain Bacteria; phylum Pseudomonadota; class Alphaproteobacteria; order Rhodobacterales; family Rhodobacteraceae; genus Pseudoroseicyclus_A; species Pseudoroseicyclus_A tamaricis. Next base: position 633,652 of record NZ_JAAFYS010000002.1, on the reverse strand, counting down.
GCAGCCGACGGCCGGCGTCGGCGAGCGGCGCTCGCGCCAGAAGGGCGCGGGGATGGAGTTCGTCGATCACCGCCCCTACCAGGCGGGCGACGACACGCGGCATCTCGACGTGCATGTCATGGCCCGCACCGGCGACACGGTGATCCGGCAATACGCGCAGATGAGGCAGCTGCCGGTGACGGTGTTCGTCGATCTCAGCGCCTCGATGGGCGGGGCGAAAGCCCAGAAGGAGACGGCGGCGCGGCTGATCGCGCAGGTCTTCGGCTTCGTCGGCCTCGCTGCGGGCGACCGGGTGCAGGTGGCGACCTGCGGCGCCGGCGGCGTGGCGGCGCAGGTCTCCCCCCGCTGGCAGGGCTCCGGCCGGGCCGATGACCTCTTCGCCTGGCTCGCCCGGGCGCCCGGTGGCGGGGCGGCGGATGTCGCGGGCGCGCTCCGGCAGCTCCTCGGCTCCCTCACCGCGCGCGGGCTGGTCATCGTCATCTCCGACTGGTGGGACGAGGCGCTGCCCGATCAGCTCTCCCTCGCCGAGGCGCAGGGGCAGGAGGTCTGGGCCATCCAGCTCCTCAGCGAGGCGGAGCGGAACCCGGAAAGCCTCGGCAGCGGCGTGATGACCCTCGGCGATGCCGAGACGGGCGAGGAGATCGACGTGCGGCTCGATGCGGGAACGCTGGGGCGCTATGCCGAGGCGCTGCAGGCCTGGCAGGCCGGGATAGAGGAGGCATGCCGCCGGCGGCAATGGCATGCCTTCCAGGTGGCGGCGGAGGAGGATCTGGCCGATCTCTTCCTGCGCCGCCTTCGGGGCAGGGGAGTGCTGACATGACGGGCAAGGCGATCAGGGTGGAGGGCGTCCGCAAGGAGTTCGGCCGCGTCACGGCGCTGGACGGGGTGAGCCTCGAGGTGCCGGCGGGCAGCCATTTTGCCATCCTCGGCCCCAACGGCGCCGGCAAGTCGACGCTGATCGACATCCTGTGCACCATCACGCAGGCCGATGCCGGGCAGGCGGAGGTGGCGGGGTTCGACGTGCGCAAGTCGCCGCGAGATGTGCGCCAGCGGATCGGCGTCGTCTTTCAGGATCCAACGGTCGACACCCGCCTGACGGTGCGCGAAAACCTCGATTTCCATGGCCTCGTCTACCGCATGAAGGGCGCCCACCGCCGCCGCCGCATCACCGAGATGCTGGAGCTTGTGGAGCTGGCCGACCGGGCGGAGACCCCGGTGCGCACCCTCTCCTCCGGCATGAAGCGCCGGCTGGAGATCGCGCGGGGGCTGCTGCACGAGCCGCAGCTGCTCTTCCTCGACGAGCCGACGGTCGGCCTCGACGCCCAGTCCCGCGCGCGGATCTGGGAATACATCGCCGAGCTGCGGACGCGCAGCGAGCTGACGGTGGTGGTGACGACGCATTACATCGACGAGGTCGACAATTGCGACCGCGTCGTGGTGATCGACAAGGGGCAGGTGCGGGCCGATGCCACCCCCTCGGCGCTGAAGGCCGAGCACGGCAGGACCGTTCTGCGCGGCCGCCCCCTCTCTCCCGCGGCAGCGGAGCGGCTGCTGGCGCAGTTCCCCGGCGCCGCGCGGGCCACGGACGGGCGCCTCGCCATCCCGGTGGATGACCCGGTGGCGCTGGGGCGGATGCTGCAGGAGACGGGCGGCGAGCTGGACCAGATCGAGATCGACCAGCCCAGCCTCGAAAGCGTCTTCCTCTCCCTCACCGGGCGCGACCTGCGGGAAGAGCCGGCGTCGCCCCGCGGCGGGCGAAAAGGGCGCCGTGGATAGCCGCGCCCTTTCCGAGCGCACCTGGCTGGTGGCGCTGGCGCGGGTCGGCTTCGTCGGCCTGCTGCTGCTGCTGTGGTGGATCGCCTCGCTCAGCGTCTCGCGCAACCTCATCCCCGCCCCGTCGGAGACTTGGGCGGCGGCGCAGCGGCTCTTCGCCGAGGGCCGGCTGCAATCGGCGCTGCTGGAGAGCCTGACGATCTACGGCTCGGGCTACGGCCTCGCCATCCTCGTTGCCATTCCGCTCGGGCTGCTGATGGGCGCCGTGCGGCTGCTCGGCCGGGTGCTCGACATCTTCGTCTACGCCCTCTCGGCCACGCCGCGCGTCGCCTTCATCCCGTTGATCATCGTGCTCCTCGGCCTCGGCTTCGAGGCGAAGACCTTCATCGTCTTCCTCGGCGCCGTCATGCCGATCATCATCAACACCTATGCCGGTGTCCTGCAGGCCGACGAGGAGCTGGTGGAGATGGCCCGCTCCACCGGCGCGGGCCGCTTTCGCATCTTCGCCCGCATCGTGCTGCCCGGGGCGATGCCCTACGTCATCGTCGGGCTGCGCCTCGGCGCCACAATCGGGCTGATCAACACCGTCGTCGCCGAGCTCTACACGGCCGTGGCCGGGCTCGGCGGCCTTCTTTCGATCTACGGCAACACCTTCCGCATGGCCGAGTACTTCGTCGTGGTGCTCACGCTCGCGGCCATCGGTGTCGTCGTCACGGAACTTCTGCGGCTCGTCGAGTCGCGGCTCGCGCGCTGGAAGAAAGACCTGTGAGAGCGCGTATAACCAGGAGGAGGAATACCATGAACGTCACCAAGACCGGCACATCCCTCGGCCTCGCCCTCGGCGTGGCCCTGCTCGGCTCCACCGCGATGGGGGAGCCCTTCCGGCTGATCGTCACGCATCTGGAGCCGCCGCTGGTGCCCAACTCCATCCAGGACATGGCCGCCGACCGCGGCTATTTCGAGGAGGAGGGCGTCGAGGTCGAGCTGGTGCGCGTGCAACAGACGCCCTCCGCCGTCGCCGCCCTGCAATCGGGCGAAGGGGAGATGGCCAACATCTCCGTGGATGCGCTGGTGCAGCTCGTCCTCGGCGGCTCGCCCGACATGCGCGCCGTCACCTCGCCCAACAAGTCGTTGCCCTTCCTCATCGCCTCCAGCGAGGAGATCGCCTCGCCCGAGGATCTGGCGGGCGCCAGCTTCGGCGTCGGCCGGATCGGCAGCCTCGATTACACGCTCTCCGGCGAGGTCCTCTCCGGCTACGGGCTGGCATGGGACGATCTGGAGCTCGTCGCCCTCGGCCAGCCCTCGGTGCGGGGGCAGGCGCTCTCCGCCGGGCAGGTGGATGCGACGACCATGTCCATCGGCGTCTGGTCGGAGCTGCCGGATCAGACGGGCCTGCACATCCTCGTGCCGCAGGACGCCTATTACGAGGCGGCGCCCGTGGTGAACAAGGTCAACGTCGTGCTGCAGGAGACGCTGGACGAGCGGGGCGGCGAGGTGGAAGGCGTGATCCGCGCCCTCATCCGCGCCAGCCGCGACGTCGCCGACAACCCGCAGCTCTGGGTAGATTACATGAGCGAGGTGCGCCCCGACGTGGCGCCCGAGACGCTCGACATGCTGGCCGAGAGCTTCGCGGGCGGCTGGGAGGTCAACGGCGGCCTCAACGCCGAGGAGCTGCAGTTCACGCAGGACTTCCTCTACCAGAGCGAGGATTTCGCCGATCAGCGCGAGGTGACGCTGGAGGAATGGGTCGACTTCGGCCCGGTGGACAACGTGCTCGCCGATCTCGGTACCGCCGAGGGCGCCTCGGACATGCCGGTCCGCTGATGGCGCAGGGCGCCACACAAGGGCGGGAGCCGGGCACCCCCCGGCTCTCGCTTCAGGGCGTCACCAAGCGCTTCACCCGCCCCGGCGGGGAGCAGTCGGTGGCGCTCAACAATATCTCGCTCGCCTGCGAGGACCGCACCTTCGTCGCAATCGTCGGCCCCTCGGGCTGCGGCAAGACCACGCTCCTGCGCGTCGCCAACGGTCTGATCCGGCCGGAGGAGGGGCAGGTGCGGCTCGGCGGCAAGGCGCCCCGTCCGGGGCCGGAGGCGGGCTTCGTCTTCCAGTCCTTCCGGCTGATCCCGTGGCTGACCGTGCGGCGCAACATCGAGTTCGCGCTGGAGGAGCTGCCCCTTTCCGCGGCCGAGCGGAAGGAGCGGGCGCTTCATTACCTCGATCTCGTCGGCCTCGCCCGCGTCGAGGGCAGCTACCCCGCCCAGCTTTCGGGGGGCATGCGCCAGCGCGTGGCGCTGGCCCGGGCGCTGGCGGTGGAGCCGATGATCCTGCTGATGGACGAGCCCTTCGCCAGCCTCGATGCGCAGACGCGCGAGCTGATGCAGATGGAGCTGATGGCCATCTGGCAGCGGAACCGGGCGCTGGTGCTCTTCGTCACCCACAGCGTCGACGAGGCGCTCGTGCTGGCGGACCGCGTGGTGCTGATGGGCGGCGGGCAGGTGCTCGACGATATAGAGGTGCCGCTGCCGCGCCCGCGCTTCGGCGAGGAGGTGCGTGCCAGCGCCGCCTTCCTGGAGTTGCGCGCCTACCTCTGGGGGCGCATCCGCGACCTCGTCCTCTCCGACCCGGCGTCGGATTTCTATGGCCGCGACCCGGCCGCCGCACAGAAGGAGGCTTCGGCATGATGGGCTATCTCGGCGGCGTCTATGCCATCTGGCTGCGCGAAGTGAAGCGCAGCTTGCGCGACCGCGGCCAGCTCATCGGCGGCGTCTCGCGCCCGCTTCTGTGGGTGCTGATCCTCGGCATCGGGCTGAACCCCTACTTCCGCGGCGAGGTCTATGGAGAGGTGCGCTTCGTCGTGCCCTACACCTACCTGCAGTTCATCTTTCCCGCCGTGGTGGTGCTGAACATCCTCTATACCTCGGTGCAGGCCGCCGTCTCGCTGATCTGGGATCGGGAGTTCGGGTTCCTGCGCGAGGTGATGGTCAGCCCCATGCCGCGCAACCTCGTGCTGCTGGGCAAGATCCTCGGCGGGGCCACGACGGCGGTGATCCACGGCTGCATGGTGCTCGTCGTCGCCCGCTTCGTCGGCGTGCCGCTGACGCTGATGGATGCGCTGGCGGCCATCGCGCTGATGTTCACGCTCTCCTTCGGGCTGACATCCTTCGGCATTGTCATCGCCAACTACGTGCGCGGCTTCGAGGGGTTCGGCGTCTTCTCCAACGCCGTGATCCTGCCGCTCTACTTCACGGCCAGCTCGGTCTTCCCGCTCGACCCGGCGCTGACGCGGGCGCAGACGCTGGCGATCTATCCGGAGTGGCTGGTGGTGGTCGTTGAGTGGAACCCGCTGACCTATGCGGTAGACGCGATGCGCGGCATCCTCATCAACTTCAACCAGTTCGACCCCACCTTCGACCTGCGCGTCGTCGGCATCATGACGCTGGTGCTCTTCCTCGTCGCCGTCTGGGAGTTTCGCCGTGTCTGACGCGGCCCCTCCGGCGAGGCAGGCGGGCCGGCCAAGCGCGGCCCGCCCGCCGCTCTGGCGGCGGCTGGGCTGGCTGCTGCCGGTGGTGATCTGCTTTGCGCTGCTCTTCGCGCTGAGCTTCCTGCCGGCGGATCGCTCGCTGCGGCAGATCGACGAGCAGGGGCTGATCAGCGTCTGCATGCCGGAGAGCTACCCGCCCCTGGTGACGGGAGAGCCTGAGCGCCCCGGCTTCGAGGTGGAGCTGGTGCGCGAGATCGCCGAGCGGGCCGGCTGGCGGCTGCGCGTCTCGTCGAACCCCTACATGGGGCGCGACTTCAACCCGCGCGCCTGGCACATCAACCGCAGCATCTGCCAGATGGTGGCCGGCGGCGTCGCGCTCTCCGACACCACGCAGGCCTTCATGGATACCGGCGCCCCGCATCTGGAGACGGGCTGGGCCATGCTCTCCGCCGGGCCGCAGGAGGCGCCGGAGGAGGGCCAGACGGCCGCCTTCTACGCCGGTCTCGCGGGGCTCGACCGGATCGGCCTCGGCCAGTACCTGCGCGGGCAGGGGACGACGGCGCGGATCGTGCAATCCCCCGCCGCGCTGCTGGAGGCGCTGGAGACGGGCGAGGCGGAGATCGCCATCACCGAGGCGCTCATCGCGCAGACGCTCATCGCCGAGCGGCCGGATCTCACCCTGACATGGCTGCCGGGCGAGCTGGGGCGCATCCCCCTCGGCTTCGGCTTCTGGCGAGGCGACCTGACGCTACGGCGGGAGGTGACGCGCCTGCTGGAGGAGATCGAGAGCGACGGCACCTTCGCGGAGCTGGCGTCGCGCTATAGCCTGGATCAGAGCCGGTAGGGGACGGGAGAGATGGGCGACGACGACGACGAGGCCGCGTGCGACTGGGTCGATCTCTCGGCCCCCAATCAGCCCTACGAGGTCCAGCTCGACCGCAATGCCGCGGCCGGCGCGACCTGGCGCTGGCGCCACCGGCGCCGGCCCGCGGGCGGCGGCGAGGTGCCGCCATGGCTGCCGGGCCATCCCTCCGAGGGGCAGCCGGGCGGGCGAGAGGGCAAGGGCCGGCGCTGACGGGGCGGACGGCGGGGCTGCGGGAGAGCGCAGGACCGGGGGTTTTCCACCCCCGGACCCCCGGAGAGGTATTTGAAAAAGGGCGAGAGCAGGGCTGGCTGGCGGCCGGTCCGCTCTCGGGGGCGGTGCCGCGCTAGGCGGAGGCGGCCGCGGCGAGTGTGGTGGGGGTGTGCATGCGGTCGTAGAGCTCTTCCATGACCTTGGCCCGGGGCCAGTCGCGGGTGGCCTCGAGGAAGCGGTGCACCGCGTCGTCGCCGCACCAGTAGGCGTAGAGGAAGGGCGCGCGCAGCTCGTGGGAGATGAGCGCGAGGCGGTGGCGCATCGTCTCCGGCTGCTGGAAGGAGAGGGGGGCGATCACCTCCGCCACCTCGTCGATGCTCTTGCCCTCGGCGAAGATCATCCACGAGGCGTTGCAGCGCAGGGCGCTGCGCAGGCGCATGAGCGCGAGCCCGGCGGCATCGCCCGGCCCCTCGATCCAGTCCAGCAGGTCGAGCCCGTTGTCGGCGATGCCCTCGAAGAGCGGGCTGGAGGCGGTGCTCGTCACCACCTGCGCGCCTTCCAGCGGCATCCGCCCCTCGCGCACCAGCGTCTCGCGCCGCGACAGGTGGACGAGGTGGCCGGGGAAGGCCTCGTGCGTGGCGAGGTGCTTCAGCTCGAAGCGCGTGTAGCGGTAGCCGAGGTTGAGGAGGAGTTGCCGGCCCGGGTAGTCGCAATAGGCGTTGAAGGGCTTCTCGCGCACGCCGATGGGGGTGATCCAGTCATCGCCGATGTCGAAGACCAGCCGCTGCGAGCGCACCTGCGCCTCTGTCTCAAGCCCTTTCAGGACGTCGATCACCTGATCGGGGGAAACGGTCGTGTCCGCCTCCCACGTCGCGACATCGGCGGAGAGTTCGCCGCTGCGATAGCCGAGCTCGCCCAGCGCCTCCGCCAGCGTGTCGCGGTAGCCCTGCAGGACCGCCTCGGGGACCAGCGTGGTGCCCACACACAGCTGTTCCTTCAGGCGCGTCTCGAAGCTCTGCGTCTCGCCGGCGAAGAGGCGGCTGACGGAGGCGAGGGAGATGGTCATCTCGGTGAGCCATCCCTGCCGCTGCGCATCGCCGGCCTCGGCCGGCACCCGCTCCATCAGCGCGGCGAGGGCGTCCTGCACCTCGTCCCAGTCCCGCAGGGGGCGGGGCGCGATCTCCGCCACGGCGACGGGGATCAGCCCCTCGCGGGCGAGGAAGCCGTCGGTGCCGAGGCCGCCGCGATAGAGCGCGTCGATGCCGGCGGTGATCTCCGCGAGGTCCTTGCCGAGCGCGTCCGCGCCGATGCTCTGCCCGTCCGTCATTCCACGGCTCCTTCGGTGATGTCTCTCTTGATGAAGCGCCCCGCGGCCATGATGGCGCCGATCTGTGCGCCGTCGCCGGTGAGGAGCGAAAGGTCCTGCAGGGGGTCGCCCTCCAGTACCAGAAGGTCGGCGAAGGCGCCCTCTGCGATCACGCCGGCCTCGCCCTTCAGGCCGCAGAGCTCCGCCCCGGTCAGGGTGAGGGAGCGGAGGATCTCCGCCGGGCTGAGCACCTCGGCGAGGAGGTCGATCTCCATGCACTGGTACTTGCGCAGGCCGCCGAGGAGGTCGGTGCCGAAGGCCATCGGCACGCCGGCGTCGCGGAGGAGCCCCAGCGAGCGGCGCCCGCCCTCGCGCACCGTGTCGATCTTGGCGACGCTGTCGGCGCCGAGGCCGAGCGCCTCGCCCTCCAGCGCCAGCGCCTCGTAGGCGACGAGGGTGGGCACCGAGATGCAGCCCCGTTCCGCCGCCATGGCAGCCGTCTCCGCCTCGATCAGGTTGCAATGCTCGAGGCTGCGCACGCCGAGATCTACGCAGCGGCGGATGGCCCGGTCGGTATAGACATGGGCGGCGACGTAGAGGCCGGCATTCTCCGCCTCCTCCACCGCCGCGGCGATCTCGTCCTTCGAGAACTGAAGCGCGTGGATCGGATCGTTGGGGGAGGAGACGCCGCCATTGGCCATCAGCTTGATGAAGCGCGCGCCCTCCTTGATGTAGGTCCGCGCCACGCGGCGGACGTCATCCACGCCGTCCACGAGGATGCCCATGGAGCCGAGGCGGTCCGACATGATGCCCGGACGGTCATCCGTCCGCTGGCGCAGGTCGCAATGGCCGCCGGTGGTGGAGAGGCCCTTGCCGCAGATGATCAGGCGCGGGCCGTCGATCAGTCCCTCCTCGACGCCCAGCACCAGCCCCTGATCGGCGCCGCCGAGGTCGCGGATCGTCGTGAAGCCGCGCGCCAGCGTCTCCTCCATCACCCGGGCGGAGCGGAGGGCGGAGAGGGAGGTGGGGGCGATCATGTTGCCCCAGAGATCCAGCGTCTCCGCCACCACGTGCATGTGGCAGTCGATCATGCCGGGCATGACCGTCTTGCCGTCCAGCCCGATCACCTCTGCCCCCTCCGGCGGGGCGACGCCCTCGCCGACGGCGGCGATGCGGTCCCCCTCGATCAGGATGGTGCGGTTGGGCAGAAGGCGCCCGGCCTCGGGGTCGAGCAGGTTGGCGCCGGTGAGGGCGATGGGGCGGGTCATGGGCTCTCTCATCTATGGTGGCAGGCGACGAGGCGGCCATCCTCGCGTGGTACGAGCGGCGGCTCCTCGCTGGCGCAGCGGTCCGTCGCCAGCGGGCAGCGGGTGCGGAAGGCGCAGCCGGAGGGCTTGTGGGTCGCGGAAGGAACCGTCTCGCTCTGCGCCGTGAAGCCGTGCCGCTTGCGCGGATCGAGCGAGGGCGTCGAGCCGAGCAGCAACTCGGTATAGGGATGGCGGGGGGCGGCGAAGAGATCGGCCTTCTCCGCCAGCTCGACGATCTTGCCGAGGTACATCACCGCGACCTTGTGGGAGAGGTACTCGACCACGCCGAGGTCGTGGCTGATGAAGAGGTAGGCGACGCCCAGCTCCTCCTGCAGGTCGGCGAGGAGGTTGAGGATCTGCGCCTGCACCGAAACGTCGAGCGCCGAGACCGGCTCGTCGCAGACGATGACGTCCGGCCCCAGCATCAGCGCCCGGGCGATGCCGATGCGCTGGCGCTGCCCGCCGGAGAACTGGTGCGGATAGTTGCCGGCCTGGTCGGGGCGCAGCCCGACGCGGCGCATCATCGCCAGCACCTGCTCGTTGCGCTCCGCCGGTGCACCGATGGAATGGATGTCGAGCGGCGCCCGCAGAATGTCCCGCACCGACTGGCGCGGGTTGAGCGACGAGAACGGGTCCTGGAAGACGATCTGCATCCGCTGGCGATAGCGGGCGAGATCCCGCCCCCGCGCCGCGCCGACGCGGGCGCCGTCGAAGGTGACGGCGCCGCCGGTGGCGGGGATCAGGCCGGTCAGCGCCAGCCCGGTGGTCGACTTGCCGCAGCCGCTTTCGCCGACGAGGCCCAGCGTCTCCGCCCGGCCGAGCTGGAAGCTCACCCCATCGACGGCGCGCACGCTGCCGACCTGGCGCTGGAAGACGCCGGCGCGGATGGGGAAGTGGACCTGCAGGTCCTCCACCGAGAGGAGCGGCGCGGTGTCGGCGGCGCCGGCCGGGGGCGCCGTGGCATCAAGTGGCATCGTTCACTCTCCAGCAGGCGGCGAGGTGGCCGGGGCGGTGCTCTTCCAGCGGCGGCCGCTCGGCGCGGCACCTGTCGATGGCGAGCGGGCAGCGGGGCGCGAAGGCGCAGCCGGGGGGCAGGTCCCACATCGGCGGGACGGTGCCCTTGATGTCCGTCAGCCGGCCGTGGCCGCCGGTAGCGGCGCCGCGTGGGATCGCCCCCATGAGGCCGCGGGTGTAGGGGTGGAGCGGCTCGTCGAAGAGATCCGTCACCCGGGCCTCCTCTACGCGCCGGCCGGCATACATGACGATGACGCGGTCGGCCGTCTCCGCCACGACGCCGAGGTCGTGGGTGATGAGCACCAGAGCCGTGCCGAGCCGGCGCTGCAGCTCTCCGATCAACCCGAGGATCTGCGCCTGCACCGTCACGTCCAGCGCAGTCGTCGGCTCGTCGGCGACGATGACCTCCGGCTCGCAGCAGAGCGCCAGCGCGATCATCGCCCGCTGGCGCATCCCGCCCGAGAGCTCATGCGGGTATTGTTGCGCCCGGCGCTCGGCATCGGGCATCTGCACCCGCTCCAGCGCCGCGACGGCGCCCCGCGCGGCGGCGCGGCGGGACATGGGGCGGTGGCGCCTGAGCGCCTCTCCGATCTGCCGGCCGACGGGCATCACCGGGTTCAGCGCCGTCAGCGGCTCCTGGAAGATCATGGCGATGCGGTCGCCGCGAATATCCTCCGCCCGCCGCTCCGACAGGGCCAGCATGTCGGTCTCGCCCAGATCGATCTCCCCGTGCTCCACCCGCACCCCGTCCGGCAGGAGCCGCAGGAGGGAGAGGGCGGTGATCGACTTGCCGCAGCCGCTCTCGCCGACGATGCAGAGCGTCTCGCCCGCCGCCACCTCCAGAGACATGTCGGAGACGACGGTGAACGGCGGATCGGCGTTGGCGATGCGGATCTCGACATCGCGCACCGACAGCGCCGGCGCGGCGACATCCGCCGGCCGCCGATCGCCGGCCTCGATATCGCGAAGGGGTGCCATCAGGAGGTCGCACCCTCCATGTTGCCGACCATCCAGCCGTAATCGCCGGCCTCGACGATGTTGCGGGTCAGGTGGCCCATGATCATGATGCCGCGGTCGAAGGGGCAGACGGCCTCTTCCAGCACCTCGAAGGTGTAGGGGCTGACGACGCGGAAGAGCGGGTCGCCCTTCTTCATCTCGCCGCCCAGCGGCGGCGACAGCGGCTCGACCCAGCCGCCCTTGGTGGGCCGGATGCCGGCGATCTCGTTGACGACGACCTGGCTTGGCGCCGCCTCGACCTCGCCCTCGATGGCGCCGAGCTGGCGGAGCATGTTGAGCACGCCCTTGATGATCCGCTCGATATAGGGGCCCTGGTCGACGACGCCGCCGCCCAGCTCGATCACCGCGGCGGGGATGCCGCGCGGCATGGTGACGTCCTTCGTCGTGCCGCCGAACTTGGTGCCCTGCTTGCCGTCATCGGGCCGGTAGAGGAGCTTCGAGCCGAAGGCCCGGCTCAGCTTCTCGTCGTTGAGGAAGTAAACGTAATCCACCGTCGGCCGGTCGGTGCCCGAGTGCAGGTCGATATGGGCGTCGATCACGCCGAGGAAGTCCTTCGTCACCGCCGCGGCGAGCTGCTGCGAGAAGGTGCCGTTCGGATCGCCCGGGAACTCGCGGTTGAGGTCGCGCTGGTCGATGGGGTTGAAGCGGGAGTTGACCACCATTGCGCCGGCATTGACGACCGGCAGCAGGCGGATGGTGCCCTTGATCTTCATGTCCTTGAGGATGCGGTAGAGATCGAGGATCGCCTGGCTGCCGCAATTCTCGTTGCCGTGGACGGAGGCGGAGATGCCGACCATCGGGCCCGGCTCCTCGCCGATCAGGTCGGTCATGTGGAGGAGGGCGTCGGTCCCGTCCGCGAGGGTGGTGATCTTCGGGCTGAAGCGGGCGATTTCCTTGACCATGGGGTCTCCTGTCTTGGTATTGGCGGCGTCTGAAGCGTCGGGCGTTCAGCTCTTGCCGCGGGTCTGGTGGCGGGGGTCGAGCAGGTCGCGCAGCCCGTCGCCGAGAAGGTTGAAGCCGAGCACCGTGACCATGATCGCGGCGCCGGAGATGATGGACATCCACGGGTCTTCACGCATGAAGCGGGTGCCGTAGCTGAGCGACCAGCCCCAGGTGGGGGCCGGCGGCGGCAGGCCGAAGCCGAGGAAGCTGAGCGCGCTCTCCCAGATGATGGCGGTGCCGAGGCCGAGCGAGGCGAGCACGATGATCGGCCCCAGCGAGTTCGGCAGCACCTCGCGCCAGAGGATCCGGGCCGGGGAGGCGCCGATGGCACGGGCGGCGAGCACGAAGTTCTGCTCGCGCAGCGACAGCGTGGTGGAGCGCACGACGCGGGCATATTCCGTCCACGAGACGATCACGAGCGACAGCGCCACGTTGAGGAGGCCGGGGCCGACGACGGCGACGACGGCGAGCACCAGCACCAGCGGCGGGAAGCCGAGGAAGATGTCCGTCAGCCGCATCAGCAGCAGGTCCACCCAGCCGCCGAAATAGCCGGCGACGAGGCCGATCACCGTGCCGATTATGGCCGAGAGCGTCACGGCGATGATGGCGATGGTCACCGAGATGCGGGCGCCGTAGACGAGGCGGCTCCACAGGTCGCGGCCGAAGTTGTCCGTCCCCAGCCAGTGCTCCGCCGAGGGGCCGGAGAAGCGGTTGGGCATGTCCATCTGCGTCAGGTCATGCGTCGCCACGAAGGGGGCGAAGATGGCCAGCAGGATGATCGTGGCCGAGATCAGGGCGCCGGCGATCAGCGGCGCGCTGCGCAGGGCCTTCGGCCAGCGGATGCGGCGGCGGGCGCGGGCGGCTTGCGGGGCGGGTTGGGCGGCGTCGGTCATGGGGTCACCTCAGCCGGATGCGCGGGTCGACCGCGGCATAGGCCAGATCCACCGCCAGCGTGACGGTGGCGTAGATCAGCGCGAAGATCAGCACGATGCCCTGGATCAGCGGCACGTCGCGCTGCGAGATCGCGGCGATGGTCAGCTGGCCGAGGCCCGGCCAGGCGAAGATCGTCTCCGTCAGGATGGCGCCGCCGAGGAGCGCCCCGAAGCGCAGCCCGATGACGGAGAGAACGGGCAGGAGGGCATTGCGCAGCGCATGCCCCAGCACGACCTGCGGGCGGCGCATCCCCTTGGCCTTGGCGGTGCGGACGAAATCCTCCCGCAGCACCTCGAGCATCGAGGTGCGCACGAGGCGCGAGATGATCGCCGCCGAGTTGCCGGCCAGCGACAGCGCCGGCAGTGTGATGTGGGCCAGCGAGTCGAGGAAGGGCGCGGGGTTGCCGGCCAGCATCATCCCGAAGGCGGGGATCAGCGGCTCGCCGCGGCCGATGGCGGGCAGCCAGCCGAGATTGACGGCGAACCAGAGCATCAGGAGCAGCGACAGCCAGTAGACCGGCATCGAGATGCCGAGCTGCGCCAGCAGCATGGTCGCCGCGTCCACGATGCCGCCCTGGCGGATCGCCGCCAGTACGCCGAGGCCGATGCCGACGACGACGGAGAGGAAGAGCGCCACCGCCGCCAGCTCGATCGTCGCGCCCATGCGGCCGAGGATGATCTCCGACACCGGGGCGTTCTGGAAGATCGACCGCCCCATGTCGCCCTGCGCGAGGTCGGCGAAGTAGCGGCCGAGGCGGATGTACCACGGATCGTCCAGCCCCATCGCGGCGCGGAGCGAGGCGATGCCCTCCGCCGTCGCCTCCTGCCCCAGCAGCACCGAGGCGGGATCGCCCGGGATGAGCAGCAGCAGGGCGAAGGTCACGCAGATGATGCCCACGGCCATGGGCACGAAGAGCAGCAGCCGGCGGATCACGTAAGCGGTCATGGGATCCTCAGCCGATCACGACGTCGTCGATCTTCCGCGGGAAGCGGGTCAGGCTGTCGGGGCCGTCCTCGGTGATTAGCACCGTGTCGGCGAGCCGGTAGCCGGCGTAGTTCGGCACGCTGATCGAGGGCTCCGAGGAGGTGATCATGCCGGGCTCCAGGACCGTCTGGTCGCCCGCCTCCACCCATGGCGGCTCGTGGAAGAGCACGCCCATGCCGTGGCCGACGCGGTGCAGGATCCACTCCTCCGGCGCATTCTCGCGCAGGTAGTCGAGCCCGGCGGCATCGGCGGAGGCGCAGGTATTGCCGGCGATCAGGCCGGCGGTGGCGCGGCGCTGGCTCTCGTAGGCGATGGCGTAGTGGCCGGCCTGCGTCTCGTTCGGCTCGCCGATGAAGAGGGTGCGCTCGCTCTCCGCCGCGCGGCCGCCGACGCGGCAGCCGAGGGAGAGGATGATGCTCTCGCCCACGGCGACCGGGTTGCCGGTCGGCATGGCATGCGGGAAGGCGGAGCGGATGCCGGAATAGACGAGGCCGGAGGCGAGCCCCTGCACCAGCATCTGGTCTTCGTGCTCGTCATACATGATGCGCATCGCCTCGCGGGAGACGTGGCTCTCGATCTCGATCTCGGAGGGCAGGGCGCCCCCTTTGCGCATCGCCTCGGCGATCATGTCGACGCCGGCCTGCACCATGGCATCGGAGATCCGGGCCGCCTCGCGGTGCAGGGCGATCTCGGCGGGCGTCTTGATATAGCGCATCTTCGTGATCATCGGCGTCGGGCGGAAGGTGACGCCCTCGAACACCGCCTGAAGCGCGGCGAGCCGGCCGAGCGACATGCCGGGGCTGACGCCCACCTCGCCGGGCGCCGCGCCGAGGACGCGCTTGAGCGCCGCGAAGGGGCTCTCGACGCCGGGAAACTCGAAGTAGGAGACGATCTCGGCCGCCGTGTCCTGATGCAGGGCGTGGCCGATCTCCAGCTTCGGCACCAGCAGCCAGGCGCCGGTCGCGGTGATGGCGAACATCACCGGGCGCTCGTTGGAATAATGCGAGAAGCCGGTCGTGTAGATGACGTCGTCGTTGGAATCGAGCAGGAGGACCGACAGGCCGTCCTCGGCCATCTTCTCTCGGATGGCGCCGTGCAGAGCCTCGAAATGGCTGGCCGGAAGGCGCTGGTGGAAGAGGCGGGACTGATCGTCGGGCATGGGGCCGATCCTTTGGCAGATGGGGTCTGGCGACCGCCCCCACGTGAGGACGGCGCCATGGGTAGGGGCCGGCGCGGGGCGCCGGCCGGCCGAGATCACTCGGCGGTCTCGGGCATGCCGATCATGCCGCGGAAGTTGCCGCGCGGGTCGGCGGTGACCTCCACGGGAAGGTCCTTGTCCCAGAACAGCTGGTAGCCCTGGTAGGAGATGATGTAGTAGGGCAGCTCTTCCGCGATGACTTCGGCAGCCGTCTGGTAGGCCTCGGCCCGGGTCTCCTGGTCGAGCGCGGTGCGGCCCTCTTCCAGCGCCGTGTCGACCGTCTCGTTGGAGTAGCCCCCCCAGTTCTGCGAGCCGCCGGTGGTCAGCTGCGCGTAGCCGAGGCGGTCCGGGTCCGTCAGGTTGAGCCAGCCGAGCAGGGCGATCTGGTGCTGGCCCTGCTGCACGTAGCCGGAGGAGAAGGACGGCCAGTCGGTGATCTGGATCTGCGCGTCCACGCCGACCGACTGCATCATGGCTTGCGTGTATTCCACGGCCTGGATGCGGTTCGGGTCCTCGCTGTGGGTGGAGAGGATGACCGTCAGCGGCTCGCCATCCTTGTCGAGGATGCCGTCACCGTCGCTGTCGCTCCAGCCGAGCTCGGCGAACTTCTCCGCCGCGCCGGCCGGATCGAAGGTCGGCTGGGTGATGCTCTCGTCATAGGCCCAGGAGGAGGGCAGGATGATCGACGTCGCGACCTCGTCGACACCCTGGTAGATGTCGTTCACGATGGTCTCCTGGTCGACCAGCATCGCGAAGGCCTGCCGCATCTCCGGATCCGCCAGCAGAGGGTCGGCGGTGTTGAAGTTGAGGTAGGTCACGCCGAGGCCGGCCATGATCTCGCTGCCGAAGCGGTCGTCTTCCTCTAGGCGCTGGATGTCCTGCGGGGAGAGCGGCGACTGGATCACGTCCAGATCGCCCGCCTCGAAGGCCTGCGCGCGGGCGGAGTTGTCGCCGACGATGCGCACGGTGACGGTCTCGATCTCCGGCGTGCCGGCCCAGTAGCTGTCGGAGGCCTCCAGCACGATGTCGCTGCCACGGTTCCACTCCGACAGCACCATCGGGCCGGAGCCGATCGGCTCGCTGCTGAGATCGGCGCCGCTCTCGGCATAGTCCGAGGGGACGATGCCCATGGAGAGGTAGCTCATCAGCGGCGCGTAGGGCGCCGAGAGGTTGAACTGCACCGTCAGCTCATCGACGGCCTCGACGCTCTCGATGGGCGCGAAGAGGGTGAGCTGCGGGGCGTTGAAGTCCGGGTCCGTCAGCGTCTCGAAGGTGTAGACGACATCTTCGGCCGTCAGCGGCGAGCCGTCGGAGAAGGTGAGCCCCTCGCGCAGGTGGAAGATCACCGTCTGCGGATCCGGGCTCTCCCAGCTTTCGGCCATGTCGGGCTGCGGCTCCAGCGTCGGGCTGAGGTGCACGAGGCCGGCATAGATGAGATCGGTCACGCGGTAGGCGGTGGTGTCGCGCGACAGGCGCGGGTCGAGCGTGCCGGCATCGACGTCGGCGCCGATGACGAGGCTGTCCTGCGCCTGAACGGCCCCGGCGGCCGCGAGGGCGACGAGCGACGCGGCAACGCCGCGGGTAGCGCTTTTCCTGATAGTCACACCAATTCTCCTGCTGCTAGTTTAATTGTCGGATGATGTCGGCCCGCCCGAGACCAGCTTGAGCGCCGCCTTCTGGCGCTCGCGCAGTTCGGCGAGGTAAGGCAGGAATTCCGCCTCCAGCGCCGCGGGATCGGCGGAGTGGCGGTATTCGAAACAGGGCACGCCGGGCCGCACCCGGCGCAGCACGTGATCGGCGCCGGAGGCGTAGATCACCGCGTCGGAGCCGGCGATGAGCGCGTCGAGGTCGGGCGCCTGCGACCAGCTCACCCGGATGTCGGAGACATGCGGCGCGTAGCGCTGGACGCTCGGCTTCATGATCGCGATGTAATCCTGCAGCTGCGTGATCGCCGCCACCCGCGCCCGCGGGTCGAGTCGCGCCAGCGCCGCGCGCGTCGCATCGGAAGGGATGAAGCGCAGGCCGTAGACGTTGGCATCCGGCACGAGGTGTTCCACCTCCGTCTCGCGGTGCACGAAGGTCACCACCACGTCGGCCTCGACGCAGGCGCGCCGCGTCTCCTCCTCCATCCGCAGCTGGTCGAGCGTGACCAGCGAGATCCGGTCGCGGGGGGAGAGGAGGGGCGAGAGCTCGCGCACGTAATCCTCGCCCGGGCCCGGGAAGACGCCGACGAAGATGACGCTCAGCCCCGGACGGGAGCGGCGCAGCTGTGCCTGGGCGTTGACCATGGCGACGAGCGACATGGGCGAGACGCCCTTCCGCTCGGCCTTGCTGAGCAGCAGGTCGATATCCGTGCGCAGCGCCGTGACGCCGTGATCGGATTCCTGTGGCAGGGCGAGGCGCGTGTAGGCGCCGCTGCCCTTGCGCATCTCGACGAGGCCGGCGTCGCGCAGCTCCGCATAGACCTGCGCGACCGTGACCTGCGCGATCCCCAGCGTGCTGGCGAGGCGCCGGACGGAGGGCAGCTTGGTGCCCTTCGGCAGGTCGAAATGGGAGAGCTGGTAGCTCATCAGCCCGTAGAGCTGACGGCCGACAGGCACCGGGAGGGACTTGTCGATGAAGCTCGGATCGATGTCGAGTTCGGTGTTCATGTGATATGCTCAACCATAACACTTCACAGACAAGGCCAGCACACTCGCCCCTGGCAAGACCTTTTTCGCCCGGCCTCCGAACTCGCCCCTCGAGCGCGGATCGGCGCCCAAATCTTGTGCAGCTCGCCCGGCGAGGCCGCCTCCGGGTTCCCATCCGGCGGCGACGGCCTTAGCAATTATAGGGAATCACGCGGGCCGAGGCGCCGCCGGGTGACCGCCGAGCGCGGTGCAGGGCGGCGCATTTCCCCTTTGTCCCGCAGCAGGAAGGGTGTGACGATGGACTATATCAATCTTGGCCGCACGGGCCTGAAGATCTCCCGCATCGGCCTCGGCTGCATGACCTTCGGCTCCCCCGACTGGGCGCCCTGGGTGCTGGATGCCGACGCCTCGGCGCCGATCATCTCGGGCGCGCTGGACCGGGGGATCAACTTCTTCGACACCGCCGACATGTATTCCCGCGGGGCCGGCGAGGAGGTGCTGCGCGAGAAGCTCCTCCCCCTCGCGCCGCGGCACAAGCTGGTCATCGCCTCCAAGCTCTACAACGCGATGAGCGACGATCCGAACGACAGGGGCCTGTCGCGCAAGCACGTCTTCGATTCGATCGATGGCACGCTGAAACGCCTCGGCACCGACCACATCGACCTCTGGCAGCTCCACCGCTTCGACTACGACACGCCGCTGGAGGAGACGCTGGACGCGCTCAACGATGTCGTCCGCGCCGGCAAGGTCCGCTACCTCGGCGCCTCCTCGATGCACGCCTGGCAGTTCATGAAGGCGCTGGGGATCCAGCGCGCGAATGGCTGGGCGGAGTTCGTCTCCATGCAGCCGCATTACAACCTCATCTACCGGGAGGAGGAGCGCGAGATGCTGCCGCTCTGCCGCTCCGAAGGGATCGGTGTCCTGCCGTGGAGCCCGCTGGCCCGCGGCGTCCTCGCCGGCAAGCGCAGCTCGGTTCGCAGCGAGACGGACGGGCAGGTGAAGGCGCTCTACGAGGCGTCGAAGGCGCAGGACGAGGCGGTGGCCGACGCGGTGCGCAAGGTGGCGGAGGCGCGCGGCGTGCCGATGGCGCAGATCGCCTATGCCTGGGTCGCCAGCCGCCCCGGCATCACGGCACCGCTGGTCGGCATCTCGCGCACGGAGCTGTTCGACGACGCCATCGCCGCGCTCGACCTGCAGCTGACGGAGGAAGAGGTCGCCGCCCTCGAGGCGCCCTACCGGCCGAAGGCTGTGTCCGGTCACCAGTAGGACCAAGGCAGCCCGCCCGGGGTCCGGGCGGGCTGACGCCCTCAGCCGCAGTAACTCGTCACCGCGACGGGCAGGAGCGACCAGACGGTGGCGACGAGGCCGACCCAACCCGTCGCGTGGCTGACGAAGCTCACGAAGGGCGAGGGGCTGGCGAAGCGGGGCACGTGCAGCGCCCAGAGGAGCGCGACCTGCGCCGCGACGGCCAGCCCGTAGCCGGCGAGGAGCAGCAGGCGCGGCGGCGGCGCGGTGATCCCGTGCCCGCAGATCAGGCCGTGCAATCCGTAGATCGCGCTGAACGCCGCCAGCCAGACCAGCGGCGCGATGAGGATGCGCAGGACATCCCTCATCCCAGCATCCCCGGCAGGTGCGCCGCCAGCAGGATCGCCGCCCCCGTCAGCGCCAGGTAATCGAGCCAGAGCGAGACGATGGGGAAGACGGCGCGCCGCCCGGGCGAGGTATAGCCCCGCACAGTCTGCGCACTGACAAAGCCCAGCATCAGCAGCGCCAGCCCCGCGTGGAACAGCCCGTATCCGCCGAGGATGAAGAGCGTGGCGCTATAGGCATGCTCCGCCGGCGGCGGGGCGCGCAGCAGGAACGCGATGCAGGCGCCGGCAACCATCGCGGCGCCGAGCCCGGCACCCGCGAGGGCGGGCAGGGGGGCGCCGCCCTTCCGGTTGGCGCGGGTGGCGAGGCGGGCGGCGACTGTGCCGAGCGCCGCGCCGCCAAGGCCGATGGCCAGCTCGACGAGCGAGGGGGCCAGCAGCGCCGGCGGCGGCCAGCCCGGCGCCACTGTCCAGAGGAAGGCGTAGCCGAAGATGAGCGAGCCGAAAAAGGTCGCGTTGGCGATCAGCAGGAAGAGCGAGCCCCACCAGCCGGGCGGCCTGTCCACCGCCGCCGCTGTCGGCACCTCCAGCCCCCTCCCGATGGCACGGGGCGGCAGATCCTCCCGCCGGCCCAGCACCCAGACCCAGCGGAGCGCGAGGAGGGCGACTCCGGCGAGGGCGAAGGGGGTGAACCAGTAGACCTTGAGCAGCAGCGAGAGGAAGAACGTCCCCGTCACCGCCGCCATGACGATCGGCAGATGCGTGTTCGCCGGGTAAATGACGTGGAAATCCGGCCGCCCCGTCGCCGGCTCCACCGTCAGCGTCTCCCGCCAGTCCTCCTCCGGCGCCGGCAGGTAGCCCTCGCCGCGGGCTAGACGCGTGGCGAGGCCCGGGTCCTCCGCCAGCGGCTCGCGGCTGGTGACATGGGGCAGGGTGGCGAAGTTGTAGGATGGCGGCGGCGTCATCATCGCCCATTCCAGCGTGCCGGCGCGCCACGGGTTCCGCTCGCCGCGCGTCGCCGCGAAGACCTGGATGATGACATCGATGATGACGATGGCGATGCCGATGGCGGTGATGAAGCCGCCGATGGAGGAGATGAAGTTGATCAGCGTCCAGCCATCCTCCACCTCATAGGTGGAGATGCGGCGCCGCTGGCCGAGGAGGCCCACCCAGTGCATCGCCAGGAAGGTGACGTGGAAGCCGACGAAGATCAGCGCGAAGGCGATGCCGCCGAGCCGGAAGAAGCGCTTCCTCCCGCTCATGTGCGGCAGCCAGTAGTAGATCGCGGCGAGGATGGGGAATACGAAGCCCCCGAAGAGCACGTAATGCAGGTGGGCGGTGACGAAGGCGGTGTCATGCACCTGCCAGTCGAAGGGCACCACCGCCACCATCACGCCCGTCAGCCCGCCGATGACGAAGGTGATGAAGAAGCCAAGCAGGTGCAGCATCGGCAGCCGCAGCTCCGGCCGGCCCTTCCACATCGTGCCGATCCACGCGAAGACCTGCACCCCCGTCGGCACCGCCACCAGCGTTGAGGCGGCGGAGAAGAAGGCCAGCCCCATGTGCGGGATGCCCGTGGTGAACATGTGGTGCACCCAGAGCCCGAAGGAGAGGAAGGCCAGCGCCACCGCCGAGGCGACGATCCAGCCGTAGCCGAGCAGCGTGGTGCGGCACATCACCGGCAGGATGGTGGAGATGACGCCGGCGGCCGGCAGGAAGATGATGTAGACCTCCGGGTGCCCGAAGAGCCAGAAGAGGTGCTGCCAGAGCAGGCTGTCCCCGCCGAGATCGGCCTGGAAGAAGGGCAGCCCGAAGGCCCGCTCAACCTCCAGCAGCACCGAGCCGAGGATGAGGGGCGGAAAGCCGGTGAGGATCATCAGCGCGGTGACGAGGGCGTACCACGCGAAGATGGGCATCTTGTCGAGCGACATGCCGGGCGCGCGGTACTTGAGGATGGAGACGGTCAGCTCCACCGCCGCGGCGATGGCGGAGATCTCGACGAAGGTGATGCCGATCAGCCAGAAATCGGTGTTGATCCCCGGTGAGTAGATCGGCCCCGTCAGCGGCGGATACATGAACCAGCCGCCGTCCGGCGCGATTCCGAAGAGCAGCGAGACGAGCAGCATCGTGCCGCCGAAGACGTAGCACCAGAAGCCGTAGGCCGTCAGCCGCGGGAAGGCGAGATCTCGCGTGCCCAGCATCTTCGGCAGCAGGTAGATCGCCATGCCCTCGAAGGTGGGGATGGCGAACAGGAACATCATGATGGTCCCGTGCATGGTGAAGATCTGGTTGTAGATCTCCGGCCCCGCGAAGGCGGAATCGGGCGTCGCCAGCTGCGCGCGGATGAGCATCGCCAGAAGGCCGCCGATCAGGAAGAACGTGAAGGCGGTGACGAGGAACATCCGCCCGAGGTCGGTGTGGTTGACGGTGGAGAACCAGCCGCGAAAGCCGGGCGCGGAGGCCCAGATGCGGTCGAGGCGGCGGTGCTGGCGAAGGGCGTTCATTCGGTCTGACCTGCGAGGAAGGCATCCCACTCCGCCGGGCCATGGGCGACGACGGAGAAGGAGAAGCTGTCATAGCCGGGGCCGCTGTATTCGGCGCTGAGGCCGGCAAAGGTGCCGGGGCTGTCTGCCTCGATGCGAAGGATGTTGGTGTGGCCGGGGATGGCGTCGAGCTTGCCGGCCAGACGGGGGATCCAGAAGCTGTGGATGACGTCCGTGGTCGTCACCGCCACGTCGACTGGCCGCCCGGCGGGGATGTGCAGCACGTCCTCCGTCGGCGCGCGGCCCTCGTAGCGGAAGGTCCAGGCCCATTGCCGCCCCTCGGCGCCCACGGTGACGACCTCCTCCCCGCCACGCGGCAGCAGCCGCTCGCCGATGAAGAGGCCGAAGCCGAGGAGCGCGGCGAGGATGGTCATCGAGAAGCCGAGGCCGAGCCCGAGGATCCAGACGCGCACGCTGCGCGCCTCGTCCTTCCCCTCGGCCCGCCGGCCGCGGCGGAAGGCGAGGGTGATGAGGATCGCCACCATGGCGAAGATCGCTGTGGCGCCGGCGAGCATCACCCACCACAATGTGGCGATGTGGCGGGCGGCCGGGCCGGCCGGCTGCAGGGTGGACAGCGCCCCCTCGCAACCGGCAAGGAGGGTGAGCGTTGTCCCGAGGGCGATGCCACGGAGAAGGACAGGGCGATGACGACGGACCCGATCGAGCACAGCAACAGCGAGGAGCTGATCGACCCGATCAGCGAGCGCCCCGGCTTCGACCAGACGGAATCGCGCGTGGCCATCCTCGGCCACCCGATCCACGCCATGAGCGTCGCCTTCCCCGTGGCGCTGACCTTCTGCACCATCGGGGCCGACCTGTTCTACTGGTGGACGGGGGAGCCCTTCTGGGCGCGCGCCGGGCTCTGGGCCGTCGGCACGGGCTTTCTCTTCGGCATGGCGGCGGGCTTCTCCGGCACGGCGGAGCTGCTGCTCGTCTCCGGCATCCGCGCCCGGGCGCCGGCGTGGACGCATTTCATCATCGCCGTCTGTACGCTGGCGCTGCTCGGGGCGAACTGGGGCTACCGGCTGACGACGGGCTACATCGATGCGGTGCTGCCCTACGGCATCCTGCTGTCGGCGCTCAGTCTCGGCATGGTGGCTCTCACGGGGTGGCATGGGGGCAAGCTCGTCTTCGATTACCGGCTGGGAACGTCGAAGAGCAGTTGATTGTCGCGCGGCTCCATCATCCAGTCGGGGAAGCTGACGGTGCCGATGTCCGGCTTCGCCAGCACCAGCACGAGGATGGCGACGACGCAGAAGAGCACAGCCGCGACGGGCAGGTAGGGCTCCGGCGGGCGCTGCGTGCCCGGCTCCTCCGCCACCTGGGCCACGACGTGGCCGACCCAGGCGTGGATGAGCACCAAAAGCGCCACGAAGGCCAGCTTGGCGAAGAGCCAGGGCACGAAGGCGCCGCGCAGGAAGATCAGCCATGTCCCGGCGATGACGGCGATGACGGCGGCGGGCGTGACGCCCATCGTGTAGGCGATGTGGGTGCCCCGGCGGATGAGGCGGTAATCCTCCTCCACCACCGCCGGGTCGTGCCGGGCGAGCATCAGCGGCAGGACGATGAGCCCGCCGCACCAGATGCACAGGGCCGCGATGTGCAGCACCTTGAAGAGCGGCACCGTCGCCACGACCCAGTCGATCACGCCGCCTCCCGGGACAGGAGCGCCCAGCTCTGCCGCGCCTGAAAGCCGGCGGCGATGGCATAGGGGATGCCGGCCGGCACCCACATGATCAGCCCGCCGAGCTGCTGGTCCGCCAGCGGCGTGATGCCCCATAGGAAGGGCGCGATGACATGCGCGGCATAGAGCTGCTGGGGGGCGAAGGTGAGCAGGGCGCCGAGCATCCCCATCTGCGCGAAGCCGGCGATGATGAAGGCCATCCGCTCCACCGGCGAGGCGCGCCCGTTCAGCACCGCGTGCCAGAACCACGTGGCGGTGCCGACGAGCGTCAGCTGCATCAGCCAGTAGACGGCGACGTTGGACAGGGCGAGGTCATAGGCCGCCGGCAGGTGCCACGCCCAGAGCACCGCCGCCGAAATGGCCGTCGGCAGCGCGAGGCTCTCCGTCCGCCGCCCCCGCAGGGCTTGCGCCAGCAGGGGCGCCGCCACGGCGACGAGGAGGAGATGGTGCACCACCCGCGCCGAGAAGAGCGCGGAAGAGAGGGCACAGAGCGGGGAGATGAAGGCGAGGGCCAAGACGCCGACGCCGGCCAGCGCCGCGCGGTCGCGCCGAAGGGCCACGGCCAGCACGAGGAGGGCCGCGATCAGCACCGGATCGAGGTTCCAGCGCGACCAGAGGTCGGACGGCGGCGGGGGAGCGCCGCAATAGATCGCGTTCACCCTGATACGTCTCCTGAGGCCAGCGGCGGGGTTAACGACAGCCGTCGCACAGCCGTCGCATAGTATCGCTAATGGCCGCGAGTCCTTTTTGTTCCTCCCCCGGCGCGGCTTTCGGCCCCCCGGGCTCGGAACGGCCATGCCGCGCCGGCTGCGGCACGCCTGCCGCGCCGGGATCGAAACGCAGCGGCGCGCTCCGAGAATGTTGTCCGGGCGCGCCATATGTGCCAACAGCGGTCCGTCAAGAGGGGAGGCGGGCATGGGCGCCATCGCAGTCATCGTCAGGGTCATCTGCGCCATAAATCTGGTGATCGGCTGGGTCTTTTCCTGGCTGGCGCTGGGGATCGTGGTCGTGTGCTTCACCGTCGTGGTGCAGCGCTACGTCTTCTCGATCAGCTTCGTCTGGATGCAGGATCTCTACATCTGGCTGAACGGCGCGATGTTCACCGCCGTCGCCGGCTTCGCGCTCCTGCGCGACGATCACGTTCGTGTCGACATCTTCTACCGCACCGCCTCTCGCAAGCGGAAGGCGGTGGTCGACCTGATCGGGGTGCTCGTCTTCCTGCTGCCCTTCACCTACGTGGTGCTTGCCTACTCGATGCCCTTCGTCACCCGCTCGTGGAGCTACCTCGAAGGCTCCTCCAACGTCGGCGGCATGCCGGGGCTCTTCGTGCTGAAGTCCTTCATCATCGCCTTCGCGGTGCTTATCGGGCTGCAGGGGATCGCGATGGCGCTGCGCTCCATCCTCGTGCTGGCCGGGCGGGACAACCTCTTGCCCGAGAAGCTGCGCTACCGCGGCCTCGCCGCCGAGCTGCCGGGGGTGACCACCTGATGGATCCTGTCCTTCTGGGCGAACTCCTCGCGGGGCTGATGTTCTTCGGGATCATCGGCTTCCTGATGCTCGGCTTCCCCGTTGCCTTCACGCTCGCCGGCGTGTCGCTGCTCTTCGGCCTCGTCGGCTGGTCCCTCGGCGTGTTCGATCCGTCGAACTTCGGCAGCCTGCCGAACCGCTACATCGGCTTCATGTCGAGCGAGGTGCTGGTGGCGGTGCCGCTCTTCATCTTCATGGGGGTGATGCTGGAGCGCTCGCGCATCGCCGAGCAGCTTTTGCTGACCATGAGCAAGCTCTTCGGCAACCTGCGCGGCGGGCTCGGGCTTTCGGTCATCCTCGTCGGCGCCATGCTCGCCGCCTCCACCGGCGTCGTCGGCGCGACGGTGGTGACCATGGGCCTGATCTCGCTGCCGGCGATGCTGCGCGCCGGCTACGATCCCAAGCTCGCCACCGGCGTCATCTGCGCGAGCGGCACGCTCGGCCAGATCATCCCGCCCTCGACGGTGCTGATCTTCATGGGCGACATGCTCTCGGGCATCAACGCGCAGGTGCAGATGGAGAAGGGCAACTTCGCGCCTGTCCCCGTCTCCGTCGGCGACCTCTTCGCGGGGGCGCTCCTGCCGGGCGTGCTGCTCGTCGGGCTCTACACGCTCTGGGTGATCTTCAAGGCCGTGACGGACCCGGCCTCCTGCCCGGCGACGCCTGTCCCGGCGGAGGAGAAGCGCGGGCTGATCCGCGAGGTGGCCGTCGCCCTGATCCCGCCCCTGCTGCTGATCGTCGCCGTCCTCGGCTCCATCCTCGGCGGCATCGCGACCCCGACGGAAGCCGCCTCGGTGGGCGCCGTGGGCGCCATCTTGCTGGCGGCGCTGCGCTGGCGGCTGTCGTTCCGCATCCTGCAGGAGACGGTCGTCTCCACGGCGACGATCACCTCGATGGTGTTCATCATCCTCTTCGGCGCCTCGGTCTTCTCGATCGTCTTCCGCCTGATGGGGGGCGACAACCTCGTCCACGCCTTCCTCTCCAACCTGCCGGGGGGAACACTGGCGGCCGTGCTCGTCGTGATGCTCATCATGTTCGTGCTGGGCTTCATCCTCGACACGTTCGAGATCATCTTCATCGTCATCCCGATCACCGCGCCGATCCTGCTGGCCTTGGACGTGGACCCGGTGTGGCTCGGCGTGATCGTCGGCGTGAACCTGCAGACCAGCTTCCTGACGCCGCCCTTCGGCTTCGCGCTCTTCTATCTGCGCGGCGTGGCGCCGGACGATCTGCCGACCTCGGCGATCTACCGCGGCGTGATCCCCTTCGTGCTGCTGCAGATGGTGGCCATCGCGATCCTGTTCATCTTCCCGCAGATCGTCACCTGGCTTTAGCCGGGAGAGGCAGCGGCAACGAAAAAGGCCCGGATCCTGCGATCCGGGCCTTCTTTGTTCGGGCAGCTCCGATCCGTCAGATGGAGAAGTACTGCTCCCGGGCGCGGATGAAGGCGCTGTCGGTCGACTGCGTGCGCACGCGCATGATGTTGAGCGCTTCGACGAAGCTCTCCGCCGTGCGCTTGGTCAGGTCGTCGTCGGACTCGCGCAGCTCGGTGATCACCGCCTTGGAGGCCTCGGCCCCCGCCTCGAGGATCTCGTCGGGGAACTGCAGTACGTTGACGTCATGCTCGTTGATGAGCGTCTGCAGCGCGCGCGGGTCGTTGGCGGCGAAGTCGGAGGCGACCATGTCGTACTCGGCCTGGGAGACATCGCGGACGATGGCCTGCAGGTCGTCGGGCAGCTCCTGGAACTTGGCCTTGTCGACCACCAGCTCGGTGGCGAGGCCGGGCTCGACGAAGGAGGGGAAGTAGTAGTTCTTCGCCACCTGATAGAAGCCGAGCGCGAGGTCGTTGTAGGGGCCCACGAATTCCGCCGCGTCGAGCGTGCCCGATTGCAGCGCCTGGAAGATTTCGCCCGCAGCCATGTTGGTGACGGTGGCGCCGAGCTGCTCCCACACGCGGCCGCCAAGGCCGGGGGTGCGGAAGCGCAGGCCCTGCAGGTCGGCGACGCCGGTCAGCTCGTTGCGGAACCAGCCGCCGGCCTGCGTGCCGGTGTTGCCGGAGAGGAAGCCCTGCACGCCGAACTGGTCATAGACCTCGTCCCACAGCTCCTGACCGCCCATGTGGCGGATCCAGCCCGCGAGCTCGCTGGAGGTCATGCCGTAGGGCACGCCGGTGAAGAAGGAGAGGGCGGTCGACTTGTTCTGCCAGTAATAGGCGGCGCCGTGGCTCATCTCGGCGGTGCCGTCGATGACGGCGTCGAGCGATTGCAGCGGCGGCACGAGCTCACCGGCGGCATAGACCTGCACGGTCAGCCGGCCACCGGAGGCGGCGGTGATCCGGTCGGCGAGGCGCTGCGCGCCGACACCGAGGCCGGGGAAGTTCTTCGGCCAGGTGGTGACCATCCGCCAGGTCATGTTGCCCTGAGCGATGGCCGGCGCCGCCAGCGCGGCGGCACCGGTGCCCGCGATCACGGACCTGGTGATGAATGAGCGTCTGTCCATGGGTCTCCTCCCTTTATGACGTGTTCAGCCGCGACGAGACAGATGAACGGCATCGCGGCTCCAGCCCACGGACCTAAGCAATGATGGTGCGACCTGTCCAGCAGGGAGCTTCGCCCTGCGAAGAAAAACGCGGGCTTCCGGGCTGCCGGCCGCGGGAGGAGGGGGGCGCAGGGCCCCCCGCCCTCACCAGACGACCGGGTGCGTCTGCCCCGTGGTGACGTTGACGAAGCCCTCCGGCGCCAGCGGCCCCGGCGCCACCAGCACCCAGCGCCACGGGGCGCAGGTGAGGGTGGCAAACGCGAGCCGCTCGGGGAAGCCCTCGGGCCAGTTCTCCGTCGCCGTCGGCTCCCACATCCAGTCCACCGCCTCGGCGGCGCGGTAGAGGGCCTGCATCTCCGCATCCAGCTCCTCCGCCGGCCGCGCGCTCATCAGCCCGCCGACCTCGTAGCGGACGGTCGCCGTCACCTCGCCGTTCACCACCAGCGCCCAGCCGCCCTGCATCTCGCGGATGGCGTTGACTGCCATGGCCATCGCCTCGTCCGAAGAGCCGACGGCCCAGATGTTGTGCTTGTCATGGGCGACGGAGCAGGCGAGCGCCGTCGCGGGCGTGGCGGGGCCGGTGCCCTTCCAGAACATCTTGGCCACCTCGCCTCCGCCGGAATAGCGGTCGACGATGGCGAACTTGGTGATCTTCTGCGCGCTGTCCCGCTGCGCCAGCCCGCCCTCGACCGGCAGCTCGGCGGTCAGGAAATCATTGTACCAGTGGAAGGGGCGCAGGATAGCGGCGGTGACGGTCTGCCGGCCCTCCGGCGCGGGAATGGCGAAGTCCGCCGCCGTCACCGGCTGGGGCAGGTTGACCGTCTGCGTCGCCCAGTCCGGCCAGTCGATCCTGGCCATGGGGCCGATGTAGCGCGTCCCGTCGGAGACCTGTTGCCCGTCCGCCCAGACCTCGGCGATCTCGAGGCTGCCCACGTCGGAGAGTAGCACCGCGTCGGCGAAGCGCCCCGGCGAGATGGAGCCGACATAGGGCGTCAGCCGCATATGGCGGGCGGGGTTGATCGTGACCATCTGGATGGCGACCTCCACCGGGATCCCGCAGGAGACGGCGAGGCGTACGTTATGGTCCGTCGCCCCCATGCGCAGCGTGTCGGAGGCGGAGCGGTCATCGGTGATCAGCGCGAACTGGCTCCAGTCCTCCTGACCCTCGGCCAGCAGGCCCTCGAAGATGGCGACCATGGATTGCGGGCGCACCTCGATGAAGATGCCCCGGCGCAGCTTCTCGCGCACCTCGGCGGCGGCCCGCCCCTCGTGGTCGCCGGCAAGGCCGGCGGCGGCGAAGGCGTTGATGTCGCCGAGCGCCGTCAGCCCGGCAGCATGCCCCTCCACCACGCCGCGCCCGGCGAGGGTGGCGCCGATCATGCCCCAGAGGCGCTCGTAGGCCGGGTTCTCGGGGTTCCAGACGGCGGGCCAGTCCATCACCTCGTCGAGGCCGGCGACCATGGGGCTCTGCATGAAGCCTGCCTGCTCGTCATGGCCGAACCAGCCGCCGCCATGCTCATAGGCCGTGGGCGGCACGGCGGAGCCGGGGAGGGGGAATATCTTGTTCGGCATCCCCGCCTCGCGGGCCTTCAGCCAGAACTCGAGGTTGCGCGGCCCGTTGACGTTGGCGAACTCGTGGGAGGCCTCGCATGTCCACGTGCAGCCCCGGGGGAGAACCATCGCGGCGTCCCATTCCGGCGTCAGGTGGGTCGATTCGATGTGCTTGTGCGCCTCGCCGAAGCCGGGCACGGCGGCGAGATCCGGCCGGTGCACCCGCTCCGCCGCCTCGCCGGGCCAGGCGCCCGCCGGGCCGACCCAGGCGATGCGCTTGCCGGCGATGACGATCTCCTGATCCTCCAGCCACTCGCGGCCATGCACCTCCAGCAGCCGCCCGACGCGGAGCACCCGGTCTGCGGGGCGCTTGGCGAGGGCCACGAGGGCGAGGTGCTGGCGGATGGCGACCTCTTCTTGCGGGTCGAGCAGGACGTCCTTCATTGCGCCGTCTCCCGGCCCGCCGCCCAGTCGGCGATCCGCGCCCAGAGCCGCTTGTAGCCGGCCCACTCCACGAAGGGTTCCGGCGCCCAGTGCGGCCCGCAATCGGAGGCGAAGGCGATGGAGCGGCCCTCGCCAAAGCCGCCGACGACCAGCAGCGGGTCGCCGTCGACCCGCGCCAGCACCTCCGCCCCCGGCTTCGCCGTCAGCCTGTTGTAGCCGAGGAGGGCGGGCCAGTCGCCCAGCCCCTCGGTGATCGCATGGGCCTCCGCCACGGGAACCACGCCCGCCGGGCGCTCGGCCCGGTCGTCATGGCGGAAGAGCGTGACGGGCAGTGCCTCCTCGACGGCGGAGCCGGCATATTGCCCCTTGGCGTCGATGCCCTGGAAGGTGAGGTAGCCGCCCACCATCACCAGCCCGCCGCCGCCGGCGACGTAGTCGCGCAGGGCCAGCAGCCGGTCGGGCGTCGGCCGGCCCGCGACCGTGTCGGGATGGAGCAGCAGCGTGTTGGCGCCGATGTCGGAGAGGATGACGAGGTCGAAGGCCGAAAGCGCCTCCGCCGTCGCGGGAAAGTCGCGGGCCGCGACGTGGCAGGGCTGGTAGGTCACCTCCCAGCCGGCCTCTTCCAGCGCCGCGATCAGCCAGCCGCCGCCCTCGCGGTACTCGGTGGAGGTGAAGCTGTCGTAGCCCTTCTGGTGGATCGAATGGGTCGTCCAGCTTTCGCCGGCGAGGAGGACGCGGGGGGAGGTCATGGTGTCGGCACCTTCGAGGGGGCTGTGGAGGATCGGGGGATGAGCGTGACCGGCAGGCGGGTGACGGGTGCCACCTCGCCGCCGGAGAGGAGCGTCAGCAGATGGGCCAGCGCCAGCCGCCCCATCTGCGCCGCCGGCTGGCGGACGGTCGTGAGGGGCGGGTCGATCAGCGCGGCGTAGCGCATGTCGTCGAAGCCGGTGAGGGCGATGTCCCCGGGGACGGAGACGCCGGCCTCGCGGAGCGCCTCGAGGAGGCCGAGCGCGATGTCGTCGGCGCAGGCGACGATGGCATCCGGCAGCCCTTCGGCCAGCAGCTGCTCCGCCGCCGCGCGCCCATGGGCGCGCGTGTAGGTGCCGAGGAGGCGCGGGCCGGGGGGGAGGCCGGCCGCCGCCAGAGCCGCCTCCCAGCCCGCCTGCCGTTCGGTGACGCTCATCAGCCCCGGCGGGCCGCCGACCATGGCGATGCGCCGATGGCCGAGGGAAATCAGGTGCTCCGTCGCGAGGCGCGTGCCCGCGCTGTTCTCGACGAAGATGCGGGGCTGGGCGGCGCCGGGGACGTCCTCGTCGACGATCACCACGTTGGAGAGCCCGCTCAGCGCCTTTGCCAGCGCGCCGTCATCGGGGCGGTTGGTCATCAGGATCAGCCCGTCGACATGCCGCTCCCGCAGCCGGCCGAGCGCCGTGATCTCGCGGGAGAGGTCGCCGCGGGTGGAAGTGATGTAGACGGCATAGCCGGCATCGGCCGCCGCCTCCTCGATGATCGCCGCCAGCTCGCCGAAGAAGGGGTTGTCGATCTCGGGCGTCACGAGGCCGATCGCCTCCGTCCGTCCGGTGGAGAGGCGCTTGGCCAGAAGGTTCGGCTTGTAGTTCAGCTCCGCCACCGCGGCATCGATGCGGGCGCGCGTCTGCGGCGGCAGCGTGATGCGCCCGTTGAGGTGCCGCGAGACGGCGGCGGGGGAGACACCGGCGCGGCGGGCAACGTCCGTCAGCGTTGCCATGCGCCCGCCTCGATCCCGTGCGCCTCGCAGAAGGCGGCGACCTCGAGCAGGGCGGCCGCCACGATGCCGTCGATCAGGGCGCGGCCCTTCTCGGCCGTCGACGGGCGCGGGTCCCCGAAGGTGCCACTCTCGCTGAGCTCGCGCAGGAGCATGGGGCGGCTGCCGAAATCGGCGGGGAAGTCGGGGTACTCCGCCACCGCCCGCTCCATCCGCACCACCTCGGGCGCGAGCGCCAGCATCATCGAGGTTTCCACCTCGTCGGCATGGTAGAAGTGGTTGCCTGCCGCCTCGCTCTCGCAGATCGCGCCGGCCAGATCCTCCAGCCCCGGGTAGTCGAGGCAGAGGACGGCGATACCCTCGGCCGCCAGCATCTCGGCGGCCTGCGCGGCAGGGGCGCGGTTGCCGAAATGGCCGTTCAGCAGGATCAGCGCCGGGTGGCCGATGCGGTGCACGCCGCGGCCGATGTCGGCGATCACCCGCGCCATCGTGTCAGCGGTGAGGGAGAGAGTGCCCGGGTGCCCCTCGCTCGTCGCCGCCTCGCCATAGGGCAGGGCGGGGAGGAGGACGGCGCCCAGTGCCTCCGCCAGCGCCCCGGCGACGCCGCCGGCCAGCACCGTGTCGACGGAGAGCGGCAGGTGCGGCCCGTGCTGCTCCGTCGCGCCGAGGGGCAGGATGGCGAGCCGGCCGGAGGCCTCGCCGGCCTCCTGCCAGGTCATGCGCTCGTAGCTCAGCCTCATGCCGGCCACCCCAGCAGCGTCAGCGGGGCCTCCGGCGCCAGCGTCTTCAGGAGGGCGCGGGTGGGCGCGGCATAGTCCACCGCGCCGCCGCGCTGGAGGAGCCATGCGGCGCGGATCTCCGACGGGGCGATGCCGGCGGCGTGGAGGTTCACCAGCGCCGACATGACGGGCTGGATGGTGGGGTTGAAGGCGACGCTCTCGATGGCGAGGCCGAGGACCGGCTCGCCCGCCGTCTCCAGCACCAGCGCGGCGGGGCAGCCGGAGTAGGGGGCGTGGGCCCGGCCCGCGTCGGAGCGCAGCAGCGCCTCCACCTGCGGCGGTGCGCTGCCGGCGATGGTGATGGAGAGCGGCGGGGCGTCCGGCGACGCGCCGGGCGCGCCGAGGGCGGCGGGGGAGAAGGGCCAGGGGTAGAGCTCCGCCAGCGTCAGCCGGTGGCCGTGCGGATCGACTAGGACCATGTCGTCGGCCGCCGCATATTCGGCGAGGCACTGGCGGCAATGGGCGCAGGGATGCGCCTCGGAAATTGCCAGCGCCTTGAGCGACAGGCCGAGATGGAAGGCGCGGATGGCGACGAATCCCTCGCCGTGCAGCGTCATCCCCAGATGCGCGCCGGGCCATTCGAGGTTGCCGCCGAGGATCACCTCGCCGGTCGTCGCCAGCCCCGCCGCGCCAACGAAGAAGCCGGAGATCGGCGGATCGGCCAGTTTCTCGGCGAGGGGGAGAAGGTGGAGGATCAGCTCCTCGGCATCGGCCAGATCGAACCTTGCCACCAGCCGCTCCACCGCCTCCGCGCCCAGAAGGGCGCCGGGGGAGAGCGCGGCCTCGGCGGCAGCGCGGATGGCCTCGCCGTCGCGCGCGGCAAGGGCCTCCGCCCGGGCGGTATCGCGGGGGAAGGGGGAGTCCGCCAGCGCCATCAGCGGAGTCGCCACTGGTGCGGGGCTGGGCAATCTGCCATATTTATGGGCATCCCGCCGAGATGGCGCGACGTTCTCTTGGTGCGATAAAAAGGCATTTGACACACCCCCGGATTAGGCCACTAATCTCCTAGTAAACCGCTTTACCAAATCTGGTCAAATGTTCTCTGTGCTGATCCGCGACGCCGTCATCATCACCGTCGATGCCCAAGATTCGGGCTATGCGCCCGGCTGGCTCAGCTTTGCCGAGGGCCGCATCACCGGCGTCGGCCCCATGTCCTCCTGCCCCGAGCCGGGTGGCTTCGACGAGGTGCTGGACCTGCCGGGCCATCTCGTCATGCCCGGCCTCGTCAACGCGCACACCCATTCCGCCATGGTCCTCTTCCGCGGCCGGTCGGAGGGGCATTCGCTTCTGACGATGGAGGGCTGGTACAACACGATCCGCGTGCCCGAGCTGGCGATGGAGGGGCGCGATGTCGGCCCCGCCGTCGCCCTCTCCTGTGCAGAGATGGCGCTCTCCGGCACGACGACCTTCTGCGACCAGTACTTCTTCGCGGAAGAGATCGCCGATGCCGTCGCCGCCGCCGGCCTGCGCGCCGTAATCGCCTATGGCATCGTCGAACTGGGCGAGACGGAGCGCGGAATGGCGGAGCTGGAGAAGGCTGCCGCCTTCGTCAAGGCGCAGCGCCGGGGCGAGGGGCGGGTGGTGCCGTGGTTCGGCCCCCATGCCCCCTACGTCGACAATTCCGAGAGCCTGCTGAAGGCCGAGGTGGCCTTGGCGGAGGAGCTGGGCTGCGGCCTGCACCTGCACATGGCCGCCGGGCCGGAGGACAACGAGGAGACGCAGGCGCGCTATGGCCAAACCGCCACGCAGGCGCTGGAGCAGGCCGGCTTCTTCCGCGGCCGCGTGCATGCCGCGCACTGCCTCGACCTCTCGGAGGAGGATATCGCCGTCTTCGCCCGCGCGCCGGCGGCCTCCGTCGTGCAATGCGCCTCGGCCGGGCTCCGCTCCGGCCGCGCCGGGATCTGCCCGTCGGTGGCGCTGCGCGAGGCGGGCGTGACCGTGGCGCTGGGGACGGACAACGTCGCCGCCAACAACAGCTACGACATGGTGGTCGAGATGCGCATCGCCGGCCATGTCGCCTCGCACAAGGAGGGGCGGGCGCAGCCGATCTCCTCCCGGGAGCTGGTGCGCATGGCGACCCTCGAGGGCGCCCGCGCACTCGGCCTCGATCACGAGACCGGCTCGCTGGAGCCGGGCAAGGCCGCCGACATCGCCGTCTTCCGCATGGGCCCGGGCTGGAGCGAGACGCCCGAGGTGGAGGCAGCGCTTGTCTATTCCGGCTCGGGGCGGGATCTCCGCCACTCCTTTATCGCCGGCGAGCAGATCGTGCGCGACGGGGAGCTGACGCGGCGGCCCTTCGCGGAGGTGCGCGCGGTGTACTCCGCCGCCTACGCCGATTTCTGGGCCCGCGCAGACGCGAAGGCAGACGTGGCATG
The DNA here is from genome assembly GCF_012070395.1 of Pseudoroseicyclus tamaricis. Taxonomy (GTDB): domain Bacteria; phylum Pseudomonadota; class Alphaproteobacteria; order Rhodobacterales; family Rhodobacteraceae; genus Pseudoroseicyclus_A; species Pseudoroseicyclus_A tamaricis. Next base: position 599,218 of record NZ_JAAFYS010000002.1, on the reverse strand, counting down.
ACTCCCCTGATCCTAGATACCGACGGCGGCATCGACGATGCGCAGGCGCTGGTCATGCTTCTGGCGCACGGGGTGCGGCCCGCGGCCGTCACCACCGTCTTCGGCAACGTGACGCTGGAGCTGGCGACCCGGAACATCCTCGGCATCCTCCCCCTCTGCGAGGCGGGCGACATCCCGGTGATCTCGGGCCAGGCGGCGCCGATGAGCCAGCCGGCCATCCACGCCACGCATGTCCATGGCGAGGACGGTATCGGCGGCGCCCCCATCCCAGAGGATCGCCCGGCGCCGGCTGGCGACGATGCCGTCACCTACCTGCGCGAGACCATCCGCGCCAACGCCGCGGCAGGCGGCAAGACCGATCTGCTGATGATCGGCCCGCTCACCAACCTCGCGCTGGCGCTGACGCTGGAGCCCTCGATTGCCGGCGGCATCGGGCAGCTGACCATCATGGGCGGCACGATCCATGGCCGGGGCAACACCACGCCGGCCGCCGAGTTCAACATCTTCGCCGATCCTGAGGCGGCGGATATCGTCTTCCGCGCCGACATCCCCACCCGTGTCGTCCCGTGGGAGCCCTGCACCACCCACGCGATGGACGCAGCCGAGATGGACGCGCTCTTCGCAGGGCAGGGGGAGGACCCCCTCGGCGCCTTCAACAAGGCCATCGCCGAGCATAGCCGCAAGGTGAACGAGGGCTTCGGCGCGGGCGACGTCTTCCGCTTCGTCGATCCCTTCGCCGCCGCCGTCGTCATCGAGCCGGGCCTCGTCACCGGCGCGATCGAGGCGAGCGTCGCCGTGGCACTGGCGCCGGGGCTGACCCGGGGCATGACGCTTGTCGACCCTTCCCGCCGTCTCGGCACGCCGCCGGTGACGCTGATCGAGACGGGCGACCTTGCCCGCCTCCGCGATCTCTACGCCGCCTCCATCCGCTGGCGGCCCCGCGACCCTCACACCGAAACCACATGACCTTCAGGAGAGAGACATGACCATCAGACTGACCCGCCGCGCCGCCACGCAGCTCATGCTCGGCGCCACCTTCGCTGCCGGCCTGCCGCTCGCCGCCGCGGCGCAGGACGACATGACCAGCGTCGCCTTCGTCGTGCACGGCACGCTCGGCGACCGCAGCTTCCTCGACAGCGCCGCCGCCGGCCTCGCCCGGGCGGAAGAGGACCTGCCCATCGAGGTGACGATCATCGAGGCCGGCAACGACCGCGGCCGCTGGGAGCCGGCGCTCGCCGACGCCGCCGATCAGGGCTTCGACATCATCGTCGCCGGCACGTGGGAGATGAACGGTTACATGACCGATCTCGCCCCCGACTACCCGGACCAGAAGTTCATTCTCTTCGATGACACGCCCGATTTCACGGCCGGCGATTACGAGAACATCCTCGCCATCCAGTACCGCACCTCCACGGCCGCCTACCTCGCCGGCTATGCCGCCGCGATGATCTCCGAGACCGGCAAGCTCGGGGAGATCCTCGGCGTCGAAGGCGCCACGGTCGTCGAGTTCGCTGTCGGCTTCGAGCAGGGCGCTCGGGCCGCGAACCCGGATATCGAGATCACCCGCGCCGTCGCCGGCACCTTCACCGACCCGGCCAAGGGCAAGGAGCTGGCGCTGGCGCAGATCGCGCAGGGCGTCGACGTGATCTTCCCGATCGCCGGCGGCACCGGCATCGGCGCGCTGCAGGCGGCGCGGGACGAGGGCGTCTATGCCGTGGGCGTCGACAGCGACCAGGCCGCCATCTTCGCCCCGACCGACCAGGCGCAGGCAGACGTGATCTTCACCTCCGTCGAGAAGAAGGTGGGCGACAGCCTCTACACCATGATCGAGGCCACGCTGGACGGCACCGCCCCCTACGGCTCCGCCACGCTCCTCGGCCTCACGGACGGCGCCGTCGGCATCTCCAAGAACGAGCAGTTCATGGAGACGGTGCCGGAGGACGTGCGCACGGAGCTGGACGCCATCGAGCAGCAGATCGTCGATGGCGAGATCGAGGTCGACACGGTCATGTAATCTCCCAGGTCGCATGACCGGTCGCGCGCCGCCCCGCCTGAGCAGGCGGGGCGGCGCATCAGGGCGAAGAACGGGCAGGGGGCAGCGCAAGGGTGCAGCGCGTCATCGAAGCGCGGGGAATTACCCGCATCTATCCGGGCGGCACGGTCGCCAATGACGGCGTGTCGCTGGTCGTGCGGCCGGGCGAGGTTCATGCCGTCGTCGGCGAGAACGGCGCCGGCAAGTCGACGCTGATGAAGATCCTCTTCGGCATCGAGAAGCCCGATGCCGGCGATCTGCTCATCGACGGGCGCGAGGCCCGCTTCGAGGGCCCGCGTGATGCCATCGACCGCGGCGTCGGCATGGTCTTCCAGCATTTCTCGCTCGTGCCCTCCTTCACCGTCTACGAGAACGTCGTCCTCGGCTCCGAGCCGCGGGCAGGCGCGAGGTTCGACCGCGCCGCGGCCATCGAGCGGGTGCGCCACCTCTCCGAGACGTTCCGCCTCAAGGTCGACCCCGAGGCGCAGACGCGCACGCTGCCGGTGGGCCAGCAGCAGCGGGTGGAGATCCTCAAGGCGCTCTACCGCGACGCCAAGATCCTCATCCTCGACGAGCCCACCGCCGTCCTTGCTCCGCAGGAGGTGGACGAGCTCTTCACCGCAATCCGCACGCTGACGGCAGAGGGCCGCACGGTCATCTTCATCGCCCACAAGCTGCCGGAGGTGCTGGAGATCTCCGACCGCATCACCGTGATGCGCGCCGGCAAGACGGTCGGCGAGGTCGTCGCGGCCGAGACCAGCGAGCCGCAGCTGGCGGCCATGATGGTCGGCCGCGAGGTGGCGCTGCGCGTCGACCGCTCCACCCACGACGGCCCCCGCGCCGTGACGGTGGAGAACCTGACGCTGAAAGCCGATACCGGCGTGACGCTGGCCGAGAACCTGTCGCTCAACGTCCACGAGGGGGAGATCGTCGGCCTCGTCGGTGTCGAGGGCAATGGCCAGGCGGAGCTGCTGGAGGCGGTGGCCGGCCTGCGCGCCGTCAGCTCCGGCGACATCCGCCTGAAGGACACCTCGCTCACCGCCCTCTCGGTGCTGGAGCGCCGGCACCTCGGCCTCTCGTCGATCCCCGAGGATCGCCTCGCCGAGGGGCTGGCGGTGGAGAGCACGACGGCGGAGAACCTCGTCGCCACCCGGCTCGACGATCCGAGGTTCGCCAAGCGGGGCCTCCTCAACCTGCGCGCCATCCGCGCCCATGCGACGGCGCTGATCGACCGCTTCTCCATCCGCGTCGGCGGGCCGGAGTTCAAGGTGGGCACGCTTTCGGGCGGCAACATGCAGAAGGTCGTCGTGGCCCGGGAACTCTCCGAGCAGCCGGTGGTGCTGCTCGTCAACCAGCCGACCCGCGGCGTCGACCTCGGCGCCACGCAGTTCATCTGGAAGAGCATCACCGACGCGCGCGACAAGGGCGCCGCCGTCCTGCTCTCGTCGGCAGACCTGTCGGAGCTGCTGGCCCTCTCCGATCGGCTCGTCGTCTTCTACCACGGGCGCATCGTCGCCGCCTTCCGCAACTCCGAGGCGCTGACGGCGGAGACGCTGGGCTCCTACATGCTGGGTGCCGACCGGATGGATGACGGGCAGATGGAGGCTGCGCTGCGATGAACGACAAGACCGCTCTGCGCCTCTCCACCGCCCTGCGGGAAGGCTCCCGCGCCCTCCTGGCGCTGGTGATCGCGCTCCTCGTCGCCTTCCTCCTGGTACTGCTGACGTCGGACGAGCCGATGCGCGCCTTCCAGACTTTCCTGACGGCGCCGCTCGGCTCGGCCCGGACCCGGGGCCTCTGGATCGACGATGTCGCCAAGCTCACGCTCACCGGCCTCGCCTTCTCCCTTGTCTTCCAGGCGCGGCAATTCTCGCTCGGCGTTCAGGGGCAGGTCTATGTCGGCGGGCTCTTCGCCGCGCTGGTGGCGCTCTCGCCCATCGGGCAGACATGGCTCGCCATCCCGCTGGGGATGCTCGCCGCCATGCTCACCGGCGCCGCCTATGGCTTCCTGCCCGGTTACGCGAAGGCGCGCTTCGGCGCATCGGAGATCGTCTCCAGCCTGATGTTCAACTACATCGCCATCCGCGTGGTGAACTGGGTGACCCGCGCCCACCTCGCGCCGGAAGGCTCCGGCCAGCTCAGCTCCCCCGACTTTCCCGACACCGCCGTCTTCCCGGCGCTGATCCCGGGGACGCGCTTCGACCTCGGCATCCTCTTCGCGCTGATCGCCACCGGTGTCGTCTGGTTCCTGCTCTACCGCACCGTCTGGGGGCTGAAGCTGCGGCTCGTTGGCGACAACGCGAGGTTCGCCGAATACGCCGGCATCAAGTCGAAGGCGGTCATGGTCTCCGCGATGACCGTCTCCGGCGCCATCGGCGGGCTCCTCGGGGCCGTCTACGTGCAGGGCCGCGCCTTCGGGCGGATCGACATCGATTTCGACGCCAACCTCGCCTTCGAGGGCATCCTCGTCGCCATCGTCGCCAAGAACCGTCCGCTCGCCGTGCCCTTCGTCGCCATCGCCTACGGCTATATGCGGCAGGGCGCCCAGTTCATGGGCCTGCGGACAGACGTGCCGACGGAGATGCTGGCCGTTGCGCAGGCGCTGATCATCCTGCTCGTGGCCTCGCAGTTCAACGTCCCCTTCGCGAAAACCATCGCCCGCCTGCGCGGCCGCCGCCCGGGCGGGAAGAGCAGGGAGGCCCGCACATGATCGAGCTTCTGACGGCCGTCTTCTCGGTCACCTTCTTCGTCACCGTCATCCGCGCCTCGACGCCGCTGGTCTTCGCGACGATGGGCGGCCTCATCTCCGACCTCTCGGGGGCGCTCAACGTGGCGCTGGAGGGGATGATGCTGATCGCGGCGCTGACCTCCGTCATCGTCTCCGCCTATGCGCCCTGGTGGGTGGGCGTGCTGGCCGGCGTGAGCGCCGGGGCGATGCTCGGAGCGGTGATGGCGCTCTTCCACCTGCGGCTTAAGGCGGACATCATCCTCGTCGGCTTCGGGGTGAACATCCTCGCCACCGGCGGCACCGTCTTCGCGCTGTCGCTGGCAACGGGCGGCGACAAGGGCACCTCCATCAACCTGCCGTCCAAGGCGATCCCGCGCGTGAACCTGCCGTTCCTCGAGGACGTGCCGGTCCTCAACCTGCTCCACGGGCACTCGCTGCTGTCGTGGTTCGCGGTGCTGACGGTGGTGGCGATCTGGTACTTCCTCTACCGCACGCCCTGGGGCCTGTGGCTGCGCGGCGTGGGTGAGTACCCGGCCGCACCCGAGGCGGCCGGTGTGAACGTGCGGCAGGTGCGGACATGGGCGCTCGTCGCCTCCGGCGCCCTCTCCGGCCTCGGTGGGGCGCAGCTGGCCATGTTCAACTACGTGGGCTTCACGCGAGACATGACGGCGGGGCGCGGCTTCATCGCGCTCGGCGCCGTCCTCCTCGGCGCCCGCCACCCCATCGGCGCGCTCTTCGCGGCGCTGCTCTTCGGGGTGTTCGAGGCGCTGTCGATCGTGATGCCGAACCTCTTCAGCTGGATCCCGGGAGAGCTCATTCAGACCATCCCCTTCGTGGTGACGGTCCTCGCGCTCATCCTGCTCTCCATCCGCGCCCAGCGGGCGCTGAAGGCGCGGGGCGTGGCGAACTGAGGCGTTTTGCCGGTGCGCCGCGCCGGCGGACATGGCACCACAGGGGCGATGGAGCAGTCAGAGCCGATCACGGTGGCGGAGATCCCGCCCGAGCAGCTCGCCGCCGCGGCGGAGCCCCTGCCGCGCCTGCGCCGGCTGGAGGGGCGCTGGCTGGTGCCCGACAGCGCCTTCGCGGCGCAGATGGCCCTCAAGGAGCGGCTGATTTCCGCGATGCCCGAGCGGGTGCTCGGCGCCATTCCGGGCAGCGAGGCCTCGATCGAGGAGGCGGTAGAGGTCGTCACCGCCGAGACGGGCCTGCGCCCCGAGGGCACGCCGCTGGAGCGGCTGGCCCGCGCCACCCAGGCCGACATCTGCCTGCTGCAGGCGCAGGACGGCGCGCATGTGCTCATCGCCGCCGCGCTCTGCTTCCCCTCCGGCTGGACCCTCTCGGAGAAGCTGGGGCGGAGCATGGACCGCATCCACGTCCCGGTGCCGCCCTATGACGAGGCCATCGGGCGGCGGGTCGAACGTATGTTCGCCAACCTGCGGCCGGGGGAGATTGTCTGGCGCGCCAACCTGATGAGGCACGACGACTTCCGGCTCTTCCGCGCGAAGACGGAAGCGGAGCCCCATGACGAGCCGGGCCTACCGGAGGCCCGCAGATGGCTGAGAAGCGAACGGCAGACACTGATGCGTCTGCCGCGCTCGGGAGCGATCCTGTTCGCGATTCACACCAGCATGGCGCGGAGCCCGGCGGCCGGCGGCGCCTGACGCGGGGGCGTCAGAAGCCGAAGGTGGGCAGGCTGGGCGCCATCTGCATCAGGCCGACGGCCATGCCGGTGACGGCCATGGTGCGGGCCGAGAGGGTCAGGTCCTCGCCGCGCAGGCAGGAATAGACCATCAGCGACGCGCCGACGGGCAGGGCGATGACCATGACCGAGGCGTTGATCGTGTGGGCGGCGAGCCGCAGCACCTTCGAGGGCTGCCCCTGATCGACCTCGGCGGTGTAGAGCGCCTCGCGCAGCTCGCCGGCTTTGCGGAGGCTGGCGACGTTCACGTCCGGCTCCTCGTTCGCCGGGGTGATCATGACGCGCGCGCCGGGCGCGGCGGGGCCGTCGTCATCTCCGCTGCGGCGGCTGGTGCCCTGCGGCATGGCGGGGCGCATCGGCACGACCGCGGTGTCGCGCCGCCGGTCGAACGACGGGGCGGTGACGAGCGCGTCGTGGAGGCTCTCGAGGTGCTCCTCCGTCGCCGGGCCCGTCATCTCGTGGCGGATCACCCGGTCGGGCGCGTTGCCGGCGGTGATGGTGCTGATCAGCAGGCCGCGGAGTGAGCCGAGGTGCGGGGTGGCGCAGGCGGAGCCATCCTCGCGCTCGGGCGCGCCGTCGAGCCAGATGGTCATCGCCGATTGCCACGGGCCGGTGATGGCGCCGGAATAGCGCAGGGTCACGGTGAGGTCGGGCAGGGCGAAGACGGCATGCCGCGTGCTCATCTCGACGCTGGCGAGGTTGCCCGTCTGCCGTTCGAGCACGTGCAGAAGCGCCTCCGCGACGGCCCGGAACTCGAGCGCCGTCGACCGGTAGTAGAGGAGCTGCGCGACCTTGCTACGCTTCTGCTGGTGGGACGCCATAACCATATCCAATCGTTTTCAGTGTGCAGGATTGGACCCGGATTCCGGCCTCGGTAGGATAGAAGTTAGGAAAAGTTAAGGCGTTGTTAATTTTAAGGACCGCTTTCTCGCCGCGATTTCAGAGGCTTGACGACCGGAGGTTGTCCGGTGCCGACTGCGGCAAGGACGGTTTCTCCTAAAATTCGAGCGGCCTGCAGGGCGCCTGCCACAAACGGGAACGGGGCGCCCGAAGGCGCCCCGTGAAGCCGATGCGAGCGGAGCGCGATCAGCAGGAGTAGTAGAGCTTGTACTCGATCGGGTGGGGGCAATGCTCGTAGGCGTAAACCTCTTCCCACTTCAGATCCATGTAGCCTTCCAGCTGGTCACGCGTGAACACGTCGCCGGCGAGCAGGAACTCGTGATCGGCCTCCAGCTCCGTCAGGGCTTCGCGCAGCGAGCCGCAGACGGTCGGGATGGCGGCCAGCTCTTCCGGCGGCAGATCGTAGAGATCCTTGTCGGAGGAGGGGCCCGGGTCGATCTTGTTCTTGATGCCGTCGAGGCCGGCCATCAGCAGGGCCGAGAAGCACAGGTACGGGTTCGCCGACGGGTCGGGGAAGCGGGCCTCGATGCGCTTGGCCTTCGGGCTCTCGGCCCACGGGATCCGGACGCAGCCCGAGCGGTTGCGGGCCGAGTAGGCGCGCAGCACGGGGGCCTCGAAGCCGGGGATCAGGCGCTTGTAGGAGTTGGTGCCCGGGTTGGTGATGGCGTTGAGTGCCTTGGCGTGCTTGAGGATGCCGCCGATGTACCACAGGGCCTCCTGGGAGAGGTCGGCGTACTTGTCGCCGGCGAAGAGCGGCGAGCCATCCTTCCAGACGGACATGTTGACGTGCATCCCGGTGCCGTTGTCGCCCGCGATGGGCTTCGGCATGAACGTGGCCGACTTGCCGTAGGCGGCGGCGACGTTGTGGATGACGTACTTGTACTTCTGGATCTCGTCGGCCTGCTTGGTCAGCGTGCCGAAGATCAGGCCGAGTTCGTGCTGCGCCGAGGCGACCTCGTGGTGGTGCTTGTCCACCTTCATGCCCATGCGCTTCATGGTCGACAGCATCTCGGAGCGCATGTCCTGCGCATCGTCGACGGGGTTGACCGGGAAGTAGCCGCCCTTGACGCCGGGACGGTGGCCCATGTTGCCGACCTCGAACTCGGCATCCGTGTTCCACGCGCCGTCGATGGCGTCGACCTCGTAGGAGACCTTGTTCATCGAGACGGAGTAGCGGACGTTGTCGAAGACGAAGAACTCGGCTTCCGGGCCCATGTAGGCCGCGTCGCCGATGCCGGAGGACTTGAGGTAGGCCTCGGCCTTTTCGGCGGTGCCGCGCGGATCGCGGTCATAGAGCTCCATCGTGTCGGGCTCGACGACCGAGCAATGGATGCACAGCGTCTTCTCGGCGTAGAACGGGTCCATGTAGGCGCTGTTGCCGTCGGGCATCAGCTTCATGTCGGACTGGTCGATCGACTTCCAGCCGGCAATCGACGAGCCGTCGAACATAAAGCCTTCCTGAAGGAAATCCTCGTCGACCTGGTCGGCCATCACCGTGACGTGCTGCAGCTTGCCGCGCGGGTCGGTGAAGCGGATGTCGACATATTCGACACCCTCGTCCTTGATGGTCTTGAGAACCGGTTCGTTGCTCATTCCTGTTCCTTCCCTTGAAGTTTGTCTCTCGCTCAAAAGAGATGTGTCAGAGCGCCTCTCAGAGCGCCTCTTCGCCGGTCTCGCCGGTGCGGATGCGGATGGCCTCCTCCACCGGGGAGACGAAGATCTTGCCGTCGCCGATCTTGTCGGTCTTGGCGGCTCCAATGATGGCCTCGATCGCCGCCTCGACCTGACTGTCGGGCAGCACGATCTCCACCTTCACCTTGGGCAGGAAGTCGACCACGTACTCGGCGCCGCGATAGAGCTCGGTATGGCCCTTCTGGCGGCCGAATCCCTTGACCTCGACGACGCTCAGGCCGGACACGCCAACCTCCTGCAGCGCCTCCTTCACCTCATCGAGTTTGAACGGCTTGATGATCGCCTCGATCTTTTTCATGAACGACTCCCTGATCCTCGCCTTGGGTGGCAGACCATGCTTGGATGATGTGCACAATTGAGCGGCGTTCCAGCCCCGAAATGCCCGGAAGCTTTCCGCCGGAAAATGGCCTCTCGCGCTTAAGGCGAGGGCTTGTCGCCTGATTTTAGTGCAATTTGAAAACCAGCCGAGGGAAGCGGGATGCGACCTGTTCTGAGCCCCGAAGAGATGCGCGCCGTCGAGGCCGCAGCCATGACGAGCGGCCGGGTGACGGGGGCGGAGCTGATGCTCCGCGCCGGCGCCGGGGTCGTCGCGGCGGTGGAGGGACGCTGGTCCGCGCTGGCCGCCGGAGGGGGCCGCGCCGTGGTGCTGGCGGGGCGCGGCAACAACGGCGGCGACGGCTACGTGATCGCCCGCCTGCTGCGCGAGAAGGGCTGGAGCGTCGCCATCCATGCGCTGGGGGAGCCGGCGACGAAGGACGCGGCGGCGATGCGCGAGGACTGGGGCGCGCCGGTGCTGGAGCTGGAGGCGCTGGACGGGGCGGCGCTGGACGGGGCGGAGCTGGTGGTCGACGCGCTCTTCGGCACGGGCCTCACGCGGCCCTTGGCGCCGGCCGTCTCCGGGGCCCTGCGGCTCGCGCAGGAGGCGGGCGTCCGGCTGGTGGCGGTGGACATCCTCTCGGGCCTCTCGGCCGAGACGGGGCAGGTGCTCAGCGAGGCGCCCTTCGTGGAGCGGCCGGCAGACCTGACGGTGACGTTCCAGGCGCCGAAGCTGGGGCATGTCCTCACCCCCGGCGCGCGGCTGACCGGGCCGCTCGAGGTGGTCGACATCGGGCTGGGGGCCTGGCTCGGCGAGGCGCTGGAGGGGTGGCAGGTGGTGCAGCTCACGGGGCCCGGCGGAGCGCAAGACAAGGTGCAGGGCCACAAGTACGACCATGGCCATGCGCTCGTCTTCGCCGGCGGCGTCGGCCGTGGCGGGGCAGGGCGGCTGGCCGCGCGGTCGGCGCTGCGCATCGGCGCCGGCGCGGTGACGCTGGCCCCGACGCCCGGCGCGCTGCAGGAGAACGCCGCCGCCCTCGATGCCGTCATGCTCCGCGCCGTCGCCGGGGTGGAGGCGGCCGAAGCGCTGCTGGAGGACAGCCGGCTCAACGCCCTCTGCCTCGGCCCCGGCTGCGGCGTGGCGCGTGCGGCGGAGATCCTGCCGGTGCTGGCCCGCTCCGGGCGGGCGCTGGTGCTCGATGCCGACGCGCTAACGGCGCTGGCGGAGGAGCCGGCGCGCCTCGGCGACGCCGGCCCGCGTAGCGTGCTGACCCCGCATCCGGGCGAGTTCGCCCGCCTCTTCCCCGACCTCGGCGAGGCGCTGAAGGCGGGCCGCTCCAAGCTGGAGGTGACGCGCGAGGCGGCGGCGCGGATCGGGGCGGTGGTGCTGCTCAAGGGGCCGGATACCGTGATCGCCGCGCCGGACGGGCGGGCCGCGATCAACGATGCCGGCGGGCAGGGCGCCGTGCCGTGGCTGGCGACGGCCGGGGCAGGGGACGTGCTCGCGGGCTTCGTCACCGGCCTCCTCGCCCGGGGCTGGCCGCCCTTCGAGGCGGCCGCCCACGCGACATGGCTGCACACCGCCTGCGCCCGCAGCTTCGGGCCGGGGCTGATCGCGGAGGATCTGGCGGAGGAGCTGCCGAAGGTGCTCCGCCGTCTGGCCTCCGGCGAGTCGGCCTAAGGCCCCCAGAATCGAAACGCCCCGCACGAGGGCGGGGCGATGGGCTGGCGCGTCTGGCTAGGGTTGGGGCTTCAGGAGCCCCAGCTGCGCACCGCGCCGCAATCCATGTGGACGAAGTTGGAGCCGGAGTAGCGGCCCACGCCGCCGGCGCGGCAGCTGGAGGCCGCACCGGCGATCTGGTTCACCGAGCGCCCCTCGATCCGCAGGTCAGCGGCCTGGCCGCGGATGTGCAGGGAGTTGCTGGCGACGCCGGAGGAGGTGGCGCGGAGCATGGCGTTGGTCTCGGGCGAGCGGTAGCCGGAGAGCAGCATGTAGGGCGCCGAGGTATCGAGCAGCCGGTGCGAGGCGGCCATGATGTCCATCGTGCGGGTGTCGATGTCGATCGTCTTGCCGTTGCGCCAGTCGCGCATGAACGCCGTGATCTCGCGGACCGCCTCGCCGATATACTCGCCGTCGATCCAGTAAATCGTGTTGATCCGTTCACCGGTGCGGCCCGAGTACATCTCCAGCCGGCGGATGTCTCCGCCCCCGCGGAGGAAGCCTGCGGCGTTCGAGAAGGTCGGGGCCGCTGCGACGGCCGTTGCGGAGAAGGCGCGCAGAAGCGCACGCCGGGAGAATCCCGAAGTTCCGGATTTTGTCATGGTTCTAGCCTGTCCTGCCGCCCATTGGACCCACATTCGCGGGTATTTGCATTCTCATCCCCAGATGCAGGCACTTGATGCCACAGCTGGATTTTTTGACCAAGCAGCGATTTACCATTTCAGGCTTAACGAAGAGCAAATCGGCGGAAAGTTGCACATAAAACGGCACGTGACGGAGCGGCAGGGAACCTTTTTGCCTGCAGCAGAGGCACCTTGGCGCGTGTCCCCAGCGCCACGCGGGCGCGGCACGCGCGCAACAAATGGAACCAACTGGCCTCTTCAACCCGTTTGGGACTGGACGGCGGGGCTCTCCCGGCGGCTCTCTTCGGTGAAAGGTCATCCGGTTCAGCTCATGGTTCCCCACGTTAAAGCTCTCCTCCTCGCCACCGCCCTCGCCCTTCCCGCCGGCGCATCCCAGGCGCAGTCGATCTCTCCCTTCCGCCAGGCCGTGGCCGAGGCGGCTGCGCGCGACGACGGCCTCGCCGCCTTCTACCGGGCGCGCGATTTCGCGCCGCTCTGGTCGGGCTCGGACGAGGCGGCCATCGCCCGGCGCAACGCGCTGCTCGTGGCGTTCGACAATGCGCCGCTCCATGGCATCCCCTCGCATCTCTACGATCCCCAGCAGGTGATCGCGGCGCTGCAGGCGGCGGAAACCGAGGTGGAGATGGGGGAGATGGAGGTGCAGCTGTCGCGCGCCTTCCTCGCCTATGCCCATGATGTCGGCTGGGGGATGATCGAGCCGCGCCGCGTCTCCTCCCTCATCAAGCGCGAGCTGCCTGAGTTCGACGGCGCCGCCGTGCTCTCCGGCTTCGCCGCGGCGGCGGACCCGACGGCGTTCATCCTCGAGCTGGCGCCCGACAATCCGGAATACGCGCGGCTGATGCGCGCCCGGATGCGTCTGGAGGAAACCATTGCTGCCGGCGGCTGGGGCCCGCAGGTGCGCGCCGAACGGCTGGACCCGGGCGAGAGCGGGCCGCAGGTCATCGCCCTGCGCAACCGGCTGATCGCGATGGACTACCTGCCGCGCACGGCCGTCACCACCTACGATTCTGACATGGTCGCCGCCGTCATGCGCTTCCAGGAGAGCCACGGCATCGCCACCGACGGCATCGTGGGCCCCTCGACGCTCGCGGCGCTCAACGTCTCCGCCGAGGATCGGCTGCATTCCGTGCTCGGCTCGATGGAGCGGCTGCGCTGGATGAATTACGATCTCGGCGACCGGCATGTCTGGGTGAACCTCACCGACTACACCGCCCGCATCGTCGATTTCGACGAGGTGACCTTCGAGACGAAGGCCGTCATCGGCGCCGGCGATGCCGACCGGCAGACGCCGGAATTCTCCGACGTCATGGAGCGGATGGTCATCAACCCCTCGTGGTACGTGCCCCGCTCCATCGTTGTGGGGGAGTATCTGCCGGGCCTGCGCAGCAACTCCGGTGCCCATGGCCACCTGCAGATCATCGACAGCCGCGGCCGCGTCGTCAGCCGGGGGCAGAGCTTCGCGGGCTACACCGCCTCGTCCTTCCCTTATTCGATGCGCCAGCCGCCGGGGCCGAGCAATGCGCTGGGGCAGGTGAAGTTCCTCTTCCCCAACCAGTGGAACATCTACCTGCACGATACGCCGAGCCAGAGCCTGTTCTCCCGCGAGGTGCGCACCTTCTCGCACGGCTGCATCCGCCTCGATGACCCGCTCGACTTCGCCTACGAGATCCTGACGCGCGAGGTGGAGAACCCGGTCGAGTTCTTCCAGGCTCGCCTGCGCAGCGGCGTGGAGACGCCGGTGGAGCTGGAGCACGAGATCCCCGTCCACCTGGTCTACTTCACCGCCTTCACGAACCCGCAGGGAGAGCTGCAGTTCCGCAACGATGTCTACGGGCGTGACGCGCGGCTGTGGGAGCTTCTGTCGGCAGAAGGGGTGGAGATCGCGGCGCCGGGGAGCTAAGCCTGCCGGGCAATCTGCCCGAAAGGCCCACCCCATGCCGACCCTTGCCGAGATCGCCCGTGCCCTCTCCACCGAGGTGAAGGGGGACGGCTCGCTGAGTGTGGACCGCGCGGCGGAGCCGGCGGAAGCGGGGCCGCGTGACCTCGCCATCGCTCTCAGCCCGAAATGGGCCGAGAGCCTGCCCAAGGGGCGGGCCGAGGCGGCGCTCCTCTGGGACGGGGCCGACTGGCAGGCGATGGGGCTGAAGGGCGCCATCACCGCCCCGCGCGGGCGGCTCGCCATGGCCAGCCTCTCCGCCGTCCTCGACCCCGGCCACGGCATGGGCGAGGGCATCGACGAGACGGCGCGGCTCGGCGAGGGCGTGGAGCTCGGCGCCGGCGTCGGCATCGGGCCCTTCTCGGTGATCGGCGCCGGCGCGCGGCTCGGCGAGGGAGTGCGCATCGGCGCCCATGTCACCATCGCCGCCGGCGCGGTGATCGGGGCGGGCACGGTGATCCATCCCGGCGTCCGTGTGGGGCCGAACGTGCGCCTCGGGGCTCGCTGCATCCTGCACCCCAACGCCGTCATCGGTGCCGACGGCTTCTCCTTCACCACCGCCGAGCCGACGCATCAGGAGCTCTCCCGCGAGACGATGGGCGAGGGCGAGCCGCCGGTGATGGCGGACCCCAGTTGGCACAAGATCCACTCCCTCGGCGGGGTGGAGCTGGGAGACGACGTCGATATCGGCGCCGGCACGGCCGTCGATTCCGGCACCATCCGCGCCACGCGCATCGGCGACGGGGCCAAGATCGACAACCTTTGCCACATCGCCCACAACGTCATCGTCGGGCGGCACTGCCTCTTCGCCGCGCAGACCGGCATCGCCGGCTCGACGACCATCGGTGACCGCACCGTGATCGGCGGCAAGGGCGGAGTGGCTGACAACCTGACCATCGGCGCCGACGTGGTGCTCGGCGGCGCCTCCATCGTCCTCTCCAACGTGCCCGCGGGGCGGGTCATGCTGGGCTACCCCGCCATGCCGCTGGCCCGCCAGGTGGAGAGCTACAAGGCGCTGCGCCGCCTGCCGCGCATCCTCGCGCGGCTGTCCGGCACAGGCTCCTGACGAGGGGGTGACGGGGCGCCGCGGCTGCCGGAATACAGGTTTTCAAACGCTCCCCGAGCCACTAAATGAGCGCCAGGGAAGTTGGAGTGGCGGCCATGGATGTGCATGACAGGGTCATCGCCATCATCGCCGAGCAGGCGGTGCTGGAACCTCGGGATATCCGCGAGGATCAGACGCTGGAGGAGCTGGGAATCGACAGCCTCGGCCTGGTGGAGAGCATCTTCGCCATCGAGGAGGCCTTCGACATCACCGTGCCCTTCAACGCCAACGATCCCGGCGCCAGCGACTTCGACATCTCCACCGTCGGCTCGATCATCCGCGAAGTGGACAACCTCGTGAAGGCGCAAGCCGAGGCATGAGCGGCGGCTATCGCGTCGCCATCACCGGCGCCGGCACGATCAACGCCCTCGGCCGCGACGTCCCCTCCACCCTCGCCGCCATGGCCGAGGGGCGCTGCGGCATCGGCCCGCTCGACATCCCGGACGTGGAGCGCCTGTCGATCCAGATCGGCGGGCAGGTGCAGGGCTATGACGAGGAAGCGCATTTCACCCGCCAGCAGCTCAGCCTCTACGACCGCTTCACGCAGTTCGCCCTGCTCGCGGCGCGTGAGGCGACGGGGCAGGCGGGGCTCGACTTCTCCGGTGAGCTGGGGCTGCGCTCCGGCGTCATCCTCGGCACATCCGGCGGCGGGCTGCGCACGCAGGACGAGAATTTTCGCGCGGTCTACGAGGAGGGGAAGAACCGCGTGCACCCCTTCATCGTGCCCAAGCTGATGAACAACGCAGCCACCAGCCATGTGAGCATGGAGTACGGTCTGATGGGGCCGAGCTTCACCGTCTCCACGGCCTGCGCCTCCTCCAACCACGCGATGGGGCTCGCCTTCCAGATGGTGCGCTCCGGCGCGGCGCCGGTGATGCTGACGGGCGGCTCGGAGAGCATGCTCTGCTTCGGCGGCATCAAGGCGTGGGAGGGCCTGCGCGTCATGTCGAAGGACGCCTGCCGCCCCTTCAGCCTCGGCCGCACCGGCATGGTGCAGGGCGAGGGCGCGGCGGTCTTCGTCCTCGAGGAGTGGGAGCACGCGCGCGCCCGGGGGGCGGAGATCCTCGCCGAGGTGGCGGGCTTCGCCATGTCTTCCGACGCAGGCGACATCGTCACCCCCTCCGCAGAAGGGGCGGAGCGGGCGATCACCGGCGCGCTCTGCGACGCCGGCCTGCCGGGTGAGGCGATCGGTTACATCAATGCCCATGGCACCGGCACGGCGGCCAATGACAGGACGGAGTGCCGGGCGGTCTCCGAGGCCTTCGGCGCCCATGCCGAGCGGCTGATGATCTCCTCCACCAAGGCGATGCACGGCCACCTGATCGGCGGCACGGGGGCGGTGGAGCTTCTGGCCTGCCTGATGGCGCTGCGGGACGGCGTCATCGCCCCCACCATCGGCTACGAGGAGCCAGACCCGGACTGCGCGCTCGACGTGGTGCCGAACGAGGCGCGGCAGGCCAGGGTCGGGGCGGTGCTTTCGAACGCCTTCGCCTTCGGGGGCCTCAACGCGGTACTGGCGCTGAAGGCGGCCTGAGGGCGGACGGACTTCGCGCGACTTCCGTCACGATTTCCGCGCGGACATCGGCGGCTCTCCGGGGGCGGCCGCAAAAAAAGGGGCGCGCGGATCGCCCCGCACGCCCCCTTTTGTCCTGGATATCCGGCGGAGCTTACTGGTCCGCGAGGTCTTCCTCGGAATAGTCGAACGCGGCGGTGAAGCCGGCGAGCGACAGGTTGAGGTTCACGCGCTGGTCGGGCGCGGCGGCGGGCACGATGGAGACCGTGGCGGCGCTGCCGGCCTTGAAGGCGTTGACCTGGTCGGTGGTCAGGCCGAAGCGGGCGACGCAGCCGCCCATGTTGCAGAAGTCGAACTCGTACTGCCGGGCTTGCCCGCCATCGATGGCGACGGTGAGCCGCTCGGTCAGCTGCGTCTCCAGCGGCACGATGACGACGGCGCCGGCGGCCGCCTCGCTGCCCTCGGGCAGGGGGACGGCGGTGAACTCGGCGACAGGCGTGTCATCCTCGTTGCGCAGAAGCTGATAGAGCTGGCACGGGTCCGGCCCTTCCTCGGCGACGAGGCAGCGCAGCTGCCAGTCGTCGAACTCGTCGCGCACGTAGGCGTCGCCTGGCCCTGGCTCCTCGGTCGCGGGGGTGCCCAGATCGAACTCGGCGGTGTCGTTGGTGGTGCTGCCCTCGGCCGGAGCCGTGTCTTCGGTCGCGGCGGCCTCGTCCCCGCTGGCGCCGCCGGTGGCGTCCTGAGCCACGGCGGGCAGGGCGGCGCCGAGGAGCGCCATGGACATGGTCGCGGCCGGCAGCCAGTGCTTCGCAGTCAGATGCATCTCTTGCCTTCCCTGATCGTTTTCCCGCCCTTTAGCAGAGCGTTCCGCCCCTGTCAGGGGCCAAGGGCTGACGATGGTGCGAGGCGGGAGAGAAGCGGGAGGCAAGCTGTTGAAAAGATGGAAAAAGGGGCCGAGCGGCGACCCCTTTTTCACTTTCTCCCTGCCGGACTTGGCCGACTAATTGACGGGGAGGCTAGGCGAAGGCTCATAACAGGTCAACAGGCAATATCCCGGCGGCGGGCACTTCGTCGCACCCGCCGATCTCGGCGGAAAAAAGCCGCGCCCGAAGGCGCGGCCAGTCTGACAGGGAGGAAGTCAAGCACGGACACCGGGGAGGAGATGGCGCCCGAACTGGACGTACCATCGCAGGCATAGGTAAACTTTTCCCTGACGCCCGGACCGCAGCCGAAAAAATGTGCAGGCGTGCTCTCAGCGCGCGGCGGAGAGGGCGTTCTGCGCGCCCTGCACGCGAACGCCGGTGATCCCCGCGAGCTCGGCCGAATCCAGCGGGTCGGCGGCCGTGATCCGGCGCGTCGCCGGGGCGCCGGTGGCGGCCCCCTCGGGCGGGGCGGCGGCGCGGAACTCGTAGAGCAGCGTCGTGCCGTCGATGCCGATGCGCACCAGCTGGGCATTGTACCAGCCCTGGCTCGCCGCCAGCCCCGTGGCGCGCACGATGGCGCCGCCGCCGCTGCGCGCCACCTCGACGCCAGTCACCTGCGCAATGGGGCGGCGCGTGTCGACGGGCGGGGCAAGGTCCCCCGGCTCCACCAGCGGCCCGGTCGGGGCCGCGGCCGGCTGGGCGGCGATCCAGTTGAGCGGGTTGAGGCGCGAGTTGCTCAGTTGGGCGCAGCCGGCCAGCGCGACGGATGATGTCAGCAGGACAGCTCGCAAGAGGGTGCGGCGCATGGGTTTTCTCCTCCGGGCGGCCCGTCGGCCTCTTGTCTTTCGGGTAGCGCAATCGCCGGCCCTTGAAAAGCGTGCACTGGACGGCGCGGCCCTGCGGCATTAGCTCGGGGCCTCAAGGAGAGAGCCATGGCCACCGACGCATTCGAAGAGATCGCAGAGACATTCGACTTCCTCGACGACTGGGAGGATCGCTACCGCCATGTCATCGAGATGGGCAAGGCCATGGAGCCCTTGGACGAGAGCTTGAAGATTCCCTCGACCAAGGTCGAGGGCTGCGCCAGCCAGGTCTGGATGGTGCCGGAGATCGAGGGCGAGGGGCCGGCGGCGCGCTTCGACTTCAAGGGCGACAGCGACGCGATGATCGTCAAGGGGCTCATCGCCATCCTGCACGCGCTCTATTCCGGGCTGACGCTCGGCGAGGTGGCCAAGGTGGATGCCAAGGCCGAGCTGGCGCGCCTGAAGCTGGAGGATAACCTTTCTTCCCAGCGCTCCAACGGCCTGCAGGCGATGCTGGGTCGGATCAGGGCCTTCTCGCAGCAATCCGCTTGAGATCGCGCGACAGCTCCCCGTAGCCCGTCGGGCGGCGCTCGAACTCCAGCCCCAGGTACTCGGCCGCCGCGCGCGCCTTCTCCGTCAGCGCAGGATCGTCCGTCTGCGCCTGATAGACGAGGCTGCGGTAATTGCCGAAGTACATCTCCTTCAGCTCCGGGTGCCGGTCGAGGCCGAGCGGCTTGATGACGAAGGCCTCGAACTGCCGGGCGAGGAAGTCGGTGAGGTAGAAGGCGTCGATCTCGTCGCGGGCGGCGAAGGCGGCGTTGCCCTCGTAGAAGGCGTAGCAATGCGGGCCTTCCAGCATCTCCACCCCCAGCCGGGCGCAGACCTCGGCGAGCTGCCCGCCGGTGCCGCAATCGGCGTAGGCGACGAAGATGCTCTCGTAGGCCCCCCGGTTCTCCACCACCGCAGCTTCGACGGCGGGGGGGATGCGATCCGGCCGGTTGTGGAGGATGGCGGGCAGGCAGGCGAGGTCCATATGGTCCCAGCCGCCACTCTCCTTGAGGGCGAGGATCTCGCGCGCCAGCGCCCCGCAGGCGATCACGAGCAGGCGCCCGTCCCCGGCCGGGGCGAGGCCGGTCTCCGTCAATGCGCGGTCGGTGAGGGTCATCCGATCAGGGCCAGCAGCAATCCGGTTGCGGTGGGGGCGAGCAGGCCGACCACCTCCCTGAGGCGCGCCTTGCCCAATTTCTCGAGCATCTCGTGCAGCCCAGCGCCGTAGTGCGCCGCCTGCATGATGGTGACGAACTTGGCCCGCGTGCAGCCGAGCTGCAAGATCATCTCGCGGGGGAAGTCGTTCTCCTCCTCCTCCGGCTCCGGCTCCCACATCGCCAGCTCGGCCCGGCGGCCCTGCGCGTCGGTGACGGCGGGCTCAATGGCGCCGAAGCGCCAGTTGGCGGGCGGGGCAGGGGCGGCGCGCTGATCCTCGGCGGCGGAGATATAGGGGGCGAGGCGGGTGGCGGCGGGCAGGTAGATGAGCGCCAGCATGGCCGAAGAGCCGACGCCGGCGGCGACCATCAGCATGTCCCCCGTCGCTGCGAGGGCGGCGCGCAGCTCCTCCCCCGCCGGCGTCGCGGCGAGCGCGAGGTCGAGCCAGAGCGCCGCAGCGATCAGCGCGGCGAGGAGCGGCACCAGTAGCGCCACCATCAGCGCGTCGAGCACGGCCTTGAGGTGCTGCGGCGCCATCCGGCGATTGACGGGCAGGTCCGGTAGCTCCAGCCGCGACGCCTGCCAGAGCTCCTTCGCGTGGTCGGCGATGCGGGAGGGGACCCAGGGCCCATGCTCGTACTCGGCATCCCGCAGCCGACCCAGCTTGGCGGCGGGCGTGCCGATCCGCTCCGCCATGAGGATCTGGTGGCCCCGCAGGATCTTCCTGCCGATATGCTCGATGCGGCGGACATCCGGGTAATTGCCGGCGAAGATGCGGGCGCCGAGGGCGGTGATGGTGCTCACGAGCAGGAAGGCCGCGATGGCCGCCGCCAGCAGCACCACCCAGAGCAGCCGCTCACCGAGGAGGGGCGTCGGCTCCGTCAGCCAGGGCGGGACGAGGCCGTAGGCGCCGAGCAGGATTGCCGCGATCAGGCCGCTGGCGCCGACGATCTCGGGCGCGAGGTAGACGGGGCGGTGCCCGTCCGTCTTGCCGCCGCCCTCGCTCGCCGGCAGGCCCCGGTTGTCGCCGGGCCAGAAGCTGTGGGTATGCCGGTCGATCATCCGCCGCTGCGCCCAGGCCATGGTGAGCGAGAGGGTGATCGAGGCGATGAGCGCCAGCACCGCCCGCCCGCGCGCCTGGTAGCGCCGGTGAACCTCGGCGGTCTCGGCGGGGCCGCCCGCGGGTGCCGCGCCGACCTCCGCCGCCATGGCCTCGAGCGCCGCCATCTCCTCCGCCAGCTCGCTGGGGGAGGGGGAGAGGGCGACGGCGGGGTCGGTGAGCATCTCCGCCCGCCGTGCCTCGGCCGCCTGCAGCGCCGGCGGAGGCTCCGGCGCGGTGAAATCCGGCGGGAGGGGGACGGGGACCGAGAGGAGTGCGACGAGGAGCGGGACGAGCAGGGGCAGCAGGGAGATGGCGAAGCAGCCGAGCCAGCCCCGGATGTAGGTCGGCCAGCGGCCGGCAAGGAGCGGCGGCGTCAGATGCGCCCGCAGCTCCGTCAGCCCGCCGAACTTCGTCCCCTGGCTCATCGCGCCTCCGCCCCGCCGTCGGCCGCTCTGGGCTGGGAGCATGACGTTAGGGGAGCCTTGGCACAAGTTCTTTGCTCGGGGGCCGCGCGCCGCCCCGTAGGATGGGAATCCAACCCACCATTGCTCTCTACGAAAGTGCGGCGGCGAGGCGCTCCTATCCCGGCAGCTTCGCCCGGATGAAGGCCGCCGCTTCCGCCACCGCCTCCTGCGCCTCCGGCACCGTCAACGCGTGGTGGTGGACGTGCCACATGCCGTCCCAGACCGTCAGCTCCACCTCGGCCCCGGCGTCCCGCGCGCGCTCCGCGAAGGCGAGGGAATCGTCGAGCATCAGCTCCGCGCCGCCGACATGGATGAGCAGCGGCGGCAGTCCCGACAGCTCCCCCTCCAGCGGCGAGATCAGCGGGTCCAGCGGGTCGGCCTCGCCGGTATAGAGCCGCCCGGCCTCGCGCAGGCGCGCCGCGTCCATCGAGGGGTCATGCGGCACGTTGGCCTCGTAGCTGCCGCCCCGGGCGAGGATGTCCGTCCACGGCGAGAGCAGCACGGCACAGGCCGGCTGCGGCAGCCCCTCGTCCTTGAGCTTGAGCATCAGCGCCGCGGCCAGACCGCCGCCGGCGCTGTCGCCGCCGAGCGCGAGCGTCTCCGGCTCCTGCCCGTCCTGCAGGAGGGCGCGGGTGACGGCGAGCGCATCCTCCAGTGCGGCGGGGAAGGGGGCCTCGGGGGCGAGGCGGTAATCGGGCAGCAGTACCGGCAGCCCCGTGCGGGCGGAGAGATGCGCCGCCAGCTTGCGATGAGTCACCGGCCCGCCGCTGGTATAGCCGCCGCCGTGCAGGAAGAGCAGCAGCCCGGCCGCGTCCCCCCCGCGCACCGGCCCGGGCGCGGCCCCGGCGGAGGCTCCGACGGCGGCCCACTGCGCCGCTTCGGCCGCGATCCGCTCCCGCGCGACATCCTCCGCCGGCGGGGCCACGATCCGCTCGCAGGAGACGCCGCCGACCACCTCCTCGGTGATCTCGGTGCCCTCGGGCAGCGGCTCCTTCGCCGCTTCCTCCGCCCAGGCGGCGCGGTCGGCGGCCAGATCCATGGGCGCGTCGGCGCTCTTGCGCGGGCGGGCGCGGATCGCCTCGATCTCGGCGAGGGCTTCGGGGCTGGGCATGGGGGATCTCCGGCGCGGCATGTGCCGCACCGGCGTAGCCTGTCGGCCAGCGGCGATCAATCGGCCTTGCGCGGGAGGCGGCTCAGGCCTGGCCGCCCACCCGCTGGTTGTGCTTGCGGGCGATGAAGTCCTTCGCCGTCTCGACCGCCACGGCGGCGTCGCGGCAATAGGCATCCGCCCCGATGGCGCGGCCGAACTCCTCGTTCAGCGGCGCGCCGCCGACGAGCACGATGTAATCGTCGCGGATGCCCTTCTCCTTCATCGTGTCGATCACGACCTTCATGTAGGGCATCGTCGTCGTCAGCAGGGCGGACATCCCGAGGATGTCGGCCTGCTCGCGCTCCAGCGTCTCCAGATACTTCTCCACCGGGTTGTTGATGCCGATGTCGATGATCTCGAAGCCGGCGCCTTCCATCATCATGCCGACGAGGTTCTTGCCGATATCGTGGATGTCGCCCTTCACGGTGCCGATCACCATCTTGCCGATGGTCTTGGCCCCCGTCTCGGCCAGCAGCGGCTTGAGCACGCCCATGCCGGCCTTCATGGCGCCGGCGGCGAGCAGCACCTCGGGGACGAAGAGGATCCCGTCGCGGAAATCCTCGCCCACGATCTTCATGCCGCCGACCAGCGCTTCGGTGAGCACCTTGTAGGGCGTCCAGCCCCGCTCCAGCAGGATGTTCGTGCCCTCGACGATCTCGTCCTTCAGCCCGTCGTAGAGATCGTCGAACATCTGGTTGACGAGGTCTTCGTCACTCAGTTCGGAGAGGATGATCTCGTCGTCTTCCTCGGACATGGCGTCTGCCCTTTCGCGGCAAGAGTGGCTTCTCCCTCCCTGAGCCATCATAGCCGGAGGGTCTTTCCGAAATACGACTTGGGGTGCAGTGCAACCGACGCGGGGTCAATGGAAATTGCCGGGGCATCGTCATGAGGCTCTTTCATGTGTTCCCGTTTTGTTCTATATTCGGGCCATGGATATCTTGGAGCAGGAGCGGCGGCGCGGCCGCGGCGCGCGGGGCAACCCGGCGAACCGCTTCGAGGCGGCGCGCCGCGAGCGGGCCTGGGACGGCTGGGACATCGCCGAGGATCTGCCGCCCCTGCGCACCGAGGTGGCGGTGGAGCGCCCCAGGAGCATCATCGCGAGGAACGCCTCGCCCGACATCCCCTTCGATCTGTCGATCAACCCCTACCGGGGCTGCGAGCACGGCTGCATCTACTGCTTCGCCCGCCCCTCGCACGCCTGGCTGGGCCATTCCCCCGGCCTCGACTTCGAGACGAAGCTGGTCGCCAAGGCCGGCGCGGCGGAGCTGCTGGAGAGGGAGCTTTCCGCCCCCGGTTACCGCCCGCAGGTGATCGCCATCGGCACCAACACCGATCCCTACCAGCCGATCGAGAAGGAGCGGCGGGTGATGCGCGAGGTGTTGGAGGTGCTGGCCGCCTACCGCAACCCCGTCGCCATCACCACCAAGGGCACCCTCATCGAGCGCGACATCGAGCTGCTGGCGCCGCTGGCGGAGCAGGGGCTCGTCCGCGTCGGCCTCTCGATCACGACACTCGATGCCGGCCTCTCCCGCGCGATGGAGCCGCGGGTGCCCGCGCCCGCCCGCCGCCTCACCGCCATCCGCCGCCTCTCGGCCGCCGGCATCCCGGTCCGGCTGATGATCGCCCCCGTCGTCCCGGCGCTGACGGATCACGAGCTGGAGGCACTGATCGCCGCGGGGGCCGAGGCCGGCGCCGTCGCCGCCAGCTACATCGTCCTGCGCCTGCCGCTGGAGGTGGCTCCGCTCTTCCGCGACTGGCTGACGGAGCATTACCCGGACCGCGCCGCCCGCGTCATGGGCCGCGTGCAGGAGCTGCATGGCGGCAAGGATTACGAGGCCGAATGGGGCCGCCGGATGACGGGGCAGGGGCCATGGGCCGCCCTCCTGCGCCACCGCTTTACCCTTGCAACGGAGCGGCATGGCCTCTCCCGCAAGCTGCCGCCCTTGCGCACCGATCTCTTCGCGCGCCCGCCGAAGCCCGGCGACCAGCTCTCCCTCTTCTAGCGGGATCCCCGCTTTCATCTGGCCTCAAATACCGCGGGGGGGCCGCAGGCGGGGGGCAGAGCCCCCCTCCACGCCCGGGCCCCCGCGCTTGCCTTGCCGCCCCGGCTCTGGAAAGGATCGCCCATGATCCGCCCGCTCGCCCTCCTGCTCGCGCTGCTGCCCCTGCCGGCCCTCGGCGAGCGCCTCACCATCTTCGCCGCCGCCTCCCTCGCCGGCCCGCTGGACGCGGCGGCGGAGCTCTGGTCGGAGGAGAGCGGGCACCAGACGGCGCTCTCCTACGCCGGCTCCTCCGTCCTCGCCCGGCAGATCATGGCCGGCGCCCCCGCGGACGTCTTCCTCTCCGCCAACGAGGAATGGATGGACGCGGTGGAGGCGGATGGCCGCCTCGTCCCCGCCAGCCGGGTGGACCTCTGGGGCAATGCCCTCGTCCTGGTCTCCCGCGCGTCGTCGCCCCTGCCGCTGGCCGAGCTGCCTCAGGCCCTCAGCGACGACCGCCTCGCCATGGCCCTCACCGAGGCCGTTCCCGCCGGCATCTACGGCCGCGAGGCGCTCACCGCCCTCGGACTCTGGGAGGCCGTCGCCCCCCACGTCGCCGAGACGGACAACGTGCGCGCCGCGCTCGACCTCGTCGCCCTCGGCGCCGCGCCCTTCGGCATCGTCTACGCGACCGACGCCGCCGCCGAGCCGCGCGTCACCGTCGCCGCCACCTTCCCGGAGGAGAGCCACGCCCCCATCATCTACCCCGGCGCCGCCCTCACGGTTGGCCCTGCGGAGGACTTCCTCGCCTTCCTACAGACGGCACCCGCCCAGGCGCTCTTCGCCGAGGCCGGCTTCACCGGTCCGCCGGGGCCAGCGCCGTGAGCTGGCTCGGCCCGGAGGAATGGCAGGCGGTGGCGCTCTCGTTCCGCGTCGCAATCTGCGCCGCGCTCCTGTCGTTGCCCTTCGGCCTCGCCGCGGCGTGGGCGCTGGCGCGCGGGCGCTTCCCCGGCCGCGGCCTCTTCTCGGCGCTCGTCCACCTGCCGCTGGTGCTGCCGCCTGTCGTCACCGGCTACCTGCTGCTCCTCGCCTTCGGCCCCGAGGCGCCGGCCGGCCGCCTCCTCGACGCGCTCGGCCTGCCGCTCGCCTTCCGCTGGACGGGCGCCGTGCTGGCGGCGGCGGTCATGGGCTTTCCCCTCATGGTCCGCGCCATCCGCCTGTCGCTGGAGGCGGTGGACCGCCGGCTGGAGGAGGCGGCCGGCACGCTTGGCGCCTCGCGGGCCCGCACCTTCGCGACGGTGACGCTGCCGCTCATCGCCCCCGGCCTGCTCGCCGGCCTCGTCCTCGCCTTCGCCAAGGCGCTCGGCGAGTTCGGTGCCACGATCACCTTCGTCGCCAACATTCCCGGCGAGACGCGCACCATCGCCTCCGCCATTCACGCCTTCCTGCAGGCGCCGGGCGGCGAGACCGCCGCCATCCGCCTGACCCTCGTCTCCATTGCACTCTCGCTGGCGGCGCTGCTCCTCTCCGAGTGGCTCGCCGCCCGCATGGCCCGCCGGGTCGGCGCATGAGCCTGCCCGGTCCCGCGACGCCCCCTCTCGCCCTTTTGCAAATACTCCGGGGGGGCCGCAGGCGGGGGGTAGCGCCCCCCTCCGCCCGGCCCGCCAGCGCATGACCCTCTCCGTCGCGCTCCGCCACCGCCTCTCGCCGGCCTTCGCGCTGGAGGTCGCCTTCGACGCGCCGCCCGGCGTCACCGCGCTCTTCGGCCGCTCGGGCGCCGGCAAGAGCTCCATCCTGCGCGCCGTCGCCGGGCTGATCCGCCCGGACGAGGGGCGCATCACAGTGGACGGCGCCCCCGTCTTCGACAGCGCCGCCGGCATCGACCTGCCACCGCACCGCCGCCGCTTCGGCCTCGTCTTTCAGGAGCCGCGGCTCTTCCCGCACCTCTCCGTGGCCCGCAACCTGCGCTACGGCCGCCGCGCCCTCGGCCTGCCCGCCGCCCCGGCGCGCGAGGCGGAGATCGTGGAGATGCTGGGCATCGGCGCGCTCCTCTCCCGCCGCCCCTCGGGCCTCTCGGGGGGCGAGGCGGCCCGGGTCGCCATCGGGCGGGCCCTGCTCACCGAGCCGCGCCTTTTGATGCTCGACGAGCCCTTCGCCTCGCTCGATGCCGCCCGGCGGGAGGAGATCCTCCCCTACCTTGAGCGCCTGCGTGACCATGCGGGCCTGCCGATCCTCTTCGTCTCCCACGCCCTGCCGGAGGTCGCCCGCCTTGCCGCCCGCATCGTCGTCCTCGGCGACGGCCACGTCCTCCGCGCCGGCCCGGCGGCGGAGATGCTGGCAGACCCGGAGGCAGCCGAGCTCCTCGGCCCGCGAGAGGCCGGCGCGGTGCTGACGGGAACCGTCGGCGCGACGGCAGAGGACGGCCTGACGGAGGTGCACCTGCCGGGAGGCACGCTGCACCTGCCGGGGGTCACGGCGGGGGAGGGGGCGCGCATCCCGGTGCGCATCGCCGCTTCGGACGTCATCCTGGCGCTGGAGCCGCCGCGCGGCCTATCGGCGCTCAACATGCTGCGCTGCCGGGTGGCGAGCCTGCACCGCGGCAAGGGGCCGGGCGTCATGGTGGGCCTGACCTGCGGCCCCGACGCGCTGCTCGCCCGCGTGACGGCCCGCTCGGCCGAGGCGATGGGGCTGGCGGAGGGGCTGGAGGTGACGGCGATCGTCAAGTCCGTCGCCATCGGCCCGGCGGACCTGGGCGGGGGGTAGGGACGCGGTGCTGCCGCTGGCCGGCCCGGTTGCCAGCCGGCTTCGATCTTCGAATAGGGAGACCGCCGACTGCGAGCTGCCCTCTGACGCCGGCCCGTGGGATGGCGCTCCAACGTTGCCGCGGGAGTGCTTTATGCCTGCCAAGCCCCTCCCCGCGGCCCGCTCAGCGCTAGCGGCAGCCAGAGCGCCAGCCCGCCGGGACGGGCCGGCGCTCGCGCGGCGCCTGCGGCTTGATTCCGCGCGGGGGGACCCAGCGGCGGCGTTGGCGCGGGGGCAGGGGCAACGCCGCACAGGTGCCCTCTTTAGGAGACCGGCGGCTCGGCCATAGGGCGGATCTGGGACCCGCCAGCCCGGGGGAAGGTGGGTTGAAAACCCACCCTACGAGCGTCACGCTTCGCCGTATCCTCCCGGCGTTGGCGTCGTCATGATCACCGCATCGCCCGGCGCCAGCCGCGTCTGCGCGCAGTTCGCCAGCTCCTCGACGGCCCCATCCGCGCGGCGCACCTCCGTCTTCCCGACCTGCCCGGCAGAGCCCCCG
This sequence comes from Pseudoroseicyclus tamaricis, assembly GCF_012070395.1. GTDB lineage: Bacteria > Pseudomonadota > Alphaproteobacteria > Rhodobacterales > Rhodobacteraceae > Pseudoroseicyclus_A > Pseudoroseicyclus_A tamaricis. The sequence goes on along the minus strand of NZ_JAAFYS010000002.1, from coordinate 572,009 downwards.
CCGATCCCCTCCGGCGGGCGGTGGCGGTGCGACGTCAGCACCGCGAGGTCCATCTCCTCGAGGAACCGCAGCACCCGCCGTGTTCCATCCCCGCCGCGGAACGCCCCCCCTCCACCGGAGCCCTCGCGCAGCGAGAACTCCTCCAGCAGCACCGGGTAGCGCGATTCCAGCACCTCCGGGTCCGTCAGCCGCGAGTTGGTCATGTGGGTATGCACCCCGGCGGTTCCGGCAAAGCCCGTCCCGTCGTTCAGCCGCCCGGCGGGGGAGCCGGAGCAGATGGTCTCGTAATACTGGTAGGTCTCATTGCCGAAGGTCGTGTTGTTCATCGTCCCCTGCGCATTCGCCAGCGCCCCCAGCGCCTGGAAGAGCGCGTTGGTCACGTGCTGCGAGGTCTCGACGTTCCCCGCCACCACCGCGCGCGGATAGGCGGGGCGGAGCATCGACCCCTCCGGGATCACGATTTCGATGGGCCGCAGGCAGCCGGCATTCATCGGGATCGGCGCCTCGACCATGACGCGGAAGGCGTAGAGCACCGCCGCGCGGGCGACCGGCTCCGGCGCGTTGAAGTTATTTTCCCGCGCGTCGGACGTGCCGGTGAAATCGACCGTCGCCCGCCGCGCCTCGCGGTCGACCGTGATGGTCACGCGGATGACCTGGCCGCTGTCGGTCTCGTATTCCGCCGAACAATCATCGAGCTTCGCGATCAGCCGGGCGACCTCTTCGGCGGCATTGTCCTGCACATGGCCCATGTAGGCCTGCACGACCGCCAGCCCGAACTCCTCGGTAATCCGCCGCAGCTCGGCCGCGCCGCGCTCGTTGGCGGCGAGCTGGGCCTTGAGATCGGCGATGTTCTGGGCCGGGTTGCGGCAGGGATAGGGGTGGTCGGTCAGGAGGGTCTGCAGCGCCTCCTCCCGGAATTCGCCGGCGGCAACCATCTGGAAGTTGTCGATGAGCACGCCTTCCTCATCCACATTCGTGGCGAGCGGCGTCATCGAGCCGGGGGCGGTGCCGCCGACATCGGCATGGTGGCCGCGGGAGGCGACCCAGAAGAGCAGCTCCGTCCCGGCATCGTCGAAGACCGGCGAGACGACGGTGATGTCGGGCAGGTGGGTGCCACCGTTATAGGGCGCGTTGAGGGCCCAGGCGTCGCCCGGGCGCACCACATCGTTCTGGCGGATGATCGCCTCCACGGAGCGGTCCATGCTCCCGAGGTGCACCGGCATGTGCGGGGCGTTGGCGACCAGCGCGCCGGTCTTGTCGAAGACGGCGCAGGAGAAATCGAGCCGTTCCTTGATGTTGACCGACTGTGCGGTCATCTGCAGCGCCAGCCCCATCTGTTCGGCGATGTTCATGAAGAGGTTGTTGAACACCTCCAGCAGGATCGGGTCGGCCTCGGCCGCGCCATGTACCTCCTCGCGGGAGGCTGCCTGCACCCGGCGCATCAGGATCTCGTCGCCCTTCGTCAGCTCCGCCTGCCAGCCCGGCTCGACGAGGATCGTCTGGTTGGGCTCGATGATCAGCGCCGGGCCGTTCAGCCGGGCGCCGGTGGTCAGCTCCTCGCGGGTCCACACGCCCGCCTCGTGCCAGCCGCCGGCGTAGAGCCGGGCGTGGCGGGGGGCCTCGGGCTCGTGCGGCTCGAAGGGCTCTTCGCGGGCGGGGGCGGCGTCCTCGGGCACTTCCCAGCCTTCCACCTCCACCGCTTCCACGATCAGAGGCCGGGCGGGGGTGATGAAGCCGAACTGGGCCTTGTGGGCGGCCTCGAACGCCTCCTTGGCGGCGGCGATCTCGCCCGCCCAGGTCACCGGCAGCGCCGTGTCGGTGCCCTCGTAGCGCAGGTGCAGCCGGGTGGCGCGGGTCTGAGGCGCGTCGGTCTGGGCGGTGATCTCGCCCTCGACGGCCTCGGCCAGCTCGGCCTCCAGCGCGGTCAGCGCGCCCAGCTCCGCCTCGGCCAGCGGCTTCAGCAGCCCTTGCTGGCGGGTGGCGGAGATGCCGGAGAGGCCGATGCCGTAGGCGGAGAGCAGGCCCGAGAGCGGGTGCACCAGCACCGCCTCCATCCCCAGCGCATCGGCCACGGCGCAGGCGTGTTGCCCGCCGGCGCCGCCGAAGGAATTGAGCAGGTAGCGCGTGACGTCATAGCCGCGCTGGACGGAGATCTTCTTGATCGCGTTGGCCATGTTGGCGACGGCGATGCGCAGGAACCCCTCGGCGACCTCCTCGGGGGCCTTGCCCTCGGACTTGGCGATCTCGGCGAAGGCGGCCTCAACCGTCTCGGCATCGAGCGGCTGGTCCTGCCCGGGGCCGAAGATGGCGGGGAAGAGCTCGGGGCGGAGCCGCCCGAGCATGAGGTTTGCATCGGTGACCGTCAGCGGCCCGCCGCGGCGGTAGCAGGCGGGGCCGGGGTCGGCGCCCGCTGAGTCCGGCCCGACGCGGAAGCGCCCGGGCTCGGCATGCAGGATCGAGCCGCCGCCCGCCGCGACCGTGTGGATGCGCATCATCGGGGCGCGGATGCGCACGCCGGCGACCTCGGTGTCGAAGGCGCGCTCGTACTCGCCCGCCGAATGGGCGACGTCGGTCGAGGTGCCGCCCATGTCGAAACCGATGACCCTGTCGAAGCCCGCGGCCTTGGCGGAGAGCGCCATGCCCACCACGCCGCCGGCGGGGCCGGAAAGGATGGCATCTTTGCCGCGGAAGCGGTCGGCGGCCGTCAAGCCCCCGGAAGACATCATGAACTCGAGCCGCGGCCCGTCGTCCCCCTGCGTCCCGAGCGCTTTCGCCACGCGGGCGACGTAAGCCGAGAGGATCGGCGACAGGTAGGCATCCGCCACCGTCGTATCGCCCCGGCCGACGAACTTGATGAGCGGCGAGACCTCGTGGCTGACGGAGATCTGGGTGAAGCCGGCCTCCCGCGCCATCTCGGCGAGGGCAATCTCATGGTCCGGGTTCTGCCAGCCATGCATGAGCGCGATGGCGACCGAGGTGATGCCGGCGGCGCGCGCCTCGTCCATCGCGGCGCGGGCGGAGGCGGGGTCGAGCTCTTCGATCACGGTGCCGTCGGCCATGAGGCGCTCGTCCACCTCCGCCACGCGGTCGTAGAGCATCTCCGGCAGGCGGATCTCCTTGGCGAAGATCTCCGGCCGCGCCTGGTAGCCGAGGCGGAGGGCATCGCGGAAGCCCTTCGTCACCAGCAGCAGGACACGGGCGCCCTTGCGCTCCAGCAGGGCGTTGGTGGCGACGGTGGTGCCCATGCGGATGCGGCCGACGCTGCCGGGCGGCAGGGGCTCGCCGGAGGAGAGGCCGAGGAGGCGGCGGATGCCCTCGACGGCGGCGTCCTCATAGGCCTCGGGGTTCTCGGAGAGGAGCTTGAGCGGGTGGAGCTGGCCGTCCGGCGCGCGGCCGATCACGTCCGTGAAGGTGCCGCCCCTGTCCACCCAGAAATCCCACGCCATGCCGAACTCCCCTGCTTGCGGGAGCAAGGGGTGGGGGAGGGGCGGGGGAAGGTCAAGAGTTTGCACCGCGCCGTGCGAGTTGTCTCTGGTGGTCCCAAGGCAGGGTGGCACAGGGGATGCACCGGGCGTGCACGGGGCGTGCACAGGTGGAGGGCTGCGGCTCGGGACGGTCGGGGGAGGTGTCGGAGCGCAGAGAGAGCGATGTCCCCGCCCGGCGCGCGCCGAAGGCGCAGGGGGAGCGCCGGCGTACCGGCGGGCTGGCGCTGTGGCTGGCTTTGTGCTTCGCGGTGAGCGGGGAGGGACGTGGCGGGAATAAATCGAGCAGCGGCGATGTCGCGGCGCCACCCGACGGGCCGGCGCTCGCCCTTCGCCTGTGAGGGGGCTCCTTTGGTGAAGGGGGCGGTGGGTTGTAAAACCACCCTACGATGGTCCGCGGGGAGGTGGGTTGGAGACCCACCCTACGGTCAGGTGGCGGCCCGGGGCGGCGGGGTGAACCCCGCCCTATGGGTGAGCCGGGGGCGGTGGGTTGGAAACCCACCCTACGGTTGGCGGGCAGGCTGGCGGTGGGTTGGAAACGCAACCTACGGTTGGCGGGGTAGCGGGGTGAAACGCCGCCCTACGGAAGAGCCGGTGGGCGAGGCGCTGGGGCCTCGCTGGTGGTGATGCGGCGGCCGACCCCGGAGGGCGCCGCCGCCGCAGACGCTTTTCAGTGGGCCCAGAAGCTGCCGGTGATCGGGGTGGCGGCGCCGCCTGTCGTGAGGTTGCCCGCGAGGTCTCCGGCGGCGATGTGATCCTGGCCGTAGGTGTAGAACTCGCCGTAGAGCGTGGCGTCGATGCCGTAGACCGTGTCGTCCAGCGAAAGGTCGCCCGTCATGCCCGTGTCGAAATAGCCGCGCCGCGCGTCGAGGCTGATGTCGGTGGGGGCGATGTCGAGGCGGCCGGCCAGCTGGCCACCGTCCTCGGTGTAGAACTGCCCGGCCACACCGGAGAGCTCAGAGGCTTCCAGATCCGCAACGAGCGCGAGGTTGCCGATGAGCGCGAGGCCGTCGCCGTCGCCGATCGTCATGGCGCCGTCGTAGCGGGCGGTGCCGCTGTCGGGAAGGGTGGTCGTCGGATCGGCGAGCGACACGCGGCGGTCGAGCTCGGCCGCCTCCTGCTTCAGCGACATCAGGCTCGGGCGGGGGCCGAGGTCGATGCTGCTCTCGACGGGTGTCACAGGCGCAGGCGGTGTGTCGGGCGCGGCCGGCGGCAGCGGATCGCTGGAGGAGGAGGAGCAGGCGCCGAGCAGGGCGAGAGCGGCGGGGACAAGGGCAAGTCGGGCGGTGAGGATAGGCACTTGGGTCTGAACCTTTTGGGGCAGCGCCGTCTCGGGGCGCTGCTAAATGCTGCCCGGGCGGCCGGGCGCGACCGGGTGGTCGCCCGGCAGATGTGCCCCGGCTAAGGCTCTGGTGTCAAAAGGCATTTTCGCGGCGCAAAGCGAGACAATCGCCACGCCGCCGCCGCGATCTCGCCCGTCGCGGCCCTGCTCCTGCCGGAATCCTGCAGGCGGGGCGGCAACCGCCGTCAGGCGACCATCATCTCCTTGGTCGCCGTCAGCGTGATGTCGGGATAGTCGCGCTCGACGCGGTCGATGTCCCATTGCAGGCGGGTGAGGTAGACGAGGTCGCCGTCATTGTCGCGCGCCATGTGCTGCTTGTTGGCCTCCGCGAAGCGCTCCACCTTGTCCTTGGGGCCGGAGACCCAGCGGGCGGAGATGAACTGCGAGCTCTCGAAGCGCACGGGCAACCCGTATTCATCCTCGATCCGCCGGCCGAGCACCTCGAACTGCAGCTGCCCGACGACGCCGACGATGAAGCCCGAGCCGATCTGCGGCTTGAAGACCTTCGCGGCGCCTTCCTCGGCGAATTGCATGAGCGCCTTTTCCAGGTGCTTGGCCTTCATCGGATCGCCCGCGCGCACGTTCTGCAGCAGCTCGGGCGCGAAGGAGGGGATGCCGGTGACGCGCAAAGCCTCTCCCTCGGTCAGGGTGTCGCCGATGCGCAGCTGCCCGTGGTTGGGGATGCCGATGATGTCGCCGGCCCAGGCCTCTTCGGCCAGCTCGCGGTCGGCGGCGAGGAAGAGGACGGGGTTGGAGACGGCCATGGGCTTCTTGGAGCGCACGTGGAGCAGCTTCATCCCCCGCTCGAAATGGCCCGAGGCGAGGCGGACGAAGGCGACGCGGTCGCGGTGCTTGGGGTCCATGTTGGCCTGCACCTTGAAGACGAAGCCGGCGACCTTGCTCTCCTCCGGCGCGATCTGGCGCGGCGTGGCGGGGGTCGGCTGCGGCTCCGGCCCGTAATTGCCGATGCCGTCCATCAGCTCCTTGACGCCGAAGGAGTTGATGGCGCTGCCGAACCAGATGGGGGTCATGGTGCCCTGCAGGACGGCCGTGATGTCGAGCGGCGGCAGCAGCTCGCGCGCCATCTCGACCTCCTCGCGGAGCTTCTCAAGGAGGTGCGCGGGGACGTGCTTCTCGATCTCCGGGTCGTCCAGCCCGTTGATCTCGATGGAGGCGGCGCGGCGATTGCGGTCCGCCCGGTCCATCAGCTCCAGCCGGTCGCGAAGGAGATCGTAGCAGCCGATGAAATCGCGCCCGACGCCGATGGGCCAGCTCGCGGGGGTCACGTCGATGGCCAGGTTCTCCTGGATCTCGTCGACGATCTCGAAGGTGTCGCGGCTCTCGCGGTCCATCTTGTTGCAGAAGGTCAGGATCGGCAGGTCGCGCAGGCGGCAGACCTCGAAGAGCTTGCGCGTCTGGGATTCGACGCCCTTGGCGCCGTCGATGACCATGACCGCGGCGTCCACCGCGGTGAGCGTGCGGTAGGTATCCTCCGAGAAGTCGGAGTGGCCGGGCGTGTCGACGAGGTTGTAGCGGAAGTCGCGGTAATCGAACGACATGGCCGAGGCGGAGACGGAGATGCCGCGCTCCTTCTCCATCGACATGAAGTCCGACCGGGTGCGCCGCGCCTCGCCCTTGGCGCGCACCTGCCCGGCCATCTGGATGGCCCCGCCGAAGAGCAGGAACTTCTCGGTCAGTGTCGTCTTGCCGGCGTCCGGGTGCGAGATGATCGCGAAGGTCCGGCGGCGGGCGATTTCGGGCGGCAGGGCAGGGCGGTTAGACATGGGCGAGGCTCTAGCCGGTCGCGCGGGGGAGGGCAATTGCGCTGGAATGGCGCGGGCGGGGTCGCGCCCGGCGCGGCGCCGGCAGAATTTTCGTCGCACCGATGCGGGGTTTCCCTATTCTACCCGCACGAATGCGATTCTATTTTCAGGGAGTGACCATGAAACAAATTGTACCGATCCTGGCCGGCCTCGCCGCCTGCTCGCTCGCCGCCTGCAGCAGCGGGTCGTCGGACCCGACCCTATTTGACGATATCGAGGCGGGGATCTCGGCCGCCCCGGGCACCAATGCCTATTACATCGAGCTCGAGGACGTTCTCGAGGACGCCATTGACGAGTTTCCCTACCAGGATCCGACGACACTGCCCGCCTCCGGGTCGGCCGATTACTCCGGCTTTATGGAGCTGACGGTGGAGGACACCGTGGATGTCCGGGGCGATCTGTCGATGCAGGTGGGATTTGCCGACAATTCCATTTCCGGCGATGTCAGCTCGATGGTCGGTCAGTCGGGGGATGAAGTCTTCGATATCGAGGGGACCCTCGCCATCACGAATGGTGTCATCGATCGGGACGTCGACCTCCTGGAAGAATACCCTTACAGCGCCGACCTGGACGGCACGCTTTCCGGCAGAGACGAGACCTATGTCGTGGAGGCGGCCATGTACGGCGATTTCTTCGACGACCACAAATACGTCGGCGGCGTGGTCTACGGCACGTTCTCGGATGACGAATTCGCCTACGAGATCACGGAAGGCGACTTCATCGGCGCGCTGGATTAAGGCGGGCGCAAAAGGGACTTAAAACAGGGGAGCCGCGGCCATCGCGCCGCGGCTCTTCAGTGAGCGGGTGAGCATCGGCGGAAAAGCCCCCCGCACACATCCTCCACACGTCATTGTCATTGAATAACGCGTCCCGTGGCGCAATCGTGACCGCATCCGAATCTCCGGGCATCCGCCCAACAACGAGCAGTGGCCAAGAATGGCCAGGGAGAGTGATGATGACGCGCATGACAGGACTGGGCGCGCTGGCGGCATTGGCCGCGCTGGCCGCCTGCAGCTCGGACTCCGGGGGCGGCGATCCGCCACCGCCGAGCTACACCGCCTACGAGGCTCAGGCCGTGGCCCTGATGGACGACTGGCGCGAGACGCCGGCGACCGATCCGGGAAGCCTGCCCTACGCGGGCGGCGGCACCTACGAGGGGGTGCTCTACGGAGACATCTCCTCCGGTGACAGCTACCTGACGACGCTGGCGGGCGATCTGACGCTGGATGTGGATTTCTCCACCAATACCAATGCGGTGACCGGCGAAGTGACCGATATCGTCGACAGCGCCGGTTACGGCCTCGGCGGCGAGCTGGCCATCTCCGGCACCTTCATCGACCGGACGGCCGAGACGGGGCAGAACGAGTCCTTCGGCGGCACGCTGACCGGCACGCTGACGAGCGAGGATCTCGGCGATACCTCCGTGGCCGGCACGATCAACGGCGATTTCCTCGGCGACGATCTCGGCGCCGTGTCGGGAGATGTGGCGGCGACGCTGTCGCAATCCTCCGGCTTCTACACGCTCGACGGCAATTTCATCGCCCAGGGCACCGAGTGATCTTTTGACGAGAAGGCCGGCCATGTTGGCCGGCCGGGAGGCGAAAGGGATTTAACGATGAACAGATTTCTGATTGGCGGGGCCGCGGCCCTCTTCATGCTCGCAGGCTGCAGCGGGCAGATAAGCGTCGCCACGCAATATGCCGAAGATCTCGAAGATGCCGAGGCCATGCGCGATCTGGTGGAGAACACCGGCGAGACGCCCCCCTCGGCCATGCCCACCTCCGGCTCGGCCACCTATACCGGCTGGACGGCGCTCAACATCGATACCGCGCCGGAAGAGAGCTACCTGCTCGGCGAGACGGCGCTGACGGCCAATTTCGCCGACAGCACCATCTCCGGCAGCGCGTCGAACTTCCTCGGGCGCGATTCCGAGGGCGGCTACGACGATTACGACGGGCAGATCCTCTATACCGAGGGCAGCATCCTCGGCTCCGGCGTGGTGTTCGATGCCGACGGCACGCTGACGGGCAATGACGACACGCTGGTCATCGACGGCACCGTCACCGGCGTCTTCCAGGGCAATCCGGTGATCGGCATCGATGCCGTCGCCGGCACCGCCAATGGCGGGCCGCTCACGGTCATGGTGGATGGCGACCCGACGAGCGGCGAGCTGCGCGTCGTCGTGACGGACTAGGCGAGGGGCGCGGGCCGGCGGCCCGCGCTAGCCCACCGCGGCGCGGCGCAGAAGCTCCACCGCGTCGGGGCTGGAGAGAAGGCTCTCCGCCACATCGTAGCTCAGATGCGCCCGCGCCCCGTGCCCGGGCGCGCCCTGCATCAGCCCCTCGCGCACCTCGTCGGGCAAAGCCTCGCGGGTGCGCGGATCGACCAGCAGCGATTCCGCGGCGATGCCTTCGGCAAAGATGATCTGGTGCTGCTCGAAGAGCAGCTGGAAGTAATCGACGAAGCCGCCCTCCACCCGCACAACGGTCTCTCCGTTGACGAGGTGGCGGGCCTTCACCAGCAGCTCGGAGCGGCCGGCGCCGATGGCATCCTGCCGCTGCCAGACGAAGACGCGGTTGTCGGGCGCCAGCACGAGATCGTTCTCGTTGTTCAGCGCCCCCTTGCGGATCAGCACCGGCGCGAAATCCCCCTGCGCGCGCAGCGTGCGCTGGCCCATCCAGAGGAGCGGCCGGGCGCCATCGTCGCGCGTCAGCAGCCGGTCGCCGGGGCGCAGCGTCTCGATGGGGCGCTGCTCGCCGGTGGCCATCGTCATCCGCGTGCCGCGCGCGAAGGCGACGCAGGCCACCTCGGCGAAGCGGCGGGTGGCGGCGTGGCGGTCGATGCCGACGAGCCGGTACTCCGCCTCCGCCGCCAGCGGCGCGAGCGGGAGGAGGTAGATCGCCTCCGCCGCGCCATCCTCCACCTCCACGAGGATCAGCGCCTCCAGCGTGTCGCCGCCGGAGCCCATGAGCGTGAGGCAGCTGTCGAGATGCACGATCCGCCCCGCCTCGCCCACGGCGCTGCCGGGCAGGACGCGGAAGGCGCTCTCCTGCCGCTCCAGCCGCAGCTCGGCGCGGGACGCGGCGCGGGCGAGCGCGTAGCTGTCGTCGATGATGAGTTCGTCGGCGAAGGAGACGGGCTCCCCCTCGGCGACGCCATGAATGACGGTGAAGTCGTCCGCCCGGTAGACGGGGAGCGTTTCCTGCATCGGGGTCCTCCGCGGCAGGTTCTAGGCAGGGGCAGCGGGACGGTCAACTTGCCGCGCCGGCCGACCCGTGCCACGAAGACGTGCCACGAAGGCGCAGCATCAAGGAAGGAGACCCACGATGGACCTCGGGATCAAGGGCAAACGGGCGCTGGTCTGCGCCTCGTCGAAGGGGCTGGGCCGGGGCTGCGCCGAGGCGCTGGCCGCCGCCGGCGTCGACCTCGTCATGAACGCCCGCGGCGCCGACGCGCTGGAGGAGACGGCCGAGGCGATCCGCAAGGCGCATGGCGTCGCCGTTGTGACGGTGGCCGCCGACGTGGCGACCGAGGCGGGGCGCGCCGAGCTCCTCGAGGTCGCCGGCGACGTCGACATCCTGGTGACCAATGCCGGTGGCCCGCCCCCCGGCTCCTGGGAGGACTGGGACCGTGAGGATTTCATCCGCGCGCTCGATGCCAACATGCTGGCGCCCATCGCGCTGATGAAGGCGCTCCTGCCGCAGATGACCGAGAAGGGCTGGGGGCGCGTCGTCAACATCACCTCGCAGTCGGTGAAGGCGCCCATCGCGGCGCTCGGCCTCTCCAACTCCGCCCGCGCCGGGCTGACGGGCTACGTCGCCGGCACCTCGCGGCAGGTGGCGCCCAAGGGCGTGACGATCAACAACATGCTCCCCGGCATTCACGCGACGGACCGGGCGGTGAGCCTCGATACCGGCGTCAGCCAGTCGCAGGGCATCTCGCTGGAGGAGGCCAAGCGCCAGCGCGAGGCGACCATCCCCGCCCGCCGCTACGGCACGCCGGAAGAGTTCGGCGCCATGTGCGCCTTCCTCTGTTCGGAGCATGCCGGGTTCATCGTCGGGCAGAACATCCTGCTCGACGGCGGCGCCATCAACGCCACGCTGTGAGGCTGATCTACGTCTCCCACCCCGAGGTCGTCATCGACCCCGGGGTGCCGGTGCCGGACTGGCAGCTGAGCGAGGTCGGCCGCGCGCGGACGCAGGCTCTGGCCGCCCGCGGCTGGCCCGGCGACGGCTGGCGCTTCGTCTCCAGCCCCGAGCGCAAAGCGCGGGAGACGGCCGGGCTGCTCGCCGCCGGCGGCCCGGTGGAGGTCGCGGAGACGAGCGGGGAGATCGACCGCTCCGCCACCGGCTACCTGCCGCACGCAGAGCACGAGGCGCATGCCGATGCGCTCTTCGGAGAGCCGGAGCGCTCCGCCGGCGGCTGGGAGCGGGCGGTGGATGCGCAAGGGAGGATGCTGGCGCTGGCAGAAAGGCTGGCGGGCGAGGGGCGGGATACGCTGCTCGTCGGCCATGGCGGCGTCGGCACGCTGCTCTGGTGCGCGCTCGCCGGCCGGCCCATCGCCCGCGCGGAGGATCAGCGGGGCGGCGGCCATGTCTGGGAGGCGGCATGGGAGGGCGGCGCATGGGCTGCCCGGCACCCGTGGCGCCCGTTCGAGGCGCTCGGCGAACACGCCTGAGCCTTGGCCTGAGCCTTGCCGGCCCCGGGGGCCGCTGCTATCCGGGGCCAACCATTATCGAAATACTCAGGAATGACGTGCCGACACCCACGCCACGGCTGGAGATCCGCCACCTGACGCGGGCGTTCGGCGGCCGGCGGGTGGTGGATGACGTCTCCCTCGCCATCCTGCCCGGGCAGGTCACCTGCCTCCTCGGCCCCTCCGGCTGCGGCAAGTCGACGACGCTGCGGATGGTCGCCGGGGTGGACAGGCAGGACGCCGGGGAGATCTTCGCCGACGGCGCTCTCCTCGCCGGGCCGGGGGCCATGGTGCCGCCGGAGGGGCGGGGCATCGGCCTGATGTTCCAGGATTTCGCGCTCTTTCCGCATCTCGACATCGCCGGCAACGTCGCCTTCGGCCTGCGCGGCATGGCCCGGGCCGAGGTGGCGGCTCGGGTCGGCGCGCTTCTGGAGCGGGTGGGCATGGCGGGCCGGGAGCGCAGCTATCCGCACGAGCTTTCCGGCGGCGAGCAGCAGCGCGTGGCGCTGGCCCGGGCGCTGGCGCCCAGCCCCCGCATCATGCTGATGGACGAGCCCTTCTCCGGCCTCGACAACCGCCTGCGCGACGGCATCCGCGACGAGACGCTGGAGCTCCTGAAGGCGGAGAACACCGCCGTCCTCCTCGTCACCCACGAGCCGGAGGAGGCGATGCGCATGGCCGACGAGATCGCGCTGATGCGGGCCGGGCGGATCGTGCAGGCGGGCTCGCCCTACAACATCTACAACGCCCCGGCGGACAGGGAGGCGGCGGCCTTTTTCTCCGACATCAACGTCATCCGGGGGCGTGTGCAGGGGGCGCTGACGGAGAATGCCTTCGGCCAGTTCCTCGCCCCCGGCGTGCCGGACGGGCAGGAGGTGGAGATCGTCATCCGCCCCCATCACCTGCGCATCGATTTCGACCGGCAGGGGCGCGGCCCCAACCCCACCGCCTCGGAGGGGACGCCGGCGCGCGCCATCGTCGAGCGGGCCCGCTATCTCGGAGCGGAGAGCCTCGTGGAGTTCCGCATGGAGTTCGACGGCTCGCTGCTCAAGGCCGCGGTGCCGGCGGTCTTCCTCCCCCGGCGCGGCACGCCGCTCTGGCTGATGATCCGCCGCGACCGCTGCTTCGTCTTCCCGGCGACCTGAGGGCGCGGGGGAGAGCGCCCCTTACCCCTGGTAGGGCTCCACCTTGTCGGCCGAGAGCGCATAGCCCACGTCGGCCAGCTGGGTGGAGACGGAGGCGCTGCCGAACATCCCCGTCACCACGATCGGCTCGAAGAGCCCGTCGGATTCGTAGGGGCGCTCGGTCGTCACGAGGATCAGCTGGTTCGCCGGCGGCGGCGGCACGTGGATGCAGGCGCCGACGTAAGGGACCAGCATGAAGGCGGTGACGCCGGTGCCGGAGTAATCGAGCGGGATCATGAAGCCAGCGATGCGCACCGTCTCGCCGTTCCAGTCATCCCGCACGCCGCTGGAGAGCGGCTGCTGCGCGGCGAGGCTGCTGGCCTCGTCATGCTCGATGACGCCGGAGAGGTCGGGCGCCACGGCGCCGCCGGGGGGCACGAGATCCTCCCAGCTCAGCTCGACCGGGGCGGCGAGGAGCGGGCGGGCGATGAGCGCCGCGGGCAGGGCGGCGAGGAGGGTGCGGCGGTTTACCATTGGTATTCTTCGATCTGTTGTGCGGTGAGGCGGTAGCCGATCTCGGCGATCTCCGTGGAGCGGGCCTCCATCTCCATGAGGCCCGTCACCCAGATCGCCGTCCACATGTCGTCGCTGCCCCAGGGCTCTTGCGTGGTCACGTAGACGAGCTGGTTCGGCGGCGGCGGCGGCACGTGGATGCAGGCGCCGACGTAGGGGACGAGGATGAACTCCGTCACCCCGCTGGAGTCCGACACCATCGGGATGATGTAGCCGGGCATGCGGATGAGCTTGCCGTCATAGGCCGTGTTCATCTTCAGGCCATTCTCGTCCCATTCCGGGCGCCAGATGTCGTTGACCTCGTCATAGACGCCTTGCCCCGCGATCTCTGGCCACGGCGTGCCGGGGGGCACCAGATCGTCCCACGTGATCTCCAGCGGATCGGCCGCGAGGGCCGCGCGGGGCATCAACGGCGCGGCAAGGGCGCCGGCACCGAGGGCAAGCAGCGTGCGTCGGCGGAGGGAGGCGGGCATGGCGGGTCTCCTTATGTTCGCACCATCATACCATCCGCGAGGGACAGCCTGTAGGCTCGCAGCGCTGGCAGAAGGCTCACGATGACGGCAACGGCGATGACGGCGGCGAGCGTCTGCAGCTCGCGCAGGCTCGGAGGATCGAGCGGCAGCCAGAGGCCGAAGGCGGCGTCGATCAGCGGCCGGCCGACGGCGAGCGCGGCATAGAGCAGCGCCATCCCGGCGAGCGCGCCGATGGCGGCCATCAGCGCCGCCTCCAGCACCAGCAGCCCGAGGATCGTGCGGGGCTTGGCCCCCATCGCCCGGAAGATCGCCATCTCCCGCCGCCGCTCGTTGAGGGAGGAGAAGATCATCGCCATCATCCCGATCAGCGCCGTGACGACGACCATGGCGGAGACACCGATCAGCGCCGTCTCCGCCACGCCGACGATGGCCCAGAGCTCCTGCAGGGCCACGCCGGGCAGCACGGCCAGCAGCGGCTCCTCCGGATACTCGTTGATCCAGCGTTGCAGGGCGAAGATCTGGAGCCGCGATTCCGTGCCCACCAGCGCGGCGGTGATGGCGGTGGGGGTCAGCTCCATCTGCCGGATCTCGTCCACCGGAGTCGACTGGCCGGGGATGCGCCCGCCCGACTGCCAGTCGACATGGATCGCCTCGATGGCCTCGAGGCTGACGATCACCGTCCGGTCCACCGGGGTGCCCGTCTTCTCCAGCACCCCGGCGACGCGAAAGGGCTGGTCGGCGTGCTCGGTGAAGGAGGCGAGGCCGTGAGAGACCACGATGGGATCGCCCACCGAATAGCCCAGCGTCTCCGCCACGTCGGCGCCGACGACGGCGTCGTAGAGGTCCTCCAGCCCGCGCCCGTCCTCGAAGGCGAGGTCCCGCCCGCCGCGAAACTTGTAGCGTTCGAAGAACTCCGCCGTCGTGCCCATGACGCGGAACTGGCGGTGGCTGTCCCCCAGCGAGATGGGCACGATCCAGTCCACCTCCGGCCGCGCCGCGATGTCCTGGTAGCTCTCCCAGGTGACGTTGTTGGTGGCGTTGCCGATGCGGAAGACGGAGTAGAGCAGCAGCTGGACGGAGCCGGAGCGGGCCCCGACGATGAGGTCGGTGTTGCTGATCGTATCGGCGAAGCTGGCGCGGGCGCCGGTGCGCACCTTCTCCACCCCGAGGAACAGGGCGACGGAGAGGGCGATGGACAGAACGGTCATTCCAACGGTCAGCGACCGCGCGAGGAGCGAGGCGAAGGCGAGGCGAAAGATCATGCGGCAGCGGCCCGCTCGGTTGTGACGATGTCTGCGAGCTCAACGACCCGGTCGAAGCGGCTGCCGATGCGGGGGTCATGGCTGACCATCAGCAGGGCCGATCCGGCGGCGCGGCACTGATCGAAGAGCAGGTCGAGGAAGGTGCCCTGCGTGGTGGCATCGAGCGCCGAGGTCGGCTCGTCCGCCACGATCAGCTCCGGCGCGCCGATCAGCGCCCGGGCCACGGCGACCCGCTGCTGCTGGCCGACGGAGAGGTGGCGCGCGGCGACGGCCGCCGTCCCCTCCGGCAGGCCCAGCGCGGCGAGCAGCGCCCGGGCGCGGGCCGGCGGATCGGTGACGCGGGCGCGCCGGGCGGAGGAAAAATGCAGCGGCAGCAGGACGTTGTCCTGCGCGCTCGCATAGGGCAGCAGGTTGAACTGCTGGAAGATGACGCCGATATGCTCGGCGCGGAAGGCATCCCGCGCCGCCGGCCGCAGCTTCGACAGCTCGGTCGCGGCAATGTCGATCCGCCCCTCCTTCGGGGCGAGGATGCCGCAGATCAGGCTGAGCAGCGTCGACTTGCCGGAGCCGCTTTCGCCGAGGAGCAGGACGCTCTCGCCCGCCGCGACGGAGAATTCCGGGCAGCGCAGGGTGAACCCGCCCCCACCGTCATACTGGTGAAGCAAACCCGCAAGGGTGAGGGCGGACCCGCTCATCGCTCAGTCGAGCGCGAGCTGGGGAGCGTCGCGCGTGATCTCGGCCGCGCTGGCCCCCGTCTCGGAAACGAGTTGCACCTCGATCTCAGCGGCATTCGGGAAGAGGTCGAAGAAGGGGAAGGACATCTCGGTCACGGTGCCGGCGCAGCTGACGGCATAGACGGCCTCGAACTCGCTGTGGCCGCCGGCGCGTTCGTGGTCCTCGTCATGGTCCTCGTGCTCGTCATGATCGTCGTGCTCGTCATGGTCCTCGTGCTCGTCGTGATCCTCGTCTTCGTCGTGATCCTCGTCGTGCTCATGCTCGTCGTGATCACCCTGGATCACCTCCACCTCGGCGGGCGAGGCGGTGCAATCGGCATCGGCGCCGAAGTCGAACAGCGCCAGCGGGTCGGCCAGCGTCTGCAGCGCGGAGGCCACGGCGGCGACGTCCCCGTCGCTCTCGGCCTCGTATTCGAAGCCCACGATATCGGCGCCCGGTGCGTGCAGCATGAGGGCAATGTCGCCGCCCTCGATGGCGATGTCGAGCGTGCTGACGCCATGCTCATGCGCGCCGAGCTCACGATGCTCGTCCTGCGCCAGGACCGGGGCGGCGACGAGGCCGGCCAGTCCGGCGGCGAGGGTCAGGGCGGTGTATCTCATGGCGAGCATGTCCTTTCTGGCGATCCGGCGGCTGACGGGTCCGGGGCGGGGCCCTGCGCCGGATATGTTATAGTGTTGCATATGACGCTATAACATAACGGCCATGTGACGGAAGGGGGAATTGTCCGGGGCCGGGGGTGGTGAGGCCTCCGCAGGCGGCGGGCCAGCGCCGGGCGCAGGGCGCGCTGGCACAGCAGGGCAGGGGCCCGCCCCCCCCGGGCGCGGTGCCGCAAGCGGCACAATGACGCGCGCCATTTCATCGACGAGAACTTCGCCGCCGCCGAGGCGCTGGCCGCCTGCGGCATGACGCAGGGCGATGTCGACCGCTTCGTCTGCCACCCCGGCGGCGCCAAGGTGGTGACGGCGATCGAGCGGGCGCTGCGCCTCGAACAGGGGGTCCTGACGGCGGAGCGCGAGGTGCTGCGCGACGTCGGCAACATGTCGGCTCCGACCGTGCTCTTCGTCCTCGACCGGGTGCTCGCCACGGGCCAGTCGGGATCACGGTGGAGGCGGCATGACGCTCGGCGCCGCGCTCTTCCTCGCCGTCCTCGTCGTCCAGCGCCTGTCGGAGCTGGTGCTGGCGCGCCGCAACACTGCGGCGCTGCTGGCAGGCGGCGCCGGGCCATTACCCGCTGATCGTGGCGTTGCACACGGCGTGGATCCTCTGCCTCGTGATCTTCGGCCACGACCAGCCGCTGCAGCCTGTCTGGCTGGCCGTCTTCGTGCTGCTTCAGGCCTTTCGCGTCTGGATCCTCGCCTCGCTCGGCCGCCGCTGGACGACGCGCATCATCGTGACGGACACCCCCCTCGTCGCCCGCGGCCCCTACCGCTGGCTGCGCCACCCCAACTACGTGCTCGTCGTCTGCGAGATCGCGGTGGCGCCGCTGGTGCTCGGGCTGTGGGAGGTCGCAGTGGTGTTCTCGATCCTGAACGCGCTGGTCCTGACTGTGCGCATCCGGGCGGAGGACATCGCGCTGCAGCCTGAGTGAGGAGGATTCAGGGGCCGGGGAGAAAGCGGCGGCGTGCCACAAAAATTCTACCCCCGGTTGGGCCATGGTCGTTTCCTGCCGGAGGTCGGGCAGCTTTCTGCCAGCTCCTTTTCCCCGGTACCGCTCCTTTCGTTCGCGTGAGCCGATTGTTCGGTCATCCTTCCCGCCATTCGCATCCGCGAACGACGAGGGAGGAAACCAATGTCGTATCTCACCGCTCTGCGCGGCACTGTTGTCGCGTCCGTTCTGGCCATTCCGGCCGCCGGTCACGCGCAGGAGTTCATCAACGTCCTGACCGGGGGGACGTCCGGCGTCTACTACCCCTTGGGCGTCGGCCTTTCCAACATCTACGCCGAGAACATCGACGGCGTGCGCACGCAGGTGCAATCGACCAAGGCCTCGGTCGAGAACATGAACCTGCTCCAGGACGGGCGGGGCGAGATCGCCTTCGCGCTCGGTGACACGGTCGCCGCCGCCTGGGAGGGCGATGCCGAGGCGGGCTTCGACGCGCCGCTCGACCAGCTGCGCGGGATCGCGGCCATCTACCCGAACTTCATCCAGATCGTCGCCTCCACCGAGAGCGGCGCCACGACGCTCGCCGATCTCGCCGGCATGGGCGTGTCGGTCGGCGCCCCGGCCTCGGGGACGGAGCTGAATGCGCGCGCCATCCTCGGCGCCGCCGGCATGTCCTACGACGATCTCGGCATGACCGAGTATCTGCCCTTCGCGGAATCGGTGGAGCTGATGAAGAACCGCCAGATCGACGCGACGCTGCAGTCGGCCGGCCTCGGCGTGGCCTCCATCCGCGACCTGTCCACCTCCGTCGATATCACCATGGTCTCGATCCCGGCCGAGATCGCCGCGACGCTGGGCGCGCCCTACCAGGCCGCGACGATCCCTGCCGGCACCTATGACGGGCAGGAGGAGGACGTGCCGACCATCGCCATCTCCAACTACCTCGTCACCCACGCGGGCGTCTCCGACGAGACGGCCTACGAGATGACGCGGCTCCTCTTCGAGAACCTCGAAGAACTCACCGCCTCCCACCAGGCGGCGGCGGAGATCATGCTCGATGCCGCGCTCGACGGGATGCCGATCCCGCTGCACCCGGGCGCGGAGCGCTACTACCGCGAACAGGGCATGATCGACTGATCGCCGACCCTCGACCACGTCAAAAGGGGCGCCCGGACGGGCGCCCTTTCCCCGAGCGACCGGGAGGTCCCCCCATGTCCGACACCGCGACTCCGCCCGTCCCGGCGGAAGCCCACGGCGTGAGCTTTCCCGCCGGCACCATCGGCCGCGTCCTCTTCTGGATCGCCGTCGTCTTCTCCATCTTCCAGATCGTCACCGCCGCGCATCTCGTCAGCCTGCCGAGCCAGGTCATCCGGGCGGTGCATGTCGGCTTCCTGACCGCGCTGACCTTCCCGCTGATCGCCTATGCCAAGGGCGCGGGGCCGGCGCTCAAGGCGCTCGCCTGGGCGCTCGCCGCCGCCTCCGTCGCCGTCGCCGCCTACCAGTGGGTGGAGTACCGCGACCTCATCATGCGGGCCGGGCGGCCCACCCCCGCCGACATCGCCATCGGCGTGACGCTGCTGATCACCGTCTTCGCCGCGGGCTACGCGATGATGGGGATCGCGCTGCCGATCATCTCGGGCCTCTTCCTCGCCTACTGCCTCTTCGGGGAGTACCTGCCATTCCCGCTGAACCACCGGGGCTATGACTTCGAGCAGGTGGTCGACCACATGGGCTTCGGGACGGAAGGGATCTACGGCATCCCGGTCTACGTCTCCTCGACCTACATCTTCCTCTTCATCCTCTTCGGCTCGTTCCTCGAACGGGCCGGGATGATCAGGCTCTTCACCGATGTCTCCATGGGCCTCTTCGGGCACCGGCAGGGCGGGGCGGCGAAGGTCTCCGTCATCTCCTCCGGCCTGATGGGCACGATCTCTGGCTCCGGCGTCGCCAACGTGGTGACGACGGGGCAGTTCACCATCCCGCTGATGAAGCGCTTCGGCTACCGGGCGGCCTTCGCGGGCGGCGTGGAATCCACCGCCTCCATGGGCGGCCAGCTCATGCCGCCGGTCATGGGCGCGGTCGCCTTCATCATGGCCGAGACGATCGACGTGCCCTACGTCGAGGTCGTCAAGGCCGCCATCGTGCCAGCCATCCTCTACTTCGCCTCCGCCTTCTGGATCGTGCATCTGGAGGCGGGCAAGTTCGCGCTGCGGGGGCTGCCCCGGTCGGAGCTGCCGTCGCCGCTGGCCGCCGTGAAGGCCGGCTGGATGCTGCTGGTGCCGCTGGTCATCCTCGTCGTGCTGCTCTTTGGCGGTTACACCCCGCTCTTCGCCGGCACCGTCGGCCTCGGCCTGACCGTCCTCCTCATCCTCGGCGGCACCGCCGTGCTCGGCCTGCCCGAAGGCACGATGCGGACGCTCTTCTGGATCGGCCTCGGCCTCGTCGCCGCCGCCTTCCTGCAATTCGGGGTCGACGTGCTGATCGCCGCCATCGCGGCGCTGGTCCTCTGGTGCGCCGTCACCCGCGGCGGGCGGCAGACGCTCGGCGACATCCGCGACAGCCTCGCCGAGGGCGCCCGCACGGCGCTGCCCGTAGGCGTCGCCTGCGCGCTGGTGGGTGTCATCATCGGGACGATGACGCTGACAGGGGCGGCGAACACCTTCGGGCAGTTTATCGTCTCCATCGGGCAGAACAACCTGTTCCTGTCGCTGGTGCTGACGATGATCACCTGCATCTTCCTCGGTATGGGGATCCCGACGATCCCCAATTACATCATCACCTCCTCCATCGCCGGTCCGGCGCTGCTCGACCTCGGCGTGCCGCTGATCGTCAGCCACATGTTCGTCTTCTACTTCGGCATCCTGGCCGACCTGACGCCGCCCGTGGCGCTGGCCTGCTTCGCCGCCGCGCCCATCGCCAAGGCGGGGGGGCTGCGCATCTCGATGGAGGCGATCAAGGTCGCGGCGGCGGGCTTCGTCATCCCCTTCATGGCCGTCTACACGCCGTTCCTGATGCTCCAGCCCGGCGGGCCGCTGGCGGAGGCCATCGGCTTCTGGCCGGCGGTGGTCTACGTGATCGCCAAGACGGTGATCTCCATCGCGCTCTGGGGCGTGGCGGTGATCGGCTGGCTGGGGCGGCCGCTGAACTGGGCCGTGCGCGGGCTGGCGATGGTCGCGGCCTTCACGCTGATCGCCTCGGTGCCGATGACCGACGAGATCGGCTTCGCCCTCGCCGCGCTGGCCGCCGGCGCGATCTGGTGGCTCAACCGGCGGGTCGTCGCATGACCTGCCTCGCGGTCGGGGCGGCGCTCCTTGCGCTGGCCGATCCGGTCATCACGCTGAGCTGGACCCATTCCGTCGAGCAGACGGAATGGGTGGAGACGTGGGAGGTGGGGCCAGAGCGCCTCACCCTCCTGCACTCCGCCCTCAAGGGCTCCGGCGCGGGGATGGAGCCGGGGCCGGAGGCGGAACTGGAGGACGGATGGTGGGTCTCGCCCGGGGGGCTGGAGGTGCCGGAGCTCCTCCTCGCCGCATCGGGGGCGACGGCCTCTCCATGGACACTCTGCGCCGACGGGACGTGCCGGGAGATCGGGGGAGCCGCGGGCCCGCCGCTCGCCCTCGCGCCGTGCTCTGGCCGCGAATGATCATCTCAACAAAGCGTTCGCGATATGCCAAGATTATAGGCATGTCGCGTCATATGCCCCCGCCGCTCATCACGCTGCTGCTCTGCGCGGCTCTCGCGGCGCTGGCCGGGCTCGCCGGCTGGCAGATGGCGCAGCGGATGGCGGCGGAGCGGCTGGAGCAGTCGCTCGTCCTCGCCGGGCCCCGCCTCGAGGCGGAGGTGGAGCGCTTCCGCTCGCTGCCCTCTGTCATGCTGGAGGACCCCCGCATCCGGGCGCTGGTCACCGAGGGCCCCGAGGCGACGGAGGCCGCGAACCGCGCGCTGCAGATCGCCGCCGAGAGGGCCGGGGCCGATCAACTCTACCTGATGGACGGGGCCGGCACGACCATCGCGGCGAGCAACTGGGACAGCCCCGGCTCCTTCCTCGGCCATAATTACGGCTTCCGGCCCTATTTCACGCAAGCCATGGAGGCCGGCACCGGGCGCTTCTACGCCGTCGGCGTCACGACCGGGGAGCCGGGCTATTTCCTCTCCACCCGCGTGGAGATCGAGGGCCGCGACGCGGTGATGGTGGTCAAGCTGGACCTGCGCCCCCTCCAGCAGGACTGGGCGCGCACGGGGGTGACGCTGGCGCTCGCCGACCGGCATGGCATCGTCATCCTCTCAGGCGATCCGGACTGGCTCTACCGCCCGGTGCGGCCCCTGGAGCCGCCGCAGGCGGAGGCGATCCTCGCCAGCCGCGCCTATGCCGACATCCCGGTCACGGAGGCCGCGCCGCTGATCGCGGCGGGCGGCGACCCGGACCGCGTGCAGGGGCCGGACGGCGCCCGGCTGGTGAGCGCCCTGACGCTGCCGGTCGACGACTGGCAGCTTCTGGCCGCGACGCCGCTCGGCCCCCTGATGCGCCTCGCCTGGGGAGCGGCGCTGCTGGGGGCGCTGGCGGGCCTGATGCTCTCGGTGCTGCTGCAGGCGCACCTGCAGAAACGGCGCGTCCTCGCGATGCGGCTGCACCAGGGCGCCATCCTCGAGCGCCGCGTCGCGGAGCGGACACAGGAGCTCGCCCGCGAGATCGACGAGCGCCGGCAGGCGGAGATGGATTTGCGCGCCGCGCAGGACGCGCTCGTCCAGTCAGAGAAGATGGCCGCGCTCGGGCGCATGTCCGCCGCCATCGTGCATGAGATCAGCCAGCCGCTCGCCGCGATGGAGGCCTCGCTCGCCGCCGCGCTCCTCTCCGGCGGGATCGAGGACGCGCCGAGCCGCGGGAGGGTGGAGGCTGCGCGCGCCCATATCCGGCGGATGCTGCGCACCATCAAGCATCTGAAAAGCTTCTCCCGGAAGGAGGCCGTCGCCCCCCGGCCCGTCGCCGTCGACGACGCGATCCGCTCGGCGCTGGAGATTGTCGGCCTGCGCGCGGCGGGCGGGGCGCGGATGGTCTTCGAACCCTCGGGCGACTCGCCGATCGTGATGGCCGGGCAGGTGCGGCTCGAGCAGGTACTGGTCAACCTTCTGAGCAACGCCCTCGACGCGGTGGCGGACCGCCCCGGCGGGCGGATCGACGTGACGCGACTTCAGGCGGAGGGGCGGGTGGAGATCGCCGTCTCCGACAACGGCCCGGGGATCCCCGCGCCGCTGCTGGCCCGCATCGGGGAGCCGTTCTTCTCCACCAAGACCGGCGGCGACGGCCTCGGCCTTGGCCTCAGCATCTCGCGCACCATCGTCGAGGAATTCGGCGGCCGTTTCGAGATCGGCCCCGCGCCCGGCGGCGGCACCCGCGCGACGCTCGCCTTCGACGCCATCGGGCTGCGGGCCAGCCCCGGCGCCGTCTCGGGGCTCGCCGCGGAATGAGCGCGCGCCTGCATGTGGTGGACGACGACCCCGACCACCTCGCCAGCCTCTGCGACCTGCTGGGCGCCGCGGGCCACGAGGCGGTCCCCTTCACCGGCGCCGCGCCGGCCATCGAGGCCGCCCTTGAGGCGCCGCCGGCGCTGATCCTCAGCGATCTGCGGATGCCGGGCCTCGACGGGATCGGTCTGATCGGCGCGCTGAAGGAGCAGGGGGTCGACCTGCCGGTGATCCTGCTGACGGGCCACGGCGACGTGGAACACGCCGTGCGCGCCATGCGCGCCGGGGCGGAGGACTTCCTGGAGAAGCCCTACGACGCCGAGCACCTGCTCTCCGTCGTCGAGCGCACGCTTAAGACCGGCCGCCTGAAGGCCGAGGTCGCCCGCCTCCAGCGCCGCCTCGAGCCGGAGGAGGACCTGATCGGCGAGAGCCGCGCGATGGACGAGGTGCGCCGCCGCCTTTCCGAGCTGGCTGCGGTGGACATCGACGTCGTGCTGGTGGGCGAGACGGGGACCGGCAAGGAGCTCGCCGCGCGCATCCTGCACCGCCGCGGCCCGCGCCGGACCGGCCGCTTCGTCGCGGTGAACTGCGCCAGCCTGCCGGAGACGGGCGCCGACGAGGCGCTCTTCGGCCCGCCCCCCGGCGCGGGCGGCTTCGTGGGCGAGGCGCGGGGCGGCACGCTCTACCTCGATCATATCGAGACGCTCTCCCCGGCGCTCCAGCCCAAGCTGCTCCGGGTTCTGGAGAGCCGCCGGGACGACGCCGAGGGCGGCTTCCGGGTCGTCGCCTCCAGCTCCCGTCCGCTGGTGGAGGCGATCCGCGAGGGCGCCTTCCGCGAGGACCTCTACTACCGCATCGCCGGCTACGTCCTGCCCCTGCCGCCGCTCCGCGAGATCGCCACGGACATCCCGGCGCTCTTCGCCCATTTCCTCTCCGCCGCCGCGGCCCGCTTCGGCCGCGAGGCGCCGGAGCCGGATTTCCGCGCCCGCCGCGCGCTTCAGGCGCATCACTGGCCGGGCAACGCCCACGAGCTGCGCCTCGCGGCCGACCGCTACATCCTTGGCCTCGCCGGTCAGGAGGCCGGCACGGGCGCGGCGCGCGCCGGCGGCGAGCAGACCCTGCGCGACCTCGTGGCGGATTTCGAAAGCCGGGAGATCGCCCGTGTCCTCGACCGCTGCGGCGGCAACACCGACCGCGCCGCCCGCATCCTCGGCCTGCCGAGGCGGACCCTCAACGACAAGATCGCCCGCTCGCCGCTTCTGCGGAACGGGCGGAAGTGAGGGGCCGGAGGTGCGACCGGTTCGGACAGGAGGCCGGGCGGATGACCTGACCCCTCCGGTCCGATCCCTCGAGCGACCAGCCCGAAAGCGCCGCAGGCCGCTCAGTGGTGCAACAGGGACCGCACTCCCCCTTTCGCGACCGGGCGACTGAGAAGATTGATGTCCCGGTGTGTCCGCGAGGTGCGCCGAAGCGGAGTTCAGGAGACCTCCGCTTCGGCGCGTCAACCCGGCTTTGCTACTCCGGGAAGTTGAAGGCGACGGGCTCGCGGCCCTCGGGCGGCTCGACCGAAGAGCCGGTGCCCGGGCCCCAGATGTCGACGTTCTCCGACGAGGTGCTGACCGTCGCCTCCGGCGCGATCGGCCCCAGCATCGAGTAGACGTAGCCCTCGATCGGCGGTGCTTCGGCCGGGATGTTGCCGGCGTTCACGTCCTGATCGATGAAGGCGGCGACGACCATTTCGTTCTGCACGATGCGGCCAACGTCCTGGTGCCAGGAGCCGGGCGGGCCCCAGTCCTCGTGGGTGATCTTGTAGTAGACGAGCTCGCCGTCGATCGTGATGTCCTCGAGGCCCCCGTGAGTGAAGGGGTTGTCACACCGGCCGCAGACGAAGCCGCGCAGCCCGTCCTCGAAGCGGACGAAGTGGAAGAGCTGCTTGTTCATGCCGATGCCGCCCCAGAAGAGGGCGATCCATGTGCCGGCCACGTCGTCGATGGTCAGCTCCTCATCGAACGGCGCAGGCGCCCAATAGCCCTCGGACCCCGGCTGTGTCGTCATGCCGGCGGTCTTGCCCTGCGGCGGCGCGTCTTCCATCGCGGGCGTCGCCGGCGTGCCGGGCGGATACATCTCGACCGGGTTGGCGCCGATATCGGGGCCGCGCGGATCCTTGATGAGGATCAGATCACCGTCGACGCCGTCACCGGTGACCGTGATCTCGCTGCCCTCGAGCATGGCCTGCTGGTTGAGCGTCGTATGGATCGAGCCATCCGGGTTGGGGAAGCGCACGGTGTATTCCAGCCCGTCTTCCTCGCTCCATGTGCCGTCGATGAAGCCGGCGGTCGTGACGTCGGAGCAGTTGGTGCAATAGTAGCCGCGGACATCCTCCCCCTCGATGACGAACTGGTAGATGTGCGGCTCGGTGCCGAGCTCGGTGCGCCAGCCGCCGCGCCAGTAGTCGGCGTCGAGGGCAAGGGCGGCCTGCGTGCCGCCGAGTGCTGCCGTACTGGCAAGCAGCAGTGTCAGTGCAGTGGTCTTCATGTTTTCCTCCTCCAAAACTGCCTGAACAGGCCGGGCTGCGCGCTCGCTCCTTACCGCGACGCTCCCGTTGTCGGCTGCCCTCCCAAGCAGCCTCGCTGATGCGATGCCTGTCCTCAGACGCGTTGATGGTGAGGAGAGACGTGAGACCTGTCAACGGAGATTGCCCGGCTGGCCCGCACTCCGGCGCAGAGGGCGCTTCGCCCGGGGCCTGCAGACCTTCGCTTTGTCCTGCCGCGGCGGATGCGCCGCGGTCCGTCGCAAAGACCAATACATTACATTGGTCAGCAGCTCCTGTTGCCCTCCCGTCCTGCTTTGCGCTCAGCAGGTTGCAAGTGCCCGGCCCAGGTGGTGTGGTCCGCGCCATGGATATGACTCGCACCGAGGTATCCGGTTGACCCAAGCAAGGAACCAGACATGAAGCTCCCTCTCTACACCGCCGCAGCCACCCTGATCGCGTCGCCCGCGCTCGCGCATCTCGATCCGGGCACGCATGGCTCGCTCGCGGCGGGCCTGTCCCACCCGGTCTTCGGGCTCGATCACATCCTGGCCATGGTGTCGGTCGGGCTCTGGGCGGTTGTCCTCGGCGGGCGGGCGCTTTGGGCCCTGCCGGCGGCGTTCGTCGGCGCGATGGTCCTCGGCTACGGCGCCGCGCTGGCCGGGATGCCGCTGCCGGCCGTCGAGCCGATGGTGCTGGCCTCCGTCTTCATCCTCGGCCTCGCCGTCGCACTGGCCTTCGCGGTGCCGCTCGGTGCCGCGGCCGGTCTCGTCGCGCTCTTCGGGGTGTTTCACGGCCATGCCCATGGTGGTGAGCTCGGGGCGGCGGGGGCCCTGCAGTTCGGCGTCGGCTTCATGCTCGCCACGGCGGCGCTGCACGCGGTGGGCGTCGCGGTGGCCAGCCTGCTGGCCCGGGCCGATATCGGCACGAAGGTGATCCGCGCCCTCGGCGGGATCGCCGCGCTCGGCGGCATCTGGGTCGCCCTCGGCGGCTGATCTGCAGGGTCGCGGCGCGCTCCCGGCGAGGAGCGCGCCGTCCCCGGCCCAGGTCAGGCCGGCAGCAGCCAGACCTTGCCGCTCGTCGGGTGCCGCTGAACGATCATCTCCGCGCCCCAGACCTCGCTGACCCGCTCTGCCGTCAGCACATCGTCCGGCCGGCCCGTCGCCACCACCCGCCCCCCGTCCAGCACGCAGAGCCGGTCGCAGAACATGGCGGCCAGGTTGAGGTCGTGCAGGGCGGCGATGATTGTCACGCCGATCTCGCGGACGAAGCGCAGGAGCGAGAGCTGGTAGCGGATGTCGAGGTGGTTCGTCGGCTCGTCGAGCACGAGGATCCGGGGCTGCTGCACCATGGCCCGGGCGAGCAGCACCCGCTGGCGCTCCCCGCCGGAGAGGGTGCGGAAGGGGCGGGCGCGAAAGCTCTCCAGCTCCAGAAGGGCGATGGCAGCGTCGATCAGGGCGTGATCGTGGGTGCTGTCGGGCTCCAGCAGGCGCTTGTGGGCCGAGCGGCCCATGGCGACGACCTCCTCGACCGTCAGGGGGAAGTCGGCGGGCATGTCCTGTAGGACCGCCCCCACACGCTGCGCTACCCAGGCGGCGGACTGGCTCCAGGCATCCTCGCCATCCACCAGCACCCGGCCCGCGATGGGGCGGTTGATGCGGTAGATCGTGCGCAGGAGCGTCGATTTGCCAGCGCCGTTGGAGCCGAGGAGGCCCACCATCTCGCCCGGCGCCACCTCCAGCGAGGCGTCCTGCACGAGCGCCCGCCCGCCCGCCGCGAAGCTCACGCCCTCCAGTGCGAGACGTCCCGGCGGCAGGCTCACGGGGCACCCGCCAGCGAGCGAGCGTCACGGCGCAGGAGCCAGATGAAGAACGGCCCGCCGACCAGCGCCGTGACGATGCCCACCGGCAGCTCCAGCGGGGCGATGATCGAGCGGGCGACGAGGTCCGCCGCGATGGTGAAGGCCGCTCCGAGCAGGGCCACGGCCGGCAGGGCATGGCGATGATCGGCGCCGACCATCAGGCGCACGATATGCGGCATGATGAGGCCGACGAAGCCGATGACGCCGGCCACCGCCACGGTGATCCCGGTGAGCGCGGCGGTCAGCACGAACATGGCGCGGCGATGCGCCTCGACATTCAGCCCCAGCGCCACGGCGCTCTCATCGCCGGCCATGAGCAGGTTCAGCCGGCGCGCCTGCACGAGCATCACAGCGAGGCCGAGGGCGAGGGCGGCGACGGGGATCGGCAGCAGCTTCCACTGCGCGCCGCCAAAGCCGCCGAGTGTCCAGAAGAGCACGCGGGCGGCGAGCTGGGGGTCGGGCGAGGTGAGGACGAGGAGCGAGGTGAAGGCCGAGAGGACCGCGCTCATCGCCACGCCGGCGAGGACGAGCCGCGTCGGTGTCATCCGCCCGCCCGTGCGGGCGATCCAGAAGACGATGGTGAGCGTGGCGAGCCCGCCGAGGAAGGCGGCGATGTGCAGCGTGAAGGCGCCGAGCGTCACGAGGCCGAAGCGCATCACCACCACGGCGCCGGTCGCCGCGCCGGAGGAGACGCCGAGGATCGACGGCCCCGCCAGCGGATTGCGCACGATCGCCTGGATGACCATGCCGCAGACGCCGAGGCTGCCGCCCACGACCGCGGCGAGGATCACCCGCGGCACCCGCGTCTGCACCACGATGATCTCGTAGGCCTCGCGCCATGTGGGCTCGAAGAGCACGCCGCCGCTGATCCAGTGGAGGAAGATGGCCCCGGCCGTGCCTGCCGGGATGTGGACGGAGCCGATCATCAGCCCGGCCAGCCCGGCGACCACGACGAGCGAGGTCATACCGGCAAGGGCGAGGAGGTGTCGCCCTCGCCGGGCGCCGGCGCTGGTCGGTGCGCCGGCAGGCAGGGCAACCGGAGGAGGCCGAGGCGCCGCAACGGAGGAGGGTGGCGGGCTGCGCAGGATCGCCAGAAGCTCGGCGCGCTGCCGATCCTCGGGGCTCGTCTCCTGCGCCGGGGGGTCCGCCACCGCCCGCATGGTTACTCGAACGCTTCGGGGTGGAAGGCGCGGGCCAGCTCCTGAAGCGCGGTGACCGAGCTCGGCCCCGGCTGGCCGATGACGGAGGAGATGGTGATGAAGTTCTCATTCTCCACCGCCGGCACGCCCGCGATGATCGGCTGGCTCATCAGGACATCCACGCGGGCCTGGCCGATGTTGTTCGACGGATCGTCCACGACCTGCCCGCTCTCGGTGCCCGAGTAGAAGACCACGATGAACTCCGGCGCCTCGGCCACCAGCTGCTCCCACGAGGTGCTGCCGTAGCGGTTGTTCTCGTCCCCGAGGATGTTCTCGCCCCCGGCGCGCTCCACCACGTGGCTCAGCATGGTGTTGCCGAGGACGGCGCGCGGCGCATCCTCGCCGCCGTTGTAGATGAAGACGGGGATGGACTCGACGCCCTCCAGTGCCGCCTCGACCCCGGTGACCTCGGCTTGCATCTCCTCGATCAGCGCCTCGCCCCGCTCCGGCACGCCGAAGATGCCGGCGACGGAGCGGATCTCCTCATAGAGCTCGTCGAAGCCGAAGCGGCCGAGATTGCAGCCCTCGGTGTTCAGCCGCGTCTTCATGTCGAGGTCGTGCAGCTGGTCGCGCGTGTGGCGGCTCTCGGAGAAGCCGTCGGGGTAGCCGGCATAGACGAAATCCGCCTCGGCATCGATGAGCTGCTCGGTGGTGGCGACGAGCGGCGAGAGGATGGGAATCTCGTTGTAGGCCGCCTCGTAGTCCGGGCTGATCTGCATGCCCGCCATGTAGGAGGTGCCGGCCATGTGGTCCTCCAGCCCCAGCGCCAGCATCAGCTCGGTCGCGTTGCTGGAGAGGGTGACGGCCCGCTCGGGCGCGGCCTCGTAGGTGGTGGTCACGCCGCAGTTCTCGTCGGTGTACGGCTCGTGCACGCCCTGTGCACAGGCTGTGCCGGCGATGAGGGCGAGCGTGGCGGCGGTGGCGAGGGATCGCATCATGATGTGGCTCCTTGGCTGACGCGTGGGGCCGGGGCTGTGCGGCCGGCGAAGGCGGGCAGCACGGTCTGGGCGAAAAGCTCGATGGTCCGCTCCGCCTCCGCCAGCGGCAGGGCGCCGTTGGCCGAGGGGAAGAGGCGGATGGAGTGCACGCCGGTGCGGGCGGTCAGCGCCTCGATCTGGGCCGCGCAGGCCTCCGGCGTGCCGGCGATGGCATGGCCCTCCAGCATCTCGGTGCGGGTGCGGGGCGGGGGAGGGGCCTCGCCCCTGGCCGCCGCCCAGTCGGCCCTGCGTTTGTTGAGCAGGGCGAGGAGGGCCTGCAGCTTCTCCTCCGCCACCGCCGCGTCACCGTGGATGACGATGTAGCGCGAGAGGGAGGAGGCGCGGAGGGGGGCGCGATCCCCTCCCAGGGCCGCGGTGAAAGGGCCGATCTGGCGGGTTTCGCTGGGCTCGAGCGACAGGAGCAGCGGCAGACGACGCTCCACCGCGAGGGCCATGGTCGCGGGCGAGACGGCGGCGACGTAGACCGGCGGGTGCGGCCGCTGCACCGGCGGCGGGCCGACCGTGACGTCCTCGAACTGCCAGGTGGGGCCGGTGGCGGAGAGGGGTGCGCCGCTCCACGCCTTCAGCATGATGCTCAGCGCCTCGCCGAAGCGCTCCTTCGCCTCGGGGGGCAGCCCCAGCGCGCTGAACGTGCCCGGATCGGTCCCCCGCCCGACGCCGACATCGATGCGGCCGGCGCTCTGGAAATCCAGCTGCGCCACCTGTTCGGCCAGCATCAGCGGGTGATGCAGCGGCAGCACGAGGATCGACGTGCCGAAGCGCAGCCGCTCGGTGCGCGCGAGGATGGCAGCGCCGAGGAGCAGCGTGTGCGGGTAGGGATTGACGGCGCCGCGGAAGTGGAACTCGTTGAACCAGATGCCGCCATAGCCCAGCACGTCAGCCCGCTCGGCGAGCCGCATGAGCCGGGCATGGTCGCCGAGCGTATCGTCACGGGCGAAGCCGGCGAGATCGAAGCGGATGCTCACGGGCGGGCTCTCCGGCGCAAGATGACGGCGCCCGCCGCGGCGGCGGGGCGATGGATGACTGACATGAGGCCTCCTCCCGGTGCTCGCCGGCTCCCCGATCCCGGGACTAGTCACGGCCCCACCGCGAGTCGAGCGCTAAGTGACTGTTCGCGCTAACAAATGCCTATACCCAAGGGGGGTATGCTATGAGCTCAAAGGGATTTTCGCGCGCTCCTTCGCAGCGCGAAATGCGGCCCGGCCAAGTCTCTGAAGCGACCGATGGGCCACTGAGGCGGCGTCGGATTGCGCCGCCCACAATCAGCCGCCAGACGAGGGTCTGCCAACCTCGACCGTTGGCTGCCAATGCCAGGTCAAAATGACGACGGGCCGCCCCTGGGGGCGGCCCGCTTGAGCTTGAGTGGCGTCAGTCTCAGCCGAGGACTTCGTGGTCGTTGCGCTTCACCACGACGATGGAGGAGCGGGGCAGCGCGCCTTCGCCGTCCGGGAACGGGGCGCCCGGGTGCTGGATGCCGACGAACATCGTGCGGCGGTCGGACGACCAGGTGAGGCCCGTCACCTCGGAGCCCTTCGGCCCGGTGAGGAAGCGGCGGATCTCGCCCGTCTCCGGGTCGCCGGCGAGCATCTGGTTGTTGCCCATGCCCTCGAAGGCGCCCTCGTTGGAGTCGTCGCCGTCCGTCTGGATCCAGATGAGGCCCGTGGTGTCGATCTGCATCCCGTCGGGCGAGTTGAAGAGGTTGCCCGCGTTGATGGTCTCGCTGCCATCGTAGGGCGCCTCTTCGGCGGCCGGGTTGCCGGCCATGACGTAGAGATCCCAGTCGAAGCCGTCAGAGCCGTGGTCCTCGCCCGCCGGGCGCCAGCGCACGATCTGGCCGTAGTCGTTGGCTTCGCGCGGGTTCGGCGCGTTGAGCACCATCGGATCGCCGCCCGCATTGGCAATCACCTCGCCCGCGTCGTTCTCGACGCCGCGGCGGGAGTTGTTGGTCAGGCAGCAATAGGCCTCGACGGCGGTCGGGTTGACGGCGACCCACTCGGGACGGTCCATCGTCGTCGCGCCGACGGCGGAGCCGGCGGTGCGGGTGAAGATGGCGATCTCGGCGGCACTCATGCCCGTCGCCTCTTCGGTGAGGGCGACCCACTCGCCCGACATGTCGTCGTTGAAGACGGCGACGTAGAGCTGGCCTTCGGTGAGCAGCGTGGAGGTGTCGCCGCCTTCCTCATAGGCGTCGCGGCTGACCCACTTGTAGATGAACTCGCCGCGCTCATCGTCGCCCATGTAGACGACGACGCGGTTGTCGTTCGCAAGCGTGCAGGCGGCGTTCTCATGCTTGAAACGGCCGAGGGCGGTGCGCTTGACCGGGGTCGAATCGGCGTCTGCCGGGTCGATCTCGACGATGTAGCCCGCCCGGTGGGGTTCGTTGGGATTCATCGAGACGTCGAAGCGGGTGTCGAACTGGTGGTAGTTGTAGTCGAAGCCCGTCTCGTTGATGCCGTAGCGCTGGTAGCCCGCGGCGATCTGCTCGTCGGTCGGCAGGCCCTCGGTGGCGCCGAAGTAGCCGTTGAAGTTCTCTTCGCAGGTCAGATAGGTGCCCCAGGGCGTGCGACCGGCACCGCAGTTGTTGAACGTGCCGAGCGACTCGGTCCCCGTCGGGTCCGCTTCCGTCTGCAGCAGGGCATGGCCGGCGGCGGGGCCGTCGATCATCATCGGCGTGTTGTGGTGGATGCGGCGGTTGTAGGGGCTGTCCACGACGACAGACCAGCCGCTCGGGCCCTCTTCGATTTCCAGAACGTTGACGCCCTGGAACTGCTGCAGGCGGAGCACGGCGTCGGCGGAGGCGACGGTGGTCTCTTCGGCCTGGCCCTCGGTCTCGGTCCCGGCGGAGCCGACGAGGTTGATCTCGTTGTTGGTGTATTCGGAGTTCACCACGAGGATCTCACGGCCGTCGATAGAGAAGAGCTCCATGCCGTCGGTGTTTTCGCCGAAGACCCGGTCGGAGCCTTCCGTCGGGATGCCGAGCTCGGGGTCGAACTCCGGCGCATCGGAGAAGAGCGGATCGCCCCAGCGCACCAGGATGTCCCAGGAGTAACCGTCGGGGACATGGATGGTGCTGTCGGTCTGGGCCGGCAGGTTCTCGAAGGCGAAACGGCTGGAGCCCTGGGCCAGCGCGGTGGAGCCCTTGAGCAGGCCGGCGCCCATGACGGCAGCGCCGGAGCCGAAGGTCAGCACACCGCCGAGGAAGCCACGGCGGGAGATGGCACGCTCGACGACGCGGTCGAACTCCTGAACCTCCGCGCGGGGGAAGTTGAGCTCGTCCCACTCATCGGCGGACATGGGGTGTTTGTCAGACATGAGGTTTCCCTGTTCTTTCTGAGCCGCCGCATCGCCGGTGAGATCATCGTCGGCGGGGCGCCCGGACGAGGTAGCAAGTCTTCATGCAAGTTATGTGACATTGTAACATGCCGACCGGCGTGGCTCCCTCCGGATGGGACCTCGGCCTGACCCATACCGCGAGAGCCCGAACGGGAGGCGGTCTCGCGGGCAGAGGGGGGCGGTTGACCGTTGCGGGCTGCCGATCCTGAGCGACCTCGTGCCAAGGGGCGGCGCGGCGCGACGTTCGGCGGCCCACTCGCGCGCCACCATCGGGGCCGGATAGGCCGCGCCCCAGACACGAATGGCACCCCGGGGGACAAGCCGCCGCTCCAGGTCGTCCAGCTCCGTCAGAGCTGCGCCATGGGATCCCGTGCTTGCAAGGGCCTGCCGGTAGGCGCGGTGAGCCGACACCGGCCGCCACGGGAGGATCGCGCGGGCCACCCAGAGGCGGAGGGCGGGCGGGAGCCGCTCGAACTCCCGCATCGGCTCTCCCTCGCGCCGGCGCCTCTTCAGGCTCGTGCGACCAAGGTTGCCGATCATGGCCGCGCCCCCTCTGGGGATCCGGTGAGTGCCGCAACTGGCTGGCCTGCGCCCATCACGCCGCCTCCGCGCGGCGCCAGGTGGGGTAGGGGTCGGGCAGGGAGGTCGGGCCCACGGCGCCCTCAAGCAGGGCGGCGTCGAGCCGCGCCTTTAGCGCCGGCCAGTCGATGCCGGCACCGATGAAGACGATCTCCTGCGGCCGGTCGCCCCAGGGCTCGCTCTAGTTCGACTGCAGGTAGGCCCGCGCCCCCTCGTGATCGGGCCAGCGCTCGCGGGGCACGGCGGCCCACCATTTGCCGAGCGGCTTGACGGAGGAGAGGGCGCCGACGAGCGAGAACTCGGCCACCCAATCGGGCCGCGTCGCCAGCCAGAAATGCCCCTTGGCGCGGATGGCCAGCATCACGTGGATACGGCGATAGCCGAACCGTCGCCTCTCGGCCGCGACGACCTTCATCGTAGCCCTTGCTCCGGCGTCGTCCGGCCGCACGCACGCTCGACCGGTCCACCACCAGTGCCTTGCACGCCTGCCGTTGGCTCAACCCGTTGACCGCCACGACATGCGCCACCGCTTCCCGCTTCACGCCGGGCGTTACCACTTTCGCGATGCGACATCCTTCAGGATTGCCCCTCGGCAAATCGATCCACTGGATTGATTTGGCCTCCTCGGGGCTGTCGAGCATGGCCTCCGCCAGCAGCTTCTTCGGCTTGGCTTTCTGGTCCTCAAGCGCTTTCAGCCGCCGCGCATCTAACACCTCAAGGCCGCCAAACCGCGCCTTGTATTTGTAGAACGTCGTCGTTCTGACCCCATGCTTGCGGCCGACCTCGGCCGTAGCCATGCCGGCCTCCTGATCCCTCAGCATCCAGATGGTCTGCTCTTCCGTGAACCTTGATCGCTTCATCGTCCGTCTCCTGGCTGGCGCGGGCTCTACTTCAAACTGGAGGAAGATTCGGGACTCAGGTCAGGGGC
Organism: Pseudoroseicyclus tamaricis; assembly: GCF_012070395.1. GTDB lineage: Bacteria > Pseudomonadota > Alphaproteobacteria > Rhodobacterales > Rhodobacteraceae > Pseudoroseicyclus_A > Pseudoroseicyclus_A tamaricis. The sequence continues at coordinate 538,005 of NZ_JAAFYS010000002.1, read as the reverse complement.
TACGACGTCGATTGGTTCCGAGAAGCGTTGCAAGACAGAGGGATACGCCACTGCCTCCGAGGCCGAAGACAACGCAGACCAACGGTCAAACACGACAAACGCCGCTACAAGCGCCGGACCCGTATCGAGATCATATTCGTCAGGCTCAAGGACTGACGCCGTGTCGCGACAAGGTATGACAGATGCCCAAACGCCTTCTTCTCCGCGATCGCTCTCGCCGCAACTTTCATCTATTGGCTATGAGTCTTGAGCCTAAGTCCGCTTGAGGCTCCAAGGTAACAGATCGAATGAAAGTCTATTACCCGCCTGCCCACACAGGACATTCCATAAACGCAGAATTAACCGAGTGCATGGGCCGATGGCAGCTCTGCCCCGCACAGCTGACCTCGGCAGGCTGGCGCGGGCCGCGCGGGAAAGGCACCGGCTGTTTTCGGGAAGATGCGCCGCGGCGTGGGCACGACGTTGCCTGCAAGCGTTCGGGTCGCACGACAGCCAGATAAGCCGCTTTCTCGGGCTCAAAGCGGCCGCCTGCCCTTGTAATCCGCGCCCCGTCATGGGAGCTTGGACGCCGGAAAATAAGGCGGAAAGTCCCGTAATGTCACAACAATCCCTGATCCGTTACGAGAGCGCCGATGCGCAGGCAGGCGGGCAGAAGCGCCCCTTCGCCAAGGCCGTCCGGGCGGGCGACTACGTTCACGTGTCGGGTCAGGTGCCGACGGTCGACGGCGAGGTCGTGACCGGCGGAATCGTGGCACAGACCGAACAGGTCATGGCCAACATCATCGAGGTGCTGGCGCTGGCCGATTGCGGGCTGGAAGACGTGGTCAAGGTGAACTGCTGGCTTGACGACGCGCGGGACTTCTCGTCCTTCAACGCGGTCTTTGCCAAGCATTTCGGGCCGAACCCCCCGGCGCGCTCGACGGTTGAATCGCGCCTGATGGTCGATGCGAAGGTGGAAATCGACGTCCTCGCCTGGAAGCCGATCTGAACCCGGCATGAAGATCCTGATCCACCAGACCAAGGCGCTCGCAACAGATTGCGCGGCCAGCCTGATCGCCGCGCGCCTGAACCGGCAACCGGACACCGTCCTTGGGCTGGCCACGGGCGGGACGATGGAGATGGTCTATGCCAACCTCATCGCGCGCCACCGGGCCGGGGAGGTCAGTTTCGCGCAGGCGACGTCGTTCAACCTCGACGAATATGTCGGGCTGCCGGAGACGCACCCGTGCTCCTACTGGCACTATATGCGTGAAAAGCTCTTCGACCACGTGGACATCGACCCGGGGCGGGCCTTCCTTCCGCACGGCGATGCGCCCGACGCGGAGGCCGAGGCCGAGCGCTACGAGGCCGCGATTGCAAGGGCAGGCGACATCGGCCTGCAATTACTGGGACTTGGGCTCAACGGGCACATCGGCTTCAACGAGCCCACGTCGAGCCTGTCGTCGCTCACCCGGATCAAGACGCTGACGCGCTCGACGCGGGAGGCCAATGCCCGCTACTTCGACGATCCGCAGGATGTGCCGCGGCTGGCGATCACCATGGGGATCGGGACGATCCTGCGCGCGCAGGAGGTCGTTCTTCTGGCCTACGGTGCCGAGAAGGCCGATGTGGTGGCCCGCATGATCGAGGGGCCGGTGGCTGCCGCCTGTCCCGCTTCGGCGCTGCAGATGCACCGCAAGGTGACGGTCGTGCTGGACGAGGCCGCGGCGGGCGCATTGGAGCTGCGCGACTATTACGAACAGGTTCACCCGCGGGTGGGAGAAACCTCGAGCTGATCCAGCGCGCAGCGCAGGGCTGCGGCTGTCTTGCGATCGGTCCCGCCGTCCACCGCGGCCGCAATTCCGGCGGGGTCGCCCGTGCAGAGCTCCCGCGCAATCATGGGGATCGCCGTTCCAGCGCAAGCAGCAATGCCGCCCCGGCGACGCCGGCGATGCCGCCCATGACCGAGGCGGTGCCGTAGCCGCCCACCGCCGTGCCAAGCGCGAAGATGCCCGACCCCAGCGCCGCCCCGAGGAACATGTTCACCGCAATGAGCGAGGCCGACAGGCCCGGCCGGTTGCTGATCAGATCGAGCAGGTAGCTGATGGGCAGCGAGATGATGCCCGCTGCGGCGATGCCCGCGACGACGCTCGCCGCGTAGACGTGCCAGGGCGCCGAGGCCATGGCGATGGCCGTGAGATACGCCAGATAGAGCAGGGCCGAGATGGCCAGCGCCGTCGTCAGGTGGATGTGGCGCACGGCGCTGGCCCAGGCGATCATGAAGATGACCTCCAGCACCGCGACGAGCCCCACCAGAAAGCCGATGTCCGAGGCGGCCCCGTTCGCGCGCCCGGTCACGATCAGCGGCAGGACGGTGGCGTTGACGGTCAAGACCTGCGTGATCAGGGCGACCCCCGCGATGCGCAGGCCCATGCCCCAGGACAGCACGCTGATCAGGTCCGGCAGCATTGCCGGACGCGGGCCGGTGGCCTGCGCGGGGGCGGCCCTGGCCTTCACACCGAAGAGGATCGTCAGCACGCAGGCAAGCCCTACGAGGGCCGCGATCCCGTAGGCGTCGATCATGCTCTCTCGCCGGGCGAGGTAGAGGCCGACGATGCCGGGAACCAGAACCCAGGACAGCGAGATCATCATGCGCATCAGCGCGTTGGCGATGGCCGCCTCGGCCGGCGCGAAGTCGGAAGTCTGCGCGCGGACATTGCCGAAGAGCAGCGAATTCGTGGCATGGAACATCGCCAGCGGCCCGATGAGGGCGATGGCGAAGGTCGCCTGCGACGGGTAGAGCCAGACCATGCCGTAGCCCACGAAGCCGAAGCTCGCCATGACGATGAGCGGCGTGCGGTAGCTTTGCGCACGGTCCGACAGGTAGCCGGTTCCGACCGCGATCAGCACCTGGAACACCGCGCCCACCAGGGCCACCGCCGCGTAGGCGGCGTCCGACAGGCCGAGCTCGCGGATGCCGATGACCGACTGGTAGGGCGCGGTGGCCGCGCCGGAGAATCCGTAAAGGAAGATCGCCGCAGCCGAGGCGCGCACGACCGCACGGTCGCGCAGGATGGATAGCCAGGCGTTCACGGATCAGCCGAGGAACCGGGCGGAGACCTCGGCCTCTGGGGTGTAGTGCGTGCGGTCTTCGAAGGGCAGGGTGCCCTTTGCCCGCAACCGGTTGGACAGGCGCGGGATGTCCTGGTTGATGACCCCGTCGGTCAGCGCCATCAGGCTGGGGTTGGCCAGCGGGGCAAGCTCGGGCGACAGGTAGCCCGATTTTACGACCAGCAGCGACACGGTTTTCGGGTCGAGCCCCAGCATCTCGAAGTCTGCGATGTTGTGATAGGGCCGCCGCCGCGCGGCCAGCACGAGGGTAATGCCGCCGATGCGCACGACCGCCTGCCGTTCCGCAGGGTCGGTGGCGTCTTGCAGGCGCTCCACGCGGGCGGTCGCCTCGACCGTGGCGCCCGCAGGGTCGAGCGTGCCGCCGATCTTCAAATCCAGCGTCGCGGCTTCCCCGGCGGAGAAGCAAGCCTCGACCGCCGGCCGGTCGGTGATGCCGGCCACAAGCGCATCCTGCCAACCGGCGGCGATCAGAGCGGCCAGCACGTCGCCGCGGTCGCCCACGCCACCGCCCGTCGGGTTGTCGCCGCTGTCGGCCAGGATCACGGGGCGCGTGGTGGCCTTGGCGGCGATGTTCAGCATCTCGTCCAGCGGGCCGGTGGTGGGGCCGAAGTGGAACTCGTCGCGCGCGTTCCAGAAATCCTGCGCGATGCGCTCCCCGGCGCGGGCCGCAGCGTCCCTGTCCGTGCCGGTCACCACGGCGCAGGCGGTGGCGCGCGGCTCGTCGGCCCAGACATAGCCGATCATCAGATCGGTCCGCCAGACGCCCTCGCTCTCCAGCTTTGGAAGATCGGCGTAGAGACGGCGGGCCGGTTCATCCTCGGTCGAGGACCGCTCGCCGGGCAGAAGGTGCGGGACTGGCACGCGGACGACGCCCGGGCGGGTTCCCTCCTTCAGCGCGCGCGTGAGCATCTGGACTGAGGCGGTCATCGTCTCGGCGATGTCGATATGCGGGGCCGTGCGGTAGGCGGCGAAGATGTCGATCTGGTCGACGATCTTTTGAGAGACATTCCCGTGCAGATCGTAGCTGCAGGCGATGAGCATGTCGGGGCCGACCGCCTCGCGCACGGCGGCGATCCAGTCGCCCTCGGCGTCCCACATGCCGTCGACATGCATGGCCCCGTGCATCGCAAGGTAGACGGCATCGACCGGCTGTGCCGCCTTCAGCCGATCCAGGAACTCTGTCTTGAAGAGATCGTAGGTCGGCCGGGCAAGCGGCCCGCCCGCGACGGCGCGGGCATGCACCAGCGGGGCGAAGTCGGCGTTGAAGGCCTTGAGGAAAGCGAAGTGAGGGGACGCCAGAAGGTCGTCCCCGCGGACGACGCGAAAATCCTCTGGCTCCATCAGGACGGGCGAATAGGTCGAGCATTCGGTGTGAATGCCGCCGACGGCGATACGCATGGAGGTCACTTTCGACTCAAAGGGTGGGGTGCAGACGGACCTGGCGGGCGAAGCGCTGCCAGTCCTTGTGGGCCTTGTCGGTCCAGGCGGCCTCTGCCATCGCGCCGAGGCGCGGGAAGACGAGGTCGTTGAACCAGGCTTTGGTGGTGAAGTGCTCGCACCAGATGCAGGCCTGGATACCGCGCATCCGGTCGCGCAGCTCCTCTGGGAAATCGCCTTCCGCCTCGAAGGCGTAGCTTTGCTCGGGGGGGACAGGTCCGGCCCAGCCGGCGCCGTTCTCCAGCCAGTCACCCGATTGCACCATGTCGAGGTAGTAGGCCTGTCCGGGCGTCATCACGACACCGTAGCCGTCCTTCGCAAGCTCGATCCCGACGCCGGGATTCTCCCAGGCCATCACGATGGTGTCCTCGGGGGGGACGCCGCCGCCATGGGCGATCTCGTTCCAGCCAACCATGACCTTGCCGCGCGCATCCAGCATCGCCTTGATCTTGCGCATGAACCAGCTTTGCAGCTCGAAGGTGCCATCGAGGCCTTCCTGCTCCATCAGCTCGCGCGCGCGCGGCGAGCCGAGCCAGGCATTCGCCGCGACCTCGTCGCCGCCGATGTGGATATACTTCGACGGGAAGATCTCGATGATCTCGTCGAAAACCTTTTCCAGCATGTCGTAGACGGCTGGCATCGCTGGGTTCAGCGCGTTGTTGAAGAAGCCCTGAACGGAAAAGTAGGAATTGGGCTCCTCATCGGGGTCCTTCAGTTCGGGCATCGCGGCCAGCACGCAGATCGCGTGGCCCGGCGTCTCGATCTCGGGCATGACCTCGATGCCGAGGCTTGCTGCATGAGCCACGAGGCCGCGCATCTCGTCTTGCGTGTAGTACTGGCGCCTGGCCTCCGGGCCGTCGCCCAGTTGCGGCAGCATCTTGGGCAGCTCGGCCCCGCGGGTCGCGCCGGCGCTCGTCAGCTGCGGCAGCGCCTTGATCTCGGCCCGCCAGCCTTCGTCATCGGTCAGGTGCCAGTGGAAGATGTTCAGCTTGTGCCAGGCCAGGATGTCGACCACGCGCGCGACCTCGTCGATCTGCCAGAAGTGGCGCGAGACATCGAGGTGGCAGCCGCGCCAGCCGTAACGCGGCGCGTCGGTGATGTGGCCCGCCCTGGGGAACTTGTAGTCGGGATCGGTGAAGGCGCCGTGCAGCATCTGCGCCAGCGCGATCAGCCCGTAGCGGCGCCCGGCCTCATCCGATGCGGTCAGGGTCACCTCGCCGCCAAAGTCGAGCCGGTAGCCTTCGGCGGGCAGGCTGTCGTCGGTGTCAAAGCGCAAGGCGCGGCTGCCCGGCACGGCGGACAGCTGGAACAGCCGGCGGGCCTGCGGGAACAGGCGGCCGTGCAGCGCGTCAACGGAGATCATCAGCCGCAGATCGGCGGTCGAGGCGCCGGCGGCGTGCAGCAGGACAGGGGCCTCTCCCGGCTCGGCGTCGATCTCGTTCGGCCAGGGCAGGAGGGCGAAGGGCAGCGTCAGCCGTCCTTCGGGCAGGCGCGGTTGCGGCAGGACGGGGGTCATGCCCCCGTGGGTCAGATCGCCCACCACCACGTCATGGTGCGTGCCGTCCGAGGTGGTGATCCACGCCGTCTTGGCCGCGTCGTTGCGGTGGAACGGGGAGCGGTTCAGCCCCTCGACGGAAAAGCTCCAGCTCTCACCGCTGGCCAGCGGCGTGGTGTCCTCGGGGGCGAACTCATGAAAGTTGGCGGCCCGTTTGTGGAAGACCGCGCCCGTGATCTCGTGTTCCGGCATGATGCGCGTGATCGAGGTCAGCGACAGCTTGAAGTCCGACAGCGGCGCGTCCGACAGGTTCGTCAGGGTGATCTGCCAGGTGCCGGCGGGGGCAGGCTCGGGCAGCCATGCGTTCTCTAGAAAGTAGGTCATCGGTCGATCCTGTTATCGGTAGTCGTCGGATTGGCTGAAGGTGGCGGCCAGCGCGGGGATGCCGGCCGTCAGGCCGCAATCCACGGGCAGGCAGGTGCCGGTGATCGCCGCGGCGAGATCGGAGGCGAGGAACCCCACCGCCTCTGCCACGTCCTCGGGGCGGACGATCCGGCCCAGCGCATAATGCGCCGCGGCCTCGTCAAAGACGCCGGGATTGGCCTCGGCGCGGGCTTCCCAGGCGCGGGTGCGGACGGTGCCGGGGGCCACGGTATTGGCCCGCACGCCGAACTTGCCGTATTCCACCGCGATCAGGCGCGTCAGATGCATCATTCCGGCCTTGGCGGCGGAATAGGCCGGGTGCCCGAAGACTCCCATCCCGTTGACCGAAGCGATGTTGACCACCGATCCGCGCGCCGCGACGAGCTGCTCGGCCACCGCCTTGAAGGTCAGGAAGCTGGCGTCGAGGTTCAGCGCCCGATCCGCCTGCCAGTGGTCGAGCGTCGTGGCCTGCAGGCTGACCGCCCGTGCCGCGCCTGCGTTGTTCACGAGCGTGGTGAGATTGCCCAATTCTTGCGCGTGCGACGCAAGCGCCGCGCAGGAGTTGGCGTCGGTCACGTCCATCTCGAAGGCGGTGCAGCCCGCGCCGATCTCGGTCGCGGCGGATTCGGCGCCGGCGATGTCGCGGTCCGCCAGGATGACGCGGTCGTGGTCGCGCAGCAGGCGCCGCGCGATGGCCTGGCCGATGTCACCGCTGCCACCTGTGACGATGGCGACTGTTTCTGCCATGTTCGAACTTCCCTTGGCGGCGTTGTGAGGTGCCGCCGATGCGTCCGCCAACGCACCGGCGGGCAGGGGTCAGTCGCCCAGCATCTGGCTGTCGTCGCCGTTGTCGCGGTGGCGGATCAGCTCTTCCTTGATGCCGCGCAGAAGGCGGGTGGACCGCGCCCGATCGCTGTAGGCGAAGAGGTTCGCGATGATGTCCACCACCGCGATCGAGGCATAGCGGGTCGAGGTGGCGCGGAAGATGTTCTTCCCCTCCGGCAGGTTCACCGCGACCACGACATCGGCGACCTCAGCCAGCGGCGAGCCGTCCTTCGTCAGCGCGATCGTCGGAATGCCCCGGCTGCGCAACACATCGAAGGCATGGACGAGTTCCTTGTTGCGCCCGGTGAAGGACGACCCGAAGACCACCGTCCCCGGCTCCGCCGAGGCGCAGAGCATGAGGTTCATCGACTGGTCGCTGGATGCGGTGATCCGCGCGCCCAGCCGGAACAGGCGGTTCTGCATCTCGCTCGCGATCATCGAGGAATTGCCGCCCGAGCCGAAGGCGTAGATCATCTTCGCCTTCGTCAGCAACGCCACGGCCTCTTCGATGCGGGGCAGGTCGAGATTGCGGTGCATCTCGAACAGGGCGTTCTGCGCTTTCGTGACGATGTCCTCGGCCACCTCTTCGGCGGAGTTGGTGACGGATTCGGGCTTGAGGTAGCGCAGGCCGACGTAAGGGCTCTTGGCCAGTTGCACCTTGAAGTCCGAGAACGAGGCGCAGCCCAGGCGGCGACAGAACCGCGTCACCGTCGGCGGTGACACGCCGGCCCCGGTGGCGATGTCCGAGATCGAGGCCGTGGTGGCATAATTCACGTCCGCCAGCACGAAAGCCGCCAGCTTCTTTTCAAGCGCCGACAGCTTGCCCTCCTCGTCCGCAAGGCCCTCGATCAGATCGGTGGCGCCGGACCAGCCGGCGACGGGGGAGGTGTGTGGATCGTTGGTCATGGGCTATCCTGTCGAAGGTCCTGATCCGGTCCGCTCAAGAAATTCATTTTCACGATTTTGACCTACTGGGGCACATTCGACTGGATTTTTCCAGTGATTATATCGCAAAGTCGAAATCAGTTTCACGAGGCAACGAACCATGACAGCGCGCGACCCCTTCGAGAACCCCTTTGGCGCAGACGACCCCGACCGCGCCGCGATCTGGGAGATGCTGGTCCCCCGCGACATCGATGCCTTCGTCGCGGCAGACTGGTCGGCGGTGGCGGATGACTTCATCTCCGACAACTTCACGGCGATCAGCGGGCATTTCCAGTCCGACCCGGATGGCTTCGACATGGCCTATCCCCATCTCGAGGCCTACCGCGACGACTGGCTCAGACAGGCGCAGGACTTCGCCCGTCAGCGCGACGCCGGAGCTTACGCGGGCGATCCGCGCAGCGGCATCTTCCATGCGACCCGGCTGGAGGAGATCGAGATCACGGGCGACGCAGCCCTGGTGCGCAAGAAGTTCGACGGCGCGCTGCCGCGGGCGGACGGCACATCGGAGCGGATGAACTGGCAGACCCTCTACTGGTGTCGCAAGGTGGGCGGCCGCTGGAAGATCGCGGGCTTCGTCGGGTATCTGCCGCACGTCCAGGACACCTGAAGGATGGCCGCAAAGCGCATCTTCACCGCCGCCATGGCGACGGAGACGAACACGTTCTCGCCTATCGTGATCGACCGCCGCGCCTTCGTGGAATCGTTCTACGCGGCCCCCGGTGCGCACCCCGATACCGCGACGCTTTGCACCGCGCCCATTCCCGTCGGTCGGCGGTTCTGCGCGGCGGAAGGCTGGGAGCTGATCGAGGGCAGTGCCGCCTGGGCCGATCCCGCGGGCCTCGTCTCGGGGCCCGCGCATGTCGGCCTGCGGGACGAGATTCTGGATCAGCTGCGCGCGGCGCTGCCGGTGGATGCCGTGGTGCTGGGGTTGCACGGGGCCATGGTGGCGCAAGGCTGCGACGATCCCGAGGGCGATCTTCTGGCCCGCGTGCGCGAGATCGTGGGCCCTGACGTTCTGGTCTGCGCGGAACTCGACCCGCACAGCCACCTGACGGCGAAACGCGTCGCGGCGGCGGACTTCTTCGTGGTGTTCAAGGAATTTCCCCACACGGATTTCGTCGACCGGGCCGAGGATCTCTGGCGGATCGTCGTGGACACGCTGCATGAGCGGGTCCGACCCGTCATGTCGACCTATGATTGCCGGATGATCGACATCTTCCCGACCTCGCGCCAGCCCATGCGCGGCTTCGTCGACCGGATGATGCAGATCGAGGCCGAGGACGCGCGTGTCCTGTCGCTCTCTGCCATTCACGGCTTCATGGCGGGCGACGTGCCCGAGATGGGGACCAAGATGATAGCCGTGACCGACGGTGACGCCGCCTTGGGTGCCGAGCTTGCGGAACGGTTGGGGCAGGAGCTTTTCGCCAACCGCGGCCGTCACATGATGCCGGTCCTGACCGCTGAGGAGGCGGTCGCACAGGCGATGGCGGCAGAGGCCTTTCCGGTCGTGATCGCCGATATCTGGGACAACCCCGGCGGTGGCACGGCGGGCGATGCGACGGTGGTGCTGAAGGCGCTGATGGCGTGCGGGGCGACCGGCGTCGCCATCGGCACGATCTGGGACCCGATCGCCGTCGGCCTGTGCACCGCGACCGGGGTGGGGGGCGTCATGCCGCTGCGCTTCGGTGCGAAATCCGCGCCCGACACTGGCGAGCCGGTCGATGCGCTGGTCCGCGTCGAGGCGCTCGTGCCCGAGGCCGCGATGGTCTTCGGCGAAAGCGTGGTCCCCTTCGGCCCGGCGGCCCGGATCGCCCTGTTGGATGCGGAGGGGCGGGACACAGGTATCCAGGTCATCTTGAACACCGTGCGCGCGCAAAGCTACGACCCCTCGCTATTCACGGCCATGGGAGTCGAGATCGCGGCGCAGAAAATCCTGGTGCTGAAATCCACCAACCACTTCTACGCGGCTTTCGCGCCGATCGCGGCGGAGATCCTCTACTGCTCTGCCGGCAAGCCCTATCCCAACGATCCCGCCACGAACCCCTACCGTTTCGTGCGGCCCGATATCTGGCCCCGCGTGGCCGATCCCTTCGCGACTGGAGCCTGAGATGGAGTTCCCCTGGCCCGACGTCGGCACGCCGCTGTCCGATGTCCTCACCCCCATGCCCGTGATCGACGAGGACCGGCTGGCTAAGAACATCGCGCGGGCGCAGGACTACATGACGTCGCACGACCTGCCGTTCCGCCCGCACATCAAGACCCACAAGATCCCCGAGGTCGCGCGCCAGCAGGTCGAGGCCGGGGCCATCGGCATCAATTGCCAGAAGGTGAGCGAGGCCGAGGTCTTCGCCGAGGCGGGCTTCGACGACATCCTGATCACGTACAACATCCTCGGCCCCGCGCGGCTTGCACGGCTGGTGGCGCTGAACGAGCGCGTGACGACCCTGCGGGTGGTTGCCGACAGCGCGGTCAGTATCGAGGGCCTGTCAAAGGCCGTGGGGCAGGGCAGGCCCCTGCGGGTGCTGGTGGAATGCGACACCGGGGCCGGGCGCTGCGGCGTGCAGGGGGCCGAGGCGGCGGTGGCTCTGGCGCAAGACATCGCGGCAGCCCCCGGCCTGCGGTTCGACGGGCTGATGACCTACCCGGCCATCGGGGGCGCGGCGGCGGTCGAGGCCTTCCTGCAAGACGCGATGGCACGGCTCGCGGCGGTGGGCCTCGATTGTCCGGTTCGTTCGAACGGCGGCTCGCCCGATCTCTACGCGGCGCATCTGGTGCCGAGCGCCACGGAGCATCGTGCGGGCACCTACGTCTACAACGACCGCGCGATGCTGCGGGCGGGGGAGTGCCGCGCGGAGGACATGGCGATGGAGATCCTCGCCACAGTCGTCTCGCGCCCGACACCCGACCGGGCGGTGCTCGATTCGGGCTCGAAGGCGCTGACCTCGGACCTGCTGGGCTTTGAGGACTACGGAACGATTCCGGCGCTGCCGGGCGCGCGGATCGTCTCGCTGTCCGAAGAGCACGCGGTGGTCGATCTGACGGACTGCGGGGCGGATCGCCCGGGCGTCGGCACGCAGCTGCGGATCGTGCCGAACCACACCTGCGTGGTGTCGAACCTGTTCGACCGCATGGTCTTTCATCGCGGCGGTATCGTCACGCGGGTGCTGCCCGTCGCGGCGCGCGGCACGGTGTGGTAGTCGGCTCCATGGCCCAGATGACCGCCTATCACGCGCCCCGCATCTTCGACGGGGCCGAGTGGCACAACGGTGCCGCGCTTCTCGTCGAGGATGGGCGCGTCACGGGGATCGTTCCGCGCGCCGAGGCGCCGGAGGGTGAGGTGCTGGAGCATCCGCTGGTGCCGGGGTTCGTCGATCTGCAGGTCAACGGCGGCGGCGGCGTGCTGTTCAACAACACCCCCTCCGCCGAGGGGATCGCCGCGATCTGCGACGCGCATGCCCGCTTCGGCACCACGTCGACCATGGTCACCCTGATCACGGACACGGGCGAGGTCACGGGCCGGGCGATCGCGGCGGCGCGCGCGGCCCGCCATCCCGGCTTCCTCGGGCTACACCTCGAAGGGCCGCACCTGGCCCTGTCCCGCAAGGGCACGCACGACCCGGCCCTGATCCGCCCGATGGATCCCGAGGATCTGCAGATGCTGACGGAGGCGGCACAGCGGCTGGGCCGGATGATCTGCACCGTGGCACCCGAAACGGTGACGCCCGCGCAGATTGCCGCGCTCACCAAAGCCGGCGCGGTGGTGAGCCTTGGTCATTCAGATTGCGATATGGGCGCGGCCCGCGCCGCCGCCGATGCGGGGGCCACGATGGTCACGCATCTTTTCAACGCGATGAGCCAGCTGGGGCACCGGTCCCCGAACCTCGTCGGTGCGGCGCTGGACGACGGGCGGCTCTGGGCCGGGTTGATCGCCGACGGCTTTCACGTCGATCCCGCGGCACTGCGCATCGCCTTGCGGGCGAAGACGGGGCCCGCGGGCCTATTCCTGGTCTCCGATGCCATGTCGACCGTGGGGACCAATACGACGGAAGTGGTTCTGAATGGCCGGCGCATCTTGCGCAGCGACGGTCGGCTGACGCTGGAAGACGGCACGCTCGCGGGGGCCGACATCGCGCTGGTCGATGCGGTGCGCTACCTCCACCTGACCTTGGGCGTCGCATTGGGGGAGGCGGTGGCGCTGGCCTCCGCCGCGCCCGCGGCGGCGATGGGGCTTACGGAGCGCGGCCACCTGCGGCCCGGTGCGCGCGCCGATTTCACCTGCCTCACTCCGGGGATCGAGGCTGCCGAGACATGGATCGCGGGCCGCCGCGTGGGTGTCGCGGCATGATCCTGTGCTGCGACATCGGCGGCACCGCCATCAAGCTGGCAGAGGCAAGCAGTCCCAACGATCTTGTCCTGAAGGGGCGCATTCCAACGCCGACGCGGGACTTCGATGCGTTCGCCCAAGTCCTGCGCGACGCCATCGCGGCGGCCTCCGAGCCGCCTGAGGCGATCGCCTTCTCCATGGCTGGTGTCGTCGAGCCGGGCACGGGGGTAGCCACCGTGGCCAACATCCCCTGCCTGACCGGGCGACGGCTGCAGCATGACCTCACCGCGGCCCTTGGGCTGCCGGTGATCCTGGCGAACGATGCGGACTGCTTTGCGCTGGCCGAGGCGGAGCTGGGCGCCGGGCGGGGCCACGAGGTCGTCTTCGGCCTGATCCTGGGCACCGGTGTCGGCGGCGGCGTCGTGGTGCGGGGGCAGCTGGTGAACGGAAGCGGATTCGCGGGCGAGATCGGGCATGGGCCGGTGGCGGCGCGGATCCTCGATGATCTTGGCGTGACCTTGCCTGCCATACCCTGCGGCTGCGGATTGACGGGGTGCCTCGACGTCGTCTGCTCCGCCCGCGGGATGGAGCGCCTGCATCTCCACCTGCACGGGCGCGCGCTCGATAGCCGCGAGATCGTCGCCGGCTGGCAGACAGGGGATGCGGACGCCGGGCAGACCATCGCCGTCTGGCTGGAGGTTCTCTCCGGCCCGCTTGCCATGGTCGAGAACGTGCTAGGGGCCGGGATCATCGCGGTCGGCGGCGGGCTGTCCGCTGCACCGGACTTGATCGCCGCGCTGGACCTCTCGGTGCGCGAGAGGATTCTCCGGCGGTTCGACAGGCCCTTGATCGTGCCGGCGCAATGCACGGTCGAACCGGGGCTGATCGGGGCCGCGATTCTGGGCCTGTCGCTGGCGTCCTGCTGACGGCTCAGATTTTCTCGCGAGGCGCAAAAAAGCAGCCTTAGTGAAAATAAATTACATAGTTCCGAGCGTCTCGAAAACTTCTGCGGAAATATCTTGACGTAAACGCTGTGTAACGGCCAACATCAGAAAATGAATTTCTTTCGCGGAGTCGTGGCATGAAGGTCGCCATCATCGGATTGGGGTATCGCCTGGGGTACCTTGGTCACGTCTTCAACGAGATGGATCCCGACTTCGAGATCGTCGGATATTTCGACCCGGACCCCGCCGGAATGAGCGTTCTGGATGAACACGGCATCAGCCCGGGCGTGCAGCACGGCTCTCCTGAAGATCTGGTGAAGGCGGGTGGATACGACCTGCTGATGATCGGATCGCCCAATCACCTGCACCTCGATCACATCCGGCTGGGCCTGGAGGCGGGCAACAAGATCTTCAGCGAGAAGCCGATCGTCTCGACCATCGAGCAGACCTACGCGTTGGCCGAGCTGATGGCGAAACACGGGACGGAGCGTCTGCTCGTCGGTCTGGTGCTGCGTTACGCGCCGCTCTACCGCGATCTGATCAAGGCGCGCGACGACGGGCTGCTAGGCAAGATTGTCTCGGTCGAGGCGGCGGAGCATATCTATCCCTATCACGGCGCCTTCTTCATGCGCGACTGGCGCCGCTACGAGAAATGGTCCGGCAGTTTCATGCTGGAGAAATGCTGCCACGATCTGGACCTGTACAACGGTCTGATCGGCGCGCGCCCCGAACGGGTGGCCAGCTTCGGCGGGCGCAAGACCTTCGTTCCGGAGAACGATCCGCGGTCCGAAGGCGTAAACGATATGAGCCTGTTCCACCGCAAGCCTTCGGGCTGGAACGGGTCGGACAAGGTCTTCGACAGCGACGGGGACATCATCGACTACCAGGTGGCGATCATCGAATACGCCAATGGTGTGGGCATGAACTTTCACACCAACCTGAACGCGCCCGACCAGTTTCGCCGCTTCGCCGTTTTCGGCACCAAGGGCCAGGCGGAAGGCGACTTCATCCGCGCCGGTTTCAAGGTGACCGACGTCCTGTCCGAAGCGACGACCATCGACAAGACCTACGAGGCCACGGCCCTGTCGCAGCACTACGGCGCCGACGAGACGATGGCCGCCGAAGTCGTGGCGCATGTCATGAAGGCAGGGCCGCTCCCGGTGTCACCGCTCGACGCGCTCGAGGCCGGGATCCTCGCGCTGTCGATGGACGATGCGCGGCGAAGCCGTAAGGTGATCGACATGCGCCCGATCTGGGATCGCTACGACGAGGCGCTGACCGTCAAGGGAGCCGTCGCATGACCCAATCGCGCGCCGCATGGTATTTCGCCTGGGCGCTGCTTGCGCCGGCGATAATCTACGTGCTGGTCATCGTGGCCTGGCCGCTGGTCGAGACCGTCCGGCTGTCGTTCACCGATGCCTCGCTGCGGAAAACGGTGAACTACGTCGGGTGGGAGAACTACACCCGGATCTTCGACCGCGACTTCGCCGAGATCATCCTTCGCACCTTCTCCTGGACGTTCTTCTCGGTCCTGCTGAAGATGGTGATCGGCATGTTCGGCGCGGTCTTGCTGAACTGCGCGGTGCCGGGGCGGAACCTCTTTCGAATCCTGACGATGCCGCCGTGGATCGTGCCCATGGCGATCGGCATCTTCATGTGGGGCTGGATGTACAACGGCCAGTTCGGGATGATCTCGGGCCTGCTGCAACGGTTCGGCTTCGTCGACGGCCCCGTCGCCTTTCTGGCCTACGGCAACACCGCCTACTGGGCCACGATCGTCACCGACGTCTGGATCGGCGTGCCGATGGTGACGATCTATTTCCTGGCCGCCATCCAGGCGATCCCCCGTGACCTTTACGAGGCCGCCTGGACCGATGGCGCAAGCCGCTGGTACCGCTTCCGCCGCATCACGGTGCCCCTGATGGCGCCCGCGATCATCACCATGTCGATGCTGTCGCTGATCGCCACGTTCAACAGCTTCGACATCATCTGGATCCTCACGCAGGGCGGGCCTTCGGGGTCGACCACCACGATGATCATCGACACCTACCAGACAGCGATAGGGTCGAAGAAATACGGGCAGGGCGCCGCACGGGCCGTCGTGATCTGCATCTTCCTGTCGCTGTTCTGCCTCGCCTACTTCCGAATGACCCGCAAACTGTCCCGCCAGGAAAAGGTCTGAGCCCGCCATGATGAACCCATCCCGCCGCGCCACCCGCGTCCTGACATTGGTCAATCCCTTCTCGAAGCGGGCCCAGCCGAGCGCCATGATGGACCGCTACAGCTGGTATGAGATCGTGCTGATCTATCTGGGGATCTTCGTCTTCCTTTTCTTCATGCTCGCCCCCTTCCTCGAAGGCTTCCTCGTCAGCCTCAAGCCGCTCTCGCAGCTCTTCTCGACACCCTACAGCTTCTGGCCCGAGAACGGCTCGTTCGAGGCCTACGTGACCATGTGGGAGCGGATCCCCTATTTCGCGATCTACATCTTCAACTCGCTGCTGATTGCGACGGTGGCGACGCTCATCGTGCTGGCCCTCGTGGTGCCGGCGGCCTATGCCTTCGCGCGGTTCAGCTTCAGGGGCATGCCCTTGTTGCTGGGGGCGTTTCTCGCGGTGTCGATGTTCTCGGGCGCGGTGCTGCTGATCCCGCTCTTCCGGCTGATGCGGACGCTGGGCATCCTGAACACCTACTGGGCCATGATCATCCCCGGGGCGGCCTTCCTGATCCCCTCGGCGATCTGGCTTTTGCGCACCTACATGATGCGGATCCCGCCCGAGCTGAACGAGGCGGCCTACATGGACGGTGCCTCCCAGTTCTACACCTTCCGCCGGGTGATCCTGCCGCTGGCGCGCCCGGGCATCATCGTGGTCGCCATCATGACCTTCATCGGCGCCTACGCGCAGCAGTTCATCTTCGCGCTGACGTTCAACTCGAAAACGGAATTCATGCCGCTGCCGGTGGGGCTCTTCGCCTTCTTCGGCCGGCAAGAGGTCATCTGGAACGAATTGATGGCGGCAAGCTTCGTGGGGATCGCCCCCGCGCTGGTCATCATCTTCTTCCTGCAACGCTATCTCGTCGGCGGGCTGACCGCCGGGGCGATAAAATAACAATCCATCCAACAAGGAGACTTCTAAATGACGACACCTGTCCAAAAGAGCCTGATCGGCGCGATGCTCGCATCGGCAACGGCGCTGCCCGCCTTTGCCCAGGACATCAGCTGGATCTATTGCGGCGACAAGATCGACCCGGTGCACGAGCAGTACATCGCCGAATGGGAAGCCGCGAACGAAGGCTGGACCGTGACCCCCGAGGTCGTCGGCTGGGCCCAGTGCCAGGACAAGGCTACCACGCTGGCCGTCGCGGGCAGCCCCGTCGCCATGGCCTACGTTGGCTCGCGCACGCTCAAGGAATTCGCGCTGAACGAGCTGATCGTCCCGGTGCCGATGTCCGAGGAAGAGCAGGCCGAGTACTATCCCAACATCGTCGACACGGTGACCTTCCAGGGCACCCAGTGGGGCGTGCCGATCGCCTTCTCGACCAAGGCGCTCTACTGGAACAAGGACATCTTCGAGGAAGCCGGCCTCGACCCCGAAACGCCGCCTGAAACCTGGGAAGAGACGATCGATTTCGCCCGTCAGATCACCGAGAACACCGACTACGCAGGTTACGGTCTGCCGGCGAAGACCATGGACAACACCATGCACCAGTTCCTGCACTGGGTGTATACCAACAACGGTCAGATCATCGACGCGGACGGCAACATCGTCATGGACAGCCCCGAAGTGCTGGCCGCCCTTCAAGCCTACCAGGACATCACGCCCTACTCGGTCGAAGGTGCCACCGCCTACGAGCAGAACGAGATGCGCGCCATCTTCCTCGACGGGACCGTGGGCATGATCCAGACCTCCGTCGGCGCGGCCTTCCTGCTGGAAGACACCGACATCGACTGGGGCGTCGCCGACCTGCCACTGGGCCCCGATGCCGAAGGCCCGGGCACGCTGCTCATCACCGACAGCCTCGCGATCTTCGACGGCTCCGGGGTCGAGGACAAGGCGATCGAATTCGCCAAGTTCATCACCTCGCCCGAAGTGCAGGAAGCCTATGAAGCCGGTGGTGCGGCCAGCCTGACGCCGCTGCGTCCCGGCCGGGCCGTGGACGACATGCTGGCGGCCGGGCCGTACTGGCAGCCGTTCATCGACGGCATCGAGTTCGGTGGCCCCGAGCCGCTGTTCACCGACTACCGGGGCTTCCAGAACGTCATGATCGAGATGGTGCAATCCGTTGTGACCGGCGCCGCCGAGCCGGAGGAGGCGCTGTCCGAAGCCGCCGCCGAGCTCGAAGAGTACAAGTAAGACCCCAGGCGTGCCCGGCCCCCCGGGGTCGGGCACGCCTTCATCTGCCCATCGAGGCCACACCCAGAATTTCGCAGGAGACCCGCCTTGGGCCAGCTATCTCTCAAGCAGATCACGAAGACTTTCGGGACCTTCGAGGTCGTGAAGGACGTGTCGCTTGACGTCCACGAAGGTGAATTCATGGTCTTCGTCGGGCCTTCGGGCTGTGGCAAGTCCACCTTGCTGCGCATGATCGCTGGCCTGGAGCACACCACCGACGGCGACATCGTCATCGACGGCAAGCGGGTCAACGACCTGGCGCCCGTCGACCGCGGCATCGCCATGGTTTTCCAGTCCTACGCGCTCTACCCGCACATGTCGGTCTTCGAGAACATCGCCTTTCCCTTGCGGGTCGAAGGCGCGCCTGCGGCGGAGATCAAATCCAAGGTCGAGGCCGCGGCCCAGATCCTGCACCTCGAGAACCGGCTGGACCAGCGCCCCGGCAACCTGTCGGGTGGTCAGCGGCAGCGGGTCGCGATCGGTCGGGCCATCGTGCGCGAACCGGAGATCTTCCTCTTCGACGAACCCCTGTCGAACCTCGACGCCGCCCTGCGCGCCGACATGCGCATCGAGCTGACGCGCCTGCACAAGCAGCTTGGCGCCACGATGATCTACGTCACGCACGACCAGATCGAGGCGATGACGATGGCCAACCGCATCGTCGTGCTGAACGCCGGCGATATCGCGCAGGTCGGCGCTCCGCTCGAGCTTTACCACAAGCCGCAGAACACCTTCGTCGCGGGCTTCATCGGCAACCCGCGCATGAATTTCCTGCCTGTCACCTGCACGGAGGTGACGGGCACCGGTGTCACGGTCGATTTCAACGGCCAACGCCTTCACGTCGAGGTCGAGGCCCCCGCCAGCCTGCGCTCGCATCTCCCCGGCGCGCCGCTGACGCTGGGCGTCCGGCCAGAGCACATCACCCTCGGTGGCGGCAATGCGTCGATGACCGTGACGCCCTCGGTCATGGAATACCTGGGCCAGAATACCATCGGCTACGCCCCGCTGCCGGGCGGGGAGGAGACCTTCTGTTTCGTCCTTCCGGGCACGCAGAAAGTTCCGGCGGACACCCCGATCGACGTGACCTTCTCGACCGCCGATTGCCACCTGTTCGACTCCGACGGCCGGGCACTGCCGCGGCGCGCGAATACGGAGGACCTCGGGGCCCCTGCTCTTCAGATCGAGCGCACGACGGGCTGAGAAACGGGCGGGCGAGATTGTCCTGCGCGTCGAGATTAGGTTCAGGACTCAGATTCGCCCGTCTGTGCGAGGTCCCGGGCGGCCCGGAACAGCGCCTCGGCGTCGCCGTCCCGTCCGGCGAGCTTCCCCTCCCAAGCCTTGAGATACCCCGCCCACATCCCCTCGGCCTTCTGGATCGCAACGGACTTCGAATCCGTCTTCACGCTCTTCAGATCACGGGGCGAGGCTCGACATCCTGATAACGCGATGGGACGCGGCGCTTCAGTTGCCATATGCGACCGCGGAGGATGAGATCGAAGGACATTGGGCTACGGACTAACCGCCGTCGGAGATGTGGAGCATCGACCCGACTAGCAGCTTCATCAGCTCGGAGTTATCAACTTCGAGCGGCTTCATTCAGGAGACTTTGGACGTCTGTAGCGCGACGGAGGAGCGGGTTCGGGCTAGGGTAGGCCCGCGTAGCCGCCGGCTGGGCTGCCCAAAGCTCCATCGCCTCCCGATTTGCTCCGCCGCTTCTCAGAGGGCTACCCGCGCACCTTGTCTTTGAACTGAGACATAACTGTCGCTCACGCTTCATCGAATCCCGCGATCTAGGGCTTGCACACGAGTGCAACGCAAACCCAACATCCGGGAAAAGTCATGCCTTCTCAGAACCTCCTTCGCGGCGCCGCGGCGCTTCTGCTGTCATGCGCGGCCCTTCCCGCGCTGGCACAGGATTATACCATCACCGTCTGGGCCGGCGGGACCGGCGACGATTCCAACTATCGCATGGACGCCATAGACATGGCGGCCGACATCCTCGAGCGCGAGGCCGCGATCCGCGGCGAAGAGCTCTCGATCACCGTCGAGAGCCAGGCCTGGTCCGGCTGGGACGACTTCAAGCAGGCCTTCACCCTTGCTTCCGAGGCCGGCAACGCCCCCGACCTGATCGTCTCGGGCCATGAAGACATCGGCCCCTGGTCGGAAGCCGGCCTGATCGTGCCGATCGAGGATTATGTTTATCTCGACACCTGGCCGCTCAGCTCGATCTACCCGAACCTGATCGATGTCGCCTCGTTCAACGGCCAGATCTGGGGCATCCCGCAAGACGCCGAAGCCCGCGTCATGTACTGGTCGATCCCTGCGCTCGAAGCCATCGGCTGGAGCGAAGACGAGATCGCCAGCCTGCCCGACCGTATCCTCAACGGCGAATTCACGCTCTACGACATGCTCGATGCCCTGAAGGCGATGCAGGACGACGGCGTGCTCGAGCCGGGCATGGGCTTTGGCCCCCGCGTCTCGAACGGCCCCGATTACTGGCAGTTCTACCAGGCCTTCGGTGGCGAAATGGCCGACCCCGAAAGCGGCAAGCTGGTGCTCGACACCGAGGCGCTGACGGGAATGTACCAGTTCTTCGTCGATGCCGCCGACATGGGCGTGGTCTCCTCCACCCACCTCGGGATGGAATGGGACGCCTGGCACCAGAACGCCGCCGCCGGCAATTACGGCGCCTGGCATGGTGGCACCTGGCACTACGCGCAGTGGACCAACCAGTTCGGCCTCGAGGACTTCTTCGGCACCGTTCAGTACACGCTGATCCCCGCCGGTGACGAGAATGGCCGGGCCAACTCGATCACCCACCCGCTGGTCTATCTGCTCACCGCAGCGGCGCCCGAGGAAGAAGCGGCGATCGCGGCCGAGCTGGTGGCCATCGCCTCCGAGCCGCGCATCAACGCGCTGCACGCGGTGAAATCGGCCCATCTCGGCATCTCCGAGGAAGAGACGCTGGTGCCCCTCTACGCCGAGAACCGCTGGCTGACCGCGGCGTCCGAGCGGCTCGCGCCCCATACGAACGCGATCCCGAACAACTCGGATTTTGGCACATACTGGACGGCGATGTACGAAGGTCTCGAAGCCTCGTGGACCGGCGTGACCTCTGTCGAGGACGCGGTGGCCGAGGTCGAGGCCAGTGTCACTCAGGCGCTCGGCGACGATGTCATTGTCCGCTGATCGCCCCGCAATCTGGACGGCGCGCCTCGCGCGCCGTCCTCTCCGCCGCCCGCAAGCGGCGGGGGCGCCCCGCGTCTCCCGCCTCGGCCTCGCCATGGTGGCGCCGGCGATCCTGCTGCTGCTGGCGTTCTTCTTCACGCCCGTCATGCTGACCGGCGTCTTTGCCTTCACCGATATGTCCACCTCCACCGGCATCGGCCGCGGCTCTTATGTCGTCACCCCCACGACACTTCGCCGGCTTGGCGACCGGGGGCTGGGCGCCGACGATGCAGAGGCCATCTCCGCCGCCAGCTATGCCGTTGACGAGGCGGGCCTTGCCGCCGCGCGCGACGCGGGCACCGATGCTGCCTTCCTGGCCGATATCGAGGAGCGGCTCACCGGCGAGACCTTCGAGACCGCACGCGACTTCGAGTTGGCGCTGAGAGACCTGCCGAGCGCGCCGCGCAGCCCCCGTGCGCTGAAGTCGGCCGCCGATCTCTTCGGCCAGTCGCTGGTCAACCACCGCTTCGAGACCAGGGACGAGCTGGCCGAGGCCCTTGCCGCCCATGCGCCGGACGTCGCCGAAGAGATGCGCGAGGCGCTGACCGATGACGCCTATACCGGCGCCGTCTTCACCACGGAGAATTTCACTCGCCTCGCCACGCAGCCCGAAACCGGGCGCCTGATCGCGAATACGGCGCTCTATGTTGGGGCGACGCTGTCGCTCTTCAACGTCGGGCTCGGGCTCTTCCTCGCGCTCGTGCTCTTCTACATGCCGAAGCCCGTGACCGGTCTCTTCAGCACCCTCTGGCTGCTACCCCGCATCACGCCGGTCGTGCTCTACACGATCATGTGGAAGTGGTTCACCTGGGAGGATGGCTTCCTGCCGATCCTCGCCGAGCAGCTTGGCCTGCCCGCCTTCAACTACATGAAGGGTTCGGTCGTCACCGCGTGGATGACGATGATCTCGCTCAACGGCTTCATCGGAGCCTCCTTCGGGCTCATTCTCTTCTCGGGCGCGCTGCGCGCAATCCCCCTGCAGCAGCTCTGGGCTTCGGAGGTCGACGGGGCGAGCCGCCTGCAGCAGATCCGCCGGGTGATCCTGCCGCAGCTGCGCTGGCCGATCCTCTTCGTCACTTCCTACCAGACTCTGTCGTTGCTCTCCTCCTACGAGCATATCTGGCTCACCACGAATGGCGGGCCGGGCAGGACGACGACCGTCTGGGCGCTGGAGGCCTTCAAGACCGCGCTGTCGAACTATTCGGGCAATCTCGAATACGGGCTCGGCGCTGCCATGGCGCTGGTGCTGGTGGTCGTGGGGCTGGCGCTGTCGATCCTCTACCTGCGGCTCTTCCGCTTCGGCGATCTCGTCGGCCGCCCCCGGATCGAGTTCTGACCATGATGACCCGCAACTTCTCGACCCTCCCGCTCGTCGCCCTGCTCACCCTTGTCAGCCTGCCGCTGATGGTGATGTACGGCTTTCTCATCCTCGATACCGTCACCGACGCCCCGCCCGGCGAGCTCTGGCCCGACCGCTTCACGCTGGAGCACTGGCGCTTCCTCTTCGATACGAGCGTCGTGGGGAATGTCTGGCAGGCGGCGGGCAATTCGCTGATCCTCGCCCTGTCGATGATGGTGATCGTTCTGTCGCTCTCCACCACGGCGGCCTACGCGATCAGCCGCCTGCATCTGCCGTACCGGCGGCTCTTCCTCGGCGGCATCCTCGTCATGCATGCCTTCCCGGCGGTGACGCTGCTGATCGGGGTGTTCTTCGTGCTCAACTTCACCGGGCTCTACAACTCGATGATCGGCGTGATCCTCGTCAAGGGCGCGCTGATGCTGCCCTTCGGCATCTGGATCATGAAGGGTTTTTACGATGCCGTCCCGTGGGAGATCGAGATGGCCGGCGTGCAGGACGGGGCGAGCCGCTTCACCGTCTGGCGCCGGCTGATCCTGCCGCAGGTGAAGCCGGGGCTCGTGGCGCTCGGCGTCTTCTCCTTCCTCGACGGCTGGGGCGAGTACCTGCTGCCGCGCATCCTTGCGCCCGGATCGGAGATGACCGTGCTCTCGGTCTTCCTCAACGAGCTCATCGCGGGCGACCAATTGGGCTTCGATTTCAATCTCTTCAAGTCAGTGGGCGTCTTCTACACGCTGCCGGTGGTGCTGCTTTTCATCATCTTTCAGGACCGGCTCATGAACATCTTCGGCGGAGGCACGAAAGGCTGATGCAACTTCACCTCGACAATTTCACCAAGCGCTTCGACGGCACCGCCGTGATCGAGAACCTCGACCTCACGGTCAACGATGGCGAGATGCTGGCTCTCCTCGGCCCCTCAGGCTGCGGCAAGTCCACCACGCTTCTGTCCATCGCGGGCATCTACCGCGCCGATGGCGGGCGCATCCTCTTCGGCGACCGCGATGTCTCGAACCTGCCGAGCCAGCGGCGCAACGTCGGCGTCGTCTTCCAGAACTACGCGCTCTATCCGCATATGAGCGTGGAGGAGAACATCGCTTTCCCCCTCACCGTGGGCAAGAAAAGGCCCTCCGCCGAAGAGGTCACGCGCCGCGTTCGCGAGACGGCGGAGCTGGTGCATATCGAGGAGCTGATGGCCCGCAAGCCCGCGCAGCTTTCGGGCGGGCAGCAGCAGCGCGTGGCGCTGGCGCGGGCCATCGTGCGCCGGCCCGACGTGCTGCTTCTCGACGAGCCGCTCGCCAACCTCGACGCCAAGCTCAGGCTGGAGATGCGCTCGGAGATCCGGCGCATCCAGCTCGAGACGGGGATCACCGCGATCCTCGTCACGCACGATCAGGTCGAGGCCATGTCGATGTGCGACCGGGTGGCGATCATGAACAAGGGCGAGATCCTGCAGATCGACGCGCCGACGCAGATGTACCGCGCCCCGGCCAGCCGCTTCGTCGCCGGCTTCCTCGGCAACCCGCCAATCGTCTTCCTCGACGGGCAGACAGGGCCGGCCGGGCGTTTCGAGATGGCCGAGGGGCTGAGCCTGCCTCTGCCGTCGCGGCTTGCCGGAATGCCCGAGGGCCAACCCATCGCTCTGGGGCTAAGGCCCGAGCATTACGGGGCAGGGGGCGGCGCCAGCGCCGCCGGCCGGGTGGTCTTCGTCGAACCGCAGGGCCGCGAGATGCTCTTCGATGTCGAGGCAGCGCCCGGCATCGTGCTGCGCTCCATCCAGCCGGTCCGCGACGACGTCGGCATCGGCGACCGGGTCGACTGGCCAGTCGATACCGAGCGGCTCCTCGCCTTCGATAGCGAGGGGCGCACGCTGTGAGACCGTCGCTGACCCACCCATGGCCCGCCCGCCGCGACGGGCGGCCGCTCTGCATCGCCCATCGTGGCGCCTCCGCCCATGCGCCCGAGGGCACGCCGCTGGCCTTCGACATCGCCGCCGATCTCGGCGCCGACATGTGGGAGGCCGACATCTGGCTCACCGCCGACGGCGTGCCCGTTGTCAGCCATGATCCCATCGTGCCCGGCCCGGACGGCGGGCGGATCGAGATTGCGCGCTGCACCCGCGACGAGCTCGCCCGCATGCTGCCCGACCTGCCGACGCTGGCGCAGACGATTGCCCATGCGCGGCGGCGCGGGCAGGCGCTCTATCTCGACCTCAAGGCCCCCGGATCGGGCCCCGCCGCGGTGGCGGATCTGACCCGCGCCGGCTTCGCGCCCGCCGCGCTCGGCGCCTTCGACGATGCCGAAAGCCGCGCGCTGATCGAGGCGGGCTGCCCATGGCCGGTCACGGTGCTTGTCCGGCCCGGCGAAGACCCCTTCGCGCGCGCCGAAGCCACGGGCGCCGACATCGTTCACCTGTGCTGGGAACATGCCGGCCCACGCCCGCAGGATCTCGTCACGCCCGAGTTGCTGGCGGAGGCGAAGCGCCGGGGCCTCGGCGTCGCCATCTGGCACGAAGAGCGGCCCGAGGTGCTGGCCGATCTGCTGGCGCTGCCCGTCCTTGGCATCTGTACCGACAACCCCGAGCGGCTCGGCGGCTTCGATGCCGGCCCGGCGACCGGCATCGAGGTCGTCTGCCACCGAGGCATCAATCATATCGCGCCCGAGAACACGATGGAGGCGGCGCGCCTGACCTACGATTTCGGCTGCGACTGGCTGGAACTCGACGTGCGTCGCGCCGGCGACGGCACGATCGTCGTCATGCACGACCCCACCGTCGACCGGACGACCGACGGCAGCGGCCGCGTCGCCGATATGACCCTCGATGCGCTCAAGCGCCTCGATGCCGGGTCGTGGAAGGGCGCCAAATGG
The DNA here is from genome assembly GCF_012070395.1 of Pseudoroseicyclus tamaricis. Taxonomy (GTDB): domain Bacteria; phylum Pseudomonadota; class Alphaproteobacteria; order Rhodobacterales; family Rhodobacteraceae; genus Pseudoroseicyclus_A; species Pseudoroseicyclus_A tamaricis. The sequence goes on along the minus strand of NZ_JAAFYS010000002.1, from coordinate 512,660 downwards.
GCCGGCGCAGAGGTTCCGACACTGGCCGAGGCCATCACGCTCTGCCAGGCGCGCGGGCGGCGGATGTATATCGAGGACAAGGACGTGCCCGCCGAAGAGCTGATCGCCCTCGTGCGCAAGATGGACTTCATGGACGACTGCTTCTTCTGGTCCCCCGATCCGCGCCTGATGCTGGACTTGCGCGCCGCTGCGCCGGAGGCGAACATCAAGGCCAATGCCGTGCATTACGGCGGCTTCGAGGCGATGCAACAGATGATCCGGCCGCAGATCTGCGAGATCCAGATCGAGGACTGGGCGGAGGAGGCACCGCTCTGCCGCGCCAACGGCATCCGCCCGATGCTGCAATACTTCGGCGATGACCCGGCCATCTTCGACCGCATCGCGGCGTTGCGGCCCGAGATGATCAATCTCGACCGGGCGGACATGCTTCTGGCGGCGCTCAGGCGGGTTGACGCGTGAGCGAACGGCAGGTGACGGCCCTCGATGTGGCGCGGCGGGCGGGCGTATCCCGCTCCGCTGTCAGCCGGACATTCACCGACGGCGCCAGCGTCGCCCCCGATACCCGCGACAAGGTGCTGGAGGCCGCCGCGAGCCTCGGCTATCGCGTCAACTCCCTCGCCCGCAGCCTGATCCTGCGCCGGTCGGAGCTGGTTGCGCTCGTCGTCTCGGACATGGACCATTCCTTCCGCGCGCGGACGGTCGACCTTCTCGCCCGCGGGCTCGTCGCCGAAGGGTACCGGCCGGTCCTGCTGCCGTGGAACGAGGGCGACGATCCGGCCCGTCTGATCGACATGATGCTGCAATACAGCGTGGCCGGCGCCATCGTCACCTCCGACACGCCCCCGCAGCAGATCGCCGAACAATCCGCACGCTGGGGCGTGCCGCTGGTGCTCGTCAACAAGGCGCCCGGCGGTGATCGGGCCGCACGTGTGGTGCAGGACACCGAAGCCGCGGGGCGCATGGCCGCGGAGGTGCTGAAGGCGGCCGGTTGCCGCCGCATCGCCTATGTCGGCCAGCTGCGTCCCTCCTACACCATCGATGCCCGAAAGACGCGGTTTCTCTCGGTGGCGCGGGAGCTGGGGCTCGACCTCGCCATCGAGGTGGCGGGGGCGGCGCAGAACCATGCTGGCGGCATGGAGGCGGCCGAGCGCTTCCTCGCCTCCGGAGTCTCGGTCGACGGGGTGCATTGCGCCAACGACTTCCTTGCCATCGGCTTCATCGACCGGCTGCGGCAGGCGGGGTTGTCGGCACCGGCCGACTTCGCCCTAGTGGGGTGCGACGACATCGCGGAGGCCGCCTGGCCCGCCTATGACCTGACGACCATCCGTCAGGACGTCGCGGATCTCGCAAGCGCGAGCCTGAAGGCGCTGCTGGCGCGCATTGCCGAGCCTGCCGCCCCGGCCGGCACCATCGAAATCGGCGTCTCGCTTGTCGAGCGCGCCTCGACCCGGAGGCCCGCATGACCGAGCGCGCAGACATGGAGAGGATCGACCGGATCGAGGCCGGAGCCACGCTGACAGCAGAGGCCGCGGCGCTTGCGCTCGATTGGTTCCACCGGCGCAAAGACCTGAGCCGGGATGCGAAATCCGGCCCGCAGGACCTGGTGAGCGAGGCGGATCGCGACGTCGAGGCGATGATCCGCGCCCGCCTGACGAGCCTCTTCCCGGGCGACGCCATCCTCGGCGAGGAGCAGGGCGGCACCGCCGGCCAGAGCGGCTGGACCTGGATCGTCGATCCGATCGACGGCACCGCCTCCTTCCTGCACGGGCTGCGGGGCTGGTCTGTCTCGATCGGCCTCAGCCACGAGGGCAGGGTGCTCGCGGGCTGGATCGCCGATCCCTCCGGCGGGCGGACCTATTCGGCCACGTCGGGCGGCGGCGCATGGTGCAATGGCACGCGCCTCTCTGTCTCTGGCGCCGCCTCATTCAGCGAGGGGCTGACGGCCATCGGCTCGGGCACGCCCGGGCGGCTGGGGCACCTTGTCAGCGACCTTCTGGCCCGTGGCGGCAGCTTCCAGCGCAACGGGTCGGCCGCGCTCAGCCTCGCCCATGTTGCCGCCGGCCACTACCTCGGCTTCTACGAGCCGCTCCTCTCCCCATGGGATTGCGCCGCGGGCCTGCTGATGGTCGAGGAAGCGGGCGGGCGCACCGAACCGCACCCGATGGACCGGGCGGCCCCGGTTCTGGCCACAACGCCGGCGATGTTCGGCGCGATGCAAGACTGGGCTGCCGGGGCATCGACCGGGCTTTGAGCGGCCCTTTTCATCCTGCAGGGCGGCCCGCCGCAGGGCAGGGGATCAGCGAAGCGTCACGAGCATGTTGAGAACAGCCGTCATGATCCAGCAGCCGATGTCGAGCGGGCCGGCACCTCTCTGCGCGCTGGAGCCCCCCAACGCGCTCGCCCGGCTGTGACCCTCATCCAGACGCCCGTGTTCGCCTGGCTCTGCCGACACGATCTCCATTTGACGGACCAAGCCGCATGACCTCCGCCCCCGACCTTCTTCTCACCGCCAGCTTCTCGCAATCGGACCTGCAGGAGGCGCGCTACCGGAGCCTGGCGTTCGACGTGCCCGCGGGGGTCGGGCGGCTCGAGATCAAGCTGACCTATCCAAAATCGGACGACTGCGTGATTGACCTCGGCCTCGGGGATCCGGACCTTAGCGCGTTCCCGTCTGCGGCCGGACTGGTCGGCTGGTCGGGCGGGGCGAGGGACGAGATCTTCGTCGGCTCCGACGCGGCGACACCGGGATATCGGCCGGGGATGTGGCCCGGCCGCTGGTCTGTCCTCCTCGGGCTTTACCGTCTCCCGGAGACGGCGATCGACGTCACCGTCGAGGTGCGCTTCGACCGAACGCCGCGGTCCGTGGCGGCCCGCCCCAGGCCGCCGGAGCCGCGGCGCGAGAGGGCAGGGTGGTATCGCGGCGATCTACAGGCGCACACCTTCCATTCAGATGCCAGGGGCGCGCCCGAGCACCTGCACGCGACGGCCCTCCGCGAAGGGCTCGATTTCCTCGCGGTCACGGACCACAACACCGTCACCGCCCAGCAGGCCTACTTTGACGCCGCCTCCTCGCCGCAGCTGATCTTCCTGCCGGCCTACGAGTTCACCACGGCGAACGGCCACGCCAATGCCTACGGCGCCCGGGCGGTGGAGGACTTCCGCACCGAGACCGGGGAGGACGTGCTGGGCATGGTGAGGCGGATCAGGGCCGAGGGGCAGCTGTTCTCGATCAACCACGACAAGCCGGACCATCCGTGGCTCTGGCCGCTGCCCGAGGAGGTTGACCTGATGGAGGTCTGGCAGGCGCCGTGGCTGGCGGGCAACCACATCTCTCTTGCCCGCTGGCAGAGGCGGTTGGCCGAGGGGCGGCGGATCGCGGCCATCGGTGGCTCCGACTTTCACCAGCCGGGGGCGGAGCCGGAGGGCAACCCGCTCACGCTGGCCCGTCCCTGCACCTTCCTTTGGTGCGAGGAGTTGTCCGAAGCTGGCCTGCTGGCGGCGATGAAGGCCGGCCGCAGCTTCGTGACCGAAAGCCCGGAGGGGCCGCGGCTGGTGCTGAAGGCGGGCGAGGCGATGCAGGGGGCCGAGGTGCCGGCCGGGCCGGCGCGCTTCACCGCCCTTGCCACCGGCGCTGCAGGCGAAAAGCTCGAGCTCTGGGATGCCACCGGCTGCATCGCTTCGGCATTGCTGGAGACCGATGACGCGGAGCTTGCCTTCGACCTCGCCCCCCGGCGCTTCCTTCGCGCGCAGATCGTGGCGGAGGCGAGCCGGGCGGCGCGGCTGGCGGAGGCGCGGGCCTGGCTGGCCGGGCGGAACCCCGGCCATGCCGACTGGCAGGGCAGCTTCGATCAGCCGCTCATCCGCGCCCTCACCTCGCCCCTCTGGGTCACTTGACCGCGCCCATCATCGTGCCCCGCGTCAGGAACCGCTGAAGCGGCGCGAAGAAGAGCAGGAGCGGCACCAGCGCCACCACCACGCCGGCCATCATGACGTTCGGCGTGATGATGTCGTTGGTGGAGGTCGAACCCTCGCCGCCGACGACCGATTGCAGCGCCACCTGCAGCGTCACCTTGTCGGGGTCGTTGATGAAGATCAGCGCCTCGACGAAGATGTTGTACTTCCAGACGACGTTGAAGGCGGTGATGGTGATCAGCCCCGGCCGCGCCAGCGGCACCGCGATCCGCCAGAAGAGCGTCAGCGGCCCGGCCCCGTCGAGGCGGGCGCTCTCGAGAATCTCCTTCGGGATCTGCTCGAAGTAGCTCTTGAGGAGCAGGATCGAGAAGGCGGAGACAAGTTCGGCCACGATCAGCGAGAAGAGCGTGTTGAGGAGGCCGAGGTCGCGAAAGACGACGAAGAGCGGCACCATGATCGTCTGGGTCGGGATCGTCAGGGTGACGAGGATGATGCCGGCGAAGATGTTGCGGCCCGGCAGATCCTCCTGCGCCAGCGCGTAGCCGGCCAGCGCGCAGAGTGCGACGTGCAGCACCGTGCCGACGACCACCACATAGGCGGTGTTGAGGAACGGCCGCCAGAACTGGAAGCGGCGGAAGAGCGTGGCGAAGCCTTCGAGCGAGGGCTCGTCCGGCCAGAGCCGCACGCCGGGCTGCATCGAGGCGAGCTTCGAGGAGAAGGCCGTCGCGAAGACGCCGAGCACCGGGATGACCATGGTCAGCGACAAGGCGATGAGGAACGCCCAGGAGAGCCCGGTGAAGGCGCGCGAGCCCAGCATCAGCCGATCCCTCCGCGTACGCCCGGCAGAAGCCGGCTGAGGGCCAGGAAGGCCAGCGAGATGCCGAGGAGCAGGACGCCCGCGGCGCTGGCGAAGCCGAGGTCGAACCGCAGGATCCCCCGCTCGTAGGTGAAGACGGCAAGAGTGCGCACGGTATCTGCCGTGCGCCCGTTCATAAGGAGGAGCGCACTGTCGAAGGTGCGCAAGCTGCCGAGCAGCGTCAGGAAGAAGACGACGCGCATGACCGGCGCGAGATGCGGCAGGATGATATGGCGGATCTTGGCCGAGGGCCCGGCGCCGTCGAGCGAGGCGGCGTCGAGGATCTCCTGATCCAGCGACATGAGGGCGGCGTAGTAGATCAGCGCGAGAAAGCCGATATCCTTCCACGTTGTCAGCCCGATGACGAGCGGCTGCCCCCAGAGCCGCGAGGTGAGGAAGGGGATCGGCTGGTCGATCACGCCGAGGCCGAGGAGCGCCGAGTTGACAAGGCCGATGGGCGAGAGCGTGTTGAGCCAGAGGCCGACGATGATCACCCAGCTCATGAGATAGGGCGCGTAGATCACGGTCTGGAAGCCCTGCCGCGCCTTCTGCGGCGTGATCTCGATGAGCGCCAGCGCGGGGAGGATGGGCAGGAAGACCCCGAGGACCGTGATGCCGGCGGAGATGACGAGCGTATTGCGCAAGGCGCGCAAGACGGTCCGGTCGGAGAAGACCTTCTCGTAGTTCTCGAAGCCGACCCAGCCCTGCGGGCCCATGAGCCCCCATTTTTGGAAGGAGATGATGAGGCCCTGCAGCGTCGGCCAGAAGAGGAAAAGGACGAAATAGGCGACCACCGGCAGCACCATCAGGTAATAGGGCCAGTGTTGCCTGAGGGCACGGCGGGTGCGGTGCCAGAGGTCGGATGGCGCGCCGAGGCGCGCCATCCCGTATCGTTCGATCAGGCTCATCCGTCGATGAGGCCGGCGGCGGTCAGATCGTCCTGCATGCGCTGGACGGCCTCTTCGCCGGTGATCTCGCAGGCCATTGCCTGGTAGGCGTAGCCTTCGACGATGGGCTGGGCGTCGACCCAGTCGAGCGGTTGGTACTCGGTCGTCGCATACTCGATGACGATCTCTTCCGCTTCGTTCACGCCGGGCAGGGCGCCGAAGGGGTTCTCCCAGGTGGTGGAGGCGACGCGGGGGGCGCCGTGATCCATGCCGTGGGCCTGGCCGATCTCGGTGAGCACGTACTCGCCGTTCTCGACGTTGTAGTCGTGGCCCTCGATGCCGAGCGTGCCCATCAGGTAGCCGGGCTGTGAGTGCCAGAACTCGAGGAAGGCCACCGCGTTCTCGACGTTCTGCGCGTTGGCGGGGATCATCCAGAGCGAGGCATTGCCGCGGCGAAGGATCACCTCGCCGTTCGGGCCTTCGGCACCGGCGACGCCCATCGCGCGGAACTCGGGGTTCTGTTCGGCCATCAGGTTGTTGAAGAGGCCCACCCAGGCGTCCCAGTAGCCGACGGCGGCGGCCTGATCGGCCATGAAGAGGTTGCGGAACTCGCCCGAGCCATTGGAGGCGAAGTTCGGGTCGAGCTGGCCCTTCTCGGTCAGCTCGCAGAACCAGTCCCAAGCCGCGGCGGCGTCGTCCGAGGCATAGGGAATGGTGCGGTTGCCCGCGTCATCCACGACATAGCCGGCCTTCAGGCCCCAGCCGGACATCCAGCCCTGGATGTCGTAGAGACCGGCAGAGGAGATGCCGTAGGCGCCGTATTCCTCCTGCGCGCGGTCGAAATAGGCTTCCCACTCCTCGATGGTCGCCGGCGGCTCCATGCCCCAGGCGTCCATCCAGTCACCGCGGGCGATCGGCATCGTGCCGCCTTCGAACTTGTTCGGCACGCCGTAGAGCGCGCCATCCATGTCGAAGAGATCCCATTCGCCATCAGGGATCACCGCCGGGTCGGAGAGGACGGCGGAGCTCTCGATGATGTCGTTCAGCTGCATGATCGCGCCCTGATCGACGAGCGTCGGCAGCATGGAGCTGTCGCCGTAGATCAGGTCGAACTGCTCGCCGGAGGCCAGCGAGGTGAAGAGCACATTGTTGTAGTCGGCAGCCGGCTTGATCATCTCGATGTCGAGACCGAGATGCTCCTCAAGTTCGGCGACGAAGAACTCCTGCTCCTCGGCGTCCTTGCCGCCGGTCACGGCGGAAAGGATGCGCAGGTCCTGCGCCTCGGCGGCGGAGCCGGCAATGAGCGCGGCGAGGGCCACGGTCGTCATGCGTGTCATGTCGTTCCCCTGTCAGAGAATGGGTGTCGAATGGCGCGGACCATGGGGTGAGTCTGTGACAGGCGAATGAACACGCGTTCAATCTTGCCCCACGAGATTTTCTGCTGGATTTCCCATCGAACGTCAGTAGGTTTCGCTGAGCTGACCCAGATATTGTACGCGGTTACAACAATATGACGGATACCGGACGCCCTCGCCCCCGAGCCACGGCAAACGACGTCGCCCAGGCGCTTGGCGTGAGTCGCGTCATGGTCAGCCGCGCCTTCAATCCCGAAGCGAGCGTGCGGGGCGAGTTGCGCCGTGACATCCTCGCCAAGGCAGCCGAGGTTGGCTACGCGCCCGACAAGACGGCCCGCGCCATGGCCACTGGACGCACCGATCTCGTCGCCCTCGTCGTCCCCACGCTCGCTCACCCCTGGGAGAGCCAGGAGGTCGACTTGATCTGCCAGTCGCTGCAGGAGATGGCGCTGACGCCGGTGATCTACCGCATCCCCAACCACATGGCCGATTACGCCAGTCTGATCCGCGTGCAGGATTACCGCCCGGCGCTGGTCATCGCCTTCATGGACAAGATCATGCCCGGCACGCTCCTGCCGCTCTTCGGCTCTTCGCCTGCGATCTATCCCTATTTCGGAGAGGAGCCGCCGGAGGCAGCAGGGCAGACGGTGGATTTTCTGAAGGTCGAACAGCACGAGGGCATCCGCCACGCCATCCGCCTCTTCCGCGCCGCCGGTCACCGCGAGGTGCTCTATGTGGGCGGCACCGATTACGCCAATTCCGATGTCGACCGCGATGCCGCCGTCCGGGCGGCAATCGGCGAAGAGGGCCTCGCCTTCGCCGGGCGGATTGAGGGGGACTTCGATTACGATACGGCGCGCAGTGCGGTGAACGGCTATCTCACCGCGGGTGGCAGCGCGACGGCCTTCTTCGCGGCCAACGACGTCTCCGCCTTCGGCACGCTCGACGCGCTGCGCTTCGACCAGGGCCGCCGGGTGCCGGAGGAGGCGGCGGTGATCGGCTTCGACAACGTCGCCCAGTCCAACTGGCGGGCCTACGATCTCACGACCGTATCCATCCCGCTCGGTACCCGCGTCGCCGCCATCACGCGCATGATCGGCGCGCGGCTGCGCAACCCCGCAATCCCCCAGCAGCGCGAGACGGTCACAGCCCGGCTCGTCGTCCGCTCCACTGCCTGAGGCCCATTCCCATGACCGGCGACCTGCACGTCATCTTCAAGACGCATCTCGATCTCGGCTTCACCGCCCAGGCTGCCGAGGTGCGGCGGCGTTACCACGAGTATTTCATCCCCATGGCGCTCGACACCGGCGAACATTTCGCGATGGAGAACGCGGCCGAGCCCGGCTTCGTCTGGACGACGGGCAGCTGGCTGATCTGGGATCACCTGCAGACCCAGTCGCCCCAGAAAGTGCGCCGTCTCGAGCGAGGCATCGAGGCCGGCATCATCGCCTGGCACGCGCTGCCCTTCACGCTGCATTCGGAGATCATGTCGCCGGCGCTCTTCGCCGAAGGCATCTCCATCGCCCGCGAGCTCGACGCGCGCTTCGGCCGCACCACCCGCGCCGCCAAGATGACCGACGTGCCGGGCCACACGCTCGGCATCGTGGAGGTGATGGCGGCGGAGGGGGTGGAGTTCCTGCATCTCGGCGTCAATTCCGCCTGCCCGGTGCCGCAGGTGCCGCCCGTCTTCCGCTGGCGCGCGCCCTCGGGGGCGGAGGTCGTGGTGATGTACCAAAGCTCCTACGGCTCGGTCATGGTGCCGGAGGGGATGGAGAGCGGCATCGCCTTTGCCCACACGATGGACAATGCCGGCCCGCAGGATGTCAGCCGTGTCGTCGAGAGCCGGCGGGACCTTGCCCGGCAGGTGCCGGACCTGCGCCTGCGCGCCTCCACCCTCGACGGCTTCTGGCAGGCGCTGAAGCCGCATGCGGCGAACCTGCCGGTCGTCACATCCGAGATCGGCGACACCTGGATCCACGGCGTCGGCTCCGCCCCCCGGCGCCTCTCGGGCTTCCTCGAGGCGCAACGCCATTTCGACGCGATGGAGGAGAGCCCGGCGCGCCATGCCTTCGGCCGCACCCTCCTGGAGATCGCCGAGCACACCTGGGGCGTCGATATCAAGACCTACCTGCGCGACGAGAGCGCCTGGGATCGCCCCGCCTTCGACGCCGCCCGCGCCAGTGACCCCCGCTTCGCCTTCTGCGAGGCCGCCTGGGCGGAGCAGGATGGGATACTGGATCGCGCCTGGGCCGCCTTGCCTGACAAGGAGCGTCCGGCCGCTCCCTTTATCGCGGCTCCGGCATGGGGGGACGGCCCGTTGCCGGAGCACGTCACCCTCGGCGACCTCACCCTGACGCTCAATCCCCAGACCGGGGGCCTGCTCCGTGTCGCGCGGGGCGACGCAACCCTGCTGGAGGCGGCGGATCTGGGTGGCCTCTTCACCTACAGCCAAGAGAGCTATACCGCCGCCGACTACGACGCGTACTTCGACAGCTATCTCACCCAGCGCTTCGACTGGGGCCTGCAGGACCACGGCAAGCCCGGTCTTGAGCATGCCGCAACCGCGCGGCGCGAGACCTTCCGGCCGTTCTCCCCGCGGGCGGCGCTTCAGGACGATCGCCTGGTCATCGAGATGGACATGCCCGCCGAGGCACGGGCCGATTTCGGCGCCCCTCAGCCGCTCTTCATCTATGGCGCAACGAAGGAGGGCCTCTGGCTCGAGCTGCACCTCAAGGGAAAGCACGCCAACCGCCAGCCAGAGGCCGGCTTCCTGACCGTCGCTCCGCGCGCCCGGCCCGCCAGCCTGCGCCTCACCAAGATGGGCCTCCAGATCGACCCCTCGGACGTGGTGGCAGACGGCAACAGGCAGCTCCACGCCATCACCGCCGCCTCCTTCGCCGGCCCGGCCGGCGGCGTTCACCTGGAGACGCTCGACGCTCCGCTCTTCCTCCCGGGCAGCCAGCCTTTCATTCCCCACGCCCGCACCCTTCCTGAGGGAGACGGCGGCCGCTTCGTGCTTTTCAACAACAAGTGGGGCACGAACTTCAGCATGTGGAGCGAGGGAGATCTGCGATTCCGGTTCAGGCTGTCTTTCGCGGCCCGCGGCGAGTGAACCGGAGGCTGCACGACCTGATCAGTGCCCGGCTCCTGCCCGCCGCTAGATGCAGTTGGATGCAGCACAAAAGGGCCGTCCGGAGCTACGTTTCGATGACGCAGTTAATAGAGGCAACACGAGAGTATGCCGTGTGCCGGCCGCTCCACTGTCGATACTCATTCTTTCACTGAGCTGAGCTGTGAAGGCATCGGTTAGCTTCTGGCCCAGTCCGGGATCCAGTCGCGCATCAGGATCAATTCCCGGCCGGTCATCCCAGACTGATACTTTCATTGCCTGATCTTTGATCGACAGGCGAAGGCCCAGCCAGCCGCTCGACCGTCCATGATAGGGGTATTTCAGGCTGTTCGTGACCAACTCTTTCACGATCAACCCGAGCGGCACGGCGATCCGCGTCGAGAGACGCACCTCCGGGAGGTCGAACTCGACCGCGATTGTGTCAGCTTGCGGGGAGGACGAGACGGCGTCTTCGACGAGCGCCGTCAGATAGGATTCGGCTGTTACTGTATCGATGGAACGGGTTTGCGTGAGCCTGCAATAGAGGCTGGCAATGGCGTCGATCCTGGCCCGCATCCGCGTAAATGCCGCCTTGCAGGCCGCGTCGCTCAGACTGCGCCCCTCAAACGCGATCATCAAGTTGCCGGTCCTTTGGTATATCTGCTCCACCTCCCTGCGCCGCACGGAATGGGTGCCATGCGCGCTCGGCTCTAGGCCAATGGAATTCAGACAGTCCGGAAAGAGGCCAGCAGACTGGCGCGTCGAGATGTGCACCCGCTCGTGGAACCGGCCCGGCCAGAGAGCTCCGATCCAACTATGATCGGGGCTCGGCGTCCTCGATCGAGTGTCAGACCCATTACCTCACCCTCCTCGAAAGTCCCGAGCTATGCGGGAATTTTTGCGGCATAGGGTGCCGTGCGCGGGTTAAGAAAGCCGGAAGGTCTGCCTGAATGATGGCAGTATAGTGGCGGAGAGACAGGGATTCGAACCCTGGGACCCCGTGAAGGGTCAACGGTTTTCGAGACCGCCCCGTTCGACCACTCCGGCACCTCTCCGTGATCGCGAGGGGGCGAATAAGGCCTCGGGGCCGCCGGTGCAAGTCCCTTTGGTGGGCGGGTTGCGGTCTATCGGAACCCCGGCTGCCTCGCTCCGACCAACCGCGCCGAACCCAGCTCTTGTACCAAGCCCCCCAACGCAGGACCGCCGCACGCCATCCCCCCAGATGCCGCCCATTGACGATCGCGAGAGGGGGGCGGGGGCAGGCTTGGCGGGGGGAGGGCGGGTTTCTATCCTCACGCCAAAGCACAAGGAGCCCGCCCATGCGCGCCATCGCCGTCCTCTCCCTCGCCGCCCTGCCGGTCGCCCTCCCTGCCGTCGCCGACGAGGCGGAGGTCCAGGCGCTGGTCGAGGCCATGAAGCTGCCCGGCATCATTGAGGTCATGCAGCAGGAGGGGACGGCCTACGGCGCCTCCGTCGGGGAGACGCTCTTCCCCGACATCGCCTCCGGGGTCTGGGCCGATGCCGTGGGCGACATCTATGACCTCGAGGACATGCAGCAGACCGCCGTCGCCAATCTCGCCGATGCGCTGGAAGGCGAGGACGTGGGCGCGATGCTCGGCTTCTTCACCTCCGAGCCCGGCGCAACCATCGCCGAGCTGGAGCGCTCCGCTCGCGAGGCGATGCTGGAGGAGGACGTCGAGCAGATGGCGCGCGAGGCCGCCGCCATCGCCATGGCCGACGAGACAGGGCGCCACCAGCAGCTGGAGCGCTTCGTCCAGGCCAACGACCTGATCGAGGGGAACGTGCAGGGCGGGTTGAACGGCTCGCTCAACTTCATGCTCGGCCTTGCCTCCGGCGGCGGCGTGCCGACGATGAGCGAGGGCGACATCCTCGCACAGGTCTGGAGCCAGGAGCCGGAAATCCGGCGGAGCACGCGGGACTGGACCTATTCCTTCCTGACGCTGGCCTACGAGCCGCTGGAGGACGGGGAGCTCGATGCCTACATCGCCTTCTCCGAGACGGAGCCCGGGCAGGCGCTGAACGACGCGCTCTTCTCGGCCTTCGACGCGATGTACAACGATCTCAACCGAGAGCTGGGGCAGGCGGCGGCGCGCTACGTCGTGGGGATGCAGCTCTAGACTGGGTGGTCGCAGCGCCGAGCCCGCCCGCCCCGGCCCGCCAGGGGCTGCGGGAGCTGGCGGATAGCCGGGGAGGGGGCATTGCCTCCGCCTCCGGCGCCCCGCCAGCATCTGCAGACGGAGGCCGGCCGGAGGGCAGGGGCCTCAGCTGCCGTTGGCCATGAAGGCGGCGATGAGGAGCGGGTAGTTGGAGCCGTAGATCTGGTCGTCGGCGCTGAGCGCGGCGAGGACGTAGGGCTGGCGGGCCGGCGGCACCCCCGCTGCGGCGTAGGCGGCGGAGAGCGTCGGGCCGCCGCCGGCATCGACTTCGGCCCAGAACGCCGGCGGGTCGGACTTCACGAGCCGCTCCACCTCGGCACGGCGGGCGGCATAGCCCGGGTCCTCCGCAGCGGCGCGGGCGGCGTAGAAGGGCCAGGTGACCGGGTTGTCGCGGGGGGCCGTTCCGGCGCAGGCGGCGAGGGCCGGCAGGAGCAGCAGGGGCAGGGCGGCGAGGCGCATGAGGTGTCCTTCGAAGGGCTTGACTTGAAGGCGATAGGCGCAGATAAGCCCGCATCTCGGCAAGCCTCTTGCCGTGGGCGACCCGCGCATGCGCGGGGCTCCGCCACCCAGACCAACGAATGCCCGGATCAAGGGCGCGCTGCCCGAGGCGGCCCGGTGGGGCCGAAAACGGCGAAGGCGGGAGAGACCCGCCCGAGCGGCCACAGGGCGCGGAGCAAGAAGGAAAGACGCATGTTTGCGGTTCTTCGGACCGGCGGCAAGCAGTACAAAGTCGCCTCCGGCGATGTCCTGCGGGTCGAGAAGCTGGCGGCTGACGCCGGCGATACGGTTCAGTTCAACGATATCCTCGTCATGGGCGGCACCGTCGGTGCCCCGCTCGTCGATGGCGCCGCCGTGCAGGCGGAAGTGATCGACCAGATCAAGGGCGAGAAGGTCATCAACTTCGTGCGCCGCCGGCGCAAGCATTCGTCCAAGCGGACGAAGGGCCACCGCCAGCAGCTGACGCTGGTGCGCGTGACCGAGCTGGTGGAATCCGGCGCCGATGCGACGGGCGTGAAGGCCGCCATCGGCGCGGGCTCCGTCTCCGCCTCCGCGACCTCCGAGCCGGCCCCCAAGAAGGCCGCGCCGAAGAAGGCCGCCGCGCCGAAGGCCGACACCTCCAAGGCCGCGAAGGCCGAGGGGAACGACGATCTCACCAAGCTCTCCGGTGTCGGCAAGGTGCTGGCCCAGAAGCTGCAGGACGCCGGCGTGACGAGCTTTGCCCAGATCGCCGCCTGGACCGACGCCGACGTGGCCGAAATCGACGAGAAGCTCGATTTCAAGGGCCGCATCGAGCGTGAGGGCTGGGTTGAACAGGCCAAAGATCTGGCCGGCAAGTAAGAGGGAGCAAGACTCATGGCTCACAAGAAAGCAGGCGGTTCCAGCCGCAACGGTCGCGACTCTGCCGGCCGCCGTCTCGGCGTGAAGAAGTTCGGGGGCGAGATCGTCATCCCCGGCAACATCATCATGCGCCAGCGCGGCACGAAGATGTGGCCCGGCGAGAACGTCGGCATGGGCAAGGATCACACGATCTTCGCCAAGGCCGAGGGCCGCGTGACCTTCCACAAGGGTCTGAAGGGCCGCACCTTCATTTCCGTGCTCCCGGTGGCGGAAGCCGCGGAGTAAGCCGGCCCCGACCGGAGTGAAAAAGGAGGGGACCGGTGGAGGAGCCGGTCCCCTCTTCGCGTTTTGTCACGCGGATTTTTCAGGGGGATGTCGCGTTTCCCTAAGGTTCATCCTGTATGGGGCGGCCTGGCCGCCGAGGAGGAAGAGATGACCACCGCGCAACAGACCGCCCAGCCCGTGATCGAGGCCGAGCGGTTCATCCTGCGCCCGTTGCGCCGGTCCGATGCCGGGCTCATCGCGCTCTATGCCGGCGACAGGCGCCTCGCGCGCGCCACGCCGAACATCCCGCATCCCTATCCGCCCGGCGCCGCCGAGGCCTTCATTCAGCGCGCCAGCGCCCCGGATCGGGTTGAGGACGTCTGGGCGATGGATGCCTCCCCGGCCGGCGGCAGCGAGTTCCTCGGGATCGTCGTGCTGACGCCGCTGGAGCGCAACCAGAGCCAAGTGCGCTACTGGGTGGCGCCTGCATTCTGGAACACGGGTCTGGCGACGGAGGCGCTGCGCGCCCTCATCGCCGCCAATCCGCACGGCGCGGCGCAGCTCTTCGCCGAGGTCTTCCAGGACAATCCCGGCTCCGCCCGGGTGCTGACGAACAGCGGCTTCGAGTATCTCGGCGATGCCGAGGCGTATTGCGTCGCCCGCGGCTCCGCCGTGCCGACATGGACCTACGCGCTCAAACTGCCGCAATGACCGGCGCGCCGGAGCTGAGGACGGCGCAGGCGCTTCTGCGCCCGCTCCGCCCCGGCGACGCGCCGGACATCGCCGAGGGCATTGCCGAGTGGCGGGTCATGCGATGGCTCTCCGCCCCGCCATGGCCCTATGGGCTGGCGGATGCCGAGTGGTTTGTCACCGAGGGCGCCGATTCACAGACCTTCGGCATCGAGGTGGAGGGCCGCGTCGTCGGCGTCATCGGCGCGGGCGCTGAATTCGGCTACTGGCTGGCGCCGCCGCTCTGGGGGCAAGGGATCATGTCGGAGGTCGCCGCGGCCGTGCTCGCGTGGCGCTTCGGGACGGATCCGTCGCCGCTCGACTCCGGCTACTTCCTCGGCAACGGCCCCTCCCGCGCCGTGCTGACGAAGCACGGCTTCGTCCCCACCCGCATCGTGGCGCGCTACCATCGTCCCTCCGCGCAGGCGCTGGCCCTGCAGGAGATGGTGCTGACCCGCGAGGCGTGGGAGGCGCGCTGATGGACGCCCCCGTCCGCATCGGCACACCGCGCCTCACCCTCCGCGAGCGGCGGGAGGAGGACTTCCCCGCCTTCCTCGCCATGGTCTCCAACCGCGAGGTGATCGAATACTGCGCCGTCTGGCCCCACCCGATGGACGAGGCCATCGCGCGCAGCCGCTTCCGGCCCTTCGATCCGGAGCGCGGCCAGCGGGTTGCCGTCGTGCGGGACGGCCGGTTCATCGGGCAGGTGACGCTGGCGGCAGGCTGGCTCGGCCTGATCATCGACCGGCCGCACTGGGGGCAGGGCATCGCGGGGGAGGCCTGCCGCGCCTTCCTCACACACGTCTTCCGCGCCCGGCCGGAGCTGGGGGAGATCCACGCCGGCCATATCCACGCCGGCCATTTCGAGGCGAACCGCGCATCGGGCCACCTCCTTGCCTCTCTCGGCTTCGTCGAGACGGGCCGGACGATACAGGACTCCCTCTTCCACGGCGAGGCGCTCCCGGGCGTCGAGCTGACCCTCACGCGCGCCGGGTGGGAGCGGATGCCATGGAGCCGCTGACCTACCGCCCGCTCTCTCCGGAGGATGCCGACGCGCTCCACGCCCTCGTCTCCGACTGGCAGGTCGTGCGCCAGCTCGGCGGCTGGCCCTGGCCGCCGTCGCGCCCCTTCACCGAAGGGCGTGCCAAGCCCTTCAAGGGCGACGGCTTCGTCTGGGGCGTCTTCCGCGGCGCGGAGCTGCTCGGCTCCGTCGGCGTCGTCTCCGGCGACATCGGCTACATGTACCGGCTGGACCTCGCGGGGCAGGGCATCGCCACCGCCGCCGCCACCTACGCGCTGACCATCGCCTTCGGGCAGGGGCGCGCGGAGATCACCGGCTCGGCCTGGGTGGACAACCCGGCCTCGGCGCGCGTGCTCCTCAAGCTCGGCTTCACCGAGGAAGCGATGCAGCTCGATTACTCCAAGGCCCGCCGCCGCATCGTCGCCATCCGCCGCTTCCGTCTCACCCGCGCCGATTGGGAGAGCCGCTTGAGCCGGGGCGCCGCCTGAGGTAATGCCTCCGCTTCAGGGCGGGACATGAACTTATGAAATTCCTCGATCTGGCACGCGTGACGATCCGCTCCGGCGCGGGCGGCAACGGCTGCACGTCGTTCCGCCGCGAGAAGTATGTCGAGTTCGGCGGCCCCAACGGCGGTGACGGCGGGCGCGGCGGCGATGTCTGGGCCGAGGCGGTGGAGGGGCTGAACACCCTCATCGATTTCCGCTACCAGCAGCACTTCTTCGCCAAGAACGGCCGCGCCGGGCAGGGCAGCCAGCGCACCGGCGCCGATGGCGACGACATCACCCTGCGCGTCCCGGCGGGCACCGAGATCCTCGCCGAAGATGGCGAGACGCTGATCGCCGACCTGACGGAGGCGGGACAGCGCGTCCTCCTCGCCAAGGGCGGCAATGGCGGCTGGGGGAACCTGCGCTTCAAGACGGCCACCAACCAGGCCCCCCGTAAGGCCAACCCCGGCCAGGAAGGGGTGGAGCGCGAGATCTGGCTGCGCCTGAAGCTGATCGCCGATGTCGGCCTCCTCGGCCTGCCCAATGCCGGCAAGAGCACCTTCCTCGCCGCGACGTCCAATGCCCGCCCGAAGATCGCCGATTACCCCTTCACGACGCTGGTCCCCAACCTAGGTGTCGTAGGCGTGGATGGAGCCGAATTCGTCGTCGCCGACATCCCGGGGTTGATCGAGGGCGCCAGCGAGGGCAGGGGACTCGGTGATACCTTCCTCGGCCATGTCGAGCGCTGCGCGGTGCTGCTCCACCTCGTCGATGGCGCGGCGCTGGACCCGCTGGCCGATTACCACACCATCATCGGCGAGCTGGAGGTCTATGGCGGCGCCCTCGCCGAGAAGCCCCGCACCACCGTCATCAACAAGACGGACGCCATCCCTGACGACCACCTCGAAGAGCTGGTCGAGGCGCTGCGGCAGGAGGCCGGCGGCCCCGTCCACGCCATGTCCGGCGTCACCGGCGACGGGGTGACGGGCGTGCTGCGGGCGCTGCGCCGCGAGATCCGCAAAGGCCGGAAGGCGGAGGCGCCCGAGGGCGAGGAGGAGGGGCCGTGGGAGCCCTGAGCGAGGCGCGCCGCGTCGTCGTCAAGATCGGCTCGGCCCTCCTCGTCGACCGCCAGACGGGGAGCCTGCGCTCCGACTGGCTCCATGCCCTCGCCGCCGATGTCGCCCGCCTGCGCGCCCGGGGCCAGCAGGTGGTGCTCGTCTCCTCCGGGTCCATCGCGCTGGGGCGCGGCGCTCTCCGCCTTCCCCCCGGCGCCCTGCCGCTGGAGCAGGCACAGGCCGCCGCCGCCGTCGGCCAGATCCGCCTCGCCCGCGCCTATGAGGAGGCGCTGGCCCCCCACGGCCTGACCACCGGGCAGGTGCTGGTGACGCTGGAGGATTCGGCCGACCGCCGGCGCTACCTCAACTCCCGCGCGACGATGGAGACTTTGCTCGCCCTCGGCGTGACCCCCATCGTCAACGAGAACGACACGATCGCCACCGACGAGATCCGCTACGGCGACAATGACCGCCTCGCCGCACAGGTGGCCGTCACCATCGGCGCCGACCTCCTGGTGCTGCTCTCCGATGTCGACGGCCTCTACACCGCAAATCCGGGGCTGGAACCGGAGGCCCGCCGGCTCGACGTGGTGGAGGAGATCACGCCCGAGATCGAGGCCATGGCCGGCGAGGGCATCTCCGGCGTCTCCAAGGGCGGGATGCGCACCAAGGTGATGGCGGCGCGGCTCGCGGTGGAGGGCGGCTGCACCATGGCGATCACCTTAGGTTCGCCGCTCAACCCGTTGGCGGCGCTGGAAAACGGTGCCCCCGCGACGTGGTTCACTGCGCAGCGCAGCCCGCAGCTCGCCCGCAAGATGTGGATCGCGGCAATGAAGCCGAAGGGCGAGCTGGTGGTGGATGCCGGCGCGGAGACGGCGCTCGCCAACGGCAAGTCGCTGCTCCCTGCCGGGGTGACGAAGGTGACGGGCCGCTTCGGCCGCGGCGAGCCGGTGACCATCCACTCCGCCGCCGGCCGCCAGCTCGGCCTCGGCCTGATCCGCTACACCTCGGACGAGGCCCGCCAGATCCAGGGCCGCCGCTCGGCGGAGATCGAGGCGATCCTCGGCTACAAGGGCCGCGCCGCCCTGATCCACCGCGACGACATGGTGCTGTGAGCGGGGCCTCCCGCCTCGCCGCCCTCCTCCGCCTCTGGCAGCTCGGCCCGCTCACTCCCGTCGCCGAGACCCGCTCCTCCCGCATCTACCGCTGCGACAGCCCGCAGGGACCCGCGGCCCTCAAGCTCCTCACCGAGGCGGGCGCCGAGGAGCGCCGCGGCGCCACCGCCCTCCGCCACTGGCAGGGCCACGCCGCCGCCCGCCTCTACGCGGAGGCCCCGGGCGCCATGCTCCTCGAGTGGCTCCCCGGCCCGCCCCTCGGCGACCGCGTCCGCACCCACGGCGACGCCGGCACCTTCCCCGCCCTCGCCGCCCTGATCCATCGCCTCCACCACGCCCCCTCGTCTTTGGTCCCCGAAAATCCTCGGGAGGGCGCCGCAGGCGCGGGGGGCAGACAGCCCCCCTCCGACGCCGCCACCCTCGCGCCCCTCCTGCCGCTGCAGGACATGTTCGCCCCGCTCCTCACGAGCCAGGCCGCCCACCTCGCGCGCCCCCGCGCCATCGCCCGCCGCCTCCTCTCCGCCCCTCGCCCCCCGGTGGTGCTGCATGGCGACCTCCACCATGACAACATCATCGAGACGCCGGAGGGCTGGCGGGCCATCGACCCCAAGGGCCTGATCGGCGATCCCGGCTTCGAGGCGGCCAACCTCTTCCGCAACCCCGTGGGACGGCGTGACCTCGCGCTCGCCCCGGCCCGGATCGAGGCGCTCGCCCGGGCCCTCGCGCCGGAGGAGCCGGGCCGCCCCATCGCCTGGGCTATCGCGCTCTGCGGCATCAGCCAGATCTGGAACGCCGGCACGCCCCATGACGACGGGATCGACGCCGAGATGGCCTCGGCCCTCGCGGCCGTACTCGCCGATGTTCCCAAAGGGCAGGAATGGGCGTAAACCGCTCCCCGACAGGAGACGAAGCCCATGAAAGACCTCACCGATATCCCCGCCGTCATGGACGAGATCGGCCGCAATGCGCGCGCCGCCGCCGCCGAGCTGGCCTTCGCGGCGGAGGACCGCAAGGTCGCCGCGCTGCAGAGCGCCGCCTATGCCCTCTGGGAGCGGCGGCAGGAGATCATCGACGCCAATTGCGAGGACCTCGTCTACGGCGAGGAGAAGGGCCTCTCGCCGGCGATGATGGACCGGCTGATGCTCGATGAGCGGCGCATCCAGGGGATGGTCGATGGGCTTCGTGCCATCGCCGAGCAGCGGGACCCGGTGGGGCAGGTGATCGCGGAATGGGACATGCCTTCGGGTATCCACATCCGCCGCGTGCGCACGCCGCTCGGCGTCGTTGGCGTCATCTACGAGAGCCGTCCGAACGTCACCGCCGATGCCGGCGCGCTCTGCCTCAAGGCCGGCAACGCGGCGATCCTGCGTGGCGGGTCGGAGAGCTTCAACTCATCCACGGCGATCCACCAGTGCCTGACCACCGGCCTGAAGCAGGCCGGCCTGCCGGAGTCGGCGATCCAGCTCGTCCCCGTGCGCGACCGCGAGGCGGTGTCGGAGATGCTGAAGGCCACGCAATATATCGACGTGATCGTCCCCCGAGGCGGCAAGGGACTCGTCGGCCTCGTCCAGCGCGAGGCTCGGGTGCCGGTCTTCGCGCATCTGGAGGGGATCTGTCACACCTATGTCGGCGCCACGGCCGATCCGGCCATGGCGCTGGAGGTCGTGCTCAACGCCAAGACCCGGCGGACGGGCATCTGCGGGGCGCTCGAATGCCTGCTGATCGACTGGCGCTTCTACACGCAGCACGGGCCGATCCTGATCGAGGCGCTGATGAAGGCGGGGGTCGAGGTGCGGGCCGATGGCGACCTCGCCAAGGTGCCGGGCACCGTCAAGGCCAGCCCGGAGGACTTCGGCAAGGAGTTCCTCGACATGATCTGCGCGGCGAAGCTGGTGGACGGGGTGGACGAGGCGATCGACCACATCCGCACCTACGGCTCCAACCACACCGACGCGATCATCACCGAGGATGACCAGGCCGCCGCGCATTTCTTCCAGCGGCTCGATTCGGCGATCCTGATGCGCAACGCCTCCACCCAGTTCGCCGATGGCGGCGAGTTCGGCATGGGGGCGGAGATCGGCATCGCGACGGGCAAGATGCATGCCCGCGGCCCGGTGGGCGCCGAGCAGCTGACCAGCTTCAAGTACCTCGTCGATGGCAAGGGCGCCGTCCGCCGCTAAGAAGACGAATTCCGCGCGGAATTCGTGCACGGAAATCGCACGATTTCCGTCCCCCGGCGGCGGCGCAGAGCATCGGCCTCAACCGAGGCGCGCCGCTCCCGCCGGGCGCCGATTTCCATATGGAAATCGAAGGCGGAAACCATATGGTTTCCGCTCCCCGTGGCGGCCGGTCAGCGCCGGCGGCGCCCGGTGCGGGCGCGGCGCTGCGGGGCGTCCTCTCCCGATCCGTCGGAGGCGGAGGAGAAGCCGCCGAGCGCCTCGACCACCTCTTCCAGCGCCGGGCGCGGGCCGGGCTCGCGCGTCTCCAGCGCCTCGCGCATGGCGCGCAGGTGCTCGGGCATCGTGCCGCAGCAGCCGCCGATGATCGTCGCCCCCGCGCTGCGGGCGAGAAGCGCGTATTCGGCCATCAGGGCCGGCGTGCCGTCGTAATGGATGTGTCCGTCGACGTATTTCGGGATGCCGGCATTGCCCTTGGCGATCAGCGGCCGCTCCGGCCCCGCGGCCGAGAAGGCCAGCGTGGTGCGGATGAGATCGGACGCGCCGACGCCGCAATTGGCGCCGAAGGCGACCGGCGGGTTCGGCAGCTTCATGATCAGCTTCACCAGCTCCGCCGCCGTCAGGCCCATCATCGTGCGACCCGCGGTGTCGAAGCTCATCGTGCCGCACCAGGGCATGTCTGCCAGCGCGAAGGCCTCGGCGGCAGCCTTGAATTCCTCGGCGGCGGAGATCGTCTCCACCCAGAGCACGTCGGCGCCGCCCTCCTTCAGCCCCTCGGCTTGCTCGTGGAACATCTCGACGGCGGAGGCCTTCGTCAGCGCCCCCATCGGCTCCATGATCTCCCCCGTCGGCCCGACGGAGCCGGCGACGACGACGGGCCGCCCGGCCTTGTCGGCCGCCTCGCGACCGATCTCGGCTGCCATGCGGTTGAGCTCCCGCGCCCGGTCCTGGGCGCCATGCAGCTTCAGCCGCGCTGCGTTGCCGCCGAAGGAGTTGGTGAGGAAGATGTCCGACCCGGCCTCGATGGCGCCTAGATAGAGCGCCGAAATACGCTCCGGATGCGCTTCGTTCCAGAGCTCAGGGGCTTCGCCAGCTTCGAGCCCCATGTTGAAGAGGTTGGTGCCCGTCGCGCCGTCGGCCAGAAGCCAGTCGCGGCGGGAGAGGAGGGTCGAGAGGAGGTCTGCCATGGAAAGGTCTCCCGCGAGGTCAGGGGATTTTCGCCCAGCGAATGGCATGCGCCGGCCGGAACTTCAAACGGAAAGGGCGCCGGCAACGGATCGGGCCGCCAGATGGCGTGCGCGGCGGCGGCTAGGCCGAAGAGGAGGGCAGGGCGCGAGGGCGCCGCGGCGTAGCGTGGCGTCCAGTCCGGTCCGAAGGCACCCTTGAACTGCACGAGCCCGCTGACGCCGAGCGCCCGGTTGAGATCGAAGCGTAGCAGGCGCAGCTCGCGCGAGGGGGCGTTGGCGAGGCTGAGGTGGTGGATCCCGGCGAGCCGCGCCTCCTCGATGGCGGTGGCGAGGACGGTCTGCATCGTGCCCGCCGGCGCCTCCGGCAGCCAGCGCATCAGCTCCAGCGACCAGCTGCCCGGCGCGGCGTGGAAGGTGGCAAAGCCGACCAGCCGGCCGCCCGAATGGGCGAGGATCACCACCTGCCGCGCCGCGAAGGCCGGCGCGTAGCGCCCGGTGGAGAAGCCGCGCTCCCGCCCCGATTTCAGCGCCCAGGCGCGGGCGACGGCGCCCATCTCGGCGAAGGGCGGCGCGTAGGAGGCGAGCTCCGCCACCACGCCGGCATTGCGGGCGCCGCGCAGCTTGCGCCGCAGCTGGCGGCAGGCGGGGCGATCGAGGCGCCACTCCTGCGGGTCCAGCGAGGCGCGGGTGGAGAGGGGGGTGACGACCCAGCCGGCGCGGCGGGCGGCGGCGGCGGTGCGGGCGTCTATGTCATAGGCGAGGGCGCGGCGGCCGAGATGGCGGGCAAGCTGCTGCAGGCCGGCGAAATCCGCCGTCCCCAGCGGGGCGCCGAGCGCGGCGAGCGTGCCCGGTGCGTGCCGCAAATGCCAGCCCCGCGTGCCGCAGCGGGCCAGCGCCAGCGCGCCACCCTGGTAGGCGAGGCCCCAGCCGGCCTCCGGCGGGGCGGCCATGGCGGCGAGGCGCGAGTCGGGTTTCGTCAGCGTCAGCTCCGGCGCGCGGGCCGGGGCAGGGCGGCGCAGGAGGAGCAGGGCGGCGCCGAGGGCCGGCACGCCCTGACAGGCGATGCGGGTGGCGAGGACGGCAGCCAGAAGCTCCGCCTCCGGCACGCCGGGCAGCAGCGCCAGCAGCACCAGCTCGAAGGCGCCGAGGCCGCCGGGGCTCTGGCTGAGAAGGCCGACGCCCATCGCCGTCATCACCGCCAGCACCAGCGACACGGGCGCCACGCCCGGCGGCAGGAAGAGCCAGAGGGCCCCGGCAAAGGCGGCGACATCCAGCGCCGTCCAGAGCAGCAGGGCGGAGAGGTCGGCGCCGCGCAGGCGCCGGTGGGGCACCGGGCCGGGCAGGATCGGGCCGAGGCGGGCGAGGGCGAGCGTCAGCAGCAGGGGCAGCGCCACGGCGCCGGCCCAGCCGACGCCCATCCCCAGCCGGGCCAGCCCGGTCAGCGCCGTCAGCGCGGCGAGGAAGGCCAGCGACAGGGCGACGGAGAGCTTGGAGATCGTCCAGATGCCGCATTCGGGCAGGCAGCGCATCCGAACGGCGCCGCCGGTGAGGGCGCCGAGCCCCAGCGCCTGCCCGATGGCGACGGCGAGCATCCCTGTCCGCCGCGCGCGCGGGCGCGCGACGCCGGTGGCGAGGATCGCGTGGAGCCGCCCCTCCATCCTCCCCATGGACCAGAGTCCGACAAGGCCGAGGAGCATCGCCGCCACCCAGACTCCGCCGCCATGGCCGGCGAGGCTGGCGTTCAGCTCGGCGAGGCTGAGTCCGGCCAGCTCGCTGCGCAAGAGCCAGCCGCAGCCGACAAGCGCCAGCAGCGGCAGCACGAGGCTGCGCAGGCGAAAGCGGAGCGCCCCGGACTCGCCACCCCGGACGGTCTGGAACTGATCAAGACGTTGATGTTGCGACACGCGGCCCACTCCCCCGGTTGCTGGCCGCGCGGGACTAGGGGAGGGGGTTGAACGGAGTGTTAAGCCGCCAATTGTGCGCAATCTCGCGGCGGCGGCTCCGCGCGGACATGACGGCGGATCGCCCACGAAAAAGGCCGGGCGCGGGCCCGGCCTGTCTGGCGCTGGTCTGGTGGCTGCGGCGGGCGGCCCCGCGGCGGCGTCAGCTCTCCTTGAGGAGAGATTCCTTCGCCTGCACCGTGCATTCGGCCATCTTGGTGCGGATGGTCGCCTCGTCGGCCTTGTCGCCGAGGTCGCCACTCACCTTGCGGAAGACATCCTCGCTGCCGGCCTCCTCGAAATCGGAGCGCACGACCTCGGAGGCGTAGGCATCGGCCTCGGCGCCCTCCTTGCCCAAGAGCCCGGCGGCCCAGAGGCCCAGGAGCTTGTTGGCGCGCGCCTCGGCCCGGAATTTCATCTCGGCGTCGTGGGCGAATTTGGCCTCGAACGCATTCTCACGGTCGTCGAAGGTGCTCATCTTTCTTCCCTCATCAGGCGCCGGTCTGCCCTTCATATGCCCGCCACGTCTCTTGCCCGCAAGGGGGGCTTGGCGTATGAGCCGAGCCAAGAGGCCGGCCCCTTCCCGGGGCCCGGGCGATGGCCGCACATCTCCCACCGGCGCCGCCGGGGCTGCATTTCGGATTGGAGAGACCATGGCACGCCGCAAGAAGGTCTACGAAGGCAAGGCGAAGATCCTGTACGAAGGCCCGGAGCCGGGCACGCTCGTGCAGTATTTCAAGGATGATGCCACCGCCGGCAACGGCGCCAAGAAGGACGTGATCGACGGCAAGGGCGTGCTGAACAATCGCCTGAGCGAGTTCTTCATGACCGGCCTGCAGAGCATCGGCATCCCGACGCACTTCATCCGCCGCCTGAACATGCGCGAGCAGCTGATCCGCCACGTGGAGATCATCCCCCTCGAGGTGATCGTGCGCAACTTCGCCGCCGGTTCCATGGCCAAGCGGCTGGGGATGGAGGAGGGCACCGTGCTGCCCCGCCCGATCGTCGAGTTCTCCTACAAGAACGACGAGCTGGGCGACCCGCTGGTGCCGGAGGAATACATCATCGCCTTCGGCTGGGCGACGCAGCAGGACCTCGACGACATCGTCTCCCTCGCGCTGCGCGTGAACGACTTCTTGTCCGGCGTCATGCACGGCGTCGGCATCAAGCTCGTCGACTTCAAGATCGAGGTCGGCCGCATCTGGGAGAACGATTATCCCCGCCTTGTCGTCGCCGACGAGATCTCGCCCGACAGCTGCCGGCTGTGGGATGTCGAGACGGGCACCAAGCTCGACAAGGATGTCTTCCGCCGCGACCTCGGCTCGCTGAGCGACGCCTACACGGAGGTGGCCCGCCGGCTCGGCGTGCTGCCCTCCAACGTCACCCACCGGCCGAAGCCGACGCTGATCAACTAGGAAGGCGGGCGGGGCGCCGTTTGCCCCGCCTCCCGTCGCCCCGCCGCCCGAGACCTGCAGGACCGATCCCATGAAAGCCATCGTCACCGTCATGCTCAAGGACGGCGTCCTCGACCCCCAGGGTGAGGCCGTCCGCCACGCGCTCGGCTCCCTCGGCTTTGCCGGCGTCGAGGGCGTGCGGCAGGGCAAGGTGATCGAGCTCGACCTCGCCGAGACGGACGAGGCGAAGGCCCGGGCGGAGGCGGAGGCCATGTGCCAGCGCCTCCTCGCCAACACGGTGATCGAGAGCTACCGCGTCGAGCTGGCCTGAGCCGGCCCCCGCGCCTCCCCCCGGCTGCAAACCCGCCCGTCCCGCGCCGCGGAGAGCCGGAAATCGCACGATTTCCGTGCACGAATTCCGCGCGGAATTCGGCACCCGGCTGCCCCCGGCGCGCGTGACTTGACCGGCGGCGCCTTTGGTGGTCTTGGCTGCCGCAAACTCCGGAGGTGCCCGCCAGATGAAAGCCGCCGTCCTCGTCTTTCCCGGCTCCAACTGCGACCGTGATCTTGCCGTGGCGCTCACCCGCGCCGGGGCCGATGTCACAATGGTCTGGCACAAGGAGCCCGAGCTGCCGCCCGGGCTGGATCTCGTGGCGGTGCCCGGTGGCTTCTCCTTCGGCGATTACCTGCGCTGCGGCGCCATCGCCGCCCGCTCCCCCGTCACCTCCGCCGTCATCGCCCATGCCGAGCGGGGCGGATACGTCCTCGGCGTCTGCAACGGTTTCCAGGTGCTGACGGAGACGGGGCTGCTCCCCGGCACGCTGATGCGCAACGCTGGCCTCAAGTTCATCTCCCGCCCCGAGCCGCTGCGCGTGGCAACGGTGGAGAGCGCCTTCACCCGCGGCTATGCCGCCGGCCAGCGCATCGAGATCCCCATCGCCCACCATGACGGCAACTACTTCGCCGGGCCGGAGACGCTGGCCGAGCTGCGGGGCGAGGACCGGATCGCCTTCACCTACGAGCGCAATCCCAACGGCAGCCAGGAGGGCATCGCCGGCATCCTCTCCGCCAACCGCCGGGTGCTCGGCCTCATGCCGCATCCCGAGCGGGCGGCCGATGCGGGGCATGGGGGCGAGGACGGTGCGCCGCTTTTCGCCGGTCTCGTGGGGGCGCTCCAGGCGGCGTGACCGCCCCCGACTTGCCGGGGGGGCGTCGCCCCTTTAGTTTCGGTCCATGCGCCGCTGGCCCAAACTCCTGCGTCACCCGCGCCTGTGGATGCAGGTGCTGCTCCTCGCCTTCACGGTGACGGTGATCGCCGTCCTCTGGCTGACCAACAGCCTGCTGACGGAGCGCTTCACCGAAACCACGCGAAACCGGGCCGAGGTGCGCGCCGCGCTCTATGCCGGCTCGCTCGTCTCCGAGCTGCAGCGCAACTCCATCGTCCCTCAGCTCCTCGCCCGGGACCCGGAGCTGATCGCGGCGCTCAACACGGGCGACTACACGCTCTCCTCCCAACGCCTGCTCTCCTACCTCGAGGAAAGCGGCGCCGCCGGGCTGACGCTCTTCGACAGCGAAGGGCGCGTCGTCGCGGCCACCAACCGCGAGCGGCTGGGGGAGACGCACCGCAACGCGCCGCTCTTCGTCGATGCCATCCGCAACAACGTCACCATGTTCAGTCTGGAGGAGACGGAGAGCGGCGCCTTCCGCTTCGTCTATTCCCGGCGGATCGATCAGGGCGGCACCCTCCTCGGCGTCATCGCGGTGGAGGCGAACCTCTCCACGCTGGAGCGCAGCTGGGTGGGCACGCAGGATGCCGTGATCGTGCTCGACAGCGAGGAGCGGATCATCCTCTCCACCGAGCCGCGCTGGCGGGGGCTGGAGGAGGGGGCGGCGCTGGCCACCCAATCCGTCCCCTCCGCCATCGAGCGGGCGCTGCGCCTGACACAGGACTGGACGGTGCTGCCCCCCGACGCCTACGTCGGCGGCGAGGCGGTGCTGCGCCGCGAGCTGCGCGTGCCCTTCCAGGGCTGGCGGCTCGTTACGTTCACCACCTATGCCTCCGTCCGGGAGCGGGTGAACGGCGTCTTGGCGCTGGAGATCATGGGCTTCGCCATCCTTCTGGCCGGCGGCTTCTGGGTCTCCTCGCGCAAGAGCATGAGCCGCATGGTCTTCTTCCAGCGAGAGAGCGCCGAGCTGCGCGAGCTCAATCGCCGCCTGCAGCGCGAGATGGCCGAGCGGCAGCGGGCGGAGGAGAACCTGCAGGTCGCCGAGCAGACACTCGCGCAAAGCTCCAAGCTCGCCGTCCTGGGGGAGATGAGCGCCTCCGTCTCCCACGAGCTCAACCAGCCGCTCGCCGCGATGAAGACCTACCTCGCGGGCGCACGCCTGCTGCTGGAGCGCAAGCGACCCGAGGAGGCGCTCGCCTCCTTCCACCGCATCGACGACCTCATCGACCGGATGGGCGCCATCACCCGCCAGCTCAAGAGCTATGCCCGCAAGGGCGCCGACGCCTTCGCGCCCATGGATGTCCGCGCCGCCGTCTCCTCTGCTCTCGCGATGATGGAGCCGCAGCTCAAGAACAAGAAGGTCAAGATTACCAGGACCTTGCCGTCCACTCCTGTCATGGTGACGGGGGACCGGCTGCGTCTCGAACAGGTGATCGTCAATCTCTTGCGCAATGCCATCGACGCCACGAAGGAGGTGCGCGAGCCGTCCATCGACATCACCCTCGCGGCGGGGGACTCGATCCGCCTGACGGTGCGCGACAATGGCCACGGCATCGAGAACATGGAGGCATTGTTCGAGCCCTTCTACACGACCAAGCAGCCGGGTGATGGCGTCGGCCTCGGCCTCGCCATCTCCTCCGGCATCGTCTCCGAACTCGGCGGGCGGCTGACCGCCCGCAACTCGCCTCTGGGCGGCGCAGTCTTCGAAGTCGAGCTTCCGTCGGGGGAGCGTCGGGTTGAGGCGGCGGAATAGGCACTATCTTGAGGCATAAGAGCAGGCACCCGGTAATCGGGGCAGACCCCCGGGAGGACCATCCATGACCAAAGCGATGAAGATCGCGATCGTCGATGACGAGAAAGACATGCGCCAGTCGATCGGGCAGTGGCTGGCGCTGTCGGGCTTCGATACCGAGACCTTCGGCTCCGCCGAGGACGCGCTGAAAGGCCTCACCGCCGATTACCCCGGCATCGTGGTGACTGACGTGCGCATGCCCGGCATGGACGGGATGACCTTCCTGCGCCGCCTGCGCACAGTCGACCCGGCGCTGCCGGTCATCATGATCACCGGCCATGGCGACGTGCCCATGGCGGTGGAGGCGATGCGCATCGGCGCCTTCGACTTCCTCGAAAAGCCCTTCAATCCCGACCGGATGACCGAGCTGGCCAAGAAGGCCGCCCAGGCCCGCCGTGTCTCTCTCGACGCCCGGGCGCTGCGGCGCGAGCTCTCTGACGGCTCGGCGCTGATGAGCAAGCTCATCGGCTCCTCCCCGGCGATGGAGCGGCTGCGCGAGGATATCCTCGATCTCGGACAGGCCGACGGCCACGTGCTGATCGAGGGGGAGACGGGCACGGGAAAGACGCTGGTCGCCCACGCCCTCCACGCCGTCGGCCCGCGCGCCTCCAAGCCCTTCGTGATCCTGCCCTGCGCCGCCTTCGACGACGAGACGATCGCCCGCCGCCTCTTCGGCCCGCCGGAGGAGAACGGCCCCCTCCCGGCCCTGGAAGAGGCGCGCGGCGGCACGCTGGTGCTGGAGGGGATCGAGTCGCTCTCCTCGGCCGTGCAGGCCCGGCTCCTCACCGCGCTCAACGATCTGGGGGAGCCGGCGCAGACGCGGCTGACGGCCATCTGCAACCTCGCCGACGAGGGCAAGACCTGCGAGACGGTGATCCGCTCCGATCTCTTCTACCGCCTCGCGGCCCTGCGTATCACCGTTCCGCCGCTTCGCCAGCGGGGCGAGGACATCCTGACGATCTTCACCCAGAAGTCCGAGCAGTTCGCAGATGAGTACGGCTGCCCCACGCCCGAGCTCGCGGCACAGGAGGCCGCCCAGCTCCTCCAGGCGCCGTGGCCCGGAAACGTGCGCCAGCTGATCAACGTCGCCGAGCGCGCCGTCCTTCAGGCCCGCCGCGGCACCGGCTCCATCGCCTCGCTCTTGATGAGCGACGGGGAGGAGGCGCAGCCGGCCATGACGACGGAAGGCAAGCCGCTCAAGGAGTTCGTCGAGGCCTTCGAGCGCATGCTGATCGACAACACGATGCGCCGCCACAAGGGCTCCATCGCCGCCGTCATGGACGAGCTCTGCCTGCCGCGCCGCACGCTCAACGAGAAGATGGCCAAGTACGGCCTCAGCCGCGGCGACTACCTCGGCTGACGCACCCCTCGCTTTTCTGCAAGTATCCCGGGGGGAGGCGCAGCCGGGGGGCAGCGCCCCCCTCCGCCCTCTCCCCCCGCAGACTGGACGTCGCCCCTCTCCCGCGACACTCTCCCGTGCGGAGGGAGGGGCCGCATGCGCATCATCAGTCTCAACGCCTGGGGCGGCCAGTGCTGGCCCTCGCTCTCCGCCTGGCTGCGGGAGGCCGGCGCCGACATCCTGCTCCTGCAGGAGGTCACCCGCGCGCCGCAGCCCTCGCCGGCATGGCTCTCATACCGCGATGCCTTCCGCAGCCTCGATCAGCGGGCGGACCTCTTCGCCGATGTCAGCCGGCGGCTGCCGGGCCACCAGGCGATCTTCTCGCCCGCCGCCCGCGGCACCCTGCAGGATGAGAGCGGCCGGGACGTCGCCTCGGAGCACGGCATCGCCGCCTGGATCGCGCCGCACCTGGCGGTGACGGCGATCGCGAGCGGCTTTGTCCACGGTAGCTACCGCGCCGACGGCTGGGGCGAGGAGCCGGTGCCGCGCACCGCGCAGGCATTCCGCATCGAGGGGGCAGGGGCTTCGCTGATCGTCTCCCACCTCCACGGCCTCCGCGACCCGGCCGGGAAGGGCGACACCCCGGCCCGGCGGGCGCAGGCGGAGGCGATGGTGGCTCTGCTGCAAGGCCTCGCCCGGCCGGAGGAGCCGATGGTGCTGGCGGGGGACCTGAACCTGCTGCCAGGCAGCGAGAGCTTCGGCATCTTCGCCCGGCTTGGCCTGACCGACCTCGTCACCGGGCGGGGCCATAGCGACACCCGCACGAGCCTCTACCCCAAGCCGCAGCGCTATGCCGACTACTGTCTCGTCACACCAGACGTGCCAGTGGCCGCCTTCGACGTGCCGGCGCGGCCGGAGGTCTCTGACCACCGGCCGCTGGTGCTGGAGGTCACCGGGGGATCGTGAAGACGACGAACTGGCTGAACTGGGTCGCCGGGTTGAAGTTGTCGTCTGACGCGATGAGGAAGGCCGGCTCGCCGTCGATCTCGGGCAGGAAGGTCAGCGACTCGATGTTGTCGATATCGAGCCCGCCGAAATCGCCCTCGCCGATCTCGAACCAGAGGCTCTTGGAGACGGGCGTGGCCCCCTCGATGCCGCCCGCCGCCACATCCGTCGCGCCCTCGATATCGGCAAGGTAGACGCGGATATGGTTGCCGGCGCCGGAGGCGAAGGAGCGCTCGACGACGAAGAGCTGATTGTCAGGCCCGAAGGCGATGGCGGAGACGCCGTTGTCGTTCCAGCTCTCCTCGCCCGTCGGCGGCTCGTAGATCGCCTCGACGGGGTAGAGATACTCCTCCGCCGGCTCCAGCGTCGCCGCGTCGATCATCAGGATTCTCGAGAGCGTGCCGGCCTCCAGCGTGGCGATGGGGCCGTCCTGCTGCAGGGCGCTTTCGGTCGCGGCGATCAGCCACTGACCGTCGGGGGAGAGGGTCAGCCCCTCGAAGCCGAGGTTGCCGTAGATGCCCGTGACCTCGCCCGGAAGGTAGCCGTCAGGCAGCGTCACCTTCTCGGTGCCCGTGCCGTCCGCCGCGGCGACGTAGATGGCGGGCACACCCTCGGCATCCCGCTCGGACGACCAGAAAAGCCGGCCGCTTACGTCGTCGAACGCGATCCCCTCCGGATCGGCGCCCTTCTCGCCGAAGGCCGCGCCCGTCTCGTCGCTCAGCTCGTGGGTGGCGACGATGTCGAGCGTCAGGATACCTTCCGCCGCCTCCAGCGCCAGCTCGTAGAAGCGCGCCGGGCCATTCTCGATCCGGTCGTCCGAGATGGCGAGGATGTGGCCGGTCTCGGGGTTCACCGTCAGGTCGGAGATGCCGCCGAAGGTGACGCCGCCCATCGACAGACCGGAGGGGAGGGTGATCTGCCCGTAGAACTCGGGCTGGGGCAGGTCCTGCGCCGCGGCAGGCGCAGCGAGAAGCGCGAGCGTGGCGGGAAGGCAGAGGGCAAGGCGGGACGTCATGGTGGCAGCTCCTGATTGACTGCGCCTCTGGTATCCTTTGCGCCGTCACGGGTGCATGTCGCCCAGGTGACGGGCAGATGACACGGCGATGGCGCCCTGAGGGCGCGCCGAGCGATTGCCCATTGATGCTTGCCCCGCCTTGCCCTTATGTAGGGGGATCGGCCGTGCGCATGGCCAGACCATGCGTTGCCGGTGAGGTTTCTGTTCCAGACGCACCGGGCCAATCCCCCCGAGCTCTGAGACAGGTGTATGGCCCCCGGGCCAGCGAAATGCGCCCCAGCCGCCGCTTCATGCGAGGCCGGGCGATGAAACGGGCGGCGGGCCCCAAGGCTTGCCGCCGGAGAAGAAACGCGATGACGCGCGCGATGTTCAGAGGCAGAACGGCAGCGGCCCCCCCGGGGCACGCGGCCCGCCAGTGCCCCGATCGCGCCGCCACCGCCCCAATCAGACATTCCGCCAGGCCCGCCGCCCCCCCGGGGCGACGTGTGTTGGCCGAATGCAATCAGGCAACATGGCTAAGAAAATGCTCATCGACGCCACCCACGCGGAAGAGACCCGCGTCGTGGTGGTCGACGGAAACAAGGTCGAGGAATTCGATTTCGAAAGCGCCGCAAAGCGCCAGCTCGCCGGAAACATCTATCTAGCGAAGGTCACGCGGGTCGAGGCGTCGCTGCAGGCGGCCTTCGTCGATTACGGCGGCAACCGCCACGGCTTCCTCGCCTTCAGCGAGATCCACCCCGATTACTACCAGATCCCGGTCGCTGACCGTGAGGCGCTGCTCGAGGAAGAGCGCGCCTACGCCGAATCCATGAAGGATGACGCGGAGGACGAGGAAGAGGACGAATCCAAGGGGCGCGGCCGCCGCCGCTCCCGCTCGCGCTCCAGGGCCTCCGGGGCGGAGACGTCCTCGGCCACCAGCGGCGAGGCCGCGGGGATGGAGACGATCGACCTCGGCGACGACGAGGGCGAGACGCCCGAAGGCGCCTCCCCGATGGAGACGGCCGCCGAAACGCCCGTCGAGACGCCTGCCGCCGACGAAGGCGAGGACGACGACGACAGCGACTCGGTCGAGCATGTCCACAAGGACACCACGATCGAGGAAACCGGCCAGGACGACGACAGCGACGATGTGCGCCCCTCCCGCAAGCCGCGGCCGAAGCGCTACAAGATCCAGGAGGTCGTCAAGGTCCGCCAGATCATGCTGGTGCAGGTCGTCAAGGAAGAGCGTGGCAACAAGGGCGCCGCACTGACGACGTACCTTTCCCTCGCCGGCCGCTACTGCGTGCTGATGCCGAACACCGCCCGGGGCGGCGGCATCTCCCGCAAGATCACCAACACCGCCGACCGCAAGAAGCTGAAAGAGATCGCCTCCGGCCTCGACGTGCCGCGCGGCGCGGGCCTCATCATCCGCACGGCCGGCAGCCAGCGGACGAAGAGCGAGATCAAGCGCGATTACGAGTACCTGCAGCGCCTGTGGGAGCAGATCCGCGAGCTGACGCTGCAATCCATCGCGCCGGCGAAAATCTACGAGGAAGGCGACCTCATCAAGCGGTCCATCCGCGATCTCTACAGCCGCGAGATCGACGAGGTGATCGTCGAGGGCGAGGCGGGCTACCGCAACGCCAAGGACTTCATGAAGATGATCATGCCGTCCCACGCCAAGAACGTGAAACCCTACGCCGACCCGATGCCGCTCTTCGCGCGCTTCCAGGTCGAGACGACGCTGGCGGCCATGTTCAACCCGACGGTGCAGCTGCCCTCCGGCGGTTACATCGTCATCGGCGTGACGGAGGCGCTCGTCGCCATCGACGTCAACTCCGGCCGGGCCACCAAGGAAGGCTCGATCGAGCAGACGGCGCTGAAGACCAACCTCGAGGCCGCCGAGGAGGTGGCCCGTCAGCTGCGCCTGCGCGACCTTGCCGGCCTCATCGTGATCGACTTCATCGACATGGATGAGCGCAAGAACAACACCGCGGTGGAGAAGCGCTTCAAGGACAAGCTGAAGACCGACCGGGCGCGCATCCAGGTGGGCCGAATCTCCGGCTTCGGCCTTCTGGAGATGTCCCGCCAGCGTCTGCGGCCCGGCATGCTCGAGGCCACGACGCAGCCCTGCTCGCATTGCCACGGCACGGGCCTGCTGCGCTCCGACGACAACGTCTCGCTCGCCATCCTCCGCCAGCTGGAGGAAGAGGGCGTGCGCGGGCGGAGCAAGGAGGTGCTCGTCAAGGCGCCGGTCGGCATCCTCAACTTCCTCTACAACACCAAGCGCGAGCACATCGCCGCCATCGAGCAGCGCTACGGCATGGCCGTGCGGCTTGAGGGCGACCCCACGCTGATCTCCCCCGACTACTCGGTCGAAAAGTTCAAGACGGCGACGCGCTCGGTGCCGGAGGGCCTCGCCCCCGTCGTCAAGGTCAGCCCCGAGCTGATGCAGGAGGCCGAGGCGGAAGCGGAGATGGCCGACGAGACCCCGGACGAGGACGAGATCCCGGCCGAGGCCGGCACGCCCGCCTCGCCGGCGGCCGTCGCCGCCGCGGCGCCCTCCGCCGAGGAGGACGACAAGCCGAAGAAGAAGCGCCGGCGTCGGCGTCGTCGGCGCGGTGGCGCCAATGGCGAGGGGCAGGGCGGCCAGAACGGCGAGTCCCAGTCCGACGACGAGGGCGATGACAGCGACGACTCCGCCGAGAACTCGGAGCCGGTGACGCAGCCGGCGGAAGAGGCGACGGAAGAGAAGCCGAAGCGCCGCCGCTCCCGGAGCCGCCGCAAGAGCGATGCGGACGAGGGCACCGAAGAGGCCGCGCAGACGCCGACCGAGATCGCCGAGGCCGCCCCCACGGCCGAGCCCGAGCCCGAGGCGGAAGAGAAGCCGAAGCGTCGCCGCTCGCGCAGCCGCAAGAAGGCGGAGCCGGAAGCGGAGCTGCCCGGCAGCGAGACACCGGCCGCCGAAGTGGCCGAGACGCCGGCGCCCGCGCCTGTTCCGGCCGATGAGGTCGCGGCCGCCGATCTGGCGCCCGAGGCCGCTCCGGCCCCGGTGCCCGAAATCGGCGGTGACGAGGATGGCGCCGGGATGACCCCGCCTCCGGCGGAGGAGGCGAAGACCGCCGAGCCCGAGGCCCCGGCGGCGGAGCCCGAGGTCGCAGAGACGCCGGAGCCGCAGCCCGAGCCCCAGCCGGAGCCGGAAAGCACCCCGGAGCCGGAGATGGCCGAGGCGGAGTCGACCTCCTCCAAGCCCAAGCGTCGTGGCTGGTGGTCGCGCGGCTGAGCCGGGCCACAGGCTGAAAACAAGAACGCCCGCCTCCTCGGAGGCGGGCGTTTTCACGTTCAGGGGGCCGGGGTCAGGAGCCCCGGCTTCCAGCGGGGCAGCCCCTGCGCACCAGCCAGCTGTTCGGCTGCCGCGTCATCTCGATGATCTCGTGCCCCGCCTCCTGCGCGAAGTGCGGCACGTCGAGCACCGCCATCGGGTCATCGGCGATCAGCCGCGCCGTGCCGCCCTCCGGCAGGGTCTGCAGCACCTTGCGTAGTCGCAGGACGGGCAGGGGGCAGCGCAGGCCGCGCGCGTCGATCTCCACCGGCTCCGGCGTCGCCTCGCTCATGTCGCCTCCGGGATGTCGAAGTCCGGGCCCGCCAGCTCGAACCCCTCGAAGCGGAAGCCGGGGGAGACGGTGCAGCCCACAAGCGCCCAGCCCTCGCCGGCCTCCGCCGCCTGCCAATGGCCGGCGGGCACGATCAGCTGCGGGTGCTGACCGCCCACGAGATCGGGGCCGAGGATGTGGGACGTGGCCGGGCCGGCCTCGTCAGTCGCCATGCGCAAGATGAGCGGGCTGCCCGTGTAGAAATGCCAGATCTCCGTGGCATCGACGCGGTGCCAGTGGCTGCGCTCGCCGGGCCGGAGCAGGAAGTAGATGCAGGTCCCCGCCGGGCGGGGCGTCTCGCTCCCTTGCCAGGTCTGCCGGTACCAGCCGCCTTCGGGGTGGGGTTGGAGCCCCAGTCTCTCGATGATCTCGTCCGCGTCCATAACCCACTCCGTCCCCGGCAAAATGCCCCCAAACCGCGGCAGACGGCAACCCGCTCGGGCGCCCGGGTAAGGCTTTCCCGCCTCGCGACGTTGCTGCCCCTGCACGGGACACCGCAGTTGTGCCTGCGCCCACCGCCGATGTCGGGGATCGCGGCGGGGCAGGGTGCCGCCAAAAGCGGCAACGCGGCCCGCCGCAAAAGAAAAACGGCGGAGCCCGGGGGCCCCGCCGTCTGGTGGTCTCTGAAGACCGCTGGAGGTCAGCTCGCCTTGGCGAGGTTCCTCAGCACGAAGTGCAGCACGCCGCCGTTCTCGACGTATTCGATCTCCGGCGCCGTATCGATGCGGCAGCGCAGCTCGATGTCCTTCGTGGTGCCGTCGGCATAGGTGATCGTCGCCGTCACCATCTGCTGGGGTATCACCTCTTCCAGCCCGGGGATGTCGACGCTCTCGTCGCCCTTCAGGCCGAGGGAGGACCGGCTGTCGCCGCCCGTGAACTCGAAGGGCACCACGCCCATGCCGACGAGGTTCGACCGGTGGATCCGCTCGAAGCTCTCCGCGATCACCGCCTTGACGCCGAGGAGGGCCGTGCCCTTCGCCGCCCAGTCGCGGGAGGAGCCGGCGCCGTATTGCTCACCGGCGAAGATGACCAGCGGCGTGCCCTGCTCCTGATAGGCCATGGCGGCGTCGTAGATGGCCATCTCGTTGCCGTCCGGCCCGAGCGTGTAGCCGCCTTCCACCCCGTCCAGCATCTCGTTCTTGATGCGGATGTTGGCGAAGGTGCCGCGCATCATCACCTCGTGGTTGCCGCGGCGCGAGCCGTAGGAGTTGAACTCCCGCACCGGCACCTGATGCTCGACGAGGTACTTGCCGGCCGGCGTCGTCTCCTTGAAGGAGCCGGCGGGCGAGATGTGGTCGGTCGTGACCATGTCGCCGAGGATCGCCAGCACGCGCGCGCCCTTGATCGAGGAGATGTCGCCCTTCTCGGGGCCCATCCCTTCGAAATAGGGCGGGTTCTGCACATAGGTGGAGGCCGGCGGCCAGTTGTAGGTCTCGCCGCGGGACGTCTCGATGGCCTGCCACCGCTCGTCGCCCTTGAAGACGTCGGCGTATTTCTCCTGGAAGGCCTCGCGGGTGACGGTGCGCTCCACCATCTCGGCGATCTCGGCCTGCGACGGCCAGATGTCCTTGAGGTAGACCGGGTTGCCGTCCTTGTCGTTGCCGAGCGCCGACGTCGTGATGTCGACGTTCATGTCGCCGATCAGGCTGTAGGCGACGACGAGCGGCGGCGAGGCGAGGTAGTTGGCGCGCACGTCGGGGCTGATCCGGCCCTCGAAGTTGCGGTTGCCGGAGAGCACCGAGACGCCGATCAGGTCGTTGTCGTTGATCGACTTGGAGATCTCCGGCGCCAGCGGCCCGGAGTTGCCGATGCAGGTCGTGCAGCCGTAGCCGACGAGGTTGAAGCCGATGGCGTCCAGATCCTCCTGCAGGCCGGCCGCCTCGAGGTAGTGCGACACCACCTGGGAGCCCGGCGCCAGCGACGTCTTCACCCAGGGCTTGCGCGTCAGGCCCTTCTCGCGCGCCTTGCGGGCGAGGAGGCCGGCCCCGATCATCACGTAGGGGTTCGACGTGTTGGTGCAGGACGTGATCGACGCGATCACGATCGAGCCGTCGTGGATCTGGTAGTGGCCGTCATCCGTCTGCACGAAGCCGTGCAGGTGGTGCCCCTCGTTGCCGGGGATGTCCTGCGGCTCGGGCGCGCCGCCCTCACCTTCCCAGCGGACTTCGGCGCGGTGGGAGGCGTCTTTCCCCTCGCGGATGCCCTTCACGTACTCGTGGAAGGCCGGCGCCGCGGCATCGAGGGTGATGTAATCCTGCGGGCGCTTGGGGCCGGAGATGGCGGGCACGATGGTCTTCATGTCGAGATGCAGCGTCGAGGAATAGACCGGCTCGTAATCCGGCCCGCGCCACATGCCCTGCGCCTTGGCATATTCCTCCACCAGCGCGATGCGGCCCTCGTCGCGGCCGGTCTGGCGCAGGTAGCGCAGCGTCTCGTCGTCGATGGGGAAGAAGCCGCAGGTGGCGCCGTATTCGGGCGCCATGTTGGCGATGGTGGCGCGCTGCGCCAGCGGCAGGTTGTCGAGGCCGGGGCCGTAGAATTCCACGAACTTGCCGACGACGCCGTGCTTGCGGAGCATCTCGACGACCTTCAGCACCAGATCGGTGCCCGTCGTGCCTTCCATCATCTCGCCGGTGAGCTTGAAGCCCACGACCTCGGGAATGAGCATCGAGATGGGCTGGCCGAGCATGGCGGCCTCCGCCTCGATGCCGCCGACGCCCCAGCCGAGCACGGCCAGGCCGTTGACCATAGTGGTGTGGCTGTCGGTGCCGACGAGCGTGTCGGGGTAGGCGACCTCCTCACCCGACTGGTCGGTATCCGTCCAGACGGTCTGGGCGAGGTACTCGAGGTTCACCTGGTGGCAGATGCCGGTGCCCGGGGGCACGACGCGGAAGTTGTCGAACGCGCCCTGGCCCCACTTGAGGAACTCGTAGCGCTCGATGTTGCGCTCGTATTCCCGCTCGACGTTGAGTTGGAAGGCGCGCGGGTTGCCGAACTCGTCGATCATCACCGAGTGGTCGATGACGAGGTCGACGGGGTTCAGGGGGTTGATCTTCTGCGCATCGCCGCCGAGCGCCTTGATGCCGTCGCGCATGGCGGCAAGGTCCACCACGGCGGGGACGCCGGTGAAATCCTGCATCAGCACGCGGGCGGGGCGGTAGGCGATCTCGCGGGGGTTCTTGCCGCCATTGGCGCCCCATTCCGCGAAGGCCTTGATGTCATCGGTGGAGACGGAGAAGCCGCCATCCTCGAAGCGCAGCAGGTTCTCCATCACCACCTTCAGCGAGGCGGGCAGGCGGCCGAAATCGCCGAGGCCGGCCTCGGTGGCGGCGGGAATGGAGTAGTAGGACACAGTGGCGCCGCCGGCGCTGAGGCTGCGGCGGGTCTTGGCCGTGTCATGGCCGGTGACGATGGGCATGGGGTGGCCTCCTCGGATGTGGATCACGGGTGACGGACTTGGCCTGCTTCTGACGCAACGGTGACGTGCGATCAAGAGGCCGCTGGCGAGCGGTATACAATTGTGCACCGATGATCGCAAGAGGCCGTAAATGGCCGCTGCCGCCTCGCATAGCCGTCAAGAAGCCTTGATTGGTCATGACGATGGCCCTGAGGTAAGAGCCGGGGACGATCGATGGGGAGATCTATGCAAGTCATCCGGGCCGGTATCGCCGCGCTGCTTCTGGCCGCCTCGGCCGCAGAGGCGCAGGACGCGCCCGTGGTGGTGGAGCTCTACACCTCGCAGGGCTGCTCGTCCTGCCCGCCGGCCGACGCGCTGCTGCAGCAGTTGGCGGGGCGGGACGACGTGATCGCGCTCGCCCTGCACGTCGACTACTGGGATTACATCGGCTGGGAGGACAGCTTCGCCCAGCCCGGCTTCACCGAGCGCCAGCGCCGCTATGCCCATGCGGCGGGGGCCAACGCGATCTACACCCCGCAATTCGTCATCGGCGGCCAGCACCATGTCATCGGCGCGCGGACGATGGAGCTGATGGACAACATGCGCGCCGCCGCGGCCCAGACAGAGGACATGGGCCTGCAGGTCAGCCGCGAGGGCGATGTGGTCACCATCACCGCCGAGGCGCTGGAGAGCCCGCATCCGCTGATCGTCCAGCTGGTGCGCTACACGCCGCAGGAGAGCGTCGACATCCTCCATGGAGAGAATGCCGGGCGCAGCCTGACTTATGCCAACATCGTCACCGACTGGGCCATCCTGGGCGAGTGGGACGGCGCGGGCCCCCTGCACCTCGAAGCGCAGGTGACGGGCGACGAGCCCCTCGTCGCCATCCTGCAGGAGCCGGGGCCGGGGCGCATCTGTGCCGCGGTGCGGCTGGCCGGCTGACGGCGCGCGCCTGCGCAGCCCCTCCGGGCGGTTGATCATTTGACTCCCGCCCGTTCTGGAGGGTGAAGAGGCTGGCGCGGGGCGCGAGTGACGCGCCGCTGCCGCATGTCTTTCGGTCTGGTCGGCAGCCCGCCCCCTTCGGCCGGCACCGCACTCTCCCGAAGAGGTTATTCGTCCTCTTCGTCGTCTCCGACATCGATCAGCGATATCTCGCCCGCCTCGACGGCGGCGCGGATCGCGGTGACGACATCGGCCATGGCGGCCTCGCCTTCGGCCTTCTTCACCCGGCCGCGCTCGGCCACCCCCTCGCGCAGCGCCTCGGCCATGCGGCCGGGCAGGGAGGAGAGGATGAACTCGGCCGCCGCGCCCTCATCGCCGCCCGTCTGGGCGGCGCCGGCGAGGGCGGTGACGAGGGTGTCGTTCTCGACATTGCGGGTCACCTTCGGCAGATCGAGCGGCTGCACCCGGTCGGAGATGTTGGCGAAGGTGAAGATCGCCTTGCGCACGCCCTTGGCGAAATCCGGCGCCTCGGCGTCCAGCGCCTCGAGCACCTCGTCGCGGGTCTTGGGCTGCGAGGAATTGAGGATCGTCCCCAGCCGCGCCTCCGGCATGTCGGCGAAGGCCGTGGGCGGGCGTTCGCCGTATTCCGCCGCCAGCGCCCGGCCGATGCGGGCCACGGCGGCAGGCGAGATGCCCGAGGTCTGGTTGACGGCGAAGGCGACGCGGCGCGCCCGCTCCCCCGGCAGCTTGCCCAGCAGCTCCGCCGCCTTGCCGGCGGGCAGCTTGGAAAGGGTGACGGCCGCCACCTCGGTGCATTCGTTCTCCATGATCGGCACGAGGTGCTCGACCTTCAGCGCCGCGACGAGGGACCATGGGTCGGTCGCGCCGGACGGCGTCTCCCGGTGCAGGCGGGCGGCGGCGGCGGGGCTGAGCCGGTCGCGCAGCGTCGCCAGCGCCCCTTCCAGCCCGCCGGGAGCGGTGAGGCCGACCGATTCCAGGTCGTTGAGAAATTCGTTGGCCACCGCCTCGACCGTCGCCCGGTCGATCACCTTCAGCTGGCCGAGCTCGCGCGTCAGGTCGAGCTGCACCTCTTCGGGCAGCTTGGAAAGGGAGATGTCGGTGCCGTCGCGCAGCAGCATCTGCACCACCATGGCTGCCTTGCGCCGCCGCGACAGCCCCTCGGGCCTGGGGGCCCGGGGCGCTGCCGAGAGGGCCGGCGCGCCGGCGCCGGCATTGGGCAGGCCCATGGGGTTGGGAAGGGGATTGAAGGCAGCATTGCTCATCGGGGGCGCGTCTCGTCGCTGTTCGGTCTCGTCCCCAGCTTGCTATCCGAAACTGGTGAACGCCCCGTTGACCCGCCGGCTCCGCGCCTCGCCAGCCGGCCT
The DNA here is from genome assembly GCF_012070395.1 of Pseudoroseicyclus tamaricis. Classification (GTDB taxonomy): domain Bacteria; phylum Pseudomonadota; class Alphaproteobacteria; order Rhodobacterales; family Rhodobacteraceae; genus Pseudoroseicyclus_A; species Pseudoroseicyclus_A tamaricis. The sequence continues at coordinate 471,926 of NZ_JAAFYS010000002.1, read as the reverse complement.
TTTTCGCACCGCCCGCCGGGCTCCCCCTGTCTTTGGTCCCAAAAATCCTCGGGGGGCTCCGGGGGGCAGACAGCCCCCCGGTCCCGTCCTCTCGACCAGCGCGCCGCTGGTGTCAGCCGAAGACCCGCTTGAAGATCGTATCGACGTTCTTCGTGTGGTAGCCCAGATCGAACTTCTCCTCGATCTCGGCCGGGCTCAGCGCTGCCGTCACCTCCTCGTCGGCCAGCAGCTCTTCCTTGAAGTCGCGGCCTTCTTCCCAGACCTTCATGGCGTTGCGCTGCACCAGCCGGTAGGCATCCTCGCGGCTGACACCGGCCTGTGTCAGAGCCAGCAGCACGCGCTGGGACATGACCAGCCCTTTAAACTTGTGCAGGTTGGCCAGCATCGTCTCAGGATAGATGACCAGCTTCTCGACCACCCCGGCGAGCCGGTTCAGCGCGAAATCGAGATGCACCGTCGCATCCGGCGCGATGCCCCGCTCGACCGAGCTGTGCGAGATGTCGCGCTCGTGCCAGAGCGTTACGTTCTCCAACGCCGGGGTCACGGCGCTTCGCACCAGCCTCGCGAGGCCCGTCAGGTTCTCCGTCAGCACCGGGTTGCGCTTGTGCGGCATGGCGGAGGAGCCCTTCTGGCCGGCGGAGAAGAACTCCTCGGCCTCCAGCACCTCGGTGCGCTGCATGTGGCGGATCTCGGTGGAGACATTCTCGATGGAGCTGGCGATGACGCCGAGCGTGGCGAAGAACATCGCGTGGCGGTCGCGCGGGATCACCTGAGTGGAGATCGGCTCGGGCGCGAGGCCCAGCTTCTCGCAGACATATTCCTCAACCCGCGGGTCGATATTGGCGAAGGTGCCGACCGCGCCGGAGAGCGCGCCCGTGGCAATCTCTTCGCGGGCATTGACCAGCCGGGCGCGGTTGCGGCTCATCTCGGCATAGAAGCGCGCGAAGGTGAGGCCCATCGTCGTCGGCTCGGCGTGAATGCCATGAGAGCGGCCGATCCGCACCGTATCCTTGTGCTCCATCGCGCGGGTCTTCAGCGCGGCGAGCAGGCGGTCCATATCGGCCAGCAGGATGTCGGCGGCGCGGGTGAGCTGCACGTTGAAGGCGGTATCCAGCACGTCCGACGAGGTCATTCCCTGATGGACGAAGCGCGCCTCCTCGCTGCCGATATGCTCGGCGAGGTGGGTGAGGAAGGCGATGACGTCATGCTTGGTGACCGCCTCGATCTCGTCGATGCGGGCGACGTCGAACTCGACGCCATCCGCCTTCCAGACCGCCGCCGCATTCTCCTGCGGGATGGTGCCGAGGTCGGCCATGGCCTGGCAGGCATGGGCCTCGATCTCGTACCAGATCCGGAAGCGCGTCGCCGGCTCCCAGATGGTTGTCATCTCGGGGCGGGCATAGCGCGGGATCATGGGTCGCCTCACGTTGGATCCTGGGGATGGCGCCCCTATAGGAGAGGGGCAGGCAGGCGGCAAGGTGAGGGGGCGCATGGAGCTGACGGCAGAAGATGTCGCGGGGCGCTGGCAGATCGCGCGGCAGATCGACGACCGGCGGGCCGGCGAGGCGGGGACCTTCGCGGGCACGGCGGAGTTCACCGGCGGCCCGGTGGAGCTGCGCTACCTCGAGGAGGGCGAGCTGACCATGGGAGGGCGGGCGCCGCTGCGGGCAGCGCGCAGCTACGTCTGGCGCTTCACCCCGGCGGGGGTGGAGCTCTACTTCGACGACGGGCGCTTCTTTCACGCCATCGGCGCGGACGGGCGAGGGGAGCATCCCTGCGGCGAGGATCTCTACCGGGTGCGCTACGATTTCTCCGGCTGGCCCGCATGGCAGGCGGAATGGCGTGTGGTCGGGCCCCGGAAGGATTATGTGCTGCGCTCGCGGTATACCCGGCCCTGAGGCGCTTGTGATGGGCCGGGGGGCGTGGCAGAACCTTGGCAAAGGCTTTGACAGGGAGGCGGGCATGGCGCTTGCGATTTCGGGCAACAAGGTGCTGGCAGAGGCCTTCGGGCCCAGCGAGGGAACGGGCCGGCTGGCCAAGCAGGTGGCGCTGGTGGCGCTCGGCGTCGTCTTCCTGGCGCTGATGTCGAAGATCCGCGTGCCCTTCTGGCCCGTGCCGCTGACGATGCAGACCTTCGCGACCCTCGTCGTCGCCGCCGCTTTCGGTGCCCGGCTCGGCGCCGCGACGCTGCTCGCCTGGCTGGCTCTAGGCGCCTCCGGCGCGGCGGTGTTCACCGGCGATGCGGCGGGGCTCACCTACTTCGCCGGCCCGACGGGCGGCTACCTTGTCGGCTTCGCCTTTGCCGGCGCCCTCGTCGGCTGGCTGGCGGAGCGCGGCTGGAGCCGCAGCGTCGCCGGCATGGTCGGCGCGCTGCTCCTCGGCAATGTCATCATCTACGCCTTCGGCCTGCCGTGGATGGCCTACCTCTTCGCCGCCGAGCAGGGGATGGACTGGGTGCTCCAGTACGGGGTGACCAACTTCCTCCTCGGCGACGCCGCCAAGCTGGCCCTCGCCGCCGTGCTGCTGCCGACGATCTGGAAGGTCTCCGGCAAGTAGTCGCCCGGGACGGGAGCGTGTTTGAAAGGGCCGGCCGTTGCGCCGGCCCTTTTTCTTTGGGCGGGCGATGGGTGGCGAGGCCGGGGGGCGCTGCCCCCCGGACCCCCCGAGGGTATTTCTGGCCAGATGAAAAGGAGACCCCGGGGAGGAGAGGGAGGGCGGCTGAGGGCCCGGCCGGTCGCGAGCGGGCTTGACCTCGGGGAGTGGCTGGGGCCCCCTTTCTGGCGGAGGTGCCGATGACGACGCAAAGCCCGCCGCCCCGTCCGCGGCTGACGCAGGACCCGCACCGCCTGAGGGGTGAGCGCGAGAAGACGCTCGAGGTCGCCATCGGCCGGCAGGTGCGCGCCCTGCGCAAGCGGCGCCGCATCACCGGGGCGGAGCTGGCGGTGGCCGCCGGGCTCTCGGTGGGCATGCTCTCCAAGATCGAGAACGGCGTCACCTCGCCCTCCCTCTCCACCCTGCAGGTGCTGGCCGGCGCCCTCTCGGTGCCGCTGACGCAGCTCTTCGAGGGCTATGCCGAGGCGCGGGGCGCGATGCACGTGAAGGCCGGCGAGGGGGTGGAGGTGGAGCGGGCGGGCACCCGCTCGGGCCACCAGTACCAGCTTCTGGGCCATATCGGCGCCAACCAGTCCGGCGTGGTGGTGGAGCCCTATCTCATCACCCTGACCGACCGGGGCGACCGCTTCCCCGTCTTCCAGCACGAGGGGATCGAGATGCTCTACATGCTCGAAGGCACGCTCGGCTATCGACACGGCGAGGCCACCTACCGGCTGGAGCCCGGCGACACGCTGGTCTTCGACGCGGACGCGCCGCACGGGCCGGAGGAGATGCCGGGCTTCCCGATCCGATATCTCTCGATCATCTGCTATCCGCAGCTTTAGGCGCCGCTGCCCGATGATCGGGCGCAGGCAGACAGGTACCCAGATATTTCCCCTCAGGAAAAAAGTTTCACCTTGAGAACCTGCTGGCTCGCTGCTCCGATATTCCTACGTCTCGACTATCGGAGAATCGCCCATGTGCGGCATCGTCGGCCTTTATCTCAAGCGCGAGGCGCTGCGCCCGGAGCTCGGCGCGCTCCTGTCTGACATGCTCGTCACCATGTCCGACCGGGGGCCGGACAGTGCCGGCATCGCCATATACGGCGACGAGGGGCCGGGGCTGAAGCTGACGCTGCAATCGGACCGGCCGGACATCGCCTTCGACGGGCTGGCCGAGGATCTGGGCCGGGCCATCGGTGCCGAGGTGAGTGTGCGCGTCATCGACACCCACGCCGTCGTCTCCCTGCCGCATGAGCGCATCGCCGCCGCCCGGGACTTCTTCTCCGACAAGGACATCCGCATCATGTCCGCCGGGGAGCGGATGGAGATCTACAAGGAGGTCGGCACGCCGCAGAGCGTCGTGAAGCGCTTCGGCCTCGGCTCCATGGCCGGCTCCCACGGCATCGGCCACACGCGGATGGCGACCGAGAGCGCCGTGACCACGCTCGGCGCGCACCCGTTCTCCACCGATATCGACCAGTGCCTCGTCCACAACGGCTCCCTCTCCAACCACAATTACCTGCGGCGGATGCTCGCCCGGCGCGGCTACGCGGCGCAGAGCCAGAACGATACCGAGGTCGCCGCCAGCTACCTCTCCTGGCGGATGGGCAGCGGCGCGACGCTCGGCGAGGCGCTGGAGGGCACGCTCGCCGATCTCGACGGGTTCTTCACCTTCGTCGTCGGCACCGAGAAGGGCCTCGGCGTCGTGCGTGACCCCATCGCCTGCAAGCCGGCGGTGATGGCGGAGACGGAGGATTACGTCGCCTTCGGCTCGGAATACCGCGCTTTCAGCAACCTGCCCGGCATCGACGCCGCCCGTGTCTGGGAGCCGGAGCCCGCGACGGTCTACTTCTGGGAGCGAAGCTGATGTCCACACTCGACCTCGCCGAGACCAGCCTGCGCGACGTGAACGCCGCGCTGCAGAGCCTCAATGGCACCACCAACCAGACGGCGTGGGAGGTGCTCAACCCCCGCGGCGCCCATGCGCTCGCCGTCGGGCTCGACGCGCCGGTGGAGGTGCGGGTGAAGGGCTCCACGGGCTATTACTGCGCCGGCATGAACGCCGAGGCGACGATCCACGTCGAAGGGTCGGCGGGCCCAGGCGTGGCGGAGAACATGATGAGCGGCACCGTCGTCATCGAGGGCGATGCCAGCCAGTATGCCGGGGCGACCGGGCATGGCGGGCTTCTGGTGGTGAAGGGCAATGCCTCCTCGCGCTGCGGGATCTCGATGAAGGGGATCGACATCGTGGTGCACGGCAACATCGGCCACATGGCCGCCTTCATGGCGCAGAAGGGCAACCTTGTCGTGCTGGGCGATACCGGCGAGGCGCTCGGCGACAGCATCTACGAGGCGCGGCTCTTCGTGCGCGGCTCGGTCAAGTCGCTCGGGGCCGACTGCATCGAGAAGGAGATGCGGCCCGAGCATCTGGAGCTGCTGGCCGGCCTGCTGGAGCGGGCCGGGGCCGATGCGACTCCCGAGGAGTTCCGCCGCTACGGCTCCGCCCGGCAGCTCTACCATTTCCACGTCGACAACGCGGGGGCCTACTGATGAAGGATACGCCGAAGACCCTGCCGCGCTACTCCGCCACCTTCACCCCCGAGGTGAATGCCGAGATCCGCCGCGCCGCCGCCACCGGCATCTACGATATCCGCGGCGGCGGGGCGAAGCGGCGGGTGCCGCATTTCGATGACCTTCTGTTCCTCGGCGCCTCCATGTCCCGCTACCCGCTGGAGGGCTACCGCGAGACCTGCTCGACGAGCGTCACCCTCGGCGCCCGCTTCGCGAAGACGCCCGTCGAGCTGGCCATCCCGGTGACCATCGCCGGCATGTCCTTCGGCGCGCTCTCCGGCCAGGCCAAGGAGGCGCTGGGGCGCGGCGCGACGCTCGCCGGCACCTCCACCACCACCGGCGACGGCGGCATGACGGAGGAGGAACGGGGCCATTCGGCGAAGCTCGTCTACCAGTACCTGCCGTCCCGCTACGGGATGAACCCGCGCGATCTGCGCCGCGCCGATGCCATCGAGATTGTCGTGGGGCAGGGCGCCAAGCCGGGGGGGGGCGGCATGCTCCTCGGCCAGAAGATCTCCGAACGCGTCGCCGGGATGCGCGACCTGCCACAGGGGATCGACCAGCGCAGCGCCTGCCGCCACCCTGACTGGACGGGACCGGACGATCTGGAGATCAAGATCCTCGAGCTGCGCGAGATCACCGGCTGGCAGATCCCGATCTACGTCAAGGTCGGGGCGGCGCGGCCCTATTACGACACGGCGCTGGCCGCCAAGGCCGGGGCCGACGTGGTGGTCATCGACGGGATGCAGGGCGGGACGGCGGCGACGCAGGACGTCTTCATCGAGCATGTCGGCCTGCCAACGCTCGCCGCCATCCGCCCCGCCGTCGAGGCGCTGGAGGATCTGGGCCTGCGCCGCGAGGTGCAGCTCGTCGTCTCCGGCGGCATCCGCTCCGGCGCCGATGTCGCCAAGGCCATCGCGCTCGGCGCCGATGCCGTCTCCATCGGCACGGCGGCGCTGGTGGCGCTGGGGGACAATGATCCGGCCTGGGAGGCGGAGTACCAGGCGCTCGGCACCACCGCCGGCGCCTATGACGACTGGCACGAAGGGCGTGACCCCGCCGGCATCACGACGCAGGACCCCGATCTCGCCGCCCGACTCGACCCGGTGGCGGCGGCGCGGCGGCTCTACAACTACCTCTCCGTCCTGACGCTGGAGACGCAGACCATCGCCCGCGCCTGCGGCAAGAGCCATGTGCGCAACCTCGAGCCGGAGGATCTCTGCGCCCTGACGGTCGAGGCCGCCGCCATGGCCCGCGTGCCGCTGGCGGGGACGTCGTGGGTGCCGGGGCAGGTGTTTTGAGGGGGCAGAGCGCTACGTCTGCCGACCTCTGGCGCGCGCCGACCAGGCGCGGGCCGCGCCCGACCCGCCCCCCGGGCGGGCGCATGGCGATGTCGCCTTCCGCGGGGCCGTCGCCCGATGCTTCCGGGATAAAGCGCGCAGCCCGGCCGTGGCGGTCGCCCACCCGCGGATCCGGCGCGGCCCTTCCAAGCGCTGACAGCGGATCCGCGCAGCGGCGGGGGCGGCGGGGTGAAACCCCGCCCTACGCCTGGCGGAGCGTGCGAGGCGCCACCTCTGCCCGATCTTTCATCATCTGCCGCCACCCGCGCCTGTCGCGACCCGGCCCAGCCTTCATTCCACTCCTCGCCCGTGAAAGCCTGACGCCACTTCAAAGATAGGGACAGCGACATGACGACCGATCTTGCAGCCTTCGCCAAGGAGCGGGGGGTCAAGTACTTCATGATCTCCTACACCGATCTCTTCGGCGGCCAGCGGGCGAAACTCGTCCCCGCCCAGGCGATCGCAGAGATCTCGGCCGACGGCGCCGGCTTCGCGGGCTTCGCCACATGGCTCGACATGACGCCCGCCGACGCCGACATGCTCGCCGTCCCCGTCCCCGAAACCGCCATCCAGCTGCCGTGGAAGCCCGAGGTCGCCTGGGTCGCCGCGACGCTGGTGATGGAGGGCGAGGAGGTCGCTCAGGCCCCCCGCAATGTCCTGAAAGCCCTCACCGAGAAGGCCGCGGCGAAGGGGATGGTCATGAAGACCGGCATCGAGGCGGAGTTCTTCCTCCTCACGCCCGAGGGCACGGCCGTCTCCGACGGGGCCGATACCGCCGAGAAGCCCTGCTACGACCAGCAGGCGCTGATGCGCCGCTACGAGATCATCGCCGAGATCTGCGACGCCATGCTCGCCCTCGGCTGGGAGCCCTACCAGTGCGACCATGAGGATGCGAACGGCCAGTTCGAGATGAACTTCGGCTTCGCCGACGCGATGACCACGGCCGACCGCCATTCCTTCTTCAAGTTCATGGTCAAGTCCGTGGCCGAGGCGCATGGCTTCCGCGCCACCTTCATGCCCAAGCCGCTGCCCGGTCTCACCGGCAATGGCTGCCACGCTCATATCTCGCTCTGGGACAGCGCCTCGGGCGAGAACCTCTTCCTCGACAAGGGCGCCGAGCTCGGAATGTCGCAGGCGGCGCGGGCTTTCCTCGGCGGGCTCGTCACCCATGCGCCGGCGCTCTCGGCGCTGACCAACCCGACGGTCAACAGCTACAAGCGCCTCAATGCCCCGGTGACGACCTCCGGCGCCACATGGGCGCCCAACACGATCACCTGGGCGGGGAACAACCGCACCCACATGGTGCGTATCCCCGGCCCCGGCCGGATGGAGCTGCGCCTCGCCGACGGCGCCGCAAACCCCTACCTGCTGCAGGCCGCCCTTCTCGCCGCCGGACTCCTCGGGATGGAGGAAGGGGCGGACCCGGGGCCGAAGCGCACCAACGACATGTATGCCGAGCCGGAAAAGGCCGCCGACGCCGCCAAGCTGCCGCTCAACCTGCTCGACGCCATCCGCGCCTTCGAGGCGGACGAGGGTCTGACGGAGGCGATCGGGCCGGCCTTCTCCACCGCCTATGCCCGCCTCAAGCGCAAGGAATGGGCCTCCTACATGGCGCATTTCTCCGTCTGGGAGCGGGAGCACACGCTCGACATATGACGGTCCCTTTCGGCGCCGCTGATGCGGGCCGGGGGCGGCTCACTCCGAACCAGTCCGGCGCTATCATGCCGCCGCCTGCCGCAGCCACGCCACGGCATCGGCGCCGGGCATGGGGCGGCCGAGAAGGTAGCCCTGCACCTCGTCGCAGCCGAGCCCGGCGACGGTCTGCCATTCCTCCTGCCGCTCCACGCCTTCGGCGACGGTCTTGAGCTCCAGAGCGCCGGCGAGGGCGACGATGGCGGTGATGATTGCCCGGGCATCGCGGCGAGTGTCGCAGGTGGCGACGAAGTGCTTGTCGATCTTGATCTTGCTGAAGGGCAGATCATGCAGTTGCATGAGCGAGGAATAGCCCCTCCCGAAATCGTCGATGGCGAGGCCGAAGCCGCGCAGTCGCAGCTGTGTCAGCCGCTCCAGCGCGGCGCGGCGATTGTCCATCGTCGCGGTTTCCGTCAGCTCCAGCGTGACGGTATCCGGCGCGATGCCATGGCGACGGCAGACGGCCGTCAGCCGGTCCACCACCGACGGCTCCGCGAGGTCGCGCACGGAAAGGTTGAGCGCCAGCCGCAGCCCCGTTCGGTCGCGCCGGCAGGGGGCGAGGGCGGCGAGACCCCGGTCGAGCATCGCCTCGGCCAGCGCGAGGCCCAGCCCCGCATCCTGCAGGGCGCCGAGATAGGCCTCCGGCCCGAGCAAGCCGTGGCGCGGATGATCCCACCGCGTCAGCGCCTCCATCATCACCGGGTGACCGCCGCCGCTCTCCACCACCGGTTGCAGGTAGGGGACGATCTGCCCGTCCGCCAGCGCCCGGGCGATCTCCTCCTGCCCGAAGGTCAGCTGCTGCCGGCGGAGGAGGGCGAGCGTCACGCGCATCTCCTCCAGCGGCAAGGGCTTGGGGAAGCTGGCGACGACGTCGAGGCCGTAATCGCGCGCGAGGCCCGAGGCGATGTTGAGCATCTTGGTGCTGGTGGCCGAACAGATGATCAGCCGGGTGCGGGGCGCCATGTGAGAGAGCTCCCGCATCGTCTCCAGCCCGTCGAGATCCTGCATCTGCAGATCGATGATGGCGACGTCGGGCGGGCGGAGTTCCACCAGGCCGAGGAACGCTTCACCACTTGCCGCCGCCACCACCTCGAACCCGACCTGCTCGGAGAGCGAGAACAGAGCTGCGCGGGCCTCCGGTTCGGCATCGACGACCATCAGGCGGGGGCATGCAGATGAACGGGCATCACGCACTATGACCCACCGGCTGCTTGTCTGTGGAAGCAGGCGTAGCCTCATTGCCCCCCTCAGCCTTGCGGCCCAAGACTGTCATGTCCGTCTCCTCTGCCTTCAGCGGCTCGGTTCGCGCGGCCACTCATGCCCGAGACTGCCGATTCTAGGCTAAGAACTGGTTAAGCCGATGGCGAAGGTCGCGACTTTCATTGACGTTCGGGGGCAGCTCTCCGACTAGCGCCGGGCGGCCGAACCGGACCACCGCGTGAGCGACCGTGCAACGAACCGAGGTGCCTGGCAGGGGACATCTCACTGAACGGACGGCACTTCGACCACGCGCCAGTAGCTGCCCAATGCCGCGACCAGGTCGAGGAAGTCCCGCCCCGCTTTCTGCTTGAGGATGTAGCCGGCGACATGATTGCCGGCGGCCCGGGACAGGTCGCGGCTGTCGCGGGACGTGGTGAGCATGAAGACGGCGAGACTGCAGAGCCTCGGATCATCGCGGAGGGCGGCGACGAGGTCATGCCCGCTCATCCGCGGCATGTTGATGTCGACGAGGAGCAGGAAGGGGGAAGGCGGCAGCTCCGCCGAGCGGGTTCGGAGCATCTCCAGCGCCTCGAGCCCGTCGCGGGCCCGGACAATGGGCGTGGCGATGCCGGCCTTGGCGAAGGCGCGGCGGACAGCCTTGGCGTCGCCGTCGTCATCCTCCACGAGGAGGATGTTGAGGGGCTGCTCCCCCTCCGCCGCATCGCTGGCGTGCTGCTGCGCTCCGGCGTCGGGGGGTGCAGAGGAGACAGGATAGGAAGCAGGGGCGACGGTCATGCGGCCTGCCCCCCACGCTCGGTCGGCTCCGGCTTCGGCCAGGTGAAGCGGAAGCTGCAGCCGCGCTCGCCGTTCGATGCCAGCGTGATCTCGCCGCCGGCCAGCGTGACGTGCTTGCGCACGATGGCGAGGCCCATGCCGCTGCCCTCCACCTCGTCGCGCGGGCGGAGCGTCTGGAAGATGCCGAATACCTTCTCCCGGTAATCGGGCGCGATCCCCGGCCCGTCGTCGGAGACGGTGAAGACCAGCCGCTCCCCCTCTTCACGGGCGGAGACGCTGATGCGCCCCTCCGGCCGGTCATGATGCTTGATGGCGTTGGAGACGAGGTTGAGCAGAACCGTGCGCAGCGGCGTGCGTGGCAGGATCATGCCCGAAAGCTCCTCCGAGACGTCGAGCGTGATGCCGTCGCGGCGAGGCGCGAGAGCGCGCACATCCTCCATCAGCTCGGCGCCGGTGACGAGGGCCGTCGGCTCGGAGACCCGGCCGATGCGCGAATGCTCCAGCAGGTCGTCGAGCAGCCGCTCCATCCGGGCGACGCGGCCGCGCAGCAGATCCATACTCTCGCGGGTATCGTCGTTCAGATGCGCCTCCAGATCCTCCTCCAGCCAGCGGGAGGCGTTGTCGATGACGCGCAGCGGCGCCTTGAGATCGTGGGAGGCGACGTAGGCGAAGCTCTCCAGCTCGTCGTTTGAACGCTCCAGATCGGCCTTGGCGCGGCGCAGCTCCGCCACCAGCCGATCCTGCGCCTCCTGATCCGCCTTGCGGCGCGAGATGTCGCGCACGAGGCCGATGAAGGCCCGGCGCCCGGCGATGCTCGTCTCGCTCACCGTCACCTCCGCGGGGAAGGTCTCCCCGCTGGCTCGCAGGCCGGAGACCTCGCGGTTGCCGGCCATGCGCCGCCCCGTGCCGCCGAAGCTGGCGCCGGCGAGATGGGCGGCGTGGTCGGCGCCGCGATCCTCCGGCAGGAGGCAGCCGAGAGGCTGGCCGATGAGGCCCTCTGCCGGCTGGCCGAAGATCCGGCCGAGGGCGGGATTTGCGCCCCGGATGATGCCGGCGTCGTCGACGATGAGGATGCCGTCCGCCGCGGCGGCGAGGACGGCTTGCGCGCGCTCCGTCCGCTCGACGAGGTCGATGGTGAGGTCCCTGAAGGCGCGGGCAAGCTCGCCGATCTCCCCCGTTGCCTGCGGCGGCACGGAGACCGGCTCGCCAAGCTCGCGGGAACGGGTGACGAGCGCCTTCAGTCCGCGGAGCGGCGCCGTCAGGCGAAAGCCGAGGAGGAGGGCGCCGACAAGGGCCAGCGCCACCAGCACGGCGGAGAAGACGAGCGCCTGGCGCAGCGCCGCCCGGGCGGGGGCGAGGAGCGTCTCGATCGGCGCGATGGCGGTGACGGTGAAGGCACCGCCGCCCGCCGGAACCTCCCGCGTGACGCGGACGACGGCGGCGCCCTCCGGGGCGGGCGCGGCGGCCGGAGGGAGGCCGGCGACGCCGTCGGGCACCGCCGCCGGAGCGTCGACCAGCAGCCGGTGGCCCGGGGCCATGGCCGCGCGGGCGCCGGCGAGGAGCGATTCGTAGGCGCCGTCGATGACGATGGCGCCGAAGACCGCCCCCGTGGCGTCCGCGACCGGCTGGACGGCGCGGATCGCCTCCGTCTCCTCGGGGCCGGTCGTCACCTCGGTGTAGAAGGGGGCCAGCCCACGGCTTTCGGCCAGCAGCCGCCACTCCGGCGCGTCGCCGAGGTCGCCCAGTGCCGCCACGGGGCGCGGGGCGACCTTGATCGGCGGGGGCGCGCGGCCGACGCGCACCAGCTCACGCCCGCCATCGGCGAGGGTGATGTAGCGCACTTGCGTGTAGGTCGGCTCCTGCTCGACCATGGCGACGAAAATCGTCTCCAGCCGGGCCTGCCAGTCGGCGAGGCTCGAGCCGTCCACCGGGTCGCGGCCCGCCTCATCGGCGCCGGCGCGTATGATGCCGCGGATCGGCGGCGTGGCGGCGAGGACGGCGGCATCCTGCATCATCGCGGTCAGCGGCGTCTCCAGCCTGTCCGCCACCAGCGTCGCCTCTGCCTCCAGCAGCCGCAGCGCCCCGTCGCGGGCCACGGCGGAGGCCTGGCTCCACGTGACCCAGGCGACGGGGAGCGCGGAGAAGAGGCTCGCGGCCACGACGAGCACCGCCAGCTTGCTGTGCAGCGAGGCGGGGCTGAGGGCGGCGAGGCGATCCAGCAACGCCCGCCAGGGCAGGGGCCTCAGCCGCCAGAGTCGGGCGTCGATCAGGTCGCGGAGGTGGGACGCGAAGGGCATGGCTGGCCTTTCTCGGCGCCCCGCGGGCTGTATGCCGGGGCGGCGCCACTGATCTTCATGCGGCGGTGACGCGGCTTTTCCCCGGTTGTGGCGGCGACAGCGCCGGAGCGGCGGGGACGGTGAACCGGAAGGTGGCGCCCGCGCCCGGCGCGCTCTCGCACCAGATGCGCCCGCCCTGGCGCTGGACGATCTTGCGGCAGGTGGCGAGGCCGAGGCCGGAGCCGGGGTATTCCTCCGGCGCGTGGAGCCGCGCGAAGGAGTCGAAGATGCGCCTGCAGTCGGAGGGCTCCATGCCGATCCCCTCGTCGGAGACAAAGATGACCGGCCGGCCGCTCTCATCCGTCTCGGAGCCGATGCGGATGCGGGGCGGGCGGGGGCCGGCGTATTTGAGGGCATTGCCCAGAAGGTTCTGGAAGAGCTGCACGTATTGCGCCGCATCGCCCATCGCGCGGGGCAGGGGCTCGGCCTCGATCCACGCGCCGGAGGTGCCGATCTCCAGCGCCAGGTTCGCCTTCGCCCCCTCCAGCGCCTCGTCGAGAAAGACGGGGACGGAGGCGGCCGGCGCCTCGATGGCGAGGTGGGCGGCGAGCGAATCGACCAGCGCCACCATGCGCTGGCCGAGGCTGGAGAGCGCCTCGGCGTCGCCGGCGAGATCCTCCACCACGCCCCCGGCGATATCGTCGCACAGCGAGGCGGCGAGGTAGGCGCAGAGGCGGGCGGGGGACTTCAGGTCATGCGCGAGGGCATGGGCGAAGAGCTCCAGCTCCTCCGTCTTCTCGGCGAGGCGACGGCGCATCGCGGCCATGGCCAGCGCGTTCTCGATCGTGCGCAGCAGCTGGCCGGGGCTGATCTCGCTCTTGGGCAGGTAGTCCAGCGCGCCGCGCTTGATCGCCTCCGCCGCCAGGCGCTCGGTGCCGACGCCGGACATCATGACGACGGCGAGGTCCTGCCGCTCGGCCTGCAATTCCTGCATGGCGGTCAGGCCGTTGCGGCCGGGCAGGGAGAAGTCGACGAAGGCGAGATCCAGCGGGCCCTTGTACGAGGCTGCCTCCTCCAGATCGGCGGCCTCGATCACCTCGTGGTCGAGCTCCGTCTTCGCCAGGACGCGGCAGATGGCCTTGCGGTCGCCCGCGTCGTCATCAAGCACCAGCAGTCTCATCGTCCTCTCCCCTCGCGGCAGCGGTCCCTCCTTGGGGTAGAGGGAGGTGGTTAAGGCAACGTTTCCGCCCGCGTCATCCAACCCCCCCGCCACGCGCCGTCACCTCGGCGGAGAAGGCGTGCACGACGTCGTCGAGGCTGGCGAGCGCGGCGCTCATCTCCTGCAGGGCCAGCTCGCGCGCATCCGCGTCCGCCCCGGTCTCGTGCAGCTCCGCCACGAGGCGGGAGAGGAGGCCGACGGTGGGGCGAAGCTGGGAGAGGCAGAGCCTGTCCATCGCGTCGAGAACCGCCTGCAGGGTCTCTTCTCCCACCGGCGGGGCGGGGTACCCGGGTGCGGCGAGGGCCTCTGCGATGGCCTGACGCAGGCGCTGCACCGTCAGCCCCTGCTTGTCGATGCAGTCGCAGGAGCCGGCCTTCATCGCGGCGACGGCGATCTCCGCCTGGCAGTCGCCGGCGACCACGATGGGGCGCGCCCGTTCCTGTCGCGGGTGACGGCGCAGGTCGTGGATGGCGTCCAGCCCCGTCCCCTCCGGCAGGGAGTAATCGAGGATGGCGATATCGACGCGGTCCTCGTCCAGCGCGGCGCGAAACTCCTCCAGCGAGGCAACGAACTCCGTCTCCACCACGCCCTCGGCATGACCGAGGAGGCGGGCGATGCGGATCCGGTCGACCTCGTCATCGTCGAGCACCAGGACGCGCAGCCGCATCGGCCGGTCGGCGCCGGTGGCGACGAGGCGGAGCGGCGGCGCCGCCTTCGATGTGGGGAGCCCGTCGAATGGGCGCAGCTGTGGGACGGTGGTGGGAGAGGGCAGGGGCGAGAGCGACATGGCAACACCTCAAGCAGGCAGGGGAACGAGATCGAGATAGCGGGCGATCAGATCCATCGCGCGGCGAAACTCCTCCGGCGAGGCGCCCTTCATCAGATAGCCGGCGACGTTGCGCTCGTGCGCCGCTGCGACATCGCGCGGCGAATCGGAGCTGGAGAGCATGAAGACGACCGTCGCCTGCAGCGCCGGATCCGCCCGCAGCTCGTCCAGCAGCTCCAGCCCGTTCATACGGGGCATGAAGATGTCGAGCAGCATGAGGACGGGGCCGGCGAGCGGCGGGCGCCCCTCGCTGCCACGCAGCAGCTCCAGCGCCTCGGCGCCGCTGCGCGCGGTCACCACCGGGTTGCGCAGATCGAGGCGCCGCAGCGTGCGCTCGATGGCCATGATGCTGACGGCGTCGTCGTCGACGATGAGAATGGTGGGGAGTGGCACGACGAAAATCCTGGCGGTTGGGAGGAGGCGGGCCTTCTGCCGCACCGGGAGGCCAGTCTTTCACGCCGAATTTTACATAGTCTGAAGATTCGAGGCGGAGACTGGGGCGGAACACGAACAAGTGGAGATGTTTCCGATGCCCGGAACGGACGTGCAGAAGGCCGATGTGACTGGCGGGGAGAAGCAACCCCGCTCCGCGAAGAAAGGGGCAGGCGCGGGCGCCCCCGTGGCGGATGCCGCCCCGCCCCCCCTCCGCCGCCGGCGCGAGCCGATGATGGACGACGAGATGCAGGCGATCATCTACCGCATCAGCCACGATCTGCGTGCCCCCGCCCGCGCCCTCCACGACCTGCCCAGCTGGGTGGAGGAGGATCTCGACGCCGCCGGCGTCGCGCTGCCCGGGCAGGTGAGCCGCTACCTGGAGCTGATGCGCCGGCAGGCGGGGCGAATGCACAATTTCATCGCCGATCTGCTCACTCACAGCCGCGTCGGGCGGATGCAGGAGGCGGTGGAGATCGACCTCGCCTCCGCTGTCGCCGATGCCCTCCGGCGGGAGGGCGTGCCGCAGAGCTTCCAGATCGAGGTGAAGGTCGCCCCCGGCGCGCGGCCCGTCCTCGGCCCCATGGATCTCGATCGGCTCCTCTCCGCCCTCATCTCCAACGCCGTGCGCCATCACCGGGGCGGCGGCTCCGGGCAGATCGGGATCGAGGTGGTGCCGGAGGAGGAGGGCGTGCGCATCGTCGTCACCGACGATGGCCCCGGCATCGCGCCGGAGGACCGCGAGCGTGCCTTCGCCTTCCTGACGACGCTGCGCTCTCGTGACGAGGTGGAAGGCAGCGGCATGGGCATCCCCATCGCCGCCCGCATCTGCGAGGCCTATGGCGGCACGCTGGAGCTTGAGAGCCTCCCGGAGCGGGAGGGGTGCCGCTTCACCGCCACGCTCCGCCATCTCCCCGAGGGGTTGAGCGGCTAGCGGGGGCGCGGCTCCTCCGGCCGCGGCAGGGGCGCCGGCCCGTAGACGTTGGCGCCCGGCTGCGACGGGCGGGATAGGGCCCAGATCAGCCCGCCTGTGCAGGTCAGCTGCACGAGGGCGAGCAGCACCAGCCCGCTGATGCCGAAGAGCACTGTCAGCCGCTCCATCGTCCCGTCCCCCGGCGCGGCGAGGAGCGCGCTGACGGTGAAGAGGTGCACGGCCGCCAGTTCCAGCGCCAGAACCAGGGGCAGGGGGCCGAGGATCGCCAGGTAGACGCCGGAGCGCCCGGTATCGTGCAGCCGCCGGGACGCGGCGGCGAGAAAGGGGAGAAGGAGCGCCAGCTGGAAGACGGAGGACATCACCGCCTTCGGCCGCCCCGAGGGGTTACTTCCGAAAACGAACCCGTCGAGGATGCCCAGAACCAGCGAGCCGAGCAGGATGAACAGCGCGAACATCCAGAATTCCGCGCGAGCTGCCCGGCCCGAAAACCCGGCATATCGCTGAAGGCACCTCGTGATTGACTCAAAGAACGTCATGGCTTCTTCAAAGACTACGCCCGGCGGCCCCCCAGGGTTCACTGCCATTGTCCGGCGACTTTTCTCTAGAACGGGCCGGGGTTAGGGTGAAGCTCCTTGTCCCGAGCGAGCGCCCCCATGCCCATCATACACATCCTGAACGGCCCCAACCTCAACCTCCTCGGCCAGCGTCAGCCGGAGATCTACGGCCGCGAGACGCTTGCCGACGTCGAGGACGCCTGCCGGGCGCTGGGGCAGGAGATGGGGATGGACATCACCTTCGCGCAGGACAACTTCGAGGGCGGGCTGGTGGAACGTATTCACGCGGCGCGCGGCGTGGCCGACGGGATCATCATCAACCCCGCCGCTTATTCCCACACCTCCGTCGCCATTCTCGATGCGCTGAACATGTTCGAGGGGCCGGTGATCGAGGTGCACATCTCCAACATCCACAAGCGGGAGGCCTTCCGCCAGCACTCCTACGTCTCCGCCCGCGCCGATGCCGTGATCGCGGGGGCGGGTACGCATGGCTACCGGCTCGCTCTCCGGCACCTTGCCGAGCTGCTGGCCTGAGCCGGAGGCGGGGTCACCGAAAGGCAGGAACTCCGGGGTTTACAATCCTGAGTGAATTGGTAGGTCATCCGGCAAGGGGTTCGCCCCATTGCCATCAGGGATAGATCCATGCGCCTCATTGCCGCCTCCGCCCTCGCCCTTTCCGCCAGCGCCGCCATGGCGCAGAGCCCGCAGGACGTCGCTGCCACCTATGTCGACATCGCCGAGGCCGCCTATGCCGACGCCGTCGATGGCGCCGAGGCGCTGCAGGCCGCCGTCGAGGCACTGATCGCCGAGCCGTCGGAGGAGACGCTCTCCGCCGCCCGGGCCGCATGGGTCGCGTCGCGCCCCGCCTACATGCAGACGGAGGTCTTCCGCTTCGGCAACCCGATCGTCGATGACTGGGAGGGCAAGGTGAACGCCTGGCCGCTCGACGAGGGACTGATCGACTACGTCGACGCCTCCTACTTCGGCGGGGCGGAGAATTCCTTCGCCGATCTCAACGTCATCGCCTCGGAGAGCTTCACGCTGAACGGCGAGGAGGTGGACGCCGCCGAGATCACCCCGGCGCTGCTGGAGGAGACGCTGCAGGAGGCCGGCGGCAACGAGGCCAACGTCGCCACTGGCTACCATGCCGTCGAGTTCCTCCTCTGGGGGCAGGACCTGACGGCCGATGCCGATTCCGCCGGCGACCGCCCGTGGACGGACTTCGCCGCGGGCGAGGCCTGCACCGGCGGCAATTGCGAGCGGCGGGCGGAGTACCTCTCCACCGCGACCGACCTGCTCCTCTCCGACCTCTCCTGGATGGCCGGCCAATGGGAGGAGGGCGGCGAGGCCCGCGCCGCGGTGATGGAAGACAGCGCCCCCGCCGTGCGCATCCTCACCGGCATGGGCTCGCTCGCCTATGGCGAGATGGCCGGCGAGCGCATCAAGCTCGGCCTGCTGTTGCAGGACCCGGAGGAGGAGCATGACTGCTTCTCCGACAACACGCCCGCCAGCCATTACGGCGACGTCCTCGGCATCGCCAACGTCTGGTACGGCACCTACACGGGGCCGGACGGCGAGGTCGTCGACGGCACCGGGCTGGGCGAACTGGTGAGCGCGGCGGATGCCGAGCTGGCCGCCACCTTCGAGACGCAGCTCGAGGCGGCGCTGGCCAGCGCCGATGACCTCGTCGCCCGCGCCAGTGGCGACAGCGCCTACGACATGATGCTCGTGCAGGTGGACGAGGAGGGCAACGCCGTCATCGCCCAGCTGGTGGAGGATCTGGTGGCCATGTCCCAGTCCATCGAGCGGATGTCGGGCGTCCTTGACGTCGAGGGCGTGGTGATGGAAGGCAGCGACGCGCTCGACGACGAAGCCGCCGTGTTCGAATGACCGTCTTCGAATGACCTGAGAGGGGGGAGCCATGCGCCGCACGGCCCTCATCACCAGCCTCGCCGCCCTCGCTGTCGCGGGGGCGGTCTTCGCGGACGGGGGCCCCGAGGCGCACCCGCAAGGGGGCGACGAGGCCCCCGCCAGCCTGCCGGACCTGCAGGCCGCCCTCCTGCCACGCACGGAGGAGGAGGCGGCCCGCATCGCCGCCGTCACGGCACCGGCCACCAGCTTCGACGCGCCGGAAACCTTCGAGCTCCTTCCCGGCGGCGCCGCCACCGTGCGCGCCAGCCCGACGACGGACGCCTTCTCCGAGCCTTCGGACAATCTCGACGGCGAGGGGCGGATGAACTTCGCTCTCGGCAACGGGCTCTTCCGCAAGGTCTGGGTCTCGTCGCCCTCCTCCACGCAGGCGTCGGACGGGCTCGGCCCGCTCTACAACGCCCGCGCCTGCCAGCTCTGCCACGTCAAGGATGCGCGCGGCCATCCGGCCGCCGCCGGCCAGGATCAGGTGGCCCTCTTCCTGCGCCTCTCCGTGCCCGATCCGGACGCCGCCATCGAAGAGATCGCCGGCTGGATCGGCACCGCGCCGGAGCCGACCTATGGCGGCCAGCTGCAGAACTTCGCGCTCCCCGGCATTCCGGCGGAGGGGCGGCTCTCCGTCAGCTACGAGGAGACCGTCGTCCCGCTCGCCGGCGGCGAGAGCGCCACGCTTCTTGCGCCCACCTACGCCCTCGCCGACCTCGCCTATGGCGACCCGGCGGCGGATGTCATGCTCTCGCCCCGCGTCGCGCCCCAGATGATCGGCCTTGGCCTGCTGGAGGCGATTCCGGCCGCCGACATCCTCGCCCATGCCGACCCGGAGGACGCGGATGGCGACGGCATCTCCGGCCGCCCTTCCATCGCCTGGTCGCTGGCGCATGATCGGCCCATGCTCGGCCGCTTCGGCCACAAGGCCGGCGAGCCCTCGGTGATGGAGCAATCGGCCCGCGCCTTCCTCGGCGATGTCGGCCTCTCCACGCCGCTCCTGCCGCAGCCCGCCGGCGAATGCACCCGCGCGCAGGAGGCCTGCCTGACCGCGCCGCATGGCGCCGACGCGCCGGCCGGGGAGAGCGATGCCGAGGCCCTCGCCAGCCCGCTGGCGGAGGAGGGACCGCGGGGCGTCGAGGTCTCCGCCGAGGCGCTGGACCTCGTCGCCCATTATTCCCGCAACCTTGCTGTCCCGGCACGGCGCGACGTCGATGCGCCGGAGGTGCTGCGCGGCAAGGAGGTCTTCTACACCGCCGGCTGCCCCGCCTGCCACATGCCCAAGTTCGTCACCGGCCGGACGGAGCCGGAGACGGCGCAGAGCTTCCAGCTCATCTGGCCCTATACCGACCTCCTCCTCCACGACATGGGGCCGGGCCTCGCCGACAACCGGCCGGAGGGTGTCGCGACTGGCAGCGAATGGCGCACGGCGCCGCTCTGGGGCATCGGCCTGACGGAGCTGGTCACCGGACGTCAGAGCTACCTGCATGACGGCCGCGCCCGCACCCTGCTGGAGGCGGTGCTCTGGCATGGCGGCGAGGCGCAGGCGGCGCGCGACCGCGTGGTCGATCTCGCGCCGGAGGACCGCGCCGCCCTCATATCCTTCCTGGAGTCGCTATGATCCGCGCCATCCTCGCCGCCGCCTGCCTCGCCACCCCCGCCTGTGCCGACGAGGCCATCGACCGGGCGGTGGAGCAGGTGATCCTGCCCGCCGTGGCGGACTTCGCCGATCGCACCGAGGCGCTGGCGGAGGCGGCGGAGGCGGATTGCACGCCGCTGAGCCCCGTTCTCCGCGCCGCCTGGGAGGGGGCGATGGAGGGCTGGCTCATGGTGCAGGACTTCCGCTTCGGCCCGCTGGAAGCGACGGGCCTGCGCGAGGCCATCGCCTACTGGCCTGACACCCGCGGCTTCCGCCCGCGGGCCCTCAACCGGGCCCTGACCACCGCCACCGGCCCGCAGTCGGAGCAGGACATGGCCGGCGCGCCGATCTCGCTGCGCGGCCTCTACGCCATCGAGGCGATGCTCTTCGATCCGCGCTTCAACACCTACGGGGCAGGGGAGCCGGGCTGCGATCTCGTCCGCCTCATGGCCGCCGATCTCGCCGGCAACGCCGCGCTGCTGGAGGAGGAGTGGGAGGACTTCGCGCCCCTCCTGCAGGGCGCCGAGGCCGGGAATGCCACCTATTTCAACGCCGCCGAGGCGCGGCAGGCGCTCTTCACCGGGCTCGTCGTCTCCATGCAGTTCGACATGCTGGAGCGGCTCGGCCTGCCGCTCGGCACCGGCGGCGAGCCGCGGCCGGAGCTGGCGGAGAGCCGGGTTTCCGGGCGGACGCTGCAGAACATCATCGATGCGACCCGCGGCCACGAGGCGCTGGCCCTCGCGCTGACGGATGATCCCGCAACCCGCGCCGAGCTGGCGGCGGATTTCGACGATCTGCGCGAGCGGCTGCGGGCCATCGACGATCCGGTGCTGGCCAATGTCTCCGAGCCGGCGGGGCGCTTCATGGTCGATGTCGCTGCCACCGCCTACACGGCTGTGTGGACGAAGGTGAACCGGCTCCTCTCCGAGGAGCTGGGCGTCACCATGGGCGTCGTCGGCTTCGACGGGGACTGAGCCCATGCCCTCCCGCCGCCTCTTCCTCGCCACCCTCGCCGCCAGCGCCTCCGGCGCCAGCCTCGGCTGGGCCGCTGCCGGGGCGCCGCGCTTTCTCGCCGCGGCGCGGCTGGAGGACGGCACCTTCGACCTCGTGGGCCTGCGCGGCACGGGCGAGGCAGTCTTCCGCGTGCCGCTGCCGGCGCGCGGCCATGCCGGCGCCGGGCATCCGGTGCGGCCCGAGGCGGTGGTCTTCGGCCGCCGTCCGGGGACCTTCGCGCTGGTGGTGGACTGCGCCCTCGGCGCGGTGATGCATGAGCTTGCGCCGCCCGAGGGCTCCGTCTTCAACGGCCATGGCAGCTACCTCGACGGCGGCCGGCTGCTGATCACGGCGGAGCAGCGGACGGCGGATTCCGAAGGCCGGCTGGGCATCTGGGATGCGGCGCACGGCTATGCCCGGCTCGGCGAAGTTCCGACGCACGGTCTGGGGCCCCACGAGGCGCGGGTGATGCCGGATGGCGTGACCATTGCCGTCGCCAATGGTGGGGTCAGCACCGAGGACGGGCGGGAGATGCTCAACATCGCCACGATGGAGCCGAACCTCGCCTACCTGACCCTCACCGGCGGGCTGGAGGAGATCGTGGAGCTGCCGGAGCTGCGGCAGAACTCCATCCGCCACCTCGCCTTCGCCGCCGGCGGCGTCACCGCCTTCGCGATGCAATGGGTGGGCGCGGAGGACGAGGCACCGCCGCTCCTCGGCCTGCACCGCCGGGGCGAGGCGCCGGTGCTCTGCGCTGCGCCGGGCGCCGAGCAGCTGGGCTTGCACAACTACACCGGCACCGTCAGCACCTCCGGCGACGGGCGGGAGGTGGGGATTACCTCGACGCCCGGCGGTGTGCTGCACCGCTTCGCGCTCGATGGCAGCTTCCTCGGCGCCGTGGCACGCGGGCGGCTCATGGGGCTCGCACCGCTGCCCGGCGGCTTCCTGACGACCGACGAGCAGGGCGGGCTGATGGCGGTGGAGGGCGGCGTTGCCCGGCCGCTCGCCAAGCACCCGGAGTTCTGGGACAATCACCTGATCACGCTCTGAGCGGGGGCCGGCGGCAGGCCCCGGCTTGCCTCCCGCCCACCCACCCCCGCGCGCCGGGCCCTGCCTCGCGAGAGGGGGCGGCGTGGCCCGGGCGTCAGGCGCCTTCCAGCGTCAGCGTCAGGTCGGCGGGCAGGGCGCGGGAGATGATGCGTTCGGCATTGGGCAGATCGTTCGATTCCACCCGCCGGATGGCGGCAGCGCGGGAGAGGCCGAAGTTCAGCCAGCGCTGCACCAGCCGGGCGCGCAGCTCGCTCTTCGGCACCTCCAGCCAGGCGGAGAGATCCCAGCCCTCGGCCAGCTCCCGCCACGGATGCTCGTCGAAGAGCAGGTAATTGCCCTCGACGATCACCACCGGGCAGCTGGAGGCGACGACCACCGCCCCGGCGACGGAGATGTCGCGCGTGCGGTCGAAGATCGGCGCCACCACCTCCTCGCCCTCCGCGAGGCGCGCGACGAGGTAGAGAAAGCCCGCGGCATCGAACGTCTCCGGCGCGCCCTTGCGGGCGCGCATGGACATCTCGTCCAGCACCGCGTTGTCGAGGTGGAAGCCGTCGAGCGCCAGCACCTCCGCCTCGCAATGCTGCGCCTGCAGGCGGCGCTTGAGTTCGCGCGCCAGCGTCGACTTGCCGGAGCCGGGCGGGCCGGCCAGCGCCACCAGCTGGCGCGGCTGCGCCTCGCGCACCGCGTGGATGCGCTCGGCGAGGGCGGAGACTTGGCGCGAGATGTCGAGCACGGGCGGTGAGGTGTCTTTCCGGGCTGGCGTCAGAATGTGCGGCGCGGTCGGCCGCGCCCTTACCATAACGCGCCCCGCGGGGCAGCGAAACGCCCCCGCTGCCGGCCCCTACGGCAAGTGCGGTCCCTGGCCGGCGACAGGTGACAAGGGCGGCAACATTCCGCATGGTCCGCTCATGCAATGGTCCACAGCCCTTCGCGTCGGCAAGGCAATCGTCGACAACGTCTCCCGCGCCGATCTGGGGCTCGCGGCCGCCGGCGTCGCATTCTTCGGCATGTTCGCCATCTTTCCCGCCCTCGCGGCGGTCATCGCGATCTTCGGCATCCTCGCCGATCCGGGAATCGTCGAGGACCAGTTCGAGCTCTGGCGGCAGTTCATCCCCGAGGATGTCTTCCGCATTCTCTACCTGCAGGTCTCGCGCCTGCTCGACACGCAGAGCGACACGCTGGGCTGGACGACGATCATCGCCGTCCTCCTCGCGCTGTGGACCTCCCGCGCCTCCGTCTCCGCTCTGATCCGCGGCCTCAACGCCATCCACGGCGCGCCGGAGCGGACGGGGCTGGCGCACATGATCCGAGTGATGGTCCTGACCGGCACGCTGATCCTGCTGGCCATCGTCGCGCTGCTCGTCGTCGTCATCGCGCCGATCGTGCTGGCCATCGTGCCGCTGCCGCAGGTCACGCAGCTCATCGCCGAGGGCCTGCGCTGGGTGGCGGGGGTGGCCATCGTCTTCTTCGGCCTCGGCGCGCTCTATCGCTGGGGGCCGAACGTGCCGGGCGACCGGGCCTCGCTCGCCAACCCCGGCACCTTCTTCGCCGTGCTCTGCGGCATCCTCGCCTCGACCGGGCTGTCGCTCTACCTCTCCAACTTCGGCAATTACAACGAACTCTATGGCTCCATCGGCGCGGTCATGGCGCTGATGATCTGGCTCTACATCATGGCGCTGCTGGCGCTGGTGGGGGCCGCGGTGAACGTCGCGCTCCGGGCCGAACGGCGGCGCCGGCGGGAGCTGAAGGCCGCCCGCATCGCCGACCGGCAGGCGGAGAAGGAGGCGAGCCGCGCCCGCAAGGAGGCCGAGAAGCACAAGGGCGACGGCGATCCGGCCATGTCCGGCGACGAGATGACGATGCCGAGCGAGGACGACGTCTCCGTCGCCGAGTTCCGTGCCGAGATGGAGGGCAAGCAGAAGGCGAAGGCCTTCAAGGAGGCGGCGGAGGAGGAGGAGAGGCCCGGGCACATGCCATTGCCGGGAGGCTGAGGCGGACGGCACGGTGGAGAGGGCAGGAGCGGGGGCCAGCCCCCGCACCCCCGCGGTATTTTTGGCCAGATGAACAGGGGGTGCGGCGGCAGCCGGGCGCCATGATGTGGGAGGGGCGAGCGGGGGCCGGGCAGGCGCGTCAGGCGGTGACCTTGGACCGGACGAGGGCGGCGTAGCGGCCGAGGACGAGGGGCCAGCCCGTGCCGTAGGAGGCCTGTATCGTGGCGGCGGCGGCGCCGAGCACCTCGAAGCCGGAATGGACGAGGTGGATGTAGGTGCCGCTGTCGGTGGAAGTGAAGGTCACCTCCACCCGCGTCGCCTCCTCCTCCGCGCGGCCAACATGCCAGGTGATGCCGAGCCGCTCGCCGGGGCGCCACTCGTGGATGCGGCCCCAGGTGCCTTGCGTGCCGTCCGGCTTCGTCTCGACGATGCGGCCGCCCTCGTGACGCTCCATCGTCAGGCCGAGGGGCAAATCGCCCTCGCCGGCGGAGAGGGAATGCGTCGCCAGCGGCCACCACTCCTCCATCCGCTCGGTGAAGAGGCGGAAGGCCTCGGCGGGGCGGAGGGGCACGTGGAGCGCCGTCTCGACGGGGGAGAGGGCCGGGGGCTGGTCTGTCATGAATTGTCCTCCTTGCGGGCCGCCTCGGCCTGCGCCGCCGCCGCGAACCCGGCGAAGGCATCGGCCCAGAGGGTTTCGAAATAGGCGCGCAGCCGGGCCACGCCCTCTGGCGAGAGGCCGTAGATGCGCCTTGTCCCCTCCGCCCGCGCCTCCACGAGGCCGGCACCCGAGAGCACCTTGAGATGCTGCGAGACGGCGGGGCGGCTGACGGGTAGCCCCTCGGCCAGTGCGCCGACGGCGAGGGGCCCGGCGCGCAGCCGCTCCACCAGCGCCCGGCGCGTGGGATCGGCCAGCGCGGCGATGGCGCCGCCGGGGCTCTCGGCCGGACCGGGGGTTGCGGCTTCGTTAGTCATGGCTTACCGTAAGCCGGGCTTGACGCTAAAGCAAGCCCTCAGGCGCTGCCCGGCCCGCCACCGGACGCGCCGGGAGGGACGGGCCGGCCTTGAAGCTGCCGGGCCGGTTCTTTAAATGAGCCGGACGTTTTTCCGGCCACGACACCCCGGGCCGGGGCGCGCCCTCTCGCCCAAGGAGCTATCCATGAAAGACCCCATCGAGACCTACATGAACCTCGTGCCGATGGTCGTCGAACAGACGAGCCGCGGCGAGCGCGCCTACGACATCTTCTCGCGCCTGCTGAAGGAGCGGATCGTCTTCGTGAACGGCCCCGTGCATGACGGCATGAGCCAGCTCGTCGTCGCGCAGCTTCTGCACCTCGAGGCCGAGAACCCGAAGAAAGAGATCTCGATGTACATCAACTCGCCCGGCGGCGCGGTGCACTCGGGCATGAGCATCTACGATACGATGCAGTACATCCGCCCCAAGGTCTCCACGCTGATCTGCGGCATGGCGGCCTCCATGGGCTCCGTCATCGCGGTGGGCGGCGAGAAGGGCATGCGCTTCGCGCTCCCCAACTCCGAGGTGATGGTGCACCAGCCCTCCGGCGGGGCCGAGGGCATGGCGTCGGACATCATGATCCGCGCCAGCCACATCGAGCGCACGCGCGAGCAGCTCTACAAGCTCTACGTCAAGCACACCGGCCAGCCCCGCGAGGTCGTCGAGAAGGCGCTCGACCGCGACAAGTGGATGACGCCGGAGGAGGCGAAGGAGTGGGGTCACATCGACGAGATCCTGCTCAACCGCGACAGCGCTCCCAAATCCGACGCGCCGGTCAGCTGACCGCACGACCCGGCGCGCCCCCTGCTACAAGGCGCGCCGGCCGATATCCGCGGTTGGCACGAGGCTCACCGCGCAAGACCACGCCGACGCCGGACAGGCCCGCGGCGGCATCAACTGTTAACCAGCATTTGGCATTGTGGACCCTATCGCCCTGTTCTAGGCTTGCTGGCAAGCAGCCTTGGGCAGCAGTGAAGGGCGGAACCAGCCAGAGGATTCAACATGGCGAACGCAGCAGGCGGCGACAGCAAGAACACGCTCTATTGCAGCTTTTGCGGCAAGAGCCAGCACGAGGTCCGCAAGCTGATCGCCGGCCCGACGGTCTTCATCTGCGACGAGTGTGTCGAGCTTTGCATGGATATCATCCGCGAGGAGCAGAAATCCTCGGGGCTCAAGAGCGGCGAGGGCGTGCCGAGCCCGCGTGACATCTGCGAGGTGCTCGACGATTACGTAATCGGCCAGCTGCACGCCAAGCGGGTGCTCTCCGTCGCCGTGCACAACCACTACAAGCGGCTCAACCACGCCTCCAAGTCCGCCGATATCGAGCTGGCGAAGAGCAACATCCTGCTGATCGGTCCCACGGGCTGCGGCAAGACGCTGCTGGCCCAGACGCTGGCGCGCATCCTCGATGTGCCCTTCACGATGGCCGACGCCACCACGCTGACGGAAGCCGGCTACGTGGGCGAGGATGTCGAGAACATCATCCTCAAGCTCCTGCAGGCCAGCGAGTACAACGTCGAGCGGGCGCAGCGCGGCATCGTCTACATCGACGAGGTCGACAAGATCACCCGCAAGTCCGACAACCCCTCCATCACCCGTGATGTGTCTGGTGAGGGAGTGCAGCAGGCCCTGCTGAAGATCATGGAAGGCACCGTCGCCTCCGTGCCGCCGCAGGGCGGGCGCAAGCATCCGCAGCAGGAATTCCTGCAGGTCGACACGACGAACATCCTGTTCATCTGTGGCGGCGCCTTCGCGGGGCTGGACAAGATCATCTCCCAGCGCGGCAAGGGCAGTGCCATGGGCTTCGGCGCCGATGTGCGCGACCCCGAGGCGCGCGGTGTCGGCGAGGTCTTCCATGACCTCGAGCCGGAGGATCTGCTGAAGTTCGGCCTCATCCCCGAATTCGTCGGCCGCCTGCCGGTCATCGCGACGCTGGAGGATCTCGACGAGGACGCGCTCGTCACCATCCTCACCCAGCCAAAGAACGCCCTGGTCAAGCAGTACCAGCGCCTGTTCGAGCTGGAGGATACGCGCCTCACCTTCACCGACGATGCGCTGACGGCCATTGCCCGCCGCGCCATCGAGCGGAAGACGGGCGCCCGGGGTCTGCGGTCGATCATGGAAGACATCCTGCTCGACTCGATGTTCGAGCTGCCCAGCCTCTCCGACGTCACCGAGGTGGTGGTGAACGAAGAGGCCGTTGGCCCGGATGCCAAGCCGCTGATGATCTACGCCGATCAGAAGGGCTCGGCCTCCGCCGGATGACCTTCGAGCACGCGACTGGCTGCCGGCGCGCGACGCGCCGGCGCCGGCTACCGCGGGCGGCCAGCTGATGGCCCCAAGGCTCATCGTCCACGCCGGCTCCCACAAGACCGGGACGACCGCGCTCCAGCGCCATTTCTCCGCGCATCGGGAGGAGCTCCGCCGGGCGGGGCTCCATTACCCCGATCCGTCGCCCGAGTTCGGTGGCCAGAGCGCGAACCACGTGCCCGTCGTGGCCGCGCTTGTCCGCGGCAATGACGACGACCGGGCGCGGATCGCGGCGTTCGCGGCGCGGCTGGCGGAGGCTCCGGAACGCCACATCCTCCTTAGCGCCGAGACGCTCTACCGCCTCGCGGCGGACGGCGTATCCCACAAGGAGGAGGGGTTCTGGCCGGCGCGCGCCCGGCTTCTGGAGCGGCTGCGGGAGAGCTTCGCGGGGTTCGATCTGTCGTACCTGTTGGTCCTCCGCCGGCCTGACCGGCTCGCCGAGGCGCATTACGCCGAGACCATCGCGGCGACTGAGGCGGCGCCTTCCTTCGCCGATCATCTCGGGCAGAAGCCCTACCGCTACCAGTACCGCCGGCAGATGGATCTCTTCGCTGCCTCCGGGCCGACTTCCGTGCTCTGCTATGAGGCCGCCGTTCAGCAGGGTCTCGTCTCGTCGATCTCGGCGGCGATCGACCTGCCGCTCATCGGCGAGCCACCGGCCTCCGTCCGGCCCTCGGTCGGCGTGCGCGCGCAATGCTGGCTGAGGGAGGCGAAGCTGGGGGAGGGGGCCCGGCCCCGGCGCGACCGCCGCTGGCGCTTCGCGCTGGAGCGGGGAGACCTCGCGCCCTTCGACGGCCCGCCCGTCTCCCTCTGGCCGGGGCAGGAGGCGCGCGCCGCCTTCGTCTCCGCCGCGCTCGCCGATGTGGAGAGCCCGGCCTTCTCGCCCGTGCCCGCCCCCGAGCCTCCGCCCGTGACATGGGACGCCGCCGCCCAAGCACGGGCCGAGGCGGCCTTCGCGGAGTGGGAGGCGCAGAACGAGCCGCGCCTCGCCGCCCGCGACGCCGCCGGCCTTCGCCCCTTCGAGCCCGATCTCGCGCCCTCACAGGAGCCCTGACCCATGCGACGCATCTCCGGCACATCCCCTTACGAGGCCCGCATCGGCTATTGCCGGGCCGTGGTCGGCGGCGGGCTCGTCCATGTCTCCGGCACCACCGGGCCCGACCCGGAAACGGGCACCTTCCCCGACGACGTGGCGGAGCAGTGCCGCAACGCCCTCGCCATCGTCGCCCGCGCGCTGGAGGAGGCGGGCAGCGGCTTCGACAAGGCGCTGCGGGTCACCTACATCCTGCCCGACCGCCGCGATTTCGAGGCCTGCTGGCCGATCCTGGCGGAGACCTTCGGCGCCAATCCTCCGGCGGCGACGATGATCGAGGCGGGCCTCCTCTCCCCCGGCATGAAATTCGAGATCGAGCTGACGGCGCTGGCCTGAGACGCTCCCCTGACGCGCACGGAGCCGTGAGTCCCGCCCGGCGAACCCGTCGCTTCGGCCGTACGTTTGACCTTCATCAAGGCGGCGCACCCCGCAACCTGCGAGGGTCGCCCGAGAGGCAGACAAAAGGGAGAGAGCCATGAGCCACGTGCCCCATGAACTTCACGAGGACTTTCCGGACGATAGCGACCGGATCCACGAGCTAAAGCAGACCGATGCCAACTTCCGCAAGCTGGCCGAGCGCTACCACGAGGTGAACCGCGCCGTGCACCGGGCGGAAACGGATGTCGAGCCGATGGACGACGACGAGCTGACGGTCATGCGCAAGCACCGGATGACGCTGAAGGACGAGATCGCCCAGCGTCTGCACCAATCGGCCTGACCGGCAGGGCTGGCGGGGGCCTCAGGCCTCCGCCGGCGGTGCCTCGGGCTGCGGCCCTTCCACCTGCTCCTTGAAGCGGGTGAAGAACTCCTCCGCCATCTTGCGGGCGAAGCCGCCGACGACGCGGTTGCCGAGCTGGGCGAGCTTCCCGCCCACCTTGGCGTCGACGGCGTAGGCCAGCTCCGTCCCCTCGGGCACGTCGGTCAGCGCCACGTCGGCGGCGCCCTTGGCGAAGCCGGCGACGCCGCCCTTTCCCTCGCCGACCAGCCGGTAGCTGACCTCGGGCACCACGTTCTCCAGCGTCACGCCGCCCTTGAAGGTCGCCTTCACCGGGCCGACCTTCTGCACGACGACGGCCTCGAAGCCCTCTTCGGGCGTGCCCGTCAGCTCCTGGCAGCCGGAGATGCAGGCCTTCAGCGTCTCTGCATCGTTGAGCTTGGCCCAGACCTCGGCGCGCGGCGCGGCGATCGTCACGGTTCCATCAAGTTCCATCTCATCCCCCGTCAGGTCTCGCCCAAGGTTCTGCGGGGCGGCGGCAGGAATGGCAAGCGCCTCGCCGCTCCCTCAGGCCACGGCGAGGCTGCGCTCGCGGCGGATGACCATGAGGATGGCAATGAGCGAGACGGCGCTGGAACCGGCCATGATCCACTGCAGCGGCAGCGGCGAGCCGGACCCCGACAGGAGGGAGCCGGCGAGGGCGGAGAGGACGGCGCCGCCGCCGATGGCGATGGCCATGCCGAGGCCCGAGGCGGTCCCCGCCAGCTCCGGCCGGACGGAGAGGGAGCCGGCCGTGGCCGAGGGCATCATCATCCCGTTGCCGAGCCCGAGGAGCGGCATGAAGCCGAAGAAGAGCAGCGGCGAGGGCTCGAAGATCAGGGCGGCCACCAGCGCGGCGGAGAGGCCGATGGTGGAGGTCAGCGTGCCGGCGAGGCACATGGCGTTGATCCCGGCCCGCACCGCGTAGCGGCCGGTGAGGAAGTTGCCGAGCGCGTAGCCGATGGCGGGGGAGCCGACGGCGATCCCCGTCATCATCGGGCTGAGGCCGAAGAGGGCGCTGGCGACGTAGCTCGCCCCGCCGAGCAGCGCGAAGAAGGAGCCGGAGCCGGCGGCGGCGCAGATGACATAGCCCCAGAAGCGGCGCGACTGCAGCAGCTCGGGGTAGTTCTTCACCTGCGCGCGCAGCGACAGCCCCCGCCCGCCGGCCAGCGTCTCCCCCTGGTCGGCCCAGCAGAGGGCGATGATCCCGGTCGCGAAGAGGCAGAGGAACCAGAAGACGGCGCGCCAGCCGAGGACCTCGTCGATGACACCGCCGATGGTCGGCGCGATCATCGGCACCAGAGCCATGCCCATGGTGACATAGCCCAGCATCGATGCCGCCTGCTCGGCCGGCACCATGTCCCTCACGATGGCGCGCGAGAGCGCCATGCAGGCGGCGACGCAGGCCTGCAGCATGCGGAAGGCGAGGAAGATGCCCGTCGTCGGGGCGAGGGCGCAGCCGATGGTGGCGAGGACGAAGACGATCAGCGCGCCGAGCACCACGGGCCGGCGGCCGAACCTGTCCGACAGGGGGCCGACGAAGAGCTGCACGAAGGCGGTGCTGGCGAGATAGGCGGAGACGGCGAGCTGCATGACCGCGTAATCCGCCCCGAAGTACCGCGCCATGGCGGCCAGCGACGGCAGGAAGATCGACATCGACAGCGCCGACATCGAGGCGATGAGCGTCAATGTCAGGATATGCGGCGGCGTGCGCCGGTCGAGGAAGCGGATGGCGGGGGGGCCGGTGGGCGCGTCGGCAGGTGCGGTCGCAGTCATGTACGAGGGTTAGGGGCTGGCCGGGGCGCGGTCAATTGCGCCCGGCGCGAGAAAGATGACACCGGCCCCGAGCGCAATGAGCGAAAAGCCGAGGATATGCGCCGGGCGGATCGGCTCCCCCAGCCAGAGGGCCGAGAAGGCGCAGAAGATCGTCAGCGAGATCACCTCCTGGATCGTCTTCAGCTCCGCCGCCGAAAAGCGCCCGTGGCCGATCCGGTTGGCGGGCACCTGCAGGACATACTCGAAAAAGGCGATGCCCCAGGCGACGAGGATGACGATCACAAGCGGCGCCGCCTTGAACTTCAGGTGCCCGTACCAGGCAAATGTCATGAAGAGGTTCGAGGCGGTGAGCAGGCCGATGGTGACGAGGGGGACGGGCAGGGAAAAGGGCAGGGACATGGGCGGGGTTCCGGGCACCGGCGGGGCGCCGGCGGTGCAGGATAGGGCCGCCCGGCGACAGGAGGAAGGGCCACGTCGCCGGGCAGGGAGGAGGAGAGGCCAGGCGGCCGGCCCGCCGGTTTTCGCTTTGGCGAAGCGATTGAAAAGGCTAGAGGAGGGAGGATCGGGCGACGGGAGGCGAGATGCAGGACATTCTGGCGGAGCTGGAATCGCGGCGCGCCGAGGCGCGGGCCGGCGGCGGGGCGCGGCGCATCGAGGCGCAGCACGGCAAGGGCAAGCTGACGGCGCGCGAGCGGATCGAGCTGCTGCTCGACGAGGGCTCCTTCGAGGAGTTCGACATGTTCGTCGCCCATCGCTGCACCGAGTTCGGCATGGCCTCCCAGCGGCCCGCCGGCGACGGCGTGGTGACCGGCTGGGGGACGGTCAACGGCCGGCAGGTCTATGTCTACAGTCAGGATTTCACCGTCTTCGGCGGCTCGCTGAGCGAGACCCACGCCCAGAAGATCTGCAAGATCATGGACATGGCGATGCAGAACGGCGCCCCGGTCATCGGGCTGAACGATTCCGGCGGCGCCCGGATCCAGGAGGGCGTGGCCAGCCTCGCGGGCTATGCCGAGGTCTTCCAGCGCAACGTCATGGCGAGCGGCGTCGTCCCCCAGATCTCCGTCATCATGGGGCCCTGCGCGGGCGGGGCCGTCTACTCCCCCGCGATGACGGACTTCATCTTCATGGTGAAGGACAGCTCCTACATGTTCGTCACGGGGCCGGACGTCGTGAAGACCGTCACCAACGAGGTGGTCACGGCAGAGGAGCTGGGCGGCGCGGCGACGCATACCCGCCGCTCCTCCGTCGCCGATGGCGCCTATGAGAACGACGTGGAGGCACTGGCCGAGGTGCGGCGGCTCGTCGACTTCCTGCCGCTCTCCAACCGGGAGAAGCCGCCGGTGCGGCCCTTCCATGACGAGGTGGACCGGATCGAGCCCGCGCTCGACACGCTGATCCCCGAGAACCCGAACCAGCCCTACGACATGAAGGAGCTGATCGGGAAGCTGGCGGACGAGGGCGATTTCTTCGAGATCCAGGCGGAGTTCGCGAAGAACATCGTCACCGGCTTCATCCGGCTGGAGGGGCGGACGGTCGGCGTCGTCGCCAACCAGCCGCTGGTGCTCGCCGGCTGCCTCGATATCGACAGCTCCCGCAAGGCCGCGCGCTTCGTGCGCTTCTGTGATGCCTTCGAGATCCCGCTGCTGACGCTCGTCGACGTGCCCGGCTTCATGCCCGGCACCGCGCAGGAGTTCGGCGGCGTCATCAAGCACGGGGCGAAGCTGCTCTTCGCTTACGGCGAGGCGACGGTGCCGAAGGTGACGCTGATCACACGCAAGGCCTATGGCGGCGCCTATGATGTCATGTCTTCCAAGCACTTGCGGGGCGACTTCAACTACGCCTGGCCGACGGCGGAGATCGCCGTCATGGGCGCCAAGGGTGCGGTGGAAATCCTCTACCGCTCCGAGCTGGGGGAGCCGGAGAAGATTGCCGCCCGCACGCGGGACTACGAGGATCGCTTCGCCAACCCCTTCGTCGCGGCGGAGCGGGGCTTCATCGACGAGGTCATCCAGCCCCGCGGCACCCGCAAGCGGCTCTGCCGGGCCTTCGCTTCCCTGCGGGGCAAGCAGCAGAGCAATCCCTGGAAGAAGCACGATAACATCCCCCTGTAAGACATTGTTCCCACTCATGTTCCGACCGATCTCCCTGCTCCTCCTCCTCGCCGCCCCGGCGGCCGCGCAGGATGTCGCCGCCCCCTCCGGCCAGCCCTGGCGCATCTTCGACGTGGTGCTGGAGGGCACCTCGGCCCACTTGCGCTTCATCTCCGAGGGGCTGGAGGCGGAGGATTTCGAGTCCATCGCCGGCGACTTCCAGTGGCTGTGCGACAACCTCGCCCTGCCGGCGCTGGAGACCAACGAGGTGGCGGTGGAGGGCATCACCATCTCGGTCGCCGACCGGGAGCTGCCCTTCGGCGAGATGGATCCCGAGGCGGTGCAGTTCTTCGAGGGGTTCCGCGTCGAGGACGGCGCCTGTGTCTGGGAGTTGTTCTGATGGAAAAGCACCGCGGTTTCCCCTCGCGCCTGATGGGGACGGATCACCAGTTCACCATCCGCCGCGCCAACAAGGCCGGCGCCACCAAGCTGATCTCGCGCGAGCGCTATGCCGACCGGCGCCCCGCCGACCGGCGGGCGGATATGTACTTCATGGCGGCGCTCTGGGAGCATTTCGGCGAGGAGCCCTTCGAGCGCGGCAACCTCGACGCCGGCCGGCTCTCCTGGCTCTTCGGGCGCGAGGTGGTGCCGGCGGAGGAGGACTTCGATCCCGAGAGCTATGAGGCCCTCCTGCGCATCGACCGGACGCGGGCGGAGATCAGCTTCCCCGAGGTCTTCGAGTGACGATGCCCTCTCTGACCGACCTTTGGCAAAACCCTGCCGACGGGCGCCCAAACCCGTCTGCACAGGGCTTTTTTGCCATTGTTATTGCATGTCAGCCACCGGATGAGGTGATCAGTTGGCCAGCGACTTGCCACGAGGCAGAATCGCGCCAGCTTGAGGCCAAATCGACAGGAGAAGTTCCATGCTCAAGATGCTCAAAGTCACCGTTATCGCCGCCGCCGGTGCCGGCGCTGTCGCCGGCTGCGCCTACGACACGACCCGCACGTCAGGTGCGGATTGCGCCGCCATCGGTGCCGGCCTCTATGCCGGCTCGCAGATGCTCAATGGCGCCGATGCGCGCGAAGCCGTCGGCGCGGGCCTGCTCGGTGCCGGTGCCGGCGCCGTGGCCAACGCGGCCGGCGCCTGCTGAGCCAGGGCGGAGGTCACTCCGCCCCACGACCAAGGTCGCAAGCCGTCGGGATGGCAACATCCCGGCGGCTTTGCCATGTCCGGGGGGAGGGTGCCGTGACGGGGCCGTTTGAAAAGCTGCTGATCGCCAACCGGGGCGAGATCGCGTGCCGCGTCATCAAGACGGCCCGGCGCCTCGGCATCCCCACCGTCGCCCTCTACTCCGACGCTGACCGCCGCGCCCTGCACGTGGCGATGGCCGACGAGGCGCTCCACATCGGCCCCCCGCCGGCCGCGCAGAGCTACATCGACATCGAGCGGGTGATGACAGCGGTGCGGGAGAGCGGCGCCGATGCCGTGCATCCCGGCTACGGCTTCCTCTCCGAGAACCCGCGCTTCGCCAGGGCGCTGGAGGAGGCGGGCGTCGCCTTCATCGGCCCGCCCGTGGGCGCCATCGAGGCGATGGGGGACAAGATCACCTCCAAGAAGATCGCCGCCGAGGCGGGGGTGAATACCGTCCCCGGTTTCATGGGGCTGATCGACAGCGCCGATGAGGCGGCGAAGATCGCCGGCGAGATCGGCTACCCCGTCATGATCAAGGCCAGCGCCGGCGGCGGCGGCAAGGGGATGCGCGTCGCCTGGACCGCCGAGGAGGCGCGTGAGGGCTTCGCGGCGTCGAAGCGCGAGGCGGCGGCGAGCTTCGGGGATGATCGCATCTTCATCGAGAAGTTCGTCACCCAGCCGCGCCACATCGAGATCCAGGTGCTGGCGGATGCCCATGGCAACGCCGTCTACCTGCACGAGCGGGAATGCTCGATCCAGCGGCGCAACCAGAAGGTGATCGAGGAGGCCCCGTCGCCGTTCCTCGACGAGGCCACCCGCGCCGCGATGGGCGCGCAGGCCGTGGCGCTGGCGCAGGCCGTCGGCTACCGCAGCGCCGGGACGGTGGAATTCATCGTCGACGGGGCGCGCAACTTCTACTTCCTCGAGATGAACACCCGCCTGCAGGTCGAGCACCCGGTGACGGAGCTGATCACCGGCATCGACCTCGTCGAGCAGATGATCCGCGTCGCCGCCGGCGAGCCGCTGCCGTTCTCCCAAGCCGACCTCAGGATCAACGGCTGGGCCATCGAATCCCGCCTCTACGCCGAGGACCCGTATCGCAACTTCCTGCCCTCCATCGGCCGCCTCACCCGCTACCGCCCGCCGGAAGAGGTGTCCGGCCCCGAGAAGGCGGTCCGCAACGACACCGGCGTCGAGGAGGGGGGCGAAATCTCGATGTTCTACGACCCCATGATCGCGAAGCTCTGCACCTGGGCGCCGAGCCGCGAGGCCGCCATCGGCGCGATGCGCGAAGCGCTGGATGGCTTCGAGCTGGAGGGGATCGGCCACAACCTGCCCTTCCTCTCTGCGGTGATGGATCATCCGAAGTTCGTGGCGGGCGAGATGACGACCGCCTTCATCGCCGAGGAATGGCCGGAGGGCTTCGACGGCGTCACGCTGCCGGGCAACCAGCTCCGCCGGCTGGCGGCGGTGGCGGCGGCCATACACCGGATCGCCGAGATCCGCCGCGCCCGCATCTCGGGGCGGATCGACAACCACAAGCGCACGCTCGGCGAAGACTTCGTGGTGACGGCGCAGGGGGAGACCTTTCCGCTGACGCTGACGGCGGATCCCTTCGGCACCGATGTCACCTTCGCTGGCGGCGAGGCCGTTCGCGTCGCCGGGGCCTGGTCGCCCGGCCAGCGGCTGGCGCGGCTGGACGTGGCGGGGGAGCCGATGGTGGTGCAGGTCGAGCCCCGGCCCCTCGGCTTCCGCCTGCGCACGCGTGGCGCGGACCTCTCGGTGCGGGTGATGACTCCCCGCCAGGCCGAGCTCGCCGCCCTGATGCCTCAGAAGCTGCCGCCCGACACCTCCAAGCTGCTCCTCTGCCCGATGCCGGGCCTGCTCGTTTCCCTCAATGTCGCCGCCGGCGACAATGTTGAGGAGGGGCAGGCGCTCTGCACCGTCGAGGCGATGAAGATGGAGAATATCCTGCGCGCCGAGCGCCGGGGGATCGTGACGCAGGTCAACGCCGCCGTGGGCGAGAGCCTTGCGGTGGACGAAGTGATCATGGAATTCGAGTAGGGGCGCCTAGCCTCTGAGCCTCCCGTTCACCGCCCGCCGAGCGTTCCCGTCTCGCGGATCTCCTGCTGGCGCAGGGGCAGCTTGTCGATGGCGTGGGACATCTCTCGCGTCGCCCAGGGCGACGGCTTGCGCTGCGCGATGCGGCCGTCCTTGCCGACGAGGATCATCACGAAGCCGCGGGGGCGGAAGATCTCCCTCAGGGGAGTGCGCGCGGCCGGGTCCGTGTCGGTGATGACCATCACGTCGCGGGGGACGAGATCGTTCCAGCCATCCTCGATCAGCTCCATCTGCTGGGCGAAGTTCGGATCGAAGGGGCTGTCGGCGAAGACGACGAGCGGGCGGGCGATGTATTGCAGCGCCTCGACGTCCACCTCCGCGCCGGAGAAGATGCGCGTCGGGTCCGCGCGCCAGAGCTCCAGCACATTCTCGGGCGTCGCCGCCGCGGCCTGCGTCAGATCCTCGGCGAGGGGGGCCTCCTGCGCGAGGGTGCCGAGCGGCACGAGCGCGAGAAGGGCGGCGCAGATGGGGGTGAGCGCGGCTTTCATGCTCAAGATATAGTCGGCGGCCTGCCGCTTGCGAAGGGCAGGCACGTGCCGATAGACAGAAATTTATCGGGCTGAGAGCAGCGGGCCGCCGCGCCGCCACTGCGACGCCGCCGGGACAGGAGGGGAGCGGGCATGAAGATCGTCCTGCATCTGGGGGCGCACCGCACCGGCACCACCACCTTCCAGCGCGCCCTGGCGGCCAGCAGGGCGCCCCTCGCCGAGGCGGGGCTGGAGGTCTGGACGCCGGCCGAACTCCGCCGCGGCGGCTGGCTCTCCGGCCTCGACGGGCACCCGCGCGATGCCGAACCCGCGGCCGCGGCCCGGGCCACCGAGGCGATCCGGGCGGAGCGGGCGCGCCTGGAGGCAGCCGGCCGGACATGCCTGCTGATCAGCGAGGAGAACCTGCCCGGCACCATGCGCGCCAACCTGCGCACCCGCAGCCTCTATCCCGACGTCACCGCCTGGCTGTCCCGCCTCGCCCCGGCGCTGGAGGGGGCTCCCCTGTCGCTCGGCCTCGCGATCCGGCCGCTGGAGAGTTACTGGGCCTCCGCCATCGCGAGCCTCGTCGCCCGCAACGTGACGGCTCCGCCGGAGGCCAAGGTGCTCGCCGCCATCGCCGCCTCCCGCCGGGGCTGGCGGCATGTCATCGGCGAGGCGGCGACGGCTCTCCCGGGTGCCGCGATCACCGTCTGGCCCTCCGAGCCCTTCGCCGCCAGCCCCGCCGACCAGCTCCGCCTGCTGGTGCCGGAGGCGGCGGGCGCGCTGGGGGCAGGGGACGGCGCCGTCCACAATGCCGGCGCGGCGCAGGAGGCCCGGTTCACCCCGGATCAGGCCGCCTTGCTCCGCGCCGTCGACGAGGCCGACCTCTCCTGGCTGCGCGGCGGGGCGGAGGCCCGCGTCCGCTTCGTCGAGCGGCCGGAGGATTGCCCGGCCCCGGGAGGCGGTGCACAAACCGGCCAAGGAGGAGACCCCGCATGAGCAAGGCCGACTGGCGCGCCCGCGCCGAGCAAGAGCTGAAGGGCCGCATCCCCGATGACCTAACCTGGCACACGATCGAGGGCATCGACATCCGCCCGCTCTACACGGCGGAGGATGTCTCCGGCCTCGACCTCTCCTCCACCCCCGGCGAGCCGCCCTATATCCGCGGCCCGCGCACCACGATGTATGCCGGCCGGCCCTGGACGATCCGGCAATATGCCGGCTTCTCCACCGCGCAAGAGAGCAATGCCTTCTACCGCCGCGCCCTCGCCGCCGGGCAGCAGGGTGTCTCCGTCGCCTTCGACCTCGCCACCCACCGGGGTTATGACAGCGACCACCCGCGCGTCGAGGGCGATGTCGGCATGGCGGGCGTGGCCATCGACAGCGTGGAGGACATGAAGATCCTCTTCGACGGCATCCCGCTGGAGAAGATCTCCGTCTCCATGACGATGAACGGCGCCGTCATCCCCGTGCTCGCCGGCTTCATCGTCGCGGGCGAGGAGCAGGGGGTTGCCCTGGCGCAGCTGTCGGGGACCATCCAGAACGATATCCTGAAAGAGTTCATGGTGCGGAACACCTATATCTATCCGCCCGAGCCCAGCATGAGGATTGTCGCGGATATCATTGAATATACGGCGAAAGAGATGCCGCGCTTCAACTCCGTCTCCATCTCCGGCTACCACATGCAGGAGGCGGGGGCGACGCTCGTGCAGGAGCTGGCCTTCACCCTGGCCGACGGGCGCGAATACGTGCGCGCCGCGCTCGCGCGGGGGATGGATGTCGATGCCTTCGCACCGCGCCTCAGCTTCTTCTTCGCCATCGGCATGAACTTCTTCATGGAGGCGGCGAAGCTCCGCGCCGCCCGCCAGCTCTGGCACCGGGTCATGGCGGAGTTCGCCCCGAAGGACCCTCGCTCCTCCATGCTGCGCACCCACTGCCAGACCTCCGGCGTCTCCCTGCAGGAGCAGGACCCCTACAACAACGTCGTCCGCACCGCCTACGAGGCGCTCTCCGCCGTCCTCGGCGGCACGCAATCGCTCCACACCAACGCGCTGGACGAGGCGATGGCCCTGCCGTCGGATCACGCGGCGCGCATCGCCCGCAATACCCAGCTAATCCTGCAGGAGGAGACGGGGGTGACGAAGGTCGCCGACCCGCTCGCCGGCTCCTACTATGTCGAGAGCCTCACCGCCGAGCTGGCCGACAAGGCCTGGGCGCTGATGGAGGAGGTGGAGGCGATGGGCGGCATGACCGAGGCGGTGGCCGAGGGCATGCCCAAGGCCCGGATCGAGGCGGCGGCCGCCGAGCGGCAGGCACTGGTCGACCGGGGGGAGACGGTGATCGTCGGCGTCAACAAGTACCGGCTGGACGAAGAGGCGCCCATCGAGCTGCTCGACGTCGACACTGCCGCCGTCCGCGCCGGGCAGGTCTCCCGCCTCGAGGAGCTGCGTGCCAGCCGCGACGACGCGGCGGTGGACGCGGCGCTGTCCGAGCTCTCACGCCGGGCGGCGGAGGGCGGCAACCTGCTGGAGGCAGCGGTGGAGGCGATGCGGGCGCGGGCCACGGTCGGCGAGGTCAGCGCGGCGATGGAGGACGTCTTCGGTCGCCACGATGCGACGCCGGCGGTGCTCTCCGGCGTCTACGGCGGCGCCTGGGAGGGGGACGAGAGCTTCGCGGCCCTCAAGGCCGATCTCGCCGCCCATGCGGCGGAGGCCGGCGGTCCGCCGAAGCTGATGGTCGTCAAGATGGGGCAGGACGGGCACGACCGGGGGGCGAAGGTCATCGCCTCCGCTTTCGGGGACATCGGCTTCGACGTCGCCATGGGCCCGCTCTTCCAGACGCCGGAGGAGGCGGCGCGCGCGGCGGTGGAGGCCGGTGTGCAGGTCGTCGGCATCTCCTCCCTCGCGGCGGGCCACAAGACGCTGGCGCCGCAGATGGTGTCGGCGCTGCGGGCGCTGGGGGCCGAGAACGTGATCGTCGTCTGCGGCGGGGTGATCCCGAGCCAGGATCACGCGTTTCTGCGCGAAGCGGGGGTGCAGGCGATCTTCGGGCCGGGGACGAACATCCCCGAGGCGGCGCGCAAGATCCTCGGGCTGCTCCGGGGGGCCATCCCCAACCGCTAGGCGAGGGCGCCCGGTGCGACTCGCCTTCGGCGCAACTCTTGCCCCCACGTCCCGAATTTTCCTTGGAAATTTTTTCCCTATGGAAACCTGACATGGACACCATAAGGTTGCCTCCGGCTGCCATGTCGGTTCCAGTGTCCCTGAGTAAATTGCGCCCATGTATCTCGACCATCTCGTCATTCTCGCCAACGACCTCGAAGCGGGGGTCGCCCATGCGGAAGCGTCTCTCGGCCTGCGCCCGCAGCCCGGCGGCCGGCATGTCCGCTTCGGCACCCACAACGCTCTCCTCTCCATCGGCGAGGGGCTGTACCTTGAGGTGCTGGCCCCCGAGCCGGAGGCGCAGCATCCCGGCAAGCCGCGCTGGCTGGGGCTGGAAGGCTTCGACGGCCCGCCGCGGCTGGCGAACTGGGTCTGCGCGACCGATGATCTCGACGAGGCGCTCGACGACGCCCCCTTCGCCGGCGAGCCGGTGAATCTGCAGCGGGGCGACCTGCGCTGGCGCATCGCCATCCCCGCCGACGGCCGCCTGCCCATGGGTGGCGCCTTCCCGACGCTGATCCAGTGGGAGACGCAGCCCTGCGGCACCTGCCTGCCCGACCGCGGCTGCCGTCTCCGCTCCGTCGCCATCCAGGCACCGCTGGCGCGCGAGGCGCTGGTGGCAATGGGCGGCGAGCTGCCCGACGGGCGGGTGACGCTGACGGGGGCCGACGCTTTCCGCATCTCGGCGGAGATCGACACCCCCGATGGGCCGAGGCACCTCGCATGATCCGCGTTGCCACCCATGCCGACATTCCCGCGCTGGCGAATATCTGGAACCCGATCATCCGCGAGACGACGGTGATCTTCTCCGAGGAGCAGAAGACGCCGGAGTGGATCGCCGAGGCGATCAGCACCCGCCCCGCCTTCCTCGTCGCGGAGGAGCAGGGGTCGCCCGTCGGCCTCGCCACCTTCGGCCCGTTCCGCTCCCTCTCCGGCTATGCCGCGACCGTGGAGCACACGCTGCTGCTGGCGCCCGAGGCGCGGGGCCGGGGCGTCGGACGGCAGCTCATGCAGGCGCTGGAGGCGCAGGCGCGGGAGCGGGGGGCGCATGTGATGGTCGGCGTGATCTCGGGCGAGAACCACGGGGCGCTGGCCTTCCACGCCGCGCTCGGCTTTCAGGAGGCGGGGCGGCTGAAGGAGGCGGGGCGCAAGTTCGGCCGCTGGCTCGATGCCGTCTTCATGCAGAAGATCCTCTGAGCTTCCCCTTTCGTCGCCGCGCTGCGGCGCATACCCTGCGCCCATGTCGATCTGGACACGCATCGCCGACGCCCTCGCGGCGCTTCGCAGCGGAGAGCCCCTCTCCGCGGTGTTCGATCGCCTGCGCACGCCGCGCGACCGCTCCGTCGCCTTCACCATCTCCGTCATCGCGCTCGGCGCGAAGATGGCCAAGGCCGACGGGCTGGTGACGCGAGACGAGGTGGCCGCCTTCCGCGATGTCTTCACCATCGCTCGGGAGGATGAGCGCGCCGCCGCCCGCGTCTACAACCTCGCCCGGCAGGACATCGCCGGCTTCGAGGATTACGCCGCCCGGGCCGCGGCCATGTTCAGCGGCCCCGATGGCCCGCTGGAGGATCTGCTGGAGGGGCTCTTCCACATCGCCATGGCGGATGGCGATTACCACCCGGCCGAGAACGCCTTCCTCGCCCGCGTCGCCGAGCTCTTCGGCTTCGACGAACGCGCCTTCGCCCGGATGCGGGCCCGCTTCGTCCCCGATGCCGAGCGCGACCCCTACGAGGTGCTCGGCGCCGACCCCGCCATGCCGGTGGAGGAGATCCGCCAGCTCTGGCGCACCCACGTCCGCCAGACCCACCCCGACGCGCTCGCCGCCCGCGGCCTGCCGGAGGAGGCGGTGCGCATGGCCGAAGCCCGCATGGTCGCCATCAACCACGCGTGGGAGCAGATCCGGGCCGAGCGCGACGCCTGAGCCCCATGCGCATCGCCACCTACAATGTCGAATGGTTCGACGCGCTCTTCGACGACGACGGTGAGCTGCGCGGCGATGCCGAATGGTCCGGCCGCTACGGCGTGCGGCGGCAAGAGCAGGTGGCGGCCCTTGGGCACGTCTTCCGTGCGCTCGATGCCGACGCGGTGCTCGTCATCGAGGCGCCCGACATCTCCCGCCACCGCCGGGGCGCCGCGGCGCTGGAGCGCTTCGCCGCCCATGCCGGGCTGCGGGCGCGGGAGGCGCTCTCCGGCTTCAGCTCCGACACGCAGCAGGAGATCATGCTGCTCCACGACCCCGATGTCCTCAGTGCCGTTCATGCGCCGAGCGAGCTCGGGGCGCCGCGCTTCGATGGTATCTGGGGCATCGACATCGATCTCGACGGGGTCCCGGAGCCGGTGCACTTCTCCAAGCCGCCGCTGGAGGCGGTGCTGGAGGGGCGTGGGCGCCGCATCCGGCTGATCGGCGTCCATGCAAAATCGAAGGCGCCGCACAGCGCGGGGGAGGCAGCCGCCGCCATGCGCGCCGCCATCGAGAGCCGCCGCAAGCAGCTCGCCCAGTGCCTCTGGCTGCGCGCCCGCGTCACGGCGCATCTGGAGGCGGGAGAGAGCGTCATCGTCGCCGGCGACATCAACGACGGCCCGGGGCTCGACACCTTCGAGGCGCTCTTCGGCCGCTCCGGCGTGGAGATCCTGCTCGGCGCCGGCGGCCCGCACCCGCTCTTCGATCCGCATGCCGCGGGGCTCATCCCGGCCGCTACCGCCCGCTTCCGCCTGAAGGAGGGGGGCCACCTCGACGCGCTGCTCGACTACATCCTCGTCTCGCAGGATCTCGCCGCCAGCGGCCCGCGCTGGCGCGTCTGGTCCCCCCATGCCGACCCCGCCCTCGGGGCCGACCCGGTCCTCGCCGAGGCGCTGGTCACGGCGTCGGACCATTTTCCCGTCACGCTCGACCTCTGAGCCTGCCTTCGCGGGCCATGGCCTTTGAGCTTGCCGCCCGGCGCCCTATCTCCTGTCCCATGAAACAGATCGCCCTTGCCCCCGCCCTCGCGCTTGCCCTCCTTGCCCAGCCCGCCGCCGCCCAGGAGGACGGCGACGGCTTCAACCTCATGGAGGAAGGCGCCCGCCTCTTCATGCAGGGGCTGATGGACGAGATGGACCCGGCGCTCGACCAGCTTCGCGACTTCGCGGAGGATCTGGAGCCCGCCATGCGCGAGATGACGGCCGAGATGGCCGCCGGCCTCGCCGACATCCTCGAGACCATCGATTCGGTGCGCTACTACGAGATGCCGGAGATCACCGAGAGCGGCGACATCATCATCCGCCGCAAGCCCGACGCCCCGCCCTACGTGCCGGAGGTGGACGAGGGCGAAGAGATCGAACTCTGAAGGCGGCGCTCGTTGTGAGGTGAGAGTGGGGGGCTGTCTGCCCCCCACACCCCCCGAGGATTTTTGGGACCAAATACAGGGGCTGTCAGCCGACGGCCCCTGAGGCGATGTCGAGCGCGACGATGCCGGTTTTGCGTTCGGTGCCCACGTAGTCGTAGGCGGCAGCGATCCGGCTGAGCGGGAAGCGCCGGTCGATGATCGGGCGGTACTGGCCCTCCTCGATCAGGCTGGCGAGGAGGCCGGGGATGGCCGAGACCTCGCGGGGCAGGGGGAGCATCACCCGGCGGCGGCGTCCGGTGAGCGCGAAGAATGGCATCTGCCAGAGGAGCTGGCCTCCGGGGCCGAAATCGGTCGCCGCGAAGGAGGCGCCGGGGGCGAGCAGGGGGCGGAGCGCCCGGTAGCCGCCCTTGCCCGCCGCGTCGAGCACGGCATCGTAGCGGCCGGTGAGCGCGGCGGGATCGGCGGAGATCTGAACTCCGGCAGCTCCAAGTTCCTCCATCAGCGCAAGCTGATGCGGCTCCGCAGCCACCGTCACGCGGAGGCCCCGGGCCACGCCCAGCTGCAAGGCAGCGCTGCCGATGGCGCCGCCGCCGCCGAAGATGAAGAGCGACTGCCCCTCGCGCAGCCGCAGGGCCTGCAGCACCGAGTGCGCGTACCAGGCACCCTCGCAGATCACCGCCTCCTCCAGCGCCAGGCCCGGCGGCAACTCGGCGAGGGGAGCGTCCTGCGGCAGCAGGACATGCTCCGCGTGGCCGCCGTAGCGCGAAGGGGAGAGGCCGAAGACCGCTGCGCCCTCGGCGAAGCGACCCGCCCCGCGGCCGCGCGCCACCACGTGGCCGGCGATCTCCAGCCCCAGCACCTGCACCTTCGGCCGGCCGAGCCCCGTCACCACCCGCGCCGCTTTCGGCACGCCGCCGAGGGTCGCGAGGTCGGTCCGCGTGACGGCGGACGCGACATGGCGGATGACGATCTCTCCCGGGCCCGGCTCCGGCACCGGGCGCCCCTCCAGCCGCAGCACCTCCGGCCCGCCATAGCGCTCGCTGACTGCCGCTCTCATCGCGCCCTCCGCCTTTGACTCCGCTCCCCGCCAGCCTAGCTGACCCGCCACACAGCGGGCACGGGGGAAAGGCCGAAAGGTCGGAACGCTTGCGCCCGGCCCCCAGCTTCGGCAAGCAAGGCTCATGGTCGACGCACCCCACGCCTCCCCGCCGCGCCCCGGGCCCTTCTCCCGGCCGATCTTCCTCGGCGAGGAGGCCCGCAGCCTCAGCCGCGTCGGGGTCGTCGATGTCGGCTCCAACTCCGTCCG
The DNA here is from genome assembly GCF_012070395.1 of Pseudoroseicyclus tamaricis. Taxonomy (GTDB): domain Bacteria; phylum Pseudomonadota; class Alphaproteobacteria; order Rhodobacterales; family Rhodobacteraceae; genus Pseudoroseicyclus_A; species Pseudoroseicyclus_A tamaricis. The sequence goes on along the minus strand of NZ_JAAFYS010000002.1, from coordinate 427,290 downwards.
CTTTGTCGTCTTCGACGGGGCCGGCCGCTCCCCCGCCTATTTCTACAACGAGAAGGTCATGTGTGCCCTCGGCGCCGGCCTCTCCGAGACGGGGCGGCTCAGCGAGAAGGGCAAGGAGCGGGCGCTCTCGGCCCTCCGCCGCTTCAACGCGCTCGCCGAGGGCATGGGCATCTCCCCCGTGACTGCCGTCGCCACCGCCGCCGTGCGCGAGGCGGAGGATGGCCCGGCGTTCCAGGAGGAGGTGAAGCGGCAGACGGGGATCGAGCTCTACGTCATCGATGGCGAGGAGGAGGCGCGCCTCTCCGCGCAGGGCGTGCTCCTCGGCTGGCCCGGTGCCTACGGCCTCGTCTGCGATATCGGCGGCTCGTCGATGGAGCTGGCCAACCTCGCCGACGGGGAGGTGGGGCTGCGCGTCACCTCAGCCCTCGGGCCGCTGAAGCTGCGCGAGGTCTCCGACGACCGCAAGGAGCTGAAGGCGCATATCAAGGGCGTCGTCGCCGAGCTGCATGACAAGATGCAGAACGAGACGGGCAAGCGGCTCTTCCTCGTCGGCGGCTCGTGGCGGGCCTTCGCCCGGGTGGACATGGACAGGAAGGGGTACCCCCTGACCGTGCTGCACGAATACAGGATGGCCAATTCCGATGTGCGCGCCACCGAGAAGCACATCGCCGGGGCCGATCTGGAGGCGCTGCGCGGCAAGCTCTCCATCTCCTCTGACCGGATGAGCCTCGTGCCCTACGCCAGCCTCGTGCTCAAGGAATTGGTCAAGGTTTTCAAGCCGAAGGACATCGCCATCTCCTCCTACGGGATCCGCGAGGGGCTGCTCTACGAGCAGATGCCGCAGAGCCTGCGCGAGCGCGACCCGCTAATCGAGGCGAGCCGATTCGCGGAAGCCAAGGACGCGCGGATGCCCGGGTTCGGGGCGCTGCTCTACGATTTCGTCATGCCGCTCTTCCCCCGGGCCGGCTGGCAGAAGAAACGGATCATCGAGGCGGCCTGCCTGCTGCACGATGTCAGCTGGCGGGCGCATCCCGATTACCGGGCCGAGGTCTGCTTCGACAACGCCACCCGCGCCAACCTCGGCGGGCTGAAGCACGAGGAGCGGATCTTCCTCGGGCTGGCGCTGCTGCACCGATATCAGAACAAGCGGGAGGGCTCGCCGTATGAGCGGCTCTTCGCGCTGCTGGAGCCCCGGGAGATCCAGGAGGCGGAGGTGCTGGGCAAGGCGCTCAGGCTCGGCGCCATGCTCTGGCTGGGGGCCGGCGAGGTGCCCGGAGAGATGATCTTCCGGCCGCAGAAGAAGGAGCTGACGCTGCGCCTCGCCCCGCGGGCGGAGCCTCTCTTCGGGGAGGTGGCGGCCTCGCGGCTAGCCTCTCTGGCGAGCGCGCTCGGGGCGTCTCAAAAGATGATCGTGCGGAGCTGAACGGCCCGCCGGCCGGGGTCACCGCGCGTGCACGGAGCGTGCACCGGGCGTGCACCGCGCCTCAGTGGGGCGTGGCGTTCGAGAAGAGGTTGATCACCACCACCCCGCCGAGGATCAGCCCCATGCCGATCACCGCCGGCGCATCGAGCTTCTGCCCGAAGATCAGCCAGCCGGCGAAGCCGAGGAGCACGATGCCGAGGCCCGACCAGATCGCGTAGACGATGCCGACCGGCATGACCTTCAGCGCGAAGGTCATCGCGTAGAAGGAAATCCCGTAAGCGATCACCACAAGCACCGACGGCCAGAACCGGGTGAACTGGTCCGACGCCTTGAGGGCGGACGTCCCGACGGTCTCGGCGATGATCGCGAAGACGAGCCAGATGTAGTGGGCGGGCATGGGCTCCCTCCTTGGGTCAGGCGGAATCAGCAAAGGGGCCACCTGGCCCCCGCGCCCCTTCTGCCAATCCCGGCCCGCCTCCGCCAGCCCCCCCGGCACCGCCCCGGCCCCCACGCCCGGGATCCCCCTTCATCTGGCCAAAAATACCCTCGGGGGGCTCCGGGGGGCTGGCCCCCCGGTCCCTCACTCTCGATCCGCGCCTCCGCCAGCCCCCCGGCGCCGCCCGGCCCCCCACGCCCGGGATCCCCTTTCATCTGGCCAAAAATACCCTCGGGGGGTTCCGGGGGGCTGGCCCCCCGGTCCCTCACTCTCAGCCCGCGCCTCCGCCAACCCCCGAATGCAAAGACGGCGGCCCGGGCCTTCCCCGCGCCGCCGTCTGCCTTTCTGGGGCCTCGGGCGGGGCTTGAGCACCCCGCCGCCGGTCTTCAGCCCGCGAGGGCCTTGCCCAGGTTCTCGTCCACCTTCTCGAGGAAGCCCATTGTGGTCAGCCACTTCTGGTCGGGGCCGACGAGGAGGGCGAGGTCCTTGGTCATGAAGCCGCTTTCCACGGTGTCCACGATCACCGTCTCCAGCGTTTCCGCGAAGTTCATCAGCGCGTCGTTGCCGTCGAGCTTGGCGCGGTGCTTGAGGCCGCCCGTCCAGGCGTAGATCGAGGCGATGGAGTTGGTGGAGGTCTGCTCGCCCTTCTGGTGCTGGCGGAAGTGGCGGGTGACGGTGCCGTGCGCGGCTTCCGCCTCGACGATCTTGCCGTCGGGCGTCATCAGCTGGCTGGTCATCAGGCCGAGGGAGCCGAAGCCTTGCGCCACGGTGTCGGACTGCACGTCGCCGTCGTAGTTCTTGCAGGCCCAGACGTAGCCGCCGGACCACTTGAGCGAGGCGGCGACCATGTCGTCGATCAGGCGGTGCTCGTACCAGATCTTCTTGGCTTCGAACTTCTCCTTGAACTCGGTCTCGTAGACCTCCTGGAAGATGTCCTTGAAGCGCCCGTCATAGGCTTTCATGATCGTGTTCTTGGTGGACAGGTAGACCGGCCAGCCGAGGTTGAGGCCGTAGTTCAGCGAGGCGCGGGCGAAATCGTAGATCGACGGGTCGAGGTTGTACATCGCCATGGTGACGCCGGCCGACGGCGCGTCGAAGACCTCGCGCTCGATGACCTCGCCGTCGTTGCCCTCGAACTTGATGGTGATCTTGCCCGGCCCGGGGAAGCGGAAGTCCGTGGCGCGGTACTGGTCGCCGTAGGCGTGGCGGCCGACGACGATGGGCTTCGTCCAGCCGGGGACGAGGCGGGGGACGTTCTTGCAGATGATCGGCTGGCGGAAGATGACGCCGCCGAGGATGTTGCGGATCGTGCCGTTCGGCGAGCGGTACATCCGCTTGAGGCCGAACTCGTCCATCCGCTGCTCATCGGGGGTGATCGTGGCGCATTTCACGCCGACGCCGATCTCCTTGATCTTCTCGGCCGCGTCGACCGTGATCTGGTCGTCGGTGCGGTCACGCTCCTCGATGCCGAGGTCGTAGTAGAGCAGATCGATGTCGAGATAGGGCAGGATCAGCTTCTGCTTGATGAAATCCCAGATGATGCGGGTCATTTCGTCGCCGTCGAGCTCGACGACGGGGTTCTCAACCTTGATCTTGGTCATGGGGCCTCTCCCGCTTGAATCGTTTGCCGCCCGCTTACCCCATTCGGGAGCGGCAGGGAAGGTATGCACCTGTATACTGCGGCTGGCGTCTGCCACCCGCCTGTTCAGACGGCGGCGAACCAGATGGGCCGCGGCGCGTTGAGGTGCCGGAGGTGACATATGGACACGACCGACAGAGCGCGCAGTACAGAGACGACCGGAGCGCCGGTGGGACAGCCGAGAGCCGGAGACCGCCAGCTCGATCACGCGGCCGAACTGGCGCGCGTCGAGCGGATGGCGAAGCTGCTTGATGCCCGCTGGCGGGTGTTCGGCTTCCGCGTCGGGCTCGACTCGGTGATGGGCCTTGTGCCGGGGATCGGCGACACGCTGGCGCTGGCGCCGGGGGTCTGGATGATCTGGCAGGCGCGGCGGCTGGGTGTTTCCAACGAGGGGATCGCGCGGATGCTGGCGAACAGCGGCCTCGATTACCTGATCGGGCTGATCCCGCTGATCGGCGACCTCTTCGACGTCGGCTTCAAGGCGAACCTGCGCAATGCCGAGATCCTGCGAGATCACCTGAAGAAGGATGCCGAGCGGGCCGGCCGGCCGATCTCAGGGTGAGGCTGAGGCAGGGGGGGCCCCCTGCCTACCGGGGCGTGCTGTCGCCGGTGTCCGAGGTGCGGTCCCGAGCGGAGGCGATGCGCTCCGCCTCGGCGCGCAGCATGGCGCGGGCCCGCCGCTCGGCGAGGCGCATGCGCATGGCGGTGAGGAAGGCTTCCTCCATCGTCTGCGAGGAAGAGCCGATCTCCTTGGCGACCTGGTTGAAGTACTGATCGTCGCCGAGGACATCCATCACCTTGATGGTCTCGACGGCGAGGCGATCCGCGATCTCTTCCAGGATGGACATGGCCTAGCGGCTCGTCTCTGTCAGGCGGCGGGCGACGTAATCCTTCACCGAGCCGATCATCGTGTCCATGTGCGGGTCTTCGAAGAAATGGCCGGCACCGGGGATCGTCTCATGCGTGATGGTGATGCCCTTCTGCTCGTGCAGCTTCTTGACCAGGTGCTCTGTATCGGCGGGCGGGGCGACACGGTCGGCCGAGCCGTTGATGACGAGGCCCGAGGAGGGGCAGGGGGCTAGGAAGGAGAAATCGTACATGTTCGCCTGCGGGGCGACGGAGATGAAGCCCGTGATCTCCGGCCGCCGCATGAGCAGCTGCATGCCGATCCAGGCGCCGAAGGAGAACCCGGCGACCCAGCAATGCTTGGAATTGGAGTTCATCGACTGCAGGTAGTCGAGCGCCGAGGCGGCGTCGGAGAGCTCGCCGATCCCCTGGTCGTACTCGCCCTGGCTGCGCCCGACACCGCGGAAGTTGAACCGCAGCACCGTGAATCCCAGATCGTGGAAGGCGTAGTGCAGGTTGTAGACAACGCGGTTGTTCATCGTGCCGCCGAACTGGGGGTGCGGGTGCAGGATGATCGCGATGGGGGCGTCCGGGGCGCGTTGCGGGTGGTAACGGCCTTCGAGCCGGCCCTCGGGGCCGGGGAAGATGACTTCGGGCATCGTCGTCCTCAGCGGGGCCCAAGGTTTCTTGACGGAAACGCTCGGGCACTTTAGAATAATTCTAAACCGGCGCCCATCAGGGGCCCGGTAAGCTGCAAGGGAAGTAGGGTAGCCCCGGTGCGGCGTCAATGCGTATGGTCAATTGCCCGGGTATGGGCACCTCGAAAGGGTCACCGATGAAGCTGTCGACCAAAGGCCGTTATGCGATGGTGGCGCTGTGCGATCTGGCTCTGCAGCCCGAGGGCGAGCTGATGAGCCTCAACGAGCTGTCGCGGCGGCAGGACCTGTCGCTGCCCTACCTCGAGCAGCTCTTCGTGCGGCTGCGGAGGGCGGAGCTCGTCGTCTCGGTGCGCGGGCCCGGCGGCGGCTACAGGCTGGCACGGCCGGCCGAGGAGATCTCGGTGGCCGACGTGCTGGTGGCCGTGGACGAGACGGTGAGCGCCATGCACAAGGGCGCCGGCGCGTCGGGAGGCGCCTCCGGCAGCCGGGCGCAGAGCCTGACCAACCGGCTGTGGGAGAGCCTCGCCGCGCATGTCTACGTCTTCCTCCACCAGACGCGGCTGTCGGACGTCACCCGCAACGGCCTCGCGCCCTGCCGGGCGGTGCCGGCGCTCTTCGAGGTGGTGGAGGAGACGATCGGCCCGGTGACGGCGCCGCCGGCCGGGACCGGCTCTGAGCGGCATATCGTTGGGGAACCCATGGGGCAGGAGCAGGGCTGAGGCCCGCTGCCCGGAAAGGATGCCCGTGAGGCACTATCTCGATCACGCGGCCACGACGCCGCTGCGCCCGGAGGCGCGCGAGGCGATGGCAGCCGCGATGGACATCGCCGGCAACCCTTCCTCCGTCCACGCCGAGGGGCGGGCGGCGAAGGGCGTCGTCGAGCGGGCGCGCGCGCAGGTGGCCGAAGCCATCGGCGCCGAAGCGGACGACATCATCTTCACCTCCGGCGCCACAGAGGCGCTGGCGCTCGGCCTCGCCGGCCGGGGCCTCGCCTGCGCGCCGGTGGAGCACGAGGCGGCGCTGGCATGGTGCGAGCCCTCTCTAGAGGTCTCTCGTGACGGGCGTGTGACGGTTCCAGATCCGGCAAGGGCGACGCTTCAGCTCGCCAATTCCGAGACCGGCATACTGCAGGAGCTGCCGGAGGGGCTGGCCCTTTCCGACATCACGCAGGCCTTCGGCAAGCTGCCCTTCGCCTTCGGGTGGTCCGGCATCTCGATGGCCGTGATCTCCGCCCACAAGTTCGGCGGGCCCAAGGGGGTGGGGGCGCTCGTGCTGAAACCCGGCACCGAGGTCGCCGCCCGCACGCTCGGCGGCGGGCAGGAAATGTCGCGCCGCGCGGGCACAGAGAACATGATCGGCATCGCCGGGATGGGCGCCGCGGCGGCCGCCGCGCAGGCCGATCTGGCGAACGGCGTCTGGGAGGAGGTGGCGGCGCGCCGCAATCTTCTCGAATCCGCACTGGAAGACGAGGCGCCGGGGCTCCATATCGTGGGCAGGACCGCCCCGCGCCTGCCGAATGTCACCAGCGTCATCTCTCCCGGATGGAAGGGGGAGACGCAGGTGATGGTGATGGATCTGGCCGGCTTCGCCACCTCGGCGGGCTCGGCCTGTTCCTCGGGCAAGGTGCGCCGCAGCCGGGTGCTGGAGGCGATGGGCTACGGAGATGACGCGGGATGCTCCCTGCGCATCTCGCTGGGGCCCGACACGACGGATGACACGGTGCTGGCCTTTGCCCGCACATTTGGAGAAAAGCGGCGCCGGGCTCTTGGCCCCGCCCGACAGACGAGGATGGACGCATGAACGAAGTCGTCACCACCCGCGAAGGCGTGGACCAGGAGACGGTCGATGCCGTCGCCCGGCTCTCCGGCAAGTACAAGTTCGGCTGGAACACGGAAATCGAGACGGAATACGCACCGAAGGGCCTCAACGAGGACATCGTGCGCCTGATCTCGCAGAAGAACGAAGAGCCCGAGTGGATGCTCGACTGGCGGCTCGCGGCCTATCGCCGCTGGGAGGGCAAGGAGAACCCCACCTGGCCGATGCTGACGCTGCCCGAGATCGACTTCCAGGACCAGTATTACTACGCCCGGCCGAAGAGCATGGACGTGAAGCCGAAGTCCCTCGACGAGGTGGACCCCAAGCTGCTCGCCACCTACGAAAAGCTCGGCATCCCCTTGAAGGAGCAGGCCTTGCTCGCCGGCGTCGAGCCGGCCGAGGGGGAGCAGGATCGGCGTGTCGCGGTGGATGCGGTGTTCGATTCCGTCTCCGTCGGGACCACGTTCAAGGATGAGCTGGCGAAGGCCGGCGTCATCTTCTGCTCCATCTCCGAGGCCATCCGCGAGCATCCGGAGCTGGTGAAGAAGTACCTCGGCTCGGTCGTCCCCGCCTCCGACAACTTCTATGCGACGCTGAACTCGGCGGTCTTCTCCGACGGGTCCTTCGTCTATGTTCCGCCGGGCGTGCGCTGCCCGATGGAGCTCTCCACATACTTCCGTATCAATGCCGAGAATACCGGCCAGTTCGAGCGGACGCTGATCATCGCCGACAAGGGGAGCTACGTGAGCTACCTCGAAGGCTGCACGGCGCCCCAGCGCGACGTGGCGCAGCTGCACGCCGCCGTGGTCGAGATCGTCGTCGAGGAAGACGCCGAGGTGAAGTACTCCACGGTGCAGAACTGGTACCCGGGCGACGACGAGGGCAAGGGCGGCATCTACAACTTCGTCACCAAGCGCGCCGATTGCCGGGGCGACCGGGCGAAGGTGATGTGGACGCAGGTCGAGACCGGCTCCGCCATCACGTGGAAGTACCCCTCCTGCATCCTGCGGGGCGACGACAGCCAGGGCGAGTTCTACTCCATCGCCATCACCAACAACGCCCAGCAGGCCGATACCGGCACGAAGATGATCCACCTCGGCAAGAACACGAAGAGCCGGATCGTCTCCAAGGGGATCAGCGCCGGGCGGGCGCAGAATACCTACCGGGGCCTCGTCTCGATGCACCCCAAGGCGACGAACAGCCGCAATTACACGCAGTGCGACTCGCTGCTAATCGGCTCCGGCTGCGGGGCGCATACGGTGCCCTATATCGAGGTTAAAAATAACAGCAGCCGCGTGGAGCACGAGGCGACCACGTCGAAGGTCGACGAAGACCAGCTCTTCTACTGCCGCCAGCGCGGCATGGACGAGGAGGAGGCCGTCGCCCTCGTCGTCAACGGCTTCTGCCGCGACGTGCTGCAGGCGCTGCCAATGGAATTCGCCATGGAAGCGCAGCAGCTCGTGGCCATTTCTCTGGAAGGGTCTGTCGGATGATATTTGCCGCACAGGACATTCCTGTGCCGGTAGGTTCGCAGTGCAATGTGAACCTTCTGGAGAGCGAAATGTCTCTATTCAAAAGACTGGCCGCGGTGCTGCTGAACGATATCGGCGAGTCGTACAACATACAATTTTACGGCTCGGGAGACGGTCTCGAGGCCTACTCGGCCTTTCCTGTCGCGGGCTCTCGCTACCTCGGAACCATGTTCCAGAATAATGGCTCGCTGACTGTAAGGGTAGACGGCGAAGTCCATCATCAGCTTTCCACCCTCGATGCCGCAGTGTGCATGCGAGATGGTATTGAACGGGCGGTGGGACGCGAGTGGTACTGCAACGGGAGAGCCGCATGATCACCACCACCACGACCAGCATCGAGGGCCGCCCGGCCACCGAGTATCTCGGCATCGTCACGGGCGAGGCCATTCTCGGCGCCAACGTCTTCCGGGACATGTTCGCCAATGTGCGTGACTTCGTTGGCGGGCGCGCCGGCGGCTATGAGCGCGGCATCGGCAAGGCGCGGCGCATCGCGATCGAAGAAATGGAAGACGAAGCGAAAAAGCTGGGGGCGGATGCCGTCGTCGGTGTCGACCTCGATTTCGAAGTCATCAATCAGATGCTCATGGTGACGGCCTCCGGAACGGCCGTCCGCCTGGGCTGAAGGAAGAAGAAACATGCTGAATATCAAAGGCCTGAAGGTCGATCTTGAAGAAGAAGACAAGCAGATCCTCAAAGGGGTCGACCTTGAGGTCGGCGCCGGGCAGGTGCATGCGATCATGGGGCCGAACGGCTCCGGCAAGTCGACACTGTCCTACGTGCTCTCTGGCCGCGACGGCTATGAGGTGAAGGAAGGCAGCGCCACGCTCGACGGCGAGGACCTGCTGGACATGGACCCGGAGGAGCGCGCCGCCGCCGGCCTGTTCCTGGCGTTCCAGTACCCGGTGGAGATCCCCGGGGTGGGCAACATGACCTTCCTGCGCACCGCCTACAACGCACAGCGCAAGGCGCGCGGCGAGCCGGAGGCGAGCGCGGCTGAGTTCCTGAAGCTGGTGCGCGAGAAGGCGAAGGATCTGAAGATCGACGCAGACATGCTCAAGCGCCCCGTCAACGTCGGCTTCTCCGGCGGTGAGAAGAAGCGCAACGAGATCCTGCAGATGGCCGTGCTGGAGCCGAAGATGTGCATCCTCGACGAGACCGATTCCGGCCTCGACGTCGATGCCATGAAGCTGGTGGCCGAGGGCGTGAATGCGCTCCGCTCCGAGGGCCGTTCGTTCCTCGTGATCACGCACTACCAGCGCCTCTTGAACCACATCACGCCCGACGTCGTGCACATCATGTCCGAAGGCCGCATCATCAAGACGGGCGGGCCGGAGCTGGCGCTGGAGGTCGAAGAGAACGGCTACGGCAATATCCTGGGGGAGACGGCCTGATGGCGCTGACCAAGCCCAAGCAGGAAATGACCGACGCCCGGCTGGCGGAGATCACGCTGCCCGAGGGTGGCCGCTGGGCCCGCGAGGCGCGGGAGGCGGCGCTCGGCCGGCTGCGCGCCATGGGCCTGCCGCACGGGCGGGACGAGTACTGGCGCTTCACGCGGCCCGACAGCCTCAACGAGGCGACGCCGCGGCCCGCCGCCGTCTTCGATGCCGGCGAGACGGAGATCTTCTCCGAGCGCGAGACGATCCACGTCACCTTCGTGGATGGCGTCTTCGCCCCCGAGGAGTCGGATACGCTGGAGGGCACCGGGCTGGAGATCGTGCGCCTCGCCGAGGCGATGGCGAGCGATATCCACTGGGCGAAGGACGTCTACGGCAAGCTGGAGACACGCGGGCATGACCCGGTGGATCGGCCCTTCGCGGCGCTGAACTCCGCCACCGCGACGGATGGCGTGGTGATCCGCGTCACCGGCAAGGCCGACCGGCCGCTGCGCATCTCCTACCAGCACCGCAACGAGACCTCCGACGCCGTGCTGCACAACCTCGTCTGGCTGGAGCCGGGCGCGGAGCTCACGCTGCTGGAGAACGGGCCGGCCGCGGCGCGCTTCAACCACGTGATGGAGGTCGAGGTCGCCGACGGCGCCACCTTCCACCATGTCCGCGCGCAGGGGCGGGATCACGAGCGCCGCTGCATCAGCCATCTCTACGCCCGGCTCGGCGAAGGGAGCACGTTCAAGAGCTTCACCCTCACCGCCAACGGCGCGCTGACCCGCAACGAGGCGGTGCTCTGGCTGGAAGGCGAGGGCGGCACTGCCCATATCGCCGGCGCCTCGATGGGCGACGGCGGCGGCTTCCACGATGACGACACCATCTTCGTCACCCACGATGCCGAGGGCTGCGAGAGCCGGCAGGTCTTCAAGAAGGTGCTGCGCAACGGCGCCACCGGCGTCTTCCAGGGCAAGATCCTCGTGAAGCCGGGCGCCCAGAAGACCGATGGCTACCAGATCAGCCAGTCGCTCCTCCTCGACGGAGACAGCCAGTTCCTCGCCAAGCCGGAGCTGGAGATCTACGCCGACGACGTCGCCTGCTCGCACGGCTCCACCTCCGGGGCCATCGACGAGACGGCGCTCTACTACCTGCGCTCGCGCGGCATCGCCAAGGAGGAGGCGACGGACCTGCTGACCCTCTCCTTCGTCGCCGAGGCGCTGGAGGAGATCGAGGACGAGTCGATCGCGGAGGAGATCCGCACCCGGCTCGAGGGCTGGCTCGCCCGCCGGCGCGGCTGATCCATGGCCGTCACCACCGACATCCTGGCGAGCTGGCGCCACCCGCGTGGCGTCATGCGCCGCCTGCTGGCCGCCGGCCGGCGGGAGGACAGGGCGCTGGCGTTCCTGATGATCGGCTGCCTGATCATCTTCGTCGCACAATGGCCGCGCCTCGTGCGGACGTCGGAGCTGACGGGGGCGGAGCTGAGCCAGCTGATCGGCTACGAGTTCTTCGCGTGGCTGATCGTCTGGCCGCTGGCGCTCTACGTGCTGCTGGCGCTCGGCGCCGGTATCCTCAAGCTCTTCCGCTCGCGCATCGAGGGGTGGCAGCTGCGGCTCGCCTTCTTCTGGGCGCTGCTCGCCTCCACCCCCGGGGCACTGCTCTACGGGCTGATGGCGGGCTTCGTCGGGCCGGGGCCGGGGACGAACCTCGTCGGCGCCGTCTGGATCGCCGGCTTCTGCCTCATCTTCGGCGGCGCGGTTGCCGAGGCGGCGAGGCAGGGAGCATGAGCGCACCGGCGGCAGGCCCGGGCGGCTTCGGCCGGCTCGTGGGCGAGACATTCCGCAACCCGGCCGCCGTGGCGCGGGAGCTTCTGGACATGCGGCTGGGGCGCAACGTGCTCTGGCCCGGCATCGCGCTGGTTGCCATCCTCAACGCCCTGATCGCGGGGCTGCCCTCGGGGGGCAACATCCAGCCCTTCGCCGAGGGCATCGCCATCCGCCCCTTCACCTTCGCGATCATCGTGGGCGCGGCGCTGACCATCTTCGTCTTCGCGCTGGCCTACGGCGGCCGCGCTTTCAACGGGCAGGGGGACTTCACCGGCGCGCTGACCGTGGTGCTCTGGACCGAGGTGATCAGCGTCGTCCTCGGCGCCGCGCAGCTCGTCATCGGGCTGGTGCTGACGCCGCTTCTCGCCTTCACGGCCATCGCCGCGCTGATCCTGCAGTTCTGGATCATGCTGCACTTCATCAACGAGCTGCATCGCTTCGGCTCCCTCATGAAGAGCTTCCTGCTGGTCGTCGGCCTCGGCATCGCCATCCTGATCGGAGCCACCATCATGTTCACCGCCATCGAGTTGCTCATGGGGACCCGGCCATGACCTTCGACGTGGGCGCGGTTCGCGCCGATTTCCCCATCCTCTCCCGCGAGATCAACGGCAAGCCGCTGACCTACCTCGACAATGGCGCCTCGGCGCAGAAGCCGCGGGTGGTGATCGACGCGATGACACGCGTCTACGAGCAGGAATATTCCAACGTCCACCGCGGGCTGCACACGCTCTCCAACATCTCCACAGAGAAGTACGAGGGCGTGCGCGGCATCGTCGCGCGCTTCCTCGGCGCGCCGGACGAGGAGGAGATCGTCTTCACCACCGGCACGACGGAGGCGATCAACATGGTCGCCTCCTCATGGGCGGCGCCGCGTCTGGAGGCGGGGGACGAGATCGTCCTCTCCATCATGGAGCATCACGCCAACATCGTGCCCTGGCACTTCCTGCGGGAGCGGCAGGGCGTGGTGATCAAGTGGGTGGAGACGGACGCCAACGGCGACCTCGACCCCGAGGCCGTGCTGGCCGCCTGCGGGCCGAGGACGAAGCTGATCGCGGTGACGCAGCTGAGCAACGTCACCGGCACGGTGGTGGACGTGAAGGCCATCTGCGACGGCGCCCGCGACAAGGGCATCCCGGTGCTGGTGGACGGGTCACAGGGCGCGGTGCACATGCCGGTGAACGTCGCCGAAATGGGCTGCGATTTCTACGCGATCACGGGCCACAAGCTCTACGGCCCGTCGGGCTCGGGCGCCGTCTACATCCGCCGCGAGCGGATGGAGGAGATGCGCCCCTTCATGGGCGGCGGCGACATGATCCGCGAGGTGACGCGCGACGCGGTGACCTACAACGACCCGCCGATGAAGTTCGAGGCCGGCACGCCAGGGATCGTGCAGACGATCGGCATGGGCGTTGCGCTGGACTACCTGATGGGCCTCGGGATGGAGAACATCGCCGCCCATGAGCGGGGCCTGCGCGACTACGCCCGAGCGAAGCTGGACGGTCTGAACTGGCTGCAGGTGCAGGGGCAGTCGGCGGGCAAGGCGGCCATCTTCTCCTTCACGATGGCGGGGGCGCATGCGCATGACCTCTCCACCGTGCTCGACAAGCGCGGCATCGCGGTGCGCGCCGGCAGCCACTGCGCCATGCCGCTGATGGAGCACATGGGCGTGACGGCGACGGCGCGGGCCTCCTTCGGGATGTACAACACCGAGGCGGAGGTCGACCGGCTGGTCGATGCGCTGGAGTTCTGCCACGAGCTCTTCGGATAGCCGTTGCGGCGCTGCCGCGCCGCCGCTATAGACCCGGTGCGCGGCACCCGTAGCTCAGCTGGATAGAGCGCTGCCCTCCGAAGGCAGAGGCCAGAGGTTCGAATCCTCTCGGGTGCGCCACTTTTCCCCCCCGAAACACTCGATCGCGGCCTGCGGCCATTGGCCCGGGGCGGGGTGCTGGCGAGGAGGGGAGTTCCGCTCTAGGCTCGCGCCGCACCTGCCCGGAGGCCCGATCCCATGCCCGCGAACCCGCCTGTCTTCGACGGTCACAACGACCTGCTGCTGAAGCTGCAGATGGGGCGGTCGACGCCTCGGCGCGTCAGGGACGGGGGCGGGGGGACGCAGGTGGATCTGCCGAAGGCCATGGCGGGGGGCTTCGGGGGCGGGATGTTCGCGCTCTTCGCGCCCGACCCGGCGGAGCGGATGGATGTGAGCCGGATGGCCGGCGAGAGCTACGACCTGCCGCTGCCGGGGATCATGGACGAGGGGACGGCGCTGAAGACGATCGTCGCGCAGGTGGCGCTCTTCCGGGAGCTGGCGGGGATGGGCGTGCTGCTGCCCTGCACCAGCGCGGCCGGGATCGAGGCGGCGTTGCCGGGGCCGGCGATGGCGGCGGTGCTGCACCTCGAGGGGGCCGATTGCATCGATGCGGAGTTCCGGGCGCTGCACGTGCTGCACGCGCTGGGGCTGCGCTCGATGGGGCTGGTGTGGAGCCGCAAGACCCGCTGGGCCGAGGGCGTGCCCTTCCGCTTTCCCTCCACCGGAGACACCGGGCCGGGGCTGACGGAGGAGGGCCGGGCACTGGTGCGGGAGGCCGGGCGGCTGAGGATCGCGCTCGACCTCAGCCATCTCAACGAGGCCGGCTGCGACGACGTGGCGAAGATCACCGGGGCGCCGCTGATCGCCTCGCACTCCAATGCCCACGCGCTCTGCCCGCATGCGCGCAACCTGACGGACCGGCAGCTGGACCAGATCGCCGAGACGGGCGGGCTGGTCGGGCTGAACTTCGCGCGGGCCTTCCTCAGCGAGGACGGGCAGATGGGGGCGGATGTGGCTCTGACGACGATGATCCGCCATCTCGACCACCTGCTGGAGCGGCTGGGCGAGGGCGGCGTGGCGCTCGGCTCCGACTTCGACGGGGCGGCGGTGCCGCGGGAGATCGGCGACGTGAGCGGGCTGCCGGCGCTGGTGGGGGCGATGCGGCAGGCGGGCTACGGGGAAGAGCTGATCGCGAAGATCTGCCACGGGAACTGGGTGGACGTGCTGCGGCGGACCTGGGGGCGGTAGCTCGCCGCGCCCTTGCTGGCGCGTCTCGCGGGGGGCGGCGACGCGGCGGGCGAGGGTGGGGGTGGAGGGTGCGGGACCGGGGGGCGCTGCCCCCCGGAGCCCCCCGAGGTATTTCGGGCCAGGTGAATGATCAGCGGGAGAAGGACCAGCGGCCGGTGCCGAGGAGGGGCGCGGCACGCTCCGTCGTCAGGGGGGAGCGGGAGAGGGTGATGGGGGTGCGCAGGCCGGCGATGCCCTCGGGGGCGATCTGGAGGGCGCGGGCCTCGGCCTGGGGGTCGGAGAGGGCCTCGGGGACGCTGTTGATCGGGCCGCCGGGGACGCCGGCGGCGGCGAGGGCCGAGATGAGATCGGCGCGGGGGCGGAGGGAGGTGGCTCCAGAGAGGGCGGCGGCGAGGGCGTCGCGGTTGGCGACCCGGGCCTCGTTGGTGGCATAGGAGGGGTCGGCGGCAAGGGCGGGCAGGGCGAGCGTCTCGCAGAGGGCGCGGAATTGCCGGTCATTGCCGCAGGCGATGATCAGGTGGCCATCGGAGGCCGGGAAGACCTGGTAGGGCACGATGTTCGGGTGCGCATTGCCGAGGCGGGCCGGGGCAACGCCGCCGATCAGCCAGTTGGCGGCCTGGTTGGCGAGGACGCCGAGGCCGCAATCGAAGAGCGACAGGTCGAGATGCTGGCCGAGGCCGGAACGGCCCCGCTCCGCCAGTGCCGCCTGGATGGCGATGGTGCCGTAGAGGCCGGTGAAGATGTCGATCCACGCGACGCCGACCTTCTGGGGCTCGCCCGAGGGCTCTCCCGTCAGGTCCATGATGCCGGACATGCCCTGGATCAGGAAGTCGTAGCCGGGCTGCGCGGCGCGGGGGCCGGTCTGCCCGAAGCCGGTGATGGAGGCGTAGACGAGGGCCGGGTTGGTGGCGGCGAGGCTGGGGTAGTCGAGGCCGTATTTGGCGAGACCGCCGACCTTGAAGTTCTCGATCAGGACATCAGCTTCGCCGGCCAAGCCCTTGAGGCGGCTGAGGTCTTCCGCCGAGGAGAAGTCGCAGGTGACCGAGGTCTTGCCGCGGTTGGTGGCGTGGAAATAGGCGGCGACGCGTTCGGTGCCGCCGCGGCCGTCGTCGCGCTCGAGGAAGGGCGGGCCCCAGCGGCGGGTGTCGTCGCCCTCCGGACTTTCCACCTTGATGACCTCGGCGCCGAGATCGGCCAGAGTCTGGCCGATCCAGGGGCCGGCGAGGATCCGCGCCAGTTCGACGACGCGCAGGCCGGCGAGGGGCGCCTCTGCTGGGCCGCTCATCCGAAGGCCTGCAGCCCCGTCTGCGCCCGGCCGAGGATCAGCGCGTGGACGTCATGGGTGCCCTCGTAGGTGTTCACCGTCTCGAGGTTCTGGGCGTGGCGCATGACGTGGTACTCGATCTGGATGCCGTTGCCGCCGTGCATGTCACGGGCGGCGCGGGCGATATCCAGGGCCTTGCCGCAGTTGTTGCGCTTGATGAGGGAGACCATCTCGGGCGCGAAGCGGCCCTCATCATAGAGGCGGCCGACGCGGAGGGCGGCCTGCAGGCCGAGGGCGATCTCCGTCTGCATGTCGGCGAGCTTCTTCTGGTAGAGCTGGGTGCCGGCGAGGGGCTTGCCGAACTGCTTGCGGTCCAGCCCGTAAGACCTTGCGCGGAACCAGCAATCCTCCGCCGCGCCCATGACGCCCCAGGCGATGCCGTAGCGGGCGCGGTTGAGGCAGCCGAAGGGGCCGCCCATGCCCTCGGCGTTCGGCAGCAGGGCATCCTCGCCCACCTCGACGCCCTCCATGACGATCTCGCCGGTGATGGAGGCGCGGAGGGAGAGCTTGCCGCCGATCTTCGGCGCACTCAGCCCCTTCATGCCCTTCTCCAGCACGAAGCCGCGGACCTTGCCGCCATGTGCGTCGGATTTCGCCCAGACGACGAAGACATCGGCGATGGGCGCGTTGGAGATCCACGTCTTGGCGCCGGAGAGGCGGTAGCCGCCCTCCACCTTCTCGGCGCGGGTCTTCATGCCGCCGGGGTCGGAGCCGGCATCGGGCTCCGTCAGGCCGAAGCAGCCGATCCACTCGCCGGAGGCGAGCTTGGGCAGATACTTCGCCCGCTGCTCTTCCGATCCATAGGCGTGGATGGGGAACATCACGAGCGAGGACTGCACGGACATCATCGAGCGGTATCCCGAATCCACCCGCTCCACCTCCCGCGCGACCATGCCGTAGGAGACATAGCCGGCGCCGATGCCGCCGAATTCCTCGGGGATCGTGACGCCGAGAAGGCCGGCGGCCCCCATCTCGCGGAAGATCTCCGGATCCGTCGTCTCGTCGAGGTAGGCGCGCTGCACCCGGGGGGCGAGCTTGTCCTCGGCGAAGGCGCGGGCGGCGTCGCCGATCATCCGCTCCTCCTCCGCCAGCTGGTCCGCGAGGAGGAACGGGTCGTCCCAGACGAAGGGCTCTCCCTTGAGGCCGGCCATATGTGCGCTCCCTTTGCAGTGCTGCCTATCCATGGCGCGGCGCGCGCGGCGAGGCAAGGTGGCCCCCTTGCCGATGCCGGCACGTCGCGCCAGTGTCGGGGCGTCTCTAAGGGGGAGCGGGTCCGTGGAGAGAACCGAGGCGCTGGTCATCGGCGCCGGGCAGGCGGGAATCGCGATGAGCGAGCACCTGCGGCGGCAGGGCGTGCCGCACGTGGTGCTCGAGCGCGGGCGCATCGCCGAGGCATGGCAGAGCGCCCGCTGGGATTCGCTCGTCACCAACGGGCCGGTCTGGCACGACTGCTTCCCCGGGCTCGCGTTCGACGGCGACACGGAGGCCTTCGCGCCGAAGGAGGAGGTGGCCGCCTACTTCCGCCGCTATGCCGAGATGATCGAGGCGCCCGTCCGCACCGGGGTGGACGTGCTGGAGGTCAGCCGCAACGAGGGGCGGGCGGGCTTTCATGTCACCACGTCGGAGGGGGAGATCGAGGCGCGCTTCATCATCGCCGCCACCGGCGCCTTCCAGACGCCGGTGATCCCGCCGATGGTGCCGGAGGAGGTGGCGGTCGCGCAGATCCACTCCAGCCATTACCGCAACCCGGCGCAGCTGCCCGAGGGCGGGGTGCTGGTGGTCGGCTGCGGCGCCTCCGGCGCGCAGATCGCCGAGGAGCTGCTGGCCGCGGGGCGCGACGTGCACCTGTGCATCGGGGAGCATGACCGGCCGCCGCGGCGCTACAGGGGGCGCGACTTCACATGGTGGCTCGGCGTGCTCAACAAGTGGGATTCCGAGGCGGAGCCGGGCGCGACCCATGTCACCATCGCCGTCAGCGGCGCGGAGGGTGGCAAGACGGTGGATTTCCGCGCCCTCGCGGCCCGGGGCATGGTGCTGCACGGGCGGGCAGATCGCTTCGACGGGGGCGTCATGCACTTTGCGCCCGACCTGCGTCGCAACCTCGCGGCCGGGGATGCCAGCTACCTCAAGGTGCTCGACGAGGCCGACGCCTTCATCCTGCGCAACGGGATGGACCTGCCCGAGGAGCCAGAGGCGCGACAGATCGGGGAGGACCCGCCTTGCGTGACCGATCCGATCCTGTCGCTGGACCTGGAGGCGGAAGGGATCGGCACGATCATCTGGGCGACGGGCTTTCGCAACGATTACGGCTGGCTGAAGGTCGACACCTTCGACGAGGCCGGCCGCCCGCGCCATACCCGCGGCATCGGGCAGGAGCCGGGGGTCTACTTCCTCGGCCTGCCATGGCAGACGCGGCGCGGCTCCTCCTTCATCTGGGGGGTCTGGTACGACGCCGGCTACATCGCCGATCACATCGCCAAGCAGCGCGGCTACCTCGATTATTCCCCGCCGCAGCCCAACCAGGCGCGGGACCCGGAAAGGACCAAGTGATGGCGCATACCCGTATCCGCCCCTTCAACACCGCCGACACCTATCCCGAGCAGCGGCTCGACAACGACCTCGCGCAGGGCGTGGTGGCGACGGGGCGCACGATCTTCCTGCGGGGGCAATGCCCGCAGGATCTGGACACGGCGGAGAACATCGCCTCCCACGATCCGGCCGAGCAGGCGCACAAGGTGATGCAGAACATCCGCCAGCTTATCGAGGAGGCGGGCGGCAGCATGGAGCACCTGTGCAAGCTGGTCGTCTACCTCACCGACGTGCGGCACCGCGAGCCGGTCTACCGGGTGATGGGCGAGTACATCCGCGGCGTGCATCCCGTCTGCACCGGGCTGGTCGTCGTGGCGCTGGCGCGGCCGGAGTGGCTGGTGGAGATCGACGCGACGGCGGTGATCCCGTGACCTTCTCGATCGTCGGCCGCTGCGCGACGACGGGGCAGGTGGGCCTCGCCATCTCCTCCTCCTCGCCCGCCGTCGCGGCGCGCTGCGCCTTCGCCCGGGCGGGCGTGGGGGCGGTGGCGACGCAGAACGTCACCAACCCGGCGCTGGGGCCGGCGGTGCTCGCCGGGATGGCGGACGGGCTGACGGCGCCGGAGGCGCTGGCGGCGGCGATGGAGGAGGAGGCGTTTCCCGAGTATCGCCAGGTGCTTGTGGTGGGAAGCTCAGGTGCGACGGCGATGCACTCCGGCGCCAGGGCGCTCGGCCTCTGGACGGCGGCGGAGGGGGCGGATTGCGCGGCGGGCGGCAACCTCCTCGCCGATCTGGGCGTGCCGGCGGCGATGGTCGCGGCCTTCGAGGGCACGCGCGGGCTGCTGGGCGACCGGCTGATCGCGGCGATGGAGGCCGGGCTGTCGGCGGGTGGAGAGGCGGGGCCGGTGCACTCGGCCGGGATGCTGATCCACCACCGGCAAGCCTGGCCCTATGCCGAGCTGCGCTGCGACTGGACGGAGGAGGACCCGATCGCCGCCATCGCCGCGGCCTGGGAGGTCTACAAGCCGCAGGCCGAGGCCTACGTCACCCGGGCGCTCGACCCCCGCGCCGCGCCCTCCTACGGGGTGCCCGGCGATGCGTAGGGTGGGTTTGCAACCCACCTTCCCGGTGATCCTTGGGCGCATCGCCCGCAGGCGCGGGGGGAGCGTCGGCACGTGGGGTGGCGCTTCTAGGGCTGAACGACGCGCTTTATGGCGCCACCACCTCTTCGCTCGGCACTCAGCGCCAACGGCACCGGAGCGCCAGCCCGCGGGACGGGCCGGCGCTCGCCCTGCGCCTATGGCGCGTACCGGGCGGGGGATGAGCGGAAACGGGGGCACTGTCGCCGTCTTTGTCAGCGCATTGCCTCAGAGGGGGACGGAAATCGCGCGATTTCCGTGCACGAATTCCGCGCGGAATTCGTCTCCGGCGTCAGTCGCGGCCGCGGTAGGGCTCGACGTATTGCAGGGCCATGTCCCAGGGGAAGAAGATCCAGGTGTCCTGGCTCACGCCGGTGATGAAGGTATCCACCATCGCCTCGCCCTTGGGCTTGGCATAGACCGTCGCGAAATGGGCGTTGGGGTAGAGCTCACGCACCACCTCGAGCGTCTTGCCGGAATCGACGAGGTCATCCACCACGAGGATGCCGGTGCCGTCGCCCATCAGCTCGGCGTCCGGTGTCTTGAGCACCTTGGTGTCCGCCTGCGTCTGGTGATCGTAGCTCTTCACGCTGATCGTATCGACGGTGCGGATGTCGAGCTCGCGCGCCACGATCATCGCCGGGGCCATGCCGCCGCGGGTGATGGCGACGACGGCGCGCCACTTGCCCTCGGGCCCGCGCCCGTCGAGGCGCCAGGCCAGCGCGCGGGCGTCGCGGTGCAGCTGGTCCCATGAGACATGGAAGCCCTTCTCGTGGGGCAGGCGATCGGCAGCCATCGGCAGGTCTCCGTCAGGTAAAGGCTATCTTGAGCCCCAGGCCGGCCAAGGCAAGGCCGAAGGCGCGGTCGATCCACGCTTTCACGCGCAGGTAGGCCGCGCGGGCACGGGGCAGGGAGAAGAGGCGCGCAGTGACGATGTACCACAGCGTCTCGTTGAGGAAGATGCCGGCGACGATGGCCGCGCGCCATTCGAGCGGCGTCTCCACCGGCACCAGCCCCACGAAGACGGCGCCGAAGAAGACGGCCGGCTTGGGGTTGGCGATGAAGGTCACGAAGCCCAGCCGCACGGCGGCGAGGGCGGAGCGGGGCTGCGCGCCGGTGACCTCCATCGGATCTCTCGCATGGCGCCAGATCTGCAGGGCGATCCAGAGCAGGATGAGCCCGCCGACCAGCTTCAGCCCGGTGAAGAGCGCCGGCACCAGCTCGAAGAGCAGCGCCAGCCCGGCCATCGCCGCGCAGGCCCAAAGGGCCGCGCCGATGCCGAAGCCGAGCGCCAGCGCCGCCGCGGTGCCGAATCCCTCCGACGCCGCCGTGCGCACGGAGACGAGGAAGGACGGCCCCGGGGAGATCGCCGCGGCGAGGTGGATGCCGAGGATGGTGAAGAAGAGCCCGAGGGTCACTTTTCGATGTCGGGCGCGTCCACCGCCTTCATGCCGACGACATGGTAGCCCGCATCGACATGCAGGCACTCGCCGGTGACGCCGGACCCCATGTCGGACAGCAGGTACAGCGCCGACTTGCCCACATCGGCTGTGGTGACATTGCGGCGGAGCGGCGAGTTGTACTCGTTCCACTTCAGGATGTAGCGGAAATCGCCGATTCCCGAGGCGGCCAGCGTCTTGATCGGGCCGGCGGAGATCGCGTTGACGCGGATGCCGTCCTTGCCGAAATCCTCCGCCATGTAGCGCACCGAGGCCTCAAGCGCCGCCTTGGCGAGGCCCTGGACGTTGTAGTGCGGCATGACCTTCTCGGAGCCGTAATAGGTGAGCGTGAGCATCGAGCCGCCATCGCTCATCATCGCGCCGGCCCGGCGGGCGACGGCGGTGAAGGAATAGACGGAGACATCCATCGAGATGCGGAAATTCTCGCGGCTGGTATCGACATAGCGCCCGCGCAGCTCGCTCTTGTCGGAGAAGGCGATGGCGTGGACGATGAAGTCGAGATGGCCCCACTCGGCCTGCAGCGCCTCGAAGAGCGCGTCGATCGAGGCGTCGGAGCCGACGTCGCATTCATGCACGAAGCTGGAGCCGAGGGATTCGGCCAGGGGCGCCACGCGCTTCTTCAGCGCCTCGCCCTGGTAGGAGAAGGCAAGCTCCGCGCCCGCATCGGCCAGCGCCTTCGCGATGCCCCAGGCAATCGACTTGTCGTTTGCCAGACCCATGATCAGGCCGCGTTTGCCCTCCATCAACCGCTCGACCATGTCACCCTCTTTGTCTTGCTGCGCCCCGTGCACATCCTCTAGGCGATCACCACAGTTGCATCAAGGCTGCGCGCAGGGTCAGCCTTTCTGCCGTATCGGCGTGTGCGAAAAGGGCCGCGCCAAGGAGGTCCAAGTGAGTGAACGAAGCGGAATTTTCGCCGGCGATGACCCGTTCGCGCTGGCACGAAGCTGGCTGGCCGAGGCCGAGGGAACGGAGCCCCGCGATGCCAATGCCATGGCGCTGGCGACGGCGGATGCGCAAGGCCTGCCCGACGTGCGGATGGTGCTTTTGAAGGACATCGAGCCGGGGGCCTTCGTCTTCTACACCAACTACGAGAGCGCCAAGGGGCAGGAGCTGGCGGCCAACCCGCAGGCGGCGCTGGTGCTGCACTGGAAGTCGCTCGGCCGGCAGATCCGGGCGCGCGGCATGGTGACCCGCGAGGACGGGGAGGTGGCCGATGCCTACTACCGCTCCCGTGGGCTGGAGAGCCGGCTGGGCGCCTGGGCGTCGCGCCAGTCCCGCCCGCTGACCAACCGGGCGACCCTCATGGCGGAGGTCGCGAAGGTCGGCCTGCAGAAGGGGGCCAACCCAGATCGCCCCCCGCATTGGGGGGGATTCCGCATCACGCCCCTTGAGATGGAATTCTGGGCAGATGGTAACCACCGGTTGCATGACCGCTTCCGCTGGTCGCGCAAAGGGGTGTCCGACCCTTGGCACATACAGCGTCTCTACCCCTGAACTACCCCTGAAATTCGCGCTTCGTGAAATTTTCCGTGCGCTAAGGGGGTTGATATTGCAACTAGGAACGGGTCAGTTTCTGCGCCAGTTGCATCGGGCGGCTTTATCCACTCGAGCCGCCGGGGACGGGGATGACACAGACAGACGAAAGCGAACGACCCGAAGTCAGCGGGCAGGTGAAATGGTTCGACCCTGCCAAGGGCTTCGGCTTTGTCGTGGCCGATACGGGCGGGCCTGACATCCTGCTCCATGCCAACGTGCTGCGTAATTTCGGGCAGAGTTCGGTGGCGGACGGATCGCAGGTGATGCTGATGGTGCAGCAGACCGAGCGGGGCATGCAGGCGGTGGAGATCATCTCCATCGCGCCGCCCCGCACCCCGGTCTCCACCGTGCTGGCCGATCTTGCGGTGCTGGACCCCGAAGAGCTGGCCTCCCGGCCGCTGGAGCCGGCGCGCGTGAAGTGGTTCGACAAGGGCAAGGGATTCGGGTTTGCCAATGTCTTCGCCATGGGCGACGATGTGTTCATACACGTCGAGGTCCTGCGCCAATCGGGCCTCGCCGATCTTTTGCCCGGTGAAGCGGTGTGTCTCAGAGTGATCGAAGGCAAGCGCGGCCGGATGGCGACAGAGGTGCTGCCTTGGGATACGGCCGTCAAAGAACTGGGCTGAGCGCCCTCCTGATCATGCTCGCCGGCGCGGCGCAGGCGGTGACCTGCGCCGAGGACCGGGTGATCGTCTCCGGCGACTGGGGGCAGGCCGCCTTCCGCGCCGAGATCGCCGATGAGCCGGCGGAGCGCTCGCAGGGGCTCATGAACGTGCCGCAGATGGGGACGATGGAGGGCATGCTCTTCGTCTATCCCGAGCCGACGCACGCCACCTTCTGGATGCGCAACACGCTCATCCCGCTCGACATGCTGTTCTTCGACGAGACGGGCACGCTGACGGCGCTCCACGAGAACGCCGTGCCGATGGACGAGACGACCATCGATGGCGGGCAGGGCGTGCAATACGTGCTGGAGATAAACGGCGGCATGGCCCGACGTCTCGGCATCGAGGAGGGGGACCTGATGGCCCACCCGGCGCTCGGCGAGGACGCGGCGCTGGCCTGCGAGTAGAGCCGGCCCGCGAGGCGGGACGGGCGGCTTTGCAAACGCGGCCGGCCCGCGTATGAGAGCGGCCAAGTCGGGGCGTAGCGCAGCCTGGTAGCGCATCTGCTTTGGGAGCAGAGGGTCGCAGGTTCGAATCCTGCCGCCCCGACCATTCCACCCCCCTTCAATTCCGAATCGCGATATCTGGTGCCCCGGGCTTGCCCGTGGCATTCCCACTACAGGTGCCCTCCTTTTGGGCAGTGCCCACCATCCCTTGTGTGAGCCCCCAGCCGGTTGAAGAAGCTTCTCAGCGACGCGCCGCAACCGCCTGCGGTGCTTGGGCTTCCGTCCCCGGGGGCCGCTGCGGATGAACCTGTGGACAAGTCGAGGGCGACTCCCGCACGACTCGGGCGAGCCTCCGTCAAGGCGATTTTGGGGGGTTCGGCCGTGAAAATTCCGTTGACCTCGGCCCCGACTTTCGGCCAGCTAGTGGGCGTCGGCTAGCGACACCACAAGATGTTGTGGCCGCAGAGCGAGAGCAGGGGACGACCCCGAACATCAAGGGACTGGGCCGGTACATGGCCCGACCGGCCCGAGCCGCGCCCCGAGGGGCGCGCCGGCCCGCACCTTGCGTCTCTCGCCCACGGATGTTGGGCGCGCGGATCCTCCGCGCCCCGGGACGAGACCGGACGGGCAGCAGGCCCGCGTTGCGAATGAGGCTGGGAAAATGAAGATCGACCGCATGTTCACCGAGGCTGGCGCCGACGCCTACGAGGGCATCGACTTCCGCCTGACCTCTTCGGAGATCCGCAATCCCGACGGGAAGGTCGTCTTCAAGCTCGCCGATTGCGAGGTTCCCGCCGCGTGGAGCCAGGTCGCCTCGGACGTCATCGCGCAGAAGTACTTCCGCAAGGCCGGCGTGCCTTCGAAGGTGAAGCGCGTGCGCGAAGCCGGCGTGCCGAAGTTCCTGTGGCGCTCCGTCCCCGCCGAGGGGGCCGAGATGGGCGGCGAGACCTC
Organism: Pseudoroseicyclus tamaricis; assembly: GCF_012070395.1. Classification (GTDB taxonomy): domain Bacteria; phylum Pseudomonadota; class Alphaproteobacteria; order Rhodobacterales; family Rhodobacteraceae; genus Pseudoroseicyclus_A; species Pseudoroseicyclus_A tamaricis. Next base: position 402,625 of record NZ_JAAFYS010000002.1, on the reverse strand, counting down.
CGCCCGGCAGGTCTTTGACCGCCTCGCCGGCGCCTGGGCCTACTGGGGCTGGAAGGGCGGCTACTTCACCAACGAGGCCGACGCCCGCGCCTATTACGACGAGATGCGCCACATGCTCGCCGCGCAGGTCGCCGCGCCGAACTCGCCGCAATGGTTCAACACCGGCCTGCACTGGGCCTACGGCATCGACGGGCCGGCGCAGGGGCACAGCTTCGTCAATCCTCAGTCGGACAAGGTGGAGAAGTCCACCTCCGCCTACGAGCGCCCGCAGCCGCATGCCTGCTTCATCCAGTCGGTGAAGGATGACCTCGTCAACGAGGGCGGCATCATGGACCTGTGGGTGCGTGAGGCGCGCCTCTTCAAGTACGGCTCCGGCACCGGCACCAACTTCTCGTCGCTGCGCGGCGAGGGCGAGGCGCTGTCGGGCGGCGGCAAATCCTCGGGCCTCATGGGCTTCCTCAAGATCGGTGACCGCGCGGCGGGCGCCATCAAGTCGGGCGGCACCACGCGCCGGGCCGCGAAGATGGTCATCGTCGACGCCGACCACCCCGATATCGAGCAGTTCATCGAGTGGAAGGTGCTCGAGGAGCAGAAGGTCGCGGCCCTGGTCGCTGGCTCCAAGATGCACGAGAAGCGCCTCAACGGCATCTTCGCCGCCATCAAGGCCTGGGACGGAAAGGTCGAGGACGCCTACGACCCCGCCGTGAACGCGGCCCTGAAGGATGCCGTCCGTCAGGCCAAGCGCGATGCGATCCCCGAGACCTACATCAAGCGCGTGCTCGATTACGCGCGGCAGGGTCACGACAGCATCGAGTTCCCCACCTACGACACCGATTGGGACAGCGAGGCCTATTCCTCGGTCTCCGGCCAGAATTCCAACAACTCCATCCGCGTGACCGACGCCTTCCTGAAGGCCGTGCAGGACGATGCCGATTGGCATCTGATCAACCGCACGACGGGCGAGGTCGCCAAGACCGTTCCGGCCCGCGAGCTCTGGGACAAGATCGGCCACGCCGCATGGGCCTGCGCCGACCCGGGCATCCAGTTCCACGACACCGTCAACGCCTGGCACACCTGCCCGGAGGACGGCCCGATCCGCGGCTCCAACCCGTGCTCGGAATACATGTTCCTCGACGATACGGCCTGCAACCTGGCCTCGATGAACCTGCTGACCTTCCTCGATGGCGATGAGTTCGCGGTCGAGCGCTACATCCACGCCACCCGCCTGTGGACGGTGACGCTGGAAATCTCCGTGGCCATGGCGCAGTTCCCGAGCGAGGAAATCGCGCGGCTGTCCTACGACTTCCGCACCCTCGGCCTCGGCTATGCCAATATCGGCGGCCTGCTGATGAACATGGGGCTGAGCTACGACAGCGACGGCGGCCGCGCGATGGCCGGCGCCCTGACGGCGATCATGACCGGCACCGCCTATGCCACCTCGGCCGAGATGGCCGGTGAGCTCGGCGCCTTCGCCGGCTACAAGCGCAATGCCGAGCACATGCTGCGCGTCATCCGCAACCACCGCACCGCCGCCTACGGCAAGACCGAGGGCTACGAAGGTCTCGCGGTGAAGCCGGTCGCGCTCGACAACGGCAACTGCCCCGACCCGCGCCTGCGCCAGCTGGCCGAGAAGGCCTGGGACGAAGCGCTGCAGCTGGGCGAGAAGCACGGCTACCGCAATGCGCAGGTCTCCGTCATCGCGCCGACCGGCACGATCGGCCTCGTGATGGATTGCGACACCACGGGCATCGAGCCGGACTTCGCGCTGGTGAAGTTCAAGAAGCTCGCCGGCGGCGGCTACTTCAAGATCATCAACCGCTCGGTTCCGGCGGCGCTGGAGCGGCTCGGCTACTCGGCCATGCAGATCCAGGAGATCATCGACTACGCCGTGGGCCGCAAATCGCTGGCCGATGCGCCGGCGCTCAGCCACACCGCGCTGATCGGCCACGGCTTTGGCCAGGCCGAGCTCGACAAGATCGAGGCGGCGCTGCCGTCGGCCTTCGACATCCGCTTCGTCTTCAACCAGTGGACGCTGGGCGAGGCCTTCTGCCGCGACACGCTCGGCATCCCCGCCGCCAAGCTGGCGGACCCGACGTTCGACCTCCTCCGTCACCTCGGGTTCACCCGGGCGGACATCGAGGCCGCGAACGACTGGGTCTGCGGGACGATGACGCTGGAGGGCGCGCCGCACCTCAAGGACGAGCACCTCTCCGTCTTCGACTGCGCCAACCCCTGCGGCAAGAAGGGCAAGCGCTACCTCTCCGTGAAGAGCCACATCACCATGATGGCGGCGGCGCAGAGCTTCATCTCTGGCGCGATCTCCAAGACCATCAACATGGCGAACACGGCCAGCATCGAGGATTGCCAGAAGGCCTACGAGCTGTCCTGGAGCCTCGGCGTGAAGGCCAACGCGCTCTACCGCGACGGCTCCAAGCTCAGCCAGCCGCTCGCCTCGGCCCTGATCGAGGATGACGAGGAGGCCGAAGAGGTGCTGGAGACGGGCACGCCCGCCGCCCGCGCCCAGGTGCTGGCCGAGAAGATCGTCGAGAAGGTCATCGTGAAGGAGGTTGTCCGCTCCCATCGCGAGAAGATGCCCCAGCGCCGCAAGGGCTACACCCAGAAGGCCATCGTCGGCGGCCACAAGGTGTACCTGCGCACCGGCGAGTATGGTGATGGTTCCCTTGGGGAAATCTTCATCGACATGCACAAGGAAGGCGCCGGCTTCCGCGCCATGATGAACAACTTCGCCATCGCGGTGTCCGTCGGCCTGCAATACGGCGTGCCGCTGGAGGAGTTCGTCGACGCCTTCACCTTCACCAAGTTCGAGCCGGCCGGCATGGTGCAGGGCAACGAGGCCATCAAGTCGGCCACGTCGATCCTCGACTACGTCTTCCGCGAGCTGGCGGTGTCCTACCTCGACCGGACGGACCTCGCCCATGTCGCCCCCGAAGGCGCCAGCTTCGACTCGCTGGGGCAGGGGGAAGAGGCGAAGGTGGATGCCAACCTCGCCCCGGTGACGGAGAGCGCGGCCTACAAGAGCCTCGAGGTGCTCAAGCAGATCAGCTCCACGGGCTACCTGCGCAAGCGCCTGCCGCAGGAGCTGGTGGTGCTGCAGGGCGGCGCGGCCGTCTCGCTCAACGGCACCAACGGCGCGCAGGCCGCGCAGAGCCTCTCCGGCATCGAGCCGCGCACCACGACGCTGGCCGCCACGACGCAGATCTCCGCACGCGACAAGGCCCGGATGCAGGGCTACGAGGGCGACCCCTGCGGCGAGTGCGGCAACTACACGCTGGTCCGCAACGGCACCTGCATGAAGTGCAACACCTGCGGCGGGACGTCCGGCTGCAGCTGACAGAAGGCGAGGCGATGCGCACCACGGTCAATGGCCGGTTCACCGGCGGCGGGAGAAGCGTCGAGGTCTCGGCGCCGCTGATGACCCTGGCCTCCGGCGAGCGCATCGCCTACGTCTCGCCCCCCTCCAAGGCCGTGCGCGGCTGGCTGGAGGAGGGCACCGCCTTCGCCTTCGAGAGCGAGCATCCGGGTGACATCGTCACCCCGCTCCTCTGGGGGCAGGCGGCGCCGGAGTGGCGGGTGAGCGGCACCTACGTCGACCTCTACGAGGTGGCGGTGGAGAATTGAGATCCCCGGCGCGTGCGCGCGCCACCTGGGGGACGCGGGTCGGGCCGCAGGCAAACAAACTCGAGCGGTGAATCATTGAGCCCGGTCAGCGAAACTAAGAGGCGCCCCTAGCGGGCGCCTTTTTTCTTGGGGGTGAGGCTGTCGGGCAGGGGGCTAGGGCCGGGAGGTGCCGGGGCGGTCGTCGGCCTCGGGGTCATCGTCAGCCGGGCTGTCGGGGTCGGTCGCGGGCTCTTCCTGAGCCACGGCGACGTCCGGGTCGCGGTAGGTCGAGGGGTCGTAGTCGTCGATCTGGTAGCCCTCCTCGTCGCCGATCCCGGTGATGTAGGTCGTCCCCGTCTCCTCGTCGTAGGTCAGCCCGTAGTTGGCTTTGCCGCCGGACTTGTAGCGTCGGTACTCGTGGATGCCGGCATAGATGAAGGCGAGCGTGAACGGGGTGATGAGGGCCCAGGCTATCAGTTGAGCTGTCATGAAACAGGCTCTCCTTTCTGCCGCTTAAAGAGGGCCAATGCGTCAGGCCCGGGACAGTTGCATCCTGTCCCGGGCCGGCGCCGCGCGCGGCGGCAGGCGGGCGGGGCCGCTTGCCACCATGGATGCCCGGGGTTCCGGGAGCGTGAAGGCCACCGCGGGCCCGTGGGAGTCGGGAGGCGCGTCCCTCAGCCGATCATGCCCAGCGTCACCTCCTCGCCGGCACGGGCGAAAGTGATCTGGCCGTCACCGATGGAAAGGACCTCGCCGGCCCCCGTCTCGTCGCCGGGGGTGACTCGGGCGATGGTGCCATCGGAGAGGCGCAGCAGCGCCGCGCCGCCTTCGGGCGCCGAGAAGGTGCCGAGGAGCAGCAGGCCGCTCTCGGGCAGCTCGGTGGAGATCGTGGCGGCCGCAGCCACCTCGGGGGTCGTCGTCTGTTCGCTCATGTCGCTCGGGTCCGTTCGCAAAGTGCCCGCCCCGGCCGGCCCGCCGGGCGAGGCGGGAGAGGCCGGAACGGGCTCTGGGGAAGAGCCCGCCTCTTGCCAAGGGCGGCGGGCGGAGGGAAGGGGCCGAGACTCCATGCGCGCCCTTCTGCCAGTGACGCAAGGGTGCGGTGTGCAGCCTCCTGCCGACGCACGATCATGTGCATTGCGGGGGGCGGAGGCGGCCCGGTGACGAGGCCCGCACCAGCGGTTGCACCGGCCCCGCGGCCTGCCTAGCGTCCCCCGGCAGGGGCGGGATGCAGCAGATCGAGGAGGAGACGCTGGCCGCGCTGGCCGGCTGAGGCGCTACTCGGCGGCCGTCTTCAGCTGGAAGCCCTGCTCGATCATGTCCGCCGGCTCGATGGGGTACTCGCCGGAGAAGCAGGCGTCGCAATATTGCGGCTGCGCCGGGTCACGCCCGCCCGACTCACCCACGGCGCGGTAGAGCCCGTCGAGGGAGATGAACTTCAGCGAATCGACGTTGAGATGCTGGCGCATCTCCTCCTCGCTCATCGTCGCGGCGAGCAGCTTCTCGCGCTGGGGTGTGTCGACGCCGTAGAAGCAGGGCCAGGCGGTGGGCGGCGAGGCGATGCGGAAGTGCACCTCCGCCGCGCCGGCATCGAGGATCATCTCCTTGATCTTGCGCGTCGTGGTGCCGCGCACGACCGAGTCGTCCACCAGCACGACCCGCTTGCCGCGGATCAGCGCCCGGTTGACGTTGAGCTTGAGCCGCACGCCCATGTTGCGGATCTGCTCGGAGGGCTCGATGAAGGTCCGCCCCATGTACTGGTTGCGGATGATGCCCATGCCGTAGGGGATGCCGCTCTCGGCGGAGTAGCCGATGGCTGCCGGCGTGCCCGAATCGGGCACCGGGCAGACGAGATCGGCGTCCACGGGTGCCTCGCGGGCCAGCTCGCGGCCGATGGATTCGCGGGTCTCGTAGACCGAGCGGCCGCCGAGGATCGAATCGGGGCGCGAGAAGTAGACATGCTCGAAGATGCAGAAGCGCGACGACTTCTGGCGGAAGGGGAAGTAGCTCTCGACGCCGGTGTCGGCGGAGATGACGACCATCTCGCCGGGGGCGATGTCACGGATGAAATCCGCCCCGATGATGTCGAGCGCGCAGGTCTCCGACGCGAGGATCCAGCCGTCGCCGTGGCGGCCGAGCACGAGGGGGCGCACGCCGCGCGGATCGCGGCAGCCGATCAGCTTGGTGCGAGTCATGGCGACGATGGAGAAGGCGCCCTCCGTCTTGCGCAGGGCCTCCTCGACACGGTCGGGGATCGAGCGGCCCATGGAGCGGGCCATCAGGTGGATGATGCACTCGCTGTCCGACGAGCTCTGGAAGATCGAGCCGCGCTCGATCAGCTCGCGCCGGAGCGAGGCGGCGTTGGTGATGTTGCCGTTATGGGCCAGCGCGGCGCCGCCCATGGAGAACTCGCCGAAGAAGGGCTGCACGTCGCGGATCGCCGTCTGCCCCTTGGAGCCGGCGGTGGAGTAGCGCACGTGGCCGATGCCGATCTCGCCGGGCAGCGTGGCCATCACCTCCGACGAGGTGAAGTTGTCGCGGACGATTCCCATGCGGCGGGCGGAGTGGAAGCCCGTCTCTGTGTCATGGGTGACCATACCGCAGGCCTCCTGCCCGCGATGTTGCAGGGCATGCAGGCCAAGGGCGACGAAGTTCGCGGCATCGGCGACGCCGACAATGCCGAAGACGCCGCATTCCTCCTTCAGCTTGTCATCGTCGAAGGGATGCGCGGGCGCAGGATGGGGCAAGGGAAATGCTCCGACTCTCTGGGGCAGCTGCGCGTGGCATAGCCGCATCCGGAGGCGCTGTCACGGAACGATCATGTTCGGCGGCAAGAGACCGCGAGATTGGGCGGGGCTGACACATTGCTGGGCGGTTGGTGGGTGGGGAGGCGGTGACTTGAGTGCAGTGGTAGGGGCGAACATGCGGCCGGTGGACCTGGGTGCGCCCCTTGGAGGCGGGCCAGGTCTCAACCAGCGCTGCCCTCGCACGCCGGCCCGTGGGGTGGCGCACCAACGGGGCCGCTGCGCGCTTTATGCCAGCCAAGTCCCTCCCCGCGGCGCGCTCAGCACCAAGCTCAGCCAGAGCGCCAGCCCGCCGGGACGGGCCGGCGCTCGCGCGGCGCCTGCGGCTTGATTCCGCGCGGGGGAAAGAGCGGCCGAGTCTCCGGAGCCCTGGCCCCGAGCGGGTCTCGTAGGGTGGGTTTCCAACCCACCATCCCCGGCGCGCCACAAGCGCTGCGCTCTCACGCCGGCACGTGGGGTGGCGCTGCAACGGTCGTGCGACGCGCTTTATGCCGGCCACGCCCCTCGTCGCGGTAAGCGGAGCACCCAGCCCAGCCAGAGCGCCAGCCCGCGGGGACGGGCCGGCGCTCGCGCGGCGGCCTGCGGCCTTGATTCCGCGCGCAGAGAAAGCGGCGAGGTCGGGCCTCAAGGGACGCTGTTTCAGCCGGGGAGCATCCCGGCAGACGCTGCCCCTGACGGATCGAGAATGGGGAGAGCGGCAACAGCCGCTCCCCGGCTCCTCAGATCGGCTCGCCGGTGCAGGCCACGACCAGCTCGGCGTATTGCAGCTGGAACCAGCCGAGGGCGTTCTCCGGGTTCTGCTCGGCGATGGAGCCGGTCAGGCGGGAGAAGACGGCGGCGGCGCGGCTGTCTTCCACCATCGGCACGGCCTGCGCGGAGAGGACCGTCTCGTAGACGAAGAAGGCCACCGCCACGAGCAGGATGCCGCGGGCCACGCCGAAGAGGAAGCCGAGCCCCTGGTCCACCCCGCCGAGCGCCGAGCGCTGGACGAGCGAGGAGAAGAGCGGCGTGAACAGCGAGAAGACGATCAGCGCCAGCGCGAAGACGGCGAAGAACGCCGCGATCACCGCCAGCTCGCAGCTGTCGCCGATGAAATCGCCCACGACGGGGATCTGCTCGACCAGCGGGCGCATCTCGTCGGCGAAGATGAAGGCCAGCATCGCGGCGCCGATCCAGGCGGCGATGGCGAGCGCCTCGCGCACGAAGCCGCGGGAATAGGCGAGCAGGGCCGACAGGATGATGATGATCGCGACGACGCCGTCGATCAGGGTGAAACCGTCCATCAGCTCTCCTGCCTGTGCCCGGGCGCCGCCTCGGGCGCCGCGGGAGCCTCGCCTGACGCTTCGCCGAACATCTCGGCGACGAAGCTGGCGATCTCGTCCATGTCCCTCAGGCGCATCTGCGTGCGCCCGGCGCCGCCCCGGCGACTGAGCCTCGGCAACGCCGCCGAGGTGAAACCAAGTTTCTGCGCTTCTTTCAACCGATTTTCGGTCTGCGGCACAGGGCGGAGCGCGCCGGAGAGGCTGATCTCGCCGAAAAAGACACACAATGACGGGAGCGGCCGCCCCTCGCGGGCCGAAAGGAGCGCCGCGGCGATGGCCAGGTCGGCCGCCGGCTCGGTGATCCGAAGGCCGCCCGCGACGTTGAGATAGACGTCATGCCCGGCGAAGGAGATGCCCGCCCGCGCGTCCAGCACCGCCAGCAGCATGTTGAGCCGCCCCGCATCGAGCCCGAGGACGGAGCGGCGCGACTGGCCGGGCGGGGCGGGGGCGACGAGGGCCTGGATCTCGCAGAGGAGCGTGCGCGTCCCCTCGATGCCGGCGAAGACGGCGGTGCCGGGCACTTCCGCCTCCCTGTCCGAGAGGAAGAGGGCGGAGGGATTCTTCACCTCCGCCAGACCCTTGCCGGTCATTTCGAAGACGCCGATCTCGTCCGCGGGGCCGAAGCGGTTCTTCACGGCGCGCAAGAGGCGGAAGGCATGGCCGCGCTCGCCCTCGAAGTAGAGGACCGTGTCGACGAGGTGCTCGATGACCCGGGGGCCGGCCAGCGCGCCTTCCTTGGTGACGTGGCCGACGAGGATGAGCGCGGAGCCCCGGCGCTTGGCGAAGCTCACCAGCTCCTGCGCCACGGCCCGCAGCTGGGAGACGGAGCCGGGCGCCGCGTCCAGCCCGTCGTGCCAGATGGTCTGGATGGAATCGATGATGACGAGGCCGGGCGGCGCGGCATCGAGCGTCGTGAGGATGTCGCGGAGGTTCGTGGCGGCGGCGAGTTTCACCGGGCTCTCGGCGAGGCCGAGGCGCCGGGCGCGCAGCTGGATCTGCGCCGCCGATTCCTCGCCTGAGACGTAGAGCACCTCCATGCCGCCACGCGCGAAGCGGGCGGCGGCCTGCAGCAGCAGCGTGGACTTGCCGATGCCGGGATCGCCGCCGAGCAGGATGGCGGAGGCGGCGACGAGCCCGCCGCCCAGCACCCGGTCGAGTTCCGCCACGCCGGCAGCGGTGCGCGGGGCCTCCTCCGCCTCGCCGCCGAGATCGGTCAGCTCGAGCCGGCTGCCGCGCGCGGCCAGCTTCTTGGCGCCGGGGCCCTGCGAGAGGGCGCCCTGCTCGACGAGCGTGTTCCACGCCCCGCAGGCGTCGCACTGGCCCGACCACTTGGCGTGGGCGGCACCGCAGGCGGAGCAGACGAATGGGGCATCCTTGGCCATGCGCCCTTTTGGCAGGGGCAGGCGGCGGCGTCCATGCGGGGGGTGTGACGTTTGGGTGGGCAGGGAGGGGTATGGGGACACCCGGCCGGAGCTGTTCCCCAGCCCGGTGCGCGCCAAAGGCGCAGGGCGAGCGCCGGCCCGTCCCGCGGGCTGGCGCTCCGGTGACGTTCGCGCGGAGGTCTGAGCGGGGAGGTGGTTGCACCATAAATCAAGGGGCGGGATCATCGGGGCGCCACCCCCGGGCCGGCGCTCGCCCTGCGCCGGCAGGCGTTTGCGTGGGTGGTGATGGGGAGGTGGGTTGGAAACCCACCCTACGAGGGTGCGCGGGCGTCGAAACGTCCGCCCCAGGACTCCGGGCACCGTAGGGCGGGTTTTCAACCCACCTTTGCCTCCCGCGCGCTCATCGCCGACACCGCCAGGGAGCCGAGGATGCAGCCGGTGAAGAGCCACAGCCCCCATGCCGTCTCCACCCGGCCCACGCCGATGCCCTTGGCGATGGCGATGTAGAGCGCGATCAGGAAGACGTCCCCCATCGCCAGCCGCCCCAGCCAGAGGAGCGGGCGATGCACCGCGCCCGAGAGCAGGCCGAACTGGATCAGCGCCAGCCCCACCACCTTCAGCATCGGCGCCACCAGCGCGAAGAAGGTCACCAGCAGCGCCAGCGCCACGTCGCTCTCCCAGAGCGATTGCAGGCCCGAGATCACCGAGATCTCCGCCAGCCCGAAGAGCGGCAGCACGCCGGCCCGCATCAGGGGCGCGAACCACGAGAGCGGGAAGAGCACCAGGAGCGCGAGGTTGGCGGCCTTCAGGATCATCCGCGCCGCTCCTGCGCCAGCGCCCAGAGCCGCTCGTCCAGCGCGTTGTGCTCGGCGAGGAACTCCCGCATCCGCTCGGTGCGGAAGACAGCGCGGTCGAAGCGCGAGCGGGAGGCGTTGTGGCGGGGCAGGGGCGGCGCCTCCGCCCCGGTCATGGCGCGGAAGGCCGGCGCGATGTCGCTGCCGAGGCCGAGGCCGGCGAAGGTGGCGAGGGCCTCCGGCATCGCCTCTACCGGCGTCTCGCGGCCTTCGGGCATCAGGTAGTCGGCCTGGAGGTTGAGAAAGAGCGTGTGGTGCAGGGCGAGGAAGGGGATCACAGCCTCGGGATCGCTGTTGTCCGCCGCGCGGATCTGGCGGGAGAGGTCGCGGAAGAAGGGCGGGTAGCGGCGAAAGCGCAGCCAGCCCCGCTCGTGGATCTCGATCCACCACTGGTAATGGGAGGCCACCTGCTCCGTCGGGTCGCGCAGCACGGAGACCCAGCGCGGGCTCCGCCCCGCCACCGCCGCCATCGGCGCGAAGCGGCGGCGCTGGATGTGGCCGGAGGCCCAGCGGGCCTCTCGCAGGAGGCGGGTCAGCTTCTCCGGCTCGCCCTCGTAATGCCCGGCGTGGGGCAGCCCGCCGCCCATGGAGGGGCCGAGCCGGCGCAGCAGCACCGAATTGTCGCGCAGCGGCGCCGGCAGCGCCCGCCAGGCGGGGGCGAAGGGGCCGGAGGCGTGATGGGCGACGAGGGCGGCGTTGAGCGTCGAGCCCGCCGTCTTCGGCACGTGGATGAAGACGGGCAGGTCGCTCATCGGATCGTCTCGATCGGCCCCTCCGCGGCGCCGGTGACGAACTGGCGCAGGTACGGGTCCTCCGCCGCATCCATCGCCGCCACGGGGCCGCGCCAGCGGATCTTGCCGGCGTGCAACATCGCCACCTCGTCGGCGATGGCGCGGACGGAGGCCATGTCATGCGTGATGGTGATCGCGGTGGCGCCCATGTCCGTCACGATGCCGCGGATGAGATCGTTGATCACCCCCGCCATGATCGGGTCGAGCCCCGTCGTCGGCTCGTCGAAGAAGATCACCTCCGGGTCCGCCGCGATGGCCCGGGCGAGGGCGACCCGCTTCTGCATGCCGCCCGAGAGTTCCGCCGGGTGCCGCTCCGCCACGTCGGGGCCGAGGCCGACGCGGGCCAGCTTGTCCACCGCCCGCTCGCGGGCAGCAGAGCGGGAGAGGCGGCCGGGGCCGCGCAGCAGGCGGAAGCAGATGTTCTCCCACACGGGGAGCGAATCGAAGAGCGCGCCGCCCTGGAAGAGCATCCCGAAGCGGGAAAGGAAGGGGCCGCGCCGCCGCGCATCGAGCGGCGCGCCCTCGTAGAGGATGCGGCCCGCGTCCGGCGCCTCCAGCCCGAGGATGCACTTGAGCAGCACCGACTTGCCGGAGCCGGAGCCGCCGATGACCACCAGCGACTGCCCCTTCGGCACCTCCAGCGAGACACCGCGGAGGACGGCGTTGGGGCCGAAGCTCTTGTGGACGTCCTGCAGGGCGATCATTTGGTTTCATCATCAGGAGGAGGAAGCTTCTTCTTCTCTTCTGGGCCCTCAATGAGATCGACTTCTCGTGTCCCTGACTTCGCAATCCCTTTCAGTTCGACCAGCCGATCGGTAATAGGCTTAAGGTCCTTGCCAAATTTATTAACTGAGTCTCCGATCTCAGAGGCGGCGCCCAAAACCACCTGAAGTATCCCCTTGGACCTGAGAAACTCTGTTTCTATGGCAGAGACCTTCCGCAAGAGCCTTACTTTCTTATTCTCGTCGTACTGCGGATTCTCGTTAACGATGGCTCTGATCTGGGCGCAGAGCTCAAGCGCTCTCTCGTGATGGTCACCGTCGACTTCGAACAGAGCAATTTCTTCCGTGTTGAAATCGACCCGGACATCTCGTTTTGGCACTTCGTCCATGCCCGCTTTTGCAAGATACAGGCCGCGGATTCTCGCGAGCGCATATCGCCGCTCAGGTGCAGTGGTAGGGATCTCCTCGAACACCTCCGAGCACGTCCGAAGCAATAGGCTCGAGCGATCGGAGATTGTGGCACTTAGCAAGCCGTGAAGCTCAGCCAAATCTTGCACATCCGGCGTGTCGAGGCCGACTAGTTCCTCAATTCTTCGTTTAATGTCGTATTCCATGCGTCGACTCTTACCCCGAGAAGAACACCCCTGTCAGCGCAAAGTTCGCGGCGAGGATGGCGACGGCGGCGGCGACCACCGAGCTCTTCGTCGCCCGCCCGACGCCCTGCGCCCCGCGGGCGGAGGTCATCCCGTACCAGCAGCCCATGAGAGCGGCGAGGAAGCCGAAGGCGGCGCCCTTGGTGAGGGAGGAGACGATGTCGAGCGTCTCGAGGAAGCTCCACGTGTTGGCGATATAGGTCGAGGCGTTGAAGCCCAGCCGCTCCACCGCCACCAGCTGGCCGCCGAGGATGCCGATGGCGTCTCCCACCGCCACCAGCCCCGGCACCGTCAGCGTCGCCGCGAGGATGCGGGGGGTGACGAGGTAGCCCATGGGCGAGGTGGAGAGGGTGACGAGCGCGTCGATCTGCTCGGTGACCTTCATCGTCGCGATCTCGGCGGCGATGGAGGAGGTGACGCGGGCGGCGATCATCAGGCCAACCAGCACGGGGCCGAGCTCACGCACCATGCCGACGGCGACGATCTGCGGCACGAACTGCTCGGCCGAGAAGCGCGTGCCGCCGGCGTAGATCTGCAGCGCCAGCGCGCCGCCGGTGAAGAGCGCCGTGAGGCCGACGACGGGCAGCGAGAGCCAGCCGATCTGGAGGAGCGCGGCGGCGAAGGCACGCATCTGGAAGGGCGGGCGCACGAGGCCGGCGAGGGCGTGGCCGGTGAAGATGGTCAGCTGGCCGATGGCGGCCAGCAGCGCCAGCACCCTGGCGCCGAGGCCGGCGAGGGCGCGGATCATGCCGGCCTCATGAGCGGGCGTAGCGGCGCTGGTAGCGCGAGCCGAGGGAGGTCAGCACCTCGTAGCCGATGGTGCCGGCGGCGTCGGCCACGTCGTCGATCCGCGATTCCGGGCAGATCAGCGACAGGTATTCCGGGTCACGCCCGAGATCTGTGACATCGACGGTGATCAGGTCCATCGAGACGCGGCCGACGGCGGGGCAGGGCGCGCCGTCGTACCAGAGCGTCAGGCCGCCGCCGGAGGCGCTGCGCAGCATGCCGTCGGCATAGCCGCAGTTGATCGTGGCCAGCCGCGTCTCCCGCTCCGCCTGCCAGGTGTTGCCGTAGCCCACGACCTCGCCGGCGGTGAGGGTGCGGCACTGCACCACGGGCAGGTCCAGCCGGGCGGCGGGCTGCGCCTCCTCGAAGGGCAGGCCGCCGTAGAGGCCGATGCCGGGGCGGGTGAGATCGAAGTGGTAATCGGGCCCGAGAAGGATGCCGCCCGTCGCCGCCAGCGAGCGCCGCACGTTCGTGCCGTCTGTCATCTGGCGGAAGAGGTCGAGCTGGTAGGGGTTCATCGGGTGGTCCGGCTCGTCGGCACAGGCGAGGTGCGACATGAGCAAAGAGGCGCCGGCGCCGAGGGCGATCTCGGCCACGGCGGACCATTCCTCCCACTCCATGCCGAGCCGGTTCATGCCGGTATCGAGCTGGATGCCGAAGGGGTGGCCCGGCAGGGCCTCCACGTGCATCGTCAGCTGGTCGATGGAGTTGATGAGCGGCACGAGGCCGAGGTCACGGATCATCTCGGTATCGCCGGCCATGTGGCCGGAGAAGACATGGATCGTCGCCTCCTCGCCGAGGATGGCGCGCAAGGGCACCGCCTCTTCCGCGACGGCGACGAAGAAGGAGCGGGCGCCGGCCCGGGCCAGCTCACGCGCCACCTGCTTGGCGCCGAGGCCGTAGCCATCGGCCTTGACCACAGCGCCCGTCTCGCCCTTGCTCATGGAAGCAAGCGCCCGCCAGTTATCGGCAATCGCGTCGAGGCGGATGGTCAGAAGGCCCGTACTCATGGGCTTCCTTCTGACAGGTGGGGCGGCCCCGTCAAGCCCGGCCCGGAGGCGCGGGCGCACCCCCGCCGGCAGTCCCCGGCACGCCGGGGTCGGCCCTGGGAGGGGCGCCGGGGATGCCGGGCTGAAGCCCCGTCTAAGGGTCGCCCCTTTCGGTGCCCGGGTCGAGCTGTTCCCCGCCCGGTACGCGCCAAAGGCGCAGGGCGAGCGCCTGCCCGTCCCGCGGGCTGGCGCTCTGGCGGAGCTTGGTGCTCAGCGGGCCGCGGGGAGGGGCTTGGCGGGCATGAAGCGCACCGCGGCGCCGTCGAAGCGCCACCCCACGGGCAGGCGCTCGCCCTGCGCCTGCCAGCGGTGCGAGAGGGGCGGCGGAGCCCCGCTCAGTTCATCAGGGCCGGCAGGAAGAGCACGATGGAGGGGACGGCGATCGCGAGGGCGACGACGAGGAGGTCGGCCAGCATGAAGGGCAGGACACCCGCGAAGACCTGCGTGACGCTCACGTATTTGCCCGCCACGTTCTTGATGACGAAGACGTTCATCCCCACCGGCGGCGTGATCATCCCGATCTCCAGAAGCTTGACCACCAGCACGCCGAACCAGACGAGCGAGATCTGCTGCGCCTCCAGCACCGGCAGGAAGACGGGCAGGGTGACGAGCATGGCGCCGAAGGGCTCCATGAAGGTGCCGAGGGCGAGGTAGATGGCGACGATGATCAGCATCAGGCCGAGGTAGCTGAGATCCGCCCCCGCCACGGCCTGCGCGATGAAGTTCGACAGGCCCGAGATGCCGAGGAAGCGGGTGAACATCGTCGCCCCGATGCCGATGATCAGGAGCGAGCCGGTGGTCGTCACCGTCTCCAGCAGGGAGTTCTTGATGGCGGTGCGGTTCAACGTCCCCGTCGCGGCGGCGAGCAGGACGGTGCCGAAGGCGCCGACGGCCCCCGCCTCCGTCGCCGTGAAGAGGCCCGAGAAGAGGCCGCCGAAGACCAGAAGCACCAGCAGTGCCACGGGCAGGACCTTGGCGAGCGCCTTGACACCCTGATGGTCGGACATCTCGGTGCGCGACGGGATGACATCGGGCCGCAGCCAGCAGATCGCCAGCACCACAAGGCAGTATGAGATGGCGGTGATGACGCCGATGGAGATGCCGCCGACGAAAACCTGCGTGATCGAGGTCTCGGCGATGACGCCGTAGATGATCATCAGGATCGAGGGCGGGATCAGCGCGCCGATGGTGCCGCCCGCGGCGATGCATCCCGCCGCGATGGAGGGGCGGTAGCCGGCCTTGACCATCTCGGGGATGGCGATGCGCCCCATCGCCGCCGAGCAGGCGAGCGAGGAGCCGGAGACGGCGGCGAAGCCCGAGCAGGCGAAGATGGAGGAGATGGCGAGCCCCCCGGGCAGGCGCGAGAGCACGACCTTGGCCGCCTCGAAGAGCCCGCCGGTCATGCCCGTGTGGAAGGCGATGAAGCCCATCAGCAGGAACATCGGCACGGCCGACATCGTCCAGCTGGCGACGAAGGAATAGGGGGTGTTGGCAAGGATGCCGATGGCGGGGTTCAGCCCGATCAGCGACCAGATGCCCCCGAAGGAGACGGTGATGAGCGCCAGCGCCACCGGCAGGCGCAGGACGAGCAGGAGCGCCAGGATGGCGATGCCCCAGAGGCCGACCTCGACGTTCATTCCCGGGCCATCCCCAGCGCATCGGCGGCGCGGGGGCTGACCAGCCCCCAGGCGGTGAAGAGACAGGCCACGGCGGCGAGGGAGAAACCCACCGCCGGGATGAAGTAGCTGTGCCAGACCTCGAACTGCAGGCTCACCAGCTCCACGAAGGTGCCCGAGCGGGCCTCCTTCAGCGCCTTGGGCCAGGCGCCCCAGGCGAGGGCGACGTAGACGAGGGAGGCGACGATCATGACCACGACGTCGGACTGGCGGCGCAGCCGGTCGGTCATGGCGAATTCCAGAAGCTCGACGGAGATCATCTGCCGGCGCAGCTCCAGCCAGGCCAGCGGCAGGAAGGCGATGCCGGTCATGTAGTAGCGGGCCACGATCTCCGGCGTCGTGTTCATCGCGATATTGAAGAGATTGCGCAGGGCCACGTCGAGGCAGATGTGCAGCATCATCGCCACCACCGCCGCCGTGCCCACGTAGGCGAGCGCGCGGCTCACCCCTCCTGCCAGCTTCGCCAGCGCCTGCATGTCGTCCCTATCCCCTTGAAGGCCTGGCCCCTTGACGGCCTGGCCCCGTGAAGGCTTGAGCCCTTTTGGGCTCATGGCCCCGTGAAGGCCCCCGGCCCGCGCGTGGCGGGCCGGGGGCAGCCGCTTTACATGCCGTAGGTCGACAGATCGACGTTGGCCCAGATTTCCTCCTGGGCACGGGCGGCCAGAGCCTCGGGGTCATTGCCGACCTCCTCGACGATGGCCGTCCACTTGTCGACGAGCGCCGCGAAGTCGGCGGCCAGCTCGTTCTCGCCGGTGCGGGTGGCGATATCCTCTTCCGCGAAGGCGTTGGAGGCATCGAGGAAGGCCTGATCGGGCTGGATCACCTCGATGTTCTCGTTCGCCTCGACGGCCTCGGTCGCCTCGGCCGGCAGCTGGAAGGCCCAGCGGTCAGTCAGCTGCGGGTCACCGCGGTTGGCGGCGGCGACGAACTGCTCGCGCTGCTCGAGGCTCATCCCCTCCCAGGTGTCCAGCGACGTCGTGAAGTTGGACGTCACGTGGTAGGTGCCGAGCGGGATCATGGTGACGTACTCGGCCACGTCGATCAGCCGGTAGGAGAGCATGTCGACGATGGAGGCCATGGTGCCGTCGATGGTGCCCTGGCTCATCGCCTCGAACTGGTCGCCGACGGCGATGTTCACCGGCGTCGCGCCGAAATGCTCTGCCCAGCGCGAGTAGGGGGCGCCGCCGGAGCGCAGGCGCAGGCCCTGCAGGTCTTCCGCCGTGCGGACGGGCGTCGTCGTCAGCAGGACGTAGACGTCGGACGAGCCGGCGCCGAGGAAGACGGAGCCGAAATTCTTGAACTCCTCCTGGCAGGGCTCGCAGTTGACGCCGAACTCCGTCATCGCCCAGGCCATGGCATGGGGATCGCGGCCGAGGAGCGCGAGGTCACCGGCGACGCCCGTCTGCGGGAAGTCAGCGGCGAAGTAGAGCGGCAGCCCGTTCGCCACGTTGGCGAGGCCGGATTGCAGCGCGTCCTTCACCTGCGGCAGGGCCACGACTTCCGGCCCGAGGATGGTGCCGGTCATCTCTCCACCTGATTCCTCGGCGAGGAATTCGGCGAAGTGCTCGTACATGTAGTAGGCGGGGTGGGCTGGCGGCGCGGCCGGAGCCAGCCGCAGTTCCTGAGCCACGGCGGCGCTTCCTCCGAGCATCGCCGCGACCGTCATCAGCCCGATCACTTTCTCTTTGAACATGTGGTCCTCCCTGGATTGCGTTCAAAGCTTCAATAGTCGTCTCGCGTTCTCCTTCAGGATCTTCGGGATCACGCTTTCCTTCATCTCCAGCTTCTCGAAATCGGCGAGCCATCGGTCCGGCGTGATCGCCGGCCAGTCGGAGCCGAAGAGCATCTTGTCCTGCAGGATGGAGTTGCAGTACCGCACGAGGATCGGCGGGAAGTATTTCGGCGACCAGCCGGAGAGGTCGATGTAGACGTTCGGCTTGTGCGTCGCGACGGCCAGCGCCTCTTCCTGCCATGGGAAGGAAGGGTGGGCCGCGATGATCGGCATGTCGGGGAAGTCCACCGCGACATCGTCGAGATACATCGGGTTGGAATACTTCAGCTTCATCCCCATGCCGCCGCGCATCCCCGCGCCCACGCCCGTCTGCCCGGTGTGGAAGAGCGTGATCGCGCCTTCCTCGGCGATGGCCTCGTAGAGCGGGTAGCACCAGCGCTCGTTGGGATAGAAGCCCTGCATGGTCGGGTGGAACTTGAAGCCCCGCACACCGAACTCGCGCACCAGCCGCCGTGCTTCGCGCGCACCGGCGCGGCCCTTGGCCGGGTCGATGGAGGCGAAGGGGATCAGCACGTCGCTGTTCTCGGCGGCGATCGTCGCCACCTCCTCGTTGGAATAGCGGCGAAAGCCCGTCTCGCGCTCGGAATCCACCGGGAAGATCACCGCGCCGATCTTGCGCTCGCGGTAATAGGCGGCGGTGTCCTGCACGGAAGGGAGCATCCCCTCCTTGCCGGCGGGGTTCTTGAAGTAATTGGCCATGCCGGCCTGGAACTCGTCGTAGCCGTCGTCACGGTGGCCGCAGCAGGGCTCCTCGGCATGGGTGTGGATGTCGATGGCGCGCAGGTCGTCGATATTCATGCTCATCTGCGCCACTCCGATGTGCCGCAATACTTGGTCAGCAGGGCGGCGAGCTGGCGCTTCTCCTCCGGGGTGAGGTCGGTGTCGTTGTAATTGTCGGCGCCGAAGAAATCGGCCTGCCGCTCCTCCACGAAGGCGAGGCCCCGCTCCGTCAGCGACAGTTCCACCGAGCGGCGGTCGCCGTCGGGGATGTGGCGGGCAATGATGCCCTGTCCCTCGAGCCGGCGGATGATCTTCGTCATGTGTGCGGGCTTCACCTGCAGCTTGTGCGCCAGGACGCCCTGCCGGATGCCGGGGTTGAGGTTGACGACCCAGAGGATCGAGAACTCGCCGGGCTTGAGATCCAGATGGCCGAAGCGGGCATAGAAGCGCTCGAAGTTGCGCAGCTGCGCGATGCGCAGCATGAAGCCGAGCGAGGTGGCGAGGGCCCCGAGCTCGACATGCTCGACGTGCTCGTCTCGCTCGTCCACGGGGGTGATCTGCGGCGCGCCCATCGATCAGCCCCTCATGCCCGGCGGCTCGGCGCGGTGACCTTGCCGGCCCGCTTTTCGAGGAAGGCGCGCAGCCGCTCCTCCGCCTCCGGCGTCGTGGCCGAGAAGGAGGAGATGAAGCTCTCGACGAAGAGCCCGTCATCGCGGCTCATCGCCTGGATGCGGGGCAGGGCGTTGATGACGGCGTAGTTGGAGAAGGCGGCGTTGGCGGCGGCCTTGGTCGCCAGCTCCACCGCCGTCTCCAGCGCCTGCCCCTCGGGGACGACGTATTGCACGAGGTTCCACCGCTCCGCCGTCTCGGCATCGACCGAGCGGCCGGTGAGCATCATGTCGGTCATCCGCGCCACGCCCATCAGCCGCGCCGTGCGGACGGAGCCGCCGCCGCCGACGAAGATGCCGCGCGTGCCCTCGGGCAGCGCGAAGAAGGCGCTCTCGTCCGCCACGCGCACATGCGCGGCGCTCGCCAGCTCCAGCCCGCCGCCGACGACGGCGCCGTGCAGGGCGCAGAACCAGGGCAGGGAGCCGAACTCCAGCAGCGTGAAGACGTCATGCCACTTGCCGCTGCCCTCGACGCCTTCGAGCGGCGTCTTCTGGACGTGCTCGGCGAGGTCGAGCCCGGCGCAGAAGTGATTGCCGTGGCCATGGATCACGCCGGCCTTCGCCTCGGCCCGGGCGCGCAGCACCGCCTGCTCGATCTGGCCCACGAACCGGTCGGAGATGGCGTTGCGCTTCTCGGGCCTGTTGAGGCCGATCAGCGCGACGTCGCCGCGCAATTCGTAAGTCACCATGCTGTCGGCGGTACCGTCGCTCACCCGTCACTCCATCGTTTGTCCCGGCGACCTTAGACGCCGGTATTTTCCTTGTAAACTAATTCCGCGTGTTCGATAGTTCGCGCCGAGGAGAGAGAGAGGGAGGCTTGCGATGTCCGATGAGGCGCCGATGCGCGCGGTGGAGCTGTGGGAGCCGAAGATCGGCACGCAGACACGCCCCGACGGCACCACGCTCGTCTGGCGGGAGGACCCTCTGGGCCCTTACCCCGAGCGGCTGTCCGACCGGATCCTCCACTGGGCCGAGGTGGCCCCGGGCCGCCCCTGGATGAAGGAGCGGGCGGCGGATGGCGGCTGGGTCTCGATGACCTATGGCGAGCTGGCGGAGGCAATGGCGAGGGTCGGCACGGCGCTGCTGGACCTCGGGCTCACGGTCGAGCGGCCGCTGATGATCCTCTCCGGCAACTCGCTGGAGCACGCCGTCGCGGCCCTCTCGGCGCAATACGTGGGCATCCCATCTGCCGCGGTGGCGCCGGCCTATGCGCTGGTCAGCCAGGATTATGCCAAGCTGCGCGACATCGCGGGGCAGATCACCCCCGGCGCCGTCTTCGTGAAGGAGGCGGGGCCCTTCGCCAGGGCGATCTCCGCCGTCTTCGACGCGGACGTCCCGGTCATCGCGATGGAGGGCGAGGTGCCCGGCCGCGTGACGCATCGCTGGGCGGAGCTGATGGGGACCCCCGCGACCGAGGCGGCGGAGGCGGCGCGGGCCGCGACGGGGCCCGACACGGTTGCCAAGTTCCTCTTCACCTCCGGCACCACGGGTTCGCCCAAGGCCGTCATCCAGACGCAGCGGATGCTCTGCGCCAACATGGAGCAGGTGCTCGACTGCTACGCCTGGCTGCGGGGCGAGCCTCCCGTGCTGGTGGACTGGGCGCCGTGGAACCACGTGGCCAGCGGCACCAAGGTCTTCAACATCGCGCTCTATAACGGCGGCACCTTCCACATCGACGCCGGCAAGCCGACGCCGGACGGCATGAAGGAGACGATTCGCAACCTGCGCGAGATCGCGCCCACGTGGTATTTCAACGTCCCCGCCGGCTTCGAGATGCTGATCGAGGCGATGGAGAGGGACGACGCCCTGCGCGAGACCTTCTTCTCCCGCGTGAAGATGCTGCTCTATGCCGGCGCCGGCATGGCCGGCCACACCTGGCGGCGGCTGGAGGAGCTGGCGGTGCAGACCATCGGGCGCAAGGTGCTGATGAGCGCCGGCCTCGGCTCCACCGAGACGGCGCCCTTCGCGATCTTCTGCACCGAGCCGCAGCCGGGGCCCGGCAATTGCGGCGTGCCGGCGCAGGGCGTGGTGCTCAAGCTCGTCCCCTCCGGCGACAAGCTGGAGGCGCGCTTCAAGGGGCCGAACGTGACGCCGGGCTACTGGCGGGCCGAAAAGCTCTCCGCCGATGCCTTCGACGAGGAGGGCTACTACTGCATGGGCGACGCGCTGCGCTTCGCCGTGCCGGGCAAGCCGGAGGAGGGCTTCTTCTTCGACGGGCGCATCGCCGAGAACTTCAAGCTGCGTACCGGCACATGGGTCGCCGTGGGCGCGCTGAGGGCCAAGCTGATCGACGCGATGGACGGGTTGATCCGCGATGCCGTCATTGCCGGCGAAGATCAGGAGGAGCTGGGCGCGCTGCTCATCCCCTTCCGCCCCGGCATGGAAAAGCTGGTGGAGGGCGGTGGCTCGCTGACCGACGAGGCGCTCTTCGCGCACCCCGCCGTGATGTCTCGCCTCGCTGAGCTGCTGGGGAAGCATGCGCAGGACGCCACCGGCTCCTCCAGCCGGGTGATGCGGGCGCTGGTGCTGACGGAGCCGCTCCGGCTCGACGCCGGGGAGGTGACGGACAAAGGGTCCGTCAACCAACGCGCTGTACTGCGTCATCGAGGCGCGGCGGTGGAGGCGCTCTACGGCGAGGGGCCGGAGGTGATTCACGCCGGGACACCGGCGCGCGAGGCAAAGGCGAGGTAACGCATGCAGATCGACGGGACGAGCGCATTGGTGACGGGCGGGGCCTCCGGCCTCGGCGCCGCGACGGCGCGGATGCTGGCCGAGGCCGGCGCGAAGGTGACGATCCTCGACATCAACGAGGGCGGGGCCATCGACCTCGCGAAGGAGATCGGCGGCCACGGGCTGGCGGTGGATGTCACCTCCTCCGAGCTGGTGCGCGCCGCCTTCAACGTTGCCTGCAATGCCTACGGGGTGCCGCGCATCGTCGTCAGCTGCGCCGGCATCGGCGGGGCAAGCCGCATCGTCGGCCGCGACGGGGTGATGCCGCTGGCCGATTTCGAGCGGGTGATCCGGGTGAACCTGATCGGCACCTTCAACGTCATGCGCATCGCCGCCCACCAGATCAGCCTCGCCGACGGGCCGCGCGGCTGCCGGGGGGCCATCGTCAACACCGCCTCCGTCGCCGCCTTCGAGGGGCAGATCGGGCAGGCGGCCTACGCGGCGTCGAAGGGCGGCATCGTCTCCATGGCGCTGCCGGCGGCGCGGGAGTTCGCGCGCTTCGCCATCCGGGTGAACACGATCGCGCCGGGGGTCTTCGACACCTCGCTGCTGCAAGAGCTCGGCGACGACGCCCGTGACGCGCTGGAGCGGACGATCATGCATCCCTCGCGGCTGGGCGACCCGGCCGAGTTCGCCCACACGGTGAAATACGTGGTGGAGAACGACTACCTCAACGGTGAGGTCATCCGGCTGGATGCCGCAACTCGGCTCGCGCCGAAGTGAGCGCCGGCGCCGGGTGGCGGGCGGAGGAGGGGGGCTGTCTGCCCCCCGCTGGCTGCGCCAGCCCCCCCGAGGATATTTCGGGAAAAGCGAGGGCAGGGGCGCCTGAAGACTGGCGGCGGCTCTGATGGACTGGGCGGGGGCGGAGCGGCGGTCGCTGGCGATGCTGGGCGTAACGCCGGGGTGGCAACGGCTTTGCGCGCTGGGCGCGGTGGATGACGAGACGGCGGGGGCCGTGCTCGACGCCGCCGGGCGGCTGGCGGCGGAAATGCTGGCGCCGGTCGGCGAGGCGTCCGACAGGGAGGGCGCGCGCGTCGAGGGCGGGCACGTGGTACTGCCGGAGGGGTTCGGTGGGGCCTGGGCCGCCATGGCGGAGGGCGGCTGGATCGGGCTGGACCTGCCCGAGGAGGTCGGCGGCGCCGGCCTGCCGGTGGCGCTGCAGGCGGCGGCGGAATCGCTCTTCGATGCCGCGGCGCCGGCCTTCGGCATGGCGCCGGGCGCGGCACGCTCGGCGGGGCATCTGCTGGCGGCGCATGGCGGCGAGGCGCTGGCGGAGTGGGTGCCGGCGCTGATCTCCGGGGAGCGGGCGGCGACGATCTGCATCTCCGAGCCCGGCGCGGGCTCCGATGTCGGGCGGATCGCCACGAAGGCCGTGAGGGACGGCGATGGCTGGCGGGTGACGGGGCAGAAGATCTGGATCTCCTTCGGCGATCACGACCTTGCCCCGGTGATCGGCCATTGTCTGCTGGCGCGGACCTCCGAGGCGCCGGGGACGCGGGGGCTGTCGCTGTTCCTCGTGCCGGCGCGGCGGGGCGAGGCGGGCGTGAGCCTGTTGCGCATCGAGGAGAAGATGGGCCTCCACGGCTCCCCCACATGCGCGCTCGCCTTCGACGGGGCGGAGGCGCAGCTGATCGGGGAAGAGGGGCGGGGGCTCGCGCAGCTCTTCGCCATGATCGAGCTGATGCGCCTGCAGACCGGGGTGCAGGGGCTGGGGCTGGCGATGGCGGCGGCGGATATCGCCGAGGCCTATGCCGAGGAGCGCCGGCAGGGCGGCGACCCGGCGGCGCCGCCGGTGCCCATCGCGGGGCACCCGGACGTCGCCCGCCAGCTGCGGGAGCTGCGCGCCCGGACGGAGCTGCTGCGCGCCGCCGTCTTCGAGCTGGCGGTGCAGATCGACCTTGCCCAGCGGGCACCGGAGGCAGCGGAGCGGGAGGAGGCGGCGGCGCTGGCCGCCTTCCTGATGCCGCTGGTGAAGACCTTTGGCGCGGAGACGGGCTTCGACGTGCCGCACCGGGCCATCCAGGTGCTCGGCGGCGCCGGCTATACCCGCGACTGGCCGCTGGAGCGGATGCTGCGTGACGCGCGCGTGCTGGCGATCTACGAAGGCACGTCGGGGATGCAGGCCATCGACTTCACCGAGCGGCGGCTGGTGCGGGACCGGCGGGGGCTCGACGTCTTCGTCGCCCAGGCCGGGGCCGAGGCCTTCGCAGGCCTCGCCGGGGAGGTGGCGGCGGCGCCGGAGGCGGCGCGGCTCGCCGCCGCCGATGCCGTGATGCGCGCCGGCTGGGCCGCCGTCACCGGCTGGCTGGCGGAGCGGATCGCGGCGGTGGACCCCGCCAGCGCCGAGACGCTTCGCCGTGCGCTGCCGCAACGCTTCGCCCTTCACGCCGCCGAGGCGCGCGCTGCCCTTGACGCCGGGCCCGTCATCGACTGACTGGGGCCAAAGTCACGAAGGAGGCGACATGCTCAACGCCTGGAGCCGGGACGGCGTGGGCCTGATCCGCGGCGCGGACAACGCGGCGCTGCAGGAGGCCCTGTGGATCGATCTGTTCTGCCCCGAACCGGAGGAGGTGGCGGCGGTCGAGGCGCTGGGCCTGCCCGTGCCGACGCACGAGGACATGGAGGAGATCGAGATCTCCAACCGCCTCTACACCCAGAACGGGACGGAGGTGATGACGGCCATGCTCTCCGGCCGGATGCCGGATCGCTCGCAGGTCTCCGGCCCCGTCTCCTTCGTGCTGACGGAGGACAGGCTGCTGACGGTGCGCTACCACGCGCCACAGCCGTTCGAGACCTTCGGCCCCCGCGCCGGGCAGAGCTCCGTCGGGACCGAGAGCGTGGAGATGCTCTTCCTCGGGCTGATCGAAGAGATCATCGCCCGGCAGGCCGACCTGCTGGAGGCGGTGGGCCGCGTGCTAGATGCCGTGGCGCGCGATGTCTACGAGGACGAGGAGCGCGAGGAGGGCGACCTGCGCGAGATGCTGCGGGAGCTCGGCCGACAGGGCGAGGCGATGAGCCGGGTGCGGCTGGGGCTGCTCAGCGTCGAGCGGGTGCTGGGCTTCTTCCTTGCGCGGCGGTCGACGGCGAAGGGGCATGTGAAGGGCGCGGTAAAGGCGCGCCAGCGCGATATCGACGCGCTGGAGGTGCATGCCGATTTCCTCGCCAGCCGGCTGGGGCTGATCACCGACACGACGCTGGGGATGATCGACCTCGACCAGTCGGCGACGGTGCGGATCGTCTCCGTCATGAGCGTGATCTTCCTGCCGCCGACGCTGATCGCCTCGCTCTACGGGATGAACTTCGAGTTCATGCCGGAGCTGGACGAGCCATGGGGCTACCCGGTGGCGGTGGCGGCCATGGTGGGCTCGGCGGTGCTCACATGGGCGTTCTTCCGGTGGCAGCGGATGTTGTGAGCGGGACTCAGTCGGCGCCGCCTCTGTGCCGCGCGAAAGCGGTGAGCACCGAAGCCATGCGCCTTGTGTAGCCCTTCGGGTCTTCGCGCTTGAAGAAGGCGATCACGTCCTCGTCGAGCCGCATCGTCACGGTCGGCTTGGGCGCGGGGCGCTGCCAGTCGACGTCACCCATGTCGGGGATCTCGCTATAATCGATCTCGTCATCGGGTGTCGCATCCAGCCGTGCCTTTGCTGAGTCACTCAGGCTGGGCGGATTGTCCGGGTCAAGTCGGAAGGTCTTGGTTGCCATCGTAACGCTTCCTTTCTCGCGCGTTCGCCTTTCGGGCAGAGACAATGCGAACGGCCTCGCCCCGCCAAGTATAGGTGACCGCAAATAGCCGGCCTTCTATCAGCCCGAATGCCGTCCAGCGGACCTCGCCATAGTCCTTCCGGTCGTCCTGGAAGGTCACGCGGCCCGGGTCGAGGAAAACGGCTGTCACCTCCTCGAAGCCGAAGCCGCGGGCCGCGCGGGTGGCGTCAGATTTGGCCGCGTCCCACTCGAAAAGCATCGTCTGGCAATGTAAGGCAGAACGTCTTACATTGCCAGCCTTCGCCTCAGGTGATGACGTTCGGGCCCTCGCGGCCGCTGCGCTCCTTTATGCCGGCGATGCTCTCGGCGGCGGCGATGACCGGGGCGAGGGCGTCCTGGGGGTCGGCGTCGAGCTTCGCGGGGTCGGTCTCCAGTCGCTCGAGGTAGAGGCGGATCGTGGCGCCGACGGTGCCGGTGCCGGAGAGGCGGATGACGGCGCGGGCGCCGCCCTCGAAGGCGATGATCAGGCCCTGCCGCGCGGAGCGGGAGCCGTCCACCGGGTCGTCGTAGGAGAACTCGGTGGCGCTCTCGACCGTCAGGCCGCCATGCTCCTGCCCCGGCAGCTCGGCGAGCCGGCCCCGCAGCTCCTCCACCATCTCGTTCGCCACGCCGGCGTCGACATCCTCGTAATCGTGGCGCGAGTAGTAGTTGCGCCCGTAGGTCTGCCAGTGATCTGCCATCAGCTCTGCGACGGATTTGCCGCTCTTCGCGAGGATGTTGAGCCAGAGGAGCACGGCCCAGAGCCCGTCCTTCTCGCGTACGTGGTCAGAGCCGGTGCCGGCGCTCTCCTCGCCGCAAAGCGTGGCGCGCCCCGCGTCCAACAGATTGCCGAAGAACTTCCAGCCCGTCGGCGTCTCGTAGCAATCGATGCCGAGCTTCTCGGCCACCCGGTCCACCGCCGCCGAGGTGGGCATGGAGCGGGCGACGCCCGCCAGACCGCCGGCATAGGCGGGCGCGAGGGGCGCGTTGGCCGCCAGCACCGCGAGGCTGTCCGACGGGGTGATGTATATGCCGCGCCCGACGATCATGTTGCGGTCGCCGTCGCCATCGGAGGCGGCGCCGAAATCGGGGGCATCGCCGCCCATCATCCGGTCGACCAGCGGCTTGGCCCAGATCGGGTTCGGGTCGGGATGGCCGCCGCCGAAATCGGGCTTCGGCTCGGCGTTGATGACCGTCCCCGCGGCAGCGCCGAGCTTCCCTTCGAGAATCGTCTTGGCATAGGGGCCGGTGACGGCGTGCATGGCGTCGAAGGTCATCGTGAAGCCGCCGGAGAAGAGGGCGCGGAGCGCGTCGAAATCGAAGAGCTCCTCCATCAGCGCCGCATAGTCCGTCACCGGGTCGATGACCTCGACCTCCATGGGCCCGATCCGGTGGGTGCCGGGGGCGGAGAGGTCGACGTCATGCGCCTCGGCGATCTTGTAGCCGGTGATCGTCTGCGTCGCGGCATAGATGCGGTCGGTGACGCCCTCGCTCGCCGGGCCGCCGTTCGGGCCGTTGTACTTGAGGCCGAAATCCTCCTCCGGCCCGCCGGGGTTGTGGCTGGCCGAGAGGATCAGCCCGCCATCGGTGCCCCGCTTGCGGATGAGGTTCGAGGCCGCGGGGGTGGAGAGCAGGGCGCCGACGCCGACGATGACCTTCGCCGCGCCGTTCGCCGCCGCCATGCGCAGGATCACCTGCGCCGCGCGGTCGTTGAAGTAGCGCCCGTCGCCGCCGAGGACGAGGGTCTTTCCATCCACCCCGCCGATACCGTCGAAGATCGACTGGACGTAGTTCTCCAGGTAGTGCGGGCCCATGAAGACGTGGGTCTTCTTGCGCAGGCCCGAGGTGCCGGGCTTCTGCCCCTCGATGGGGGTGGTCCGGGTCTCGATGATCTCCATGGCGCGGCTCCTCTTGCTGGTTGTGACCGCCGTCAGCTCTTTGGCGTCGTCGCCTCTTCCTGCACGAAGACCACGACGGAATTTTCACGCACCCGCGCCGTCTCCCGCGCCGGTTTGGGGCCGGCATAGGGGCGGGCGGTGTCGATATGGCGAACCCAGCGGCGCCCCTCGGGCGGGGCGGGCAGGGTGACGTTGACGCCGGCGCCGCTATTGTAGACGCACAGGATCGCATGTTCGAGAGCGGCATAATCGGGCGTGCCCGAGGCGGTTCGCATCTCGCAGATGATGGTGCGCAGCTCGGGGCGGGCCCAATCCTCCTCGCCCATCACGGCGCCATCGGGGCGGCGCCAGAAGAGATCGGGCTTGCCGTCGATCAGGCGGGGGCGGGAATGGAGGAAGCGCTTCTGCCGCAGGATCGGGTGCGCCTTGCGGAAGGCGACGAGCTGGCGGACGAACTTGAGGAAGTCCTCGTCCACCCCGCTCCAGTCCACCCAGCCGATCTCGTTGTCCTGGCAATAGGCGTTGTTGTTGCCCTGCTGGCTGTTGCCGAGCTCGTCGCCGGCGAGGATCATCGGTGTGCCCTGCGCGAAGAGCAGCGTCGCCAGCATGTTGCGGCGGCGGAGCGCCCGGGCGGCGCGGATCTTCTTGTCCTCCGTCGGCCCCTCGACGCCCATGTTGTCGGAGAGGTTCTCCGAATGGCCGTCGCGGTTCTCCTCGCCATTCGCTTCGTTGTGCTTCGAGCCGTAGGAGACGACATCCATCAGCGTGAAGCCGTCATGCGCCGTCAGGAAGTTGACGGAGGAGGTGGCGGGCCGGGTGTCATGGTCGAACTGCTGGGCCGAGCCGGTGAGCCGGTTGGCCAGCCGCGGCGCCATGCCGCCGTCGCCCCGCCAGAAGCTGCGCACCTCGTCGCGGAACTTGTCGTTCCACTCCGAGAAGGGCGGCGGGAAGGCGCCGAGCTGGTAGCCGCCGGGCCCGATGTCCCAGGGCTCGGCGATGAGTTTCACGCGGGAGAGGACGGGATCCTGCCGGAGCGCATCGAAGAAGGCGGCGCCGCGGTCGAAGCCGCCCTCTTCGGTGCGCCCGAGCGTGGAGCAGAGGTCGAAGCGGAAGCCGTCGACATGCATGATCTCCACCCAGTAGCGCAGCGAATCCATGATCATGCGCAGGACCATCGGGTGGTCGACGTTCAGCGTGTTCCCGGTGCCGGTGTCGTTGATGTAGTAGCGCGGCGTCTCCGCCAGCCGGTAGTAGCTGGCGTTGTCGAGCCCCTTGAAGGAGAGCGTCGGCCCCAGCTGGTTACCCTCGGCGGTGTGGTTGTAGACCACGTCGAGGATCACCTCGATCCCGGCGGCGTGGAGGCGCGCGACCATGTGCTGGAACTCGCCGATCTCCTTCGTCGCCATGTAGCGGGGCTCGGGGGCGAAGAAGCCGATGGACATGTAGCCCCAGTAGTTCTTCAGCCCCTTGTCGAGCAGGAAGCGGTCGTCGATGAAGGCGTGGACGGGCAGCAGCTCCAGCGCCGTGACGCCGAGCTTGAGCAGGTGGTCGATCACCTGGTCGGAGGCGAGGGCGAGGTAGGTGCCGGGGTAGGGCGTGCCGGGCTTGGCGGCCGTCAGCCCCTTCACATGCGCCTCGTAGACGACCGTCTCGTGCAGCGGCGTGCGCGGCGGCCGGTCATTACCCCATGAGAAGCAGGGATCGACGACGATCGAGCGCGGCATGTAGGGGGCCGAGTTGCGGGTGTCGAACGTCAGGTCCTTGTGCATGGCGCTGACGTCGTAGCCCATCAGCGCGTCGTGCCAGCGCGGGTGGCCCGAGAGCTTCTTGGCGTAGGGGTCGATCAGCAGCTTGTGCGGGTTGAACCGGTGCCCCTCGTCGGGCCGGTAGGGGCCGTGGGCGCGGTAGCCGTAATGCTGGCCGGGGCGGATGCCGGTGAGGTAGCCGTGCCAGACGTGCCCGTCATGCTCCGGCAGGTCGATGTTGAGTGTCTCGTCGCGCCCGTCGTCGGAGAAGAGGCACAGCGTCATGCGCGAGGCATGTTCCGAGAAGACGGCGAAGTTGACGCCTTCCCCGTCGAATGTCGCGCCGAGCGGGAAGGCCCGGCCCGGCTTGATCGCGTAGCGTCCCGGCATCAGGCGGGAGAGACCTCGTCATAGAGCCGCGCATAGGCCGCGGCGGAGCTGTTCCAGCCCACCGGCTGCGCCATGGCGTTCTTCTGCAGCTGCCGGAAGGTTGACGGAGAAGAGTAGAGATTGCAGAGCCTTGCAAGCGCATTCTTCAGCGCCTCGGCATCGGCCGGCCAGAACTGGAGCCCGGTTGCCACAGGCTTGGACAGCGCCGCGGGCGAGGCGTTGATGACCGTGTCGGCCAGCCCGCCCGTCAGCGCCACGACGGGCAGCGTGCCGTAGCGCAGCCCGTAGAGCTGCGTCAGCCCGCAGGGCTCGAAGCGGGAGGGGACGAGGATGGCATCGGCGCCCGCCATCATCCGGTGCGAGAGCGCCTC
Organism: Pseudoroseicyclus tamaricis; assembly: GCF_012070395.1. Taxonomy (GTDB): domain Bacteria; phylum Pseudomonadota; class Alphaproteobacteria; order Rhodobacterales; family Rhodobacteraceae; genus Pseudoroseicyclus_A; species Pseudoroseicyclus_A tamaricis. The sequence continues at coordinate 372,916 of NZ_JAAFYS010000002.1, read as the reverse complement.
GTCGTAGCCGATCTGCACGGCGACATTGGCTTGCGTCTCCGCCCACTCCGTCAGCGTCGCCTCCAGATCGCGGTTGCCGGTGCCGAGGAGGGCGAGCTGGCCGCCCCGTTCCAGCAGGACAGGCAGCGCCTCGACAAGCAGGTCGAGGCCCTTCTGCTCGGTCAGGCGGGAGACGACGATGCACAGCGGCCCCTCCGCCTCCGGCAGGCCGAACTCGGCCTGCAGGGCGGCCTTGTTCGCCGCCTTGCCGCGCGGGCGCTTGTAGGGGGCGGGGATCAGGCTGTCCTCCGCCGGGTTCCACACCGCCTCGTCGATGCCGTTGAGGATGCCGGTCAGCTCCGCCCGGCGGGCGCGCATGACGCCATCGAGCCCCATGCCGAACTCGGGGCGCATCAGCTCGTTGGCATAGCCCGGGGAGACGGTGGTGAGCCTGTCGCAGGCCGTCAGCCCGGCCTTCAGGGCGCTGACCTTGCCCCAGTACTCGAAGCCTTCGCTGTGGTAGCGGGCCGGGTCGAGCCGCAGATCCTCCAGCCGGTGCGCCTCGAACAGGCCCTGAAAGGCGATGTTGTGGATCGTCAGCACCGTGCCGATGCCCGTGACGCCCTGCATGGCGAGGTGGTCGGCCACCAGCGCCGCTTGCCAGTCATGCGCGTGGATCACCTGCGGCGTCCAGCCGGGCAGGCAACCGCCACCGATCCGCGCCGCCATCCAGGAGAGGGCGGCGAAGCGCTCGGCATTGTCGGACCAGTCGGCACCGTCGGGGCCGAGGTAGATGGAGCCCTCGCGGGCGAAGAGATGCGGCGCGTCGAGGACGAGGAGGTCCAGCCCCGCCACCTCCCCCGCGAGGATGCGGGCCGGGCCGCCGAAGAGCTCCTCCTCCTCGCAGAGCGTGCCGGAGGTGGAGCCGAGCGCCGTCATCACCGCCGGGTAGCCGGGCAGGAGGGTGCGGACGCGCACCTCATGCGCCGCCAGCGCCGAGGGCAGGGCGCCCACCACGTCGGCCAGCCCGCCCGTCTTGACCAGCGGCGCGCATTCCGATGCCACCGAGAGCACGTCTCTCATCGCTTCCGTTCCTCTCCGCCCGCCCCGGGCCGGCGCTTGCCTCACCTCGCGGCGTCGCGCTTGTCCAGCATCGCCTGGGTGATCAGCGTCACCCCGCGCTCGCTGACGCGGAACCACTTGGCATCCTCGTCCGGATCCTCCCCGACGACGAGCCCCTCGGGGATCTCGACGCCGGCGTCGATCACCACCCGGCGCAGCCGCGCCGACCGGTGCACGGTGACGTAGGGCAGGACCACGGCGTGGTCGAGGACGGCGAAGGAATTGGTATGCACCTGCGTGAAGAGCAGCGAGTTGCGCACCTCCGTCCCGGAGATGACGCAGCCGCCCGAAACCATGGAGGAGATGGCGACACCGCGCCTGTCGGTCTCGTCATGGATGAACTTGGCGGGCGGCGCGCTTTCCGAATAGGTCCAGACGGGCCACTCGCGGTCCCAGAGGTTCAGATCGGGGTCGAAGTTGGTGAGGTCGATATTCGCCTGGTGGAAGGCATCGACGGTGCCGACATCCTTCCAGTAGGCGGGGCGGCCGGGGGCGCGCACGCAGCTGTCGTCGAAGCGGTGGGCCATGGCCTTGCCGTTCGTCACCAGCTCGGGGATCAGGTCGTTGCCGAAATCGTGGGAGGAGTTCGGATCCTCCGCGTCGCGGCGCAGCAGGTCGCGCAGGAAGGGCCAGGAGAAGACGTAGATCCCCATCGAGGCGAGCGCCTTGTCCGGCTCCCCCGGGATGGCCGGCGGATCGGCCGGCTTTTCGAGGAAGGAGGTGATCCTGTCGCTCTTGTCGACATGCATGACACCGAAGGCCGTCGCCTCCATCCGCGGCACGGTCAGGCAGCCGATCGTCACATCGGCCCCCGTCTCCACATGCTGGCGGAGCATGATCTCGTAATCCATCTTGTAGATATGGTCGCCGGCGAGGATGACGATGTAGTCGACGCCGTAGCTGTCGACGATGTCGATGTTCTGCGTCACCGCATCGGCCGTGCCGCGATACCAGCTCGTCTCGTCCATCCGCTGCGAGGCGGGCAGGATGTCGAGGAACTCGTTGCGCTCGGCGCGAAAAAAGCTCCACCCCCGCTGCATGTGGCGGATGAGCGAGTGGGCCTTGTACTGCGTGGCGACGGCGATCTTGCGGATGCCGGAATTCATGGCGTTGGAGAGGGCGAAATCGATGATCCGCGCCTTGCCGCCGAAGTAGACGGCCGGCTTGACCCGGTAATCCGTCAGCTCGCGCAGGCGCGAGCCGCGCCCCCCGGCCAGAACGAAGGCCATGGAGCGCTGTGTCAGTCTCGGTTCCATCCGTCTCTCCTCCCTGAACTGCCCGATTTGCCGGGCTTATGCTTGCGAACTCGCGGCCTGCCCCGCCCGTTCCTCGGCGTCGGCGAGGAAGCTCTCCAGCCGCGCGTTGAAGGCGCCCGGATGGGTGATGTGCATCGAATGGCCGGGCAGCACCGCGGTCTGCGTGCCGGGCAGCTCCCGCGCCATGTAGGGCAGGGCGCGCTCGGCGGCGTAGTCGCCGATGAAGGTCAGCGTCGGCAGCGCGGCATCGGCGGCGCGGGCCGCGGCGCGGCAATCGGCGAACATGCCGTCGGCGTTGTAGAGGAGCGCCGCCCAGTGCGGGCAGCCATCGGCGAGGGAGGCGAACCACTCCGCCTCCGCCGGGTCATCGGGGTAGTAGTGGCGCGCGATCCCCTCGAAGAGGGCGCGCTTGGCGGCATCGCTCACCAGCCCGTCGCGCTGGAAGGCGGCGACGTCGGCGGGTTTGATCGACGTCCAGTCCTCCGGGCCCCCGAGCATCGGGGCCGGCGGCTCGTCGATGATGATGAGGCTGGAGAGCGCCTCGGTGCCCTGCCGGGCCACGAACTCCCACGCGGCGACGGAGCCGAAGGACCAGGCCATCAGGGCGATGCGCCCGAGGCCGAGATGGGCCACCAGGGCGGCGACATCGCCCGCGAGCGTCGCGTAATCGTTGCCCGAGGTGGTGTCGGTGGAGGCACCGTGGCTGCGCGGGTCGAGCGCGATGCAGCGGCGGCTCTGGCCGAAATGGCCGAGCTGGGCGCGAAAGGCGCCGGCGGACATCGACCAGCCGGGCAGCATCACCAGCGGCGGGGCGCCGGTGCCGCCGCCTGCGGGACTCTCCTCGAGGTAGTGCAGCTCGATACCGTCTGCGGCGGAAAAGCGGGGCATTTCAGGCGCCACTTCCATCGGCCATCACCATGCTCTGGCTCATCTTTCCCCCGCGCCGCATCGCTCGTCCGGGCACCATAGGCCGGATCGCGCGGCGACAACAGCGCCCGCGGGCGCCTTTTGTCGCGCGGGCGTGATCGGCGGGCATTGGGCGCCCGGGCCAGCCCGTGCTGGACGTTTCTGCCCGCATGCGGCATGAGAGGGGCAAGCCAAATCGAGGGGCGCCCATGGGCCTGAAGACCTTCATCTCCCGCGTGTTCACCTGGTGGAACGGGCAGACGCTCGGCACCCAGCTCTTCACCGCCCGCCGCGGCGTGAAGGTGGGCGAGGATGCCGAGGGCAACGTCTACTACCACAACAAGGACGATTCGAAGCGCTGGGTGATCTACAACGGCTATGCCGAGGCGAGCCGGGTGAGCCCGGAGTGGCACGGCTGGCTGCACCGCTCGTGGGACGATCCGCCCTCCGTGCGCCCGCTGCCCCACAAGACGTGGGAAAAGCCGCACATCCCCAACCTCACCGGCACGCCCGCCGCCTATGCGCCGGCGGGCTCGCTCCGCCGCTCCCCCGCCGAGCGGACGGATTACGAGAGCTGGAGCCCCGAGTAACCGCATGAGGGAATCGCCGGCAGAGGTGGCGACCGGGGCCCTGGTGCTTCTGGTCGGGGCCGGGTTCATCTGGTGGGGCGCCGATCGCGTCTCCGCCGGGACGGATGGCGATTACGCCGTCACCGCCTCCTTCCGCTCCGTCGAGGGCATCGGCCCGGGGACGGATGTGCGCATGGCAGGCGTGAAGATCGGCCGCGTCTCCGGCCTCGATCTCGATCCGCAGAGCTTTCGCGCCGTGGCCGAGCTGTCGCTCGACAGCGGCGTGCCGCTGCCCACCGATTCCAGCGCCGTCATCTCTTCCGACGGGCTGCTCGGCGGCGCCTTCGTGGAGATCTTCCCGGGCGGCGAACTGGAGAACCTCGCCGAGGGCGGGCAGATCTACGACACGCAGGGCGCCGTGAGCCTGCTGCAGCTGCTGATCACCTATATCGGCGGCGGCTCGGAGGAGGCGCCGTGAGGGCCGCGCTCCTCCTCGCGCTGGCGCTCGTCGCCGGGCCGGTCGCCGCGCAGCAGGTGGTCTCGCAGGCGCCGGGCGGCGTGGTGCGGGTGCTCGACAAGATCACCGGCGCGGTGACGGACCTGACGCTCCGCTCCGGCGAGACGACGGAGTACGGCCACCTCGCCATCACGCTCGGCGAGTGTCGCTACCCCAGCAACAACCCCTCGGGCGACGCCTTCGAGTGGCTGGTGGTGCATTACCAGAACGGGCCGGAGCCGGTCTTCCGCGGCTGGATGATCGCCAGCGCGCCGGCGCTCAACCCCATGGACCACCCGCGCTACGACGTCTGGGCCCTGTCCTGCCTGACAGAGCTCGCGCCGGCCGCCGAGGAGGCGCCGCTCACCGAGTGAGCGGAGGCGGCGGCATGCCCTTCGCCGGGCCGCGAAAGCGGGCATCGAGGCGCAGGGCGTTGGCGAGCCGGCGGCGATAGACCATCCGCGGGATCTCCACGGCGCCGAGGCTGGCGAGGTGGGGCGTCAGGAACTGGGTGTCGAAAAGGGTGAACCCGTCGAGCCGCAGCCGATGGACGAGATGCGCCAGCGCCAGCTTCGAGGCATCGGCACGGCGCGAAAACATGCTCTCTCCGAACCAGGCGCCGCCGAGCGTCACGCCATAGGTGCCGCCGACCAGCGCCCCGTCCTGCCAGACCTCGACCGAGCTGCAATGCCCCGCCTCGTGCAGGGCGCCGTAGGCGCCGGCGATCTCGGCATTGATCCAGGTGGACGGGCGGTCGGCGCAGCCGGCGAGCACGCCGCCGAAATCCCGGTTCGCCGTCACCTCGTAGCCGCCGCGGCGGATACGCCGGGCGAGCGAGCGGGAGATGTGAAAGCCGCCCAGAGGGATCACGCCGCGAAAGCGCGGATCGACCCAGAAGACCTCCGGGTCGTCCTGCCCCTCCGACATCGGGAAGATGCCGGCGGCATAGGCACCGAGCAGCCGCTCGGCGCTCAGCCGGGTTGCAAAGCCTCTGTCAGCCACTTTTCGAGCCAGTGGATGGAGTAGTCACCGCGCTGGATATCCTCATTCTCGAGCAGAGCGTGGAAGAGCGGCACGGTCGTGTCCACCCCGTCGACGATCAGCTCCCCGAGAGCACGGCCCAGCCGCGCCAGCGCCTCCGGCCGGTCACGGCCATGGACGATGAGCTTGGCGATCAGCGAGTCGTAATAGGGCGGGATGCGGTAGCCGTCGTAGAGGGCGCTGTCCATCCGCACGCCGAGCCCGCCGGGCGCGTGATACTGGGTGATCTGGCCGGGGCAGGGGGAGAAGGTGGGGACCTTCTCGGCGTTGATGCGCACCTCGATGGCGTGGCCGCGGATGAAGAGATCCTCCTGCCCGAAGCTCATCGGCTCGCCGGCGGCGACGCGGATCTGCTCGCGGACGAGATCGACGCCGAAGATCGCCTCGGTCACCGGGTGCTCCACCTGCAGGCGGGTGTTCATCTCGATGAAGTAGAACTCGTCGTTCTCGAAGAGGAACTCGATCGTCCCGGCGCCGATATAGCCGATCTTGGCGACGGCATCGGCGCAGACCTTGCCGATCCGCGCGCGCTGCTCCTCGGTGATGGCGGGGCCGGGGGCCTCCTCCAGCACCTTCTGGTGGCGGCGCTGCAGCGAGCAATCGCGCTCGCCGAGGTGCACGGCCTTGCCCTTGCCATCGCCGAAGACCTGGATCTCGATGTGGCGCGGCGTCGTCAGGTACTTCTCGATATAGACTTCGTCGTTGCCGAAGGCGGCCTTGGATTCCGACCGGGCGGTCTGGAAGGCACGCTCGATCTCCGCCTCGGAGCGGGCGACCTTCATGCCGCGCCCGCCGCCGCCGGCGGTGGCCTTGATGATGACGGGGTAGCCGATCTCGGCTGCCACACGCTTGGCATCGGCCAGCGTCGGCACGCCGCCGTCGGAGCCCGGGACGCAGGGCACGCCGAGCGCCTTCATCGTCTCCTTGGCGGTGATCTTGTCGCCCATGATGCGGATATGCTCCGCCGTCGGGCCGATGAACGTCAGCCCGTGATCCTCCACCGCCTGCACGAAGGCGGCGTTCTCGGAGAGAAAGCCATAGCCGGGGTGGATCGCCTGGGCGCCGGTGATCTCGCAGGCCGACAGGATGGCGGGGAAGGAGAGGTAGGAGGCGGCGGAGGGCGGTGGGCCGATGCAGATGGCCTCGTCGGCCATGCGCACATGCATCGCGTCGGCATCGGCGGTGGAGTGCACGGCGACGGAGCGGATGCCCATCTCCCGCGCGGCCCGCACCACACGCAGCGCGATCTCGCCGCGGTTGGCAATGAGGATCTTGTCGAACATGGGGTGAGCCTTATTCGATGATCATAAGGGGGGCGCCGTATTCGACGGGCGAGCCGTCCTCGACGAAGATGCGCTTGACGGTGCCCGTCCGCGGGGCGGGGATCTGGTTCATCGTCTTCATGGCTTCGATGATGAGGACGGTGTCGCCCTCCTTCACCTGCTGGCCTTCGGAGACGAAGGGCGCGGCGCCCGGCTCGGCCTGCGTGTAGGCGGTGCCGACCATGGGCGAGGTGACGGCGCCGGGATGGGACGAGGCATCGCTGTCGTCGAGGCCGGCGGCCGGGGACGGCGCGGGGGCGGCGGCAGGGGACGGGGTCGCAGGGGCCGCGGGCGCGGCGGGGGTGCTGACCTGCGGGCTGAGCTGCATGTGGCGCGAGACGCGGACATTCAGGCTGTCATTCTCGCCGTAGTCGCGTTTGACCTGAAGCTCCGTCAGATCGTTGGCCCGCAGCAGCTCCGCCAGGGCGCGGATGAATTCCACGTCGCCCTCGTGCTGGTCATGTTCGCTCATCTGTCCCTCACGGCTTGTCTTCTGCCCTTGCTGCTGTGGCAGGCGCTCAGGCGCCGCCCCGCAGTTTGGGGGGCTTATACGCCATCGGGCTAGCTGTGGAAAGCAGGGGCTTCCGGACCCTCCGGAGGGGCGGAGCGGCGCCGGGCGGCCGCCCTCAGGCCGCCGGGGCGTCCTCCGGGCCGGCGCTCTCGGAGGGCGGGTCGCGCTCGGCCATGGCCGCGGCGGCCGCATCGGCGCTCTCGCGGGCTTCGGCGGCGACGGCGGCGGCACGGGAGGCCTCCGCCTCGGCCTTGGCGAGGGCCGCCTCCGCCTCGCCGGCGCGCCCGTCGGCGGCGGCGGCAGTCTGCTGCCGCTCCGCCTCGGCCTCGGCGCGGGCGGCGGCCTCGCGCTGGCGGGCCTCCAGATCGGGGAGCATGTTGATGCCGAAAGGCTTGAGCACCCGCTCCGGCGCGGCGATGGGGCGCAGTGTCTCCAGCCCGGCAAGGCGGGCGCGGGCGGCGGTGCCGGCCTCCGTCGTGCCCACCGGGGCGACGGGAAGCACGGGCAGGAGCGCCATGGGCATCTCGGGGCGCGTGTCGCGCGCGATGGCGGCGGCGCCGGCGGTGGGGCGCAGATCCGGCGCCGGCTGCGGGGCGGGGGAGCCGGCGCCCGGGGGTGGGGCGATATCCATCGGGATACTCCGGGTCGTCTGGTTTTGTGTCACAGACGAGCCTGCGCCCCCCGCGTAAACGGGAGGTGAATCGGCGGAGCCAATATGCGGGACTGGTAAACGGGTCGTTGCCCTGCCGGAGCGGCGCGGGCGCCGCCTCAGAGCCGTTTCTGGAAGAAGTGGCGGGACTGGCCGGCGAAATACTCGGGGATGGAGCCGATCTCCTCGAACCCTTCGCGGCGGTAGAAGGCCGGGGCCTGGAAGGCGAAGGTGTCGAGCCAGATGCCCGTCAGCCCCCGGGTGCGCGCCTCCTCCTCGACCGCGGCGAGGAGCTTCGTGCCAACCCCCTGGCCGCGGCGACCATCGGCCACGGCGAGGAGCTTCACGAAGACCCACGCCTTGCCGAAGATGGCGTCGATGCCGCCGGCCCATGTCTCGCCGTCCCAGGCCTCCATCACGATCTCCTCGCTCTCGAAGGACATGCCGTGGCCGGCAGCGTGGGTGTCGAGCGCCTCGAGGATGCGCATGACGGGGGCGGCGGGGGGCTGGCCCTCGGGGAGGGTGGCGCGGCGGATCTCGATCATGGGAGCGACCTTCTTCGAAACGAGGTCGCCGCCACCGGCGAACCGGCGGCGGCGGGGAGGGCCGGCCGAGGAGGTGGCCGGCGTCATGAGCCGAGGCGGAGGGCCCCGGTTCATCCTTTGGCAGGGCGTCAGCCCCGATTCATCCGGTTGTCGACAAGGTCGTCCACCACGGAGGGGTCGGCCAGCGTCGACGTGTCACCCAGGGAGCCGTAATCGTTTTCGGCGATCTTGCGCAAGATGCGGCGCATGATCTTTCCCGACCGTGTCTTCGGCAATCCGGGCGCCCACTGGATCAGATCCGGCTTGGCGATGGGGCCGATCTCGGTGCGCACCCAGCCTTCGAGTTCGCGGCGCAGCTCGTCCGAGGGCTCGACGCCGTTCATCAGCGTGACATAGGCGTAGATGCCCTGTCCCTTCACCTCGTGCGGGTAGCCGACGACCGCCGCCTCGGCGACTTTGGAATGGGCGACGAGGGCGCTCTCCACCTCCGCCGTGCCCATGCGGTGGCCGGAGACGTTGATGACGTCGTCGACGCGGCCGGTGATCCAGTAATAACCATCCTCGTCGCGGCGGCAGCCGTCGCCCGAGAAGTAGTAGCCCTTGTACTGCTGGAAGTAGGTGGACTCGAAGCGCTCGTGATCGCCCCAGACGGTGCGCATCTGCCCCGGCCAGCTGTCGGCGATGGCGAGGACGCCCTCCGCGGGGTTGCCCTCCACCACCTTGCCGCTTTCCGCCTCCAGCACCACGGGCTGGACGCCGAAGAAGGGCAGGGTGGCCGAGCCGGGCTTGGTGGGCGTTGCGCCGGGAAGGGGGGTGATCATATGCCCACCCGTCTCCGTCTGCCACCAGGTGTCGACGATGGGCAGCTGCCCCTTGCCGATGTTCTTGTCGTACCAGGCCCAGGCCTCGGGGTTGATCGGCTCCCCCACCGTGCCGAGCACCTTGAGCGAAGACAGGTCGCAGCGGGCGGGGAAGTCCGTCCCCTGGCCCATCAGCGCGCGGATGGCGGTGGGGGCGGTGTAGAACTGGGTGACCTTGTGCTTCTCGATGATCTGCCAGAAGCGGCTGGCATCGGGGTAGGTGGGCACGCCCTCGAACATCAGCGTCGTCGCGCCGTTCGCGAGGGGGCCGTAGAGGATGTAGGTGTGCCCGGTGACCCAGCCGACATCGGCGCCGCACCAGAAGACGTCTCCGTCGTGGTAGTCGAAGGTGTATTGCTGCGTCATCGCGGCATAGACGAGGTAGCCGCCCGAGCTGTGCACCACGCCCTTGGGTTTGCCGGTGGAGCCGGAGGTGTAGAGGATGAAGAGCGGGTCTTCCGCATTCATCGGGCGGGCGGGGCAGTCAGGGGCCACCGTCTCCATCATCGCCTTCACATCGACATCGCGCCCGTCGATCCACGTCGTCTGGTCGCCGGTGTGCTTGACGACGAGGCAGCGCACCTTGTCGGAGCAATGGAGCAGCGCGGCGTCGGTGTTCGACTTCAGCGCCGTGCGCTTGCCGCCGCGGGGGGCGGTGTCGGCGGTGATGACCGCCTTGGCGCCGCAATCGTTGATGCGGTTGGCGAGCGCGTCGGGCGAGAAGCCGGCGAAGACGACGGAATGGATGGCACCGATCCGCGCGCAGGCGAGCATGGCATAGGCCGCCTCGGGGATCATCGGCAGGTAGATGATCACGCGGTCGCCGCGCATGATGCCCTGGCTGAGCAGGACATTCGCGAAGCGACAGACCTTCTCGTGCAGCTCCCGATAGGAGATGTGCTGTACCTCTCCGTCCGGCTCGTCGGGCTCGAAGATGATGGCGGTCTGGTCGGCCCGAGTCTCCAGATGGCGGTCGATGCAGTTGGCGGCGACGTTGAGCGTGCCGTCCTCGTACCACTTGATGGAGACGTTGCCGAACTCGAAGCTGGTGTTCTTCACCTTCGTGTAGGGCTCGATCCAGTCGAGGCGCTTGCCTTCCTCGGCCCAGAACGCCTCGGGGTCGTTCACCGAGGCCGCGTACATCTCGTCGTAGCGGGCCTTGTCGACATGCGCGCCGGCCGTCATCTCCGCCGAAGGGGCGAAAGTCCTGCCCGCCACCTTGTCACCGTCTGCCATGTTGTCCTCCCGTATCAGATGGCCAGATACTGGGCGCGCAGGCCCTCGTCATCCAGCACGTCCTGCGCCGATCCGTCGAACACCACCTGCCCGGTGTCAAGGATCACCGCGCGGTCGGCGAGCTTCAAAGCGGCGACGGCGTTCTGCTCGACGATGATCGTGGTGATGCCCTGATCACGGATCAGCTCCAGCGTCTTGGCGATTTCCTGCACGATCACGGGGGCGAGGCCCTCGTAGGGCTCGTCGAGGAGCAACACCTTGATATCGCGCGCCAGGGCCCGGGCGATGGCCAGCATCTGCTGCTCGCCGCCCGAGAGGGTGACCCCCTCCTGCCGGCGCCGCTCGCCGAGGCGGGGGAAGAGCTCGTAGATGCGATCCAGCGACCAGCCGATGGGCGGGTTGATCTGGGCGAGCTTGAGGTTCTCCTCCACCGTCAGGCCGGAGATGATGCGCCGATCCTCCGGGACCAGCGCGATGCCTTTCTGCGCGGCCTGATGGCTCTTCATCTTGTGCAGGGGCTCGTGGTCCAGCCAGATCTCGCCGTGCTTCAGGCTCGGGTTGCCGAGCCGGGCGATCGTGCGCAGCGTCGATGTCTTGCCGGCGCCGTTGCGGCCGAGGAGGGCGAGGATCTCGCCCTCGTGGATGTCGAAGGACACCCCCTGCACGATGTAGCTCTCGCCGTAATAGGCCTGGATATCCCAGACGGAGAGGAACTTCGGCGCCGTCGCGGCCATGTTGCGGGTCTTGTCGAAGGGCTGCGGCCCCTTGAGATGCTCGACATGGGTCATGCGTTCTTCCTCACACCTGTGCTTCGCCGAGATAGGCTTCGCGCACCTTGGGATGGCCCTTGATGTTCTCGGGCGTGTCCTCGACCAGCGGCGTGCCTTGGGCCAGCACGGTGATGCGCTCGGCGAGGGAGAAGACGACGTGCATGTCGTGCTCGATGATCGCCATGGTGATGGGGCGCGTCTCCTTGATCTCCTTCAGCAGGTCGATGGTGTTGTTGGTATCGGCCCGCGCCATGCCGGCGGTCGGCTCGTCGAGGAGGAGGAGCTTGGGCTGCTGGACGAGGCACATCGCCATCTCCAGCCGCCGCTTGTCCCCCCGGCTGAGGGAGCCGGCGTGCAGGTTGCGCTTGTCGGCCATGTTGACGTCGGCGAGGATCTGCTCCGCCTCCTCGTTGATCGTCCCCTCGTGGGCGACGCTCTCGAAGGCATGCATCCGGAAGGCGCCGTCGCGGCGGGCAAAGCAGGGGATCAGCACGTTCTCCAGCACCGAGAGGTCGGTGAAGATCTCCGGCGTCTGGAAGACGCGTGAGATGCCCATCTGGTTGATCTCGTGCGGTTTCCTCCCCAGCACCGACTTGCCGTCGAACATGACGGAGCCGGTGTCGGGCCGCAGCTTGCCGACGAGCACGTTGAGCAGCGTCGACTTGCCCGCGCCGTTCGGCCCGATGATGGCGTGGACGGTGCCCTCCTGCACGGAGAGGTTGACGTCCTGCAGCGCCTTGAGGCCGCCGAAGTTCTTGTTGACGCCCTTGACTTCGAGAATGCCCATGCCTCGCTCCTATTCCGCGGGTTCTTTGGCGGCGCTGCGGCCGGGCTCGTCCTGCCCGCGGCGACGGCGGAGGGCGCGGCCGATGCGCTGGCCACCCTCCACGAGCCCGCCGGGCAGGAAGATGACGACGAGCATGAACATCAGGCCCAGCGTCAGGTGCCAGCCCTCGCCGACGAACTTCGAGGCGACCCAGACGAGGCCCGTCTCCAGCCCGTCGGGCAGGGCGGCGAACCAGGAGTGCAGGACGTTCTCGTTGATCTTGGAGAAGATGTTCTCGCAATATTTGATGAAGCCCGCGCCCAGCACCGGCCCGATCAGCGTGCCGGCGCCGCCGAGGATGGTCATCAGCACCACCTCGCCGGAGGCTGTCCACTGCATGCGCTCGGCGCCGGCCAGGGGGTCCATCGCCGCGAGCAGGCCGCCGGCGAGCCCGGCATAGGCGCCGGAGATGATGAAGGCCGTCAGCGCATAGGGGCGCGAGTTGAGGCCGGTGTAGCTGAGACGGTGGTTGTTGGACTTCACGGCCCGCAGCATCAGCCCGAAGGGCGAGCGGAAGATGCGGATCGAGATGTAGAAGGAGATCAGCATCAGGATGGCGCAGAAGTAATAGCCGACCGAGAAGTCGAAGGCCCAGGGCCCCAGCTCCAGCGTCTCCTTGGCGCGCATCTCCAGCCCGAAGAGGTGGGTGACGATCGGGTCCCCCTCGCCGCGCAGGTACTGCGGGTCCGAGGTGTAGACCTGCAGGCCCGTCTCGCCGTTGGTCAGCGGGGTGAGCACCGAATAGGCGAGGTTGTAGCTCATCTGCGCGAAGGCCAGCGTCAGGATCGAGAAGTAGATGCCTGAGCGCCGGAGCGAGATGAAGCCGATCAGCACCGAGAAGAGTGCGGCCACGACGATGGAGAGCAGCACCGCCGGGATGACGTTGAAGCTCAGCAGCTTGAACATCCAGACGGCGGCGTAGCTGCCGGCGCCGAGGAAGGCCGCGTGCCCGAATGACAGGTAGCCGGTCAGCCCGAAGAGGATGTTGAAGCCAATGGCGAAGATCCCGAAGATCACGAACCGCTGCATCAGGTCGGGGTAGCCGGCGTTGAACTGCGCCATGGCGCTGTTCGCCGGGAAGGGGTTGAGGATGATCGGGGCCGCCAGCGCCATGAAGGCGACGACGAGCAGGATGGTGGTATCGCGCTTGCCTATACCCAGCATGTCTTACTCCTCCATCACGCCGCGCCGGCCGAGCAGGCCCCGCGGCCTTGTCAGCAGGATGATGATGGCGACGAGGTAGATGATGATCTGGTCGATGCCCGGCAGGATGGCCTTCACCTCGTTCATCGAGGCAAAGCTCTGCACGATGCCGAGAAGGAACCCCGACAGCACCGCGCCGGGCAGGCTGCCCATGCCGCCGACGACGACCACGACGAAGGAGAGGACGAGGAAGTCCATCCCCATGTGGTAGTTGGGGCTGAGGATCGGCGTGTACATCACGCCCGCCAGCCCCGCGACGGCGGCGGCGATCCCGAACATCAGCGTGAAGCGCTTGTCGATGTCGATGCCGAGGAGGCCAACCGTCTCCCTGTCCGCCATGCCGGCGCGGACGACCATGCCGAAGGTGGTGAACTGCAGGAAGGCGAAGACCCCGCCGATGATGAGCAGCGAGAAGAGGAAGTAGACGAACCGCCAGACGGGGTAGAAGATCACGCCGGGGCCGAAGCCGAGCCAGACGCCGAAGTCGACCGAGCCGCGCAGCGCGTCGGGCGCGGGCGTGGGTATCGGATTGGCGCCGTAGAACTGGCGGATGATCTCCTGCAGCACGATGGCGAGGCCGAAGGTCACGAGGATCTGGTCGGCATGCGGGCGCTTGTAGAAGTGCTGGATAAGCCCGCGCTCCATGATCCAGCCGACGAGCATCATCACCGGGATCGCCAGCAGGATCGCCAGCGGCACCGACCAGGAGATCAGCGCCTGCCCGAGCTCGGGGCCGAACCAGGATTCCAGGTACGGCACCTCGACCTGCAGCGGGTTGCCGAGGAAGTCGGTCCGGCTCTCGTCGATCTCGGTGTGGGAGAGCTGCATGAGGCGCTGCACCGTGACGGCGCAGAAGGCGCCGATCATGAAGAGCGCGCCATGCGCGAAGTTGACGACGCCGAGCGTGCCGAAGATGAGCGTCAGCCCCAGCGCGATCAGCGCATAGGCCGAGCCCTTGTCCAGCCCGTTCAGGATCTGAAGGATGATTGCGTCCATGTCCCCCGCCTCATATGGCGCGGCCGCCCTCTTTCCGGGGCAGCCCCTCTGCGTTGCCGCGGGGACGGCCCGATGCCGCCCCCGCGTTCCGCGACATCACTCGCCCGGGTTGCACTCGCCGAGGTCGCCGCCGGCGAACATCGGGTGATCGGGCTCGTACATGACCTGCTCGACGGGGGTGACCTCGACGATCTCGAGGTTGTCGAACGGGGTCGTCGGGTTCTCGGCGCCCTTCATGACCAGCACGTCCTTGAAGCACTGGTGATCCTCGGCGCGGTAGAGCGTCGGCCCGTTGCCCATGCCGTCGAACTCGAAGCCCTCGAGGGCCTCGACCACGGCGCAGGGGTTGAACGAGCCGGCCCGGGTGACCGCATCGGCATAGAGCAGCGTCTGCACATAGCAGGTGTGCGCCGAGCCGGACGGCGGGAAGCCGTATTTCTCGCCGAACGAGCGGGTGAAGGCGGCGGTGCCCTCGTCCTGCAGCTGCCAGTTCCAGTTCATCGAACCGTAGACGCCCTTGATCGCCTCGCCGGCACCGGCGGCCATCAGCTCGGAGTAGAGCGGCACGATGATCTCGAAGTTGTTGCCGTTGACCTGCCGATCCCGCAGGCCGAACTGAACCGCTTGTGTCAGCGAGTTCACCATGTCCCCGCCATAGTGGTTGAGGATCAGCACGTCGGCGCCGGAATTCATCACCGGGGCGATGTAGGAGGAGAAATCCCCCGCGCCGACAGGCGTCAGCACCGTCTCGACCGTCTCCCAGCCGAGGGCCTCGGTGGCGGCAATCATCGATTCCTCCTGGGTCCAGCCCCAGGTGTAGTCGGCGGTCAGGTGATAGGCGCGGCGCTCGTTGCCATAGGCCTGCTCCAGCACGGGGCCCAGCGCGGCGCCCGACATGTAGCCGTTGAAGAAGTGGCGGAAGCCGTTGCGCTTCTTGTCCTTGCCCGTCGTGTCGTTGGAGTGGGTGAGGCCCGCCATGAAGATCACGCCGGCCTCCTGGCAGAGGCCCTGCACGGCGATGGCGACGCCCGAGGACGAGCCGCCGTTGATCATCACGGCGCCGTCCTTCTGGATCATCGACTGCGCCGTGGCGCGGGCGACGTCGGATTTCGTCTGCGTGTCGCCGGTGACGAACTCCACCCGCTTGCCCATGATGCCGGTGCCGTCCAGCACCTTGCTGGAGAAGGTGTTCAGCATGCCGCCGTCGCCTTCGCCGTTCAGGTGCTCGACAGCCAGCTGCTGGGCGCGCAGCTCGTCGAGGCCCTCCTCGGCATAGGCGCCGGTCTGCGGCACGTTGAAGCCGAGGGTGACGGTGGAGCCGGTGGGCTCGTTGGTGAAGGCGGCCGCGGACGAGCCTGTGAAGATCGTCGGAAGCGCCAGTCCGCCAGCCGTCACGGCTGTGGATTTCATCACGCCGCGTCGCGTGAAGTTGCGTGTGGTCATATGCTGTCTCTCCTCCCTTGTGGGGCTCGCCGGGCAGGGGCCTCCTCGCCTCCGCACCAGCGGGCGCACTGGTCTCAGTGCTGCCGGTATCATTGGCGGAGACCGAAAATTTCTCAACAAGCCTGCAGGACGAAAGGATTTATTTGTAAAGACGTGGACAGGCGGAGCGGTTAATCTGTCAACAAGTTTTCCCGCAGGTGCAGAAAGCCCCTGTTCCCGCTTGGAGATTCGCGATGGCCAGACGAGCGCTCACCGGCTCCCGCATCCGCCAGCGGCGGCTCGATCTCGGCCGCAGCCAGGCGGAGCTGGCGCGGGCGACGGGGATCTCCGGCTCCTACCTCAACCTGATCGAGCACAATCGCCGCAGCATCGGCGGCGCGCTCCTCAACAGCCTGGCGCGGGAGCTCGGCATCGACCCGGCGCTGCTGGCAGAGGGCGCCGGCAGCGAGATGGCCGATGCCCTGCGCGCCGCCGCCCGCACCCTGCCGGAGGCGGGGGCGGAGGAGGAGCGGGCGGAGGATCTGACCGGCCGCTTCCCCGGCTGGGCGCGCCTGATGGCGGCGCAGGCCGGCCGCATCGAGACGCTGGAGGAGCAGCTCGCCGCCCTGACCGACCGGCTGACGCATGATCCGGCGCTGGCCGCCTCGCTGCACGAAGTGATCTCCGCCGTCACCGCCATCCGCTCCACCGCCTCGATCCTCGCCTCGGGCGAGGCGCTGGATGCCGACTGGCAGGGCCGCTTTCACCGCAACATCTTCGAGGATGCCCAGCGCCTCGCGGCGGAGAGCCGGACGCTGGCGACCTATCTCGAAGGCCCGGGAGAGGCCGCCCTCCGCACGCCGTTCGACGAGCTGGAGGCGGCGCTGGAGCAGGTGGACCAGCATCTGCCGCTGCTGGAGGCCGGTGGCACCCCGGAGGAGGCGGTGGCGGCCATGCCCGGCCTCTCCCGCGCCACCCGTCCGCTGGCCCTTGCCTGGGCGCGCCGCTACGCCGCCGACGCCGCCGCCCTGCCGCTGGCGCGCTTCGGGCCGCAGGCGCTGGAGGCGGCGCATGAGCCGGGCGCGCTCATCGCCGAGACCGGCGCGCCGGCGCAGGTGGTCCTCCGCCGTCTCGCCTGCCTGCCACCCGCCGACGGACACCCCGCCTTCGGGCTGGCGATCTGCGATGCCGCCGGCGCGCTGACGCGCCTGCGCCCGCTGCCCGGCTTCTCGCTGCCCCGCTCCGGCGCCTGCCCGCTCTGGCCGCTCTACCAGGCGCTCGGCCAGCCCGGCCGGCCCCTCGCGGCGCGCGTCTCCCTCCCCGGGGAGCGGGCCCCGCCGCTCCTCGTCCACGCCGCCGCCGCGCCCGCCGCGCCCGCCGGCTTCGGCGCGCCGCCGCCGCTCACCTCCGTCATGCTCGTCCGCCCGGCGGCCGCCGACGGCCCGCAGCCCGCCCCCGTCGGGCCCGCTTGCCGCATCTGCCCCCGCGAGCGCTGCCCCGCCCGCCGCGAGCCCTCCCTCATGACCTCGACCCCCTGACGCCACGCCGAGAACCGGTACCCCTGTCCCTGGTCCCAACCAGCCCGGCGGGTCGCCAATGGCGCACTCCCAGACTGCGACCTTTTGACTTACCCCCCGTTCCCCGCAATAGTCGCGCAGCGCAGCCGGCGGGGAGACCGGCGCGGGGGGATCATTATGGCCAAGCGCGTCCTGCTGATCGAGGACGAGCCGAACATCATCGAGGCGATCAGTTTCATCCTGACGCGCGATGGCTGGACGGTGCACACCCATTCCGACGGCGAGACCGCCGCCGAGCGGGTCCGTGCGCATCCGCCCGACCTGCTCATCCTCGACGTCATGCTCCCCGGCCGCTCCGGCTTCGACATCCTGCGCGACCTGCGGGCGGGGGAGGGGACGGCGGCGCTGCCGGTGATGATGCTCACCGCCCGTGGCCAGACGAAGGACCGCGAGATGGCGATGCGCCTTGGGGCCACGCATTTCATGACCAAGCCCTTCTCGAACGCCGAGATCCTCGCCCACGTGCGCGACCTCGCGGGCGGGTAGGGCCATGGCGCGCGCTACCGCCCCGGTCTTCCTGGCGCGCGTCAGCTACAGGCGCCGCCGGCTGGCCGACGCGGCGCGGATGGTGCCCGTCCTCGGCTCGATCCTCTTCGTGCTGCCGCTCCTCTGGCCGGAGGGGGAGGCGGGCACGGCGGCGGGGCTGATCTACATCTTCGCCGTCTGGGCGCTGCTCATCGCCATCGCCCGCCTGCTGGCGCCATGGCTCGGCCGCAGCGGGGCGGCGGCGGAGGAGCTGGGCGAGGGCCGGGGCGAGGGGCGGGCAGAGGAGGGGCGCTGATGCCCCCGTTCAACGCCCTCGTCGCGGCGGCCATCGCCTACGTAGCCTTCCTCTTCGCCGTCGCCTTCGCGGCGGAGCGGCGGGCGGCGCGGGCGGGACGCAGCGCCTGGCTGCGCTCGCCGCTGGTCTACACGCTCTCCCTCTCCATCTACTGCACGGCGTGGACGTTCTACGGCGCCGTCGGCTACGCGGCGCGCTCGGGGCTGGAATACCTGACGATCTACCTCGGCCCCACCATCGTCATGACCGGCTGGTGGCTGATCCTCCGCAAGCTCGTCCGTGTCGGGCGGAGCCAGCGGATCACCTCGGTGGCCGATCTCATCTCCTCCCGCTTCGGCAAGTCCACCCCGCTCGGTGTGCTGGTGACGCTGCTGGCGGTGGTGGGTGTGACGCCCTACATCGCGCTGCAATTGCAGAGCATTACCCTCTCCTTCGCCGTCTTCGCGGAGAATGCCGGCGGCGAGGCGATGGATCTCGGCGGCGTGGCCCTCTGGACAGCGGCGGGCCTCGCGCTCTTCACCGTGCTGTTCGGCACCCGCAACCTTGATGCCAACGAGCGCCACCACGGCATCGTCATGGCCATCGCGGTGGAGGCAGTGGTCAAGCTCGGCGCGCTCATGGCGCTCGGCATCTTCGTCGTCTGGGGCATCGGCGGCGGCCTTGGGGCGACGCTGGAGGCCATCGACGCCTCGCCCATCGCCGAATGGCAGCAGGATCATGGCCGCTGGATCGGCCTGACCTTCCTCTCCGCCGCCGCCTTCCTGACGCTGCCGCGCATGTTCCAGGTGCTGGTGGTGGAGAATGCCGACGAGCGCCATCTCGCCACCGCCAGCTGGGCCTTCCCGGCCTACCTCGCCGCCATGTCGCTCTTCACGGTGCCCATCGCGGTCACCGGCCTCGCCATGCTGCCGGAAGGCTCGAACCCGGACATGTTCGTGCTGACGGTGCCGCTGGCGGAGCAGCAATACGGGCTGGCGACGCTCAGCTTCCTCGGCGGCTTCTCCTCGGCGACCTCCATGGTCATCGTCGCGACCATCGCGCTCTCGACCATGGTCTCCAACCACATCGCCCTGCCGCTCTGGCTGAGCCTGCGGCGCCCCGGCGCCACCGTCTCGGGCGACGTGCGGGCGCTGGTGCTGGTCGCCCGGCGGCTGGCCATCGCGGGGCTCCTGGCGCTCGGTTACCTCTACTACCGCCTCTCCGGCGGGGGGGAGGCGCTGGCGGCGATCGGCCTCATCTCCTTCGCCGGGGTCGCGCAGGTGCTTCCCGTCATGATCGGAGGCCTCTTCTGGCGGGGGGCGACCAAGGTCGGCGCCGGCGCCGGGCTCACCGCCGGCTTCGCGCTCTGGCTGTGGACGCTGTTCCTCCCCGGGCTCGGCACCGACGCGGCCATCCCGCTCTCGGTGATGGAGCAGGGGCCCTTCGGCCTCGGCTGGCTGCGGCCGCAGGCGCTCTTCGGGATAGAGGGGATCGACCCGATCCTGCATTGCACGCTCTGGTCGATGCTCTTCAACACCGGCCTCTTCATCCTCGGCTCCCTTCTGACCTTCCCGCAGCCCGTCGAGCGGCTGCAGGGGGCGCAGTTCGTCAACGTGTTCGAGCATGCCGCCGGCGCCACCACGTGGCGGCAGAGCGCCGCGCAGGCGGAGGATCTGCTCATCATGGCGCAGCGCATCGTCGGCGCGGCGGAGGCACAGGCGATCTTCCAGGGCGCGGCGGCGGCGCAGGGCAAGGCCGGCTACCTGCCGGACGTCACCCCCGAGTTCATCCAGGCGCTGGAGCGCGAGCTCTCCGGCTCCGTCGGCGCGGCGACGGCCCATGCGATGATGGGGCAGATGACGGAAGGCGTCTCCGTCTCGGTGGAGGATCTGATGGCCGTCGCCGACGAGGCGGCGCAGATCATGGAATATTCCGCCCGGCTCGAGGCGAAGTCCGACGAGCTGGAGCGCACGGCCCGCGCCCTGCGCGATGCCAACGCCAAGCTCACCTCCCTCTCGGCACAGAAAGATGCCTTCCTCGGCCAGATCAGCCACGAGCTGCGCACGCCGATGACCTCCATCCGCTCCTTCTCGGAGATCCTGCGCGAGGGCGGCGTCGGCCCGGAGGTGCAGAGCCGCTACGCCGCCATCATCTCGGAAGAGGCGGAGCGGCTGACGCGCCTGCTCGACGACCTCCTCGACCTCTCGGTGCTGGAGAACGGGCAGGTGGTGCTCAACCGCGCCGAGGCGCCGCTGCGGCGCACCATCGAGCGGGCTCTCGGCGCCGCCGGCAGCCGGGCGGAGGGGCTGCGCATCCTGCGCCGGCCGGGGGAGGAGGATATCCGCGTGATGACGGATCACGACCGGCTCGCGCAGGTCTTCATCAACCTCATCGCCAACGCCGGCAAATACTGCGATTCCGCCCGGCCGGAGCTGCGGATCGAGGCGCGGCGGGCCGGGGAGGCGGTGCTGATCGACTTCATCGACAACGGCACGGGAATCGCGCCCGAGCATGCCGGGCTGATCTTCGAGAAGTTCTCGCGCCTGTCGGACCATGCCCGCGCCGGCGGCGCCGGGCTCGGCCTCGCCATCTGCCGGGAGATCATGGAGCGCCTCGGAGGGCAGATCGCCTACCTTCCGGGGCAGGGGGGCGCCGCCTTCCGCGTGACATTGCCGGCCCGGCCCCTCGGCGGCGCCTGACGTCAACCTCGCCTTAAGCCACCTGCTCTAGCAAGCAGGCCGGTGGGGTGTGCCGCCCCCGAGGGATTGCGGACAGGATGTCGCAGACGGACGAGACGCCAATGCTCAGGCGCCTGGCGAGGCGCAGGGAGGTGCCGAAGGGGGAGTTTCCGCCCTCCGTCGCGCGCGTCCTGCGCCTGTCGATGGCGCGGGCCGCGGAGACAGCCATGGGCCTCTCCCTCGCCGTCCTCGGCGTCGGCGAGGAGCTGCTGGAGCTGGAGCCCGCGCTCGACACGCTGGGGGAGGACTGGCTGCTCATCGGCCTCTGCGGCCCCGATGGCATGATCTCAGGCCTTGCCGGGCTCGATGCCGAGAGCCGAGCCGCGGTGGTGGAGATGCAGACGCTCGGCGCCCTGCGCGCCCGCCCGGCGGAGCCGCGCCCCATCACGGCCACCGATGCGGCGCTGGCCATGCCCCTGATCGACGGCCTGATCGCCGATCTCGTGGAGACGGCGGGGGAAACGCCGCTGAACGGCTGGGCCGACGGCGCCTCCTGCCTGCGCCGGCTCTCCGGCGCGCAGGCGGCGCGACTGGTTCTGCCCGAGGGGCTCTACCGGCTGGCGCGGCTGACGCTGGATTTCGGCGGCGAGGGGCGGCAGGGGGCGCTGTTCCTCATGCTGCCCGCCGAAGGGCGGGAGGCTGCCGGCCAGCATGACAGCGGGCCGGAGTGGAACGCCACGCTGCGCAGCGCCGTCCTCTCCGCCCCGGCCGTGCTGACGGCGGTGCTGCACCGGATGCGGCTGACCTATGCCGACGTCGCAGCCTTCGAGGTGGGGCAGGTCCTGCCCTTGCCCGGCGTCACCGTCGGCTCGGTGCGGCTGGAAGGGGCGGACGGGCGGCTCCATGCCCGCGCCCGCCTCGGCCAGGCCTCCGGCCTGCGCGCCGTGCGAGTGGAGGAGCCGGCCCCGGCCGAGCTGCAGGATGCGCCGATGGCCGGCGCCCGGGCCGCGCCCGCCTCGCTGGCCTCCGGCCTGGCGCCGCCGCCCGGGGGCGCGTTCCCGGCGGCCCCCGGGGGCCTGCCCGGGCTGGGCGGAGGGGGCGATCTGCCGGGTGACGGCCTTGGCGGTCTCCCGCCCTTGCCGACCGCGGATGGGCCGGGCTTGGCGCCCCTGCCGGCGGCGGGTGAACCCGGTTTCGCGCCGGCCCCGATGAGCGTCTCGGGCCTCGGCGGCGAAGAAGAGGAGGGCTAGCGCGGGCGCCGGCGGCTCAGCCGCCGAACAGCGGGCGCATGGGCGAGAGGTCGTAGCCGGCGCGGGAGGTCCGATCGAGGATCTCGTCGGCCGACATCTCGCCGGCCTTGCCGATCGACCAGATCATCGAGCAGCGGGTGCCGGAGGCGCAGTAGGCCAGCGCCTTGCCCTCCGCCGAGGCGATGATAGAGGCCTGCTCCGCCGCCACGTCGGCCGTGATCGTCGGGCGCGTGACCGGCAGGTAATGGTAGCTCAGCCCGGCCGCCTCGGCGGCCTCGCGCATCGCCGGGCTCTGCAGCTCCGGCGGATTCTCTTCATCAGGCCGGTTGCAGATGACGGTGGTGAAGCCGTCGGCGGCCAAGGTCGCCATGTCCTCCGGCAGGATCTGCGGGGCGACGGCGTGGGTGTCTGTCAGATGGCGAATGTCCATGCCGACAGGGCTAGCGCGCCGCCGGGCCGCCGTCCATCCCCTTCGCGGGGGGAGGCGGGCAGGGGGCATCCCGCGGCCGGCGGCGATTCGCCCGAAAGCCCTCAGGCGAGGACGACGCCCACGACCACGAGGCAGAGCCCGAGGAAGGAGAAGAGGAAGGCGCCGATGTTGATCGGCACCAGGGGCTGCAGCCGGGCCCGCATCGCCTCGTCATCGAGCTTCGCCCGTCGGGCACCGAGGGCGCGCACGAGGCTGTAGAGGATGCCGGCGAGGCCGATGACGGCCATCGCGGCGCCGATCCAGACGAGGATGGCCATGGCGCTCTCCCGAAACTTCCGTTGCTGGCGCCGCCTAACCCGGGCCGGGCCCCGCTGGCAAGTCGGGGCCGCCGCGGCCCACTTGCGGCAGCGCCGCCGCGTCGCTAGTCAAGGGCTCCCCGATGCCCGCCAAGGAGCCTGACAGATGCAAGACGACGCCCCCGACGCCCCCGCCTCCTCCCCGGCCGGCGCGCCCTTGCAGGGCGGTGTCGCCGGCGCCGAACTGCGCGCCTTCGTCGAGCGCTACGAGCGCCTCGAGGCGGAGAAGAAGGACATCGCCGAAGGGCAGAAGGAGGTCATGGCCGAGGCCAAGGGCCGCGGCTACGACGTCAAGGTGCTGCGCAAGATCATCGCCCTGCGCAAGCGCGACAGCGACGACATCGCCGAGGAAGAGGCGGTGCTGGAGCTCTACAAGGCCGCGCTCGGCATGTGAGCCGGGCGGCCACGCCGGCCGCCCTCACCCCTCCAGAACCTCCCGCGCGAAGGGCAGCGTCAGGCTGCGCCCCTCCGCCAGCGCGGCCGCGTCCAGCCGGGCGACGGCCTGAGCTACCGCGGCATGAGAGCGCTCCAGCCGGCCCGAGAGCCATGGGATCAGCTCCGGCGGCGGGCGCAGCTGGCGGTCGGCGAAGTGCTTCAGAAGCAGGCCGAAGAGCAGCGCGTCGTCCGGCTCGGGGATGCGCAGCACGAAGGCCGCCTGCACCCTCGTCGCCAGATCGTTGAGCGTGATCGGCCAGTCGCGGGGCGGGACCTGCGCCGTCATCATCAGCCGCCCACCGGTGGCGGCGAGGTGGTTGTGCAGGTGAAAGAGCGGCTCCTGCCCCTCGGGGCGCAGGCCCCCCATGTCCTCCACCACCATCAGCGTGCCGTCCGGCGGCAGATCGGGCAGCGGGGCGAGGCGGGCGGCGGGGATGACCTGCGCGTCCGCGCCGGCCTCCAGCACCCGCGCGAGGTGGCTCTTGCCCGAGGCGGGCGGGCCGACGAGCGCCAGCTTGCCGGCGGGCCAGCGGGCGGGATCGGTCACCATCTCCCAAAGGGCGGCGTTGCTGTCGGAGAGAAAGAAGTTCTCCGCCCCCTGCGAGACGAGCCCGGGGAGGTGAAAGCTCAGCTGGCTCTGCATCAGGCCCGGCCCATCACTCGCGCCGCGACTCCACCGCCACGCGCGGATCGGAAGGGACATGCCCGGCCTCGACCTCGTCTGCCCGCGCCTCGGCCACCAGCTCACCGGGGTGCACGGGGGGCGCGGCGGAGACACCCATGTAGAGGAGCGACTTGCGGTATTGATCGACGAAGAAGCGCACGACGACGCCCATCGCCGCGGCCACCGGCACCGCCACCAGCATCCCCACGAAGCCGAAGAGCGCCCCGAAGACGGAGAGGGCGAGCAGCAGCCACACCGGGTGCAGCCCGACGGAGGAGCCGACGAGGTTGGGCGTCAGGATGTTGCCCTCGACGAACTGGCCGAGGACGAAGACCGCCGCCACGGCGCCGATCCACCACCATTCGCCCCAGAACTGGAAGAGCGCCACGCCGATGGAGAGCACCCCGCCCACCACCGCGCCGACGTAGGGGATGAAGGTGATCAGCCCGGCGAAGGCGCCGATGGCGAGGCCGAAGTTGAGGCCGAGCAGCATCAGCGCGATGGCATAGAAGCTGCCGAGGATCAGGCAGACGAGGCCCTGACCGCGGATGAAGGAGGCCAGCGTGCGGTCGATCTCCCGCGCCAGCGCGCGGACGGTGGGCGCATGGTCGAGCGGCAGCAGGTCGTTGACGCGGGCGACCATGCGGTCCCAGTCGATCAGCAGGTAGAAGGTGACGACGGGCACGATCACGACCAGCACCAGCAGGTTCACCAGCCCGGCGGCGGAGCTCATCACGCCCTGCAGCATCTCGCCGCCCCGCGCGGCGACCGTCTCTCCCAGCCCCCGCAGCTGCTCGCTGAGCTGCGACTCGCTGTCCGCGAGCTCGGGGAAGCGCGCCTCCACCCAGGCCTGCAGGCGGCCGAACATCTCCGGAGCCGTGGCGATGAGATCCCGCGTCTGGTCGATCAGCGTCCACATGAGGAGGACGAGCGCCGGCACGATGATGAGCACGGCGACGAGCGTGATGGTGACGACGGCGAGGATGCGGCTGAAGCCCAGCCGCTGCAGCCGGTCGGCGATGGGATCAAGGAGGTAGGCGATGGCCCCGGCCAGCACGAAGGGCAGGATGACATTGCCGAGCGCCCAGAGGAGCAGGAAGATGACGATTGCGCCGATCCCCCAGTAGATCAGCTGATTGCGAACGGGCAGCGCCACCTTCGGCCTCCTCACGACATCCGCCTTCAGCCTTGGAGCAACCGGGCCGGGCAATCAAGGCGGTTGCTGTGGAGCATTGCGGGGAAAAGCCGGGCGCTGTGCCCCGGCCACGGCACGCGCGCTGCGCCCTGGGGCGAACCCCGTGGATGTGATCCGCGGCGACTTGCGGGCGGGTGGGCCGCGCGGGTAGATCGATGGTCATGAGATCGCTGGTCCGCCTCCTGATGGCGCTCTGTCTCGCGCTCCTGCTGCCCGCCGCGGTCATGGCCGCGGCGCAGGCGGGCCACGGGCCGACGCGACATGCCTGCTGCGAGGGCGCGTCGCTGATGCCTCATCACGCCGATGCCGCGACGAAGGGCTCTCTTGCGGCGGCAGAAAGTCAGGGCGAGCCCGCCTGGGAACACCTGCACCTGTCCTGCGATCTGCACGCCTGCAACGGGATCGATGTGTCGCGGCTCGTCGCGGAGCGCCCCCTGCGCCTCACCAGAACAGTCTACGCCCCTGCCAGCCCCGCCGTATCGCCGCCGGCGCGCGCGGAACGACCTCTCCGGCCGCCGACACACCTCTCCTGACCCTCCAGGCCCTCGCCGGGGCCACGGCCCGCGCTGCTGCATGCACCGGGCTGTTCCCGGCGATCCCGTTTCGCGCCCGACCGAGGCGCAGTCCTTCAGGAGACCACAATGAAGACCCGCATCCTTGCAGCCGCCCTGGCCCTTGCCGCCAGCACCGCGTTCGCCGCCGGCCCGGACGACCATACCCATGACGACACCCACTCCGTCGGCCAGCCCGGCACGGCCGCCGAGGTCGACCGCGATATCGAGATCGACATGGTGGAGACCGCCGATGGTATGGGCTTCGAGCCCTCCGAGCTTACGGTCGAGGAGGGCGAGACGATCCGTTTCGCCGTGACCAACCGGGGCGATCTCGATCACGAGATCGTCCTCGGCACCGAAGAGGGCAACCTCGCCCACATGGAGGAGATGGCGCAAATGGGCCAGATGGATCACCGCGATCCCGACGCCCTGCGCCTCGCCCCCGGCGAGGCGGGCGAGCTCATCTGGACCTTCTCCAACGCCGGCACCTTCCAGTTCGCCTGCCTGATCCCCGGGCACATGGAGGCCGGCATGCAGGGCCCGATCACCGTCAATTGAGACCACGCCCCCGGGGGCCGGCTGGCCCGACCGCCGAGGGGCGGACGAAAGGAAACACACCATGATCAGGACATTCACCACACGCCGCGCCATCCTCTTCGGGGGCACCGCTTTGGCCGCCTCGGCGCTGCTGCCCCTCCGGGGCCGCGCCGCCGGGCCGGCGATCCACGTTCTGAAGGACCCCAACTGTGGCTGCTGCACCGCCTGGATCGAGATTCTCGAGCAGGAGGGCTTCGACGTGACCGTGGAGGCCGCCCGGGGGGCGACGCTGGCGCAGTACAAGACGCAGAATGGCATCCCCGTCGACATGATCTCCTGCCACACCGGCGAGATCGAGGGCTACATGATCGAGGGTCATGTCCCCGTCGCCGACATCCGGCGGCTGCTCGACGAGCGGCCGGAGGCCGTGGGACTCGCGGTGCCGGGCATGCCCTACGGCTCTCCGGGCATGGGGCCCGAGTCCCGGCGAGACGCCTACGACGTCCATCTCATTCTGCCGGATGGCTCGACCGAGGTGTTCACGCGCTACGACGCCGCCTGAGCAGGCCCGTCGATGATGCGGCCCCGGGCGACTCGCCCGGGGCGGCCCTGCGGGGCGAGAGGCCGGCCTCGGCTCGGCAGACCACGCCTTTGCACTTCCCGGGCGGCGCCTCTAGGCTCCGCTCGGGACATCCCCGGAAGGGAGAGGGCGCCATGGACAAGATCGTTCGCTGGCAGGACTGGAATGGCGCGGGGCTGGAGCATTGCGTCTGCCGGGAGACCGCGGACGGGCTGCTCCTCGAGGGCACCGTGGCGGGGACGCGCGGCGGGCTCTACGGCGGCCATTACCTCGTGCGGACGGATAGCCGCTTCGCCACCCGCGAATTGCGCGTCTCCTATGCCGGCGGGGCAGAGCTCTATGTGGAGACGGACGGGACAGGGCACTGGCATGACCGGCTGACGGGCAGGGCGCTGCCGGGGCTGGAGGGCTGCCTCGACGTCGACATCGGCATGACGCCGGCCACCAACATGCTGCCGATCCGCCGGCTCGGGCTGGCGGCGGGTGAGAGCCGCGAGATCGTCGTCGGCTACGTGCCGCTGCCCCACCAGATCGACGGCGCTTTCCTGCCGAGCCGCGCCGAGCAGCGCTACACCTGCCTCACTCCCGGGCAGAGCTACCGCTACGAGGGCCTCTTCCGCGGCTTCACCGCAGTGCTGGAGGTGGACGAGGCGGGCCTGGTGCTCGACTACCCGGAGACCTTTCGGCGCGTCGCAACCTCGTAGGGACGGGCCGGCGCCTTTGGCGCGCTCCCGGCGGGACGCACTGGATGCGTGCCCGGCACGCACCGCTCCGCCGGCCCCCGGCCGGGCGGCCGAGACACCCCTTGCCCTCCCGCCGCGCCCGCCGCTAAAGCTGCCGGGCACGTCTTCAAGGGGTCATTTCCGCCATGCGTCTCAGCCGCTACTTCCTGCCCGTTCTCAAGGAGACGCCGGCCGAGGCGCAGATCGTCTCGCACCGGCTGATGCTGCGCGCCGGCATGATCCGCCAGCAGGCGGCCGGCATCTATTCCTGGCTGCCGCTCGGCTACAAGGTGCTCAAGCGCATCGAGCAGATCGTCCATGAGGAGCAGCAGAAGGCAGGCCACCTGCCGCTTCTGATGCCGACGCTGCAATCGGCCGAGCTCTGGCAGAAATCGGGCCGCTACGATGCCTATGGCCCCGAGATGCTGCGCTTCACCGACCGGCACGACCGCGAGATGCTCTACGGCCCGACGAACGAGGAGATGATCACCGATATCGTCGCGGCCTACGTCAGCTCCTACAAGGCGCTGCCGCTGACGCTCTACCACATCCAGTGGAAGTTCCGCGACGAGGTCCGCCCGCGCTTCGGCGTCATGCGGGGCCGCGAGTTCCTGATGAAGGACGGCTACAACTTCGACCTGACGAAGGAAGACGCCCTCCACGCCTACAACCGCCACCTTGTCACCTACCTGCGCACCTACGAGCGCATGGGCCTGCAGGCGATCCCGATGCGCGCCGATTCCGGGCCCATCGGCGGCGACTACACCCACGAGTTTCTCGTGCTGGCCGAGACGGGCGAGTCGGAGGTCTTCTATGACAGCGAGATCACCGAGCTGACCTTCGGCGACCGCGCCATCGACTATGACGACAAGGCCGAGTGCCAGGCGGTGCTGGAGGAGTTCACCTCCCGCTACGCCCGCACCGACGAGACGCATGACGAGGCTGCCTTTGGCGAGATCCCCGAAGAGCGCCGCCGCTCGGCGCGCGGCATCGAGGTGGGGCAGATCTTCTACTTCGGCACCGAATATTCCGAGAAGCTCGGGGCGATGGTGACGGATGCGGAAGGCCAGAAGGTGCCGCTGCACATGGGCTCCCACGGCATCGGCGTCTCCCGCCTGCTCGGCGCCATCATCGAGGCGAGCCACGACGACAAGGGCATCATCTGGCCCGAGGGCGTGACGCCCTTCCACGCCGGCATCGTGAACCTGCGCCAGGGCGATGCGGCGACGGATGCGGCCTGCGAGCAGCTCTATGCCGGGCTGCAGGCCAAGGGGCTCGAGCCGCTCTACGATGACCGCGACGAGCGGGCAGGGGGCAAGTTCGCCACGATGGACCTGATCGGCCTGCCGTGGCGCGTCACCGTCGGCCCGCGCGGGCTGGAGAAGGGCGTGGTCGAGCTGACCTCCCGCAAGACCGGCGAGAGCGAGGAGATGGGGCTCGAGGCGGCCATCGACCGCCTCGCGCAGATCTACGAGGGCATCGCCTGAGGCGACGCCGGGCTTCGGCGGCTGGCGATCAGCCGTCGAAGTCCACCTCTTCCATGATGCGCAGCGCCGCGCCGCGGTGGTCGGCCAGCTCGGCGAGCGAGACGTCGTCGGGCGTGAAGCTGCCCCAGCTCGCCACGAGATCGGAGAGTTCGGCCCCCTCCAGCACCGGAAATTCGTTGTTCACTTCGGCATAGATCGCCTGCGCTTCGGGGGAGACGAGGTACTCCATGAGCTGCAGCGCCTCCTCCCGGTTCGGCGCTGCCTGCGTCATCGCGATGCCGGAGATGTTGACATGCGTGCCGCCCTCCTCGAACTCCGGGTAGATGATGCGCACGGCATTCGCCCAGTCCTGCTGCTCCGGATCCGCCAGCATCTGGCCCATGTAGTAGGTGTTGCCGAGCGAGATGTCGCACTCGCCGGCCCAGATGGCGCGAACCTGCGCCCGGTCGTTGCCCTGCGGGCGGCGGGCGAGGTTGTCCTTGAGGCCGGCGGCCCAGTCGCGGGCATATTCTTCGCCATGATGCGCGATCATGCCGGAGAGGAGGGCGAGGTTGTAGTTGTGGGTGCCGGAGCGGGTGCAGACGCGGCCCTGCCACTCGGGATCCGCCAGCGCCTCGTAGGTGGTGACCTCGCCATCGGCCACGCGCTCGCGGCTGGCATAGACGACGCGGGCGCGGGTGGTGAGGGCGAACCAGAGGCCCTCGGGGTCCCGCAGCGCCTCGGGGACCGCGGCCTCCAGAACGTCGGATTGCACGGGCTGGATGGCGCCGGTCTCGACGATCTGGGCGAGGTTGGCGATGTCGACCACCATGACCAGATCGGCGGGGGAGCGGGCGCCCTCGGCGCGCAGGCGCTCGGGCAGGCCATCCTCGACGAAAGCGAGGTTCACGCCGATGCCCGTCTCCTCGGTGAAGGCCTCGAGCACGGGGCTGATCAGCTCCGGCTGGCGCGTGGTGTAGATGTTGACGTCTGCAGCCGCGGGCGTGGCCAGCAGCGCGAGGGCGAGGGCAGTACGGGTCATGTGGGTCTCCCTGGTTACGGCGCCCGCATAACTCCGACAAAAAGACTCGGCAATACTTAACTGGCCTTGTCGGCCGCCCGCACCTTGTTCCAGATCGCGTCCATCTCCTCGAGGCTCGCCTCCGCTGGGCTGCGCCCCTTCGCTCGAAAATCATCCTCTATCACCTTGAAGCGGCGGGTGCACTTGTCGTTCGCCTTGCGCAGCGCCGTCTCCGGCTCCACCCCCAGCCAGCGGGAGAGGTTGGCGGCGACGAAGAGCAGATCGCCCATCTCCTCCTCGATCTCCTCCGGCCCGAGGCGGTCGCGCGCCTCCGCCAGCTCCGCCGCCTCCTCCTGCAGCTTCTCCAGCACGTTGCCGATCTCGGGCCAGTCGAAGCCGACGCGGGCGGCGCGCTTTTGCAGCTTGGCGGCGCGCATCAGGGCGGGCAGGGCGAGCGCCACCCCGTCGAGCACGCCCGCCTCGCCGGCACCGGCGCGCTCGGCGGCCTTGATTTTCTCCCAGTCTTCCGTCTGTTGCGAGGCGCTCTTCTCGCGGCTCTCCTGCCCGAAGATGTGCGGATGGCGCGCCACCATCTTGTCGCTCACGGTCTTCGCGATGCTGGCGAAGTCGAAATGCCCCGCCTCCTCGCCGATCCGCGCGTGGTAGACCGATTGCAGCAGCAGGTCTCCCAGCTCGCCCTCCAGCGCCCGCCAGTCCTCGCGTTCAATCGCATCGGCCACCTCGTAGGCCTCCTCGATCGTGTAGGGGGCGATGGTCTGGTAAGTCTGCTCGATGTCCCACGGGCAGCCCGTCTCGGGGTCGCGCAGGCGGGTCATGATCGCCAGCAGGCGCCGCATCTGCAGGCCGGCGTCCGGCGTCTCGTCGAAGATCAGCGCGTCATCCATGGACATCCCCCAATGCTTTGGGTCACGTGATGCCGGAGCCTGCCGGAGATTTCCATGCCTGTCCTCAATCGCATCGCCGCCTTCGCCGACGAGATGGCGGAGTGGCGCCAGCACCTGCACCGCCACCCCGAAACCCGCTTCGATTGTCACCAGACGGCGGCGTTCGTGGCGGGAAAGCTGCGGGAGTTCGGTGTCGACGAGATCCACGAGGGGATCGCCGAATCCGGCCTCGTCGCCATCATCCGCGGCCGGTCTCCCGGGCCCGCCATCGGCCTGCGCGCCGACATGGATGCGCTGCCGATGCAGGAGCAATCGGGCAAGCCCCATGCCTCAACCGTGCCCGGCGCGATGCATGCCTGCGGCCATGACGGCCACACGACCATGCTCCTCGGCGCCGCCAAATACCTGGCGGAGACGCGCAATTTCGCCGGCACCGCCGTGCTCATCTTCCAGCCGGCGGAGGAGTGGGGCTCCGGCGCCGACGTGATGGTCAAGGCCGGCGTGCTGGATGACTGGAAGGTCGAGCAGGTCTACGCCATCCACAACATGCCGGGCACGCCCGTCGGCACCTTCTACGGCAACACCGGGGCGACCATGGCGGGGATCGACGAGTTCGACATCACCATCGAGGGCAGGGGCGGCCACGGGGCCTATCCCCACCTGACGAGAGACCCGATCACCGCCGGCGTCGCCCTCCATTCCGCCATCCAGACCATCCTCTCGCGCGATCACTACGCGCTCGACCGGTTGGTCGTGGCGGTGACGCAGTTCCACGCCGGCACCGCCAACAACATCACCCCCGGCACCG
Organism: Pseudoroseicyclus tamaricis; assembly: GCF_012070395.1. Lineage (GTDB taxonomy): Bacteria > Pseudomonadota > Alphaproteobacteria > Rhodobacterales > Rhodobacteraceae > Pseudoroseicyclus_A > Pseudoroseicyclus_A tamaricis. The sequence goes on along the minus strand of NZ_JAAFYS010000002.1, from coordinate 341,269 downwards.
CCACGCTCTCCGGCACCGTGCGCAGCTTTTCCGATGAGGCGCAGGCGGTGGCGAAGCGGCGGCTCCGGGAGATCTGCGAGGGCGTGCAGGCGACCTTCGGCGTGACGGTCACGCTCGACTACATCGAGTGGGAGCCGCCGACGGTGAATGACCCGGACTGCGCGCAATTCGCCTTCAACGTCGCGGAGGAGGTCGGCCGGGTGGAGAGCCGCGAGGCGCTGCCGGAAATGGGGGGCGAGGATTTCGCCTACATGCTCCGCGCCCGGCCCGGCGCCTACATCTTCCTCGGCAACGGCGACACGGCGGAGGTGCACCACCCCGCCTATGACTTCTCAGATGAGACCGCGCCCTTCGGCGCCAGCTATTTCGCCCGGCTGGTCGAGCGGGCGCTGCCCGCGTGAAATAGTTCTGACAGTATGGAGTGGAGTCTGACATCTGCTCCATGATACGCAGTCGTAAATGTCATTTAGGTAATGGAGGTCACACCATGATATCACTAAACGGTTGCTATTCAGGGGTCGCGACCTCCGCACCAGTCAATAGTTTGGTGCTCGGCGTCGGCAGAGATCGAGATTTTTTGGTGATCGGAAACAAAACTCGCCGCTACGTAATTGTGAGCGATGCGGATAAATTCGTTGATGTAGGCACATCTGAAGAGGTTGATGATCAGGGCCTGGTGATCCCGAATGTGAGAATTGAAGTGGACCCTGATAGCCGTTTTGATCTTTTAGGGAATTACACATTAGGAGCTATATCTCTGTCGGGCGGGCGGGTTTCGATTTTGACACGGGATCCGGCGCGGAGTTCTCGCCCCAATCCGATAGAAATATCGGATTGCTCTTCCGAGAAGCAGAATGTCCATGTCGGCTTCCGCCGTTGGAGAATTGTGGTCGGCGAAGGAACAGGTTTGCAAGTGTTACGGCAAGTCGATCTTGATGCCGAGCACGGCGATATTGACTAAACAGTCAGTACTTGACCTTCGGCCTGCCAAGGCGCCAAGTGAGAGCCATGACAAACAACATCTCCGAACTCGCGGCCCTCGACCGCGACCATCACATGCACCCGTGGACCCACTTCCAGCAGGCCGAGCGCGATGGCCCGCTGGTGATGACGCGCGGCAAGGGCGTCCATCTGTGGGACGAGGATGGACGAGAATACCTCGATGCCGTGGGCGGCATGTGGTGCACGCAGATCGGCCTCGGCAACGAGGAGATGGCAGAGACGCTGGCCGAGCAGGCCCGCACGCTCGCCTATACCTCCACCTTCGTCGACATGGGCAACGCCCCCTCGGCGCGCCTCGCCGCCAAGATCGCCGAGATCGCGCCGACGGGCTTCACCCGCACGCTCTTCACCACCGGCGGCTCCACCGCCGTCGACAGCGCCTACCGGATGGCGCAGTTCGTGCAGCATCACCGGGGCTTCCCGGGGCGCACGCATATCCTCTCGCGCCACGCCAGCTACCACGGCTCGACCTTCGCCTCCGCCTCCATCGGGATGCGTGATGGCGACCGGATCGAGGAGTTCAGCTACCTCGAGAAAACGATCCACCACCTCTCGGCGCCGAACCCCTATCGCCGGCCGGAGGGTGTGAGCGCCGAGGGCTTCACCGACTTCCTGGTCAAGGAGCTGGAGGAGAAGATCGCCGAGGTGGGTGCCGACAAGATCGCCGCCTTCTTCGCCGAACCGGTTCAGGCCTCCGGCGGCGTCATCATCCCGCCGGAAGGCTACTTCAAGCGGATGGCCGAGGTCTGCCATAGGCACGGCATCCTCGTCGTCGCGGATGAGGTCGTCACCGCCTTCGGGCGGCTGGGCGAGTGGTTCTCCTCGGAGGCGAAGTTCGGCGTCGTGCCGGACATGATCACCTCCGCCAAGGGCCTCACCTCCGGCTACCAACCCCTTGGGGCGCTTATTTTTTCCGAGGAGCTCTGGCAGGAGATGTCGGGGGACCGCTGGTTCACTCATGGCTTCACCTACTCGGGCCACCCGATCGCCTGTGCAGCGGCGCTGAAGAGCATCGAGATCATCGAGCGGGACGGGCTGCTGGCGCATGCCAAGCATGTGGGAGCCTTGTTCCAGAAGGGTCTGAAATCGCTGGAGGATCATCCGCTGGTGGGCGAGACGCGCGGCGACGTGCTGATCGGCTGCATCGAGAACGTGGCCGACAAGGAGACGAAGGCGCTGCACCCCGACGAGATCGACATCGGCAAGCGCGTCTCCGACGCCGCCGAGAAGATGGGCCTGCTGGTGCGCCCGATGGGCCACCTCAACGTCATGTCGCCGCCGCTGATCATTTCCGAGGCGGAAGTCGAGGAAATCATTGTCAAACTGCGCGCGTCGCTCGATCAGGTGGCCGACCAACTGGTCCGTGAAGGCGAAAAGGTCGCCTGATGGCTCTTCAGGACGCGAAATCCAAGGTCGATGAGGCCTTTACCGCCCGCTCTTCACGTGGACTGGTGGGGGAAAACGCCTTCGGGGGCGCCACCTCCTTCCTCCGCCGGCGCTACACCAAGGATCTGGCGGGGGCCGACCTCGCGATCACCGGCGTGCCCTTCGATCAGGCGGTGACAAACCGCCCGGGCACCCGCCTCGGTCCCCGTGCCATCCGCGAGGCGAGCACCCTCCAGCCCTATGACCCGCCCTTCGGCTGGGACGGGTTCGACCCGCTGAGCAGCTTCGACATCGTCGATTACGGCGATCTGGCCTTCGATTACGCGATGGTCAGCGAGTTCCCTTCCGCGCTGACGGCGCATATGGAAACGATCCTCTCCTCCGTCCCTGGCGCCGTCACACTCGGCGGCGATCACTACATCACCTTCCCGATCCTGAAGGCCTATGCCGCCAAGTACGGGCCGCTCGGCGTCATCCAGTTCGACGCGCATTCCGACCTCTGGCCGGATGACGACTTCTCGCGCATCGACCATGGCACGATGATGTACAAGGCGGTGAAGAGCGGCCTCGTCGACCCGGCCCGCTCCGTGCAGATCGGCATCCGGACGGAGACGGAGGATTACTGCGGGGTGAACGTCATCAGTGCACGCGAGGTGCACGAGCGGGGTATCGCCGGTGCAGTGGCCAAAGCGAAGGAGATCGTGGGGCAGGGGCCGACCTACCTCTCCTTCGATATCGACGCGCTGGACCCCGCCTTTGCCCCCGGCACCGGCACCCCCGTCTGGGGCGGCCTCGCCTCCTGGCAGGCCGCGGCGATCCTGCGGGACCTTGCGGGCACCAACATCGTCGGCGGCGACATCGTCGAAGTCTCGCCGCCCTTCGATGCCGGCGGCGCCACCGCTGTCGCGGGCGCCCATGTGGCGATGGAGATCCTCTGCCTGATTTTGTGGACGCGCCGGTGAACTGGCTCCTCGTCGCCCTGATCGTCCTCGCCGTCGTCATCGTCGCCTTCGGCCTCTACGTGCGCCTCGCGCCGACCGATCCGGAGGAATGGCACATCGCCGCGCCGAACGCCCCGCCCGGCGACTACCCGGCCGAGGGCGCCTTCATCGCCGTCCGCCCGGTGACGGAGCCGGGGCCGGAGGTGCTCTCCCGCCTCGACGCCATCGCGCTGGACACGCCGCGCACCCACCGCGTCGCCGGCTCGCCGGCGGAGGGGATGATCACCTGGGTCAGCCGCTCGGCGCTCTGGGGCTTCCCCGATTTCACCACGGCCCGGGTGGAGGACGGCAAGCTGACGATCCATGGCCGCCTGCGCTTCGGCCGCGGCGACATGGGCGTGAACCGCAAACGGGTGGAGCGCTGGCTCGCCCAGCTTGAAGCGAGGGCGCCGGGAGCGTAATTCAGGCGGACCGACGAAAAGGCCGCCCGATGATCCCCGAAGACAAGCTCCAGCAGATCCGCCAACGCTTCGAGTATCTCGAAGCTCGCATGGCCTCTGGCGCGCCGGGCGGCGAGATGGTGAAGCTCGCGCAGGAATATGCCGAGCTCAAGCCGGTGCACGAAACGGCGGAGGCCTGGCGTGCGCTGGTCGCCGACCGGGCCGAGGCCGAGGACATGCTGGCGGACCCGGAGATGCGGGCGCTGGCGGAGGACGAGCTGCCCGTCATCAAGCGCCGCATCGCCGAAGCGGAGGCCGCGCTGCAGCTCGCCCTCATCCCCAAGGATGCCGCCGACGCCCGCCCCGCGATGATCGAGATCCGCCCCGGCACCGGCGGCGAGGAGGCGGCGCTCTTCGCCGCCGACTTGCTTCGCATGTACCAGCGCTACGCCGATGCCCGCGGCTGGACCTTCGACATCATCGAGGAGCAGGCGACGGAGATCGGCGGCCTCAAGGAGCTGATCGCACGCGTCGAGGGGCAGGGGGTCTTCGCCCGGCTGAAGTACGAATCCGGCGTTCACCGCGTCCAGCGGGTGCCGGAGACGGAATCGGGCGGGCGGATCCACACCTCCGCCGCCACCGTCGCCGTCCTGCCCGAGGCGGAGGCTGTCGACATCGCCATCGACGCGAACGATCTGCGCATCGACACCATGCGCTCCTCCGGCGCCGGCGGGCAGCACGTGAACACCACCGATTCCGCGGTGCGCATCACGCATATCCCCTCCGGCATCGTCGTCACCTCCTCCCAGAAGTCCCAGCACCGCAACCGCGAGCTGGCGATGGAGGTGCTGCGCTCCCGCCTCTACGACATGGAGCGCCGGCGCGTGGACGAGACGCGCTCGGCCGACCGCAAGGCGCAGGTGGGCACGGGCGATCGGTCGGAGCGGATTCGTACCTACAACTTCCCGCAGGGCCGTCTGACGGATCACCGCATCAACCTGACGCTCTACAAGCTCGACGCGGTGATGAACGGCGACCTCGACGAGATCGTCGAGGCGCTGACGGCAGACGCGCAAGCCGCGCTCCTGGCGGAGATGGAGGCGTGAGGGGCACCGAGCTCCTCACCGATGCCGTCCGCCGCCTCACCGCCGCCGGCGTCGCCCAGCCCGCCGTCGATGCCCGCCGCCTCCTCGCCCATGCACTGGCGCTGGAGCCGGGGCGGCTGACGCTGGCGCTGCCGGAGCAGGTGGCCCCCGACGCGGCCGAGGCCTTCGGCGCCTGTATCGCGCGGCGCGAGCGGCGCGAGCCGGTCAGCCACATCACCGGCACCCGACTCTTCTACGGCCGCCAGTTCGCCGTCTCCGCCGAGGTGCTCGACCCGCGCCCCGAGACGGAGATGCTGATCGAGGCGGCGCTGGCCCGACCCTTCGAGAAGGTGCTCGACCTCGGGACAGGAACGGGCTGCATCCTCCTGACCTTGCTGGCGGAAATGCCCGGCGCACGCGGCCTCGGCACCGATCTATCGGAGGAGGCGCTGGCCGTCGCCCGCGCCAATGCCGAGGCGCTGCACCTCGCCGTAAAGACGGAGTTCACCGTCGCCGACTGGTTCGACGGGCTCGGCGATCACTACGACCTCATCGTCGCCAACCCGCCCTACCTCGCGCAGGACGAGCTGCCCGAGCTGGAGCCGGAAGTGCGCGAGTACGAGCCGCATCTGGCGCTCACCGACGGCGGCGACGGCCTCGGCAGCTACCGGGAGATCACCGCCGGCGCGCCGGAGCGGCTGCTCCCCGGCGGGCGGCTGATCATGGAGATCGGGCCGGGGCAGGGGCGCGAGGTCATGGCGCTCGCCTATGGCGCGGGATTCACGCAGGTCGCCATCATCCGCGATCTCGACGGCCGCGACCGCGTGGTGACGGCGCAGATCGGCTGATCGGCGCCGCCGCGGGGCCGATGCTGCGTTTATGCTGTTGTATCGGGGGAAATTGCTGCCATATCTGGGTTCAGAGGCGGATAAAGGCTTGCCCTCCGGGCGCGCCCATGTTTACTCAAGGTGACCGGTGAGGTGAGGCAACTCCCCGCTGGCAATCGCCAGACAATCGCGATGCCCCGGAACAGCGCTGGATAAGGCGCCGAGGGCCGCGAAACTGCAATCAGGCTGGAAATCACGTAATCCTATGAGATCTTCGAAATCGCGTTCGCGGAACAAGAACCGCAACAATCGTCCCTCGGGCGGCAACATCGTCAACCGTGTGTTCGATTCCAGCGGGCCGGACGGCAAGGTCCGCGGCACGCCCCAGCAGATCATCGACAAGTACACCCAGCTCCACCGCGACGCTCAGCTCGCCGGGGACCGGGTGGATGCCGAGAACTACGCCCAGCATGCCGAGCATTACCTGCGCATGCTTGCCGAAGCTCAGCGCGAGATGGACAAATCCCGCGAGAAGCAGGAGCAGGAGCAGCGCGACCGTCAGGCCGAGCGTGATCGCCAGGCCGAGCGGGACCGCGAGCGCAACGAGCGTCTGCGCGCGCAGGAAAACGCCGCCAACGGCGAGGATGGCAACGGCGGCAACGGTGGCGGCAACCAGCAGGGCAACGCGGCCGCTCAGGAGAGCGACAGCGGCCTCGTGCAGACGCCCGAGGACAAGGCCGAGCAGGCGCCCCCCAAGCCGCGCCGTCGCCGCAAGCCCAAGGCCGAGCAGCAGGATCAGGGCGAGGCGCAGGGCGATTCCGGCGCTGCGGCCGCAGCGGAGTAACCCGTGGCGAACCCCGATCCGGCCTTCACCCGCGAGGAATACGCGGACCGTCTGGCGGATGTGCGCCGGCGGATGGCAGCAGCGGGGCTCGACCTGCTCTACATCACCGACCCCAGCAACATGGCCTGGCTCACGGGCTATGACGGCTGGTCCTTCTACGTCCATCAGGGGGTGATCGTCCCCCCCGAGGGCCCGCCGCTCTGGTGGGGCCGCTCGATGGACGGGGCAGGGGCCCGCCGCACCGTCTGGATGGGGGAGGAGTGCATCCTCACCTACGACGACAGCTTCGTCCAGAACCCCGAGAAGCACCCGATGGAGGATCTCGCCGCCAAGCTGGCCGAGCGAGGCCTCGCGCAAGGCCGCATCGGCGTGGAGATGGACAATTACTATTTTTCCGCAGCGGCTTGCGAGGCGCTCTTCACCGGCGCGCCGGAGGCGGACCGTGTCAATGCCACGGGTCTCGTCAACTGGGCGCGCGCCGTGAAGTCGGCGGCCGAGATCGCCTTCATGCGCAAGGCTGGGGCCATCGTCACACGGATGCACGAGGTCATCGCCGAGATGGCCGAGCCGGGCCTGCCGAAGAACGTGCTGGTGGCGGAAATCACCCGCGCCGGCATCCTCGGTGTCGAAGGAGCCTGGGGCGATTACCCGGCCATCGTGCCGATGGCGCCCTCCGGCATGGATGCCACGGCGCCGCACCTGACATGGAACGACCAGCCGCTAAGAGGCGGGGAATCCACGTTCTTCGAGATCGCCGGCGTCTACCGCCGCTACCATGTGCCGCAATCGCGCACGCTCTTTCTCGGCGAGCCGCCGGCGCATTTCCTGCAGGCCGAGATCGCCGTGCAGGCGGCGACGGAGGCGGCCTTGGCCGAGGCGCGCCCGGGCAACCGCTGCTGCGACGTGGCCCACGCGTTCTACGTGGCGCTCAATGCCCATGGCTTCGAGAAGAAGAGCCGCTGCGGCTATCCCATCGGCCTCAGCTATCCGCCGGACTGGGGCGAGCGCACCATGAGCTTCCGCGAAAGCGACGAGACGGTGCTGCAGGCAGGGATGTGCTTCCACTTCATGCCGGCGCTCTGGCTCGACGATGGCTGCATCGAGACGACGGAGCCGATCCTCATCACCGAGGCAGGGGCCGAGCGTCTGGCCGCGACACCGCCGGGACTGCTCATAAAGACCTGAGCCGGCACCGCTTTCCATATGGAGAGCGGGTGCGGACACCATGTGGTTTCCGCCGCCTGAGGGGCCGCTCAAGGCCCCACCCGAATGCCGCATAATATGTATTATGTAAAGAACGGCTGCAGCCAGATCGGGCAAACCGGGCGTTGCAGGCACTCGCCCGTGCCCCAAAGTTAACATTTGCTTTGACAGAAATGGACCATCTGGTCAATTTCCGGGCATGAGTCAGTTCCTGTTGTCCCACCTCGAGGCCATCACCAACGCGCCGCGCGTGGAGGATCTCTGGGCGTTGCACACAGACGAAATGGCGCGGCGCGGCTTCACCCGGGTCCTCTACGGCTACACCCGCTACCGCTCCACCAACAGTCTGGGCGATCCGCAGGACTGGGTGATGCTCACCAACCATGCGCCGGAGTACATCAACCGTTTCCTCGAGGATGGCCTCTTCCACAACGCCCCCATGACCCGTTGGGCGCTGGAGAATGACGGCGCCTGCTCCTGGAGCTGGCTGCAGGAGATGTACCGGACCGACGGGCTGACGCCGGCGGAGACGAAGGTCGTGGAGTTCAACCGCAAGATGGGCGTGACGGCGGGCTACACGCTCTCCTTCCGCTCCGTCTCGCAGCGCACCAAGGGCGCCATCGCCCTCACCGGCGCACCCGGCATGAGCCAGGCGGAGGTCGACCGGATCTGGGAGGAGCAAGGCCCGGCGATCATGGTCGCCAATAACGTCTTCCACCTCAAGCTGCTCACCCTGCCGTGGTCGGGCAACCGCAGCCTGACCAAGCGGCAGATCGAGGTGCTGCAATGGGTCGGCGACGGCAAGACGACGCAGGACATCGCGCTGATCCTCGGGCTGACCGCCGCGACGGTGGAGAAGCACCTGCGGCTGGCGCGCGAGGCGCTGGACGTCGAGACGACGGCACAGGCGGTGCTCAAGGCCGCGTTCTACAACCAGATGTTCGTGCTGGCCGACGCGTAACGATCTGTCGCGGGACGTTCCGTCACGAGACAGGTCATTGCGAGAAGCGGTCAGGATTCCCTTACTGTGGGACACCTCACGCGTTTGGCATAATTTAACTGTTCCGTGAGTGGTGGCCTAAGGCCAAGGAGCAGCGGGCCGGTCTGCCGACGATTATCGGATCAGCCGGTCCGCATCTCGGGCCCCTGCCCGAGTGCCCCATGCCCGGGTGTTTGCCGGGCCAAGGCAAATCTATGGTGCGCTCTCCTCATCCCCTTGGATGCGCGCCCGGCGGCGTCAGGCCGTATCCCCACGGGCGGCGCCGTCACCCCTTTTCCCTAAGCCGGGCTCTCTCCCCCCGGCAACAAAAACGGGCCGCCCCTTGGGGCGGCCCGTTTCATCTCAGCCGTGTTGCGGCGATCAGCCCTTGGCGGCGGCGGCGACTTCGGCGGCGAAGTCGCTCTCCTCGCGCTCAATGCCCTCGCCAACCTCGAGACGGACGAAGCCGGTGATCGTGGAGCCGGCTTCCTTGGCCGCTTCCTCGACCGTCAGGTCGGGGTTGATCACGAAGGCCTGGCCGAGCAGCGTCGATTCCGCGATGAACTTCTTCATCCGGCCGACGATCATCTTCTCGATGACAGCTTCCGGCTTGCCGCTCTCGCGAGCGATGTCCATCTGGATCTGGCGCTCCTTCTCCACCACGGCGGGGTCGAGGTCGTCCTCACCCAGCGCGGCGGGGTTCGCGGCGGCGATGTGCATCGCGACCTGCTTGCCGAAGCTCTCGTCGCCCGTCAGCGCGACCAGGACACCGATCTTGCCCATGTTCTCGGCCGCGGCGTTGTGGACGTAGGAGACAACCTTCTCGCCCTCGACCTTCGCCATGCGGCGCAGCGTCATGTTCTCGCCGATCTTGGCGATGGCATCGGTCAGCACGTCGGCGACCGGCTTGCCGTTGACCGGCGCCTGGGCCAGCGCATCGACGCTGTCGACACCGAGGCCGGCGTTGGCGATGCCGGTGACCATGGCCTGGAACTCGTTGTTCTTGGCGACGAAATCGGTCTCGGAGTTCACCTCGACGGCAACACCCTTGCCGCCGTCGATGGCGACGGCGACGAGGCCCTCCGCAGCGGTGCGGCCGGATTTCTTGGCGGCCTTGGCGAGGCCCTTGGTGCGAAGCCAGTCAACGGCGGCGTCCATGTCGCCGTCGGTCTCGGTCAGCGCCTTCTTGGCGTCCATCATGCCGGCGCCAGTCGAGTCGCGCAGCTCTTTCACCATCGCAGCGGTGACAGCCATCTCAAATCTCCTTTCGGGAAGTCATGCCCCGCGCCCATCATGGGGCGCGAGGTGAATGCCGTGTGACGTCTCGCGGCGGGGAGGGGCCCAAGGCCCCTGCCCTGCCGCGCGCCGTTCAGCTCTGGGCCGCTTCCTGCTCGGCCGGGGCAGCCTCGGCCTCGGCGGCGGCAGCGTCGGCCTCGAGGCCTTCCTCGGCCAGCGCGGCTTCCATCTCGCCAAGGTCGACACCGGCGGCGCCGAGCTGGGCCGACATGCCGTCGAGCGCGGCGCGGGCGACGAGGTCGCAGTAGAGCGCGATGGCTCGGGCGGCGTCATCGTTGCCGGGGATGATGTAGTCGACGCCGTCGGGCGTGCAGTTGGTATCGACCACGGCCACGACCGGGATGCCGAGCTTCTTGGCTTCGGCGATCGCGAGGTCTTCCTTGTTGACGTCGATGACGAACAGCAGGTCCGGCACGCCGCCCATCTCGCGGATGCCGCCGAGGGAGGCCTGCAGCTTGGCCTGCTCACGCTCCATCCCGAGGCGCTCTTTCTTGGTGAGGCCCTCGAAGCCCTGCTCGGCCGCCTCGTCGATCGCCTTCAGGCGGTTGATCGACTGGGAGACGGTCTGCCAGTTGGTCAGCGTGCCGCCGAGCCAGCGGTGGTTCATGTAGAACTGCGCGGACTTCTCGGCGGCATCGGCGATGGCCGCGGAGGCCTGGCGCTTGGTGCCGACGAAGAGGATGCGGCCGCCACGGGCGACGGTCTCACGGATGACATGCAGAGCCTGGTCCAGCATCAGGACGGTCTGCGTGAGATCCATGATGTGGATGCCGTTGCGGGCGCCGTAGATGTACGGCCCCATGCGGGGGTTCCACCGCGCGGTCTGGTGGCCGAAGTGAACGCCCGCTTCAAGCAGCTGGCGCATGGAGAATTCAGGGAGGGCCATGCCTCTTTCCTTTCCGGTTTCATGCCTTGGGCGGAGGGATAAGGATCGCTCCAACCGGTGGACCCGTTCGGGATGTCTCCCCGAAGGACCCGCCTCCGCCTGAGATGTAAAGTGGCGCGCGTCTAGCAGGGCGCGGCCGGGGCTGCAAGGCTGGATAGGTGGGAGGTGGCGGCGAGATGTTCAAGGGGTGCGGCGCCCTGCCCTACGTGCTGCTCCACGGGTCAGCGCTGCCGCTCTGTCCCTCCGCGCGGAATCAAGGCCTCAGGCCGCCGCGCGAGCGCCGGCCCGTCCCGGCGGGCTGGCGCTCTGGATGGGCTGGTTGCTCAGCGGGCCGCTGAGAGGGGTTTGGCTGGCATAAATCGCGTAGCGGCTCCGTTGCTGCGCCACCCCACAGGCCGGCGTGAGAGCGCGGCGCCTCTGACTGGTGAGCCCCGGTCTCGCCGTGTCTCCCAGCCCTCAGCCCGCCACCCGCTGCACCACCCAGATGGTGCCCGTCACCGCGATGGCGACGGAGGCCGGCGTCGCGATCAGGCGGCGGTACCAGGCCTTGCCGCCGAACCACAGGCCCACGGCGAGGAAGGCGGCGGCGATCACCGTCAGCTGCCCCAGCTCCACCCCGACGTTGAAGCCGAGGATCGCCGGCAGCAGCCCGCCCTGCGGCAGGCCGAACTCGCCCAGTACCGAGGCGAAGCCGAGCCCGTGCAGCAGCCCGAAGGCGAAAACGATCACTGGTCGCCACGGCGTCAGCCGCTGGATGACGATGTTCTCGATGGCCACGAAGGTGATCGAGGCGGCGATCAGGGGCTCGATGATCTGCGGCGGCGCCGAGACGTATCCCGTCGCGGCCAGCGCCAGCGTGATCGAATGCGCCACCGTGAAGGCGGTGACCTGCCACAGGAGCGGCTTCAGCTTCGTCGACAGGAAGAAGAGCCCAAGCACGAAGAGGATATGGTCGATCCCCAAAGGCAGGATGTGGCGGAAGCCCACCGGGATGTACTCCCAGAACAGGAGGCCACCGGAGGCCGCCGCGGCGCCGGTGGCCTCCGCCGTCTCCTGGGCAAGGCCCATGGAGGGCAGGAGGAGGGCGAGGGCCATTGACAAGCCGGCCGCGAGGCCGGCCTTTAGGGAGGGTATGCTGGGCAAATCTCTCATGAATCTCTTCTTTTCGGTCGGCCGCATAGCGCTCATGCCGGGGCAGGAAGTCAAGGCGGAGCGGGCACTTATGCGCCGCCCTCCCGGCGCCCCCGTGCACATCTCCCCTGCCCCGCTCCCCCAGGGGCGGCCCGCATGAGCCGGCCCGACATCCTGTGCATCGGCGCTGTCCTTTGGGACATCATCGGCCGCTCCTCCAGCCACATGAAGCTGGGCGCCGACGTCCCCGGCCGCATCACCCGCCTGCCCGGCGGCGTCGCGATGAACATCGCCATGACACTCGCCCATTTCGGGCTGAAGCCCGCCGTCCTCACCGCCATCGGGCAGGACCCGGCGGGCGACGAGCTCGCCGAGCGGGCCGAGGAGCTGGGCGTCTCCACCGCCCATGCCTACCGCTCGGCGGACCTGCCGACGGACATCTACATGGCCTGCGAGGGCGCCAACGGCCTCATCGCCGCCATCGCCGACGCCCACAGCCTTGAGGCGGCGGGCGAGAAGATCCTCGCGCCGCTCTCCGACGGACGCCTCGCCACCGCCGAGCGCCCCTGGGACGGCCCGGTGGCGCTCGACGGCAACCTGACGGAATCGCTCCTCTCCCGCATCGCCGCCTCGCCGCTGATGGCCGAGGCCGACCTGCGCGTCGCGCCCGCCTCGCCCGGCAAGGCGCAGCGGCTCATGGCCCTCGTCGGCCATCCCTCCGCCTGCCTCTATGTCAATCTCGAGGAGGCCGGCCTCCTTTGTCAGTGCGACTTCGCCAGCGCCGCCGAGGCGGCCGAGGCTCTGCGCGGCATCGGTGTCGCCCGCGCCCTCGTCACACATGGCGGGTCCGAGGCGGCGGAGGCCTCGCCAGGCGGGCTCACCCGACTTCGCCCCCCCGAAGTGCTCGTCACCCGCGTCACCGGCGCCGGCGACACCTTCATGGCCGCCCATATCGCCTCCGAACGCGCCGGCATGGCGCCGGAGGCCGCCTTCGCCCGGGCCCTCAGGGCCGCTGCAACCTACGTCTCCGGAGAAAACCCCCATTGATCCCGCTCACCCATTCCCCCGAGGTCGCTGACGCCCTCTCCTCCGGCACCCCCGTCGTTGCGCTGGAATCGACGATCATCACCCACGGGATGCCCTACCCGCAGAACATCGAGACGGCCCGCGCCGTCGAGGCGGAGGTGCGCGCCGGCGGCGCCGTGCCGGCCACCATGGCGGTGCTCGGCGGCACGCTTCATGCCGGCCTGACGGAGGACGAGCTGACCCAGCTCGCCGAGGCGACGCATGTCGCCAAGCTGTCGCGCGCCGACCTCGCCGTGCATCTCACCCGCGGCGGCACCGGCGCGACCACCGTCGCCGCGACGATGATCGCCGCGAACCTCGCCGGGATCGAGACCTTCGCAACCGGCGGCATCGGCGGCGTGCACCGCCGGGCGGAGCAGACGTTCGACATCTCCGCCGACCTGCAGGAGCTCTCCAAGACCGCCGTGACGGTCGTCGCTGCCGGGCCGAAGGCGATCCTCGATCTGCCCAAGACGCTTGAAGTGCTGGAGACGTTGGGCGTGCCCGTCATCGCCTACGGTCAGGACGAGCTGCCCGCCTTCTGGTCGCGCAGCTCCGGCATCGACGCGCCGCTGCGCATGGACAGCGCCGCGGAGATCGCCGCCGCCCACCGCATGCGCGCCGCCCTCGGCCTGCCGGGCGGGCAGCTCATCGCCAACCCTATCCCCGAGGCCGACGAGATCCCCGTCGACGATCTCTTCCCCGTCATCCTGCAGGCGCTCGGCGAGGCGGAGGACCAGAGAATCGCCGCCAAGGCCGTCACGCCCTTCCTCTTGCAGCGCATCTTCGAGCTGACGGAGGGCCGATCACTGACGGCTAACATCGCGCTGGTGAAGAACAACGCGCGGCTGGCTGCCGAGATCGCGGGCGAACTGGTGCGCTCACGCTGAATTTGCCGCCATCGCGGCGCGCCAGATTGCGGTGAGCCCTCCTGCCCCCTAAGTTGGTGCGGCACCACCCGAAAAGGCCCCGCGACATGTCTGATCAGCCACCGAGACCGCGCTCCGGGCTGTTCAACCGGTTGAGGAACAACTTCCTCGCCGGGGTTGTCGTGATCGCCCCCATCGGCCTCACCGTCTGGCTGATCTGGACGGTGATCGGCTGGTTCGACGGCTGGGTGCTGCCCTTCGTGCCCAATGCCTGGACGCCGGAATCGATCTTCAACCGGGCCCTGGGACACGTGAACGCCCTCGGGCAGGCCGATCCGTCGCTGCCCGACTACGTGCACGTGAACATCCACGGCGTCGGCGTCGTGCTCTTCCTCATCTTCACGATGATCATCGGCTGGGTCGCCAAGGGCCTGATCGGGCGCAGCCTGATCTCCTGGGGCGAGCAGCTGGTGGACAGGATGCCCGTCGTCCGCTCCGTCTACAACGGCGTCAAGCAGATCGCCGAGACGGTCTTCGCGCAGACGGAGACGAGCTTCGAGGAGGCGGTGCTGGTGGAATATCCACGCCGCGGCCTCTGGGCCATCGCCTTCATCTCGACCAAGGCCAAGGGCGAGATCCGCAGCCATTTCGGCGAGGAGGAAGATATCGTCACCGTCTTCCTGCCGACGACGCCGAACCCGACCTCCGGCTTTCTGCTCTTCGTGCCGCGGCGCGACCTCGTGGTGCTCGACATGAGCGTCGAGGATGCCGCCAAGCTCGTCATCTCCGCCGGGCTCGTCTACCCGGCGGACAGGGAGCCCGAGGGCCGCGCCGCCATCCCCCTCCCCGTGCGCGGCCGCGCCTCCTGATCGGCGCCGCGTGCTCGGCCCAGCCCTCACCGGTTTCGCCACCGGCCTGTCGCTGATCCTCGCCATCGGGGCGCAGAACGCCTTCGTCCTCCGCCAGGGGCTGATGCGGGCGCATGTGCTGCCGCTGGTGCTGTTCTGCGCCCTCTCCGACGCGGTGCTGATCGCCGCCGGCGTGGCCGGCTTCGGCGCGGCGACGGCCGCCCTGCCCTGGCTGCCGGCGGCGATGGCGCTTGCCGGGGCCGGGTTCCTGATCGTCTACGGCGCGATGCGGATGCGGGCCGCCTTCGGACCGGCGGAAGGGATGGCGGCGACCGGAGGCGCGCAGAGCCTCGGCCGGGTGCTGGCGATGGCCGCCGCTTTCACCTGGGCGAACCCGCATGTCTATCTCGACACGCTGGGCCTCGTCGGCGCGGTCTCGCTGCAGTTCGAGGGGTCGGAGCGGCTGGCCTATGCCCTGGGGGCGATGACGGCCTCCTTCGCCTTCTTCTTCTCGCTCGGCTACGGCGCCCGGGCGCTGGCCCCGGTCATGCGCAGCCCACGCGCCTGGGGCCTGCTCGACGCGACCATCGCCCTCGTCATGTGGGCCATCGCGGGGACGTTGCTTTGGGAGCTATGGGGCTGAGGCACCTGGCGAAACACCGGCCGGCGCAGGGCGAACCCCGGCACGTGGGGTGGCGCCCGACGGCTGAGCGGTGCGCTTTATCGTTCCACTACCTCCCCGCCCTGTGCTCAGCGCCAACGGCACCGGAGCGCCGGCCCGCGGGACGGGCCGGCGCTCGCCCTGCGCCTTCGGCGCGTACCGGGCGGGGGAAGGAGTGGCGACGGTGCGCGGCGGTGGGGTGAAAAACTCTCACCGCCAGCGCGAACTCCGTTCCCGGCCTCGTAGGGTGGGTTTCCTAACCCACCTTCCGCGTCAATTCGTGACGAGCTGCGTCAGGCAGGTGACGTCCTCTTCGCCGACCGGGCGCACTTCGCCCTCGGCGGTGATCACCTGCTGAGAGCCGTCGGCCATCACGACGATCCCGTAGAGGCCGCACGCCCCGCCCGGCAGCTCGAGGAGCTGGGCGCCTTCGGGTAGCGTGATCTGGGGGGCGTCCTGCGCGGCGGCGGCATGGGCGGTGAGGGCGATGGCGGCGCCGAAGGCGGCGGCGATCAGCTTGGTCATGAGTTGATCCTTCTGCTCGTTGTTGGCCCGGTTGGAGCGGGGAACACCCGGAATGTCCACGCACATCTGCGCGCGCGGGCCGCTTGAGAATATTCTTGCCGACCCTCAGCCGCGGCTCCGGCGCCAGAGCGCCAGCATGTCGCTGACGAGCACCCCGTCGATCGTCATCCCCTCCATCTCGGCACCCGCGATGGTGACATTCGTCAGGTCCCCGCCCCGCACCAGCGCTCCGGCGAGGTTCGAGCCGCTGAGCGAGGCGCCGGCCAGCGTCACCTTCTCCATCGCCGCCCCCGTGACGTTACAGGCGCAGAAGGCGGCGCCACTGAAGTTGCAATCGACGAAGCGCGCGGCAGAAAAGTCGACACCGGCGATGCTCGCCGCCGTGGCATCGCCGCCGCGGATCCGCCCGTCCGCGATGTGGAGCTCCTCCTTCGGCGGAACGGGCGGCGCCTCCGCGGCGGGGGGCACCGTTTCGGGCGTCTGCTCCCGTTGCGGCTGCCTCGCCTCCTCGCGGTCGTCGCCCCGGCGGAACCAGCTCACAACGCCGTCCAGCCGCCATCGACGGAGAGCGTCGTGCCGGTGATCTGCCGGGCCGCGTCGGAGCACAGGAAGACGGCGGTGCCGCCGATCTCCTCCACCGTCGCGAACTCCTTGGAGGGTTGCCGATCCAGCATCACCTCGCGGATGACCGTCTCCCGGTCCATCCCGTGGGCCTTCATCTGGTCGGGGATCTGCGCCTCCACCAGCGGCGTCAGCACGTAGCCGGGGCAGATGGCATTGGCGGTGATCCCCTGCCCCGCCACCTCCAGCGCCACCGTTTTGGTGAGCCCGACGAGCCCGTGCTTGGCGGCGATATAGGCGCTCTTGAAGGGCGAAGCGGTCAGCCCGTGCGCGGAGGAGACGTTGATCACCCGCCCCCAGCCCCGCTCCTTCATCACCGGCAGGGCCATGGCGGTGGTGTGGAAGGCGCTGGAGAGGTTGATGGCGATGATCGCGTCCCACTTGGCGGTCGGAAACTCCTCCACCTTGGCGACGTGCTGGATGCCGGCATTGTTGACGAGGATGTCGCAGCCGCCCGCCGCCTCCACCAGCGCCCGCGCCTCCTCGCACTTGGAGAGGTCGGCCTTGATGTAGCGGACGGCGCTGCCCGTCTCGGCGGAGAGGTCCTCCGCCAGCGCGTGATCCTCCGCCGAGTCGGTGAAGGAGTTCAGCACCACCTCGGCGCCGGCCTTCGCCAGTTCCCGCGCGATGCCGAGGCCGATGCCGGAGTTCGAGCCGGTGACGATGGCTCGCCTGCCCTTGAGCGTCATGGGTGTGTCCTTCTTGATCTGGTTGCCCTGAAGGATAATCCCACTGAGGCGGAAAGACAGGGTGCCAAAGCGCCGAACCCTCCGCGAGGAGAGAGTGGCCGCCAGTAAGGCTGGCCGCCCCGGCGAGTGGGACTTTCCCGACCCGCCCTATTGCGCAGTCCCGCTCAATGCCGCGCCGCTCGCCTCAATGTGAGGACGCGCCCGGTTGCCTGTGGCGGGGGAATGGGGCCTTTGGCGACTTCCGCCCGGGGGGCCGATTCCCCGCAGGCGGCGAGAGGCCCGCTGCAATTCCTAAAACCCCAATAAAAAAACGCCCGCACGAGGCGGGCGTTGAGTTATTGAGGCAGGTTTCATACAGGCAAGAAACCTATCGAGCAGTGACCCTCTTATAGGCAATCTCGCGCCGCTCTCCAAGCTAAAAGTTTGTAATTAAAGGAGGGCCGTCCTAGGCTCCCGTCAACGAACCTGAACAAGCCGGAGCGGGCGACATGATCGACAGGCGACTTTTCAGCAACCTCGCGGCGGCGGCCATCGCCGGCGGCCTCGTGGCCGGGTCCGGCGCAGCCGTGGCCGAGCCGAGCTATGGCATATCCATGTATGGCGAGCCGGCCCTGCCACAGGATTTTGAGGCCCTGCCCTACGCCAACCCCGAGGCGCCCATCGGCGGCAGCCTCGTGGAGGCGACCGTGGGCAGCTTCGATTCCCTCAACCCGTGGGTCCGCAAGGGCAACGTGCCGTGGCAGCTGCGCTATGTCATCGGCGAGAGCCTGATGGGCCGCACGCTCGATGAGCCCTTCACGCTCTACGGCGTTCTCGCCGAATCGATCGAGGTCGGACCGAATCGCGACTGGGTGGAATTCACCCTCAATCCCGCCGCCGAATTCCAGGATGGCTCCCCCGTCACGGTGGAGGATGTCATCTGGTCCTTCGAGACGCTTGGGACGGAGGGTCACGGCCGCTACGCCGGCTTCTGGAGCCAGGTGGAGAGCATCGAGGAGACGGGCGAGCGCTCCGTCCGCCTGACCTTCTCGGAGGAGAACCCCGAACTGCCGCTGCTCGCCGGCCTCCGCCCGATCCTGAAGAAGGCGCAGTGGGAGGGCGTGGACTTTGCCGAGACCGGCGGCACGGATATCGTGCCTATCGTCTCCTCCCCCTACATCATCGGTGACTTCGAGCCGGGCCGGTATCTCGAGCTCGAGCGCAACCCCGATTACTGGGGCTGGGACATCCCGTTCCGGCGCGGCACGTACAACCTCGACAGCTACCGCATCGAGTTCTTCGGGGACGAGACGGCCGCCTTCGAAGCCTTCAAGACCGGCGAGGTGACCTTCACCCGCGAGTTCAACGTCGCCCGCTGGGAGAGCAACTACGACTTCCCGCGTGTCGAGAGTGGCGAGGTCACCAAGGAGACCTTCACCCATTCGCGCCCCTCGGGCATGACCGGCTTCGTCATGAACACCCGCCGCGAGCCCTTCGAGGACTGGCGCGTGCGGCAGGCGATGATCGAGCTGTGGAACTTCGAGTTCATCAACGAGACGATGACCGGCGCCCAGCAGCCGCGCATCACCTCCTACTTCTCCAACTCTCCCCTCGGGATGACCCCCGGCACCCCCGCCGAGGGCACGGTTGCCGAACTGCTGGAGCCCTTCGCCGAAGAGCTCTATCCCGGCGCGCTGGAAGGCTACGCCCTGCCCGTCTCCGACGGGACGGAGCGCAACCGCCCCGGCGTGGCGCGGGCGCTGGAGCTGATGGAGGAGGCCGGATACACCGTGCAGGACGGCGTGATGACCGGGCCTGACGGCGAGCCCTTCTCCTTCGAGATCCTCACCCAGACGGGTGTGACCGAGCAGCAGGCGATGGTCGATATCTTCGAGCAGGCGGTCGAGGGGATCGGCATCGACGTCAGCGTCGAGCAGGCGGACAGCGCCCAGTTCACCGAGCGCACGCAGGAATACGAGTTCGACATGACCTACTACCGGGTCGGCCTGTCGCTTTCCCCGGGCAACGAGCAGTACCTCTACTTCGGCTCCGAGCAGGCGGAGACGGGCGGGCGCAACGCCATGGGCGTCGCCTCCCCGGCGGTGGACGCGATGATCGACGAGCTGCTCAACGCCGAGAGCCAGGACAACTTCTACGCCGCCGCCAAGGCGCTGGACCGGGCGCTGATGGCCGGGCGCTACGTGATCCCGATCTACCAGTGGAACAACACGTATATCGCCTACAACGCGGAGCTGGCTCACCCCGACCGCATTCCCCTCTTCGGGGACTGGCCGGGCTGGCTGCCGGATGTCTGGTGGTCGGAAGCGGCAGCCGCCGAATAGGCGCCGCGGCGCCCCCTCTGGCCGGCGCTCCAGAATCAATGCAATGCCATGGAACCGGGGGCTCGCTCCCGGTTTCTTCCTGTTCAAACGCAGCCAAGGCAGACATCCCGATGAAATGGACACGCATCGAAGAGAACTGGCAGGAATCCATTCCCTTCATCCTCGCTCGCTGGCCCGACATGGACGAGGAGAAGCTGGAAGAGATGGATGGCGACGAGGCGGGCTTCCTTGCCTACCTCGCCGAGGTTGAGAGCCTCGACGAGGAAGAGGCCGAGGAGGAGCTGGGCGACTTCCTTGAGAACATGGACGAGCGCGAGATCGCGGGCGAGCTCGACGACCCCGAAGACGAGGAGTGAGGCCGGGCGGGCGGCGATTTCCCGCAGGCGGAAACCATATGGTTTCCGCTCCCCGCGGCAGCCTCAGCCGAGCGACGTCACCCACAGGATCGTCGCGTCCTCCGGGCTCACCGACACCACGTTGTGGCCCATCGAGGCGTCGTAATAGGCGCTGTCGCCGCGCTTCATCTCCACCGGCTCGTAGAACTCGGTGTAGAGGCGGATCACCCCCGTCAGCACGTAGAGGAACTCCTCTCCGTCGTGTCGCACCCAGCCGTCGAACTCCTCCATCCGCCGCGCCCGCACCCGGGCCCGGTAAGGCAGCATCTGCTTGCGGGTCATGCCGGCGGACAGGAGCTCGTGTTCGTAGGTCGCCGTCGGATGCGCCGTCCCCTCCCCGGCGCGGGTCGTCACCATGCGCCCCGTCACCTGACCGCGCGACGGCGGCGTGAAGAGCTGGGGGACGGAGATCTGCAGCCCCGTCGCCAGCTTCTTCAGAGCATCGTAGGTAGGGGACATCTGCCCGTTCTCGATCTTGGAGAGCGTCGAGCGGGCCAGCCCGGCCTGGCTCGCCGCCTGCTCCAGCGTCCAGCCCTGGGCCTTGCGCAGCTCTCGCACGCGCGCGCCGAGGTCGAGCGGCAGCGCGTGCTCGTCGCCGCCGCCTTCGCGCGCAAGGCGCAGGATCGAGCCGTTCTCTTCGAGGGTCATGGCCGTCTCTATAGGGCGCGGCTTGCCCCTGAGGCAATGGCACGCATTGGACAGCCCCCGCGCCCGCGCCTAAACAGGGCGAAGCGCGCCCCGGCGGCCAGCCGCGCGGGGTGCCCCCCACATTCTCAAGCCCGGAAAGGCCGCCCATGGTTCGGCTCGACATCTTCTCAGACCCGGTCTGCCCCTGGTGCTACATCGGAAAGGCCAACCTCTTCAAAGCTCTGGAGGGGGTTCTGAACCCATTCGAGCTCACGTGGAGGCCCTTCCAGCTCAACCCCGACATGCCCCGCGAGGGCGCCGACCGGCGCGCCTATCTCGAGGCGAAGTTCGGCAAGGAGGCGGCGGCCCGCTCCTACGCCGTGATCGATGAGCATGCGGCCAAGGCCGGCGTGTCGCTGAACCATGACAAGATCACGCGCATCCCCAACACGCTCGACGCGCACCGGCTGATCCACTGGGCGACGCTGGAGGGGCGGGCGACCCCGGTCGTCTCCGGCCTCTTCACCGCCTACTGGCAGGACGGGCGCGACATCGGCGATGCCGAGGTGCTGGCCGATATCGGCGCCGAGTGGGGGATGGATCGGGAGATGATCCTGCGCCTCATTGCCTCCGGCGCCGACGAGGCGGAGATCCGCGATCTCGACGTGCAGGCCCGCGGCATGGGCGTGACCGCCGTGCCGACCTTCATCGTCGCCGAGCGCCATGTCGTCCCCGGTGCGCAGCCGCCGGACCTCTGGCGCCAGGTCATCGCCGAGATCGAAGGGACGGAGGCGTCGTGACCTCCGAGGCATCCGTCGCCCGGCGCACCGGCATGGGCCGCTTCGAGTTCATCGCGCTGATGGCGGCGCTGACGGCGACCGTCGCCCTGTCGGTCGATTCGATGCTGCCCGCCCTGCCCTACATCGCAGAGACGCTGTCGCCCGGCGAGCCGAACAAGGCGCAGCTGATCGTCACCTTCTTCCTCTTCGGCATGGGGCTCGGCACCTTCTTCGCCGGCCCGCTCTCCGATTCCATCGGCCGCAAGCCGGCGATGCTGATCGGCGCCGGGCTCTACCTCGCCGGCGCCTTCCTCTCCACCATGTCCCACTCGCTGGGCTGGATGCTGGCGGCGCGCGTGCTGCAGGGCCTCGGCGCCGCGGCGCCCCGCGTCATCGCGCTGGCCTGCGTGCGTGACCGCTTCGAGGGGAACGAGATGGCGCGCCTCCTCTCCTTCGTGATGATGATCTTCGCGCTGCTCACCGCGCTGGCGCCGCTCCTCGGCACCGGCATCCTCTTCCTCGCCGACTGGCGCGGCATCTTCGCCTTCCTCGCGATCTTCTCGCTGGCCACCACGATATGGATGGTCAGCCGCCTCGAGGAGACGCTCCCCGCGGACCGCCGGCGGGAGCTGCGCTTCACACCGCTGAAGACCGCCTTCCTCGAAGTGGTGCGCGAGCCACTCGCCCGCCGCTCCACCGCGCTGCAGGCGCTGATCTTCGCGATGCTCTTCGCCACGCTCTCCTCCATCCAGCAGCTCTTCGAGGCCTCCTTCGGCCTCGGCGAGAGCTTTCCGCTCTGGTTCGGCGGCGTGGCGGTAATCGCCTCCATGGGCGGGCCGCTGAACGCCCGGATCGTCGGGCGCGTCGGCATGGGCAACGTGGTACGCGGCATGATGTGGGCGCAGATCGGGCTGGTGGCGCTGATGCTGGCGGGCTGGCTCTGGGCGCCGGAAAGCTGGCACTTCCCGCTCTTCTACCTCTGGCTGATCTCCATCTTCTTCCAGATGGGGCTCTGCATGGGCAACCTCAACGCGCTTGCGCTGCAGCCGCTCGGCCATGTCGCCGGCATGGCGGCCTCGATGATCACCGCCTTCGGCACGGTGGCGGCGACGCTGATCGCCGGGCCGATCGGGCTGGCCTTCAACGGCACACCGGTGCCGCTGGGACTGGGCGTGCTGGTGCTGGCGGTGCTGGCGCGGGGGATCGCGCAGAAGCTCTGACGGGGGCGCGGGGTTTCCGGCCTCGCGTGGGGGCGCTGCCCCCACACCCCCGAGGGTATTTTTGGCCAGATGAAGAGGGATCCGGGGGATCGGGCCCCGGCGGATGAAAAAACCGCCGCCGCCCGGGCAGGGGGCGGCGGCGGCAGGCAGCGATCTCGTGGGGACGAAAGACCCGGGGGACAGGACCCGAAGAGGCAGCTTCAGGCGCGGCGCAAGGCAGTGCGCCGCTTGGATCCAGGTCTTCCTGCGAGACTCGCCAGGCAGAAAACTCAGGTGCCGGAGAGGAAGAGTGCCGCGAACAGCAGCGCGAAAAGACCGAGTGCCCCGACCGCGTCGCCGAGCCAGCTCTGCTCCGCACGGGTGATCATCTGCTTCACGCGCTGTGCCATCTTCGGCTCTCCCAACCCCTTGCTGGAAACTTGTTCTCACATTGTTCTGATTCTGTAAAGAACTTTGTGAGAACATCGGAGAACAAAGAGGCACAGAACCGTTAACCAACTCCTAGCAGGCGGATCGCCCGGTCTTGTTCGGTTAACCAAAGGAGGGTGCGGGCGGCCTCTCCGCGGGAGCTCGTCAGCTCCGGATCGCCGGCGAGAAGGGCGCGGGCATCGTCCTGCGCGAGCTTCATGAGGGCGCCCTGTCGCTCCGGGTCCGCGATGCGGAAACGGGGCATGCCGGACTGGGCGGTGCCGATGAGATCGCCGTAGCCGCGGATGGCGAGATCCTCCTCCGCGATGCGAAAGCCATCCTCGCTTTGCCGCAGGATCTCCAGCCGGCGGCGGGCGGTCTCACTGAGGGGCGCGCGGTAGAGGAGCAGGCAGGTGCTCTCCGCCGTACCCCGCCCCACCCGGCCGCGCAGCTGGTGGAGCTGAGCGAGGCCGAAGCTCTCCGCTTGCTCGATGACCATGATCGAGGCATTGGGCACGTCGACGCCGACCTCGATGACGGTCGTCGCTACCAAGAGGCCCGTCTCGCCGGCGGCGAAGCGCGCCATGGCGGCGTCTTTCTCCGCCGGGGGGAGCTGGCCGTGGACGAGGCCAACGCGCCCCTCCCCCAGCCGCGCCCGCAGCCAGGTGAAGCGCTGCTCCGCCGCCACGAGATCGGACGTCTCGCTCTCCTCCACCAGCGGGCAGACCCAGTAGACCTGCCGGCCTTCGTCCAGCGCCGTCGTCAGCCGCTCCAGAACCTCGCCCAGGCGACCGGTGGAGACCATGGCCGTGGTGATCGGCTTGCGGCCCGGGGGCTTCTCGTCCAGCACCGAGACATCCATGTCGCCGTATTGCGCCAACGCCAGCGAGCGGGGGATCGGCGTCGCCGTCATCACCAGCATGTCGGCGGCGCGTCCCTTGGCGCCCAGCCCCATCCGCTCGCGCACGCCGAAGCGGTGCTGCTCGTCCACCACCGCGAGGCGCAGGTCACGGAAGGTCACCTCCGCCTGGAAGATGGCGTGGGTGCCGACGAGGATCTGGATGCGCCCCTCGGCGAGGGCGGCGAGCTTCTCCGCCCGCGCCTGCCCGGTGTCGCGCCCCGTCAGCAGCTCCATCCGCACGCCGGCGGCCATGACCAGCGGGGCGAGGCCGGCGGCGTGCTGGCGGGCGAGGATCTCCGTCGGGGCCATCAGCGCCCCCTGCCCGCCCGATTCCACGGCGTTGAGCAGCGCAAGGAGCGCGACCAGCGTCTTGCCGGAGCCGACGTCGCCCTGCAGGAGCCGGTTCATCCGCGTCCCGGAGGCCATGTCGGCGGCGATCTCCTCCCCCGCGCGCAGCTGGGCGCCGGTGGGCGTGTAGGGCAGCGAGGCCAGCACCTTTTCCCGCAGGCGGCCGTCGCCGGTGGAGGGGCGGCCCTTGCCGCGGCGGGCCTTGGCGCGGGCGAGGGCCAGCGTCATCTGGTGGGCGAAGAACTCGTCATAGGCGAGGCGCCGGCGCGCCGGATCCGCCGGGTCGAGCGCCTGGGCCCCGACGGGGCTGTGGGCGAGGCCAATCGCCGCGCGCCAGCTCGGCCAGCCCTCGCGCGCCACCAGCGCCTTGTCCGCCCATTCGGGCAGGTCGGGCGCGAGGCCGAGGGCGGAGCGGGTGGCGCGGAACATCAGCTTCTGCGTCACCCCCTGCACCAGAGGGTAGACCGGCTCGTATGGGGGGATCGTCTCCGCCGCGCGGGGGGAGACGATGTGGTCTGGATGCACCATGCGCGCCACGCCGTCGTAGAGCTCCAGCTTGCCGGAGACGACGCGCGTCTCGCCGGGGGGCAGCTGGCGCATCAGCCAGCCGCTGCCGGCGTGGAAGAAGACGAGGTGGAAGCTCGTCTCCTCGTCCTCCACCTCCACGAGATGCGGGCGGCCCTTCACGCGGGGGGCGTGGTGGGCGCCGATGCGCACCTGCAGCGTGGCGGTGGTGGGAAAGGTCAGGCCCCGGACTGTGCGCCGCATGGCCCTGTCCACCCCGGTATGCGGCAGGGTGTAGAGCATGTCGCGCGGCTTCTCGATGCCCGCGGGGGCGAGGAGCGCGGCCGTCTTGTCGCCGATCCCGTCGAGCGTGGTGAGGCTGGCGAAAAGCGGCCAGAGCACCTCCGGCCGGCCCCGCGCAGGGGCCTTGGCGGGCGCGCTCTCCTCAGCCATCGCCAATGAGCGCCAGCCAGCCATCCTCGTCGATCACCTCGACGCCGAGCTCCGCCGCCTTCTTCGCCTTGGAGCCGGCACCGGGGCCCGCGACCAACAGGTCTGTCTTGGCGGAGACGGAGCCGGCGACCTTCGCGCCGAGGCTCTCCGCCCGGGCCTTGGCCTCGGCGCGGGTCATCTTCTCCAGCGTGCCGGTAAAGACGAGCGTCTTTCCGGCAACCGGGCTGTCGGAGGTGGGCTTGGCGGCCGGCAGGATCTCCAGAAGCTCCGCCAGCCGGTCGATGGAGGCGCGTTCGTCGGCATTGGCGAAGGCGTCGGAGAGGGAGAGGGCGAGCACGGGGCCGATGCCGTCGGCATCCTTCAGGTCATCCCACGCGGCGCGGGCGACCACGGCTGCCTCGGCCTCCGCCGCCGCCTTCTCGCGCGCCTCGGTGATGCGGGCGCGGCGGCCCTCCGCGTCTGCCGCGACGCGCTCCTCCCGCTCCGCCTCGTCGGCGCTGCGGTGGGTGCGGGCGGCGGGGCGGGAGATGTCCATCGCCTCGACCAGCGCCTTCCATGTGCCGTAGTGGCGGGCGAGATCGCCGGCGGCGACCTCGCCGACATGGCGGATGCCGAGCCCGAAGATCAGGCGCGCCAGCTCTATGGTGCGCCGCTGGGTGATGGCGGCGAAGAGGTTGGCGGTGCTCTTCTCGCCCCAGCCCTTCGTCTTCGCGAGCGGCCGGGTGGAGAGGCGGCGGACAGCCTCGGCCACGCCCGAAAGGCTCTCCTCCATCACCGGCTCGCCGAGGGGGGCGAGGATGGTGCGGTAGCGCTCGATGACCGCCGCCTCCGCGCCGGGCTCGCCGCTGCTGGAGACCTGCCGCCCCAGGCTCTCAGAAATGTCGGTGACGGCCTTGTCGCCCTGCCCGTCCCGCTCTTCCAGCGTGAAGATGTGGGCCGGCTCGCGGATCCAGCCGAGGGCGAAGAACTGTTCCACCTGCCGGGCGCCGAGGCCCTCGATGTCGAAGGCGGCGCGGGAGACGAGGTGACGCATCTTCTCGACCGCCTGTGCCGGGCAGATGAGGCCGCCAGTGCAGCGGCGGATGGCGTCGCCCGGCTCGCGGACGGCGGGGGAGCCGCATTCGGGGCAGGTTTCGGGATAGCGGTAGGGTTTCGCGTCACCCGCGCGCTTGGTCAGGTCGACATCGGCGATCTTGGGGATCACGTCGCCGGCGCGGTAGACCTGCACCATGTCGCCGGGGCGGATATCCTTGCCGCCGCGGATTTCCTCGCCGGAGGAGGCGCGACCGGCAATGTAATCCTCGTTGTGCAGCGTCGCGTTGGAGACGGTGACGCCGCCGACGGTGACGGGCGCGAGCCGGGCGACGGGGGAGAGGGCGCCGGTACGGCCGACCTGGATGTCGATGGCCTCGAGCCGCGTCCACGCCAGCTCGGCGGGGAACTTGTGGGCGATGGCCCAGCGGGGCGTGGTGGACCGGTAGCCGAGGCGGGCCTGCAGGGCGAGATCGTCGACCTTGTAGACGACGCCGTCGATGTCATAGCCGAGGTCGGGGCGCGCGGTGACCATCTCGGCATAGGCAGCCAGCATCTCCTCCGGGCCCGCACAGGTGCGGGTCAGCGGGTTGGTCTGGAAGCCGAGCGCCTTCAGGCGCTCGATGGCGGCGGATTGCGTCTCCGCCAGCGGCTCGGAGGTGACGCCCCAGGCATAGGCGAAATAGCGCAGGGGGCGGTCCCGGGTGACGGAGACGTCGAGCTGGCGGAGGGAGCCGGCGGCGGCGTTGCGCGGGTTGGCGAGCGTGCGCTGGCCAGCCTCGGCGAGGCGGGTGTTGAGGGCCGCGAAATCGTCGTGGCGAATGTAGATTTCGCCCCGCACTTCAAGGACATCCGGAGCGCCCGTCAGCTGCTGCGGGATCTCGTCGATGGTCTTGGCATTCTCGGTGACGTTCTCGCCGGTGGTGCCGTCGCCGCGGGTGGCGGCGTAGACGAGGCGGCCCTTATCGTAGCGAAGGGAGAGGGAGAGGCCGTCGATCTTGGGCTCGGCGGTGTAGCTGAGCGGGGGCGCGTCAGAGGCCAGGCCGAGGTAGCGGCGGACGGAACGGTCGAAATCTGCGATGTCCTCGTCGGTGAAGGCATTGCCGAGCGAGAGCATGCGCATCTCGTGGGTGATCTTGCCGAAGCCCTCCGCCGGGGCGGCGCCCACCTGTTCGGTGGGGGAATCGGTGCGCTTGAGCTCGGGGAAGGCGTCCTCGATCTCGGCGTTGCGGCGCTTGAGACGATCATAGGCGGCGTCGTCTATGACCGGGTCGTCGGCGCCGTGATAGGCGGCGTTGGCCTGGCCGAGGAGATCGGCGAGGCGGGCGAGCTCTTCGGCGGCCTGGTCGGCCGAGAGATCCGCGACCGGGAGTTGCGGCGTCTCGCGCCCCGGCCAGTCCTCAGCGCCTGCCTCCGCCTTCGTCATGATCCCTCCGACGTCCGGCCAGGAATGGCCCCTTCCGGGGAAGGTCTAGGCCGGGGCCGGCGGGCCGTCCAGACTCGCGCTGCTGAGGGTGGCCGGCCCGTGGCGGTGGCCCTCGCCGCACCTTCCGGTGCGTCTCGGCGGGCGCGGGCGCGTCTGCACATGGGGCCCCGAGGGATGTGCAGAGCGCGCCCGGCGCCGCGGATCAGGCGCCGACGGCCAGCTGCGTCTCGCCGGCGTTGGCCGGATCGGGATCGCGCAGCACGTAGCCGCGGCCCCAGACCGTCTCGATATGGTTCTCGCCGCCGGTGGCCTGGGAGAGCTTCTTCCGCAACTTGCAGATGAAGACGTCGATGATCTTCAGCTCCGGCTCGTCCATGCCGCCGTAGAGGTGATTCAGGAACATCTCCTTCGTCAGGGTGGTGCCCTTGCGCAGAGAGAGCAGCTCGAACATCTGGTACTCCTTGCCGGTCAGGTGCACCGGGCTGCCGTCGACATCGACCGTCTTGGCATCGAGGTTCACCGTGATGCGGCCGGTCTTGATGATCGACTGCGCATGCCCCTTGGAGCGGCGGATGATGGCGTGGATGCGCGCGATCAGCTCTTCACGGTGGAAGGGCTTGGTCAGGTAGTCATCCGCGCCGAAGCCGAAACTTTTCAGTTTGCTTTCAGTCGCATCGTCGCCCGTGAGCACCAGAATGGGCGTGTCCACGCGGGACACGCGCAACTGGCGAAGAACCTCGTGCCCGGTCATGTCCGGCAGGTTCAGATCCAAGAGGATCAGGTCGTAGTCGTACAACTTCGCCAGATCGATCCCCTCTTCGCCCATGTCGGTCGCATAGACGTTGAGGTTGGCGTGGGTCAGCATCAACTCGATAGACTTGGACGTGGTAGGATCGTCCTCAACTAGTAACACGCGCATGCAGCCCTCCGTTCCTTCAGCAGCACGAGGAGAGTAAACCGTATATGGTTAACCCTACGTTACCGAAAGAACCGCCACAGGTCGACCTTTTAAGCCTGTCGATACCGCTTGAGGGCAGTCGCCTTCAGCGCCGCCTCGCCATGGACCTCGACGGCGCGGACCCAGCTTTCGAACTCGTCGTCCGAGAGGGCGTACGTCTCCATCGCCGTCTCCCTTCCGATGAGGCCGTGCTTGACCGCCTTGACGACCGCAGCCTTGCGCGACGCCACCCAGCGCCGCGTGTCGGGCGGCGGCAGATCCGCCCGCGACAGATAGCTGCCATCCGGCAGCTGGACGGCGCGGGGGCCGTCCACCTTGCGCAAATACATATCTCACCCCTCCGTGGATCGTTTGCAGGGCGGACATTCGTCGAAAGAGCGTTAACGGGTCGTAAATGGTGCGCTTGTAGATAAAGAGGATTTTCCTATATTCCGGGCCATTGCCAAGGATTCCGAAATGCCGCTTGATACCGCCCCCAACGCGCTGGGCTTCGCCCGCGCCCCTGCCCGCACCCGCGTGGTCGTCGCCATGTCCGGCGGCGTCGACAGCTCCGTCGTCGCCGCCCAGCTGGCCGAGGAGGGGTTCGACGTCGTCGGCGTGACGCTGCAGCTTTACGATCACGGCGCCGCGCTGGCCAAGAAGGGCGCCTGCTGCGCCGGGCGGGACATCCACGATGCCCGCCGGGTCGCCGAGGCGATGGGCTTTCCGCATTACGTGCTCGATTACGAGAACATGTTCCGCGAGGCGGTGATCGACGAGTTCGCCGAGAGCTACCTTGGCGGGGCCACGCCCGTGCCCTGCATCCGCTGTAACGAACGTGTGAAGTTCCAGGATCTGCTTGGCACGGCGAAGGACCTCGAGGCCGACTGCATGGCCACCGGCCATTACATCCGCCGCCTCGACGGGCCGGCGGGGCCGGAGCTGCACATGGCCGCCGACGAGGCGCGCGACCAGAGCTACTTCCTCTTCTCGACGACGAAGGAGCAGCTGGCCTACCTGCGCTTCCCGCTGGGCCACCTCAAGAGCAAGGCGGAGACGCGGGCGCTGGCGCAGCGCTACGGGCTCGGCGTCGCCGACAAGCCTGACAGCCAGGACATCTGCTTCGTGCCCGACGGCGATTACGCCAAGCTGATCGAGAAGATCCGCCCCGGGGCGGCGCAGCCGGGAGAGATCGTCCATGCCGACGGGCGGGTGCTGGGCACGCATGAGGGCGTGATCCACTACACGATCGGCCAGCGGCGCGGGCTGGGCATCGGCGGCCTGTCGGAGCCGCTCTACGTCGTCCGGCTGGATGTCGACAGCCGGCAGGTGGTCGTCGGCTCGCGGGACATGCTCGCGGTGCGGCGCATCCCGGTGAAGGAGGTGAACTGGCTCGGTGACGGCGCCTTCACCGATGAGGCCGAGTATCACCTGCGGGTGCGCGTGCGCTCCACCAAGGCACCGGTGGACGCCATCGTCCGCCCGACCGGGCCGCGCGAGGCGGAGGTGGAGCTGGCACTCGCCGAGGAGGGCGTGAGCCCGGGGCAGGCCTGCGTCTTCTACGCCGGCGAGGGCACGCGGGTGTTCGGCGGGGGCTGGATCCACCGGGGCTGAGCCGGTTGGGCTGAACCGGCGGGGCTGACAAGGCCGAGTGTCGCGAGAGCTGAGATTGAGGGACCGGGGGGCCAGCCCCCCGGAGCCCTCCGGGATTTTCTGGACCAAAGACAGGGGGGCGGTGGGCCCCGGCGGCTAGGTCAGTACCTTGCCGAGACGGGGGAGACGCGCCTTTTTCATGAGCGCGCGCATCTGCCACTCCTGGCCCGAGAGGCGGCGGGCCTCGGCGAGGACCTCCTCGGCGACGGCACGCATCGGCTCCGGCGAGGCCTCGTGGAAGCCGAGGAGCAGCGCGTCGGGGTCGGCGCGGGAGAGGCCCTCGTCGGCGAGGACGTTGCGCGGGAAGTCCTTGGCGTTGGAGGTGACGATGACATCCGACGAGCTGGCGATGGCGGCGGCGAGGACATGCACGTCCGCCGGGTCGGGCAGCCAGAGGCGGCGCTCCAGCTCCGGCGGCCAGCTGACGCGGGCGCGCGGGAAGGCGGCGGCGGCGAGGGCGATCTCGCCGCGGGCGGCGGCCTCCTGCCCCTTGCGGGCGGCGGCGCGGGCCCATTCCTCCTCGATCCGGGGCGACCAGCGCGGCTCGTAGAGCCCGGCGCGGGCGGCGCCGAGCAGCATGCGCTGCATGACCGTCGGATAGAGGACGCAGGCGTCGAGGACGGCGCGCACCATCTAGAGCCGGAAGACCACGGATTTCAGGTAGCCGCTCTCCGCCAGCTGTGGGAGCTGCGGATGATCCGGCCCCGCGAAACCGGTATGGATCAGCTGCCCGCGCCGGCCGGCCTTGCCGATGCCGCGCGCGGTGGCGGCGCGGAAGTTGGCCAGATCGGCGGCATGGGAGCAGGAGCAGCAGCAGAGATACCCGCCCTCGGCCACCAGCGGCGCCGCGAGCCGGGCGACCCGCTCGTAGGCGCGCAGGCCCTTGTCGAGCGCCGCCTTATTGGGCGCGAAGGCGGGCGGATCGCAGACGACGAGGTCGAAGCGCTCGCCCTCGGCCGCCAGCGCCTCCATCACCGCAAAGGCCTCGCCCTGGCGGCTCGCGAAGCGGGCTGCGGTGCCGGAGGCCTCGGCCCCCTGCCCCGCCAGCGCCAGCGCGGGGGCGGAGGAGTCCACCGCGAGCGCCGCCTCGGCCCCGGCGGCGAGCGCCGCGAGGGAGAAGCCGCCGACATGGGCGAAGACGTCGAGCACCCGGCCGCCCCGCGCCAGCCCGGCGGCGAAGGCATGGTTGGGCCGCTGGTCGTAGAAGAGGCCAGTCTTCTGCCCCTCCATCAGGTCGGCGAGATAGGTGGCGCCGTTCATCGGCACGGGGACGGGCGCGGCCGGCGCGGTGCCGACGAGCACCGCCGTCTCCTCCGCCAGCCCCTCCAGCGCACGGCCGCGCGAGGTGCCGTTCTTGATCACCGTGGTGACGCCGGCGATCTCCACCAGGGCCGCGGCGATCTCTTCCGCCATCGTCTCCGTCCAGGCGGCGTTGGGCTGCATGACGGCGATGTCGCCGAAACGGTCGACGATCAGGCCGGGGAGGCGGTCGGCCTCGGCATGGACGAGCCGGTAGAAGGGCGCCTCGTAGAGCCGCGCCCGGTGGGCCAGCGCCACCGCCAGCCGCTCGCGCAGCCAGGCGGGTCCGATCTCGGCGGCCGGGTCCATGTCCATCATCCGGGCGGCGATGCGGCTTTCGGGGTTCACCGTCACCACGCCCATCGGCGTGCGGTTGGCATCCTCCAGCACCGCGAAGCTGCCGGGTGCCAGATTTTTCGTCCGCCGGTCGAGAACCAGCTCATTGCCATAGACCCAGGGGAACCCGTGGCGGATGGCGCGCGCTTCCGCCTTGGGCATCAGCCGGACGGTAGGGTAGACAGATGTAAGATCTTCCATGATGCGCCCTCCTACCCCGCCACTGGCGGGCGCGAAAGCCTGAGCGCCTTGTTAGCGCTAACGTCATTTGCTAGGGATCCGCCCGACGCATCTCTTCCTCGGAAAGGACAAGCCCCATGCCGCTCCATCCGAAACTCACGGACATCACCGAACGTATCCGCGCCCGCTCCGAAGGGCCGCGCGGCGCCTACCTCGCCCGGCTGGAGGCCGCCCGCGCCCAGGGGCCGAACCGCGGCCACCTCGCCTGCGGCAACCAGGCTCATGCCTATGCCGCGATGGGCGATGACAAGGAGAGCCTCGCCGATGGGCGGGCGCCGAACCTCGGCATCATCACCAGCTACAACGACATGCTCTCGGCGCACCAGCCGTTCGAGACCTTCCCGCAGGTGATCCGCGAGGCGGCCCGCAAGGTGGGGGCGACGGCGCAGGTCTCCGCCGGGGTGCCGGCGATGTGTGACGGCGTCACGCAGGGGCAGACGGGGATGGAGATGTCGCTCTTCTCGCGCGATGTCATCGCCATGGCCGCGGCCGTCGGCCTCAGCCACAACACCTACGACGCCGCGCTCTACCTCGGCGTCTGCGACAAGATCGTCCCCGGGCTGATCATCGCCGCCGCCTCCTTCGGGCATATCCCCGGCGTCTTCATCCCCGCCGGCCCCATGACCTCCGGCCTGCCGAACGACGAGAAGGCGGCGGTGCGCAACCGCTATGCCTCCGGCGAGGCGACGCGGGAGGAGCTGATGGCCGCCGAGATGGCCTCCTACCACGGGCCGGGCACCTGCACCTTCTACGGCACGGCCAACACCAACCAGATGCTGATGGAGTTCATGGGCCTGCACATGCCGGGCGCCAGCTTCGTCAACCCGAATACCCCGCTCCGCGAGGCGCTGACGGTCGCCGGCGTGGCGCGGGCCGCCGAGATCACGGCGCTGGGCAACGACTACCGCCCGGTGGGGCACATCCTCGACGAGCGGGCCTTCGTGAACGGCATCGTCGGGCTGATGGCGACGGGCGGGTCGACCAACCTCGTCCTCCATCTGCCGGCGATGGCGCGGGCGGCCGGGGTGATCCTCGACCTGCAGGACTTCGCCGACATCTCGGCGATCACGCCGCTGATGGCGAAGGTCTATCCCAACGGTCTGGCGGACGTGAACCACTTCCATGCCGCGGGCGGGCTACAGTACATGATCGGCGATCTGCTGGAGGAAGGCCTCCTCCATGAGGAGGTCGAGACGGTCGCCGGCACCGGCCTCTCCCGCTACACCGAGGAGCCGAAGCTGAAGGACGGCCGGCTGACCTACGAGCCGGGCGAGGGCGTCAGCCACAACGACAAGATCCTGCGGCCGGTCTCCGACCCCTTCGCCAAGACGGGCGGGCTGGTGCAGCTGGAGGGCAATATCGGCCGGGCAGTCATCAAGGTCTCCGCCGTGGCGCCGGAGCGGCGGGTGATCGAGGCGAAGGCGCGGGTCTTCCACGACCAGGAGAGCGTCAAGGCCGCCTTCCGCGCCGGGGAGTTCACCGAGGACACCATCGTCGTC
This sequence comes from Pseudoroseicyclus tamaricis, assembly GCF_012070395.1. GTDB lineage: Bacteria > Pseudomonadota > Alphaproteobacteria > Rhodobacterales > Rhodobacteraceae > Pseudoroseicyclus_A > Pseudoroseicyclus_A tamaricis. The sequence continues at coordinate 307,593 of NZ_JAAFYS010000002.1, read as the reverse complement.
GTCCGCTTTCAGGGGCCGAAGGCGAACGGCATGCCCGAGTTGCACTCGCTGACGCCGACGCTCTCCGTCCTGCAGGACCGGGGGCTGAAGATGGCACTGGTGACGGACGGGCGCATGTCCGGCGCCTCCGGCAAGGTGCCGGCGGCGATACATGTCTCGCCCGAGGCGGCCGATGGCGGCCCGATCGGGCTGATCCAAGACGGCGACCCGATGCGCCTCGACACCTCGACCGGAACGCTGGAGGTGCTGGCCGACCTGACGGGGCGCAGCCCGGCCGAGCCGGACCTCTCCGCCAACCAGACCGGCCTCGGGCGCGAGCTCTTCGAGGTGTTCCGCCGCAATGCCGGGCTCGCCACGACCGGCGCCTGCTCCCTTCTCTGAGGATATCCTGATGACCCCCGAACACGCCTCCGAACTCACCGCCCGCACCTGCCAGCTCGCCCCCGTGGTGCCGGTGCTGGTGCTCGACGATGCCTCGAAAGCCGAGGGCCTCGCCCGCGCGCTGATCGCCGGCGGCCTGCCGGCGCTGGAGGTGACGCTGCGCACCCCCGCCGCGCTGGAGGCCATCGCCGAGATGGCCAAGGTCGACGGAGGCGTCGTCGGCGCCGGCACGCTGCTGACGGCCGAGGATGTCGAGAAGGCCAAGGAGGCGGGCGCCAGCTTCGGCGTCTCCCCGGGCGCCACGAAGCGGCTGCTGGAGGCCTGCGAGGCCAACGACCTGCCGCTCCTGCCCGGCGCCGCCACGGCGAGCGAGGCGATGGCGCTGCTGGAGCGCGGCTACAAGACGATGAAGTTCTTCCCGGCCGAGGCCGCGGGCGGCGCCAAGGCGCTGGGCTCCTTCGCCTCGCCGCTGCCGCAGATCCGCTTCTGCCCGACGGGCGGGGTGAGCCTGAAGAACGCGCCCGACTACCTGGCGCTCCCCAACACGCTCTGCGTCGGCGGCTCCTGGGTGGCCCCGAAGGACATGATCGCCGCCGAGGACTGGGCGGGGATCGAGGCGCTCGCGGCCGAAGCGGCGGCGCTCTCCCGGTAGGGTTACGGGCGCCGTAGGTTCCGTCTCGTAGGGTGGGTTTGTAACCCACCTTCGCCATACGGAGGTGACCGGCCCGAGCTTCTCCCCCGCCCGGTGCGCGCCAAAGGCGCAGGGCGAGCGCCGGCCCGTCCCGCGGGCTGGCGCTCTGGTTGAGCCAGGTGCTCCGCCCGGAGCGGGGAGGTGATTGCACCATAAAGTGCGCAGCTCCACCGTCGGAGCGCCACCCCACGGGCCGGCGCTCGCCCTGCGCGTGAGAGGGGTGCGCCCGGTGGAGAGGGGGAGGTGGGTTGGAAACCCACCCTACGTGGCCCCGGGGGAAGTGACCCCCTACTCGACCCGGGCCGAGCGGCCACCGCGGCGCTTCGGCTCCGGCGGGGCTTCGAGGCCGTCGCGAAGCACCGCCGTCATCGGGTGGCCCTCGTCGCCGTATTGCTCCAGCAGCCCCGGGATGACGCGGCGCGCCTCGGCCCCTTCGGGCAGGGACATCGCCCAGTCGAAGAAGATCGAGCGGCATTGCTCGATGGTGATCCCCTCGATCCGGTAGGATTCCCGGATCAGACCCTGCGGATCGTTCTGTGCCGTCTCAGCCATGCGCCTGTCCTCTCATGTCTGGCCCGCCCGGGCGATCAGGGCGTCGATGATCTCCGCCGCGGCCGCGCCGCGGGCCCGCATCGTCGCCTCCAGATCCTCCATAGCATCTTCCGCCGTCTCGCGCAGCAGCATCCGCCGCCCGCCCTCGCCCAGCTCCTCCGGCTCCGGCCGGCCCCCGGTAAGGAGCCGCCCCGTCGCCTGCAGGCGCCAGAAGAGGCGGTGGGCACTCTCCAGCACCTCCGCCTCGCCCGGCTCGATCAGCCCGGCCGCCTGCCCGGCCTCCAGCTGGCCCGCCGTCGTCCGCTCCGCCGAGCCCGCCATCAGGCCCAGCATCTGCGCCGCCAGTTCGATGTCGAGGAGCCGGCCGGGGCCCGTCTTGGCGTCCCACAGCGCCCCGGCGCCCCTGGCCGCGGCGATCCGCGCGCGCATTTCGGCGACCTCCCGGGCGATGCCGGCGGAATCCGCCTGCCGGCCCAGCAGCGCCTCGCGGAAGGCCTCGATCTCTGCGCCGAGCTCCGCCTCCCCGGCCACCGCACGGGCGCGGGTGAGCGCCAGATGCTCCCAGACCCAGGCCTCCTCCGCCTGATAGGCCTTGTAGGCCGAGAGCGCCGTCGCCACCGGCCCCTGCCGGCCGGAGGGGCGAAGGCGCATGTCGATCTCATAGAGCTTGCCCTCCGCCGTCGGCGCCGTCATCGCCGTTACCAGCGCCTGGGCGAGGCGGGCGTAGAAGGTTCGCGCCGGCAGCGGGCGCCTGCCCTCCGATTCCTCCACCCCGGCCGCGTCGTAGATGACGATCAGGTCGAGGTCCGATCCGGCATTCAGCCGCCCTGCCCCGAGGCTGCCCATCCCCAGCGCCATCGCCCCCCGCCCCGGCGGGCTCCCATGCTTGGCGGCGAACTCCGCCACCACGTGCGGCCAGAGCGCGGAGAGGCTCGCCTCGGCGATGTCGGCATATTGCGCCCCCGCCTCCTCGGCCGTCACCAGCCCGCGCAGGTGGTGGACGCCGACGCGGAAGTGCCATTCCTTCGCCAGCACCCGCGCCCGGTCGAGCACCGTCTCGTAGTCGGCCCCCCGCGCCAAGGTGGCGGAGAACAGCTCCGTCAGCCCCGCCGCCCCCGGCCAGGGCGCGAAGAAGCTGCCGCCGATCACGGCGTCGAGCACTCCGGCATTGGCGGAGAGGTAGCGTGACAGCGCCGGCGCGGTGCCGGCGATATCGGCGATCAGATGCGTCAGCTCGGGGTTGGAATCGAAGAGCGAGAAGAGCTGCACCCCAGCCGGCAAGCCGTTGAGAAAGGCATCGAAGGAGCCCAGCGCCTCCTGCGGGTGGGCGGCACCTGCCAGCGCCGCCAGAAGCTCCGGCTGCAGGCGGCGGAAGATCTGCCCGGCGCGCGGCGAGCGCAGCGCCGGGTAGGAGGGCCAGCGCGCCACGATCTCCCGCGCGTAGTCGGGCAACGGCGGCGGCGGCGGCGTGGCGCCCGGCGCGAAGAACCCCTCCGTCAGCTCGGAGACCTCGCGGCAGCGCGCCTCCAGCTCCGCCCGCAGCTCCCCCACCTCGCGGCCCATGAAGGCCGCCAGCCGCGCGAAGCCCTCGGCGGAGCCGGGCAGCGCGTGCGTCTGCGTGTCGTGGAGCATCTGCAGCCGGTGCTCGACCTCCCGGTGCGCCCGGTAATGTGCCGCCAGCCGCTCCGCCGTCTCCTGCGGGATCCAGCCGGCGGCGACCAGCCGGCCCAGCCCCTCGACGGTGCCGCGCACGCGGAGTGACGGGTCGCGCCCGCCGGCAATGAGCTGGCGGGTCTGCACGTAGAACTCGATCTCCCGGATGCCGCCCTGCCCCAGCTTGACGTCATGCTCCTCCAGCGTCAGCGGCCCGCCGAGGCCCTTGTGGTCGCGGATGCGCTGGCGGATGTCATGGGCATCCTCGATGGCGGCGAAATCGAGGTGCCGGCGCCAGATGAAGGGCCGCAGCGTCTCGATGAAGCGCTCGCCCGCCTCCCGGTCCCCCGCCGCCGGGCGCGCCTTGATCCAGGCGGCGCGCTCCCACGAGCGGCCGACGCTCTCGTAATATTGCTCGGCGGCGCCCATCGACAGCGCGACCGGCATCACCGAGGCATCAGGCCGCAGCCGCAGGTCGGTGCGGAAGACGTAGCCCTCCGCCGTCATCTCGCCGAGCATCTTCGCCGCCGCCCGCGTGATGCGGACGAGCCCGGCGCGCGCCTCGTCGAAGTCGGCCTCCGGCAGGGCGGTCTCGTCGAAGAGCGCGATGAGGTCGATGTCGGAGGAGTAGTTGAGCTCCCCGGCCCCCATCTTGCCCATGGCGAAGAGCGTCAGCCCGCCGCCCCTGCGCTCCGCCGCGCTGGCGGGCAGCTTGCCGCGCCGCACGGCCCGCGCCACCTCCGCCGCCAGCGCCGCCTCGCAGGCCGCGTCGGCGAGGCGCGTCAGCCAGCCCGTCACTTCCTCCAGCGCCCAGACGCCGCCGAGATCGGCCAGCGCCACCATCAGCGCCAGCCGCCGCTTGGCCTGCCGCAGACCCGCGGAGAGTGCCTCCGGCGCCACCTCCGGCACGCCGTTCAGCACCGCCTCCAGCGCCGCCTCGGGCGCCTCCACGGCCTCGACGAGCCACGCCGCCTCCCGCCGGATCAGCCCGTGCAGGTAGGGGCTGCACCCGGCCGCCCCGGCGACCAGCTCTCGCAGCTCAGGCGGAAGGCCCGGCAGCGCCTCCAGCACCTCCGCGCCCCGGTCGGGATCGAAGGGGCGGGGCGTACGGGTCAATCTGTCGGAGAGGTTCATGGCGGCCTTTCTGCGCGGGCGGGGCCGGCAGGGTCAAGCCGCGCCGGCTGCGCGCCCAGCTGCCCTCAGACCGGCGCGGGATCGGCGGTGCTGCTGTCCTGGCTGAAGACGTTCAGCCACGTCCCGCCGCGCTCCTCCCAGATCGAGGAGACATACATCGCCTCCTCGCGCGCCTCGCCCACCTTTCGGAAGGTCGCGAGATAGGCCAGAAGCACCCGCCCCGGCCCCAGCTCCATCAGCCGCGCCTCGCTGAGCCGGTAGTCCGCAACGCTCGGCCCGCCCTCAAGCTGCGCCGCATGCCCCGCCCTGTCCGAGAAGCCGGAGGAATAGACCCCCAGAAACTCCTCCGCCAGCAGCGCCGCATCGGCGGCCGCATCCCCGGCCACCAGGGCCTCCCACACCTGCCGCTCCAGTTTGAGAAAGCCATCGAGAACCATATCGCGATCCTCCGCATGCGAAGGCGGGGGGCAAGCCAAGTCTCGCCGTCCACCCCGACCTCTCCCACGCCCCCTTTTCATCTGGCCCGAAATACCTCGGGGGTCCGGGGGCTGGCCCCCGGTCTCGCCCACTCCACCTTCCCTCCGCCAACCAAACGCGCGACCCTCCCCGCAAACCCACGGAGAATCCCATGAGCAAGAGCCTCAAGCGCGTCACCGCCATCCTCGAAGAGGCCGGTCTGCCCGGCCGCCCGGTGGAGGTGGGCGAGGCGCGGACGGCGGAGCAGGCGGCCGAGGCCGCCGGCTGCCATCTCGACCAGATCGCCAAGTCGATCATCTTCGCGGGGGAGGAAAGCGGCGCCGTCTATCTCTTCCTCACCGCCGGCGGCAACCGGGTGAGCGCCGAGAAGGCCGCCGGTCTCGCCGGGGAGCCGCTGCGGCGGGCGAGCGGGGAGGAGGTGCGGGCTCAGACCGGCTTCGCCATCGGCGGCGTCTCGCCCGTCGGCCACCTCTCCGCCGTCAACGCCTTCTTCGACCCGCGCCTGGCGGAGTTCGAAGAGGTCTGGGCCGCCGCCGGCACGCCGCGGCACATCTTCCCCATTGCGCCCGACGACCTCCTGCGCCTCTCCGGCGCCGTGCCCGGCGACTTCACCTAGCCGCTTGCCGCAGGGGCAGGCCGGGCGTAGCCTGATCGGGCTCCGCGAGCGCCTTGGCGCGCGAGAGGGGGGAAAACCGGGCCCCTCCTCCCATATGTGAAAAACATTCACATCGCGTCTTGACCGGGCCCCGTGCGTTCCCATATCCCAGATGTGAAAGCGATTTACATCTACAGCAAACGCGAGGAGCGACACATGAGTTCGATCGATATCACCCCGCCCCGCCAATCCGAGGGCACGCATCTGAGCTGGTTCCGCAAGGCGGAAGCCTGGCTCGACGACAAGGGCAAGGGCGCTTGGATCGCCGTCATGGTCCTAGGGTTCGTCTTCTTCTGGCCCGTCGGCCTGGCCGTTCTCGCCTACATGATCTGGAGCAAGCGCATGTTCAACAAATCCTGCAACCGCGGCCGTACCTCTTCGATGTCCGCCGCCCGGGCCGCAATGCGCCCGTCCGGCAACTCCGCCTTCGACGCCTACAAGCAGGACATGCTGCGGCGCCTCGAGGACGAGCAGCGCGCCTTCGAGGAGTTCCTCGAGCGTCTGCGTGAAGCCAAGGACAAGTCCGAGTTCGACCAGTTCATGAGCGACCGCGCCCGCAACGGCCAGTCCGCCCAGGGGCAGAACCAGAACCAGGGCCAAGCCTATCAGCCCCCGCAGGACGGCGGCTACGACCAGGGCTCGCAAGGCCAGAATTACTGAGCCAGGAGCGGGCCGGCCACAGCGCCGGCCCGCGTTCCCTCACCCCGACATTTTTTGGAGCATTTCCCCATGTCGCGACGCAAGCACACCCCTGACGAGGCCGAGTTCGAGGGGGCCTTCCCCCTGAAGGTCCTCTCCATCATCTTCTTCACGGCCTTTGCCATCGTCGCCACGGTGCTGGCCTTCGTCGCCTTCTGGCCCGCCGGCCTCGCGCTGGGGCTGCTCGTCGCCTGGAAAGGCTTCAACGGCGGGCTCTACGGGCCGCACCGGGAGTTTGCGCTCCGCGTGCTGTCGCTGATCTTCTTCACCGGCTACGCCATCGTCGCCATCTCCGTCGGTTTCGCGCATGAGGCCCTGGCCGGGCTGGTGCTCGCCGGCGCGCTCATCTGGCAGGGCTTCAACGGGCTCGCCGTGGGTGCCAGCCAAGGGGCCAGCTCCCGCGCCCCCGGTGTGGCGGACGTCGCCCCCGAGGCGGAGACCGACGACTGGGCCCGCGGCTCGACCGGGCGCCCCAGCGGCAACGCAAGCTTCGATGCCTACAAGGCCGACATGATGCGCCGGCTGGAGGAGGAGCAGCGCGCCTTCGAGGATTTCCTCGCTCGCCTGCGCGCCTCCAAGGACCAGTCGGAGTTCGACAACTTCATGGAGCGCCGCGCCGAGCGTGCCGCCGCCCAGCGTCGGGCCGCCGCCTCTCCCATGGCGCTGATCGCGCCGCGCCGGCAGCCCTCGCAGCCGGCCGCCGCGCCGCAGCCCCCGGCCGCCCGTGACGGAGAGGTGATCGCCGTGCCTCCCGAGCCGCAGGCGCCCCGCGTGGCGCACACGGCCGAGGTGGAGGATGCCGAGGAGGTCGCGGGCCCCGTGACCGCCCCAGTGACCGGCCCCGTGACCACCGAGGAGCCGGCGCGCGATCCCGGCTGGCAGGCAGGGCAATGGTCCGGCAACCAGCCGCACGGCGCCTGAGCCATCGATGACACCCGGCGCGGCCCGAAGACCGGGCCCGCCGCCCCACCCCGGACAGATGACATGACCGATCAATCCTACGCCTTCGCCTCCGCCCTGCCCGACCCGGAGCGCCGCCCCGACTTCTACGCCGGCGTTCCCGGCCGGCGGCTGCTCGCCTGGATCGGCGACGGCGTGGCGACCTTCCTGCTGACATGCCTGGCGCTGCCCTTCACCGCCTTCGTCGGCGTGTTCTTCTTCGGGGCGCTCTGGCTGACCGTCTCCTTCCTCTACCGCTGGGGCACCATCGCCGCCTTCTCGGCGACACCCGGCATGGCCTTCTGGGGCATCCAGCTGCGCGAGGCCGACGGCGGCAAGATGGGCGGCGGCTCCGCCTTCCTGCACACGCTGGGCTACACCGTCTCGGTCGCCATGGCGCCCCTGCAGCTGATCTCGGTGGCGCTGATGCTCATCACCGACCGCCGTCAGGGGCTGACGGACCACCTCCTCGGCACCGCCGCCATCAACCGCCCGGTGTGATTGCGGCAGGGGGTACCGGCGCCCCGGCGTCGGTGCCCCCCGACCCCCGCGGCTCCCCCCGCAGTTGGAGAGCCAGCGCCCGCCGGAGCCCGTGGGGTGGGTTTCCAACCCACTTCCCCGCCCTCCCCAAAGCACACCGACCGCCAGCGCAGGGCGAGCGCCTGCCCGTGGGGTGGCGCATTTACGGCCCAGCTGCGCGCTTTATGCCAGCCACACCCCTCCCCGGCCCAAGCGGAGCACCCAGCTTCACCAGAGCGCCAGCCCGCCGGGACGGGCAGGCGCTGGCCCTGCGCCTTTGGCGCGTACCGGGCGAGGGAAGGCGGAGATGTCACGCGGTGGGGGGGTAGAACCTCACACTACGGGGACCGAGCATGGGGATGCCTCCACCATTCGCCTTCCGATCTATCCCTTGGAAGGGGACCTCACCCAAAGACAAGCGACACATTGCCCCCCCGAAAATGGTCGGGTCGGACGGGCTTGGCGCCGGGCAGCACGGTTGCTAGGCTCTCCGGCGACGTTCACCCTCTCCCGAGTCCTCTCCTCCGCCGACATGCGCCACTCCCTCCCCATCGCTCCCCAGTTCTACGTGACGGCTCCGCAGCCCTGCCCGTACCTCGCGGGCCGGATGGAGCGGAAGCTGTTCACCGCCCTGCAGGGCGAGGAGGCGGAGAAGCTCAACGACGCGCTCTCCAAGCAGGGCTTCCGCCGCTCTCAGAACGTCCTCTACCGGCCGACCTGCGCCGATTGCTCCGCCTGCCTCTCGGCGCGCATCCGCGTCTCGGATTTCGCGCCCTCCAAGAGCCAGAAGCGTGTCCTCAAGCGCAACGCGCCGCTGCGCCGCCGGGCGACCTCGCCCTGGGCGACGGACGCCCAGTACGAGCTCTTTCGCAAGTACCTCGACTCGCGCCACGCCGATGGCGGCATGGCGGACATGGACGTCTTCGAGTTCTCCGCCATGATCGAGGAGACGCCGATCCGCTCGCGCCTCATCGAATATGCCGCCGACGGCGAGCCGCTGCGCGCCGCCTGCCTGACGGACCTGCTCGATGACGGGCTGTCGATGGTCTATTCCTTCTTCGATCCCGACTTCGAGGCGGACTCGCTCGGCAACTACATGATCCTCGATCATGTCGAGATCGCGCGGGACATGGGGCTGCCCTACGTCTACCTCGGCTACTGGGTGCCCGGCTCGCCGAAGATGGGCTACAAGGCCCGCTACAAGGGTCTCGAGGTCTATTCCCGGGGCCGCTGGCAGCTGCTGCGTGACCCCGAGGAGCACAGCGCCGAGACGCACCCCCTCTCCGTCGCGCCCATCGCCGAGCAGGTGGCGCGCATCCAGCTGCCTGACGCCCAGCCGGCGCCGCGGCGCCGCTGAGCGGAAGCTCTAGCGGAGGCTGAGCAGAGCCCGCGGGCCTCGTTCAGGATCTCGCCCCGCGGCGCCGCCAGCCTGTCGCATCGGCCGCAAATCTCCTCCTCCGTCAGCCTCGTCCCTGTCTCCATTCCGCCGAGGATGCGCAGCCGTGACTGGCTGGGCCAGGAGCGCGTCGGCTTGCCGGGGAATATCCTGTCCGTCCCATTAGGGTTGTTCGTGATGTCGCCGGTCGTCTCGACGAGGGAGACCAGCGCACCAGCCCACCGCTTTCATTTTGCCCCGCTGGCGTTCCCCCTCCCGCCGCCCTACCCCGAGTTCTTCGCAGAATACCGCTTGAGCTCCCCCATTCGTGCCTGATAATGCACGTTCATGCACGATTCCCTTCCCCTTTCACGCCGCCACGAGATCGCCGGCCGCCTTCGCCAGGGCCAGCCCGTCTCCTCGGGCGAGCTGGCGCGCGAATTCGGAGTCTCGGAGGATGCCATCCGGCGTGACCTGCGCGCCCTCGCTGCCGAGGGGCTGTGCGAGCGTGTCTACGGCGGCGCCCTGCCCCTCTCTCCCGCCGGCGCGCCTCTGGCCTCGCGTGCCGAGGAGCAGCCGGCCGCCAAGGCGGCGCTGGCGGCGCGGGCGGCGGAACTGGTGCAGCCCGGACAGACCATCTTCCTCGATTGCGGCAGCACCACCGCCCGGCTCGCGTCGCATCTCGCCGCCCACCTGCCGCAGGGAAGCGGCCTGCGGGTCGTCACCAACTCGCTTCCCGCCGCCACTGCACTCTCCAGCCGGCAGGACATCTCCCTCTTTCTCCTCGGCGGCGCCGTCGATCCGTCCATCGGCGGCTGCGTCGACGGGCGGGCGCTGGCGGAGCTGCCGCGCTATGCCATCGACCTCTGCCTGCTCGGCGCCTGTGCTCTCAGCCCCGACGGCACGCTCGCCGGATTCGACCGGGCGGACAGCGACATGAAGCAGGCGCTGCTGACCGCCAGCGGCGCGACCGCGCTGATGATGACCTCCGACAAGCTCGGCACCCGCGCGCCCTTCCCATTCGGCGCCGCGCGGGCGCTGACGCACCTGATCCTCGAGCACGACGCCCCGGCGGAGCAGCTCGCCGCCCTCGCCTCCACCGGCGCGCCAGACCCGCTGCGCGCCGCCCCACCCCGCAGCTGAAAGACAGACATGACCGACATCGCAGACGGGACAGCCGGCCCGCGCCTCGCAACGCGCCTCTCCTTCTTCGCCGGCGGCTTCGCCATGGCGTGCTGGGCGCCCATCATCCCCTTCGCCAAGGAGCGGATCGGCGCCAGCGAAGCGGAGCTGGGCCTCCTGCTCCTCTGCCTCGGCATCGGCTCTGTCATCGCCATGCCGATCACCGGCTGGGTCTCCGCCCGGCACGGGGCGCGCCCGATGATCCTGCTCGGCGGCTTCGGCCTTGCCCTGATGCTGCCGCTCCTCGCGCTGGCGCCGACGGCGCTGCTCCTCGGCGTCGTCATCTTCCTGCTCGGCGCCTCGCTCGGCACGCTCGACGTGTCGATGAACGTCCATGCGGTCGAGGTGGAGAAGCGCGCCGACGTGCCGCTCATGTCGGGCTTTCACGCCCTGTTCTCGGTCGGCGGCTTCGTCGGTGCCGGCGGCGTCACCGGCCTGCTCGCGCTCGGCGCCGGCCCGACCTTCTGCCTCGTCGCCGGGGGCCTGCTCACCCTCGCCGCCATGGCACTTGCCGCGCCGCGGCTGATCCGGGCCGAGGGGGGCGAGCCCCTGCCCTTCGCGCTGCCGCGCGGGCTGGTGCTGCTGCTGGCGCTGCTGGCGGCCATCATGTTCCTCGTCGAGGGCGCCATGCTCGACTGGGGCGCGCTCCTCTCCGTCGAGCGGGGCATCGCCTCCGTCGAGCGGGCGGGGCTGGGCTTCATGCTCTTCAACCTCGCGATGACGGCGGGCCGCCTGACGGGAGACCGGGTCGTCGCGGCGCTGGGCCAGCGCAAGGTGCTGATCGGCGGCGGGCTCGTCGCCATGGGCGGGCTGGCGCTGCTCCTCCTCGCGCCGTGGCCGGCGGTGGCCTTCCTCGGCTTCGTGCTGATCGGCCTCGGTGCCGCGAATCTGGTGCCCGTCGTCTTCTCCCTCGCCGGGCGGCAGACGTCGATGCCCTCCGGCCTCGCCGTCGCCGCGGTGACGACGGCGGGCTATGCCGGCGTCCTCCTCGGGCCGGCGGCCATCGGCTTCGTCTCCCATGCCACGTCGCTGCCGGCGGCGTTCTGGATGCTCACCCTCCTCGTCGCGGTGGTGCCGCTCGCCGCCGGGCGGGCGACCGCGAAGGGGTGAGAGAGGCCCTGGCGGCGGAAACTTGCGGGAAGGCAGCTTCAGATTATAGAAAGTTGCGCCCGCAGGCCGCCGGTATGCCGAATATGTCGTCTTTTGCGGTTGACCGCCCCGAATCCCGCTCCTATGGTCCCCTCAGAAGTCTGGAGAGTTTGATGTCGATCGTCGTACTTATCGGAGAAAGGCGCATGGGGCCGTAAAGGCACGCCCAGATCCGATCCCATGCGCCCCCGGTCCCCGCCGGGGGTTTTTTGTTTCCATAACCACGTTATCCAGACCGAACGATGCGACAGCCCGAGAAAAGGACGAGGCACATGTCTAGGGAAATGACCGGAGCCAGAATGGTCGTCGAAGCGCTGAGGGATCAGGGCGTCGACACCGTATTCGGCTATCCGGGGGGCGCCGTTCTGCCCATCTATGACGAGATCTTCCAGCAGAACGACATCCGCCACATCCTCGTCCGCCACGAGCAGGCCGCTGTGCATGCCGCCGAGGGCTATGCCCGCTCCACCGGCAAGCCCGGGGTCGCCCTCGTCACCTCCGGCCCCGGCGCCACGAACGCTGTGACCGGGCTGACGGACGCGCTGATGGATTCGATCCCGATCATCGTCCTCTCCGGCCAGGTCGCCACCTTCATGATCGGCACCGACGGCTTCCAGGAGGCCGACACGGTCGGCATCACGCGGCCCTGCACCAAGCACAATTACCTGGTGAAGACGCCCGAGACGCTGGCGAAGACCATCCACGAGGGCTTCCACGTCGCCACCCACGGCCGCCCCGGCCCGGTGCTGATCGACATCCCCAAGGACGTGCAGTTCGCCACCGGCACCTACACGGGGCGCGAGGACCTGCGCCCCCGTTACCAGCCCAAGGTGAAGGGGGACCGCGAGGCGATCGAGACGCTCGTCGCGGCGATGGAGGCGGCCGAGCGGCCGGTCTTCTATACCGGCGGCGGGGTCATCAACTCCGGCCCCCAGGCGAGCCAGCTGCTGCGCGAGCTGGTGGATTCGACCGGCTTCCCCATCACGTCGACGCTGATGGGCCTCGGCGCCTACCCCGCCTCCGGCAAGCACTGGCTGGGGATGCTGGGGATGCACGGGCTCTACGAGGCCAACATGGCCATGCACGGGTGCGACCTGATGATCTGCATCGGCGCCCGCTTCGACGACCGGATCACGGGGCGCACCGATGCCTTCTCCCCCGGCTCGCTGAAGGCCCATATCGATATCGACGCCTCCTCGATCAACAAGATCATCCGCGTCGACATCCCGATCATCGGCGATGTCGCCCACGTGCTGGAGGATCTGCTGACGATCTGGAAGTCGCGCGGCCGCAAGACCTCGCGCGACGGGCTGGCCGGCTGGTGGCGGCAGATCGAGGCGTGGAAGCGCTCGGACTGCCTGACCTACGAGAACTCCACCTCGGTCATCAAACCGCAATACGCCCTGCAGCGGCTCGAGGCGCTGACGAAGGATCGTGACCGCTACATCACCACCGAGGTCGGCCAGCACCAGATGTGGGCCGCGCAGTTCCTCGGCTTCGAGGCGCCGAACCGCTGGATGACCTCCGGCGGCCTCGGCACCATGGGCTACGGCTTCCCCGCCTCCATCGGCGTGCAGGTGGCCCACCCCGAGAGCCTCGTCATCAACGTCGCCGGCGAGGCGAGCTGGCTGATGAACATGCAGGAGCTGGGGACCGCCATGCAGTTCCGCGCGCCGGTGAAGCAGTTCATCCTCAACAACGAGCGGCTCGGCATGGTCCGCCAGTGGCAGGAGCTGCTGCACGGCGAGCGCTACTCGCACAGCTGGTCGGAATCGCTGCCCGATTTCGTGAAGCTGGCAGAGGCCTTCGGCGCTAAGGGCATCCAGTGCAAGGATCCGGCGGATCTCGACGACGCGATCATGGAGATGATCAATCACGACGGGCCGGTGGTCTTCGACTGCCTGGTGGAGAAGCACGAGAACTGCTTCCCCATGATCCCTTCCGGCAAGGCGCATAACGAGATGCTCCTCGCCGCCGAGAAGGATGCCTTCGTCGAAGGCGGCGCGCTGGTGTGACGGGGCGGGCCGGGCACGCGCTCCTGAGGGGGGGCGCGCCCGGCTCCCCCGCCCACGCCTTGTCCCGACGCCCGGATGACCCTCACAGCCCCGAGCCCACTGGCCGGGGCGGATACTCGCACCAAAGGTCCGACTGCATGAACGCCCTCAAGATTGAAAAAGGCTCCTCCAGCCACTCCGTCTACAACCTTCGCGATACGTCGGACGAGACGATCCAGAAGCACACGCTGGCGGTGCTGGTGGAGAACGTGCCGGGCGTCCTCGCCCGGGTCATCGGGCTCTTCTCCGGCCGCGGCTATAACATCGACAGCCTGACGGTCGCCGAGGTGGATCACGAGGGGCATACCTCGCGCATCACCATCGTCACCTCGGGCACCGATCACATCGTCGAGCAGATCAAGGCCCAGCTGGGCCGGATCGTGCCGGTGCAGGAGGTGATCGACCTGACGGTCGAGGCGCAGTCCGTCGAGCGCGAGCTGGCGCTCTTCAAGGTGCGCGGCAGCGGCGACAAGCGGATCGAGGCGCTGCGGCTGGCGGAGATCTTCCGCGCCAACGTGGTGGATTCGACGCTGGAGAGCTTCGTGTTCGAGGTGACCGGGACGCCGGAGAAGATCGACGCCTTCGCCGAGCTCATGCGCCCCCTCGGCCTGAAGGAGCTGGCCCGCACCGGCGTGGCTGCGTTGGCGCGCGGTCAGGGCTGAGGGGCGGAGGGGGCAAGGGACCGTCGGGGCTCGCCCGCTGGTCTTCCGATGGGCCCTGCTTCCTTGGGCGGGTCCACTCAGTCTGCCCCTCGCCCCACGCCGCCACTCTTCCCCCTCGCGCGGAATCAAGGCCGCAGGCCGCCGCGCGAGCGCCGGCCCGTCCCGGCGGGCTGGCGCTCTGGCTGAGCTTGGTGTTTCGCTCGGGGCGGGGAGGGACTTGGCCGGCATAAAGCGCTTCGGAGGCCATGTGGCGGCGCCACCCCACGGGCCGGCTTGCGAGGCCATCGCTTGTGGCGGTCCGGGGAAGGTGGGTTGGAAACCCACCCTACGGGGCTCGCTCGGGGCGAGGGCTCCGGAGACCAAGGTCCCCGCTCCTTCCCCCGCGCGGAATCAAGCCGCAGGCGCCGCGCGAGCGCCGGCCCGTCCCGGCGGGCTGGCGCTCTGGCTGAGCTTGGTGCTTAGCGGGGGGGCTGGAGAGGGGCGCGGCTGGCATAAAGCGCGCCGCAACACCGTTGCAGCGCCACCCTACGGGCCGGTGTGAGAGCACCGCGCCAGGTTGAGGCCGACAAGGCGCCCACAGCCCCTGCCCTCTTCGCCCCGACCCGCTGGCCATCCCCGCGCCGCTCTGGTTACCTCCCGCCCGAAGCGCAGGAGGCCCCATGGCACGCAAGATCATCATCGACACAGACCCGGGCCAGGACGACGCCGTCGCCATCCTCCTCGCCCTCGCCTCGCCGGAGCTGGAGGTGGTCGCCATCACCGCCGTCGCCGGCAACGTCCCGCTCGCCCTGACCCAGCGCAACGCCCGCATCGTCTGCGAACTGGCCGGGCGACCCGACGTCCCCGTCCATGCCGGCTGCGACGCGCCGATGTCCCGCCCCCTCCTCACCGCCGAGCATGTGCATGGCGGCACCGGCCTCGACGGGGTGGAGATCGTCGAGCCGCGGATGCCGCTCGCCGAGGGCCACGCCGTCGATGCCATCATCGAGGCGGTGCGGGCCGCGCCGGGGGAGATCACGCTCTGCCCCCTCGGCCCTCTCACCAACATCGGCACCGCGCTCGAGCGCGCCCCTGACATCGCCCAAAAGATCGCCGCCATCGTGCTGATGGGCGGCGCCTATTTCGAGGTGGGCAACATCACGCCCGCCGCCGAGTTCAACATCTATGTCGATCCCGAGGCGGCGGCGGCGGTCTTCGCCTCCGGCATCCCGATCACCGTGCTGCCGCTCGATGTCACCCACAAGGTGCTGACAACGAAGGCGCGGATCGACCGCTTCCGGGGGCTCGGCAAGGTCGGCGAGACGGTGGCGGCCTGGACAGACTTCTTCGAGCGGTTCGACGTGGCCAAATACGGCTCCGCCGGCGCGCCGCTGCATGACCCTTGCGTGATCGCCTGGCTGCTGAAGCCCGAGCTCTTCTCCGGCCGCGAGGTCAACGTGGAGATCGAGACCCTCAGCGAGCTGACCCGCGGCATGACCGTCGCCGACTGGTGGGGCGTGACGGATCGCAAGAAGAACGCGCTCTTCCTCGGTGACGTCGATGCGGACGGGTTCTTCGAGCTGCTGACGGAGCGCCTCGCCCGACTCTAGGTGCCGATTTCCATATGGAAATCGAAGGCGGAAACCATATGGTTTCCGCCCTAGGCGTCCGGCGGCGGCACGGGCCTGCGCCGGTTGATCAGCACGATCCCGAGCGCCACCAGCGCCAGCGCCGCGAAGAGCCGCCAGGTGAGCCTCTCGCCCAGCACCAGCCATCCCAGCCCGACGGAGAAGACCGGCGCAAGGAAGGAGAAACTCGCCACCCCGCCCGCGGGGTAGATGGAGAGCAGCCAGAGCCAGAAGATGAAGCCGAAGCTCACCACCACGACGATCTGAAAGCCGATCCCGGCGAGGTGGATCGGCGCGAAGTCCCGGATCAGCGGGCCGAAGAGCGGCGCCAGCAGCAGCAGGATCGGCGCGGAAACGGCCACCTGCCATAAAAGCTGCCCCTCGGGGCGCAGCTCGCGGAGGGCCGAGTGCTTGGCGATCAGCAGCGTCGCCGCCCAGCCCATGCCGGCGCCAACGGCGCAGAGATCCCCGGCGAGGCTCGCCGCCTGCCCGCCGCGCTCGGCCAGCGCCAGCGCCACGCCCGCCATCGCGGCGAGCAGCCCCAGCGCGGCGGAGCCGGAGATGCGCTCGGTCCGCAGGATGAAATGGCCAGCCAGCAGCGTCCAGACCGGCATGGAATAGAAGAGGATCGAGGTGCGGGTGACGTTCGTCAGATCCAGCGCCAGGAAGAGCGCGAGGAACTCGACCGCGAAGACGACGCCGCAGATCGCCCCAGCCCACGCAACGCGCCCCCTCCCCAGCGCGATGGGCCTCCCCCGCAGGCGAAAGAACGCCCAGATGCAGAGCGCCGCGCCGAGCGAGCGGATGCCGGCGAAGAATACCGGCTGGATGCCCGTGTAGGTCAGCTTCGTCACCACCTGGTTGACCGCCAGGAGCAGCGAGAAGCCGATGAGCGCCGCCGCGCCGAAGGTGTCGATGTGATCCTTCTTCACGCGGCGGTGCCCTTTGCTCAGGCCATCGTCACTCGGTGACCGTCACGTCCGCCATGACGTCCGGCTGGCCGATGACGGCGCCGTTCGGCCCCTCGCCGCGCTTGATGGCGTCGAGCACATCCAGACCCTCCGTCACCTCGCCGACGATGGTGTACTGCCCGTCGAGATGCGGCGCCGGTTCGAACATGATGAAGAACTGCGAATTGGCGCTGTCCGGGCTCTGGCTGCGGGCCATGCCGACGGTGCCGCGCTGGAAGCTGCGCTCGTCGGAGAACTCGGCGGGCAGGTCGGCCATGTCCGAGCCGCCCATGCCGGCCATCGACATGTCGCCGCCCATGCGCCCGTACTCGACGTCACCCGTCTGCGCCATGAAGCCCTCGATGACGCGGTGGAAGACCACGTCGTCATAGGCGCCCTGCTCGGCCAGCATCGTCAGACGCTCGACATGGGCGGGGGCGGTATCCTCGAAGAGCTCGATATGGATAGTGCCATTCGCTTCGCCCTCGACGTCGATGTCGAGGCCGACGGCCAGCGCGGGAGAGGCGGCGAGCGCCAGGATGGAGGAGAGAACGAGGTTACGCATCTGCGGCCACCTTGACGGAGATCATGCGGTCGGGGCTGGCAGGCGGCTCGCCCCGGGTGATGGCATCGACATGCTCCATCCCCTCGATGACGCGGCCGTAGACGGTGTACTGCCGGTTGAGGAAGTGGTTGTCGGAAAAGTTGATGAAGAACTGCGAGTTGGCGCTGTCGGGGCTGGCAGAGCGCGCCGCGCCGAGGGTGCCGCGATCATGCGGCACGCCGGAGAATTCCGCCGGCAGGTCGGGCAGGTCGGAGCCGCCGCGGCCGGCCATGTTGATGTTGAAGTCCTTCTCCATGTTGCCATGGGCGACATCGCCCGTCTGCGCCATGAAGCCCTCGATCACGCGGTGGAAGGCGACGTTGTCATAGGCGCCGGCGCGGGCCAGCTCCTTCATGCGCGCCACGTGCTGCGGCGCCACATCCGGCAGCAGCTCGATGGCGACCACGCCGCCCTTCAGCTCCATCAGGATGGTGTTCTCGGGGTCCTTGAAATCGGCCATGGGCCACTCCTCTCTCATTCGGCGCGGACGCTATGCGGGATGGCCCCGAATGCCAAGGCGCGCTTGACGCCATCAGCGGGGGGGGCCACCACAAGGCAGACACGAATGCGGGAGGCCGGCATGGCATGGACATCGCTTGACGACATGGATCTCAAGGGCAAGCGCGTGCTGACGCGCGTGGACATCAACGTCCCGATGGAGGACGGCCGGGTGACGGACACGACGCGGATCGACCGTATCGTCCCGACGGTGAAGGATATTCTGGCGCGGGGCGGCAAACCGATCCTCCTCGCACACTACGGGCGCCCCAAGGGCAAGGTGGTGGAGGAGATGTCGCTGAAGCGCGTCCGCCCGGTGCTGGAGAAGGCGCTCGGCGTGCAGGTGCGCTTCGCCCCCGATTGCGTGGGGCCGGAGGCGGAGAAAGCCGCGGCCGAGCTGCGCGACGGCGAGGTGCTTCTGCTGGAGAACACCCGGTTCCATGCGGGAGAGGAGAAAAACGATCCCGAGCTGGCGCAGCAGATGGCCAAGTTGGGCGATGTCTACTGCAATGACGCCTTCTCGGCAGCCCACCGAGCCCACGCCTCCACCGAGGCGCTGGCCCGCCTGCTCCCCGCCTGCGCCGGCCGGCTGATGGCCGAAGAGCTGACGGCGCTGGAGAAGGCGCTCGGCAACCCGGCGCGCCCGGTGATGGCGCTGGTGGGGGGCGCCAAGGTCTCCACCAAGCTCGACCTGCTGCTCAACCTCGTCGCGAAGGTCGACACGCTGGTCATCGGCGGCGGCATGGCCAACACCTTCCTCGCGGCGAAGGGGCACGGCGTCGGCAAGTCGCTCTGCGAGCACGATCTTCTCGGCACGGCGCGGGAGATCATGGCCAAGGCGGAGACGACCGGCTGCAAGATCCTCCTGCCGGAGGACGTCGTCGTGGCGACGGAGTTCAAGGCCAACGCGCCGAGCAAGATCGTCCATGCCGATTCCGTCCCCGATGACATGATGATCCTCGACGCCGGCCCCATCGCCGTCGCCGCCATCGCCACCGCCCTCGGCCGCTCGCAGACGCTGATCTGGAACGGCCCGCTCGGCGCCTTCGAGATCCCGCCCTTCGACAGCGCCACCAAGTCGGCGGCGCAGATCGCCGGCAAGCTGACTGTGAACGACGGGCTCGTCTCCGTCGCCGGCGGGGGCGACACCGTCTCGGCGCTCAATCAGGCGGGGGCGGCGGAGGAGTTCACCTACGTCTCCACCGCCGGCGGGGCCTTCCTCGAATGGATGGAGGGCAAGGCTCTGCCCGGTGTGGCGGCGCTCGGCTGAGCCATCTGCAGATGGCCGGGGGGCTGGTGGCGTTAACATAATTGAACCGCCCCGCCCGGCCCTCTATCCCCTTGTTGCAACAAGGAGGACTGACCTGATGGCGATGACCCAGATCGTGCGAGATATCCTGGCCAAGTACGAGGGGGAGACCCCCGGCGTGAAGGGCAACCTCGCCCGGATCCTGATGCAGGGGCGGCTCGGCGGCACCGGCAAGCTGATCATCCTGCCGGTGGACCAGGGGTTCGAGCACGGGCCCGCCCGCTCCTTCGCCCCCAACCCGCCGGCCTATGACCCGCATTACCACTACCAGCTGGCCATCGACGCCGGGCTCTCGGCCTATGCCGCCCCGCTCGGGCCGCTGGAGGCGGGGGCGGACACCTTCGCCGGGCAGATCCCGACGATCCTGAAGGTGAACTCCGCCAACTCGCTGATGTCCGGCACCGCCGGCAAGGATCAGGCGATCACGGCGACGGTGGACGACGCGCTCCGCCTCGGCTGCGCGGCCATCGGCTTCACCATCTATCCCGGCTCCGACATGGCGCTCGGCATGTTCGAGGAGATCGCTGAGATGCGCCGCGAGGCGGCGTCGGTCGGGATCGCGACGGTCATCTGGTCCTACCCCCGCGGCGAGGCCATCTCCAAGGACGGCGAGACGGCAATCGACATCGGTGCCTACGCGACCCACATCGCGGCGATGCTCGGGGCGCACATCATCAAAGTGAAGCTCTCGACGGACCACCTGGAGCTCGGGGCGGCCAAGGCCGTCTACGAGGACGAGGGCATCGACATCTCCACCCAGGCCGCGCGCGTGGCGGACTGCGTGAAGTCGGCCTTCAACGGCCGGCGGATCATCATCTTCTCGGGCGGCGCCAAGAAGGGCGGCGATTCGGTGCTCGACGATGCGCGCGCCATCCGCGACGGCGGCGGCAACGGCTCCATCATCGGCCGCAACTGCTTCCAGCGCCCCCGCGACGAGGCCATGCGCCTCCTCGACCAGATGGTCGACATCTACCTCGGCAACGACTGACGGCCGTGGGGCGGGGTCCTCCCCCGCCCCTGCCAGCCAAAGCGGTGCTCGTAGGGTGGGTTTCAACCCACCTTCCCCCACTGCGCCGGGCGCCCCCTCGCCGGCGCAGGGCGAGCGTCTGCCCGTGGGGTGGCGCCACTACGGTCCTGCGGCGCACTTTATGCCAGCCACGCCCCTCCCCGCACCGAGCGGAGCACCAGGCCTCACCAGAGCGCCAGCCCGCCGGGACGGGCAGGCGCTCGCCCTGCGCCTTTGGCGCGTACCGGGCGGGGGACAAAGCTCGAGCCGGGTGCAACGGCGCCCGGCATCGACGCCCCCCATAGGCCGGGTTTCCAACCCACCTTCCCCTCTCAGCCCGCACTCCGTCCGCAGGCGCAGGGCAAGCGCCTGCCCGGGGGGTGGCGCTGCAACGGCCCCGCTAAAGCGCTTTATGCCCGCCAAACCCCTCCCCGCCCTGAGCGAGGCACCAAGCTTCACCAGAGCGCCAGCCCGCGGGACGGGCAGGCGCTCGCCCTGCGCCTTTGGCGCGCACCGGGCGGGGGATTAGCTCGAGCCAAGTGAAACGGCGCCCTGATGCAGCCCGGTTCGATGCCTTCCCCTATGGCAAATCCGCCGCGCCCGCGCCTGCGGCACCCCTGCCCCCTTGCCCTCCGCGCCCCGTCTGCGATGCTGCCTCCACCCGCGCCCGCCAAGAGGCGCCCGATCGAGACGAGCAGACATGGTCCGCATGAGCCGCCCGCCGCTGGCGCCCCTTTTCTACATCTCCGCGATGGTCCTCCTCGGCGCCTACTTCATGTTCGCCGCCGTGCAGGGGGACTACGGCCTCTTCCGCCGCGCGGAAGTCGAGGCGGAGGAGCGCAGCCTGCGCACCGAGCTGGACGAGCTCACCGCCGAGGTGGCGCGGATGGAGAACCTCACCCGCCGCCTCTCCGACAGCTATCTCGATCTCGACCTGCTCGACCAGCAGGCCCGCGACGTGCTCGGCCTGATCCGTAACGACGAGATCATCATCCGCTGACGCCTCGCCCCAGACTGCCTTTGACGGGCCGCCCTTGCCCGGCCCCCGCGAAGCTGCGATAGCCCGCCCCCGAGAACGGCCTCACCTTTCGCATTCCGCCGGGACGGCCCGGCCACCCCCTTTGGAGGTTGCCATGCGCACGCCCCTCGACCGGCTGCGTCACGCCCTGAGCTTCGAGATCATCGCCCTGATCCTTGTGGTGCCGCTCGGCGCCCTCGCCTTCGATCAGCCGATGCACGAGATCGGCGTCGTCGGCATCGTCAGCGCGCTAATCGCCATGGGCTGGAACGTGGTGTTCAACGAGGTCTTCGACCGGATCATGAAACGGCGGAGCGGCACGACACTGAAGACGGGGCGCCTGCGCGTCGCCCATGCCATCCTCTTCGAGATCGGCCTGCTGGCGGTGCTGATGCCCTTCATCGCCTGGTACCTCGGCATCTCGCTCTGGCAGGCGTTCCTGATGGATATCTCCTTCGCCGCCTTCTACCTGCTATACGCGCTGGCCTTCAACTGGGCCTACGACCGCCTCTTCCCGCTGGCAGAATGGCGCGCGGAAAAGGCGGCCCGGAGCGGCAGCGGCGGCTGACCCGCCGCCGCCCGGTTTTCCCTCAGGCCCGTCTCCCCTCAGGCCCCGATGGCCCGGCGCAGCTTGCGCAGCGCGCTCTCCAGCGGCTCCTGGTAGGTGATCGGCTCCACGAAGTTGCCGTTCCCGTCGAAGAGCAGCACGTAGGCGGAGTGGTCCATCGTGTAGTCGCCGCCCTCCAGCGGCACGCGAGAGGCGTAGACGCCGAAGGCGCGGGTGGCCTTGTCGATCTCCGCGCGCGGGCCGGTGACGCCGGCGACGCCCGGCACCCAGGAGACGTAGTCGCCCAGCACCTCCGGGTCGTCCCGCTCGGGATCGACGGTGACGAAGTAGACCCGCAGGTCCTCCGCCTCGTCGCCCAGCTCCTCCTGCCAGGTGAGGATGTCGCCGAGCGTCGTCGGGCAGACATCCGGGCAATGGGTGAAGCCGAAGAACACGGCGGAGGGCTGGCCGGAGGCGAGCACCTCCTCCGTGAAGGGGGCGCCGTCGGTGGTTGTCAGGGCGTAATCGCCCTGTCCGAGAGTGCCGGCCACCGGCAGATCGCTCCCCCGGCTCAGCAGGTACCAGGCGCTGCCGCCGGCGAGCAGGGCCACCGCCACAGCCGCCCAGAGCAGGATGTTCAACGTGCGCGTGGTCATTCCGTGGCCTCCTCATCGCTGTGTGCGTGATCCATGTCGCCGTGGTCCATGCCTGAGTGATCCATGTCACCGCCAGCGGTCCGGGCATTGATGGCGCCGACGTCGAGCAGGATCTCCACCTCGCCGGCCTGCTGGAAGGTCAGCGTCATCGGCACCTGCGTGCCCTCGACGAGAGGGTCGCCCAGCTCCATGAGCATGAGGTGAATGCCCCCCGGCTCCAGCGACACGCTCTCTCCCGCCGGGATGGGCAGGCCGTCCTCCAGCTCGCGCATGCGCATCACGTCGCCGTCCATGAGCATCTCGTGGATCTCGGTCCGCCCGGCGACAGGAGAGGCGGCCGCGACCAGCCGGTCATCCTCCGCCCCGTCATTAGCAATGGTCAGGAAGCCGCCGCCCACGGGTGCGTTCGGCAGCGTCGCGCGTGAGAAGGCGCCGGTGAGCGTCAGATCGCCCGCCTGCCACTCGCCCGCGGCCTCCGCATGGTCTCCATGGCCGTCACCGGCCGTCGCCGGGGTTACGGTGACGGAGGGGGCCATCTCGCCCGTCCACTCCTCGACGGCATCGCCGCAGGTCTGCACGGCCTCGAAGGAGAGGACGGTGCCGGGCTCAACGCTGGGGCCGATGGTGCCCCGCACGGTGAACTCGTCGTACCACGCATCCTCCAGCTGCCCGCCGGACCAGACGATCTGCCGCGGCCCTTCGGTCATCTCGGTGCCGTGGTTGGAGAAGCTTTCCTCGTAGGCGCCGGAGACGATCTCCAGCGACCAGCCGGCCTTAGGCATGGGTTTCGCGGCATAGAAGCCTTCGGGCAGCGTCACGCGCAGCGTGTCGGTGGCGGCGCCCTCGCAGCCATGCGGCACGCGGAAGGTGGCCATGTAGGGGCTGCCGGCGGGGGCTTCGGGCAGCGCGAGGGTGACATGGGCGCTGGCCTGGCTGGCGAGGCCGAGAATCAGGGCGACGAGGGCCGCCGAAGAGCGGGTGACGTTGGGCATGTGAGCCTCCCTAGGTGCACCGCAGGGGCCTTGCCCGCGCGCGATGCGATAGGTCTGGAACGGGCCGGGCGGAGCCGGCCGGCTGGAATGGGAAAAGGTCCGGTCAGGCGCGGGCCGGAGGCGCCCGGGCGGAGAGGTTCGGGTGGCCCCGCTGCGGCGCGAGGCCGAGCTCGGCCATGGCGCCCGGCCAAAGCGGCAGCAGCGCGACCCGCCGCTCGGCGGGGTCGAAACGGCAGCCGGGGGCATCGGGCAGGCCGTGGCAGATGGGGCAATGGCTGGCATGGCCGCCGGAGACGTCGCCGCAGATATCGGCGAGGTCGCCCCCGGCCGCCACGTAGGCGGCCAGCGCCGGATCCTCCGGCGCCATGCGCTCCGCCGCGCCGAGGCTCGCGGCCGCGAAGGCGACCGCGGCGAGAAGCAGCGTGAGGCGATACCACAGAGCCATGGCGCCCCTATCCTCCCCCGCGCGCCGCCGGTCAAGCGCCGGTCGATCTCGAGGCCATCAGCCTGACGAGAGCAGCAGCAGGATCGCTCCGTAGCCGGCGGCGCCGAGCGCGAAGGGGGCGAAGCGGCTCTCGCGGTTCTCCGGCAGCTCCTCCTTCAGCGTGTTGAGCACGATCCCCCCGGCGAGGAAGGAGGAGAGCGCGATGATCGCCTGCTCGGGCAGCTCCGCCACCAGCCCCAGCAGCGCCCCGGCCAGCACCCCGCCGACCAGCAGCCAGCGGCCGACGCCGTCGTAGAGCCGCCGGTGATCGTGCCGCAGGCCGATATCGGCGGTGACGAAGTGCAGCCCGATGGCGCCGACATACATCAGCAGGGAGGACAGGGTATCCTCCTCCCGGTGCAGCAGCAGATAGCCAATCAGCATGTTGTAGAGGCTGAAGGAGCCGATATGGATCCAGAAGGCCGCATCCCGGCTCGCCGGATCGGCCCCGCCCTCCGGCCGCGCCCGGCGCACCCGCCGCTCCAGCCCGTAAAAGGCGGCGAGCCCGGCGAGCGCCAGCACGTAGACGAGCTCTCCCCGGCTCTCCGCCTCCATCAGCGCTTCCTCGTGCGACGCGAGATCGGGGATCAGGTGCAGGAAGACGTAAGCCACCGCCACGCCCCCGGCGGCGGAGACCCACCACGCCCGCGGCACGTGCCCCAGCCGGTAGAGCGCCGGCGCGGCGAGGTGCACAGCGGAGAAGAGGCCGGCGGCGAGGAGGGAGAGGAGAATCTGTGTCTGCATGCCTTGTGAAGAGGCGCCGGGCGGGCGAGGTTCCCGGTTGCCGGGGGTGCATGGCAGCCTAGCTCTTTTGGGGGATGCAGCCCGCTTTCAGCTCTGCTAGTCTATTGTTCAACGTTAAACTATCTTAACTACGCCCCGCACGCCCGAGGAGGTCTCATGGCGACACGCAAGGCCGCGGCCAAGCCCAACGTCTCCGCCGAGGAGCTATTGCACCACTACCGCGAGATGCTTCTCATCCGCCGCTTCGAGGAAAAGGCCGGCCAGCTCTACGGCATGGGCCTCATCGGCGGCTTCTGTCACCTCTACATCGGCCAGGAGGCCGTGGTCGTCGGCCTCGAGGCCGCCGCCGAAGAGGGGGACAAGCGGGTCACCAGCTACCGTGACCACGGCCACATGCTCGCCTGCGGGATGGACCCGAAGGGTGTCATGGCCGAGCTCACGGGCCGCGAGGGCGGCTATTCCAAGGGCAAGGGCGGCAGCATGCACATGTTCAGCCGCGAGAAGCATTTCTACGGCGGCCACGGCATCGTCGCGGCCCAGGTGCCGATCGGCGCCGGCCTCGCGCTCGCCGACAAGTATCTCGGCAACGACCGCGTCACCTTCGTCTATTTCGGCGACGGCGCAGCCAACCAGGGCCAGGTCT
Source organism: Pseudoroseicyclus tamaricis (assembly GCF_012070395.1). Classification (GTDB taxonomy): domain Bacteria; phylum Pseudomonadota; class Alphaproteobacteria; order Rhodobacterales; family Rhodobacteraceae; genus Pseudoroseicyclus_A; species Pseudoroseicyclus_A tamaricis. The sequence goes on along the minus strand of NZ_JAAFYS010000002.1, from coordinate 282,413 downwards.
ACGAGACCTACAACATGGCCGAGCTCTGGGACCTGCCCGTCGTCTTCGTGATCGAGAACAACCAGTACGCCATGGGCACCTCCACCAAGCGCTCCACCAAGTCGCCGACCTACTGGCAGCGCGGTGCCGCCTACGGCATCGAAGGAGAAGAGGTCGACGGGATGGACGTGCTCGCCGTGCAGGCCGCCGGCAAGAAGGCGGTCGAGTACTGCCGCGGAGGCAACGGCCCCTACATCCTCGAGATGAAGACCTATCGCTACCGCGGCCACTCCATGTCCGACCCTGCGAAATACCGCACCCGCGACGAGGTGCAGAAGATGCGCGAAGAGCGCGACCCGATCGAGAATGTCCGCCAGCTGCTGCTAACCGGCAAGCACGCCTCCGAGGAGGATCTGAAAGCGGTGGACAAGGAGATCAAGGACATCATCAACGAGTCCGCCGAATTCGCGAAGGACAGCCCCGAGCCGGAGCTCGACGAGCTGTGGACGGACATCTATTCCAAGGACATCCCGCAGGGGGAGGCGGTTTAAATGGCGACCGAGATTCTGATGCCCGCCCTCTCCCCGACGATGGAGGAGGGCACGCTGGCCAAGTGGATGGTCAAGGAGGGCGACACCGTCTCTTCCGGTGACATCCTCGCCGAGATCGAGACGGACAAGGCCACGATGGAGTTCGAGGCCGTCGATGAAGGCACCATCGGCAAGATCCTCATCGAGGAAGGCACCGAGGGCGTAAAGGTGAACACCGCCATCGCCGTCCTCCTCGAAGAGGGCGAGAGCGCCGACGATATCGACACCGCCAGCTCCTCCGGCGGCGAAGAGGTCAAGACCGAGGTCAAGGAAGAGACGAAGGAAGACGCCGAGGTCCCCACCGACGCGCCCGTCGCCGCGTCTCCCGCCGCCCAGCCGGCCAAGCCCGACCGCTCCCCCGACTGGCCCGAGGGGACGGAGGTGAAGTCCACCACCGTGCGCGAGGCCCTACGCGACGCGATGGCCGAAGAGATGCGCGGCGACGAGAACGTCTTCGTCATGGGTGAGGAGGTTGCCGAGTACCAGGGCGCCTACAAGATCACCCAAGGCCTGCTCGACGAGTTCGGCGCCAAGCGCGTGATCGACACGCCGATCACCGAGCATGGCTTCGCCGGCATCGGCGTCGGCGCGGCCTTCGGGGGGCTGAAACCCATCGTCGAGTTCATGACCTTCAACTTCGCCATGCAGGCGATGGACCAGATCGTGAACTCCGCCGCCAAGACGCTCTACATGTCCGGCGGGCAGATGGGCTGCCCCATCGTCTTCCGCGGCCCCAACGGCGCCGCCGCCCGTGTGGCCGCCCAGCACAGCCAGGATTACTCGGCCTGGTACATGCAGATCCCCGGCCTCAAGGTGGCGATCCCCTATACCGCCGCCGACGCCAAGGGGCTGCTGAAGAGCGCGATCCGTGACCCGAACCCGGTGATCTTCCTCGAGAACGAGATCCTCTACGGCCGCAGCTTCGACGTGCCGGTGATGGACGATTTCACCGTCCCCTTCGGCAAGGCCCGCATCGCTCGCGAGGGCTCCGACGTCACAATCGTCAGCTTCGGCATCGGGATGCAATACGCGCTCGAAGCCGCTGAAAAGCTGGCAGAAGACGGCATCGACGCCGAGGTGATCGACCTGCGCACCCTCCGCCCGATGGATCTTCCCACGGTGCTGGAGAGCGTCAAGAAGACCAACCGCTGCGTGACGGTGGAGGAAGGCTGGCCCCAGCCCTCCGTCGGCTCCTACATCGGCAGCCAGATCATGCAGCAGGCCTTCGACTACCTCGACGCGCCGGTCATCTCCTGCACCGGGAAAGACGTTCCGATGCCCTACGCGGCGAACCTCGAGAAGCTGGCGCTGATCACCGCCGACGAGGTTATCAAGGCCGTCCACGACGTGACCTACCGCTGATGCCGAATGACGTGATCTACGATGCGGCCCGCGAGGCCCATGTCATCCGCGGCGAGGATGTCGGCGAGCGCTATCGTATCGTCATCCCCGACGCGCTGATCGATGCCGAGGCAGGCGAGCCCGTCGGGGATCGCCTCGCCTGGATCGAGGCGCACCTGCCGCAAATCCTGCAAGCCTACACCGCCAAGATGAACGGCGGTTTCGTCCACGAGCCCTGGGGGCGCGTGCTGGTCGAGGAGGTCGATTGATGCCCACCGAAATCCTGATGCCCGCTCTCTCCCCCACGATGGAGGAAGGCACGCTCGCCAAGTGGCTCGTCAAGGAGGGCGACACCGTCTCCTCCGGCGACCTTCTGGCGGAGATCGAAACCGACAAGGCCACGATGGAGTTCGAGGCCGTCGATGAAGGCGTGATCGGCAAGATCCTGGTCTCCGAAGGCTCCGAGGGCGTGAAGGTCAACCAGCCCATCGCCGTGCTCCTCGCGGAGGGCGAGAGCGCCGACGATATCGGCGAGACCTCCTCCGCGCCGAAGGAGACGCCGCCCGAAGACAAGCAGGACGCCGCCGACCCCGCAGAGGGCTATGGCCGCGACGGCAGCCAGAAGGACGGCGCCGTGAAGAGCGAGACGCCCCCGCAAGGGAGCGGCGAGCAGGCCGCCCCCGCGCAGAAGGACAGCGCCAACGACGGCGAGCGCATCTTCGCCTCCCCCCTCGCCCGCCGCATCGCCGCCGACAAGGGCCTCGACCTCTCCCAGATCAAGGGCTCCGGTCCCCGCGGCCGCATCGTCAAGGCGGATGTCGAGAATGCCGAGCCCGGCAAGGCCGCCGCCCCTGCCTCCGAGGCGCCCAAGCCCGAGGGCAAGGCCGCCGACAAGGCGCCCGTCGCCCCCGCGGCTCCGGCCGGTGCGAGCTCCGATGCGATCCTCAAGATGTACGAGGGCCGCGAGACGCAGGAGATCAAGCTCGACGGGATGCGCCGCACCATCGCGCAGCGTCTGACCGAGGCGAAGCAGACCATCCCGCACTTCTACCTGCGGCGGGACATCAAGCTCGACGCGCTGATGAAATTCCGCAGCCAGCTCAACGCCCAGCTGGAAGGCCGGGGCGTCAAGCTCTCCGTCAACGACTTCATCATCAAGGCCTGCGCCCTCGCCCTCCAGCAGGTGCCGAAGGCCAATGCCGTCTGGGCCGGTGACCGCATCCTGCAGCTCACCCCCTCCGACGTCGCCGTGGCTGTCGCCGTCGAGGGCGGGCTCTTCACGCCCGTCCTGAAGGACGCGCACCAGAAGTCGCTCTCCGCCCTCTCGGCGGAGATGAAGGATCTCGCCACCCGGGCCCGCGACAAGAAGCTCGCCCCGCACGAGTACCAGGGCGGCAGCTTCGCCGTCTCCAACCTCGGCATGTACGGCATCGACAACTTCGACGCTGTCATCAACCCGCCGCATGGTGCGATCCTCGCGGTCGGCGCCGGGGTGAAGAAGCCGGTGGTCGGCGCGGATGGTGAGCTGACGGTCGCCACGGTGATGAGCGTCACGCTCTCCGTCGATCACCGCGTCATCGACGGCGCGCTGGGGGCGGAGCTGCTGAAGGCCATCGTCGAGAACCTCGAGAACCCGATGGTCATGCTCGCCTGAGTCATGCCTTTCGCCGGCGCCAGCCCCTTGGCGCCGGCCCCTACCCCGGGCTTCACGCCTGCTGGACCGTCCCGGCCGTCAGCTTGCGCATGAGCCGGTGGATCTGTTCCATCTCCGCGACGCTCATCCCCGTCCCCTCGATCAGGCAGCGGGCGAAGCCCTCCGTCCGCGCCTCCAGCACCCGGCCGGCCTCCGCCAGGCTCACCACCACGCGCCGCTCGTCGCCAGTGTCGCGCAGCCGCGTCACCAGCCCCCGCGCCTCCAGCCGCTTGACCAGCGGCGTCAGCGTCGAGCTCTCCAGCCCCAGCCGCCGGCCGATGGTGCCGAGGCTCTGCGCATCCGTCTCCCAGAGCACCTTGAGGACGAGGTATTGCGGATAGGTCAGGCCGAGCGGCTCCAGGAGCGGCTTGTAGAGCCGCCCGATCGCCAGGTTCGCTGAGTAGATGTCGAAGCAGACCAGCGCGTCGAGATTGGGTTCGCGGGGCATCGAGATCTCCTGTCGCCGCCTGCCACAGAAATAAGTCGCACGCGATGCAATCGCAAGCTTGCGAAATTTCTATCGCGCACTACCTAAATTTCAACGACACGCAACAAGGAGCCGACAGATGCCTGCCAGCAAAGTAGTCTATTCCACTTCCGCCACCGCCACGGGCGGCCGCGACGGCCGCTCCGCCACCGCCGATGGCGCGCTCGACGTCAAACTGGTCACCCCGACCGAGATGGGCGGCTCCGGCGGCGAGGGCGTGAACCCCGAGCAGCTCTTCGCCACCGGCTACGCGGCCTGCTTCCTCGGCGCGCTGAAGGCCTATGCCCGCAGCAAGAAGGTGACGGTGCCCGAGGACGCCACGGTGACGGTCACCGTCGGCATCGGCCCGCGCGAGGACAAGGGCTTCGGCCTCGACGTGAAGATCGCCGCCCACCTGCCGGGGATCGACGAGGAGACGGCGCAGGATCTGGTCGCCGGCGCGCACCATGTCTGCCCCTACTCCGACGCCACGCGCAACTCGCTGGTGATCGAGCCCACCGTCGCCTGAGCCGAAGGCACCACGACCACAATCGGGGCGCTTGCACGGCGCCCCGGCCGGCGCCACGCTTGAGGGAGGCCAAAAGTGGAGGCGCCAAAGCTGCTGATAACACTCGCCCACCTCTTCGGCGGCATGTTCGCCGTCAATGCCATCCCGCATTTCGTCGCCGGGGTGCAGGGCCGCCCCTTTCCCTCGCCCTTCGCCAAGCCGCCCGGACGCGGCCTCTCTCGCCCGATGGTCAATGTCGGCTGGGGCGCGGCCAATGCCGTGGTGGCCTGGCTGCTCCTCGCCCTGCCCGGCCCGCTGGACCTCACGTCTCCCGCTGACGCGCTGGCGTTCGGCCTCGGCGCGCTGTCGATGGGGCTGATGCTGGCAAGCTGGTTCGGGAAGGTGGAGGACGCCGGCTGACCGGCGCCCGTCCGGGCCTCAGCGCCCGAGAAGCTGGTTCATCGCCACAGACGGCTGGTCGCAGCCTGCCTCGCCGACGATCTTCGCGGGCACGCCGGCAACGGTCTTGCAGGGCGGCACGTCGTGCAGCACCACCGAGCCCGCGGCGATGCGGCTGCAATTGCCCACGTGGATATTGCCCAGCACATGCGCCCCGGCGCCGATCAGCACGCCATTGCCGATCTTGGGATGACGATCCTCCGTGTCCTTCCCGGTGCCGCCGAGCGTCACCGAGTGGAGCATGGAGCAATTGTCGCCCACCACCGCCGTCTCACCGATGACGATGGAATGGGCATGGTCGATCATGATGCCGCGCCCGATGCGGGCGGCCGGGTGGATGTCGACGCCGAAGGCCTCCGACGTGCGCATCTGGATGAAGAAGGCGAGGTCCTGCCGGCCCTGGCTGAAGAGCCAGTGGCCGATCCGGTAGGCCTGCACGGCCTGAAACCCCTTGAAGTAGAGCAGCGGCTGCAGGAGCCTGTGGCACGCCGGGTCCCGCTCGTAGACGGCGGCGATATCGGCGCGGGCGCTGGCGGCGAGATCGGGCTCGGCCTCGTAGGCCTCCTCGACGATCTCGCGCAGGATCTGCTCGCCCATCTCGCCATTGGCGAGCTTCAGGGCGATGCGATGCGAAAGCGCCCGCTCCAGCGTCGCATGGTGCAGGATCGAGGTGTGAATCATCCCGCCGAGGAGCGGCTCGTCCGCGATGGCGGTCTGCGCCTCGTCGCGAATACGGCTCCACACCGGGTCGATCTCGGCGAGCTTGGGCTGAAGCTTGGGCATGGGGCCGCTCCTGGCTGGTCTTTGGAAAGACTTAGGAGGGGCGACCCCTTGGGACAAGCAGAAACCCGTGATCGGGGTCATCAGGAAGACCGATGGGTCCGCCGGGCCGCGATGGCGCTGAGGAGCGTCGCGACCGCGCCCAGATAGGGCCCGTCGTCGAGCCCCGGCCCCGGCGCGCGCGGGCGGAGGAGGGCCGCATGGGTGAGGCTGCCGCCGCCGTAGGCGTGCAGGCGGCCGAGGCGCTTGCGGTAGCGATCCGCGATATCCGCCTCCGCCAGCATCGTGGCGGCGAGCGCCGGCCGCGCCTCGGGCGGCGCGGCGAGCAGGGCACGGGCGGCAAGGTCCAGATCGGTGATGGTGACCGGCCGCATCAGGGCATCCGCAGCTTGGCAACTGCGCCCCAGCCCCAGCGGTCGGAGCGCTGCTGCACCTCCAGCTGGTAGCCCGCCGCCGCCCCGTCCTCCGCCTGCGCGGCGGCAGGATAGGTCCACGCCGGCTCCGTCACCTCCACCACCCGCACCGGGTCACCGCCGGAGAGGAGCCGCACGCGCAGGCGATAGCGCTCGTAGGCCTCGCCGAGCGGCACCTCCTCCTGCTCCCAGCCGTCGCCCTCGATGCGGGTCCGGCGGAGCCAGGTGAAGGCGGTGCCGCCCGCCTCCGGCCCGGCGCGGAGGTGGCAGGGGGCATAGGGGCGCAGGCCGACGCCGAAGACAGACACGTCTGTCTCGCGGTAGCTGGCGTGGCCCAGCGGCTGGCTCGCGGGCCCCCAGCGATAGGTGCGCGGCAGGCCCCACAGATCCTGCAGCAGGTCCATCTGCCTGGCCCGCCCGTTCAGCAGCACGAAGAGCGCCCCCTCGTCCCACACCTGCACCGCGCTGCCCGCCTGCCCGCGCAGCCGCAGCGACAGGTCCCAGGTGCGCGGGCCGACCAGCTCGGCATCGCGCAACTGGATCACCTCCCAGTCGCCGCCGGAGCCGTTGCCGATGGCGGCGAGGTTCGCGCCCTGCAGCAGCGCCTCCTCCGTCACCGAGAGGAGCGAGCCGGAGACCAGCTTGACCCGGAGCGCCGGCCCCCTGTCCCACCGCGCCGGCTCCCCCTCCGCCAGCGGAGAGAGCAGCTGCCCCACCGTCGCCGCCTTCGGCAGCATCAGGGGGGCACCAAAGCTCTTGCCGTCATTGGCGGCGTAGACCGCCACGTCTCCCGGCCAGGGCCTTGCGGTGGCGGCGACATGCGGGGCGTGGGGGATCTCGGCGCCGGTGAGGAGCGGCAGGTCCATGACGATCGCCTCCACCGGCACCGGCGCCACCACCGGGGCCGAGCCTGGCAGCTCGTCCGCCGCCTCCTGCCCGAGGTAGCTCTCCGGCTCCACCCGCACCGCTTCTGCGCGCAGGAAGCCGACATCCTCCAGCCGGTCGAGCCGAAAGCGGCGCTCGCCGAGGCGCACGATATCCCCCGGCGCGAGGGCTCCGGCAGAGGGCGGCAGGGCGAAGCTGACGCTCTCGCGCGTCAGCCGCGCCTCGGCCAGCCAGCGCTCGGCCATGTTGCGGGCCTCGCCCCGGGTCAGCGCCAGCGGCACCTCGGACTCGGAAACCATCAGCGAGGGGTCGTCGGCGAACACCGCCTCCGCCGCGCCCGGCTGGTAGTCGCCTTCGCCCTCGATGTAGCTCAGCCGCACGCGGCCGACCTTCTCGGCCTCCGCCGCCCGCGTATCCTCCCGCGTCGCCTCCGCCTCGGGGTCGACGACGAAGCTGACCGGGTCGAGCGTCACGCCCCCCGTTCCCGTGCGGGAGATGAAGGCGAGCGCCCCGTCCCGCTCCACCGCGTCGAAGCCGTGGGCGAGCATCAGCACCTGCAGCGCCGAGCGCGCCGTCGCCTCCTCCGCCTGATGCTCCATCGCCCAGAACTCGAAGAGCCACGGCAGCGCCCTCAGCTCCGGCTCGGTCAGCGAGTCCAGGAACTCATCCGCCCGTGCAGCAGGACCGGAGGCGAGCCAGCCGGCAGCCGACCTGAGTGCGGATATCGGCGAGATCGAGCTCTCCGGCGGTGCCGTCTCCAGCCTGCTTTGCAACCCACTCATTGTACCGTCTCTCCGTTTCGTAGGCGTAGGCCAGGGCCTCTGCCAGTTTACGACCGAGCGCGGCGATCTCCTTCGCCGCCGCGTCGTCCTCGTCCGGGTCCATCTTGTCGACAGCCGCTTCGAGCTGCTGGCGCGTCTTGATCAATGTCTTGAGCGTGCGCGCCGTCTCCGCCTGAAGGCCGCCCTCCGGCACCAGCGCCGGGGGTGTTCCGTCATGCATGGGATTTGCCTCGCATCCCGGCCTGGGCCGGGGCCAACCTCAATGAAAAAGGGGCCGTCTCCGGCCCCCGTCTGCTTCTTGTTGTGCTGGCATATATCGCGCAAAAACGCCGAAAAGTCAACGTGTTGCGCGGTGAGGTGCGGGCGGGTTCGCTTACCGCCCATTCACCATCATTCGGCCGCCTCGGCCTCGATCTGCCGCCAGCGGGCGACATTCTCGTTATGCTCGGCCAGCGTCTCGGCGAAGGCGTGGCCGCCCGTGCCATCGGCGACGAAGAAGATGTAGTCGCTGTCGGCCGGGTTCAATGTCGCCTGGATGGAGGCGCGGCCGGGGTTGGCGATGGGCGTCGGCGGCAACCCGTCGATGACGTAGGTGTTGTAGGGCGTCTCGCCCCTTAGCTCGCTCTGCCTCAGCCCGCGGCCGAGGACACCGCGCCCCTCGGTGACGCCGTAGATCACCGTCGGGTCCGTCTGCAGGCGCATGCCCTGGATCAGCCGGTTCTCGAAGACGGAGGCGACGAGCGGGCGTTCCTCGGCGAGGCCCGTCTCCTTCTCGACGATGGAAGCGAGGATCAGCGCCTCCTCCGGGCTCGCCAGCGGCAGCCCCTCCTCCCGCTCCGCCCAGGCGGCGGCGAGGATGGCAGCCTGAGCGCTCTGCATCCGCTGGAGGATGGAGGCGACAGTCGTTCCGGGCTGCACCTCGTAGCTGTCGGGGGCGAGCATGCCCTCCGGCGGGATGTCTTCCACCGGCTCGGCGAGGATCTCCACCGCGTTCAGCCCCTGCACCACCTGCCAGGAGGTCAGGCCCTCGGGCAGGACGACGCGGTAGCGGGTGTCGGCGGCCTCGCGGACGCGGGTGTAATCCTCCGGCGCCTCGGGCTCCACCGCCGGGTCCCATTCCACCAGCTCCTCGAAGCGGTTGGTCTCGGGGTCCAGCTCACGCACTTCGGCGAGGAGGCCGGTGAGGCCGACGCGGTAGACGATCTCCGTGCCGCAGGTGGACTGGCCGCCGCGGGTGACGATGTCGAGGATCTCCTCCATCGTCGCGCCGGCGGGGATGAGGAAGGCGCCGGCCTTCAGCTGATCCTCCAGCTCGGTGTAATCGGCGCCGATCCGGTAGATGGAGGCGGAGGTGATCGCCCCCTGCCCGGCCAGATCCTCACTGACCAGCCGCATGTTGCTGCCCGAGGGCACCCTCAGGCAGATCGCGGTCTCCAGCGGGCCCTCGTCGCGATACTGCTTGGCGCCCCAGGAGATGACGCCGGCGACGAGGAAGAGGATGACGATGAAGAGCGTCAGCGCGTTCGACGCGATGGCCTTCCACATCAGGCGGTTTTCCCGAAGATCACGCTCGCGTTGGTGCCGCCGAAGCCGAAGGAGTTGGAGAGCGCGTAGGTCACCTCACGCTCCACCTTGGCATTGGGGGCAAGGTCCACCTCCGTCTCCACCGCGACATCGTCGAGGTTGATCGTCGGCGGGCAGACCTGGTCGCGGATGGCGAGGATGGAGAAGATCGCCTCGATAGCGCCGGCTGCGCCGAGGAGGTGGCCGGTCATCGACTTGGTGGAGGACATGGTCACCTTGCGCTTGGCCTCGCCCAGCAGCCGCTCGACGGCGCCGAGCTCGATGACATCGGCCATCGTCGAGGTGCCGTGGGCGTTGATGTAGTCGATCTGCGCCGGCTCCAGCCCCGCATCGGCCAGCGCCGCCTTCATGGAGCGCTCGCCGCCGTCGCCATCCTCGGAGGGCGCGGTGATGTGGTAGGCATCTCCCGACATGCCGTAGCCCAGCACCTCGGCATAGATCTTGGCGCCGCGCGCCTTGGCATGCTCGTATTCCTCGAGGATCACCATGCCGGCCCCCTCGCCCATGACGAAGCCGTCACGGTCGGCGTCCCACGGGCGGGAGGCGGCCTGCGGGTCGTCCTCGCGCTTGGTGGAGAGGGCCTTGCAGGCGTTGAAGCCGGCGATGCCGATCTCGCAGATCGCCGCCTCGGCGCCGCCGGCGACCATCACGTCGGCCCGGCCAAGCTTGATCATCGTCGCCGCGTCGCCGATGGCGTGGGCGCCGGTGGAACAGGCGGTGACGACGGAGTGGTTCGGCCCCTTGAAGCCGTAGCGAATGGAGACCTGGCCGGAGATCAGGTTGATCAGCGAGCCAGGGATGAAGAAGGGCGAGACGCGGCGCGCCCCCTTCTCCTTGATGAGGACGGCCGTCTCGGCGATCCAGTTCAGCCCGCCGATGCCGGAGCCGATGAGCACGCCGGTGCGCAGGCGGTCCTCCTCGTCCTCGGGCATCCAGCCGGAATCCTGCACCGCCTGCTGGGCGGCGGCCATGCCGAAGAGGATGAAGTCGTCGACCTTCCGCTGGTCCTTCGGGGCCATGTAGGTATCGGCGTTGAAGGTGGCATCGGAGCCGTCGCCGCGGGGAACCTCGCAGGCATACTTCGTGGTGACGCCAGAGGCATCGAAGCGGGTGATCGGCCCGGCGCCGGACTGGCCGGCGAGCAGGCGCTCCCAGCTCGGCTCGACGCCATCGGCGAGCGGTGTGACAAGGCCAAGCCCGGTAACCACGACACGACGCATCTGCTTTCTCCCACCTCTTTCGTTGGGCGACCTCTACCGCAGGGCGAAATGGAGGGGCAAGAGGCGGTGGCCGCCTCCGGCCCGGCTCGGCGGCATCTGGATGCTTGTGGCGGGTTCTTCGGGCGGCCAGGTGCCGGGCGTTGGGCGGCCGGATGTTCCGATGAGCTGGCGAGGCCCGCTCCGGCGGCACAGCGGAGGCAAGAGGCGCTCACCGCCGCTGCTCTGTCCCCCTGCGCGGAATCAAGGCCGCAGGCCGCCGCGCGAGCGCCGGCCCGTCCCCGCGGGCTGGCGCTCTGGTTGGGCTTGGTGCTCAGCTCCACGCGACGAGGAGTTTTTCTGGCATAAAGCGCGCCGCACGACCGTTGCAGCGCCACCCCACGGGCCGGCGTGAGAGTGTGGCGCTTGTGGCGGTCGGGGGATGGTGGGTTGGAAACCCACCCTACGGGGTCTCGCTCGGGGCGGGGGCTCCGGAGACCCGGCCGCCGCTCTTCCCCCGCGCGGAATCGAGGCCGCAGGCCGCCGCGCGAGCGCCGGCCCGTCCCCGCGGGCTGGCGCTCTGGCTGGGCTCGGTGCGTCGCTCGGATCCGGGAGGGGTTCTGCTGGCATAAAGCGCGCCGGCGGCCATGGTGCGGCGCCACCCCACGGGCCGGCGTGCGAGGGGAGCGCTTGTGGCAACGGGGACCCAAATGCACCGTGGAACCTGCGGTAACTCAGACTGGATCACATCGCTACAAGCGGACCGCCAACTCACCCCCAAACGCAAAAGCGGCGCCCGAAAGGGCGCCGCGACCAATCGCTACCACGGGGGCGTGCTTACTGCGCGCCCTCGATGAATTTCACCGCGTCGCCGAAGGTCTGGATGGTTTCGGCGGCGTCGTCCGGGATCTCGATGCCGAACTCTTCCTCGAAGGCCATGACCAGCTCGACGGTGTCGAGGCTGTCGGCGCCGAGATCGTCGATGAAGGACGCATTCTCGGTCACCTTGTCTTCTTCGACACCGAGGTGCTCCACAACAATCTTGCGCACGCGGTCAGCGACGTCGCTCATATCAATCCCTCATTCTCTTTGGGCTATCGCCCTGCTCTATAGCCCTTGCCGGGCCGTTTCGACAGCCCTCAAAGGGCTTCCCCTGCGGAGCGACGGGCGGCCGCTCCGGCAAATCTCGTCGGCCTATAGCAGAGTTTCAGGGGCAGGCAAACGCTTTCCCTGCGGCCAATCCGCGCCCTCCGCGAGCGCTATCAGAGCATCGCCATGCCGCCGTTCACGTGCAGCACGCTGCCCGTGACGTAGCCCGCTTCCGGGCTGGCGAGGTAGAGCACCGCCGCCGCCACTTCTTCGGCCGAGCCCATGCGCGCCAGCGGCACCTGGGTGAGGATAGCGCCCTGCTGCTCCTCGCTCAGCTTGTCGGTCATGGGCGAGGTGATGAAGCCCGGCGCCACGGCATTCACCGTGATCCCGCGGCTCGCCACCTCGTAGGCCAGCGACTTGCCGAAGCCGATCATGCCGGCCTTGGCGGCGGCGTAATTGGTCTGCCCTGGATTGCCCATGACGCCGACGACGGAGGAAACGTTGACGATGCGCCCCCAGCGGGCCTTCATCATGCCGCGCGTGACGCCCCTGCAGAGGCGGACGGCGGCGTTGAGGTTCACCTCCAGCACGTCGTTCCACTCGTCGTCGCTCATGCGCATGAAGATGTTGTCGCGCGTGATGCCGGCGTTGTTGACGAGGATGTCGACGGCGCCCATCGCCTCTACCGCCTGCTTGGGCAGCGCGGCGACGGCGGCGGGGTCGGAGAGGTTGCAGGGCAGCACATGCGCCCGCTCGCCCAGCTCCTCCGCCAGCGCCTGAAGCGGCGCCTCGCGGGTGCCGGAGAGGCCGATTGTGGCGCCGGCGCCGTGCAGGGCGCGGGCGATGGCGGCACCGATGCCGCCCGAGGCGCCGGTGACCAGCGCCGCCTTGCCGGTGAGATCAAACATCGGCCGTTCCTTTCTCTGTCAGGCTCTGCGCCGCCGCGGCTGCCTCTTCGGGCGTGCCGATGGTGCGCGTCTCCATCTCTTTCGCTATACGGCGGATCATGCCGGTCAGCGCCCGGCCCGAGCCGATCTCCCAGCTCTCCGTCACGCCGGCCTCGGCCATCCACGCCACGCTCTCGCGCCAGCGGACGGAGCCGGTGACCTGGGCCACCAGCAGCTCGCGGATCTCGGCCGGGTCGCTCACCGGCCGGGCGGTGACATTGGCCACCACCGGCACGGCGGGGGCGTTAAGGGTGACCTCCGCCAGCGCCGCGGCCATGCGCTCGGCCGCGGGGGACATCAGCGAAGAGTGGAAGGGCGCGGAGACGGGCAGCGGCAGCGCCCGGCGCGCCCCGCCCTCCTTGCAGAGCTCCATCGCCCGCTCGACGGCCGCCTTGTGGCCGGAGATGACGACCTGCGTCGGGTCATTGTCGTTGGCTGCCTCGCAGACGGCGCCGGCCTCTGAGGCATCGGCGACGATCTTTGCCACCGTCTCGAAATCGAGGCCGACGATGGCAGCCATGGCCCCCTCGCCCTCGGGCACCGCGGCCTGCATGGCATCGCCGCGGATGCGCAGGAGCCGGGCGGTATCGCCGAGGCTCAGCGCCCCGGCTGCGCAGAGCGCGGAATATTCGCCGAGCGAGTGGCCGGCGACGAAGCTCGCGGCCTCAATGCCGGCGCCTTCCGCCTCCAGCGCGCGAAAGGCGGCCATGGAGGTCGCCATCAGCGCCGGCTGGGCGTTGCGGGTGAGGGTCAGCGTCTCGGCCTCGCCCTCCCAGATGAGGGCGGAGAGCCGCTCCCCCAGCACGTCGTCCACCTCGTCGAAGACGGCCCGGGCGGCCGGATAGGCCTCCGCGAGAGCCCGGCCCATGCCAATGGCCTGGGCGCCCTGCCCTGGAAAGACGAACGCGCGCATGAGGTTCCTCCCTGTCGATACGTCCGCGCCCCTTACCCGATGCCATGGCGGCGGGCAAGAAAGGGCCACCGCCGGAGGGAGCGGTGGCCGAGGGTTGGCGTTGACTGGGGGTGGCGGCCCCCCGCCGGCTCAGAGCGCCGGTTCGGCCAGCGGCGGCAGGCGCGAGCGCCGGCTCTGCGGGGCGTCCGGCTCCGGCGCCGGGGTGCGGGGGCGGATCATCAGGTCCTGCCCCAGACGGTCGCGCAGGGGCAGCAGCGCTTCCTCCGGGCCGCTGGCGACGGTGACGATCTGCGGGCTGTTGCCGAGCCGGATCACGAGGCTCGCGCGGCCGCGCCGCCCATCGGGCCCCCGCGCGAGGAACACCCCGCCCACCGCGTTGAAGGCATGGCGGCCGAGCAGCGTCGGCAGGCCGGAGCGGTTGCGCACCACCTCGCGCACCTCGCCCATGGCGATATCCACCTGCAGCTCGCGCCGCGTGCCGCGATTGCCGACCCAGAGCAGGAGCGTCCCCGCCGCCGCCAGCACCAGCGACGCGGCGAGGCGGAAGGCGAGAAGTGTGACGCTGTCGTCATGGAGCGGCACCAGCCAGAGACCGGCCGTCAAGGCCAGCGCCACCACGCCGCCCGCCGTCGCCGCGACCTGCATCACCGCCGTGAGCCGCGACAGAGGCGCCAGCGGGCGCACGACATAGCCCCAGTATGCCTCCTCCACCCGGTGGTCGGCCGGCGCAACCCGCCGGGCGGATTGGCTGCGGCGGCCCGGGGCGGCGGGGGTGTTCGGGAACGCGGTCATGTACTCGTCTCGTCGCTTATTCGTGGTTGCCTGAAGGTTTCCCGATGAATTCGGGCCGAAAGCGGGCAGCGCCGTGGTCAGGGCGGGGAATCTGCCGCAACGTCTCAGGCATCCCCAGGGGCCGCGCCCCCCGGCCTTGCCAGCGCCGGCCACGTCGTTATAAGGCGCCATTCCTTCCGCGAGATGTTGCAAACCGCGCAGTCTCTCGTGGGGTGGCCCGCGGAAGGTTCAAGGCCCCCCTTTGAAATGCGCCGAAATCAGAGAAGTGGAGAGTCATGCCTTTTTACGAGCATGTCTTTATCGCGCGTCAGGACCTGTCCAACGCGCAGGCCGAGGGCCTCGTCGAGCATTTCGGGACCGTGCTGTCCGACAATGGCGGCAAGGTCATCGAGACCGAGTACTGGGGCATCAAGACGATGGCCTACAAGATCAACAAGAACCGCAAGGGCCACTACGCCTACATGCGCACCGACAGCCCGGCCAACGCCGTGCAGGAGATGGAGCGCCTGATGCGGCTGCATGACGACGTCATGCGCGTTCTGACGATCAAGGTCGACGCCCACGAGGAAGGTCCCTCGGTGCAGATGCAAAAGCGTGACGACCGTGACCGCGGCGACCGCCGCGAACGCCGCTGATCTGTGTGAAAGGAGCCTGACACATGGCCGCCAAACCGTTTTTCCGCCGCCGCAAGACCGATCCGTTCGAGGGTGAGAACGCCCCCGTCATCGACTACAAGGACACGCGTCTTCTGCAGCGTTACATCTCCGAGCGGGGCAAGATCGTCCCCTCCCGGATCACCGCCGTCGGCGCCAAGAACCAGCGCAAGCTCGCCCAGGCGATCAAGCGCGCCCGGTTCCTGGCGCTGCTCCCCTACGCCGTGAAGTAAGGAGCAGGGCATGGACATCATTCTTCTGGAACGCGTCGCCAAGCTCGGCCAGATGGGCGAAGTGGTGAAGGTGAAAGAGGGCTACGCCCGCAATTACCTTCTCCCCCAGGGCAAGGCGCTGCGCGCCAACCCCGAGAACCTCGCCCGCTTCGACGAGCAGAAGGCGCAGCTCGAGGCCCAGAACCTCGAGACCCGCAAGGAAGCCGAAGCGCTCGGCAAGAAGCTCGATGGCGAAGCCTTCGTCATCATCCGCTCCGCCTCCGATGGCGGTGCGCTCTACGGCTCCGTCACCCCGCGTGACGCCGCCGAGGCTGCCACCGCGGCCGGCTACACCGTCGACAAGCGCCAGGTCGCGCTGACGGCGCCGATCAAGGAGCTGGGCCTGCACACCGTCACCGTGGTGCTGCACCCCGAGGTCGAGGTCTCGATCAAGCTCAACGTCGCCCGCTCGCCCGAAGAGGCCGAGCTTCAGGCCTCCGGCAAATCCATCCAGGAGCTTGCCGCCGAGGAAGAAGCCGCCGCCGAGTTCGAGATCGCCGAACTGTTCGACGACATCGGCTCTGCCGGGTCCGACGACGAGTACGGCGACCCGCGCGACAGCCAGCCCGCCCAGACGGGCGAAGAAGAGTAAGCACCCCGGGGTTCCAGGTGCAGGCGAGGCCGCGCTCCACATCGGAGCGCGGCCTTTGCCTTTGGCGGGGGCGGGCCTCCTGCCCCCGGCAGCTTGCGCAGATTCCCGCGCAGGCCCCGGGAATTCTCGACACGACGTTCGTTATTGGTTAAGAGTGTCAAGTGACATATGCGTTCGGGTCATCGTTCCGGCCTTGGCGTCAAGCCTCCTGAGCGCAACTGTCGTTGCGCCACCCGAAAAGGCCCCCTTTCGTGGACAGTCTGACTCCGATCCATCCGCCGTTCCTGCGTGCCAACGGCGCCATGGCGGCCGCCATCGCCGGCCATGACTGGGGCGCTACGCCCCTCGGCCCGATCAGCAGCTGGCCGCCGGTCTTAAAGATCGCGGTGTCGACCATGATCAACTCCGCCTTTCCCAAGTGCATCGGCTGGGGCGATGAGCTGACGACGGTCTACAACGACGCCTTCGTGCCGCTCCTCGCCCGCAAACATCCCTCCCTCGGCCAGCCCCTCCTCGAGGTCTGGAAGGAGACGGCGCATTCCATCGCCCCCATCGCCGAGGCCGCGATGGCCGGAGAGCCCACCTTCGTCGAGGACTTTCCCATCGAGACCGACAGGAACGGCACGATGGAGACGGCCTATTTCACCTTCTGCTACAGCCCCATCTGCGACGAGAACGGCGACGTTAAGGGGATGCTGAACACCGTCATCGAGACCACCTCCAAGGTGAAGGCGGAGGCACTGGCGACCCTGCGCAACCGCGAGCTGGTGCACCGCTCGCGCAACGCCTACGGCCTCGTCTCCGCCCTCGTCAGCCAGACCGTCCGTGGCAACCGCCCGGCCGAGGAGATCCGCGTCGAGCTGCAAAAGCGCATCGGCGCCCTGACCCGTGCGCAGGACATGCTGATGGAGGACAGGTCCTCCCTCGGCACCGTCGAGACGGTCGCGCGTCAGGCGCTCCTGCCCTTCGACGATGTCTTCCAGCGGATCCGCCTCACCGGCGCGGAGGTCGTCATCGGGCAGGACCAGGTGACGACGATGAGCCTCGCCCTGCACGAGCTGGCCACCAACTCCATCAAGTACGGCGCGCTCGGCGTCGATGGCGGCGCGGTGGACGTCTCATGGGAGGTGGCGCGGGAGGAAACCGGCCCCGTCCTGCATTTCGAGTGGCGCGAGAGTGGCGGCCCCGCCGTTACCCCGCCCACATCAAAGGGCTTCGGCAGCCGCATCATCGGCGAGGTGCTGCCCCGCTCCTTCGGCGGCAAGGTGCATGTCGATTACCGCCCCAAGGGCTTGGTGATGACGCTCGACGCCCCCCTCGGCAACCCGGCGGACGGACAGACGCAGGTCGTCTGAGCCGCCGCGAGGCGGCCGCCTCTTGGGCGGATAGCGCCCGCTCAGTCCCGGCGGTCGGCGGCGATGGCGAGGCCTTCGGCGACGGCGGTAAAGACCTCGCTGAAGACGTGCTCCGCCTCCGGCAGCGCTTCCCGCATCGTCTCGCTCACCTGCGCCAGCAGCGACGAACCGCCGACATAGGTGACGCGCGTCACCGCCTCTGGCCCGACGCCGGCCATCCGCAGCGTCTCAGCTGCCGCCTCGCCGATCTGTGCCGCGAAGGGGGCGAGGATCTCGCCGAGCGCAGCCGCGTCGATCCCCGCCGCCAGCCCCGGCTCGATGAAGCCGAGCTCCGCCGCGCCTTGGCCCGCCTCGCCGTTGGCGGCGATCTTGCCAGCCTCGACGGCAAAGGCGATGTCGTGGCCGAGCTCGCTCTCCAGCACCTCCTCCAGCCGCTCGAAGGGGCGTGGCGCCTCCGCCAGCACCCGCATGTCCTTGACCATGCGCTTGCTCTGCGGCGTGTAAAGGAAGGGGATCTTCTCCCACGTGGCAAGGTCGGCATAGATGGCCGTCGGTGCCTCCAGCAGCCCCTCGCCCATCTCCCGCCGCAGCATACCGCCCCGGCCGAGGAGCGGCATGACCCGCTCGAAGCTCACCGCGCGGTCGAAATCCGTGCCACCGATGCGCACGCCGTGATTGGCGAGGATCGTCACCCCGCCCTGCCCCGCCTCATAGAGCGAGAAGTCCGAGGTGCCGCCGCCGATGTCGACGACCAGCCCCAGCCCCCGCTCCGGTGGGCCTCCGGCGATGGCCGCCGCCTCCGGCTCGGCCATGAAGGAGACCTCCGAGAACCCCGCAGCCTCGTAGGCGAGGCGCAGGTCCGCCTCCGCCTTGTCGTCTCGGGCCGGGTCGCTCTCATGGAAGTGCACAGGCCGGCCGGAGAGGACGCGGCGCACCTCCACGCCCAGCTCCGCCTCCGCGGCGAGGCGGAGGCGCTCAAGGAAGCGGCCGATGATCTCCACGAAGGTCAGCCGCTCGTTCAGGATCTGCCGCTTCTCATGCATGAGGCTGGTGCCCAGCACCCGCTTCAGCGCCCGCATATAGCGCCCCTCGCGCCCCTCGATCAGCGCCGCGCCGGCGGCGTGGCCGATGAGCGTCTCGCGCCGGTCGAAATCGAAGAAGAACGCGGTCGGCAGCGTCGTCTCCCCCGGCTCCACCTCGATCAGGTGCGCCTTGCCGCCGCGGATGACGCCGGCGGCGGAGTTCGATGTCCCGAAATCGATGCCGAGAGTCACCTCTTGCGCATTCATCATGCACCTCCTGCCGCCTTGCCGAAAGGCGCGCGCAATATGCGCGGGCCTTCGTAACGTCAAGTCGCGCGATGACCGAAGGCGCGGTAAAGTTGTCATGCGGGCGCCGTACGGCATGGCCCGTCAAGAAGACCAACAGGGAGACACCCCCATGCCCATCCGCCTGACACGCCGCGGCTTCATCGCCGGCACCGCCAGCCTCGCCGCGCTGCACCCCTTCTCCGCCCGCGCCCAAGCGGGACAGGCGCACCTGCGCCTGATGGAGACGACCGACATCCACATGCACATCTACCCCTACGATTACTACGCCGACCGGCCCATCGACACGGCCGGCCTCGCCCGCACGGCCAGCCTGATCGAGGCGGTGCGCGCCGAATCGACCAACTCGCTGCTGGTCGACAACGGCGACTTCCTGCAGGGCAACCCGATGGGCGACTACATGGCCTACGAGAAGGGCATGGAGGGGGACACCGTCCACCCGATCATGAAGGCGATGAACACGCTCGGCTTCGACGCCGCCACGCTCGGCAACCACGAGTTCAACTACGGCCTGCCCTTCCTGATGAGCTCCGTCGCCGGCGCCAACTTCCCGATCGTGACGGCCAACGTCGTCACCTCCATGGGCGCCACCCCGACCGAGGACGAGACGCTGATCCCTCCTTACGTGATCCTCGACCGCGAGATCACCGATGGCTCGGGAGAGACCTTCCCGATCCGCATCGGCCTCATCGGCTTCGTCCCCCCGCAAATCATGCGCTGGGACCGCGGCCACCTCGAGGGCGAGGTCGAGGTGCGCGACATCGTCAAGACGGCCGAGGCCTACATCCCCAAGATGCGCGAAGAAGGCGCCGAGATCATCGTCGCCCTCGCCCATAGCGGCATCGGCGCGCCTGAGTGGGAGGAGATGATGGAGAACGCCGCCATCCCGCTTGCCGAGCTGGACGGTATCGACGCCATCATGACCGGCCACTCCCACCTCGTCTTCCCGGGCCCCGACTACGCCGAGTGGCCGGGCGTGGATGTCGAGGCCGGCACCATCTCCGGCAAGCCCGGCGTCATGGCCGGCTTCTGGGGCAGCCACATGGGCCTCGTCGACCTGATGCTGGAGCGGGACGGCAACACCTGGCGCATCGCCGGCAGCAGCGTCGAGGTGCGCCCCATCTCGATGCGCAACGAAGACGGCGACATCGTCCCCACCGTTGAGAGCTTCGAGCCGGTGCTGGAGGCGGTCGAGCAGGAGCACGAGGAAACGCTGGAGTACATCCGCCGCGCCGTCGGCGACACCGACGCGCCGCTGCACTCCTACTTCGCCCTCGTGGCCGACGATCCTTCCGTGCAGATCGTCTCCAACGCGCAGATGTGGTACCTCGAGCAGCAGCTCGCCGGGACGGAGTATGCCGGCCTGCCCATGCTCTCCGCCGCCGCCCCCTTCAAGGCCGGTGGCCGTGGCGGCGCGGAGTACTACACCGACGTCCCCGCCGGTCCCGTCGCCATCAAGAACGTGGCGGACCTCTACCTCTACCCCAACACCGTCCGCGCGGTGAAGATCACCGGCGCCGAGGTGAAGGACTGGCTGGAGCGCTCGGCGGGCATGTTCAACCAGATCACCCCCGGTGAGGAAGGTCAGGTTCTCCTGAACCCCGACTTCCCCTCCTACAACTTCGACGTGATCGACGGGGTGACCTACCAGATCGACCTCTCGCAGCCCTCGAAGTTCGACCGTGAGGGCGTGGTCGTGAACCCGGAGGCCAACCGCATCGTCAATCTGGAATACGACGGCGCCCCGATCGACCCGGCGCAGGAGTTCGTCGTGGCGACGAACAACTATCGCGCCTCCGGCGGCGGCTCCTTCCCCGGCGCCGACGGCTCGACGATCATCTTCGAGGGGCCGGACACCAACCGCGACGTGATCGTCCGCTACATCGTCGACCAGGGCACGATCAGCCCCTCCGCCGACGGCAACTGGTCCTTCGCGCCGATGGCCGAGGGCACCTCGGTGCTCTTCGACACCGGCCCCGCCGGCGCCGATTATGCCGAGGGCGTGCCGGGCGTCACCATCGAGCCGACGGAGGAGACGACTCCGGAGGGTTTCGGCCGCTACCGCATCCAGTTCTGAACCGGACCAAGCAACAAGGGGAGGCGGAGACCACGTGGTTTCCGCCTCCGCCTTTCATCTAAATCACGCCCCGCCCTTCCCTTCCGCGCCTTGCCGGGCGATGCTCCGCCGGTCTGCCAGGAAGGGACCGCCATGAGCCTCAACAGCATTGCCGCCCGCGTCGTCGCCGCCGTCGGGGCCGGCGCCATCATGATGCGCCGCTTCTCGGCCCACGAGGGCCCGGCCGCCATGGGCGGCGCCCCGCAGATCCCCGAGGCGCGCGCCCAGAAGGTGATGACGCTGAAGATGCCGACGGCCAAGGGCTGGCAGGGCGATCACCGCCCCACCCCGGCGCCGGGCCTCACCGTCACGCCCTTCGCGCGCGACCTCAAGCACCCCCGCTGGATCCATGTGCTCCCGAACGGCGACGTGCTGGTGGCCGAGGCGATCCCGCCCCGCGGCAAGCCCACCTCCGCCTTCGACTACGCGGCGAAGGTGACGATGGGCCGCGCCGGCGCCATGGGCGTCTCCGCCAACCGCATCACGCTCTTCCGCGGCCTGACGGATGGCGTCGCGGCCGATCGGCACGACTTCCTCACCGGGCTGAACCAGCCCTTCGGCATGGCCCTGAAGGACGGCACCTTCTACGTCGGCAACACCGACGGGGTCATCGCCTTCGACTATGCGGACGGCGCCACCTCCCTCACAGGCCCCGGCCGCCCCGTCGCCAACTTCAAGCCCGGCGGCCACTGGACGCGGTCGCTCATCCTCTCCCCCGATGGCACGAAGCTCTATGCCGGCGTCGGCTCGCTCTCCAACATCGGCGATGACGGCATGGCGGCGGAGGAAGGCCGCGCCGCCATCCACGAGATCGACCTCGCCTCCGGTGCGCAGCGCATCTTCGCCTCCGGCCTGCGCAATCCCGTCGGCACCGCCTTCGCCCCCGACGGCTCGCTCTGGACGGTGGTGAACGAGCGGGACGGGCTCGGCGACGAGACCCCGCCCGACTACCTCACCCGCGTCGAGGACGGCGGCTTCTACGGCTGGCCCTACAGCTACTGGGGGCAGATCGTCGATGACCGCGTCCCCCAGAACGCCCAGCTCGTCGCCACCGCCCGCCAGCCGGACTACGCGCTCGGCGGCCACACCGCCTCCCTCGGGCTGACCTGGGTCCCCGACGGCACCCTGCCCGGCTTCGGCGCCGGCATGGCCATCGGCCAGCACGGCTCGTGGAACCGCGCGACCCTATCCGGCTACAAGCTCATCTTCGTGCCCTTCGAGGGCAGTCGCCCCTCCGGCCCGCCGCGGGACATCCTCACCGGCTTTCTCTCGGAGGACGAGAAGTTCTCCTACGGCCGCCCCGTGGGCGTGCAGGTGGGCGCGGACGGCAAGTCGCTGCTGATGGCCGACGACGTGGGCAACGTCATCTGGCGGGTCGCCGGCGCCTGACGCCGCGGGGGCTGCCGCCCCCGGGCTCCCGCTTTTTCGTGGGGGCCTCCGCCCCCACCCCCCCTTGCTCTCGCCCTTTTTCAAATACCTCTCCGGGGGTCCGGGGGTGGAAAACCCCCGGGTCCCGCCCTCTCCGCCCGCGCGCGCCCCGAACTCTCGCGCTCCGCGAGCCGGCCCGGCAGGGCCGGAGAGCAAAGCCCCCAAACGCAAAAAAGGGCCGGGAAGGTTTCCCCTCCCGGCCCCCATATCTGCCAAGGCACTCCGCCTCAGATGTCGTCGTCGAGCTTCTCGACGGCCGTCTGCAGCTCTTCCTTGGTGACGGTCTTCTCGGTCACGTCGGCCTCGGTGAAGATGTGGTCCACCACCTTGTCCTCGAAGATCGGCGCCTGGATCTGCTGGCGGGCGCCGGAGTTCTGCTGGACGTATTCGAAGAACTGACGTTCCTGCCCCGGGTACTGGCGCGCCTGGTTGAGGATCGCCTGGGTCAGCTCGCTGTCGGTGACCTTCACTTCGGCCTTCTGGCCGATCTCGGCCAGCAGCAGCCCAAGTTTGACGCGGCGCACGGCGAGCTTCTTGTGCTCGTCGGTCACCTCGATGTCCCCGTGGTTGTGGCCCTGGTGCTCCGGGTTGTCCTCGTGCCAGAGCTGGTGGGCGATCTGGCTGGCCTCGGCATCCACCAGGCTCGGCGGCAGGTCGAACTCGACCGCCTTGTCCAGCTCGTCGAGCAGCGCCCGCTTGGCGACGGCGCGGCCGGCACCATTGTACTCGGATTCGAGGCGCTCGCGCACCTGCGTCTTCAGGGCCTCGAGGTCATCGGCGCCATACTTCTTGGCCAGCTCGTCGTCGATCTCCGCCGGCTTCGGCTCCTTCACCGCCTTGACGGTGACGGAGAAGACGGCCTCTTTGCCGGCAAGGTGCTCGGCCTGGTAATCTTCGGGGAAGGTGACGGTGACGTCCTTCTCCTCCTCGGCCTTCACGCCGACCAGCTGCTCCTCGAAGCCGGGGATGAAGGAGTTGGAGCCGAGCACGAGCGGGTAATCCTCCGCCGCGCCGCCCTCGAACTCCTCGCCGTCCACGCGGCCGGTGAAGTCGATGACCACCTGGTCGCCGTCCTTGGCCTTGGAGCCCTTGCGACGATCCTCGAAGTTCTGGGCGGAGCCGGCGAGGCTCTCCAGCGTCTCCTGGATGCCGGCCTCGTCGGCCTCGACCACGAGCCGCTCGACCTTGATCTTGGAGAAATCGACGTCCGGCACTTCGGGCAGCGTCTCGTAGGCCACGGTGACCTCGACGTCGTCGCCTTCCTTCCAGTCCTCGTTCGTCATCTTGACGTCGGGCTGCATGGCCGGGCGGTCGCCGCTCTTCTCGAGGTGCTCGCTCAGGGCGCCGTCGATGCTCTCCTGCATCGCCTCGCCCATCAGGCGGGGGCCGAACTGCTTGCGCAGAAGCGCGATCGGCACCTTGCCCTTGCGGAAGCCCTTCATCTGGATCTCGGGCTGCGCTTCCTTGAGCTTGCCCAACACTTTCTCGTCAAGCTCGGAGGCGGTCAGGGTGATCTGATAGCCGCGCTTCAGCCCGTCGTTGAGCGTTTCGGTGACTTGCATGGTCCGTCCTTCTACTCCAATCCATCGTGCGGGTGGAGGGACCTGCCCCCCAAGCCCTTGCGGCGCCGGAACCCCCGAGGTCACGCAGCTGCGCCAGCGACAGGCTTCTAGCCCGAAAACTCCGCCAGACATAGCGTGAACGAAGGGGATCCGTGCGAAACCCCGCCCGCGTCGTCGATGGCGGCTACCCGAGTCTGGCCCGAAGGTCCAGCCCAAGCCCCCGTTCGGCCGCTTTCGACCTTGCGGACAAGGCCCCGGCCGCTCCGGGCGCTCCTCTCACGGGGCTCCCCCCTGAGCGCGACGGAGCCTCGCGCCGACCACCCGAGGGGCATGGGCTCCAGTGTTGCCTCGCACCTCTTCCCCGGGACGCACCCCTAGGAGTTCGTGGACCCCCGGTGCCTAGACCTCCGCCTCACCGGATCGGCGCGGTTGGAAGGCGAGGTCAGGCGGGCGGCAGCGGCTGTTCGGCCCGGGCGCCCCCGATCGGCCGGCAGGTCTGTCAAGGAGTACCAGTGATGAAGATTGTCTACGAGAGTAACGGCCAACCGGTCGAGGACGGGCTGCGCATCGCCCGGGTGTCCGAGCTTGGAACGAAGCTCGAGGTAATGACGCGCGACGAGCCCCCGGCCTTCGAGCCCGTCGTGCTGGACGCGCCAGAGGTCCTGCCGTGGGAACGGCTCCAGAAGCCGAAGCTGCTCGCGCCGGACATCGTTCTCGCCCCGCCCGGGCAGGCCATCGTCTACATCCCCGTCGACACCGACCGCGACATCGACGCGACCTGCTACCTCGGCCATGGCGTGAAGAACATCTCCGGCGGCGGCATCAACGTCGGCGACTGGCCGTCCCAGCAGGCCTTCTTTCCCGATCCCAGGCCGGTCTGGCGCCCCGGGGACGACCGCCGTCACTACATTAAGGTGAACGTCCACACCGGCGGGCGCGCGGCGGGCAATTCCTTTCACGTGATCCTCAAGCCGCGCGGCTTCGCCAGCGAGACCGACGTCTGGGTGAAGGTCAGGTTCGAGGACGGCGCCGTCAACGAGCTGCCGGCGGAGCTGCCGATTCACCGCGGCGCCTATTGCTTCGACGTCAGCGGCGTGACGCCGCGCGCGCGCCTCGATCCGCAGACGATGGCGCATGCGCCGAACGGGGTGGCCGCGGACGGCACCGCCGTGTGGGAGAGCCGCCTGCCCCATGGCCGCACGCAGAGCGACAACAAGGAACGCGGCCTCTACATGGACGACTCCTGCCCCGGCGCGGTGGATCCGATCACCAGGGGCGAGGATGCCACTGGCCCGTTCGTGCGCCTGCGCAGCCGCAAGCTGCCGGCCCCGGTGACCTACGATGGCCAGACCTTCCACTACCAGGCCGCCATGCTGAACGCCCGGCACATGCCGGAGTGGCGGGGCGCGACCGGCCTCTGGACGGCGCGCGTCAAGACGCCGAACCGCAAGCACTCCTGGCCGGCCTTCTGGATGATCGGCTGTGACGACGAGGGCCGCGGGCAGTGGCCGCCGGAGAACGACATCATGGAGCAGTTCAACTGGGGCACCGACTGGCCCATCGGCGAGATGACCAGCTTCGGGCAGCACGCCGGCCCGCGCGGCAAGAACTACCGCGAGGCCGTCTCGACGATCCGGATCGACGCGGATGTCGCGGGTGTGGTGGAGTATGCCAGCCTCATGACGCCGGACCTGATCTACTGGTTCATCGACGGCGCCGAGGTCGGCTGCCAGCGCAACATGCTCGATGACGGCGGGCAGCTCTTTCCCATGCTCAACGTCGCCGTGAGCGGCACCGTCGGCAGCGGCGACTACGCCGACGGCTCGGGCGACATGCTGATCTACGACGTGGCCAGCTACGACGTCGGCGAAGAGGTCCTCGGCGAGACCGGGGCCTGACACTCGCACCCCGGCCGGCACTCGTCTCCGCCCCTTGGCGGGCACGCGCGCCCCCTGCCGGGCCCATCGGAGCGACCGGACGCCCGCCGCAGATCTGCGGCGGGCGTCCACGCGTGAGACCCTCGATGCTGGAAATGTCAGGGCGCCGGGTGAGGCGCTCGGCGTCCCCGGAAGACCTGCCAGGCGGAGTACTAGGCTTGGTTTTGGTATCCCAAGGTGCCTGACGGAACTGTCTCTGAACGACAGATCTCGATGAAAGCGCGCAGGGGCCTAGGGGCGTGACGGCTTGGGTAATAGAGGCGAGGACCGGTGCGGGTGGGCCAGCGGTCCGGCAAAACCGGGATCAACGTGCCGGCCGCGAAGTCCCGCTCCAGCCAGCTGCGAAAGGTCGCGATGATGCCGATGCCGGCGCGGGCAAAGCTCAGGCCGGTGTCGATGGCGTTCACGCCGAGGATCAGGCGCGGGATCGGCTCGACCGTGATCGTCCTGCCATCCTCCACGAGCTGCCAGGGCAGGAGCGGGCCGGCCGGGAGGCGGTAGCGGATCGCCTGGTGTTCGGTCAGATCCCGCGGCGCCGCCGGCGTGCCGCGTGCCAGAAGGTAGTCCGGCGCGGCGGCGAGTGCGATTTGCTGCGTGCGCGGGCCCAGAGGCACCGACACCATGTCCTGCGCCAGGATCTCGTCGTAGCGGATGCCGGCATCGCAGCCTGCGGCCACGATGTCGACGACGCCGTTCTCGACCATGATCTCGACCTCCACCTCCGGGTGGCGGGCGTGGAACGCGGCGAGGATCGGCGGCAGCACGTCGGGCATGACGGCCCCGGGCACGTTCAGCCTGAGACGCCCGCGCACCCGGTCCGCGCCCTCCGCCGCCTCGGCGCGGGCGGCGTCGAGCCCGGCGAGAAGGGGACCGATCCGGTCCGCCAGCGCGCGGCCGGCATCGGTGGTCGAGACGCTGCGCGTCGTCCGCCGCAGGAGCGGCACGCCCAAGGCCGCCTCCATCCGCGCGACCGTGGTGCTGATCTTCGAGGGCGCGAGGCCGAGCCGCCTTGAGGCGGCGCGAAAGCCCCCCTCGCGGACGACGGTGTGGAAGATCGCGAGGTCGTCGAGGGAGCCGCTGTTCTGCATGGAGAACACCATATTCGAAATCTGACCTGTAGTCACCGGCATCAAGAACAGCCAGATCCCTGTCACGGCGGCGCTGGATGGACCAGCCCGCCGCACTGCTCAGAGGAGACCGATATGCTTATCGTCACAGGCGCGACCGGACATCTCGGAAAGGACATTGTCCGCTTTCTCTCGACCCGCCGACCGGTCGGGCAGATCGTCGGCAGCGTGCGCGATCCGGGAAAGGCCGCCGGCCTCGCCGATCTCGGTGTCGAAGTCCGTCACGGCGACTTCGCAAAGCCCGAAACCCTTCAAGCTGCGTTCGCCGGCGGGGCGCAGGTCCTGATCGTATCGGCCGACAAGCTCGGCGACGAGGCACGCGCCCTGCATCGCGCCGCGATCGATGCGGCCAGGGCCGCAAGCGCAGGGCGCATTCTCTATACCAGCCACATGGGCGCGCGGCCGGGTTCGTCCTTCTCGCCGGCTGCGCAGCACTGGGAGACCGAGCGGGATCTCGAGGCCAGCGGCGTGTCCTTCACCTCTCTTCGCCACGGCTTCTATGCCGAAAGCTGCCTGCACATGATCGGCGATGGACTGAAGAGCGGCGAGCTGCGGGTGCCCGCGGACGGGCCGGTGAGCTGGACCGCGCGGGCGGACCTTGCCGAGGCGGACGCCGCGATCCTGGCATCGGACGGGGAGTGGGACGGTATCACTCCGCCCCTGACCGCAACCGCGGCTGTGACGATGGCCGAGATCGCCGCGATGGCCTCCGAGGTCCTCGGGCACGAGGTGCGCCACACCGTCCTCTCCGACGAGGACTGGGTGAACGAGAGGATCTCCGCCGGGATCCCGAAGATCTACGCCGAGATGCTCCTGGGAACCTTTCGCGCCGCCCGCGACGGCGACTTCGCCGCCACCGACCCGACGCTCACCCGCCTTCTCGGCCGCGACCCGGTGCCGATGCGGGACGTGCTGGCCTCAGCGGCGCTCTGAGGAGGTCGCGGGCGGTCCGGCGGATCGGAAGCCTTGATGCCACCATTCGTGGCGGCAATCGCTCGACCACGTCCAGTGCCCGGAGAGCGATCATCCAACGTCCATTGACGGACAAACTCATCAACACGGAAATCGAAGACATGACACAGACCATCGCCCTCTCCGGCCTTCACCATGTAGGCGCCACCGTGAGCGACCTCGACGCAAGCATCGCCTGGTATCGCGAGACGCTCGGTTTCGAGCTGCTCTCCACCTACGGCTGGCCCGGCGTGCGGGCGGCCTTCATCGGTCGCGGGGACATCCGGATCGAGCTCTTCCAGGACGAGGCGGCCGCGCCAATGAGCGACGACCGGCGCCGCCCCGACACGAACCTCCGGATCGGCGGGATCGGGCATCTGGCGCTGGCCGTGGCCGATCTCAACGCGGCGGTCGCCGAACTGCGGGACCGGCAGGTGGAGATCGTCGCCCCGCCCCGCGACGTTCCCGACGGCAGCGGAGCGCGCTTCGCCTTCATCCGCGACAACGAGGGGATGCTCGTGGAGTTGTTCCAGCCGGGATGAGTGCGGAGCGTTCCACGCCCTGATTTCGATGGTGCATGGGCCGATCGCTTCTTCGATGTTGTCTTGTCCAGACATGTCGAGACCTGACTTTGCTTTCTGGCTTGCGGCAGTCGCTCCGAGCACGGTTTCTTTCAGTGCGACGCTCAATGTGCCCGAGCAGGTGCACCGCGCAGGTTGCACGTCATCCATTATGTCTGCGCGACCTTGGTGCGACGCATCGAATAGGAGCCGCAGGCATCTGGGTGAGAGAAATTCACCCAGTTTGTCGAAATTGTCCGAGCCAAGGTGTCATTGCGTCAGAAGCCGCCATTCCGGCGTCCTTTCTGAACGCAAGGAGATACCGATGCCCGCCCTTTCCCTTTCCCCGCGTGCCTTGCACGCCCCGCTTTGGCTCTCGGTCGCCGCAGTTGGCGGAGTGGCTTGGAACCTCTTCGGAGTTGCCCAATTTGTCGGCTCCACCACCGCGACGGCCGAGAGCCTTTTGGCCGCGGGGCTCACGCCCGAACAGGCCGATGTAATGATGGGTTATCCAGGCTGGATGACGTTCGCCTTCGGCATCGGGGTCGTCAGCGGTCTCCTGGGGAGCGTCCTTCTCCTCTTCCGGCACGCGCTGGCGCAGCCGGTGCTCGCCGCCTCGCTCTTGGCCTATGTCGCGCTCTGGGTCGGCGATGCCATCCACGGAGTCTTCGCTGCCATCGGCGCGCCGCAGATCGTCATCATCACCTTCGTCGTCGCTGTCGCAGCCGCGCTTTTCGCGACGAGCCGCCATCCTGATGCGCGTACCTGACACCGGGCTGTGCTAATTCACACAACGAGGAGAAGACACATGCAGTTCATGCTGATTCTCAACGAGACGCCTGAGGATTTCGCCCGCCGGGCCGACCCCGACCAGGCGCAGGAATACTGGGGCGGCTGGAATGCCTTCATCGGCGCCATGGCGCAGGCCGGCGTCATCGTGAAGGGAGATGGTCTCCAGGGGCCTGCGATGGCGACCACGTTGCGTATCCGAGACGGCAAACGCCGGGTGGAAGACGGCCCCTTTGCCGAAACCAAGGAGCAGCTCGGCGGCTATTTCGTGATCGAGGCCCCGGATCTCGATGCCGCACTCGACTGGGCGGCTCAGGCGCCCTCTGCGCACTCGGCCTCGGTGGAGGTGCGCCCGATCCTGCCGATGCCCGCGCCGCCCTCGTGAGCGCGGGCCCTGACAGCTCTGACACGGCCCGGATCGCCGAGGAGGCGGCCCGGGCCAGCTACGGCAAGCTCCTGGCGATCCTCGCGCACCGCTCGCGCGACATCGCGGCCGCCGAGGACGCGCTGTCGGAGCCTCTGGTTTCCGCGCTTTCTGCCGGGCCGCGGCGGGGGGTGCCCGCAAACCCGGAGGCGTGGCTTCTCACCGCCGCCCGCAACCGCCTGAAGAACGCCGCCCGCGCGGGTCATGTGCGCCGCTCGGCCGAGCCCGAGATCGCGTTGCGCGCTCTTCCCGATGACAGCGGTGACGACCTCCCCGACCCCCGCCTGCGACTTCTCTTCGTCTGTGCGCACCCCGCGATCGCCCCGGCGGCGCGCACGCCCCTCATGCTCCAGGCCGTCCTGGGGATCGATGCGGCGCGCATCGCGCAGGCCTTCCTCGTGGAACCTGCCGCAATGTCCCAGCGGCTCGTCCGCGCCAAGGCACGCATTCGCGATGCCGGGCTCAGGTTCGAACTGCCGGAGCCGGCGGACCTCGAGGAGCGGCTCGGCGCCGTGCTCGACGCGGTCTACGCGGCCTTCGGCCGGGGCTGGGACGACCTTGAGCGTCCCGAAGCGCCCGAATCCCTGACAAACGAGGCAATCTGGCTCGCCCGGCTCATCGTTGCCCTGATGCCTCAGGAGCCTGAGCCCAAGGGCCTCCTCGCCCTCATGATCTACTGCTCATCCCGCCGTGCGGCCAGACGCGATAAGGCGGGCGCGTTCGTGCCGCTCGACCGGCAGGATACCCGACTATGGGACCGAAGCATGATCATGGAGGCCGAGGGGCTCCTGATCCGCGCCGCGCAAACGGCGCGCTTTGGGCGGTTCCAGTGCGAGGCCGCAATCCAGTCGGTGCATGTCCAACGCCCGATGACCGGGCGGCTGAACCTCGACGCGCTGGCCACGCTCTACGATCTTCTCGTCGGTCACACCGATGGTATCGGCGCTCGCATCGACCAGGCGGTGGTGATGGCCGAACGAGGCGACGCGGCACGCGCGCTCACCGGACTCGACGCCCTGGCTGCGGACCGTGTGGCGCGGCACCAACCCTTCTTTGTCGCCCGCGCGCGCGTCGCCACGCTCGCAGGCCAGGCAGAGGAGGCCGACGCGAGCCTCGGGATGGCGCTGTCGCTCACCACGGACCCCGCCGTGGAAGCGCATCTTCACGACCTTCGGCGGCAGACTGCGACCAAAAGACTACGAAGCTGACGGCTTTCCAACGACAGTGGCAAGTCGGGCATTCATGCGAGACGCGGTAAACGTCCCATGCGCGACCATCCTGCCGAAGGCCTTTGCGAGTGGAGTGTAAATCAGGCGGCCGCAGCGAACGGCACGAAGCTCCGCAGAGCGGACCTTCATCGGGAACGGAACGCTTCGTGGCCGCGCCAATGGCAGCTTTGATGGCCACCCCGCACCTTGCCCAGTCGGGCACATCCGGGCTGGCATCGGCACGAAGCTGACCGCGATCTCCGGCTCGTCCGTGGCCTGCCACCCTCGTTGCGCGGCTTGTCGCGCTTGACGCGGCGGCCGGCGTGGGTGTAGCGGGCTCGCAGGTTGCCGGCACCTGCCGCCTGCGGGCGCAAGCCTTGGTGAAGCCGGCCTGACGACATCGCGATATCCTTTCTGGCGCGGTCCACTGATGGGCAATGCAGGCCCCCGTCTCGACAGGACCGCCAGAGCGGAGCGATGTGTCATGTCGGGCCCTATCCCGTCGACCGAAGACCCCTTTCTCGACCGCCCCGTGGGGCGCGTGTTCCTAACCACCGCGGTGCCCATGGCCGCGGTCCTCACCCTGTCCGGCCTGCACGGCGTGATCGACGCCGCCATCCTCGGCCGTGTGGTCGGCGCCGAAGCCGTTGCGGCCGTGGCGATGGTCTTTCCGGCGGCGATGGTTGCGGTGGCATTGTCGACGCTGGCCGGCGCCGGTGCGGCGAGCCTGATGGGCCGGGCGCTGGGAGGCGGTGACGTCAGGCAATCCCGGGCTGTCTTCGCCGCGGCCCAGACGCTGGCGCTGGCGCTGGGCGTGGTGGCGGCCGGGCTCCTTATCCTCGGCGGGGCCGCGCTGCTGCCCCACGATCCGATCGGTCGGATGGCCTGGGACTACCTCTGGATCACCTCTGTCGGCCTGCCGGTGCAGCTCCTCGGCGCCGCGTGGGGCGACGCGGCGCGGACGGAGGGCCGCGCGGGTGCGGTGGCCGGCATCATGCTGGCGGCGACGGCCGCGAACGGGACGTTGGATCTGTGGTTCGTCGCCGGTCTCGGCTGGGGCGTCGCCGGCTCGGCAGTTGCGACTGTGGCGGCGCAGGCGCTGGCCCTGGTCCTCGCGATCCGGGTGCGCGGATGCGCCCGGCCGGCCGGCGCACGGGCCGTTCTGGCACTGGCTCCGCGGATCGTGGCGCTGGGCCTGCCGGTGAGCCTTTCCTTCGTCGGCATGGCGCTGGTCTCGGCCGTCGTCCTCGCCGTGATCGGCGGCACGGCAGAGCCGCTGGCTGCCTATGGCGTGGTGAACCGCCTGCTGGCACTTGCCTTCCTGCCGGCAATGGCGATTGGACTCGCGGTGCAGACGGTCGCCGGGCGCAATGCCGGGGCCGGCCGCCAGGATCGCGTGCGCGCCGCCCTGCACATCGCGCTCTTGGCCGCCCTGGGCTGGGGCTTGATGGTGGAGGCGGCGGTCCAGCTTGCCCCCGTGCCGCTGGTGCGCCTGTTCGTGGCCGAGCCGGCGGTGGTGGCCGAGGCCGTGCGCCAGCTGCGCCTCACCGTCGCCGCCTGGTCGCTGGTTCCGCCGGTTCTGGCGGCTGCGATGTGGCTCCAGGCGCAAGGCCGAGCGGCGGAGGCGGCGGTGCTGACCCTGGCAAGGCCCTTTCTGGTGCTGCCAATGGGGATCGTCGCCTTCGCCTCGGTGGTCGGCCCGGAGGCGATCTGGCTGGCTTGGCCGGCGGCGAGCCTCCTTCTGGCAGGGCTTGCTTTCCTCGTCGTGTCGCGGCGCCCCGCGCTGGTGCCGGCATGAGCGCGGCGGCGATCGAAGCGGCCAAGACGGCGGCGCGTGCGCTGCGCGTGCGCCTCGCCGAGGCCGGCACGCTGGTGACCCATTCCGAGGCACTGGAGCAAGTCGCCCATGCCGCCGGTGCCCGGGACTGGAACGCTCACCGTGCCCGCCTCGCGGCGCTGCCCGAGGCGGTGGACCCGGCGGGCCTGCGGCCCGGCGACCGGGTCGCAGGCCGCTATCTCGACCGGCCCTTCATCGGGACGGTGGTGGGGGCCGCGGCCGAGGAGGCGGGAACTCGGCTCGCCATCCAGCTCGACGCGCCGCTCGACGTCTCGCGCTTCGCCCGGGTGCCGGTGGTCCGACGGCGCCTGCGCGGCGTCCTGTTGGCGGACGGGCGGACAATGGAGGCGACATCGGACGGGCTGCCGCACCTCGTTCTGACGCCTTTTCACGATACGCCAGATGGGCCGAAGGAGATTGCCCAAGCTTCATAGCGCCACGCCGCGAGAAGCGTCCCACGGCACTCGCTGATTGGCGGCGGGTATCGCCGACTGACGGACGAACTTCCGCTGTGGACCAAGCGCGGAAAGCTCCACCCGAGTCTCGAAGGGCCGCTAGGGGCCGATATCGACCGAACGGTTCTTCCAGAGTGAGGTAACGACCGTCAAGGCTGCCCGAGAACAGAAGCTGCCTCAGAACAGAGCAAGTCCAGAACGTGAATGTGCGAAACAAATTGCGAAACTTGGGGTGGCACCCGGCCTGAGCAGCCGCATAAAAGCAGAAATTTCCCTGTCTTTCGGGGTTGGTGCGGGTGGAGGGACTTGAACCCCCACGCCTTGCGGCGCCAGAACCTAAATCTGGTGCGTCTACCGGTTCCGCCACACCCGCCTGTCCCGGGCCGGGCGTCGCCCGGCCGAAACCTCAAACGATCTAGCAAAGGCCCGGGAGGGATGCGAGCCAAAAGGCACGGGGGCCGGCCGGCCGCCGCCCCAAAATTCGCCACATTCAGGGCAAAGATGGCGCAGCGTCCATGGATGGGGAGCCGATGCGCCAGGCCACGAGCCGGAGCGAAGCGATGCACGTCGCGCAAGGCGACGACGCTGCGGGGCTGCCCGCGGGGGCGCTCGTGCTGACTCTGGACGGCGAGGCCCCTATCGAGACCCTCGCGCCCGGCTCGCGGATCATCACCTTCGACAGCGGCATGGCCCGGCTGAAGGAGGTCTCGATGACCGAGCTGACGCACGCGCCCGTTTGCATCCGCGCCGGCTCCCTCGGCCATTTTCGGCCCGAAGCCGACGTGCTGCTCGGCGCCGGCACGCTGGTGCATCTGCGCGATTGGCGGGCGGAGGCGATCTTCGGCAATCCCGGCGCCGCCATCCCCGCGGCGCGGCTGGTGGAGGGGACGTTCATCACCCGCGAGGCGGAGCAAGCGATGCAGCTCTACCAGCTGCGCTTCGACCGGCCGCATATCATCTACGCCGCCGGCCTGCAGATCACGACCTGAGGCCCCGGCTGAAGCTCTGGATGAGGCCCCGCCCCCCTACTCCGCCGCCAGTGAGCCGACGTCCTGCGCCTGCCGGCTCCAGAGCGCGTTGTAGAGCCCGCTTCTGTCCAGAAGGTCGGCATGGGTGCCCGCCTCGGCGATCTCGCCCTCATCCAGCACGATGATCTGGTCGGCATCGGCGATGGTGGAGAGGCGGTGCGCGATGGAGATGACGGTGCGGCCGTGCCCCATCGCCTTCAGCTCTCCCTGGATCTCCCGCTCCGTTCCGGTGTCGAGCGCGCTGGTCGCCTCGTCGAGCAGCAGGATCGGCGGGTTCTTCAGGAGGGTTCGAGCGATGCCCACCCGCTGCTTCTCGCCGCCGGAGAGCTTCAGCCCCCGCTCGCCCACCTGCGTGTCGTAGCCCTCCGGCAGGCTCTCGATGAAGCGGTGGATGGAGGCGGCGCGGGCGACCGTCTCGATGTCGTGCTGGCTG
Organism: Pseudoroseicyclus tamaricis; assembly: GCF_012070395.1. Lineage (GTDB taxonomy): Bacteria > Pseudomonadota > Alphaproteobacteria > Rhodobacterales > Rhodobacteraceae > Pseudoroseicyclus_A > Pseudoroseicyclus_A tamaricis. Next base: position 247,938 of record NZ_JAAFYS010000002.1, on the reverse strand, counting down.
GCGCCCTCGCGGCCATAGGCGATGTTGTAGCGGATGGTGTCGTTGAAGAGCACCGTGTCCTGCGGCACCACGCCAATGGCCTCGTGGAGGCTCTGCTGCGTGACCTCGCGCAGATCCTGCCCGTCGATGGTGATCCGCCCGCCGGTGACGTCATAGAAGCGGAAGAGCAGCCGCCCAATGGTGCTCTTGCCCGCCCCCGTGGCGCCGACGATGGCGAGCGTGCCGCCGGCCGGCACCTCGAAGGAGACACCCTTGAGGATCTGCCGCCCATCCCCGTAGCCGAACTCAACATCCTCAAACCGCAGGACACCCTGGCGGACCTGCAGCGCCGGGGCGCCGGGCTTGTCCTTCACTTCCGGCGGCTGGTCGAGCAGGCCGAACATGTCGGCCATGTCGATCAGCGCCTGCCGGATCTCCCGGTAGACGGTGCCGAGGAAGTTCAGCGGCATGGTGATCTGCAGCATGTAGGAATTGACGGCGACGAAATCGCCGACCGTCATGTCGCCCCGCTGCACGCCGATGGCGGCCATGACCATGACGACGACGAGCCCGGCGGTGATGAGGAAGCTCTGCCCGAAGTTGAGAAAGGCGAGCGATTGCTGCGTGCGCACCGCGGCCCTGGCATAGGCCTGCATCGCGATGTTGTAGCGACCGGCCTCCCGCGCCTCGGCGGAGAAGTATTTCACCGTCTCGAAGTTGAGGAGCGAGTCGATCGCCTTCTGGTTCGCGTCGGTGTCCTGGTCGTTCATCTCCTTGCGGATCTTCACGCGCAGCTCCGTCACCTTGAAGGTGAAGGCGGTGTAGAGCGCAATGACCACGGCGACGACGGCAAGGAACCACGCGTCGAACAGGACAGCCAGCACCACGGCGATCATGATCAGCTCGAGGATGAGCGGGCCGATGGAGAAGAGGACGAAGCGCAGCAGGAACTCCACCCCCTTCGTCCCCCGCTCGATGACGCGGGAGAGGCCGCCGGTGCGGCGGGTGATGTGGTAGCGCAGCGACAGCTGGTGGATGTGCTGGAACGTCTCCAGCGCCAGCAGGCGCAGCGCCCTTTGGCCAACCTTGGCGAAAATCACGTCGCGCACCTGCTGGAAACCGCTCGTGAAGAGCCGGGCGAGCCCGTAGGCCACCGTCAGCCCCACCGCGCCCCAGGCGACGAGCATGCCGGTGGAGGTCGCGTCGCCGGAGAGCGTGTCGACCGCCAGCTTGTAGACGAGGGGCGTGGCGACACTGATCAGCTTGTAGAGCAGGATCATGGCGAGCGAGGCGACGACGCGCACGCGCACCTCCGTCTCGCCCTTCGGCCAGAGATAGGGGATGACACGGCGGATCACCGCCCAGCCGTCGACGGGCTGCCCGGAGAGGTTGGCGTCTGTTTTCTGGAGCCGGCCCATGCCTCGCATGGGTGGGAAGGTAGGTGCGGGGGGCGGGGAATGGAAGATGGCGCTTCGATGGGCGGCGGCGGAGGGGGGCAGTCTGCCCCCCGGCTGGCTCCGCCAGCCCCCCCGAGGATACTTCGGGAAAAGCGAGGGGCGGGCCGGTGTTCCTGACGGGATCGGCAGGCGGGGTGCCGCTGGCGGGCGATTGCGGGCCGGCGCGCCGGTGCTTAGTGAGAGGCGCGCAGCAGGAGAACGTCATGTCCCAGGACCCCCTCGTCGTCTTCATGCCCTCCGGCAAGCGGGGGCGGGTGCCGGCCGGCACGAAGGTGCTGGCGGCGGCCCGGCAGCTGGGGGTGGACCTCGATTCCGTCTGCGGCGGGCGGGGCATCTGCTCCAAGTGTCAGGTGAGCCCCAGCTTCGGCGATTTCCCCAAGCTCGGCCTGACGGCGCGTGAGGGCGCGCTCTCCGGGATCAACGCCGTGGAGGAGCGCTATGACCGGGTGCGCGGGCTGAAGCCCGGCCGCCGGCTCGGCTGCCAGGCCGAGGTACAGGGCGACATGGTCATCGACGTGCCGCCGGAGAGCCAGGTCCACCGGCAGGTGGTCCGCAAGGCAGCCGACGCGCGCGCCATCGTCATGGACCCGGCGACGAAGCTCGCCTATGTCGAGGTCCCTGAGCCGGACATGCACGAGCCCTCGGGCGACTTTCAGCGCCTCGTAGAGGCGCTGCAGCGCGAATGGGGCGTCGAGCGTGTCACGGCCCCCCTGCCCCTCATGGCGCGCCTGCAGCCGGCGCTGCGGAAGGGCGGCTGGGCGGTGACCGTGGCGCTCCACAAGGGGCACCGGGACGAGGCGCACCGCATCCTCGACATCTGGCCCGGCTTCTACGAAGGGCGGCTCTACGGCCTCGCCATCGACCTCGGCTCCACCACCATCGCCGCGCACCTGACCGACCTGCGGGACGGCTCCGTCAAGGCCTCCGTCGGCGTCATGAATCCGCAGATCCGCTTCGGCGAGGATCTGATGTCCCGCGTCTCCTACTCGATGATGAACGAAGGCGGCGCCGCCGAGATGACCCGCGTCGTGCGTGCCGCGCTCTCCGAGCTCGCGGCCTCGCTGGCGGAGGAGGCGGGGATCACCCCGCGCGACATCCTCGAGGCGGTGATCGTCTGCAACCCGGTGATGCACCACCTGCTCCTCGGCATCGACCCGGTGGAGCTCGGCCAGGCGCCCTTCGCGCTCGCCACCTCCGAGTCGCTCTCGCTCGACGCTGCCGAGCTGGGGCTGACCGGCATGGCGGAGGCGGCGCGGCTGTTCCTGCTGCCCTGCATCGCCGGCCACGTGGGCGCCGATGCCGCCGGCGTGGCGCTGGCCGAGCGGCCGGACCGGGCGGAGGAGCTGACTCTGATCGTCGACGTCGGCACCAATGCCGAGATCCTGCTCGGCGACAAGGACGGCGTCCTCGCCTGCTCTTCCCCCACCGGGCCCGCCTTCGAGGGGGCGCAGATCTCCTCCGGCCAGCGCGCCGCGCCCGGCGCCATCGAGCGGGTGGAGATCGACGCGCAGACCAAGGAGCCGCGGTTCAAGGTGATCGGCTGCGACCTCTGGTCCGACGATCCGGGCTTCACCGAGGCTGTGGCCGCCACCGGCGTCACCGGCATCTGCGGCTCGGGCATCATCGAGGCTGTGGCGGAGATGCGGATGGCCGGCCTCCTCGACGCGCGCGGGCTCATCGGCTCCGCCGAGGCGACGGGGACGGCGCGGTCCGAGCCGCAGGGGCGCACGCATGGCTACCTGATTCATGACGGCAGTGCCGAGGGCGGCGCGAGGGTGCTGGTCACGCAGGGCGACATCCGCGCCATCCAGCTGGCCAAGAGCGCGCTTTATGCCGGCGCCCGGCTGCTGATGGACGAGCGCGGGGTGGAGAAAGTGGACAAGGTGGTGCTCGCGGGGGCCTTCGGGGCGCATATCTCGCCCAAGCACGCGATGGTGCTCGGCATGATCCCCGATGCGCCGCTGGAGAAGGTCACCTCCGCCGGGAACGCCGCCGGCACGGGCGCGCGGATCGCGCTCTGCAACGTCTCCGCCCGGGCGGAGATCGAGGCGCTGGCGCGCAAGATCGTCAAGGTCGAGACGGCCATCGCCCCGCGCTTCCAGGAGCATTTCGTGAACGCCAACGCGATTCCCCACGCGGTGGACCCCTTCCCCAACCTCGCCACCGTGGCGAGCCTGCCGAACGTCAACTTCAACGCCGGGGGCGGCGGCGGCGAGGGCGGCGGACGGCGGCGCCGCCGGGGCTGAGGGGCCGGGCGGAGGCCCACCCTGCCCGCCACGCCGCACGGACATTCTTGACGGCGCCCCGCGCCCGGCGTAGTCCACGCTCCTGCGGCGGGTATGATGTAATGGTAGCCTGTCAGCTTCCCAAGCTGAACGCGCGGGTTCGATTCCCGCTACCCGCTCCACTCCCCTTTCCAGACTGATCAGGGCAGCGCGCCTTGCCGCCGGGCAAGGAATTGCATTCCCCCTCCGGCCTCGATTAACCTTTCGCCGAAAGGCCCGAGGACAGACCCATGACCGACGTTCAGGAAGCCCAGGAGCGCGCCCTCCGCGAATTCACGCGGCAATGGTGCGAGCGGGACAATCGCATCGCCGCCCTCTCCTACTTCGGCAACCTCATCGCTTATTTCGCGACCTTCTTCGCCGCCGTCTGGGCGGCGCTGGAGGGGGCGTGGTGGCTGGTGGCGGCAATAGTCGTCGTCAACGCCTTCGCCGCCGTCCGCCTCTACGTGCTGGAGCATGACTGCGGCCATTACACGCTCTTCGAGACGCGCCGGCAAAACGACATCGCCGGCATCGCGCTGAGCTTTTTCACGCTGACGCCCTACCGGGCCATGCAGTACAACCACAATCGCCACCACGCGCACCTTGGCAACCTCGACATGCGCGATACCGGCGAGATCTACACGATGACCGTGCGCGAGTGGGAGGAGGCCGGCCCCCTCAAGCGGATCGCCTACCGCACGCTCCGCAACCCGCTCTTCCTGCTGCCCATCGGCGGCACGCTCACCTATGCCCTCCGCTACCGCTGGCCCAAGAACACCATGAAGGTCGGCTGGAAGGGCGTGATGGTGCAGAACCTCGGGCTGGCGATCTGGCTCGGCTTCATCTGGTGGGTGAGCGGCTGGACCGGCCTTGCCGTCTACGGGATGACGGTGGTGGTGGCGGCGGTGCTCGGCGTCGCGCAGGTCTACCTGCAGCACAATTTCGAGCACACCTACTGGGACCGCAAGCCGACGCTGAAGCCGCGCATCGCCGCGCTGAAGGGCTCCTCAGCGCTCGATTTCGGCCATTGGTGGGATATCGCCACGGCGAACATCGCCTATCACGACATCCACCACTTCAACGCCAACGTCCCCTCCTACCGCCTGCGCAAGTGCCACCTCGCGGCGCGCGAGCAGTTCCACCTGCCGACGATCGAGCCGCGCGAGGCGCTCTACTGCTTCACGCTGAAGCTCTGGGACGAGGACAAGAAGGTGCTGGTGCCCTTCCCCAACTCCGTCTGGGAGCGGGCTCGCCCCTCCGGCGGGCAGGCCGCCGCCTGAGCGCCGACAGGCGGGGGGCGCTGCCCCCCGCACCCCCCGGGATATTTGACGAAAAGCGAGGGGGGCGCCGGGATGTCGGCGCCCCTCTTTGCATTTCGCTGGCGGTTCGAGAATTGAGAGTACGGGACCAGGGGCCCGACCCCCGGGGCCCCCGGCATATTTGGGGCCAGATGAAGGGCCCCGGTCAGGTACCGTTCTTGCGCAGGAAAGTGACGAGCCCGGCCGTCGAGCCATCCTTGCCCGCCGGCTCTTCCTTGCCCTCGACGATGGGCTGCAGGGCTGTCGCAAGCTCCTTGCCCAGCTCCACGCCCCACTGGTCGTAGGAGTTGATGCCGAGGATGGTGCCTTCCACGAACACCCGGTGCTCGTAGAGCGCCACGATCTGGCCCAGCATCTCCGGCGTCAGCTTCGGGTAGGCGAGCGTGGTGGAGGGGCGGTTGCCGGGGAAGACGCGGTGGGCGGCCTGACGCTCCAGCTCGTCGCCCTCGAACTTGGCCGCAACCTTCTCGCGCGCCTCGTCCAGCGTGCGGCCCTTCATCAGCGCCTCGGACTGGGCGAGGCAGTTGGCCACCAGAAGCTGGTGCTGATGGTGCAGCTCCTCCTCGTGGCCCTCGGCGGCGATGAGGAACTCAGCCGGCACGACGCGGGTGCCCTGGTGGATGAGCTGGTAGAAGGCGTGCTGGCCGTTGGTGCCCGGCTCGCCCCAGACGATGGGGCCGCTGTCGGTCGTCAGCGGCTTGCCGTCCATGCCGACGCTCTTGCCGTTCGATTCCATCTCCAGCTGCTGCAGGTAGGCCGGCAGCCGGCCAAGACGGTTGTCATAGGGCAGGACGGCCCGCGTGGCGTGGCCGCAGATCTGGTTGTGCCAGATGCCGACGAGCGCGAGGAGCGCCGGCATGTTCTCGTGCCACTCGGCGGCGCGGAAGTGCCGGTCCATCGCCTGCCCGCCGCGCAGGAAGGCGCGGAAGGCCTCGGGCCCGATGGCGATCATCAGGCTGAGGCCGATCGGCCCCCACATGGAATAGCGGCCGCCGACCCAGTCCTCGAAGCCGAAGACGCGGGCGGGGTCGATGCCGAAGTCCGACGTCTTGTCGACGGCCGAGGAGAGCGCGGCGAACTGCGCCGCCGGCTCGCTCACCGTCTCGCCCATCCAGGCGCGGGCGGTGCGGGCGTTGGTCATCGTCTCGATGGTCGTGAAGGTCTTGGAGGCGACGATGACCAGCGTCGTTGCCGGATCGCAGGCGCGCAGCACCTCGGCGATGTCGCCGGGGTCGACGTTGGAGACGAAGTGGCAGCGCGGGCCGTCGGCATAAGGCGACAGGGCGCGGTAGCCCATGGCGGGGCCGAGGTCGGAGCCGCCGATGCCGATGTTGACGACATCGGTGATCTTGCCGCCCTGCCCCGCATAGGCGCCGGAGCGGACATCACCCGCGAAGGCCTCCATGCGCGAGAGCACCTCGTGGACGCCGGGTATGACGTCCTGCCCGTCCACAATCACCGCGTCGCCGTCGAGGTTGCGCAGCGCGGTGTGCAGCACCGCCCGCCCTTCGGTCTCGTTGATCTTCGCGCCGGAGAACATGGCGTCGCGCCGCTCGGCGACCTTCGCCTTGTCCAGAAGGTCGATCAGCAGGCCGAGGCCGGCGGCGTCGATGTTGGTCTTCGAGTAATCAAAGAGCATGTCCAGCGCGGTGAGGGAGAAGGTCTCCGCCCGGGCCTCGTCGGCCCCGAACAGTCTCTCGATCCGCCGCCCGGCGACCGCCTCGTGATGGGCCTTCAGTTCATCCCACATGGGGTCTCTCCTGTTCGCTCGTGGCCTCGCGCGCCGGATCGCGGGCGGGCCGGGGTGGGTGGGCGGGAGGCCCGGCCGCGATCCGGCCCTCTCCGCCGGCTCAGTCTTCGGCCCAGTGGACGACGGTTCCGCGAAGGATCGCCGCCACAGGCGCCTCGTCCGCGCTCATGTGGCGCGCCTTCTCCAGCGCCTCGCGCTTGGCGGCGCCGCGGATGAGGATGTGCCGGTTCATCGCGTCGTTCAGCACCCGGGCGGTCAGCGTGATCCGCGGCTCCGGCGCGCCCGGCGCGCGCATCGGCAGCAGCGTCGCCTTGCCGTGCAGCGCCTCCTCCAGCCGGTCGGCGCCGGGGAAGATGGAGGCGGTGTGCATGTCCTCACCCATGCCGAGCACGACGGAGGTGAGCGGCAGCGCCGCCTCAACCGCCTCGATCAGGGCGGGCAGCCCCTCCTCCGGTGTCTCGGTATCGGCGCGCAGCTGCACGAGGTTGGCCGCCGCGGCCCGGCCCGTCAGCAGCCGCTTGCGCAGCAGCCTTGTGTTCGAACGGGGCGAATCCTCGCCCACCCAGCGCTCGTCGGTAAGCATCACGTCGACGCGCCCCCAGTCGAGCTGGGTATCCGACAGCGCATCGAAGGCCGGCCCGGGGGTGGTGCCGCCGGGCACGGCGACAGAGACGCGGTCATTCTGCTCCAGCCCGCGGCGCAGCTCGCTGGCCAGCCGGTCGGCAAGAGAGATCATCATGATCTCGACGTCGGGATAGGTCACGAGTTCCATGTCTTCAGGCCTTGATGTCGCGCCAGCGACGGTTGTCGCGATGCAGCAGCATGGCGGAATCGTCGGGGCCGGCGGTGCCGGGCTCGTAGAGCTTGGGCACGTCGCCCCGCGCCTCCCACCCGGCGATGATCGGATCGGTCCAGGCCCAGGCGGCCTCGACCTCGTCGCCGCGCATGAAGAGCGTCTGGTTGCCGCGGAAGACATCCATGATCAGCCGCTCGTAGGCGTCGGGGACGTCCTCGGCCTCCGGCCCAAGGGCATCGGCGAAGGTCATGTCCAGCGGCACGTCGATCAGGCGCATCCCCCCCGGCCCCGGCTCCTTGATGGTCACCTGCAGGTCGATCCCCTCGTTGGGCTGCAGGCGGATGACGAGGATGTTGCGGTGGCGCTTCTCGTCGCCCTCGAAGATCGAATGGCCGAGATCCTGGAAGACGACGGCGATCTCGGAGGTGCGCGCCTTCAGCTTCTTGCCGGTGCGCAGGTAGAAGGGCACGCCGGCCCACCGCCAGTTGTTGATATGGCAGCGCAGCGCCACGAAGCTCTCGGTGAAGCTGCGCGGATCACCGGCATCCTCGCGGTAGCCCGGCTCGCCCTCGGTGCCCTGGTCGTACTGGCCACGGACGAGATGGTGGTAATCCACCGGCTGCAGGGCGCGGATGACCTTGAGCTTCTCGTCGCGCACCGCGTCGGCCTCGTACATCGCCGGCGGCTCCATGGCGATGAGGCAGAGCAGCTGCATCAGGTGGTTCTGCACCATGTCCCGCATGGCGCCGGACTTGTCGTAATAGGCGCCGCGCCCCTCCACGCCCACCGTCTCGGCGACGGTGATCTGGATGTGGTCGATATAGTGGTTGTTCCACAGCGGCTCGAAGAGGACGTTCCCGAAGCGGATCGCCATCAGGTTCTGCACCGTCTCCTTGCCGAGATAATGGTCGATCCGGTAGATCTGGTGCTCGTCGAAATGGCTGCGCAGCGTCTCGTTGAGCTCGCGGGCCGAGGCGAGATCCCGCCCGAACGGCTTCTCCACCACGATGCGGCTGTCATCATCCGCCACGCCGTGGCGGTGCAGCCGTTCGGCCAGCGCGCCGAAGAGCGACGGGCCGACGGAGAAGTAGAAGGCCCGGATGACGCCGTCGCGCATCAGGGCGGAGAGATCCTCCCACCCCTCGTCGCCGGCGGCATCGACGCGCACGTAGTGCAGCCGGCCGAGGAAGGCGTCGAGGTTGGTCTTGTCGTCCTTCTCGTCGCCGCCGAACTCGGCAATCGCGTCAGAGACGATCTGCCGGTACTCCTCGTCCGTATGCTCGGAGCGGGCGGAGCCGATGATGCGCGATTCCTCGGGCATGGTCCCGGCGCGGAAGCGGCGGAAGAGGCCGGGAAGGATCTTGCGGCGGGCGAGATCGCCCGTGCCGCCGAAGATGACGAGGTCGAACGGGTCGACGGGAATGACGCGAGATACCATGCGAACTCCGGGCGTGCGCGCGGCCCGGGCCGGCGGCCTCGGGCAACGCTTCGTTAGCGCTAGCGGGGCCCTGATACGGGCGACGTCCCTGCCCGTCTAGCACTGGCCCTTCGGGAGGTGGATTTCAACCCGTGGCCGCGCCCTCTGCCCCGATATGAGGCGCCGAAGCCGGCGATAGAGCCCAATCCTGCGGCGGCGGCCGGCGTTGCGACGCTCGCGGGCGATGCGGCGTTCGATGATCTCCCGCTCCGTGAGCGGGTCGTTGGTGGGCGGCTTCGGGATGGTGACGGGAAGGATGGTCATGGCGGGCCCTCTCATTTTTGATAGGATGAGGGGGAAGCTAGCCAGCCTGGCGACACGTTATCAGCCGCGAATGCCGCAACAGGACTTGCAGGAATGGAACGATACTCGCTTGACGACCTGCGCCTCTTCGTGGCCGTCGCGGATGCCGGCGGCCTCGCGGGGGCCTCGCGGAGCACCGGCACGAGCCTCGCCACACTCTCGCGCCGGATGACGGCGCTGGAGCGGGCCCTCTCCCGCCGCCTCTTCGTGCGCGGCAAGCGCGGTTATGCGCTCACCGCCGAGGGGCGGGCGCTTCTGGAGGAGGCGGCGGCGCTCCGCGACGCGGCCCAGAGGCTCGACCGCTGGGCCGCGGCGGAGAGCCCCGCCCCTCGCGTGCGCATCACCGCCGGCTCATGGACGGCGCGGTACGTGGCGCGGGGTCTCGCGGGGCGCTGGAGCGCGGGGGCGGGCTGGGTGCCGGAGCTGCTGGCCTCGAACGCGCGGGTGGATATCGCCCGGCGCGAGGCGGATATCGGCATCCGCAACCGCAGGCCTGAGCAGAGCTGGCTGGCCGGAAAGGTCACGCGGCGAGTGGGTTACGCGGTCTATGCGGCCTCGGCCGATGTGCCCGGCTTCATCGCCCTGCCGGAGGGCACGGCGACCACGCCGTCGGACCGCTGGGTGAAGGCGAACCATGGCGGCGAGATCCTGACCTCCGTCTCCGACATCCCGCTGGGGCTCGATCTGGCGCTGGCGGGGATGGGGCGGATCGTGCTGCCGTGCTTCGTGGGCGATGGTGAGCCGGGGCTGCAGCGCCAGTCGGACGAGATCGCCGAGATCGGCCATGACGAATGGCTCGTCACCCACCACGAGGCCCGCCACGACCCGCCAGTGCGCCGTGCCATCGAGATGGTGGAGGCGATACTGGTTTAGGGAGTAGGGCAGCCCTGGCCTGCAACATGCGCCCACGTCTCACGCCGGCCCGTGGGGTGGCGCTCCTGTGGCGCCGCTGGTGTGCTTTATGCCGCCACACCCTTCCCGGCGGTGGGCTAGGCGCTGCCTTCACCAGAGCGCCAGCCCGTGGGGACGGGCCGGCGCTCGCGCGCCGGCCTGCGGCCTTGATTCCGCGCGGTGGGAAGGAGCGGCAGCGGAGCGAATGAGGTCCAGACGGCCCTCAGGCCTCCAGCTCGGCATCCCAATAGAGGAAATCCAGCCAGCTCTCGTGCAGGTGCCCCGGCGGGAACTTGCGGCCCTGGTTGCGCAGCTCTTCCGCGCCCGGCTGGCGCGGGGGCTTGCGCAGGCCCATGCCGCTCTGGCGCAGGCTCTTGGAGCCCTTGCGCAGGTTGCAGCTGCCGCAGGCGGCGACGACGTTCTCCCAGCTCGTCACGCCGCCGCGGGCGCGGGGCACGACGTGGTCAAAGGTCAGGTCGCCCCGGCTGCCGCAGTACTGGCAGCGAAATTCGTCCCTCAGAAAAAGATTGAAGCGCGTGAAAGCCACGCGCTTCTGGGGTTTGACGTAATCTTTCAAAACGACGACCGAGGGGATCTTGAGCGAGGTCGACGGACTTCGAACCCTCTCATCGTACTCGGCGACGATATCGACCCTGTCGAGCCACACCGCCTTCACCGCCTCCTGCCACGGCCAGAGGGAAAGGGGGTAGTAGCTCAGCGGGCGATAATCGGCATTGAGGACGAGCGCGGGATGCTGCTTCAGCGCGCCGGGGCTGCGGACGAAGTTGGTTCTGAACTCCACATCCATGTCACGCACCCCTTCTGACCGCCTGACTGCGCTCACTCCGCCGGGGGGCGTCGCGGCCCGTCAGTGGGACTATATCTGGCGCCTCTTTCCGCGCAAGCCCAACATGATGCGGGGCATGGGACCTGCCTTGCCATGGCGATATGTCGCCCGGATGACAGGCGCTGGCGCAGATCGCGGCCCCTGCGGCGTCACCCCGGGGCGGGCCCCGGCGCGACGGCGAAGACGAGCCGGGCGCGGCCCTCTGCCTTGGCGCGGTAGAGGGCCCCGTCGGCGGCGCTCATCAGCTCCGACAGGGTGGCGCCCGGCCAGCTCTCCGCCGCGCCGGCGGAGGCGGTGAGGACGATGCCGGCCGCCAGATCCGTCTCCACCGGCAGCTCGGCGATGACGCGGTGGCCAATCCGCTCCGCCATCTCCATCCCGGCGCCGGTGAGGTAGACGGCGAACTCCTCGCCGCCGATCCGCGCCACGAGATCGCGCTCGCGCACCGTGGCGCGCAGGTGGCGGCCGACGGCGCCCAGACAGAGGTCCCCCACCTGGTGGCCGTAGGTGTCGTTGATGCGCTTGAAGTGGTCGATGTCGATGAGGATCAGCGTGCCCTGCAGCTCCCCCTCGCCCTCCGCCAGCGCGAAGAACTGGCGGCGGTTGGGCAGGCCCGTCAGCATGTCCGTCCCCGCCAGCTCGGCGAGGCTGGATTGCAGGCGCACGAGATGCTGCACCAGCAGGAGCGCCAGCACGGTGAAGGGCGTCGCGACAAGGACCGGCAGCAGCACGTCGCCGTAGAGGTTGTAGCCGTCGAGCCCCGTGATGGAGAGGTCCACGAGCAGGTTCAACGCGACGATCGCGGCCAGCAGCGCAAGGAGCCTCATGACAAACCCCAGCCGGCTCTGTGGCGCGAGGATGCGTATCAGTTTCGTCACCCCGGTCTCCTGAGCGTGGCGTTGCAGGTCAGGTGCGGATCAGCATAGCGCCCGGGGCAGGATGCCCCAAAGGCCTTTACGGTGTCTTGCGGTCTAGCAGACGATGGCCATGGGCCGGATGGGCTCCGGCTCTCCGTCGACGACGAGGCGGGCGCGGCCGGCGGACTTGGCACGGTAGAGCGCCCGGTCGGCCGAATTGACCAGCTTGCACACCTCATCACCGTCCCGCGCGTAGGCGACCCCGCAGGAGAGGGTCAGCTCCGGCCCCGGCAGGTCGCCCCCGAGGTCGAGCGAGAAGGGATTGACGAGGCGCGCGGCGATTGCGGCGACACGCTCCTCCTCGTCGGCGGTGATGAGGATGCCGAACTCCTCGCCGCCGATGCGCGCCACGAACTCGCCCGGCCTCAGAGAGGTGCGCAGCCGCTCGGAGACCTGCCGCAGCCCGGAATCGCCGGCGGCATGGCCGAAGCTGTCATTGATGCGCTTGAAGTGGTCGATGTCGGCGACGATCACCGCCGCCGGCGGGGTGCGCGCCGCCGCCGCCTCGAAGCCGCGGCGGTTGGGCAGACCGGTGAGCATGTCCGTCATCGCCAGCGCGGCGAGCTGTTCCTGCAGGCGCCGCTGGCGCTGCAGCAGCGCGAGCGCGAGAATGATGAAGGGGAAGGCGACGGTGCTGGCGACGAGGTATTCGAGCGGCGGCACGCTCTCCATCCCCTTCACCCAGACGTTGACCGCGACGTTGACGGCATTGACCACCACCATCACGCTCGCCGCGCGCAGGATGAAATCGGCGCGGCGGCGCGGCGCGATCAGATCGACCAGTCTGTCCAGCATGTCACTCGTAACTCCTGACGCCAAACTCACCATGCGGCCGCCCCTGTCGAGGCGGAATACGGGCGGGAGCGCGACAATTCATGCAAATTTTAACGAGCTGCGGCGAGGGACCTGCCCCCCGGCGGCCCGCTCCGGCCCGCGGGTGTCAATCTCCGCCGCGGTAGCCGAGCCGCTCGCGCAGGAAGGCCAGCGCGACGGAGAGGCCCTCGGGGGCGATGCCGTGGCCCATCCCCTTGTCGACATGGGCGAAGACCTCGCTCCACCCTGCCTCCTGCAGCGCCTCGGCGGCGGCCGGGAGAGACTGCGGCGGGACCACCTCGTCGGCATCGCCGTGGACGAGCAGGATCGGCGGGCGGCTGACCACCTCGTCGGTCAGCAGCTCCGGCTCCAGCAGGCGGCCGGAGAAGGCGGCGAGCGCGGCGACCGGATCGTCCCGCCGGGGCAGGACGTGGAGCGCCATCATCGTGCCCTGACTGAAGCCGAGCACGGCGACCTGTTCGGGCAGCAGGTCCTCCTCCACCATGACGCCGTCGAGGAAGGCGTTGAGGTCGGCGGCGGCGCGCAGGAGCCCCTCCTGCGCCTCCAGCTCGGAGGAGCCGTCGATCCAGGGAATCGGGAACCATTGCAGCCCCATGGGCGCGGCGGCGCAGGCCTCCGGCGCGTCGGGGGCGAGGAAGAGCGTGTCGGGCATGTGCTCGGCCATCGGCTCGGAGAGCGAGATGAGATCGGCGCCGCTGGCGCCGTAGCCGTGCAGGAAGATGAGCGCCGAGCGCATCTCGCCGCTGCGGGGCTCGACCCGCTCCGTCCGCAAGCCTCGTGTCATGAGATCCCCGCCCTGCCCTTGTGGTGAAGGTAATAGGACCAGAGGAGCCGCGCCGCAACCGCACGCCAGGGCGACCAGCTCTCGGCGAGATGGCGGAGGGCCTTCGCATCGGGGCGGGATGGCAGATCGAAGAGAAGGCGCGCCGCCTCCTGCATGGCGAGGTCGCCGGCGGGCAGCACGTCCGCCCGGCCCTCGGCGGTGAGGGCGTAGAGCTCCGCCGTCCACGGGCCGACGCCGGGGAGAGCGGTGAGGGCGCGGAGGAGCTCGTCGTCCGGCAGGCGGGCCATCGCCTCGAAATCGGGGGCGGCCGCGGCGATGGCGCGGGCCGAGCGGGCCTTGGCCCGGGAGAAGCCGTGGGAGAGGAGGAGCGCCTCCTCCGCGGCGGCGATGGCGGTGGGGTCATGGAGGCCGGCGGCCTTGATTCGGGACCAGATGGCATCGGCGGCGGCGGTGGAAATCATCTGCCCGTTGATGATGTGCAGCAGAGTCGCAAAGCCGCGCGGCCGGCGGCGGAGCGGCGGATCGCCGGTGAGGGCATGGACGGCGGCGAAGCGGGGCTCGCGGGCAGAGAGGGCAGCGATGCCGGCGCGGAGGTCGTCTTCGCTGTCGATGCGGCTCATGGCTCGTCGCTCCCTTGCGGGCGCGCCTCGCGCAGCGCCCAGGCGAGCGCCTCGGCGGGCGCCCTGACATGCGGGCCGGCCGGCGGGCGGCGGAGCAGGATCACCGGCAGGGACAGGGCCCGGGCGGCGGCCAGTTTGCCGGCGCCGCCCGCGCCGCCGGAATCCTTCGTGACGAGGTGGGTGACGCCGTGGGCCTGCATCAGGGCAGCCTCCGCCGACGGGTCCGGCGAGGGGCGGCCGATGATCCAGCGGCCGTTCGGGAAGGGGAAGGGCTCCGGCGTGGGGTCGATCCGGCGCACCAGCAGGCGGTGCGGGGCGAGCGCGGCGAAGGAGGGCAGCGCCCGGGGGCCGACGGAGAGCCAGATGGTGGCGCCGGGCGGGATGTGGTCCATCGCCTCCTCGGGGCTGTCGATGACGCGCCAGTCGTCACCCGGGCCGGGGGACCAGCCGGGGCGCAGCAGGCGCAGGTAGGGCACCCCTGCCCCGGCGCAGAGGCGGCGGGTGCGCGGGCCGATACGGGCGGCGAAGGGGTGCGTGGCGTCGATGACTGCGGTGATGCCGGCCTCGCGGAGGGTGGCGAGAAAGCCCGCCTCGCCGCCGAAACCGCCGGTGCGGGTGGGGAGGCCGAGACCCCCGGGCGCCGCCGTGGCGCCGGCGAAGGAGGCCAGCGCGGGCAGGCCCTCCGCCTGCAGGAGGCCGGCGAGCACCCGCGCCTCCGCCGTGCCGGCCAGGAGCAGGATCATGCCGTCGCCAGCACATTGCCGGCCCGGTCGATGACGACGATGTCCACCGCCACCGGCGCGCCCTGCAGCATCGCCTCCGCCTGCGCGCGGGCGCGGGTGGCGATGGCCTCCGCCAGCGGCGGGCCGGCGCGGGTGACCGCCTCCAGCACGCTGTTGGCGCCGGCGAGGGACGCATCTCCGGCCCACTCCGCCAAGAGGCCCATGTCCGCCTGCGAGCGGGAGGAGTGTAGGTCCACCGCGCCCTGCGCCAGCTTGGCCAGCTTGCCGACGCCGCCGCCGATCGTCAGCCGGGGGACGGGGTGGCGGCGGAGGTACTTGAGGAGACCGCCGGCGAAATCCCCCATGTCGAGCATGGCGTGGTCGGGCAGGCCGAGTCGCGCCTGCACGATCCGCTCGCTCGTCGCCCCGGTGCAGCCGGCGACATGGGCGGCACCGGTGGCGCGCGCCACGTCCACCCCCCGGTGGATCGAGGCGATCCAGGCGGCGCAGGAGAAGGGGCGCACGACGCCGGTGGTGCCGAGGATGGAGAGCCCGCCGGCGATGCCGAGGCGGGGGTTCCACGTCTTCAGCGCGATCTCCTCCCCGCCGGGGACGGAGACGGTGATGGCGATGTCCGGCGTCGCGGCGTGCTCGGCCGCCATATCGGCCACCACCTCCTCCATCATCTTGCGCGGCACCGGGTTGATCGCCGCCTCCCCCGGCGGGATCGGCAGGCCCGGCTTGGTGACGATGCCGACCCCCTCGCCGGCGTGGAAGGTGACGCCGCCCGGGCTGGCGCTCACCCGGGCGATGATCAGCGCGCCGTGGGTCACGTCGGGGTCGTCTCCGGCATCCTTGACGATGCCCGCCTCCGCCCAGCCCTCGCCCGCCGCCATGTGAGCGAGCGGGAAGACCGGGCGCTCGCCCTTCGGCAGCAGGATGGAGACCTCCTGCGGGAAGCTGCCGCCCCAGAGGCGCGCGAGCGCCGCCTTCGTCGCCGCGGTGGCGCAGGCGCCGGTCGTCCAGCCACGGCGGAGGGGGGGCTCGCTCATGGAAAGGAGCATAAGCGCCGCCGGCCCCGGGCGCCATGTCGTCTCTGCAGGGCGGAGCGCCGCCGCCGGGGCTTCAAAAGCGCCGCGATCGGCGCGATATAGCGCGGCATGGACCTGCCTTCGCATCACTGGCCAGATTTCCTGCCCGGCTGGGTCTGGCTCTGCGGCGCGGGCCCCGGCGACGCGGGCCTGCTGACGCTGCACGCCCTCAACGGGCTGCGGCAGGCCGATGTCGTCGTCCATGACGCGCTGGTGGGGCCGGAGATCCTGAGCTTCGCGCCGCAGGCCGAGCTGATCCATGCCGGCAAGCGGGGCGGCAAGCCTTCCGCGAAACAGACCGACATCTCGCTGCGGCTGGTGGAGCTGGCGCAGGCCGGAAAGCGGGTCTTGCGGCTGAAGGGCGGCGACCCCTTCGTCTTCGGCCGCGGCGGCGAGGAAGGCGCGGCGCTGAAGGCTGCCGGCATCCCCATGCGCATCATCCCCGGCATCTCGGCGGGGATCGGCGGGCTGGCCTATGCCGGCATCCCGGTGACGCACCGGGACGTCAACCAGTCCGTCACCTTCATCACCGGCCATGACCAGAGCGCTGCCGCGCCCCACAAGCTCGACTGGGAGGCGATCTCGCGCGCCTCCGAGGTGCTGGTGATCTACATGGGCATGAAGCATGTCGGCCAGATCGCCGGCGCGCTACTCTCGGCCGGGCGCCCGGCGGAGGAACCCGTGGCGGTGGTCTGCGACGCGACGCTGCCGGAGCAGCGGGTGCTGGAGACGACGCTGGGGGCTTTGGAGGCAGATCTGGCCGCCTCGGGCCTCGCGCCGCCGGCGATCATCTGCGTGGGACGCGTGGTGGAGAAGCGGGCCGTGCTGAATTGGCTGGGGTCGTGAGAGCTGCGCGGGCGGAGGGGGGCGCTGCCCCCCGGCTTCGCCTCCCCCCGGGATATTTCGAGAAAAGCGAGAGCTGGTGACGCGCGGGCTGCTGATCGCGGCGCCCTCCTCAGGCGCGGGCAAGACGACCGTGACGCTGGGAATGCTGAGGGCGCTGGCGCGGGCGGGCGTGGAGGTGCGGGGGGCGAAATCCGGGCCGGATTACATCGACCCGGCGTTCCACGCGGCGGCGACGGGGCGGGCCTGCGGGAACCTCGATGCCTGGGCGATGGCGCCGGGGCGGCTGAGGGCCCGCGCCGGGGGCGGCGGGCTCCTGGTGATCGAGGGGGCCATGGGGCTCTTCGACGGGGCGCCGCCGGAGGGGCGCGGATCGGCGGCGGAGCTGGCGAAGGTGCTGGGTGCGCCTGTGGTGCTGGTGGTGGATGCCGGGCGGATGGCCGGCTCGGTGGCGGCGCTGGTGAGCGGCTTCGCGGGGTTCGATCCGGGGGTACGGGTTACGGGAGTGATCTTGAACCGCGTCGGCTCGGACCGACACGAGCGGATGCTGCGTGGGGCGTTGGCGCCGCTGGGTGTGCCGGTGCTGGGGGCACTGCGAAGGGACACAGGACTGGCGCATCCCTCCCGGCATCTGGGGCTGGTACAGGCGGGGGAGCGGCCGGATCTCGAGGCGTTCCTGGAGCGCGCCGCCGATGCGGTGTCGGCGGCGGTGGACCTTTCGGCGCTGGAGGCACTTGCGGAGGAGCTGGTTCCGGGAGAGGCGCCGCGGCTGACGCCGCCGGGCCAGCGGATCGCCGTGGCGCGGGACGAGGCCTTCGCCTTCGCCTATCCGCATGTGCTGGAAGACTGGCGGGCGGCGGGGGCGGAGCTGGCCTTCTTCTCACCGCTGGCGGACGAGGCGGTGCCGGCGGCGGATGTCGTCTTCCTGCCGGGCGGGTACCCGGAGCTACATGCGGGGCGGCTGGCGGGAGCGCCGAAGTTTATTAATAGCTTGAGGAATGCTGCAGAAACATCTGATATTTATGGGGAATGTGGAGGATACATGACCCTCGGTGACGGGCTCGTCGATGCCGAGGGGCTCCGCCACGCCATGGTGGGGCTCCTGCGGCTTGAGACGTCCTTTGCCGAGCGCCGGCTGCATCTGGGCTACCGGGAGGTGCGCGCCGGCGCCGGGCCGATGGCCGGCGACTGGGCGGCGCATGAGTTTCACTACGCAACCACCCTCTACGAAAAGGGAATGCCGCTCTTCGAGGCCACCGACGCCGAAGGCACCGTCCTGCCCCCGATGGGGCTGCGCGCGGGCCGGGTCTGCGGCTCCTTCGCGCACCTGATCGACCGGCGCTTGCCCCCGGCTGCTGCTGCCGCTACCGCAGCTTCATGACCGAGACGATCGACCCCCAGATCAACGACCGGGCCGCGCGGCGCAATGTCGCCGTACTGGTGGCGGCGCAGGCGCTGATCGGCGCGCAGATGCCGATGATCTTCACCATCGGCGGGCTCGCCGGGCAGATGCTGGCACCGAACGCCTGCCTCGCCACGCTGCCCATCTCGCTCATCGTCTTCGGCTCGATGACCACGGCGCCGTGGATCTCGCCCTTCATGGCGAAGGCCGGGCGCCGCGCCGGCTTCATGATCGGCTGCCTCGGCGGCGCCATCGGCGCGCTCGTCGCCGCCTGGGGCATCTCACTCGGCTCCTTCGGGCTGCTGCTCGTCGGCAGCTACCTGACCGGCATCTACATGTCCGCGCAGGGATTCTTCCGCTTTGCCGCGACCGACCGCGCCTCCGAGGCGTTCCGCCCCCGCGCCATCTCCTACGTCATGGCCGGCGGGCTTGTGGCGGCGCTCGTCGGCCCGCAGCTGGTGAAGGTGACGGCGGAGGCGACGGCGATCCCCTTCATCGGCACCTACCTCGCCGCAGCCGCGATCAACCTCGTCGGCCTCGGCCTCGTCTGGTTTCTCGACCTGCCCGCCCACGCCCCGGTGCCGGGCGCACCGCGCGGGCGCAACGTGCGAGAGCTCCTCAGCTCGCCGCCGATCCTCGTCGCCATCATCGTCGCCATGGTCTCCTACGCGCTGATGAACCTCGTGATGACGTCGACGCCCCTCGCCGTCGTCGGCTGCGGCTTCACGCGTGGCAACGCGGCGGATGTCGTCTCCGCCCACGTGCTCGCCATGTTCGCCCCCTCCTTCTTCACCGGCCATCTGATCGCCCGCTTCGGCACGGCGCGGATTATGGGCATCGGGCTGGCGCTGCTCGCCGGCGCCGGCGTCGTTGGCCTCGCGGGGGTGGAGCTGGAGAACTTCTTCGGCGCCCTCGTCCTCCTCGGCCTCGGCTGGAACTTCGGCTTCATCGGCGCCACGACCATGCTCGCCGCGCACCATGCGCCCGAAGAGCGCGGCCGCGTGCAGGGGCTGAACGATGCCATCGTCTTCGGCTGCGTGACGCTGGCGAGCCTCGCCTCGGGCGGCTTGATGAACTGCTCCGGCGGCGACGTCGTGCAGGGGTGGAACGCGGTGAACCTTGCCATGATCCCGCTGCTGACGCTGGCCGGCGGGGCGCTCATCTGGCTGGCGATGCGGCCGAAGACGGCCTGAGGCGACCCGAGACGGGAGGCGCCTACCAGCCGCCGCTGGCGGATTTCGCGATCAGAGACAGGCGCTTGGCGAAGGGAGAGCCCTCCAGCCGCCCCTCCTCCACCCGCTCCGGCGCCTTCGTCGCCCGGGTGAGGATGGCGCGAGCCTGCCAATGGGCGCGCAGCGCCGGGGCGACGCCCGAGAGGTCCGCCTGCCGCGCCCGCGCCAGCCATTCCAGCCCGACGGGCGCGACAATTCCCGGCGGCTCCGGCAGGGGCTCCATCCCCGCGGCGCGGAGCGCCGGCACGGCGAGGAACCAGTTGGCCAGCCCCCCGGCCCGCGCGGCGAGGCGCACCGGCGCCTCCTGCTCGGGCCGGGCGCCCATTCCCAGGGCAGAGGCCCAGGCCAGCGTGCCGGCGGTGGCGTCGAGATGCGCCTCCAGCGCCGCCCGGCTTTCCATCGGCTCGCGGTTGGCCTCGGTCATCCGCGCCTCGACCAGCGGGGTGAGGAGCGCGGCGGTGATGGGGGTGCGCCCCATCAGCTCGGCGAGCGGCTGCACCACCTCGTGCTGGCGCACCTTGCCCTTCTCGATCTCCTCCAGCGCCTCGCGCCACCATGTCAGTCGGATCGCGGCGATCATCGGCTCCGAGGTGCCCCAGGCGCCGCGGCTGAGCTCGACGTTCAGCGCATAGAGCGGGAAGAGCACCGCCCGCGCCTCCGGCGGCACCGACATGGCGGCGAGGAAGCGGTCGGCGTCGCCGGCCTTCACGGTTTCTGCGCAGGCCTGCAGGCTCATGCCGCGCGCGCCACGGTGAGGAGGTAGCCTGTCTGCCGCCGCCAGCGCCGCCAGGCCGCGATTTCCGCCCGGGACGCGCCGATGGCGGCGAGGAGGTCGTCGGAGGCCTCCCGCTCCAGCGCGTCGCAGCGGGCCTCCAGCGGCTGGTAGTAGCGCTCCCAGGCGGCATCGGAGAGGCGCCACGTCTCCAGCGACTCCCAGCCCGTCGCGGCGACGGCGTCGGCGATGTCGCTCTTGGTGCCCACCGGCTCGTCGCCCCACATCTCGGCGGGGTCGAAGTTCGGGTCCGGCTCGAAGAGGCAGGGGTGGGAGAAGGCGATGGCGCCGCCCTCCGCCACCAGCTCCCGCAGCGCGCCGAGCCCGTCGCGCAGGCCGAGATTGTAGAGCGCGCCGGCAGACCAGATCAGGTCGAACGGCCCGCCCGGCTCCGTCATCGAGGCGACCTCGGCGGCGACGCGCGGGTCGCCCGCCCAGGCCTCGCTCACCCGCGCCACGAAGGGGGCGTGGGTATCGCGGGCGGTGACGTGGCCCTCGGGCGCCGCCTCCAGCAGCGCCGCGATGTCCGCCCCGGGCCCGCAGCCGGCGTCGAGGATGCGGGCGTCCCGCGCGAGGCCCAGCACCTCGGCCGCCCGCGCCACGTCCGCCGGCTCGCCCGGTCCCTCGCGCTCCAGGCCCGAGTGGACGGCGAAGAAGGCGCCGTTCATTCCGCCGCCTCGCCGGCCGCAGCGCCCGCCGCCTGCCCCTGCATCAGTTTCCAGCGCACGGCATCCACCAGCGCCTCCACGGAGGCGTCCACTATGTTGGCGGAGACACCAACGGTCGACCAGCGCCGCTGCTCGCTGTCCTCGCTGTCGATGATGACGCGGGTGACGGCCTCCGTCCCCGCCCCGGTGATTCGCACCTTGAAGTCGACGAGGCGCATGTCGTCCACCAGCGCCTGATAGCGGCCGAGGTCCTTGGCCAGCGCGTTCCAGAGCGCGTTGACCGGGCCGGCATCCTGCATCTCGTCGCCATAGGGGTTCTCGTAGAAGGAAGTGATGCGCTCGCCCCCGATGGCAATCGTCACCACCGCTTCCGAGACGATGACCACCTCGCCACGCGCGTTCCGCCGGCGTTCGGAGATCACCCGGTAGCGCTCCAGCTCGAAGAAGCGGGAGGCCGGCCCCAGCTCCTCCAGCGCCAGAAGCTCGAAGCTGGCCTGCGCGGTGTCATAGGCGTAGCCGCGCGATTCGCGCTCCTTCACCTTGTCGAGGATCAGCGGCAGTGCCGCATCGCCCTTCTCCACCTCGATCCCCGCCTCCGCGAGCCGGGCGCGAAGGTTCGACTGCCCCGCCTGGTTCGACATCGGCACGATGCGCGCGTTACCGACCACCTCCGGCTCGATATGCTCGTAGGTCCGCGGGTCCTTGGCGATGGCGGAGGCATGGAGCCCCGCCTTGTGTGCAAAGGCCGAGGCGCCGACGTAGGGCGCCTGCTTCTGCGGCACCCGGTTGAGGATGTCGTCGAGCATCCGGCTCACCCGCCGCAGGCCGCGCAGCGCCTCCAGCGTCACGCCGGTCTCGTATGCGCTGGCGTAGGGCTCCTTCAGCAGCAACGTCGGGATCAGCGTCGTCAGGTTGGCATTGCCGCAGCGCTCGCCGAGCCCGTTGAGCGTGCCCTGCACCTGCCGCACGCCGGCATCGACGGCCGCGAGGGAGCCGGCGACGGCCTGCCCCGTGTCGTCATGGCAATGGATGCCCAAGTGATCTCCCGGGATGCCGGCCGCGATCACCTCGCGCACGATCCCCGCGATCTCCCCCGGCAGAGTGCCACCGTTGGTGTCGCAGAGCACCACCCAGCGTGCCCCGGCCTCGTAGGCGGCCAGCACGCACTCCAGCGCATAGGCCCGGTTCTGCTTGAAGCCGTCGAAGAAGTGCTCGGCGTCGAACAGCGCCTCCCGCCCGCTCGCCACGAGATGGGCGATGGAGGCGGAGATGTTCTCCACGTTCTCCTCCAACGTGATGCCGAGCGCGGTGGTAACGTGGAAATCATGCGTCTTGCCCACGAGACAGACGGAGGCGGTGCCGGCATTCATCACCGCCGCCAGCACGTCGTCGTTCTCGGCGGAGCGCCCGGCGCGCTTGGTCATGCCGAAAGCCGTCACCACGGCGCGCCCCGGCTCCACCTCATCGAAGAAGGCGCTGTCGGTCGGGTTGGCGCCCGGCCAGCCGCCCTCGATCTGGTCGATGCCGAGCCTGTCGAGCGCCGCCGCAATCCTCAGCTTCTCGGCTGTGGAAAACTGCACCCCTTGGGTCTGCGCCCCGTCGCGCAGCGTGGTGTCGTAAAGATAAAGCCGCTCGCTCATCGCACCGCCTCCCCGGAGCGCACGGCCCCCGTTTCATCTGGCCAAAAATACCGCGGGGGGAGTCGCCCCTCGGGGCGACGGGGGGCAGAGCCCCCCTCTATTGCAAAAGGACTCATACCAACTTCCCCGCATCGAACCCCGGCCCGGGCGCCCAGTCCGCCCCGTCCGGCCGGTCCATCACCTCGACGCCCGCCTCGGTCAGCAGCGCCCGGATCTCGTCCGCCCGCGCGAAGTCCTTGGCTTTGCGCGCCGCATGCCGCTCCTCGAGCAGCGCCTCGATCTTCGCGCCGGCATCCCCGGCGCCCTCCCAGCCGGCGAGCTCGTCCGTCAGCAGCCCCATCAGCTGCGCCGATCCCAGCAGCGCCCCGGCCTCCCCGGCCCGCGCCAGCTCGTGCAGCCGGGCAATGGCGCCGGCGGTGTTGAGATCGTCGCCCAGCGCCGCCAGCACCTGCGCGTCGGGCGCCCCCGGCTCAGCTCCGGCGACCAGCCGACGCCAGTCACGCAGGGTGCCCTCGGCCTCCTCCCGCTTCGTCTCCGTCCAGTCCATCGGCTTGCGGTAATGCGTGGAGAGCAGCACGAAGCGGATCACCTCGCCCGGCACGCCCTTGTCCAGCAAATCGCGGATGGTGAAGAAGTTGCCCAGGCTCTTGGACATCTTCCGCCCCTCGACCTGCAGCATCTCGTTGTGCAGCCAGACGCGCGCGAACTCCCCCTCGGGATGGGCGCACATGCTCTGCGCCAGCTCGTTCTCGTGGTGCGGGAAGGTCAGGTCCGTGCCGCCGCCATGGATGTCGAAGCTCGGCCCGAAGAGCGCGTCGCTCATCGCCGAGCACTCGATATGCCAGCCGGGGCGACCGCGCCCCCATGGGCTCTCCCAGCCCGGCAGCGACTCGTCCGACGGCTTCCAGAGGACAAAGTCCATAGGGTCGCGCTTGTAGGGCGCCACCTCGACCCGCGCCCCGGCGATCATGTCATCCACCGAGCGGCCGGAGAGGGCGCCATACTCCGGGTAGGACCCCACGGAGAAGAGCACGTGCCCCTCCGCCTCGTAGGCATGACCCGTCTCGATCAGACCCTCGATCATCGCGATCATCTCGCCCACGTGCCCCGTTGCCCGCGGCTCGTGCGTCGGGCGGAGCGTGCCCAGCGCCTCCATGTCGTCGTGATACCAGCCGATGGTCTCCTCGGTGATCGCGCCGATGGCCTCCTGCACGCTCTCGCCGGTCTCCTCCGCCCGCTCCTGCGCGCGGGCGTTGATCTTGTCATCGACGTCGGTGAAGTTGCGCGCATAGCTCACCGCACCCTCGCCGTAGACATGGCGGAGCAGCCGGAAGAGCAGGTCGAAGGTGACCACCGGCCGGGCATTGCCGAGATGCGCGCGGTCATAGACCGTCGGCCCGCAGAGATAGATGCGCACATCATCCTCGCGGATCGGGGCGAACGGCTCCTTCGCCCGGCTCTTGCTGTTCCAGAAGTGGAGTGTCGTCATGGCGGCCTCGCGCGAGGGGTCGCGGGGTGGCTATCTCAGACGATCAGGGTGTGAAAGAGCGGCCCGCGACGATTGTCAGCAGGAAATAATGCAGCAGATGATGCAGATGCTCTTCATGGGCCCCGCCTATCACGCCCCCGCGCCCGCGTCCACCATTCCGGCGAGCTTGCGAACGGTATTGAGGTTGCGCCCGGTCAGCTCCGTTCCCTCGACGACGCGGCCGATCCGCTCGCCGAGCCGGCTGCCCGCCATCCCCTCGGGATGCAGCATCCAGACATGGCGGCCGACGACCTGCAGCGCCTCGCTCTCCCGCTTCAGCTCGCGGTAGCGCGCCTCGTCGATCCGCGGCGTCTCCCAGCAGAAGAAGCAATGCACCTTGTTGCCGCTCTCAACCTCGAAGGGGCAGTTCTGGGCCACCTTCCGCATTTCGCCAGCGGTCAGCACCAGCACCGGCACAGCCCGCCCGAACTCCGCCGCGATGGCCGCCTCCAGCGCCTTCGCCAGCTCTGCCGGGTCACCCTCTGCGGAAAACACGACGTTGCCCGAGGCGATGTAGCTGCGCACGTCGCCCCAGCCGAGCCCCTCGGCCAGCGCCCTCAGCCGCGCCATCTCCACCTTCACGCCGCCGACATTCACGCCGCGCAACAAGGCCACGAATACAGCCATACCGCCCCCGTCTCTCCCCAGCGCCCCGAAGCCCTGGCCCCTCCACCATGCCGACCCCCCGCCCCCAAGTCACCGCCCTTGAAAAAGCCGGCCGCTTACGCGCCACCCGCCCAACCCGCCGCCCCTGTCTTTGGTCCGAAAAATCCTTGGGGGGGCTGGCGCAGCCAGCGGGGGGCAGACAGCCCCCCTCCTCCACCAGCCACCCTCCAACACGTCCGCCCCATCGCCGCCGGGGATCCCCGGGCGGGCGGGCGCACGCCGCAGGCGAGGCCGCCCTGCCCGGGGCCTATTCCCAGGCGGTCAGCTCCAGGCCGAAGCGGCGGGCATTCTCCTGGTAGTGGCGGGCCGAGACGCGCAGCCCCTCGATCTCCGCCTCCGTCAGCGTGCGGACGACCTTGCCGGGCGCGCCGATGACGAGGCTGCCGTCGGGGATCTCCGTGCGTTCGGTCACCAGAGCCGCGGCGCCGATCAGGCAGTTGCGGCCGATCCTGGCGCCGTTGAGCACCGTCGCCCCCATGCCGATCAGGGAGTTCTCGCCGATCGTGCAGCCATGCAGCATCGCCCGGTGGCCGATGGTGCAGCCATGGGCGATGGTCAGCGGGAAACCCATGTCGGTGTGCAGGACGGCGTTCTCCTGGATGTTCGTGCCGGCGCCGACGATGATCGCCTCGTTGTCGCCCCGCAGCGCCGCGCCGAACCAGACGGAGGCATCCGCCCCCAGCACCACCGCGCCTATGACATGCGCGCCCGGCGCCACCCAGGCGGAGCTGTCGACCACCGGCTTGCGGCTGCCCAGATCGTAGATCATGCCCGTTCCTCCTTCTCCTCGCCGAGAGCGCGGACGAAATCGCGCAGCCACGGCTGCCGGCCCCGGCGCAGCCGCTCGGCGGCGACGATGGTCTTCACCTGCTCGGCGCAGGTTGCCAGGTCGTCGTTGACCAGCACGTGGTCATATTCCGCCCAGTGGCTGATCTCCGCCAGGCTCTTCTCCATCCGCGCGCGGATCACCTCCTCGCTGTCCTGCCCCCGCGCCCGCAGGCGCGTCTCCAGCGCCTCGATGGAAGGCGGCAGGATGAAGAGCGAGACGACGTCGTGGCCGAGCGCCGATTCCTTGATCTGCTGGCCGCCCTGCCAGTCGATGTCGAAGAGCGTGTCCTGCCCGGCCGCCATCGCCGCCTCCACCGGCGCGCGGGGCGTGCCGTAGAGGTTGCCGAAGACGCGGGCGTGCTCGAGCATCTCGCCCCGCGCCACCATCGCCTCGAAATCCTCGTGGCTGACGAAGTGATATTCCCGCCCGTCCTGCTCGCCCGTGCGCGGCGCGCGCGTCGTGGCGGAGACGGAGAAGCGGATCGTCGGATCCCATTCCCTCAGCGCCCGGGCGAGGGAGCTCTTGCCGGCCCCGGAGGGGGAGGAGAGGATGATCAGCAGGCCCCGCCGGGCGCCGCGCGTCAGGTCGGCCATCTACGTCCTATTCCACATTCTGAATCTGCTCGCGCATCTGGTCGATCAGAGCCTTGAGGTCCAGCCCGATGCGCGTGAGCGCCGCATCGCCGGACTTGGCGCAGAGCGTGTTCGCCTCCCGGTTGAACTCCTGCGCGAGGAAGTCCAGCCTCCGCCCCACGGCGCCGCCCTCCGCCAGCAGCTCCCGCGCGGCGGTGACATGGGCGGTCAGCCTGTCCAGCTCCTCCGTCACGTCGCCCTTCACGGCGAGGAGCGCCAGCTCCTGCGCCAGCCGCTGCGGGTCGACCGGCGTCTCCTCCAGCACCCGCGCCACCTGTGCCTTCAGCGTCTCGCGCGCCGTCTGGGCGCGGGCGGCAGCGGCGGCACCGGCATCGGCCACCAGCGCCTCGATCCGGGTCAGCTGGGCGGAGATCAGCTCCGCCAGCGCCGCCCCTTCGCGGGCTCGCATGGCGAGGAACTCCGCCAGCAACGCCCCGAAATCCGCCATCAGCGGCTCCAGCAGCGGCCGGGCCGAGGCGGGCGTGGGCGAGCGGAGGACACCGCGCTGGGCGAGGAGATCGGCGGGAGAGACGGGGCCGAGCGCGAGGCCGACGCGTTCCGCCCGGGCGCGCACCGCCTGCACCTGCGCCAGCACCGCTTCCAGCGCCGCCTCGTCAACCTCCATGGCGCCGTCACCGGCCCCGTGACCGAGGCGAAGCGTGAGGGAGACGTTTCCGCGCGTTACGGCGCCGGTCAGCGCCGCGCGCAGCCGCGCCTCCAACCCGTCGATCCCCTCCGGCAGGCGCAGCCGCAGGTCGAGCCCGCGGCCATTGACGGCCCGCATCTCCCACGACCACTCCCCTGCGCCGCCCCGGCCGCGGGCGTCCTCGCTGGCGCGGCCCGGGCGGCTGGCGAATCCGGTCATCGAGGCGATCATGGGCGCCCTTCGCTGGTGAATGGTCCGTCCCGGTTAGAAGATTGGGAAAGTCTGAGCAAGACCGGCACGAATTAACCGTTTCGTAACTTTATTGAAAACAATTTTCATCAAACCGACTAGGATCGGCCCAAGAAGTTTGAGAAAGACGGAGTCGGTTATGGCAGGCGACAGCAACATGGGTGATCTGGCCGAGGCAACGGGCCCGCTGGTGCGGCTCGAGCGGTACTGGCGCAGCCTTGCCCGTCCACAGAAGCTCCCCGCCCGCGGCGAGATCGACCCCAACCGCATCGACGATGCCCTCCCCCATGCCTTCATCCTCGAGAAGGTGGCGCCCGGCATCGGCCGGATGCGGGTGGCCGGGCACGCCCTGCAGGCCGAGCTGGGGATGGAGGCGCGGGGGATGCCCATCTCCGCCTTCTTCCTGCCGGAAGCGCGGGGCGCCCTGCGCATGTGGCTCAACCAGCTGTGGAGCGTGCCGGCCCTTGTGGACATCCCCGTCCATTCGACCCGCTCCATCGGCCGGCCGAAGGCCAACGGGCGCCTGCTGCTCCTGCCCCTCTCAGACGAGGCGGGGGAGACGACGCGGGCGCTGGGGGCTCTCGTGCTCGACACGCCGGCCGGGCGCAGCCCGCGGCGGCTCGCCATCGGCCCGGCGGAATCGCTGCGCTGGGAGCCGGCGATGCGGCAGGCCTTCACGCCGCGCCTCGTGCGCGCGGAGGATGCCGTCGCCGCCCAGCCGCCGCACCAGCGCCCCCTTCGCGAGGGGCGCCCGCAGCTGCGGCTCGTCTCCGGCGGGCAATAGGCGCGGACTCTTGGTGCCGGGGCCGGGGCAGCGGCCCGTTCCGGGCGCGGGGGCGCGCGCCGGCGGCACCTTGGGCGGCGCGGGGCGGAGGTGACCTCCGCCCCGCGCCGATCCCCTCTCAGAACCAGAGATCGGCCACCCGGCCTTTGACGTATCCCGGCACCTCGCCGCGGAGCATATCGACATGGCGGACCGGCAGATCCGCCACCGCCTCCGGCTCCGCCATCCGCAGGTTCACCGCCATCCGCCGTCGCCCGTCCGGCTGCACCGCCACGGCCCGCCAGTAGGCGAGCCCGCCGCAGGTGGGGCAATGGTGGAACTCGATCTCCCGGTCGCCGCGCAGAAAGCTCCGCGTCGGCCCCGACACCGTGATCGCCTCCCCCTCCCACCCGTAGGCCCAGAGCGCGGCGGCGCGGCGGCAGAGCCCGCAATTGCAGGCCGTCGCGCTCTCCGGCGCACCGGCCCAATGCCAGCGGACGGCGCCGCAATGGCAGCTCCCCTCCACAGCGGCGCTCATGCCCAGAGATCCGCGAGGCACTGGCCGCGCTTCGGCAGGTCCTCGAAGCTGACCAGCCCCTCGAAGGGCTGCACCGGGATGTCCGCCACCGAGTCAGGATCGAGCGCAAGCCGGAGGTTGGCGGCGAAGCGCCGCGGCCCGCCGCGTGCCACCTCCGTCCAGCCCAGGTAGGACCCGCAGGTCGGGCAGAGATGGAGGGCGATCGCCCTCGGCCCCCACAGGTAGAGCCGCGTCTCCCCGGTGATCGTCCCGCCCGGCCCGTCTTCGGCATAGGCCATCATGACGCCGAAGCGGCGGCAGAAGGTGCAGTTGCAGGTGGTCGCGTCCTGCGGCCGCTCGGCCAGCCACCAGCCGGCCCCGCCGCAGATGCAGCGCCCCTCCAGTGCGGGTGCCTCGCCCATGACGACCTCCAATCCGGACAAGAAGAAAGGGGCCCCGAAAGGCCCCTTCCCTGCAAGCGATTTCCGGCGCGAGGCTCAGGAGGCGGCGGCCGCCTCCTGGATGGCGCTGCGGCGGCTGACCAGCTCCTCGGAGACGAGGAACGCCAGCTCCAGCGCCTGGGAGGCGTTGAGCCGGGGATCGCAGGCCGTGTGGTAGCGGTCCGACAGATCCTCGTCCGTCACGGCGCGGACGCCGCCGGTGCACTCGGTCACGTCGCGGCCCGTCATCTCAAAATGCACGCCGCCGGGGATCGTCCCCTCCGCGGCATGGACGGCGAAGAACTCGCGCACCTCGCGCAGCACCGACTCGAAGGGCCGCGTCTTGTAGCCGGAGGCGGACTTGATGGTGTTGCCATGCATCGCGTCGCAGACCCAGGTGACCTTGGCGCCCTCTTCCTCCACCGCGCGGATCAGGCGCGGCAGATGCTCGCCGACATTGCCGGCGCCGAAGCGGGAGATCAGCGTCAGCCGCCCCTCCTCGTTGGCCGGGTTCAGCTTGGCGATCAGCGCCTTGAGGTGGCCGGTGGTCATCGACGGGCCGCACTTCAGGCCGATCGGGTTCTGCACGCCGCGGCAGAACTCCACGTGGGCGCCATCGGGCTGGCGCGTCCGGTCGCCGATCCACAGCATGTGGCCGGAGCCGGCGAGCCACTTGCCGGAGGTCGAATCGAGCCGGCAGAGCGCCTCTTCGTACTCGAGCAGCAGCGCCTCGTGGGAGGTGTAGAAATCCACCGTCTCCATCGCGTGCCGGGCCTCGGCGCCGACACCGGCGGCGGCCATGAAGTCCAGCGTGTCGGAGATGCGGTTCGCCATGTCGCGGTACTTCTCCGCCTCGGGCGATTCCACGAAGCCGAGCGTCCAGGCATGCACCTTGTGCACGTCGGCATAGCCGCCGGTGGAGAAGGCGCGCAGCAGGTTCAGCGTCGCCGCCGCCTGCAGGTAGGCCTGCTCCATGCGCCGCGGGTCTGGGATGCGCGCCTCGGGCGTGAACTCGAAGCCGTTGATGATGTCACCGCGGTAGGAGGGCAGCTCCTGCCCGCTCACCACCTCGGTCGGCGCCGAGCGCGGCTTGGCCATCTGGCCCGCCATGCGGCCCACCTTCACCACCGGCACCTTGGCGCCGTAGGTCAGCACCATGGCCATGGAAAGCATGACCTTGAACGTGTCGCGAATGCCGTCGGCGGAAAACTCGGCAAAGCTCTCGGCGCAGTCGCCGCCCTGCAGCAGGAAGGCCTCGCCCCGCTGGGCGGCGGCAAGCGCCGTCTTCAGCCGCCGCGCCTCGCCGGCAAAGACGAGCGGGGGATAGGAGGAGAGCTTGGCCTCGACAGCCCCGAGGGCCGCCGCATCGGTATAATCGGGCATCTGCACCCGAGGCTTCTGCCGCCAATCCGATTTCGTCCAATTGCTCATCTCGTCCTCCATCCGTGCGGCCGTCTGTCATGTCGCGCTGTCCTGGCGCGCGCCGCAGGGCGCTCGTATAGCGGCGCCGCGCCCTCAGGCCAAGGGAAACCCCCGCTGCAGCGCGGCAAGGCCCGCCCTGCCCCGTCTTTGGTCCCCCAAATCCTCGGGGGGCTGCCAAGGGCAGTGGAGGGCAGACAGCCCCCTCCCCGGCCCGAAAGCTCGCGCCATCCCCAGACCGCCACCGAAGGCGGCAGAGAAAAGCGACCTGCGCATGTCGCGTTCGATTGCCCTTGCGGCGGCGGGGCAAACCTGCTGAGGCTCTCAAAACCCGGTTTGGCCCGCATGACCATCACGCATATCGAACCACAGATCGTCGAGATCGAGAACGCGCCGGAGCGGCCCCGCCGCTTCGTCTTCGTGCTGCTCGACAATTTCACCATGCTCTGCTTCTCCTGCGCGGTCGAAGCCCTGCGCATCGCCAACCGCATGGCCGGCCGCCAGCTCTACTCCTGGTCGCTGGCCGGCGAGGGCGGTGAGTTCGCGCGCTGCTCGGCCGGCACCGAGTTCCGCCTCGATAGCGATCTGGCCGAGCTGGCCCGCGACGACATCGTCCTGCTCTGCGGCGGGATCGACGTGCAGTTGGCGACGACCAAGAAGGTCCTCTCCTGGCTTCGGCGCGAGGCGCGGCGGGGCGTGACGATGGGGGGCTTGTGCACCGCCTCCTACACGCTGGCCCGGGCCGGCCTGCTCGACGGCAAGCGCGCCACGATCCACTGGGAGAACCAGGACAGCTTCGCGGAGGAGTTCGAGGACGTCACGCTCACCAAGAGCGTCTTCGTGGTCGACGGCAACCGGATCACGACCGCCGGCGGCACCGCCTCCATCGACCTGATGCTCAAGCTCATCGCCGATCACCATGGCGAGGATCTCGCCAACGCGGTCGCCGACCAGCTCATCTACTCCGCCATCCGCACGGACCAGGATACGCAGCGTCTGTCGATTCCCACCCGCATCGGCGTGCGCCACCCCAAGCTCTCCCGCGTCATCCAGCGGATGGAGCAGGCGATCGAGGATCCGATCTCCCCCGCCGCCCTCGCGGCGGAGGTCGGCATGTCGACCCGCCAGCTGGAGCGGCTCTTCCGCCGTTACCTCTCGAAGAGCCCAAAGCGCTACTACATGGAGCTGCGCCTGCAGAAGGCGCGGAACCTGCTGATGCAGACGGATATGAGCGTGATCAACGTGGCGCTCGCCTGCGGCTTCACCTCGCCCTCGCACTTCTCCAAGTGCTACCGCGCGCATTACGACACGACGCCCTACCGCGAGCGTGGCAGCCACGCGGCGCGCCTCTCCGTCTGAGGGGGCGCCGGGCAGGCTCAGGAGCCTGCCCTTGCGCCGGTCACGAGCCTTTGCCGAGTGCGACCGTGCACCACGCCCGGGCCTCCGGTCCGAGGGCAGCACAGGCGGCCCGCGCCTCCGCCATGTCGCTGTGCCCGTCGATATGGGCCACGTCGCGGAACGTCAGACGGGCTTTGACGCCTGTGGTCCGAGGCGTCTCCGCCACCGGCTGCTGGCCGGGCGAGTGGCCGTCGATATGGGCGGGATCCGCGAAGGTGCAGGGCTCGGCGCGCGCCGTGGTCCCCGCGAGCGCGACGCTGCCGCTGATGAGGGCGGTGAAGAAGAACATCTCTCTGGTCATCTGAAAATTCCTTGGAAATCGGGCCTCGCGGCCCGTCTGATACGAAAGCAAAGGGCGGGCGCCCCGCGGCGCCCGCCCCGGTCTCGCTGTCTCTGGATCAGGCCGCCTCGGCCGACAGGCAGCAGGCCCCGACGGCGCCGAGATGGCGGTGGTCGGTGCCGCAGCAGCCGCCCAGGACCTTGAGGTTCGGCAGGAGCGGCATCATCGCCGCGTGCAGCCGCCCGTATTCGGCAGGATCGCCGTCATCGAGCACCTCCGAGACGTCGAGCTCGGCATGGCTCATCCGTGAGGCGTTGGCCCGGAGCCCGCCGATCCGCTTCAGCCAGCCGCCCGAGAGAGCAGAGGAGAAGTGATCGGGGTGGGCGCAGTTCACCATGTAGTAGACCGGCGCGCCGTCCGTCGAGATATCGACCTCGGCGATGGCCCCGCCGATGCCCTGCCCGTTCGGCAGCCGCCCGTCCGTCTCCACCGTGAAGGAGACGGCGACCGGCACTCCCGCCGCCTGCGCGGCGCGCACGACGCCAATGGCCTCGGACGGATAGGTCATCGTCACCGCGGTGACGAGATCCACGCCAGCCTCGGCGAGCGCCTGCACCTGCGCGGAATGCACCTCTTCGGCGGCAGGCGCACTCAGCGCCTCCTCGATGACGTAGCCATCGCCGGAGGGGCCGACGGCGCCGTTGATGAGCACCGGCATGAGCGGCGTCTCGTAGGCGTCCCGCAGCTCCTGCGCGAAGGCGACGGCGCGCGTGTTCACGCCGGCCACGTCGCTGTGGCCCAGCCGCGCCATCCAGGCGGAATTGGCGCGCCAGGTGGCGGTGTCGCAGAAAAAGCCGGTGCCTGCCCGGGCGGCGAGGTCGACGTAGCCGGCATAGTAGCGCGTCAGCGCCGCACGCCCCCGCGCATCGTCCAGCAGCGGGTAGGCCGCGAAGCCCGGAAGGTCGAACCCCTCGTGATAGATCATCGAGGTCTCAAGCCCGCCATCGGCCAGCCAGGGGCGCGTCGCAGCGAGCAGTTTCGAGAGGTGATCGGACTTGGTCATGATAAATTCTCCTGTCATCTGAAAGCGCCGCCCCTATGCCGCGTCCGGCGCCGCCCGAGCTAGTCGAGCTCTGGTACGGAAGGTTCAGATGGCGCTTCCCCCGTAAAATCAGAGCCTTGCGCGTCGAGCTTTTCACTGTACCGGCAGTCCAGTAGCTGGGGGCACGGGGGCCATGGCCAGGGGGGTCGAGACCCGGGCGAGAATCCTTTCCGTCGCGCGCGAGGCCGTTCTCTGGAAGGGCTTCGACGCGACCTCGATCGACGAGATCGTCGCCGGCGCGGAGCTCACTCGCTCCGGCTTCTTCTACCATTTCCCCGACAAGAACGCCCTCGCCGTCGCGCTGATCGACCAGCATGCCGACGAGGAGCGCGAGATGCTGGACGGCATCTTCGCCCGCGCCGCCGAGCTGTCCGACGACCCGCTGCAGCGCGTGCTCATCGCCATGAAGCTGCTGGCGGAGACGGTGGAGAACGTCGAGCGCGACTATCCCGGCTGCATCGTCGCCACCGCGGCCTTCCAGGACAGGCTCTTCAGTTCCGACGTGCGCGAGGCCAACCGCCGCGCCGTCGCCGCCTGGCGTGACCGTTTCATCGCCGTCTTCGAGGAGCTGGCGGAGAGCTACCCGCCCCGCACCTCGGTGGAGATGGCGGACCTCGCCGACACGGTGAACACCGTTCTGGAAGGCGGCATCGTCATGGCCAAGGCGCTGGGCGAGCGGCGGGTGCTGGCGACGCAGGTGCTGGTGCTGCGCAATCTCCTCCGCCTCGCCTTCGAACCGCCGCGTGCCTAGACATCTGCCCAGGCTGCGCGCTCCGGGGGCGTGTCTCCCGCGCCCAAGGGATGGGCAAATGCCCTCAGACGCCGCGTCTTGCGCGGCAACCACCTTTCATTTCCAAAATTGCCAGTCTAGCCTCCCCGCAGGACCGAAAGTCCATGACAGGGAGACACAAATGAAAAAGCTCATGCTCGCCACGGCCGGCGCGGCGCTGCTGGCCGGGGCTGCCTCGGCGGAAGACGTCAAGATCGGCATCATCCTCGGCTTCACCGGGCCGCTGGAATCGATCACCCCGGCCATGGCCGCGGGCGCCGAAGCCGCCATCGAAGAGATGAACGCTACCGGCTCCGCCATGAACACCTATGAAGGCGTGCGCGCCGACGACACCTGCATCGACAGCGCCGCCGCCACGGCCGCCGCCGAGCGCCTCGTCACCTCCGACGGCATTGCCGCCATCATGGGCGCCGACTGCTCGGGCGTCACCGGCGCCATCCTGCAGAACGTCGCGCGCCCCAACGGCATCCTGATGATCTCGCCGTCGGCCACCTCCCCTGGCCTGTCCACGGCCGAGGATGACGGCCTCTTCTTCCGCACCGCCCCCTCCGACGCCCGCCAGGGCGTGGTGATGAGCGAGATCCTGATGGATCGCGGCATCTCCGAAGTGGCGCTGACCTACACGAACAACGACTACGGCAAGGGCCTCGCCGACAGCTTCGAGGCGGCCTTCACCGAGATGGGCGGCACGGTCACGATCAACGCCGCGCATGAGGACGGCAAGGCCGACTACTCTGCCGAGGTCGCCTCGCTGGCCGCCGCGGGCGGTGAGGTGCTCGTCGTCGCTGGCTACACCGACCAGGGTGGCAAGGGCATCATCCAGTCCAGCCTCGACTCGGGCGCCTTCGACACCTTCGTCCTGCCCGACGGCATGGTCGGCCAGCAGCTCGTCGACGATATCGGCTCCGGCCTCGACGGCTCCTTCGGCCAGTACCCGGGCACTGACAGCCAGGGCGCCGAGATCTTCCAGGAGATGGCGACCGCTGCCGGCTTCGACGGCACTTCGGCCTTCGCGCCGGAAAGCTACGACGCCGCCGCGCTGATCATGCTGGGCATGGAGAAGGCCGGCAGCACCGACAGCGCCGAGGTCTCCGCCGTCATCATGGATCTGGCCAACGCCCCGGGCGAACCGATCCTGCCGGGCGAGCTTGGCAAGGCGCTGGAGCTGATCGCCGCGGGCGAGGACATCGACTACGTCGGCGCCACCGCCGTCGAGCTGATCGGCCCCGGCGAGAGCGCCGGCAACTACCGCGAGATCGAGATCCAGGACGGCACCATCGAGACAGTGCAGTTCCGCTGATCTGACGATCGCCGGGCCCGCCGCCGCGCGGGCCCGGCCACCAACAACAAGCCCGAACGGGCAAGCCTGAGGGGACGGGCGTTGATCAGGGTCGACAACCTGCACAAGCATTTTGGCGGCTTCCATGCCGTCGACGGCGCCTCGCTGGAGATCGCCGAAGGCTCCATCACGGGCCTCATCGGGCCGAACGGCGCCGGCAAGACCACGCTGTTCAACGTCATCGCCGGGCGCCTGCCGCCGACCTCCGGCGCCGTCTTCATGGATGGCGAGGAGATCACCGGCCTGCCGCCGCATGACCTCTTCCACAAGGGGCTCCTGCGCACCTTCCAGATCGCCCACGAGTTCTCCTCGATGTCGGTGCTGGAAAACCTGATGATGGTCCCCGGCTCGCAGACGGGTGAGAGCATCTGGAGCGCCTGGGTCCACCGCGGACGCATCCGCGCCGAAGAGAAGGCTCTGGCGGAAAAAGCGAGGGAAGTCCTCGACTTCCTGACCATCTCTCACCTGACGGACGAAAAGGCCGGCAACCTCTCCGGCGGCCAGAAGAAGCTGCTGGAGCTCGGCCGCACCATGATGGTCGACGCCAAGATCGTCTTCCTCGACGAGGTCGGCGCCGGCGTGAACCGCACGCTCCTCGGCACCATCGGCGACGCCATCCAGCGGCTGAACGCCGAGCGCGGCTACACCTTCTGCATCATCGAGCACGACATGGATTTCATCTCGCGCCTCTGCGATCCGGTCATCGTCATGGCCGAGGGCAAGGTGCTGGCCACCGGCACCTCCAGCGAGATCCTCGAGAACGAGGCGGTCATCGAGGCCTACCTGGGCCGCGGGCTGAAGAACAAGGGGGCCGCATGAGGCTGCTCATCGCCGCGGCGAGCCTCTGCCTTGCCCTGCCCGCCGCCGCGCAGGACGCCCCCGAAGTCATCGGCACCGCCGTGATCGAGGGGCAGGACGTCGAGCTCCTTTCCGACGGCTCCTGGCGCCCGCTGGTGGAGGAGGCACCGGCCGCGCGCGCCGCCGCTCCCGAGATCACCGAGGGCCCCTGCGCCCCCGTCACCGAGACGCTCGCCTTCTGCGGCGCGCCCGAGAGCCTGACGGCGATGGACCCGGCCGGCACCGCCTTCACCGGCGTCTGGCGGCCCACCGGCGGCAGCGACATCACCTTCGGCCTGATGGCGGAGACGGCCGGCCTCAGCCGCGGCGTGACGCTGGAGGACTTCGTGCGCCTCGTCGTGGAGACGGCAGAGACGGGCGCCGGTATCGACGAGGAGATCCTCGGCTTCCGCCGGGCGCTGGAGGGCGAGACGCTCGGCCACCCCTCGACCACCCTCGCCTACCGCATGCCGCAGGGCCCCGGCGGCACGCTGGGCTTCGTCAACACGCTGGTGATGACGGAAGACGAGGCCATCCAGCTCCTCGCCTGGCAGCCCGGCCCGGAGCCGACGGACGGCCTACTTGACGCGCAGCAGGCCTTCGCGGCCCTGTTCCGCCCGGCGGAGGATGCCCGATGAGCGATTATGGCAGCCGCGGTAACAAGGACCGCTCGATCACAAAGTCCAGCGACCGGCTCACCGCGCCGCCCCAGCGCTCGGAGCCGCGGGGCACGCCCCGAGACGCCTCGGCGCCCTTC
This sequence comes from Pseudoroseicyclus tamaricis, assembly GCF_012070395.1. GTDB lineage: Bacteria > Pseudomonadota > Alphaproteobacteria > Rhodobacterales > Rhodobacteraceae > Pseudoroseicyclus_A > Pseudoroseicyclus_A tamaricis. The sequence goes on along the minus strand of NZ_JAAFYS010000002.1, from coordinate 211,135 downwards.
CTGATCGGTGAGGCGATGACCGGCGGTTACGGTCGCGGGGCGGATATCCTCCATTCCTGCACCATCGCCGCCGAGGCGGGCCAGATCGCGGTGATCGTCGGCCCCAACGGCGCCGGCAAGTCGACGGCGATGAAGGCCATCTTCGGGATGCTCAAGCTCCGCGAGGGCGCCGTGAAGATCGACGGCGACGACATCACCGGCCTCTCCCCGCAGGACCGGGTCGCCAAGGGCATGGCCTTCGTGCCGCAGACGCAGAACGTCTTCACCTCCATGTCGGTGGAGGAGAACCTCGAGATGGGCGCGTTCCTGCGCCGTGACGACATCAAGGGGACGATGGCGCAGGTCTATGACCTCTTCCCGATCCTCAAGGACAAGCGCCGACAGGCCGCGGGCGAGCTCTCCGGCGGCCAGCGCCAGCAGGTCGCCGTCGGCCGCGCGCTGATGACCCAGCCCAAGGTGCTGATGCTCGACGAGCCGACAGCCGGCGTCTCGCCCATCGTGATGGACGAGCTCTTCGACCGCATCATCGAGATCGCCCGCACCGGCATTACCATCCTGATGGTGGAGCAGAACGCCCGGCAAGCCCTTGAGATCGCTCACAAGGGCTACGTGCTCGTCCAGGGCGCCAACGCCTACGAGGGCACCGGCGAGGAGCTTCTGGCCAACGAAGAGGTGCGCCGCACCTTCCTGGGAGGACGATGATGCGCATCCTGATCCCGCTCGTGCCCGCCCTCCTCGCCGCCGGCGTCGCCGCCGCCGCCGACCAGCGCACCTGCCTCTTCGAGCAGGCGTACTTCCAGGATGGCGGCGTGGAGCCGGCGGAGTGGCAGGTGATCATCGCCGCCTCCGACAAGACCGCGCGCATCCGCGTCGTCGGCAGCGGCGAATGGGATGGCACCCGCAGCACGACGGGCGGCGCCGACATCCTCGTCTTCCACACCACGCCGGCGACGGAGACGATGACGATCGGCGCGGGTGGCGAGGCTCTCTGGCAGATCGATTACGACGATGACGCCCCGGCCACCAAGGCGCCTCTCGTCATCGCCTTCGCCGGCATGTGTGAGCCATGGAGGCCCCAGTGAAACCCGTCCCCCTCTTCGCCCTGCTCCTCCTCGCGGCCCCGGCCCATGCCGAGGGCGCGCGGCAGGTCTTCGACTGCACGATCACCCAGCGCTGCGGTGACACGGGCGCCTGCGCCCCGGGCAGCGATGATGTGACCTTCACGCTCCTCCCCGAGGAGACGGAGGCCGATGGCGGCGGGATGTACCGCATCGAATGGGCCGGCGAGATTGCCGAGATGTGGGCGGACAGCAGCTTCGGGCCGTTCCTCTGGGCCGATGGCGACGACCGCCATACGCTGTTGATCTCCAGTGAAACCAGTCTTCTATGGCACATTCTCGATACGGCGCGCGCCGATGCCTCGGTTGCCTTCATGACCTGCGCGGTGACGCAGTGATCGCCCGTCGTCCTCTCAGCAGAAAGGTCGCCCCTTGGACCCGTTGAACGCGATCGTCGCGCTCTCCAACTTCGTGCTGATCCCGGCGCTCGCCTACGGGGCGCAGCTCGCCCTCGGCGCGCTCGGGGTGACGCTGATCTACGGCATCCTGCGCTTCTCCAACTTCGCGCATGGCGACACGATGGCCTTCGGGACGATGATCACCATCCTCTCCACCTGGGGCCTGCAGGGCATGGGCGTCTCCTTCGGCGTGCTGCCCACCGCCCTGCTCGCCCTGCCCTTCGGCATCCTCGGCACGGCGCTGTTCCTGCTTTTGACAGACCGCACGATCTACGCCTTCTACCGCAAGCAACGCGCGGCGCCGGTGATCCTCGTCATCGTCTCCATGGGGGTGATGTTCGTGATGAACGGCATCGTCCGCTTCGTCATCGGCGTGGATGACATCGGCTTCGCCGACGGCGAGCGCTTCATCATCAATGCCCGCGACTTCCGCGACATGACGGGGCTGGAGGAAGGCCTCGCGGTCCGCACCACGACGGTGATCACGCTGGTCACCGCCGCCATCGCGGTCGCCCTGCTCTTCTGGTTCCTCAACCGCACCCGCACCGGCAAGTCGATGCGCGCCTATTCCGACAACGAGGATCTGGCGCTCCTCTCCGGCATCAACCCCGAGCGGGTCGTCGCCATCACCTGGATCATCGTCGCCGCGCTCGCCACCACGGCGGGCGTGCTCTACGGGCTCGACAAGAGCTTCAAGGCCTTCACCTACTTCCAGCTCCTCCTGCCGATCTTCGCCTCTGCCATCGTCGGCGGCCTCGGTAGCCCCATCGGCGCCATCGCGGGCGGCTTCGTCATCGCCTTCTCGGAGGTGATGATCACCTATGCCTGGAAGAAGGTGCTGGGCTACATGGCGCCCGAGGCGCTGGAGCCGGACGGCCTCGTCCAACTCATGTCGACGGATTACAAGTTCGCCGTCTCCTTCGCGATCCTGATCATCGTCCTTCTCTTCCGCCCCACGGGCCTCTTTAGGGGGCAGTCGGTATGACGCGCGGCCTGATCCTTTACGCGCTGATGGCGCTGCTCCTCCTCGTCACCGGCCTGACGCAGGGGTGGAGCGTGACGTTCACCATCCTCAACTACGGGCTCGTCTCGGCGATCATGGCGCTGGGGGTGAACCTGCAATGGGGCTTCGCGGGGCTCTTCAACATTGGCGTCATGGGCTTCGTGGCGCTCGGCGGGCTGGCCGCCGTGCTCACCTCCGTGCCGCCCGTGGCCGAGGCGTGGAGCGCCGGGGGCGCCCGCCTGATCGGGGCGCTGGCGCTGGGGGCGGCGATCATCGCCGGGCCCATCGCGCTCTGGCGGCGGCTGCCGAAGGGCAAGTCGTCCGGCCTGATCCTGCTAGCCTACCTGCTCGCCGGCTTCTTCCTCTACCGCTGGGTCTTCGACGGCGCCGTGGAGCGGGTGGAGGCGGTGAACCCCGCCTCGACCGGCTATCTCGGCGGGCTCGGCCTGCCGATCATCTTCGCCTGGCCGCTCGGCGGCGTCCTCGCCGCCGGTGCCGCCTGGGCCATCGGCAAGACGGCCCTCGGCCTGCGCTCCGACTATCTCGCCATTGCCACGCTCGGCATCGCCGAGATCATCATCGCCGTCCTGAAGAACGAGGACTGGCTGGCCCGCGGCGTCAAGAACGTCGCCGGCCTGCCCCGCCCCGTGCCCTACGAGGTGGATCTGCAGCAGGATCCGGTCTTCCTCGAGCGCGCCGCGAGCTGGGGGATCGATGCCATCACCGCCTCCTCGCTCACCGTGAAGCTCGCCTATGCCGGGCTCTTCGTTGTGGTGCTGGCGGTGCTGCTCATCCTCGCCCAGCTCGCCCTCGCCTCGCCCTGGGGGCGCATGATGCGCGCCATCCGCGACAACGAGGTCGCGGCGGAGGCGATGGGCAAGGATGTCACCCGCCGCCATCTGCAGGTCTTCATCCTGGGCAGCGCCGTCATCGGCATCGCCGGCGCGATGATGACGACGCTGGACGGCCAGCTGACCCCCGGCACCTACCAGCCGCTGCGCTACACCTTCCTCGTCTGGGTGATGGTGATCGTCGGCGGCTCGGGCAACAATTTCGGGTCCGTCCTCGGCGGCCTGCTGATCTGGTGGCTCTGGGTGATGGTCGAGCCGATGGGCCTGTGGCTGATGGATGTCATCACCTCGGGCATGTCGGAGGGCTCGTGGCTGCGCGGCCACCTGCAGGACGCCGCCGCCCACATGCGCCTGCTGACGATGGGCGTCGTCCTCCTCCTCGTCCTGCGCTTCAGCCCGCGGGGCCTCCTCCCCGAGCGCTAAGGCCTCCCGTCTTTGGTCCCGAAAAATCCTCGGGGGGGGCCGCGACCGGCGGCGGGGGGCAGACAGCCCCCCTCCCAGCCCAGACGTCCCGCGCTGCCGTCACCGCGGAGGACCGATTTCCATATGGAAATCGTGCAAGGAAACCATATGGTTTCCGCCTCCCCGCCCGGGCGCCCGGTCAGTCGCCGTCGATCCTCCTCAGCCGCTTGAAGAGCGAGGAGGTGTCCCACCGCCCGCCGCCCATCTTCTGCACGTCCTTGTAGAACTGGTCGACGAGCGCCGTGACCGGGAGCGAGGCGCCCGTCTCATCGGCGGTCTTCAGGCAGATGGCGAGGTCCTTGCGCATCCAGTCCACCGCGAAGCCATGCTCGAAGGCGTCGTCCAGCATGGTCTCGTAGCGGTTCTCCATCTGCCAGGAGCCGGCGGCGCCCTGCGAGATGACCTCGACCACCGCGCGCCCGTCGAGCCCCGCCTTCTCGGCGAAATGCAGCGCCTCGCTCAGCCCCTGCACGAGCCCGGCGATGGCGATCTGGTTGGCGGCCTTGGTCACCTGACCGGCGCCGACCTCGCCGATGCGCCGGCAGATCTTGGCATAGGCGGCGATCACCGGCTCGGCGGCGGCGTAATCGGCTTCTGCCCCGCCGCACATGACGGAGAGCTGCCCCTTCTCCGCCCCCGCCTGCCCGCCGGAGACGGGGGCGTCGACGTAGCCGAGACCCGCCTCGCCAGCGTGCGCCGCCAGCTCGCGGGTCACACCCGGCGAGACGGTGGTGTGATCGACGAACACCGCCCCCTTGCCCATGCCGGCAAAGGCGCCGGTCTCGCCAAGGCAGACGGCCCGCAGGTCATCGTCATTGCCGACGCAGGCCATGACGAACTCCGCCCCCGCCGCCGCCTCCTGTGGGGTGGCGGCGCTGCGTCCGCCATGGGCATCGAGCCAGGCTTCCGCCTTGGCGGGCGTGCGGTTGTAGACGGTCACCTCGTGCCCCGCCGCCACCAGATGCCCGGCCATGGGAAAGCCCATCACGCCCAATCCCAGAAACGCCAGTTTGGCCATCTCCACATTCCTTCTGCCCGAGAGATTTGGTAGCTGACCCTAGAAGCCGGGGCCGGCGCGTCAATCCGCCCCCCGGTGGCAGGAGCGCAAGGGGACATAGCATGGGCACCGCATTTCGCTGGCTCTTCCGCATCGCGGTCGGGCTCGTTGTTCTGTCGCTCGGCGCCGTCGCCCTCGTCTACTACTTCGCCTCCCGCTCGCTGCCCGATTACTCGGGCACCTTCGAGGTCGCCGGGATCAGCGCCCCGGTGGAGATCGTGCGCGACAATGCCGACGTGCCGCATATCTTCGGCGCCACGGATGACGACGTCTACTACGCGCTCGGCTTCGCCCATGCGCAGGATCGCTTCTGGCAGATGCTCACGCTGCGCCGCACCGCGCAGGGGCGGCTGAGCGAGCTTTTCGGGGCGCGCACCCTCTCCACCGACGTGCTGCTGCGCCGGCTGGATATCTACGGCGCCGCCACCGCCTCCGTCGCCGTGCAGGACGAATACGCCCTCTCGGCGCTGGAAGCCTATGCCGCCGGCGTCAACGCGTGGATCACCGAGGTGAATGCCGGCGCGCGCGGGCGCGGGGCGCCGGAGATGTGGCTCTTCAACCACGCCATCGCCCCCTGGCAGCCGGCGGATTCGCTGGCCATCGCCAAGATCATGGCCCTGCAGCTGACCACCAACTTCCAGGACGAGGTGCTGCGCGCCCGCCTCTCGCTCGCCCTGCCGTCCGAGCGGGTGGAGGACCTGATGCCCGCCACCCCCGGCGCCGGCCTCGCCGCCTTGCCGGAATATGCCGCCCTTGTTCCGAACGCGCCCGCGACCAGCTTCGCCGAGGCGGATCACCCCGAATACGGGCCGCTCTCGCCCATCAACCCGCCGTCGCTCGGCGGCGCCTCCAACGCCTGGGCGGCGTCGGTCAGCCGCTCGGCCACCGGCTCGACGCTGCTGGCCAACGACCCGCACCTGGGGCTGACGGCGCCCTCCATCTGGTACCTCGCCCAGCTGGAGCTGCAGTCGGGCGGTGTCATCGGGGCGACGGTCCCGGGGATGCCGAACATCCTCACCGGCCGCTCGGCGGACCTCGGCTGGGGGATCACCACCACCTATGTCGACGACGTCGACCTCTACCAGGAGGAGGTGAACCCCGCCAACGCCGACCAGTACCGCGGCCCCGACGGCTGGGAGGAGTTCGTCCAGCGCGAGACGATCATCAACGTCGCGGGCGCCGCGCCCGTGACCATCAACCTGCAATGGTCCGCCAACGGGCCGGTGCTGCCGCCCGAGCAGTTCGGCCTGCCCTACATCCGCCCGCCGGGCCATGTCACCACCGCCAACTGGACGGGCCTGAGCCGGGAGGACACCTCCGTCGCCGCCGGGCTCGACCTCATGCGCGCCCATTCGGTCGAGGAGGGCCAGCGCGCCCTCTCCCGCTTCGTCGCCCCGCCCACGACCGTGACGCTGGCGGATCGCAACAACATCGCCCTGCAGGTCGCCGGCGTCCTGCCCCGGCGCGATGCGGATCACCAGAGCCGCGGGCGCCTGCCCACCCTCGGCTACATAGAGGAGAACCGCTGGCAGGGCACCTTCCCCTATGGGGAGAACCCCTCCTTCAACGATCCCGCCGGCGGCATCCTCGGCAACACCAACAACAAGATCACCGACCGCCCCTTCCCCGAGCACCTCGCCTTCCACTGGGGCGACACGCAGCGCGTGCAGCGCTGGGAGTTCCTGATGCAGGAGCGCGAGGTCCATACCCGCGACAGCTTCATCGAGGCGCAGCTCGACACGATCAGCCAGGCGGCACGGAACCTCCTGCCGCTGATCGGGGCGGACCTGTGGTTCACCGGCGAGGCGGCGCCGGACGGCACGCCGGAGCGGCAGCGGCAGGAGGCGCTGGCGCTGCTGGCGGAGTGGAACGGTGAGATGAACGAGCATCTGCCCGAGCCGCTGATCTACGCCGCCTGGCTCCGGGCGCTTCAGAACCGTCTGATCGAGGACGAGCTCGGCCCCTTCGCCGCCGAGTTCCCGCATGTGGAGCCGCTCTTCATCGAGCGGGTCTTCCGCGACATCGGCGGCGCCGCCGTCTGGTGCGACGTCCAGCAATCGGCGCCGGTGGAAAGCTGCACCGACCTCTCCCGCATGGCGCTGGACGATGCGCTGGTCTGGATCGGCGAACATTACGGGCAGGACCTGCAGTCCCTGCGCTGGGGCGACGCGCACGTGGCGCGGCACGACCACCAGGTGATGGGCAACGTGCCGATCCTGTCGTGGTTCGTGAACATCCGCCAGTCGACCTCGGGCGGCGACTTCACCCTCAACCGGGGCCTGACGCCGGGCACGGGCGAGCACCCCTTCGCCAATGTCCATGCCGCCGCCTACCGGGGCGTCTACGATTTCGCCGACCCCGATTCCTCGGTCTTCGTCATCTCCACCGGCCAGTCCGGCCACCCCCTCAGCCGCCATTACGACGATCTGGGCGACCTCTGGCGCCGGGGCGAGTACATCCCGATGTCGCTGGACGCCGGCCTCGCCCGCGCCGCGGCGACGGGGATCATCCGGCTCGAACCGGCGGACTGAGCGGGGACGAATTCCGCGCGGAATTCGTGCACGGAAATCGCGCGATTTCCGTTGCCCGGCGGCAGCCCGAGCACCGGGTGATCAACCTGGCCCACCAGCCCCGCAGGGCGCCGATTTCCATATGGAAATCGAAGACGGAAACCATATGGTTTCCGCCCCCGGCCGCAGCCTATCGCGTGAGGTCCTCGCCCATCGCCTCGGCCAACGCGGGCAGGAACTGCTGCTCGTACTGGCTGCCCACCAGCGGGCCGACATAGCGGTAAAGGACCGTGCCGTCGCCATCGACGATGAAGGTCTCCGGCGGCGCGGTCACGCCCCAGTCCACCGCCGTGCGCCCCTGCGGGTCGAAGGCGGAGCCGAGGAAGGGGTCGCCCTCATCCTCGAGATATCCTAGCGCCGCCCCCTCCTCGTCGCGGAAGTTGACGCCGGCGACGCGGTAGCCCTCGGCCGCCAGCTCCTTCAGCACCGGGTGCTCGGCGCGGCAGGGCGGGCACCAGGAGGCCCAGAAGTTGACCAGCGTCACCTCGCCGGAGCGCAGCATCTCGTCCGTCAGCGGCGCCTTGCCTGGCAGGCTCGCCTCCGGCAGCGGCGGCGCCGGCTGGCCGATGAACTGCGAGGGCAGATCGTCGGAGCCGCGGAACATGCCGCCGAGGAACAGCCCCGCCACGGCGGCGAAGATGACCGGCGGCAGCACGACCAGAGGCGAGACCCTAGCCATGCCGCGACTCCGCGCGCTTGAGCTGCTTCCTCGCCCGCCGCGCCTGCAGGGCCGACAGCCAGACCAGCCCGCCGATCAGCGCCAGTGAGACGATATAGGCGGAGATGACCTCGCCCGCGTAGTCGCCCAGCAGCCCGGTCATGCCGGCTCTCCCGTCGTCGCGGCCGCCCGCGCCTCGGCTCGCCGGTCGAGCGCCGCGGCCCGGCGGAGGGCGATCTCCGAGCGGGTGCGCAGCAGCACGAGGCCGAGGAAGAGCAGCACGAAGCCGGCGATGGAGACGAGGAGCGGGTAGTAGAAGACATCCGCCACATGCTCCTCGGCATCGAGGCTGAGCGAGGCGCCCTGGTGGAGCCCCTGGTTCCAGAAGAGCACCGCGTAGCGAGACAGCACCGCAAAGACGGAGCCGACGATGCAGAGCACGCTTGTCAGGTCCGCCGCCGTGTCGGCATCGTCCACTGCCGCCCAGAGCGCCATGTAGCCGAGGTAAAAGAGGAAGAGGATGAGGAAGGAGGTCAGCCGCGGGTCCCACGCCCAGTAGGTGCCCCACATCGGCTTGCCCCAGATCGCCCCGGTGGCGATGGCGATCAGCACCATCACCATGCCCACCGGCGCCGCCGCCTTGGCGGCCAGCGCGCTGACGTGGTGGCGGCGGACCAGCCAGATCAGCGAGGCGACCAGCATCATGAACCAGGCATTGATCGCCATCAGCGCGCTCGGCACGTGCAGGTAGATGATCTTGACGGTCGCCCCCTGCCGGTAATCCTCCGGCGTGAAGAAGACGCCCCAGATCAGCGAGGCGACGAGGCAGATCGCGGCCAGACCCAGCACCCAAGGGATGAGCGGCGTCACCGTCTCGGTGAACTTCTTCGGGTTGGCATATTCCCAGAGCGACATGTCCGTTTCCTTATCCGCTGGCCGGCGCCCCGTCCATCCGACCTCACCGGAGGTTGACGCGCAGAGCCGCGGCTGCGGCGAAGGGAAGCAGGGCGAGGCAGCCGAGCGTAAGGGCGGCGAGCATGGGGAGCGCGGCGCCGATAGGCAGGCCGGCGGCGCCGCGGCGGGCCATCTCCGCCCCGAAGATCAGCGTCGGCACATAGAGCGGCAGCACGATGAGGGAGAGCAGCAGCCCGCCCCGGCGGATGCCGATAGTCAGCGCCGCTCCGAAGGTGCCGATGAGCGACAGCGCCGGCGTGCCGATCGCCAGCGAGGCGAGGAGCCACGGCCAGGCGCCGGGCGGCAGCGCGAGGAGCGGCCCGAGGAGCGGTGCCGCCAGCGTCAGCGGCAGGCCCGTCGTCAGCCAGTGCGCGGCGGCCTTGGCGGCGACGAGCCCCTCCAACGGCAGGGGCGCGGTGGCGAGGAGCGGCAGCGCGCCGTCCTCATGGTCGAGCGCGAAGAGCCGGTCGAGCGTCAGCAGCGCGGCGAGGAGCGCCGCGACCCAGAGCATCCCCGGCGCGATGGAGGAGAGCAGCGCCCGGTCGGGGCCGAGGCCGAAGGGCACCAGCACCACGACGATGAGGAAGAACGCCAGCCCCAGCCCGAAACCGCCGCCGGCGCGCACCGCGAGGCGCAGGTCACGAAGGAGCAGCGCCCTCACAGGAAGGCCTCGTCACCGCCGGCCGGGGCGGCCTCGGCGGAGGCGCGGAAGGCGGAGAGGTCCAGCGCCGGCGCCTCGAGGCCGAGGTCGATATGCGTCGCGATCACCGCCATGCCCCCGCCGCCGAGATGCGCCTCCGCCAGCCAGTGGCCGAAGCGGGCGACGGAGGCGGCGTCGAGCGAGACGGTCGGCTCATCGAGCAGCAGCAGCCGCCGGCCGATCGCCGCCATCCGGGCAAGGCCGAGGCGCCGCCGCTGCCCGGAGGAGAGCGTGCCGGCCGGACGCTCGGCGAGGCCGGCCAGATCGAAGGTGGTGAGGACGGCGCTGTCCAGCTCCCGCCCGTAGAGCTCCGCCCAGAAGGCGAGGTTCTCGGTGACGGTGAGCGCCGCCTTCACCCCGTCGGCATGGGAAGCATAGGCCGCCTCCTCCGCCCCGGTGATCTCTCCCGCCTCCGGCGGCTGCAGGCCGGCGAGCGTGCGCAGGAGCGTCGTCTTGCCGATGCCGTTCGGCCCGCGAAGGATGAGGGCGTGGCCGGGGGCGAGATCGAAGCTCACCCCCTCCACCAGCCGCCGCCCGCCCCGGGCGACGCAGAGGCCGGCGACGCGCAGCACGGGGCCCGTCATGGGGCGCGGCGCAGAACCCGTCACGCGGCTCAGACCGCCAGCAGCGCCGCGCCGACGCGCCGGCCTTCGCTGAGCAGGATGTTGTAGGTGCGCGCCGCGGCGGGGGAGGCCATGGGCTCGGCGGCGATCCCGGCCGCCTCCATTCGCGTCCGGAAGGTCTGCGGCAGGTAGGCCATCGTCTCTCCGGTGCCGACGAAGAGCACGTCGAGGATGTCGGCGGCGGCAAGGATCGGCTCCATCGCCTCCAGCCCCTCCCACGGCCCGGCGCCGGAGGGCAGGATCAGCGCGTGCCCCTCGATCACGTTCCCCCCGACCCGCCAGAAGCCGGGCCCGTAGCCGTCGATCGGCAAGGCGTTGTCATAGCGGATCTCGTTGAGGCGCATGCGCATCCCTCCCCACGGCTCTTGGCCTATTGCGGCGGGCCGCCGAGAGCAAGGGGCGGGTCGGCAGCGGACGGGCCTCCGCCCCACCGCGCCGGCGCGCACCGCCCGCAGGCGCAGGGCGGGCGCCTGCTCGTGGGGTGGCGCCCCGACGGCGCCTCCGGTGCGCTTTATGCATGCCACGCCCCTCCCCGGCCCGAGCGAAGCACCTAGCTCAGCCAGAGCGCCAGCCCGCCGGGACGGGCAGGCGCTCGCCCTGCGCCTTTGGCGCGCCCCGGGCGGGGGAAGAGCGGCGACTGGGTCGAGACGAAGAGCGGGCTTGTATCCCGGCGAGGAGCCAACGACAGCCTAGGAAAGACGCTCCGATCCGGAGCCACGACACCAAAGACAAGCGCTGCGCCCCGTAGGGTGGGTTTCCAACCCACCGCTCCGCCAACCGCCCCTCACCGCCATCTGCAGGCGCAGGGCGAGCGCCTGCCCATGGGGTGGCGCTCCGACGATCGAGCAGTGCGCATTATGCCAGCCAAACCCCTCCCCGCTCCGGGCGAAGCACCAAGCCCTACCAGAGCGCCAGCCCGCCGGGACGGGCAGGCGCTCGCCCTGCGCCTTTGACGCGTACCGGGCGGGGGAAGAGCGGCGGCGTGGCGCACAGGTGGGTTACAAACCCACCCTACGGATCGCCCGTGCGTAAGGTGGGGTTCCAACCCACCGCCCGCCCCGCCCTCTCACTCCTCGAAATCCACCAGCCGCCGGCCCTCCTCCTCCACGAAGAGCTCCGGCAGCAGGCGCAGCTCGGCGATGCGGTCGACGCGGACCTGGCGGAACGCCTCCGCCTCCTCCGCCCAGCCGGTCAGCACCCAGACGCGGCCCCAGTATTCCAGCTTCAGGGGCCGCAGCGTCTCCGCCTCCGCCCCCTCCTCGGGCGCCAGCCGCAACTTCTGGCGGGCGCGGAGCGCGGCGCGGATCTGGGGGAGCCAGGCGTAGGCCTGCCCCGCCCCCGCGAAGGGGTGCAGCGAGAAGCCGAAGCCCGCCGGAGTCGTCTGCCGATCCTCCGGCAGGGCGGCGTCGAGCTTGGCGGAGAGGCTGCGGACGGCGGCCTTCAGCTCCTCGTCCGCGCCCGCGCCCACCGCCGCGAGCCCCAGGTGCAGCGCCTCCAGCTCCGTCAGCGTCAGCAGCATCGGCGGCAGGGCGACCTCCTCCGTCGCGCGGTAGCCGAGGCCGCGCGCCCCTTCGATCGGCACGCCGCTGTCGATCAGCACGTCCATGTCCCGGTAGATCGTCCGAACGCTGACACCCAGCGCCTCGGCCAGATCCTCCGCCCGCCTCACCCGGCCGCCCTTCAGAAGCTGCATCAGACGGAACAGCCTGTCCTTGCGTCGCATCTCGCCCCCATCGCTCCTGACAGGTTTTTGACAGAAAATGCGACGGGCGCCAGCCTTTCCCGCTTCCTCCGCCCTGCCCCGGCCTTTAGATAAAAGCCTCGACGAGAGCGGCACGCCCGAGGCGGCGGCCGGATAGGGAGACGCAACATGCTCAACAATATCGGCCTTCCGGGCCTTCTGCTCATCGCCGTGGTGGTGCTGGTGCTCTTCGGCCGCGGCAAGATCTCCTCGCTGATGGGCGAAGTCGGCAAGGGCATCACCGCCTTCAAGCGCGGCGTGGACGATTCCAAGCGTGAGATCGAGGACGCCTCCTCCGATCACGACCACGCCCATGACATCACGCCCGAGGGCGACAAGAAGGAAGCCTGAGGCTCCGGTCAGGCGCGGCCCGCCCCGGCGGGCATTCCTCCAGCTTCGGCAGGTACCTTATGTTAGACATCGGCTGGTCCGAGCTCATGGTGATCGGCGTCGTGGCGTTGATCGTCGTCGGCCCGAAGGATCTTCCCGGCATGTTCCGCACCATCGGGCAGGTCACGGGCAAGGCTCGGGCCATGGCCCGCGATTTCACCCGCGCCATGGAGGCCGCGGCCGACGAATCGGGTGTGCGGGACATCTCCAAGACCATCGAGGCCGCCGCCCGCCCGACGCAGTTCGCCACCAAGAAGCTCGGCCAGAGCTTCAAGTCCGGCGGCGAGACGGAACGGCTGAGCCGCGAGCGCAAGGAACAGGCCGCGAAGATCCGCGAGACGGCCGCCAGGAAGGCCGAGGAGCGCAAGGCCCGCGAGGCCGCGGCGCTGGAGCCCGACGAGACGGAGCTCGCCGACGAGCCGGAACCGGAGGAGGCCGCCCCGCCCCCCGCCGCTGCATCGACCCCCGTGCCGGAGATGGAGGCCCCGAAAGGCCCCGCCATCGAGGCCGAGGCGCCGGAGACGCCGACGACGGCCAGCAAGCCTGCGGCCAGAAAGACGGCGCCGAAGACGGCTGCTCCCAAGAAGGCCGCGCCGAAGAAGGCTGCCCCGAAGAAGACGGCGAGCAAGACGTCGGAGGCCAAGTCGGACTCTGCCGAACCCAAGGTGAAGGCCAAGACCACCCGCGCCGCCAAGACCAAGGCGCCGGCGGAGCCGAAGCCGGTTGCCGAGGCCAAGCCCGTCGCCGCCAAGAAGCCCGCCCGCAAGACCGCCCGCCCGAAGCCGGGCACGCACGGCACGGCGGCCGAGAAAAATGGCGACGGCGCCCAGCCGAAGCCCGCCGCCGCCCCCGAGACCTCCGCGGAGACCTCCGCCGCCTCCGAGCCGGCTGACGAGACGCCGCCCCCCGCCGAAAGCAGATCGTGACCAACGCCGACGACATCGAGGACAGCTCCGCCCCGCTCATCGAGCATCTGGCCGAGCTGCGCACCCGCCTCATCTACTCCGTGCTCGCCTTCGTGGTGGGCATGGTGCTCTGCTTCACCGTGGCGGGGCAGATCCTCGACTTCCTGCTCGTGCCGATCGAGCACACCATGCGGCAGCTCGGCAACGAGAACCCGGTGATGCAGTACACCGCGCCGCAGGAGTACTTCTTCACCCTCGTGCGCATCTCCGTCGTCGGCGGGCTGATGCTCGGCTTCCCCGTCATCGCCTACCAGCTCTGGCGGTTCGTGGCGCCCGGGCTCTACCGCAGCGAGAAGAATGCCTTCCTGCCGTTCCTCATCGCCTCGCCCGCGCTCTTCCTGCTCGGCGCCGCCTTCGCGCAATACGTCGTCGTGCCGCTGGCGATGAACTTCTTCCTCGGCTTCGCCGACGTGCCCTCGGTCATCGCCGCCTATTTCAACGGCGGCGTGGAGACGGTGCGCGAGAGCGGAATCGACATCGTCTTTCAGGGCAAGGTCAACGAGAGCCTCGACATCACGCTGAAGATGATCGTCGCCTTCGGCATCTGCTTCCAGCTGCCCGTGCTGCTGACGCTGATGGGCAAGGCCGGCCTCGCCTCCTCCCGCGGGCTGCGGGGCACGCGGAAGTATGCCGTCGTCGGCATCCTCGTCGTCGCCGCGCTGGTGACGCCGCCGGATGTGGTGACGCAGATCATCCTCTTCGTGGTCGTCTACGGCCTCTACGAGATCTCCATCTTCCTTGTCGCCCGCGTCGAGAAGAAGAAGGACGAGGAGGCCCGCGCGGAGGGCGTGATCGGCGAGGACGAGAGCCTCTTCGACATCCCCGGCGACGACGAGCCCGAGGATGACGACAAGGCGGATCCCAAGGCGTGAGCGACGAGACCCTGATGCGGATCGCCGAGGCGCTGGAGCGCCTCGCCCCGCCCCCCGCCGCCGATCCTGACTTCACCGCCGCCGCCGGCTTCGTCTGGCGCGCCCAGCCGGAAGCGCTGGTGCCGGTGCGCCAGATCAACCGGATCGACCTGCCCCTCCTGAAGGGCATCGACCGCGCGCGAGACACGCTGCTGGCCAACACCCGCCAGTTCGCCGCCGGCCTGCCCGCCAACAACGCGCTCCTCTGGGGGGCGCGCGGCATGGGCAAGTCGAGCCTCGTCAAGGCGGCCCATGGCGCGCTGCTGGAGGAGTTCCCCCGGCTGAAGCTGGTGGAGATCCAGCGCGAGGACCTGCCCTCCATCGGCCGGCTGCTTGCTTACCTGCGCCGGGCGCCCGAGCGCTTCATCCTCTTTTGCGACGATCTGTCCTTCACGCAGGACGATGCGCATTACAAATCCCTCAAGGCCGTCCTCGACGGCGGGATCGAGGGGCGGCCGGACAACGTGGTGCTCTACGCCACCTCCAACCGCCGCCACCTGATGCCGCGCGACATGATCGAGAACGAGCGCTCCACGGCCATCAACCCCGCCGAGGCGGTGGAGGAGAAGGTGTCGCTGTCGGACCGCTTCGGCCTCTGGCTCGGCTTCCACCCGACCGATCAGGACACCTTCCTCGCCATCATCGCCGGCTACTGCGCGGCCTACGGGGTGGACGTCCCGGAGGAGGAGCTGCGCGCGGAGGCCATCGAGTGGCAGGCGACGCGCGGTGCCCGCTCCGGCCGGGTGGCGTGGCAGTTCTTCACCGATCTGGCAGGCCGCAAGGGCGTCAGCCTCGGCTGAGGTGGCCCCGGCCCCCGGGCCTCAGCCCGGGGCGAAGCGCGCCCGCGTCCGGTTGGCGAAGGCCACGAGCGAGAGCATCACCGGCACCTCCACCAGCACGCCCACCACCGTCGCCAGCGCGGCGCCGGAGTTCAGGCCGAAAAGGCTGATGGCGACGGCCACCGCCAGCTCGAAGAAGTTCGACGTGCCGATCAGCGCGCAGGGCGCGGCGATGCGGTGCGGCACCTTCAGCACCCAGGCCGCCGCGTAGGCCAGCGCGAAGATGCCGTAGCTCTGGATCAGGATCGGCACCGCGATCAGCACGATCACGCCCGGGCGCTCAAGGATCACCTCCCCCTGCAGGCCGAAGAGGATCAGCACCGTCGCGACCAGCCCCGCCACCGACCACGGCTTGGCGCGGGCCGAGAAGGCCTCCACCGCCGCCGGCCCGCCGAGCCAGCGCCGGGTGACCAGCCCCGCCGCCAGCGGCAGCGCCACGTAGAGCACCGTCGCCAGCACCAGCGTCTGCCACGGCACCGCGATCTCCGTCACGCCGAGGAGCAGCGCGACGATGGGGGCGAAGACGATGACCATGATCAGGTCGTTCACCGAGACCTGCACGAGCGTGTAGGTCGCATCCCCCTTCGTGAGCTGCGACCAGACGAAGACCATCGCCGTGCAGGGCGCCGCCCCCAGCAGGATGAGCCCGGCGATGTACTGCGCCGCATCCTCCGGCGCGATCCAGGGGGCGAAGACATGCTCGAAGAACAGCACCGCCAGCGCCGCCATGGTGAAGGGCTTGATCAGCCAGTTGACGGCCAGCGTTACAAGCAGGCCCTTCGGCTGGCGAGCGACGCCGGCGACGGCGCCGAAATCGACGCCCACCATCATCGGGTAGACCATCGCCCAGATCAGCACCGCCACGACGAGGTTGATCGAGGCGACCTCTGCCCCCGCCACGGCGCCAACGAGCCCGGGCGCGAGCGTGCCGATGGCGATCCCCGCGGCCATGGCGAGGGCGATCCAGAGGCTGAGATAGCGCTCGAAGAGGCTCATGCGGGCACCCCGGCTCGGCGGCCCGAGTCCAGCCGCCCGGCGCCGAGCCAGCTGAGCGCGACGAGCAGCGCCGCCGTGCCGAGACAGGCCGGGAGCCCGCCGAGCTGGTAGGACAGGCCCGAGAGCAGTGTCCCGAGGAGGCGCCCGGCGGCATTGGCCATGTAGTAGAAGCCCACGTCCATCGTCACCCGCTCGGAGGTCGAGAAGGCGAGGATCAGGTAGGAGTGCAGCGAGGAGTTCACCGCGAAGATGCCCCCGAAGAGCAGCAGCCCGGCGACGAGCGTCACCGTCAGCCAGGGGGCCGGGGCGCCAGCGAGCCAGACCGCCAGCGCCAGCAGTGCCGGCACCGCGAAGAGCAACCCCGCCCAGCGCCGCGCCTCGCCGATCAGCTCCGCTTCCGGCCGGCTGGCGGCGCGCAGGAGGCGCGGGGCGGAGGCCTGCGCGGCGCCGTAGAGGATCGTCCAGAGCGCCATGAAGCTGCCGATGAGGAAGAAGGCGGCGCGGTCGCCCGCCTCCGTCCCGTCCGACAGCACCGCGTAGAAGTAGATCGGGATGCCGACGACGAACCAGACGTCCCGCGCGCCGAAGAGGAAGAGCCGCGCGGCGGAGAGCCAGTTGATGTTGTGGTCCTTCGAGAAGACCTCGGCGAATTTCGTCCCCTTGCGCCCGCGCGGCAGGCCGGCGGGCATCTTCCAGAGCACCGCGGCGAGGATCACCGCCAGCGCCGCCGCCATGGCCAGCACCGAGGGCACGAAGCCGATCAGCCCCAAGAGCGCCGCCCCGAGCAGGAAGCCCACGCCCTTCACGGCGTTCTTCGATCCGGTCAGCACCGCCACCCAGCGGAAGAGCCCGCCCTGCCCCGTCGGCGCCAGCAGCTTCACGGCGCTCTTGGCGCTCATCTTCGAGAGGTCCTTGGCCACCCCACTCGCCCCCTGCACCGCCATCACGAAGAAGACGGAGGGCCAGAGCGCCCAGCCGGGATCGAGCGCCGAGAGCGCCAGCAGTGCCGCGACCTGGATGGCGAGGCCGGCATAAAGCGTCGAGGTCAGCCCGAAACGCGCCGCGATCCAGCCGGCGGAGAGGTTCGTGACGATGCCAGCGATCTCGTAGAGGATGAAGAGATAGGCCAGCTGCACCGGCGAGAAGCCGAGGGTGTGGAAATGCAGCAGCACCAGCATCCTGAGCGCGCCATCGGTGAGCATGAAGGCCCAGTAGGCCGCCGTCACCGCGATGTAGGCCGCCAGCCCCTCCCGGCGCTCGGTCACAGGCTGCCCCCGACCATCCTCGCCACGTCCACCAGCCGGTGCGCGTAGCCCATCTCGTTATCGTACCACGCGTAGACCTTCACCTGCGTCCCGGCGACGACCATGGTCGAGAGCGCGTCGACGATGGAAGAGCGGGTGTCGTTGACGTAATCGGCGGAGACCAGCGGCCGCGCCTCGTAGCCGAGGATGCCCTTCAGCGGCCCCTCGGCGGCGGCGGCGAAGAGGGCGTTGACCTCCTCCACGCTCGTCTCCCGCGCCACCTCGAAGACGCAGTCGGTCAGCGAGGCGTTGAGCAGTGGCACGCGCACGGCATGGCCGTTCAGCCGGCCCTTGAGCTCTGGATAGATCAGCGTGATCGCGGTCGCGGAGCCGGTGGTCGTGGGGATCAGCGAGTTCAGCGCCGAGCGGGCCCGCCGCAGGTCCTTCGCCGGGCGGTCGACGATGGTCTGCGTGTTGGTGACGTCGTGGATCGTGGTGATGGAGCCATGGCGGATGCCGATCCCCTCGTGGATGACCTTCACCACCGGGGCGAGGCAGTTCGTCGTGCAGCTCGCCGCCGTTACGATGCGGTGGGCGGCGGGATCGTAGCTGCCCTCGTTGACGCCATAGACGATGTTCGCCGCCCCTCCGTCCTTCACCGGCGCGCTGACGACCACCTTTTGCACCCCCGCCTCGAAGTACGGCGCCAGCGCCGCCTCGCTCTTGAAGGCGCCGGTGCAGTCGAGCACCACGTCCACCCCGTCGAGCGGCAGATCCCCGATGGCCCGGGCGCCATGCACCGGCAGGCGGCGGCCGTCGATGCTCAGGCTCTCGCCGTCCGCCGAGAAGGACGCCGGCCAGCGGCCGTGGACGCTGTCGAACTCCAGCAGGTGGGCCTGCATCGCGGCATCGCCGACGGCGTCGTTGATCCAGGCGATCTCGGCGCCGCTCTCCAGCAGCGGGCGGAGGGCGAGCTTGCCGATGCGGCCGAGGCCGTTGAGGGCATAGGTGGTCATTGGGTCTCCATGTCCTGAGCGATCTCGTCCACGCGCTTTTGCAGCGAGCTGCGGCTGAGGCTGTCGATGGGCAGCGCCGTGAAGGCGAGGATGCGGTTGCGCAGCGCGGCATAGGCCTGCTGGAAGGCCAGCTTCTTCTCCGCGTCGGTGCCCGTGGCCTTCACCGGATCGGGCAGCCCCCAATGGGCGCTGATCGGCTGGCCGGGCCAGGCGGGGCAGTCCTCGTTGGCGGCGGCGTCACAGACGGTGAAGACGAAATCCATCACCGGCGCGCCCTCCCCCTGAAACTCGGCGATGGTCTTGGCGCGCAGGGGGGAGATGTCGTGCCCCTTGCCCTGCAGCATCTCGACCGCGAACGGGTTGAGCTGCGAATAGGGGTGGGTCCCGGCGGAATAGGCATTGAAGCGATCCCCCGCCTCGTGGCGCAGGAGCGACTCGCCGAAGATCGAGCGGGCGGAATTGCCGGTGCAGATGAAGAGGACGTTGTACTTGCGGTCATTCATGGCCGCGCTTCCTCGATGCATGGGCCGGGGGATCGGGGGGCAGAGCTCCGGCCGGCCGCGGCAGCAATCGGAAAAGAGGTACCCCATCAGCCCGGCGGCCTCGGCCATGTCGATGCGGTAGAGCAGCGAGCGACCAGCGCGAGATTGGGCTATCAGACCGGCGTTACGGAGCGATGACAGGTAGTTCGAGAGGGTGTTCTGCGCGACGCCCAGTGCCGCCGCCAGCTCCCCGGCCGGGACGGCATCGGGGTAGCGGCGCATGAGCAGCCGGAAGAGCGCCAGCCGCTGGGCATGCGCAAGGGCGGTCAGCTTGTCCACGACTCTCGAATCCATACTTCATGAATACTGGATGTGTCATTCCAGCTCAAGCCCCCGCGCACGGCGATTGAAACACCCCGCGAAGCTGGTAGGCTCCTTTTTCAAAGGGGCGAAGTCCCCGCGAGCAGCAGGATCCATCATGACGCATCGCAAGGTGAGGCTGCGCCTGGCCGTGGCAATCGCCGGCCTCTCCTTGATGGCCGGCTGCGGATTCTTCCGCGGCCATAGCGAGCAGGAGTGCATGGAGCGGGCGATGTATTTCGAATCCATCCGCTCCAGCCGCGACGGGATGATCGCCGTCGGCAGCGTGGTCATGAACCGCGTGGAATCCGATGCCTACCCCGACAGCGTCTGCGATGTCGTCTCGCAGAAGAACCAGTTCGCCCCTGGGATCATGTCCAGCAAGATGAACGACCGCTCGATGCCGCTGGTGCGCGAGGCGGCGGCCGCCGTCCTGCGCGGCGAGCGGCACCCGCTGGTGGGCAACGCGCAGTTCTTCCACGCCGCGTCCTACCGGGCCGGCTACAACAACATGCACTACGTGCTGACGGCCGGCGGCAACGCCTTCTACGAGCGGCGGCGGCCCGAACTGGTGACCCAGCCGTCGCCGCTGCCGCCGCTGGAGGGCATCACCCCGCTCTGACGGCCGGTGCGATTGCCGCAGCGTCGGGGAACCAGGGACGGCGACTACGCGATTAACTTTTGCACCACGGCAAAAAATTCGGCGCGCCCGCGCCTCTGCAGCGGTTGTAAGGGGAATAGAGACATCTCTAAGGTGAAGGCATGAACAACCCATCCGGCTACGATGAGATGTGGGGCACGGCTCAGACGCAGAGCATGGGCGACATGGCCCAGAGCCAGGCCTTCACCCGCCCCCCTTACCAGAACCTCGACACCTGGATTCAGGGCGAGGATCCTGCGCGCCTGAAGAAGAAGCAGCGGGAGGCGGAGGAGATCTTCCGCCTCACCGGCATCACCTTCAACGTCTACGGGCGCGCCGAGGCTGACGAGCGGCTGATCCCGTTCGACATCATCCCCCGCATCATCTCGGGCCGCGAATGGTCCAAGCTCTCCCGAGGGATCGAGCAGCGGGTGCGGGCGATCAACGCCTTCCTGCATGACATCTATCATCGCCAAGAGATCATCCGCGCCGGCCGCCTGCCGATCGAGATGGTGGCGCAGAACGCCGCCTTCCTGCCGCAGATGATCGGGGTGACGCCGCCGGGCGGTGTCTACACCCATATCGTCGGCGTCGATCTCGTCCGCACCGGCGATGACGATTTCTATGTGCTCGAAGACAATGCCCGCACGCCCTCCGGTGTCTCCTACATGCTGGAGAACCGCGAGACGATGCTGCAGATGTTCCCCGAGCTCTTCAGCCAGAACCGGGTGCAGCCGGTCTCGACCTACCCCAAGAACCTGCACCGCTCACTCTGCGCTTCCGCCCCTGCCGGGGCCGACAGCAACCCGGTCGTCGCGGTGCTGACGCCCGGCATCTACAACTCCGCCTATTACGAGCACGCCTTCCTCGCCGACAAGATGGGCGTGGAGCTGGTGGAGGGGCACGACCTGCGCGTCGTCGACGGCCGCGTCTGCATGCGCACGACGCGCGGCTACAAGGCCATCGACGTGCTCTACCGCCGGGTGGATGACGACTTCCTCGACCCGCTGAACTTCCGCCCCGACTCGACGTTGGGTATCCCCGGCATCTTCGATGTCTTCCGCTCGGGCGGCATCACCATTGCCAACGCCCCCGGCACCGGCGTCGCCGACGACAAGGCGATCTACTCCTACATGCCGGATATCGTGGAATTCTACACCGGCGAGAAGGCCATCCTGCAGAACGTGCCGACATGGCGCTGCGGCGAGCCCGACGCGCTGGCCTACGTGCTCGACAACCTCGCCGACATCGTGGTGAAGGAAGTCCACGGCTCCGGCGGCTACGGCATGCTCATCGGCCCCACGGCGAGCAAGAAGGAGATCGCGGCCTTCCGCGACAAGCTCCTCGCCAAGCCGGAGAATTACATCGCCCAGCCGACGCTGTCGCTCTCCACGGTGCCGATCCTCACCAAGGCGGGGCTGGCGCCGCGACATGTCGACCTGCGGCCCTACGTGCTCGTCTCGCCCGAGGGGGTGACGATCACCCCCGGCGGGCTGACGCGCGTGGCGCTGAAGAAGGGCTCGCTCGTCGTCAATTCCAGCCAGGGAGGCGGCACCAAGGATACCTGGGTGCTAGAGGAATAACACGCATGCTGGGCAAGACCGCCGGCGGCCTCTACTGGATGTCGCGCTACCTCGAACGTTCCGAAAACGCCTCTCGCCTCGTCGAGGCCGGCCAGCGCATCGCGCTGACCCGCTCGGCGCATGAGGACGAATGGCTCTCGATCCTTCAGACCGCCGCCTGCGACGAGGGCTACATCCAGAAATACGGCGAGGTCACGCGCGAGCTCGCCGTCGACTGGATGCTGCGCGACCCGGACAACCCTTCCTCGGTGATGTCCGTCGTCTCGCAGGCGCGGCAGAACGCCCGCATGGTGCGCACCGCCATCACCCGCGAGGTGTGGGAGGCGGTGAACCAGGCGTGGATGACCCTCAAGGGCGCCCTCGCCCGCCGCGTGCCGGAGAGGGACCTGCCCGCCGTGCTCGCCCTCGTGCGCCAGCGTGCCGCCTTCGTGCGGGGCGCCATGCACGGCACGATGCTACGCAACGACGCCTACGACTTCGCCCGCATCGGCACCTTCATCGAGCGGGCCGACTCGACGGCGCGCATCCTCGACGTGAAGTACTACGTCCTGCTGCCCTCCGCCCTCGCCGTCGGCTCCAACCTCGACAACGTGCAGTGGGAGAGCATCCTGCGCTCCGTCTCCGCCGAGGGCGCCTACCGGATGACCTACGGGCAGGATGTGCGCCCGCGCGAGATCGCCCACTTCCTGATCTTCGACACGCGCATGCCCCGCTCGCTGGCCTTCTGCGCCGGCAAGCTCGTCGACAACCTCGCCTACCTCGAGAAGGACTACGGCGAGACGCACCGCTCCCACGGCCTCGCCGGGGAGCTCTGCGGCTGCACCGCCGGCAGCAATGTCGACCAGGTGGTCGAGACGGGGCTGCACGAGTTCATCCAGGATTTCCTAGGCCGCGCCTTCCGCCTCGGCGCCCAGATCGAAAGCGACTACCGGTTCCATGAGTAACCCCATGCGCCTGAAGATCGAGCATATCACCCGCTACGATTACGAGGAGCCGGTGAACTACGCGCTCCAGCAGCTGCGCCTGACGCCGAAGAGCATGGCCAGCCAGACGATCCTCGGCTGGGAGACGCAGGTGAGCGGCGGCAAGCGCGAGCTGTGGTTCGAGGACAGCCACCGCAACCGGGTGGACCTGATCTCCTTCGAGCCGGGGACCGACGTCATCGAGGTGCGCTGCTCGGGCGAGGTCGAGATGACCGAGACGCATGGCGTCATCGGCGCTCATGGGGGCTTCATGCCCCTGTGGATGTTCCTGCGCTCCACCCCCCTCACCCGCGCCGGCAACGGCGTGCGCCATCTCGCCGCGCAGATCGGCGACGTGGCGGGGGAACTCGACCGGCTGCACGCGCTCAACACCGCCGTGCACAATGCCCTGAACTTCCAGCCCGGCCAGTCGCTGGTGACATGGACGGCGGAGGATGCCCTCGCCGCCGGCACCGGCGTCTGCCAGGACATGGCGCATGTCTTCATTTCCGCCTGCCGGGCGCTGAAGATCCCGGCGCGTTACTGCTCGGGCTATCTCTTCATGGAAGACAATTCCGAGCAGGACGCCGCCCATGCCTGGGCCGAGGCGCATGTCGAGGGGCTCGGCTGGGTCGGCTTCGACCCCGCCAACGACCAGTGCCCCGACACGCGCTACGTACGCGTCGCGACCGGGCTGGACTATGGCGAGGCGGCGCCTGTATCTGGCATGCGCCATGGCGCGGGCGGCGAACGACTCACCGTCCATGTCGAGGTGCAGCAACAGTAACGCCGGGCGACCCCCGGCAAAGTCAGGCGGCATCCAATGACATATTGCGTGGCACTCCGGCTCGACCGGGGGCTGGTGTTCATGTCGGATACCCGTACCAACGCCGGGCTCGACAACATCTCCACCTTCCGGAAGATGTATTCCTGGTCCGATGGGGAGGCCTGCGCCGTCACCCTGCTCGCCGCCGGCAACCTCGCGACGACGCAATCGGTCGTCTCCCACCTCGAGGAGCGGATGAAGGCCCCGGCGGACCGGGCGCCCTCCATCCTCTCCATGCCCTCGATGTTCCAGGTGGCGCGGATGATCGGCAACCTCCTGAAGGATGTGATTGCGGAACATGCCGAGACCGGCCAGCGGGCGGATGCCGCCTTCAACGCCACGCTCATCGTCGGCGGGCAGATCCGCGGCTCCGAGCCGCGGCTCTTCCTGATCTATCCGGAGGGGAACTTCATCGAGGCCGGCGAGGACACGCCGTGGTTCCAGATCGGAGAGGTCAAGTACGGCCGGCCGATCCTCGTGCGCACCTTCCGGCCGGAGATGACCTTCTCCGAGGCCGCCAAGCTGCTCTACGTGAGCTTCGATTCAACGATAAAGGCCAACCTCTCGGTTGGCCTTCCGCTGGACATGCAGCTCTACGAGAACGGCTCTTTCCGCCCCACCGACATCCGCCGCATCGAGGCGGATGACGAGACCTACCTCGCGATCTCCGAGATGTGGAGCGAGGCGCTCACGAACGCCTTCGCCCATCTGCCGGAGGTGGAGACGGAGGCCTGAGGGCCCCCGTCACCGCCAGTTAGGCCACCAGTTACGACGTCATCTGCTTGGCCTTGGAGCGGGCGCGGATCGCCACGCTCTCGATGTTCTCGTCCGCCGCCTTCGGCACGATGCGGTAGGCCGCGTTGACGAAGCAGAAGAGCGAGAAGCCGAGAAGGCCGAGGCAGAGGAGGCCGACCAGCACGCGCCCGTAGGGCTGCGCATAGAGCCAGTCGAAGGCGGAGCCGACGCCGCCGGCCTGGCTCGGGTCATGCTGGAGCGCCGCCAGCGTGATCAGCAGGCCGATGATGCCGACAACGACGCCCTGCGCCGCCACGCCCGCCTTCAGCGCCCAGTTGAAGTCCATGGTAAAGCGGTTGGCCCGCAGGTGCTCACGGTATTTCTCCTTCACCGCTTTCACGATGTAGTAGACGCCGGCTGCGATGGTCAGCAGGCCCGCGATGCCGACAGCCCAGCGGCCGCCCGGCGCCGCCATGATGTCGCTGAGGATGCCCGAAGAGCCGGAGCCGCTGCCCGAGCCTGAGGAGCCGGCGCTGGAGATCAGCGCCGTCACAGCCAGCACGCCGATGCCGAGGTGGGCGAGGCCGGTCACGCACATGCCGAGGCGGGCGACGATGCCCTTGCCGCCGGAGCCGTAGGCCTCGAGATCCCAGATCGCATCGACGATCCGCCAGATGAAATAGGCGAACATGCCGAGGGCGATGAGGAGCAGGATGAACGTGCTCCAGCCGCCGTCGAGCCGCTCCATCACGTCCTGCGTGCCTTCTGCCTCGCCGCCCTGGACGACGGACCAGAAGCCGAAGCCGGCCACCACGAGGTAGACGAGCCCGCGCCCGGCATAGCCGGCACGCATGAACTTCACGGCCCAACCGAACTCGTCTGGATCCGTTTTGGCTAGGATCTTCGCGCGGGTCGAGTTCGGGTCGGAATCAAGTATGTTGGCCATGGTCGAGCTGCTCCTCGGGGCTGAGTCTGGGCGATCACGCCTTCGGGAGCCAATGCGTCAACCGCCGGGGAGTTCCCTCGCCCGCCTCAGCCCGCCCCCGCAAGACGCGCCAGAAGCACCGAGCAACGGGCCAGATCGGCCGCCGAGATGCTCTCGTCCGCCCGGTGCGCATCGGCCATGTCACCCGGGCCGCAGACGACGGTGTTGAGCCCCTCGGCGGCGAAGAACCCGGCTTCCGTTCCGTAGGAGACGGTGATCGGCGCCGGATCGTCCAGCATCCCCGCCAGCCGCTTGATGGCGGGAGCGGAGGCATCGGCGGCGAGGCCGGGATAGGCACCGAGGGGCGCCACCTCCACGCCCTCCGGCAGCGGGATGGTCGCGAGCAGCGCCTCAGGCGTCTCGGCGGCGAGGTGGCGGATCTCGAACGCCACCTCGGCCCTGTCGGGGACGATGTTGAGCGCCGTGCCGCCATGGAGCGTGCCGGCATGGATGGTCGAGACGGGCGGATCGTAGGCGTCGTCGCGGGCCCCATCGGCGAGCAGCCGCGCCTGCGCATCCCGCAGTGCAAGCACCAGCTCGGCCGCGCCGTGGAGCGCGTTGCGGTGATAAGGCGCGCGGGAGGAATGCGCCGCCTCCCCCGTCGCCGTGGCGAGGTAGGCGTTCTTGCCCTTGTGCCCGGTGCACAGCCGCATCCCCGTCGGCTCGCCCACCACCACCAGCTCCGGCCGGCCCAGCACGGGGACGACCTGCCCGATCATCTCCGCGATCCCCCGGCAGCCGATCTCCTCGTCCCACGACAGGGCGAGGGAGACTGGGGCGGCGGGCGGGCTGTTCTTCAGCCGCTCGGCGAGGGCCAGCGCGCAGGCCAGAAATCCCTTCATGTCCGTCGCCCCCCGCCCCTGCAGCCGTCCGCCCCGCTCGGTCAGCGTGAAGGGATCGGTGGACCAGCCCGCCCCGGGCGGGACGACATCGCTATGGGCAGAGAGCAGGAGGCCTCCCTCCCCCGCGCCAAGCTTCGCCAGCAGGCCGGAGCGACCGGGGGCGGAGGCAGCGATGCGGGTGACGGCGAAGCCGGCATCCGCGAGGTGGGCGGAGACCCAGTCGATGAGATCGCCGTTCGGCCCGTCCGTCACGGTGGGGAAGGCCACGAGGGTGGCGAGGATCTCGGCCTCTCTCATCGGGGTTCTCTTGACTGGTCCCATGTCGGGGCAGACTGGAACGGTGGCGCCGCGGGGGCAAGCTGGGTGCACGGGTTGAGGGGCCGGGAGGCGCCCCCCGGACCCCCGGCGGCGGTATAGGCGCGAGGAAGCGAGCGGTGGAGCGGGTCGATATGGCGGGACCGGGGGCCAGCCTATCGCCATTGTCGCTCGGACCAATGGCGCACCAATGGCGGCCCCGGGATGTTTGGCACCAAAGACAGGGCGCGCGGGGTCAAGCGGCGCGCGGCTCGGTGAGACGGGGCGTGGGGTGAGGGAGGCGCGGCCGATTGACGGGGGCGGGCGGGCGCCGCATCCTCCCGGCGCACAAATCGGAAGGAAGCTCCAGATGTCCACCGCCCGCACGGCCCAGACCTTCGCGCCGCCGGTCATGGAGGCGCGCCGCTGGGTCGAGGGGCGCCCCGAGGAGCCGCCGCTGATCAACGTCTCGCAGGCGGCGCCCGTCGCGCCGCCGCCGCCGCCGATGCTGGAGGCGATGGCGGAGTTCGTGCTGACCGATCCCTCCTCGCATCTCTACGGGCCGGTGTTGGGGCTGGAGGAGCTGCGCGCCGAGGTCGCCATCCAGAGCGCCAACCGCTACGGCGGGCGCATCGCGCCGGCGCAGGTCGCCATCACCTCGGGCTGCAACGAGGCCTATACCGCCGCCATGGCCGCGCTCTGCGGCGAGGGGGACGAGGTGATCCTGCCCCTGCCCTGGTACTTCAACCACAAGATGGCCAACGACATGGCCGGCATCCGCACGGTGCCGCTCGGCCCAGGCCCGGGCCTGATCCCCGACCCGGAGGAGGCGGCGGCGCTGATCACGGAGCGCACCCGCGCCATCGTGCTGGTGACGCCGAACAACCCTTCGGGCGTGGAATATCCGCCGGAGGTGATGCGGCGCTTCTTCGAGCTCGCCAAGGAGCACGGGCTGCGGCTGATCGTCGACGAGACCTACCGCGACTTCCATTCAGGCGAAGGGGCGCCGCATGACCTCTTTGCCGGGCC
The DNA here is from genome assembly GCF_012070395.1 of Pseudoroseicyclus tamaricis. Classification (GTDB taxonomy): domain Bacteria; phylum Pseudomonadota; class Alphaproteobacteria; order Rhodobacterales; family Rhodobacteraceae; genus Pseudoroseicyclus_A; species Pseudoroseicyclus_A tamaricis. Next base: position 183,901 of record NZ_JAAFYS010000002.1, on the reverse strand, counting down.
GGACTGGCCGGACGTGCTCGTCCACCTCTACTCCTTCTCCAAGGCCTACCGGCTGACGGGGCACCGGGTGGGGGCGATGATCGCCTCGGCCCGGCTGCTGGCGGAGGTCGAGAAATATCTCGACACCGTCACCATCTGCCCCGCCCAGCTCGGCCAGAAGGCCGCGCTCTGGGGGATGCGCAACCTCGCCCCCTGGCTCGCCGGCGAGCGGCTGGAGGTGCTGGCGCGCCGGCAGGCGATCGTGGACGGCTTCCCGCGGCTGGCGGCGAAGGGATGGGCGCTCCTCGGCTGCGGCGCCTACTTCGCCTACGTGGAGCACCCGTTCGAGCTGGCCTCCGATGCACTGGCGAAGCGGCTGGCGCAGGAGGCGGGCGTGCTGCTGCTGCCGGGGACGATGTTCATGCCGGAGGGCCACCCGGATGCGCGGCGGCAGCTGCGGATTGCCTTCGCCAACCTCGACGTGCCGGGGGTGGGGGTGCTGTTCGACCGGCTGGAGGGGTTCGCGGCCTAGCGGAGAGGCTGCCGGGGCGATCTAGGGTGCGCGGCGCTGGCGACGGAATGGCCACCGCTCCCCACGGCAGGCAAGGCCCCTGCCCCCTCCGACCCACAACCGGTTGATCCCGGCCCTCTCCTCGCTTGCAGCCTCTCCCACCCTTGCCTATGCATGGCGGGCCGCGCCGGGAGGGGCGCTGTCGGGCAAGGGAGCCAGCCATGGCGAAGCGCAAGAGCAGCAATATCGCGCTCTACATCATCCTCGGCCTGCTCATCGTGGGTCTCATGGGGTTCGGGGGCGCCAGCTTCTCCAGCCGGACCAGCCGCGTCGGCATGGCCGGGGACAAGCCGATCACGGTGGCGGATTACACCGCCGCCCTGCAGGAGCAGCTGCAGAGCCTCTCCGCCCAGTTCGGCACGAACATTTCCATGGCGCAGGCCCAGCAGCTCGGCCTCGATCAGGCGGTGCTCGGGCAGGTCGTCACCCAGCGGGTGCTCGACAACGAGGCCGCCACGCTCGGCATCTCCGCCCCCGATGACCGGGTGGCGGAGGAGGTGCGCGCAGTGCCCGCCTTCCAGAACCTCTCCGGCAGCTTCGACCGCGAGGCCTATCGCGACGTGCTCGCCCGCAACAATCTCGACGAGGAGGCCTTCGAGGAGAGCCTGCGCGACGACATGTCCCGCACCCTCCTGCAGGCCGCCGTCTATGGCGGCATCGCCCCGCCGCAGACCTATGGCACCCGCGTCGCCGACTGGCTCCTGGAGCGGCGCACCGCCACGTGGGCCACCGTGCCGGCCGACAGCGTCAGCATTCCGGCGCCGGGGGAGGAGGAGCTGCGCAGTTACTACGACGCTCACCCCGACCGCTACTCTTGGCCGGAGCGGCGGCGCCTCGCCGTCGCCTGGCTGACGCCCGCCATGATCTCGGACGAGGTTGAGGTCGACGAGGCGGCGCTGCGCGAGCTTTACGACCAGCGCATCGACCAGTTCGTGCTGCCCGAGCGGCGGCTCGTCGAGCGGCTCGTCTTCCCCAACGAGGAGGCCGCCACCGCCGCCCGCGCCCGCATCGACGAGGGCTCCACGACCTTTGAGGAAGAGGTCTCCGCCCGCGGGCTCGGCCTGTCGGACGTCGATCTCGGCGATGTCGGGCAGGAGCAGCTGGGCGCCGCCGGGGAGCCTGTCTTCGCGGCGAACACCGGCGATGTCGTCGGCCCGGTGGAGACGAGCCTTGGCCCCGCCCTCTTCCGCCTCAACGCTGTGCTGGGCGCGCAGGAGACGACCTTCGAGGAGGCGATGCCGGACCTGCGCGACGAGCTCGCCATCTCCCGCGCCGCCCGCGTCATCGACCAGGAGCGAGAGCGCCTGAGCGACCTCGTCGCCGGCGGCGCCACGATCGCCGATCTGGCCGCCAACTCCGCCATGGAGGAGGAGGAGATCCTCTGGTTCCCCGGCAGCACCGAGGGCATCGCCGCCTACGAGAGCTTCCGCACCGCCGCTGCCTCCGCGAGCGAAGGGGATTACCCCGAGATCCGCGAGCTGGAGGATGGCGGGCTCTTCGCGCTCGACCTCGTGGAGGTGCTGGAGCCGGAGCTGCGGCCCTTCGACGAGATGGCCGCGCAGGTCGCCACCGACTGGACGCAGGCGCAGCGCGCCGATGCTCTCGCGCAGATCGCCGGCGAAAAGGCCGGGCAGATCCTCGCCGGGGCCAGCTTCGCCGAGGCCGGCCTCGCCGCCGAGACGACGGCGGGGCTGACCCGGCGCGACTTCCTCGCCGAGGCGCCCGAGGGCTTCGTCGACACGCTCTTCGCCATGCCGGAGGGCGGCGTCGAGCCGCTCGCCTCCGACAGCGGCGTCGTCATCCTGCGGCTCGACCGCATCGAGCGCCCGGAGGGCAGCGGCGAGGCCTACGAGGCCGAGGTCGCCAGCGTGACCGAGCGGATGCAGGCCTCGCTGGCGCAGGATGTCAGCACCATCTTCAACAACACGGTGCAGATGCGCACCGAGGTGACCATCGACCAGGCCGCCATCGCCTCCCTCAACAGCTCCGTCCAGTGACCTCGCCATGCTAGAGCCCGCCTTCGACGCCTTCTCCCGCGGATTCGATCAGGGGGAGAACCAGGTTGTCTGGATGCGGCTGCCGGCCGACCTCGACACGCCGGTCTCGCTGATGCTGCGCCTGAACGGCGCCGGCAAGAATGCCTTCCTGCTGGAAAGCGTCACCGGCGGCGAGGTGCGGGGGCGCTACTCGATGATCGGGATGAACCCCGATCTCGTCTGGGAGTGCCGGGGCGAGACGGCCCGCATCAACCGCGCCGCCCGCTATGACGAGACGGCCTTCGAGGAGATGGCGGAGGACCCGCTGACGGCGCTCCGCGCCGTGCTTGCCGAAAGCCGCATCGACCTGCCGGAGGGCCTGCCCGCCGCCTCCGCCGGGCTCTTCGGCTACCTCGGCTACGACATGATCCGGCTGGTGGAGCGCCTGCCGGACGTGAACCCCGACCCGCTCGGCCTGCCCGACGCGCTGATGCTGCGCCCCTCCGTCATCGCCGTGCTCGACGGGGTGAAGGGCGACGTCATCCTCGTGGCACCCGCCTGGGCGAACTCGGGCCTGAACGCCCGCGCCGCTTATGCGCAGGCCGCCGAACGCGTGGCCGATGCCCGCGCCGCCCTCGACCGGCCCGTCGCCTCCGAGAGCCGCACCTGGGCGGAGGCCGCACCGGCGGAGGAGCCGCAGAGCAACTTCACGCCGGATGCCTACAAGGCCGCTGTGGAGAAGGCGAAGGACTACATCCGCGCCGGTGACATCTTCCAGGTCGTGCCCTCACAGCGCTGGGCGCAGGAGTTTCGCGAGCCGCCCTTCGCGCTCTACCGGAGCCTGCGGCGCACCAACCCTTCGCCCTTCATGTTCTACTTCCACTTCGGCGGCTTTCAGGTGATCGGCGCCTCCCCGGAGATCCTGGTGCGGGTCTTCGGGCGGGAGGTGACGATCCGCCCCATCGCCGGCACCCGCCCCCGCGGCGCGACGCCCGAAGCCGACAAGGCCAACGAGCAGAGCCTGATGGGCGACGAGAAGGAGCTGGCGGAGCACCTGATGCTGCTCGACCTCGGCCGCAATGACGTCGGCCGGGTCGCGAAGATCGGCACGGTGCGGCCGACGGAGGAGTTCATCGTCGAGCGCTACTCCCACGTGATGCACATCGTCTCCAACGTCGTGGGCGAGCTGGCCGACGACCAGGATGCGCTCTCGGCCTTCTTCGCCGGCATGCCGGCGGGGACGGTCAGCGGCGCGCCGAAGGTGCGGGCGATGGAGATCATCGACGAGCTGGAGCCCGAGAAGCGCGGCGTCTACGGCGGCGGCGTGGGCTACTTCAGCGCCAATGGCGACATGGACATGTGCATCGCGCTGCGCACGGCGATCCTGAAGGACAAGGTGCTCTACATCCAGGCCGGCGGCGGCGTCGTCTACGACAGCGACCCCGAGGCCGAGTACATGGAGACGGTGCACAAATCGAACGCCATCCGCCGGGCGGCGGAAGAAGCGGCGAAGTTCGACAGCTCCGGCAACCGCTAGGCCACGATTTTCGCGCGAAAATCGGCACGGAAATCGCGCGATTTCCGTGCCCGGCTGCGGCCCGCGTGCCCCCAGCCCAGAGGGCGCGCCGGTGACCCCCGGGCGCCGATTTCCATATGGAAATCGGGAGCGGAAACCATATGGTTTCCGCCGCCCGGGCGGCCCCGTCAGTAGTGGTTTCCGGGCACCTGCCAGTCGGAGACGTCGCCCGCCGACGCCTGCTTTCCGGCCGCGGCCCAGAGAAGCCCGCGCCGCAGCATCTCCCGCGCCGGCCCGTCCGCGACGACCGAGGCCTTGTGGCCGAGCGCGTTGTAGTAGACGCGGCCATGCCCCCAGGCCTTCACCCAGGCCACCGGCATCTCCACCGGCCCGTTGGCGGCGTGGTACCAGTTGACGGTCGGGAAGTCGGTGACGGCGAGGACATGGTTCGCCGGATCAGTGTGCAGGTAGTACTGCTCTGATTCGACGTCGAAATCCTCGATCCCCTCCGTCAGCTCATGGGCGCCGGTCATCCGCACCCGGTAGCGCACGCCGTCGCCGCCGGGATGGGCGACCCAGTTGCCGCCGGTCATGAACTGCCAGAGCACGTTGGAGCGGAAGGCATCGCACATGCCGCCGTGGCATCCCGCGAGGCCGGTGCCGCGCGCCACGGCCTCGGAGACGTTCTGCGCCGCCTCCTTGGAGAGGTCCGACATCGTCCAGACCGGGACGATCAGGTCGAGCCCGCGCAAGGCCTCGCCGTCGTCGAAACAGGTGAGGCTGTCCGTCACCTCCACCTCCGCGCCGGCCTCGGCCAGCATGCCGCGGAAGAGTTCGGCGACCTTGTCGGGCTCGTGCCCCGGCCAGCCGCCCCAGGTGATCAGTGCCTTCATGTCGTCCTCCCGTTGAAGTCGGCGCAGGTTAGTCGCCCCGGCGGGGGGTGCCAAGCGGCTCCTGCGCGAGGGCGGCACTGCCCCCCGGGGGAAGACCGCGGGATCAGGCGCGCTGGCGGGAGGAGGAGGCGCCCCGCATCCGGCGGACGGGCCAGAGGATCAGCGTCACGAGCCCGGCGAGGAGCAGCCAGCCGAGCGCGTAGCCGATCCCGGCGGAGATGGCGCCGGCGGTGGTGGTGGGCACGGCGGGGGCATAGTCGGCGAAGGTATCTTCCAGGAGCTCCCGGTCGGCGAAGCGGTGCGGCATCGCCAGCCGCTCCAACGGCGTGGCGGCGCGCAGGAGGGCGAGGTTGGCGGAGAGGCGGTCGAGCCGCGCGAAGGTTGCTGCCATGTCCTCATGCCGCTCGTCGAGGAAGGGTGTGCCGGCGTACTGGGCCATGGCCTCGTCCCGGGTGAGGCCCGCCTCGACCGCCGAGTCGTCGAAATCGGCGACAACGACGGTCAGCGCGTCCACCTGCCCGGCGAGGCGCTGCAGGTATTGCTGGGAGAATTCGGGGAATTGCGACAGGCCGATGGCCCCCGCCACGCCGCCCGCCAGGTAGAGTACCTTCAACATCGCCCTGCCCTCCTGCTCGGGCGGGACTCTGCGGCCCGCACGGGCGCCGCGCAAGGGGCGCCGTCAGAAGCCGGCGGCCTTTCGCAGCATGTTGGCGGCGACGAGGAAGAGGAAGAGGCCGAAGATGCGCTTGAGGCGGGCCGCGTCCGTCCGGTGCGCCAGCGCCGCGCCCATCGGGGCGGTGATCAGCGTCATGGCGATGACGAGGGCGAAGGCGACGAGGTTGACGGCGCCGATCGTCCAGGGCGGCGTCACCTCCGCCGGCAGCGGCGTCAGCAGGAAGACGGCGACGGAGGGCACGGCGATCAGCACGCCGAAGCCGGCGGCGGTGGCGACGGCGCGGTGGATGGCCATGCCGTAGAGTGACATCACCGGCACCCCGAAGGAGCCGCCGCCGATGCCCATGAGCACCGACAGGAACCCGATGCCCGGCGACAGCGCCCAGCGGGCCGGGCCGGTGGGCATCTGCGGCCCCAGCCGCCAGCTCGACCGGCCGAAGACCATGTAGGCGGCGACGATCATCGCGAGGATGCCGAAGATCGCCTGCAGCGCCGCCGTGCGCAGCGCCGTGGCGACGAAGACGCCAACGAGCGCCCCGATGACGATGCCGGGCGCCCAGCCGCGCAGCACGCCCCAGTCCACCGCGCCGCGCTTGTTGTGCGACAGGACGGAGCGGATCGAGGTGACGATGATCGTGGCGAGCGAGGTGGCGAGGCAGACCTGCATCAGCACCTCCGACTCGTAGCCGAGCGCAGAGAAGGCATAGAAGAACGCCGGCACCAGCACGATGCCGCCGCCGACGCCGAGGAGCCCGGCGAGCAGGCCCGCAAAGGCGCCGATGGCGAGCAGCAGCGCGCCCATCGCGAAGAGAAGCCCGATATCCATGCCCGTACCCCCGGTGTTGCGGCCCCATTAAGCGGGTTGGAGCAGGGAGGTCCAGATGGGGTGTCGGTGCATGGGTGGAGAGGACGGGACCAAGGGGCTGTCTGCCCCCCGGAGCCCCCCGAGGATTTTTGGGGCCAAAGACAGCGGGCCCCAAGGGGCTGCCGTCAGGCGTGGGCCGGCTCGGGCGCGATCCTGGCCAGCGCCGCCTCGACCAGCTCGGGCCCGGCACCCTCCCGCGAGGCGCCTTCGGAGAGCATCCGCCGCCAGGCGCGGGCGCCGGGGCGGCCCTGGAAGGCGCCGAGCATGTGGCGCGTCACCTGATGCAGGCGGCCGCCGGCGGAGAGATGCGCCTCGATGTAGGGGAGCATCGCGCGGACAGCGTCGGACGGGTCCACCGCCTGCCCGGTGCCCCAGATCGCCGGGTCCGCGGGGGCGAGGATCTCCGCCGGGTTGTGATACGCGGCGCGGCCGATCATGACGCCGTCGAGCCCCCGGTCGAGCGCCGCCTCGGCCTCCGCCAGCGAGGCGATGCCACCGTTGAGGGAGAGGTGGAGCCCCGGGAAGGCGGCCTTCATCTCGTCCACCAGAGCGTAGTCGAGCGGCGGGACGTCGCGGTTCTCCTTGGGGCTGAGGCCCTGCAGCCACGCCTTGCGGGCATGAATGGTGAAGCGGGTGACGCCGGCCGCGGAGACCTTGGCGAGGAAGTCCGGCAGCACCTCGCGCGGCTCCTGCTCGTCGACGCCGATGCGGCACTTGACGGTGATCTCGGCGCCGGGGGCGGCGGCGATCATCTCCGCCGCGCAATCGGCGACGAGATCCGGCGATGTCATCAGCACCGCGCCGAAGGCGCCGGATTGCACGCGGTCCGACGGGCAGCCGCAGTTGAGGTTGATCTCCGGGTAGCCCCGCTCGGCGCCTATGCGCGCCGCCTGCCCCAGCTTCGCCGGCTCGGAGCCGCCGAGCTGCAGGGCCACGGGCTGCTCGGCCGGGTGAAAGCCGGTCAGCCGCTCGCGGTCGCCATGGATGACGGCGTCAGCGGTGACCATCTCCGTATAGAGGAGCACGCGGGAGGACAGCTGCCGGTGGAAGAAGCGGCAATGCCGGTCCGTCCAGTCCATCATGGGGGCGACGGAGAGGCGGGACGCGTCCAGAACCTGTGGTTTGTCGCCTACATGCATCGGAGCCACCAGCGGAGCGCGACAGCCGGAGGGGTGCCGCAAGATGGGGGCGACGTCTCGCAGGCTCGGGGCGAAAATTCAAGGCGCGGCGGGACGGGAATGGCTGCAGCTCCTATTGAGCTGATATGAGGTCAAACGGCTTGGCGCCCCGCCCGGCAAATGGCGGCAGTAAGAATTGTTGCAAGAGAAACGCGCGAGACCCTAGGCTCGGCCCCGCGTTGCCGTTGCGAAGACAGACGACAGACGACAGACGTGATTTGACGCACTGCTGCTCCCGCAACCAGGGCTGCCTTCTCACGCCGGCCCGTGGGGTGGCGCTCAAACCTGGCCGCTGAGCGCTTTATGCCAACCAGGCCCCTCCCCGCTCTGAGCGAGGCACCAAGACCAGCCAGAGCGCCAGCCCGCGGGGACGGGCCGGCGCTCGCGCGGCGGCCTGCGGCCTTGATTCCGCGCGGGGGAAACAGCGGCGGCGGTCGGGCAGAGGTGCTCCAGGTGCAGCCGCCACGCCCGCTCCCAAGGACCGCAGGGGGAAACCGACCCCGACGGACGCCCACGGAACGGGCACCGCCCCCTACCGCGTCTCTTCCCCTGCCTCCTGCGCCGCCCCCGCATTCCCGGGAAGCACCTCGGGGTTGCGCAGCCAGAGGTCGGCCTGGGTGAAGGGGATCTCGATCCCCTCTTCCCTGAAGCGGGCGTGGATGGCGTGGTGCAGGTTGTTCTGCACCTCCAGGATCGTGCCGATCTCGCGCAGGATCACCCGGATCTCGAAGTCGAGCGACGAGGCCCCGAAGCCCATGAAGAGGATCTGGGGCGGCGGGGTGAGGATGACCTGCGGCTGCGCCTCGGCGATCTCGCGCAGGATAGCGTCGACGCGGCCGGCGTCGGCGGCATAGGCGACGCCGACCTTCACGATCAACCGGCCCACGGCATTGCCCCGCGTCCAGTTCGTCACCTGCCCCGCCACGAGATCGGCGTTGGGGATTATGACGTCGCGGCGGTCGAACGTCTCGATCCGCGTGGAGCGGACGGAGATGGCGCGCACGATCCCCATCTGGTCGCCCGCCTCGATCCAGTCCCCCTCCGAGATCGGCCGCTCGATCAGCAGGATGATGCCGGAGACGAAGTTGGAGACGATGGTCTGCAGGCCGAAGCCGACACCGACCGTCAGCGCCCCGGCGACGATGGCGAGGGAGGACAGGTCCACCCCCACTGCGACGATGGCGATCAGCGCCGCGAGGAAGATGCCCACGTAGCCGACGCCGGAGACGATGGCATTGCGCGCCCCGACATCGAGCCTCGTGCGCGGCAGCACGGCGGCGCGCAGCGTCGACTGGAAGAGCCGGGTGAGCGCATAGCCGATGGCGAAGAGGAGCAGGAAGATCAGGAAGTCGGTCGGCGAGATGCGGCTCTCGCCGAGCGTGTAGCCCTCGCGGAAGCGCACCCAGAGGTCCATCAGGTCCTCCACCCGCGCGCCCCAGATGAGCGCCAGCACCGGCACGGCGAGGAGCGCGAGGATCAGCGCGATGAGCACGGGCAGGAGCGGGCCGGAGCCGTCGCCCGTCTCCTCCCCGCCGGCGACGAGGGTGGCGTAGAGATCGCCGACGAGGCGCTGCAGCAGCACCACGAAGCCGATCAGCGCCAGCGTCAGGATCGTCGGGCCGAGGACCGACTGGGCGGCGTTGGCATAGCCGCCTGTGGCGAGCACGGCGCCGATCACGGCCGCCGCCATCGCCGCCTGCCCGAGGAAGCGCAGGAGCCCCTGCCGGTAGGCGCTCGAGCCCCATTCCTCGTCCACCACCGGCGCGGCGGACATGGACCGGCCGAGCTGGAAGAGCACCAGCGCCAGCGCCAGGTGGATGGGGTATCGCAGCACCGCGGCCACCTCGCCATCCATCTCCACCGCGGGCAGGAAGGCACGCAGGACGAGCGAGAGGGCGAGGAGCCAGCCCAGCCAGCCGGCGAGGCGGGCAGCTCGGTGGCGCTGCGCCTCGTCCATGCCGGCGCCGGTGGCGGGGCCGTGGCCGAAGATCTCCTTGGCCAGCCAGTTGGCGGCGATAATGCTGATGCCGGCCTGCGGGATGCGCACGATCAACTCTTCGGAGCGGTTCCCGAAGAGCCCGCTCTGGTCGAGGATGGCGGCAAGGAGCAACAGTCCGAGGATGGGCAGGAGCAGCTGCGCGAAGCCGATCAGCGCCCGGCCGAGCCGGGCGCGCGGGCGCTCCAGCCGCGCCGGGCCGAGCCGCTCCAGCCAGTGGCGCGTCGGGAAGAGGAAGAGCAGCGCCACGAGGAGGGCGAGGCCCAGTCCTCCGGCCCGGTCCCCCAGCTCCTGCCAGCGGGCCGGGTTGGTCAGCCGCGCGCCGATCTCGGAGGTCACCGCCTGCACCCCGTCCGCCAGCCCCGCCGCGGCGGCGGGCCAGAGGGCGGGGTTGAGCGGGCTGCGGCCGCGGGCGAAGAGCTGCTCGGCCTGCCGGACACCGGCAAGCGCGTCGATCTCGGAGAGAAGGCCGGAGGCCTGCGCCAGACGGGCCGCGGCGATGAGGCGAGGCGCGGCAAGGCGCCGCCGCTCGTCCAGCAGCTGCGCGCGCAGGGCGGCGATCTGGGGGCCGACATCCGCGTCCTCCGGCCCCAGCGCCGCGATCTGCGCGTCGATGGTGGCGAGGCGGCCGGCGTTCAGCGTCTGCTCGGCGAGAAAACGGTCGCGCCAGGCGGTCAGCTCACGGCGCAGCTGGCGGAGCGCGAAGTCGCTCGCCGATCCGCCCTCGGAGAGGGAGGCGGCGCGGGAGGCGATCCGCTCCCACGCCTGCAGGTCTTCGGCATCGATGCGCGCGTCGGGGGCCGGCGGGCCGGCGCGGGCATCGCTCTCGCTGGCGCCGACCTGCGGCGCCGGGCTCACTGGCTCCGCCGGCGCTTCCTCCTCCGGGGCGGAGGCGCCGGGGATCAGCGTGCCGAGGCCCTGCGCCGCCAGAGGCGGCGCCAGCAGTGTCAGGACGAGAAGGACGAGCCCCGCGAGGAGGCTGCCGGCGCGCCGGCCTGCGGCGAGGCGTCTCACACGTCCTCGAAGACGCCCGGAATGGATTCCGGCCCCCGTTCGAGCCAGCCCGGCAGCGGCAGGTTCTTGCTGCGCAGGAAGTCGGGGTTGAAGAGCTTCGACTGGTAGCGCGTGCCGTAGTCGCACAGGATGGTGACGATGGTGTGCCCCGGCCCCAGCTCGCGCGCCAGATGCATGGCGCCGGCGATGTTGATGCCCGACGAGCCGCCGAGGCAGAGCCCCTCGTGCTGCAGAAGATCGAAGACGATGGGCAAGGCCTCCTCGTCGGAGATCTTGTAGGCGAAGTCGGGGCGGAAGCCTTCTAGGTTGGCCGTGATGCGCCCCTGCCCGATGCCCTCGGTGATGGAGGTGCCCTCGGCTTTCGCCTCGCCCTCGGTATAAAGCGAGTAGATCGCCGACCCGCCGGGATCGGCCAAAGCCACCTTGACGCCCTTGGGCTGCAGCGCGAGGCCGACGCCGGCCAGCGTGCCGCCGGTGCCGACGGCGGCGACGAAGCCGTCGACCTTGCCGTCCGTCTGCGCCCAGATCTCCGGCCCCGTGCCGTGGATGTGGGCGTCGCGGTTCGCCGTGTTGTCGAACTGATTGGCCCAGATGGCGCCGTTCGGCTCGCTCTTGGCGAGCTCGGCAGCGAGCCGCTCGGAGTAGCGGACGTAGTTGTTGGGGTTCTTGTAGGGGACCGCCGGCACCTGCACGAGCTGCGCGCCGGCCAGACGGATCATGTCCTTCTTTTCCTGGCTCTGCGTCTCGGGGATGACGATGACGGTCTTGAAGCCCATCGAGGCGCCGACGAGCGCAAGGCCGATGCCGGTGTTGCCGGCCGTCCCCTCGACGATGGTGCCGCCAGGGCGCAGCGCGCCGCGGCGCACGGCATCCTCGATGATGTAGAGGGCGGCGCGGTCCTTCACGGACTGGCCGGGGTTCATGAACTCCGCCTTGCCCAGGATCTCGCAGCCCGTCGCCTCGGAGGCGGCTTGCAGGCGGATCAGCGGGGTGTTGCCCACCGAGTGGGCGAGATCGGCGTGAATATTCATGTTGGCGGCCCTTTTTGATCGCCTAATGGTCTAGGCTTCGGACGCCCCGGGTTCAAGCGGTGCGCTGTTGCAGGGCCAGAAGCAGGGCGACAAGCGGGCCGACGTTGATCTCCCCCGTCGCGAGCAGCCCGAGCGCCCGTTCCAGAGACATGACATGGACGCGGATATCTTCCCCCTCTTCGTCCAGACCGCCGTACCAGACGTCTTCTTTTTCCAGCCGCGTCTCGCCGAGGAAGCAATGGAAGAAATCGGTGTTGGTGCCGGGGGAGCAGTAGTAGCCGAACGCCTTCTCCATCTTGCCGATGGTGATGCCCGCCTCCTCCACCGCCTCGCGGCGGGCCGACGCCTCCGGTGTCTCGCCGGGGTCGATGATGCCGGCGACAGGCTCCAGCACCCAGGGGTTGGGATCGCCCCGCCAGGCGGGGCCCGGGCGGAACTGCTCGACCATCAGGACGAGGCGGGTCTCCGGATCCCACGGCAGGACGAGGGCGGCGTCGACGCCGGTGAAGACCTCGCGGGGGATCTGGGTCTCCCGGCCACCGTCGAAGCGGCGATGCTCCAGCTCCAGCCCGGCGAACTTGAAGAAGCCGCCGGTGAGCGGCCGCGTCGGGCGAACGGAGAAATCCCCCTCCGCCGGGGCGTGGCGGACGGTCGCCGGGCCGCCGGCGGCGGCGCGCAGGCGCGCATCGGCCCGCACCTCCATCATCCGCCACTGGGCGCGCAGCTCCTCGGGGCTCAGGCGCGGATCGTTCCGCTCAATCTCCCCTGCCGCCAGCCGCGACCGGGGGCCGTCGCCCTCCTGCCAGTGAGCAAGGCTCCACGCCTCGCCACTGGAGAGCTGGTCGGCCGGGGGCAGGTAGACCTCGGCACGCCGGGGCCCCTGCCCCGCCTCCACCTCGACGGTGCCGAGGCTGTAGCCCCAGGGCAACTCGTAGGCGTCGAGCCGGGCGCGCTGCGCCTCCGACAATCCCTCGGCGAGCACCCCCTCCACCTCGGCGCCCGCCCGCTCCACCAGCACCGGCAGGTCGACGCCCTCCGCCCGCTCGGCCGCCCAGCCGGGCAGCGTGGCCGGGCGTGTCGTCCCCGGCCCCTCGCCGGCCACCGCGTCAAAGAGCGCCGCATCGCGCAGCGTGCCGTAAAGAAAGAGATCGCTCATGTCGCTCCGTTTCGTGGGGAGTGTTGGTGGGGGGGTGTGTCGGGGCCAGTCCGGGCGGGCCTCAGCGCGCCCTGTGCGAGACGTATTCGACCACCACGCCGATCACCGCACCGCCGATCGCCAGCGTCAGAAGCACCTCCTGAACCGCGACGGCCTGCAGGTTCTCCCACATGTAGCGGAAGACGTCGACCAGCGCCTCCGTCGGCCCGTCGTAGACCTTCTGGAAGGAGCGGTCGATCATCTGCGCGAAGGAGAAGAGGAACAGCGACCACAGCGCCAGCGCAGCAGACGTGGTCAGCCCGATGCCGATGGCGGTGACGTAGCCGTGCCCGGCCTGCCGCCCCAGCACCAGCCAGCCGATGACGACGGCGAGGGCGGCGTTCCACCAGCCGAAGTTGGGGCCGATGACGCCGGGGGGATAGAGCGGCACGATGGAGGTGGCGACGATGAGCGCCAACCCGGCGAACATGAGTGCCGATACCAACTTGGCCGCCGTGGGCATCCCTCTGGTCCCGTCCCCGCTCCGCCTGTGCGCGTGGCCCGTCCCGGCGCCTCCCTCAGGCGGGGCGGCTGACCGTCATCTGTGTCACGTCGCAGTTTCCGGTTCGGAATGTGGCCGCGCAGCCGGTGAGATAGAAGCTCCAAAGCCGTCGGAAGCGCTCGTCGAAGCCGAGCGTTGCAATCTCGTCCCAGCGGGCGGTGAAGCTGTCGTACCACAGCCGCAGCGTCTGGTTGTAGCTCTGCCCGAAGGTGATGGCGCCCGAGACGTTGAGCCCCGCGCGCGCGATCTCGTCCCGCAAGGCCGAGGGGCTGGGCAGCATGCCGCCCGGGAAGATGTACTTCTGGATGAAGTCGACGGAGCGGCGATAGGCCTCCCACCGGCGATCCTCGATGGTGATGATCTGGAAGGTGCCCTTGGCGCCCGGCTTCAGCCGCTCGCGCACCGTGCTCCAGTAGGTCGGCCAGTAGCGCTCGCCCACCGCCTCGAACATCTCGATGGAGGCGATGCCGTCGTAGACCCCCGCCTCGTCACGGTAATCCTGCAGCTTCAGCGTCACCCGGTCGGCGAGGCCGGCCACCTGCATCCGCGCTTGTGCATGGGCCAGCTGCGCGCGGGAAATGGTGAGCCCCGTCACCCGCAGCCCCCGCTCCGCCGCGGCATATTCGGCGAAACCGCCCCAGCCGCAGCCGATCTCCAGCACGTGGTCCCCGGGCTGCGCGCCCATCTGGTCGACGAGCGAGGCATACTTGGCGCGCTGCGCGCTCTCGAGGCTCTGCGTGCTCTCGTCGAAGATCGCCGAGGAGTAGGTCATCGTCTCGTCGAGCCAAAGGCGGTAGAACTCGTTGCCGAGGTCGTAATGGGCGGCGATGTTCTTCTTCGCCTGCCGCTTGGTGTTGGATTGCAGCCAGAAGCGCAGCCGCTCGTAGAGCGCCGGCAGCGAGCGGGCGGAGAAGCCATCGAAGACCTCGTCCCCCGACTCGTGGATGAAATCCATGAAGTTCTGCAGGTCGGGCGTCGACCACCAGCCATCCATGTAGGCCTCGCAGAAGCCGAGATCGCCTTCGCGGATCAGCCGCGCGAAGAGCTCGTCGTTGTGGATGGTGATCTCGGCATGGCGGCCGGGGTTAGCCCCCTCCAGCTGGAAGCAGCGCCCGTCGGGCAGGCGAATGGTGCAGGAGCCGGCGACCAGCCCCTCCTTCATGCGGGCGAAGGCCGGGGCGAAGTAGCGCGGCAGATCGGGTTGCCCCTCGGTACTGGTCAGCATTCCCTCACTCCTCGTCTTGCGGGGGCCGGCGACACTTCCGGAAGCCTCGCCCGCTCCCATCCCCTCCCCTTGGTCCCGGCGCGGATTTTGCCCCCATTCCAAGACCGTAGCAAGCCGTCACAGCTCGGCATCAAGTGCGGCAATGAGCTGCTCGATCTCCGCCGGCGTGGTGTAATGGGTGAAGGAGAGGCGCAGGACGCCCACCTCCGGGTCGATGCCGAGCGCGCCGAGGGGGCGGCGGGCATAGAAGTCCCCGCCCCCGGCCATCACCTTGTGCGCCGCCAGCCGCGCCGCCACCGGCTCCGCCGGTTCGCGGAGCGAGACGGCCACGGTCGGCGCCCGCGCCTCCGCCCGGCGGGGGCCGAGAAGGCGCAGGTCATTGCGGGCGGAGAGGTACTCTAGAAGCGGCGCCAGCAGCTCCACCTCCCGCGCCCGCATCACGTCATGCGCATGCCGCGCTGCCGGGGCGCCGGTGGCGGGCCCGGAATGCTGGGCGGAGAGAGCCTCGAGGTAATCGGCGATGCCGGCGGAGGCGGCGACCTGCGCATGGTCGGGCCCCGCCGGGGTGAAGCGCTTGTAGAGGGTGTCGTTGTTGAAAAAGTGAGCCTGGCCGGGGAGTTCCGCGCCGAAGCTCTCGCGGATCACCATCAAGCCCTGGTGCGGACCGTAGGTCTTGTAGGCCGAGAAGAGGTAGACGTCGGCGCCGAGCGCCCCCACATCCGGCAGCCCGTGCGGCGCGTAGGAGACACCGTCCACCACTGTCCGCACCCCCGCCTCCCGCGCGAGCGCGCAGATCGCGGCGACATCGTTGATCTCGCCGACGACGTTGGAGCAATGCGGGAAGCAGAGCAGCTTCGCCCCGTCGAGGAGCGGCGGCAGGGAGTCGGCCTGAAGGGAGTGGGTCTCGGGGTCGAGCCGCCATTCGCGCACCTCGATCCCTGCCTCTGCAAGGCGGCGCCAGACGCCGGCATTGGCCTCATGGTCCTGGTCCGACACCACGATGGCGTCGCCGGGGGAGAGCCAGCCGCACACCGCCTGGGCGAGCACGTAGCTGTTCTGGCTGGTGGAGGGGCCGAAGGAGAGCTCCTGCGTCTGAACGCCGAGCATCGCCGCCAGCCGGCTGCGCGCCTCGTCCATCTCCGCCCCCGCCGCCTCGGAGGCGGGATAGGGCGCATAGGGCTGCAGCTTGCGTTCCCGGTAGAACCGCGTGAGCCGGTCGATGACGGGCGCGCAGGCATAGGAGCCGCCGGCATTCTCGAAGAAGGCCCAGCCTTGGAGCGAGGGCTCGGAAAAGGCGGGAAACTGGGCGCGGACCCATGCGGCGTCGAGTGTCATCTGGTGCTCCCTTGGCGCTGTCGGCGGGAGGAGGCCCGGGGGCGGGCGGAGAGTCAATGCGGGCGGGCCGAGGGAGGGGGTGGAGAGGGCGGGACCGGGGGCCAGCCCCCGGACCCCCGGGATTTTTGGGACCAAAGACAGGGGGGCGATGGGAGAGGGTGGCTCGCCGGGGGGGCTTGGTCTGAGGGGCGTGGCGTACGACGGCGCGGGGGTCTTCGACCGGTGGGCGTTTCCAACTGGCGCGAGGTTTGCAGGCGCAGGGCGAGTGCCTGCCCGTGGTGTGGCGCTCCGACGGTCCCGCGAAGCGCTTTATGCCTGCACAGCCCCTCCCCGCGGCCCGCTGAGCGCCAAGCTCAATCAGAGCGCCAGCCCGTGGGACGGGCAGGCGCTCGCCCTGCGCCTTTGGCGTGTACCGGGCGGGATGCAGCTCCGGGCAAGGCACTTGATTTCGGCGGCTCCGGGAGGCGGCAGGCAAAGAAAAAGCGCCCGCCGGGGGGGCGGGCGCTTTCAAGCTCAGTCAGGGCTCTCGCCTCAGGCGTTCCGTTCTGCCCGCAGGCCGCGCCAGATGGCCCAGCACATGATCAGCAGCACGATGGTGAAGGGCAGGCCCGTGGAGATCACCATGCTCTGCAGCGAGGCGAGGCCGCCCGCCGAGAGCAGCAGCACGATGGCCACGGCGCCCTCGAAGATGCACCAGAACACCCGCTGCGGCACCGGCGCATCGACCTTCCCGCCGGCGGTGATCGTGTCGATCACGAGGGAACCGGAGTCCGACGAGGTGACGAAGAAGACGATCACCAGAATGATGCCGATCAGCGAGGTGAGACCGGCAAGCGGCAGCTCCGCCAGCATCTTGAAGAGCTTCAGCTCCAGCGGGGCATCCTGCGCCGCCGTGTAGCCGTCGGCCACCACCTGCTCGACCGCCGCGCCACCGAAGACGCTCATCCACAGGACGCAGACGAGGCTGGGGATCAGCAGCACGCAGATGATGAACTCGCGCACCGTCCGGCCGCGGCTGACGCGGGCGATGAACATGCCCACGAACGGTGACCAGGAGATCCACCAGGCCCAGTAGAAGCTCGTCCAGCCCTGCTCGAAGTTCACGTCCTCGCGGCCGATCGGGTTCGCCAGCGCCGGCAGGTACTGCAGGTAGGCGCCGAGATATTCCACGAAGCCGGTGAGGATCGCCACCGTCGGGCCGACCAGCAGCACGAAGAGCAGCAGCACGAAGGCCAGCCCCATGTTGATCTCCGAGAGGATCTTCACCCCCCCGTCGAGCCCGCGCAGCACCGAGATGAGCGCGATGGCGGTGATGCCGGAGATGAGCAGCACCTCTGTCGTCGGCCCCACCGGGATGCCGAAGAGCTCGTTGAGGCCCGCGTTGGCCTGCGTCGCCCCGAATCCGAGCGAGGTCGCGAGGCCGAAGAGCGTCGCGAAAACGGCCAGCGTGTCGATCAGGTGGCCCCACCAGCCCCAGACTCGATCCCCGAGGATCGGGTAGAAGGCGGAGCGGATCGTCAGCGGCAGCCCCTTGTTGTACGTGAAGAGCGCCAGCGCCAGCGCCACCACCGCGTAGATCGCCCAGGGGTGCAGGCCCCAGTGGAAGATCGTCGCCGCGAAGGCCAGCCGCTCGGCCGCCTCGACGTCACCCTCGGCCCCGCCAAGGGGCGCCCAGTCAGTGCGCATCCCGTCCTCGCCGACGGCGATGCCGCCAAGGGAGGTGCCGAAGTGGCTCATCGGCTCTGAGACGCCGTAGAACATCAGGCCGATGCCCATGCCGGCGGCGAAGAGCATCGCGAACCAGCCGGCATAGCCGTAATCGGGCGTCGCCGCCGCGCCGCCGAGGCGCACCTTGCCGACCGGCGTGACGATCAGCAGCAGGCAGAAGAGCACGAAGATGTTGCCCGCCGACAGGAAGAACCAGTCGAACTGCTGCGTGACGAAATTGAAGAGCCACGTGAAGACGCCGCCCGCCTGCTCCGGCAGGGCCAGCGTGTAGAAGACGAAGAGGACGATGGAGATCCCCGAGATCAGGAAGACCGGGTTGTGGATGTCCAGCCCGAAGGGGCCGATCTTCGTCTCGATATTGTCCTGCCCGATCTCGTAATCGGTCTCGATGATGTCCGAGGCACCCTCCGGTGCCGGTATGCCCTGATTGGCACTCTCGTCGGTCATGTCGCTTCCTTCCTGTTCTGTCCGCCTCTCCTGCCCGGCAGGACGAGGCCCGCGCCCGCCATCATTCGCCGCGCACGACGAAGACGGACCGCTTGAAGTGACGCGCGAT
Source organism: Pseudoroseicyclus tamaricis (assembly GCF_012070395.1). Classification (GTDB taxonomy): domain Bacteria; phylum Pseudomonadota; class Alphaproteobacteria; order Rhodobacterales; family Rhodobacteraceae; genus Pseudoroseicyclus_A; species Pseudoroseicyclus_A tamaricis. The sequence continues at coordinate 165,666 of NZ_JAAFYS010000002.1, read as the reverse complement.
CTTGCCGCCGTTCGACGGCCAGAGATGATCGGCAAGGCCCGGCACATGGCTGGCCATAACGATGAGGTCGGCGCCGATCTCGTCGGCGGCGGCCATCAGCTTGTCATCGAGATCGACGGAGGGGTCGTGGCTGACGACGTCATGGGATTGCGCCGTGACGCCATGGGCGCTGCCCTGCCCGGCCGCGAAGGCGGCGAGCTTCTCCGAGAACTCCTCCGGCGTATGCGCCACCGCGCCGGGCGTCGCGGCGTGAACGGCGACATACGTGACGGTGGCGCCATGCTGCTTTGCCAGATCGGCGGAGACGGCGAGCGCCCGTTCGAGCGCGCCCGTATGGGCGAGGTCAACGGGCACCATGATATGGGTGAACATGCTACTCCCTTCCCTTGACTGGCCCTCTGCGGGGCCTTCCTTCTGATTTTGGCGCGGTTCTGGCGCTGAACCCAGCCCTACCGCGCCGCTCGCGCAAGTGTGACACGCCTGCGCGGCGAAGGAAATGAAAGCGACATGTGGCTGTCGTATTTTTGCCGCGCCCCACGGCGGGGGGCGCGGCGAGGGCCCGTCAGGCGGAGAGGTCGACGACCACCCTGCCCCGCACCTGCCCCTTGAGGATGTCGGCGCCGAGGCGCGGCAGATCCTCCAGCGTCGCCGGAACGATCATCTCCTCCAACCGCTCCAGTGGCAGCTCCTTGGCAATGCGGGACCACGCCTCCATGCGCGCCTCGTAGGGCTGGTAGACGGAGTTGATGCCGTGCAGCTTTACGCCCCGCAGCAGGAAGGGCGTCACCTGCCCCGGGAAGGCGGCGCCGGCGGCGAGGCCGACGGAGGCGACGGTGGCGCCGGGAAGCATCTGCCCGAGAAGGCGGCCGAGCATCGGGCCGGCGACGTTGTCGATGGCGCCGGACCAGACGGCCTTCTCCAGCGGGCGCTCCGTCGGCTCCGCCAGATCCGCCCGCGCCACGATGCGGCTGGCGCCGAGGCCCCGCAGGTACCCCTCCTGCTCCAGCCGGCCAGTGACGGCGGCGACCTCGTAGCCGAGAGCCGAGAGCAGCGAGACGGCGACGGAGCCGACGCCCCCCGACGCACCGGTGACGAGCACCGGCCCCTGCCCCGGCACCAACCCCTGCGACTCCATCTCCAGCACCGCCAGCATGGCGGTGAAGCCGGCGGTGCCGAGCGCCATCGCCTGCCGGGGCGTCAGCCCCTCGGGCAGCGGCACCAGCCAGTCGGCCTTGACGCGGGCCCGGGTGGCGTAGCCGCCCCAATGCGTCTCGCCGACACCCCAGCCGGTGAGCACCACCTTGTCGCCGGGGGCATACCGCGGATCGTCAGAGGCCTCGACGGTGCCGGCGAAGTCGATGCCCGGCACGTGCGGGTAAGTGCGCACGAGCCCAGCGCCGGGGCCGATGCACAGGCCGTCCTTGTAGTTGAGCGTCGAGTACTCGACGGCGACGGTGACGTCGCCCTCCGGCAGGCGGGACTCGTCCAGCTCCTGCACCGAGGCGCGGGGGGTGTCGTCCGTCTTCTCGACGAGGAGTGCTTTGAACATGGGGGGCCTCCCGGGGTTGGATTTCGGGGGGACCTTGGGTGCCGGGAGCCGATGGGTCAACCCGGGGGCTCGGGTGGCGAGAGGCGCAGGAAGGCGGCGAGATCAGGGGCGGCGGAGGGCGGCGATCATCTGGGCGAGGATGGAGGCGGCGATCTCCGCCGGGGTAACGGCGCCGATGTCGAGGCCGACGGGCGCATGGATGCGGGCGGCGGTGTCCCCCGGGATGCCGGCGGCGGCGAGCCGCTCCAGACGGGCGGCATGGGTGCGGCGCGAGCCGAGGGCGCCGATGTAGAACGCGGGCGAGGCGAGCGCGGCCCGCAGGCCGGCATCGTCGACCGGGTGGTCATGGGTGAGGGTCACCACGGCGGTGCGCGCATCGGGCGCGGCGGCGGCGATGGCCTCCTCGACGGGATCGGCGGAGGCGGGCGCGGCGTGGAAGGCGGCGGCGAAGCCGGGGCGCGGGTCGAGCACGAGGGGGGCCATGTCGCAGGCGCGGGCCATGGGCACCAGCGCCTCGGCGATCTGCCCGGCGCCGACGACGATCAGCCGCAGGGGTGGCACATGGAGGGCGACGAAGGCGCCCGTCTCCTTTTCCGCCCCCGACCGGCCGGTGCGAAAGCGCTCGGGGAAATCCTCCGGGGTGGCGAGGCGCGGGGCGCCCTCCGGTGGCGTGACGAGCGCCACGGGGCGGCGGTCGGTGGTGGCAGCGGCGAGCTTCGCGAGGAGCGGCTCCGGCAGGGCGCTGCCGACGGGCTGGAGCAGGACGCGGATGCTGCCCCCGCAGGCAAGACGCGCCGCGCGGGCGCGCTCGTCGCTGACCTGGAGCGAGAGGGTGCGGGCCTCCCCCGCCGAGAGGGCGGCAAGGGCGGCGGGGACGACGTCGGCCTCGACGCTGCCGCCGGCGAGGGCGCCGCAGGTCTCCCCGCTGCCGCTCACCGCCATCGTGGCGCCGGCGCGGGTGGGGGCGGAGCTCCAGCTCTCCATGACCGTGGCCAGCACAGCGCCCTGTCCGGCGCGGTGCCAGTCGAGCGCGGTGGCGGCGATGTTGTCCATGGGCGGCCTCGGCATTGTAACGGGCCGAGCCTATGGCGGCGCCGGAGCGCCGCCAATCCCGAACTGAGCCGTGATCGGGTCGCCGCTGCGGGGGTGCTATTGCATCTCGGTGAAGATCAGCTGGGCGGGGTTCCGGCGCGAGCCGTCGTAGGAGCCGATCCAGATGTCGTAGAGACCGGGCTGCGGGTTGTAGAAGGTGATGGACGGGTTTGTGCCCACGGTATCGTCGTCGTAATAGAACTGCTGGTCGGGCGCGTTGACGAGGAGAACCGCATCGGCCCCGGAGGTCACGGTGATCGTCAACATGGACGAACTCCCGCTCCAGTAGAGATCGAAGTCGGGGCGCGATGTCACGTAGCCGGGCAGGTTGAAGCCGCAATTGGTGAGCAGCTGCGTGCCGCCGGCGGTGACATTGCGGACATGAGGGTCCGGCAGGAAGCCGGCGCTGAGGCTGATATCGCCGAAATGGGGCGCCGCAGACCAGTCGGGGCAGGCCATCGCCGTGCCACCACTCAGCGCCAGAGCCGCGATCATGGCGGCACAGAATCTCTTGATCATAATGTACTTCCTCCTGATGGCGCCCATAAAACCGGCACCGTGTTAACAAGCCCCTAATCTTCCCCCGCGACAAATTGAGTCAACCTCGAAGGCTGCCGGGTCGGGAAAATCCTACCCGCGCTCCCCGCCGTTCCGGGGCGGGTGAGAACGCGGTGTTTCCATCTCTAAGACTTTGCTAAAATGAGAATGAATGGCATGGTGCGGGCGTCGGGCGCCTGCCGTTCCGGCCGCCCCACGCCGCTGCCAACGAGCCACGATGCCGGACTACGACGAGATCCCCAGCCCCGACCTCTCCCTCGCCGAGCTACCGGCAGAGGCGTGGCGGGCGGAGCTTGCGCGGCTGGGCGAGGCGCAGGGGCACTACGAGCCGATCGGGCGCGAGCATGCGGCGCTCTTCTCCGACAATGGCCGCGACCTGCTGATCACCTTCTCCAGCTTTGACGCGGCGCGCTCTGCGCCGGGCGCCCTGCCCTTCGGCTACCGCCTCGCCGCCCGCGCCGGCTGGTCTCACCTCGCGATCCTCGCCGAGGGCGAGACGTGGTACCGCGATCCGCGCCTCTGGGGCTACTTCGACCGGATCTGCGACGACGGCTTCCTTGAGGATTTCGACCGGGTGCTCTTCTACGGCGCCCATGCCGGCGGCCACGCGGCCGCCGCCTATTCCCTGGCGGCGCCGGGCGCGCGGGTGCTGGCGGTGCGTCCGGTGGCGACGCTGACACCCGGGGTTGCCGGGTGGGACAGGCGGCATGTCTCAGCGCGGCGGCTCGACTTCACCTCCCGCTACGGCTTCGCGCCCGACATGATCGAGGCGGCGCGGCGGGCCTACATTTTGCACGATCCGCTCCTCGGCGCCGATGCCGCCCATGCCGCGCTCTTCCGCTGCGAAGCGGCGCTGCCGCTGCGGGCGCGTTATGCCGGCGCGGGGCTGGAGGCGACATTGCTGCGGCTCGGCATCCTCGAGCCGATGATCGAGGAGGCGATGGCCGGCACGCTGACCCAGGCGAGCTTCGCCCGCCTCTGGCGCGTCCGCCGGAGCGACCCCTCCTGGCTGCGAGCCCTCTCGCGCCGACTGGAAGCCCCCGCCCACCGCCGCCGCCTCGCCGCCCTCGCCCGCCACGGCGTGACGACGCGGGATGCGGGGTATTACAAGCGGGTGCTCGAGGATCTGACGGCGCACGAGGCGGCGTAGGCGGTTCAAAAGGCACCACAGGAGCAGGGCGAGCGCCTGCCCATGGGGTGGCGCTCCGATCTCGCCGCGGTGCTCATTATGCCCGCCAAGCCCCTCCCCGGGCCGGAGCGTTGCACCAAGCTCAGACAGAGCGCCAGCCCGCCGGGACGGGCAGGCGCTCGCCCTGCGCCTTTGGCGCGCACCGGGCGGGGGAAGAACTCAGACGTACCGCAACGCGCCCGGCTAGATGCGCCAGCAGCCCGGGCTTCAGCCCGGCGCCGCCCCCACCGGCCTCTACTCGAACCCGCCTTCCACCTGCCCCTGCTGCCATTCCTTGGCGAGGTTGCCGAAGCGGGTGAAGCGGCCGTCGAAGCTGAGTTCCACCGTCCCGATGGGCCCGTGGCGCTGCTTGCCGATGATGAGCTCGGCCTTGCCGTGGATGCGGGACATGGTGTCCTGCCACGCGGCCATCTTCTCCAGCTCGCTCTCGGAGGGCTTCTCCCGCTCCTTGTAGTATTCCTCGCGGAAGACGAACATCACCACGTCGGCGTCCTGCTCGATCGAGCCGGATTCCCGCAGGTCGCTGAGCTGCGGCCGCTTGTCCTCGCGGCTCTCCACCTGGCGGGAGAGCTGGGAGAGGGCGATGACCGGGATGTGCAGCTCCTTGGCGATGGCCTTGAGGCCCCGCGTGATCTCGGAGATCTCGTTGACCCGGTTGTCGCTGCGCCCCGCGCCGCTGAGCAGCTGCAGGTAGTCGACGATGATGACGTCGAGCCCGTGCGTCCGCTTCAGCCGCCGCGCCCGGGCGGAGAGCTGGGCAATGGTGATGGCGGGCGTGTCGTCGATGAAGAGCGGCGCCGCCTCGAACTCCTTCGCCGCATCGACGAAGCGGCGAAACTCGGCCTCGTTCAGCTCGCCCTTGCGGATCAGCTCGCTCGGCACCTCGGCGGCGTCGGAAAGGATACGGGCAGCGAGCTGGTCGGCCGCCATCTCGAGGGAGAAGAGGCCGACGACACCCCCGTTCACCGCCCCCTCCGTCCCGTCCGGGCGCTGGCCCTTGCGGTAGGCGCGCGCGACGTTGAAGGCGATGTTCACCGCCAGCGATGTCTTCCCCATGGCGGGGCGGCCGGCGAGGATCAGAAGGTCGGACTTGTGGAGCCCGCCGAGCTTGCGGTCGAGGTCGACCAGCCCGGTGGAGATGCCGGCGAGGCCCCCGTCGCGCTGGTAGGCGGCGGCGGCGACCTGCACCGCCTCGGTGGCGGAACGCAGGAAGGACTTGAAGCCCTGCTCCGTCCCCCCCTGCTCGGCGAGACGGTAGAGCGCCGCTTCGGCCTCGACGATCTGCTCCGTCGGCTCGGAGGCGATGTCCACCTTGCCGGCCTTGGCGGAGATGTCCTGCCCGAGGGACATCAGCTCCCGCCGCAGGGACATGTCGTAAATCATCTGCGCGTAATCGCGCGCCGCGAAGGAGGAGATGGCGCTGCCGGCGAGCTGAACGAGATAGCGGGCGCCACCGAGGAGCTTGAGGCCCTCGTCCTCCTCCAGAAACGCCTTGAGCGTTACCGGTGAGGCGAGCGCGCCGCGGGCGATGCGCTGGCCGGCAATGTCGTAGATGCGCCCGTGCACCGGCTCGTAGAAATGCTCCGCCTTAAGGATCGTGGAGATCCCGTCATGCAGCGCATTGTTGGTGAGGATGGCGCCGAGGACATGCCGCTCCGCCTCGATGGAGTGCGGAACGCTCTCTTCGCTGTCCCCGGCGCCTGCCTGCGGACGGACTGCCGTCACTTCATTCATCGCTGCCCCCGATTCCACCCTTCGCGCTGATTGTCTGCCTCGCGCCCGGCGGTGACTGTCGTCTTAACGGACGGCGGGTCGGAGAGGCAAAATGTATAAGTGGTGGATGAGCTGTGGATAACCCGGAGCCTAGCAGATCTTGTGGCGCTTGGCGAGATGGGCACCGGATGCGGGGAGCGGGGGATGGAGGGCCGGCGGGTCTCCGCCCGTTTGTGCGGCAGGGCGTGTCGGGCGGCGTTAACGCCCGGCGAGACCATTAACGAGGCGGCGCGCGGCCTCCGCTCCTCCCCCGCCCGGTACGCGCCGCAGGGGCAGGGCGAGCGCCGGCCCGTCCCCACGGGCTGGCGCTCCGGCGACGGCAGCGCGTCGCCCGGAGCGGGGAGGTGGTGGAGCCATAAAGGGCGCCGCGGGGCCATGGGGCGCCACTCCACGGGCCGGCGCTCGCCCTGCGCTCCAGAGGGAAGCACCCGGTGGAGGGCCGGATGGTGGGTTGCAAACCCACCCTACGGAGGCCCGCGCAGGTTGGGTTTTCAACCCACCGCTTCGCGGCGACCGCCGGCGGGGTGGCCCCCTCCTACCCTCGCGCCGCCTGCCACCCTTTCGGGTCGCGCAGGAACCGCTCAACCTCCGTCAGCTCTCCGGCATCGAACGTGCCGCGCTCGCGGGCCACTGCCAGCACATCCCACCACGTCGTCAGGTGGAGAAGCTGGATCTGGTGCTCCGCCAGCGCTTCCGTCACGCCCTCGAAGATGCCGTAGTAGAAGACCACCGCCGTCCAGTTGCAGCTCGCCCCCGTCTGCCGGATCGCCTCCACGAAGGAGACCTTGGAGCCCCCGTCGGTCGTCAGGTCCTCCACCAGCAGCACGTTCTGCTCCGGCGTCATCTTCCCCTCGATGCGGGCGTTGAGGCCGTAGCCCTTCGGCTTCTTGCGCACGTAGGTCATCGGCAGCGCCAGCCGCTCGGCCACGAAGGCCGCGAAGGGGATGCCCGCCGTCTCGCCGCCGGCGATGTTATGAAACGTCTCCGCCCCCGCCTCGCGCACGATGGTCATCGCGAGGAAATCCATCAACAGCGAGCGCACCCGCGGGAAGGAGACGATCTGCCGGCAGTTCACGTAGGTCGGCGCCTGCTTGCCGGAGGCGAGCGTGAAGGGCTCCGCGGCGTTGAAGTTCACCGCCCCGATGTCGAGCAGCATGCCGGCGGTGAGCCGGGCGATCTCGTCCTTCGGGGGAAAGCTGGCGGGAATCATGGCGCCTCCGTCTCGACATGCCAGTGCAGGGGGAAGCCGGGGTCGAAGAGCGTCACCGGCCCCTCCCCCGTCTGGATCGCTTCGGGCAGCTCCAGCGGCGCGCCCCGGCGCAGCGTGACGCGCGCCTCGTTGGGCGGCAGGCCGTAGAAGCGCGGCCCGTTGAGGGAGGCGAAGGCCTCCAGCTTGTCGAGCTTGCGCACCGCCTCGAACACCTCGGCGAGGCAGGAGAGCGTCACCGGCGCCGTGAAGATGCCGGCGCAGCCGCAGGGCTGCAGCTTGGCCGGGTCGCTATGCGGCGCGCTGTCGGTGCCGAGGAAGAAGCGTCGGTCGCCGGAGACGGCCGCCTCCACCAGCGCGAGGCGGTGGCTCTCGCGCTTGGCGACCGGCAGGCAGTAGTAATGCGGCCGGATGCCGCCGGCGAGGATGGCGTTGCGGTTGATGATCAGGTGATGCGTGGTGATCGTCGCCGCAAGGTTGCGGCTGGAATCGCGCACGTAATCCACCGCCGTCTGCGTCGTCACATGCTCCATGACGATCTTCAGATCGGGGATCTTCTTGCGGAGCGGTTTCAGCACCTTGTCGATGAAGACCGCCTCACGGTCGAAGATGTCGATGGCCGGATCCGTCACCTCGCCGTGTATGCAAAGCGGCATGCCGATCTCGGCCATCCGCTCCAGCACCGGGCGTACCTTGTCGATGTCGCGGACGCCGGAGGCGGAGTTGGTGGTGGCGCCGGCGGGGTAGAGCTTCACCGCCGTGGCGAGGCCGGAGGCATGGGCGCGGGCCACATCCTCGGGGTCGGACGCCTCAGTGAGGTAGAGCGTCATCAGCGGCCGGAAGCGGCTGCCCTCGGGCAGTGCTGCGAGGATGCGCTGCCGGTAGGCGGCCGCGTCGTCGCCTGTCACCACGGGCGGCACGAGGTTGGGCATGATGATCGCCCGGCCGAAATGGCGGGCGCTCTGCGGCGCCACGGCGGCCAGCATGGCCCCGTCGCGCAGGTGAAGGTGCCAGTCGTCGGGCTGGCGGAGGGTCAGTGTATCGGGCCGGGGCTTCATGGCCCCCGCGCATACAGCCGCCCGCCCGCCTTGACCATAGGACTTGATCCCTCCCGCCGCGCTGGCATGATGCCCCGGGGCGCAGCCACCCGGGGGGTAAGAGGCATGCTGGCATTTCTGTTCGGGCTCGTCGCGGGCTTTCTGACACCGCACGCGGAGGAGCCGCTGGCCGAGCCATTGGTGCGCGCCGCGCGCGGGCGGGTGGTGTTCCACCCCGGTGAGAAACGGCTCCTCGCCTTCATCCTCTGCCTGCTCATCGCCGCGGTCCTGCTGGCCGTCGTCAGCGAGGGCTCGCCCTTCTGGCTCGTCCTCGGCGGCGGCCTCGGCTATTTCGCCACCCGCCTCATCGCCGCGGCCAACAGCCGCTAGGTCGGGCGAGAGGTTGGCAGTCTCCGCCGGCGCCGCCATGATGGCGCGGCACGAGGAGTATTTTCATGACCAGACCCGTTTTCGCCGCCGCCGCCATCGCCGCCACCCTGGCCCTCGCCGCCCCCGCGGCCGCCGAGTGCCTGACGGATGCCGACCTGACGCGCGGCATCGTCGCCCGCTTCGAGAACGGTGACACCACGCTGATGCGCCGGATGAACGACGGCTACCTCACCATCCGCGAGGAATATTCCGACGGCAGCACCCCGATGCTCTTCCGCGCCCACCGCGGCATCTATTTCGTCGAGGAGGGCGAGGCCGCGACCGGCGGCGGCTTCGCCCCCGGCTCCGAGCTGCAGGTGATCTTCAAGACGGACCCGGCCCTCCTCCCCGACCCGCTCCCCGGCATCACCTGGGAAGGGCCGACGACCAACGTCTTTGCCGACGGCGCCACCCGGGACGAGACGGTGACGATCCGCTACAGCGACGCCCCGCCGCTCGACCTCTCCGGCTGCAGCTACGAGGCCGTGCGGGCCCACATCCGCTACGACTGGGGCGACGAGGGCGGGATGGAGCTGAGCTACCTCTACCTGCCGGAGGTGACGACGGCCGTCATCACCTCCAACCACTTCGACGGCGAGCCCCCCAACACCACCATCCCCGTGGCGCTGGAGCGCTACAGCAAATAGCCCCCTCCTCAGCCGATCAGGAAGAGCGACAGCACCGGCAGCGCGAAGAGCAGCGCCACCCGGGCCAGGTCCGCCGCCAGGAAGGGCACCATGGCCCGCCAGGTGGCCGTCAACGGCACCGTCGGGTCCAGCCGGTTGATGATGAATAGGTTCAGCCCCACCGGCGGCGTGATCAGCCCGATCTCGACGACGGAGAGGGTGAGGATGCCGAACCAGATGGCGAGGCTGCCTGCGTCCAGCCCAAGGTCCAGCTGCAGCAGCAGCGGCCAGAAGACTGGAATGGTCAGCAGGATCATGGAGAGCGAATCCATCACGCAGCCGAGCAGGAGGTAGAGCAGCAGGATCAGCGCGAGGATGACCAGCGGCGCCAGCCCGGCGCCGCTGACGACCTCCGCGAGGTGCTGGGGCAGCCGCGCGAGCGCGAGGAAGCCGTTGTAGAAACCAGCGCCGAAGACGATGAGGTAGATCATCGCGCTCACCGCCGCCGTCTCGCGCAGCGCGTCCGCCACCGCCGCCCAAGTGAGCCGGCCGGAGACGAGGGCGAAGATCCCGGTGACGATGGCCCCCACCGCCGCCGCCTCCGTCGGCGTGAAGAGGCCGCCATAGATACCGCCGACCACGAGGACGAAGAGCAGCGCCACCTGCCAGAGCCCGCCGAGGGCGCCGAGACGCTCCGCCCAGGAGCGGCGAGGCAGCACCCCCTCACCGCCGCGGATGGAGAGGCGGGCGGCGCCCATGTAGAGCACCGCCGCCAGCAGCCCGGGCACGAGGGCGGCGAGGAAGAGCTCGCCGACGTTCGCCTCCGTCAGCATCGCGTAGATGACGAGGATGACGGAGGGCGGGATGAGGATGCCGAGCGTGCCGCCCGCCGCCAGCACGGCGGTGGAAAGCCCGCCGGGGTAGCCCTGCCGCCGCAGCTCCGGCAGCGCGATCCGCCCCATCGTCGCCGCCGTCGCCAGCGAGGAGCCGCAGATCGCCCCGAACCCCGCCGAGGCGCCGATGGCCGCCAGCGCCAGCCCGCCCCGCCGGTGGCCGAGGAACGCCGCCGCCCCGTCGAAGAGCGAGCGGGAGAGGCCCGAGAGCGCCGCGAGCTGCCCCATCAGCAGGAACATGGGCACCACGGTCAGGTTGTAATTGGAGAAGGTCGAGTAGGTCTCGCTCTTCAGCCGCGCCAGCGCGATGTCGGGGCTGCCGGTGGCGACCCAGAGGCCGAAGAAGCCGCAGGCCGCCATCGCCAGCCCGATCGGCAGGCGCAGGAAGATGAGCCCCAGCAGGAGCGGCAGCGACAGGTAGCCGAGCGCCAGATCGCTCACGTGGCCCGCCCCGCGAGCCGCACCCACGAGATAAGCGCGCCGAGCACGGCCAGCACGAAACTGGCGGCATAGGGGATCCAGAGCGGCACGGCGAAGATGAAGCTCGTCTGCCCGTTGCCGAGCTTGTCCAGCGTCCCCACCCCGAGCCGCCAGGCGATGAGCGTCAGCGCCAGCGCCATGAGCAGCGCCCAGCCCCGCTCCAGCCAGAGGCGGCCGCGCATCCGCTCGGTGAAGACCTCGACCCGCGCATGGGCGCCGGCGACGTCGGCGAAGGGCAGGAAGGCGAAGACGCAGATCGCCGCGCCCATCTCCACCAACTCGTAATCGCCGCGGATCTGGCCGAAGCGGCCGAGCCAAGCCCCGAGCTCCTCCGGCATCCAGCCGGCGCCGCCGAGGTTGCCGAGCGCCCGGCCGGTGACGGAGACGCAAATGAAGAGGCCGAGGGCGACGAGCAGGCCGCCCCCCGCCAGCGCCATGGCGCGCGCCAGCGCCTCGGCCAGCCGCACGGGGCCACTGACCGGCCCTCGCACGGGCCCGCGCTCGGGCCCCGGCCCCGCGCCGCCCGCGGCGGCGGCCACCGGCGCCGCCCCGGTCTGACGCTCGGCCAACGCCCCCAGTCCCTTATTCGCCGGTTTCGTCGGCGATCAGGCGGCGGGCATCCTCCAGCAGGCCGGCGCCGTCGCGGCCCGCGTCGTCCATCTGCGCCACCCAGTCTTCCACCACCGGCGCCGCGGCCTCGTGCCACTGGGCCAGCTCCTCGCCGGAGACGGTGTGGATCTCGTTGCCGGCCTCCACCGCCAGCTCTCGCCCCGGCGCGTCGAGCGCCAGCTGTGTCGCCCCCGCCTCGCCGGAGAAGTCGAGCCCGGAATGGGCGTCGATCACCGCCTGCAGGTCTTCGGGCAGCGCGTCGTAGGCGCCCTCGTTCATGGCGAAGAGGAAGGTCGCGGCGTAGAGATAGGGGCCCTCGAACTCGGTGTGATGGTCCACCAGCTCGGCCATGTGGATGGAGGTCGTCACCTCCCACGGGATCACGGCGCCGTCGATGACACCGCGCTGCACCGCCTCGGGCACGGAGGGGACCGGCATCCCCACCGCGTTGGCACCGAGCGTGCTCAGCAGCGTTGTCACCGTGCGCGTCGGCGCCCGCATGCTCAGCCCCTCGAGGTCCGCCGGCTCATGCACCGCGGCATCGGCGTGGATCGTCCCCGGCCCGTGGACCCATAGGCCCAGCACCTTCATCCCCGCCAGCTCGCTCTCGAAGAGCCCCCGCTCCTCCGCCAGCCGCCAGAGCGCGCGGGAGGCGGGGCCGGCATCCTCGACGAAGAAGGGCAGCTCCATCACCTCCAGGGAAGGGAAGCGGCCGGGGGTGTAGCCCGGCAGCGTCCAGATGATGTCGGCCACGCCGTCCTGCACCTGGTCCACCAGCTCGGGCGGGGTGCCGCCGAGCTGCATGGAGGGGAAGTGCTGCACCTCGATGCGCCCGTCCGAGGCCTCCTCCACCCCGTCGATCCAGTCCTGCAGGATGTTGGCGGGCACGGCGGAGGTCTCTGGCAGGAACTGGTGCAGCCGCAGCGTCACCTCCTGCGCGGCCGCGGCGCTACCCGTGAGGGCGAGGGCGGCGGCAAGCGCCGTCACGTGGTAAGTCATGTCATCCTCCCTGATGATCCTGTCGCAATGGTCACCCTGAGCGGCGCCAGCCCCGGCACCTCGGCCTCCAGCACGTCGCCCGGCCCGACGGGGCCGACGCCGGCCGGCGTGCCCGTCATGATGAGGTCGCCGGCTTGAAGCGTGTAGAGCGTGGCGAGGTGGTCCATGAGCGACGGCACGTCCCAGACCATCAGCTCCAGCGGCCCTTCCTGGCGGGTCTCGCCGTTGACCTTCAGCGCGATGCGGTCCCCCTCCAGTGGCCCGGGGGTGATGGCGCCGATGATGGCGGAGCCCTCGAAATCCTTGCCCGTGGCCCACGGACGGCGGGCGGCCTTGGCGGCGTCCTGCAGGTCCCGCCGGGTCATGTCGAGCCCCACGGCATGTCCGAAGATCGCCCCGCCCTCCCCGAGCGCCACGACCAGCTCCACCTCGTGGTGCAGGTCTTTCGTGCCGGGCGGGTACGGCAAGTCTTCCCCCTCGGGCAGGAGCGCGTGGGCGGACTTGGTGAAGTAGAAGGGCGCCTCGCGGTCGACCTCACTGCCCATCTCGGCGGCATGGGCGGCGTAGTTGCGCCCGACGCAGAAGATCCGGCGCACGGGGAAGCGCTCCCCGACGTTCTCGATGGCGAGGGACGGCTGCGCCGGCGGCTCGAACACGAAGGCCATGCCTCTTCTCCCTCAGTGGCTCTCGCCGCGTCTTAGGCCAAGCGACGTCGCAAAGCCATAACCTCTGCCGTCAGCTCTCCAACCGTCGGCGGATCTGCCGGATGCTCAGCCAGACGGCGCCCACGACCAGAGGCAACAGCCCCGACATGACGAGCGGCTTCGGCAGACCGGCTTCCTCCGCCACGGGCGCCGCGAGATACCCCACGATCCCCAGCGCGTAAAACCATGAGGGCAAGGTAGATCGCCAACCCCGGCGAGGCCGCGAGCGGGAAGGGCCGCGCTTGCAGCTCGGCAGCGAGCGCGGCGCGATTGGGATGATCTTGCAATGGCAGGGGATGAGAGATGCGCGGCAGATTAGGCGCCCGCCGCGCATGTCAGAAGAATATTTTCTCGAACTCAATCGATTAGCGGCATACCGAAGTATGCCGCTAACCGATCAGAGCCCGATCACAGGATGTGGACGCCCAGCGGCGGGAAGCCGTTGAAGCAGACCGACGAGTAGGTCGTCGTGTAGGCGCCGCAGTTGCGGATCAGCACCTTGTCGCCGGACTTCAGGCTCGTCGGCAGCATGACCGGGCGCTTTTCGTAGAGCACGTCGGCGCTGTCGCAGGACGGGCCGGCGAGGATGCAGGGGCCCATGGCCTCACCATCCTTCTCGGTCAGGAACTGGTAGCGGATCGCCTCGCCCTCGGCTTCGGCCAGGCCGGAGAAGCGGCCGATAGAGAGGTAGACCCAGCGGTGCATGTCGCGGTCGGACTTGCGGGAGACGAGCATGACCTCGGCGACGATGACGCCGGCCTCGGCGACCATGCCGCGGCCCGGCTCCGCCATCACGCGGGGCACGTTCGGGAAGTAGCTCTCCACCAGCTCCATCACGCCGGCCGCGTAGGCCGCGGGGGCCTCGATCGGCTCGCCGTAGAAGGCCGGGAAGCCGCCGCCGATGTTGAGGAGGCTGAGGTCGTGCCCGTTCTCGAGCGCCGCAGCCCAGGTGCGGGAGAAGACCTTCAGCACGGGCTCCCACATCTCCGCCCGACGGGTCTGGGACCCGACGTGGAAGGAGAAGCCGACGGGCTTCAGGCCATGCTCACGGGCATGGTCCAGCAGCTCCAGCGCCATGTCGTGGTCGCAGCCGAACTTGCGCGACAGCGGCCAGTCGCCGGGGGACATCTCGACGATGAGACGGACGTAGACTTCCGCGCCCGGCGCGTTCTCGGCGACCTTTTCGATCTCCTCGGCAGAGTCGACGGCGAAGAGCGTGATGCCATGCTCATGCGCCCAGGCGATGTCGCGGGCGCGCTTGACGGTGTTGCCGAAGGAGACCTGGTGCGGCTGCGCGCCGAGCGACAGGCAGAGCTCAACCTCGCCTTTCGAGGCGGCGTCGAAGTGCGAGCCGAGGGCGATGAGCCGCTCGAGCACTTCGCGCTGCGGGTTGGCCTTCACGGCGTAGTGGATGTGGGCGCGGCCGAGGCCGGCCTTCAGCCCACGGTACTGCTCCTCGACCCGGTCGATGTCGAGGATGAGCGTGGGATGATCGCATTCGAAGTCGGCGGCGAAGGCCTCCAGACGATTGGCGACATCAAAGGAAGGCGCAACCGCGCCCGCGACATGCATGTTCATCGGTCATCTCCGACAGACGGGGGAAAACCCCCAGGTTCCAAAGGAGACGTTACCGTCGCTGCATAAACGCGTGCTTGGAGTGGCTCCGGGCAACCCGGGGTCCAGTCGTGGCCAGAGGCGCGTGCGTTGGCGTCCTGAGCGGGCATTTGGGGCCAAACCGGATTCGGATCAAGCGATTTTTTGGGCCTGCGGAAAGTTTTTTGGGGAGGGTCTCGGAAGACCGGTGTCACAGGTCGAACCGCAGTCCCACCGCCCCCGGCACGACGCGCCATGGCCGGAACCCAATGGCCGTGTAGAACCCTATCCCCAAAGCATTTTTTGCGCCGACCGTGGCATCGATCACGGCGAGGGAGACGCCCTCGGCCGCTGCCAGATTCGCAGCGAACAACGCCCGGCCGATCCCTCGCCGCCACGCGCCTGGCGCCACGTAGGTCCCGATCACGCCCCAGCCCCCTGGCACGTCATACTCATTCCCCTCGCGAACCCGCTTCAGTGACTGGAAACCGAGCAGGCCACCCGCCTCCTCCGCGACGACACAGGATAGCCGATCCCCATGATCTATATAAAAGCGGCGCAGTCGCGCCGGTGCGTTCGGGCGCCCTTCTCCCCGGGCGCGGTCGATCGCATCGCGAAGGCGCGCCATCGGCGCCTCATCCCCCGGACGCGCCTGCCTGATCTGCATGAGACCGCCCATCCACCCACCCATCCGAGAGGGCCGCAAGTTGCACCCGGCAAGGCGCCGGGGCATATGGCGAGCATGGCGCGGGTGATCCTCTTCAACAAGCCGTTCGGGGTGCTCTCGCAATTCACCGACGTGAAGAGCCCCTCGCCCCGCCCGACCCTGTCGGCCTTCATCGACGTCCCCAGCGTCTATCCCGCCGGCCGGCTCGACCGCGACTCCGAGGGGCTGATGGTGCTCACCGATGACGGCGCGCTGCAGGCACAGCTCTCGTCGCCCCGCCACAAGACCGCCAAGCGCTACCTCGCGCAGGTCGAGGGCGCGCCGGAAGAAGCGGACCTGGAGCCGCTCCGCCGCGGCATCGCACTGAAGGACGGCCCCTGCCGCCCCGCCCCCTGCCGGCTCATCGAGCCCCCTGCCCTGTGGGAGCGCGACCCGCCTGTGCGCTTCCGCAAGTCGGTGCCCGACCGTTGGCTGCAGATCGAGCTGACCGAGGGCCGCAACCGGCAGGTCCGCCGCATGTGCGCCGCGATCGGCTTTCCCGTCCTGCGGCTCGTGCGCTGGCGGCTCGGCGACTGGTCCGTCGAGGGGCTGGCGCCGGGAGAGTGGCGGGAGGCGTAGTCGAGACGCTGCGTCTTGCAGGACTACTCGCTGCCGCCGAATCGAGAAGGCCCCCCTGCGAATTATGCCGAAACGCCCGCGACTTGGCCGGCGATGGGAATGGATATCGCCGCGACGGCGCCCATTCTGGTCCTCTTCTTAATAGTTGATGCGGTAATGGATTGCGGGAAAGGCCGTCCTAGGTGGTAATCGGCGTGCCTGTTTCGATAAGGCATTGCTTTTCTGCCCTTGTCTCGCCGCAATCGGGACGCACAGAGGCCGGCACCGATGGAGCCTGTCGTGCTTGAGGATGGTCATGATGAGTTCTGTGTTTGGCACGGGCCGGATGGCCCTGAAGGCCGCTGCTGCAATACTCGTGGTGGCGGGCCTCGTGACGTCGCTGGCTCTCGCCGGCCTTCTTGCGTTCGAGACCCTTCCCGCCGTGGAATCGGTTCTCGATAACGGCGACGTTCTCCTCCTCGCCACCGCCGCGCTGCTGATTGCCGTCCCGGCGCTCGGCTTCCTGACGATCCTCGTGAATCATATCGAGACGCAGCGGCGAAACCTCGCCATGCGCGAGCAGATGTTCCAGGCCGCGCAGCGGATCGGAAAGCTGGGATACTGGCATTACGACGTGGGGAGCGACCGGCTCGTCCTCTCCGACGTCCTCCACGAGCTGCTCGGCGAGGATCATGACACGCGGCTGACGCTGCCGAACCTGCTGGAGATGCTCAGCCCGGAGGAGCGGCGGCGCTTGCGCCTCTTCCTCAGCCGGATGCTGGAGGGCGGACCCGCCGAGCATCTGGAGTTTCGCATCAATTCGGCGGCCGGCGAGGAGCGCGTCTGCTGGATCAGCGGCCAGCGCATGCTCGACAAGCAGGGCCGCCCCTTCAGCGCCTATGGCGCGGCGCAGGACATCACCGCGCAGCGCGCCATGCAGGAGGCACTGATCGAGAGCGAGGAGCATTATCGCTACGCCGTCGAGCTGAGTCCGCAGATCGCGTGGACATCCGATGCGGCCGGAAACATCCTCGAAGCCGGCCCCCGCTGGGTCGATGCCACGGGGATGGACCTTGAGGCATCCCTCGGCACGGGATGGACGAGAGCGGTCCACCCCGACGATCTGTCGCCCACGCTCGTCTCCTGGAATGCCAGCCTGCAAACCGGCGAGCCCGGCGATGTCGAGTATCGCCTGCGTCAGCCGACGGGCGAGTACCGCTGGTTCAGGTGC
Source organism: Pseudoroseicyclus tamaricis (assembly GCF_012070395.1). Classification (GTDB taxonomy): domain Bacteria; phylum Pseudomonadota; class Alphaproteobacteria; order Rhodobacterales; family Rhodobacteraceae; genus Pseudoroseicyclus_A; species Pseudoroseicyclus_A tamaricis. The sequence goes on along the minus strand of NZ_JAAFYS010000002.1, from coordinate 148,433 downwards.
CGCGCCGCTCCCCGCCGGAACGAGAAAGGAGAGATCATTCGCTGGTACGGCACGCTCGACGACGTGCAGGACCGCAAGCTGAACGAGGCGGCGCTGCAGGCCAGCGAGGAACTCTCCCGCGGCATCCTCGACAACAGCCCCAACAGCATCCAGGTCTTCGATCTCGACGGCTCGGTGCGCTTCATGAACGAGCGCAGCATCGCCGAGATGAAGCTCGGCGACGCCGCCTCCCGCTACGGAGAAAGCTGGGAGCTGATCTGGCCGGCGGAGCTCGCCCCGAAGCTCTGCGCGTCGCTGAAGGTGGCGCGGACGGGGAAGACCAGCACCTTCACCGGCAGCTTCATGGCCGGCGAGGACCTCACCTGGTGGCACGTCACCGTCTCCCCCATCGCCGGGCCTGACGGCGGCCCCGACCGCCTGCTCGTCATCTCGCGTGACGATACCGATGCGCAGCGGGCGCGCGAGGAGCTCGAAGGCGCACGGACAGAGGCGGAGGACGCGGCCCGCCGCCTCGCCAACGTCCTCGCCAGCACCACCGAGAGCGTCGTCACCTTCGACAGGGATCTGAAGATCACCTTCCTCAACCCGCAGGCCCGGGAGGTCATCGGCAAGGGGCGCGACCTCATCGGCCTGACCCTCGCCGACGCCTTCCCCGGCCATCCGGGCAGCCAGCTGAGGGCGCCGCTCGAAAAGGCTCTCGCGCGGCAGAAGCCCGTCGAGTTCGAGGAATTTCTCGAGGACTACGCGATCTGGCTCAGCGGCAATGCCTACCCCTCGGCTGACGGCCTCTCGGTCTTCCTCAGGGACGTGACGGAGAGCCACCGCTCGCAGGAGCAGTTGCTCTACCTCGCCCGCCATGACCCGCTGACCGGCCTCACCAACCGCTCCGTCCTGCACGAGCAGCTCGGCCGGGCGCTGGCCACCTTCAAGCCGGAGAAGCGGACGGCCTTCCTCATCATCGATCTCGACGAGTTCAAGACGGTCAACGATTCCTTCGGCCACCCGCTCGGCGACGAGCTGCTGCGCAAGGTGGCCGCGCGGCTGAGCGAGAACGTCAAATCGGGCGATATCGTCGCGCGCCTCGGCGGCGACGAGTTCGCCATCATCGCGGAAACGAAGGGCGAGGAGGACGCAAGGGCTTTGGCCGACCGCGTGCTCGCCGCCCTGCGCCCGACCTTCGAGATCGACGGCGAGCAGGTCACCATCGGCGCCAGCGCCGGACTTGTGGTTGTCTCCGAGCCGGGGGCGGAGGTCCATTCCGTGATCCGCGACGCCGATATAGCGCTCTACCAGGCGAAGGCGGCGGGGCGCGGCATCTGCTCCATGTACGAGTGCTCGATGGGCGAGCGCGTGCGCGAGCAGCAGGAGCTCAAGCGCGATCTGGTCGGCGCCGGCGAGCGGGGGGAGCTCTTTGTCGAGTACCAGCCCTTCGTGGACCTGACGACCTCGCGCATTAGCGGCTTCGAGGCGCTGCTGCGTTGGCAGCATCCCGAGCGGGGCCGGATCTCGCCCGCCGAGTTCATCCCGGTTGCCGAGAGCACCGGCGCGATTGCCGAGATCGGGCCGTGGGTGCTGTACGAGGCCTGCCGCCAGGCAATGCAGTGGCCGGATGACGTCTCCGTCTCCGTCAACCTCTCGCCGAAGCAATTCGCCTCCGACACGCTCGTCCAGACGGTCTCCGACTGCCTGAAGAAGACGGGGCTGCCGGCGCAACGGCTTCAGCTGGAGATCACGGAGACGGTGCTGCTGGAGGAAGCGGCGGCGAATATCGAGACGCTTCACCGGCTGCGGAACCTCGGCATCTCCATCTCGATGGACGATTTCGGCACCGGCTATTCCTCGCTGAACTACCTGCGCAGCTTTCCCTTCGACAAGATCAAGATCGACCGCGCCTTCGTGGACGACCTGTCGCCGGATAACGAGGCCATCGGCGAGAGCAACTCGATCATCCGGTCGGTCGTCTGGCTGGCGGATTCGCTCGGCATCCAGATCATTGCGGAGGGCGTGGAGACGCACTTCCAAGCCAAGCTGCTGCGCGGCCTCGGCTGTCACGAGGCGCAGGGCTACCTCTTCAGCCGTCCCCAACCGGCGGAGCAGACGCGGGCACTGCTCGCCGGCTTCAACCACCTCGGCGATGGCGTGATCCCGCTCTTCCCCTGCGCGACGGGCTAGGGGGCGGATCGGTACGGTCATCGAAGGGTGGCTGGAGGACCGGCAAGGCGCGGACGTGGTGGTGCCCCCAGAGAGACTCGAACTCCCGACCCTCTGATTACAAATCAGATGCTCTACCAGCTGAGCTATAGGGGCGCCTGCCCTCCCCTAGCCGCGCGACTTGCGCCGCGCAAGTCTTCAGGTCACTCCCGCTGCGCCCGCGCCAGCAGGGCCACGGCCACCAGCCCCACCGCCGTCAGGATCAGCCCCGGGGCGGCGGCGCCGCCGATGTCCTCCAGGCTGGCCTTGGCGTGGGCGCGGGTGGCGAGCGTCTCGTAGGAGAAGGGGCGCAGGAGCAGCGTCGCCGGCAGCTCCTTCACGCAGTCGACGAAGACCAGCAGCAGCGCCGAGCCCATCGAGGCGCTGATCAGCGGCAGGTGCACGCTGCGCAGCACCTGTCCCTTGGTCCGCCCCAGCGCCCGGGCGGCCATGGGCAGCGAGGGTGGCACGCGGGCGATCGCCGCGTCCGCCGCGCCCTGCGCGATGGCGAAGAAGCGCACCGAATAGGCGAAGACCAGCGCGGCGGCGGAGCCGGTGAGGAGCAGGCCCGGATCCCTCCCCGTCAGCGCCAGCCAGCGGTCGGCGAGCCAGTTGTCGAACCCCGCCAGCGGGAAGAGGATGCCGAGCGCCAGCACGGCGCCGGGGGCGGCGTAGCCGATGGCCGTGACAGGAAGCAGCAGCACCGGCAGGCGCCGGCCCGAGAGGCGCGCGGCGTAGACGATGAAGAGCCCGGCGCTCACCGTGATCACCGCCGCCAGCCCGCCCGTCGCCAGCGAGTGCCAGAGCGCCTCCCCCAGCCCCGCCGCCGCCCAGGCTTCCGTCCCCAGCGCGTGGGAGAGGAGCACCCCCACCGGCAGCGCGAAGCCCGCCAGCATCGGCGCGAGGCAGAGCGCCGCCGCCCCCCAGCCCCGCCAGCCGGCCAGACGCTCCGGCTCCACCGGGCGGAAGGCGCGGGCGGCGCCGAAGGTGCGGGCGCGGGCACGGGAGAGCTTCTCCAGCACCACCAGCATCACGATGAGGCCCAGCGACAGGGTAGCGATCTGCGCCGCGCCGCCGAGGTTCCCCGCCTGTAGCCAGACGGAGAAGATGCCCGTTGTCAGCGTCTGCACGGCGAAGAAATCCACCGTGCCGAAATCGTTGACCACCTCCATCCCCACCACCGCCACGCCGGCGGCGACGGCGGGCCGCGCCAGCGGCAGGCCGACACGCATGAGCCGCCCCCAGGCGCCGGCGCCGAGTGCGCGCGCCACCTCGAACGTGGCGCCCGACTGCTCGCGGAAGGCGGCGCGGGCGAGGATGTAGACGTAAGGGTAGAGCGCCACGGAAAGGACAAGGATCGCCGCCCCGCGCGTGCGGATTTCGGGGAACCAGTAGTCCCGCGGGCTCTGCCAGCCGAAGAGCGCCCTGAGCCCCCGCTGCACCGGCCCGGCATATTCGAGGAAGTCGACCAGCGCGTAGGCGCCGAGATAGGCGGGCACCGCCAGAGGCATCAGCAGCGCCCATTGCAGCCAGCGCCGACCGGGGAAGCGGTAGAAGGTCACGAGCCACGCAGCCCCCGTCCCCACCGCCGCCGTCAGCAGCCCGACACCGGCGACCAGCACCAGCGTGTTGGCAAGGTAGCGCGGCAGCGTGGTGGAGAGGAGGTGCGGCCAGATATTCTCCTGCGGATGCGCCGCCAGCCAGAGGACGGAGACGACCGGCCCCAGCACCAGCGCCGCGACCAGAAGCGCGCCCGGCGTCCAGAGACCGCCCCACCGCCGGCGGGGGCCGGCCACGGGAGCTGCGGCGGGAGCGATGCTGTCTGGCATGGGCGAGGCGCTAGCCGAAACCGGTTTGCCTGTAAAGAAAGCCGCTCCTATGATCGCCGCCGCCAGCGAGGCTGGCATGGCGGGCGGGGGCCATCGCCCGAAGGCCGGCAGGAACAGGCAAGCACACATGCATATCGTCTTCCACATCGGCGCACATTGCACCGACAATGAGCGCCTTCTGCGCTGTCTGCTGCGCGACGCCTCGATGCTCGCCGAGCACAACGTCGCCGTGCCGGGGCAAGGCCGCTACCGCAAGCTCTTCCGCGACACGCTGGAGGGGCTGGGGGAGGCCGAGCCGAAGGAGGGCACGCGCGATCTGCTGCTCGACGCGGTGCTCGACGGGCGCATCGCCGAGCGGCTGGTGCTCTCCAACCCCTCCTTCCTCTGCCCGCCCAACCGGGTCTTCGAGGAGGGCCAGCTCTACGCCATGGCCGGCACGCGGGCGAAGGCGCTGGGGCAGATCTTCGCGGGCGACGAGATCACCATCTTCCTCGGCCTGCGCAACCCGGCGAGCTTCATCCCCGATGTCTATGCCCAGTCGAGCGGCATGGCCTTCCTCGATTTCATGGGCGGGACGGACCCGCGGCAGGTCCGCTGGTCGGATCTCGTCGCCCGCCTGCACGAGGCGCTGCCCCGCGCGCAGCTCGTCCTCTGGGCGAACGAGGACACGCCGCTGATCTGGGGCGACATCCTGCGCCGGATGGCCGGCACGCCCGATGCCGCCTTCGCGGGCGAGTACGACCTGATGGAGACGATCATGACCGAGGACGGGATGGGCCGCTTCCGGACCTATCTGGCGCAGCGCAACATCACCGGCACCGCCCAGCGGCGCCGCGTGATCGCCGCCTTCCTCGACAAGTACGCCGTCGAGGAGGAGGTGGTGGAGGAGGTCGACCTGCCGGGCATCGACAATGCCCTCGCGGCCGAGCTCACCTCGGCCTACGAGGCCGACTGCACCAAGATCGCCGCCATGCCCGGCGTCGACTGGATCGCCCCCTGAGGCCCGGGGGCCGGGCTTTTACCGCCCGGCCCTCCTCCGCGCTCCTCGAGGGCCCCGCCAGCAATCCTCGCCTGATGTGGGGGACCGCGCCCCCTGCCCTGCCGCCGCGCGGAGCCCCTTCCGGCCTCATGCCTCAGCCTGCACTCTGGACAAGCCGCGGCCGAGGCCCGAGGAATGGCGCCATGCAGGCAAATTTCCTCGACACCCCATTCCCGCCTCCGGCGCCGCCGGAGGGTGACATCACCGGCCCCCACCGGTTCTTCAACCGCGAGCTGAGCTGGCTGGGCTTCAACTGGCGCGTGCTGTCGGAGGCGGAGAACGATCGGGTGCCGCTGATGGAGCGGCTGCGCTTCCTGTCGATCTCCGCCACCAACCTCGACGAGTTCTACACCGTTCGGGTCGCCGGCCTGCGCGAGCTGGCCCAGGCCGGCACCGCCGCGCCGGCGGTGGACGGGCTGACTCCGGCCGAGCAGCTGCGGCTGATCGATGACGACGCCCGCGCGCTGATGGATCGCCAGCAGGAGGTCTTCCGCAGCCTGACGGCGCAGATGGAGGCGGAAGGCATCCACCTCCTCACCCGCGACGAGGTGCAGGAGAGCGACATGCCCTTCCTCGCCCGGCGCTTCATGGCTCAGGTCTTCCCCGTCGTGTCGCCGCTGGCCATCGACCCGGCCCACCCCTTCCCCTTCATCCCCAACGAGGGCCTCGCCCTCGCGGTGGAGCTGGAGCGCAAGCAGGACCGGCGGCCGCTGCGCGTCCTGCTGCCCGTGCCCGGCCAGATCGACCGCTTCGTGCGGCTGGAGGAGGCGGAGGGGGAGACGCGCCAGCGCTACCTGCCGCTGGAAGAGCTGCTCCTCCTGCACATCGAGGTCATGTTCCCCGGCCACAAGATGCGCGGCCACTGCGCCTTCCGTGTCCTCCGCGACAGCGACCTCGAGGTCGAGGAGGAGGCGGAGGATCTCGTCCGCGAGTTCGAGGTGGCGCTGAAGCGCCGCCGCCGGGGTGAGGTCGTGCGGATGAAGATCTCCGCCGGCGCGCCGCGGGCGCTGAAGGCGATGATCATGGAGGAGCTGCCCATCCAGGAGGCGGAGGTGATCGACGTCGAGGGGGTCATCGGCATCGCCGACCTCACCGAGCTGGTCAATGATGCCCGGCCCGAGCTGCTCTGGCCGCCCTTCACACCGCGCATCCCCGAGCGGGTGCAGGATCACGACGGCGACATGTTCGCCGCGATCCGCCAGAAGGACATGCTGCTCCACCACCCCTACGAGACGTTCGACAGCGTCATCCGCTTCCTGCAGCAGGCGGCGCGCGACCCCGACGTGGTGGCGATCAAGCAGACGCTCTACCGGACCTCGCGCAACTCGCCCATCGTCGAGGCGCTCTGCGAGGCGGCGGAAGACGGCAAGTCGGTGACGGCGCTGGTGGAGCTGAAGGCGCGCTTCGACGAGGCGGCCAACATCCGCCAGTCGCGCCGGCTGGAGCGGGCCGGGGCGCATGTCGTCTACGGCTTCACGCAGCTGAAGACGCACGCCAAGATCAGCCTCGTGGTGCGGCGCGAGGGCGACCGGCTGGTCACCTATTCCCACTGGGGGACGGGCAATTACCACCCGATCACGGCGCGCATCTACACCGACCTCTCCCTCTTCACCTGCGACGAGGGGCTGGGGCGCGATGCGGCGAAGGTCTTCAACTATGTCGGCGGCTATGCCGAGCCACAGGGGCTGGAGAACATCTCGCTCTCGCCGCTGGGCATGAAGGAGACGCTGATCGACCTCATCGAGGCGGAGGCGAGCCACGCCCGCGCCGGCCGGCCGGCGCAGATCTGGGCGAAGATGAACGCGCTGATCGAGCCGGAGGTGATCGACGCGCTCTACGCCGCCAGCCAAGCGGGGGTGGAGGTGGATCTCGTCATCCGCGGCATCTGCGGGCTCAGGCCAGGGATCGAGGGGCTGTCGGAGCGGATCAGGGTCAAGAGCATCATCGGGCGGTTCCTGGAGCACAGCCGCATCGTCTGCTTCGGCGGCGGGCGGGGGCTGCCCTCGGCGCGGGCGCGGGTGTTCTTCTCCTCCGCCGACTGGATGGGGCGGAACCTCAACCGCCGGGTGGAATCGCTGGTGGAGGTGCTCAACCCGACGGTGCGCGCGCAGATCATGGACCAGATCATGGCCGCCAACCTCGCCGACGTGGCGCAAAGCTGGGTGATGCGGCCCGATGGCACCTTCGTGCGGGCGGAGCAGCCGGAGGACGGGCGGGCCTTCTCCTGCCACCGCTTCTTCATGCAGAACCCGTCGCTCTCCGGGCGCGGCTCGGCGGGGGCCGATGACGTGCCGAAGCTCACGCATAGCCACGACTGAGTGGGCGGCGCTCGCCGCTCCCTTGCGGGCGCGTCTCGCCGAGCGGAGGCGGGAGGGGCCCGTCTGCCTGCATCGGCTGCGCCGGCCCACCGGGAGGCCCTTGAAAAGAAAGCGGGAGGCACGTCGCCTCTGGACGGCGCCGCCCGGTCGGATACCATCGCCCGCATGCCCGCTGCTGTCCCCTTCCTCCCCGCCGACGCGCCCCGCCACACGCCCCTGGAGGATGCGCAGGGGCTGGCCATGGGGGTGCTGCTCGCCGCCTCGGGGCTGGTGATCCTCACCCATCTCGGGCTGATCACCGGGCAGACGGCGGGGATCGCCGTCATCATCTCCTACCTGACGGGGTGGTCGTTCGGCGTCGTGTTCTTCCTCGTCAACCTGCCCTTCTACTGGATCGCCTGGCGGCGGATGGGGCTGGAGTTCACGCTGAAAAGCATCGGCTGCGTGGCGGCGCTCTCTGTACTGGCCGACCTCATCCCCGGCTGGTTTCACCTCGGCGATGTCAGCCCGGCCTTCGGGGCCGTCCTCTTCGGGGCGATGACCGGGCTGGGGCTGCTGGCGATCTTCCGCCACAAGGGCTCGCTCGGTGGACTCGGCGTCATCGCCGTGCTGATCCAGGACACGACGGGCTTCCGCGCCGGGCACGTGCAGCTGATCGTCGACGCGGTGATCTTCCTCGTCGCCTTCTTCCTCTTCCCCGCCGAGCGGGTGCTGTGGTCGCTGCTGGGGGCGCTGGTGCTGAACGCGGTGATCGCCTTCAATCACCGGCGCGACTGGTACGTGGTGCGCTGACGCCCCTTGCGCCCGCGCGCCAGGTGCCTACATCAGCCATGAACGCTGCCGGCCCGTTGGGGCTGGCCTTTTCTGCGGCTGCATTGTAAGCGCGCCGCAACTCCCCCTTCGAGGCACGGACATGGACCTTCGCAATATCGCGATTATCGCGCACGTTGACCACGGCAAAACGACGCTGGTGGACGAGCTTCTCAAGCAATCCGGCACCTACCGCGAGAACCAGGCGACGACCGAACGTGCCATGGATTCCAACGACATCGAGCGCGAGCGGGGGATCACCATCCTCGCCAAGTGCACGAGCGTCGAGCACAGCGGCACGCGCATCAACATCGTCGACACCCCCGGCCACGCCGACTTCGGCGGCGAGGTGGAGCGGATTCTCTCCATGGTCGACGGCGTCGTCCTGCTGGTCGACGCGGCCGAAGGGCCGATGCCGCAGACGAAATTCGTCACCTCCAAGGCGCTGGCGCTGGGGCTGAAGCCAATCGTCGTGCTCAACAAGGTCGACAAGGCCGATGCGGAGCCGGACCGGGCGCTGGACGAGTGCTTCGATCTCTTCGCCAACCTCGGCGCGACCGACGAGCAGCTCGATTTCCCGCATCTCTACGCCTCCGGCCGCGCCGGCTGGGCGGATACGGAGCTGGACGGCCCCCGCAAGGATCTCGAGGCGCTGTTCAAGCTGATCATCGACCATGTCGAGCCGCCGAAGCAGCAGTCGCGCGACACCGAGCCCTTCTCGATGCTGGCGACGACGCTCTCCGCCGACCCCTTCATGGGCCGCATCCTGACCGGCCGCGTCGAATCCGGCCGTCTGAAGGCGGGCGAGACCGTCAAGGCGCTCTCCCGCAAGGGCGACAAGATCGAGCAGTTCCGCGTCAGCAAGATCCTCGCCTTCCGCGGCCTCGGCCAGCAGCCGATCGACGAGGCGGTGGCGGGCGATATCGTCACCCTCGCCGGCATGACGAAGGCCACCGTGGCCGACACGATCTGCGCGCTGGAGGTCGAGGATGCGATCCCCTCGCAGCCCATCGATCCGCCGACCATCACCGTCACCTTCGGCATCAACGATTCGCCGCTGGCGGGGCGTGACGGCAAGAAGGTGCAGAGCCGCGTCATCCGCGACCGCCTGATGAAGGAGGCGGAATCCAACGTCGCCATCAAGATCGGCGAGACGCCCGGCGGCGAGGCCTTCGAGGTCTCCGGCCGCGGCGAGCTTCAGATGGGCGTTCTGATCGAGAACATGCGCCGCGAGGGGTTCGAGCTGTCGATCTCCCGCCCGCAGGTGATCTTCCGTCAGGAAGACGGCCAGACGATGGAGCCGGTCGAGGAAGTCACCATCGACGTCGATGACGAATATACCGGCGCGGTCGTGGAAAAGCTGACGGGCCAGCGCAAGGGCGATCTGGTGGAGATGAAGCCCGCCGGCGCCGGCAAGACGCGCATCATCGCGCATGTGCCGTCGCGCGGCCTCATCGGCTATCACGGCGAGTTCCTGACCGACACGCGCGGCTCGGGCGTGCTCAACCGCATTTTCCACGGCTGGACGCCGCACCGGGGCCCGATCCAGGGCCGCCGGCAGGGCGTGCTGATCTCCATGGGCGGCGGCACGGCCGTGGCCTACTCGCTGTGGAAGCTGGAGGATCGCGGCAAGATGTTCATCGAGCCGCAGGATGCCGTCTACGAGGGCATGATTATCGGTGAGCACAGCCGCGAGAACGACCTCGACGTGAACCCGCTCAAGGGCAAGCAGCTCACCAACGTCCGCGCCTCCGGCACCGACGAGGCCGTGCGCCTGACGACGCCGGTCATCATGACGCTGGAGCAGGCCATCGCCTATATCGACGATGACGAGCTGGTGGAGGTCACGCCGAATTCCATCCGCCTGCGCAAGCGCTTCCTCGACCCGCATGAGCGCAAGCGGCAGAGCCGCGCCGCCAGCTGAGGCACCCGCGCCCGGGCCGGCTTGACGCCGGCCCATGTTCGCCTAATGTTCTCGCCATTCGGTTACCAAGAGGTTACCAAATGGCGCAGATTGTTCTCATCCATTCCATTCTCGGCCTTCGGCCCGTCGAACGCTCCATCGCCGCGCGGTGGGAGGCGGCCGGTCATGGCGTCACCCTGCCCGACCTTTATGGCGGGCGGAGCGCGGAGAGTTACGAGGACGGGTTCACCCTCTGGGGGGAGCTCAAGGAGAGCGCGCAGGCCATGGCCCGCGAGGCGATCCTGAACGCGCCGCAGGGCGCCGTCTTGTCGGGGGTCTCGATGGGTGCCGGGCAGGTCAGCGCCTCATGGGGCGAGCGGCCAGATATCTCCGGGGCCATCCTCTTCGCCGGCAGCGCCGACCCGGCGCCTGGACTGCCGAAGGGGCTGCCGGTGCAGGCCCATATCGCCCGCCCCGACCCGTTCGATGACGAGGGCTACTTCGCCGACTGGGTAGCCAGCATGGGCGACTACGAGCTCGACCTCTACCGCTATGACGGCGTCGGCCACTACTCCCTCGACCCGGCGCTGGAGGACTTCGGCGCGGCGGAGGCGGAGCTTTGCCTCAGCCGCACCCTCGATTTCCTCGCCGGGCTCTAGGAGACCTCTTCGACAATCACGACGGAGCGGTCGGCCGCGCCCTTCGCGAACTCGAGCGCCTTCTGATACTCGGGCGAGTTGTAGCAATCATGCGCCGCCTGCAGCGAGGGGAAGCGGGCCACCACGTTGCGCGGGTGGTCCTCCCCCTCCAGCTGCTCGTACTTGCCGCCGCGGACGAGGAACTGGCCGCCATGGCCCTCGATGGCGCCCGTCGCCAGCTCGGCATAGCGGCCGTAGGATTCGGCGTTCGTCACTTTCACATGGGCAATCCAGAGTGCGCTCATGCCAGGTCTCCAATCAGTTTCTCGGCCGCGGCAAAGGCGCCCTCGGCATTTGCGGCGCTCGCGGCGCCCCCTTGGGCGAGGTCGGGCCGGCCACCGCCGCCCTTGCCGCCCAGCTCCGCCACGGCGGTCTTCAACAGGTCCACCGCCGAGAGCCGCGCCGTGAGATCATCCGTCACGCCCGCCGCCACCGCCGCCTTGCCGCCGCTCTCGGCGATCAGCAGGACGGCGCCGGAGCCCAGCTCGCCCTTCATGCCGTCGATGATTGAGGGCAGGTCCTTCCCGGTGACGCCGGTCAGCACCTGGGCGACGAGCTTCACACCGTTGATTTCGCGGGCCTTCGTGCCCTCGCCGCCGCCGGACATAGCCAGCTCGCGGCGCAGCTGCGCGACCTCGTTGGCGAGCGAGCGGCGCTCCTCGATCAGCGCCTTCACGCGAGCGGCGACATCCTCGCCGCCGGTCTTCAACGCCGTCTCGATCTCCGCCAGCGCCATGTCGCGGCGCCGCAGCTCCGCCAAAGCCGCCTCGCCCGTCAGCGCCTCGATCCGGCGGACGCCGGAGGAGGAGGCGCTGTCGGAGAGGAGCGCGAAAAGGCCGATATCGCCGGTGCGGCCCACATGCGTGCCGCCGCAGAGCTCGATTGAGTAGGTGTCGCCCTTCGGGCCCTTGCCGGTCGGCCCGAGGCCCATGGAGACAACACGCACCTCGTCACCATACTTCTCGCCGAAGAGCGCCTGGGCCCCCATGCCGCGGGCATCGTCCGGCGTCATGATCCGCGTCTCCACCGCCGAGTTCTGGCGGATCATCTCGTTCACCTCGCCCTCGATGCGCGCGATCTCCTCCCGGCTGAGCGCCTTGTTGTGGGAGAAGTCGAAGCGCAGCCGGTCGGGCGCGTTGAGCGAGCCGCGCTGCGCGACGTGATCACCGAGCGCCTGTCGCAGCGCCTCGTTGAGCAGGTGCGTGGCGGAGTGGTTGGCGCGGATCATCGTGCGTCGCGCGTGATCCACCCGCAGCTCCGCCCCCTGCCCACGCTCGACGCGGCCCTCGCTGACCCGCCCGATATGGACGAAGACGCCCGCGAGCTTGCGGCAATCGGTGATGGTGACGGTGCCCGTCTCCGTATTGAGGACGCCGCTGTCGCCGACCTGCCCGCCGGATTCGGCGTAGAAGGGCGTCTGGTTGAGCACCACGCGCACCTCGGCGCCCTGATCGGCGGAATCGACCATCGCCGCCCCGTCGCCGACGAGAGCGAGGATCTGCCCCTCCGCCACCTCGGTATCGTAGCCGAGGAAGTCGGTCGTGCCGTGCTTGTCGGCGAGGTCGAACCAGATGCCCTCCTCCGCCGCCTCGCCGGAGCCGGACCACGAGGCGCGCGCCTTGGCCTTCTGCTCGGCCATGGCGGCATCGAAGCCGGCGGTCTCGACGCTGCGGCCCTTTTCGCGCAGCGCGTCCTGCGTGAGGTCGAGCGGGAAGCCGTAGGTATCGTAGAGCTTGAAGGCGGCTTCGCCCGGCAGCTCGGCGCCCTCGGGCAGGCCTGCCAGCTCATCGTCCAGCAGCTTCAGGCCGCGGTCGAGCGTCTGGCGGAAGCGCTCCTCCTCCGACTTTAGCGTCTCGGTGATCAGGGCGCGGGCCTGCCCGAGCTCCGGATAGGCGGCGCCCATCTCGGCCTCGAGCGCGGGGACGAGGCGGTACATGACCGGGTCCTTCGCGCCGAGCAGGTGCGCGTGGCGCATGGCACGGCGCATGATCCGGCGGAGCACATAGCCGCGCCCCTCGTTGGAGGGCAGCACGCCCTCGGCGATGAGGAAGGACATGGCGCGCAGGTGGTCGGCGATGACCCGGTGATGCACCTTCCCGGGCCCGTCGGGATCGGCGGAGGTAGCATTGGCGCTGGCCTCGATCAGGGCGCGCATCAGGTCGGTGTCGTAATTGTCGTGCTTGCCCTGCAGGAGCGCGCCGATCCGCTCCAGCCCCATGCCGGTGTCGATGGAGGGCGCGTCGAGCGGGCGGCGGGTGCCGTCCTCGAACTGCTCGAACTGCATGAAGACGAGGTTCCAGATCTCGATGAAGCGGTCGCCGTCCTCCTCGGGGGAGCCGGGGGGGCCGCCCCAGATGTGCTCGCCATGATCGTAGAAGATCTCCGACGAGGGGCCGCAGGGGCCGGTGGGGCCCATCATCCAGAAGTTGTCGTCGGTCGGGATACGGATGATCTTCTCGTCCGGCAGGCCGGCGACCTTCTTCCAGATCTCCGCCGCCTCGTCGTCGGTGTGGTAGACGGTGACGAGTAGCTTTTCCTTGTTGAGGCCGAAATCCTTCGTCAGCAGCTCCCAGGCATAGGGGATCGCCTGCTCCTTGAAGTAGTCCTGAAAGGAGAAGTTGCCGAGCATCTCGAAGAAGGTGTGGTGCCGGGCGGTGTAGCCGACATTGTCGAGATCGTTGTGCTTGCCGCCGGCGCGCAGGCATTTCTGGCTCGTCGTGGCGCGGGAATAGGGGCGGTGCTCGACGCCGGTGAAGACGTTCTTGAACTGCACCATGCCGGAGTTGGTGAACAGCAGCGTCGGGTCGTTGCGCGGCACCAACGGCGAGGCGGCGACACGCTCGTGGCCCTGGCGGGCGTAGAAGTCGAGAAACGTGGAGCGAATGTCGGCAAGGCTGGTCATGGCGGGTCCGTCCTGGTGATCGGAATGCGGTTTAGCCTTGCGCCCCCGGCCTGTCTACCTGATGTCCGGGAGGCAGAGAGCGAGGGATGTCGTGAGAGACTTCATAGCCGACACTGCGGCGCTGGTGGTGTTCTTCACGCTGACCGGCGTGCTCAACGAGCGGTTCTTCGTCGGCATGGGCTGGGACGAGGTCCTGACGGCGCGGCTCATCGGCGCCCCGCTGATGGTGCTGACGGCGCGGCCCTACGGGCTGTGGCGCGGGCTGGTGATGCGGCGGGCCGGGGAGGGCCGAGGCTCGAAGCTGGTGTGGGACACGGCCTCGCTCCTCACCTTCCAGGTGCCGATCTACGTGGCGATCATCTGGGCCGGCGGCGCCGAGGGGGCGGAGCTCTGGCGCGGCGCGCTCGGTGCGGCGGTCATGATGCTGGCGCTGGGGCGGCCCTACGGGATCTGGCTGGACCTGGTGCGCGGCTGGTTCGGCCTGCCGCCGGGCGGGCAGACGCCCATGTCGGTGAACCCGGACCGCTGAGGGGGCGGAAACCATATGGTTTCCGCAGACGAATTCCATATGGAATTCGGCGCCCGGGCGGCGGCCGGAGGGCTAAGGCCCGGGCAGCCGGTGCTGAGCCCCGCCGGCCGGAGCTGAGCACAGCCTCACCCCGGGAAAGAAAAAGAGCGGCCCATTGGCCGCTCTTCTCTTGGTCTACTTCGCCCGGGAGCGTGGGGGCGATAACCAGTCCCATCTGCACCTAGACCCATCCAGCGGGGGAGCGGGTTGCCCCGCTCACTGCGCCGCCCGAAGGACGTCAATCCTCCAGGATGGCGGTGTCGTCCTCCTCGCCGGCGCCGAACTCCAGCCCGTGGGCGGCGCGGATCTTGTCTTCGATGGCGAAGGCGATGTCGGGGTTTTCCTTCAGGAAGGTCTTGGCGTTCTCACGCCCCTGCCCGATCCGCTCGTCGCCGTAGGAGAACCACGCTCCGGACTTGTTGACGACACCGGCCTTCACGCCGAGGTCGATCAGCTCGCCCGTCTTGGAGATGCCCTCGCCGTACATGATGTCGAACTCGACCTGCTTGAACGGCGGGGCGACCTTGTTCTTCACCACCTTCACGCGCGTCGTGTTGCCCACCACCTCGTCGCGGTCCTTGACGGAGCCGATGCGGCGGATGTCGAGGCGGACGGAGGAGTAGAACTTCAGCGCGTTGCCGCCCGTCGTCGTCTCCGGGGAGCCGAACATGACGCCGATCTTCATCCGGATCTGGTTGATGAAGACGACCATGCAGTTGGAGCGGGAGATGGAGCCGGTCAGCTTGCGCATCGCCTGGCTCATCAGGCGGGCATGGACGCCGACCGAGCTGTCGCCCATGTCGCCTTCCAGCTCCGACTTCGGGGTCAGCGCGGCGACCGAGTCGACCACCACCATGCTGACGGCGCCGGAGCGCACCAGCGTATCCACGATCTCCAGCGCCTGCTCGCCCGTGTCGGGCTGGGAGATCAGAAGCTCGTCGAGATCGACGCCCAGCTTCTTGGCATATTGCGGGTCGAGCGCGTGCTCGGCGTCGACAAAGGCGCAGACGCCGCCTTTCTTCTGCTCTTCGGCCACCACGTGGAGGGTGAGCGTCGTCTTGCCGGAGCTTTCCGGCCCGTAGATCTCGATGATGCGGCCCTTCGGCAGGCCGCCGATGCCCAGCGCGATGTCGAGACCGAGAGACCCCGTGGAGGTCGCCTCGATGTCGCGCATCGCGTTGTCGCCCCCCATCTTCATGATGGAGCCCTTGCCGAACTGCCGCTCGATCTGCGCCAGGGCCGAGTCGAGGGCCTTCTGCTTGTCCGCGCTGCGCTTGTCGTTCATCGAAAGAATTTCCGCTGCCGCCATTGCCCTGTTCCCTTAAATCATGTTGCCCTACCCCCGGCAATTGCCCAACGTGTTCACCGGGTGTTCTCCACTTTATGAGACCAAATGGAGAACGAAGCAAGAATAAAATAGGTTAATGGCGTGCGGGCTTGAACCGCGCGCTTCGGGAGCGTGAGCGAAATGATGGTGTTCACCGGGGCGGGGTTGGCGATCCTCGCGGTGCCGAAGACGGGGACGACGGCGCTGGAGGCGGCGCTCGGCCCCCGCGCCGACATGCTGCTGCGCAACCCGCCGCGGCTCAAGCACATGACGCTCTACCGCTACCGCCGCCGTATCCTGCCGCTCCTCAAGGTCAGCGACATTCCCCCGCCGGAGACGGTTGCCGTCATCCGCGAGCCGCTCTCGTGCCTCGGCTCGTGGTATCGCTACCGCCAGCCGCCGGAGCGGCCGAATTCCACCGCCGGGATGAGCTTCGACGACTTCGTCGATGCCTGGTGCCGGGAGAAACGCCCGCCCCCGGCCGACGTCGGCACCCAGTGGGACATGGTCAACGATGGCGAGGACGTCGCCGTCGACCACCTCTTCCGCTACGACGAGATGGACCGCCTCCACGCCTTCCTCGAGGAGCGGCTCGGCCAGCGGATCGAGGTGCCTCCCGCCAATGTCTCCCCGCGGATGGACCTGTCGCTGAAGGCGGGCATGGTGGCGCGGCTGAAGAAGAAGGGCGCGCGAGAGCTGGCGCTGTGGGAACGGCTGGGCGGCGAGCCCGCCGTCTGAGCCGCAAAAACCGGCAGCGCGGCAACGCTTGGCCGCCGATCCGCCCGGGCGGCCCCGCCGGGGTTTGTGCCCGGCGGCCAGCCGTGGAACGTAAGGGGCAGCAAGGCGAGGACGAATTTCATGGCGATCAAGGCGGCGATCACCCACCTGACCCACTACAAGTACGACCGGCCGGTGACGCTGGGCCCGCAGATCATCCGTCTGCGCCCGGCCCCGCACAGCCGCACGCGGGTGATCTCGCACAGCCTGAAGGTCACGCCAGAGGACCACTTCGTCAATCACCAGCAGGATCCCTACGGCAACTGGCAGGCGCGCTTCGTCTTCCCCGAGCCGGTACGCGAGTTCCGCATCGAGGTGGGGCTGGTGGCGGATATGTCCGTCTACAACCCCTTCGACTTCTTCGTGGAAGACGACGCGAAGGACTTCCCCTTCAACTACCACGCCGACATCGCGCCCGACCTGGTGATCTACCGCCGCCCCGAGAAATCCGGGCCGCTGCTGCGCGATTTCATGAAGCGGGTCGACCGGCGCAAGCGCCCGGTCACCGACTTCATCGTCGAGCTCAACCAGCTGGTCGCCAACCACGTCGGCTACGTCATCCGCATGGAGCCCGGCGTGCAGACGCCGGAGGAGACGCTGGAGCGGGGCACCGGCTCCTGCCGCGACAGCTCCTGGCTGCTGGTGCAGATCCTGCGCCAGCTCGGCTTCGCGGCGCGCTTCGTCTCCGGCTACCTCATCCAGCTGAAGCCCGACGTCGAGGCGCTCGACGGCCCCTCGGGGACGGATCATGACTTCACCGACCTGCACGCCTGGGCGGAGGTCTACCTGCCCGGCGCCGGCTGGGTGGGTCTCGACCCGACCTCCGGTCTGCTGACCGGCGAGAGCCACATCCCGCTGGCCGCGACGCCGCATTACCGCAACGCCGCGCCCATCTCCGGCATGGCGACGGCGGCGGAGGTGGACTTCGCCTTCGACATGACGGTCGACCGCGTCGCCGAGCACCCGCGCATCACCAAGCCCTTCTCGGAGGAGAGCTGGGCGGCGCTCGACACGCTCGGCCGCAAGGTCGACGCGGCGCTGAAGGACGGCGACGTGCGGCTGACGATGGGCGGCGAGCCGACCTTCGTCTCCATCGACGATTTCGAGAGCCCGCAGTGGAACGAGGATGCCACCGGCCCCGACAAGCGGGCCGCGGCGGACCAGCTGATCCGCCGCCTGCAGGCCCGCTTTGCGCCCGGCGGCTTCCTCCACTACGGGCAGGGCAAGTGGTACCCGGGCGAGACGCTGCCACGCTGGACGTTCAGCCTCTACTGGCGAAAGGACGGCGTGCCGATCTGGCGCAACCCCGATCTCATCGCCGAGGAGACGGAGGCCCGCGAGGTCACCCCCGATGACGCCGGCCGCCTCACCGCTGCCATCGCCGAAGAGCTCGGCGTGCCGGATGAGACGATCGCCGCCGCCTACGAGGACCCGGCGCACTGGCTGCTCAAGGAAGCCGAGCTGCCGGCCAACGTCACGCCCGAGAACAGCAAGCTGGAGAACCCCGAAGAGCGCCACCGCATGGCGAAGGTCTTCGAGCGTGGCCTGACGGAGCCGGTCGGCTACGTCCTGCCCGTCCAGCGCTGGCAGACGAAGGCGCGCTCCGGCGGCTGGCTGTCGGAGGTCTGGAAGTTCCGGCGCGGCAAGCTCTTCCTCGTGCCGGGCGACAGCGCCCTCGGCTATCGCATTCCGCTCAGCTCCCTGCCGTGGCTGCCGGCCTCGCGCTACCCCTACACCAACCCCGCCGATACGATGCAGGATCTCGGCCCCCTGCCCGATTATCACGACGTCCCCGCCGAGGCGCAGGCCCGCCGCGGCCAGCCCGTGGCCAGCTTCACCCCGTCCGAGCCGCAGGAGGCGCAGCCGGGCCAGACGCTCGCCCCTGACATCGACGGGCATGTCCGCACCGCCCTCTCGGTCGAGCCGCGGGGCGGCCGGCTCTGCGTCTTCATGCCCCCGGTCGAGAAGGTGGACGATTACCTGGAGCTCGTCGCCGCCGCCGAAGGCGCGGCCGAGCGCCTCGGCCTGCCGGTGCATATTGAGGGCTACGCCCCGCCCTTCGACCCCCGGATCAACGTCATACGCGTCGCTCCCGACCCGGGCGTGCTGGAGGTGAACATCCACCCGGCCGAAGACTGGGCCGGCTGCGTCGAGGTGACGGAGGCCGTCTACGAGGAGGCGCGGCAATGCCGCCTCGGCGCCGACAAGTTCATGATCGACGGCAAGCATACCGGCACCGGCGGCGGCAACCACGTGGTGGTCGGCGGCGTCACGCCTCAGGATTCGCCCTTCCTGCGCCGGCCGGATCTCCTCCGCTCGCTGATCCTGCACTGGAACCGGCACCCCTCGCTCTCCTACCTCTTCTCCGGCCTCTTCGTCGGGCCGACCTCCCAGGCGCCGCGGATCGACGAGGCGCGGCACGACAGCCTCTACGAGCTGGAGATCGCGCTGAACCAGATGCCGAGCCCGGGAGAGGGGCTGGCCCCCCTGCCCTGGCTGACCGACCGCCTGCTGCGCAACATCCTGACGGACGTCACCGGCAACACCCACCGCGCCGAGATCTGCATCGACAAGCTCTACTCCCCCGACGGCCCCACCGGGCGACTCGGCCTCGTCGAGTTCCGCGGCTTCGAGATGCCGCCCGAGCCGCGCATGTCCCTCGCCCAGCAGCTCCTCATCCGCGCCCTTATCGCCCGCTTCTGGGATGCGCCGGCCACCGGCCCGCTCATCCGCTGGGGCACGGCGCTGCATGACCGCTTCATGCTGCCCGAGATGCTCTGGGCCGATTTCCGCGAGGTGCTGGCCGACCTGCGCGAGCACGGCTTCGAGATGCGCGAGGAGTGGTTCGAGGCCCAGGCCGAGTTCCGCTTCCCCTTCTGCGGCGAGATCGAGGCGGAAGGAGTCCACCTCGAGTTGCGTCAGGCGCTGGAGCCCTGGCATGTCCTCGGCGAGACCGGCGCCATCGGCGGCACGGTGCGCTATACCGACAGCTCGACCGAGCGGCTGCAGGTGAAGCTGACGGGCGCCGACCCCGCCCGCTACATCGTCGCGGTGAACGGCCGCGCGGTGCCGCTGACCGGCCTCTCCAACGGCGTCGCCGTGGGCGGCGTGCGCTTTAAGGCGTGGCAGCCGTCGATGGCGCTGCACCCGGTGCTGCCCGTCGATGCGCCGCTGACCTTCGACATCTTCGACACCTGGTCGGGCCGGGCGCTGGCGGGCTGCACCTACCACGTCGCCCACCCCGGCGGGCGCAATTACGAAACCTTCCCGGTCAACTCCTACGAGGCCGAGGCCCGCCGCCTCGCCCGCTTCGAGGCGCATGGCGGCACCGCCAAGGCCTACCGGCCGCCGGAGGAGCACCCGCATGGCGAGTTCCCGATGACGCTGGATCTGCGCCGCCCGCCGGGCCTGTGGAGTTGACGATGCCGGAGACGACGCCGCAACGGCAGGAGGCCGGCACCCGCGCGCGGAGCGAGACGCGCCCGCGAGGGAGCGGCGAGCGGCAGCCATGACGCGTGACGCGAGGGCCACGCCGGGCCGGCGGGCGCTGCTGGAAGGCTACCAGCCGCTCAAGGGCGTCCCTGACGAGCTGATCGGCGAGGACGGCCGCCCCCGCGCCGCCTGGGGCGACCTGATCGCCGCCCTCTCCGCCATGACGCCGGAGGAGCTGGCGGGGCGCCACGCGGCGGCGGATCGCTACCTCAGCGACGCCGGGGTCTTCTACCGGCAGTACGAGCAGGAAAGCTCCACCACCCGCGACTGGCCGATGAGCCACATGCCGGTGCTGATCGACCGCGCCGAGTGGGAGGAGATCGCCGCCGCCCTCACCGAGCGGGCCGACCTGCTGGAGAAGGTCATGGCCGATCTCTATGGGCCGGGCCGGCTGGTGGCCGGCGGGCACCTGCCCCCGGCGCTCGTCGCGGGCAACCCCGAGTGGCTCCGCCCCATGGTCGGCGTGCAGCCGCGCTCCGGCCATTACTTGCACTACGTCGCCTTCGATATCGGCCGCGGCCCCGGCGGGGCGTGGTGGGTGCTCGGCGACCGCTGCCAGGCCCCCTCCGGCGCCGGTTTCGCGCTGGAGAACCGCATCGCCACCGCCCGCGCCTATTCCGAGCATTACGCCCGCGCCAATGTCGAGCGGCTCGCCGGATTCTTCCGCCGCTTCCGCGATGCGCTGATGGAGATGGGCGGCGCCGCCGAGGGACGGCCCGAGGGGCGGGTGGCGATCATGACGCCCGGGCCCGCCAACGCCGCCTATTTCGAGCATGCCTATATCGCGCGCTACCTCGGCGTGCCGCTGCTCGAGGGCGACGACATGGTCGTGCGCGGCGGCCAGCTGATGGTGCGCACCGTCTCGGGCCTGCGCCCCATCTCCGTCCTCTGGCGGCGGCTCGACGCCACCTGGGCCGACCCGCTGGAGCTGGACGAGCGCAGCCACATTGGCACGCCCGGCCTCGTCTCCGCGCTCCGCGCCGGCGGCCTCTCCATGGTCAACGCCCTCGGCTCCGGCGTGCTGGAGACGCGGGCGCTGCTCGCCTTCCTGCCCCGCATCTCCGAGCTGATCGACGGCCGGCCCCTGCGGATGCCCAACATCGCCACGTGGTGGTGCGGCGGCGCCGAGGAGCGGGCCTACGTGCGCAGCCATGCCGGGCGAATGACCGTCTCCTCTGCGCTCTCCACCCGCGCCCTCTTCGATGCCGGCGAGACGGCGGCGGAGACGGCGCGCTCCGAGGGCAATTTCGAGGACTGGCTCGAGCGGCAGGGCGGCGCGCTGGTGGGCCAGGAGGCGGTGAGCCTGTCGACGACGCCCGCCTTCGAGGGCGGCCGTCTGGTGCCCCGGCCGATGTCGCTGCGCATCTTCCTCGCCCGCACGAAGGACGGCTGGCAGGTCATGCCCGGCGGCTATGCCCGCATCGGGCGGGAGAGCCGGCCGGCGGAGCTGGCGCTGCAGCGGGGCGGGCTGGCGGCGGATGTCTGGGTCGTCTCGAAACAGCCCGTGCAGGCGGAGACGATGCTGCCGGCGAGCGGCGACGACCCGCTGCGCCTGCAGCCCTCCGCCCTGCCCTCGCGCGCCGCCGACAACCTCTTCTGGCTCGGTCGCTACATCGAGCGCGCCGAGATGATCGTGCGGCTCTGGCGCGCCTGGCACGTCCGGCTCGCCGAGCAGGGCGCGGCCGACGGTCCGCTCTTCGCGGCGCTGGAGGCGCATCTGGCGGCGCGCGGCGTCTCCCTCTCCGCCGGGCTGGACGATGCCGTGGGGCCCGTCCTGCAATCGGCCATCGGCTCGGCCGCCCATGTCCGCGACCGCTTCTCGCTCGACGGCTGGCTGGCGCTGACGGATCTGGAGCGCACGCTCAGCGAGGTCAGCGCCGCCGAGCCGGGGGACGGCACGGTCCGTGCCGCCTCGACCCTGCTACGCATGATCGCCGCCTTCTCCGGCCTCGTGCACGAGAATATGTACCGCTTCTCCGGCTGGCGCTTCCTCTCCATCGGGCGGGACCTCGAGCGCGCCCATTCCGTTGCCCGCCTGCTGGCCGACTTTGCCGACCCGGAGGCGCCGGACGGCGCGCTGGACCTCGCCATCGAGCTGGGCGACAGCACCATGAGCCACCGCCGCCGCTACGCCGCCGCGCCCACCCGCGCCACGGTGCTCGACCTGCTGGCGCTCGATGCGCTCAACCCCCGGGCCGTCGCCTTCCAGCTGACCGAGGTGGCCGAGCATGTCAGCTACCTGCCGGGGGCCGAGCGGCACCGCCAGCTCAGCCCCTTCCAGCGGGCGCTCCTGCACGCGCAGGCCGCCGTGCAGGGCACGACGCCGGGGGCGCTGACGACGGAGCGCCTCAACGCCAGCGCCGAGGAGGTGGCCCAGCTCTCCACCCTCCTCGCCGAAGCCTACTTCCGGTAGCCCGATGCTCTACGACGTGACGCTGCGCATCGCCTACAACTACGACAGCCCCGCCACCGGGGGGCGGCACCTGCTGCGCATGATCCCGGCAGACGTGCCGGGGCAAAGGCTGATCGCCGCGGGGCTGGAGATCTCCCCCCGCCCTTCCGAGCGGCTGGAGCGCAAGGACTTCTTCAACAACCGGGTGACGGAGCTGGCCTTCGATGCGCCGCTGGCGAAGGTGGCCTTCACCCTGCGCGCCCGGATCGAGCGGCAGGCGCAGGCGGCGCGGCTGGATGCCTCGCCCTCCCTGCCCCGTCTGGCCGCCGAGCTCGCCGCCCAGCCGCAGCTCACCGCCGCCTCGCCCCATCACTTCCTGCCGCCCTCCCCGCGCCTCGGCGCCGCGCCCAAGGCCATCGCCGCCTTCGCGGCGGAGGCGGCGGCGGATGCCGCCAGCGCGGGGGAAGCCGTCGCCGCCGTCAGCCGCGCCCTGCACGGGCACATGACGTTCGAGGCGGGGGCGACGCATGTCGGCACCACCTTCGAGGAGGCTTTCGAGGGCCGCCGCGGCGTCTGCCAGGACTACACGCATATCATGATCGCCATGCTCCGCTCGCTCGGCATCCCCGCCGGCTACGTCTCGGGCTTCCTGCGCACCGAGCCGCCAGAGGGACAGCCGCGACTTGAGGGGGCGGATGCCATGCATGCCTGGGTGCGCGCCTGGTGCGGCGCGGCGACGGGCTGGGTGGAGATCGACCCGACCAACGACATGGCCGTCGGGGGGGACCATCTGACGGTCGCCATCGGGCGCGACTACTCCGACGTCGCCCCCGTGCGCGGCGCCATCCGCCTCTCCGGCGCGCATGGCTCCAGCCAGGCGGTGGACGTGATCCCGGTGGAATAGGCGGCCGGCGAAGGGGCCCGGCCAGCCGGGTCTAACCCGGAGAGCTCCCGCCGATGTGGCGATAGCTGCGCACCTGCATGTGGACCTTCATCGTCAGCATCACGGCGTGCCGCTCCTCCGGCACGTGGCGGCTGTCGAGGAAGCGGGCGCATTCCGCGGCGCCGTCGGGGCCGACATGCTCGTAGATCAGCGCCAGCTCACCATCGGCGGCCTCCATCAACCTCACGTTGTATGCTGCCGGGCACTCATGCAGCGTGTCACGGATAGTCCTAAGATGCTCCACGAAGCGCTCGCGTGTCTCGATCGGAACCGTGAACCGGTTCACCCGGGTCATGCGCGCCATGGCACCTCCCACTGCTCATTCCGCTCTGCACTCTTGCTGGTAGGGAGTATGACGTCAACGTCAAGCAGGCCGGAGCCCGCCGCAGGTCACCGCCGCGTCGCCGCGGGCGGCGGGGTGCGGGCGGCGCGTTTGAGCTGCGCCTCGCGGAAGGTCATATAGCCGATGGCACCCATGATGAGCAGCGCGCCGATGACGACCCAGCTGTCGATACTCTCCCCAAAGGCGAGCCAGCCGAGCGTTGTCGCCCAGACCAGCTGCAGGAAGGTGACGGGCTGGGTGACGGTCATCGGCGCTGCCGCGAAGGCGACCGTCATGAAGTAGTGGCCAAGCGTGGCGAAGACCGCGGTGCCGGCGAACCAGGCCAGTTCCGTCAGGCTCGGTGTCTGCCAGTCGACCAGCGCGAAGGGGAAGAGGCAGATGGGCACCAGCAGCGACAGCATGGTGACGATCACCGTCGGGCTCACCTCCCCCGCCAGCTGCTTGGTGAAGAGGTAGCTGCCCGCGAAGCAGACGGAGACGGCGAGCATCGCGAAATGGCCCGGGTCAAGCTCGCGGAAGCCGGGGCGCAGCATGATGACCACGCCGATGAGCGCCACCCCGATCGCGAGGATGCGCCGGAGCGCCAATCGTTCGCCGAAGATCAGCGCCGCGCCGAGGGTGACGTAGATCGGGTTGAGGTAATTCATCGCCGTCACCTCGGCGAGCGGGATGCGGGCGATGGCGAAGAACCACAGGATCACGGCGCCGGAATGGACGAGCGCCCGCGCCGAGAACAGCGCCCAGAGCCGCGGCGTCAGCTTCGCCCGGCGGACGGCGCCGAGCATCGGCAGAAGCAGCGGCACGCCCATGATGTAGCGCAGGAAGCTCGCCTCGGCGGCGGGCACCTCGGTGCCCACCGTCTTCACGATGGCGGTCATGCAGACGAAGCTCAGCCCCGAGAGCACCATGAAGAGAACGCCGCGCAGCGGCCGTGCCTCAGGCGGAATGAACGCCCCCGTCGGGACAGGGGCGGCCGCAGGCAATTACTCCGCCGCCTCGTAGGCTTCCATCACCTCGTCGGGCGCTTCGAAATTGGTGGTGACGTTCTGCACGTCGTCATCGTCTTCGAGCGTCTCGACCAGCTTCATCAGCTTCTGCAGCCCTTCGAGATCCACCGGCGCGGTGGTCGTCGGCCGCCAGACGAGTTTGGCCGTCTCGCTCTCGCCTAGCTCGGCCTCGAGCGCGTTCGAGACCTCGTTGAGGTCGGTATCGGCGCAGTAGATGTAGTGCCCGTCCTCGCCAGATTCGACATCCTCGGCGCCGGCCTCGATGGCGGCCAGCATCATCGTGTCGGCGTCACCGGCCTCGGGCTTGTAGAAGATCTCGCCCTTGCGGTCGAACATGAAGGCGACGGAGCCCGTCTCGCCGAGGTTGCCGCCGCTCTTGCCGAAGGTGGAGCGCACGGAGGAGGCGGTGCGGTTGCGGTTGTCGGTCAGCGCCTCGACGATGACCGCCACGCCGTTGGGCCCGTAGCCCTCGTAGCGGATGCTCTCGTAATTCTCGGCATCGCCGCCGATGGCCTTCTTGATGGCGCGGTCGATGACGTCCTTCGGCATCGACTGGCTCTTGGCCTCCTTCACGGCGAGGCGCAGGCGGGGGTTCTTGTCGGGATCGGGGTCGCCCATCTTGGCGGCGACGGTGATCTCCTTCGAAAACTTGGAGAACAGCTTGGAGCGGGCCGCATCCTGCCGCCCCTTGCGATGCTGGATGTTCGCCCATTTGGAATGGCCGGCCATGGGTCTTGCCCTCTTCTTCGCGGATCGATCGGCTCTATATTCGCCGGCTGGCATGGGGGCAAGGGGAGCGGGGTCGCCGGTGTCGAGGGGGGCTGTCTGCCCCCCGCGCTTGCCGCCCCTCCCCCCCGAGGATTTTCGGGACCAAAGACAGGTGCGCCGGGGAGCGTCGGCACGCGGAGGGCGAGGTGGAGCCGATTGCACCCGCGCGCCGAGCCGCCTAGGAGAGGGCCATGCGCATTCTCTTTCTTGGCGATGTCATGGGGCGGGCGGGGCGCGCCGCCGTGGCGGAGCGGCTGCCGAAGCTGCGGGACGACTGGCGGCTCGATTTCGTCGTCGTCAACGGCGAGAATGCCTCCTCCGGGCATGGGCTCAACGGCGCCCATGCCAAGGGGCTCTTCGAGGCGGGGGCGGATGTCGTCACCCTCGGGGATCACGCCTTCGACCAGAAGGACATGCTGCAGGTCTGCGAGCAGGACGGGCGCATCCTGCGGCCGATCAACTTCGCCAAGGGCGCGCCGGGGCGCGGGGCGAAGGTCTTCTCCGCGCGCGGCGGGCAGAAGGTGCTGGTGGCGCAGGTGCTGGGGCAGGTCTTCATGTCGCGCACCTATGACGATCCCTTCTCGGCCATCGAGCCGGTGCTGAAGGCCCACCCGATGGGCGGGCTGGTGCAGGCGAGCCTCGTCGACATGCATTGCGAGGCGACGAGCGAGAAGATGGCGATGGGCCACTTCTGCGATGGCCGCGCCTCCATCGTCGTTGGCACGCATACGCATGTGCCGACGGCCGACGCGATGATCCTGCCCAGCGGCACCGCCTATCTCAGCGATGCCGGCATGTGCGGCGACTACAACTCCGTCATCGGGATGGAGAAGGCCGAGCCGCTGCGCCGCTTCATAACCGGCATGGCGAAGGAGCGCTTCTCCCCCGCCCTCGGCGAGGCGACCATCTGCGGCCTCTACGTGGAGACGGACGACCGCAGCGGGAAGGCCACGCGTGCGGTCCCCGTCCGGCAGGGCGGCCGGCTGGAGGCGACAGGCCCGGCGTGACCCGCCGGCCACAGCCCCGCGCCGCCGGACTTGTGCGGCGGGGGGGTATCGGGCAATGCTCCGGCGCCGAGGGGAACGCAGGGGCACCATGATCGGGGTAGAGTTCGGGCCGATGGAAGAGGCCGTGCTGGCCATCGCCATCATGCTGGCGATGTTCGTCGCCTTCGTCTCCGAGAAATATCCGATCGAGGTGGTCGCGCTGACCGGCGCCATGGCGCTGATCGTGCTCGGCATCCTCGACCCGGTGCAGGCTTTCGACGTCTTCGCCAACCCCGCCCCGTGGACCATCGCCGCGATGTTCATGATCGTCGGCGGGCTGGTGCGCACAGGGGCGCTCGACTGGTTCTCCCAGCTGGCCACGCGGGGCGTGACGACCCGGCCGCGGACGACCATCGCCGCCATCGCCGTCTCCGTCGTCACGCTGTCGGCCTTCGTCAACAACACGCCCATCGTGGTGGTGATGCTGCCCGTCTTCATCCAGCTCGCCAAGCAGCTGGACATCGCGCCGTCGAAGCTGCTGATCCCGCTCTCCTACATGTCTATCATGGGCGGAACGCTCACACTCATCGGCACCTCGACCAACCTCGTGGTAGACGGCGTCGGCCGCGCCTCCGGCGTCGAGCCCTTCCACATCTTCGAGCTGGCGCCCGTCGGCCTGCCGCTGGCGATCACCGGACTGCTCTACCTCGGCCTCTTCGGCAACGCGCTGCTGCCGGCCCGCGATTCCATGGCGCTCATGGTCTCAGACCGCAGCCGCATGCGCTTCTTCACCGAGGCGGTGATCCCGCCGGGCTCGAACCTCATCGGCCGCGAGGTCCTCGGCGTGCAGCTCTTCAAGCGCGAGGGCGTGCGGCTGATCGACGTGATCCGCGGCGACGAATCCCTGCGCCGCAACCTCGCTGGCGTGACGCTGGAGGTGGGCGACCGCGTGGTGCTGCGCACGCAGATGACGGAGCTTCTGTCCCTTCAGCGCAACAAGGACCTGCGCCGCGTCGACCAGGTCTCCGCCGTCGAGACGACGACGGTGGAGGTGCTGATCACGCCCGACTGCAAGATGGTCGGCCGGCGCCTCGGCGATCTGCGCCTGCGCCGGCGCTTCGGCGTCTACCCCCTCGCCGTCCACCGGCGTGACCGCAACGTCGGCCGGCAGATGGAGGACACCGTCGTGCAGGTCGGCGACACGCTGCTGCTCGAAGGCGCACCGGCGGATATTCAGCGCCTCGCGGGGGAGATGAACCTCGTCGACGTCGCCCACCCGACGCAGAAGGCCTTTCGCCGCAACCGCGCGTGGATCGTCATCGCCGTCCTCGCCTCCATCGTCGGCTTCTCGGCCATCGGCGTGGGGCGGATCGAGATCCTCGCCTTCATCGGCGTCGCGGTGGTGCTGCTGACCCGCTGCATCGATGCCGACGAGGCCTTCTCCTACGTCGACGGCCGTCTCCTCGCGATGCTCTTCGGGATGCTCGCCGTCGGCGCGGGGCTGGAAGCCTCGGGCGCCGTCGAGCTGATCGTCACCGCCGCCGCGCCGCTGCTCGATGGGCTGCCCGCCGTAGTGACGCTCTTCGCCATCTTCGCCATCACCTCCCTCCTCACGGAGCTGCTCTCCAACAACGCCGTCGCGGTGGTGGTGACGCCGGTTGCCATCGGCCTCGCGCAGACGCTGGGCTTCGACGCCAAGCCGGTGATGATCATCGTGATGATGGGCGCCAGTTTCGGCTTTGCCACCCCCATCGGCTACCAGTGCAACATGCTGGTCTACGGCCCCGGCGGCTACAAGTTCTCCGATTTCGTGCGCATCGGCCTGCCGCTCAACGTGCTGATGGGCGCCGTCGCCTCGCTGGTGATCGCCGCGCTTTACTTCTAAAGACGCCCAAAGTTCAGGCGATGCGCCCAAAATGCGGGCGGCGCCGCATATGAGCAATTCGAGCGAATGGGCCACCCTGCCCCCGCCGTTGATGGCGGGCGGCGGCCCAAGCAGGCTGCCTTGGAATTTGTAACAGCGAGAAGATGCCCATGTTCCGCTCCCTCTTCGCCGCCGCCACGCTCGTCGCCGCCGGCTCCGCCGCCTCCGCCCAGACGGAGATGCCCTTCGCGCTCGACTGGAAGTTCGAGGGCCCGGCCGCGCCCTACACGCTCGCCATCGACGAGGGCTTCTTCGCCGACCAGGGGCTGGACGTGACGATCTCCGAGGGCAATGGCTCGCTCGACGCCATCCCGAAGGTCGCCACCGGCGCCTACCCGGTGGGCTTCGCCGACATCAACTCCGTCATCCGCTTCCTCGACCAGAACCCCGGCGCCCCGGTCACCGCCGTCATGATGATCTACGACAAGCCCCCCTTCGCCGTCGTCGGCCGCTCCTCGCTCGGCATCGCCGAGCCGGCGGACCTCGAAGGCAAGGTGCTCGGTGCGCCGCCGCCGGACGGCGCCTGGGCGCAGTTCCCGATCTTCGCCGCCGAGAACGGCCTCGACATGGACGCCATCACCATCGAGCCCGTCGGCTTCCCCACCCGTGAGCCGATGCTGGCCGAGGGTCAGGTCGCCGCGGTCACCGGCTTCTCCTTCACCTCGACGCTCAACACCGAGCGGCTGGGCGTGGACGCCGAGGATATCGTCGTGCTGCTCATGGCCGACTACGGGGTGGACCTTTACGGCAACGCCATCATCGTCAACACCGACTTCGCCGAGGCCAACCCCGAGGCCGTCACCGGCTTCCTCACCGCCGTCGCGCAGGGCTGGCAGGCCGCCATCGACGACCCCGACGCCGCCATCTCCTCGCTGCTGGAGCGCAACCCGGCCGCGGATGCGGAGCTGGAGACACGCCGCCTCGGCCTCTCCGTCGAGGACAACGTGCTGACCGACTGGGTCACCGAGAACGGCTTCGGAGACGTCGATGACGAGCGCTTCGCCAGCGCGCTCGAGCAGACGAAATCCGTCTACGAGTTCCAGTCCGAGCCCGATGCCTCGGTGATCTTCGACGACAGCTACCTGCCGGCGGCCGACGCCCGGATGCTGCAGTAAGCGATCGGCGCGCGGGCGGCCCTTTCGCCCGCGCCACCCCCAATGAGCGATCTCATCGACATCCGCGGCGTTGCCCACGCCTATCGCACCCCCTCCGGCCCGCTGCCGGTGCTGGACGGGCTCGACATCGCCATCCCGCGCGGCGAGTTCTGCGCGGTCGTCGGCCCCTCGGGCTGCGGCAAGTCCACGCTGACGCGGCTGGTGGCGGGCCTGATGAAGCCCGACAAGGGCGAAGTCCGCCTCGACGGCGCGCCCATCCGCGGCCCCCGCAAGAACGTCGGCATGGCCTTCCAGAACCCGGTGCTGCTGGAATGGCGCTCGATCCTCGACAACGTCATCCTGCCCTTGGAGATCGTCGCCCCCTCCATGCCCCGCAAGGAGCGCGTGGCGCGGGCCGAAGAGCTGCTGGCAATGGTCGGCCTCGAGGGCTTCGAGGCCAAGCGCCCGTCCGAGCTCTCGGGCGGCATGCGCCAGCGCGCCTCGCTCTGCCGCGCCATCGTTCACAAGCCCGACGTGCTGATCATGGACGAGCCCTTCGGCGCGCTCGACAACTTCACCCGCGAGGATCTCTGGCAGACGATGCGCCAGCTGCGCGCGGCGGAGCCCTTCACGGCAGTGCTCATCACCCATGACCTGCGCGAGAGCGTCTATCTCGGCGACCAGGTCGTCGTCCTCTCCGGCCGCCCGGCGCGGACGCAATACGTCATGAACGTCGACCTGCCGGACGAGCGCCCGCTCGACATCCTCTACACGCCGAAGGTGGGCGAGATGCTCCATGTCCTGCGTGACCAGATCAAGATCGCCCAGGGGAGGGGTGAAGGGCCCGGCGAAGGAGCCGCCGCATGAACACCGCCCTGCGCAAGGTCGGCGTACCCGTCCTCTCCATCCTGATCTTCCTTGTGCTCTGGGAGCTGCTGGTCTGGGCCAATGGCTGGCCGAACTACGTCATGGCCTCGCCCTCCGACCTACCCGAGGCCTATGCCCGCTTCTGGGAGCTGTTCCTCCTCGGCTCCTGGCAGACGCTCTGGCGCACGGTCGCGGGCCTCTTGCTGGCGGTGATCTTCGGCCTCGCCCTCGGCATGGTCATGGGCTTCAGCCGCATCGTGCGCGACGGGCTCTACCCGCTGCTCGTCGGCTTCAACGCCATCCCGAAGGCGACGCTGGTGCCAGTGCTGGCGCTCCTTTTCATCGGCCAGCACAACTTCAACACGGTGATGATGGCCTTCCTCATCTCCTTCTTCCCCATCGCCGTCTCGGTCGCCATTGGCCTGTCGACGCTGGAGCCGGAATACCGCGACATCCTGCGTGCCCTCGGCGCCAGCCGCATGACTATCTTCTGGAAGATCGCCCTGCCGAAGACGCTGCCGGAGTTCTTCGGCGCCCTGAAGGTCGCCGTGACGCTGGCCTTCATCGGCACCAACCTGGTGGAGATCGTCTCCCCCCATGGCCGCGGCCTCGGCGCCCTGTTCCTCTCCGGCCAGACGAACTCCAACTACCCCTTGATGTTCGCCGTCCTCATCGCTCTCGCCGTCCTCGGCATCGTCCTCTATTACGCCGTCGTCGCTATGGAGCGCATCTTCGCCGGCTGGGCCGAACGCGCGGAAACCTGAGCCCTGCCTCCCGCCCCCGGGCCCCCTGTCTTTGGTCCCGAAAATCCTCGGGGGGGCTGCCACCGGCAGCGGGGGGCAGACAGCCCCCTCCCCGCTTTTCACCCTCCCGCGCCCGGGGCCGAGGCAACCCGTCGCCACCGGGGGTGAATGCCGAAGGCAGAGGGGGTCGCCCCCCTACCCGGCATCATGTGCGCCGCAGGCGCTCCGCTGAATAACCGCCCGGAGCTGTATCGATCACCTCCCGCTCGGTGACGATCAGGTCCAGGGGCTCGTCCGTCTCCTCCAGCGGCACCTCCGCCACCTCCTGACCGGCGAAGGCGAAGCCGATGGCCAGCACCGGCGCCTCGGCGCGCAGCGCCGCCAGCGTCCGGTCGTAGAAGCCGCCGCCGTAGCCGAGGCGGAAGCCGTCGCGGGTGAAGGCAAGGAGCGGCACGATCAGGATCCGGGGCACAACCCAGTCCATCACCTCGGGGCGGCGGGTGCGGAAGGGTCCCTCCACCAGCGCCATGCCCGGCTCCCAGCGCGCGAAGCGCAGCGGCGTCGCCGGCGCCTCGATGATCGGCACCGCGACGGGGCCGTGGGCGGCGGCCTCCGCCATCGCCGGCAGCGGGTCGATCTCCGTGCGGATCGGCAGGTAGCCGGCCAGCGGCACGCCCCGGTGCCGCGCGAGGAGCTCCGCCAGCCGAGCCCCCTGCCCCGGCCCAGCCGCCGCCTGAGCCTCCGCCCGGCGGTCATAGGCGGCAACGCGGGCGGCGTCCTTGTCGGCGGCGATGGTCACAGAAGCACCATGGCCGCCAGCCCTAGGAAGGCGAAGAAGCCCACTACGTCCGTCACCGTCGTCACGAAAGTGCCAGAGGCGAGCGCCGGGTCGACGCCCAGCTTGTCGAGCAGCACGGGGATCCCCATCCCCGCCAGCCCCGCCACCACGAGGTTGATCACCATGGCCGCCGCGATCACCCCGCCCAGCGCCGGCGAGCCGAACCAGACGATGCCGACCGCGGCCATCACCGCCGCGAAGACCACCCCGTTGAAAAGCCCCACGATCATCTCGCGCCTGAGCACCCGCCAGACGTTCGATCCGGTGAGGTCGCGCGTCGCGATGGCCCGCACCGCCACCGTCAGGCTCTGCGTCCCGGCATTGCCGCCCATCGAGGCGACGATGGGCATGAGGATCGCCAGCGCCACCACGGCCGCGATTGTCTCGTCGAAGAGCGAGATGACGACGGAGGCGATGATGGCGGTCAGCAGGTTCACCGCCAGCCACGGCAGGCGCTGCTTCACCGTGCCCCAGGTGGAGTCGGAGATCTCCGATTCGATGCCCACCCCGGCGAGGCGCAGGATGTCCTCCTCGGCCTCCTCGTCGAGCACCTCCATGGCGTCGTCGATGGTAATCACGCCGACCAGTCGCTCCTCGTCATCCACCACGGGGGCGGAGATGAGGTGATACTGGTTGAAGGCATAGGCGACGTCGCCCTGCTTGTCCTCCACGTGGAAGGTGCGGAAGCTCTCCTCCGCGAGGTCCTTCAGCGGCATCTCGCGCGGGTGGGAGAGGACGCGGCCGAGCGTCACGTAGCCCCTCGGCTTCAGCCGCACATCGACCAGCACCACGTGGTAGAACTGGTCGGGCAGGTTCTCCTCCCCGCGCATGAAGTCGATGGCCTGGCCGACATTCCAGTCCTCCGGCATCCGCACGATCTCCACCTGCATGAGGCGGCCGGCGGAATATTCGGGGTAGGCGAGCGCCTTCTCCACCGCGATGCGGCCCGGCGCGTCGAGCGCGCGCAGCACGGCATCCTGCTGTGCGCTCTCCAGATCCTCCACGAGATCGACCACGTCGTCCGATTCCAGCTCGCGCACCGCCTCGGCCAGCTGGTCGGCCGGCAGCTCGTTGATGACCTCCTCGCGCAGGTTGTCGTCGAGCTCGGAGAGCACCTCGCCGTCCATCCCCGTCCAGAGGCCGAGGAGCGAGCGGCGGTCGCGGAAATCGAGCTGTTCCAGGAGGTCGGCGATGTCGGCCGCATGGAGCGGCTCGAGGATCGCGTCGATCCGCGGCGCGTCCGCCGTCTCGATGGCATCGAGGATCTCGTCGAAGAGTTTCTGCGGCAGGGCGAACTCGTCGCCCTCCTCGCCGTCGGGCACGGGATGGTCCTGCAGCTCGCTCATGTTCGTCCCTCCGGCTGGGTCGCAGCGGACCATAGTGATTGCACCCGGCGCAGCAATGGCGCGCCCCCGGACGCCGGAGATTTACGCCGGCCCCGCGGGAGCCTAACAAGTGCAGCATGGAAAAGTTGCTGCTGCTGGGTCAGACCCTCGCCTTCACCGCCGACCCCTTCGCGAACGGCCCCGACGCCGCGCCGGAGGCGGCCCGCTATGACAGCCGCGGCGGCGTGCTCGTCGAGGGCGGGCGCATCATCGCGGTCGCCGGGGCGGAGGCGCTCAGGGCCGAGCATCCGGACGCACAGATCGCCGATCACGGGCAGGGGCTGATCCTGCCCGGCTTCGTCGATGCGCACATGCACTACCCGCAGACAGGCATCGTCGCCTCATGGGGCAAGCGGCTGATCGACTGGCTGAACGGCTACACCTTCCCCGAGGAGATGCGCTTCGACAATCCCGCCTACGCCTCCGACGTGGCGGCGACGACGCTGGATCTCGCCCTCGCCAACGGCACGACGACGCTCACCTCCTACTGCACCATCCACCCCGCCTCGGTGGATGCCTTCTTCGCCGCCGCCGCCGCGCGCGGCATGCGCGTCGCCGGCGGGCGCACCTGCATGGACAGGGAGACGGCGCCGGACGGGCTGCGCGACACGGCGCAGTCGGCCTACGACGAGTCCAAGGCCCTCATCGCCCGCTGGCACGGGCGGGGCCGCGCCACCTATGCCATCACGCCGCGCTTCTCCCCCACCTCGACCGAGGCGCAACTGGAGGCGCTGGGCGCCCTCTGGGCGGAGCACCCGGACTGCCTCATGCAGACCCACCTCGCCGAGCAGACCGACGAGATCGAGTGGGTCATGGGCATGTACCCCGGCGCCGAGGATTACCTTGCCACCTACGAGGCGCACGGCCTCATCGGCGAGCGCGCCATCTTCGGCCACGCCATCCACCTGACGGAGCGGGAGACCGCGCGGCTGGTGGAGACGGGCGCCGGCATCGCCCATTGCCCGACGTCGAACACCTTCATCGGCTCCGGCCTCTTCGACCTGCCGGGCCTGCGGGCGGCGGGCGCGCGGATCGGGCTGGCGACGGATACCGGCGGCGGCTCCAGCTTCTCGATGCTGCGCACGATGGCGGCGGCCTACGAGATCGCGCAGCTGCGCGGCACGGCGCTCCACCCCGCGCAGCTCCTCTGGCTGGCGACGGAGGGCTCGGCGCGGCTCCTCCACCAGCCGGGCATCGGCCGGCTGGTCGAGGGGGCGGAGGCCGATCTCGTCGTGCTCGACCTCGCCTCCACCCCCGCCATCTCCCAGCGCGCCCGCCGGGCGGAGGATATCTGGGAGGCAGTGTTTCCCACAATCATGATGGGCGACGATCGCGCCGTCAGCGCCACCTATGTCGCCGGGCAGAAGGTGAAGGGCTGAGGGGACGGAGGCTGCACCCTCTCGTGGTCGGGGGTAAGGGGTCTGCCGCCAGCTCTCCGGAATAGCCGCCTCCCGCGGCGCTCATCGCAGCGGTGCTGCTTACCCATTGGGCGAGGATGCGGCCCGTCTGGCAGGAGGCGGTGGCGAAATCCCACAGCTCTGCAAGCGGGTCGTGTTTGCTCTCTTTTCCCGACCAAATTGATCGGGTAACCCGAGCGCGACAGAGCCCTCGGGAGTCGGCACACCATGACCGTTCTGCAAAGCGTCACCTCCGTCACAATCGGCGATCCTGCGGCCTTCGTGGCCTACTGGGCGGAGCGGGCGGACGAGGACGATTTCGGCCTCACCCGCCCCGCGCCGGGCCGGCTGGAGGCCGCATGGTCCCTCGGCCGCGCCAGAATCGAGCTGGAGGGTCCGGCGGCGCGCATCGCGGTGGAGAGCGGCGACATCGGCGGCCTTGTGACGATGCGTGGCCTCGTTGCCTGGTACCTTGGCCGCTTCGATCTGGTGCTGGCGGAGCCGGACTGGTCGGGCGAGACGCTGGCGGGCGAGATGCCGCCCAACTTCCACTTCGCCGAGGTCGCGGAGATGCGGGCGCTGAACCCGTTCTATCACCGCATGGTGCTGACCGGCGACATGACGCCCTTCACGAAGGACGGGATGCATTTCCGCATGTATCGCCAGCGCCCCGGCGTGACGGAGCCGCGCTGGCCGCGCATGTCGGGCCGCGGCACGGTGGACTGGCCCTCGGGCCCCGATGCGCCCTTCAACCCCGCCTACACGGCCCGCCATGTCGATGCCGAGGCCGGCGTCATGTTCGTGGACATCTACCGCCACGAGGGCAGCCCGACCTGCGACTGGTGCCTCTCCCGCCCCGTCGGCGAGCGTGTCGGCCTCGCCGGCCCCGGATCCGGCTGGCTGCCGCAGGAGCAGACACTGCTGCTGGCCGGCGACGAGACGGCGGTGCCGGCGATCCTGCGGATGCTGGAGATGGCTCGCCCCGACCAGCGAGGCACCGCCCTCCTCGTCGCGCCGGACGGGCGGGCGGTGCAGGAGGTGCGGACCGCGTCTGCCATCGAAGCGCGCTGGCTGATCCGGGGGCGGGACGAGGGGCTGGTCGAGGCCGCCATGCGCCTGCGAGGACCGGAGGGCGAGACGCACCACTGGTTCGCCGCCAGCCAGGCCGAGGCCCGCGCCATGCGTCGCCACTACCGGCAGGAGCTAGGGCTGGCGCGCGAGCACATGTACTGCGCCGCCTACTGGTAGGCGCGCCTGCTCGTTGCGGGCGGGCGCCCAAGCCCCCACTGGCTGATGCTTCTAAAGGGGCGCCTCGCGCCCCCTCCCCGCTTTACCGAGACATTGCCGCGATGGCGCCCCGAAGCTCGGCGAGGCCGACATGGCGACCGACGAGCGGGTAGCCGGGCTGGGCGCGGCGTCGGGCGTCGTCGGACATGTCGAGCCCGTGGTCGGGGCGGAAGGGAATGTTCCAGTCTGTCCGGCCGGCCTCGTGGCGGCGGGCCTCCTCGGCGAGTATGGCCTCGATGAGGGCCAGCATGTCGACATCGCCCGTCAGGTGCCCCGACTCGTGGAAGGAGCCGGGCAGCTCCGTGCCGTCCCGCGCCACGTTGCGCAGGTGGATGAAGGGCACGCGATGGCCCCAGCGGCGCATGATCGCGGGCAGGTCATTGTCCCCCCGCGCGCCGAGCGAGCCGGAGCAGAGGGTCATGCCGCTGGCCGGGCTATCGACCGCCTCGAGCACGGCGGTGTAATCGGCCTCCGTCGACATGACGCGCGGCAGGCCGAGGAGCCCGAAGGGCGGATCGTCGGGGTGGCAGCACATCCGCAAGCCGAGGCGCTCGGCTACCGGCACCACCTCCTCGAGGAAGGCGATGAGATGGGCGCGCAGGCCCTCGGCGCCGAGATCGGCATAGGCATCGAGCTCGGTCTGCAGCTTCTCCAGTGACAGGCCCTCCGGCTCCCCCGGCAGGCCGAAGAGGATGGCGCGGGTCAGGCGGGCCTGCCCCTCCTCCCCCAGCTCCTCCGCGCGCTCGCGGGCGGCGGCGGCGATGTCATCGGGGTAGTGCGCGCCCGGGCGAGCGAGGATGTGCAGGTCGAAGGCGGCAAAATCGAGATGATCGAAGCGCATGCAGGTGGCGCCGCTCGGCAGCGGCCAGGCCAGATCCGTGCGCGTCCAGTCGAGCACGGGCATGAAGTTGTAGCAGATCACCTCGATGCCGGCGGCGGCGAGGTTGTGCAGGCTCTCGCAATAGGTCGCGATGTGCTCGCGCCACGGGCCCGTCTGCCGCTTGATGGCTTCCGAGACGGGCAGCGACTCGACCACCTCCCACTCCATCCCGGCGGCGCGGATCTCCGCCTGACGGCGGGCGATCTCCTCCGGCGTCCACAGCTCTCCGGGGCGCAGATGGTGCATCGCCGAGACGATGGCAGGCACGCCGGTCTGGCGCACATCCTCTATGGTGATCGCGTCATTCGGCCCAAACCACCGCCAGCTCTCGCGCATCGTCTCTCCCCGTCGTCGGCGGCCCCTCTTGCCGGGCCGGGATGTCAGTGTCCAGCGCATTGTTGACTAGTATGGTAGAATGGCGCAAGTCGCTTCGCGGCAGAGTCGCAGCTATCCTGCAGCCGCCTCGTCCCGGTGCTGCTCATCGTCTCCATCAGCGGCGGCATCTTCACCCCCTCCGAGGTCGGCGCCTTCGCGGTCGTCTACGCCATCCTCGTCGGCGCGCTGGCGCAACGGCTGATGACGCGGGAGCGCTTCCGGGCGGCGCTCGGCGACGCGCTCTCCAACACCGGCACGGTCATGCTGATCTTCCTGATGTCCGGCATGCTGGGCTTCGCCATAATCTTCCTGCGCGTCCCGCAGGAGGTGGCCGACGTGCTGCTCTCGGGCCTGCACGACCCCAGCGTCATCGTTGCCGTGGTGCTGGCCGCGCTCTTCGTCGCGGGCCACTTCATCGAGAGCACCATCCTCGTGCTGCTCCTCACGCCCATCCTCGTCCCCGTGGTGAAGGCGGCGGGGGTGGACCCGGTGCACTTCGGCATCCTGATGATGACTATCGTCACCCTCGGCTCGATGACGCCGCCGGAGGGCGTGGCGATGTACACCGTCTGCTCCATCCTCAACGTGCGGGTGGAGGAGTACATGCGGGAATCGCTGCCATTCTTCCTGGCGATCTTCGCGGTGGTCGCGGTGCTGCTGTTTTTCCCGGGGCTCGTCCTGTTCCTTCCCAACTGGATGTTCGGCTGACACCCGGGACGCTGCCGGCCGGCGTGCCTCCTCGCGCCGGCCGGTCCTTTTCCTCAGGGGCGGATGGCCGGCGCCTCCATCTCCATCCCCACGGCGCGGGCCTTCAGGTAGGCCTCCAGCGCCACGAACTCTTGCGAGCCCGCCGCGAAGGGCTCCGCCCGGACGCCGACCATGCAGTTTCGCAGCCGCCGGTCCAGATCCCCCATCTCCTGCCATTCCAGCCGGTACTGCGGGTAGCCCGTCGGATGGGCCTGCGGGATCTCGGCCGCCAGCAGGCGCCCGCCGGCGAGATCGTCATGGCAGGTGGCGCAGGCGAGGTTCAGCTGCCCCATGCGCGTGGAGTAGAGCGCCTCACCCTGCCCGCGCACCGCCTCCATCTGCGGCGCCTCTGACGGCGCGATGGGCTGGCCGCGGGACTGCAGCGCCACCAGCGTCGTCAGTGCCAGCAGCGCCTCGCTGCCCCGCTCGAGCGGCTCGGCACCCTGGTGGCGCTGCCGGCAGAGGTTGATGCGCGCGGCGAGATCCACCGCCTGCCCGCTCTCCTCGTCCCAGTCGGGGTAATGCGCCGCGACGCCCGCCATCTCCTCGGCGGCGCCGTGGCACTCGGCGCACGCCACCTCATCCGCCCCCGACGGCTCGGCCCAGAGCTCCTCTCCCGTCTGCGCCCAGAGGAGGCCGGGATTGGAGAAGTCGTCGTCCTGCATTGCCCGCAGCTCCGGCGCCATCTGCTCATAGGTCGACACACGCCCGTCCTGCGCCCCCGCCGCCCCGGCGAGCACGGCAGCCACAACCGCCCCGCTCCATCTCGCTTTTCTACAAATATCCCGGGGGGGCCGAAGGCGGGGGGCAGCGCCCCCCTCCGCCCTCTCCACCTGGCCCGCCATCAGCCCACCTCGATGGGCCGCGTCTCCGTGACCGTCTCGCCCGCCTCGTCGACCCAGCTCAGCTCCACCTCGCCGCTCTCCTGCGCCGTCACGAAGAAGGAGAAGAACGGGTTGGCCGCCACCGCCGGGTGCAGCTCGGCGCGGAACACCTCCTGCCCCATATAGCGGCAGGTCAGCTCGTGGATGATGTTGCGCGGCACCAGCTTGCCGTCGCTGCCGGTGCGGAAGCCCGTCTCCATCGGGTGGGAGATGATGATCTTCACCTCCACGACCTCTCCGGGCGCCGCCGTCTCGGGCACGTTGATCATGACAGCCATGGCTCAAACCTCCCGGCAGGCGGGCGCGGTGACGACGACATTCGTCTGGGCGGACCAGAACGAGCCGTCGGATAGCCGCGCCACGGCGTGGACATGCTGCGTGCCGTTGAGGCGGATGCGCGTCTGCGCCTCCGCCCGGCCCGACAGCGGCGTGAAGAAGAAGCGGACAGTATCGGGCAAGGGGTTGATCTCGTTGAAGATCGCCACCGCCTCGACGTAATCGTCATCCGTCATGGGGCTGTCCACGGCGACGCGCAGCGGCACGGTGTTGCCGTTCTCCACCAGCATCGGGATGTCGAGCTCGACGCGCCCCTCCGTCACCTCGGCGCCGCCGGTGAAGGCGTCGATGGCGTTCTGCATCTCCTCCGGCGTGGCGAAGGCAGGCTCCATCCGCAGGATCAGCGGGGTGGCGAGCGAGCCGGCGAGAAAGGCGCGGCGGGTGGTCATTCGGTCTCCTCCGGGATTGGCGGATCGGTGAGGGTGGCGAGGAAGGCGACGACGTCCTCGACCTCCTGTGCACTCAGAATGGTATCTCCCTGCCAGCGTTCGCCAACCCGCGTCAGCCCCACAAGGCTGTGATAGGGCGGCATGATCGAGGCCGAGTTCACCTGCCGGCTGTCGACGATGCGCAGCCGCAGCTCGGGCACGGAGAGCCGCGCCCCGACGCCGTCCAGCGGCGGCGCCAGCGTGCCCTGGAAGGGCACGTCCGGGAAGGGGCCGGCGTGGCAGAGGAGGCATAGCCCCCGCGTCGGCTCTCCGACGATGGCCGCGCCCGCCACCGGGTCACCGGGGACAGCCGTCAGCGGCTCCTCCAGCCCCTGCCCGAGCGCCGGGGCCGCCGCGAGGGCGGCGGCCAGCATGGCGCCGGGCAAGGCGCTAGCCCCAGATCTGGCGCGTGACCGTCTCATACCAGGCGCGTGCGTAATCCGCCTCGGCGGCATGGACATCCTCCCCCGCGCCCAGCGGGCTGGTGCCCCCGGTGCCGTCGATGGAGACGATCTCGCCCCCGGTCACCTCGTAGGTGCCGGCGACGGTGAAGCCGTAATCCGGCCCGGCGAGCGAGTAGCAGGTGTTGATGTACTTCGGGCTCTGCGGATCCTCCCCCCGCAGCATCGCGTCGATGGCCGCGGCCACGACCTTGCCCTGCGCGTTGGCTGAGAAGCCGCTCTTCGGCATGGCGCCGGCCAGCGAGGCGTCGCCGAGGACGTGGATGCCGGGCATCAGCGTCGATTCGAAGGTCACCCCGTCCACCGGGCACCAGCCCGTCTCGTCAGCCACGCCCACCGCCTGCGCGATGGCCGCCGCGCGCTGCGGCGGGATGATGTTGGCGACGTCGACCTCGTAGCTGTCGAAATCGGTGGTGATCGTCATCGCCGCCGGATCGACGGAGGTGACGTTTCCGCCGAGCGAGAATGGCACCCACTCGATCATGCCGGGATAGAGCGTCGCCCAGGCCTCCTCGAAGAGGTCGCGCTTCGAGAAGCCGTCCTTGGCGTCGAGGATGAGGATCTTCGAGTTCGGCTTCTCGGCCTTGAGGTAATGCGCGATCAGGCTGGCCCGCTCGTAGGGGCCCGGCGGGCAGCGGAAGGGGTTGGCCGGCGGGCAGATGGCGACGGTGCCGCCGTCGGGCATCGCCTCCAGCTGGCTGCGCAGCAGTTCCGTCTGCGGGCCTGCCTTCCAGGCGTGGGGCATGATCTCCGCCGCTGCCTCGTCGTAGCCGGAGATGGCGTCGAAGCGCAGATCGATGCCGGGCGACAGCACCAGCCGGTCGAAGGGCAAGGCCTCTCCGGATGCGAGCATGAGCGATTGCCCGTCCACCCCTACCGCCTCGCCCTGCACGATGCGGGCGCCGGTGGCGGCGATGCCGTCCAGCGAGAAGGTGATCGCCTCCATCGGGTTGAGGCCGCCGAGGACGGTGTTGGAGAAGGGGCAGGTCGAGAAGCGCGCATTCTTCTCCACCAGCGTCACGTCATGGCCGGCGCCGGCGAGGAGCCGGGCGACGGTGCCGCCGCCGAAGCCGCCGCCGACGACGACGATGCGCCCCGCCTCCTGCGCCGCCACGGGGCGGAGCGCGAAGGGCGCGGTGGCCACGGCCATGCCGGTGGCGGCGAGCATGTGGCGCCTTGTGAAGCTCATTGGGTGTCTCCCGTGATCCAGGCGGCGATGGCAGCCACCTCTTCGGGCGTGAAGCCGGGGGCGATGCGGGGCATGATGGTGCCCTCCCGCTCGCCGGAGGCGAAGGCGGCCATGGCGGCCTCGATCTCCTCCGCCGTAAACTGGCCGAGAGGCAGCGGCGCCGC
Organism: Pseudoroseicyclus tamaricis; assembly: GCF_012070395.1. Taxonomy (GTDB): domain Bacteria; phylum Pseudomonadota; class Alphaproteobacteria; order Rhodobacterales; family Rhodobacteraceae; genus Pseudoroseicyclus_A; species Pseudoroseicyclus_A tamaricis. The sequence goes on along the minus strand of NZ_JAAFYS010000002.1, from coordinate 107,142 downwards.
CTCGCCCACGCCGTGACAGCCGGTGCAGGAGAGCGCGCCGGGCGGGGCGCTTGGCATCATGTCGGATAGGGTGTCCGCCCCGGCCGCGGCCGGAAGGCCCGCGAGGGCAAGACAGGTGAGCAGGGTCCGCATTCGGCGCCTCCTCGTGAGGGATGGGGAAGACGGGCAGCGCTGGGGCTGCCCGTCAGAAGCTCTCGGAAGGATCGGGCGGGGGGCTTCAGGCCCCCGGCGCCCTTACTCCTTCGGCGTCAGGTCGTGCTTCCAGAGCGGCAGCTCGCGGATGCGCTGGCCGGTCGCCTGGTAGACGGCGTTGAGCACCGCCGGGGTGGCGACGAAGATCGTCGGCTCGCCGACGCCGCCCCAGAACCCGCCGGAGGGGATCAGGTGCGATTCCACCGCCGGCATGTCCGCCATCATGACCACCGGGTAGGTGTCGTAGTTCTGCTCCTGCACCCGGCCCTCTTCCATCGTGATCTGGCTGATCAGCCCGGCGGAGAGGCCCATGGCGAAAGACCCGTCGATCTGCGCCTCGATCTGCTGCGGGTTGGCGACGTGGCCCGGGTCGGTCGCCGCGACGATCCGGTGGATCGTCAGGTTTCCGCGCTCGTCGACGGAGACTTCCGCCGCCGCCGCCACGTAGGAGCCATAGCCCATGTGCTGGGCGATGCCGCGGTAGACACCTTCGGCCGGCTCGGTATCCCAGCCGATCCCCTCGGCCACCTTGTCGAGCACGGCGAGGTGGCGCGGATGGTCCTGCATGAGGCCGCGGCGGAACTCCAGCGGGTCCTTGCCGGCCGCTTCGGCCAGCTCGTCCATGAAGCTCTCGAGGTAGAAGGCGTTCTGGTTGTTGCACACCCCGCGCCAGAAGCCCGGCCGGAGCGGCGGGTTGCGCATGGCGTGGTCGATCTTGAGGTTCGGCACGGTATAGCCGAACTCACCCTCCTCGCTCTCCGCGTTCAGGCCCTGGAACATCGTCTGGTCCATGCCGTCCTGCAGCGCGAAGGGCATCAGCCCGGCAAGGATGGACTGGCCGGAGATGCGCATGTGCATGCCCGTCAGGTTCCCCTCCTCGTCCAGCCCGGCACGGAAGCGCGCCTTCGTGGTCGGGTGGTAGGTGCCGTGCATCATGTCCTGCTCGCGCGACCAGATCAGCTTGACCGGCGTGCCGGGCATGGCCTGGGCGATCTGCACCGCCTGGGTCACGTAATCCTGGCTGGAGGCGCGCCGGCCGAAACCGCCGCCCGGGTTCAACCGGTGGACACGGCACTGGGCGATGTCGAAGCCCGAGGCGTTGGAGGCGGCGGCGAGGGCGCTTTCGGCATCCTGCGTCGCGGTCCAGACCTCGCAGCCCTCGTCCGTCACCAGCGCGGTGGCGTTCATCGGCTCCATCGTGGCGTGGTGCTGCCAGGGGAAGTGGTAATCGGCGCTGACGACCTGCGCCGCCTCGCCGAGAGCAGCATCGATATCGCCGTTCTCGTTGCCGACGAAGGCTTCCTCCGCCTCCAGCCCCTCGTTGAGCATCGCGTCGAGCTGCTCCATCCCGAAGGAGGCGTTCTCGCCGAGATCCCACTCGATCGGCAGCGCATCGGCCGCCGACTTGGCGCGCCACCAGGTGTCGGCCACCACGGCGACGGTGCTGTCGTCGAGCTGGATGACCTGCTGGACGCCCGGCATGTCCATCACCGCCGACTGGTCGAAGCTGGTGACGGTGCCGCCGAGAACCGGCGTCATGATGACGGCGGCGTTGAGCATGCCCTCCATCGTGTAGTCGATGGCGTAGATGCGGCTGCCGTCGAGCTTGCCGAGCGTGTCGAGACGCTGCAGCGGCTGGCCGGCGATCGTCCACTCCGACGGGTCCTTCAGCGTCACGTCCGTCGGCACCTCGAGGCCGGCGGCCTCTTCTGCGACGGCGCCGTAGGTGAGCGTCTCGCCGGAGGGGGCCGTGATGACGCCCTTCTCGACAGTCAGCTCACCGACATCGAGGCCCCAGCGGTTGGCCGCGGCCTGCACCAGCATGGCGCGGGCGGCGGCGCCGCCGGTGCGCACCATCTCCTGGCTGGAGCGGATGCCGTTGGAGCCGAAGGTGCCCATGGCACCCCACACGCGCTCGCGCACCACATTGTCGGAGGCGGAGACGAGCTCGTAGGTCACGTTGTCCCAGTTGGCGTCGAGTTCCTCGGCGACGAGCTGGGTGAGGCCGGTCAGCGTGCCCTGCCCCATCTCCTGCTTGGCGACGCGGACGATCACCGTGTCATCGGGGTTGATCACGACCCAGGCGTTGATCTCCGGCGTGCTGAGGTCGCTGGAGAGATCCTGCGCAGCGGCGGGAGACAGGCCGAAGCCGAGGGCGAAGCCGCTGCCGGTGGCAGCGGAGCTGGCCAGGAAGCTGCGGCGGGAGAGTTTGAAATGTTCAGTCATCGCGTCAGCCCCTTACAGAAGTTCCGAGGCGCGCTTGATGCCTGCGCGAATGCGGTTGTAGGTCCCGCAGCGGCAGATGTTCATCATCAACGCGTCGATGTCGTCGTCGGTCGGGTTCGGGTAATCCTTGAGGAGCGCCGCAGCCGCCATGATCTGGCCCGACTGGCAGTAGCCGCATTGCGGCACGTCCAGCTCGGCCCAGGCGATCTGCACCGGGTGGGTGAGATCCTCGGACAGGCCCTCGATGGTGGTGATCTCCTCGCCCTCGCGCAGGTCGCCCACGGCGAGCGTGCAGGAGCGGGTCGGGAACCCGTCGATGTTCACCGTGCAGGCGCCGCAGGCGCCGACGCCGCAGCCATACTTGGTGCCGGTGAGACCGAGCTGTTCTCGGATGACCCACAGAAGTGGCGTGTCGGCCTCGACATCCACATCGTGGGTTTGGCCATTGACGGTGAGCTGAACCATGGGGGTTCCTCCTCCTGCTGGAACGGGCGGGCGTTCGCCCTTTGCGGTTGAGCCTAGGCCTGCGCGGCCAGCCACAACAGCGTCCGCCGATCACGATTGCGGCGTGAGTGGGCCCAAACTATTGATAACATTAGATATTGGTTTTGGCTATCGAAGAGATAGGCAGAGCCATAAGGGCCATTCGAGAGGAGCCGCCCAGCCTCCCCCAGCGTCATGCCTCGGCGAGAACCTCGGCGAGGACGGAGACGGCGAGCGTGCGCGCGTCGCGGGCGGAGCGGACGAGCCCGATGGGTCCCTTGAGGCGGGCCAGCGCATCCTCCCCCACGCCGAGCGCCTGCAGGTCGTAATCGCGCAGGTGCCGCGCCCGCTGGCTGCCCTGCGCGCCGATGTAGAAGGCCGGCGTATTCAGCGCCGCCTTGAGGATCGGCGGCTCCCAGTCGTGATCGTGGAAGAACAGCACGATGGCGGAGCGGTCGTCGGGCGCCACGTCCTCCGGCACGCTGGCGCCGGTGAGATGGCGCGTCGGGCAGCCCGCCGCCTCGGCGGCCGCCAGGGTCTCGTCGTCGGAGGAGAGGATAAGGTTGGGGTAGCCTGCGGATTGCACGAGTGCCGCGAAGGTGGAGGTCTCCGGCCCCTTGCCGAAGACGTAGAAGAAGATCTCCGGCTCGATGCGGATGCAGAAGGTCTCGCCCTGCCAGCCCGTCTGCCCGTCCTCGGAGAGGGAGAGCCCGCCGCCTGCCGTGTCGATGCACAAGGTCACCGGCCGCCGGGCCTCGTAGGCCTCCGCCAGCGCGCCAAGCACGTCGCGGTCCGGCGCCGGCACCATCAGCACGTCGAGCCCGCCGCCGCAGGGCAGCTGGATGTCCTTGAACTTCGAGCCGCGCCCATAGCGGACATGGGCGGGCGTCCCCTCCGCCAGCGCCGCCTCGGCATGAAGGGCGATATCGGCCTCGACACAGCCCGAGGAGAGGGAGCCGGCGCGCTGCCGCCCCTCCAGCACCGCCATCATGGCGCCGACGGGCCGGTAGGACGGGCCTTCCGTGCCGGTGATCAGCGCCAGCGTGCCGGGGCTGTCGGCCCGCAGCAGCGCCAGCACGGGGCCGATGACGGAGGTCTCGTTAAGGGCGGGCATCTGCATGGGGCACCTCGAATGGCTTGCCTGATCTTACGCTGCCGCAGCGCGGCGGGCCAGATGCCCCCCGCGAGAGGCGGGCAGCGACTCAGCCACCGATGGTGCGCGCCACGGCATCGCGCCACTCGGTGAGGCGCTTGCTGCGCGCGCCCTCCTCCATCTGCGGCTCGAAGCGCCGGTCGAGCTGCCAGGCGTCGGAGAAGCCCTCCGGCCCCGGCCAGGCGCCGATGGCCTGCCCGGCGAGCCAGGCGGCGCCGAGGGCCGTCGTCTCCTGCACCTGCGGGCGGTCGACGGGGGCGCCGAGGATGTCGGAGAGGAACTGCATCGTCCAGTCGCTGGCCGTCATGCCGCCATCGACGCGCAGCACCGTCTCCCCCATCTGCGGCCAGTCGGCCTTCATGGCGGACATCAGGTCCGCCGTCTGGAAGCCGACACTCTCCAGCGCCGCGCGGGCGAACTCCGCCGGGCCGGAATTGCGGGTGAGGCCGAAGATGGCGCCCCGCGCCTCCGGCGCCCAGTGCGGCGCGCCGAGGCCGGTGAAGGCAGGCACGAGCGTCAACCGGTGCCCCTCGTCCGCCGTCTCGGCGAGGGGCTGGGCGTCGGGAGCGGCGTCGATGATCTTCAGCCCGTCGCGGAGCCACTGCACGACGGCGCCGGCGATGAAGATGGAGCCCTCGAGCGCGTAGGTCGTCTGGCCGGCGAGGCGGTAGGCGATGGTCGTCAGCAGCCGGTGCTCGGAGGTCACGGCCTCGCCCCCGGTGTTGAGGAGCGCGAAGCATCCCGTGCCATAGGTGCTCTTCAGCATGCCGGGGGCGAAGCAGGCCTGGCCGAGCGTGGCGGCCTGCTGGTCCCCCGCGACGCCGCGGAGAGGGATGGTGCCGCCGAGGAGCGTCGTCTCCCCGAAATCGCCGTCGCTGTCGCGCACGTCGGGCAGCATGGAGAGGGGGATGCCTAGGCGGGCGCAGATATCCTCGTCCCACGCGCCCTTGTGGATGTCGTAGAGCATCGTGCGGCAGGCATTGGTGGCGTCGGTGGCGTGCACGCGGCCCTCGGTGAGGTTCCAGATCAGCCAGGAGTCGACGGTGCCGAAGCGCAGCTTGCCGGCCTCCGCCTGCTCGCGGGCGCCGTCGACATGCTCCAGCAGCCAGGCGAGCTTGGTGGCGGAGAAGTAGGGATCGATGATCAGCCCGGTGCGGGCGGTGATCTCCTCCTCCAGCCCCTCGGCGCGCAGGGTGCGGCAGAGGCCGGCCGTGCGGCGATCCTGCCAGACGATGGCGTTGTGGATGGGGCGGCCGTCCTCGTCCCACACCACCACCGTCTCGCGCTGGTTGGTGATGCCGATGGCGGCGGCGCTCTCGCCGGCGAGGGCGGCGCCGGCGCTCTCCAGCGTGGTGCGCCAGATGTCGGCCGGGTCATGCTCGACCCAGCCGGAGCGGGGGAAGTGCTGGGGAAATTCGAGCTGGTGGCTGCGGCCGGGGGCCATGTCGTCGCCGAAGAGGATCGCCCGGCTGGACGTGGTGCCCTGATCGAGTGCCAGAATGCTCATGTCATCCTCCCATGTGGTCGGCCAGCGCGGCCCGCTCCTCCACGGACATGTGTAGCCCGAGCTTGGAGCGGCGCCAGAGCACATCCTCCGCCGTCGCCGCCCATTCGCGGTTGCGCAGGTAGTCCACCTCCCGCTCCGTCAGCGTCGCGCCGAACGGGCGGCCGAGGTCGGCCTCGGTGGTGGCGCCGCCGAGCAGGCTCCGCGCATCGGTGCCGTAGCTGCGGATGAGCCGCGCCGCCCAAGCCTCTGTCAGGAAGGGATATTCTGCTCGCAGCTCTCCGGCCAGCTCCGGCCCGCCATCGACGGGGAAATCACCGCCGGGCAACGGCGCGCTTCCCGTCCACGGGCCGGTGCCACCGATGAGCGGCGTGAGCTGAGCCATCGCGTCCTCCGCCAGACGGCGGTAGGTGGTGATCTTGCCGCCATAGACGGAGAGCAGCGTCCCCTCCCGCTCCAGCCGGTAGTCGCGCGTGGCGGCGCTGGCCTCCTGCCCGTCGTCCTGCAGGGGGCGGACGCCAGAATAGGTCCACACCACCTCGTCGGGTGTCACCGGCTCGCGGAAATAGCGGGAGGCGAAGCGGCAGAGATAGGCGATCTCCTCCGCGTCCGCCTCGGGGCGCACGTCGGGCGAGGGATGCTCCGCCTCGGTGGTGCCGAGGAGGGTGAAGTCGCCTTCGTAGGGAATGGCAAAAATGATCCGTCCGTCAGGGCCTTGGAAGAAGTAGCTCTTGTCGTGGGTGAAGAGCTTCGGCACCACGATGTGGCTGCCCCTCACGAGCCGGATGGCGGGCGCGGCGTTCTTGCCGATCGGCCCCCGCAGCAGCTCCGTCACGAAGGGCCCGCCGGCATTGACGAGCGCCCGCGCCGTGACCTCCCGGCCGCCCTCAAGGGTGATATGCCACAGCCCGTCCGACTGCCGCGCGCCGGTGACGGCGGTGCGGGGCATGATCTCCGCGCCGCGGTGGGCGGCGTCGCGGGCGTTGAGGACTACGAGGCGGGCGTCATCGACCCAGACGTCGGAATACTCGAAGGCGGTTCGGTAAGTGTCTTTCAGAACAGCGCCTTCCGGACCACTCCTCAAGTCCAGCCGCTGCGTCGCCGGCAGGCGCTCCCGCCCGCCGAGATGGTCGTACATGAAGAGCCCCGCCCGGATCATCCAGGCCGGGCGCTTGCCGCGCAGCCAGGGCATGAGGCGGGAGATGGGCGTCGCCGTGTCGAACCGCATCGAGGCGTCGAGCGGCAGGATGAAGCGCATCGGCCGGGCGATATGCGGCATCAGCGCCCAGAGCCGCTCCCGCTCCTCCAGCGCGTGGCGGACGAGCGCGATCTCTCCGTATTCGAGGTAGCGCAGCCCGCCGTGGAAGAGCTTCGTGGACGCCGAGGAGGTGCCGGAGGCGATATCCCCCTTTTCTGCCAGCCCCACCTTGAGGCCGCGCCCGGCGGCATCGCGGGCGATGCCGGTGCCGTTGACGCCGCCGCCGATCACGAAGAGATCGAAGGGCCGGCTCACCTCTCCTCCACCCCGCGGAAGCCCGTCGCCACGACGAACTTCTCGGAGGAGTCGGAGCGCGAGGCCGGCGGCTTGACGTTCACCACCTTGTCGAAGCGCTGCTTGAGGAGCACCTGCAGCCCGCCCTCGGCCCCGCCGGCGAGGACCTTGGCGACAAAGGTGCCGCCCTCCTCCAGCACGTCGAAGGCCAGCTCCGCCGCCGCTTCGCAGAGGGCGATGATGCGGTTGTGGTCGGTCTGCTTGTGGCCGGAGGCGCTTGCGGCCATGTCGGACATGACCACATCGGCGCGCCCGCCGAGCCAGTCCTTCACCTTGTCGTCCGCGCCGTCCTCCATGAAATCGAGCTGGTGGATCTCCGCCCCCGCGACAGCCTCGACCTCCTGCAGGTCCACCCCGATGATGCGGCCCTGCGGCTTGCCCGCCTTCTCCCCCAGCGCATTGATGCGCGGCACGGCGACCTGCAGCCAGCCGCCGGGGGCACAGCCGAGATCGACGACGCGGGCGCCGGGGACGAGGAAGCGGTACTTGTCGTCCAGCTCCATGATCTTGAAGGCGGCGCGGCCGCGGAACCCCTCCGCCCGCGCGCGGCTCACGTAGGGATCGTTCAGCTGCCGCTCCAGCCACAGCTTGGACGACAGCTTGCGCCCGCGCGCGGTCTTCACCTTCACGGTGAGATCGCGCTGCCCCCTGCCGGAATTCGCCTTCTTTGCCATGCCATCCGAGCTAGGCGAGCCCGGGGCCCGATGCAAGCGCCGTCAGATCGCAAAGAATCATTTGCAAAGCTTTCTTTGCAATGTATCTCTCCGGCATGACCAGAGACGTTCGCCGCTATTCCCCCGGCCCCGAGGCGCTGAAAGCCCTGTCCCATGGCGACAGGCTGAAGATGCTGGGCATCCTGCGCCTGCATGGGCCGCAGACGGCCACCGGCCTTGCCGAGCAGCTCGGCCTCAACTCCGGGGCCGCGTCCTATCACCTGCGCCAGCTGGCGAAGCACGGCTTCATCGAGGAGGCGCCGGAGCTCGGCAACGCGCGGGAGCGCTGGTGGCGCTCGGCCCACGAGACGACATGGACGGAGGACACCGCCGCCCCCGGCACGCCGGAGGCCGAGTCGATGGGCGGCTATCTCGCCACCGTGATCGAGCGGCAGGTGGAAATGCTCTTCGCCAGCCTGCCCGCCCATGCCGGCCTTCCGGCGGAGTGGCGCCGCGCCTCCAACGCCAGCGACGGCACCTTCTGGCTGACGGCGGAGCAGGCCTACGAGCTGAGCGAGCGCCTCACGGCCGAGCTCGTGCGCATGCAGGCCGAGACGCCGCCGGTGACAGAGCCGGGCCCGGAGGGAACGCGCCGCTTCACCGTGCAAATCCACGCCTTTCCGCATCCCGGCCTGCCCGGCGCCAAGGAGACGCCATGACCTCCCGCCCCTTCCTGACCCTCCTCTTCGCCGAGGGCTTCGCGCTTCTCGGCACGCGCCTCTCCATGATCGCCGTGCCGTGGCTGGTGCTGACGGAGCTGGGAGATCCGCTGCTCGCCGGCATCGTCGCCTTCGCCGAGATGGCGCCCTACGTGCTCGCCAAGGCCGCCGGCGGCCCGCTCATCGACCGGCTGGGGGCGCGGCGCGTCTCCATCGTGACCGATGCGTTTTCGGTCGCCGCACTGGCCGCCCTACCCCTGCTCTTCGCCGCCGGCCTGCTGGTGCCGGCGACTCTGGTGCCGCTGATGGCCGTCATCGGCCTCCTCCGCGGCCCGGCGGACGCGGCGAAGTATGCGATGATCCCGGCGGTGGCCGAAACCTCTGGCCTGCCGATGACGCGGGTGACGGGGCTGCTCTCCAGCGTCGAGCGGCTGGCGGGCCTCCTCGGCGCCGGCCTCGCCGCCGGGCTGGTGGCCGTCGTCGGGCCGGCCAATGCGCTGCTGGTGAATGCGGGGCTCGTCGGCCTCGCGGCGCTGACGGTGCTCTTTGGCCTCCGCGGCGTCGCGCCACCGGAGGCGGAGGGCGAGGGCGAGCCCTATCTCACCCGCCTCGCCGCCGGCTGGCGCTACCTGCGGCAGGACGGCACGCTTCTGGCCATCACGCTGATGGTGGCCGCGACGAACCTGCTCGATCAGGGGATGGGTGCCCTCCTCCTGCCCGTCTGGGCGGAACAGACGGGCAGCGTCGCCCATCTGGGCGCCGTGCAGATGGCACTTGGGGCGGGCGCCGTCACCGGCTCGCTCGTCGCCTCGGCCTGGGCGGAGAAGCTGCCGCGCCTGCCGACCTACGCCATCGCCTACATCATCGTCGGCCTGCCGCGCTACGCGCTCTTCGTGCTGCCGCTGCCCTTCTGGGCGCTGCTCGCCGGCGTCGCCTTCGGCGGCTTCATGGCGGGCTTTCTCAACCCGATCATCGGCGCGCTGATCTTCGAGAGGGTGCCGAAGGCGCTGACGGGGCGCGTCACCTCGCTCTTCACCGCCATCGCCTGGGCGGGAATGCCCTTCGGCGGGTTGATCGCCGGGGCGCTGGTGGAGGGCTGGAGCCTGACCATCGCCTTCATCGCTCTCGGCTCCGCCTATTTCGTCGCCACCATGGCACCGCTCCTCGTGCCCAGTTTCCGGCAAATGGACCGGGTTGAGCCGGTGCGGGCGCCGGAGGCCGCCTAGCGCCACGCGACCATCGGCAGGACCCGGCCCCAGCGGCTGTCATGCGCGGGGCCGGAGACCTCGAACCCGAGCTTGCGATAGACGGCGATGGCCCGGGCGTTGGTCGGGTCAGGGTCGACGGCAATCGCCGGCGCGCCCTCGTCGTAGAGCGCCTGCATCCGAGCCCCGATGAAGCCGGTCCCGTGGCCCTGCCCGATCAGGCCGGGCACGCCGATGTACTGGTCGATACCGCGAGACCCGGCGGGGAGGCCGGCGAAGTGATGGCCCTCCTCGCCGTGCACCGAGTAATCCTGCATGTAGGCGAAGGGCGTCCCCTCCAGCCAGACGATCCAGCGGGCGACGTGGCCCTCCAGCTCGAGCCTCTCCGCCGGCTCGTCGCTGCCCCACCACTTCCGCACATGCGGCTCCGCCAGCCAGCGGCGGAGCAAGGCGCGGTCCTCCTCCCTCACCCGGCGGAAGCTGTAGGGGCCGGCCACCTGGCGCTCTGCGGGGGCCGGTGTCCCGGCCCCCTGCCCCGGTCAGGCGCGGCGGCGGCGGCCGCCGGACGAGCGGCGGGCCGGCGCATCGGCGCCTGCGGCGCCGACGGGGCGGTTGAAGCGGATCCAGTCGGCGCCCGAGGGATCGTTGTTCAGGAGGAAGTTGGCGGCGCGGATCGCCTCCATCTCCTTGCCCGGGCGCGCCTGGGTGGAGCCGAGGTTGAAGAGCGTCAGGAACGTCTCGTCATCGAGGCCCTCGGGCAGCGTGATCCCCGCCGCCTCGACCGCGGCGCGCTTCTCGGCGATGGCCTTGGGGCCGACGGGCAGCGCGCAGGGGTTCATGATGGCGGAGGTCATGCCCGCAGAGGCCGCCATCGGCAGGAAGGCGTTGTTGATGCCGTGCCGGTTGGGCAGGCCGAAGGAGATGTTGGAAGCGCCGCAGGTGGTGTTCACCCCCAGCTCGTCGCGCAGGCGCCGCACCAGCGTGAAGACCTGCTGGCCCGCCGTCGCCATGGCGCCGATGGGCATGACGAGCGGGTCCACCACGATGTCATGCGCCGGGATGCCGAAATCGGCAGCCCGCTCGACGATCTTCTTCGCCACGGCGAAGCGCACGTCCGGGTCCTCGGAGATGCCGGTGTCGTCGTTGGAGATCGCCACGACCGGCACGTTGAACTTCTTGATCAGCGGCAGCACGAATTCCAGCCGCTCCTCCTCCCCCGTCACGGAGTTGACGAGCGGGCGGCCGTGGGCGGCGTTCAGCCCCGCCTCCAGCGCCGCGGGGACGGAACTGTCGATGCACAGCGGCACGTCGACGAGCCCCTGCACCAGCTCGATCATCTTCGTCATGAGCGGCGGCTCGGTCTCATTGGGGTTGGGGTTGGAGTTGTAGACGACCCCGGCATTCACATCGAGCACCGTCGCCCCGCAGGCGACCTGCGCCACCGCGTCGGATTCCACGGTGGAGAAATCCCCCGCCTCCAGCTCGGCCGCCAGCTTCTTGCGGCCGGTCGGGTTGATGCGCTCGCCGATCACGCAGAAGGGCTGGTCGAACCCGATGATCGCCGTCTTGCTGGCGCTTTCGACGATGGTGCGGGTCATGCGGTCTCTCCTTGGAATGCGTCGAGAATCGGCTCGAGCGCGGGGTCGTTGAACGTGTCGATGGTCAGGTCCGCCCCGGCGGCGCGCAGGGCGGCGTCATCCAGGGTCGAGCGGATGCCGATGCAGCGGGCGCCGGCGGCCTTGGCGGCGCGCACGCCCGAGGGGCTGTCCTCGAAGACGAGCGAGGTCTGCGGTGTGGCGCCGAGCGCCTCCATCGCGGCGAGGTAAGGCTCCGGGTGCGGTTTGCCGCGCTCGCATTCCTCGCCGATGATGATGGCGCCGGGGCGACCCTCCTTCTCGATAGCCTCCAGCATCGCCTCGGCGTTGAGCCGCGGCGCGTTGGTGACGACACCGATGGCCCAGCCGGCCACCTCCGCACGGTTGATCAGCGCCGAGAGGCCCGGCGTCTCCGGGTAGGGGCGCGGCAGGCGGCGGCGGAACTCCGCCTCCTTCAGCTCGGAGAGGGAGAAGTGATCCGGGTGGTCGGGCAGGAACTCGGCGAAGATGTCGGCATTGAGCCGGCCGTGGATATTGCTGGTGTAGAAGTCCTCGTCGGCGTCGATCCCGTGGGGGGCCAGCACGTCGGCAAAGACCTTCTGGTGGATCGGGTCGGTGTTCAGCATCGTCCCGTCCAGATCGAAGAGCAGCGCTTTGACAGGCATGGTCGCGCCTTATGCCTCGACCGGGACGGCGGGCACTGCGGAGGCACCGCCGTGATCGCGCGCCCAGGTCGCACAGGTCTTGATGCCGCCGAGCGGGAAGAAGTGCACCCGCTCGATGTTGAACTCCGGATGCGCCGCCTTGTGGTCGGCCAGCTCCTGCAGGAAGTCATCGGGCTCGAAGGGCATCACCAGTTTGGTGACGTCCTTGGCGCGCTTCTGCAGCACCTGCAGGCTGGGGCCGACGCCGCAGGCGAGCGCGAACTTGATCATCGTCTGCAGTTTGGCGGGGCCGGCGACGCCGATATGGATCGGCAGCGTGATCCCCTCCTCACGCAGCCGGTCGGCCCAGCGGATGACGGGTTTGGCCTCGAAGCAGAACTGCGTGGCGATCGCCATCTCGGCATCGGTGCGCTCGGAGAAGGCCTGCTTCCAGCGCAGCGCGTCGGAGACGTTGGCATCGCTCCCGTCGGGGTCGATGTCCTTGTTGCCCTCGGGGTGGCCGGCGACATGCAGGCGCTTGAAGCCATGCTCGTCGAAGAGGCCGGTCTCCAGCAGCTGCATCGAGTGCTCGAACTCGCCGTGCGGCTCGGCGACGCCGCCGGCGAGCAGCAGCGCCTGCTCGACGCCCGCCTCGCCCTGATAGCGGGCAATCCAGTCCTGCAGGGTGGCCCGGTCCTTGATGATGCGCGCCGGGAAGTGCGGCATCACCGCGAAGCCCTCGCTGGCGAGGCGCTTGGCCGTCGCCACCATGTCCTCGATCGGCGTGCCCTCGATATGGGCGATGTAGACGCGGGTGTGCTGCGGCAGCAGGGCGCGGAAATCGTCCACCTTCTCGGCGGTGCGCGGCATCACCTCGACGGAGAAGCCCTCCAGCAGGGCCTCCATCGCGGCATTCCCGGCCTCGGTGTCGGCCTCGGCGGCCCGGCTCTCGGCGCGGCGGCGGAAGGGCAGAAGGGACATGAGCTTCTCCTTGAGGCTGGGCCGGCGCCGGCGATCAGGCGCGTCCGTCATTGTCGATCAGCGCCTTCAGGCGCGCTTGGTCATATTCCGTGTCGATCCGGGCGGCGGCGGCGGCGGCGACGTCGGGCGCCTCCCCCTCCTCGCTGCCCGAGGGCACCTTGTGGAAATCGGCGAGGTAGGCGTCGCTCCCCGCGGCGCCGGTGCGCATGGCGGCTCGGTCGATGGCCTGCTCGAAGCGCTCGGGCAGCGCCACCTTCGAGGCGCGGCGACCGGAGCCCACGATCACCTGCGCTGGGATGTCCCGCCAGTAGATGATGGTGATGTCCGGCATATCCTGCCTCCCCTGTCCGCTTCTGGCGCATCTAACCGGGCCATTCGGGCCGGCCCTGCTTGTTTCCGACTATCGAACAGAGCGACGCGACAGTCCATGGCCGCAGCCGCTTTCCGCGCCGATCCTTCGCGCGGAGAAGGTATCCACGGAGAAGAACGTGGCGACGGGCGGCACCGCCCTTGCTCCGAAGCGTCCGGCACCTTAGAGTCAAAGGCAACTTAACATCGGAGGGCGTTCCCATGGCGCCCAAGCGCCCAGATGGCGCGCGTGTTTTCCCGCAGGCGGTCGAGAGCCCCGCGCCAGCACCACCGGATCCGGCGTCGCTCTACGCGGCGCTGGACCTCGGCACGAATTCATGCCGCATGCTGATTGCCCAGCCGAAGGGCAGCCAGTTTCATGTGGTGGACAGCTTCTCGAAGACGGTCCAGCTCGGCCACGGGCTGGAGAATACCGGCCGTCTGTCCCGCTCGTCCATGGCCCGCACCATCGCGGCGCTGAAGGTGTGCCGGCAGAAGCTGCAGCGCCACAAGGTCTCCCACATGCGCCTCGTCGCGACGGAGGCCTGCCGCCGCGCCAAGAACGGCCGCGCCTTCCTCAAGCAGGTCCGCCGCGAGACCGGCCTGAATCTCGAGATCATCGAGCCGGAGGAGGAGGCGCGCCTCGCCGTCATCTCCTGCGCGCCGCTCGTCTCCACCCGCACCGAGCAGCTGCTCGTCGTCGACATCGGCGGCGGCTCGACGGAGCTGGTGTGGATCGACCTCTCCAACGTGCCGGGACGCGAGCGCCCGCGGGCCATCATGCGCCTCCATGCCGGCTTCCGGCAGGCGCCCTCTCCCTTCCCCGTCGCCAAGGTTGTCGACTGGATCTCCGTTCCCCTCGGCGTCGCCACCCTCCGCGACCAGTTCCGCGATGTCGATGACGACGCTGCCCGCTTCGCCCTGATGTCGTGGTTCTTCGAGGAGAACCTCGCCGGCTTCGCCCCCTCGGCGGAGGAGCAGGCGCGCGAGGGCTTCCAGATCGTCGGCACCTCCGGCACCGTCACCACCGTCGCCGCCAGCCACCTCGGCCTCCGCCGTTACGACCGCACCAAGGTCGACGGCCTGCGCATGACCTCCGACCAGATCGACGCCGTGATCCGCGACTACCTCTCCCTCGGACCCGAGGGCCGGCGGAAGGACCCGCGCATCGGCCGCGACCGGCAGGCGCTCATCATGTCCGGCTCGGCGATCCTGCAGGCGCTCATGCGCCTCTGGCCGACCGACCGCCTCTCGGTGGCCGACCGGGGCCTGCGCGAGGGCCTGCTCTATGCCCAGATGAGCGCCGACGGCGTGCTCGAGGACGCCCCCTACTGATCCCCTCCCGAAGGACCTGACATGACCGATCCCTCCGCCATCCTGGCGCTGGCCGAAACCTATGCGCGTGCCGTCTGGGAGAAGGACCAGGAGCTCTTCCTGTCCATATACGACGACAAGCTGCTCGCCTATGACACCTGGGATTCGTGGTCGATCGAGGGCCGCCGCCGCTGGGGCGACATGGCCAGTGAGTGGTTCGGCTCGCTGCAGAAGGAACGGGTGCGCGCCGTGATCGTGCCCGAGCGCATCGACATCTCCGGCGACATGGCCCTGCTCGCAGGCGCGCTCACCTTCACCGCCATTTCGCCGGACGACCGCGAGCTGCGCAGCATAACCTCCCGTCTCACCTGGTCCCTCCGCCAGGGCCCCTCCGGCTGGACAATCACCCACGAACACGGCTCCGCCCCGGTCGACTTCGCCGACCACAAGGCCGACTTCACCGGCCCGGGCAGCTAGGCGCCCACCCCGGCCCACCGCCCCCTGTCTTTGGTCCCAAAAATCCTCGGGGGGCCGGCGTAGCCGGCGGGGGGCAGACAGCCCCCCTCCCCGCTCTCAACCCTCACGCCTGTCGGGCCGCCCGCCCAGCGAGGCCGGCCTGCAAGGGCCGGACGAGCCTCACCGATAATAGAGCGACTGCCCGTTCGCGAAGATCTGCACCTTCTCCGGCGGCGCCGTCAGCTGCACCTCGGTGCCGCGCAGCCCCTTGTGGATGCCCGGCAGCTTGGCGATCACCGCTTCTTCCGCCCCCGGCTGCTCCTCGAAGTAGAGGATTGTCACCTCGCCCAGCGCCTCGGTGATGTTGACGCGGCCCGCGTAGAGCGGCTCGCCCTCGGCGGCGACGAGGTCTTCGGGACGCACGCCCACATTCACCTTCAGCCCCTTGTCGGCGGCCTGCGTCGGCACGGCGGAGATGGCGGTACCGCCGCTGGCCAGCTTGACCACCGTCTGCGCGCCCGTCTCCACGACCTCGCCGCGCAGCAGGTTCATGGCCGGCGAGCCGATGAACTGGGCGACGAACTCGTTCTCCGGCCGCTCGTAGAGCTCCAGCGGCGTGCCGACCTGCGCGATGCCCTTGTTCGCCAGCACCACGATGCGGGTGGCCAGCGTCATCGCCTCCACCTGGTCGTGGGTGACGTAGATCATCGTGCTGTCGGGCATGCTCTCCTTGAGCTGCGCGATCTCGATCCGGGTTGCGACGCGCAGCGCCGCGTCGAGGTTCGAGAGCGGCTCGTCGAAGAGGTAGACCTTCGGGTCGCGCACAATGCTCCGCCCGATGGCGACGCGCTGGCGCTGCCCGCCCGAGAGTGCCTTGGGCAGCCGGTCGAGATAGGGCTCCAGCTGCAGGATCTTCGCGGCCTTGCTGACCGCCGCCTCGATCTCGTCGGGGCTCTTCTTCGCCAGCTTCAGCGCGAAGCTCATGTTGTCGCGCACGGTCATGTGCGGATAGAGCGCGTAGCTCTGGAAGACCATGGCGATGCCGCGCTGCGCCGGGGGCACGTCGTTGACGACCGTGCCGTCGATCTCCAGCGTGCCGTCGGAAATCTTCTCCAGCCCCGCGATCATGCGCAGCAGGGTCGACTTGCCGCAGCCGGAAGGCCCGACGAAGACGATCAGCTCGCCCGTCTCGATATCGAGGTTGATGTTCTTGAGGACCTCGATGGCCCCGCCGTAGGTCTTCGCCACATCGGTCAGTTTAAGATCGGCCATTGATTCCCTCCCTGTTAGACGGCCCGTGCCACGCACAGGCCCCACCCCCCGAGGGTCGCCACCTCATCGGGGTCGATACCGCCGAGCGATCTGGCGGCGTTCTCCCAGTGCCCGGACGGCATCTGCAATGCCGAGGCACCGCCGCCAAGATTGAAGGCGCAGAACAGTCGTTCCTCGCCGACGTGCCGTTCGAAGGTGAGCACGTTGCCCATCGCCTTGGGAAGCGTCATCGTGCCCTTCTGCAGCGCCGCGCTGGCGCGGCGCAGCTCCACCGCGCGGCGGTAGTGATGCAGCACCGAGTCCGACGCCTCCTCCTGCACGTCCACCGCCCGGACCAGATGCGCCGGGCTGACGGGCAGCCAGGGCCGGCCGTGGCTGAAGCCGCCGGCATGGCCGTGGCTGTCCCAGACCATCGGCGTGCGGCAGCCGTCGCGGCCCTTGAACTCGGGCCAGAACTGGATGCCGTAGGGGTCGCGGAGGTCATTGTAATCGAGGTTCGCCTCGGCCAGCCCCAGCTCTTCGCCCTGGTAGAGGCAGACGGAGCCGCGCAGGCACATCAGCAGCACGACATAGGCGCGCATCGCCTCGTCGGTGAGGTTCCAGCGGGTCTTCCAGCGCACCACGTCGTGGTTGGAATAGGCCCAGCAGGGCCAGGCGTCGGGCGCGGCCGCATAGAGCCGGGCGAAGATCTCCTCCGCCCCGTGCGCCGTCAGCCGCTGCGGCTGGAGCAGCTCGAACGGGTAGCACATCTGCACCTTGTCGCCGCCAGCCGTATACTCGGCCATGATCTCCAGCCCGCGCTGGGCATCGCCCACCTCGCCCACGGCGGCGGCGCCGTAAGGCTCCATCTCGCGGCGGAACTTCCTGAGGAAGTCGAGGTTCTCCGGCTGGTTCTTCGAATGGATGTGCCGCTGCCAGTTGTAGGGGTTCACTCCCGGCGCGATGGAATCGTTGCGTTCGTGCGGCGGCAGGGGCGGGTTGTCGCGCAGCAGCTTGTCGGCGAAGTAGAAGTTGATCGTGTCGAGGCGGAAGCCGTTGACACCCCGGCGCAGCCAGAACCGCTCCACGTCCAGAAGCGCCTCCTGCACCTTGGGGTTGTGCAGGTTGAGGTCTGGCTGGCTCGTCAGGAAGTTGTGCAGGAAGTACTGCATCCGCCCGCCGTGCCATTCCCACGCCGATCCCCCGAAGATGGAGAGCCAGTTGTTCGGCGGTGTCCCGTCCGGCTTGGCATCGGCCCAGACATACCAGTCGGCCTTGTCGTTAGTCTTGTCCCGCTTGCTCTCCTTGAACCAGGGGTGCTGGTCCGAGGTGTGGGAGAGCACGAGATCGATCATCACCTTCAGCCCGTGGTGGTGGGCCGTGGCGACGACGAGATCGAAATCCTCGATGGTGCCGAACATCGGGTCGACGCCGCAGTAATCGGAGACGTCATAGCCGAAATCCTTCATCGGCGAGGTGAAGAACGGCGAGATCCATATGGCATCCACCCCCAGCGAGGCGATGTAGGGGATGCGCCGCGCGATACCGCGCAGGTCCCCGACCCCGTCGCCGTTGTCGTCCTGATAGGACCGCGGGTAGATCTGATAGATCACCGCACCACGCCACCAATCCGTGTCCAAATCCCGACCTCGTCCGTCCGTTTACTTCACAGAGCCGGCAAGCAGCCCGCGGACGAGATATTTCTGCATGGCGAAGAACACAACGAGCGGCACGGCGATTGAAACAAATGCCGCAGTTGCAAGGATTTCCCAGTTGCCGCCCCGCGTGCCGAGCAGCTCCACGATCTGGTTGGTCATCACCGTCGTCGAGCCCGTCGCGTCGATCAGGAAGACCTTCGCCACCAGCAGGTCGTTCCATGTCCACAGGAACTGGAAGATCGCGAAGGAGGCCAGCGCCGGGAAGGAGAGCGGAAGGATGATCCGCACGAAAATCTGGAAGTCCGTCGCGCCATCGACCTTAGCATTCTCGATGATGTCGCGCGGCAGGCCGACCATGTAGTTGCGCAGGAGATACACGGCGAGCGGCAAACCGAAGCCCGTGTGGGCCAGCCAGACGCCGAGGTAGCCCTTGCCGATGCCGATCTCGAGGTGAAGGCGCAGCAGCGGAATCAGCGCCAGTTGCAGCGGCACGACGAGCAGGCCGACGATGAAGGCGATCAGCAGCGCCCGGCCCGGAAAGTCCATCCACGCCAGTGCATAGGCGGCGAAGGCGGCGATGACGATGGGGATGACCGTGGCTGGGATCGTCACCGTCATGGTGTTGAAGAAGGCCCCGGCCATCGAGTCGGTGGTCTGCGCGCCGGCGACCGTCCCCGAGGAGAGGCCGAAGATCCAGACGCAGCCGAAGAAGACGACGAGGCCGAGCCCCCAGCCCGCCAGCTTCTCCCGCCCCGGCATGACCGAGCGGGCGCCGTAGAAGGCCGCGAAGCCCACCGCCGCGCCGCCGGCCGCGTAGATGATCAGGTTGAGCAGGACGTTCCGCCCCAGCACCGTGTCGTAGTTTCGCAAGGTGAATTCGGGCGGCACTGTCGCGGTGACGAAGATGCGCTGGCCATTGCCGGAGATCTGCTCGTCATTGCCCTGCCAGACGTAATCGCCGCCCTCGACGAGCGTCAGCGTCTCGCCGTCGCCGAGGTCCGCCGTCTCACCCAGTTCGTAGGCGGAGACATCGAGGGTGGAGACGCCCCAGGCCCTGATCGTGCTCTCGGAGCCGGCGGCGAAGACGTTGCCCTCCACGGTGTAGACGCCATTGCCCTGATCGATGCGCACATCGTCGGGGTCGTCGGTGCGGATGACGAGGCTCTGCTCAGAGGGGAAGAGCGCCTTCCACCAGCCGGTGGTGGCGATCTGGTCCGCCGTGCGGAAGGAGGAAATGAGCAGCCCGACTGTGGGGAAGATCCACAGCAGCACGAGGAGCAGCACCGAGAGGTGAACCGCCCATGTCAGCCCGGCCTTCTCGCCGGCCATGCCGTCGTCATTGCTGACAGCCTTGGGCTTGAGCACATCCTCGGCGGCCGGGTCGGCTGTCGGGTCCAGTGTTTCCGTTGCCATGTCTCGCCCTCCCTCAGCGCATTTCTTTGCGCGCGTTATAGACGTTCCAGACAAGGATCGGCGTCACCAGAAGCATGATGACCATCGCCGAGGCCGAGCCGACGCCCCAGTCGTTGGAGCGGAACAGCTTGTCGTACATGTAGTTGGCCAGCACCTGCGTCTCCCACTGGCCGTTGGTCATCGCGAAGACGATGTCGAAGACCTTGAGGACGACGAGGGTGATCGTCGTCCAGACCACCACGATGGTGCCCATGATCTGCGGCACCTTGATCGAGAAGAAGATCTGGAACGGGTTGGCGCCGTCGACGATCGCCGCCTCCACCGTCTCCTCCGGGATGCCGCGCAGGGCGGCGGAGAGGATGACCATGGCGAAGCCGGTCTGGATCCAGACGAGCACGATCATCAGGAAGAAGTTGTTCCAGAAGGGAATGGTCAGCCAGGTCTGCGGGGCGCCGTAATTGTAGCGGTAGGTGGCCAGCGCGATCAGCCCGGTCACGCAGTGCCAGAGCAGGAAGGCCGCGACCAGCAGGCCAAGGATGCGCAGCACCACGGGCCCCGCGGTCAGCTTGCGCCCGGGCTGGCTGCGGATCATCGGCTCCAGCAGGCGCCAGCCGACCAGCAGCGTGGCGGCGGCGAAGGCGAGGACGAGCAGCGCCGGGACGATCTTGAGCAGCAGGATGGAGCCGAGGCCGCCGTCGAACTGCAGCCAGAGCGCGTTGAGCACACCGATCTGCTCCTGCCCCGCGGGGCGGGTGTCGTAGACCAGCTTGAAGATGACGGAGGCGCCGACGAAGGAGATCGCCATCGGCATGAAGACGAGGCTCTTGGCGACGCTGCCCCAGCTGATCCTGTCGGTCAGCTGCGCGGCGAGAAGGCCGAAGGCCGTGGAAGCAGCGGGCACGACGACCAGCCACATCATGTTGTTGCGCATGGCCTCCCAGAATTTCGATTCCGAGGCCATCTGTATGTAATTGTCGAAACCCACCCAGCGCAGGCCGCCCCCCGGGATGCGCTCCGTCAGCGACAGGCGCAGCGTCTCGAGGACGGGATAGGCAAGGTAGAGGCCGAGGGCGAAGATCGCGGGGAAAAGGAACAGCCACGGCCGGACCATGTTCGCGCGGTTGATGTTCCGCCCGGCGTTCGCGCCGCGTCCGGGAAAGATGACCCGGTCCAGCAGAAGGTTGGAGAAGTAGAAGTATCCCAGACAGCCACCGACCCCGATGAGGATGGTCAGAAGGCCCTGAAAGGCCGGATTCATGGGTCCCCTCCCGCTTGCTGGGTGGGGCGGCCCGGGATGGGCCGCCCCTTGTAGCTCACGCTCTTAGTTGAGCGAGTCCCAGGCGGACTGGACGTCTTCCGCCACGGACTGCGCATCGGCGCCGCCCGCGTAGTCGACCATCGCCGTCCAGAAGGCACCGGCGCCGATGGCGCCCGGCATCAGGTCGGACCCGTCGAAGCGGAAGGTCGTCGCGTTGGTGAGGATCTCACCGAGCGCCCGCTGCGTGTCGTCGATGTAGGTCTCGGGGTTGGCCGAGGTCAGCGGCGTCAGGAAGCCCGGCTGCGCCATCATCACCTCGTGGGCGAGCGGCGTTTTCAGGAACTCGATGAAGCCCTGCGCGGCCTCGCTGTCCTCGGTGATGCCGGCGAGCGTGCCGGCGCCGAGCACGGGCGCGCCCAGATCCTTCTCGGCATAGGCCGGGAAGTAGAAGAAGTCGGCATCGACGCCCAGCTCCGTCCCTTCGGGGAAGTAGGAGGGGATGAAGCTCGCCTGACGGTGCATCATGCACTGCGGCGGCGCGTCGAACAGGCCGGCCGGGCTGTCGCGGAAGTCGGTCGCGGCCACGGCACCGGAGCCGCCGGCGACGTAGTCATCCTGCAGGAACCAGCCGAACTCCTCGATGGCACCCACGACGCGCTCGTCGTCGAACGGGATCTCGTTGGTGACCCACTGGTCGTAGACCTCGGGGGTCTGCGTGCGCAGCATCAGGTCTTCCACCCAGTCGGTCGCCGGCCAACCGGTGGCGGAGCCTGAGCCGAGGCCGATGCACCACGGCGTCACGCCGTCCTCGACCATCTGCTGGGTGAGGGCCTTGAGGTCCTCCATCGTCTCGGGAACCTCATAGCCGAGATCCTCGAAGTTCTCGGGGACGTACCAGACGAGCGACTTCACGTTGACGTTGAAGAAGAACGTGTAGAGGTCCTCTTCGCCGTCGGGGCCGGCGTAGGTGCCGAGGTCGACCCAGGACTGGCCGGCAGCGTAGTTCTCGGTCACCCATTCGGCCGTGCCGTCGGGCAGCGGCGTCAGGAAGCCGCGCTCGGCCATGTTGGAGGCGAGACCCGGCTGCGGGAAGAAGGTGATGTTCGGCGGCGAGCCCGCCTCGGCGTCGATGACGATCTGCTGCTCCAGCGAGTCGGAGCCGACATAGGTCGCGTTGGCGCCCGTTGCTTCGTTGAAGTAGGCGACCAGGCCCTCGAAGGCCTGCTGCTCACCGGCCAGCCAGGGGCCGAAAATGGTGACCTGCTCACCCTCGAAATCGTAATTCGCGGCGAACTCGTCGTAGGAGTCCCAGTTGAACTCGCCCGAGCCGGGCTCGAACATCAGGTCCTGCGCGGAGACGGCGCCAGCCGTCAGCGCCAGTGTCGCCACAGAGGCGCACAGCATCTTGTTCATGATAAACCTCCCATCGCGCCGGGGATTGGTCCCCTTGCGCATTTGGTTGACGTCGAAAAAGCACTCCGCTTACGTCAAAGCGCTTTGGACGGCGCAACCCTGCCGAGATTCTGCCACGCTGTCAATCAAGCTTGCGCCTGGCGAAGAGCCGCGTCGACTCTTTGCAATTGCAGAATTTTCCGGCCTACGGCGGATCGCAGCCAACGGCTTTGACGGCCCGCAATCCGCCGGCTAGGGTCTGCGCGCTCCTGCAAGCGCTTTGGAAAGCCCGCGACCCGTGAATCTGAAGGAACTGGCACAGAATCTCGGCCTGTCGCAGACGACCGTGAGTCGGGCGCTGAACGGCTACCCCGAAGTGTCGGAGACGACGCGCCGGCGGGTGGTCGATGCTGCACGGCAGCATAACTACCGGCCCAACACCCGTGCCAAGGGGCTGGCCACGGGTCGCTCCATGGCCATCGGCCACGTCATTCCCCTCTCCACCAAGCATGAGATGGTGAACCCCGTCTTCGCCGATTTCATCGCCGGCGCGGGGGAGACCTATGCGCGCGCCGGCTACGACATGATCCTCTCGGTGGTCGAGGATGGCGACGAGGCGCGCATCTACCGCTCGCTGAAGTCCCGCGGCACCGTCGACGGCGTCGTCCTCCATGGGCCGCGCGCCAACGACCCGCGCCTCGCCCTCCTCGACGAGATCGGCCTCGTCTATGCCGTCCACGGCCGCTCGACGAGCTACGAGCGCCCCTATTGCTGGCTGGACATCGACAACGAGACGGCTTTCCGCCGCGCCACCGACTTCCTGCTCGATCTCGGCCACCGCCGCATCGCGCTGATCAACGGGTTGGAATTCATGGATTTCGCCCTCCGCCGCCGCGCCGGCTTCGAGGAGGCGCTCCGCGCGCGCGGCGTGCCCTTCGACACGCGGCTCATGCGCTCCGACGAGATGACCGAGGATTTCGGCTACGATGCCGCCAGCGACATGATGGAGCTGGCGGAGCCGCCGACGGCCTTCCTCGTCTCCTCCATCATCTGCGCGCTCGGCGTGCGCCGGGCGATCGAGGACGCGGGGCTCAAGATGGGGCGGGACGTCTCCGTCATCACGCATGACGACGCCCTCTCCTACCTGCCGAACGGCAGCCGCGGCGGGCGGGGGCGGCCGATCTTCACGGCCACCCGCTCCTCCGTCCGCCAGGCCGGGCGCCGGCTGTCGGAGCTGCTGCTGGAGCACATAGAACATCCCCGGACCGCGCCACGGCAGGTCCTGCTGGATTCGGAATTGATGGTGGGCGGCTCGACCGGGCCGGCACCGCATGGAGGGCGAACATGAAAGACCTGAGCTTTTCCCGCAGCGACTTCCCCGAGGGTTTCCTCTTCGGGGCGGCCACCGCGGCCTACCAGATCGAGGGCGCGCAATACGGCGGCGCCGGGCACAGCCACTGGGACACCTTCGCCGCCACGCCGGGCAATGTCATCCGGCGGGAGGATGGCGCGCAGGCCTGCGACCATTACCACCGCTACGAGGAGGATTTCGACATCCTCAAGGCCGGCGGCTTCGACGCCTACCGCTTCTCCACCTCCTGGGCGCGGGTGCAGCCGGAGGGCAAGGGCCCGGCGAACCCCGAGGGGCTCGACTTCTACGACCGGCTGGTGGACGCGATGCTCGCCCGCGACCTCAAGCCGTTCCTGACCCTCTATCACTGGGAGCTGCCCTCGGCGCTCGCCGATATCGGCGGCTGGGCGAACCGGGAGATCCCGGAGCGCTTCGCCGATTTCTCCGAGCTGGTCATGGGCCGCATCGGCGACCGCGTGTCGGCGACGGCGACGCTGAACGAACCCTGGTGCGTCGCCTTCCTCTCGCACTTCCTCGGCCATCACGCGCCGGGTCTGCGCGACATCCGCGCCACCGCGCGCGCCATGCACCACGTCATGCTTGCCCACGGGCTGGCGACGGAGCGGATGCGCGGGCTCGGCCACGAGAACCTCGGCATCGTCCTCAACTTCGACCGCGCCATCCCCGCCTCGGGCAGTGCCGAGGATCGGGCGGCGACGGCGACGCAGGATGCCGTCTTCAACCGCTGGTTCATCGAGGCGATCACCAAGGGCGCCTACCCCGAGGAGGCCCTCGCCTTCCTCGGCCCGCACATGCCGGCCGGGTGGGAGGCGGACATGGCGACGATCAACAAGCCGCTCGACTGGCTTGGGGTGAATTACTACACGCGCCACGTCGTCAAGGCGAACGCGGACGATCCCATGAGCCCCATCAACCTCGACGCCGAGCTGCCGACGACGCAGATGGGCTGGGAGATCTATCCCGAGGGGCTGGAGTACTTCCTCACCTGGCTGAAGGACGAGCAGGTCGGCGACACGCCGCTCTACGTCACCGAGAACGGCATGGCCTGGGATGACCGGGTGGAGAACGGCACCGTCTTCGACCCCGAGCGCATCGGCTTCATCGACGGGCACTACCAGGCGGCGCTGCGCGCGATCAAGGCGGGGGCCAACGTGAAGGGGTTCTTCTACTGGTCGCTCCTCGACAATTACGAGTGGGCCTTCGGCTACGAGAAGCGCTTCGGCATGGTGCATGTCGATTTCGACAGCATGGTCCGCACGCCGAAAGCAAGTTATCACGCCCTCAAGGCCGCGATGGCCCGCTGAAGGAAGAGCATGCCCAAGCATCCCCCCAACCGATATTCCCTCGTCGCCGATATTGGCGGCACCAACACGCGCGTCGCGCTGGCCGACGGGCGCCGGGTGCTGGACGACACGGTGCGCCGCTACGACAACACCCGCTTTCCGGGGCTGGAGAGCGTGCTGAGCCAGTACATCGAGGATGAGGGCGGGGTAGATACCCGCGCGGCCTGCGTCGCCGTCGCCGGCCCCGTCCGTGACGGGCGGGCGACGATGACCAACCTCGACTGGTCGATCGACAAGCAGGTGCTGGCGCGGGCGACGCGCGCCGAGGTGACGGCGATCCTCAACGACCTGCAGGCGCAGGGCCACGCGATCGGCCATGTCCCGCAGGAGAACCTGCGCCAGATCCTCCCCTTCCCCGAGGCGAGCCCGCTGGCCGCCAAGCTGGTCATCGGCGTCGGCACCGGCTTCAACGCCGCGCTGGTGCTGGAGACGGCGCGCGGCCGCGTGGTGCCGCCCTCGGAGAGCGGGCACGTCAACCTGCCGGTGCAGACGGAGGCCGACATGGCCCTCGCCCGCTACGTCGGCACGGCGCACGGCTTCCCGGCGGTGGAGGATGTGCTCTCGGGCCGCGGCATCGAGCGGGTGTATGCCTGGCTCGGCGAGGAGGCGGGCGATCCCCGCGAATGGCGCGGCCGGCAGATCATCGAGGCGCTGGAGGCCGGCACGGACGAGCGCGCCGCCGAGGCGACGGCCGTCTTCGTGCGGATGATGGGTATCGTCGCCGGCAACCTGGCGCTGACACAGCTGCCCTTCGGGGGCGTCTACTTCGTCGGCGGCATGGCGCGGGCCGTGGCCCCCCACCTTGCCCGCTTCGACTTCGGCGAAGCCTTCCGCGACAAGGGGCGCTTCGCCGGCTTCATGAGCAATTTCGGCGTCGCCGTGGTGGAGGACGATTACGCTGCCCTCACCGGCTGCGCCGCGCACCTGGTGCACCTGAGCGAGCAGTGACCGCCTCTCCGGCCCTGTCGGGCCGGCTCGGGCCCCTCACTGGACTCGGTCCCCTCACTGGAGCTGCTGCTGCACCTTGTTGGTGAGGTCGGCCAGGGAGAAGGGCTTGGGCAGGAAGACGGAGCCGGGGATCAGCGCCTTGTGCTCGGCGAAGCTGTCCTCCGCATAGCCGGAGACGAAGACGACGCGGGTCTCGGGGCGGTCCTTCAGCGCCTCGCGCACCCAGGTCGGGCCGTCCTTGCCGGGCATGATCACGTCGCTGACGAAGATGTCGACGGCGAGGTCGGGATCGTCCAGCAGCTGTAGCGCCGCCTCGGCGCTGTCCGCCTCCAGCACCGTGTAGCCGCGCATGCGCAGCGCGCGGCCCGCGAAAGCGCGCACGGGGGCCTCGTCCTCCACCAGCAGCACGACGCCGCTGCCCCGCTGCTCCGGCATGTCCTGCGGCCGGGGCGGGCGGGCATCGGCGGGGCGGGCGGGGCTGCGATGGGCCGGCAGCCAGATGGTGAAGGTCGTCCCCTCCCCCGGCGCCGAATCGACGAAGATGAAGCCGCCGGTCTGCTTGACGATGCCGTAGGCGGTGGAGAGGCCGAGGCCCGTGCCCTCGCCGGGGCGTTTGGTGGTGAAGAACGGCTCGAAGATCTTGGTGCGCTTGTCGGGCGCGATCCCCTCGCCCTCGTCGCTGACGCGGATCACCACCCAGTCGCCGCGCGTCACCGTGGCGCGGTCCCGCTCCAGCGGAGTGTCGAGGTGACGGTTCTGCGTCTCCACCACGATCTCGCCGCCATCGGGCATGGCGTCACGCGCGTTGACGACGAGGTTCATGATGACCTGCTCGAGCTGCCGCTTGTCGGCGCGGACGGCATCGAGCTTGGCCTCGTGATTCAGGCTGAGCGTCACCTTCTCGCCGACCAGACGGCCGAGGAGGTGCGCGAGGTCGGACAGCGTGTCGCGCAGGTCGATGACCTCGGGCTGCAGGTTCTGCTTGCGGCTGAAGGCGAGGAGCTGGCTGACCAGCGCCGCGGCGCGATTGGCGTTCTGGTGGATCTGGATGAGATCGGCGTAGTCCGCATCGCCCTGGTCATGCTTGAGCAGCAGCAGGTCGCAATGGCCGGAGATGGCGGTGAGCAGGTTGTTGAAATCATGCGCCACGCCCCCCGCAAGCTGGCCGACGGCATGCATTTTCTGGCTCTGGTTGAACTGGCCCTTGAGCGTTTCCAGCTCCGTCACGTCGCTGAGGACGGCGACGATGTAGGGTTCCCCGTCGTCGCCGGAGAGGTTGAGAGAGACCTGCAGGAAGGTCTCCCCCCCGCCGCCGACGCTCTTTAGGAATTGCGGGCCCTGCGGGCCCCGCCCGTCGAAGACCTCGCCCACCCAGTCGATCACCGGTCGGCCGAGCCCCTCGACCAGCTCGCTCAGGCGCGTCTGCGCGCCGATGGACGTGGGCAGAAGCTCGCGCGCCTCGCGGGTGGAGGCGAGCACGAGGCCCTCGCTGGAGACCTTGAGGAGCGGCACGGGCAGATCCTCGACCGCCTCCCAGTCGACGCCGCGGGGGCGCGGCTCCTCCGTGGTGGCGGGGAGGAGATAGATCTCTCGCCGGCCGGCGGCGCCCGGCACCTCCGCCACGAGGCAGGAGACGGGGCCGGCGGCGCCGCGCACCACGTTGGGGCGGCCGGGGCGCAGGGGCAGATCCTCGAACAGGCGCTCGAGGTTACGCAGGCGTCCGCCGGCCAGCTTGCGGGCCGGCTCGTTCATGAAGAGGATCGTGCCGGTGGCGGTGGCGGTGACCATCGGCAGGCTCACCGCCTCGGGCGCACGGGTGCTGGCGGCGGAGACATCCTCCAGCCGCCAGAGGAAGACGTTACCGCCGAGCCGGCTGACGGTGACCTTGAGGTGATCGCGGCGGGTGACGATCTCCTCCCGGGCGCCGCCCAGCGCCTCCGCCCGCTCCTGCATCTGCGCGAGGAGCTCGGTGGAGGAGGCGAGGAGCTCGTCGAAGAGCTCGCCCAGAGCCACGAAGCCCTCGCTGCCGCGGTGGCGGGCGCGGGCACGCAGGTTGGCGGAGAGGATGCGGCCCGAGGCGTCGGCGACGAGCATGGCGCTGTCGTCACCCTCGAAGGCCTCGCCCAGCACCTCGACCATCCGCCCCTCCGCCCGGAGGCGGACGAGCGCGTCGATGGAGATGAGGAGCGCCGCGGCGAAGAGCGCGCCGGCGCCGAAGGTTGCCCATGTGGCCATCGGCTGGGGCAACAGCGCCCAGGCCGCCGCGAGGGCAGCTGCGGCGAGAATCAGCAGAAGGAGCCCGTATGTCTCTCGCCCCCTGCCCGAGGGAGCCTTCGCCCGCGCCCCGGCGCGGGCCTCTGCCTTGTCGTCAGCCAGCCGCACGAACCTGTCCTTCACTCGTCTTGCCGTCCATACCCACAGCAAAATGGTTAATGGCGTCTTTACATATAGCCAAGATGGCCCGGTTGTGGCGTCATTGCGCCGCTCTTGCGGGTCCGGAGCGGCCCCGAGTGCCGGTCAGGGCGCGGTGAGGCAGGCGAGGAAGAAGCCGTCACCGTTCTCGCCCGGCAGGTGGTGCCATGGGGGCGCGGCGCTCCAGCCGGGCGCGGTGGAGAGGAAGCTTGCGATCTGCGCGTCGTTCTCCACCTCCAGCACCGAGCAGGTGGCGTAGGCGAGCGTGCCGCCAGGCGCGACGAGCCGGGATGCCTCGCCGAGGATCTCCGTCTGCAGCGCCGTCAGCTCCGCCAGCCGCGCCTCCGTCAGCCGCCACTTCGCCTCCGGCGTCCGCCGCCAGGTGCCGGAGCCGGAACAGGGGGCATCGACGAGGACGAGGTCGAAGGGCGCGGCGGCGGCCAGCGCCTCCGTCGGCAGGGTACGGACGGTGAGGCCGGCGCGCGCGGCGCGGGGGGAAAGGTCGGCCATGCGGGCCGGGTCGGCGTCATGGGCCGTCAGCTCCAGCCGGGCGCAGGCGCCCATGGCCAGCGCCTTGCCGCCGCCGCCGGCGCAGTAGTCGAGCACCCGCATCCCCTCCGCCAGCGGCAGGCGGAGGACGGCGGCCTGGGAGGCGGCGTCCTGCAGGTCCACCAGCCCGCCCTGATAAGGCGCGGAGGCGGCGATGCGCCGCTCTCCGTGGGTCACGCGCAGGGCCGTCTCCACCTCTTCCAGGGGCTCGGCGGTGACGCCGGCCTCCGCCAGCGCGGCGACTGCCGCGGCCCGGGTGGTCCTGGCGCTATTGACGCGCAGGAAGACGGGGGCGCGGCTGCGCTGGGCTGCCATGATCGCCTCCGCCTGAGGGCCGAGGCGGGGCCAGAGCCATGCGGGGCAGTCGGCGCGCAGGTCGGGCGGCGCCTCATCGAGCGGGGACCCGCTCTCTTCGGCATCCGGCGGCGCGGGGGCATGGCCCTCGCCCGTGAAGAGGCCGGCGGGATCCGTCCCTGCGAGCCGCAGCACGCCCAGCATCAGCCCGCGCCCGGTCTCCGCCCCGCCCAGATGGGCGGCGGAGCGGCGGCAGCGGAGCGCGTCGTAGACGTGGTCGCGCACGGCGGCGCGGTCTCCCGAGCCGGCATAGCGGGCGCCGCGCGCCCAGCGCGTCAGCTCACGCTCCGCGGGAGCGCCGGCGAGGATGGCATCCAGGATGTCGATGGCGGCGGCGATGCGGGCGCCGGGGGTCATGGGACAGACCGGTCTGTCATGGGGCCTCCCTCGGGTCAGGTCCCCGCTCTATCCTGCCGGCGCGGGGGGCATCAACCGGGCAGCTCGCCCTGCCCCGCTGGCGTGGGCACCGGCAGCCCGCTCGGCACCTCCTCGGGGATGCCGAGGCGCCCGGTTTCCGCCAGCGGGTCCGTCAGGCTGCCGAGGAAGGCGACGAGCGCCTCGATGTCCTCCCCGGAGAGGTCCACCCGCGGCACGGTGACCGCGGCGGCGATGGCGGCGCGCTCGTCGGCGCTGTCCATGATCGCCCAATCCTCCACCGGCATCTCCGGCAGGACCGCCTGGGCGCGGTCATAGCTTTCCAGCGCCGACACCGGATCGGCATGGGCGGCGAGGAAGCCCTCCAGCGTCGCATGCGCCCCGGCATGGCCGTAGGGCGCGGTGTGGGCGACGTTGCGCAGCGAGGGTGTGCGGAAGGCGTAGAGATCCTCCACCCGCCCCGTCACCTCCGCCCGGCCCTCGTCGCGGTCATGGCTCTCGAAGCGGGCGCCCTTGCCGGGGCCGATCTGCACCTCGCCCATGGCGTGGAAGCCGTGGTCGGTCAGGAAGGGGCCGGAATGGCAGCTGCCGCAGCCGCCGCGCCCGTAGAAGATCTCCGCCCCCGCCGCGGCCTCAGCTGTCAGCTCCGCCTCGCCGCGCAGCCAGGCGTCGAAGGGGGCGCTGTCGGAGCGGAACTCGAGGGCCATGAAGGCGGCGATGGCGTTGGAGATGTCCTGAAAGGTGATGTCCTCCGGCGCACTCACCTGCGGGTAGACCTCCCTGAAGCGCTCCGCGTAGGCGGGGATCGCGGCGACCCGTCGGGCGAGCAGGTCCCAGGCGCCGCCCTCTCCGGTGAGGATGCCCATGCGCACGGCCTGGCTCACCTCGCTCTCCTGGTAGTGCCCCGCCATCTCGTCGGGGGAGACGACCGGGAACATCGCCTGGGTGGAGAGCATGGAGGTCAGCCCCTCCAGCATCTCGTCCTCCAGCGGCGTGCGCATGCCGTGGGCGTGGCCTTCGTCGATCTCCACCCGCCCGTCCATGAACATGGTGCGGTACTGCAGGGCGGAGACGTTCCAGAGCCCCTGGGCGTTGCGCGGCACCCGCTCCTCCGGCGGGTTGTCCGGGTCGGCGAGACGGGCGGGGCCGAGGCCGATCCCCCCGTCGCCGAGGCCGAGCGACAGCCCGTCGGAGGTGCCGAAGGCCGGGTGGTGGCAGGTGGCGCAGGCGACCTCGCGGCCACCGGAGAGGACGGGATCGTAGAAGAGGAGCTGGCCGAGGGCGGCCTCGGCGGGATCGACCGGTGGGAAGTCGGCATCGGTGAGCGGGGCAGGCCTTTCCGCCGGGCCGCTCTCCGCCCAGGCGAGACCGGCGGCGAAGGCGATCGCGGCAAGGGCCGCGGCCGTGGTGACGCGTTGCATGGGCTCCCCCTCCTCCTGACGCCCGCCACCATGCCTCGCGGCGGCGGCGGCGAAAAGGGGGTGCGGGGGCGCCGGAGGGTTTGACGACTCAGCTGGCCGGGGTGTAGAACAAAAAGAGAACAAACGGAGACTGTCTTGCCTTGGCCCGCTGCCACGATCGCCAATGCATCGCAGAGCCCCGCCTCCGCCCCCCCGGGCGAAGAGCGGCGACATGCCGATGCCCCTCCCCCGCCACCGGCGCCTGCCGCGGTGTCGCCGGGGGAGTCCGCCCTCTCGCCCTCCACCGCGGCCCCGGCCGACCCTGCCTCCCCGCCCCGGGCGGCGGCCTCGCCCTCGCCTCTGGCGGGCCGGCCGCCGAGCCTCGCGGAGGTCTTCGCGGCGCATCCGGCGGATGCCGCGGCGCCCGGCTTTGTGCTGGCACATCTCTCCCCCGGCCCGGTGCTCTGGGTGCAGGACCGGCTCTCCCGGCGCGAGAGCGGTCGGATGCTGCTCTCCGGCCTGTCTCCGGGGGTGGAGCTCTTCCAGCTGACGGTCTCGCGCCCGGCGGACGTGCTGCGCGCGATGGAGGAGGGGCTGGCCTGCCCCGCCCTCTCCGCCGTGGTGGGCGAGATCTGGGGCGAGAGCCCGGCGCTCTCCTTCACGGCGACGAAGCGGCTGGTGATGCGGGCCGAGGGGGAGAAGGTCCCCGCCTGGCTCATCCGCCGCGCCGCGCGGGCGGATCTCTCGGCGGCGCGCAGCCGCTGGCGGATCGCCTCGCTGCCCTCCTACACCGGCCCTCCGGATGCGCAGGCGCCCACCGCCCCCACCTGGCACACGGGCCTCTTCCGCGCCCGCTTCCGCCCGCCTGCGGACTGGGTGGTCATCCATGACGCGGGCCTGCGCTTCACCCACGAGGCCCCCTTCAACGAGGCGGCCTGGCCGGGCCTGCGCGGCCCGGAGAAAGAGGCCTCTCCCCCGGAGGCCCGGCCGGAGCCCGGCGCCAACGTCGTCCAGCTGGCGGTCGCCCGCCATTGAGCGGCGCGCCTGCGGCGCACACGATCCTTGGGAAGGGGGGCTGTCTGCCCCCCTCTTGGCCTGCGGCCAATTCACCCCCCGAGGATTTTTCCGGACCAAAGACGGGCAAGCGGCTTCACCGCAGGAGGAGGCAAGCTGCCAGACGGGGCCCCGTCTTCGGTCAGAGCATCTGCCACAGGCCGCCTCCCCGGGGCCGCGGCCCTGTCCGCCTGGCGGAAGGGTGGGGAACGAAGCGTTCCGCCTCCCCTGTCCCCCTGACTTTGGTCCCCAAAAATCCTCGGGGGGTCCGGGGGGCAGACAGCCCCCCGGTCCTGTGCTCTCCACGCGCGCGCCGCTCCCCCCTCGTCCTTTGGCCGCCCCAAGCGCCTGCCCGCTCTGATGGCAGGGGCGGCGGGGCAACCGGCCCGCCGCGTCCTCTCCATCGACCTGCCGCTCTTCGCGATCGAGCGGCACCTGCAGGAGGCGGCGCGGCAGGGCGAGGCGGTGGTGGAGGAACTGCCGCTGGTCCTGACGCTCGAGGGGCGTCACGGGCCGGTCGTGCAGGCGGCCAGCCGCACCGCGCGGGCGGAGGGCGTGCAGGTGGGCATGCGTGTCGTCGACGCGCGGGCGCTGCTGCCCCAGCTGCACGTGGCCTATGCCGATCCCGGCGGCGACGGGGCGGCGCTGACCCGGCTCATGCGCTGGGCGCGGCGGTGGAGCCCGTGGACAGCCGTGGATGGCAGCGCCGGAGAGACGGCGCCGGCGGGCAGCGAGGCGCTGGTGCTCGACGTCACCGGCTGCGCGCATCTCTTCGG
Source organism: Pseudoroseicyclus tamaricis (assembly GCF_012070395.1). Lineage (GTDB taxonomy): Bacteria > Pseudomonadota > Alphaproteobacteria > Rhodobacterales > Rhodobacteraceae > Pseudoroseicyclus_A > Pseudoroseicyclus_A tamaricis. Next base: position 74,563 of record NZ_JAAFYS010000002.1, on the reverse strand, counting down.
CGGCGAGGCCGAGATGCTGCGCCTCATCGAGGCGGAGCTCTCGGGCCTCGGCCTCTCCGCCCGGCTGGCCATCGCGCCGAGCCACGGCGCCGCCTGGGCGCTGGCCCGCTTCGGCCCCGTCCGCGCCCTCTGCCCGGAGGCGGAGCTGGCGGAGCGGCTGGCCCCCCTGCCCGTCCGCGCGCTGCGGCTGGAGGAGGAGGCGATCACGCTTCTCAACCGCCTCGGCCTGAAGACCATCGGCGATCTCGCCGCCCTGCCCCGCCTCTCCCTCGCCCGCCGCTTCGCGCGCGAGCCCCTGCCCCGCAACCCGCTCCTGCGGCTCGACCAGGCCACGGGGCAGAGCGACGAGCCGCTCGATGCACCGGAGGAGCCGCCGCGCTTCCTCGCCCGGCAGCGGCTGGCGGAGCCGGTGCTCGACCCGGTGCCGCTCATCCCCGCCCTCGCCGAGGCGCTGGTGGCGGAGCTGACGCGGGCCGGCCACGGCGCCCGGCGGCTGGTGCTGAGCGTCTACCGGACGGACGGGGAGACGGCCTCGGCCAGCGCCACCACTGCCCGCGCCAGCCGCGACGCCGCCCATTTCGCCCGCCTCTTCGAGGGCAAGCTGGACCGGCTCGACCCCGGCTTCGGCTTCGACTGCGTCACCCTCTCGGCGCCCCGTGCCGAGCCGCTGGGGCAGCGCCAGAGCCGGCTCGACGCGCGCCGGGCGGAGGGGGAGGAGCTGGCGGCGCTGGTCGACCGCCTCTCCGCCCGTTTCGGGGCGCACAACCTCGTGCGCCCCGTGCCGGCCGAAAGCCACCTGCCGGAGCGGGCCGAGCACGCGCCCCCCGCCCTCGCGGGCCGGCCGGAGGTGGCCGCCGCCCCCCGCCCGCCCGGCGCCCCGCCGCGCCCCATCCGCCTCTTCGAGCCGCCGGAGGAGGTGCGGGTGATCTACGCCGTGCCGGAGGGGCCGCCGGCGCAGTTCATCTGGCGGCGCGTCACCCACCGCGTCACCCGCTTCGCAGGGCCCGAGCGGATCGCCCCCGAATGGTGGCAGGACAGCCCCGGCACGCGCCTGCGCGATTACTGGCGGATCGAGGATCACGAGGGCCGGCGCTTCTGGCTCTACCGCGAAGGGCTCGACGGCGATGGCCGCGGCGGCGTGCCGCGGTGGTTCATGCACGGGGCCTTCGCATGAGGGGGGTGTGGGGGTGCCCGGGATACAGGGAGTGCCGGGCTGAAGCCGGGCCTGCGGGGGGCAGCCAGTGGCGGCTCCCCCTGCCCCAGCGCATGACCCTTGCCACCCGGCTGGCGCGCGCCGACCAGGCGCGGGCCGCGCCCGACCCGCCCCCCGGGCGGGCGCATGGAGATGTCGTCCGCAGCACACCCGTCGTCCGATGCTTCGGGGATAAACCGCTCGGCACGAGCGCCCCGCACGCCCACCCACGGGTCGGGCGCGGCCCTTTGACGGGGACATCCACGACGGCACGACGCGGCAAGGAGGCCGCCCACTCGGGCGAGCGTGCTCAAGGAGCCCCCCATGCCTGAGAGCGACAAGATCCCGCCCAAGCGGCTCGACCCGACCGGCTATGCGCCGAACCCGCCGGCGCCCTTCGTCGAGCTGGGGCTGGCGAGCGCCTTCTCCTTCCTGCGCGGCGCGTCGGAGGCGACGGAGCTCGTCGCGACCGCCCATGCCTTCGGCTACGACGCCATCGGCATCGCCGATCTCAACACGCTGGCCGGCGTCGTGCGCATCCACAGCGCCGCAAAAGCCGCCGGCCTGCGGCCCGTCATCGGCTGCCGGCTGAAGCTCGTCTCCGGCGACGAGTTCCTCGCCTACCCGAGGGACAGGGAGGCCTATGGCCGCCTGTCGCGCCTGCTCTCCAAGGGCAAGATGCATGACGTCGAGGGCAAGTGGCAGCAGAAGGGCGAGTGCGACATCACCCTGAAGGACCTCTCCCGCCACCAGGAGGGGCTGATTCTCATCGCGCTGCCGGGCGATGACCTCGCCCGCTTCGCCGAGCGGCTGGCGGAGGCGAGGCGCCACCTGACCGCGCTCAGCCACGTCGCCGCCGCCTGCCGCTACCGGGGGGATGACCGGGCGCGGCTGATCACGCTGGACGGGCTGGCAAAGCAGCACGGCCTGCGCCTCGTCGCCACCAACGATGTGCTCTACCACACGCCCGCCCGGCGGCCCCTGCAGGACGTGATGACCTGCATTCGAGAGAAGACCACCATCGCCCGCGCCGGCTACCTCCTCGAGCCCAATGGCGAGCGGCACCTGAAGTCCCCCAGGGAGATGATCCGCCTCTTCGGCGAGTATCCCGAGGCGATCCGGGCGGCGCGGGATATCCTCGACCAGATCACCTTCTCGCTGGAGGAGCTGGCCTACGAATACCCGCGCGAGGTGATCCCTCAGGAGATGTCGCCGCAGGCGTATCTCGAACAGCTCACCTGGCAGGGCGCCGCGACCCGCTACCCCGAGGGCGTGCCGGAGAGCACACGCGCCACCCTCGCCAAGGAACTGGCGATGATCGAGAAGCTCGACATCGCCCGCTATTTCCTGACCATCCACGACATCATCCGCTTCGCGAGGCATGAGGCGACGCCGCCGATCCTCTGCCAGGGGCGCGGCTCGGCGGCGAACTCCGCCGTCTGCTACGTGCTCGGCATCACCTCGGTCGACCCCGCGCAGCACCAGCTGCTCTTCGAGCGCTTCATCTCGGAGGAGCGCAAGGAGCCGCCCGACATCGACGTCGATTTCGAGCATGAGCGCCGGGAGGAGGTGATCCAGCACATCTATGCCAAGTACGGGCGCGAGCGGGCCGGGCTCTGCGCGACCGTCATCCATTACCGCCCCCGCTCCGCCATCCGCGAGGTGGGCAAGGTCATGGGCCTCTCCGAGGACATCACCGGCGCGCTCGCCAAGACCGTCTGGGGCTCCTACGGGCGCTCCGTCGGCGAGGCGAAGGCGGAGGAGGCGGGGGTCGACGTGGCCGACCCGCTGCTGCGCAAGACGCTGATCCTCGCCGAGCAGCTCATCGGCATGCCGCGGCACCTCTCCCAGCACGTGGGTGGCTTCATCCTGACGGAGCGGGCGCTGACCGAGACGGTGCCCATCGGCAACGGCGCCATGGCCGACCGCAGCTTCATCGAGTGGGACAAGGACGATATCGACGCGCTCGGCATCCTGAAGGTGGATATCCTCGCACTCGGCATGCTCACCTGCATCCGCAAGGCCTTCGACCTGATCGCCGCCCATCACGGCGAGCACTGGACGCTGGCAAACGTCCCGCAGGAGGATGCGCGCGTCTACAACATGCTGACGAAGGGGGATTCCATCGGCGTCTTCCAGGTGGAGAGCCGGGCCCAGATGAACATGCTGCCGCGCCTCAGGCCCCGCACCTTCTACGATCTCGTCATCGAGGTCGCCATCGTCCGCCCCGGCCCGATCCAGGGCGACATGGTGCACCCCTACCTTCGCCGCCGCTCCGGCGAGGAGGAGGTGATCTATCCCGCCCCCGGCGCCCCGCATGACCCGGCGGAGCTGAAGAGCATCCTCGCCCGCACGCTCGGCGTGCCGATCTTCCAGGAGCAGGCGATGAAGATCGCCATCGAGGCGGCGGAATTCTCCCCCGCCGAGGCCAACGAATTGCGCAAGGCCATGGCCACCTTCCGCTCCGCCGGCACCATCGGCCTGCTGGAGGACAAGATGGTCACGCGCATGGTGAGGCGCGGCTACGAGGAGGAATTCGCGCGCCGCTGCTTCGACCAGATCAAGGGCTTCGGGGAATACGGCTTCCCGGAGAGCCACGCGGCGAGCTTCGCGCTGCTCGTCTATGTCTCCGCCTGGCTGAAATGCCATTACCCGGGCATCTTCGGCGCGGCGCTCCTCAACTCCCAGCCCATGGGCTTCTACGCCCCCGCGCAGATCGTGCGCGACATGCGCGACCACGGGGTAGAGGTGCGGCCGGCGGATGTGAACTTCTCCGAATGGGACACCACGCTGGAGCCGGCGGGCACCGGCTTCGCCGTCCGCCTTGGCCTCCGGCAGATCGGCGGGCTGAACCGCGAGGCGGCGCTTCGCATGCTGGAGGGACGCGACCGCCCCTTCGAGAGCGTGGCCGAACTGCAGACGCGCGGGCGCTGCAAGCCGGCCCTGATCCGCCGGCTGGCGGAGGCGGATGCGATGCGCTCGCTCTTCATCGACCGGCGGCAGGCGCTCTGGGAGGCACGAGGCCTCAAGGAGGCGCCCGACCTCCCCCTCTTCCAGCCGGGGATGGATGAGGGGCCCGAGCGCCCCGTCGCCCTGCCGCAGATGCCGCTCTGCGAGGCGGTGGTGGCCGATTACCAGACGCTGCGCCTCTCCCTGAAGGCCCACCCGATGAGCTTCCTGCGCAAGAGCCTCGCCGCCCAGGGCTACCTGTCGTCGGAGGATCTCTCCCGCGCCCGCCCCGGCCAGCGGCTGAAGCTGGCGGGGCTGGTGCTGCTGCGGCAACGGCCGGGGACGGCGAAGGGCGTGTGCTTCGTGACGCTGGAGGACGAGCACGGCACGGCGAACCTTGTCATCTGGGAGAAGGTCTTCGCCACCTACCGCAAGGAGGTGATGCAGTCGCGCCTGATGGTCGTCCATGGCCGGGTGCAGCGGGACGTGGAGATCATCCACCTCGTCGTGGAGCGGGTGGAGGACCGGACGGACGCCCTCCTGCGCCTCGGGCCCGAAGGCCTCGCCCCGCCGCTGGCCCATGCCGACGCGGTGACCAAGCCGGTGCAGGGCTCACGCCGCTCCAGCCTCGATGCACCGCGGGCGGGGCATCCGCGGGAGGCGCGGATGTTTCCCAAGAGCCGGGACTTTCATTGAGGGGGAGGCGCGAGTTGAGAGTGCGGGACCGGGGGGCCAGCCCCCCGGAGCCCCCGGGATTTTTGGGATCAAAGACAGGGAGGGGTGGCGGGCGGCATAAGAGGGGGGGGGAGGGCGCGCGGGTCTAGGGGTGGAGCCATAAGAGGAACTTTGGGATGGCATAAGAAAACACAAAAACAGCCTATCTTGCCTCTCCCGCCCCCGGCCCGTTATCTGGGGCCGACGCCGGGTGACCGAACCCGGCACAATCATTCATGCAAAACGACCCGAGGAGCCCCCCATGGACACGACTCGCGACGAAAAAGGCGGCTGCCCCATGAGCGGCGGCGGCAAGCGCGGCCACCGCAACAGTGACTGGTGGCCCGAGCAGCTCGACATCTCCAAGCTGCACGCCAACTCCAAGCTCTCCGACCCGATGGGCGAAGGCTTCGACTACGCCGAGGAGTTCAAGAGCCTCGACATCGATGCCGTCATGGCCGACCTGCGCGAGGTGATGACCGACAGCAAGGACTGGTGGCCCGCCGACTTCGGCCATTACGGCGGTCTCTTCATCCGCATGGCGTGGCACTCCGCCGGCACCTACCGGATCACCGACGGGCGCGGTGGCGCCGGCGCCGGCCAGCAGCGCTTCGCGCCGCTCAACTCCTGGCCCGACAATGCCAACCTCGACAAGGCCCGCCGCATCATCTGGCCGATCAAGCAGAAATACGGGCGCAAGCTCTCCTGGGCGGACCTGATGGTGCTGACCGGGAACGTCGCGCTGGAGAGCATGGGCTTCAAGACCTTCGGCTTCGCCGGCGGCCGCGAGGACGTGTGGGAGCCCGAGGAGCTCTACTGGGGCCCCGAGGGCACCTGGCTCGGCTCCGAGCGCTATTCCGGCGAGCGCCAGCTGGAGGAGCCGCTGGCCGCCGTGCAGATGGGCCTCATCTACGTGAACCCCGAGGGCCCCGATGGCGAGCCCGACCCGGTGAAGGCCGCGCATGACATCCGCGAGACCTTCTTCCGCATGGCGATGAACGACGAGGAGACCGTCGCCCTCATCGCCGGCGGCCACACCTTCGGCAAGACCCACGGCGCGGGCGATCCCTCGCTCGTCGGGGCGGACCCGGAAGGCGCCGAGGTCGAGGACCAGGGCCTCGGCTGGAAGAGCGGCCATGGCGCCGGCCACGGGCCCGATGCCATCACCGGCGGGCCGGAGGTGATCTGGACGCAGACGCCCACGCAATGGGGCAACCTCTTCTTCAAGAACCTCTTCGAGAACGAGTGGGAGCTCGACAAGTCCCCCGCCGGGGCCTTCCAGTGGGTCGCCAAGGACCACGAGGCCGACATCCCCGGCCCGCACCCGGATTCGCCGAAGCGCCGGCCGACGATGCTGACGACGGACCTCTCCCTGCGGATGGATCCGGAATACGAGCGCATCTCCCGCCGGTTCTACGAGAACCCCGACGAGTTCGCCGATGCCTTCGCCCGCGCGTGGTTCAAGCTGACGCACCGCGACATGGGGCCGAAGATCCGCTACATCGGCAAGTACGTCCCGCAGGAAGACCTGATGTGGCAGGACCCGATCCCCGCGCTCGACCATGAGGTGGTCGGCGAGGCGGAGATCGCCGAGCTGAAGGAGAAGCTCCTCTCCTCTGGCCTGACCACCGCCGAGCTGGTCTCCACCGCATGGGCCGCCGCCTCCACCTTCCGCCGGTCGGACAAGCGGGGCGGCGCCAACGGTGCCCGCATCCGCCTCGCCCCGCAGAAGGACTGGGAGGTGAACGACCCCGAGCAGCTGCAGAAGGTGCTGGGCGTTCTGGAAGGCATCCAGGCCGACTTCCAGGCCGGCGGCAAACGCGTCTCGCTCGCCGACCTGATCGTCCTCGCCGGCACCGCCGCCGTGGAGAAGGCCGCCCGTGACGCCGGCGTCGATGTCGCCGTGCCCTTCACCCCGGGCCGGATGGATGCCAGCGCCGAGCAGACGGATGTGCAGAGCTTCCAGGCGCTCAAGCCGCGGGCCGATGCCTTCCGCAACTACCTCTCCGGCGCGCAGTTCATGCAGCCCGAGGAGGCGATGGTCGACAAGGCGCACCTGCTCGGCCTGACCGGCCCGCAGATGACGGTGCTGCTCGGCGGCCTGCGGGTGCTGGGCAACAACGCCCACGGCTCGCCCCGCGGCGTGCTGACAAATCGGCCGGGCGTGCTGACCAACGACTTCTTCGTCAACCTCTTGACGATGGATACCGTCTGGCAGCCGATGGCCGAGGGCGATTACGAGGGCCGCGACCGGCGCACGAACGAGCCGAAGTGGACGGCGACGAAGGTCGACCTGATCTTCGGCTCCCACTCGCACCTTCGGGCGCTGGCGGAGGTCTATGCCTGCTCCGACAGCCTCGAGAAGTTCGTCCACGACTTCGTGGATGTCTGGGTGCAGCTCATGGAGAACGACCGCTTCGACCTCGACCGCGGCGCCAACTGAGGCCTTTCCCGGGTTGCGACAATGATCGGGCCGTCCCTCTCGCGGGGGGCGGCCCTTTCCTTTGCGCCCTGCCCCGCCCGAGCCGGCTGTCTTGGACGTCGCTGCCGTTCCCCGCTAGGCTGAGGGGCATCAGGCGAAGGAGTGGTCGGGTGGAACAGGACTTCTGGCAATCGCGCTGGCGCGAGAACAAGATCGGCTTTCACGAGGGGCGGCCGAACGCGCTGCTCGAGGAGCATGTGGGCAGCCTCGGCCTCGCGGCGGGCGACCGGGTGGTCGTGCCCCTCTGCGGCAAGGCCGTCGATCTGGACTGGCTCTGCGACCGCGGCGTTCTCGTCACCGGCATCGAGCTGAACGAGAGCGCCGCGGGGGCCGTCTTCGACCGGCTCGGCCTGACGCCCGAGGTGGAGGCCGCCGGCCCCCTCACCCGTTACGCGGCGGACCGCCTGACGATCTTCGTCGGCGACGTCTTCGCGGTGACGCGCGAGATGCTCGGCCCGGTGGCCGCCGTCTATGACCGCGCCGCCCTCGTCGCCCTCCCCCCTCCGATGCGGCAGCGATATGCGCCCCATCTCGCCGAGGTGACCGGGCGCGCAAGGCAGCTCCTCATCACCTTCGACTATGACCAGGAGACGATGGACGGCCCGCCCTTCGCTGTCCCTCCCGGCGAGGTCGAGCGGCTCTATGGCGAGGCCTACCGCCCGGAGATCCTCTCCCGCCGCGCCATCGAGGGATCGCTGGCGCAGCGCTGCTCCGGCGAGGAGATCGCAACGCTCCTCGTGCCGCGCTGAGGCCTCCCCCATGCGCCAGACATGAAAACGCCCCCGCAGGTCCCTGCGGGGGCGTTGTTTTCAGCAGCCTCAGGCCACCGTCAGTGGGGCGCGTGGGCCGGCGGGCCGCCCATGTCCGGCGGGCGGCGCACGAAGAAGCTCGCCGCGATCAGGCCGAGGGAGATGAGCGCCGCGGTGGTGAAGCCGGCGGAGAGGCCCGTCGCCGTGGCCGCCAGCTGATCCGTCCCCGCCAGCATCTCGCCCTGCGCCCGCACCGCCATGACGGAGACGAAGAGCGCGATGCCTGCCGCGCCCGAGACCTGCTGCGCCGTGCCGATCACCGCCGAGCCGTGCGAGTAGAACTCCGCCGGTAGCGAGCCGAGCGACGAGGTGAAGAGCGGCGTGAAGAGCAGCGCCAGCCCCACGGAGAGGATGACGTGGCCGCCGAGGACAACGGCGATCGGCGTCTCGATCCCGAAGGTGGACATGAGCCACAGCGCGCAGGAGACGATGATCGCCCCCGGCACCACCAGCTTGCGCGCCCCGATCCGGTCGAAGAGCCGCCCGACGATGGGCGCCAGCAGGCCCATGATCAGGCCGCCGGGCAGGAGCAGCAGGCCCGAGGTCAGCGGCGCGAGGCCGAGGACGTTCTGCATGTAGATCGGCAAGAGGATGATCATCCCGAAGAGCGACATCATCGCCAGCGCCATCATGATGACGGAGACGGTGAAGACCCGCACCTTGAAGGTGCGCAGGTCGAGGAGCGCCCGCCCCTTCGGCCCCAGCGTCAGCTGCCGCCAGATGAACACCGCCAGCACCACCGCGCCGACGGCCAGCGGCAGCCACACGGGCATCGCCGCCTCGCGGGCGCCGGCGCCCTCCCCGATGGTGGAGAGGCCATAGACCAGCCCGCCGAAGCCGATGGCGGAGAGGATCACGGAGAGGATGTCGAGCGGCGCCTTGCGCGGCTCCGTCACGTTGAGCAGGCGCATGTAGCCCAGCACCAGCGCGAAGAGGCCAATGGGCAGCACCAGCCAGAACATCCAGCGCCAGTGCAGGTAGTTGAGGATGAGGCCGGAAATCGTCGGCCCGATGGCCGGCGCGACGGAGATGACGATGGAGATGTTGCCCATCGTCTTGCCGCGGCTCTCCGGCGGGACGAGGTTCATCACCGTGGTCATCAGCAGCGGCAGCATCATCGCCGTCCCCACCGCCTGCACGACACGCCCGACGATCAGCATCGGCAGGCCGCCGGCCAGCGCGCAGACCAGCGTGCCGAGGCTGAAGAAGCTCATCGCCGAGAGGAAAACCTGCCGCGTGTGGAAGCGCTGCAGCAGGAAGCCGGTGATCGGGATCACGACCGCCATCGTCAGCAGGAACGCCGTCGTCAGCCACTGCGCCGCGCTGGCGGTGACATTGAGCGAGTCCATCATTCGCGGCAGCGCCACGGACATGATCGTCTCGTTGAGGATCACCGTGAAGGTGGAGACGAGCAGCAGGGTGATGACCAACCGGTTGCGGCCGCTCAGGTCCTCCACCGGGGCGGCGGACGGGGGATTGGTAGCTGCGGATGTCATGACTGCGCTCCGGAAAATCAGAAAAGGCCGGGAGCTCCGGCCATCGCGGATGGCCTCGCGCCTGCACAGGGTGAAGTCAAGCGCACTTGAGCCAATCGCGACGGTTTAACGCGGCCGGCCCGGCGACGGGCCGCATAAGCGGGCGGCGGCGCCCGCCGGGCGCGCCGAACCCGCCCCCGTGAGCGCCCCCCGTGCGCACCCCTGTGACCGGGCGTGACCGGGTGCTGCGGGAGGAGCGGTTTTCTTCCCCCGGCGGACATGCTAGCGACTTTTACAACGCCTGCGGGCCTTGCTGGCCGGGCGAATTCCGGGAGCGACCAATGCTCGGGTCATTCGACGCTGTTCTCCTCGCGCGGATCCAGTTCGCCTTCACGGTGAGCTTCCACTTCCTCTTCCCCGCCTTCACCATCGGCCTCGCGAGCTACCTCGCCGTCCTCAACGGCCTCTGGCTGTGGACGAAGGAAGAAAAGTACCTCGCGCTCTTCCGCTACTGGGTGAAGATCTTCGCGCTGGCCTTCGCCATGGGCGTCGTCTCGGGCATCGTGATGTCCTATCAGTTCGGCACCAACTGGTCCGTCTTCTCCGACAAGGCCGGCCCGGTGATCGGCGCGCCGATGGCCTACGAGGTGCTCAGCGCCTTCTTCCTCGAGGCCGGCTTCCTCGGCATCATGCTCTTCGGGCGTGACAGGGTGGGCCCCGGCCTGCACATGGCCGCCTGCCTGGCTGTCGCGGTGGGCACGGTGATGAGCGCCTTCTGGATCATCTCCGTCAACTCGTGGATGCACACGCCGGCGGGGTTCGAGATCGACGCGGAGACGGGGCAGTTCCTGCCGACCAACTTCTGGGAGGTGATCTTCAACCCCTCCTTCCCCTACCGGCTCGCCCACACCGTCACCGCCGCCTACCTGACCACCGCCTTCATCGTCGGCGGCGTTGCGGCGGCGCACCTCCTCGGCCACCGCCGCAAAAACCGGCCGGCGACGGCGGCAACGCGAACGATGTTCTCCATGGCCATGTGGATGGCGACGATCGTGGCGCCCGTGCAGATCTTCCTCGGCGACCAGCACGGGCTGAACACGCTGGAGCATCAGCCCGCCAAGGTGATGGCGATGGAGGGGCATTACGAGAGCCACCCCGACGGCGCGCCGCTCTACCTCTTCGGCATCCCCAATGACGAGACGCAGACGCTCGACTACGCCATCGGCATCCCCAAGCTTTCCTCGCTGATCCTCAAGCACAGCCTCGATGCGCCGCTCGACGGGCTCGACACGGTGCCCGATGACGAGCAGCCGCCGGTCGGCATCGTCTTCTGGTCCTTCCGCATCATGGTGGCCATCGGCTTCGCCATGCTGGGGTTGGGGCTGTGGTCGCTGATCGCGCGCTTCCGCGGCCGGCTCTACGACTCGCCCTGGCTGCACCGGGCGGCGACGCTGATGGGCCCCTCCGGCCTCATCGCCGTGCTCGCGGGGTGGATCACCACAGAGGTCGGGCGCCAGCCCTACACCGTCTACGGCATGCTTCGCACGGCCGAGAGCGCCGCGCCTCTGGATGCGCCGGCGGTCGGCACCTCCCTCGTCGCCTTCGTGGTGATCTACTTCGCCGTCTTCGGGGCGGGGACGGTCTATATCCTCCGCCTCATGCACCACACACCGGATCTGGGCGAATCCCGCCTCAAGGATGCGGTGGAAGGGCCCTACCGGGCTGCCGGCATCACGCCCGCGCCGGGCGAGGCGGAGCGGATCAAGAAAGGGGCACCCAATGCCGCTCGTTGAGGGGATCTCCTTCGATCTGACGATCATCTGGGCCTTCGTCATCGCCTTCGCGGTGCTCGTCTACGTCATCCTCGACGGGTTCGACCTCGGCCTCGGCATGCTCTTCGCCACCGAGCGGAACCGGCGGGACCGCGACGTGATGATGAACTCCGTCGCCCCCATCTGGGACGGCAACGAGACGTGGCTCGTGCTCGGCGGCGGCGGGCTGCTGGCGGCCTTTCCGCTGGCCTACGCGCTGATCCTGCCGGCACTCTATGCACCGATCATCGCCATGCTGCTGGCGCTCGTCTTTCGCGGCGTGGCGTTCGAGTTTCGCTGGCGCTCCGGCCGCCGCCGCTGGCTGTGGGACTGGGCCTTCATCCTCGGCTCCGCCCTCGCCGCGCTGGCGCAGGGCGTGACGCTGGGGGGCCTGCTGCAGGGCATCAACATCGACGAGGCCGCCCGCCAATATGCCGGCGGCTGGTGGGACTGGCTGACCCCCTTCTCGCTGCTCGTCGGGGTGGCGGTGATGGTCGGCTACATGCTGCTCGGCGCCTGCTGGCTGGTCGCGAAGACGACCGGCGACCTGCAGGCGCGAATGCGCCGCAAGGCGCTGGTGCTGATGGTCGGCACGGTGATCTTCATCGGCATCGTCAGCATCTGGACGCCGTTCCTGCAGGAGGGCTACTACCTGCGCTGGTTCGGCGGCTGGGGCACCGGCCTCGCCGTCGCGGTGGCTGTCGCCGTCCTCGCGCTCGGCGCTGCGCTGGGGGCGTCCCTCCGCGGAAAAGGGCGCGACGTGATCCCCTTCCTGCTCGCGCTGGGGCTCTTCATCCTCGGCTTCGGGGGGCTGGGCGTGTCGATGTATCCCTACATCGTGCCGACGGAGGTGACGATCTGGGAGGCGGCGGCGCCGCGCAACAGCCAGGTCTTCATGCTGATCGGCGCCTCGGTGCTGATCCCGATCATCCTCGCCTACACCGCCTATGCCTACTGGGTCTTCCGCGGCAAGGTCGATCCCGAGGCGGGCTACCATTGAGCCCCGCCCTTCCGGGGGGCCGCCCGTGAAGCGTGGCTGGCCGAAGCGGGTCGCGTGGTTCGTCGGGCTCTGGCTGGTCGGGGTGGCCACCGTCGGAACGGTGGCCTGGATCATCCGGATGACGCTGCCCTACTAGCCGATCATCGGCGCGTAGCGCCCCCCCGTCGTCTCGTAATGCCGCTCCAGCCGCTGCAGCGCGATCCGCAGGACGACCTTGCCGGAGCGGGCCGACCAGCCCATGCGGCGCTCCAGCGCCTCCATCCCTTCGAGGAAGCAGCAGCAGCGCAGGGCGACATCGGCGAGGCCGGGGCCCAGCTCCTCCAGCGCCGTGAGCAGCCGCTCGCGCGCCGCCTCCGCCCCCGCATCGCCGGCGGGCGGAGCGGGGGGATCGAAGGCGGTCGGCGCTCCGGCCTCCACATGCGCCTCCCACGCGGCCTGAAGCGGCGGGCCGAGGCGGGAGAGCTCGTAATCCTCGCGCATCCGCTCCCCTGCCGCCACCAGCGGGCGCGGCAGGAAGGGCTTGCCCTTGCGGTCGCGCCGGCGGGCGAGGCCGGAGAGCGGGCTCTCGGCGAGGGCGGAGCGCATGTGCCGCAGCCGCGCATCGCTCTCCTCCGACTCGCCGAGGCGGCGGAAGCCGGCCTGCGCCTCGGAGAAGCCCGGCTCCGGCCCGAAATCGCGCAGGGCGGCGCGGCCGGCGGCGGTGAGGACGTAGCGGAGGATGCGGGCCGCCGGGTCCTGCGGCTCGATCCAGTCGCGCAGCGCCAGCGTCTCGGCGAAGCCGCGCTCCACTGTCGCCTCCCGGCGCACCTCGCCTGTTTCGTCTTCGGAAACGATGACGCCCATGTCCATGTCTCGCGCCACAGCCAGCACCGTCCCCCGGCGGGCAAGGCGGGTGAGCAGGCGCCGCGCCTCCCGCTCGAAGCTGGCGCCGCCCGGCAGCGCCTCCCCGGCGCCCTTGCCGGAGACCCGCTTCGCAGAAATCTGCGCGAGCCGGCGCAACGCCCCGTCGACCAGCGGGTCGTCCCGCCGCGCCTCCATGCGCCGCACCTGCCGCAGGATCGTGGAGGCATGGACATCCGCCGCTCGCGCCAGCGCCCGGATCGGGCGGCCGCCCTCGGTGTGTTTGAGGTAGTGATGCACCGCCTCCGGCACCCATTCCGGCAGCCCTGCCACCCGGTGATCCACTGCTGTCACTTGAGAAAACGTCATCCTCGGCACCCCCATTCAACCGTTCCGTGAGACCGGCTCGTCACGCCGATCAGAGGGCAAACCTGAGTTTGGCATTGTTACCGAAGCGTAAACGGTAAGTGCCGGTTTAACGGAGGTTTCCAACAGGTGAACGGGTGTGGACGGTGGTCGACCCGCTCCCCCTCGGGCAGGCAACGCCCCCTCCCCCTGTGCCAGTCTGTGCCCCTCAGCCAAGCGAAGGGGAACAGGCATGCAGGATCTTCTGGGGATGATCGGACAGCTACAGCGGCCGCGGCTTCTGGTCCGCGCCGCCCGGGCGGGGGTGGAGGAGTACCGGCGCGAGCGCCACCTGCCCCGCCTCCTCTCCACGATGGAGGCGCCGCGCTCCGGCGAGGCGGTGATGCAGCTGATGCAGATGGAGGCCGAGGAGGACGGTCGCCGCCGCGCGGGGGCGGCGGAATACTCCATCCCCGCCCATGTCAATCTGCTGATCGCCATCATGGGCGAGGCGCGGCTCCTGCGCCTCGCCGGGCGGGACGAGCCGGCCGGCGGGGCGACGGTGACCCGCCTGCCCGCCGCGCCAGCCTGAGTGGGGCGGACCTGAGCAGTGCGGGCCTGAGCGGGGCCTCAGGAGAAGGCGTCGGGCATCGAGGCCTTCTTCTCCGCCACGAAGCCATGCAGCGCTTCCGACATCCCGGGGTCCATCGGCGGGGGCTGGTACTGGCCGAGGAGCTTCTCCACGCGCACGGCGGCGAGCGCCTCCGTCGTGCGGGCGCCCTCCTCGTCCCATGTCTCGAAGGGCTTGTAGTCCAGCACTTCGGAGCGCCAGAACGCGCTCTTGAAGTTGGCCTGCGTGTGGGCGCAGCCGAGGTAATGCCCGCCCGGGCCCACCTCGCGGATGGCATCCATCGCCTGCGCATCGGCGGAGACGTCGACGCCGGCGGCGATCTTGTGCAGGGCGCCGAGCTGGTCGGCATCCATCACGAACTTCTCGAAGGAGGCGACGAGGCCGCCTTCCAGCCAGCCCGCCGCGTGCAGCATGAAGTTGACGCCGGCGAGGAGGCCCATGTTCAGCGAATTGGCGCTCTCGTAGCCCGCCTGCGCATCGGGCAGCTTGGAGCCGCAGAAGCCCCCGGCGGAGCGGTAGGGCAGCCCCAGCCGGCGGACGAGCTGGCCGGTGCCGTAGGTGATCATCGAGGCTTCCGGCGTGCCGAAGGTGGGGGCGCCGGAGTTCATGTCGATGGAGGTGACGAAGGCCCCCGCGATGGCCGGGGCGCCGGGGCGCACGAGCTGCGAGTAGGACACGCCGGCGAGGATCTCCGCCAGCACCTGCGTCAGCGTGCCCGCCACCGAGACGGGCGCCATGGCGCCGCCGACGATGAAGGGGGAGATGATGGCCGCCTGGTTGTTGGCGGCATAGACCTCCAGCGCGCCCATCATGGTGGCGTCGAAGGTCAGCGGCGAGTTGATGTTGACCAGCGAGGTCATCACCGTGTTCTGGTCGACGAAATCGGCGCCGAAGAGGATCTTCGCCATGTCCACGCTGTCCTGCGCGCGGGAGGGCTCGGTGACCGAGCCCATGAACGGCTTGTCGGAGAGCGTCATGTGCGCCAGCAGCATGTCGAGGTGGCGCTTGTTCACCGGGATGTCCGTCGGCTCGCAGACGGTGCCGCCGGAGTGGTGCAGCCACTTCGACATGTAGGTCAGCTTCACGAACTTCTCGAAGTCGGCCATCGTCGCGTAGCGGCGGCCGCCGTTCACGTCGCGTACGAAGGGCGGGCCGTAGACGGGGGCGAGGACGAGGTTGCGCCCGCCGATCTCGACATTGCGGGCCGGGTTGCGGGCGTGCTGGGTGAAGCTGCCGGGGGCCGTCTTCACCAGCTCCCTTGCGAGGCCCTTCGGCAGACGCACCCGGTCACCCTGGATATCGGCGCCGGCGGCCTTCCAGCGATCCAGCGCGGCGGGATTGTCGGGGAAGGCGACGCCGATCTCCTGCAGGATGGTCTCGGCATTGCCCTCGATGATCTCCAGCGCCTCGGCGTTGAGGATCTCGAGGTTGGGCACGTTGCGCTCGATGAAGCGGGCCGTCTCGAAGCTGACGGCCGTGCGCTCGGCGCGCCGCGCCGCTCCACCGCCGCGCCCGGCCCTGCCACGCCGCTGCTCTGCCAGGTCACTCATGCCAAAACCCTCCGCGATCCGGCCCATTTGCCGCCTCATACGCGGCGAGGGTTAAGACAGAACCCGATTTTGCGCCGCTTGCGTGGCGAAAACGACATCGCGAGACCGAGGGCGCAGGAGAACGACAAACGGCCCGGGCGTTTCCACCCGGGCCTCAATGCCGGCGGCTGCCCGCGAGGGGCGGCCGCGCCAGATGTCGCTCGCAGATCAGGCGGCCTGTTTGTTCAGGCCCTTCTCGGCGAAATTCGACAGCTTCTTGTCCGCCGCGTATTCCTGATCGAGGTTCGCCTGCAGCAGCTCGATGGCGCCGTTGTGGCCAAGCGTCTTGGCCCAGGCGATCAGCGTGCCGTAGCGCGTGATCTCGTAATGCTCGACCGCCTGAGCCGCGGCGATCATGCCGGCGTCGCGGGTGTCCTTGTCCTCGGCTTCGGACATGATCTCGCTGCCTTCCTCGAGGATGCCGTTGATGGCTTCACAGGTGACACCGCGGGCCTTCAGGCCCAGGTAGTCGAACACCTGCTCGAGGTTGGCGATGTGGCCCTCGGTCTCTTCGAGGTGAGCCTCGAAGGCTTCCTTCAGATCCGGCGAATCGGCCTTGCGGGCCATCTTCGGCAGCGTCTTGGCGATCTTCTTCTCGGCGTAATAGATGTCGCGGAGAAAGTGCACGAACAGTCCTTGCAGGTCCTTCATGGGGAACTCCTTATCGCTGCGGCGGGACATGCCCGCCCTTTGACCGCGATAACGCCGGCCGCAGGTCGTCGTTCCGTGAGGCGCTGCCATCAAATGTTAGTCGCGCCGCTACAGGCGGAGGGCCGCCGAGGCTGCGGCGGCCGGGAGAGTGCGGCGGCTCTTGCGCCCCGAGCGCCGCCTGCCTATCGGGAGGCATGACCAGCCCGATCGCCAAGGCGCATGACCGCCTGCTCATCATCGATTTCGGCTCTCAGGTGACGCAGCTCATCGCGCGGCGCCTGCGCGAGCTGAACGTCTATTGCGAGATCCACCCGTTCAACATGGTGACGGCGGAGTTCCTCGCCGAGTTCGCGCCGAAGGCGGTGATCCTCTCCGGCGGCCCCGCGTCGGTGATCGACGAGGGCTCGCCCCGCCCGCCGGCGGAGGTCTTCGAACTGGGCGTGCCGATCCTCGGCATCTGCTACGGCCAGCAGGTGATGATGGAGATGCTCGGCGGCAAGGTCGAGCGCGGCGACGGCACGGCGGAGTTCGGCCGCGCCTACGTGACGCCCTCCCAGCCGCTCGACCTGCTGAACGGCTGGTTCGACACCGGCCGCGAGCAGGTGTGGATGAGCCATGGCGACCACGTTGCCAAGATCGCCCCCGGCTTCGAGGTCTACGCCACCTCCCCCGGCGCGCCCTTCGCGGTGATCGCCGATGCGGCCCGCCACTTCTACGCCGTGCAGTTCCACCCAGAGGTGCACCACACGCCGAACGGCCGCACACTCTACAAGGCCTTCACCCAGCTCGCCGGCTTCAAGGGCGACTGGACGATGGAGGCCTATCGCGCCGAGGCGGTGAAGAAGATCCGGGAACAGGTGGGCGACCGCAAGGTGATCTGCGCGCTCTCCGGCGGCGTCGACAGCTCCGTCGCCGCCGTGCTGCTGCACGAGGCCATCGGCGAGAACCTCACCTGCGTCTTCGTCGACCACGGGCTGCTGCGGCTGAACGAGGCCGAGGAGGTCGTGGCCATGTTCCGCGACCACATGAACCTGCGGGTGATCCACGCGCAGGAGCAGGATCTCTTCCTCGGCGCGCTCGAGGGCGTCTCCGACCCAGAGGTGAAGCGCAAGACCATCGGCAAGCTCTTCATCGATGTCTTCCAACGCTATGCCGGGGAGATCGAGGGCGCGGAATTCCTCGCGCAAGGGACGCTCTATCCCGACGTGATCGAGAGCGTGTCCTTCTCCGGCGGGCCTTCGGTGACGATCAAGAGCCACCACAATGTCGGCGGCCTGCCCGAAAAGATGGGCCTGAAGCTCGTCGAGCCGCTTCGCGAGCTCTTCAAGGACGAGGTGCGCGAGCTCGGCCGCGAGCTTGGCCTGCCGCCGCATTTCATCGGTCGCCACCCCTTCCCCGGGCCGGGCCTCGCCATCCGCTGCCCCGGCGAGATCACCCGCGAAAAGCTCGACATCCTGCGCAAGGCCGATGCCGTCTACATCGACCAGATCCGCAAGCACGGGCTCTACGACGAGATCTGGCAGGCCTTCGTGGCGATCCTGCCGGTGCGCACGGTCGGCGTCATGGGCGACGGGCGGACCTACGATTTCGCCTGCGCGCTCCGCGCCGTGACGAGCGTCGATGGCATGACGGCCGACTATTACCCGTTCAGCCACGACTTCCTCGGCGAGACGGCGACGCGGATCATCAACGAGGTGCGGGGGATCAACCGGGTGACCTACGACATCACATCGAAGCCGCCCGGCACCATCGAGTGGGAATAGCCCGCGAAAGCGGCGCTTTCCTGCTCGGGCAGGTCGGCGGAGCCGAATAAGGCGGCAGACTGCCGCGAGGGCCAAAGTTTCAGCATGTGCTGAGACATGTCACACGCTCCCCCGCGCTCCCCTCCGCCCTTTTCTTCGATCCCCAAATATCTAAGGGTCTTGCCGCCTTCGTCCCCGTCACAAGTGCGGGCGAAGCAGAGGCAATCGTCCCCTAAACAACCACAATTTCAATTATATTTTGATTGGAAGTGGCATAACCCGCGCCTATAGCGTCGACCACCGACGGCGCGGAATCAGGGGTTTTTCCGCACCTCCGGCGTGACCTGTTTCAAGGTGAGCGGCAGCTGCCGCATGTCTCAAAAAATTTTCAAGACCACGTATTCCGACAAAGGGGACGGAGACCATGAGTTTGAGATTTCTCCACTGCCGCGATTGCGGACACCATATGCGCTTCAGGGGTCGTCATTGTGGCTATTGCGGCGCGGACAAGCCGATCTACGGCTGGCCCAGCGTCCTTGTTCTCGGTACCACGACCGTCAGCGTACTGGCGCTTTTCGCCATCGCGTGAGGGGTGCCGGCGGGACCCGCCCGCCGGCCCCTTTTCATTCCCCCGGAGCGGCCCTAGCGTCGCCGCTCATGACACCGACCATCACAGCAGCCACCGGACAGGGCGGGGCCGGAAAGGCCGCGCTCTGGATGATCGGTGCCGTCGTCGCCTTCTCCACCATGGCCGTCGCGGCGCGCACCCTCTCGGGGCAGTTCGACACGTTCGAGATCATGTTCTACCGCTCGCTGGTGGGGATCGTGCTCGTCGTCGGCACCGCCGCCGCCACCGGGCACCTGCGCGACGTCCGTGCCACCCGGCTGCCGCTGCACCTCGTGCGCAACCTCGCCCATTTCACCGGGCAGAACCTGTGGTTCTTCGCCATCCCGCTGATCCCGCTCGCGCAGGTCTTCGCGCTGGAATTCACCTCACCGATCTGGGTCATCCTGCTCTCGCCGCTGCTGCTGGGGGAGCGGATCACGAAGATCGGCCTCTTCGCGGCGCTGCTCGGCTTCGTCGGCATCCTCGTCGTCACGCGGCCGACGCCGGAGGCAATCTCGCCCGGGCTGATCTCCGCCGCGCTGGCGGCCATCGGCTTCGCCCTGACCGCCATCTTCACGCGGCGGCTGACGCGCGCGGAGCGGATCACCTCGATCCTCTTCTGGCTGGTGACGATGCAGGCGGCCTTCGGGCTGATCTGCGCCGGGATCGACGGCGAGATCGCCCGGCCCTCCGCCGCCTCCGTGCCGTGGCTGATCCTCATCGGCTGCGGCGGCGTCGTGGCGCATTTCTGCCTGACGACGGCGCTGAGCCTCGCGCCCGCGCCCATCGTCATGCCGATCGACTTCGCCCGCCTGCCGCTGATCGCCGTCGTCGGCGCCATCTTCTACGCCGAGCCGCTGGATATCTTCGTCTTCCTCGGCGCGGCGCTGATCTTCGCGGGCAACTACATCAACATCACCCGTGGCCAGCCGGCGCGGCCCTCCGGCAACGCCGCTGCGCCACGCGATCACTGACGCGGGGTCGCATCTTGACCCGCGACAAAGCGCCACGCTTACCTCAATGACTTGTGTGACTTGCGATCTTTCTTTGGGAGGAGAGACATGAAGGACTTCATCTTCGCCGCCGCATCGGCAGCCCTCTGTGCCGGAGCCGCGCAGGCCGGCGGTCTCGACCGCTCCGGCCAGTCCGTCGACTTCATCTTCGAGCCCGGCGGCTATGCCGAACTCAGCTACGGCTACGTCACGCCCGACGTCAGCGGCACCGTCGGGGGCGGCGCCCTCAGCTCGGGAGACATGGGCGGCGACTACAGCCAGTTCGCCCTGTCGGTGAAGACGGACTTCACCGAGGCCCTCTCCTTCGGCGTGACGGTCGATACGCCCTTCGGCGCCAATATCGACTACTCGAACGCCGACCCGGGCTACCCGGTCGATGCCGTCGGCACCATCGACAGCCTCGGCCTCACCGCCCTCGCCCGCTACCGGATCAACGAGAGCTTCTCCGTCCATGGCGGCGCGCGCCTCGTGCAGGCGGACGGCACGCTCACCTCCGGCGGCGTGACAACGGAATTCGCCAGCGACACCGGCACCGGCTACGTCGTCGGCGGCGCCTACGAGATGCCCGAGCTCGCGCTCCGCGCGGCGCTGACCTACAGCTCCGCCATCGAGATGGATCACGACACCTCCGCGCTCGACGGCACCGTTCTCCTTGGCCAGACGCAGTACGAATGGCCGCAATCGGTGAACATCGATTTCCAGACGGGCATCGCGCCCGACACGCTGCTGCTGGCCGGCGTGCGCTGGGCCGAATGGACGGCGACGGACATCAACATCGGCCAGACGGGCAGCGACCTGATCGACTACAGCCACGATGTCTTCACCTACCGCCTCGGCATCGGCCGCCGCTTCAGCGATGTCCTCGCGGCCTCGGCGACGATCAGCTACGAGTCGGCCGACGATGAGCTCGCCTCCAACCTCGCCCCGACGGACGGGCGGACGGGCATCTCCCTCGGCGCCACCTACACGATGGGCGCGGCGGAGATCTCCGGCGGCATCAACTACACCTTCCTCGGCGACGCCACGGCGGAGCTGACGGGCGCCGAGTTCGACAACAACCACTCCCTCGGCTACGGCCTCTCGGTCGCCTACCGCTTCTGACGAGGGCGGCCCGCCGGAGCGATCCGGCGGGCCGATCCTTTCGGGGAACGGCGCCTCCCTCAAAAGGCGCCGCGGCAACCGCAAGAAACGGATTGCCCCCGCCCGCCCGCCTGAGCCAGATGCGGGCCATGACGACCGCTCCCGCCAGCCGCCCCGCCCAGAAGACCCTGTCGCCGCTCGCGTGGACGCTGCTGCTGGCGCTGGCCTTCATCTGGGGCGGCACCTTCCTCGCCAACCGCTTCGCGCTCCTCACCACGCCGCCGGCGTGGATCACCGCCACGCGCGTCACGCTGGCCGTGCCCGTCCTCTGGGCCGCGGCGCTGCTGACGCGCCAGCCGATGCCGAAGGGCTGGCGGACATGGGGGGCGCTGCTCGTCATGGGGGCGCTCAACAACGTGCTGCCCTTCACGCTGATCGCCTGGGGGCAGGCGCATGTGCCCTCCAGCCTCGCCGCGATCCTCAACTCCTCCACCGCGCTCTGGGGGATGGGACTCGCCGCGCTCGTCTTCGCCGACGAGCGGATGACGCGGGCCAAGGCCGTCGGGCTGGCCTTGGGCTTCAGCGGCGTCGTGCTGGTCATCGGCCCCTCCGCCCTCGGCGGGCTCGACCTGCGGGCCCTCGGGCAGCTCTCCGTCATCGGCGCCACGCTCAGCTATGCCGTCGCCGGCATCTGGGCGCGCAAGATGCTCTCCGGCCTGCCGCCGCTCACCTCGGCGGCGGGGATGCTCACCGGCGCCGCCCTTCTCGCCCTGCCGCTGGCCTGGTCGATGGAGGGGCCGCCGGGCGGCGTGACGCTGCCGAGCGCCATCGCCCTCCTCTACCTCGCGCTTCTGGCGACAGCGCTGGCGTTCATCTTCTACTACCGGCTCATGGCCACCGCCGGCACCGGCTACACAATGCTCGCCACCCTGCTCGTCGCGCCCGTCGGCGTGGCGCTCGGCGCCGTTGTCTTGGGGGAGAGCCTGTCGCCGCAGGCCTGGGGCGGCTTCGCGCTGATCGTGCTGGGGCTGCTGACGCTCAACGGCAGAATCCGTCTGGCGCGGGCGCGGCCCAGCCGTTAACCAACCATCCATGCTCTATGAGACCGCGGAAAACTGGCTCGCCGCGCCGAGGAAGCGGGTGCTGCTTCTCGGCATGTCCGGCCTTGGCAAGACTCATATCAGCCAGCGCCTCAGGGCGACGGGGCGGTGGTTTCACTACTCCATCGATTACCGCATCGGCTCGCGCTACCTCGACGAGGCCATCGCCGACAACGCCAAGCGCGAGGCGATGAAGGTGCCCTTCCTGCGCGACCTTCTGATGACGGATTCGATCCACGTCACGGCGAACCTCACCTTCTCCAACCTCGCTGCCGTCTCCTCCTGGCTCGGCAAGCCGGGGGACCCGGCCAAGGGCGGCCTGCCCATCGCGGAGTACCGCGCCCGGCAGGCCCGCTTCCGCGCCGCCGAGATCGCGGCGCTGCGCGATACCGGCCACTTCGCCCGGCGGTCGGAGGAGCTTTACGGCTATCCCAACTTCGTCTGCGATTCCGGCGGCTCGATCTGCGAATGGGTCGACCCGGAGGACCCGGAGGACCCGCTGCTGACCGAGCTGGCGCAGGAATGCCTGCTCGTCTGGATCGAGGGCTCCCGCGCGCACGAGCAGGAGCTCATCCGCCGCTTCGATGCCGCGCCCAAGCCCATGGCCTACCAGCCGGAGTTCCTGACCGAGGCCTGGACCGCCTACCTGGAGGAGACGGGCAGCGCCGAGGCGGAGGTGGACCCCGACAGCTTCATTCGCTTCGCCTATGCCCGCGCCCTCGCCCATCGCCAGCCCCGCTACGCCGCGATGGCGAAATGGGGCGTCACCATCTCCGCCGCGGAGGCGGGCGGCGTGGAGGACGAGGCGGGCTTCACCCAGGTCATCGCCGCCGCCCTCGAGCGGCGGGCCTTGAGCGCCGGAGATGCCGGGGCTAGATAAGCGCCCTTCCTCGAAAGGAGAGGCCAGATGCCGATCAAGCTGCCCGAGACCCTGCCCGCCTACAACGTCCTCGAGACGGAAGGCGTCATGGTCATGGGTGACTTGCGCGCCGCCCGGCAGGATATTCGCCCTCTGCGCTTCGGCCTGCTCAACCTCATGCCGAAGAAGATCCAGACGGAGACGCAACTCGCCCGGCTGATCGGCGCCACGCCCCTGCAGATCGAGCTCAGCCTCATCCGCATGAGCGAGCACCAGACCAAGAACACCGCCGCCGAGCACATGGAGGCCTTCTACC
This sequence comes from Pseudoroseicyclus tamaricis, assembly GCF_012070395.1. Classification (GTDB taxonomy): domain Bacteria; phylum Pseudomonadota; class Alphaproteobacteria; order Rhodobacterales; family Rhodobacteraceae; genus Pseudoroseicyclus_A; species Pseudoroseicyclus_A tamaricis. Next base: position 51,358 of record NZ_JAAFYS010000002.1, on the reverse strand, counting down.
GGCCATTCGCGGAGGTCGAGGCCTCGGGAGAGAAGTTCGACGGCTTCCTCATCACCGGCGCGCCTATCGAGCACCTGCCTTTCGACGAGGTCACCTATTGGGACGAGCTGACCCGGGTGATGGACTGGACGCAGACGCACGTGCACTCCACCTTCGGCATCTGCTGGGGCGGCATGGCAATGGCCTGGCACTTCCACCGGGTGCCCAAGCACATCCTGCCGCAGAAGGCCTTCGGTTGCTTCCGCCATCGCAACCTCGCCCCCGCCTCGCCCTTCCTGCGCGGCTTCTCCGACGATTGCACCATGCCCGTCAGCCGGTGGACGGAGATGCGGCAGGAGGACATCGACAAGGCCGAGGGGCTGCAGACGCTGATGATGGCCGAGGAGACGGGGCCCTGCCTCGTCCACGATCCGGGGCACCGGGCGCTCTACATCATCAACCACCTCGAATACGACAGCCACACGCTGAAGGAGGAGTACGACCGCGACGTCGAGGCGGGCGTGCCCATCGAGGTGCCGCGGAACTACTATCCGAACGACGATCCGTCGAAGACGCCGATCAACCGCTGGCGCAGCCACGCGCACCTGCTCTACGGCAACTGGATCAACGAAATATATCAGACCACCCCCTACGACATGGCCGAGATCGGCCGGTGAGCCGAGGTTTTCGGAGGCTGTCCATGGGGTTGCTCGTTGTTCTGATCGTGGCTCTCGCCCTCACGCTGGCCGTCCGCCAGCAGCGGGCGCGGGCGGAGGCGGCCTTTCCGCCCGAGGGGCGGCTGATCGAGGTCGCCGGCCGGCAGGTCCACGCGGTGGAGGCGGGGAGCGGGCCGACGGTCATCCTTGTCCACGGCGCGGGCGGGAACCTGCGCGATTTCACCTTCGATCTCGCGGGCCGGCTGGAGGGCCGCTACCACGTCGTCGCCTTCGACCGGCCGGGCCTCGGCCATTCCGAGGCGCTGCCCGGCACCCCCAGCCCCACCGAGCAGGCCCGCCAGCTGGAGGCGGCGGCCGAGGCGATGGGTCTGGGCCCGGCGGTGATCGTCGGCCATTCCTACGGCGGCGCCGTCGCCATGGCCTGGGGCCAGGTGGCGCCGGAGCGGGCGGCGGCCATCGTCACCCTCGCCGGGGCGACGATGCCGTGGGAGGGCCCCTACGCCGCCTTCTACCACGCCACCGGCAGCTGGTGGGCGCGCTGGACGACCGCGCCCCTGATCAGCGCCTTCGCCGGCAAGCGGCAGATCGCCGCCTCGCTGGAGGGCATCTTCGCGCCCCAGCCCGCCCCGCCGGGCTATGTCGATCACGTCGGCGCCGCCCTCACCCTCCGCCGCGCCTCCCTCGCCGCCAATGGCCGGCAGGTGCTGGCGCTGCGGGAGGATCTCGCGGAGCAGTCGGCGCGCTACGGGCAGATGCGGATGCCGGTGGAGATCATCCACGGCACCGCCGATCGGACGGTCGATCTCGACATCCACGCCCGGGGGATGCTGCGCCTCCTCCCCGATGCAAATCTCACCGTGCTTGAGGGCGTCGGCCACATGCCCCACCATGCCGACCCGGAGGCCACGGTCGCCGCCATCGACCGGGCCGCGGCGCGGGCCGGATTGATCTGAAGGGGCGCGCGGCCCATATTCCCCCCTACCCCCGAAGGGGCGCAAACGATTGGAACGACGGACCATGCCCCTCCCCTTCGACGGCGCCATCAGCGACTACCTGAAGACGGATGCGCCTCAGCAGGTGCGCGACACGCTGAAAGACGCGGACAAGGACGACGTCACCAATCCCGACTGGCCCTACGACGAACGTCTCTCCAAGAAGAAGTACAAGAAGAAGATGAAGCGGCTGCAGCGCCAGCTCGTCCGCCTGCAGGCCTCCGTCAAGGCACGGGGCGACCGGGTGGCCATCGTCTTCGAAGGGCGGGACGCCGCCGGCAAGGGCGGCTCCATCAAGGCCTTCACCGAGAACCTCAACCCCCGCGGCGCCCGCGTCGTCGCCCTGCCCAAGCCGACGGAGCAGGAGGCGACGCAATGGTACTTCCAGCGCTACGTCGCGCATCTGCCGGCGGCGGGGGAGATCGTGCTCTTCGACCGCTCTTGGTACAATCGCGGCGTGGTGGAGAAGGTCTTCGACTTCTGCACCGAGGACGAGCGCGCCCGCTGGTTCGAGCAGGTCGGCCCCTTCGAGAAGCTGCTCGTCGACGAGGGCATCACGCTCTACAAGTTCTGGCTGAACGTCGGCCGCGCCACCCAGCTCGACCGTTTCCTCGACAGGGAGACGGAGGCGCTGAAGCAATGGAAGCTCTCCTGGATCGACGTGGAGGGCCTCAAGCGCTGGGATGGCTACTCCGAGGCGATCGAGGAGACACTCTTCGTCACCCACACCACCTATGCCCCCTGGACGATCGTGCGCGCGGACGACAAACGCCGCGCCCGGATCAACCTGATCCGCACCGTGCTGCACGGGATCGATTATGACGGCAAGGACGAAGATGAGATCGGCGCCGTGGACGAATGCATCGCCGGCGGCCCGGAATTATGGACGCGCGCCTGAATGGCGAAACGCGGCTACCATCACGGCAACCTGCGCGAGGCGCTGGTCGAAGCGGTGCTGAAGCTGATCGAGGAGAAGGGGCCGACGGGCTTCACCCTCTCCGAGGCGGCGCGCGAGGCCGGCGTGACGCCGGCGGCCGTCTACCGCCATTTCGAGGGACGGGAGGACCTGATCGCCGAGGCAGCCCGGCAGGGCTACGAGATCTTCGGCGACCTGATGGATTACGCCTATGACGGCGGCAAACCCTCTGCCCTCGCCGCCTTCGAGAAGGTGGGCCGCGCCTACCTCGCCTTCGCCCGCCGCTACCCCGGCCATTACGTGGCGATGTTCGAGAGCGGCGTCTCGATCCAGCGCAACCCGGACCTCGCCGCCGCCGCCGACAAGGCGCTGGGCGTGTTGCAGAAGGCGGCGGTCAAGCTCTCCGAGCACATCCCGGAGGGGCGCCGCCCGCCGCCGCAGATGTTCTCCGCCCATATCTGGGCGATGTCCCACGGCGTGGTGGAACTCTTCGCGCGGGGCTCGCCCGGCACCAAGTCCCCCTTCCCGCCGGAGGACCTGCTGGAGAGCGGCATCGGCGTCTACCTGCGCGGCCTGGGGCTGATCCCGCCGGACAAGTAAGGCGTCGATTTCCATATGGAAATCGACGGCGGAAACCATATGGTTTCCGCGCCCGGGGGGCGGAGCGTCGGCCCCGGGGCCCCCGAATTCCGCGCGGAATTCGGAACGGAAATCGCGCGATTTCCGTCTCCCCGGCACCCCGCCTCGCGCCGCTCTGCCCGGTTTCGCGGCACCTGCCCCTTTCCCCGGCAGCTTGCGCAACATTCCCCATTGATCTTTCCGGCGGCATCGCAAACCGTTGGGGTCGCGGCAAATCAAGGGGGCCCTCCAGAGACATGGCCGGCGGACTCTTCTCCACCGAGCGCGGGCGCACCGTCGCCCTCGTCACGCCCCCGTTCATCTATGCGCTGCTCCTCCTCGCGCTGCCGCTGGGGGCGATCATCCTGTTCTCCTTCTGGCAGAAGGACGGCTACGATGTCGTGCCGACCTTCACGCTGGAGAATTACCGCGCCTTCCTCGACGGCGAGGTCTACCAGGTCCTCCTCGGGCGGTCGCTGAAGGTCTCGGCCATCGTCACGGTGATCACCGTGATCCTCGCCTACCCGATTGCCTATTTCATCTCCTTCCGGGTGCCGAACAACCGCAAGTCGCTCTGGCTCTTCCTCATCACCATCCCGTTCTGGACGAGCTACCTCGTGCGCGTCTTCCTGTGGAAGGTGATCCTTGGCTACAACGGCGTCATCAACTCCGGCCTCCTGCAGATCGGCCTGATCGACGAGCCGCTGACCTTCATCCTCTACTCGGTCAATTCCGTCATCATCACGCTGGCCCATGCCTTCGCGCCCTTCGCGATCCTGCCCATCTTCGTGGCGCTGGAGAAGATCGACCGCTCGCTGCTCGAAGCCGCGCAGGACCTCGGCGAGAACCGGGTGACGACCTTCCTGAGGGTGACGCTGCCGCTCTCCATGCCGGGGCTGATGGCGGCGATCCTGATTGTCTTCATCCCCACCATCGGCGATTACGTGACGCCGGAACTCATGGGCGGATCGGGCGGCAAGCTCATCGCCAACATGATCCAGACGCAGTTTCTGCAGCTCAACAACGCGCCGCTCGGGGCGGCACTGGCGATCATCGCGATGCTTTGCGTCACGCTGATCTCGCTGCTGCTGATCTTCCTCAATCGTCGCTGGCTGAGGGTCTGATCCATGGCGCTGCGCACCTATGCCATCCTCTACCTGATCTTCCTCTACGCGCCGATCGTGCTTCTGCCGATCTTCGCCTTCAACGACGGCACGATCATCGCCTTCCCTTTGCAGGGCTTCACCACGCAATGGTTCGAAGAGCTGTGGACGACGACCGCGCTGCATGATGCCGTCGGCAACTCGATCTTCATCGCGGTGCTGACGGCGATCTTCTCCACCCTGCTCGGCATGCTGACCGCCCGCGCCGGCGCCATGGCAAACTTCCCCGGCAAGGGCGGCATCATCGGCTTCATCATGCTGCCGCTGGTGCTGCCGGAGATCATCGTTGCCGTGTCGCTGCTCGTCATGCTGCGCCAGGTGCTCGACATGGACCTCAGCAACTGGACGGTGATCGCCGCGCATACGCTGATGAGCACGCCCTTCTCCGTCGCCATTCTCAACGGCGCCTTCCAGAGCCTCGATCCGGCGATGGAAGAGGCGGCGATGGATCTGGGCGAGAACCGGTGGAGCGCCTTCCGCCTGGTGATCCTGCCGCTGGTGATGCCGGGCATCATCTCGTCGATGCTCATCGCCTTCACCATCAGCCTCGACGAGTTCATCATCGCCTTCTTCCTCACCGGCGCGAACCCGACGATGCCGGTCTATATCTGGGGCCTGCTGCGCTTTCCGGCCAAGCTGCCGGTGGTGATGGCGCTCGGCACCATCCTCGTCACGCTCTCCATCGTCCTTCTGTCGATGGCCGAATATTTCCGTCGCCGGGGCCTGCGCCGCGCCGGTGTCGAAGACCCGGGAGGCTTCATTTGACCGCCGACGACCGCTCCGCGCTGATCGAGCTGCGCGCCGTGCACAAGTGGTACGGCGATTACCACGCGCTGCGCGGGATCGACCTGAAGATCCGCTCCGGCGAGTTCTTCTCGCTGCTTGGGCCGTCGGGCTGCGGCAAGACCACGCTGCTGCGCACCATCGCCGGCTTCGAGCCGATCTCGGACGGGGTGATGTATCTCGACGGGCGCAACGTGGCCGGCGTCGCGCCCAACCACCGGCCGACCAACATGGTCTTCCAGAGCTACGCCATCTTCCCGCATCTCAGCGTGGCGGAGAACGTGGGCTTTGGCCTCCGCCGAGACAAGCGGTCCAAGGAGGAGAAGGCGCGTGCCGTCGGCGAGGCGCTTGAGATGGTGGGGCTGGCCGGCTACGGCGCCCGGCCCTCGCACGCGCTCTCCGGCGGGCAGCGGCAGCGGGTGGCGCTGGCCCGGGCGCTGATCCTCAAGCCCAAGGTGCTGCTGCTGGACGAGCCGCTCTCGGCGCTCGACAAGAAGATGCGCGAGCAGATGCAGGTGGAGCTGATGAAGCTCCAGCGCGAGGTCGGCATCACCTTCATCCTCGTCACGCATGACCAGGAGGAGGCGCTGGTCATGTCCGACCGCATCGCGGTGATGTTCGAAGGCGAGATAGGCCAGCTGGGCGATCCGGAATCGCTCTACCGCCGCCCCAACTCCGCCCGCGTGGCGGAGTTCATCGGCATGATGAACTTCCTGCCCGGCTCCGTCTCCGGCACCACGGTGGAGATGCCCGGCCTTGGCCGCGCCGAGGTGGCGGCCGAGCAGCTCACCTCCGGCTCCTTCACCGGCCCGGCCCGCATCGGCATCCGGCCCGAGACGCTCTCCCTCCTCTTCGACGGTGAGCCGGACAGGGGCCGCGTGGCGCCGGGCATGGTCGACGAGGTCGTCTATTACGGCGACATGACCTATTACGACGTCCGCCTCGACGGTGTGCCCGAGCCTGTTCGCATCTCGATGAAGAACCTCATCGGCCGCCCCGTGCTCGACGTGGGCACCCCCTGCCGGGTGACGTGGGACGAGCAGGCACTGGTGGTGCTGCCGGCGGCGTGAGGAAGTCAGGGCAGCCGGATCGTGCCGCCCTCTGCGCCCGGAACGGGCGCCGGCATCCCACCACCCAACCCCGCCGTCGATCACAAGCGTCGCAGCGCGGCTTGACCCGCCCTGCCCCTTCGGCTTTGCCTGCCCCATCCGCAGCCGCCCTGGGGGACTTCCCGATGCTCCGCCGATTCCTCCTCACCGCCGCCCTCGCGCTCGCTCCTCTCGGCGCCTCCGCCCAAGGCGCCGCCCTCGGGGCGCTGAAGTTCACGCTCGATTCCATCGAGACGCTCGACCGGCTCGTCTATGGCGATGACAGCACCCGGCGGCAGGAGGAGCTCTCCGCCGCCATCGCCGATCTCGACACGCGGCTGACGGAGTATCTGGAGCTGGCGCCGGGCCAGACCATCTCCCAGACGCTGCGCGCCCAGCTCGACGGCGCCGATATCCGCGCCTACCAGCGCCGGCTCATCGGCCTCTCCTTCCAGATCGATCTCTGCCGGCCGGACTGTCCGCCGGAGCTGATCGCCGGCCTCGACACGACGCTCACCGAGGTGACGGGCGAGATCTCCGCCTATCCGCCGGCCGCAGACACGATGGCGCTGGCGAGCCTCGCCGCCACCACCTCCGCCGCGCTGATGCTGCAGGCGGGGGACCAGCAGCTGCGCGGCCCCGCCGCCGTGCGCACGCTGGTGAGAAACTGGTTCGCCAGCCGCACCTATGCCGACTGGGTGGAGGATTTCGCCCGGGCGGAGGAGCGACTGAGCCGCGACTTCCTCCTCTCCCCCGGCACGCCCCTGCCGGAGGCGGCGACGATGGCCGACTTCCGCGCCGCGCTCACGGCCGCCCATGGCTACGAGATCGCCATGGCCGCGGCGCGCGACGTGCTCGGCAACCCCTCACTCACCCCGCTGCGCCCCGGCGCCACCAGCGTGCTGCAGAGCGGGGGGAGCCCCTTCGTCCTCGCCGGCTGCGTGCGCTTCTACGGCAACGCCTTCGCTCCGCGGGTGGAGGACATGGACGGCATCGCCGCCATCCTGCGCGCGCCGGAGCCCGTGTCGGGCGGCGAGCACAAGTACCTCGCGGTGGGCTACGGGGTGGCGGCGGGCTACGACGGCTTCGTCATCCGCCGGCGGCTCATCTCCTCCGGCATCCAGCAGAGCGAGGCGGCGATGCTCTCCGACGCCCGCGTGGTCACCCCGCCAATCGGCACGGCGACGGGGGAGACCTTCGGCCCCTTCGCCCTGCTCTACCGCACCACGGCCGCCTCCTGCGCGACGAGCAACGCCCGCCTGCCCGATGCCGGCAACCTGATCGACCGCATCGGCGGCGACGGCGACTACGCCATCCCGGTCTCTCCCCGGCTGACGGCCTTCACCAACGCGCTGAACACGACGGCCACGGAGTACTTCGCGCTCAACTCCGCGCTCGCGGCGCTGCAGGGCCTGCAGCGGGTGGTCTGACCGGGAGGCGCGAGCGAAGCCACACCCCGGATAGCAAAAGGGCGGCCCCGAGGGCCGCCCTTTCTTCGTTTCCGTATCGGAGCGCGATCAGCGCTTGGAGAACTGGAAGCTCCGGCGGGCCTTCGCCTTGCCGTACTTCTTGCGCTCCACCACGCGGCTGTCGCGGGTGAGGAAACCGGCGGCCTTCAGCGACGGGCGCAGGGCCGGGTCGTAAAGCTGCAGGGCCTTGGAGATGCCGTGCTTCACCGCACCGGCCTGGCCGGAGAGGCCGCCGCCGGTGACGGTGGCGTAGACATCGAACTCACCGGTGACGCCGGCGACCTGGAAGGGCTGGCGCAGGATCATCTGCAGCACGGGGCGGGCAAAGTACTTGTCCATCTCCTTGCCGTTGACGGTGACCTTGCCGGAGCCCGGCTTGATCCAGACGCGGGCAACCGCGTCCTTCCGCTTGCCGGTCGCGTAGGAGCGGCCGAACTCGTCGCGCTTGGGCTCGCGCGGCGTCATCGTCTCGGTAACCGTCTCGGTGCCGGAGGCGACGTCGCCCAGCTCTTCGAGCGAGTTGACTTGATCGGCCATTACGCGCTCCTCGTGTTTTTCTTGTTCATGGCTTTGACATCGAGCGTCTCGGGCTTCTGGGCCTGGAGGGTGTGCTCGGGGCCGGCGAAGACGCGCAGGTGCGTCATCTGCTGGCGGCTCAGCTTGCCGCCCGGCAGCATGCGCTTGACGGCCTGCATGACGACGCGCTCAGGGTGCTCGCCTTCGAGGATCTGCCCGGTGGTGCGGGACTTGATGCCCCCCGGGAAGCCCGTGTGCCAGTAGTTCGGCTTGTCGCGCTTGCGGCCGGTGAGCTGCACCTTGTCGGCATTCACGACAATGACGTTGTCGCCCATGTCCATGTGCGGGGTGAAGCTCGGCTTGTGCTTGCCGCGCAGGCGCATGGCGATGATCGAGGCGAGGCGGCCGAGAACGACGCCTTCGGCATCGATCACCACCCACTTCTTCTCGATCTCCGCCGGGGTCGCGGAATAGGTTTTCATTGCTCTGCCTTCGGATCGGGGGCGCGGCAGCCGCGCCCGGAAACTAGTCGATGGCTGGCTTATAGAGATCGCGCAAACACGGTCAAGAGCATAACGCTCTGAAAAACCATTATAAAACAACGGCTTGAAATATAGGTATCTAGATACCTCACGCTTCCATGGCGCTGGGCGGGTTGCTGAGCAGCGCGGAGAGCCGGCGCAGCGCCTCGGCGAAGTCCGCGTCCTCCCCCACCGCCGTCAGCGCCAGCCGCACGGCATTGGGCGCGCGCCCGTCGATCAGGGCGAATTCGTCGGCCGCCTTGAGCAGCACCGCCTCCCCTTCCGCCGCCCGCGAGAAGGAGGAGGCGCGCCAGCCGCGCGGCATCGGCAGCCAGGCGAAGGGCACATGATCGCGCGTGACGATACCGAACCGGCCGAGCGCCCCGCGCACCATCTCCACCCGGGCCTGGCTGGCGGCCTTCACCTTTGCCTCGATCTGTGCCGCCACGCCGCTCTCCATCGCCAGCGTCATCAGGTCGCGCAGCGGCCGGGGCAGGCCGAAGAACTGGTGATGGGTCGCCACCCGCGCCGGCTCCGCCCGTCCCTCCGGCCCGACGAGCGCGCCGAGCCGCAGGTCGGGGGAGATGGACTTGGAGAGCGAGGTGACAAGCCACGTCCGCTCCGGCGCCAGCAGGCGGTAGCCGGGCAGGTCCACCTCGGCATAGCCGAAGCAATCATCCTCAACGATCTGCAGCCCCCGCGCCCGCGCCACCTCCGCCAGCTCCCGCCGGCGCGAGAGGCTGGTGCAGGTGGTCGTCGGATTGTGCGTATTGGCAGAGGTGACGAAGATCTGCGCCCCCGTCTCGGCGGCGGCCCTGTCCAGCGCTTCGGGCAGCGGGCCCTCCTCGTCGAAGCGCACCCCTTGCACCTCCGCCCGCAGCAGCGCCGCGGCGTGGCGGATGCCGGGATAGGCCAGCTCCTCCGTCAGGACGACGGGCCGCGGCCCGTGCAGGAGAGCCATCATCGCCGTCACCAGCGCATGCTGCGCGCCGAGGGTGAGGACGACATCCTCCGCCGCGATCTCCCCGTGGTCGGGCCCCTCGGAGCGCCGGGCCATCGCCTGCCGCAGCGCGAGGTCGGAGCCGGCCTGCGGATAGAAGCGGTAATCCTCGGGCCCCGGCGCCGGCAGCCGCTGCATCAGCTCCGCCAAAGCGGCCCCCTGCCCGACCTGCGCCACCTGCGCGCTGCGCAGGTTGAAGCGCCCCTGCGGCACCTGCGCCATCATGTAGGGCACGTCGTCCGCCCGCTCGGGCCCCGGCGCCGCCGCCAGCCCCTCGGCCACGAAGGTGCCCTTGCCGACGCCGGAGCGCAGCACGCCCTGATCGACGAGATCCTTGTAGGCGCGCGCCACGGTGCCGGGCGTCACGCCCACCTTCCACGCCACCTCGCGCACCGGCGGCAGCCGATCCCCCGGCGCCAGCCGGCCGGTCGCTATGGCCTCGCGGACAGACAGGCCGAGCGCCTGATGCTTCGGCCGCGCGCCGGCACCCGATAGATCAGGAAACCAGATTGTATCCATTACAACTTATCCATGGACAGGTGAGCTGTGATCATTGTACCTATGTACCAACCAGACTTCAACATTGTACCCATACAAAGGATTTTGACCATGACTCGCCTCGCTCCCTCCCCGCCGCAGACGCTCACCGTCGCCGGGCAGCGCGGGCGCGTCCAGCTGGTCCGCCTGCTGTCGCTCTGGCGCCACCGCTACAGCTCCCGGCGCAAGCTCGCCCGGCTCGACCCGGCGCTGCTCAAGGATATCGGCCTGACGGACGATGCCGCGCGGACCGAAAGCGAGATCCCGTTCTGGAGGCCCTGATCCCCGGTGCTTCCTGACCTGGGGGCCGGCCCTGAACCGGCCCCCTTTTTTCATGCCCGCCCGGTCCCGCGCGCCCTGGTCTTTGGTCCCGAAAATCCTCGGGGGGGCTGGCGCAGCCAGCGGGGGGCAGACAGCCCCCCTCCCCGGCCTCAAAGCCCGTAGATCCCGCCGAACTTGCGCTCGAGATAGCTCAGCAGCGGTTGCTCCGACGGCGCCCCGCCGATCGCCCGCGCGATCAGGTCCTTCGCCTCATAGAGCCCGCCGTGTTGCTGCACGTTCTCGCGCAGCCAGGCCGTCGCCTTCGAGGTGTCTCCCTTCGCCAGATCGTCATCGAGGCCCGGCACGTCGCGCCGCAGCGCCTCGTGCAGGCAGCCGGCATAGACGTTGCCGAGCGAATAGGTGGGGAAGTAGCCGAAGAGCCCCTCCGACCAGTGCACGTCCTGCAGCAGCCCGTGCGACGGCCGGTCGACGGAATAGCCGAAGTCGGCCGCGAAGCGCTCGTTCCAGGCGCCCTCGAGGTCACCCACCTGCAGGTCCCCGGCGATCAGCGCGCGCTCGAGGTCGAAGCGCAGCATGACGTGCAGGTTGTACTGCACCTCGTCGGCCTCCGTGCGGATGTAGCCGTCGTGGACGGCGTTCACGGCGGCGAAGAAATCCTCCTCGCCCGCGATGCCGAAATCGCCGAAGGCGTCGCGCATCTTCCCGTAGAGCCAGCCCGTGAAGGCGCGGGAGCGCCCCAGCTGGTTCTCGTAGATGCGGCTCTGGCTCTCGTGCACGCCCATCGAGACGCCCTGCCCCAGCGGGGTCAGCAGGTAGGCATCGTCGATATTCTGCTCATAGGTGGCGTGGCCGACCTCGTGAATCGTCGAGTAGAAGCAGTTGAACGGATCGGTCGGCGCCGTGCGCGTGGTGATGCGCACATCCAGCCCCGAGCCGGAGGAGAAGGGGTGCACCGCCTTGTCGATGCGCCCGCACTCGAAATCGTAGCCGAAGGCGGCGGCCAGCTCGGTGGAGAGCGCCATCTGCGCCCCCTCCTCGAAGATGCCGGAGACCTGCGGCGCCCGTCCCTGCCCGCGGATCGCCTCTCGCAGGCTGACGAGCCCGGGGCGCAGCGCGTCGAACATGGCGGAGAGCTCGGAGGCCTTCGCCCCCGGCTCGTATTCCTCCAGCAGCGCGTCGTAGAGCGAGGTCTCGTTGCCCGCGAGGCAGGCGGCCTCCTCCCGGCGCAGCTCCAGCACCTCGCTCAGGGCCGGCAGGAAGGCGGCGACGTCCTCCGCCTCCCGCGCCTTCGCCCAGATCTTGTGGGCGCGCGAGGTGGAGCGGGCGAGGTCGGCGGCGAGGCGCGAGGGGACCTTCATCGTTCGCTCGAAATCGCGCCGGATCAGGCGGAGGTTGGCCCGCGCCACGTCATCCGCCGGCTCCGCCTTCGCCAGCCACTCGCCGATCTGCGGCGCCGTGCGGCGGGCGTGGAGAAGGCTGGCCATCGCCGCATGCTCCTCCGCCCGCTGCTGGATGGCGCCGGGGGGCATCACCGTCTCCATGTCCCAGCCGAGGCGGCCAGCGACCTGGGAGAGGGCCTCCGTTTCGCGCTGGAAGGTCATCAGCTCGTCATAGGCACTCATGCGCGGGTTCCCCGGATGGAGGTGACAGCAGGGTAGCGCGCGTAGAAGCGCCCCCGCAGGATCAGGCAGAAGGCGGCCACGGCGCCGATCTGGTGCAGCGAGGCCAGCGGCAAGGGGGCGGAGTAGATTGCCGTGACGATCCCGATCACCGCCTGCACCAGCACCATGGCGAGCGCGGCGTAGATGGCCCTCCGCGTATGCGGATGGGCGCTCTTGCGGCCCCGCATGAAGATGCCGATGGCGAAGGCGAGGATCAGGTAGGCGACGATCCGGTGGATGAACTGCACCAGCCCGGCATCCTCGAAGAAGTTGCGCCAGAGAGGCGTGATGCCGAACGGATCCGGCGGGAAGAAGCTCCGCCCGTCCATCGTCGGCCAGTGCGGGAAGGCGCGGCCGGCGTCGATGCCGGCGACCAGCGCGCCGATGAGGATCTGCACGAAGGTGAGGTGCAAAAGGCCCGTCATCATGCCGAAGAGCGGCCGCTCACCGAGGCGGCGGGCCTGCAGCAGGTCCGTTTCCCGCCGGCGCAGGCGCAGCCAGTACCAGTAGATCGTCCCCAGGATCGCGAAGGCGAGGCCGAGATGCGTGGCCAGCCGGTAGGAGGCGACGGAATGCATCCCCGCCTCCAGCCCGCTCGCCACCATCCACCAGCCGATGGCGCCCTGCAGCCCGCCGAGCACGCCGAGGATAAGCAGGCGCCCCGTCCAGCCGGCCGGGATGCGCTTGGTGAAGAGGAAGAAGAAGAAGCCCACGGCCCAGACGAGGCCGACGAGCCGGCCGAGCTGCCGGTGCCCCCATTCCCACCAGTAGATGCTCTTGAACTCGCCGAGCTCCATGCCCTGGTTGAGGATCTCGTATTGCGGGCTGGCGCGGTAAAGATCGAACTCCGCCTGCCAGTCGGCCTGCGTCGTCGGCGGCATGGCGCCGGAGACGGGGTTCCACTCGGTGATGGAGAGGCCGGAATCGGTCAGCCGTGTCAGCCCGCCGATGAGCACCATGGCGGCGACGAGGACGAAGAGCATCACCAGCCAGATGCGGATGGCGCCGCGGCTGTCGCGGCGCCCCCGGTCGATGCCTCCCGGCGCGGCGACCGCCTTCTCGCTGGTCCCAACCTCTTCGAAGATCGTGCGGCGTTTCTCGGCCATCAGCCCCGCTCCTTCCAGCGCACCATGGCGCGCATCACCCCGTGCAGCATCTGGACGTCGCTGCGTGTCATCCCGGCCCGCGACAGGAAGTTGCGCAGGACCAGTTTCATCCCCGCCGCCTTGTCGGGCGGGAAGAAGAAGTTCGCCGTCTCCAGCCGCTCTTCCCAGTGGTCGGCCAGCTTTTCCAGCTCGATGCCGCTCGCCGGCTCGGCGCCGGCCAGCTCCAGCCGTTCGGCGACGGGCGCATCGGCGGCACGGCGCCACTCGTAGGCGAGCAGGTTCACGGCCTGGGAGAGGTTGAGCGAGGCGAAATCCGGGTTCACCGGGATGGAGACGATGGCCTCCGCCCGGGCGATATCGTCATTCTCCAGCCCCGTCCGCTCCGGCCCGAAGAGGATCGCGGCGCGCTCCCCCTTGAGGGCGGCGGCATGGGCCTCCCGCATCGCCTGCTCGGGCGTCACGACGCGCTTCGTCAGCCCGCGCGCCCGCGCCGTGGTGGCGTAGACGCGGGTGCAGTCGGCCAGCGCCCCGGCGGTATCCTCGAAGACCCCCGCCCTATCCAGCACCCTCCCGGCGCCGGAGGCCATGGCCCCCGCGGCCGGGTTCGGCCAGCCGTCGCGCGGGGCGACGAGGCGCAGGTGATCAAGCCCGAAATTGAGCATGCCGCGTGCCGCCGCGCCGATGTTCTCGCCCATCTGCGGGCGGACGAGCACGATGGCCGGGGGAAGGAAGGTGGGAGTGTCGTCTGTCATGCGCGGGCCTGATACGCTTGCCGCAGCGGTCAGACAAGCGGGAGGCGGCTCATGGCGCATGACGAAGGCGTGGCGGAGCTGCTCCGCGAGCGGCTGGAGGGGGAACGGTTCCGCGAGCAGCGCATGTTCGGCGGCCTCGCCCTGATGGTGGAGGGCCACATGGTCGCCGGCGTGCTCGGCGAGAGCGCCCTCTTCCGCCCCGGCAGGGACCGGATGGAGGAGGCGCTGGCCCTGCCCGGCGTCACCCCCATGACGATGGGCGCCCGCACCATGGGCGGCTTCGTGGCGGCCTCGCCCGAGGCGCTGGGCGACGATGCGACGCTGGACCGGCTCCTCGCTCTCTCCCTCGCCTGCATCCGCGCCCTGCCGCCGAAGGCGTGAGGGCTGGGTGCCGGGCGCCCCGCGTTCCAGCGGGGCACCATGGCCCGCCCGCCGTCTCTCGTGAAGGCGGGGGCAGTGCCCCGTCCGCCCTCTCCCCTCTCGCCACCGCCGGCAAACCCCGCTAAGACGCGCCCCGCAACCAAGGATGCTCCCGATGGCCGAAGACCTGCCGCAGATCTATCTCGTCACGCCCGCCGAGTTCGAGCTCTCGGCCTTCCTGCCCCGGCTGGAGGCTTGCCTCGACGCGGTGGAGGTCGCCTGCCTGCGTCTCGCGCTCGGCGGGGCCGACGAGGGGCGGATCGGCAAGGCGGCGGACGGGCTGCGCGAGGTCGCCCATGCCCGCGACATCCCGATCGTCATCGAGACGCACGGGCTGATCGCCAAGGCTCACGGACTCGACGGGGTGCATCTGATGGACGGCGCCCGGCAGGTGCGGCTCTGGCGCAAGGAGTTCGGCGAGGACGGCATCGTCGGCGCCTTCTGCTCGACCTCGCGCCACGAGGGGCTCAATGCCGGCGAGATCGGGGCCGATTACGTCTCCTTCGGGCCGACCGGCGCCTCGGCGCTGGGCCGCGGCGAGACGGTGGACCCGGACGTCTACGCCTGGTGGTCGGAGATGATCGAGGTGCCCGTCGTCGCCGAAGGCGCGCTGACGGAGGATCTCGTGCGGGCGCTGACGCCGCAGGTAGATTTCTTCGCTATCGGCGAGGAGATCTGGCGCGAGGAGGATGCGGCCGAGGCGCTGATGCGCCTCGCCGCGGCGCGCAGCTAGCCCTCGAACATCCCGCGCACGGCCGCCTCGGCCGCGGCGGCGAGGGCCTTGCGGCTCGGCACCTCGCGCACCGCGATGGGGGCGCCGTAGCGCACCTCCACCCGCCCCTGCCGCGGGCGCCCCAGCACCCAGAGGAAATGCGGCGCGAAGCCCATGGCGCCAAACCAGCCATAGGCGCGCGGGTCCTCCCCCGGCGGCGCGGTGTAGCGCAGGGCGATGGGCTGCACGCGCAGGTCCTCCGCCAGCCCGGGGCCGAGGAAGGCGGCAAAGAGCGTCGCCTTGAAGGGCAGGACTCGGCGGCCGTCCGTCGAGGTGCCCTCTGGAAAGAAGAGCAGCAGCTCGTCCCGCCCGACCCGCTCGGCGATCTGCGCCACCTGCGCGCCGGCCTCCTTGCGGTCTCGCCGGATGAAGAGCGTGCCCGTCGCCCGCGCCAGCCAGCCGATCACCGCCCAGCCGGCGACCTCGGCCTTGGCGACGAAGGTGAGCCGCTGGCCGGCGACCAGCACGAAGATGTCGAGCCACGAGGCATGGTTGGCCACCAGCGCCCCGCCCTCGTGCATCGGCGCCCCCTTCCGCTCCACCCGCAGCCCGATCACCGCCAGCGTCGCCCGGCAGACCTCTTGCTGGATTCGTGCCGTCACCGGCCGCCGCCCGCCGGCCAGCGGGCGCTCGATCAGCCGGACGGCGAGGTAGAGCGCCAGACCGAGGAGGATGAGCGCCGCGAGCAGCACCAGGCGCGGCAGGGCGATCAGCCAGTGCCACCAGCGCATCGTCGGCGGTGGCGGCGGGGCGTCGGGGACCCAGGTCATCGCCGCGCGCCGCCGCCACCGTAGAGCGTCAGCGCCCGCTCGCTCAGGCGGCCGGTGTCGAGGAGGAGGCAGATGTCGGTGGTGTTGAACTTCTTGTCGATAAAGGCGCCCTCCCCCACGTGGCCGCCGAGCCGCAGGTAGCCCTTGATGAGCGCCGGCATGGCGATCATCGCGGCGCGGCGATCCACCTCCATCTGCCGGTCCATCTCCACGAAGGCGCGGGAGCGCACGCGGATCTCCTCGGGGGCGAGATAGGCGTTGTGGAGCAGCGTCAGCGGCCCCGCGATCCTGTCCGGGTCCGTCCCATGGAAGGAGGCGGTGCCGAAGAGCAGGTCCACCTTCCGCTCCGCCACATAGGCGCCGAGCCCCTGCCAGAGGCGGAACATGGCGGCGCCGCCGCGGTAATCGCGGTGCAGGCAGGAGCGGCCAAGCTCCAGCAGCCGCCGGCCGGAGCGGCGCAGGGGGGCGAGATCGAACTCGCCCTCGGAATAGAAGCCGCCGGCGGCGCGTGCGCCCTCCTCGCCGAGGAGACGGTAGAGACCGATCACGTGGCGCCCCTCGGGGCGGGCGGGATCGACGACGACCATGTGGTCGCAATGGGGATCGAAGGCGTCCCGCTCCTCGCCGGCGCAGTGATCGACGAGCGGGCCGTCGCCGCCCAGCTCCTCCACGAAGACCTCGTAGCGCAGGCGTGCCGCGGCGCGACGGTCGCTCTCGCAGGTGGCGAGGCGCAGGTCGAGGCGCTTGGCGGTGTCCATCTCGCGGCAGGTCCCCTTCTGGCCGGCGCGTCCCGGGTGGCAGCGGCGTTCTAGTCGCCGCACCGCGGCAGGGAAAGACCGGCCGCAACGTCGCGGCCGCCGGGGAGTGGACCGGCTGCTTTCCGTATGGTTAACCAAATGGAAAGACCTGGCGAGGAAGGTCGCCGGCATGCGCGGGGAAGCGCGCAGCATAACGGTGACGGTGTTACGAGGAAGCGCGATGGTGATGTGGTTTTGGAGAGGGGCGCGCGCCCCCGGACAAGTGGCGGCAGGCAGGGCCTCAATCGGCCGAGAGCAGCTGCAGGGCGACGCGATCCCCGTCGATCACCTGCTTGCCCGCCTCGCGGAAATTCACCGTGATTCGGCTGCCGATGCTCGACTGCACCTGCCCGTCGCCCCAGTCCGGCCGATCCGGATGGGCCACGATCATGCCGGGGGACAGGATGTCGTTCACGCCGATCATGGGCATCTCCTTGCGGGCGCTGCGGCCCTCTTCAGTCTCGGGGTGGCGGCATGACAGGGGCGGTGGATCTCGCCGCGCTCGTCGGCTCCCGCCTCTGCCATGACCTTATCTCCCCCCTCGGCGCGATCAGCAACGGGGTGGAGCTGATCTCCATGTCCTCCCGGCTCGACGGGCCGGAGATGCAGCTGATCGGAGAGAGCGTCGGCGCCGCGAATGCCCGGCTGCGCTTCTTCCGCATCGCCTTCGGCGACGCGGCTGCGGATGCGATGATCGGCCCCGGAGAGATCACCTCGACTCTCGCCGCCGTCTCCGAGGGCAGCCGTCTGAGTTACAGCTGGGCTGCCGAGGGAGAGGTGCGGCGGCGCGAGGCGAAGGTGATCTTCCTGCTGCTGCAATGCCTGGAAACGGCGATGCCCTTCGGCGGCGAGGTCAGCGTGGACCGCTGCGAGACCGGCCGCTGGCGGCTGCAGGCGGAGGGGCGCCACATGCGCATCGATCCCGACCTCTGGCAGGGGCTGCCGGAGGGCCAGCCGCCGCGCGACGCGCAGACGCCGGCGATGGTGCAGTTCGTCCTGCTGCCGAGCGTGATGGCGTGCTACGAGCTCTCGCTCGACCTTCAGCTCTGCGACGACAGGATCATTGCCCGGGTCTGACGGGCTGTGGCCCCTGCGCCCGGGGTTTGGGGAGGCCCGCTCCGAGCAGGCTCTCCCCCGCCCCTGTCGCCCGCAGGAGAGGCCAGCCGAGGAGCGCCTCGGAGCGGGCGCGCAAGCCCTGCACGAGGCGAGCCTTCACCGCCACCAGCCGCGGCGCCTCCACGAGCTCGGCATGGGTCGCGACCCAGATGGGCAGCGCGATGTGCGACAGATCGAAGGGCAGGCGCCGCAGGCCCGGCTCGGCATCGCCGAGGATGCAGGGCAGCATCGCCCGCCCCATGCCGGTCGCCGCCATTCGTGCCAGCACGGGGAAGCTGTCGGCCCCGCCGCGCACCGGCCTCTCGCCCACCACCTCGCCCATCCACTCCGGCGGCACCGCCTTCCCGAGGAGCCCCCTGAGGGCCAGCCAGCTCTCCGCCCCGCCCGGCGCCGCGTAGACGGCGAAGCCGAGGCTCGTCGCCTTCGTGCCGCGCAAGCTGTCGGGCAGCGCCCGCGCCGGGCGGATGGTCAGGTCGGCGGCCAGGCGGCCGAGATCGACATGGTGGTTGGCGGCGTGCAGGTCGATGGGCAGGCCCTCGGCGCCCAGTTCCGCCAGGATCTCGGGCAGCACCGACTGGCAGAGGCTGTCCGTCGAGGTCAGCCGCAGCGGCGCCGGGCCGCCCCCGGCCCCCCGCGCGGCGAGCGAGACCGCCTCCATCGCCCGGGCCGCCTCCCGCGCGCGCTCGATCAGGTGGATCTGCTCGGGCAGGACGACGTAACCCGTCGCCTCGCGGCGGAAGACAAGCGTGCCATGCGCCTCCTCGAAGGCGGTGATCCGGCGCAGGACGGTGGCGTGGTTCACGTCCAGCCGCTTCGCCGCCGCTGTGACGGAGCCTGTCTCGGCCACGGCCACGACATAGCGCAGATCGTCCCAGTTGCCCTGCCGCCTTGTGCCGCCGCTCATCGCCCGTGCCCCGCTCACCTACGCCCCGGCCTCGCCTCCCCCTGTGCATCGAATGAGAGACGTTCCGCAGAAATCGCCAGTGGTCACAGAGAACCAGCCGGGTAGCATCCATTTCAATTCACGATTCCTTTTACGGAGGCTCCCATGTCCGCCCGCAAGACAATCGCTGCCTTTCTCATCGCCACGAGCGGCCTCTCCGCCCCCGCCTTCGCGCAGGGAATGGACCCGATGGAGGCCGCCGTGCGCGCCCGGCAAAGCCACATGTTCCTGCAGCAGGTCTTCCTGATGCAGATCGGCGCCATGGTGCAGGGCAACGCCGAGTACGACGCCGACACGGCCGCCGCCGCCGCCGCCAATCTCGCCGCCGTCTCCTCCGTCGATCCGTTCCTCTACTTCCCCGAGGGCACCTCGACGGCGGAGATGGAGGGCACCCGCGCCCTCCCCGCCATCTGGGAGGATCCGGAGGCCTTCGCCGAGGCGTGGGAGGCGATGGACACCGCGGCCAGCGACCTCTCCGCCGTGGCCGGTGACGGGCTGTCGGCGCTGCAGGGCGCCTTCGGGCCGGTGGGCATGGCCTGTGGCAGCTGCCACCGCAGCTACCGGCAGTCGGACTGACGGGCTCACGTGGCTCGCAAGGCGGTCCAGCGCACGGCGCAGATCCTCTGGGCGCTCGTCCTTGTCGGGGCGGGCGCCTTCTGGCTCCTCACGCTGCCCAACCGCCTGCCGGCGGCGGAGCGGGAGGGGGTAACCGGCGATGCCGAGGCGGGGGCCTATGCCTTCACCGCTGCTGGCTGCGCCAATTGCCATGTGGCGCCGGATACGGTTCCGGGCGACGCCCCCGTCCTCTCCGGCGGGCAGGCCTTCGCCTCACCCTTCGGCACCTTCCACGCCCCCAACATCTCCCCCGACCCGGTGGCCGGCATCGGCGGTTGGACGGAACGGGAGATCGCGCAGGCGATACTGCGCGGCGTGACGCCCGAGGGCGCGCATCTCTACCCCGCCTTCCCCTATGGCTCCTACATCCGCGGCGACGTGCAGGGGGCGCATGACATCGCCGCCTACCTGCTCACCCTGCCGCCGTCGGCCGAGCCGAGCCTGGCGCACGAGCTCACCTTCCCCTTCAACAACCGCCGCGGCGTTGGCCTGTGGAAGCGGCTTTTCCTGAGCGATGACTGGGTGTTGCAGGGCGACCTTGATCCACAGGTTGAACGTGGGCGCTACCTCGTCGAGGCCATGTCCCATTGCGGCGAATGCCACACGCCCCGCAACGCGCTGGGCGCCCCCGACACCTCCCGCTGGCTGGCCGGCGGGCCGGTGCCGGGGGGCGAGGGCAACTTCCCCAACATCACGCCGGCGGCGCTGGGCTGGAGCGAGGCGCAGATCGCGGAGTACTTGAGCTCCGGCTTCACGCCAGAGTTCGACACGGCCGGCGGCGCGATGGTGGAGGTCATCCAGTCGACCTCCCGCCTGACGGACGAGGACCGCCTCGCCATCGCCGCCTATCTCAAGGCTGTCCCGCCGGTGGAGTGAGGCGCGCCAGCAGCGCCTCCGCCGCCCTGAGGCCGGGCGGCGGCCCGCCCCGCCCCAGCCGGTCCATGCAGGTCTCCATGGCGGCGCGCTGGCGGGCCGGCTCTTCCAGCGCCGTCATCAGGGCGTCTGCCATCAGGTCCGGGTGGCAGTTGGCGCCGATGAATTCGGGGATGGCGCGGCTGTCGCTGACGAGGTTCACGAGGTTGACGCTGTCCGTCACCAGCAGCCGGGAGACGATCTGCCGGCTGGCCCAGGCCATGTCGTAGCCGATCACCATGGGGGTGGCATTCGCCGCCAGCTCAAGGCTGACGGTGCCGGAGGCGGCCAGCGCGATGTCGGCGGCGCGGAAGGCGGCGGACTTGTCGCGCCCACCCCTGTCGAAGGTCGGGTCGATGAAGATCGGCTCGAAGGGCCAGCGCGCCGCCGCCTCGCGGACCAGCGGCACCACCGGCGCCGCCATGGGGACGACGACCTTCGCTTCCGGCCTTATGCCCCGCACCCGGTGCAGCGTCTCGCCGAAGCGATCCATCAGGCGCGTCACCTCCGTCCGCCGGGAGCCCGGCAGGGCGAGGATGAGCGGCGCAGCGCCGATCTCCGCCCGCTCGCGGTAGGCCGTCGCCTCCTGCTCCGTCGCCACGGGCATCGTCACGACGGGGTGGCCGACGAAGTCGCAAGCCATCCCGGCCTCGCGCATGTAGGGCGGCTCGAAGGGCAGGAGCGCCAGCACGTGGTCGATGTACTGCGCCATCTTCCGCGCCCGCCCCGGCCGCCACGCCCAGACGGAGGGAGCGACGTAATGCGAGGTACGGATCTGCGGTGCCCGCGCTTTCACGCCCTTGGCGACGCGCAGGCAGAACTCCGGCGCGTCGATGGTCAGGAGCAGGTCGGGCGGGTCGGCGAGCACCGCCTCCACCGCCTCGGAGAGGCGGCGGCGGAGGGAGAGGTAGTTGGGCAGGATCTCCGCGAGGCCCATGAGCGAGAGCTCGTCCATGGGGAAGCGGCTCTGCAGCCCCTGCCCCTCCATCCCCGGCCCGCCGATGCCCGCGAAGGTGACGCCGGGCGCGAGCTGCCTGAGGCCGGCCATGACGGAGGCGCCGAGCGCGTCGCCCGAGGGCTCACCGGCGATGACGAAGATCTTCAAGGGCGCACCCAGAGCCAGAGGCCGGCGGCGTCGAGGCGGGCCACCGTCTCCTCCGCGTCGAGCAGGATCACGCCGCCGGCGGCGATGATGAGGCCGGAAAGGCCGGCCGCCGCCGCCTCGGCCGCCGTCTCGGCGCCGATGGCGGGCATGTCGGCGCGCAGCTCCTGCCCCGGCTTCGGCGCCTTGTAGAGCACGGCGCCGGCGGGGGCAGAGCGGATCAGCGCCGCCGTGCCTGCCTCGCTCTCCTGCGCGATGACACGGCCCTCGTGGACGATCACCGCCTGGCCGAGATCGGCCTTGCCCATCGCCTCCAGTGCCGCCGCACCGGCCGCCGCGTCCGCCTCCGCGCCGGAGGGCGGTGCGCGGCGGGTGGGGCTGCCAGCGGGGGGCAGAAGCTCCGGCACCAGCTCGGCGGCGCCGGTGACAGAGATGCCGGCCTCCTCGAATAGTTCGATCACCAGACGCAGCGCGCCATCATCGCCGAGCGCCAGCGCCTCCTGCAGGCGGGGGACGAGCGGCAGCGTGGCCGCGTCGAGCGCCGCAGGGTCGAGCGCCGGGCGGCGGATGGCACCGGCCATGCAGAGGGTGGTGACGCCGCGGGCGCGCAGCTCCTCGATGAAGGTGCCGAGCCGCTCGAGCCGGAAGCGCAGCTGCACGGGCAAATCCGGCTCCACCCCCTCCAGCGCGCAGACGAGGCCGCCCGCGCGTGCGTGGAGGATCGGCGGCAGGCGCCCTTCGCCGGCGATCAGGGCCAGCATCAATGCGGGGTCAGGAAGGAGCGGCCGGATTCGGCGAGGATGAAGCGCGCCACCTCCTGCACGAGGGGCGAGGCGTCGGCCTGCAGCCGCTCGGCCCTCTCGTGGAAGGTGCCCTCCCCTTCCTTCAGCGCCTCGAATGCGGCGCGGAGGGCGGTGATATCCTCCCGCTCCGTGCCGCGTCGCTTGAGGCCGACGAGGTTGAGCCCCTCCAGCGTGCCGCGCGGCGCCTGAACGAGGCCGTAGGGCACGACGTCCTTGGCGACCATGGTGACGGCGCCGATGATCGCGCCCTGCCCGACGCGCACCCATTGGTGCACGCCGGAGAGGCCCCCGATGATCACGTCGTCGCCGATCACACAGTGCCCGGCGATGGCGACGGAATTGGCGAGCACAACGCGGTCGCCAACCACGGCGTCGTGCGCGACGTGCACGCCGGCCATATAGAGCCCGTCATCGCCCACCCGCGTCACGCCGCCGCCGCCGGCGGTGCCGGTGTGCATGGTGACATGCTCGCGGATGCGGTTACGGGCGCCGATGACGAGGCGGGTCTTCTCGCCGGAGAACTTCAGATCCTGCGGGACCTCGCCGATGACGGCGAAGGGGAAGATGATCGTCCCCTCGCCCACCTCGGTGTCGCCGGTGACGACGACATGGCTCTTCAGCTCCACGCCGGGGGCGAGTTTCACCTCCGGCCCGACATGGCAGAAGGGGCCGATGGCGCAGCCCTCGCCGATCTCGGCGCCGGCCTCGATGACGGCCGTGGGATGCACCCGGGCGCTCATCCCGCGGCGCCCAGATCCATCATCGCGGTGAACTCCGCCTCTGCCGCCAGCTCGCCGTCGACCGTCGCCCGGCCCTTGAAGCGCCAGACCTTGCCGCCGGCCTTGCCGCGCGTCGTCTCCAGCTCCATCCGCAGCTGGTCACCGGGGACGACCATGCGGCGGAACTTGCAGCTGTCGATGGCCATGAAATAGACGAGCAAGTTGCCCTCGGTCAGCCCGAGCGTCGTGCCCACCATCACCGCCGCCGTCTGCGCCATCGCCTCGACGATGGTGACGCCGGGCATGATCGGGTTGCCGGGGAAGTGCCCCTGGAAGTGGGGCTCGTTCATGGTGACGTTCTTCAGACCAACGGCCCGCTTTGTGCCCTCGATCTCCACCACCCGGTCGACGAGGAGGAAGGGGTAGCGGTGCGGCAGGATCTTCTGGATCAGCTGGATGTCGGCTGTCGCCGTCTCTGCACGGGTCTCTCCCCCGGCGGCATCGCTGGCCTGATCGCTCATGTGCTCGTCTCCTTCTGGCGAAATCTGCCTATCAACAGGGCCGGGAGGCGGCAAGGACGGGCGGTGACGGCGGTCGTCACTCCGCCGGGGGCGTTGCCTCTGCTCCGCTGTCCTCCTCCGGAGCCTCGAGTGGCACGTCGACGGGCGCCTCGGGCCCCGTCTGAAGCGTCGTCGCCCCCGGATCGCCCGCGCCGAGGGCCTCGTCCACGCGGGCGATGGCCTCCTGCGTGATGTCGAGCGCACCGACGGCGAGGAAGACGTTGCGTCGGTCGAGGATCACGGCGGCCCCCCTCTCCAGCATCATGCGGCCGAGGACGGGGGAGGCATCGCGGACGAAGGCGTCGCGCCCCTGCGCAACGATCTGTTGGAGCGCCCGCTCCTTGGCGTCCTGCTCGTTGCGGATCTGCTGCACGCGGGCGTCGAAGGCCCGCGCCTCGGCGCGGAAGGCATCGGCCTGCATCGTGGGGCGGCGGCGGGTGAGGCTCTGCTCCTCCTCCGTCAGCTGTGCCTCCATCTCGCGGTTCTCTGCCGCCAGCGCCTCGGTCTGGTCGCGCAGCTCCTCCTGGATGCGCTGGCCGTAGAGCGTGCCGGAGAAGAGCACGTCGGGGTCGATGGTCAAAAGCGGGCTGACCACCTGCCCGGTGTTGAAGCCGAGGCCCTGCCCCGCGCCCGGCGCCTGCCCCGTCTCCGGCCCCTGCGCGGCGGCGGGGCCGGCGAGCGGGGCCAGAAGCATGAGACAGGCGGCGCAGGCGGCCGCGAAGAGGCCCGCGCGCATGGCCTAGAAGGTCGTGGCGATGGTCAGCTCGAAGGTGCGCGTCTCGTCTTCCTCTTCCGCCATCAGCGGTTCGGTGAAGTTGAAGCGCAGCGGTCCGAGCGGCGTATCCCAGAAGAGCGAAACGCCGACGGTCGCCCGGGGCGTGAACTCGTCATAGAGCACCTCCGCCCCGTAATCCTCGCCGAGATCCCAGACCGAGCCGTAATCGATGAAGGCGCCGCCGGAAAATCCGAACTCCGAGGGCAGCGGCAGCGGGAATTCCGTCTCCAGCCGGGCGACGGCGAAGGCGTTGCCGCCGAGCGCATCCAGCGTGTCGGCGTCGCGCGGGCCGATGCCGTGGTACTCGAAGCCTCGGATGTAGCGTGAGCCGAGGAAGTAGCGGTCCGTCACGCGCGAGCTGCCTTCGCCATAGGCGAGGTAGCCGCCCTCGGCGGTGGCGCGCAGCGTCACCTCCTCGTTGAAGACCTTCGTCTCCGCCGAGGCGAGCGCGGTGGAGCGGATGAACTGCGTATCCCCCACCCCGAACTCCTGCCCGAAGCGCAGGAGCACACCGGCATTCGGGTCGAGCCCGACGCGGCGGCTGTCGAAGGTGTAGGTATAGCCCAGCGACGTGGCCCAGAGCCCGCCCTGTTCCGCCTCCTTCTGGATGACGATGGAGGGGTCGTCCTCGCCGTCGTCGGAGACGTTGTAGATATCGGTGTACTCGGCGGCGACATAGACGCTCAGCCGCCCCTTCTCGGAGACGGGGAAACCCAGCGACGGGCTGAAGCGGAACGTCTCGGTATCGTAGAGCGCCGCATCGTTGTTCGTCTGCCGGTAGGAGGTGCCGAGCGAGAAGCTCAGATCCCGGCCGAGGAAGTTCGGCTCCGTGAAGTCGAAGGAGAAGATGCGGTTGCGCGTGGAGGTGGAGATCTGGAAGTCGATCCCCTGCCCGCGCCCGAGGAAGTTGTCCTCCGAGTAGGAGGCGACGAGGGCGAAGCCGTTGTCGGAGTTGTAGTTGCCGCCGAAGGTCAGCCGGCCCGTGGGCTGCTCGGCCACGTCGACATCGACGATCATCTGGTCGGGCGCCGAGCCCTCCCGCGTGTTGATGTCCACGGCGGCAAAGTAGCCGAGGGCGCGGATGCGGCGGGCGCTCTCACGGATCTCGCGGGCGTTGAAGGGGTCGCCCTCGACGCTGGTGAACTGGTTGCGGATCACCCGGTCGAGCGTGGTGTTGTTGCCCTCGATATCGATCCGCTCGACGAACTGGCGGGGCGCGCGGGAGAGCACGTACTGGATGTCGAGCGTCTGGTCGCGCGGGTTGCGCGTGATGCGCGGCTCGGCGGCGACGAAGGGGATGCCGAGCTGGATGGCGCGGCGCTCGATCCGGGCGATATCCTCGTCGATGTTGACGGGCGAGTAGACGCCGCCCTCGCGCAGGCGCGGCACGGAGGAGAACTCCTCCACCGGGGCTTCGGGCATCTCGCTGGCGATGGAGACGCTGCCGATCCGGTACTGCAGCCCCTCCTCGACGTTGAAGGTGACGAGGTAGCCGTCGCGGGCGCGCGTCAGCGTGACGTCGACGTTCTGCACGGCGAAATCGACATAGCCGCGCGAGCGGTAGAAATCGGCCAGCGCCTCGCGGTCGGCGGCGATGCGCTCGGCGATGAAGGTGTCGCGGCTGATGATGAAGTCGAAGAGCCCGGCCTGCTTGGTGTCGAGCACGTTGCGCAGGCGCCGCTCGGAATAGCTGCGGTTGCCGACGAAGGAGATGCGCTCCACCTCCGAGACGCCGCCCTCGGCGATCTCGAACACGAGGTCGACGCGGTTCTCCGTCCGCTCGATGAGGCGGGCGGTGACGGAGGCGTTGATGCGCCCCGCGGAGGCATAGGCCTCGGTGATGGCGGTGACATCCGCCTCGGCGACGTTGGGGTTGAAGACCTGGCGGGAGGTCGAGCGGACGAGCGCGCCCAGCTCCTCGTCGCCGATGCGGGCATTCCCCTCGAAGTTGATCTGGTTGATCGTCGGGTACTCGGCGACGCGGATGATCAGCGTGCCGCCGGAGGGGACGATATCCACGCTCTCGAAGAGGCCGGTCGAGCGCAGATTCTGCGCCGCGGCGTTGAGCTCGCCTGCCGTGACCGTCTCCCCCCGGGCGATGCCGGCATAGGTCAGGATCGTGCCCGGCTCGATGCGCTGATTGCCCTCGATCTGGACGTTGTTGAAGGCGTAGCTCTGGCCGCTGGCGGGAACCGCCGACAGACCCAAGCACACCAGCCCGAACATCGACGCAACCAGATTACCGGCCGCGCGCCCCCCCGCTCTTGTCATTATTAAGCCCGTTGAATAAGCGCGTTTCGTTCGGAGTAGCCCGGATACCCCCTCTTGTCAAAGAACGAGGGGCCCTCGCGAGCGGGGGCCGGAGAAGTCTCGCTTATGCCGCCCCGATGCTGCCCGACGGGCGCGCAAACGGCTCAGACGGGCTGGCCGACCGTGGTGCGCAGGACCATCGTCAAGGAGGAAATCCAGGCGGAGGCGCTGAGCAGCGCGATGATCGCGAGGGCGTAGAAAAGCCGGTCCCGGTTGGCCTCGACCAGCAGGGTCAGGCCTTTGGTTCCTGCAACTAGCGATTGCATCGGGCTCTCCGTGGCACGCAATTGTCCACCATCGACGCTAGGGGCGGAATGTGACCGCTTTAAGGATTTTCCGCGTCGCTGCCGGGCCGTGACCGCCCCGGCGGTGCGTCAGGGGCACAGGAAGATGTCGTTGGCGAGCGCGAAGATCATCAGCCCCATCACCAGCGTCAGCCCGATGGCGGTGAAGACGCGCAGCGCCCCTTCGGAGGGTTGCCGCCCCGCCAGCGCCTCGTAGCCGATGAAGACGAGATGGCCCCCGTCGAGCACCGGCACGGGCAGCAGGTTCAGCATCCCGATCCCGGCGGAGATGATGGCGAGGAACCAGATGAAGTTCATCGCCCCCTGACTGGCCACCTGACCCGAGGTCTCGGCGATGGTCACCGGACCGGAGAGGTTGCAGGAGGAGATGGCGCCGGTCACGACGTTCCAGAGCCCCGAGAGCGAGGTCTGCAGCACGAAGATCAGCTGCGAGACGGCCTGACCGAGCGCCTGGAAGGGGCCGGGGCTCTCCGTCATCGGCTGGAAGTACTCGCCGGCGATGATGCCGATCAGCCAGCGCGTCTCGAAGCCGCCGCCGGCGCTCGGCACGTCGGTGCGGCGCGGGGTGAGTTCGAGGCTCTGCACCCCCTCCCCCTCGCGCCAGACCTCCAGCTGCACGGGCGCGCCCTCGCCCGCGCCGACCGTCTCAACCAGATCGGCGAAGCGGCGCACCTCCACCCCGTTGACGCCGACGATGACGTCGCCCTCCTCCAGCCCGGCGGCGAAGGCGGCGGAGTTGGGGTTCACGGCGCCGACGATGGGCGGCGACAGGGAGGGGCCGGTGACAGTCATCTGCTGGCCGCCCCTCAGGACGCGATACTCCAGCGTGTCGCCATCGGGCAGGTCCTGGAAGTAGTCGGCCGGCGTCTGCGGCACGGGCACGCCGCCGATGGCGAGCACCTCGTCCCCCGGCTCCAGCTCGGACTGGAAGCTCTCCGGCAGCGGGGCCACCCTGTCCACCGTCAGCGGGCTGACGGGCAGCCCCTCGCTGTGGAAGATCGCGGCGAAGATGGCGATGGCGAGGAAGAAGTTGAAGAACGGCCCGCCGGCAATGGTCAGCGCCCGCGCCCAGAGGGGGGCGCCCAGCATCGTGTGGCGCCCGCGCTGCGCCCCGTCGGCATGGCCCATGGAGGTGGCGTCGGCATCGCCCGCGAACTTGACGTAGCCGCCCAGCGGCACGGCGGCGAGCTGCCAGACGGTGCCCCGCTTGTCCCGCCGGCTGAAGAGCTTCGGCCCGAAGCCGACGGAGAAGACATCCGCCTTGATCCCGCACCAGCGGCCGACGAGGTAATGGCCAAGCTCGTGGATCGTGACGATGACGACGATGGCAACGAGGAAGAAGAACAGCGTGAAGATGACGGAGCCGGTCTGCGGCAGCAGTTGCGTGAGGTCCAACTTATCCTCCGGTCCGGGCGGCCAGCTGGTCGGCCGCCTCCTTCGTCCACAGGCGGGCACGCCTGTCATGATCGATGATCGTATCTAGGTCCGCCATGGCGGTTTGTCGCCGCTCGGTCGACAGAAATCTGTCCAGCACGGCGCCCACGACCCCTGACATGTCCGTGAAGCGGATCTGTCGGGAGAGGAAGGAATCCAGCGCCGCCTCCTTCGCGGCATTGAAGATCGCGCCGGCGCCGCCCCCTGCTTCCATCACCCGGTAGGCGAGATCGAGCGCGGGGTAGCGCGCCGCCTCGGGCGCGGCGAAGGAGAGCTGGCCGATGGCGGCAAGGTCCAGCCGCTCCACCGGCAGCGGTGCCCTGGCGGGCCAGGAGAGGGCGTGGCCGATGGCATGACGCATGTCGGGCGGGCCAATATGGGCGATGAGGCCGCCGTCGTTGTGTCCGACGAGGGCGTGGACGAGGCTCTCTCGGTGGATCAGCACCTCGATCTGCGATGGCGCGAGGGCGAAGAATTCCTTCGCCTCGATCATCTCCAGCGCCTTGTTGAACATCGAGGCGCTGTCGATGGTGATCCGCTGGCCCATCGCCCAGTTGGGATGGGTCGCCGCCTCCTCCGGCGTGGCGGAGGCAAGCCGCTCCAGCGGCCAGTCGCGGAAGGCGCCGCCCGAGGCGGTGATGATGACCCGCTCGACGCTGGACATCTCTTCGCCGCGCAGCGCCTGGAAGATGGCCGAATGCTCGCTGTCCACCGGCAGGACGGTGCCACCATGGCGGCGCGCCGTCTCCATCACGAGTGGGCCGGCGGCGACGAGCGTTTCCTTGTTGGCCAGCGCCAGCGTGCCGCCCCGGCGCAGCACCTCCAGCCCCGGGGCGAGGCCGGCGAAGCCGACGATGGCGCTCATCACCCAGTCCACGGGCCGGGACGCGGCCTCGCAGATCGCCTCTGCGCCGGCCGCCACCTCGATGCCGGTGCCGGAGAGGCGCTCGGCCAGCTCGGCGCGGCAGTCCTCATGCGCGGTGACGGCGAGGCGGGCGTTGAGGCGGCGGGCATCGGCGGCGAGCTGCGCGAGGTTGCGCCCGCCGGTCAGCGCCTCGACCCGGTAGGCATCGGGGTCGCGGGCGATGAGGTCTATGGTGGACTGGCCGATGGACCCGGTGGCCCCGAGGATCGTCACCGATCGCATCAGAAGGGCCCCGGCATCCAGCCCGCCCAGGAGAGGATGGCGACGGTCAGCGCCGCGAAGGTCAGCGCGTCGAACCTGTCGAGCACGCCGCCATGGCCGGGGATCAGGTTGGAGGAATCCTTCAGACCGAAGCGCCGCTTCAGCCAGCTTTCGGCGATGTCCCCCATCTGCCCGGCGAGGCTGGCGAGGATGGAGACGAGGATCAGCCCCATGCCCACTTCGAGGATCAGCGCGAAGATCACTCCGACGACCGCCGCCGCGACCCAGCCGGCGACGGTGCCCGACCATGTCTTCGACGGCGAGATGGAGGGCCAGAACTTCGGCCCGCCGAAGAAGCGGCCGGCGAAGTAGCCGGCGACGTCGGTGGCGATGACGACGAGGATGATCCAGAGGAGCCAGCCGACGCCCTCGAACCTCAGCTCCACCAGCGCCGCAGCGCCGACGAGGATGGCGGCGGCATAGACGCCCATGGCCACCTTGTGCCGCTCGGCATTGAAGCCGACGCCGGCACCGATGACGAGGAAGACGGGCCAGGGCAGCGCCAGCGCCGCGGCCGCCGCCACGGGCAGAACCTGCCGGGGGCGCACCCGGTTGGGCGCGCTCATCACGCAGAGCTCCCAGACCATGAGGCCGGCTGCAATGGCGGAGAAGGCCGTCCACCATTCCACGCCCGCCACCAGCGCCGCGATCGCGGCGACGGCGAGCACGACGGCGGAGGTCACGCGAACCTTCAGGTCGCCCCAGCGACCCTCCAGACGGCTTGTCCTGCCAGCCACCCTCAGGCCCGGACCGCCCCGAAGCGGCGGTCGCGCAGGGTGTAGCTTTTCAGGACGGAGGCGAATTCGGTCGGCGTGAAATCGGGCCAGAGCGTGTCGATGAACTCGTACTCCGCATAGGCCGACTGCCAGAGCAGGAAGTTGGAGATGCGCGCCTCGCCGGAGGTGCGGATCACAAGATCCGGGTCGGGCAGGACGCGGGTGTCGAGGAAGCGGGCGAGCGTCTCGGCATCCACCTCCTCGTGCGTGATGCGGCCCTGCTGCACCTCGTAGGCGAGGCGGCGGGCGGCGCGGGTGACTTCGTCGCGGCCGCCGTAATTGATGGCGACCGTCAGGTTCATCTTGGTATTGCCGGCGGTGAGCATCTCAAGATTGTCCATCATGTCGACAAGCTTGGGCTCCAGCTTCAC
This sequence comes from Pseudoroseicyclus tamaricis, assembly GCF_012070395.1. GTDB lineage: Bacteria > Pseudomonadota > Alphaproteobacteria > Rhodobacterales > Rhodobacteraceae > Pseudoroseicyclus_A > Pseudoroseicyclus_A tamaricis. Next base: position 20,612 of record NZ_JAAFYS010000002.1, on the reverse strand, counting down.
CCGGTCACCGATGAAGCGAACGCAGACGCCATCGCGCACGAGGGCGCGCGCTTCGCGCTCGATGTAGCGGCGGAAGAGGCCCATGAGGCCGGCGACTTCCGTCTGGGTGCGTTTCCAGTTCTCGGTCGAGAAGGCGAAGATGGTGAGGTATTCCACCCCCAGATCGGGACAGGCCTCGACGATGTCGCGGACCCGCTTGGCGCCGGCGTGGTGGCCATAGAGCCTCGGGCGCCCGCGCTGCTGCGCCCAGCGCCCGTTGCCGTCCATGATGATCGCCACATGCCGGGGGCCGGGGCGTGCCTCTTCGCTCTTGTCGTCGCGGGCCAAGATAGCCTCCATGCTCGGCAGGGTTCAGACCTGCATGATTTCCGCCTGCTTTGTCTCCAAAGCCTTGTCGACCTGGGCGATGTACTTGTCAGTTAGCTCCTGCACCTCGGATTCCCAGATTTTCTGGTCATCCTCGGCCATGCCGTCCTTGGCTTTCTTGATCTGGTCCATCCCGTCGCGGCGCAGGTTGCGGATGGCGACGCGGGCGCGCTCGGCGTAATCGCCGGCGACCTTGGTGAGCTCGCGGCGGCGCTCCTCGTTGAGCTCGGGGATCGGCAGCATGATGATCGTGCCGTTCAGTTGCGGGTTGATGCCGAGGCCGCTTTCGCGGATCGCCTTCTCGACCTTCTGCACGAGGCCCTTGTCCCAGACGTTGACGGTGACCATCCGCGGCTCGGGCACGTTGATCGTGCCGACCTGGTTGATCGGCGTCGGCTGGCCGTAGGCATCCACCATCACCGGCTCCAGCATCGAGCCGGAGGCCCGGCCGGTGCGCAGCGAGGCGAACTCCGTGCGCAGCGACTGGATGGCGCCGTCCATGCGGCGCTGAAGGTCATCGGTATCGAGTTCGAATTCGTCAGCCATCTTCGGGCCCTTCTTTGTCTCACTGCCCTGTCCCGGCGCCTCGTATAGCCGGGCGGGCCCCGTCTGGCCAGCGCCGCGCGCGCAGGAATCGTGCAGGTGGCGCTTCCCTGCCGCGCAGGGAGGAACGATCCGGCCGCGGCGTGGTTGCCCCAAGGTCGCACCGATGTCGGACAGCAAGGAGCCCCGCCCATGACCTGGATCACCGACCACAGCTCCCTGCTCAACCTCGCAGTAAACGTGGGCATGTTCCTGATCTGGGTGGCCTACCTGCAGATCTTCCTGATGAACTACCTGCGCGGCCGGCGGCCCCGCATCATCATCTCGCGGGGCGGCGGCTCAAGCATCGACGCGCTCTGCCTCGTCTCCAACATGAGCCAGGAGCCGATCTACCTGCAGAGCATCTATTGCACGATCCGCGGCAAGGACGGCTCCACGTGCTCGGCCACGATCACCGACCGCGAGATGCTGGCGCGGGCCGCCGACGGGACGGACGCGCCGGGCGTGACGAGCCATGGCCCGCTGGGGCGCGCCGAGTTCATGAGCCTCGGCCCCTACAGGCGGCTCCTCGACATCACGGTCGAGCAGTCGGATGACGGCGCCTGTGCGCTCGACGAGCTGTCGGAGCAGATCGAGGGGTTCGAGATCATGGTGGTCAGCGCCTTCGGCGGCGACGATCTGGAGATCGCGGCGAAGCGCGACTTCCGCATCGACCGCAGCGAGGAGCCGTGGAACGTCATCCCCGTCTACCCGCAGACGACGCAGATCTCGAGCCGGCGCGAGCGCAAGGAGATCCGCAACCGGGTCATCGAGGAGCTGCGGACGGACTGAGGCGGCGCCGCCCGGCGCCACGCCCGTCGGCCCAGGAGGCGCTCAGCCCCGGACGATCGTGTAGGTCCCCTGCCCCGCGAGGATGCCGCGGAAGCCGCCGGGCTCGTCGAGCGAGAAGACGACGATGGGCAGCGAATTGTCCCGTGCCAGCGCGATGGCGGAGGCATCCATCACGGCGAGGTGCTGCTGCAGCACGTCGTCATAGGTGATCTTGTCGTAGCGCTTGGCGTCGGGAAACTTCTTCGGGTCCTTGTCGTAGACGCCGTCGACCTTGGTGCCCTTGAAGATCGCCTCGCAATGCATCTCGCTGGCGCGCAGCGTCGCGGCGGTGTCGGTGGTGAAGTAGGGGTTCCCCGTGCCGGCGGCGAAGATCACCACGCGCTTCTTCTCGAGGTGGCGGACGGCGCGGCGGCGGATGTAGGGCTCGCTCACCGTGTCCATCGGGATGGCGCTCTGCACCCGCGTGTGGATGCCGAGGCCTTCCAGCGCGCTCTGCATGGCCAGCGCGTTCATCACCGTCGCAAGCATCCCCATGTAGTCGGCCGTCGACCGCTCCATCCCCTGGGCGGAGCCGGAGAGGCCGCGGAAGATGTTGCCGCCGCCGATGACCATGCAGATCTCCACGCCCAGCTCGTGGACGGACTGCACCTCGCGGGCGATTCGCTGCACGGTCGGCGGATGCAGGCCGTAGGCCTGGTCGCCCATCAGCGCCTCGCCGGATATCTTGAGCAGGACCCGCTTGTAGGTGGTTCTCGCCTCGGTCATCGCCGTCCCCCATGCGGATTTGCCAAACGCCGCGAACATACGGAAATAGGGGGAAGGTTCAATGGCAGGAGGGGCGATGGCACGGGCGGGAGAGATATTGGCGGAGCCGCCACCGGCCGGGCGCCATATTTTGATCGCCGGGCCGACGGGAAGCGGAAAATCCGCGCTCGCCCTGACCCTTGCGGAGGAGTTGGGCGGCACGGTGGTGAATGCCGATGCGCTGCAGGTCTTCAGCGGCTGGCGCATCCTGACGGCCCGCCCCGGCGCAGAGGATCTGACCCGGGCGGAACACCGGCTCTACGGCCACGTGCCGCCGGAGGAGGCCTATTCCGTGGGCCACTGGCTGAGGGACATGGGCCCCCTGCTGGGGAGCGGAGAGCGGCTGATCGTGGTGGGCGGGACCGGCCTCTACTTCACCGCACTGACGGAGGGTCTGGCGGAGATCCCGCCGACGCCGGCCGAGGTGCGGGCAGAGGCGGACGGGATGACCCTCCCTGCCCTTGTCGAAGGGCTGGACGAGGCGAGCCGCGCCGGGCTCGACCTCGCAAACCGGGCAAGGGTGCAGCGGGCGTGGGAGGTGCTGCGCAGCACCGGCGAGGGCATCTCCGCCTGGCAGGCCCGCACGCCGCCGCCGCTCCTGCCACTGGAGGAGGCGGCAGCCTACGTGATGGAATCCCCGCCCGATTGGCTGGCCCCGCGCCTCGCCCGCCGCTTCGAGGCGATGCTGGCGGAGGGGCTGCTGGAGGAAGGCGAGGCGATGCGCCCCGGCTTCTCCCCCGCCCACCCGGCGAGCAAGGCCATCGGCGCAGTGGAGCTTATCGCCCATCTGGAGGGCCGGCTGACGCTGGAGGAGCTGCGCGAGGCGGTGCTGACGCTCTCCCGGCAATACGCGAAACGGCAGAGGAGCTGGTTCCGGGCACGCATGGGGGGCTGGCGGTGGCTGCCGGTCGAGGGGGCGGAAGGGTAGCGCCCTCGCTGACCTTCTGCCGTCATGAAGCTTCTTCCACCGGCCCACAGGCGCAGGGCGAGCGCCGGCACGTGGGGTGGCGCTCTCACGTCTCCGCTCCTTGATTTATGGTGCAACCACCTCCCCGCCCCGATCCCCGCGCTCCCGTCACCGGAGCGCCAGCCCGCGGGACGGGCCGGCGCTCGCCCTGCGCCTTTGGCGCGTACCGGGCGGGGGACAAGCTCGGGCTGCTCGCCAGGGCGCCCGGGAGGGGCGCCTCAAAGAACGTCGCACGCCCCCCCTGCCCTCTGAGGCACCATCTCGCCATTTGTCACCAGCTTTCTGAACATCCTCCGCGCTGCCCTGTTGCCAGCGCGGGCCACCCTGGGCCACGCTGTCTGTGCTGGGGTCGATGCGGGGGGATGATGGGCGACGAACGACAGGTGCTGAGCCTCGCCTCCATCGGCCAGACCGCGCAGCCGAACCGCTGGCGGACGGAGGCGATGCGCGCCCACTCCTCCCCTCGGCTGATCTTTTTCACCAAGGGACAGGGGCGGATCACCATCGCCGGCCTGACCTCCGGCTATACCGCCAACAACCTCATCTTCCTGCCCTCCGGCACCATGTACGGCTTCGAGGTCGGCCCCACCGCCTTCGGCCACCTCCTCGCCATTCCCGCCGCCATGGCCGGCGAATGGCCGGACGTGCCGGTGCACCTGCGGCTGCGCGACGTGCTGGCGCAAAAGGAGATCACACAGGTCTTCGACAACCTCGAGCGCGAGCTGAAGAGCGACCGCGCCGGCCATGCCCGCGCCGCGCATTACCACCTCGGCCTGCTCGCCGTGCATTTCGAGCGGGCGCTGGAGCGGCACGAGGCCGAGAGCCCCGATGCCCGGGCCGAGACGGCCGCCGCCCGGCTCGTCGCCGCCTATACCGGGCTGGTGGAGCGTGACTACGCCAAGGGCCTCGGCATCGCCCATTTCGCCCGGGCGCTCGGCGTGACGCCGACGCATCTCACCCGCTCCTGCCGGCGCACCTGCGGGAAGTCGGCGCATGACCTCCTGACCGACCGCATCCTCTTCGAGGCGCGGCGCCGGCTGGCCGAGACGCGCACGCCGATCCGCGAGATCGCCGCGTCTCTGGGCTATTCCTCCGCCGCCTATTTTTCGCGCGCCTTCCAGGGAGGCGTCGGCCTCAGCCCCTCCGCCTTCCGCCGTCAGTCCTCCGACACTGCTGGCCAATCGCCGCGCGCGGGTTCTTCGGTTGCCCAAGACGTGAGCCGCCGGGCGGGGAAGTTCAGTTGATGTCGCTCAGTGACCATGCAAAGGTCGCAAACAGAGCGCCGAATGACGTAAGTCTGCATGCCGCCACGTCCGAACACGGGCCGAATGCGGCAAGCGGCTTGACCTGCCCTGCCCGGGCGGGCGTCCTTCAGGAACGTATGCGCTGCCCTGCACTCCGGCGGCGCGCAAATAAGAAAATGAGCGTTACAGGGAGCTACGAATGACCCACCACTCGACCCTCAAGGCAGACATTCACGCCGCGGCGCGGATGTATGCCGAGGAAGAAAAGTCCGGAAAGCTCAGCCGCCGGGAGTTTCTCACCCGCGCCACCGCCCTCGGCCTGACGGCGCCTGCCGCCTACGGCCTCCTCGGCCTGACGGCGCCGACCCCCGCCTGGGCGCAGGACAAGCCCATGGGCGGCACGCTGCGCATGCAGATGGAAACGCTGGCCCTGAAGGACCCGCGCCTCTTCGACTGGTCGGAGATGGGCAACTTCGCCCGCGGCTGGCTGGAATACCTCGTCGAGTACGAGATCGACGGTACGCTGCGCGGCATGCTGCTGGACAGCTGGGAAGCCAACGAGGACGCCAGCCAGTTCACGCTGAACGTCCGCCAGGGCGTCACCTGGAACAACGGCGACCCCTTCACCGCCGATGACGTGATCTTCAACATCACTCGCTGGTGCGACGGCACCGTCGAGGGCAACTCGATGGCCACCCGGATGTCGACGCTGGTGGATCCGGAGACGTCGCAGCTGCGCGAGGGCGCCATCGAGAAGGTCGACGATCACACCGTCGTTCTCAACCTCTCCGCCCCCGACATCGCGATCATCGTCTCGATGGCCGACTACCCGGCCTCGATCGTGCACCCGAGCTACGACGGCGGCGATCCCTCCGACAACCCGATCGGCACCGGCGCCTACCTGCCGGAAGAGAACCAGGTCGGTGTGCGCCAGACCCTCGTGAAGAACGAGGAGCACTCCTGGTGGGGCACCGATGTCTATGGCGGCCCCTACCTCGACCGGATCGAGTACATCGACTACGGCACCGACCCCTCGGCCATCGTGGCGGCCGTGGAATCCGAAGAGATCGACGCGACCTACCAGAGCTCCGGCGATTTCATCGACATCTTCGACAGCCTCGGCTGGGAGAAGTCGGAGGCCATCACCGCCTCGACGGTGACGATCCGCTTCAACCAGGACAGCGAGCCCTACGACAACCGCGACGTGCGCCGCGCCCTCATGATGGCCGTGGACAACGCGGTGATCCTCGAGCTCGGCTACAACAACCTCGGCACGGTCGCGGAAGATCACCACGTCTGCCCGATCCACCCCGAGTACGCCGATATCGGCCCGGTCCCGGTCGATCCTGCGCAGGCGATGGAGCTGCTCGAGGGCGCCGGCTATGCCGACTACGAGTTCGAGCTGATCTCGATCGACGATGACTGGCAGGCCGCCTCCTGCGATGCCACCGCCGCGCAGCTGCGCGACGCCGGCATCAACGTGGCGCGGACCGTGCTGCCGGGCTCGACCTTCTGGAACGACTGGCTGAAGTACCCCTTCTCCGCGACGGAGTGGAACATGCGCCCCCTCGGCGTGCAGATCCTCAACCTCGCCTACCGGACGGGCGCCTCGTGGAACGAGACCGCCTTCTCCAACGAGGAGTTCGACAGCCTGCTCGACGAGGCCAACGGCATCGCCGATGCCGAGGCCCGCTCGGAGGTGATGGCCAAGCTCGAGACGATCATGCAGGAGGAGGGCGTCACCATTCAGCCCTTCTGGCGGTCGCTCTACCGACACTACCGCCCGGGCGTCATGGGGGCCGAGATGCACCCGACGTTCGAGCATCATCACTACAAGTGGGCCATCGAAAGCTGATCGCCCTGCCCGGGGGCCGGAGAGATCCGGCCCCCGTTTCACACCCCACACCGCGCTTGAAGACGCGGCAATAAGAACAAGGGGAGCCGGGGGGCCACATGCTGCGATTTCTCCTAGCCCGCGTGGTGACGATGCTGTTCACCGCGCTCTGCCTGACACTCATCGTCTTCGCCCTGACCAACCTCGAGCCCAACCTCGAGAAGGTCGCCAAGTCTGAGGCCGGGTCACGTATCTCCGACGAGGAGGTGGTGAGCTGGCTGGAGCGGAACGGGTACGGCCAGCCGACGCTGGTGCGCTACGGCGAATGGCTGGGCGTGCTGCCCGGCTGGCAGATCGAGCAGGCCGACGGCTCCGTCCGAGGCCGCTGCATCCCCATCGGATCGGACCCGGAAATCGCGCCCGACTTCTGCGGCGTGTTGCAGGGCTACTGGGGCGAGAGCACCGTCTTCAAGCAACCGGTGAGCGAGATCATCTCCCGCTCGCTGGCGCTGACCGGCAAGCTGATGTTCTGGGTGATGGTCGTCATGGTCCCCGGCGCGCTGCTCCTCGGCGTGCTCGCCGGGATGCGCGAGGGCTCGCGGACCGACCGCTCCCTCTCCGCCGTGTCGATCCTCACCACGGCGACGCCGGAATACGTCTCCGGTGTGCTGCTGATCACCATCTTCGCCTCCTCCGCCGTCGGGCTGCGCTGGTTCAACGGCTCGGCCACCAGCGCGATGGAGGATGCCAACTTCGTCAACTTCACGCTGCCGGTCGTCACCATCGCGCTCTACGGGATGGGCTACATCGCCCGGATGACCCGCGCCTCGATGACCGAGGTGATGACGGCGCAGTACATCCGCACCGCCCGCCTCAAGGGCGTGAAGTTCCGCAACATCGTCCTCCGCCACGCCCTGCGCAACGCGCTGATCGCCCCCTTCACGGTGATCATGCTGCAGTTCCCATGGCTGCTGAACGGCGTGGTGATCGTGGAGACCCTGTTCAACTACAAGGGCTTCGGCTGGACGCTGGTGCAGGCGGCGGGCAACAACGACATCGAGCTTCTGCTCGGCGTCTCCGTCGTCTCTGTCTTCGTGGTGCTCGTCACCCAGCTCATATCCGACATCGGATATGTCTACCTGAACCCCCGCATCCGGATCAGCTGAGGAGGCCCCCATGGAAGCGCTCACCTGGGCCGGTCCGACCGGCACGTTCCTCGGCCCCATCGGGCTGATCCTCGTCATCGCCTTCGCCGTCGCGGTGGTGGCCATGCTCGTCCTCTCCGTCGTCGCGGCGCCGGAAGCGGTGCGCACCGGGCGCGATCTCGCCGCCCGCCCCTCCGGCGCCTTCGGCCTCTCCGAGGCGGCGGTGCGCTGGACGGGGCTGGCGCTGCTCGGCTACGTCGTCGTCTGGCTGATCGCCGGCATCGTGCTGCCCTACGGGCAGGCGGGCATCATCGGCGCCGTCATCAAGCGCTTCCTGCCCGTCTGGATCGCTCTGGCGCTGACTTTCGGCCTCTCGCTCGCCTTCAAGCGGAGGTTGGGCCTCTACGGCAAGCTCTTCGACTCGACCATCGGCATGATCGGCTTCGGGCTCGTGATGTTCTGGGTCTTCACCGCCGCCTTCGCCGGCCTCTTCGACTGGGTGGCCACCCACCAGCCGCTGACCGCCGTCTCGGGCCTGAAGAACGAGGTCCCCGGCGTGCCCATGCCGCAGGCGGAGGTCGTGGGGCCCGGCGCGCACTACCTCTTCGGCGGCGACAACCTCGCCCGGGACGTCTTCAGCCGCATGGTCTACGGCTCGGTCATCGTCATCGTCATCGCGCCCTTCGCGACGATCTTCGCCTTCATGGTCGGCATCACGCTCGGCCTGCCGGCGGGCTATTACGGCGGGCGGCTGGACATGTTCCTGAGCTTCCTCGCCAACCTGATCCTCGCCTTCCCGGTGATCCTGCTGTTCTACCTGCTGGTGACGCCGGAGATGGTGCAGACCGGGCTGCCGAGCTACATGGCCATGGCGCTCTTCATCTTCCCGCTGATCTTCGCGGCGGTCTTCATCAACTCGCGCTGGCACACGCAGCCGAAGGTGCGCACGCCGATCCTGATCGTGGTGCTGGCGGTGCTGGGGATCGTCTACCTCTCCGCCATCTCGCAGCGCGGCACGCCGCTGAACTTCCTCCCCGGCTGGCTGGATCTCTTCAATATCCCGGGCGGCATCCTCGTGGTGTTCGTCTCCGTGGTCTTCGTGAACTCGCCGACGGTCTTCCGCATCGTCCGCGGCCTCGCGATGGACATCAAGACGCGGGACTACGTGGCCGCCGCCCAGACCCGCGGCGAGGGCCCGTGGTACATCATGCTCTGGGAGATCCTGCCGAACGCCCGCGGGCCGCTCATCGTCGATTTCTGCCTGCGCGTGGGCTACACGACGATCCTGCTCGGCACGCTCGGTTTCTTCGGCCTCGGCCTGCCGCCTGAAAGCCCCGACTGGGGATCGACGATCAACCTCGGCCGGCGCCTCCTCTCCATCTACCCCCACCCGGCCATCGTGCCGGCGGTGGCGCTGCTCTCCCTCGTGCTCGGCCTCAACCTGCTGGCTGACGGCCTGCGCGAAGAGAGCCTGAAGGACTGACGATGGACCAGTTCAACCCCGCCGGTTTCGTTGTCGGCATCGCGATCGGGATCGCCAGCGGGGTGGCGATGGACAACATCGCGGGCGGCATCGCCATGGGCGCGGGGCTAGGCGTGGCCTTCGCCATCGCGATGGAGCAGGGCGACAAGAACAAGAACGACGACGACGATAAGGAGTGACGCCATGACGGACACCGCCTTCGCCCCCGAGACGCCCGCGGCGCAGCAAGAGCCGCTGCTCGAAATCGAGCGCCTCTCCATCTCGTTCTTCACGCGCCTGCGCGAGATCCCCGCGGTGATGGACTTCTCTGCCAAGGTCATGCCGGGCGAGGCACTGGGGCTGGTCGGAGAGTCCGGCTGCGGCAAATCCACCGTGGCGCTCGGCGTCATGCAGGATCTGGGCGTCAACGGGCGGATCGTCGGCGGCTCCATCAAGTTCTGCGGCGAGGATCTCTGCACCGCCTCGCTGGACGAGCTGCGTCGCATCCGGGGCCGCGAGATCGCCATGATCTACCAGGAGCCGATGGCCTCGCTGAACCCGGCCATGCGCGTCTCCCAGCAGCTCATGGAAGTGCCGATGATCCACGAGGGCATCTCCGAGAAGGAGGCCTATGCCCGCGCGCTGGAGGTGGTGACCGACGTGCGCCTGCCGGACCCGGAGCGCATCCTCAAGAGCTACCCCCACCAGCTCTCCGGCGGGCAGCAGCAGCGGATCGTCATCGCCATGGCGCTGATGAGCAAGCCCAAGCTGCTGATCCTCGACGAGCCGACGACGGCGCTCGACGTCACCGTCGAGGCGGCGGTCGTCAAGCTGGTGAAGGATCTTGGCAAGAAATACGGCACCTCGATGCTCTTCATCTCCCACAACCTCGGGCTGGTGCTGGAGACCTGCGACCGCATCTGCGTGATGTATTCCGGCGAGGCAGTGGAGCGGGGCGACATCGGCGACGTCTTCGACAAGATGCAGCATCCCTACACGCAGGCGCTCTTCCGCTCGATCCCGCTGCCGGGGGCCGACAAGAACGCCCGGCCCCTCATCGCCATCCCCGGCAACTTCCCCCTGCCCCACGAGCGCCCGCCGGGCTGCAACTTCGGCCCGCGCTGCGATTACTTCGTCGAGGGGCGCTGCGACGCGCAGGACATCCCGATGTACCAGGTGGATGAGCACGAGCGCCACGAGACCCGCTGCATCCGCTACGAGGAAATCGACTGGGCGGCGCCGCCAGAGGCCGTCGTGAAGAAGGAGAAGGGGCAGATCGGCGACGTGGTGCTCCGCATGGAGAACCTCAAGAAGTACTACGAGGTCGCCGCCTCCTCGCTCTTCGGGCGCGGCGGCGAGACGAAGGTGGTCAAGGCCAACGAGAACATCTCCTTCGAGGCGCACGAGAGCGAGACGCTCGCCATCGTCGGCGAGAGCGGCTGCGGCAAGTCCACCTTCGCCAAGGTCCTGATGGGGCTGGAGGTGGCGACAGACGGCCACATCATCCTCGACAACCGCGAGATCGGTGACACGCCGATCGAGAAGCGCGACACCCGCACGATCGCCGACGTGCAGATGGTCTTCCAGAACCCTTTCGACACGCTCAACCCATCGATGAGCGTGGGGCGGCAGATCATCCGCGCGCTGGAGATCTTCGGCTACGGCAAGAACGATGGCGAGCGGCGCGAGCGGATGCTGACGCTGCTCGATCTCGTCAAGCTCCCCCGCGCCTTCGCCGAGCGGATGCCCCGCCAGCTTTCCGGCGGGCAAAAGCAGCGTGTCGGCATTGCCCGCGCCTTCGCCGGGGATGCCCGCATCGTGGTGGCGGACGAGCCGGTCTCGGCGCTGGACGTCTCGGTGCAGGCCGCGGTGACGGACCTGCTGATGGACATCCAGCGCGAACAGAAGACGACGCTGCTCTTCATCAGCCACGATCTGTCCATCGTGCGCTATCTCTCCGACCGCATCGTCGTCATGTACCTCGGCCATATCGTCGAGACGGGTACGACGGAGCAGATCTTCGCCCCGCCCTACCACCCCTATACCGAGGCGCTCCTCTCCGCCGTGCCCATCGCGGACACGCGGGTGCAGAAGAAGGAGATCGTGCTGGAGGGCGAGATTCCCTCGGCCATGAACCCGCCGCCCGGCTGCCCCTTCCAGACGCGCTGCCGCTGGAAAAGCCAGGTCCCCGGCAACAAGTGCGAGACGGAGCTGCCCCCCTACCGGGACCTCGGCGACGGCCACCGGTCCCTGTGCTGGCTGGACGACGCGCAGCTCGCCTCGATGGAGCCGGTGATCAAGGTGGCAGCGGAGTAAGGCGCCGCCGCCCCTTGAAGCTGGAGCGGTCGGGCACACCTCGAGAGGCAACAGCCAAGGAGCCGCCCGATGAAACTCTACAACGCCCCCATGTCTCCCAACGCCATCCGCGTGCGCGCGCTGATCGACGAACTCGGCCTCGATGTCGAGATCGTCGACAAGGACATGCGCTCCGGCGAGATGAAGGAGCCGGGCTTCCTCGCCCTGAACCCCAACGGCAAGGTGCCGGTGCTGGAGCTCGACGACGGCTCCACCATCTGGGAAAGCCGCGCCATCATGGCCTACCTGGCCGCCGTTGAGGGCAGCCCCCTCTACCCCGCCGACCCGCGCGCCCGGGCGGAGGTGGACCAGTGGCAATACTGGCATGCCGTGCACTTCGCACCGACGGCGCAGGCGGTGTTCTTCGAGCGGCGGCTGAAGCCGAAATTCGGGATGGGCGAGCCGGACGAGAGCAAGATCGAGAAGCAGGTTGCCGATACCGAGCACCTCCTCGACGTGCTGGAAGAGGGCCTGACGGGGAAGGACTACGTCGCCGGAGAGCTCTCCCTCGCCGACCTCTCCCTCGCCTGCACCATCGCCACCCTCGCCCCCGCCGGCATCCTCCTCGCCGGCCACCCGGCGCTGGAAGCCTGGCACCTGCGGCTGATGGAGCGCGCCTCCGTGCAGAAGGAGATCGCGCCGGTGCTGGAGCTGTTCGCCTGAGGGTAGACGTCCGGATCCGGGCGGTGGGGTTTGCGGGCTGACGGCGGCGCCCGTTGCGCCCAGTCGTAGGGTGGGTTTCCAACCCACCTTTCGCGCAGGCTCCGCTCTTTTCCTGCCCCGGTTCTGGCGCCTTCGTAGGGTGGGTTTCCAACCCACCGCCGCCACTTCCTCCCCCGCCCGGTACGCGCCAAAGGCGCAGGGCGAGCGCCGGCCCGTCCCGCGGGCTGGCGCTCTGTCTGGGCTGGGTACTCCGCTCAAGCTAGGGAGGGCCTTGGCCGGCATAAAGCACTCCCGCGGAAACGTCGGTGCGCCACCCCACGTGCCGGCGCTCGCCCTGCGCCTGCGGACGGAGCGCCCGGTGGTGGGCCGGGCCGTGGGCTGAACCCCACCCTACGGTGCCCGGCCGCCCTCCCTCCTCACCGCGCGATCCGCATCTCCGCCCGGAGCCCGCCGAGACGCATTGACTCACCGAGAACCAGCCGTCCGCCGTGGCTCTGCGCGATATCGTCCACGATGGCGAGGCCGAGGCCCACGCCCGCGCCGCCGCCGCCCTGCCCCCGCGCCGGGTCGAGGCGGGCGAAGGGGCGCATGGCGGCGGCGCGCTGGCTCTCGGGGATACCGGGGCCGTCATCCTCCACCACGAAGGCCAGCCAGCCCTCCCCCGCCTCCAGCGCCACCTCCACCCGGCTGCCGTAGCGCAGCGCGTTGCCGATCAGGTTGTCGAGCGCCCGCCGCACCGCCATCGCCCTCAGCCGCGCCGGCCCCGTCTCCGCCACGGAGCGCAGGTTCACGTCCCCGCCGCCCCGCTCCGCATCCGCCGCCGCGCGGCGCAGCAGCTCCGCCGGGTCGGCCTCCTCCTCCTCGTCGGCGCTGTCGCCGCGCGCGAAGTCGAGGAAGGCGGCGACCATCCGCTCCATGTCGCGGACGTCGCGGCGGAGCGGCTCTGCCTCCTCCTCCGGCAGGAGCTCCAGCCCCAGCGTCAGGCGCGTCAGCGGCGTGCGCAGATCGTGGCTGATGCCGGAGAGCATGAGCACCCGCGCGTCCTTCTGCACCTCGATCCGCTCGCGCATGTCGAGGAAGGCCTGCCCCGCCTGCCGCACCTCCACCGCGCCGCCCGGCCGGTAGGGCAGCACCCGCCCTTTCCCGTAGGCCGCCGCCGCCGCCGCCAGACGCTTGATGGGGCGCAGCTGGTTGCGCAGGAAGGCAAAGGCGATGAGCGCGAAGACAGCGCCGAAGAAGATCGTCCAGATCAGCAGCTGGTGCGGGTTGGAGGCGGAGACACGGGTGCGGCGGAAGGTGAGGCGCATGTCCCCCCACTCCGTCCGCACCCAGGCCCGCACGCGCCGCTTGTCCCCGAAGCTCACCGCCTCCAGCCCCGGCAGCGCCTCGCGCAGCATCCGCGCGACGATCCGGCCCGAGAGGTCCCACGGCCGCCGCACATCCTCCCCCGGCCGGTCCGTCACCGGCAGGGAGACGGCGAGCTGCAGCGCGTAGCCCAGCTCCGCCGCGCGGATCTGCGCCTCCGTCTGGCTCGGCGCCGCCGCCACCTCGCGCACCGCCAGCCGCAGGTCGTAGAGGATGGAGCGGGTCATCTGCTCCGTCACGCCCTCGTAATGGCGCTGGACAAAGCTGACGGAGACGAAGAGTTGCAGAAGGACGACCGGCAGGATCAGGATGAGCGCCGCCCGCCCGTAAAGGCCGCGCGGCAGAAAGGGCTTGAGCCAGGTGAACGCCATGCCGAACGCTAGCGCCGCGCCCCGCGGAGCGGAAGGCGCATGAGCGCGCCGGCCCTCCCCGAGCCGGTCGCCCCCGGCGTGATGCGGCTGCTGGCGCCCAACCCCTCGCCGATGACCTTCCGGGGCACCAACAGCTACCTCGTCGGCGACACGCGCCTCGCGGTCATCGACCCGGGCCCCGATCTGCCCGCGCACCTGGAGGCGCTGCTGGCGGCCATCGCCGGTCGCCCGGTCGACGCCATCCTCGTCACCCACGCGCACCGAGACCACTCGGCTCTCTCCCCTTCCCTCGCAGCCGCCACCGGCGCTCCCGTCCTGGCCTATGGCCCCGCATCGGCCGGCCGCTCCCCGGTGATGGCGCGGCTGGCGGCCGAGGGCCTCACGGCGGGCGGTGTCGACGAAGCATTCCGCCCGGACCGACGCCTCACCGACGGTGAGGCCATCTCCGGCCCCGGCTGGTCGCTGGAGACGCTCTGGACACCGGGCCACATGGGCAACCACCTCAGCTTCCGCCTGGACGACATCATCTTCACCGGCGACGTGGCGATGGGCTGGGCCTCCTCCATCGTCGCCCCGCCCGACGGCGACGTCAGCCAGTTCCTCGCCTCCTGCCGCCGCCTCTGTGCCCTCTCCCCCCGCCGCCTGCTACCAGGGCACGGAGAGCCGGTGGAGAAACCCGCCGAGCGCCTCAGCTGGCTGATCCGCCACCGCGAGCGGCGAGCGGCGCAGATCCTCTCCGCCCTGTCGGACGGCCCCCTGACGGTGGACGACCTCACCACCCGCCTCTACGGCGACATGGCCTGGTCCCTCCGGGCGGCAGCCGCGCAGAACGTCTTCGCGCATCTCATTGATCTGGTTGAGAAAGAAGTCGTCGCGACCATGCCACGCCTGGCATCCGACGCCCGCTTCCAGTGCCGCTGAAATTTTCGACCGGTTTGCCGTTTACACCCTCCTCCACCATTGCTATATCGCCGCCGGTGTTCCGGCGTAGCTCAGCGGTAGAGCAGTTGACTGTTAATCAATTGGTCGTAGGTTCGATCCCTACCGCCGGAGCCAATTTCTCCCTTAAGTCGTTGATCTGACACCTAAACCCCGTTCGTGGGTTCGGCTGTGTCGCACATCGCGAAGTCGATCACGGTCCGGGCCGCGTCTCATGGAGGCGCGAGATGACGATCCAGACCCACATGTTCCGGCGCGGCGCCGTCTGGACCTGGCGCCGACGGCTGCCCCCACAATCCACAGGTTCCTGCTCGGTCCAAGTCTCCTTGCGGACGACATACCTCCGTCTCGCCCGTAAGATGGCCCGGACACGGAGCATGGAATTCGACAGAACGCTGGATACCGCCTACCCCTCCGTCCCTTCGCCGGACGCCCTGCGGCCTTCGTGCGGAAGAAGCGGGACGATCTGCTGGCGATGATCGAAACCAAGCGGGTCGTCTCCCGGGGGTTCGGCGAGGACATGGACGAGCACCGTCGGGGCGAACAGGCCACGATGATCGCCGCGCGGCTCATCGCCCGGGACGGTCGCGGCGCCCGCGCGACAGCGGACAACGTGTCCGCCCTCGGCGGCAACGGGCATGACGAGGACTTCGTCGCGATTGTCGAACAGATGCTGGCCCTCTTTGCCGCCGAAGAGGTCGACTATGGCTGGCGGAACAAGCACACCGCCCTCTTCACCCGGACAACCGGCGAACACGTGGGCACGCCGCTCGCGGAGATGATGGTCTTCGAGGCCGTCCACCGCGCTCGGGCGATCGCATAGCAGGCAGCCCTGATGCTGCCCGATGCGCGCGCGACGCAGGAGGCCCGCGAGGTCGATGCCGCGGTCGCCGATATGCTGGATCCCGCTGCCGTTTCCGGGTCCGCTGAAATGCCTCCGCCGTGCGGGAAGGCCGATTCCGCGGAGTCGAGAGACGGTGCTCCCGACGAGACTTGGAAAACGCCGGAACCTGCGGAGCCTGCGGCTCTGTTCCCGGTCAAGAACGCTCTCGAGCCGGAGACCAGCTTCAAGGAGCCGCACTACGGAACCACCCTGGCGGACCTGCTGGAACGTCTGACCAGCGTCGGCCGGCGCAAGGGCTTAGAGCCGGCGACGCTGAAGCAATACGCCGCCACCGTCCGGCTCTTCAGGCAGCTGACCGGCGTCACCGATATCCGGGACATCCGGCAGCTGCACTTGTCGAGATTCGTGGACCTCATGGCGGCCATCCCGAAGGTTTTCGGGAAGCGGAAGGGTGACGACGCCCTCGGGCTCGACGACATCCTCGAGAGAGCGAACCGGCTGCCGAAGTCGGAGATCGGCCTGTCGGCCGCGACGATGAACAGGCATCTGGGCAATCTTGAACGTCTCATCGCCCGCGCGTCGCTGCACGGGATCGAGCTCCCCCATCGGCTCCAGTTCACTGGGCTCAAGGCGACCGACAAGCGCCGGGCGCGGGACCGCCGGTCCACCTTCACCGACGAGGAGGTCCGCCGGCTCTTCGGCCATACGATCTGGTAGGGCTGCGCCGGACGGTCGAGGCGCAACTCTCCCGGCGATCGGGTGATCGCGACGGGCTTTATTGGGTCCCGCTGATCGCCGCCCTAACCGGGGCACGGCGCGAGGAGATTGCGGCCCACACGACGAGCGACGTTCGGCAGGAGGGCGACATCTGGGTCTTCGACGTGAACGACAATGCGAACCGGAGGGTGAAGACGCACTCGTCCCGGCGGAAGGTTCCGATCCACAGCGCCCTGATCGAGCATGGCTTCCTCGACCATGTCAGGTCGATGCGAAAGCGGGGGCTGACCGATGTCTTCCCCGAGCTCCGCCCGAGCAAGCCCGGCGACAGGTTCGGGGAGAAGCTCGACTACAACTTCAGGAAGGCCCTTGAGACGGTCTTGGACGGCAATCCCCGCAGGCTCTGCTTCCACGCCTTCCGCCACTACGTGAAGCAGCAGCTTGACGGCCATCCGTCCGTCTCACCCAAGGCCCGGCGGGACATCCTCGGCCATGAGGCCACCGACGTGCATGACGGGGTCTACGGGACCGAGGCGACGCTCCGGGAGCTGCAGCGGGCGATCGAGTTGCTCCCGTTTCCGCTCGCCACGGAGCATGGAGACTAGCCGGTCGAACAGCATCGCGATCGGCTTTCAGCCCGGCGATCGCGCGACGGACGACTGTCCGCCGCACGCAATGCCGGCATTGAAGTTCACTCCGACACTTCGCTGCCGGCTTCGTCGGAGGCGGTCACACGGGCCGGCGTGCTGGTCGCCTGCTTCCCGGTCGCCACGTCCTCCGACTGCGCTGCCACCTGCTGCTCGAGCAGGACACGCAGATCGCGGACGAGGTCGACGACGCCCGCGACGACCTGCCTGGAATCCCGGCCTCCGTTGCGCTCGTCGTCGAAAATCGACGACATTTCCTTGAAGAACCCGATCAGCAGGTCCCTGCGGCACTCCGGCACCTTCAGCGAGACGTGGACGTATCCGCGCTCCTTGTCGCGCTCGCGGGACTTTGCGGACGTCTCTGCGCTTTTTTTCTGCCGGTCAAGCGCCGCCTGCATGAGGTCGTTCCTGGAAGGCATCTGCATGGTTCATCTCCTTGAATGTGATGGCCTGCCATGAGATTAGCCGGACCCTCCGAAAATCTGCGGATGCATCGAGCCCGGCCTCACATGACAGCTACGTGATCGGCGCTTCGCTGTAGCGGAGGGCCCGGATGATCCTTCCTAGGTCGCCGGTTTTGGATTTTCGCAGACCTGCCCGACACTCCCTCCTTCAAGCAGTCGCAGGACCCCGGGGTATCCAGGTCACGCGTGACAGGAGCGGGACGAAATGGACGAGACAGGCACCCGAGAGGCCGATGCGCACGACGAGAAGCGCAAGCGGTGGGAAATTCACGTCACTGCGGCGGAGCGGGCATTCATCACCGAGGCCGCGCACCGGGCGAAGTTGACCATCGGCGCCTACGTGATTGCGCTGGCGTCGAAGAGCCAGATCCTCGTCCGGAGCGACTGGGAAACCGGCGTCGACCGCCTCACCGAGGTGTCGCGGCTGCTGGGCGATCTGTCGCGGAACCTGGACGCAATGCCGGATGCCCTCGACCGCCTTGAGATGACGGCGCAGCTGCTGTCCATCGAACGGCAGATCGAGAGGCTGGCCGCGCCGTGGCTGGGCGGGGCGGACGACGGATGCTGATGCGGCGCGGCGCGGCGCGGCGAACTTCAGCTATGAGCCACAAGTTCCAATGCTGCGCGGTTCATGAATGTCGGCTTCGGTGATCTACGCCGCAGCTCCTACATTCTGTTTCGAAGGGATCTACACGTGGCCTCCTGCGTGTTTTTTAAGCTCGCAAAAAGGCAAATGAAACAATCAAGCCTTTCTTCAGTCTTTTCTAGGATAACTTTTAAAGTCCCAAAGCCTTGCGGGCGCACCTGGCGTCGAGAACTTCCCCAGCGACATCGCCGAATGAGCATTCGTTCTGGAACCATTCTGTCATCTCGGCTGCACATTGATCAACTGTGGCAAGCGTCCGCAGGTCGCCGAATACTGCTCCGCCAGTGTTCTACCGAACATTGGCTGCAACGAACACGTCCTCCGTCCCGCCCTCTCCATTGGAAATGCCCGGGAGGAATCGCAGAAAGCGGCGCATTCCTAAAGTGATGTTGCCATCCGACATGCGGTAGACGGAGATAAACAGTACAGGCCACTCGTTTTCGCCCATTTCCCAGTTGGCGAAGTAATCGTATCCCGATCGACGGGCGCCTATCTCTATCCCGTTTCCTCTTTCCGCTTGCTCTTCGGCGGCCATCGCCGCTTTTGCATTGTTCCTCACTGGCTCGGAGACGTCGTGGTCCGAGAAGACGAAGCGGACACCTCGGAACGCTTCCGGATCATGGTGGAGCAGCTGCAGCAGCGCTGGAAGATCCTCGGATGTGAGCGCCGAACCTTGGCCTACCGTAGCGGCACCGAGGTCCGACAAATGCTCTGGCGCTCCCGTGAGAGCAAAGGCGTCTACGGGCACCGCCCGGCGGTATCGCTTCTCAAAGGTCGATACGGCGTTTCGGTACGATTTGCTTTTGGGGGGAAGCCAAACCCCGTCTTCGATCCTCTCACCGGATGACAGGGCGGCGCGAGAGGCGTTGGCCGAGCAGACTACCGCACCCTTGTCTGACGCATAAACCTTCGCGTGCATCTCCCGCTCGGGGAGATGGCGGAGGCGGTCGTTGCCCGGCGCTCCGCCGACGCTAAGCGCTCCGCGCACGGTTCCGCCCATGCGCAGGTCGCACACGACGCGTAGATCCTCGGGCGGGACGCCAGCTTCGAACAGTTCCTCCGCCCACGTCGGTCCAAGGAAAGCGACGCACATCCAGGGTTCGCCTCCAGCCATTACCTTTCGAATGCGCTTCGCCAGTCGTTCGCCGGTCAGGTATTTCACGCCTATTCTCCTCACTCTCTACCCCCCAAGGTAGATATTCCGTACCGGACGGCATCGCGGATGTGTATCCGGACTGTTCCACTCGCCTATGGCCTCTCGAAACAAGCAGACCTTCTCGAACGGGTGTCGAATGTCTGCTCCGTCCGCTTAGCCGACATTGGACTTCCGGAAATGCTGCGCGAAGCTCGAGCGACCGCTTCGGTGAAGCTGCGCCGCGGCGTTGTCACGCAGTCCCAAGGTCGGCTTCGGGCTCGAAGCCGACCTTCTTCGCTGTTTCGTGCTACGATGAGCCGTCGGCTGGAAGCCGAGGACGTGGTGGGCACGGTGGATTGGAGGATCCGTCATGTCTAATACAAACCTGCCAGCCATCCGCGCCTGCCGTCCCGCTTGGAACAAGGGGCGCATCGTCGGCCAGAAACGACCTCTCCAACCGAAGCACGTCTGGGCCATCCGGGTACGGCTCGAGATCGCTCAGCGAACTCGCGAATTGGCGCTCTTCAACCTTGCCATCGACAGCAAATTGCGAGGGTGCGACCTGGTCCGCCTCAAGGTGGCCGATGTTTATGCCGCGGGACAGGTGAAACACCGCGCCGCGATCTCCAGAGCAAGACACAGACGCCCGTATCCTTCGAGATCACCGAGGGCACGCGATGAGCAATCGCGACTTGGCTGGACGCTCCGGTGATGGCCGGATCGGAGCACCTTTGGCCGGGGAGGTTCCACGAGCGGCTGCACATCTCAACTCGGCAATATGCTCGGCTTGTCCGCGATTGGGTGACCTCGATCGGCCTCGAGCCAAGCGCCTACGACACCCATTCCATGCGCCGAACCAAGGTGGCGCAGATATACCGCAAGACAGGCAACCTGAGGGCGGTGCAGCTCCTGCTCGGCCACACGAAGATGGACAGCACGGTGCGCTACCTTGGCGTCGAGCTCGAGGATGCTCTGGCGATCGCCGAGGCAGTGGAGATCTGGAGCTGAAGGGCCGGCCGGTCGAGGCCGGCCCGAAGCCGACCTTGGGACTGAGTGACAACGCCGCGGCGCAACTTCACCGAAGCGGTCGCTCGAGCTTCGCGCAGAATTTCCCGAAGTCCAAAGTCGGCTAAGCGGACTAAGCGGCCATTCGCATTCAAATCAGGAGAGCATGACCGGTCAGAATACTGCCGTTCGCAGCTTCTTCAGAAGCGGCCGAGCTAACCTACTTCTGGGAGAGCAATAGCCGAACACCGAAGCCCGCAAAAAT